>NZ_LT963434.1:1442179-2090366 GCF_900199515.1 Massilicoli timonensis | reverse complement strand
TACTCACCCGTTCGCCACTGACTTCCAATGAGCAAGCTCATCTTCCGTCCGTTCGACTTGCATGTATTAGGCATGCCGCCAGCGTTCATCCTGAGCCAGGATCAAACTCTCCATTTGATTTAGCTCTACGCTTTCTAGCGTCCTTTTCCTTTTTCTTGAATCATTTCGATTCGGGTTTGAATTGACGTTTTCCTGTTTAGTTTTCAAAGACCGACTTCTCGCACCCCTTTTCGGTGCTCGCTTATAATATCAAATTCTTTCCCCTTATGTCAATCCCTTTTTTTATTTTTTTCGCTTTTTATGCAAATTACGCCTTTTACTTCTTCTATTTTCCGTTATGTTTCGATAAATACTGATAACGCCGGTATAACTGTTCGATCTCTTTTTCATCAAACGGACTTTCACGCCGTTCGATTTTTTTGATCAATTTCTCCATTTCCAGCCCGATCGCCCGCTTTAATTGCTCGCTGTATCCCATTTCCGCTCCATGCTGGGCATACTCATCTTCATCTAAGATCAAGTAACTGCCGTCCGGATGTACTTTCACATCCAGATCATAGTCGATATTCTTGATCGCTTCTCCATCATAAATGCTGGGGGAAGCCAAATTGCAATAATAATGGATACCGGTCTTGCGGATCATGCTGATCACATTAAACCACTGATTCGGATAAAAAAAGCAGATTGCCGGTTCTCGGGTGATCCATCTGCGGCCATCGCTTTCCACTACACAGGCACGATCGGTTACGGCGACGATCCGTTCTTTGCTTACTTCGATCACAAAGCCCTTGATCCATGTCCGATGCAAACTGCCGTCATGCTTATAGCTTTGAATATATACATAGTCTTTTTCTTTCAGCATGCCGTTCACCTCGCTCGTTTTTATATTATAGCAGACTTTTGCGGCAGATAACAGATTTCATGTATAGGAATTTCATGGCTGGACAAACTGTAATTGAAAGGAGCGAACGCACAATGAATATTACACTATTAACACCGAAAGACTGCTTATATCTGGAAGATCTCCTAAATCAGACCTTCACCTGTCTGAAGCGTTTTGAAGAAGAAAGCGCCTTACTGACAACCCCGGAATTAAAGACCACACACAAAAAAGTGATGAAAGACATCAAACAGCTTTATCAGACGATGCTTTCCATCATCGAGGAGGTAAACTAAATGGCAAAGGAACAAAACAACGGATACTGTGAGCAGGCAGTCATCAGCGAAATGCTGGGAACACTCAAGCATCTGAAATCAGAATTCAATCTATTGACGCAGGAGGCCGGAACCCCGGAATTATACACACAAGCAAAAAAATTGTATGACAAGATCTCAAGCGTACAGCGCGATGTATATGATGCGATGGTAAAGCAAGGCTGGTACCATCCAACCGCTGAAAAAGCGCCGGCCATTTCCAAGATCTATACAAAGTTTTCTAAAAAAGCGGAAAATTTATAGGCATAGCAGGCATATGCTGCTAACAGTCAAATGCCCAAAACACAAACAGCGGGAACTTTTTGTTCCCTTTTTTATAACAGCCTGCTGCTGATTTGTGATCGCCCCTCTGTTTATTCTTACGATTATCTGTTATGATAACAATAGAAAAGGATGGACACTGACCAATAGATGCATAGAAAGCAGCTGATCGGTTTCATTCGCCGCAGTGTGTTTGGTCATTTTTCGACTATCCTTTTTATTCATGATCAACTACCGAATCAAATAAAATGCCATCTGATCAATAACAAGCTAGGAGGAATACCATGATCCATCAATCCGATAAAGATACGCGCCTGTGCCAGCAGTTGCAAGCACTGTGTGAAGAGATCGACGATGTCGTTTCGCTGTTTGCCAATACCAGCGCCTTTCTCAACGAGGTGCTGGAAGACATCAACTGGGTCGGCTTCTATATTGTAAAAAACGGCGCTTTGCAGTTAAGTGCCTTTCAAGGAAAGCCCGCCTGTGTCAAGATCGCAAAAGGCAAAGGCGTCTGCGGCAGCGCCTATGCCAAACGCAAAGTACAAAGGATCGCCAATGTGCATGCTTTCAAAGGACATATCGCCTGCGACAGCGCCAGCAATTCTGAAATCGTCCTGCCGATCATCATCCATGACGAAGTATTTGCGGTATTGGACATCGATTCTCCAAAATACGACCGTTTTCAAGCAGAAGATGAACACTTTTTGCGTGCATGCGTCATGATCATCGAAACGATTTTGACAAATATTTTGAAAAATGATCTTTGAGAAACCCACAAGGAAAATCACAGAGCTATGTTTTGAGAAACATCTCACGCAGCACATCGCTTAAAACTGTTTGATTTACAATTTCTCTTTCCCGGCGCTTGCTTTTTCAATCAATGTTTTTTCGCTAATATTTTTATCTTAACCAAAAAAAGGCGTCTCTTGCAATAGATCCAAAACTCCTATCGGTTTTACGGATCTGCTTGCCAAAGACACCTTTTTCTTTGTTTCATACTGTACTTTGTACCATCTGTTCTTTACATGCCTGAACGAGATACCTTTTTATTCTTCACTTACGAATCGGATGATCTGATCCAGTCGTTCCTTAGTATCGCGATATCCTAGATCAAACCACTTCTGCAGCGCTTCCTGATCATTGGTATAGCGGGTAATGCCATAATCGGCGCTTGGCCGCAATACGAGCGCTTTCCCTTCTTTCTCCAAACGGGTAATCAGATCCCATTGCTCCTGATAGCGTTCATGACGCTTTTCCAGATTTTTGCGGATCGCTTTATTTTTCGGATATACGAGTGAACAAAGCCGCAGCTGCCATTTCGGCGCCGGTTTGCGCACATAATTTGCTTCCTTTGTCGAAATGAATACATGCTTGCGATTGCCTTGACGAATCGACTGTTCGATCGGGATCATGTCGATCAGCCCCGCATCCATATATAATCCATTCAAAAACCGATATGGTTTTGTCAAAAGCAGCAGCGCACAAGCCGCTTTCACCAAATTCTGATCGTTTTTTGTATAATAGCTTTTGTCATAATACTCCACTTGATTGGTTTCCATATTATAAACACCGATGTCTAAACGCGTACTGCTGGATGCAAAGGTTTCATAATCCAGCGGCGCATTGCGCTCGATGAATTGAAACGTCGCTTCGATCCCAAACACACCGTGTTCATGGATCAGCGGCGACAATCCTACCGCACCCTTCTGCGATGCGCTGTCCACTCCGGTTACACGCAGACGTTCTCTTTGCCGCGATACATAAGGAAGCAGGTTCTCCGCTCCTGCGCTGATTCCTACCGCATAAGGAAAATATAATTCATGATCGAGGAAGCACTGTAACACCCCTGAGGTGTACGCTGCTTTTGTCCCTCCGCCTTCGCAAATAAGTCCAACTTGTTCTAACATCGTTCTATCTCCTTATCTTTATGGCATTCATTGTAATCAAACAGCTTGAAAAAAGCAAGCCGCGGTCGCTACATCATCGGTGCAAGCAGATTGAGGATCGCCCGCATCATGCGCACCGGCAGCCTTACATTCTGCACTTCTTTCAGCGTTACCTGATGGCATTTGGCGAGTGTATCCAGATAATCCAGTTTCAAAGCATTCACAACACTGCTTTTATAAAACCACACACCGCACTCATAATGCAGATAATAGCTGCGATAATCCATATTGATCGTGCCGATGATCGCCATTTTATCATCGGTTACAAAGGTCTTTGCATGAATGAAGCCCGGTGTGTATTCATAGATCTTCACTCCTGCCTTTAACAGCACTTCGTAATTGGCGCGCGTGATCATAAAGGCATAGCGCTTATCCGGAATATGCGGCACCATGATGCGCACATCAATTCCGTTTTTGGCAGCCAGCACCAGCGATGTCTTCATTTCATTGTCAATGATCAAATACGGGGTCTGCGCATACACATAGTGATTGGCTCCATTGATCATATTGATATGACTGTATTCGCCGACATGTTCGCTGTCAGTAGGGCTGTCGGAAAACGGCTGCACATACCCATCATTTCGCATGTTTTCACAAAAGGCGGGATCCGGCTGATAAGACAAATAATCATCTTTGATCTTTTCATCATAATTCCAAAACTGCAAGAACATCAACGTGAAATTCCAGACCGCCGCACCCTTCAGCATGACCCCCACATCTTTCCAATGCCCATACGGCGAATTGATATTGATATATTCATCTGCCAAATTGATGCCGCCGGTAAAGCCGACTACACCGTCGATCACCACGATCTTACGATGATCGCGGTTGTTCATCTGCATCGCCAAACGCGGTTCGATCGGGTTGAATACTTTGGTCTTGATGCCATATGCGCGAAGGGTCTTATCATAGTCCTTCGGCAGTTTGAAGATACAGCCTGCGTCGTCATACATCAATCTGACATCGACGCCTGCTTGAACCTTGGCCTTTAAGATATCCAGCACCGCATTCCACATCTTGCCCTCCTGGATGATAAAGTATTCCAGAAAGATGTAGCGCTTCGCCTGCTTCAATTCCTGTAACAGCGCTGTAAATTTCTCTTCGCCGACTTTGAAATAAGTCGTTTCGGTATGGTCGTAAATAGGGAAATGCGCATTTTTCCAAACATAGCGCGCCTGTTTGTGCGCTGCCGGATCGTGTTCTTTCAGATCATCTAAGATCCGATGCTCCTGTCCCAAGATATCGCTGATATCGCGCTGAGAAAAATAATCACGCACCCGCAGCTCCTTTGGTACCTTCTTGCCGCCGAATAATAAATAAAGCAAGCCGCCGAATACCGGAAATGACATAATGCACATCACCCATGTCATCTTATAATTCGGATTGTCATCTTTGTTAATGACATAAATACTCATGACGACGCTCAAAAATAAAAGGAAGAAATAGAAAGTAATAAAGTATTCGCTTAATGTAAATACGACACTTCCCAATATAATCAACTGAACCAAGATCAGCATCGCCACGATAGCCGGTTTGCTGGTTAAAATATTCATCAGTTTCTTAAACATCTTATTTCTTCCTCCTTTCCTTTTTTCGTTTCGGTTGTTTGATACGATCGCGATTGCTGTATGTTATCACACCGCACGATTTTATTTCTGATTGTTTTTCAGCATGGAAACGATGACTTCCAGCTGTTTTTCATCTACCTGATCATCATGATTGCGGCGTAAACGATCGATATACAGATTGTGTTTTTCATCATAAACACCGCTCGCCACCACGATGCCTTTTGGAAAATACTGCATTGCGGACTGCACCAGCATCTCGCTATCCATGCTTTTCGATGCAACGCGATGATGCTTGCCCGCCGCCTTGATCAGTTCCTGGGCATTCTTTTTCTGTCCCTTGGTATAGCCGATCACCAATTCGCCTCCGGCACCGACGCCATTCAAAGTGATGACCTGCGCACTTTTTTTCAATTCATCTAACCGCAGTCTTACATAATAAGCACCGTAAAATTTACCGCTGTTTTGATCGGTAAAGACAAATGCGACATTTCGCTTTTGTTCTTTTTCAAGCGAAGCCGCCAGTTCCAGTGCTGTCGCAACACCGGCATGATAGATCGCATTTTTTCTGGTAGGGATGCCTTTTGCCAAAAGTGCTACGATCAAAACCAGCAGCACGATTCCCGCGATATAAGCAGCGCTGACTGCCTCCGGGGTCGGCATGAAATAAGGAATGCCATACATCAACGCCAGCATCAAAAAATAAAGCAGAAAAATCGGCACATACATCGGAAACAGTGATTTTCTTGCAGATAAATTGCCGTCTAAAGGATAATACAGAAACTTATGCCAGAATACTCTGGAAGGTGTGTCATAAGGGACGACGATGATCGTCTTGGCCTGCTTCAGATTGCCTGCCACGATATTTCTGACACTCGTAAAGTATTTTTTATGCCGGATCGTTTCACATAGATATCCCTGCTTTTCCATTTCATCGCTGATCCATGCGGCAGCGTTTTGCTTTTGGCGTTTAGAAAAGCGCACCGGCAAATGTTTTGTTAAATATTCTAAATATTCCTTCATCTCTTACGCTCCTTTGTTTCTCATAACGGTTGCTTGACACAGCACTACGATTTAACTATTATACCGCATTTGTTCTGTTTTTTATAGAGGGAAACAGCAGGAATTAAAACTGAAGCGGAAACGATGAAAAGCGACAACCAACACCTGTTTTTATCAGGAAAGGTAATGATTTGTATCTCATTCATTTTTTCTTCTGTAAAAAGTGGTTAAGCGGAAAGGAGCAAGACCTGCCCCATAGTGTTAAGTGCTGCGGCAGTTTTATAAAGATACCACATTTTCATTGAATGTTTAGATGCGATAAACCAATATGCACCGGCAGATTACAACTTTCCTCTAAAAAACGCCCTGCGCTCACATCACACAAGACGTTTTATTCAACACACAATCGTTATCTTAGTTTAGATGCATTATATTTTAGTTCTCTCAGCAGTACCAAGCGTATGTAAAATAATGCCAGACCCGAGTAACAAAACAAGCCACAATGCCGCACTGCCGTTGTCGCCGGTAGAAGGCGTTGTCGTTGGTTGTTCGTTCAATTCACCTGTTGCTAAAATTTCTACAGCTGCTTTTTTATAACCGCATACCGTACAGACTTCATGCTTCAATCCATTTTCAGTTGCGCTCGCTTCCTGATCGATTACCCATACAAAGGTATGCTTCCCTTCATTTATATTTTCTTTGCAGGTGCAGACTTGCCAGTGCATCTGCTCATTTGCTTCCCATGTATCCAAGTTTTCATGATGAGGCAGTTTTGAAAGAATCGTATCGGCATAAGTAATTTCCTTTTTTGCATCTTGATCGGTAAAATATCGATCACAGTCATCACAATGCCAATATGTGATATTGCCTTCTTGTAAATGGGTAGCTGAAGCGGCATTCACTTTTTCTAAATGCTTGTGGTGCATCACATCCACGTTTCCATATGCATTGCCGCAGACGGCGCATACTGCGCACTGCACACAATCTGCTATGCCTCCCACATGGCTGTTGCAAAGGAGCGTACCGTTGTTAACGATACGAATGGATCCGGTTATTGTTCCATTGTTGGTAAAGGTAGTACCCTTTTCGATTGTAAGTTGGGAACCATCAGCAAAGTTCAACGACGAACCGAAAGGCAGTACCACATCATTTGACAAAGATAAAGTGCCGATGAGAGTACCGTTGGTTTGATGAAACAATGCTGTATTTTCGATTTCACCTTCAAATGTTTCTGCACCTGATGTTACGATCCATGAATGAGCAATGGATGCAGTGCCATCTGCCAAAATACCTTCATTACCTATAACACCGTTTGCATATACGGCGCTGTTTGTGATTGCCACGTCTGCTCCTGAATAAATCGCAACATCTTCTGCTGCGGTTGCGTTCACCACGCTGTCAGAGATCATAACGTCTTCACTGGCATTGATCGCAGCATAATAGCCATTCGCATCTATCTCTGCTTTCTCACTAATTATGATCGTTTCCGGTGAGAAGATTGCGGCATCGCCTCCGGATACGGCACTTACTTTGCTGTTTTTGATCACAATGCCGCCATTGCCGTAAATTGCCGGAAATGCACTTTCATCTTCCGCATTGGCAATCACCGTTGCCCCCTCGCTAATCGTTATCGGACCATCCCACGCATAAATCGCATTTACCTCTCCATTTAGAGCCGTCGCATCAACCGATCCGCCAGAAATCGCAACTGATTTTCCATTGATCGCAGCATCGCCAGATATAATAGATACCTTACTGTTTTGCGTCGTAATATCGCCGATCGCTGTTGCGATCCCACCTATATTCGCCGTTACGCGAACATCGGAATCGGCAATCGTAATGTCGCCGCTTGATGCTTCTATACCACTGTAAGCACCATTTGTACAACGAGAAGAAGCGATCAGTGTGCTGTTTTCAACCGTGATCCCTTTTGTAGCGTAAATGCCATGATAATTCGCTGCACTTGAGCTTACATTCGACTTGTTCCGCAACAAGATCGATCCACTGGCATGAATACCGGCATTACTGCTGCCCGTCGTGCTGGCAGTTACCTTTGCTTGATCGATTGTGATATTTCCAGATCCTTGAATTGCATAAACGCTTCCCTCAACACGCAGGCTGCCTTCTCCGCTAATTTCCAAATTGCCGTTTTGTGTGATATAGATTGCTTGATCATGGACAATCTTATTTTCTCCTTTTACCACAATCTTTAATCCTACCCCTCTTGTATCGTAAATCGCCGCCATAGATGGATTGGTCGTTGGTGCCAATGTGGCGTGATTCAAGGTAAGCGTATTGGTATCTGCATCATATGAAACAGTACCATCCCCAAAAACATCCGCCTTTGTTTGTGTCAATGTAACAGAACTTGTACCATTGCGTACTTGCAGATTGCCTGCCGCAAAAACATTTTTTGGTGATACGGCGACAAGAAATCCCAAGCAAATAACGGTAAATAAACTGAGCCACTTTTTCACTTTCATCATTACTCTCCTTTCTGAAAAACACTCGTTATTTCTTGCACGCAAAAGGCGCATCTCGCCCATAAAAAACAGGACGAGATGCGCCTATAAAATCGGCATCATGCTCCGCTTGATGAGAAAAATTAGGCAGACTTAGGTCTTGCTTGCTTGCTTGCTTGCTTGCTTGCTTGCTTGCTTGCTTGCTTGCTTGCTTGCTTGCTTCATTATGCCGCGTCTTTTCATCTCTGTCAAGCCCCTTTCCTTAAATTTTACATTTTAATTATAGAGAAAAAAACTCCTTATTGCAAGCGTTTCCATATCGAGTTGATCCACTTCCCATCGATCGCTCATATATACCATCAAACAGCCGACCATCAGTACCAATAAGATCAATGCGATCCACAGCCACCTTTCTTTTTTCACTCTATCACCCACTCTATTTTATGCACCATGTGGCAAAGTGTTTTTCCCTTCCCAGCCACATTTGAAAATACGCAGTTCGTGTAGTTTTCAAATTCACTTTCTTAATCTCGAATATCTACATCTTTCGCCATCTTCATCACTTATAATAAGTTTATAAATTATAGGGTGATGATCATGAGAAGAACGCTGGGAGATACGATCTTATCTGCTATTGAATTAAAGAATATGACACAGAAACAGGTGGCTGCCGCACTGCATATCAGCGCCACCACTTTGAACGGCTATATCAAGAATCATCGCATCCCCGATCCGGAAACACTGGGAGCGATCGCCTCCTATTTAGATTTAGATCTTAATGAGCTGTACCGGGTCAAACAAAACAAGGAGCAGGATGCACCGCTCATCATGAACCAAGAAGAAGCGCGCATCATTCGCATCTATCGCCAGTCCGGTACCGAAACCAAGGCATTGCTTCGCGATCTGTTTCATATCATTGAAAAACGAAGTCAGCTGAAATAAGCATACGACTTCGTTTTTTCTCTATTCAAAATAATTGATTCAAAAAAAGGATTTGATCATAACAGCAGCTCACAGAGATACACTGCGATCACTGCCGCAACTGCCACAATGACCATGTCTTTTTCTCTGTAAGCGAGATAGGCGCCGCATCCCAAGCCGCACGCTGCGCTCACCACACTGGACGTACTGTAAAAAACAGCGGGAATCGTCATTGTACCAAGAACTGCATAAGGCACATAATGTAAAAAGGAGCGCACCCATGGATGTGTAATTTCTCTATGAAAGAGTACCAGCGGCAACATCCGGATCAAATAAGTAGTCAGCGCCATGACCAAAATAGCGAGCAATGGATTCATATCAACATTCCTCCTTGATCGGGAATAAGCAAGCCCCCATACCGGCTGCTAATAACGTGCAGATAATGATGACAAAGCCGCTGGAGATTTGATCAAGTCCCGGCATCCAGTGAAAAAGACAGCTTAAGAGAACCGCAAACAGCACGACCATGCGCACCTCCTGTCGCTTTTTGGCAGGCGGAATAAAGATTGCCAAAAACATACCGTATATCGCAATGCCCAGTGCGCTGCGCAGACTTTCAGGAAGCAGGGTATTGATAAAGCCGCCGCACAGCGTGCCAAGCGTCCACATGATGATCGGCAGAACCATCAAAGCAAACTGATAGTATTTCGTATTTTTACCGGGCCTGGCACTGGCGCTCGCAAAGATTTCATCAGTATTGGCAAATGCGATGATCAACCGATCTTTTATCGTTACCTCATGATCTAATTTCTGTGATAAAGAAAGCGACATCAGCGCATAACGCAAATTGATGACAAGCTGGGTCAAGGCCAATTCGATCAGCGAACCGTTTTGCACGATCAGCGGTAAAGAAGCGAATTGCCCGGCGCTGGTCATATTGGTAAGCGACATCAATGCCGCAATCCACGGTGAAATGCCAACGGAAACCGCCTGCATGCCAAAGGCAAAGGATACCGAAAAATACCCCATGCCGATCGCTATGCCGTCTTTTAAGCCGTTTCTTACTTCCTGCCTTCGTTCCATTGCCCAATCCTCTTTTCGCCTTTATCCCAAAACACCGGTCTTTTTTATCAATATTTGCATGTTCTTATTTTATCTGTCCATTATTATAATAGAATTTACCCAAAATGAATAGGGCATTTTGCCAATCCATTTGCTTCACATGTTTTCACATCATCTTTTGAAGATCATTTGATTGACTTTTATAAACAGTTGACTATAATAATCATTAACATTGTTAATTATTTTGAAGGGAGGCGGTTTTATGAAAAGCAATGAAACGGAAGAACTGCTTACTGCCATGCATCGCATCAAGCGGTTCATGCAGGATTTTCACAGCAATCAAAATGACTGTTTGCCACAGTTTGCTTTCTATCTCTTAATGCAGATCAAGGAGCAGGCCGTTTTGGTCACACTTGACCAACAAATGCGCCGTTTGACACGGATCAGTGATCTATGCCAGTCTGCGGAAGTATCCAAACCGGCCATTTCCAGAGCCCTGCGCGATTTAGAGGAAAAGGGCTATATCGAGCGTATCAACTCAAAGCGGGATCGTCGCAATGTCTATGTTTATTTGACTGAACCCGGTGAAAACGTGCTGCATCGGCAAAAGGAAGTGATGGATCGGCGCACGAACCTATTTATTGAAAAGCTCGGTGAAACCGACCGTAGCCATTTCACCCGCATCTTAAACCGTATTCCTGACATTATGCAGGAAGTGATGAATGAAACAATGTTGAAAGGAAAGGATAAAAATGAGTAAACTATTTCGTTATCTAAAACCGTTTACCGTTATGATCGTCGCAGCGGTGGCGCTGCTGTTTGTCCAGGCGATGTGTGATCTCGGTCTGCCTAACTATATGTCAGACATCGTCAATGTGGGCATCCAAAACAGCGGCATCGATCATGCTTCACCTGACATCCTATCGAAAAACGGTATGCAGCTCATGCAGCTGTTTATGAATGAAAAAGAAATTGCACTGGTAGAGGACGCTTATACAAGTGAGATAAGCGAGCGGCGCGACAGCTTATCAGACGAAGTGCAAAATACGACGCAAACCGTAGAACTGCGCGATGTAAGCAATGAGCAAAGAGAAGATCTGGACAGTGCTTTCGGCAGCGCGACGACACGCATGCTAACGTTTTTGAACAGTATGGGAACAGAAGCGAATACAACGCAAAGTGAAGCAAACATGGAAAACATCGACATGGAAGAAATTTACAAGATGCTGCCGATGCTTGCCGCGATTCCACAAGAACAGCGTGTGCCGCAAACCCAAAGCAGTGATTTAGAAGCAAGCTTAAGCACCCAGACCGCTTCGGTGATGACCTCTTTGTTTTATCAGGAACTGGGCATGGACCTAGATGAGATACAGATGCAGTATATTTTATCGACCGGTCTGAAAATGCTGGGCATCTCTTTGCTCGGCGTGATCGCGGCGGTTTCCGTCGGCTTTCTGGCATCCCGTATCGGAGCCGGCTTTGCCCGAGGACTGCGCAAGGATCTCTTTGAAAAAGTGGAAAGCTTTTCCGCCAAAGAATTTGACCGCTTTTCTTCTTCCTCATTGATCACACGCACCACCAACGATATTACCCAGGTGCAAATGGTGATCATTTTAGGCATCCGTATGCTCGCCTATGCACCGATCATGGGGATTGGCGGTCTGATCATGATCATGGGAAAGAATACTTCCATGACATGGACGCTTGCCGTGGCGCTGGTGCTGTTATTTGCCTTGATCGGTGTGATCATGAAAGTGGCAATGCCGCGCTTTCGCATCATGCAGAAGCTGATCGACCGGATCAATCTGGTCGCCAGAGAGAATCTAAGCGGTCTGCTCGTCGTAAGAGCATTCGGTTCACAGGAATTTGAAAAGAATCGCTTTGATCAGGCAAACCGCGATTTGACTGCCAACTCATTATTTGTCAATCGAGTCATTACCGTAATGATGCCGGCAATGATGCTGATCATGAATACCCTGACGCTGCTCATCGTGTGGGTTGGCGGACACCAGATTGCCGATGCGAATATGATGGTCGGCGACCTCATGGCCTTTATTCAATACGCGATGCAGATCATCATGGCGTTCTTGATGATTTCCATGATCTTCATCATGGTACCGCGTGCTTCTGCCTGCGCCCAGCGTATCAACGAAGTATTGCAGACAAAGCCAAGTATTGAAGATCCGCTTGAACCAAAACCATTTCAGGAAAATATGCGCGGCGTTGTGGAATTCAAAGATGTTTCATTTCGCTATGACAATGCCGATGAATATGTGATCTCGCATGTTTCCTTTACCGCCAAGCCGGGTGAAACGGTTGCTTTCATCGGTTCGACGGGAAGCGGCAAATCAACGCTGATCAATCTGATCCCGCGCTTTTATGATGTAAGCGAAGGCGCCATTCTCGTAAACGGCGTCGATGTCCGGGAAGTGAAGCAGCATGACCTGCACGAACAGATCGGCTATGTAGCGCAAAAAGGCATTCTGATGTCCGGTACGATCGCCGAAAACATCGCCTATGGCAACCCGAACGCCGATCTATCGGAAATCAAGCAGTTTGCGCAGATCGCACAGGCTGAGGAATTCATTGAAAGCAAAGAGAACGGCTATCAAGATCTGATCGCCCAAGGAGGCGCCAATGTATCCGGCGGACAGAAACAGCGTCTGTCGATCGCCCGCGCACTCGCAACCAAAGCACCGATCTATATCTTTGATGATTCGTTTTCAGCGCTGGACTTTAAGACCGATGCAAAGTTAAGAAATGCGCTGCATGAGAATTTAAGCGATGCGACGCTGCTGATCGTTGCCCAGCGTGTTTCCACTATCATGCACGCCGATCAGATCTTAGTGTTAGATGAGGGCAAAGTCGTCGGCAAGGGCACACATGAAGAATTATTGAAAACTTGTCCGACTTATTATGAAATCGCATCTTCACAGCTGTCAAAGGAGGAATTGTAATATGAGCGAAAAAACAACGAATCCAAGACGCAGAGGGCCGATGGGACATGGTCCTGCTATGAGCGGTGAAAAAGCCAAAGACTTCAAAGGTACATTAAAGAAATTGCTGCACTATCTGGGCAGTTATAAAATTACGATGGTAATCGTCATGGTCATTGCGGCGCTGGCAACCATTTTCATGATCGTCGGGCCGAAGATCCTGGGTGAAGCGACAACGGTTCTATTTGAAGGACTGATGAATCTGATCGCACAAAACGGCAAAGGCTTTGACTTTGACAAGATCGCCAGGATCTTATTGTTCCTGCTGGGACTTTATATCGTATCAGCGGCATGTAACCTCGTACAGGGCTTCTTAATGACCGGTATTTCCAATAAGATCGCCTATAAGCTGCGGAAAGAAATCGAAGAAAAGGTGCATAAGCTGCCATTATCCTACTATGACACACGTCCATACGGTGAAGTGCTGTCCTTAGTTACCAACGATGTCGATGTGCTTCAGCAGAACTTAAATCAGATATCGACACAGGTCATTACCAGTTTGACCCAGCTGATCGGCTATCTGGTCATGATGTTTTCCATCAGTTGGCAGATGAGCCTTGTGGCGCTGCTGATCTTGCCGATCTCCATGCTGTTTATCATGGTCGTCATCAAGTATTCACAAAAATACTTCCGCCAGCAGCAGGATTATTTAGGACATGTAAACGGACATATCGAAGAAATGTATGGTGCGCATACGATCGTAAAGGCCTATAACGGCGAAGCGCGCTCGGTTGCACAGTTTAATGAATTAAACGATTCGCTTTACAACAGTGCTTGGCGATCTCAATTCCTTTCCGGTCTGATGATGCCGATCATGAGTTTTATTTCCAATATCGGTTACGTCTTAATTACCATCTTAGGCGGTTTCTATGCGGCGCAAGGAACGATCACGATCGGTGATATTCAGGCTTTTATTCAGTATGTACGCTCCTTCAACCAGCCGATTCAGTCGATCTCACAGATTTCCAATACGATGCAGATGACGATGGCGGCTGCGGAACGTGTCTTTGCTTTCTTGGAAGAGCAGGAAGAAACACCAGATCCGGTAGATGCGTTGAGCACCGAAGATCTGAAAGGCGAAGTTTGGTTTGCCCATGTCAATTTCGGCTACACCTCGGACAAGACGATCATCAACGATTTTACCGCTGTGGTAAAACCGGGACAAAAAGTGGCGATCGTCGGGCCGACCGGCGCCGGTAAAACAACGATGATCAAGCTGTTGATGCGTTATTATGATGTTACCCAAGGGGCGATCTTGATCGATCAGTTAGATATCAAGCAGTTTAAGCGCAATGATCTAAGAGGCTTGTTCGGCATGGTATTGCAGGATACTTGGCTCTATCATGCTTCATTAAAAGACAATATTCGCTATGGCAAGCAGGACGCTACCGATGAAGAAATCTATGCGGCCGCAAAGGCAGCACAGGTCGATCACTTCATCCATACCCTGCCGGATGGCTATGACAGCATCTTAAATGAAGAAGCCTCTAATATTTCACAAGGTCAAAAGCAGCTGCTTACCATTGCCCGCGCCATCTTGGCAGATCCACAGATCTTGATCCTTGATGAAGCCACTTCCTCTGTCGATACTCGAACGGAAATCAGTATTCAAAAAGCAATGGATAATCTGATGAAAGGCAGAACATCCTTTGTCATTGCACATCGTTTATCGACGATCCGTGACGCTGATATGATCTTAGTCATGGATCACGGCGATATCGTAGAAAAAGGAACACATGAAGAACTGCTTGCGCAAAACGGTTTCTATGCCAAACTCTATCAATCACAATTTGAAGATAGTGATGCTTAAAAAAACTTCGGGTCATTCCGAAGTTTTTTTCATCTTTCCTGTTCATTTTCAAAAATGCTTGATTACGATCCTGTTACTTTGCATCTAATTCTTTGATTTTTTCTTCTGAAAGCACTTCGCCCGCAGGTACTAGCAACCCATCAGAATCAATCATTTTATTCCATTTCTCTGTACTCTTATCCTTTTGATAATCAGCGATTGGAACAATGGATATGCCCAAAAATATCACTTCCATTCTAGCTCCATCTGTCGTTGTGATTGTATGCCCTTCTTCATTTAATTCCCATGGCATTCCATCAATCATTTCAGTTGGAACAGGATTAGATCCCTCTGTATTATAAAGTGTATTATAACGATATCCAATCGCCAGTTCTGCCTCCTCTAAAACAAGTTCATCCGGCATTTCCGTAAGATCCTCTGCATCAATAAGTGTACCCGCTGTAAGTGCTTTTGTTGCTTCACTATTCATTGTTTGATTTGGAAGGTATTTCGCTTGCTCAGCTAGGCCGATTTTGATACTATCTTGCTCATTCTGCTTTTCTTTTTCAACATTATCTTCTTTCGGTGCTTCTTCTTTTATATCGCTGCTCCCACAGCCGACAACACCGACCCCCATCATACCTACTAATAAAATCATCATCATTTTTTTATAAAAAGCCTTGCTTTCTCTCATAGTATTCATTTCCCTTTTCCTTTCCCGCTTATTTATTCAATACCAGTATATATATATATATATATATTGTCAAGCGCTTACAACAGGAAAAAGAGACTTATTGATCTGTCTTTTTCACACCATATAGCGATTAAAAAAGAGCAGCTTTGCCCTTTTTCTACTATTTCATCTCTCGTAAATCGCCTTGGCATCTGCCGGCAGTCCATGCACATGGCGTAAATGCGCATAGGCGGCATCGGCTTCTTTTTGATCATAGTGATAGCCATAGCGCTTTGCCAGCTCCTGCGCGGTTTCCATAAACAGATCGCACATACAGAAAACTGCTTGCCAAAGATCTGCTATCTCAAAACCGGCATAGGTATGCAAAAAGCGATTCCAGACATCCCTTTCCAGATAGTCCTCAAGGTACTTGCCGCTTTTCCCGCAGGAAACCTGAAAATCATGTGCAAATCCGACCTGCCAGTACAACAGCCTGATAAGCTGTGGATGACTGCCCTGATACAGCGCATCATGCACATAAGGGACTTCCTTTCGCCACAATCCCTTCGCTACATTATTCAGGCACCACCAAAACTCATTGCAACATGCCCAAAACTGCTTCTGTGTCGGCTTTTTCACATAATAGAAAGCATCACTTGGCAGATGCCGCTCATCAAAACGATGCTCTTTATCAAGCAGCACCACATACATACCGTCCTCTAAAAACGTATGATCCTGCTTTGTTACCACATGCAGATCTAAGCGATTGCCATCCGCAAGCTGGATCAGCCAGCCATAGCATTGATCAAAATCCACCGGCAGACCATTGCATCGATCCACTTCATCGGGACGCTGTGCATAAAGCCGCTCGCCGAAACGATCGATCCAAGAAGCATCTTCATAAAACGGCTTTGTTTCCTCCACCAGATAAACAATGTCGTAATCTTGAAACAAATCCCGCTTTGCATGAGGATTGGCACGAGACCCATTCATCCATACCGCTTTGATGCGTTCATCCAAACGTGCTGTTTCAATGATCAGTCCCAGCATTTCCTTTTCATCACGCATCCCATCACCTCTTTATCAAAGCGATACTTCCTTCAATACTTTTGAGATTGCCGGAATCAGCTGTTTTTTACGCGATACGACATTCTCCACAAAATACATTTTTTCCTTCTGCGCATCTTTGAATGCCTGATCGATGATCCAGCCCTTGCTTCCCACAAACACCAGATTGCTGCCCTTGCCTTCCGCATTGGTAAAGACCATCATCAGCAGATCATATTGATTCGCATTATTGACCTTTTCCATGTAATTGACAAACTCTTTCTTGATGATCTCCAGTTCACGAATATCCAACAGATTGATTTGTCCGATCCCCAGTCTGGTGCCTTCTATGGAAAATTCCTTAAAATCATTATAAAGAATTTCCCCGAAAGACTTAAAACGCAGCGTCGCCACCGATTCATACATTTCTTTGGCGAGCGCATCCGTATCAATGCCCGCAAGCTGTGCCAGATCATCGGCAATCGAGCGATCCAGTGCCGTTGATGTCGGAGAATTAAAATTCATCGTATCCGATATGATCGCACAACATAATAATCCCGCGATCGTCGGTGTCGGCTCAATGCCCTGCTCTTTATACATCGTCGCAATAATGGAACAGGTGCTGCCGATCTGCTGGTTGCGAAAATTGATCGGATTGCTCGTTTCAATATCGCCGATGCGGTGATGGTCGATGATTTCCAGCACTTCTGCCATTTCCAGATCATTGATGCTCTGTGAACGCTCATTATGATCCAATAAGATCAGCTTCTTTTTTTCATAATTGAACAGATGAAAACGCGATACGGCGCCGATGACCCGTTTATGCTCATCCAACACCGGATAACTTCTGAAACGCGTCTTGCTCATCTTATCCGATACATCATCGACAAATTCCCGATCATGGAATACCATGACATCTAAACCCATCACATTGTCGATCGAAGGTGTCTGATAAATCAAGCGCGCTGCCTGCAATGCGTCATATGGCGTAGAGAGGATCGAACAGTCCCGTTCTTTTGCCAGATCAATGATTTCCTCGCTTACCTGCGGATTGCCGATCACGATCATACAGCTTGCCCCCTGCAAGATCGCTTTCTTTTGAATATCCGGCTGATTGCCCAGCAGCACGATCGAATTTTCAAAGACATCTTCACAATCCGCCAGATCGCCTGACACCAAAATATGCACATAACCGCTGCTTTTATACAGATCGCTTTTTACGATATAGGTCGCATTCAATGTTTTCTGTATATTAGATAGTGGGGTCTTCATCATAAATTCACGGATGTTCTTAAAATCACTCATCAGCACATTCGATAAGCTCGACATCGAAACGACACCGATCAAACGCTGCTGCTCGTCCACGACAAACAGTGATTTATTCTTGATGCGAATGATCAGATCCCACGCCTCTTTGATCGTCGTATCGGGACTGACCAGTTCTGCCTGATCCATGTCGATGTCGCTTAGCTTACAGCGGGCACTGTGAATGAGCTTAGGCAGCGGCGCCTTAAACTTATTCAGGACAAATTCCGTTTCTGTGTTCAGTTCGCCCAGGCGACATGCGATCGCATCAATTCCGCAGCTTTGCTTCAGATGCGCATAAGCGATCGCCGCACAGATCGAATCAGTATCGGGATTTTTATGACCGGTAATATAAATAGCACGATTCATAATGGTTTCTCCTTTTCTATCTCATATCGTAATTATAATATAATCAAACTGAAAAAGCACGTTTCAAAAAAAGAAAGTGTAATCGTTTACAAAATCATCTTTTTTTATACAATCCCATTCCCCGCAAATGTCCTATGCAAAAAAAGAAACGCCGCACGACTGCTGACATTTCTTTTGATATCCATCTCTTTAAGCGATATGCGAGATCGGGAAATGCAGAAACAGGATAAATTCCTCTCCTTCCTTTTTCGCCTCCATTTTACCGCGGTGCCGCTCCATGATCTTATAAATGCTTTTTAAGCCGATGCAGTTGCTCTCTGCTTCACTTTGTCTTTTACAGCTGTTTTTGATCATGATCGTAAAACGCTTATCTAAAAACAGTTTGATCTCTACGCCCTCTTTTCTTGCATATTTCATCAGATTGGTGCGTACATTGTCAAACACACGCTCCATCTGTCTGCGGTCGATCTCGACCAGTGCATCCTGCGATAATTCATCCATCGCAATGTGAAAACCGTTTAATTCCAATTCCTCTTTCATGTTATCCACGATTTCCATAAACTGAAAGATACTGATTTCCTGTAATTCCAGCGGTTCTTCGGAAAACACCATAAAGTAATTAAACAAAGAATCCGCCCGATCTTTCAACTGCCCACATTTCTCCATGCACTTATGCAAATATTCCGATAACTGCTCCGGCTCATATTTTTCATGCTGCAGGATCTCCAAATACCCCATGAGCGAAGTAAGCGGCGTACGCAGATCATGCGACATCGCATTGATGAGTTCCTGATTGGCCCTTTTCGCTTCTGCTTCTTTCTCCATGTTCTCAGAAAAGGATATGCGCATATGGTTCAGATGATCGCCCAGCTGCCCGATCTCATCGCTTGATTCCTGAAATACCTCATGATCCCAATCCCCATTTGACAATACTTCGATATCGTCATAAATATAACGGATCTCCGTTACTTTTTTCTGCGTAAAAGATAAACTGATGATGAGATATAAAGAAATGGCAATCATTGCAACCACGATGACATATGGCAATACCAGTTCCACTAACGGATAATAAATGATCCATAATTCTCCGATCCCATCTGCCAGCTGTGCCGGATAAATCCTGATACAGGGATTGGCAACGATATTGACATTATACATGCTTCCGCGAACAAAGCGCGTTTCTGTGTTTTGGTACGATCCGGCATAATAAAACGTGTTTTCATCATATAGATAAACATTGAGATCTTCCGGTATCAGCGCCGCAATATCTTTGCTTAACGCCTGCGCATTGGCGCTTTCTGATGATTCATCGACATGAAAACGGTATTGCTTTTCTTCGATCATCGTCTGTACCTGTTTGGCAACGGCATCGACATCCTGCCTTTGATAGCCGATTTCATTGACAAACTCAAAAAAACTGTAACGGTTCTCATATAAAAAGAAAAAGGTGGAAGCTGCCAACAGCACCGCAAATAAATTGACTGCCAGCAGTTTGACAGAGAGATGATGCAGCCATTTCAACGCGGGACTTTTCATAAGCCGCTGCGTGATCCGGCTGCCCAAATGATGGCGGTGTGACAGATAAAGTCCTATGGCAATGATCAAGCCGACAAGCAGCGCCAAAAGCAGACAGACCGTCCTTGCCATCGCATAGAATTCACCAAACAGCGGATACAGCGTGATCTCGCCTGCCTTGTCATTACCAAAGGTCAGTGAAAAGCTATAAGCATACTCTGCTCTATAACTGCTCATAGGTGAAATATAAGACTGCACATACATATTGTAGTACTCTTCCGCTTCTACCTCGGATTGTGTATCGGTCCAAGTGCCTTCGATCAATACCATGAAGTCATAGTCAGATCCGAGTTCTTCTCTGATGATCGTTTCCGCTGCCTGTTTATCCCCTTGACCGGGATCATATTGCAAAAAGGCTTTCTTTATGTTTTCCACCTCCTGCAAAGTAGGCGAAGGATCGATCCGGTTCTTTTCCACCCAGTAATCCAATACGTCATTGCGATACGCATAAAGCGTAAAGAAGGTGACCACACTGATCAGCAGCACTAAGTAAACTCTGATGAAAAAGGCGCTTTTCTTCATCTTATGCGGTTTATTCAAAGCGATATCCTTTTCCCCAAACGGTTTTGATGTAGCTTGGCGCATCACTGTCCACCTCCAGCTTCTTTCGTAAATTCCGGATATGTACCATTACGGTATTATTGGCCGTATAGAAATACGGTTCTTTCCAAATGCTCTCATACAGATTCTGGATCGAATAGATCTTGTGCGGGTATTTCATCAGCAAGTACAAGATCTGGTATTCCAGATCGGTCAAATTGACCAGTTTCCCGTTTTGATAAACGACATGGGTATTCGTATCTAATTTCAGATCCTGTCTTTGTAAAACCGGTTCTTCGACTTCTTCTCGTTTTCCCTTATAGACCTGATATCTTCTAAGCAGCGCTTTGACGCGGGCAAGCAGCTCATTGTAAGAAAACGGCTTTGTCAAATAATCATCGCCGCCGCTGGAAAAGCCTAATGCTTTGTCCTGATCCAGCCCCTTGGCACTTAAAAATAAGATCGGCGCATTGGAAAATTCACGGATCTTGATACACGCCTGAAAGCCATCTGTCTGCGGCATCATGATATCTAAAATGATCAGATCAGCTTGTTTTGCCAAAGCAATGGCATCACTTCCGTTAGATGCTTCCATGATCTCATAACCCTCACTGCCTAATAATACGCGGATCACTTCACGAATCTCCTGATTATCATCTACGACCAATATTTTATTTTGCATATGACCATCCTCTTCTCCTATTCTTTGTCCTCATTATACAACAAGTTTTTTCACTTTTTATCAGCGTTTAAGAATTATTAAGATTTTCATAGGGCATAATTTAATAAATAGATGAGAAACTAACGGTGTGAAAAGGAGATGATGCTATGCGCCGACTTCCGCATGCTTTGGGAATCGCATGGAAACGTTCGTGGAAAGATCTCATTTTATTTGCCATTCCCTTTTTATGCGCACTTGGCTGTTTGATCTGGTTGGAGGGATTTGGATCCTCGACTGACTGGTATACGCAGCACATCGCCATTGCCGATGATTTCCGTTCTTTCTTTTACCGAACACATCGTTTATTTCCGGATTTCATGAGCGATCTTGGCAGCGGACAAAATGTTTTTTCATTTGCTTACTATGGCTTATATCGCTATGATGTGCTGTTATCTTACTTATTTCCTTTCCTTTCGATGTCGCTCATCTTGCCGATCATTCATTTAAGCGCGCTGGGAAGCAGCGCCATCTTGCTGCATCATTTTCTGAAACGCCATGTCGCAGCGGCAACCGCGTTTTTCGGAGCACTCTGTCTTTTGCTGGCGGCGCCGATGTTTTATCACAGCGCCAAACAGGTCATCTTCGTGCTTTACATGCCGTTTGTCATCCTAGGCTTTTACGGTGCGGATCGCTTATTACAAAAGCAGAAATACGATCTATATCTGTTTGCGATCACGATGATGATCTTGACCAGTTTTTATTTTACGGTCGGTGGGGCGCTTGCCTGCTTCGCCTATCTGATGATGAGCTGGGATCCGCATCAACTGTCTGCCAAAAAGCTATGGAAAAGTTTGATCCTATTGCATAGCGGGGCAGTACTGGTATCGGCTTTCTTCTGGATGCCGTGCGCCTATGCGTTGTTCACATCCGGAGCAAAGACATCTGCGGCGTTTTCGCTGCCTGCGCTCTTCACTCCGGACATAAAGATGGAAGCGCTGCTTTATTCCCCTTACTGTATGGGGGTCGGCCTGCTAATGGGATTCTGTCTGTTCCTATGGGCAGGAAAATATAAAAGCAGAGAGGGAATTGCGGCGATCGTGATGCTGGGCATATTGTTTTTACCGATCTGTCTTTACCTTATGAATCTTGGCTTATATGCCCGCCCGAAAGCGCTCATCCCTCTGCTTCCGTTTTTGATCTTATTAACATGTAAATGGCTGGATCGTCATGAATCGCTTTCTGCCAAGCAAACGCTCTGTTTGCTTTTGATCAGTGCGCTGATCGTTTATCAAAAAAACATGCTGTGGGCATTTTGGGATTTTGTGATCGCCTTTGTGATTCTTTGGGCTAATGGTAATCGCAAACAAAAGGGCTATTATGCTTATCTGCTGATCATGGCAATCATCTTGGTACAGGCGAATCAGGGAGAACCGCGAATCTCCTATGCGCGGATCAAAGAACTGGCAGCGAAAAAAGCATGGATCGCATCGCTGGATTTAGCGCATACACCTTTTACAAAGATCGCCGACTACCATGAAAATGCACAGTCGATGAATCTCAGCATGGCACCGCTTGGCAAAACTTCTATTTACAGTTCGATCCATGCCCAGTCCTACAATCATTTCTATTATGATGTCATGCGCAACAACCTTTCCTTACGCAATCGTGTATCGACCTTGGAAAACGGCAATCCCTTCTTTTTGGCTTTCAGCTCTTCCCGCTATCTGATCAGCGAGAACAAGCCGCCTTACGGTTATGTGCCGATTGCCGAAAAAGGTGCTTTGACCTTATATGAAAATAAAAACGTGCTGCCCTTTGCTTATGGCAGCGATCAAGTCATTTCCCAAACACAGTTTGCATCACTGTCAGATATTGACAAGATCGCGCAGCTCTTACTGACACCGGTCGTTTCTGCTGACAAAGACATGATCGAAACCACACAGATACAGCCGACAAAGGAAACATGGAACTTGCAGGAAATCAGCCGGCAGGGGAAATGGATCAGCGCCAAGCAAAACACATTGCATATTAACAGCCGTCAAAAAGAGACGATGCGTTTGTCATTGCAGGACCCTTTACAAGATGAGATCCTGATCATGACGATGCAGATCAAACCGATCCATTCTAACTATAACGATCTGGATGTAACGATCAACGGCATGCGTAACCGTCTCAGCGGCAGCGGCGCCACTTATCCCAATCATCATACCCAATTTACCTTTTACACCCATCAAAGCGATCAGTTAGAGATCACTTTCTCCTCGGGCAACTATCAGCTCAGCGACATCCGAACCTATCGACTGCCGACTGCTCTTTTTCAGACGATGTGGCAGAACAAAACGGCAGTAACTGATGAAACTTATGATGAAACAAACGCTGTTTATGAAGCGAAGATCACGATGCAGAAGGACGGCTGGCTGATCACTTCTTTGCCGTTACAGGACGGTTATACGATCTGGATCGATGGCAAGAAGGTACCGCTCGAAACGGTAAATCTCAGTTTTGTGGGATGTCAGATCGACAAAGGCACGCACCGTGTGAAGATTCATTTTCAGCCGCCACTGAAAGTTCCTGCACAGATCCTGTCCCTTACCGCCTTAGGCGTATTGTTATTTGCGAAATGGAGGCGCATTCGTTATGAGAAAAGCACAAATTCGTGAAACCCTGCTGTATATCTGGTTTGGCATCTGCACGACCGCCATTAACTTTATCGTGTTTTATTTATGCCATGTGATCTTAGGCATTGAACTGATCGCATCAAACAGCATCGCATGGATATTTGCCGTTTTATTTGCTTTCGTTACCAACCGCGGCATCGTTTTTCAAAGCAAAGGCAATCTCACGCGGCAGGCGGTTTCCTTTTTTACCAGCAGAGTGCTTTCCCTGCTGATGGAAAATGTTTTATTATTTCTGTTATCACGGATGCCGATCGCCATCATGCTTTCTAAGCTGTTTGTATCGGGAGCTGTGCTGCTGTTTAATTATATCGCCGCCAAAATATTTGTATTCAAGGAACATAAGGAGATGATCGTATGAGTTTATTAAGCATTATCGTACCATGTTACAATGAAGAAGAAAGCATCTTATTATTTCATGAAGCTCTCTGTAAGCAGGTGGATCAGATGCCGGTGGACTATGAAATCGTCATGGTCAATGACGGTTCAAGCGATGATACGCTGAAGCTGCTCAAACAGCTGTCAGCCATTGACGAACACTGCATTTATGTTTCTTTCTCCCGCAATTTCGGAAAAGAAGCGGCCATGTATGCGGGATTAAAAGCCTGTCATGGCGATTATGCGGTCATCATGGACGCTGATTTACAACATCCGCCTTATCTTTTGAAAGATATGTATGCGGCGATCAGCGAAGAAGGCTATGACTGTGCCGGTGGGCTCAGAATTTCCCGCACGCATGACAGCAGACTGCGCAAATTCGTATCTCACAACTTTTATCAGGTCATCAACAGTTTAAGCGATGTCGAGATGAAAGAGGGCGAAGGCGATTTCCGGATGATGAAACGCTGTATGATCAATGCGATCTTATCAATGAAGGAATACAACCGCTATTCTAAAGGATTGTTCAGCTTTGTCGGCTTTAAGACCAAATGGATTCCCTTTGAAGATGAAGAACGGGCAGCCGGAAACAGTAAATGGAGCCTGAAATCATTATTCTCCTATGCGATGGAAGGTATCTTATCTTTCTCTGAAGCACCGGTACATATGGCGATGGTATTGGGGATCGCCTTATGTCTGGCATCTGTCATCTCCCTAGGCTTTCTGCTATTTGCCCCAAGCTTTGCGATCGGATTGGTCACGATCTTATTGCTGCTAAGTGGGATCCAGCTGATCTTCATCGGCATCGTCGGCAAATATGTAACAAAAGATTATATGGAAAATAAGCAGCGACCGCTCTATATCGTAAAAGAGAGCAATCTGCCGCTTTAAGGACAGGGGCAAAGCGGTGATTCTTACATGACATGAACATTTAATAAAATTCCTCCCTCTCCTATTCTGCTTTGCCCCTTCCTTAATTATGATAGTGATAAAATGTTTGATGTTATGAAAAACCGGCAGATGCCGGTTTTTATTGTATAAAAAATGCCTCCCTTTATCGGGAAGCATCGATTCTTTTGTTCATACAATCATCATAGACAAGCAAATTTAAGGAACATTATTCCCACTCTTTTTGCGGGATCAGCTTTTCATAGCCATACATATGTTTCAGTTTCTCATTGACTGCGCTTTGTGATTGATAAAGCTTCATCATTTCTCCTTTCCACTTAATGCCCGCTTCGCTGATATACGGCTGTTCATCACTTTTCTTCAGATCATCTTTTTTGGTGTAATGATTGAAATAATAGAGATTGCGGTATCCTATTTCTTCTGCGATATCCGTTACGATGCGGCTTGTCATCTTATGATGATTATGTCCGTATTCTCCATCCGGATTATGCGTTACGATCTTTTTCCATTCACGTGATTTCATCAGCTGTTCGACTTCTTTTTCAATCTGCGTATATTCTTTTTTCCACTCGCTGCGCTTGCCCGCTACCTTATCGGGAAAACTGAGGATAATGCCTTTGTCCCCGCTTTGTTTCATCACCGAAAAAAACTCCTTGCGCCGCACATCATTATCGCCATTTGTCAAACATACCACGACATAGTTCTCCCGCCGCAGTTCATCACCGCCCCACAAAATCTCATCATCCGGATGCGCAACGATCATCAAATGATCCGCCTGTTTTTCCTGCAAAGTGGGAATATTGAACTGTACAAGTCCCATGATATTGATTAAAGCAAAACTGATTATTGAAAATAAACCTTTCATGATCATCACCTGTCTTTACTTTATCACAGAAAGGGAATGTGAAATCTTAACAGTTATTAAATTTCCGATAGGAAATTCTTAAATAGTGTGGCATCGTTTTTGTTTCTTATGTAGCGTAAGCTTAAAATAGCATGTCAAACGCAAAAACAGTCTGATCTTACAAATAAAGGAAACCTTTTTCTTCCTGCCATTCCCTTTCCCTTAATTGCATGCTTTGCGCATAGAAAACCACCTGCTTATGATCCTTTCATAAGATCGTAAACAGGTGGTTTGATCCCTGCATCTTATCTACAAATAAGTAACCGTTTCCCTCAGCGATTTGCGTTCACTGTGAGATGACAGCGGTCCTGTTCCCTGCGCATGATAGCCCAGATCTAATAGCATCAGCACTTCTTCCTGTTTTGGCAGCTCCATGACTTCTGCCAGTTCTTGCGGATCGAAGTAATTGATCCAGCAGCTGTCTACCTGCTGATCGGCTGCCGCAAGCATGAGATGCGTTGCGGCGATGGTCGCATCTTCTATACCGGAATCACGCTTGTCACCGGGATAGACAAAGACATTGGTGCTGTCATAGGTTACCATGATTACGGTACCCGCATGATAGCGACACGGCGTACAGCGATCGATCTTTGCCAATCCTTCCTCACTTTCTATGACATAAAGATGATATTCCTGCAAGTTTTTCGCAGTCGGCGCTTTCCTTGCGGCTTCTAAAATTTCCTGTAATGCCGCACGCTCTACTTTGCGGCCGTCAAAGTTCTTACAAGAATAGCGATTGTTTATTACATCTTTGAATTCCATTTCACTGCCTCACTTTATAACTGTTCTGCCCAATTTTTTAATGTGGTCAAAGAAGCATCTGCATTCCAGCGTTTTCCTTCTTTTAAGATCGCGCCGGGACATGATGGGGCAAGATCCTGATTGGTCGCTCCCATTGCGCTGCCTCCTGATGTTGCGAAAGGAATGATCGTTTTACCGTTTAGATCATACTGCTCTAAAAAGGTATGGATGATCGTCGGGGCGGTGTACCACCAGATCGGGAAACCGATATAGATGGTATCATAGCCTTCCATGTGTTCCACATGATTGGCAATGGCAGGACGTGATGTCTTATCCTTCATTTCCACGCTGCTGCGGCTGTGCGCATCATTCCAGTTGAGATCGGCATCGCTGTAAGGCACAAGCGGTTTGATCTCATGCAGATCCGCATCGACTGCCTCAGCCAGATGAGCCGCCAAATGTGCCGTTACACCACTTGCACTAAAATATGCCACTAATTTGTTTTTCATAAAACAGCCTCCTTCTTTTTAATTGTTTTCTTGATTCGATCGCTTGATGATATCTTGTGCAGCAGAACATTCCATCTCAAGCACAATGCTTTATCTGTTTTTTATTCTAATTCAAACTGCCCGGTATAAAGCTGATAATAAACCCCTTTCTGCGCCAACAGTTCCTCATGCGTGCCTCTTTCGATGATCTCTCCATGATCCAATACCATGATCGCCTGGGCGTTGCGTACAGTTGAAAGACGATGCGCGATCACAAATACCGTTCGATTTTCCATTAAGGCGTCCATGCCCTGTTCGATCAATTTCTCCGTATGCGTATCGATCGAGCTGGTCGCTTCATCTAAGATCAATACCGGTGGATTGTGAATGGCTGCCCGTGCGATCGCCAGCAGCTGTCTTTGGCCACTGGAAAGATTGCCGCCATCACCGTTTATCATCGTATCATACCCCTTTGGCAAACGCTTGATAAAAGAATAGGCATTGGCTAATTTGGCTGCCGCGATCACTTCTTCATCGCTTGCTTCTAAATTCCCATAGCGGATATTATCCGCAATCGTACCGGTAAATAAATGGGTGTCCTGTAATACGATGCTCAAAGAGCGGCGCAGATCTGCCTTATCGATCAAACGGATGTCAATGCCATCATAAGTGATCACACCGGAAGAAATCTCATAGAAGCGGTTGATCAAGTTGGTGATCGTCGTTTTACCTGCTCCCGTAGCACCGACAAAGGCGATTTTTTGGCCCGGCTTGGCAAATAAGGAAATGTCCTTCAATACCGGATGACTGCTTTGATAGCCGAAAGTAACATGCGCAAAGCGAACATCTCCTTTTAACGGCACCAGTTCGACTCCGTGCGCACGCGGATGACGCCATGCCCAGTTTCCGGTCGTTTCGTTACATTCTATCATCGTACCATCGTCAAGGATCTTCACTTTTGCCAGTGTTACCTTTCCTTCATCTATTTCATCCTTTTGATCCAGCACTTCAAAGATGCGCTCTGCCCCGGACATTGCCGAAAGCAAGAAATTGCTTTGCATCGTGAATTGATTGATCGGCATTGCCAGCTGTCTCACAAATACCAGATAACTGGCAAGTGAACCCAGATCGCTCCAGCCTTTGACCGCCATAAAACCGCCGACTACGGCAACGATCGCATAATTCACATAAGAGATACTGACGACGATCGGCACCATACTGCCGGAATACGTTAAAGCGCCGATTGCCGCATTGCGCAGTTCTTTGTTTTTCTTGGCAAAGGCCTCCAGATTTTCCCGTTCATGATGAAAGACCTTGACGACCTTCGCCCCTTCTACCATTTCCTCCACAAAGCCGTTTAACGCACCTAAGTGTTTCTGCTGGAAATGATAATAGTATTTGCTTCTGCGGCTGCTGTATAAAATATAGGCAAACATTAACAGATAACAGATCAATACGATGATCGACAGCTGCCAGTTTAAGAGCACGATCAGCGTCAATGTTCCTGTAATCTGGATAAAGCTTTTGATCACGACCGCAAAGCTGTTATTCAGCGCTTCTGCCAAAGTATCAATATCATTGGTAAATCGGCTCATCGTATCACCATGGGTGCGGCTGTCAAAGAACACTAGCGGCAGCTTCTGCATTTTCGCAAACAGGGCGTTTCTGATTTCACAGACGATTTTCTGCGCGGCTTTTACCATGATCTGGGTATAGCCGTATGTCGCCGCTACTCCGCCACCATACATGAGCGCCATAAATCCCAGTACCGCAAGCAGGCCCGATAAATCTGCCGGAAGGATATATTCATTGATGATCGGCTTTAAT
Source organism: Massilicoli timonensis (assembly GCF_900199515.1). Classification (GTDB taxonomy): domain Bacteria; phylum Bacillota_I; class Bacilli_A; order Erysipelotrichales; family Erysipelotrichaceae; genus Massilicoli; species Massilicoli timonensis. Next base: position 2,061,055 of record NZ_LT963434.1, on the reverse strand, counting down.
AAATAAGTGCCGATCAGTTCCACTCCGGCTGAAATGATCACCAAAACGCCGACCAGCAAAAGCAGGTATTTCTGTAATGCGAGGAAGTGCATGAGCCGCTTCCAGGTATAGCGGAAATCTTTCGGCTTAGCGCCGGAAATCGGTCTTGCCATCTTCCAACACTCCTTCCTGCTGTGAATGATATAAGGACTGATACGTTGCATTGCGCGCCAACAGTTCCTCATGCGTGCCGCTGTCGGCAATCGTTCCATCTTCCATGATGATGATCTGATCGGCATTCATGACGGAAGTAACCCGTTGGGCAATGATGATCTTCGTCACATCTTTCAAAGAAGCCAGTCCTTCGCGGATCGTACTTTCTGTCGCACTGTCTACGGCACTAGTAGAATCATCAAAGATCAGCACCTTGGGATGCTTTAATAATGCTCTGGCAATACAGAGCCGCTGCTTCTGTCCGCCGGATACATTCACGCCGCCCTGTCCCAGATCTTCATCATAGCCATTCGGCTTCTGTTTGATAAATTCATCGGCACAGGCAATGCGGCAAGCCCATTCCAGCTCTTCTTGTGTCGCATGTGGGTTGCCCCAGCACAGGTTTTCCCTGATCGTGCCGCTGAATAACGTGTTGTTTTGTAAGACCATGCTGATCTGATCACGCAGTTCATACAGATCATAGGTTTCGATCGGTCGTCCGTCGATCTTCAGCGTGCCTTTGCTGGTGTCATAAAGACGGGGAATGAGCTGTACCAACGTACTTTTAGCCGCCCCGGTACCACCCATGATCCCAATCGTCTGTCCGCTCTCGATATGCAGATTGATGTCGCTTAAAACATATTCCAATGCATCCTCACTGTACTTAAAATACACATGTTCAAAATCAATCGAACCGCTTTGGATCTGTGCATGGGTACAAAGCGCAGAATTTTCATCACGCGGTTCATCCAGCACCTCTTCGATTCGCTTTGCGGAAGCAATCGAGCGAATGAGCAGCAGAAAGACTCCGGAAAGCATCATCAAAGAATTCAGGATCTGTAACACATAGCTCAAAAATCCGGTCAGCTCTCCCACCTGCATGCCGCCTACTTCAATGATATTGCCGCCAAACCACAAGATCATGATGATGACTCCATACATGACAAACTGAAAGGCCGGCATATTCATCTGTGCAAAATGGAAGGTCCGCTGGCTGACTTTCATCAGATCCTCATTGACTTCCGCAAATTTTCGCTGTTCAAAATCCTCACGCACATATGATTTTACTACACGGATCGCCGTCAGATTTTCCTGTACGATCAGATTGACCCGATCGATCGCTTTTTGCAGCTTCTCATACATCGGCGCGACCTTGCGCACGATCATAAACAAGGCGGCGCCCAAGATCGGAATCGCAACAACGAATACAAGCGCCAACTCTCCATTCATCATAAAGGCGACGCTCAAACCGGTAAGCAGCACCATCGGCGCCCGCACGCCGGGACGCAGTCCTTGCGAAATCGCATTTTGCAGCACATTCACATCGTTGGTCAAGCGTGTAACCAAAGAAGAAGTCTCAAAACGATCTAAACTGGAAAAGCGATAGTTCTGCACCTGTTCAAACTCCGCCATACGCAGATCGGCTCCAAAGCTCTGTGCCGCAACTGCCGCAAATCGAGCGTAAAGCAGTCCCAAGATCAAAGAAACGACCGCGCATACCGACATCTGCATGCCTTTCCAAATCATATAGTCAAGATCGCGCGCCGCTACACCGACATCGATCATATCCGCCATCATCATCGGAATGATGAGCTCAAAAACAGTTTCAAGAGAAACGCACAGTACCGCGATCCATAAAGATAAGCGATATGGCTTCATATAAGGATACAGTTTTTTAAGCATGTGCATCCTCCTCTACCGCTGCCTCTTGCAGGTTTTCATAGACCCGCTCCAACAGATTCCACAGCAGTGCTTTTTCCGATTCATCAAAACCGTGGCAGGCGATCTGTTCCACCTCACGATAACGGCTTTGCCACTTCATGAACGCCTGTTTTCCCTGTTCGCTCATCACGACCGCCACCGCGCGTTTGTCACTTGGTACCGCTTCTCTGCAAATCAAGCCTTTCGCTTCCATGTTGTCCAGCAGCTTTGATGCGGTTGCCGCCTCGATATTGCAGCTGCGGGCAATTTCGATCTGCCGGCATGGAGCGTGCTTTGCTAAATAATGCAGCACTTTCGGCTGTCCCTGTGTCAGATCACAAGAACGCATGCGCGGCCGCAAATGCGCCTTCTGTAACTGTGTGATCCGAAATAGCAACGTATGCAGGGCCAGTTTGTCCATTACCATCCCTCCTTCATTAGTTAGTTTACTAATAATTAGCAATCTAACTATATATCCAATTCCCCTGCTTGTCAATTTCAGATCATTTCATTTCGTTTATTTTGCGCATATCAGCACAAATAGGTAAAATACCACTTGCTTCTTAAGATTTCGCCAAATCAAACCGCATCATGCAAACAAGTTTCTGGGATTCCTTTGATCGCCGCTTGAAGTTCATCAGCAAGTCTTTTCTTACTGCAGGCTATCCACCCATGCACGCACCTGTGAAGCATCTGCACCGGCAAAACGCTGTCCGCCAAGCCAGTTTACCGATTCCCGATACGCTTCTAATTCCCGTACACTGGTCTCGATTCCACTTCCGCCCGATGTGCAGAATAAAGCGACCTCTTTCCCATCAAAATCAACTTCATCAAACAAAGTCAAAATGATCTTGGGATTGGTGCCCCACCAAATCGGGTAACCGAGATAAATACGCTGATAGCGATCAATGCTGATAACATTTTGAATACCCGGCCGCGCCGCATCATCATTTTGCTCCTGATTGGCACGGCACTGATCATTTCCATAGTCCAGATCCGCTTCGCTGTATGCCACTTCCGGTATGATCTCCACAAGTTCACTATCCGTTGCCTCCGCAAGCGTCTGGGCAACCGCTTCTGTATTGCCGGTTGCGCTGAAATACAAAACCAGACTCTTTTCATCCTGCTCTTGCGCTTTCGCATCCACTGTTTCCTGTTCACTTGGCTTTGCTTCCTCTTCTGTTTTATTTGCCTGCTTCTCACAGCCGACAACGCCGATCAGCGCGCAGAAGCAAACAAATGCAAGCATCCGTTTTTTCATCTTCCTCATCCTTTCTGTTTATCAAACTTGATCTACTTCACTGCTTTTGGTCATTGCCCATACAGCTGTGTTTTGAAAAACTGCTCGATCTTATCAAAAGGAATCTTTTTCACATCATCATACAAGTCGATATGATTGCAGTTTGAAACCACATAAAGCTCCTTTGGCTCAGCCGCTTTCTCATAATAGTATTCACTCAGAAACCGGCTTTCCGCCTGATCTGCGGTAATGAACAATACCGCTCTTGGCGCAAGCTCCTGTATATAGTGTAAAAGCGGATAATTCAAAAAAGCCATCGCACTGGTCGTCGTCTTGCCGCCTCTCGCATTTGGATGATGACCGCGTTTCAGACCATAGAAAGAATAAAATTCCCGCCAGATACCGTTTAATTCCTCTGGTATCGATTCACTCGGTGTCAGCGGGTACATGGGCAAATATTGCGGTTCCCCTTGCTGAAAATCAATCCATCTTTGATAAGACAATCGCTGTTTTTCCTCCTGCAGCTGCTTTTCGTTTAATCCAAGTCTGCTCATATAGCTCACATCAAATAAAGCAGCAGTCACAACTGCTCTGATACGCGTATCTGCCTGCGCCGCCGACAACACGAAGCCTCCTGATCCACAGATACCTAATGCACCGATCCTTCCCCGATCCACAAACGATACCTCAACGCCTAAATAATCTACTGCGGCGCTGACATCTTCACTATAAAGATCAGGACTTGCCACATTTCTGGGACTGCCGCCGGATTCTCCGCTGAAAGAAGGATCAAACGTCATCACTACGAAACCTCTTTGAGCCAGTTCATTGGCATATACGCTTGGTCCCTGCTCCTTGACGCCGCCATATGGGGCGCCGATCACGATTGCCGCATGTTTTTTCTGCCTGTCGATACTTTTGGCATAGTACAATTCGCCGGCAAGATCAATTCCATAACGGTTCCTAAAGCGTATGCTTTCTACTTGAACAGCACCACTGATCTTGCATATCCTCTTGCTCATATGATCACCCTTTCTTGACAGATACCATCTGCCACACTATAATTATGTAGGATAAACCTAACTTTAGGTCAAGCATATTTTGATGATTTTAGAAAGGAAGTTGTTTATGTATAACATCGGAGAAGTTGCCAATATGTTTCAATTAACGGTATCGACCTTGCGCTACTATGACAAGATCGGTTTATTTACGGAAACGATCAAGCGCGATCCCTCCGGCATCCGTAAATTCGGTAATGCCCAGATCGAAACTTTGACCGTCATTGAGTGTTTGAAAAAAGCAGGCATGCAGCTAGAAGACATCAAACGCTTCCTTGATTGGTGCAAAGAAGGCGATCAAACGATCGAACTGAGAAGAGAACTGTTTTACCAGCGTAAAAAAGAAGTACAGGAAAAAATGCAGGAGCTGCAAAATGTCATGGACTTCATTGATTATAAATGCTGGTATTATGACATGGCATGTGCAGAGCGTACAGAAGCAAAGGTCAAAAACATCAAGCCGCAGGAAATGCCGGAGGAAATCAGAGCAAAGTATGAACGTACGCACCGCTAAACATGGCATACGCGAAACATCATTGATAAAGTAAAAAGCTTACAGATCGCATTGTCTGTAAGCTTTTGATTTCCCTCCTATGCGCATGATGGAAGCCGATATCCGGCATCCATGCAGGGTTTCGCATCCGTTCTTAATGACAAGTCATCCTTCATCCTTTCTCATCACCGTCACGCTTATAAAAATCACATCCTAATTCATGGTCATCAATCATGCCAATAGCCTGCAAATAAGAATATATGATGATGGAGCCAACGAATTTCATCCCTCTTTTTCTTAAATCTTTTGAAACTGTATCTGACAGTGCCGAAGTAACATGAAACTGATCGTCCACATTTTTGATTACCTTATGATCGGAAAAGGCCCAAATATAGTTAGCGAAACTGCCATGCTCTTTTTGTATTTCGATAAATACTTTTGCATTCGTTACCGCAGCCTTTATTTTTAATTTGTTTTTGATCATGTTAGGATAACTGCAAAGCGCATTGATTTTCTCTTCATCATATCGGCTTATCTGATCGTAGTCAAAACCATCAAATGCTTCCCGCAATACCTCTCTTTTGTTCAGCACACACTCCCAAGACAAGCCCGCCTGAAAAGACTCTAATACCAAAAACTCAAACAGATACTTATCATCATAATGCGGGTTCCCCCATTCATGATCATGATATTTGACAGAAAGCGGATTTTTTACGTTTACCCAACGGCATCTTCTTTTTGCCTGTTCCATTATAAAGCGGTTCCTTTCTTAGGTATCGTATAACTGTTTGTATCCACGCCTTCTAATGCAAGAAGTTTTAACTTATTATGGATGCCTCCCCCATATCCAATCAGACTGCCATTGCTTCCTACGACTCTGTGACAGGGGATCATGATACAAATCGGATTCCATCCGACCGCACCGCCGACAGCCTGCGCCGACATTCTTTTCCATCCTCTTTTTGCGCAGATCGCTTTTGCCAGATCACGGTATGTAACTGTTTGCCCATAGGGAATTTTTAACAGTTCATCAATTACTTCCTGTCTGAACGGCGTCATATCATTTCGCTTATATCGGGGGATCGGACCCGGATCTTTCCCTTGAAAGTATTGATCCAGCCATTGGATTGCCTCATCGAATATCGGCAGATCCCTTTCTTCCCCATCCTGTATATACCTTCCATAATCTTTTCCGTCTTCAAAACAGACTGCTGTCAGATTTTCTCCGTCTGCGTTTAAGGTGATCATTCCAAGCGGAGATCGATATTGTTTGCGATACATCATGCTTCCCTCCATTGTTTGCTCATCTGCTGATCATAAAAACAGATCGCTTAGATTGCGGTTCCTTTCACCGGTACAAATAACTTGCTCATATCTGCCTTTTCGTGTTCCAGCAAATATTTCTTTCTTTGGATGCCTCCTGCATATCCGATCAGACTGCCATTGCTTCCTACGACTCTGTGACAGGGAATAATGATAGAGATCGGATTATGTCCCACTGCACCGCCGACTGCCTGTGCAGACATGCGTTTGATTCCCTTTTCTTTTGCAATTCGCTTCGCTATGTCATGATAAGTCATGACTTCGCCATAAGGGATCTCACATAGGATTTCCCATACCCTTTTTCTGAACTCGCTCCCGATCGGCTCTAGCTCCAGCTCCTTTATCGAAGGCTTTTCGCCATTGAAATATCGATCCAGCCATTCCTTTGTTTGATTCAAAAGAGCATGATCGCTTCTCTCTTTCAGCTCTTCCTGAACATTCGATAAATAATATTTTTGATCCTTTATCCACAAACCGATCAGCTTATCGTTTTTCGCTGCCAGCAGCAGTTCTCCAATCGGTGATTGATAGTATGTTATTTCGATCATCGCTTTTCCCTCCTATCCGATCTTAAAATAATCATCAGCATCTTTTGGCGCGTTTTATCACTCATTCATTCCATCTGTTCTGTCCATGAGCGAAGAATCTCATATAAGTCCTTCTGCTTAAACTTTTTCATCTTAGATCTCCTTACCTATAGATTACCGCAAAATGATGTTTTATGTCTAGCCGTTTTCGGACATGCGCCTGAAAAATTTACTGACTGGGCTCAGCCGAAAGGAAAGAAACAGTTAAGCGAAACGAGCAATCTCATTTAAGAAGATGTAATATTCATATATAAAGATATTCAAAATGAAAAATAACCAATTCTTTCAAGATCTGGAAACTAATATATAATGAAAAACCAGTTGAAAAAAATATAAAAAAACTTACGAGCCTTTATGAACTCGTAAGTTGCTTTTTTTATGGAGCAGATGAGGGGAATCGAACCCCCGTATCAACCTTGGCAAGGTTGTGTTCTACCATTAAACTACATCTGCATTGCTCAGTGCTTTCATATAATACCATAAAACAAAGTGTTTGACTAGTCCTTTTTTCAAAAAAATGATTTTTTTGCTTTCACCTGTTTATGCTCGAATCATACATTTCTAGATGCAGCCTTACGATCTTTCCATAAACCCCGTATAATACCTTAAAAAAGCACGAATCAATCCTATATTTTTCACTTTTTTCAGTCTCATTTCAGGTATTTCCGTTATAATCATAATATAATGACAATACAGAAAGAAGGCATGACATGAAAAAGAAAAAACACTGGGTAATCGCTGGCATTCTATGTCTGGCAGTTGCCGGCGGGATCATCTATGGCTTTTCCAGCAATCAGATTCAAAAAACGACTTTTTGGCGTTCCCTTCACACACGCATCATTCCTTCTGAAACACTAGGGGAATCTGTTTATGAGGTAGATGCCGATGCGGATTCGATCTATTCGCTTAATTATCAAAGTGTCGTAGAGGATAAAATCACAGAAGCATTAGATGAATATACGGTGGCCTCTCCACTGCTGTTATACAACCCTTTCGGCACCAATACCTCCTCCTTGCTAGTAGCCTATCACGGAGATGAAGCCTATACTCTTTCTTATGAGATCCATGTGGAAGATGAAACGATCCAAGATTTTTCCAAGACTGCTGTTACTGTCGCAATAGAAGAAGGGTATGCTTCACAGGTCATTGGCTTTGTCTATGGAGAGAAAAACACTTTAACGCTCACTTACAGCGACGATAAAGGAAAAACGATTGCAACCCACACTTACACGATTGAAATGCCGCAGTGTGCTACTCAAAACAATACACAGCTTGCCATCGAGAACGGTGATTCCGCACAAGAACTGAGTGATGGCCTATTTGCGGTTTTCGGATTAGATAAATCATTTAATTCCAATATATACCTGTATGACAATGACGGTGTCTTGCGCGGTGAACTGCCATTAAAGAATTATCGCAGCGACCGCATCGAACAAGTCGGTGATGAACTGTTATACAGTTATAGCAAAAATGGCTTTATGACTGTAAATCAACTTGGCAAGATCACCAATCTCTATTCTATCGGTTCTTATAAACAGCACCATGAATTTCGCTATGATGAAGAACATAATGAACTCGTCATATTGGTAAATGAGGACAATGACATGACCATCGAAGATGTGATGATCTCGTTAGACCTGGAAACGAATGAAGTCAAAGAACTTGTTGATATGAAAGATCTATTGCCGCAGTTATATGCAAAAGCTGTATCACCGGAAGAAGGCAATACCTACGGCGGAGATGAATTAGACTGGATACATCTCAATTTCTTTGATTTTATGGGCGATGATCTGATCGTCAGCTCTCGTGAATTAAGTACCATTATCAAGATCAGTGATTATCGAAACAATCCAAGCATTTCCTATTTCTTAGCAGATGCTTCCTTATATCAGGAAAACGATGATGATGCGCATACGCTTCTCTATGCGAAAGGTACAGACTTCATCTCACAGTCAGGTCAGCACACCATCACTTATTTAGCAGATGATAGTTTACCGGAAGGACAGTATTACCTGTATATGTTCAATAACAACTTTACCAATGCAAGGACCAGACAGGATCTGGACTGGAGCGCATTTATCGGCGCCGGCACTTACACAGAAGGAACTGCCTCTTATTATTATCAATACCTTGTTGATGAAAACAGCGGCACTTATACTTTGGTGGATCAAGTTGCACTGCCTTATTCCAGCATCGTTTCTAGCTGTGAATGGTATCAGGATCACTTGATCAGCAGCTCCGGAAAATCCAACTGCTTCAATGAATATGACAAGGAAGGCAATCTGATTCGTGAATATCACTATGAAGCAGAGAAATATGCGTATCGCGTATTCAAGTATGATTTCAGTGATTTCTATTTCCAATCATAGCGCTGAAATCATCATGTAAATGATGATTTCTGAAAGAAAAACCATATCTGAGCAAGTCTTATTTATTAGGACATGTTTGACAGATATGGTTTTATTTTACTCATATTTCTTAAAGAAAGCAGGCAGTCTTTCCTACCTGCTCATTTGCATTGTTTTACTACTGTTCGCTTCTTCTGTTCTTGCGTAACATTGCAGCGAACACGATCATACTTCCCCCTAGCAGCACATAATACATTCCCTTGCTTACTTCATCTCCTGTATGTACTGCTTCGCTCTCCTCTTTCTTGATCTCCTCGATATTGCTTTCTCCCTTTTCCTCTTCATTTGGTGTATTCGGCTTCTCCTCCGGCTCTGTCGGTTTCTCTTCCTTCTGCCACATCACCTCAAATGTCCCAAACTCCTTGCTTCCTACCTCAAACTCCAATCCACCCTCTGTCTTTCTTACTTCTATCTCTCTCGCCTTGCTCTTTGCGATCTCTTCATCCAAAGCCTCTTCGCTCATCTGCATCGTGTAATCTCTTGTCAATCCCTCATAATACACGACCGCAAACCGATCCCCTTCTTCGCTTCCTTCTGGATATGGATAATATACGCTTACCGTTTCCTTTTCCGTTCCTACCCATAAGTTCCCGTCATTTTGATCGACCAGATCCAAATACCGAAACTCTCTTTTTACTTCCTTCGTTTCATCCATCCCTTTCACTGCTTCCATTCCCTTTGCATGCAGTGCTTCCATCCGTTCTGCTGATCCCAATACCTCTTCGATCAATTCATCCCATAACAGCACGATCTTCGCATCTTCATTTACCGGATACATCGTATTCCCGTTCTTATAAAACTGCGTCCCTGCTTTTACATGTGCATGTGCCTCTTTGATCTGGCATGCTCCTTCTTCTTCATATACACCCTTATAGATCTCACTGCTCAGTGTCTCTGCACTTTCATCGCTTACTTCTCTTACCTTTACTTCCCCTACTGCCATCCCTTCTTCCGGTATACTCAATATGTGTTCATCTAATCGGATCTCTTTATCATCTACTCTTGGTAATGCATACAGTGCATAGCTTCCCGCTTTCGCTGCGCTCTCTACCTTCTCTCCCTCGCTGTTTCGATATTCCCATGCAAATGGCACTCCCTCTTCTTCCAGATCCCATGCTTCTCCATCTACGCTGATCGCATAGCTTTCCAAGCCTTCTTCCCATTGCGGTTCCGGCAAGGCATCGCCATGATTGCTGGCGTCGGTTCCCGATCCTCCTTCATATGCGATCAGTTCGACTGCTTGAAGCGGTTCACTGTATCCCGCATATAAGTGCAGCGTACCGTTCGCTAATGTCGTAAAGTCGATCGTTGTTGCTTCATCAAATGGCTTCGTACATGCTTCATCTAAATACCAGCCATTGAATACGCTTCCCTCTTTGCTTAGACTAGTAGATGGGTTATTCATCAGAATGTCAGTTCCCGGCACTGCGGATACAGCAGCTTTTGCTTGATCGACCTCTGTTTCATTTGCATAGATAAAGTGATTGGTTTCATCATTTACAACCGTAAATTGCTTTGTGCTTCCATCTGCAAATACACCGCCATTGGCATCAAAAGAAACATTGCCAAAATAAGGGATTCTCCCTTTGATACTGTCAGGATCATTATATCTTTCGATTAGTTTTTCATCTTCCGTAATGATAATGGTAGGAATCGGATCGTCAATAAAATCATCACAGTCAAATATTTCTGCCATTCTGTCCGCGTTACTTGTTTTGAACCCACTTAAGTCAAAGCTGCTTAAATCAAAAACATTGATTTTTTCACAATCGGAAAACATTCCATACATATTCTCTACTTTGCTTGTATCAAAATGATTTAGTCCTTCTATATTTTTTAGATTTTCGCACATAGTAAACATATAGTCCATTCTTTCAACTTTACTCGTGTCAAAACTGTTAACATCCAAACTTTCTAAGTTGAGACAAGCCATAAACATATAACTCATATCTTTTACATTCTCTGTATTGAAATGGGTCAAATCTAAATTTTTTAATAAAGGGCAATCCCAAAACATTGCATTCATAGTTTCGACTTTACTTGTGTCTAGCGTTTCTAAGCCTTTTATTTCTTTAAGTGAAATACAAGACATAAACATATTAGACATATCTGTAACACCACTTGTATCCAAACCACTCAAATCTATTGTTTCCAGCACATCAAAAAGACCATCATATTTAATTGGACAAAATGCACCTCGAAGGGATTCTGTTCCAAGTGCTACTTTCTGGCTAGTCGTTCCTATTTTTAATGATACTAATGTATTATAGTGGTCATAACCGTCTATATCTGCTGTTGGATTTTCTTTCTCAAGATTATCAAACATTCCATCAAAAGTTGCAATCTCTACTGATACACCTGGTCTTTCTTCAAACTCTGATGGAATGACAACATTTACGGCATTCCCTTTATATTTTTTTAATGAGATCCCATTTGGTCCAGGTCTCCAATCCCAATCATCCAGCGTTAATCCGCCAATCTCAGTTTCAGAGTACTGATTTACAGTACCCCCCCCCCTGGGCAAAAATCATGTTCGGTTTTACTGCCATGCCTAGCATCAGGCATAGACTTGCCAAAAGCAACGATACTTTCTTTTTCATCTTTTCCTCCTTCTCGTCTGTTTCCTTTTACAGACGCTATCTTTGCTTGTTTACACTATACCATATTTTCCCATATTTATCTACATTTACTGTAACCGCTAACGATTATCTCTATTTATTTGTAAACAAACACACTTATCGTATGTATCTGCTATGACAATACTAATAAAAACTATGCCGCAAAGCAAAGGATCGAACGCCTTTCCTGCGACATAGTTTCTGATTTTATCTCTGTTTTAATCTTTGGTGATCAACTCTAAATTGTCAAGATATTCACTTTCAAATGCCATTTTCTTTTCCGCATCTGCTGTGTACTTCTTAACCAATGCCGTTGATTTCATAACCGGCTGCAACGTACCGGCACCGGCAACACAGCCGCCCGGGCATGCCATTCCTTCCAACAGATAGCCATTGCGTTTTCCGGCCTTAGCCATCATCAGCATCGTACGGCAATTTTTCAAGCCTTCTGCTGAATCGATCAATACTTCCATATCCGGATGTTTTTTCTGAATGCACTGTTTTACCGCATTGGCAACGCCGCCGCTTACCGCAAATCCACGTCCATGGCTGCTTCCTTCTGTAAACGGTTCATCAGCCGTTGCCTGCTCCAATGAAATGCCTTTGGCTTCAAACATGCCCATTACTTCTTCAAATGTCAATACGAAATCAACATCGCTGCGCACGCTCTTACGGCTGGCTTCCAGCTTCTTAGCGGCGCAAGGTCCGATGAATACGACTTTTGCATCCGGCTTCTGCTTCTTGATCAGACGACCGGTCAATACCATCGGTGTCATTGCCATTGAAATGTACGGTTTGAAATCAGGGAACAGCTTTTTCGCCATTACCGACCAAGCCGGACAGCAGCTGGTAGCCATGAACGGCTGCTCTGTCGGTACTTTCTTTAAGAAGTCCTCGGCTTCTTCCACCGTACAAAGATCGGCACCGATCGCAACTTCCACAACATCCGCAAACCCTAATTCTTTCAATGCCCCTTTTACTTTTTCAGGCGTTACCGTAGGGCCGAACTGTCCGACGAATGCCGGTGCGATCGCCGCAATCACTTCTTTTCCGGTTTTCATCGCATGAATGATCTGGAAGATCTGCCCCTTGTCAACGATTGCCCCAAACGGACAGTTTACCAGACACATACCGCAGGAAACACACTTATCATAATCGATCTCAGCACGTCCGAATTCATCGGAACGAATTGCATCCATGCCACAGCTTGCGGCACAAGGACGCTCTAATTTATTGATGGCATGATATGGACAAACATCCACGCATCTGCCACATTTGATACATTTTTCCTGATCGATCACCGATTTTCCGTTAATGATGCTGATGGCATCTTTTGGACATACTTCTTTACATGGATGTGCTAAGCAGCCTTGACAAGTGCTCGTTACAACAACCTGTTTTTCAGGGCAGGCGTTGCAGGCAAACTTAATGATATTGATCAGCGGATCGTCATAATATTTTTCAGCGATCGCACTTTCTTCAATACCGTCGCTCAACAACGAATGCTCATCCATTTTGCGCAAAGGCAGCCCGATTCCCAAACGCAGACGTTCCCCGATGATCGCACGTTCCAAAAAGATGGAATCACGATAAGTCGCTCTTTCACCCGGCAGGATCTTGTAAGGCAAACGCTCGATCTTCTCTGCATAATCGCCGCCTTCATATGCCAGTCTGGCAATTTCAGTAAACACTTTTCTTCTGATGTCGGTTACTGAATTATAAATTCCTCTCATACTCATAAATATCACCTCATCCTGCTATATTATAACGAAAAACAATATGCTTTTTCAATGTATTTTAGAAAATTTGTGAAAACATTATCAATTTTTCAGAGATGAATCAGAGAATACGAGAAATATTTTTACTAGATCAATAAAGCATTGAAAAAAGCAATATAGCATCGCGTGCTTGTTATTTAGATGATCTTGTCGTCTCCTACCAATCTGCAACTGATTACTTCCTGATTATTTCCCAAGAAATAATCAGATCTGTTTATCCTGTGATCATGAAAGACATGAGAAAGTGATATGTAAGAGAAGCAGCTTGCGTCTGCATGCATCGGCAATAAAACGAAACAAACCATGACATAGCTTATCCGTATTTATAGAAGCACTTCGCTTCTGATCTCACTTAGTGAAAAAGTGATATAAAAAAAACCACTGCTGTGGCTTTCTTTCTCAATGGCGTCCACGGAGGGATTCGAACCCCCGACCGTGCGCTTAGAAGGCGCATGCTCTATCCAACTGAGCTACGTGGACCTTTCTTTTACTGCCACACCATTATAACAAACATTATTGTTGTTTTCAATCTTTATTTTCTTAAATTTCACGTATGCAATGACTGTACGGAAAGGTATTTTGATTCCCTTCTTCCGCTATTTTCTCCTAAAAAGAACAGCCGATCTTCCCATCCGCTGTTCTTCCCTGATTTTGTATTTTATTTCTTTTGATAAGCAGGCAGTCCATAGGCGCTTTTCGCCTGTTTGAATCCGTTTATGACTGCTTGTTCCACACATTTTACCGCAAGTGCTCCAAGCAGATTGAAATCACATGATGCCGTTCCGCTTGCCATTGCAAAGATCGTATCTCCATCAGACATCGTATGTGTCGGGGTGATCGCATGTGCATAGCCGTCATGTGCCATTGCGGCTAGTTTATTCGCCTGTGCTTTGGTAAGCTTGGCATTGGTCATCACACAGCCGATCGTCGTATTGCCCATAGGCATTTCCATCTTCTGCATCAATAACTGTTCAGCCGGATAGAAAACACCTTCCTTTTGTGCTGCACCGATGATTTCATGATTTTCATAGTCATAAATATCACCGCAGGCATTGACCGCTACTACTGCACCGATCTGCACATCACCAAACTGCATGGCATAAGCGCCGATCCCGCTTTTCATCGCATGAGCAGCTCCCAGCGTTTTGCCGATAGAACAGCCGCATCCGGCGCCGTAATTCCCTTCCTGAAACAGCTGATCTGTTTTGGTACAGGCCGCATAACCCATTTCCTGATTCGGTCTGATATGCGGATCTCCGATATGCAGATCAAATAATGACGCACCGCAGACGATCGGCACTTTAACGGTTCCCATATCAAAGCCAATGCCTTTTTCTTCTAAATAGCGCATGGCACCGCTTGCCGCATCTAAGCCAAACGCACTGCCGCCGCTTAACATCACACAGTGAATCTGTTCCACTGTATTGCATGGATTTAATAAATCCGTTTCCCGCGTTGCCGGTGCACCGCCGCGCACATCGACACCGGCTACCGCGCCTTTTTCACAAATGATCGCCGTACATCCGGTTCCGGCCTTCTCATTTTGTTCCTGCCCGATCAAAAAACCATCGATTTCCTGTATTTTGATTTTTCGCATTCTGCCCACTTCCTTTTTTCTGTTACTATGATTGTAGCACAATCTATCTTCCGATACAAAGAAAGATCGCCCCCTATTTTATTGGCGCAGCGCATAGCGGGCTTATCATCACTCCTGCTTGCATTTTGATCGTGCCATGTGCTTAAAGATCACGATTACAAAAAGAAAAAGCCTGACCGTTTGCGATCAGCGCCTTTCCTCTTACGCATGTTTTAAGAATGCCACATATCCTTGTTTCGTTTCATAAACATCAGCTTTGGAAACAACTTCCCAAGGCGCGTGCATATTTTGTACCGCTACCCCGCAGTCGATCACTTCCATATTGTACTGTGCCAGAATGTAAGCGATCGTTCCACCGCCGCCCTGGTCTACTTTTCCAAGCTCAGCTGTCTGGAATACAACGCCTTCCTTTTCCATGATCTGACGCAGTTCCGCGATAAATTCCGCATTGGCGTCATTACAGCCGCCTTTTCCTCTC
Organism: Massilicoli timonensis; assembly: GCF_900199515.1. Classification (GTDB taxonomy): domain Bacteria; phylum Bacillota_I; class Bacilli_A; order Erysipelotrichales; family Erysipelotrichaceae; genus Massilicoli; species Massilicoli timonensis. The sequence goes on along the minus strand of NZ_LT963434.1, from coordinate 2,045,582 downwards.
GAACCGGTATATTTATTGAAAACGATGCCTTTTCCGAAAAATGCCGTATTCTTCATTTCATTGACACTGGCATAGTTAGGATCATAGGCAGCGCTCACATCACTGGAAAGCATCTTAGAATTCTTTAAGGCGCGCCGCACGCCCAGTTCACTGTAATTGCCGCAAAGGTTCATCACTTCCGCAACACTGTTTTCAAAAAACTTGCTCTGCATGCCGGTGGCGCCGATGCTGCCGACTTCCTCTTTATCCACTAACAGACACACACATGTCTTATCACAGGTTTCCACTTCCAGCATCGCCATTAACGAAGTATAGGCACAAACCCGATCATCATGTCCATAGCCCATGATCATAGAACGATCAATGCCATAATCTCTTGCCTTTCCTGCCGGAACCACCTCTAATTCCGCTGATAAAAAATCTTCTTCCGCAAAGCCATACTCTTTCCGCAAAATATCCAAAACCATCGCTTTGACCTGATCGCTGCCCTCTTTATCTAAAGGCATAGAACCGACCAAGATATTCAGATCTTCACCTTCTACTACTTCACTGCCGCTTTTCTTCAACTGATCGGCTGAAAGATGGATCAATAAATCACTGACCCCCACTACCGGATCTTCCTCTTTTTCTCCAATGACAACTTCTACCTTAGTTCCATCCTTTAACACCACAACGCCATGCAGCGCTAACGGCAGCGTTACCCACTGGTATTTTTTCACACCGCCATAGTAATGTGTATCAAGCAAAGCCAGATCATGATCTTCATACAGTGGATTCTGTTTGATGTCAAGACGCGGAGAATCCACATGTGCCCCTAAGATCTTCATGCCCGCTTCCAACGGTTCACTGCCGATCACAAACAAGGCGATCGTCTTTCCCATATTGTTGGCATATACTTTATCGCCCGGCTTTAACGGCGTATTAGATGCCACAAGCGTATCTAAATTGCGATACCCTTTCGCTTCTGCCATGCGGATCGTTTCCGCTACACATTCCCGTTCTGTTTTACAAACAGAGATAAAGCGCTTATAGTCCTCACTAAAAGCAAACACTTCCTGTTTTTTCGCTTCATCATATGTATTCCATGCTAACACTCTTTCCATAATTGCTTCTTTCCTTCCTTTCTATTTTACCATTATAGCCTCTTTCAAAAAGACTTACAACAATTCCCGCTATTTTTTACATAGCTGCGCCAACGCCTGTTGTAATTCCGCCTGTACGCTAAGCAAAGCGGAATAATCGCTTTGCTTTTGCAGCGTTTGAAATACATGGAGCCGTGCGAGCTGAAGCTTATGATACGTATGCGGCTCATATGCTTCTTCCCGCAAAGCTTCACTTTCTTTTAACTGTTTTAAGATTACTTCATAAAGTTGAAAATAGCGATGCTCTTCTTCGACCTCTTCTAACAGTTTGATAAAAGACCATGTACGGTTATGCTTTGTTACAACTGCCTTTGATCCAGAATAGATGATCTGCCTTTGTGCAAAGGCACGGCGCAGTTTTACAAAAGTCTGCTCTTTTCCCTCGCGAAACAGCATGCAGGCTTCCTGATGCCGCCGATTAACGATGACCGCTTGCTTCTTAGTGTTCAATAATGACTGAATCGACTGATCCAGATCGCTGTCTTCTAAAACCGTATAAGCAATCTGACATGCTTCAAGCGCCGCAAGGATCGCTTCACTCGTTTTTTGATCCAATGCACCGCTGTAATACAATACTTGTTCCTGCATCTTCTTGCCTCCCATTGATTGCCGCTATTTTATCATAGTTTTTCCCTGTTTCGCATGCAAACTGCCTAAGATCTGTTGAAAATAAGCTTCATTATGCAGAACTGAGGGGTGTTCAGGATGATAGTGTTTGCTTCGCAAATGCCAATGATACGCTCTTTTCTGCTGATGCAGCTGATCATAACAAACACATAAGCCAAGTGATGGCAAAAAGCCGTACGCATCTTCCACAATAAATGCGCCCTTCACTCTTTTGGCATGCAGTGCCTGCCGATACCAATAGATCGCTTCCTGATAACGGCGCATTTGAAACAGACAACTGCCGATCTCACATAAGACCTCAGCATGCGGTTTCCCATAGATAAAACTGTGGAATAGCCAGTTTAATGCCTCTTCCGGTTCTAAATAAGCCAAATGCCTGCACGCATCAATACAGTTTTCCGCCCAGCCGTCACCACGCTGTAAAAAAGTGATGAACGCCTGTACAGCAGCCCTTGATTCCCCGCATTCTTGTAATTCCCGGGCATAGTAAAACTGTTCTCTGGCATCTAGGGAACGAGTCTTTCTGATTGCTTCGTAAATATCCAAATTTCGTCTGGTCTTTGTTTTTTTAATGCTTTGATGCCAAATATGCACACGACTGTGCAAGATCTTACCGGCAGGCACGATCACTTCATGTACCGCTCCCTGCCATTGATCATGGCGATCTCTGCGAAACAAGCGCTCCCGCTCATAAGAAAAAGCAACCGAGCCATCTTCATGTACTGCGGCGACATATGGCATCATCACCATATCCACATCATCATTTAATGTTTCTTTGAGGGCAAGCAGTTCCTGTCGATCTGCTTCTTTCAGCACATCATCGGCATCCAGCCACATCAAATAATCCATCGTCCCTTTTGAAAACGCATAGTTGCGCGCTTTGGCAAAATCGCTGCACCAGATAAAATCATATACATGCGGCGTATAGCGGGAAGCGATCGCCTTGGTCTGATCTTTTGATCCTGTATCGACGATAATCATTTCATCTACAACATCTTTTATACTGTCAAGCGCACGGCTCAGCACTGCTTCTTCATCTTTCACGATCATGCATAAACTAATTGTCTTCATCACATCACCAATCTATTGTATGCCTGCCTGCATTGTTTGATACAAACCTTGATTTTATGATAAAATATGACATAATGGAGGGGTTTTATGAAGAAATATCGGCTGTCTGCTTCACATGTTTTACTTGCATCCGCTTCTTTGATCGTCGTAATGATCGTATGCCTTGGCATATATCAGTATTGTAGAGCGCATGTCGCATTGAAACAGCAGATATTTACGATCAGTTATAAAGAAGAAATCCCGACTTCCAGCGCTTATTATTTTGAAGGACAGGCGGAAGAAGAAAATACGGAATTTGAGGAATCGCTGTTTCAGTTCTCAAAAATCGGCGAACATCGTGTCACGGTTTCTTTTTTAGGCAAAGATTACGAAATCGTCATCGAGCTGGTTGATGATGTAAAACCGCGGATTCAGTTTATTTCTCATACATTCCTTTTAGGAAGCATGCGTTCTTTTGATGAAATCGTCGAAGTGATCGACAAAAGTGCGGTTGAAGTATCTTATTCCTTAGAAGAGGAATCGTTAAAGGAAGGCACTTACACTTTGAGCGTAACGGCAGTGGACGCATATGGGAATCAGCGTAAAAAGAGTGAAGAAATACAAGTAGTGGCAGTGGAGATGATCACCTTTGATCCCGGCTATGATTATCAAAATCTCTCGCTGGAGAAATTGGTAGATCGCTATCTTTCAGATCAGCAAATTGACGCGGAGAATCTTGCGATCGGCTATGTGAATTTATCTACCGGTGAAACCTATTATCAAAATGAAACCGTGTGGTTCACGGCTGCTTCTACCTACAAACTTCCGTTAAATATGCTTTATGAAGAGATGATCAATGACAAAACGCTGCAAGAGGACAGTACGCTGCGCTATTGCACAAACTGTTATGAAGAAGGCGGCGGCACGACTGATTACTATTATTCGGTGGGAAGCGCTGTGCCTTTGAGCTTTTTGATGGAACAAAGTTTGGTACATTCCTGTAATACGGCTTCGCATATTTTATTTGAAAATTTAGGTGGCTGGCGCGTTTTCCGGGAGATGGCGACGAAATACAGTAAAGACACGGTTTATCCGGATGATTATTATTCGGTTTATCACAATGAAACGACAGCCCGTTATTTATTAGATACGGCATCTTATCTATATGCACATCGTAAAGAATATGCGATCGTGATCAAACATTTGAAAAACGCAATGCCGCAGCAGTATCTGAAAACCTATGTGGAATATCCGATTGCTCAGAAGTATGGGCTGCTTGATTCTTATCGCAATGTCGTAGGAATCGTATATACGCCGACGCCTTATGCGACAGTGATCCTGACCCATGGCTTAGCGGACGGAGAAAAAACGATTGCAGAATTAAATGCGGTGATCGCACATTATCATTTGGCACACAGCTAGCAGGATCGTTTGATGAGCAGATGAAGTGATGGACAAAGAAATATTTTAGGAAAAGGGTGTTTGTGATCATGCTTTCTATGCGTGCTCTAAACATTGCAAGATGAAAAAGAAGAAAGAAAGTACGCGGAAATGCGGCTTTTTTTCTATCAGTATGGAGCCTATCCTATGTGGTGATGGTAATGTGAACGTCCAATAGGATCATATATACTACTATTCTAACCCATTCTTGCATGTATCTATTTGCCTAAATCATCATCGATCATTTGGCAAAGAAGAAAATATGGGAAGGGGAAAAATGCTTTTTGAAAATGGTACCTATGATGGCTGCCATCGTAAGCAGCTGATGATCGAATCCTACACGGAGATGAAGTTTTCGATCTCTCCATAAAGCGTGCCTATTTGCAATCATTTTTATGATAAAGCAACATATTGCCTTATAAGATAACAATCATATGAAATGGGGATAGTAAACGCTTCCTCCAAGATAAATTTCAGTTCTTAACATGCACGCAAAAGCAAACAATTTATAATCAGGCAAAGATAAAAGTGAATTTGATCTTTTGCACGAAAAAAAAGGCATGGTTACAGCCTTTTTTCAAAAGCATATCACTCGTGCCTCTTTCACTATTTTATTCCTGTTCTAATAAAAGGGTTTCCGTCGTAATATCACAAACCTCAGCAGGTCCATAATACTGAATTGCACCCGGATATACGAAACTGGTTTCCACGGCCCATTCTTCGCGATGTGCTTCAAAGAACTTAAACGGCTTGCCTTCCAGTTCCACTAACGCTTTTCTGATAACCGGCTTATCTTCACCATGCCGTCTTTCAATGTTCATCATTTTTGTAATCGGCATACCGCCGGCAACCCATTCATTAGCCGGTTTAGAAAGATTAGAAATCTTAGACAGATAACCGTTATATCCATACTGAATCAACATAAACGCGTTATATCCCAAAGAATAGCAGTAATCCGCATCAAAGTTAGACGGGAATGCACATCTTCCTTCATAACCCAAGAAATGATGCAGTGCATTGAACTTGCCATTATAAGTACCGGCTTTCTTTCTCTCCTCCAACTTATCCTTTACCAAAGCTGAGAATAATTTTTCCGATTCAATCAAAGAAACCTGTACATTGCCATGCGGATCGCGTTCCAGGAACAACTGCTGCTGAATACTTTCCGGCAGGATCGCAAAAACTTCCATTGATTTTGCACTCAAGCCATTTTCAATGAACGCATATTTTTCTTTCCATGTCGGCAGCGCATTAAACGCATCCGCCTTGCTTCCGGCAAGCAATTCATTGATTTCGTGAATCAGGACTGAGAATTCCGGCACAAATTCCACAACTCCTTCCGGAATGATCGCCACACCGAAATTCATGCCCTTTGCGGCACGATTGGCTACCGAATCCGCGATATAATCCGCAATCTGCGAAAGAGACATTTTCTTTTCCGATACCTCTTCTGAAATCAAGCAGATATTTGGCTGCGTCTTCAGTGCACATTCCAAAGCGACATGAGAAGCAGAACGTCCCATGACTTTAATAAAGTGCCAGTATTTCTTTGCGGAATTCGCATCTCTTTCAATATTACCGATAATTTCGCTGTAAGTCTTTGTAGCGGTATCAAAACCAAAAGAGCACTCGATGTCTTCATTTTTCAAATCGCCGTCGATCGTTTTCGGACAACCGATTACCTGCACGCCGGTATTGTGTGCCGCAAAATATTCCGCAAGCACTGCCGCATTCGTGTTAGAATCATCACCGCCGATGATAACGATTGCCGTAATGCCATGTTTTTTACAAACCTCCGCAACGATCGCAAACTGTTCATTGGTTTCCAATTTCGTTCTTCCTGAACCGATGATATCGAAACCGCCAGTATTGCGGAACTGATCAATATAAGCATCATCAAAGATCAAATAATCATCTTCGATCAATCCGATCGGTCCATTCTTAAAGCCATACAGTACATTTTCCGGATTTGTCGCCTTCAACGCATCATAAAGTCCGCATACAACATTATGTCCGCCCGGCGCCTGACCACCGGAAAGAATAACGCCGACAACCTGTTTCTTCGCAGTTGAAGTATTTTCCCCTTGTGCAAAAGTGATTTCCTTTTTCCCATAAGTGTTAGGGAACAGCGCTTTGATCTTTTCCTGATCTGCCACGCTGCTTGTTTCTTCGCCTTCTTTTACGCAGATGTTAGAAATGCCGTTTCTGAGCATGCCCGGCAATTTCGGCGAATATTCATATCTTGCTTTTTGCAGTGATGAAATTTTCATAATTTGCCTCCTTCATCCTATTATTCGATACGTATCAATTTTAAGATATTTCCCTCAAAAAGTAAACTATAATTCAAAGGGATTCGCAAAAAGATAGTCAGATGCAGGCAAATGATCCACTAAAAGGCATACACCTTCTCAAAGGGAGCAATGAAATGATGAAATAAGCGTTTTTCAGCTGCTTTTATACTGCGGGATAGTCTGAATCCGCTTTGATTTTGATTGCATTTTAATAGGAGCGAGAATAAAATGAAAGATGTAGAAGATAAAAATAAGGAAGCGATGGCTTGCTTAGATAGGATGCATACAGGAGGATCAAGATGAGAGAAGCATTTCACTTTGCCATCAATGGCTTTTGCGTATATGCGGAATATGAGGATACTTTTACAAGTCAGATCGTCAAACCGCTGTTAAGAAAGCTTGCGAAGTTACAGAAAAAAGCCGGACGCAGGATCATTGTTTTTCTGGCAGCACCGCCGGCGACCGGAAAATCAACGCTGGCAGCTTATTTTGCCCATTTATCGCAGAATGATCCTTCCCTTCCAGCTTTACAGGCAATCGGCATGGACGGTTTTCATTACACACAGCAATATATCTTGTCACATACGCTTTCCATTGATGGAGCGGAAACACCGATGAAAGCGGTAAAGGGATGCCCGGAAACATTTGATCTTGCTTTACTGAAAACAAAACTGCTGGAACTGCAAAGAAAACCGCAAGTGTACTGGCCAGCCTATAACCGCAAAAAGCATGACGTAGAGCCGGATGCACTACTGGTCGATCAGCCAATCGTAGTGCTTGAAGGAAATTATTTATTGTTGAGAGAGCTGCACTGGCAAGAACTTGCTTCTTTTTGTGATTTTAGCATTTTTATTGAGGCAAATGAAGCGGAACTGCAATCGCGTTTATTGTTTCGTAAAATGAAAGGCGGCTGTGCGCCGCATGAGGCAATGCGCTTTTATGAAACAAGTGAAAAACGCAATATAAAAAGGATTATGGAACATCAGATGCCATGTGATATAAAGTTACAACTGACACATGACGGTGATTATCAGCTGATATATCCTGATCAGATCAAAGAGTGAGGCAAAACTCTAAAAGCCTAAAATATCGTATCGACAAACAGGTTTATAGAAGTCGGATGAGCGATTGTATAATTGTAATTGCCTCATTTTATTGCATGATACGAAAAAGTATGAGAGATGCAGATGAAAAATCAAATCGAGATCAGTATAAAAGTAAGGCAGAAATAGCAATTTAATCACACGATTCGTTTTCTTGGCGATATAATAGGCAGTGGCGTTTTTGATATTCCTCATCCATGAAACAGGCATAATGAGAAAGATTACCGCGGAAATGGCGTTGAAAGTAACGGAAACTATCGAAATAAAGAGGCGCTTCTTCGCTATCATAATAATGAAAGGTATCGACACTGCGCAGAACACGCATATAAGTATCTTGCATATCCTTGGCATATCCTTTTGAGATGCCTTTTAATAAAATTTCGCGGTTATGATAAAAAATCACAAGGCTGTCGGGGAGTTTGCCGATATAGGCGATCGTGTTCGGATATTTTTGCTTCATCTTTTTAGAAAAGGTGCGATAGGTATCTGCGATCATGCGTTTACATTCAATGTGCTGCAAGGAGAGGTATCGAACATTTAGCCGTGGTGAAAGATTGGCAAGCACTTGAAACTGTTCGCAAAACAAACGAAATTGTGCCATGATTTCAGCATCGGCATTTTGTTCAGCAAGCTGTTTTGCTTCGCTGTTACGATCGGCAATGACATAAATTTCATCTTGATAAGAGTTGCGTACCAGTTGAACATCTAGACAAAGAATTTGAAAATGTGTACTAAGCCAATCACGGACGGCATCTGTAAAGGGATCGCTGTGGATCTGTTGTTCTCTTTGATACTGCTTTTTGAAGCGATAGATCCTGTTTGGGTCATAGGTTGCGATCTGGGCCGGTACTGACAGTTGTTTGCGCTTTTGAAATAGCATGAAAACACCCTTTCTTTCCTTACGGCAGTGATGATTGCTGTTTTATGAGTGAGGCAATCTTTTAATAAGGATTTGTAATATGATTATAACATAATTATTTTGCTTTTATAGAAATAGGTGGATTTATCAATATAGAAATGATAGGAATCTGAATGGAAGAGATGTAGTTGGGGGCTTATAGGCAAAAGATAAGTGCGGATCAAAAAGCAGAATCGGATTTCCGTTACTTCTTAAAAAAATATATTGACAATAAAAAAAGAACATGGTAATATAACAAAGCATTCGATGACAAGGGCCTGTAGCTCAGGTGGTTAGAGCGCACCCCTGATAAGGGTGAGGTCGTTGGTTCAAGTCCATTCAGGCCCACCATCATCGAATTTGACATACATGGGGTTATAGCTCAGCTGGGAGAGCACCTGTTTTGCACGCAGGGGGTCAGGGGTTCGAATCCCCTTAGCTCCACCAAATTTTTAACAAAACGCATAGGTTTGATTCCTATGCGCTTTTTTATTAGGGCGCTTTAAATTGGTGCGTGGATGTGGAGGACCTTTAACTCTTTGCGTGGCTATTTTCAAACCTATTTAACTTCATGCGTGGATACCCTTTAACACCTTGCGTGGGTGTCCACTTTTACTATGAAAAAAAATAACCTTCATGTTACTTTTTCTTTGCCGAGAAACTTTAACACGAAGGAGGTATCAACCTATGTATGATTTTATCACAGATCTATTCAATATCGACAAAAATTTGATTCAATTTTTTGATATCAAATCTTCTCCTGATCTAACCCAACTTTTTATTACTCTTAAACCCACTAATCCACCTTGTTCTTACTGTAGTGGTATTTCCCACTCCAATGGTTATCATCGTCCTAAATATATCAATCACCCTAAACTTACTGATCGTAAGTGTGTCATCGTTTTCAAAAATAATCGTTATCAATGCAACGAATGTCTTCGTACTTTCTCTGGTAAGAATCCTTTTACTTTCTCTACCTTCAAAAACTCTTACCTCGCTTTGAATAACATTATGAAATCTCTTTCCAATCTCAACTATACTTATTCTATGGTAGCTCAACTCAATCACATCTCCATTACGCAAGTACAGCGTTACTTTGACAGCTTTGTCAATATCCCTAGAATTCATCTTCCTGAATCAATTGGTATCGATGAAATCCATTCTAAGATGGCAAATCGTAGAGATTCTGCTTATTTATGCATTATGGTAGATAATGTAAATAGATCCTTATTTGAAATTCTTCCTTCTCGTTCTAAGGCTGAATTAAAACGCTATTTCGATAAAATACCTCTTGCAGAGAGAAATAACGTGAAATACGTAACGATTGATATGTGGTTGCCTTATAAAGATATCGCTGCTACTTATTTAAGGAACGCTATTATCGCTGTTGATCCTTTCCATGTTGTAAAACACCTCATGGATTGTTTCACTCGCATTCGTCTTAATATCCTTTATCAAGTGGAATACAATAGTAATAGTTATTATCTCTTAAAAACTTGGAAAGATTTGATTGAGAAAGATGTTTATTTAGATAATAAACCTCTCTACAATAAACGATTTAATAGAAAGTTGAACAAAAGAGATCTGCTTGATATGATATTGGATATTAGTGAAAACTTAGCTCTTGCATATCGTTTGAAAGAGATGTATTTACTCTTTAATCAGAAAGCAACTGAAGAAAATTGTGAACAATGGTTTAATTCTATTTATGAGGCTTTTATAGAGGCACAGATTCCTGAATATCATGAGTTTATTATTCTCCTTAACAATTGGAAAATTGAAATACTCAATTCATTCAAAAAGCCTTTTGATAATAGAAAGCTTAGTAACTCTCTTTCTGAAAACATCAATGGTCAGATACGTACTTATCTGGCGGTTTCTAATGGTGTTACTAATTTCACTAGATTTAGAAAAAGATGTCTTTTAGCTCTTAATAAAAAAGTTTTTTATTCTATCAATGATCACTTAAAGTCTGATAAAAATTCTAAGAAAAATCATTTATTATAATCATCTTACCTATATTCTCGACATATAAAAAGCAAATGTTTTTATAAGATTTTTTATCTTATTTTTCATTTGCTTTTCTTCTTATTACCAACGCACTAGTTTATAGCGTCATTTCCCAAAACCACGCTCCAGTTTACATTACCTTTTTATACAATCCTGAACTATATCAGAATGTATTTGATATACTTCAGATAATTTAAGTACTTTTATATTTCTTACAAATTGTTTAGATTCTTCAATTTCTACTCCTATATCTTTAGAATTATATAAAAAATTCATGCTTCTTAAATAAAAATCAAAATTTACTAAATCATTTGTTTTATACTTTTTATCATGTGGAGAGTAATCAATATTTTTTGTTCCTTTAGCATGATTACATGAATGGCAAACTGGAACAAGATTGTAAAAAGAAACTGCCAATAAAGGATATTCGTCTTTATTATAAAAATGATCTAAATCGCACATTGTTCTTTTTTTAGCAGAATTCACAAAATTTCTATTACAGTATGGGCAAACTGGAACTCCTAAACTTTCCACAAATTCATTTCTTGTAAATCTTTGTAAATATAATTTGTTAATCATAAACTCTTTGTGTTGAAACGATTTTAGTTCATCTAATTTTTCTGAAATTTTTCCCAATGTTTCAAAATCTGCTTTTATAATTATTGTAAACATAAAAAAGAAACATCAAAACCTATCAATGGTTTCTTTTAATTCTCATGCAACTATTCTTTTTCATTTTCCAAAAATTCTTTTGGAAATGATGTAATATATGCATCAGGTATATAGTAGTTATTATTTACGTATCCATAAACTTCAACAAAATCGCCGATTTTAAATTTATATTCATAATCTAATCCTTGTTCTATTGTTTTATCTTCAACAATTATTTCATTTCCTGTATAATATTCCTTTATTTTATACCCTAATGGACTTCCATACTTATTTTTTATTTCAATAATCTCACCGTATGTATTATTTGAATTATATTCTACTATTTTTTGTGATTCATTGCTATCATTCCATACAATCTTATCATTAATTTCAAGATCGTATCCTTTGATATCTATATATTGGTCATTTAACTTATAAATAAAACCAATGTAATTCGTATTTAACTTATCTGTTTCTTTAATAAATTCGTAGATATTTGGATAATCTTCGGAAGAATATGAAGAAGTTATGGAAATTATCCCTATATCATCAGAAATGTTATTTTCTTGTAGTTCAACCATTCCTTCTTTTCCAACATAATTTTTAAATAAAGATTCCACTTTATTTTCTATTGAATTATCTGAGTATAGTTTTATATCATTTTTTTCCTTTATTATCCTTACAAAGAAACCACCAAATACAAGGATAATAAGCACTGATATCGATATTATATAACTAATCATTTTATTTATTTTTAAATTTTTACTATATATAATTAAATTCATTCGATCTGTTATTCCATTTTTTTCGGTGCTAATTTTTATCTCAGGTTGACTTAATTTACTTCTAATAAAATTAACTAATGTAATGATTTCAGCTAAATTATACATTAACAAATTAATTTTTAATTTTTGACTATTTGTTTCTATAATCATGATTTTATTAGTGAGTAAACCATTAATTATTTCAATATTTCTAATTTCAGAGACTGGTATCTGATATTTTTTCTCATACATAATATCAATTATATCGTTATCATCTAAACAAATATAACCATTTTTCGAAAGTTCTAATTTTTCCATACGTTCTCCCTACCATAATATATAATTTATAAGATTGCCCACTAAATCATCAAAAAAAATATATCTACCTGTTAAAATCCCTATAGGATAATTTAATATCAATATGATAAATACAATTAGATTAATAATTTTGATGATACGCGTACATACAGGCTTTGTGATATAGCATAATAAGTTATTTTCGATTGAAAAAAACCTAAAAGTTTGTCGACCTATAATCAAAACAGATATCAAAAAAAGAAAAGTTAAAAATAGAAATATCAAAATATAAATTATATGAAATAAAAATATTTTTATTAATTCGAAATCAACAGACGAATAATCAAATAACATTATTAATTTCATCACATAAACAGATTTCATTTCTGAATAGTAAATTAATAAATTAGCAATTAATTTCTTGTAACCGTAAATAATATACAAGATAGATAATATCGTAAGCACAATTGATGGAGCATATTTATGTAACATAATATCTATAATTAAAAAAAATTTATGAAAGTTAGAAGAAATGCTAACAGTTGATATAGTCCTTATATCAAACTTTCTTATAAATAAGATTAGTCCTATAAAAAGTATCGGTATAAATAATAATAATATTGTTTTTAATAAGTAATAAGCAAGCGCAATAGGTATCGCTACTACCATAGTTATTAGAATGAAATATCCTATTCCTATTTCTGCCAATCCATAATTTTTTTCACCATATTTAACCCCATATGAATTTCTATAATATCTATTTTTACCTCTTCCATAATATCTTCCTTTTCTCCCCACAGTATCCCTCCTTCTCTCTCATATTGTTACACGTTGCTTACTTTTGCATTGCCAAAACAATTCAAATCGTTTGGAATAACGACCGTACATGAGTAAAATCCTTCTGTTTAGTCGTTTTTTTATATTCAATTAATATCCTCTAATTGCATTTACTATTGAATCTGTGTTCCATTTCACAATTCTATCTGCTTCATTTTTTACAACAGTTGATATTCTTTCAGACCCCCATGGTTCAATTGCTATTATTTTTTTATTCATGCTTCTTGCTAGTTCTATTTCAATATTTATCCATTTACTATAAGTTGAATAAACTCCTGCCATGATTAAAACGCAACTAGCAGGTTGCATTTGTTTTCTAATAGCTTCTTTTAATTGGTATGCATAAGGAGCGTTGTGAATTGGATCATTCTTAGGTACAGAATAATCACGATAATCAAAATAAGGTTTAGCTCTAAGCATATTAGTTAACTTATCATAGGCATCTCCATAAGTCCATGAATGGCTGATAAAAATATTATATGTCATACTGTTCCTCCTTGTGTGAAAAATTTGATAATTAAAATAGTACCAATAGCAATAATATATAATACAGTAAACATTACAGGAAGTGTTTTCTCCAATTTAGTGCTATCCTTATATTTCTTATTGTCTTTTAACTTGTTCCACTCGTCATTGAAAGGTTTAACCGGTAATTTCTTTTCAATATCATTGATAACATTAAATTTTTCTGTATTAAGCATCTTATAGTTTCTAATAAACAATAACCAAATAACGCTAATAACTATTCCAGCAATAAGAATAAATAACGACTTAATATCCCAGCTTATTGAAATGGCTGTAACAATAGCTAAATTCAATGTTATAAAAATATTGTTCATTGTATCTCTACGTTGACTAACAGAATTTGCCATTTCAACACAAGTTTGCCACTGAGACAAAATGATTTCTATTTTTTCATCAGTTGCTTTCAATAACAACTCCTCCTTTTTACCATACTATCTTCTACCCTTCATTTAGTACTTGTATAAAGATTATTTTCTATAGATATTTATTCCTTTTCCCATATCTACTTCATCGCAAAGTGCTCCTGTATTTGGGTCAAATAAAACTATAACCAAATCTGTTGGTAATCTATATATCTTTAAGTTTTCTAACATATCAAAAGGATTAATATCATGATAATCATTAATATCAAATAATACCTCTACTCTTCTAAATGACTCTTCATTTTGAGCAACGATAGTCATAATAGTAGCCAATATATCATATGCACCCTCAACCGATAAATCAACAGCATCTGATCCTACAAATTCACTGAATTCAATAATGATTGATGTGTTCTTTGGCTCTCTTCTCTTAGATATCTTTCCAGAAAATAAAACTGATTCAGTTCTATACTGCAATTCAATTGGAACCTCATCTAAATTCCACCCATTAATATATTTATATGATAAGTAGCGACATGACAAATATCCTTGTTCATCTTATTTATGATCATCTTCCCCAAAGATAATAGCCGAAGCAACAGCAACTAGAAACTTATCTAGATAGTCTGATAATTTGTCTAGCACCGCTTTACTAGGAAATTTTATTGATCCATTCTCAATCATCTTGATAGCTTGAGAACTAATTCCTAATATATCAGCCATCTCAGATTGTGTTAATAACTTATCTTTGCGCAACTTTTTCATATATTCTGCAAAGTACATATCTTTCACCTCTTCGTATATATGTCCTTTCATATTCACTATTATAAACGAAATTGATAACTTAATAAACATATAAGTAAATTATTTTTATAAATAAATTTATTCGATATTCCTTTTATATTTTGGCTTGATAATATTTTATCTAATAAAGGTTTAACTTGTTTAATACAATTTTCAATTGCCCCTAAGTGAAATGGATTAACATTCTTTAGTAAACGCATTATACTATTTGCTAAATCTTTATTTCCACCATATCCCACATATGTTAATCCACTTATTAAATTGATAACACCTAATTTCTTGTAATTCTCATCAATAATTTCTGATCTTTCTGTTACTCTTCTGTCTGTTGCTAAAATAGCTTGATCGTCATAACAAATACCAATAATAAAACTCATAAAATACTCCTTCTTTAATTCCACTTTAGATTATAAATCTCAAAATCTCTTACAAAACCTTTAAAAACATCTACTAAAATCTTCACCAACTTTAAGACATTCATTATACGTTGCTTGGAAACGTTTTTTAGTTATCCATTTTAAAAATCCTATTTCTTCGAGATATCTGCATAGATCTTTGTAAGCTGTTATAACATATTCAATATAATTATCATCAATGTTTCGAGTAGCTAATACATAATATGTAAATTGAATATCTCTCAATTTACTCCATAGGTCAGCGTTTAGCATTTGTTCTCTATATAAATAAAATCTGTCATCCTCAATTTTATTCAAATATTTAAGCACTATTTCTGCTTTACTTTTAGTTCTACTTTGAAAATCACTCAAATAACTATTTTTATTCTCTAGTTTATGAAATTCTGAATCTAATATATTTAGCCATTCTTTGAAAGTATGTGAGTCACTTGATAGATCTATACTTTCTAGAAAATAAATCTTACAAAATTGTGCAATACCAATAAAATCAAATGTTATCAAACTAACTAATTCATTATACAAAAAACACCGAGCAATTTTTAGTTCCTTATTTTTCTGTTTTACACTAACGAAATCTAACCACCAAGCTACTACAGTGGAAGCAATTCCACCATATCCTAAATTTTCTAATATCTTATTTCCATTTTGGATGCCATAAATCATAGATGCTATACAGATAATAAGTATACTTATATACCACCAATTATTAACATTTACTTGTTCAAATACTTTACCTTCTTTTTCCATAAATCCCTCTCTATCTGTACTAAGTCAATCAACACAATAAATTCGCTTTTAATTTTTGCACCAAAAGAATTATCAGTTTCTACCCAACCATGA
Organism: Massilicoli timonensis; assembly: GCF_900199515.1. GTDB lineage: Bacteria > Bacillota_I > Bacilli_A > Erysipelotrichales > Erysipelotrichaceae > Massilicoli > Massilicoli timonensis. The sequence goes on along the minus strand of NZ_LT963434.1, from coordinate 2,029,525 downwards.
ACACAATAATAGTTACGATCTTGTAAAATCTCGACTCCATTGCTTATAGCTGAAAATGGAAATTTAGCAGAAGATGGTGACTTTAAATTACTTTTAACTTCTTTGATTGCTACAGTCCAACATCTTGCGAGTATATTTTTATCAGTAACTACTTTTTCATTTTCAATATTAAATCCTTTTGTTGATTGAAATTGTTCACTTTCATTGTTACTATTATTCCTAATTATTTCATTCTTTTGGCCCCGTACTAATGCTACTGTAGACCCGTTATATGTCATTTCAAGATTATTTCCAATAAATTAATTACTACATCATCAATAACAATCATATTTTCATCAATTGTATATTTTCCAAACAAGTCTTCCCCTTTTTTATTAAAGTAATTTACTGCACCATCTTTAGAAAATATATTTCCATAATTTAAACCTGGATCCTTACAATAGAAAATCCAAGTTCCTAATATCTTTTCTTCATAAGATACTTCTTCTTTTTTATCTTCTGTATTATTTAAATGCTCATTTTTACCATTTGTGCATGAACATATGAATATCACTAATAATATAATTAATATTTTTCATTATATACTTCCTTTCATAAAATTTAACCAACTATCATTATTTTCTATTTTCATATAAACCACTAAATCGTAATTTCTTACTTCTGATTTCTGAAAATAAAATCTGTATACCTTCCAATAGAATCTAAACCAGGAAATATTGATTTTTCATTTACTCCTAGAAGATCAAGTTGAGATAAAATATTATCTTTTTCTTCCTTTGGAATAATTATTTCAAATGCATACCTCTTATTAGAATATTCCTCTTCTTTTGTAGATGGATTCATATAACTATCATTATCCATGAAGTCGTTAAGTGCTTTATAATGCATTGGCCATAACATCATTCTACTAGATTGTGCATTCATTCTATCATCTATATAATTTGGAAAAAAATTATTGGAAGTTCACCTTTCTTATTTTTATTATACTCATCCTCTGAACTTTGTTCTAAATAGTCATGAAGTATGTCTATTTCTCGATCCCTCCCCTTTCCTTCTGCCTTACAATATTCAAAAGAAGTATGGCAATTAAATCTAAATTCATTTATAATCCAGAGAGAACCGTCAACACTTTCATCTCCATTACATGCAAAATATAAAGCTACTAATGGGTTAGAAGAAAAATCAAGTAGACGAGTTGGAACACCAAAATGTTGTGCATATTGCATCCATAATAATTTATCATCTCCGCACTTTGAATATAGATAACTATTTGCTTCTTTTTTGAATCTTTCTAATGGTTCATCATATGATAATAAATTATACCCATTTCTAAAAATTTTGGGAATCAATTTAAAATCTTTATTACTTAATCCGCGAAAAACAAAATCAGCATCTGGATGGAGTGATCCATTAACACTTGGAGTGACTCCTCCATACTCACTTTTTTCTCCATAATTTTGCTTTATATCTGATAAAATATTAAGTAAATCTTGTACTGTCTTTATATTCATTAAATCACCTCATTAATTTTATTTTCATATTATAATTATATCATTGATTTCAAACAAAAAAGAAGTATCTAAACACTCACTGAGTCTAAATATGTTGCATACCGTTTTTATTTTAATAAAACAGAAAAAAACTCAAATCGTGTAAAAGTCGATAAATAAAGACTTTTTTGATTTGAGTTTCTTTGCATTTCTCTGAATAAACGAATAAATTAACGTTTTGAGAACTGCAAAACCTTATAAAATAAGGATTTTGAAGCCTTTGCTTACTTGTTGCATTGCTAAAGCATCTGAGATAATTTTATAACAACTGTTATATTATCATGCATAATTTAACCTCGCAATACCTCGCATTTACCTCGCAAAAAATATATCCTGCTTCAATCATTAAAAATGAGCTATTTTTTTATTATCATATATCAATAGTCACAAAAATATCACTTAACCTCGCAATACCTCGCATTTACCTCGCATTTTTTCCTTTAACTATCTCATTTCATATGTCTGTTTAGGATCATATTTGCTTCCATTGCGCTTAATAATATTTAATGAAATGAGATGATTTAATCTAGCAGATATAGTATTAGGTGCTTTATTAGTGTATGTACACAACTCTGATCTTGTCACTGTCTTTTTGCTTCCTAAATAAGTTAAAATTAACTTTTCTAATTCATCTAGTTGTTGCCACACTTCTGGTGTTAAAATGCGTTCCAATCGGTTTTCTTGTCGAATGTTGCGCATTATAATATTATTTTTCAATATCAATTTAACAGCAGATTCAGGTTCACTATACTCTGGTTCATCTAAAAAGAAATCTGCCATATCAGAATAAATACGTTTTACTCCTTCGTTCAATTCTCTTACCCAGCCAAAATCCGTTAATACTCTTGAAATTCTTGGATTTCTTGCATAACGAGTATCCTTGATATTTTCAACTGTTACTATATTAGGTAATTTTCCAGGACTTTTAATTTCTAAACGATCATCGAACATAGTTACCAATATATAATTTCCACTCATTCCATATTCACGATGTGTTATTGCATTTACTAAACCTTCTAACCAAGAAAATTCTGGATATTCTGGAACTGTTTTAAATTTGCCAGTTAATGGATCTAATGCCGTAAATTCTCTTAGTTGAGATGAAATAAACATTCTTGCCTCGTCAATTAATTTAAGAATATTACATTCAATAGTTTTGTCTTTAATAATATTCATTCGTGTCCCAACTTGAGCAGAATTTCCATCATAGCGAATAAATCTAACCCTACAATTTGGATAAAATTGAGAAACATTTTTTGCAAACAAAAGAACTGCAGCATTTGTCAAATAATTATTTCCATCTTTATTTTTAATAAAGGCTCTAGCTTTTAAAACTTGTTCAGTTGGTAAATGAGTTGCATCTAATTTTTCTTTATAATCGTTAATTAATTCTTCATCTAAATCTTCAAGTAAGGCATCTTTATTTATTTCATCTTCGAAATGTCTAGTGCTTTTTGAATACTCTAAATTTCTAAGGTCATCTCCTTTTAATTCTTTAGTTTTATCACCAATTCTTAAATAAGTAGAATCATTTGTTGTTCTCACAATTTGATCAACAGATGGTTGAATATGCAATAACAACAATTGATCTTTTTCTCCCTTACTGTTTATAACATCTAAAAACTCTTCATTATATTGTGGCATGGGTTTACATCCATTTTTAGGAATAGCAATAAATTCATTAGCTTTATCCATACCATATTGATGGATGCCTTCAATTTCTAATGTCTTATCACTTATTCCAATGACAATAGTACCACCTTCTGCATTAGCAAATGCTGATACTAAAGGTGATAAATCAGATGGTTTAATTTTTGCCGATTTTCTATCAAAATATTTATTTTCATGTTCCGTTTGCATATATTCCAATGTTAAAAAAGGATTATAAGAAGAAAATACTTGATTCGCCATAACGATCCCTCCTAAGAATCTAATTCCATCTTATTTACCAGACAAATGTTTACTTCATTATTTAATTATAGTCATATTATACCTTTTATTACAAAAGAAAAAAAGAAGTATCTAAACTTCTCACAAAGTCTAAACACTTCTCTAATCTTCTCAATACAACGATTAACGTTTTGGTGTTCTTCAAAATCCTTTATTTAAATGGATTTTCCAAAAAAAATCCGTCGACCAGCGTTCACCCCACAGCTTTTTTTACACACTTTGGACATCTTAGCACGTTTGCAGAAAACACCAATCGTACGCTATCCTTCAACTCTTTCTCTATAATTTTGCGCACTAAGAAGTAACTCTTTTCACAGATTTAGTCTTGCATATTAATCGTATACATGTGCATTTTAGCATCTAAAGCCAAGATAATCTAACCAAATTTATGAAACTCTTTATTTATAGAAAAAGCAAAAATAAGTGGTTATCAACAATCTTACATGCATATTTTTGTCCACAGGGTGATTAATCATCATTGATTATCACCTTTTCTTTTGCTCTAATATCTTCAGGTGTTATTATGCTTGATTTAGCTATTCCTGTTGATTCTACGTCTAAGCAAAGAAAAAAGGATAATAAAGCCAAAGAATGTGTTAAATACATAACACGCTACACTTCAAGACGAGCAATGGCAGACAGTATAGACAGAAATAAGAATTATTCTTCTTTAGTCACATAATTATCATAACTTTGATATTCATCTAATAGTTGTTGTAAAGTTATTTTCTTCATAGAATTTTTTACAGAATTTCCAATTTCATTATATGGCTTTTTTAAAACTGATGAAATTCTTTTTCCAACAGGGCATTTACGAGACGGGTGTGGATGAAATCCAATAAAATGATCCAATCCTTCAGGTTCAAGAGCATGATATACATCCCAGATTGTTACTTCCTTTGGATTTTTGTTTAAATGAGCTCCTCCAATACCACGTGTAACAGTAATAATCCCTGCTTTCTGTAATGAATTTTGAATACTTCTAATGGCTGCTGAATTACATCCTGTACTTTTTGCAAGCAATTCGCTCGTTACTTTTAATTTATTTTCATATTCACAGATAAATATGAGACAATGTAAAGCGATTGAACATTTTGTACTAAGTTTCATACTATCAGTTCCTTTCTAATTATTTATAATTATAATTTATTTTATGAAAGTTGTAAATATTGACAATACAACGTAACAGGGTTATAATTTTAGTTGTAAAAAATAAAAATACAACCGAAAGAGGGCGATATTTAAAAACAAATCAATTTTCTTTCATGATAATCATTATAACAATAGGAGGAGAGTTTATGATTAACACAACATATTTATATTATTTTAGCCCCACTGGTGGTACAAAAAAAGTTGGAGAATTATTTTCTAATGGCATATCTAAAAATATCAAAAAAATAAATCTTGGTTTACGTGATGCTCAAATAGAAAATCCTCAAGGAGATTTAACAGTTATTGCTGTTCCTGTTTTCGGAGGTAGAATTCCAGATTTTACAACAAGTCAATTAAAGCAAATAAATGGCAAAGGAAAAAAAGCAGTCACTTTAGTTGTTTATGGAAATAGAGCTTATGAAGATGCTCTTTTAGAATTAAATAATGTTGTAAAAGCACAGGGATTTCAAATTCTTGCTTCCGCTGCTTTCGTTGCACAACACTCTATGGCCCCTGAAGTTGGAAAAGGACGACCTGATGAACAAGATAAAAAAGAAATTATAGTTTTTGCAAAAAAGGTATTAAGTAAAATTGAAGCAAATGATGAAACGACTGTGGAAGTTCCAGGTAACTATCCATATAAAGAAGCAAAAGGTATGCCTGTTACCCCTATTTCACTTAAAACTTGTCATTTATGTGGAAAATGTGAAAAAGCATGTCCTACAGGAGCTATTATAATTAAGAATCAGATTGTTGAAACAGATGCAGATAAATGTATGCTATGTATGGCTTGCACTGCTGTGTGTCCTGAACATGCACGTATTCTTCCTATGCCTGTTCAAGAGAAAATGGAACAAATGCTCGGTACATTAAAAACAGTTCGTAATGAAAATCAATTCTTTATATAAGGATGTTATATTATTTACAAACAAGTTAAAGCAAGGAGGTCATTGAATTTTGATTAAAGCACTTTTTATGGATTATTATGGGACAGTTGCATATGAAAATGGACCAATCATGTTAGAAGTTATTCAAAGCGTTTATAAAAATAGTACAGCCAAATCTCCAGAAGAAATTTTCATCTATTGGTGGAAAACATTTAAAGAAAAAGTTGTACATGCAAATGGTGCGAACTTTCGTACACAGCACGAAATAGCCTTAGAAAACTTTAATGATTTACTTGATCATTTTCATTCTTCTAAAAATAGTTTAGAACTTTTAAATAAAATGGAAGAACATTGGTGCACCTCAGCACTTTATAAAGATGCCCGTTTATTTTTAGAAAAAACTAAGCTCGATGTCTATTTTATAACAAATAGTGACAATCATTATGTTTTTGAAAACATTAAGAAACACGGATTACATCCTCAGGGAGTTATTACCAGTGAACAAGCAAAATATTCAAAGCCTAGAAAAGAAATTTTTCTATATGCCCTTGAAAAGACTGGATTACAATCTGAAGAAGTAATTCATATAGGAGATTCTCTAGAAAGTGATGTTAAATGTCCTCATCAGGTAGGGATTGACAGCATATGGATGAATCGAGAAAATAAAACAGTGCCAGATGGTGTAAAAAGCGCAACTGGATTTGATGAAGTAGAAAAAATACTAAATCAGCTCGTTCAAACAAATCATTTTTAATACTTGAGATTGTCTTATAAAAACATTTGTTTAAAATAATAGATAATAATCATGTAAAATATTATCAATCTTATTATTTATTTATCACGCCAATTCATTCTCATATGAATTGGTTTTAATTATCATAATGGATTCAGAAAATTTGCATTTTATAAAATAAATCTTATTGTATTTATCTTTAAATCAAAATTATTCATTCTTACAGTAAAATAAAAAATTATCCAGTGATACAAAGACGATTTCAATCCATTAATATTTGTATATTCAAAAACTAGAAATATACATTTCAAATTTAATATGCAAGCTTTTTTATAACCTATTTGTATCAAAATTCTGGCATAATTATAAGTTCTCACACTTACTGCTCAATAAATCACGATTTCCATATCTTTATCTAATTTTTAAAAATATAGAACTAACTGCCCATATTCAAAGTCGTTGATATAGTTTCTTTGAATGCCCATTTCCATTGCCATCAGACTTTAACTAATTTTACGAGATTTTCTGAATCTTTTAATCAGTCAAATCATTTTCTGCCTGTCAATCATCCTGCACAGATTCTCATTAACCATTTAATCAATTTTTCATTCAGCTAGTTCTTCTAGAAAAATATCATGTTTACGTTATATGCTACATCACATAATCTTACGCCAAAGCTACGCCAGATTTTACGCAGAAATTACGTCAGATTGCTACATATTTGTTTCATAATAATTTCCGTCAGTAGATGGCTTTTTAGCAATTCTAAGCACTTTTTATCAGAAATTCACGATCTTCATAAATATTTGCGAACATGAAAAAAACGCGTAAATAGAGAGATTTTTTCATAATTTCATTTTTACTGATGTTCTCAGACCACAATTTAATACTCTCATCATTAAATTATACATGTAAATTTTAGCGACTTATTCTTAATAATTCAATCATTTTTAAGTCAGTATGATTTTATATAAAATCCCTTCTAACAAACCTTACTTTACCTATAATTCTTACTGGCAGTTCTTCAACTTGACTGAATGTAAACTTTCTATTGTCATATTTTGGATTTGATGCCTCCAATAAAATACCATCTGATAAAAATTTGACAATCTTAATGGTTACTTCATCCCCAATCATCACTACTGCAATCGTACCCGATTCTACACTATTGCATTGCTGTACATATACTAAATCACCCTCATAAATATGTGAATCAATCATAGAATCTCCTGTTACTCTTAAAAAGTAATCACCATTTTGAGCATCACCATGCCCTACTTCTACATAGCCCTCAACATCTTGATCAGCCCATAAATCATAGCCTGCTTTTACTCTACCAAGAATAGGTTTGACTCTATTCATATCTTCTATAACCTGTTCAACATCACAATGTAAGACTTCTGATAATCTTTTAATTTTAGTTTTTTTAATATGTGTGCTCTCCCCACTAAGCCATCTATAATATGTTGATAATGAAATACCTATTTCTTCAGCAACTTCAACATGAGATTTATCGTTTTGTATTTCATATTGAATCAATAATTCCTTCAATGTCATATAAATCCACCTCAAATATAGTTTACCAAAAATATTATCTTTTGGGAATAGTTTAAACAAAATTCCCAAATCTATATTGTTTTAGGAATATAAAGGACTATAATATGAAATCACAAGGAGGAATTTTAATGAATAATAAAATTTATTTATGTATCGATTTAAAAAGTTTCTATGCAAGCGTAGAATGTGTTGAAAGAGGATTAGACCCTTTCAAAATCAATTTAGTTGTTGCTGATCCAACACGTGGAGGCGGTGCCATTACTTTAGCAGCAACTCCAGCTATTAGACAATTGGGTGTACCAAGTCGTGGCAGGATATATGAAATACCAAAAGATATAGAATACATTACAGCTACACCAAGAATGACTTTATATATGAAGTATTCCGCTAAGATTTATAGTATATTTTTAAAATTTGTTTCCTGTGAAGATATTCATGTGTATTCCATTGATGAATCTTTTTTAGATATTACATCATATTTATCATTATACAAAATGAATGCAAAACAGCTTGCGAAAACCATTATTGATGAAATCTATAATGTTACTGGAATTACTGCAACTGTTGGCATTGGAACAAATTTATTTCTTGCAAAAGTTGCATTAGATATTACTGCAAAACATGCTAAGGATTTTATGGGGTATTTAGATGAAGATTTATTTAAGCAACTCATATGGCATCATACACCAATCACTGATGTATGGATGATTGGTCCCGGTACAGCAAATCGTCTTGCATCATTAGGTATCAAAGATTTATATGGAGTCGCTCATTATGATGAGAAGATACTATATAAGATATTCGGAGTTAATGCAGAGTACTTGATCGATCATTCATGGGGAAAGGAAACAACGGAAATAAGCGATATAAAAGCATATAAGCCTTCGTCCAATTCTATTTCCAATTCTCAAATACTCTTTGAAGACTATAATTACAAAGATGCTTACCTAATCATGAAAGAAATGGTGGAAACCAATGTATTACAGCTAACTGAAAAGCATTTAGTTTCAAATCATATTTCATTATTCATTGGATATTCAAAAAATATTATAAAGCCGACAAGAGGAAGCAGAAAAATAACGAACACAACAAATTCTTATCATATCTTACTGGAGGAATTTAAATTATTATATAAAAAGGTTGTAAATCCAAATTATCCCATCAGACAAATAGCAATTTCATTTGGTAATGTTATAGATGAAATATATGAACAATATGATTTATTTGCAGATTATAATGATATTGAAAAGGAAAAAAGAGTACAAAAAGCACTTGTAAGTATTCGTTCTAAATATGGAAAAAATGCCGTATTAAAAGGAATGAACTTCTATGATAAAGCAACGCAAAGAAAACGCAACGGTTTGGTGGGTGGCCACAATGCATAGAACAAGAGCACAGAGAGCACAAATATTTCAAAGTTTCGATGCACTGAAAGGATTTAGGGAAATCTTAAAAGAACAGGAAAGAATAGTTGTCCCCAAGAAAATTCTTTCTGAAGATGACTTGGCTGAACTAGATTATAAAGTCCATCAGATAAAAGATGGAATGATTATTAACGTCGTTTACTATGATAAAGGACAATATGTTCAACTAGAAGGAAAAGTAGCTAAGTTTAATCTAGATACAAAAATGATCCAGATTGTAAAAACAAAGCTAGATTTAAGAAATGTTATTGAAATTCACTTTAAGTGAAATAGTCATTTAATCATAAAAATATCATCACATAAAAAGAAAAGGAAATGACAATATTGTATTTGATTTTTAATATATCATTTCCTTTTGCTATAAAATAAAAAAAACACTAAAATCCATAAGATTCCTCTTATAAATTCTAGTGTCATTTACTTTCTAACTTTATTTATCTTTTTAAAGTTGATTGACTGCATCCAATAATTCCTGAACATTAAAATGTGTATATACTCTTTCTGTCAATGTCATTGCACCTGAATGCCCAACAATCTTCTTTATAATCGTCTGTGATATATTCTTTTCAGCCATCATCGAAATAAACGTATGCCTGCAACAGTGAGGCGTCAAATCTATATCCAATTTTGTGATGAACGGATTATAGTAAATATAGCGATATTCCATATACTTGATATGCTGACCTCTTTGATCAAATATTAAATATTCTGACCTGTTGCTTTCATCATAATACCATTCCTTAAAGAAAGGCATGATTTTATCACAAATCGGGACCTCTCTGATTCCATTTTCTGTCTTGCTTTGTACAACTTCAAAATAACCTTCGTCAATATGTACATGTTCCTTTTTAAGGTTTAATAATTCGCCGACACGCACACCTGTATAAAGAAGCATAAGGACAGTCATATCTCCTTTATTTTCAACTTTTTCCCATGCTTCTGCCACTTTTTCCTTACTGAAACGCTCTCTCTTCATCTTGTTTGGATTTCTTTTCTTATACCTTAATATATCTACCCAGACTGCAAAATTTTTATCTACAATATCATGCATATATGCAAATTCAAACATCTGCTTATATAAAACTTTCAAAATTTTTAAGGTTGGATAGTTTTTCCCACAGCTGTCAACAACATTCTGCAAATCACTTAAATGTATTTTTGAAATTTTCTTTTTATGCAATGGTGCGGAAAGCTTAAAGGCATATTCATATGTTTCTACTGATCTCTGTCCTACATATTGAAATTTCCCGCTGGACCATCTTTCATATAATTCAGCAAAAGTAATGTTCTGGTTCTTATAGAATTCCTTCTTTGAATTGTATTCTTCCAATGCTGCTAATGCTTCTCCATACGTTTCATAGTAACCAAGAGATGGGCGGGAAACTCTTACCCTATTCTGTTTCTTATCATATATCAGGACTTGTGGTGCTCGAACATTATATTTTTTACGTACTTTCTTTTTAGATTTTGAAATAGAGCCATAACCGTTTGGAAACTTCATAATATTTCACCCTTTCTGTTCTATGCTTATTATGTCGTGCTTCAGGTTATTTGTCAGTGCTCTTTTCATCAGGAATTGGATTAAAATAGCCAATTTCTTCCCATACTTTCCTATCTGAACAGTAGTAACTGTAATTGCACTTTCCTTCTATTTTCATTGCTACACCAAATTTAAGTACACCCATTTGAATCCCAAATCTAATGAATTTCGGGTCTTTGTGCATTGCTTTTGCTATTTCGCTGATAGGAACATTCCTTCCCGTAAATTGTGGAATTTCTTCCTTTGCCTTGTCTTTCTTCTGATTCAAGTTCACTCCATTCTTCCAGCTTATTGACTTCTCTTAGCATTGCTTCTACTTCATAATGTGTATAGATGCGTTCTGTAACAGCCATGTTTGTGCTATGACCTACTATTTTCTTGATCATGACAGGATCTACTTCTGCTTCACTCATAAGAGAAACAAATGTATGTCTGCACCAGTGCGGTGTATAAATCTGTTCCAGATCTTCTACCAAAGGCTTAAAGTAACTGTCGTAATAGTTTCTGTATTGGAACTTCTTTCCACTTTCCGTACTGAATAGGTATTCAGACATCTCATAACGATAGTACCATTCATATACAAAAGGAAATATAACATCCGCAACAGGAATTCTGCGAATGCTATTATCATTCTTTCCCTCAACAATATCAATATACTGTTCATCCAGATTAACATTTTCTTTTTTTATATTCAGCATCTCACTCACTCTTACACCTGTATAAATCATGAAAAGAATCATCTGATAATAAGGAAGTGAGCTTTTCATCCAGAATATCTTGATATCTTTCTTGCTGATCTTTTCTCTTTTATAGCTTGGAATCCTCTTTGCCGCGTACTGTCGTATGCTGATTCCCTTTGCATAGTTCTTTAGACAAAGATCATTCTTGATGGCATAATCATACATCTGTGTCAGCAGTAACTTGACCTTTCTTAAAGTTGGATAATTCTTGCCGCTGTGATCAATCAGTTCTTGCAGCATCTCCAGATCAATATTTGAAAAAATCCGATGATGAAGTGGCTGGCATATTTTATATGCATTTTCGTGAGCATTTTGAAATGATTCTGATATAGTCGGAAACTTAAATTTCTTGAATTCCTGGTAAACCATTTCAAAAGTCATACCTGAATAAAATTTGCCTTCCGTGATGTATTTATTCAGCATGATGATGCCTTCCTTTTTTGTTTTCGTATATCCGATGATCTTATAGCATGCTTCCTTCTTTCCAGTTTTTTCATTCTTCCTTGTGCCATCCCTGACTCTTACCATATAAGGCATATTCCTGTTTCCTGACATTTTGGAAACTGTACCTTTTCCTTTTTCTCTTCTCACGGCATACATCTCCTCATAAACATTATGTCGTGCATTTTCATAAATGTCAGTATCTGTTTTTTATCTATCTCTGCCTCTTTCCTTATGATAGCTGATCATGTTGATTTTCCTGTTTCCATTGATGAAAACATCCATCTGTGGTAGAAGTTCCATATATACATCAGCGTTTTGAAACTTACCGAAAATCTTGCCATCAAAAGATATTCTTTCAACATAGAACAGATCATTTATATATCTTTGCATATTTCTATCTGCTGAGTCCGTCAGCCTGACAATATCTCCAGGATGAACTAAATTGAACAGCTTTTTTAGATTATTCTTATCAAGGTCATCAAATACCTTATGATTTGGTTTCCTTTGTATAATTCGGCTCTTTTTGCAAAATACTTTTCCAGGCCTCATATAAGAATATAACATCTGTTTTTGCCAGTCTATTTCTGATGACTCCCTTTCTCCTGCATATGTCATTATGGAACCATTAAAGTATCTTTTCATCCTGCACTTTCTCCTTTCTGCTAATCCTTTCCTTCATTTTATTGAATGTATCCTTATCTTCCTCAATGAGAATCATATCTCGATTAGATTCCAGTGCGGCTTCACCGGCAACTCCTGAGCCTGCAAACTGATCAAGACCTAATTCATGTTCAACAGATATCAGGTCAATGATTTCTTTTAACAGATCAAGTGGTTTCTCAGCCTGATGAATGCGCTCCTTTTTATTAGGTGCAGGATATTCAAAAGAGGATGGCAGCATTCTCTTTGCACCACTCATTCTATATTCTTTAGATGGATCTGATTTTTCCTTCTTGGCATCTCGTCTAAGCTCTCTTGCCTTTCCTTTGCTGAAGAATACAATGTTCTCTCTATCCTTAACCTTTCTTCCTGTATTCCTTCCTGCCCCCTTTATCCACGGCACCTGTGCATAAAATCGGAATCCTGCTGATATTGCCATTTCTTCAATCTGATTCAGATACACTCTGTTTTCCTCATTTTTATCCGGCAGGAACTCTACCAGAAAGCATCCCGGTTTAAGAACTCTCTTCTTTTCCTGAAAATCTTTGACATCATATCTAAAGCATTTATATTCAGCAAAATTTCTATTTCCGCCTTTATTGCTTTTAAGATCATAAGGGTGATCTGTAATGATGAAGTCTATTGAGTTATTGGCAATATAGGATAAATCACGTCCATTGCCTTCAATCAGAAGACATGTTGACTGATCCCTTGTAACACTATATACACCTTTTGAAAGACGCTGAAAGAGTCCTTTATCAATACCCTCATAAATGCGTGCTCTAATGCTTGGTAGCTTTACTTCCTTTTTCATGAGGTTTAGAACTGCATCCTCAGCTTCCTTCAGTGTAAAATCCTCTGAATCAGCGAAATAATCATATAGACTCAGCTGAATTCCTTGTTCTTTCTGTACCATCACAATCCTTTCTTCCTAAACAAATAAGACCGACTGCTTAGCCGGTCTCATTATTTCACTGCTTCTTTGAATTTTCCTGTAGGTTTAAATATTGGTTTTCTTTTTGGAGATATAATGATTCTCTCACCCGTTGCAGGATTGATACCATTTCTTTCAGGTCTTTCTTTTACTTCAAATTTACCAAATCCGCTAATGCTTACAATGCCACCATTTTCTACACACTCTCTGATTGTATCAAAAATAGTATCCACTATCTCATCTGCTTCACGTTTCAACATGCCATGTTTTTCTGCCACCAATATAGTTAAATCTTTCTTTGTTATATGACTTATCATTTCAATTTCCTCCTTCACTAATAATATAACGTGCTTTCATCATATTCACAACGGTTTATTTTCGTATTATTTATATAATTCTTTCCCCATTGCTTATTGATTTCAATCTTCTTTTTCTATCTATCATTTTTCTGGCTGTTTTCGCTATATCTTCCCATTTTACATAATGGTTTTGTCCACCATGCCAGTCCATAGAATGTTTCATGGTTCTTATAAGAACATGATCATACCATTCATTTCTAAAGAAGCGAACATCTGATATTGAAATGTAAATATACTCATTGTCTGAATTTAATACAGCCGAGAATTCATAATGATTTTTATTGAAGCTGTACAGTTCCATATTGTTCTCTCTGCACATTCTTTTCAGATCATTCCTCATCTGCCTTTGAAACTGAAGATAGTCATTGCCTGTTTCAGAACCACTCGAAAACTCATGATTCAGCCATCTGCTATAATCCATCATTGTTATTAAAATTCTCTTTCCTCATGAACTTTGCCTTTCTTTTTCATCTGTGTTCTGATATATAGTCTTTCCAGTAATTCCGGATAGTAGATATAAGCGGGTGAGGTAATCCATGAATTTCCGGCATCCAGGAACTCACGCGGATGACTGTCTAAGTCAAGACTATTACCAATAATCACCTGCCCCACCTGTCCATGAAGCGACATCTGCACATATGCTGACATTGCCATCATCCAGTCAATATCCTGAGCATAAAAAATGAAATCCTTCATATTCAGGTTTTTATCCTTTATGACATTGCCTGCTGCTATCATCATGCCACCTGTTCCACAGCATGGATCACAGATGGATATTGGATTATTTTCCATCTTTCTATCTAATGACAAATCACTAAGATTTATTTCTGCCATCATATGACTTACATGATATGGAGTCATGAACTGGCCAAAATTTTTATCAAATATTCCTAGATCAGCATATATCTCTGCCAAAAAGTCCTGATTTCTATTCAGTTCCAAAGATTCAATCATAAGATTCAGCATATGCTTCAGTTCATCATTATTTATACGTGAATTCTTAATCTTCATGTCAATCTGTTTCGCTCTTTCCTTATCAGTCTTTAATGAACATGCTGGATTCAAGACAGAAAGGGCGTAAGCAATAAATCCTTCACATGTCTCTCTTCGCCCGACATTCATGGAGTGTTTGTTTATCATGGACAGAAATTCTTTTTGCTGATTATCCATCATCGCTGTCTGCTTTCTCTGTTCTTTAATTTTGAAATTATATCAGGTCTTTTCTTATAAGGAATATACTTTCCTTCATGAAATTCAGGCTGCAATTCTTTATAATCCGATTTAGGTTTAACATCTGTAATTTCCAGAGAAGAACTATCCTTTGCCCAGGAACCAACCAATTCATGATTATGAGCATAATAATCTCCTCCACCCTGTCCATTGCCTAACGCCAGCATCAAAGAAAGAGGTGCTATCGTTGCGGATAAAATCTTACCATTTTCTTCCCAGCTCCCCATGTTTTCCTTGTAAGGGCAATGATCATTATCGATATATTCCTTAGCTGCATGATTCACAATATATCGATATTTTTTCAGACCTTCGCGAACTGGCAATTTCTTGAATTCACTATAAACTCTGTCAAAGATAGAATCTCTTTCTGTATCAATGTTCAACTTATCTTCTATTTCTTTTAACAGTTCAGTATATCTACAATCTGCACCGCTGCCTGCATAATCGCCTATCACATAGACATGATCACCCTTCCAGTCCATAGCCATGTGATTTTCCATTTCCAGTATCAGATCGTTATAGTTATATGACCATTCCATAAGTTTCACAAAATCAGGACTAATCATATATTCCTTTTTATCAATATTTGCAACAAGATAATATTGACCCATTCATTCCTCCTTTATTAGATGTTCAAATTTGAACATCATCTTTCTCTTTCTAATTCTGTCATTCTTTTCTTCATCTTAGGTGTTCCTTTACTGTCATAAAATGTCTTTCCTTTGAATGACATGCTTTCTATATGTGAAAACTCAAAATCGCTTCTGTATCCGCTTCTATGGTTTTCGACAAACTCCCTGACAGGTTCAAATGCCTTTCCAAAATTGAAACTGTCCATAAGTGTAGGATCAGACATTTCGCGAATCAGCTTTTCTCTGTCATATTTGAATGTCATTCTATCATTATCGTATTCAATTGTAACAGATACATTTTTAGCATTTATATCTGACAGCGACATGATCATTTTTCGTCTTTTATAGAACTGATCATATTCATGGTTTCGGTTCTGTATAATTTCATCCATTACGTCCAATGTCCTAAATGCTCTATATACTTTTCTTGAAAGATATTTAAAAATTTTATCATTATGAAAAGCCTCTTCCGCCTTTTCAGCAACGATTTTATTCATATCATAAAATGAAGAAATAATATCATCATCACTTAAGGTCATTTCAGATTTCACAAGATCAAAGAAATAATCATCTTCGTCATGCATGTAATCAAGCAATGTCTTTTCATCCATCTTGTTATGAAAATCAGGCTCTTTCATAAACATACGCAATGCTTTTCTTCTGGCAATCGTATTCATATGTTCATAGTCCTCATTTTCGATACGATGACTAGCAAGATCATGGCGTCTATCAAAAATCAGATTCTTCAATTGTTCATTAACCCTTTTTTCAATATCTGCTTCTATGCCTTCAATACCATTTGCCTTCAATGTAAACTCCTCTTGAATCCTCTTATAGTTATGCATCCCATAATAGTTGCAATATAAAACATTTTCTTTCATATCTACCAGTCCGACAAATTCCTTCTCTTTTCTTAGCAAGAGCCCGCTATTTTCAAATATATGTAGGGTATAGAAGCGATCAT
The DNA here is from genome assembly GCF_900199515.1 of Massilicoli timonensis. GTDB lineage: Bacteria > Bacillota_I > Bacilli_A > Erysipelotrichales > Erysipelotrichaceae > Massilicoli > Massilicoli timonensis. Next base: position 2,012,769 of record NZ_LT963434.1, on the reverse strand, counting down.
CAATATATTTTTTCATCAGATAGTCCGATTGCTGTCTGGAATATCTGTTGCGAATGATTCCATATGTAAAGTCATCCATCATAAAATGAAGCAGCTGCTCTTCACGATTGCCAAAAACATTTCTATAATCAATTGTATTTTCCAACATCAATCACCCCTAATGTCTTCTGGTAGGCAGAAGCAATTGAATATGGCTTTCATCCTGACTGTCCGTAAGAATGAACGGTTTCAAATCTTCATTGAAATGAAGAACACATACTTGTGTATCAAAAGCCTTTAATGCTTCTATCATATACTGCTGATTACATGAAAAATGGACTTTTCTATTTCCTGATACGTTCTCATAAGAAATAGATTCTATAGAGGAACCTATCTCTTTGGATTCTGTTGTCAGAACAATCTCATCATTAAGAAGGTCAAAGGTAACAATCGTAATGCCATCATCACGACAAAAGGATGTTCTATCCAAAGCTTCCAGAAGTGCCATGCGATTGAAATAAATTTCTGTATCAAAATGCTTTGGTATCAGAAGTTCCGTATCAGGAAATACTCCATCCAATAGAACACTTTGAATGATGATATCGTCGTTTGCCATCAATGCCTTGTGCTCATCAAAATAGATATACAGTTCCTCGTCTTCATCAAACAAAGCTGTCTGCATACCCAGCATTTTCTTTGGAATCGTAATGCATATCTCGTTGCTGCTGATAACTGGTCTGGCAACCTGAGACAATCGATAAGAATCTGTTCCAGTTATGATGCACTTATCTTGATTAACCTTGAAGTTCAGTCCGCCAAGGACAGGTCGCGTCTGCTGGTCATTGGCTGAAAAAATTGTCTTATTTATTGCTTCTGTCAGCATTCTGGAATATATCTGGAATCTTGTCTTGGGATAATCAAAGCTGATATGTGGAAATGCCTCACTATCAATAGTGACAAGCTTCATCTCCGCCTTGTCGCTTTTGAGCTTCAGCTGATGATTTTCCTGACGTATCCATATGACTGTATCATTCGCCTTTTTGACAATATCATAAAAAAGCCTTCCATCAATGGCGCAGCTTCCTGTTTCGTAAACGGTAATCTCATCTTGAATGAACTCTCTCATGCTGACTGTACCATCTGTTACCGTTACTATGATTCCATTCTCTTTGACTTCCAGTAAGATAGAATGATATATGGGCAGAATGACTGTTACGGAAAACAGTTTCGATATATGACCCATTACTGTATTGATCTGTTTCTTCGTAATTTTGAAATTCAATTATTCCTCCTCGTCTTTACTCGAAATAGAGCTGATCTATTTCTATATTTCTTGTTGTCTGGGAATTGCTCAGCTGTAGAATATAATACTTCACTTCTTCATTTCTGCTGAAAATCAATTCATAGTGACTGTTGCACTTTTCCTCAGGACATGCGATTTTCTGTACATCGGCAGCTATCTTTGTTTGATCCTGATCGTACAATCCTATTTGCACCGTTTCTTCTCCTTCGATAATTTCTTCAACGATGATATGGCATCCCTGATCATCTGCATATATCTTGTCTATCGGCAGGATTGTACTTGTTCCCATATCCAGCTGAACATTCAGATTCCTGTTATGAATGTTCTGCCCGACATTATGCTGCATATAGAAGTAAATCCCACCTGCCAATAACAGAAGTGTCAGAATGCCTATCATAAGAATGATCATAATCTTTTTCATTCTGCCTGAAAGATGAAGTTTTCGTTTCTGTTTAGGTATTTTGGCTTCAGAAAGCATGATCATATGCCTTTCATAATCTGATTTCAGATTTTTATAGAGAATAACATATGCACGATTCCCTGCTTTTTCATCCCTGATCATTTTTTGCAGCTTTGAGATTTCTGTATACTCCTCATATGCTATAACAATGTCAGCTTTCCTGTGCAGCAGTTCAAAAACCTTTATCAAAAAGGCAACTTCACTAGCATCTGTAAAAGAAGAATAATCAAGAATCAGGCTTCTGACATTATCCAGATGATTGACACTGTTCAGATATCTGATATCACTGCAAGTCAGCACATTTTCTAAGGTATCTCTGATTTCTGTATACTGATTTTCTTTTTCCTCACTGCATATAATGATTGTCAGTGGTTCATCAATCTTACTCACAGGCTGTATCATTTGCACATATTCATTTTCTTTTTCAGAATGTGCGGTATAGATATCTTTCTTTGTATCTCTCTTTCTCAGAAGCTCGTCAATTTTAGTTTTGTCAACTGCTATCTCAATCACTCCTTTTCCCTAATTAAAATATCTTTCATCAGTGTGCTTTTCATCAACATCAATTGTAAAGGTATCTTCTCCAACAACCTTCACTGAATCAACGGAGTCATCAGCATCCAGCATCACTGCAATAAAATCCAGTATATTTTTATCACTCCCTGGCAAGATTGCTAGACCATCATTTTTGTATATGACTTCCAGATAGTAATCAAGACCGTATGATAACTGGATTTCCTGATATCTTCTTTCCTGTATCGCCATTCCAAGCATATATTTTGCCAGCAGGGACAATGCTCTTCCTTTGGAAAAATTCTTAAAGCCTACTGCCCTCACACATTTTTCAGCCTCCTTTTCAACAGCAGATATATATTCCTTACCTATCGTTATCTCCATACCGCTGCAATGATCATTCATCTGTTTCATCACTATCATTCCGACATAGACATGATTCAACATTAGATCTGCTTCCAGTTCCTTATCGGTTTCCTTTAAATTCATAAGTTCAATTTTTCCTATTTTTGCCATATCATTTCTGAAGCTCAAGGCTTCTTTTTCTCTCCTTTCTTTTTACCTTTTTTCTGCATATATCTCGCAGACTTCTGTAATCCAGCACAATCTCCTGTTCATTTCGGCCGTTAAAAAAGGCAAAGACATCTTTCTTATGTATCTTTGCCTGATATACGTATCCATGTTCACTGAATCGGGTTGCAAACCATTCAGCTGTCTTTTTGTCAAGTGTCCATGAAAGAGCTTCATGCTGATTATCTTTTTGTCCTGTTCCCCTATATACAGTAAGAATATCCTGAAATGAACCATACATCTCAAGATCCTCTTCATTCATTAAATATCGAGGATCAGTCTTTTTGAATAGTTTCACTAACTGGCTTTTCTTCAGATTTGCATCAGCATTGGGAAATTCGCAGCTTATCCATGCCTGATGCAGATAAAGAGATAGATCTTTTTTAGATACATGATCTTTTGTAAATCTTAGAAAAGCCATAAAGTAGGTATCGCATAAAACAGATATGAATCCTGTATAGCTATCAGTATTATCTATTCTTTTGAGAATAGTCTGACGAAAATAATCCAATGTATCTGTATCATCTACAATGCTGTTCAAATTTCCATTTTCATCAATAATAAATTCTGATTTAGCATATGGATGATAGATAAACGGTCTTCCAAGCGGATGATTTGTTTCAACATCCATATACAGAAAATGCTTTGCGATTTCTCTGCAGTAGTCCATATCCGTTCTATCTGCTTCTTTCATCCACAGTTTTCTCCTTCCTGCTATCCTTTATCAAATGATTATAATAATCCTCATCTTCCTGCAGTTCATTAAAATAGGCTTCCGGGCTCTGCCAGTCCACAGTGCCAAACACCTCATCTGCAACCTTTTCATACCCGCAGATATTCATAAAGTCACGATAACAATACGGGTCATCACTCAATTCGGGAATATAGCAGACTTCATCAGAATGATTCAGATATGCCCACATATTCTTATAGACAAAACCCTGCTCAGTTGTTCCTCGTTCATAAATCGGTTCACCATATTTATCTATACCTGTTATGCCGCCAATTGTAAGCATTTCATCAAGTACTCTTTTCATTTCTTTTGTATATAATCCCTGATAAACAAGTGTTTCTCTTTGATCCATTCCTCTTTTGATTATAAGGATTTCATCTTTTCCCAGTTCAAGAGGAACGTTTCTGCCATAAACCTGAAAGATGTTACCGTCAGGCAGGATTGTATCAACAATCAGTCTTTTTTTCTCAAGCAGGGTATTTATCTTATTGAATTTACCATTATCCATTTTGCATCACCTTCCTATATCTTTTTATTCATTCTCATGTTCAGCAGCGGTTTAGGAATTTCAAATTCATTCTTGATATCAGGAATATATGGTATAAGTGCTTCATCATGTCTTTCCGGTTCTTCCAGATAATAATCCAAAAGATCATAGAAATCATACTCACTGCAATCCGGCAGTGTTGTCAGCATAGGATTCATGCGCATGCGTATAACGACAGCTTTTCCATCCTCCAGCTTCATCAGTTCATTGGCATTTAGAAGCGGTCTCGCCATAAGGGAACGGCTGACATTTCCATGCGGCATGATGAATACCGACTCTCCGGTCTGCTCACTCACACTTTCCGTTTCAATCGTCCTGCTCCCAATCTTATCTGAAATTTCCTTAGCTGTTTCAAGATTCTGAGTAGAAATATAAATCATAAGATTGCAGTTTGCTTTGATTGTCTGTGTTACCTCTTTGCCATAAATTTCTTCCAGCTGCCCGAAATCCTGAAGGTAAAGATGCCACTGCTGATTTCGTCCACGAGAGATGGAAAGCTTCTTGGGAAGGTCATTCAGCTTCCCGGTTGAAGCTGTTTCGTCCCAGAAATAATGAAATTTTCTAGGAAGCCTTCCACCTGTTTTATTGGCTTCAAATGACAGCACACGATAGATTTCATCTATAAAAAGTCGTGCCAATGAATCCATGCTTGATTTCTCATCAGGATTAATCAAGAAGATAGCAGTCGGTCTGGAAGAAAACTTTGTAATGTCAAATGAGGAGCGTGAGGTCTGTTTAGCAACCAGTGAGGATGAAAACATACCAAGAGTAGCTGAAGCTGATACATAAAAGCTCATTCGAGTTCTGTCCGTAGCTAATGCTGCCGGTCCAAAAGCTGTCCTTGCAACATTGCCCACCGGAAGATTATTGAAGAAATCATTTAACGCTACATGATCATCTTCATCCGGCTGTCCTAATGTGTTCAGAATCTGATAGCAAGTATATAAATTCTTCTGGCTGTCATCACAGTCTGCACCTGCAACTGCAAGTATAAGTGCTGTAATAATTGCTCTCTCTCCATCTGTCCATAATTTTTCTGACATTTTAGACTCCGGGCAGAGTGCTGCTGCGATATCTTTCGCATACATATCTGCCTCATCAGTTTTATTTTCCTTTAGGCATCGAACAACTGAAGTCATTGGGTTCCACTGATCACCGGTCCACTGTTTTCTGAGGTCGAGCAGATAGACATCATATCCCTGCTTTACCAGATAGTTTCTCATCATCTTGTATAATTCCTTTTTAGGGTCATTGACAAAGAATGACTCCTTGTTGATATCGAGCTTTAATCTGACTCTTATCTTTCCTTCTGATGAACAGCACAAAATGCTTTCATCCATCAGCTGAGCATTTCCATCGAAGGAATATCTGACGTTAATATCCTCAAGATCTCGTATGTCAAAATAGCTGTTCAGATCTATCTGCTTCCCTTTTTCAATTACGATTTTCTTAGGATAGACCAGATGAAAAATCTTATATAACTTCTTTAGTTTTCTCTGTTTCCACTGCATCAGACAATACAGAACATCAAGGTTTCCAATCCTGAACGTTTCAATGAATTGCATCCTTTCGAGATGCTTTGCATATTTTCGACTGGAAAGCACTTTAATTCTTAGCACCTTTACTTCACTGGAAACTGCCTGCGAAGCTATCATGATTGATGGAATAAGAGTCTTTCTTGTCTTTCCCGATGACGTCGTTCCGATGATGATGGAATGAATACACTGCATTTCATACCAAATTGTCTGTCCAACCTTCTTTACAACCATACCTCCCGGACTTTTCTTTCCGCCTCGCATCCCCAGACGATAAAGCGATCTCTTATTGAATATTCTGCTGATTTCATGATCAGATGCCCATTTGGCACTTCCATGCTCATCCCTGTTCTGCAAAAAGCCTAGTCTTCTGGTCATCAGCATAAAGATCATTGCATCCAGACAAAAACATACAACTAGATATTTTGTTTCTGAAAATAATTTGACATACAGATATAACGGATTCAGATAATCATAGAATGGATGTATGGAAAAAGTAAAACAGTCAAAAAGATATACCGTTACCATAGGTCCAATGAATAAAAGCAGTACAGCTAGCGATAATGCTGTTCCAGCATATCTTTTCAAATTCCACGTCCTTCCTTCAATCTGTTTGATATTTCAGCATCCCTATCAAGTCGGATTTTTCTGGATTCCTTTGCCATCTTCTCCAGCTGAGAAGCTGATAATTCACATATCTGTCCATTATCCTTCCCATACATTACTGCAACTTTCTCAATGTCATAAAAGTCCTTGTACTCCTTAAGAAATACCTTAAAGTTCTCATTTATATCAAAAGTCAAAATTCCATCGCCTTTCGTGATGGTTTGCAGATTCTCATTCATCAGTTCCAGAATATTAAAGGAATGATTCAAAAAATAGGTCATTGTTTCTCTCTGTGAAATCAATGTTGCATATTTTTCCATGCAGACGTCCTCCAGAATTTGATGAAATGAAACTCTATCAAGATGAAACTGATCTATATGGTATGCTTCAGAAACAGCTTCTAACAGATATCCATTCAATGCCAGTTTTCTTAATCGTTTCTCATCACGAAGTGCACCATCAATATACGATTCCAGATAACCTGATTCTAGAAGACGGCTCTCTTTTATTTTTCCTGCTTCGCTCAAAAAAACATCAATCTGTTCATCCTTATCCATTTTTGAAAATCCATAAAGATGCAGCAGATAGTCTTCAAAGTTTTTTTCACTTTCAAATCCTTCTACAAGTTCTCTTCTGTCAAGCTCACTGATATTCGCTACCTTTTTCACAAAACCAGTATCATGGACTTCGCCCATCAGATCTAGATGAAATTCCAGATGCTTCATGTCAGGCATCAGAAACGCTTTGATTTCTTCATCATCTAATCCCAAAGAAATACCTTTGACGATAGTATTGAATTCATTTGGCTCATCTGTTACTTCAAGTATCATATGAACTTCTTGTGGAAGAATTCCTTCTGTCAGTGCATGTATCATTGCTGGATAAAGCTTTGAATAACAGTCAAAAGAGCTGATTTCTTCAAAAGGAATCTCCATCATGCAGGCACTGCGTATAGCCTTCATTGATTCAGCCGACTTTTCCCTATCGAATATATAGCCATAGTATTCGTCAGTGTAGGAATTCTGTTTCAGAAAAAGTCGAAGTTCTTCCATCTGATCCGCTCTATATACCTTAGGCTGAGCGTACAGGAGTATGCGTGATTCATCCATTCCATCTTCAAGACCCTTGTTGATTTCATCCAGAACTGCGATTTCCGTATCAGGATTACGAAACATTGCATACAGAGTTTTGTTATCCTTATATGTAGCATTCTTAAAAAAACGTACAAATTCATTTATATGCTGACTGCTGTAATTTTCTGAAACAAGCTGTTTTAGCACCGTCATATTTAGTCCGGATGCAATAGCATTTCTGATGGATTCACGCTGACCTTTATTGAATTTACGACCATGAATCAGATCGATATACATCCTGTTTTCTTCTATCTTTCTCAATTTCATTTATCCTCCTCTTTTTGGCATCCTATGATTAAGATAATGGATAACATAACGATTCAGTTTTTTTCTTCTGGTTTCACGATGTCTCCCACAGTATGAAAGAAGCTTAGCAATTCCTCTGCTGTTATAGCCAATGAAATCAGGTGTAATCATTCCTGATTTGATTTCAAGCAGAAGATTGAACATCAGTACATCAATGCACTCCATCCTCATAGATACAATGCGGATGGATGGGTCATTCAGATAAGAGAGAAACGTACTGTCAAGATTATATTCACTGTGCATCAGTCTGTTATTTATCATTTCCAGACAATCCAGACCAAAGTAATCATATACACGAAAACAGATATTCCTTCGCATATCTTTTAAGGTCATCATGTATCGGACATCATGTATTTCTATGTTCCTCTTCATATTCTCTCTCCTCACGTTCCTTTTCCGTTTCTCTTATCATCATTCTCTGGTTTCTCTCTCGAATTCGCTGCATCTGACGAAGCTGCGACAGTTCATGTTTCATAGAGTAGAAAGAAAAACGCATCAGATCATATCCATGACATCTCACAAGTTTTTTGGTTTCCCTGCGTATATCTTTTGCAGCCAGAAACCTTGAAAATCGCATAATAGGCTGTTCACTGACACTCTGACGATATACTTTCAGCATTTTCAGTATGGAATTTCCCAGACTGGCATATAATCTTTTCTTCTGATCATCTAGATACTGCAATTGTCGTTCTCCGCTGCCATATAGTTCTTCATTGGAGTGGTAGACTTCCTTCAGCATATTGCTGTAAGTACGATAATCATCAGCTAGTCCCTTTTGCTTCAGCATGATTTCAATCATATGGTCAATTTCATTCAGATATGGTTCCAAAGCATGGGCATTATAAGACAGTCGTCCAGTTGTTGGCAGCATTTCATTCAGTTTCTGAAACTGGTCAAAGAATTCCTTTGTCAGATGAAATTTTGGATTTACATATCTCTGCACTTCTATTGTCCTGAGCGTTCGATATGACTGAAGCTCTTTTAAAAGCTTGTCATCATTGATGATTTCTCTCATATGAAGAAGCACCTGTCTGGAAGCATCTTCCTTTCCTTTCAGCAGCAGACTTCTGTCAACAGCTTCTCTGGCAATGGCAGCTCGTATCCTGCTGATGCTTCTTGAAGAAAAAAGTGTATTGTCAATCGGATTTCTTTTATCATAAAAGTAGAAATGCACATGAGGATGATCTGTATTGACATGATAGAATCCACCCCATGCGACATCCTTCAATGGAATATTTTTCTCCTGTGCCATCTTCACAACCACTTTCCTTGTCAGTGCAGCAAAATCACGTTTATCCTTCAATCCAAAATCAGCAGCATCTTCTTTAGTAAAGGAAATGACACTCTGCCAGATATATGTCGGCTTATGATTCTGATATTCCTCCATGATATCTTCATAGGATTTATCACCCTGAAAATCAAAACATCCGCTGCTTCCTTTACGATAGAAATAATATGAGAACATATCATTTGCTTCATCATCTTTCATCATTGAAAGCTGGTTCTTATCGGCACGATCATCACGGTCATAATATCCAATGCATTTATCAAAATCTGTAATTCCGGAAATCTTCTTATATTTTGTATTAAAAAACAAGGTACTCATTAAGGCACCTCGCTAACGGCTTCTTTCTTCTTTAGCTTTGTTTTTTGAACTGCGCTGAACTGTTTCTCTTGCACGACTGCCGATTTCCTGTAGTTCGTGTTCTATGTCTATTTTCTGTGTATTCTCATATACAAGCCAGTCCGAAAATCCTATAGAATCATCTACGGTAAAATCAAGCGGATGAAATGTCATACGGTGCTTGATCAAATCATAATGATGATTGATTTCATATCCAGAGCCATAAGCTGCCATAGCCAGTCCGCCATCTGGACTGATTCCAATGTCCATGCCATTTTTTATATCATACTGATTCATAATAAAATCCTGCATGGCATGAACATCAGCAAAAGCAAAATAGCTTGTTTCATGACGCTTGGCGATATCATATCGCTCTATCTTTGCGATAACTGATTTTTCAAATTCTGAAATATCAGATAATTTTTCCAGCATTCCAATTATTTCTTTATTGTGAATCTTTTCTTCGGCTTCAGTGCATTCATGTACAGGCTTGGAATTCAATAGTTTAAAACCGCTTCGTTCCAGAATTGAATCAACAGTTTCATTTTTACCCGGTTCAAACAGTTCTTTTTCAATATTTCTTTTCATATATTTTTTTGTCTCCAGACCATTCAGACCATAAAAATGAACTTCAGGGCTCTTAAATCTTTCATAGAATTTTGCTGCCTGATAATCACTGAGATCAGTAAAATCCTCTTCTGATAAGCCACAGATAAAAAACGTTCCAGCTACAATATCATAGATATTTCCATCACGTGTTCTAAGTGCTCGATTCAAAGGAAGACCTTCCAGTTTTCCTTCATCATTGCATACAAGTCCAACCATATCCTCAAATGGATAGGTACATTGAATACTTCCGCCCACTATTTCTCTATATGTGCTTAAATCCTGCCTGATATCCTTAAGGTATGGAAGCTTGTCTGGCTCTACTATCAGAACTTTCATATATCCACACCACTTTCTATTTCTTCGCTTTGAAACTTATATTGTTTCATGAATCACCCTTTCCTTTTCTTCTATAAAAATCTTCCCTAGCCATGTGTCTGATGTCTTCAACTAATGTATCAATTTCAATGCTGCTTAGATGCAAGGATTCTCTCATGAGATATTTGACCATATAAATGCATTCAAGCATCTGAATTGGAATTTCACGATTATGCTGTATATCTTTTTTCATGGCTCGACTAACTGCTTCCTGTATCATCACAATGATTGTATCCATTGATTTGGTTATATACTCTTCATGGATTCCTTTTTCCAGAATCATGCGAATGTATTGGGAAACATCCATTTCATTTTTTTCTGCTTCCCTTTTAATTTCAGAGTATAACTGTTCAGGCAATCGAATGGATCTGGATGTCATTGGCATCTTCTTTTCCAAAGGAGCAAATTCCGTAATATCATATCCAAAGGCTTCATTGTATTTTTGAATATGATATTTCGTCGGTGTTCTGCGTCCTGTTTCATGTGCAGAAATAACTGATCTGGGAAGTCCGGTCATGATTGCAAGTTCTTCCTGTTTCAGTTTGTTTCTGGTTCTAAGTGCATGGATTACATCTCCAATTTTAAAAGTTTCCTCTTTGATCTTTTCCTCCAATCCTTAAATTTAAAGGTAAAATCATTTCACCTTTTTAATTCTTCTATCTCAACATCGAAGAAAATAAAAACAGAGATTGCTCCCTGTTTCATGTTCATTCAATTCACTTTTCCTGCCACTCTATTGCTGCATCCTTGCCATGATGTGCAAGCCCGATATAAACAACTTTTCCATCTATTTCGATATCATATTGTCTCTCTCTGATCTGTTCAACTGCCTGTTTTGCAGCTGTCTGCAATTTTTCCTGACTGGCTTCGCTGTCTGAACCAATGTACTTAAATTCAAGCACGAAGGATGTCTTGTTTTCATCTTTCGCCTGAAGTATGATATCGCATCTGCCTTTTCCCTCTTCACGATTGCTGATGATTTTATAATCATTCTTTAGCCATGCACACATGCCTAGAAACAGAACATGATAGCTGTTTTCATCCTTTAGGTCATGATATGATGGTAATATTAACAGCATGTTTTGATATCTGTCTTTAAAGTCTTCTTTCTTTTCAAGCCTTAAGGCATTGAATAACCCATTGAAATCTGTTTCCTTTACATCTAAATAGTAGGCAGTAAGGTTCCTAAATTCCTGCTGAACTTCCTGATTTGGAATCTTTAAAACATAGAGGTTATTTTGCCTATCCACTGTTTTTTCAATCGTCAAATATCCTGCATTGACAAACAGTCCCCATAAGTTCTCTATTTCACTGATTTCAAAAAAACTTGTTTCCAGATACATGGTTGTCTCTAAATATCCAGTCTGAACTAGCTTTTCATAATCTCTGTCAAAAGATTGGTTTCTGATTCTCATAGCCTCTCTGATCATTTTATTGCTGCTGGTATATAGCCAATATGGATTATCTTTACCAGTTGCAGCATAGTTTAAAACTGACCATGGATTATAGATCTGCGTATTTCCAAAATGATAGCCATTATACATTATCTTGACAGTATCATTTAATTCCAAATCATAATATTCCAGCAGTTCACTGACTTCCGATTCTGTAAATCCAAAATACTGAGAATAGTTTTCATCGGCAACGGTACATACCACAAGATTATTCAGATCACTGAATAGATTTTCTTTCGCTACTCTTTGAATTCCTGTCAGCATTGCATACTGTAAGCTGTTCGATGATTTTAAGGCTTGATGAAGCATAGAGGATAGATTTTCTCTAATCTCATTATAGAATCCATTAATATGGGCTTCAATGAACGGCGTATCATATTCGTCGATAAATATCATAACTTTTTTCCTATAGTATCTTTCCATTTGCTTCATTAAAAAAGATAGTGCATTATCCAGACCATTCAAATCTGTTTTATCAGGCATAGAAAAATTTCTTTTAATGTTTTCAAAAAAAGGTAAATCATATTCATCTAAATCTTTGAATACATCATTGTTTTTCTGATACAGTTCCGCAAGAATCTGCTGAATGTTGTTAATCATCATTTGTTTATTACCCTTAACATCCGCAAAAGAAAGAAAAATGGTTGGGTACTGATTCATCTCAGAAGCACATTCTGTTTTCATGATTTTGGTATCCCTAAAAAGTTCTTTTGAATCCTTTGTAATATCAAAGAACTCTGCCATCATGGACATATTGATGGTCTTTCCAAATCGTCTTGGTCGAGTGATTAAAGTGACTTCATTTCCTTTATCCAAGTAGTCCTTAATCATCAAAGATTTATCGACTACATAATAATTTCCGGTTTTTAGTTTTTCATAACTTTTTTGACCTAATGGAACTCTTTTTTTCATATAGCCACCTCACTTTTCTAGTTTCATTATAACATAATCATTAATGGGTTTCAGTAACTATTTGTCTTATATCTTGCCAATCTTATTGATTTTTTTCGACATAGATAAGCTTTGAAAAAGAATAAATATCTAACTATAATTCTTAAAAAAATCACTTCATGATTTTTTAGCAGGATAAGGGAATGTGACGCAATGATGCGCCAATTCCCGACTTGAACAACTCACTAGAAGTGAGTTTTACCTTTTAAATAAAGGGTTTAGTGAAATATGTATCATGTATCGCAGGTATCGTGTTTATCCTTATTTTGGAGTGCATCTCATGCGTATATGCTTTTTCTATCGTGCATTTGAATGGAAGCTGCCGTATGATGCAAGTCATCCCATCATGATACAAAATAGCCTGTATCGCTGATGCATTCCTTCGTTGTTTGCCATACGATTCACACGACATATGAACATCTGTATGCTAATACCATTCATAATAAAAAACATGATACAAATTTACCTTCCTCTTTTATGTTCACAAAACTTCTTTCTGCCTTTGCGTATCTGTCTGCCTATCTTGCCATCATTTCTGATAAAATATACGCTTCCATCATTCATCTCAATTCTCTTGCTAAGATAGTCTGAAAGATTAATCTTCTCATCTTCCTGATAGTCTATCGCTGTCAGTTCCTGCGTTTCCGTATCTATAGCCGCGATCCTTTTAATCTTCTCTCCTTTAGAATTCAATGCTAAAAAGTTAACAATCTTAATCATCTTTCTCTTAACATTTCCTTTTTCTTCCTGTTTTCCAAAACATATCTGACCTTTGGAATTTTCTCTTCTCCCATTTGCATAGGAATCAGATATTCAAGGATATCTTTTCTTAAGTTTTCATCAGGAATTCTATCCGCATATTTACCCATTGTTGTTAACAGGAATCTCCCATCCTGATCATATAATGCATAGTCCTTTTCATAATCTGCCATCACTATAAAAGCAGCAATATTCTTCGGATCCGCTTCGATTCTCACGACTGGAAAATCAGAAATCGGCTGACGAAATCTGCATTCATAAACATTCAAATATTCTTTTTTCAAATCGCTTCTCCTTTTTCAAATAACTGATTTCTTTAACACATTGCAATAATCAATCAAAATTCCAAAGCAGTCGTGGGTTAAAGAAAATACTATCCTTATAGCTATAGCCTTCTCTTACATCTGCAACATCAGATGACCAAGTTTCAAAATGAAGATGAGGTCCTGTTACACGTCCGGTGGCTCCGCTATATCCTACAAGATCACCAGCTTTTACTGTATCACCGGATTTTAAAAATGACAGTTCTCTCATATGACAATATATGATAATAAGCGTTCCATTACGCATCATGATTGTATTTCCGCCGGTTTCCGAATGATAAACCACTTCAACAGTTGCATCAGCAGCAGCATAGAGAGGAGTGCCGGTCGGCACAGCAATATCCATTCCATAATGCATTCTCCATTCTCCAAATGGATTGTACATTCCAACATCCCCAATGCCTGACCAGCTTCCTTTTTCCACTGGCAAAGAAAGATTCAATTTCATATATTCCCCCAGCTCTTCCGGAATATTTCCTATTGTCGTAATATCAGCACTTTCCTCATTTGCTTCTATGATTTCAATAACCTTTTCCTTATCCAGTTCGCTAAATTCTGGCTGGCTTATGAGTCTTTCAACAAAGCTCACCAGAGATGTTTCTACATACTCTTCCCCCTCGCTGTCCATTGCCAGCATAACAATTTCTTTTGCCCTGTCATGACCAATCGTGAAAGGATCATCAATCATACAGGAAGGCACGATAACCCATGCGATATGAACGCTGATATGAGTTTCCTCATAAACTTCCTGTATCGGTTTTTTCCACACTTCTTCATAAAGTCTTTGTCCTTCCTCTGTCGTTAAAAGCCCCTTTACTGATGTAAGCTCTTCTGAGGATGACGCTCCAAAGGAACTCATTGCCAGAATGAAAATAAAGACTGTAAAAACAAAGACAATCACAGGCAGCACCATGACTTTTTTGAGTTCATTTAAGCCCAGTTCCTGCATAAATTATGACCTCTGTTCATTCAGAATAAAGCTGTCAAAAAGTTCCTTGCATTTATCCGGAAGGACGACTTCAATCTGCAAAGCGTTGGCTCCCAGACTCATATGACACTGACCGATTTCTGCATACTGAAGATATTCAGCATCCTTATCTGAAATGATTTTATTTGATTTCAGATACTGGATACTTTCTGCTTCCTGCTTGAAGAAAAACTTATAATTGCTGTTTCCAATCAGTGCTGTTCCAAATTCCTTCACAGACTCATTCAGCATATCAGAAATTTCCTGTGTAGATGTTGTCAAACCTCCGTTGTATTTTCTAATCACTTTGATCAGAAGCTTCTGGAACTGCATGACTTCAGGCATATTCTTGTTCATCAGGACATGACATTCATCCTCATAGATTTGTATCCATTTTGAAAATCTCCCTGAGATGACTTCCGTAAGAACATAGCTCAAAATATTGTAATACTGCGTACGAAGCACTGTCGTATCCTTGTTCTGAAGTCCAGCCAGATTAAAGCAGATCGTATCGTTACCAAGAGATATATTTGTATGCCCATTGAACATCGGACTGTCAGCACCTACAGCCATTCTTTTAATGAAATTCTTTGCAATTTCCATGCGATTTTTCTTGTCCAGATTATTCCTGTCCGCCTTCTCAAAACGTTCTTCCATGATGTCATAAAGATCCTTCATAACAGGAAAGTCTTCAGGTTTCTTTTTGACAATTTCTTCTGCTGTTGTTTCAAATGAATAGCCCCATTTTTTATAAAGTTCTTCTATAGCATCCTCAACCTCAGATAGAAGAACTCGATCCAGACCTGTAAAATACATGCCAAAGAATGTCCTCAAAAACTGAATATGAGAAGCAAGCGGAAAGATACGATGCAGTGGAATCTTATCTCCTGAGTCATCATCGTCTATCGTGATTCTGATCTGAAGCGGATTGATGATGCCAAGTACTCCGTTTGAACAGTTGATGACTTCACCATTCAGATGCTTTGTCAGCTTGTTCATCTGCTTTCCCTCAACATCGACTATGATCTGCTTCATTCCTCTGGAATATCTGTGAAGTATCAGATACATGAGAAAATATGTCTTTCCTGATCCGGTACATCCAAAGACAACCTCATTGGAATTGGTTCTTGATTTGGACTTGACAAGATGATTATAGAAGATTGCTCCACCCATGCTTCTTGAACGTCCAATCAGGATTGGAAGATTATCATCGCTCAGTGATTCATATACAAAAGGAAAACCCCAGCTGATGACATTACACACAACATCTTTGGTGTATTCCTTGATTCTGTTACAGCATAATGGTGCAGATGAATAGAAAAGCTCCCTCTGATCAAAAAATCCCTGTCTGATCAACATGTCTAGATTGCTTGTTTCCTGCACTAAAAGATTCTCTAATTCAACTAATTCTTCAAGAGAACTTGCCTCTAAGCGAAGCGTTACGACAAAGCTCACTGCCTTCTTTGTTCCTCTTGAAAGGCTTTCAATCATCAGTTCTACTGATTCCATATCATTTTTTAGCTTTTCCTGTTCTGAACGCTTAGTTGCCTTGTCATAATTCTTGCACAGATTATTGTACTGCTTGTCATAGGTCTTCATCAGTCTGGCAGAATCGCAGTCTTCAACATGCAGAGAAAAATCTACACCCTTAAATCCTGTCAGATAGGAAAGCCATGCAAAAAAAGGAAAATCCGGATATGAATAAACATGGAATGTTTTACAGTAGACACCATCAATATAGATATACTGCGAGAGCTTATCCTTATCTGCCTTGATGCCAATTGGACTGATATAATCGCAGACTTCCAGATCCTTCAGATGACGGATATCCTTTCTTTCGTAAAGACTGCGAAAGGGATTGAAATAGCGATAGATTGTCAGTAGATGTTCATAGAAATCCACATCTCTTGCAGAAAACATGGACTTGAACAGATACATGGCATCATGTTTCAGACGTTCCAGCTCCTCCTTATCTTCATGACGGAAGATGATATAAAAATATTTGTCAACAAGATCGCGATTTCCTGTCTGCATCTGAATATATTTCTTTTCATCTTCTATCAGCTCAAAACGAAGGCGATCACTATCATTGCTTAATTCCATTTTCTTTTGCAAATCAGAAAGCTGATGGAGATAGGTATTGATATCTGATCCAGTTTCTGAACTGAATATCTGATAGTTGGTAAACTTTCTGTTATTTACGAATGTTTCCAGAACATTGATATATTTTGTCTGTTCCTTTTCCCTGACTCCAAAGATGTTTAAGGGACTGACAGCTATAGCTCCTATATATTCCTTAGTATCAGCCAACTGTATGGTCTCATTTTCTTCATCTATCAGCAGATTCATGAAATCCCTGCTGGTTTCATTTCGCTTTCTCCTCTTGGCTTTGATTTTAATATCAGGTATCTTCAATTTCTTCTTCAATCTACACATCCAATCTCTGCTGTCTGCCGATGACTTTTTTCAGCTCAGGAATATTGTCCTTATCATCCTTTTTATGTTTCGATTCCTGATTGCTCTTCATCATATCCTTTAGCTTTCCATC
The DNA here is from genome assembly GCF_900199515.1 of Massilicoli timonensis. GTDB lineage: Bacteria > Bacillota_I > Bacilli_A > Erysipelotrichales > Erysipelotrichaceae > Massilicoli > Massilicoli timonensis. Next base: position 1,995,474 of record NZ_LT963434.1, on the reverse strand, counting down.
ATATTGAAACAAATCAATAATAAACTGATTATTCTGCATGATTCTTCGCTGAAGCTCCTCGCATTCATCTGTATTTCCTGTTTCAGCAACAGCAATCAGTCTTCTCTTCATTGCCAGATTGCATGCCATAAGCTCCTGAATCAATGTTGGCGTGACATCTTCTTCAGCCAGCTCAACATCAACGATCAGAGGCGGTTCTCCATTCCTTCTTTTTTTCGGTTTTCTCTGCAGATACATGCAGACTATTACTGCCGTCATGACTGCAAGAGAGAGTATCTGTACAAGCATTTCCATCATTTCTTCACCTTCCCTTTTTCTTTGTTTCTTGTATCCTGAAAATAAAGCTTCTGTACAAAAATGTACCTTACTGCTTTGATCAGAATATCAAGAAACCTCTGCTGCGTTGTCGGCACTTCGAGAAGAAGTGCACCTATAAATATAATGGCTGAAACCGTCCATTGATAAGCAAGTCCTTTATCATAAAGCTGTATTGTATAAAAAAAGACTGCACCGACGACAGCCATGAATAATACTTCCTTTAATGAAAATCCAAGAAGAAAATTATCCTTGATCATTTTCTTCTTAGGAATAAAATATATTTCCTTTTCCTCTATTTGAACCTCCTTTCCTTGCTGTTTCTACTTTTGTTCAGCCTTCCGGTTGTATTGATCTTTCCAAAACCATTTTCAGAGCTTCTGCTTTCTTTCCCATCTCTGGAGAAAGACCCCGTCTGTCCAGTCATTCTTTCACTCATATCTTCCTTAGAATCCGATGAATAATCGTTATCTTTCATTTTCTGCCCTGATGAATGTATCGTGCGTTCACGAGAAGAAACATCCTTTGAAGTTAACGGACTATCTTTAGAAAACGCTGCTTTCAAATCCGCTTCCTTCTTGCCTTGCCTAAACTGAGAACCTAATCCTCCGGTTCCTCTGGAAACCTTATCCTTTACAGCGTGATAGGCATCACTGCCTAGAATAGTTGCGGCTCCGCCAACACCTCCGCCATACTTCATAGCCTCTTTGACATGGGAAGCACTTCGGTTGATGGAGTCTTTCATTCCGCCTGCATGAGAAACAGCTGTACCGCTCATTCGAGCAATGTTATTCGGTGTATGAGCCAGCATGGAAACACCACTTTTTGCCATGTTTCCAATAGCACCTGCTCCTCCAGCTACTACTTTTGCTGTTGATATTGCACTGCTGGTCATGATTAAAGAGGACTGAAGACTTGACAGACCTTCCATGATACCAGCATTATATCCGCCTATCATTGCAGCGACCTTATTTGGAATAGCTATGATTACAAGAAGAAGTGCAATCGTAAACAGCAGCTTTGCAAGTCCGGATGCTTCTGTTCCTAGTTCAGCAATCAGCTTGAACATGAATAGAAACAGAAATATCTGTACTGTATTCATCAGAAACGGTCCAATGATATTATTTTTCCAAACAGTAAATGCTGATGAATTCTCTTTATTGGTCAGCGATAACGCGCAAAGTGGCGTTATGATCTTAAAGAAAGCCAAAGATACCTGACGACTTGCCATCTGCAATCCAATAAAGAAGATGATAATCCACATGACCAGCCCAACAAACATCGGCATGATAAAGTCAAATTCATAAATGTAGTTTTCTTCATCATCTCTTGCATTGATATCAAAGTCTTCTCCTGTAAAATCATCAATGAATGTCTGAGCCTCTTCCTCCTCCATTCCCGTCGTTGCCACTAGCATGGTTACTGCAAACCCTTCTCCGGCATCCTCTCCGCTGGCTGATGATTCTCCTGAAATCACATCCCCGGCAAGTATAGCCTTGTTGATCTGCGTTACTCCATCTCCTATGGTCGTTAATAATGGAGGCGTGGCAAGAATGATGACTACAATCTGAAAGACCGCAAAGATCTTATGTCCCCACTTTTCAATATCATTCGATATAACCAGCCATATCCACTCATAGACCAGCTTCAGCGGAAGTATGACGAGCGCAATTGTCATACAGGTTGAATAGCAGCTCGTCACAAAGCTCAGGTCAATGAATGAAAAACCTGATATTTCCGTCAGAATGATATCTACGATATCAATGATCCAGCCTAGAATCGCACCCAGCGGTCCGAAAAGAATAGATCGAATCGTATCGCTGATTGTCTGTATAATTCCATCAAACATACGCTAGCTAGACGAATGATTTCAGCCAGTTGATGACATCCGGTGCGAGATAGACAGCAAGAAGAATGGCACCAATCATTCTGATCCTTCTTAAATATTTCTGCTGATTCTGTTCATCGCTGACCTGTGAAATAACCAGATAGCCAACAATCATACAAATCGCAATAGGCAATGCCAGCTGCTGAGCATATCCCAGCAAAGCATTGACAATATTGGTAATGACACTAACGACTCTTTCCAAGCATTCCTCCTCCTTTTACTTTTATATCTGTCTGTCCTGCGTTCTTTGATGAATAGTTCCCTCGCGAAGAGAAAACTGCAGGACAGTAATCTGCTTTTTATTGACAACAGCCTCAATGCTGTAATACTTTCTATCGATGCGGTACTGTTCCTTTTTGATCTCTCGTCCGATATCCTTGAGTACTTCTGCATTATCCTGGTTGGCTTTTAGATAGCTGATGACCTCACTGTAATCACGAAGTATCATTCCGGCAATCATAAGTTTCTCAAACACACGAGTGAGCATTTGATTCTTCTCATCTTTTGTACCTTTTCTATATTTCATGGCATCAAACTCAAGCATCATCGATAGTTCCTTATCCAATGTTCCTGCATTCTTTCTCAAAGCTTCAATTTCTTCGTCAAGAAAAGATGCAGCTGAAGCATCCATAATATCGATCATCATATCTTCATGATGTCGGTTCATATAGGATTCTATCTGTCTGCTCACAGATGAATAAGGTTCAAGAAGAATACGATCAATATGACCTTCAAGACTTGCTGCTTCCTTTTCATCCATATAGGAAGGATTTATTTTCAGGAGCTTTATAATCTCATTACGTATTTCTTCCCTTTCATTTCTTTGAATCTCACTGTGCTTCACATCAGCCTCCTCATCTTTCTGTCAACCTTTTTTAAAAGCTGCAAAGACTGTCTGTTTCGCCTATATTCAGCATCCAGTTCACTGGTTCTTTCTTCAGGTGTCAGCTTGTGATAAAAATGAAGCTTATCCATCAGAAAACTCTCCAGCATATGGAAAACACTTTGATAGCATTCTGCCTTATGTTTGACCTTTGTCTGCTGGAAGATAGTTTTATCGTCAATGCTCAGACTCACAATCAGATTGTTCTTCCCGGCAAAATTACTGTTGGCAATAAATCGCTCCACCTTTTCCCATTCTCTATCAATTTTCTTTTTACCATTTCTATTTACTATGACGTTCACTTTACATAAATTGAGATAGTTGTTATCGACAGATAACTCAACTTTCATGTTCACCTACTTTCTTAATAGAATACAACTTCATATCCAACATACTCCTGTCGATCATTTCTGATTGGATTGCAGTTATATCCATTTGCTTTATGTTCCTTTATCATCTGCTGGGCATAAGTAACAGCTGCCTGATAGCTGCTCTCATAATCATACCCATCACTGAAAAGAAATCTTCTGTTCTCTGCTGTCAGATGTATTTCTGTCTTTGTCGGTTCGGAACTCTCCTGTTTATTTTGATCATTATGAGAAGAACTGCTGATATCATCAGACTGCTCAGGACTGGTTTGAGCTGGTCTGGAAACTGATTCTGTTTCAGACGTTATCTTATCCTGTTGACTTGATTCCTCTCTAACAATAATTGTGTATTCTTTTCTTGCTTCATTGCCCACTTCATCCTTTGCGATGGCTGCAACATGATAAGTTCCGCTCTTGGATAGATTCATATCTCCTTCCAGTATCACTGAAAAGGAACTGTACTCATCCTTAACTTTCATCATTTCAATCAGATCATCCTTAGAGATGCCTGCCTGAACTGTCAGTTCATTCTTTTCTTCCTGAAAGACAGGAGGTGAGGCATCAACAATTTCAACTGTCAGTTCAATTTCATGGTTATTGTAAATATACTGTATTGTCTTTGAACCTAGCCTTGATGTATCAATAAGAGGACAGATGACCGTATCCTCATCCGAAATGATACGGTCACCATCCAGATTAAACTGAGTTATCTTTTGCCCATTAACGGTTTTGACAAGTTCGGCAGAATTGAAGAGGGAACCTGCAGGAATGGTTAAATCCTCTACAAATTCTATTTCTTCATCTCCTGTCGCACATCCAGTCAGCAGCATCAAAAAAGATACAATGATCAGCTTACTTCTTTCGACCATTTCTTTTTCTGATCTTCAATGTTGCCAGTACAATGACACCCGATACAGCCGCAGCACTTATCCATAGAATAATATTGCTTGTATCTCCGGTCTGTACAGACTCACCTTTTGCAGGAAGCAGGACATTCGTCATTGTTACATGATATTCATTATCCTTTGAATCTCCAGTCAGCTCTATTCTGATGACTTCCTCGCTTAATGCATAGCCTTCCAGCGCTTTTGTTTCCTTGCAGAAATAAATTCCATTAGGCATATCTTCAAAGCGAGCAATTCCATCTTTATCACTGACTGCTGTAGCAATCACATTCATATCTCGATCGTATAGAGTGAATTCTACATCCGGCAATGGATCTTTGGAAATCTTGTCAATCTTGCTGATGACAATATCCGTTCTCTTGAGCATATTGACAATTTCCTTTCCTTCATTGATTGCGATATTCAATTCAGGAACATCCTTGCCTTCATATGTGATTTCAAAATCAAAGCTTTCTCCACTAACGATGTAATTATCATCCGTTGCCATTTCGACGATATGATATGAACCAATTGGAAGTTCAGGTACATCCATAAGATGTCCATTTTCATCAATACCACATACTGCAATCAGTGTATTTTCAGCAATTCCTATTTCATCAGCATAATTCATGATATCTTCTGATGCATAGATTCCAAAAGCAACTTTCTTATAGGCTTCCTTATAATCATCCGCATAATATGGATGTTCTTCCATGATTTTCTGAAGTTCCAGATTGACCTTGGCTCTTGTATTTTCAAGTTCGCTTTCAATAATCTGAAGTTCGTTTTTCTGATTATCCTCAATCTCAAAATAATGCTTTTCCATATCCTGTACAAATGGCTCAGGCACAACACGTTCAACATAGTAATATTTGCCTACAGGAAGTTCCTTGCTTTCAACAGGCTCATCCCCGCTCGTTAATGATTCAATCAGTTCATCCTTTTCATAGTAGACAATATCATTGGCTAGTTTAATTTCTTCAGCTGCATAGATATCAATTTCAGCATTGGAAATGATTTTCTTTTCAAATACTGGTTTTTCCACTATACCAAATTCTGTTTCCACTTCTTCAGTACCTGTAAAGACTTCACCCGTCTTTAGCCATTTCAGTTTTCCCATGACCATTTCATCGATCATTTCGACTTTCTGGACAACACCAGTATCTGTTACAGTAAATTCAACTGTCTGGCTGATTGCAAAGCCATAAGGAGAGCTTGTTTCAATCAATTCATAGGTTTTTCCAGGTTCAAGTCCTTTAACAATATGCGGTTCATTCGTAGAAATCCATGTTTCAAAGACCGTTCCATCTTTTTCCTTTAATGTCAGATGAGCTCCTGGAAGTTCTTCTCCTGTTGTTGCATCTTTTTTAGAAATTTCCGTCTTTGTGATTTCATTTTCAAAGTATGCAGTAAGCTTTATTACTTCAACATCCTGACCTTGATATGTACAGTCTGCTTCATATACCGCATCTGTGGAAACATAACCAATTGGCGGTTGAATTTCCCTGATTTCAAATTTATATAATGGCAAGTCTGCCTTAAAAACAGCTTTTCCTTCCTTGTCAGTCAATGCAGTTTCAATCAGCTGTCCTTCCTCTACCAGAAGCTTTTCACTTCCAGCAGCATATATATTTTCTTTAGCGTATAATCCAAATTTAGCACCGCTTAATAGCTGTGCTGTATCCTTGTCTTTCTTGATGACACTGATTTCAGCTTTCTGGCGTTCGTTGATATATTCTGTTTCTTCAAATACAACAGGTGTGTACTGATCGGCATACTTTAATTCAATTTCCTTTATTTCCTTGTTCAATACAAACCCTTCGCCTGCAGCAGATTCTTCAACAGTATATTTACCAAGAGGAAGTTCTATGGTTTGTGCTTTCCCACTGGAAGTTGTCAGTTCAGCAACAGTTTCACCTTTTTCGAATATGATGTCGCCCTGCTGATCTGCACTTAAAATATCTTCAGCTGCTTTTACAGTAAAAGAAGCTCCATCAATCGGTCCGTTTTCATAGATAAACTGGATATTTCCATCATCATCCTTGCTTACATCTGTAAGGTGTTCTCCAGTCTTGATTACAGAAATCTTTCCTTTTGCGGAAACATCCTTCATTGAAACACGAATAATCGGCGTTTTTCCATCTTCAGCCATCTCATAAGCAGTTCTGTTGGTAACAGTAAATTTCACTGGTTCGTCATTAAGGATGTATCCATACGGTGCTTCTATCTCTACCAGTTCATATTCGCCAGCTTCCAATACATCTGCTGTCATCACAGTACCAGTTTCATCTGTTGTATATGTATCTACATAATGAGGCAATGGAAACCATACCCAATGCCCTACATATTCACCTGTTTCAACATTGTGAATCCTGAATGAAGCATCTGGAAGCAACACTGTTTTTCCTGTTTCTTCATCAACCTTGACTGCTTTTATCAAGGCTTTGAAGGAAGCGTCATTCATGACACGCCATACCTGCGGTTCCCTGCTGTCTTCCGTAATATCGATAAAGAAATCAGCAACAGGCATCAGATTTTCAGGAACTTTTGTTTCCCTTGCCTGATATCGTCCGTATGGGAGTTCAATAGACAAAGCATAGCCATTCTCATCTGTTGTCAGAATATCATAAACTTTTGCTTTATCCCATCCGTTCTTTTCAACATCGGATGCCAGCTTGACTGTAAATTCTGCTTCAGGTACCTTTGAAGCTTCTCCTGTTTCATCAGTTGAAATCTTGATAATCTGGAAAGCCTGCTTCTTTACCTGTTCCTTAGATACCTGAGAGCGGGTAATCACTGAAACAGTCTGATTTTCATAAGTACAGCGAATATCATAGACATTTTCATCAAGCAGATACCCCAAACTAGGCGTCTTTTCTCTCAACTGATAATTTCCTAATGGAAGTCCGGTAATATCATCCATAGCACCAGAGGTATCTGTTTCTCTTGTAGCGACTATATCACCTTTTGTGTAGTATTTTTTAGTCTTTGTCTTATTGTAGATATCCTCACCGGCAACAAGCTCATAGACAGCCCCTTCAAGGGTTGCATCTCCCTGTGCAGTTGCACCTGTTTCCTTATCTTCTTTTTTCAGCTTAATGGTAGCCGTAGGTTCAGCATTTGTCTGTTCAGCTGTACCGGTAATCAATTCAGTGTATTGATCCTTATAGCTTAAGGAAACAGTGATTGGCTTGCTATCAAGAAGATAGCCATCTGCTGCCTGTACTTCAGTCAATGTATAAGTTCCAAGCTTTAGGCCATCAATAACAAGCTTTCCTTCTGAATTGGTTTTAACAGTTTCATCAAATCCATTTGGACCTGTTACACGATAAGTCGTTCCTGGAATGACTGAACTCTTATCAGCATTATATTTTGTCAATACAATCTTTCCGCTTGGTTCTTTATTTGTCTGTTCGATGGAACCGACTATAACACTTGTATGCTGATCTTTGTATGACAGTGTGATGCTTACAGGTTCCTTATTTAGAAGAAAGCCATTTGCCGCCTGAACTTCAGTAAATGTATATGTTCCTAACTTCAATCCTGTCAAATGAATGCGGCCGTTCTTGTCTGTCGTATGGTCTGCCTCATATCCTGTATCGCTCGTTACGTGATATTTCGTTCCAGGAATAGTAGAAGATTTATCTTCATTGTACTTGGTTAGCGTAATTTCTCCTGTCGGCTGCTTGTTGACAAAACTGTACACATGATCTGATGGATCATCGCCAGCTTTTACAGTAATCGTTCTTACTGTGTCGTCAATGAGAAAGCCTTCCGGACTGTAGGTTTCTTGAATTTTATATGTTCCAGATGCTTCTTCCTTAAAAATTATCTTACCATCATCATTAGTTGTTCTAGTTACGGTAGAACCGTCAGGATAAGTAATTTTAAACTTTGCACCGGACAATGCATTTCCTTCTTCATCCGTCTTTAAGATTGTAAATCCGCCTAGATCTTCTACCATCTTGAAGACATTCAAAATCTGATAGACTTCTCCATCCTTGTCAATCAGATAGCTTGCATCTGTTACCTGAACCTTATCGCCTATAGCATGAATATATTCATTATCGCCATAATAGATAGCAGCGTGTTCTGCTATTCCATGATTTCCAAAGTAAACCAGATCACCCGGCTTCCATTGTGACTTATTGGTTGTGCTTAACTGCTGCTTTGATTCCATTAGCTGCTGACGCTGAGCTTCCGCAGTTCTTTCAAGTTTAAAGCCTATCGAGTGCTGAAATACATATTTTGTAAATCCCGAACAGTCAAAGCTGTCTGGTCCATTGCCTCCATAGACATACGGTTTGCCCTCATGCTTTTCAGCTTCTTTGATGATGGCAGCCCTGTCAGGATTTGAAAGATCTTTTGCCATGACATTCATAGGTACAGCATTGACAAAAGTCATCAGAACAGTGATCATTACCAGCAATAATCGTTTGATCTTATCTCTCATTTTTCCTCTTTCCTTTCTTTTGTTTTCCTTCATATAGTGATCAATGATTTATGCATTGAAAAAGGGGCAAACGCCCCTAAGTATACCTTACCTTATAATAATTAATCATTACCTCCTCGCTTCTCGTTCTAAAGCTCTAGACTTAATAAATTTTTCCATTTTGACAGGATGATAATCCCTTTCGATGCAGTCATATACATATCGATCATATGCTTCATCTATCTGTTGCGCTTCCTCTTTTGTACAATGAAGACGTTTTGTAAGCAGACTTATATATTCCTCTTCAGAAACTTCAATTGTTTCTATGCCAAATAGATCTTCATCATGAATAAAGCACTGGAAAGGATATGTTTCTGTCTTGGATGGATAAACCTTTCGCTTACATCGATAACAGACTCTAACCATTTTCTTGGACCTACCTCTCGTTTCTCCATATTAGTTTTTCTGTCTTTTTCAGATAATCTTTATATTCATTGACCATATTGCCTATTTCTTCCATTCTGGAATCATCTATTTCCAACCATTCCTGATATAGCGATTCCAAAAGACACTTTTCTTTTAAAAATAGATGCATTTCTGGTACTGAAAATGAAGTCTGATAAATATATTCGGCAATATCATATAAAGCAGAAATCTTATATGCTTCTCTAAAAACTTCATCAGATCCTTTTTTTAGAATATTTTTCTTGTAAGCCTCATACTCTTTTGAAATCTTTTCATTTAATTTCTGTTTTAATTGTTCCTTGCTATTCTTTATTCTTCATTCTCCTTTTCAAGCAAAAAAGACTCGTCATGAGTCTTTTGAATCATAATTCATTGTTGAAAATTCATTGAGACAAATACCAATCCATCAGCATAGCGAACACCAATCGCCATATAACTGTTTTCATCCATAATTGTTCTCCTATGTCCTGATGAAGCAAGAAAACTGTCTAAGACAGCCTGCGGAGACCAGCCCTGAGTACCAGCAAAAACATTCTCACCACCTGCAATAATTCCATAATTGGTTTCAACCCAATATGAATTAACAACTGATCCATCAGGACGTGTATGACTGGCATAGCCCATATCGGCCATATCCTGTGCACGCTGATTTGCAAGACTTTGGATCACAGCATTAGTTCCCAGTGCAGAAAGCCCATTAGCTGTTCGGTAGTTATTCACAAGAGCAAATAACTGATTGGCAAATTCCGTTTCTGAAATCTGTGACTGTGAAGGCGTCTGTTCTTGCTGTGAATCAGATGAACTCTCTTCTTTTTGTGTCTGGCTGTCATTGCTGTTTTGTGATGAACTCTGAGTGTTTTCATTCTTTGCAGTATTTTGTGATGACTGACTGGAAGCTTTGCTTTCAGTAGCTTCGGTTATCTTCTCTTGGGTTCTGCTATTGTCAGTAATCTGATCATTGTCTGCTTCATCCTCTTGTTTAGATGGTTTCTCTTCACTTTCCTGCTGTTCCTGTGGTTCTTCAGTTTTCTTCTCTAGAACAGTTATCCTTGTGGAGAATTCCTTTTGTTCATCCTTAAGCATTGCAATAATCTTAACTGTCTGCGTTCCCACATTCTCTGCTTTATCTTCAGGAATGTCAATCTTATCTGCATTTGTTTCCTTTATCAGCATTTTTTCCGTTAAAACAGTTCCTTCTTCAACTTGTATATCAGAATTGAAGACAACTCGAATGTCATCTGTTTCCTGATGAGAAAACAAAACATACATCAGAAGACATGCAAAACCAACTGAAATAACCATAATACCTGTAATTGTTTTTTTGTGTTCTTTCCATAAAGTTTTCCACATAGTTATCACCTCATGACTATCTTGTCATGTTCGTTCTATATTGTCAGCAAAATATATTCATATATTTCTAATTTCAGATTTCTTTGATATTTCCGGCGAGTGTTATCTTAAGCAAGGTCATATTCAGACGTTTTTTTGCTATATCAGATATCTCCTTCCAGCTACTATCCATATTTGCATCCGTCTTTAATGCAAGTGAATATTTTTCAATAGAATCATCATAATATGACAATAACTTCATTACCTTAGAAGAAAAACTTGCTTTTGGTCCTCTCTTGTGTTCGTCCAGCAGAATCAGCCATTTTCCATAGGCACCGTCAGCTAGGATCATATTGCCTTTTTTCTCATATATAATACCAGATTCACTGAGATACTCTTCAACAGACTTTTCAACATTTACTGTTTTCTTTTTTGCCTTGATCTTTTCCACAGAATTCTTGGAACCTTTTGGACGTCCTCTGCGTTTCTCCATGACCACAGCTTCATCTCTTTCTGTCACAAAATAACGGATAGTCAGTGCAACCCCATACCCGCTTTTAGTGTTTGCTTCAGAAATGACCTGATCATTACTATGCTTCATTTTCCTCATTGCCATGCAGCAACTAGGAAGTGTTGGCTTCTTAGACATCATTTTATGAAGTTCTCCTGCATTGACATCGACATACTCTTTTTCTTCAGCCTTGGCTTCTTCAATCATCTGTGAAATTTTCTTGACATAATCTTCTATTTTTACGCTCTCTTTCATTGTTATACTCCTTAATTTTCTTAAAATAAATGCTTTATATAGTTAGATTATATATCATATGCTTTCTTTTTTCATTATTTCTATATCGAATCTTCAGTTTTTTCAAATAGAACTGCATGGATTCCTCTGGAATATCAGGCTGTGCTAATTCTCTCATTTCTTCAGGAGATATTCCAAAGGATGCAATCTCTCTTAAGCAGCGCATCTGCTCTATCGACAATCGTGGATCACATATAAACTGCATGATGCTATAAGGGATATGTTTTTCAAAACCCATACGTATCTGCTCCATCTGTTTTTCACTGAAACATGGATCAGCATAAAGCTTAACATAACGCAATGGGAGTTCTGCACCTTTTCGGATTTCTATAATCTGCTGGCTAGTGAGATTGTCATTTAAAACAAGGGGAAGAATCTTTGTTCCTCTCTGCTTGAAATAGATGAAACGAATCTGCTGCATGACATCAAGACTCTTTTCAGGCTTCAGATATGTAGCAACTTCCTCTACTGATAGTCCGCACATGATTCCATAATATCCCTGCATGATCTGATCACATGATAGATTCTTATTCGCTAGCAGTGTCAATTCATCATCATTCATACCCGCATCAATACCACGTTCAATGATTTCTTTCTGGTCTTCACTTAACTGTCTGTCACTCATGATATGAATTAATCGAACTGTCCTTTTAGGAATCCTCATAGTCTTTCACCCCTGTTTCTGTCTTTTCTGCTTCTTTCCCTTTCTATTGCCTTCTGGCCTTCTTTTTTAAGCTCATCAACTAGACTATAAAATCTGTCATTTTCAATTGAAGGGCGAAAGGTTACTGACTCATAATCAATCCATTTATCACCATCATGAATCAATGTCCAGTACTCGTCACCTCCATTGACCTGCTGAATGAAAGCCATATTCTTATACACAAATCCATCTCTAATTGCCCAGCTGACATCACTGATAGCATTCATTAAATCCATTCTTCTTTCACATCTGCGAAAATGATATCCGTACTCCTCTTCACTCAAGTCATCATCCTCAAATGGAATTCCACCCTTTTTCAGCCATAGGTTTTCCTGACATTTCTTTATCAGCTCTTCTGTTTCATTAGGCAAAAGATCACTTAGATAATCTTTCGTCTGTTCATATCCCATTACTCTGTCAAATGAAATGCAGGAAGAAGCATCATCCATTAAAATCAAAGCCAGCTCTTTATCCAATCTTTCCAGATGATTGGATTCGTTAAGATAATAGAAATCGTGAACATGTTCTGAGTCATAGTTTTCAAGAAACATCTTGAGTTCTCTAACTCCATTTTTAGAAATATGCTGAGTATATTCATTAAGCTCCTCTTGATTCAATATCTCATTTCTTAGTTCATTGACATCTCTTATTTTCACTGATTCTATGAATTTAACCATCTGACAAATTCCTTCAGATTCATTTTGCATAATATTCAGCTTTATATCCTGTATCTGTTCATAATAATGTCTTAGCATTTCCTTAGGCATAAAATCCTGATTTATGTTTTCCAATATCTTCTCTATGCTTTCTCTGGATTCCTTGCACATAATCTGCTGATATTTGAAATCTACACAAATTCTATTTTCATGACAACCATACTCATCACAGAATTGATAATCTATCCAGAATCCTCTCATAGCTGAAATAATTGGCAGTTCTTGATTACGAAGATCTTCAATATAGTCTAATAATTCTTCATATCTTATAGGTGCATCAAATGACATAAATATCCTATCATTTTCAATGTCCATTTCATCAAGCACTCTAAAATGAACAGATTGTAGATAAGGCAGCAATTTATCATCCAGATTTCTAATGACAGCAGCCTCTAATAATTTAAGATTATTCCACTTCTTTCTTTGTTTTTCTGAAAGGTTATTAATCTTATGCAAAAGTTCATCATACTCCATATAACCATCAATCTGCATTTTAATCCAGAACTGGGTATCTTTAAGTTCTTCTTCAGAAAAAGATTCAAAAACATCAAAGATAAAATGAGGATAAAGTCCATAATGTTCCCACAGTTCTGCAAGAAGCATTATTTTATCTTCCGACATCAGATAATCCATGTATAGCTTCTGCTTATCTTCTGGAAGACCGGAATACTTTATCTTTTCGATTGCTTTATCAGAATAAAAATTATTTTCTATGATTTCCTCCTCTTTCAATATCTAGTGACTCAATAAAATTCTTTTTCAGAAAAGGAATACTCTCTTTCCTTTCAGAAAGGGTGACATTGATGATGCTTAGTCCACCAACATCATAACTAATATCCGAATAACCGAATATTTTCGCGTTTCCATTGATCAGACAACGGCCATGAATAAAGGCATGCTCCTTGATGATTGCCTTATCCCTGACTGTAACAAATTCTTCTATACGACTATGACCGCCTATGATAGCTGAACCATTGATTTCACATCTGCCCCTGAGTTCTGCCTTGCCATACAGATAAGCATTGCCGCCAATAATGCACCTGTCATAGAGCTGAACATCACCAGTTACAATTGCGTTCTCTATGACCCTGCAATGATCCTGAACGATTACATTGCCTTCAACGATAGCATTGTCTTCAATAACCGATTCTCCGCCAATCAGAGCATTTTCTCTTATAATCGCACAGCCAATAACCTTGCTGTATCCGCTAATCTCAGCATCATCTGAAATCATGCTGCTCCCTTTAACAAAAGCATTTTCCAGCACCTTTGCCTGTCCGAATATTTTTGCATTATCATCAACCCAGCATCTGTCATCCTGAGATAGATTATGATAGCCACAGACATATCCGCCAACCGTTCCTTTTTTTATAATGCGTTCAATAGACTCAAATGTTCTTTCAGCTACGATTCTGTATAGGACAACACCATGTTCCATATCCATGATTGTCTGTTCGCTCAATCTATATTTAGGACTATTATTCATCCATCTCTTCACCATCCTCTATGTACCATCGTGAAGGTCGTCTGATTTTTTCAGATGCTTTGCGACGATACCACGATATGATCGTATTATAATGTGATTTATATTTACGACCGGTAGAACCTAGATGATAAGATAAATCATTGATCAGAATCATACCATCCCTGAATCCGCACTTCTTTATGATGCTTTCGTATTCATCTTCACTTAGATAGACATTCTTCAGATTTCCATAAACACCGAAGCGTTCTTCTCCCTTATTTTTAGATAGACTATTTTTATACTTCGTGTCCGCTGGAAGTGTTTCTTCGTTCTGATTGCTTTCCAGTTCGTTTGAATTGGAATGGTCCATCTTCTTTTTCAGATATCTGTATCCGTCGCAGAGTTCCAGATTAAGATAAATCTTTCTGCATCTGACATGACTTCCTTTTCGGATATATTCAATATCAACATATCCTTTTTCCTCAAGCTGATGTATCCATTTGGATACGCTGCTTATAGAAACTTCAAATGTTTGAGCAAAATACTGATTATTGGCATAGCAATACCCTTTCTGCTTTGACAATGCTGCAATTTCAGAAAACAAAAGTCGGCAGCTTGATGATAGTTCATTATCATATCGAACGATATCTGCAAAGATGGAATATGTACGTTTCTTATCCTTCATTGACTCTTCCTTTTTTTATTGGAATTTCAGGAGTAAAGGTACGGTCTGCCATTTTTCTGTCTGTTGCTTCTTTTGTCTGAATCTTCTGCTGGCATAGCTGGTAGGTTTCCCTGATACTTTCCATATCTAATCCATAGTTTTCCTGAATCAGATGGAAAAAATGGGATCTATCCAGAACATCTCTATCCTGATGAATAAAATCATCCATCATTTCCATGATCAGTTCTTTCTGTCTGCGAAAGTTCATGACAGGATCATAGCAGTAGGATGCAGCAAATTCATAGCCATACATATAATTGGCAAGAATTCCATCCATTTCTGCTTTCTGCGTTCTTAGCATGTCATCGGGATCTTTCCCATCAGGCAGAACCGCAAAAGAAGCATCCAGTCCTTCCTTGATGCACTGTCTGTATATAGAAAACATCGCTCTCTGTCCAGCATCATCACCGTCAAGAACAATGACAACATTTCGTTTGATCTGCTTGAGATATTCAATCTGTTCATGAGTCATTGCTGTTCCCATGATAGCCACAGTATTTGGATACCCATTTGCATCCATTGTAATGGCATCCATATAGCCTTCCACAACATAGATTTCCTTTTTGCTCCTTGATTCATGAACTGCATTGTAGTGATTAAAAAGAATCCTGCCTTTATGGAATAAATCAGTGGTAGATGGGTTGATGTATTTTGCATCCAGTTTTGTTTCATACTGTCCTTTTCTTCCGGCAAATCCTATCAGATAATGGAAACGATCATATATAGGAATCGTAATTCTATGTTCATAGGGACTGTAAATCCCAAAGTCATTTATGCGAAAGAAATCATTTTCAGCAATCTCCTCCCTTGTAAACCCGCATTTCTGCTGAAGAAAGCGAATAACGAGATGAACATCATGCATATAGCCCAGTCCAAATCTCTTCTGTGCCTCATCATTTATTCCACGTCCAGTCAGATACTCATAACTGCCTTCAGCATTTGCAGTCTTAATATTGTAGGATAAGTATTCCTGTATGATTTCATTCATCTTGATCTGACGTCGCTGTTTCTCATTATAAGGATTATAGGTGAATTCCTGTGTTATCTTCATCTTCAGGTCATTGCTTAGTCCTCCAAGCTCAACCACCTTATTAAAGGCTTCCTTAAAGCCACAGTTTTCCATCTTCATCACAAATGTGATGACATTTCCTCCTGCCCCGCAGACAAAGCATTTGAACAGCTTCTTTTCTCTGTTAACGGTTAGTGAAGGATTCGTGTCATCATGAAAGGGACATATACCCACATAGTTTCTTCCTGTTTTTTTCAGATCTATATAATTTGAAATGACATCAACGATATCGACCTGATCAACAACTGTCTTAATGACATTTTCTTCCAATCTTCCTCCTTTGTTTAGAACAGCTGATTAAATATAGCCATCAGCACATTGACAACAATGGAATTTCCCGCCTGACGATACATCTGATGTCTGCTGACACCGGCTGATATGACCTTTTCTACATCTTCATCCGTAAATCCCATCAGTCGATAGGCTTCCTTGACAGTCAGCCTTCTAACTAGCTGATCTCCTATTCTTGCCATATCGCCAATATCTTCATCAGGATATTGAGATGAATCTACCAGGTAATAACCTGTATAACCGCATGTCAGGGTTGCAGAGATTCCTCTGCTGTCAAAAATGCGATTGGTCTGTGATACTCTTTTTCCATGAATATTCTTTCTATTGATGCATTTCATGAAATTAAATCTTTTATGTTCTATATTCTGCGGAACATAACAATCAGGCAGCTTCATTGTTTCATCATGTACGGAAATCATCTTCAGCATATCCTTATGACTGATAAAATCAGATTTATCTGCCTTATTTTCCATCACATCCTGAAGTGAAATCGTCAAAGGAACTGGCATAGGAAAATCATAATGGTAGGCTCCATAGATCGATATCATGAAGCATCTTTCTCTATGCTGAGGTACTCCAAAGTCCGAAGCATCCAGAATCTTATAATATGACTGATATCCAAGTGCCTCCAGTTTCGCATACCATTTTCTGAAATTCTTCAAATTCCTTGTTCCTATGACTTCCGGAACATTCTCCATCATAAGAATCATAGGAAGTCGATTCATTGCATATCCTTCCTCTAGAATTCGTTCAATTTCCCAGAGAAGTCCAGAGCGTGTATGAGATTCCTTATCCATTCCTCTCATGGCTCCGGCTCTGCTTAGATCCTGGCATGGAAATGAATAAGTCAGAAAATCTATTTCAGGCAGATCACTCATATGTATCTTTGAAATATTTCCATAGTTCTTGGATAAGACATTTGCCAGATAATATCTTTTGACTTTATCTATGCCTGTTTTTTCTGTAATTGTATGCCTTTGATTTTTGAAGTCATATCCCACATCCAGTTTCTGCAAATAGTCTATCATTTCTTCCTTTTCAGGAAATGAATAGATTTGCATGATTCTGTTAAGGTCACAATGGATAGCAGCATATGCCAATATGGCATCCTTATCAATTTCACTTATTCCTGTGACTTCATGATTTATTTGAAGATTTTCAAATCCCTTTGCCTGAGCTCCAATACCTGCAAAGGTTTCAAAGACTCTGATTGTCTTTTCTTTCGGCCATTTGAATGTAGTATGCAATAGCTCATACAGGTTCAAATGCACCTGATTTCCTAAACAGCATTCACGCTGCCAATCTTCTGAAGCCTGTTGAACGCTTCCCTATATGGAATGTGAAGCGTGATGCCTTCTTTATTTTCCAGAACGATAATCATCTCTTTGCTGCTTAGCTCATAGCCAGCAACGACTACTTCCATTAAACGTCCCTCAACCTGCAGTTTCATTCTGCTCTTGATAGGATAAGGTATTTCAATCAGTTCATCACTGGTTAGACTGCGTTCGTATTGAGCAAGCTGTTCGATAGCCTCTGTCAGCACTTTTGCAATAACTGGAGAAAGCATGTCAAAATCCACTTCCTTTTTGACTAGAACGATTTCACCATTAGGCTTTTCCGCAGTCAGTCGTTTAACTTTCAATATTCCTCTTTTCTTCTATTTTCTTGAATCTTTCTATGGCAATTTCCGGAATTGGATTATCCATCAGTATAGATAATACCTGTTCCTGATCAGCACCATTTGATAATGCTGTTCTTGCCAGTCGCATCAGATATGGATGATATTCTGCTTTAGCAAACAAAAAAAGCTGACTGTATGATAACCCTGTTGACAAACCTTTGGAAATCTCAAATACCTGCAAGTGAGAAAATTGATTTTCCTCCATCATTCTTTTAATGGAATCTCTGCAATATTCTTCATATTTCTGATATTTTGGCATCTGATGATTTCTAGATAAGGCAGCCTGATAGATTTCATGACCTTCTCTAGTCATGCTTTCTCCACATTCAATCAGCTCACGCGTAAACCTAAATATTTCATCCATATCATTGCTAAGCTTATAGCCTCTGTTTGACTTGATGATCAGCATATCTGTACAGTTTTCCTTATATAGAAGCCTGCACTCTCGGATAAGCTCCCTTAGTCTTCTGGGCTTGTAATTTCGGTTGAACTTTTCCTTTAATGTTTTCTGCAATTCGCTCATCACAATCCATTCATCATGTGACAAGCTGTCAAAGATTTCATCCTGCAGTTTGTTCAACCTTGCCTCCTTTCTTAGTTTCTTTTGTTAAATACTCTTCAAAAGTTTTACTGATGATAGTATTTATCTTATATCTGACACCGGATTCTGTAATGCTGCTTTTCATCCCAATGCTGTCATTTGTATCATAGGCACTGCGATATATCAGTGATTTCATGATAAATTCCTGGTCATTTTCAGACATTATATCCATCATCTCTTTTACAAAATCCTCTTTGCTTTGAATAAAACGCAGACGTTCTTCCAATTTTTCTTTGTCTGTAATCAGTTGAATAAGTCTGCTTTCCTGATCCTGCTTACGATTTTTCTGTGGGATACCATCAAAGGAAATACCACTTAATTCGTACATACGTTCCTCTAATATTGCCAGATCCTCTTCTAGCTCGCTTTTCTGTCTCTGCCAGTATGAGTAGCTTAGAAATTCATTGACAAGACTCTTTAAGATTTCAGTGTGAACAGTCCCTGTTTTTACCAATCTCTAATCCATATCAGCAAGCTTTCGAGCAATCTGGTTGTAGTGATAATATAAGAGATTTCCTGACATATTATATTTAGACAGCAATTCCTTTCTATTCATATCCAATACAAATACATCCATCAGCATTTCCTGATCTTTTTCAGGAAGTCTTTGAATGAGCCCCAATACATACTGCATATTTCCTTTGACTCTGATTAGATCTTTTTTGCATCTTTCTATATATACCTGAGGAATTGAATCCTGTGGGTTATCAATGATTTCCTGATAATATTTCATCAGTTCCTTGTTTCCCTTATAATTTTTCAGTTCCCTTAAAATTGCTCGTCTTCTTTCATCTTTTTTCGTATATCTCATCAATCAGTAACACCCGCCTTCAAACCGTCAGATAATAAGATACTCTAATGAATCATTAAAGAAATCATTATACTCCCTGCAATGCAAAAAGAGCTGTCAACAACAGCTCTTTGCACAAAATCATCATTAATATTCACTTATCATCAATATCATGTTATCACTAGAATGTACTTATTTTCGCAGTGCAAAAAATATTTTTATATTTTTACCATATAAAATGCCTTGTTTTACTGCTTTTTCAAGATGTATTCGTCTCTCAAAATATATTATTATTACATTTATTTTTTACTTTGTCATTAGAACAATTATTAAGTTATTTCTTGATAGACTATATATTTCATTATTACTAATAATGAAACATGTATAATCAATAATTATTACACACACCAAACTTACTTATCTTTCATTAATTCAGGATATTCAAGATACACCTTTTCTAAAATACTTAAGACATAATCATATATATTTTTTCCAGCAATTACTATATCATGATTTTCAAACCAATCTGGTAGGCTTTTTTGTGAGAACATCAATGACTGTTCTATTGCTTCCTGTCTCTGTTTTCCTGATGGAATATTATCCATAATTGTTTTATCAATCTCGTAACTCAACTTTGCTTTTTTGTTTTTATCTTTTAATACATCTAATCTTAATTCTTCGTCATTGTGTAATTGCTCTATTAAAAGCTGACTCTCTTTTATACTGATTTTTCTTTTGCTTTCCAATAGAAAGCGATAAATTCTTTGCTGTTTTTTATCATCCAGTTCTGCTAATTTCAATGCAACAGAAATGTTGATTTTTTTATCATCAAGAAATTCCAGAAGTTCATCACATAGCTTATCAAGTGTTAAAAATCTATTCATTGTAGAATCTGTCATTTCATAAAGACTGGCAAAATATTCCCTGGTTGACTGTTTTTCATAGCTTTCATCAGACCTCTTACGGCTATTTACCAGCTGATTGTATTCAGCTTTCATTGCTCTTACTCTTTCAAGATATGAATAATCACTGGTTCCTCTGGAAAAGAAATTAGTAAAATTGATAATCTGAACTTCCTGTATTCTTGATAGATCTCTTTTGATGATGGCAGGAACCATCTTTTTGTTTGCTTTCCTGCTTGCATATACTCGATTATATCCTGCTAGCAAATATCGTTTTTCATCTCTTTCACTGACCAGAATTGCCTGCATGACACCTGCACATTCAATAGACTCAATCAGCTTTTCCATACGAACACCTGTATGAAGCTTAAACTTATGATCAGGATGTGTTTCCAGACAATCAGGATCAAGATAAGTATATTCTTCCTTTTCAAATCTGATTGTTCCATCATTGCCAAAAATATTCTGTATTTCCCTAGGTCTACGCATCTAATGACACCTCCCTTACGATTTCCTGTGCCAAATCAAGAAAGGCATATGATGCTTTCGATGTGCTTCTATGCTGAAGAATGCTTTTTCCTAATGAAGCACATCTTGCGATAGCTGCACTTTCAGGAATAATGCTATTGAATACATGTACCTTTCCATTGCACATGGAACGTATCTCTTGCACATATCCTTTATCTTCTCTCCTCATAAAATGCATCTTATTAACCACTACCCCTAACACTCTTAGCTTTGGATTTTCAGTTATCCTTGCTTCCCCTACAATTCTAACAGCGTCCACGATACCATCCATACTGTACATGGATGGTTCTGATACTACTAAGATGCTGTCAGCAGCTGTATATGCCTGTGCATTTTCAATCCCTGCTACAGGAGGACAGTCAATCAAAATAAAATCATATTTGCTTCTTACCTGCTCCAAAATATCTCTATAAATCGTATTGCGATTTTTTCTGTTTCTGAATTCTTCCTTATAGGTAAAGAGATTTCTACAACCTGCTATGATATCTACATAACGTAAACGGATAATATATCTATTTAATCTAATCTTCTTTTCATCCAGCACATCATCAAGCAGATTTCCTAAATTCTTCTCTTTATATAAATGATTATCTACAATTAAGCCAGTTGTTAGATTTGTCTGTTCATCATTATCTAATACTAAAACCTTATACCCCATTTTAGATAATGCAACACCTGCATTGATGGTTACTGTTGTCTTGCCTGTTCCACCTTTCTGATTGGTTAATGCAATGATATGTCCTTTTTTGTTTTTATTCTTTATTTTCTTCATGTGTATCACCTCGATACACATTATGTCGTGCTTTTGAGTAATTGTCAGCGTCTAGATGTTCAAATTTGAGCATTTTATATATACATAAAAATGCAGAAATGTAGTTTAAATAATAATATGAAAACCACAATTTTATAAATGGTTATTGTCCGCTATAGGCTTTCAACAAAATTATCCGAAAGCCTTGAAAATAAAGGATTTATCATATTCTTCACCTTAGCTCTTTATACGGTTACACACAAGTTTACTCATTTTTCCTTGCTCATAGGGGCAAATGCAAGGACAAGAGAATCTCATAACAAGATATAAGAGAGTGTGGTGATCGTAAAACTGTAATGTTTGTGCGAATATATTATAACAGAGGTTTTTCAATGGACAAGTACATTTACGATGAGAATAACGGATTATAGTATGAATTGCAGGATGACTACTATTTTCCCTGCTTTACCTAGCCAGCCGAAAAAGAAAGACCTATTGGCCTTGGAGGCAGCGTCATTTGCGGTATCTGGAAGAATACCACAGAGTTACATACACCATTCTTCTTACTAGCGGCAAGTTCAATTCCTACCTTGCGACGTCAACAGACAGGCACAGGGTATCACGGAACAGTTGAAGGCAGAAAATGCTTTAGAATGGACACAGAGAATAAATAACATACGAGCGTATGCAAAGGAGATTGTAGAAAAGTGAATCATCTTTGCATAGATAAATGGTGCAGAGAGAAATCTCTGTCGCTAATCATTTTAAGAAATCAGAAATACTTTTTAATCAGTTGTTTTCTGAAATCAACCAACTATCACACATTCATTGAAACTATTTGGTTCAAATAAAACAGCGAAAAGCCCTTGTTATCAACAGTTGCGCTATTGTTAATCTGCATTGCTTGTCATACAATAGATGTCGTTCTATAATTGACTAATCAAATTCAAGGAGGAAACACATAATGTTTAGTGAAAATCTAAAAGTCTTAAGAAAGCAAAAAGGCTTTTCCCAAGAAGAACTAGCAGCAAGACTTCATGTAGCCAGACAGACAATCTCTAAATGGGAGAAAAACTTATCCGTTCCTGATGCGGTTACTTTAATTCGTCTGGCTGAGATATTAGAGGTATCTGTCAGCGAATTGTTAGGGGAGAAAATTGAAGACGAAAATGTTACCAGCGATGTTGCAACGCAGCTATCCAGAATAAATGAGCAGCTTGCAATTAAAAACCGTCGCTCACATCGCATTTGGAAAATTATTGGCATTATACTAGCGACAATCATTCTGGTAAATATTTTTATTGCTATCATCTTTAGCATTCAATACCTCGATAACGGTACTCAGAATAACCAGCCGGTAGTAACTGACGAAACGATAATCGTAGACGAATAAAGTTGCTATAAAACATTCAGCTATATGTATGACGTCGTGTATGGGTAACACCATAGCGACGTTTTTTCTGTGTCTATCTGCTATGTCTCTGTCAAAGGATTTCTTTCTGTGTGGCTGTTGTCTATCCTGCTCCTGCATCTCCTGCAACTGTCTGGGTCTGTTTCAGACGCTCTCCCTTTCGGGCGGCTTCTGCGGGCTACTCTTTTCCTTAACCTGTCGTCCCCATTCGGCAAGACTGCGATTGTGCTGCTTTACAACGGCTTCTGCTTCACGATAGGTCTGCATAAACGTCTGTACATTGGGATAACCTTCCTCTTTGAATGTATCAGGGATTTTATCCAGCCTGCCGAGAATAGAAGAATTCCCGATGACTACAGAGAAATATCCTTTGTCTGCCTCAGCCCAGACGGAGTGGATGAAGTGGCGAGTACGGTAGGGATTATGTATAGGACGGCACACAAGAAGGTCGAGGAGTTAGAAGGCTTCCATTGTCATCAACTCCGACACGCATTTACAAGCAATCTGCTATCGAATGGGGTAGCACCGAAGGATGTGAAGGAACATTTTGGACACGCCGATATCAATACCACAATGAATATCTACGCTCTCGCTACAAAGGAAGCGAAGCGCAGTTTCGCAAAGCTGCTGGATGAAGTAGTCGGCGAGGCATAAAAAATCCCCCTTGTTTCGGCTCGTAAGGTCAAAAACAGAGAAAATACATAAGATTGGAACACAATACAGACGTAAAGCCTTGAAAACAAAGGGATTTTAGAGGGTTGAATAGATAAATTAGAATTTATAAAATCGGATTTTGTAAAAAGTCTAATCACTGTAAAGGATTGTGATTATCATTCAGAGCATTTTTTAAAAATCTAAGGATAGACTCCGAAAGAATATGGAAACATATAGAAAAAAGCGACAATTCTATCGCTCTTGTTTCTATATTTATACATGTAAAATCATACTATAATTCATATATGAGCTTATTCCATTTTGGTAAACGATGCAAGGCACGCACAATATTGCATTGTTCGAGTAAATCACCATCTGCTGAACACATGGTCGCATACCACATTGGTTTTGCAAGCTTTCCATCGTCACATACCAATTTATCTAGAGAACTTGCAAACTGAAAATGAAAATGGCTTAATAATCCTCCTTCCTTGATGGAAGATCTTTCAGGCATTGGAGGCATAGCCAATATATAAGTAAATGGGCTGCCTTCTCTGCCATTTATTGCACGCAGAAGATAATTAGGCTTTGATTCTAACCCTTTTTCCACAATAGAATCCAGTGTATAATCAAAAACCTCTATAATCTGCTTGTCAGATGTAAACCATTCAATCGTCAGAATGCTTTTTTCTTTATTGCTTTCTTTAATATTCCAGCCATAAATCTGAATTAAGTTTTCTTCTGTTATTGTCTTGCATGATTGTTGCCAAAAGACTTTTACTCCTTTTGAAAACATCGGAATACCTTGGCAGATAGATTCAGCTTCTTCCCAGCATGCCAACATGTTTTTATCATGACTGTTAATGTAGTTTTCAAAATTATCCCATTGACCAATCCATTCTTTAATATCCAGTTCCATAATTACCTCCATCTAATCGAATAATATAATCACACCATTGGGCAGTTAATTCTTCATCATGCGTAATTACAAGTACGCATTTTCCCTGTTTTTTTAACATCTGCAATAAATTTCCAACCTGTGTCATATGATAGTGATCCAATCCACTGGTCGGCTCATCCAATACGATTAATTCCTTGTTTGAAAGTATGGCAGATGCAATGGCAACTCTTTGCTTCTGTCCTCCTGATAGACTCATCGGGTGTCGTTCACTTACTTCACTAAGGCCTAGCATTTTCAATACCTGATTACATTGTTCATGATTGCTATTTCCAAGCAATGCCTCATCTCTTACAGAATCACTAAATAATTGATAATTTACATCTTGCATGACAAGAAAGGCATGATCAGTCAGTTGCTTTCCTTTTACCATCTGTCCTTTCCATTGAATGGAACCTGATAATGGTTTGATCAGACCACATAATGTCTTTGCCAGAGTACTCTTGCCTACTCCATTATGTCCTACTAATCCAACAACTGTTCCATTATATAAACAAAAAGTATTTAGCTTATAAACTTCTGTTTTTTTATCATATCCTATGACTAAATTCGAAGCCTTTAATAGCACATTTCCACTTACAGCCTGAGAATTCAATTTATTTTCTATAATTTCTTTCAATATATCAAGTCGCGTTGCTCTCAATCCAACTTCATATAATTCGCTCTGTGAAAACTGCAAAAACTCTTTTGCAGACCATTCCTGTTTTATTTCTCCACTTTCAAATAATACATATCGATCTGCAATATCATTGAGCCATGCAAGTCGATGTTCCGCTATAATGATCGTTTTACCTGACTGTTTCATTTCAAGAATCATCCTACGTAATTTAGAGATGGCTGACGCATCCAGATTACTTGTCGGTTCGTCTAAAACCAATATTTTAGGATCAAGCATTGTTGATGCTGCAAAAGCGACACGTTGCTTTTCACCTCCAGAAAGCTTAAAGATATTTCGATTCATAAGACCATCTAATTGAAATCTTTGAACACATTCGTTAACTCTCTTTTTTATTTCATCAGAAGGAAAGCCACAGTTTTCACATGGAAAAGCTAATTCTGCCGTCGTATCCGTATTGAAATACTGCGTCTTAGGATTTTGAAATACACTTCCTACATAAAGCACATATTCTTCAATCGTAGCATTTCCTGCCTGTAAACCAGATGTATCGCATTCGCCACTTAATTTGCCTGTAAAAAACATAGGACACAATCCATTAAGAAGTCTTGAAAAAGTTGTTTTTCCGCTGCCGCTTCTCCCACAAAGAACAATGCACTCTCCTTCTTCTATTCCAATCGTTATTTCTTTCAATGAAGCCTGTTCACTATTCATATAGGAAAAGGAGATATTTTTGCTAGATATGATATTCATCATAAAAATCCTCCCTTAAACATAATTAGCGGTATCGTACTTATAATCATATAGATCCAGTCGTAAATTTGCATTTTTATCTGTACCATGCTTGTATGTCTTCCTGATAGCCCAATTCCTTTTGTTAAAGCAGCTACCGAAAGATCTCTTGCTACCGTACTGCCATTCATCAATAAAGGAATAATGACATATTCTAAAGATTGTAAGGGATGAAACATACCTATATAAATGTTTCTCATCGCCATACCATCGCGAATCTGTCGATAGTCTTCCATAACGGTAGGAAAAAAGCGTATAACAACAGCACAAGTGATAATAATTCCTTCTGGAATATGACACTTTCTCAAAGCACAAAACAATTCACTTGGTGTAGTCGTACTAAAAGCATAGGCTCCTGCAATCAAACAGGGAAGAATCATTCGTATTCCAACGGCTGCCATTGCGACAAAATTGAGTAGAGTATTTGTCCCAGCCGAATCAGTCATCATTCCGATGATAAGCAAAAGCATATAGATAATCGTAAAACGCAAAGCGCTTTTTGTTTTTCCGGAAAGAAAAAAGGGCAACAAAAACAATACAACGATTATTACTTCCGTTACAGTATTCACATGAAAGAAAAGCAGCAGATTGGCTTCTAAAAGCAGATATAATTTTACTCTTGGATCAAGGCAAATCATTATATAATGCCTGCTTTCTGAAAATGCTTTTTCATCATTCGCTGTCCAAATATTCCACCTATAATTGCACAGATTAAAATAGCAATACAGCAGATGCCGAAGGTTCCCATATTGATTGAAGCAAACATTGCATCAATGTAAGCCGCATCTTTCCCACGTTCAATTAAATTAGCAACATATGCATCTTTCATAAACCACATAGGAAGAACTGGTCCAGTCAATCCAAATGAAAACACAATATAGCTCAAAAGTATCAGCATCTTATTTTTATATTTTCCGATTTTACAGATAATATCGGCTAAAACGCCACATACAATATTAGCTCCAAAAGATAAAATAAAATGACCTGACGCAAAGAAAAACAGTCCCATAACAATACCCATAATGGTTATTGCCCCAAATTTAGGTACTTTAGCAACCATTAACATATATACACATCCTGATATTAAAGTGGCTAATGCAGGAAGCAATACATATGCAAAACCAGCAAACAAAATACCGCTTGAAAATGTTGCTATGGTAACCAGCACAAAATATATTGCTGTATAAATCCCAATTGAAATAAAATCTGGGACGTCTAAACGATTTGCATTGTTCATTTTTTTCATAATAACCTCCATCATTTTCATAAATTTGTTTTTAGACTCAGGAGAATTTCAGTTAGCTTTGTCTAACTCGATGATTAAAATTTTTTGAGTGATTTCTCACTCAAAAATATGATTACAGACTCCTTCAGCCTGCCAAAGCAGTATTGTCGGATAATGCTCACCTAATATATGTCGCTGAGAAACACTCATTAGCAAGCTGCCCAATGCATCCATTGCTAAATCCTCTGAAACCGCTAGATTTCCGTACATATTGAAGAATTTTTTATATAACGTTTTCTCTGAAATACGCTGTTCTTCTTTATCGACATCCGGAATCATCTCCATAACATATAAGGCATCTTCCGTCCAGAAACGCTCCATACCACTTCTATCCAAGGCGTCACAGCCGGCAATAATAGAATTCCTTAATCGTTCAGCAGGATTTATATTACCTGAGGCAAAAAGTTCATTCATGGCAGATTCGTAAACCTTACCATGCAGACTACGTAAAAGGGAATAAAATAAATGCTCCTTTGTTGGATAAAACTTATAAAATGCCCCTATAGAGATTCCCGCCTGATTAGAAAGCTCACGTACAGTAATCTTTTTTACACTTTTTTGCTTAACTAGAGCAAGCGCAGATTCTTCTAATTTCAGTTGGATATTCAGCTGTTCTTCATGAGTAAAAGCTACTGGCATAATTCCTCCTATGAACATTTTTTAGTTTTGTTCATAGGAACAGTATAACACTCTTGATTAACTCTGTCAATATATTATAAATTACTCTAGAATCCTCTATTGACAAAATAGTTAGCTCATGCTAACATTTATCTATGAAGTAGTTAGTTTAGACTAACCGAAAGGAGAATCAACTATGAAAATTGCTTATGCTTCAAGAACAGGAAATGTAGAATCCATTGTACAGGCATTAGGAGCTGATGCTTTAAGAATTGACACAGGAAACGAAACAATAGATGAGCCTTATGTTTTGTTTACCTATACAGACGGATATGGTGATGTTCCAATGGAAGTGGAAACTTTCCTTTTGGCTAATTCTATGAATCTAAAAGGCGTTGTTGTTTCAGGTGATCAGGGCTATGGAGAAGCTTACTGTCTAGCAGGAGATAAAATTGCAGAAACATATGATGTTGAATGTCTGTACAAGGTAGAAAACAACGGTACAGATGAAGATATTGCAGCAATAAATGACATTCTGTCCAAAATGTGATTTACCAAAGGATGAAGTCGAATTTGAAGAGCCGTTAGCTTTGTACTGTGGTCTGGTTCTAAAAAAGGTTAAAATTGCAAATATGTTTCATGTTTCTGATAAACAATTTAACAATGTAAGGGAATTGGTACAACGTTATCAAAACATACTGTTTCATCATGGTGTGCATATTTATCTTTTTTAGGAAGGCTGTCAAAGACTTACAATCTATGTCTATCATAAGGAGGCATTAAAACTCAGACTTTCACAATCAGAAGTTCATTCTTTTTTAAATGTTCTTGATTATCCAGCCAAAGATTTGGCAACCATTTTCAGACATTTAAATAAAAGATTATGTGAAAGCTGCAGCTATCCTCATGAAATTGGTATATTTTTGGGATATCCTTTAGCAGATGTGAAAGGATTCATAAAAAAAGAAACCTGCTTGCTATGCAGATGCTGGAAAGTATATTCGAATCCTAAACGTGCGCAAGAATTATTTAAGCTTTATGCTCGCTCACGCGATGAATTGCTAAATGGTGTTTACGAAGGAAAACGCATAGAATGCTTAATATAAAAGACTATAAAAGTGTTGATGTTGTATCATCAAATTACTTCATAGTCTTTTTTATATGAAATTATTATCTATTGTACTAATGGTAAATAACAGTATCATTTTGAATAATAAAAGAATTTCATAGTATCATCTATAAAGTTACCATCTGTTTTTTACCATCATATAAAGTTTTTGATAGAATTCCTCATTAGACTGTTTATTCAAAATAAGTCCGATCATGAGCCCATCCAAAAAACCATATGTTCTATAAATAAAATTCATGCTCTGCCATGTATCATCATAACTGTTTAATAGTTTCTCTATTTTATCTTCAAATCGTATACCTTTAGCTTTTTCTTTAATGCAAGCCTTCTGTTCCTCTAATTTGTTATCAATTTCTAGATATTCCTGACTTTTCAGCATATAATCATCATTTTGAAGATAAACCAATGCCTCCATATAGATTTTCATGATCTTATCAATATCTGAATCATTGCAAGCAGTGTCTTTTCTACTCATTGCTTATATCTCCCCTTTTCTTCCACTTTTTATTAAATTCTTTTTCCTTTTCCATGACACTCAGCAATAACGATACTCCATAACAGAAGCCGTTTTCAAATTCATATGGATCAGAATAAGAAAGCAGATCCATATAGATATCCTCAAACTCATGCAGCAGTCCATGCTGCTCTGATGGAAGCAGTTTTTTCATCTTCTCTATCATTTCAGTTAGACGATCTATCTTTGTTTTATAATCCACTTTCTCATAGCAATCCAGCCTTTCATATAGTTCTGCCCTTAAGTACATTTCTATGATTTCTTCATTTGATTGTCTCATAAATTATCCACCAGATCTTTCATCTTTACATTCAATGCAAAAGACAGCTTACACATGAGTGTAAGGGTTGGATTCTGTTTTCCATTCTCAATAAGTACAATGGAGTTCCTATGCAGATGTGATTTCTCTGCCAGTTCCGCCTGTGTCAGATATTGCTTAGTTCTGTAATTCTTTACTTGTTCACCAAATAGAGTTAGAATCACGCTATTATCTAAATTATCTTCCATATATTACATTCACCTCCAAATTCATTATGTCGTGCATAATTGAATATGTCAGTATAGAACAAACAAAAAATGATGTTCAAATTTGAACATCAAAATCTACGCAAATTTTCAGGAACCTCCAGCATATCCAATAGTGTTTCTATATCAATATCCATTACTGTCATTATGCCTTTTAGTAATTCAGGCGTAACTTTTGAGCGACCATATTCAAAGTTGTTAATATAGTTTCTCTGAATGCCCATTTCCATTGCCAGCAGGTTTTGACTAATTTTGCGAGATTTTCTGAATTTCTTAATCATTCTAATGATCTTTTGTCTGTCAATCATTCTGCATAGATTGTCATTAAGCATTTGATCAATTTTCCATTCAGTTATTTCTTCATTATAAAGCTGTTGATAAACGCTAGAAAAAAATATATGCATACTGATACCATAAACTGATAAAATACTTTCCAGCACTCCAATCGTAGGATTACGCTCTCCTCTTTCCACCTTTGTATAGCTGTCGCGGTCTATATGTGCCATTTTACAAAAATCTGCAACAGACCACCCGTTTTGTTCCCTGTTGCTGACAAGAAGTCTTGATAATGTCTTCAGATGAATATGATCATGATCAGACAACGTTGATTTCACTCTCATGAAAGCATTTCACCTGTTTCCAATGAATACAGGATAGCTGTAAATCTCTGATCAAACAAATCACTGATATTTTTCTTCATACATTCCATCAGATGTATATACATTAGAAATGTTCCTTCAGAAAGACCGTCTTCCAGTTTCTTTAAATGCTTCGCATCCATGCCAGCAAATGCTGCCATCTTATTGATAGTCCATTTCTTTTCTTCCCTGTATTCTCTTATTCTTTTTCCTGCTGCCTGTGCAGTCAAACTGATCTTCGCCATGACTTTCGACCCCTTTCTATAAGTTCATTTTATCGCGTATCTTAAAAGAAGTCAGTGATAACATTTTTAGTTTTTAAAAAAAGAACAGGCGGATTATAATCTCACTTGTTCTTTATAAATTCATTGTTTATTTTCTTAAGATATCAATATCCTGTATTCCGGAACATAACAATTCCGTGCGTTTTTCACAATTCGTAAATCCTATACGTTTAGCGGATTCACTAACCTCATTCTTTAGAACACCCATATCCATTCCTTGCATATAATACGGAAGATATCCCATGACCATATCCCAAGGTGAAGTATGATCTTTTGCGATTGCTTCCGAAATAACCAGCATGACTCCTCCAGGATTCAAAGCATCATAGCACTTTTTCAAAAATACATCCATGTTTCCTTTTGCAAACAATGCTACAGATACTGCAAGAATTAGATCATAACCTTTTCCAATATCATCTGTAAGAAAATTCCCATTGATGACTTCTATTCTATCGGATAGTTCCATCTGATTTGCTGATTCTTCTATGATGGAAGCAGGCATCAGATCAATAAATGTTCCTTGGCGCTTTTCATCATCCTTTACTACCGACATTCCAAGAAGACCGGTTCCGCATCCTAAATCCAGAATACTGTTTATTGTTTTATTTTCAGGCAACGAACGGACAATATCCAGCAGTTCCTTCTGGCGATATCCTTCCTGAGCCTGACGCATCATTGCACCCATTGCTGCAAAATCCAATGACTGATCATTAGTCTGCTGCTGCATAGGCTGAGGTCCTTCCGTTACAAGCTTGACGATATCAAATGGCATGGATCCTTCATTCATGATGTAATATTGGATAAAGCTTCCCAAATATTCCGGTTTGCCTTTGACAAGATAGGTTTCTGCCTCATCGCTGTTTCTGAACATCTCGTCGTTCTTCACTACAAATCCTATTGAAGTCAGCCCTTCCAAAAAATAAGCAGTATTGCTTTCATTCCACCCTAGCTTGGCAGCCAGATCCTTTGCACTGATATCTGCACTTAAATGTGAATATACATCCAGCTGCAAGGATGCAGTCACTACCTTTGTATAAAGCGGTAGGAAAGATAACTGAGCTAACTGATCAAATACACTTTTTTTATTCATTTGTGATTCTCCTTTCTTCTTTAGTTAGATATGGCTAACTAACAATTTTATAATTAGACGGTACTGCTTCATACCGTCAAATTATCCTATAGTTGTTGCTTTTCTGCATCAAGGTTAAAATGCCGGCTTCATAGACTCTGGCTACTTCACTCATGCTGCGAATCATTTTCTCACGATCTGTTTCCTCTATGATAATCCTTTTTAAAATGGAAAAGTAGCCGCTCATCAGCAGTTCCATAGTATCCAATGAAATCAAATTTAATTTATTTTTTGAATGTCTGGAGGACTCATCAATATTCTCTGTATTGGAACGCTGAAGAGATTCAAAAAAATTCTCATACTTAGTTCCCTGAGAACATTCAAGAATCAAAAGCATCTCATCGTGATGTGCAAGGAGATATTCTGCTATCTCCGGTATTCTTTTGATATAGACATCACACATCTTAAAAATTCTTTCTTCTTCTGCAATGCTGTTCATTTCACCAAGTACACGATGAAGAACATCCATAAAGCCTTTCGCTGCATCATCCGTCAGCGCATAGAAAAGTTCTTCCTTATTAGCATAATATCCATAAAAAGCTCCCGTCGTCACTCCGACCTTGGCTACTATTTTTCTTAATGGTGCACTTTTAAATCCATATTTTAAAAAATATTCTTTCCCACAGGAAAGAATACGTTCCTGTGTATCAGATTTTTCCACAACATATCACCGCCATAACTAAGTTATATAACTTAGTTATATTATATCCTTGTACATGATAATGTCAAGCATAAAGATAATAATCAAGAAAACCACATCTTTCTAATCATAGCTAAACATGTTCAAATTTGAACATGTTTATAAACAAAAAAAACACACATACATTAATGTTCCTGACTTATGTATGTGCATTCTTAATTTAAACTGTCCAGCCTAAACTTTCCTGCTGAATATGATACAGCTTATAATATAAACCATTCTTTTTCATAAGTTCACTATGTGTTCCACTCTCAACAAGTTTTCCGTTATCCAAAACTAGAATTTGGTCAGCGTCAGCAACGGTTCTTAAACGGTGGGCAATTATAATGACAGTTTTATTTTCAACTAATTTTGCAATGGCTTTCTGTACGAACACTTCATTTTCCGGATCTAAGGACGCTGTTGCTTCGTCTAAAAGAATGATTGGCGAATCTTTTAGCAAGGCACGAGCAATAGAAATCCTTTGACGTTCTCCGCCAGAAAGTGTACTTCCATTTTCGCCCAACAAGGTATTGTAGCCGTCAAGCATATTACGAACAAATTCGTCACAATAAGCCGCTTTAGCCGCCGCAAATACCTGTTCTTTAGTTGCGTTTGGATTTCCCATTTGAATATTGTTAAATATTGTATCATTGAACAAAGTAACATCTTGAAAAACGAATGACATTTTCTGCATAAGATTTTCTGGATTTATTGATTTAATATCTTTATTCCCAATGGTTATAGTCCCTTTTTGTATATCCCAAAATCTTGCAATTAATTTGGCAATCGTACTTTTCCCGCTTCCAGAAGTCCCAACCAAAGCTGTAACATAGCCTTGCGGGATTTTGCATGAAACATCATGGATAACTTCTTCTTCATTATAAGCAAAAGAAACATGGTTCAATTCAATATCATAGTTTTTTGGTGTTTCCTTTTTGCCACTCATCACAGAAGTTGTTAAAAGTGTTCTCATTCTTTCTGTAACTACATTTAGATTTAATAATGTAGTTAGCTGTGATAATATAGCCAGAATCGGACCATAAATTTTTGTCACGATTAAGAAAAACATCAACATAGGTAACAATTCAATCTGTCCGTCAAGCAACAATAAAGTCCCTACAAAGATTGTTATGCCTACACCAGCTTGCAAAATCATGCTTGCGCTGGACATAAAAACTCCGACTGCCATTTCAACTTTGACTGCAATTTTTTTCATAGTCAGAAGTGCTTTATTTAATGTTGAAAATTGAGAGCCACTTAAATTACAGGATTTAATGATTTTCATTCCTTCTAAGTATTCCTGTACCTGACTTGAAGCCTGTAATTTAGCGTCAACTTGTCGTTCAAATAATTTTTGCTGATACTTTCTGCTGAGCCATATAATCAAAAATGCAAATGGCATAGTTATGAACACACAAATAGCTAAACGCCAATCAAAAAAAGCAAGCAAGATACAAGTAATAGTTGCAGAAATTATGTTTGCAATAAGAGGTGGTATGGTACTGCTTAGCATGGACTCCATACTACTACAATCGGACATCATATTGGTTGTTAATTCTGATAAATCCTTTGTATTAAAGAAACTCATAGGAAGCTTTCTAAGATGTTCTGCAATACGAAGTCTAGTAACATTTGACTCTTTATATGACGCTATATATGTTTTTCTATAATCATTTTTCGCCGCAAAAAAGACTAAAATTGCCGAAATGACACCAGCTCCCCATAGCAACCAAATATGTCCCCATTCAAGCTCTTTCCCAACAAACGGATTTAACAATTCGCTGAAAATCATTACTGTTATGCAAAATGGAAGCAACATTGTTATATTAGTTAATGTACAAGCGAAGATTGCCTTTTTCAAATCAGAATATCCTTTATCAGATAAAAATAACGCTTCTTTTAATTTTTTCATATTACAGCACCGCCTTTCCAATGATTTTCCAGTCTATTGCTTCTGTGTAGTGTTGCCACATTTGGAAATAACGTCCATTTCTCTGTATTAAACTATCGTGATTTCCACATTCAATTAAATGCCCTTTTTCCATTACAAGAATTTTGTCAGCATTACGGATTGTTGATAAACGGTGTGCAATAATGATAACTGTTTTATTCTGCATGAGCTTTTCAAAAGCCTTTTGTATCAAGTATTCGTTCTCTGGATCGCTGAACGCCGTTGCTTCGTCCAATACGATGATAGGGGCGTCTTTAATAATTGCCCTTGCAATAGCAATTCTTTGACGCTCTCCACCAGAGAGATGTATACCTTTTGTACCTATCACAGTATCATAGCCGTTAGGCAGCTTCATAATAAAATCATGGCATTGAGCCGCTTTTGACGCTTGAATAATCTGCTCTTTTGTTGCATTAGGATTTCCCATACCAATATTGTCATATATGCTCTGCTTAAACAGGAAAATATCCTGAAATACAAAACTGACATGTTTCATTAAATCATTCATAGCTATATCTCTAATATCCACATTACCTATTTTAATGCTACCAGTAGTGACATCCCAAAATCTGGAAATCAAATTTGCTATTGTACTTTTTCCACCGCCAGATGGACCGACAATCGCTGTAATTTCTCCCTGCTTAGCCTTAAAAGAAACATTCTGAATTGCCAAGTCGTTTTCCTTTCCAGTATAAGAAAAGCTCACCTTATCAAAAACAATATCATTGTTTTCTGGCTTTTTAGGATTTTCAGTTTCTGGTAATACGGGAATATTAAATATCTCATCCATTCTTGCTACATTACCATTTATTTGCATAAATGACTCTGACACATACATGATTTTGTTTAATACTCCCGCAACGGCAGGTACAAATAGCAAATAAAAAACAAAAGTCATCAAAAAAGTTTTAAAGTCTGATGTATTAGAACCTATAAGTATACCTACTGGAATTAACACAAGATAGATGTTATTGATAATAGTTGTAAATGCAGGCATACAGTTCTGCCACCCCAACGAAAATTTTAATACCCATTGTGTGTATTCAGTGATTGCATGTTTCAATCTTTCAAACGAATTAGCTGTTTGATTAAATGCTTTTACCACAGGCATACCACGCACATATTCAACAGAAGCATTATTCATATCTTCCAGTGCAACTTGATATTTTTCCATATTTTCTTTCATGGCTCCGCTACCATAGCCCATGAACTGTACAATAAAAGCTAATATAATTCCTACTAAAGAAGCCAAACCAAAACGCCAGTCTATCGCAAACAGTAAAATAACCATAACAACAGGTGCGGTTACGGAAGCGACAAAATCAGGAAACTGGTGTGCAATAAAACCCTCAACACTTTCTATATTATCGTCCATTATCTTTCTGAATCGTCCACTACCGATAGTTAAATGATAACCTAAAGGTATTTTCGTGATGTGTTCAGAAAATTTTATTTTCAATTCATATAGTGTTCCAAAAGCCGCAATATGAGAACAGAAGATAGCCAAAAAGTATAGTAATATATTAGCTATTATGCCTCCTAAAGCAAGCCAGCCATATCCCATAACTTCACTCATATTTAATCCGTCTAAATCAGGATAGACTTGAATAATGGAAACGATGATAAAATAAACTGCTATATAAGGAACAAATGAAGCGACAGACGCTAATGATGAAAGAATTGCTGATAAAAAGACTAATCCTTTCTTGTTTGAAGCCAGTTCCAAACAGCGAGCTAAACCAGTTTTTGGTTTTTGTTGTTTTGGCGATTTTTTTGCCATAAGTATAATCCCTCCTAAATAAAAATGATGTAGTTAGTCATAGCTAACATACACCATTTTAATTACTTTCCATATTTCTTTCTACCCCATAACTATATATATCGCCTTAAAATAGCCCAAAAATGCTAATTATTTTGTTTTCGATAATCTTTTGGCAATATATCATATACTGAATGGAACGCTATTGAAAATTTGCTTGCGTTATTATACCCCAAGCTTAAAGCAATATCATTTATTTTTCTGTCGGTATTTTTTAGCTCATTAGCGGCGATATTCATTTTGTACTTTTTTATATAAGCATACGGAGTATCGCCATATATTTGAGTAAAAACCTTGTGGAATAAAGATAAATTAAAATCCTTTTCAGCAGTTAATTGCCTTAATGAAACTTTTTCGTCTAAATGTTCTATCATATGATTGTGTATTTCCTTTGCCTTCTGTATATACTTCTTGTCATAGTACTGAAATGACTGATTCTCATCATGTGAAAACTTATTGATACGAAACAAGAATTCTATCGCCTTTATGCGAAAATATGAAATATCATTTATATCCTTTGCTTCATAAATTTCCGAAAATATATGTCCAAGTTCTTTTCCTGCATGACATAGGTATCCATTCTCGTCAAGTCTAAGATGCTCACTAATTTTGTTTATATTCAGATCAAATGAATCTAAAAGCTGAATGGAATTGCAGCTTAGTGACTGTATGTCGATGACTAAGCTAAATGCAAAGCACTTTTTCAATGGAAAAGAAAAGAATGAAGGCAGATATTTTGTTCCCATAACAGCAAAAGATCCTTCAGAAAGGTAAAACACTTGATGATTGGAAAACTCGCATTCATAGCGTCCGCTATAGCAGCATACAATTGAAATGATATTTGGATTAAATTGCTGAGAAGGCATGATATCTTCAGTATCAAAATCCAGAAAACAAAGGGAAATCCCATCAAAGAGCTGATAGGTTGACACAATTCCCTTTCCGCTACAGCCATATTCTATAACCGCATAATCTTTTCCTTGTTTAATGATCTTTGCCTTATTTCCATACCATGATTCATTTAATTTCATTTCAATATCCACCCCTGAAGTTAGTTAATTCTAACCAAAATACTACCACATACATAATATATGTACAATAGAAAAATCACACACCCTTTTTGATAGGCATGTGACTTTATATATATGATTATAACTTCCAAGAACCAGTTTCATTTTTCTGTTCAACAAACTTTTTATATAACCCATCTTCCTTTATCAGCTGCTGATGTGTTCCCTGCTGAACGATTTGACCATTATTGATTACTATAATCTTTGATGCATGTTTCACTGTTTTCAAGCGGTGAGCTATCATGATAACTGTCTTATCCTTCATCAGTTCTTCCATCGCCCTTTGCAGCTTATCCTCGTTTTCCGGATCCACATTAGCTGTCGCTTCATCAAAGATAATGATTGGCGCATCTTTTAAAATGGCTCTGGCAATAGAAATTCTTTGTTTTTCACCACCTGATAACGAAGATCCGCCCTCACCAATGACTGTCTGATAGCCTTCTGGCAACGATTCAATAAATTCATCACAGCATGCTTTCTGGGCAGCCAGTTTCACATCTTCTAAAGTTGCTTCTGGTCTGCCGAATTTAATGTTGTTTTCTATCGTATCATTAAACAGATAAACATTCTGAAAGACCATGCTGAGCTGATCCATCAACGATTCCAGTGTATAGTCCCTGATATCATGTCCGCCAATAGAAATACTTCCCTGATTGACATCCCAGAATCTGGAAATCAGATGACACAATGTCGTCTTTCCGCTTCCGCTAGGTCCGACAATAGCCAATGAAGAATGGTGCGGAATTGTCAGCTGAACATGGTGAAGAATTTCTCTCTTGTCATAGGAAAAGCTGACATCGTTAAATACAATTTCCTGATTCTCAGGCTTGATTTCTTTTCCATGTTCATCAAGTATCGGAGTTTCATCTACCTTATTGGCATGATCAATGGAGCTTCCTGCCAGTCTTAAAATTGCCAGACCGCTGCCTGCAGATTGAATCTGTGCAAATATCAGAAATGATACAATAATCATCATCAGACAGTAAGTCAAAGACATTGTCTGATTCCAGTAAAACTGTATCGCCGCAAGGATAATCAGAATACTAAACAGTTTTAAGACTATTTCCTGAGCAATCGTATATGGTGTGAATAGTCTTTCCATTGCCAGATTGCTGGCACGATTATTTTCAATTGCTTCATCTATATTCTGATGATTGTTTTCTGAAAGATTAAATGAGCGAACAATAAACATTCCTTTGATATTCTCTAAAACCGCCTCTACCAGCTTTGCTGTTGATCTTTGGCGTTTTGGAGCAATCATGCTGGATTTCTTTTCCATTTTGGAAGTGATGAAAAAATAACAGATCGTTCCCAGCAGAACAATAAAGCCGATACGATAATCAAAGAAAAAGATATACATGATAAAGATCAGTGCATTGATGATGCCAGTCAGGGTAATGACCAGTACCATTGGAACGGTTGTTTCTACTTCCTGCAAAACGGTTGTCGCAATCCCGGTAATTTCTCCTAGGCTGTTCTCATTGAAAAATCCCATTGGAATTGTCTTCAAGCGATTTCCTATGTCAATTCTTTTCCATGCCGACATGTAGTATCCTGCATGTGTCTGATGAAGCTGAGTTGAATAGTTGCAGGCAATTCGTCCTACTATGCTCAACAGAACCATGAAGAATGTCATGAATATATAACGAACATCATGACTTTCATTGACAACTGCCTCTACCGCAAAGAAAATGGCACCAATCATGAACATATGAAAGATAGCATAGAAAATACCGATAATAATAGATTTTTTTATGTGTTTCTGCTCAACGCCAGCAAAATCCCATATTTTCTTTAAAACCTTAATCATAATGCTTCCTCCCTTGTTCCTATATGTGCCTGCCACATCTGCTTATATAATGCATTGTTTTCAAGCAGTTCTTCATGTCTGCCAATGGCTTCTATCCTTCCTTCATTTACCACAACGATCTTTGATGCCTCCGTAATCGTTGACAGACGATGTGCCACGACAATCAGCGTCTTATCCTTGACCAAAGAAGATACTGCCTTTTGCACGATTGCTTCATTTTCCGGATCGATATAGGCCGTTGCTTCGTCCAATATGATGATCGGTGCATCCTTCAGCATCGCTCTTGCGATAGCAATTCTCTGTCGTTCTCCTCCTGATAAATGTGTTCCGCTGCTGCCGCAGATTGTCTGGTATCCATTTTCCAGCGACTGAATAAACTCATGACAGCCTGCCTTCTTAGCAGCTTCCATGACTTCAGCGTCATCTGCATCAGGATTTCCCATTCTTATGTTTTCCATGATTGCATCATTAAACAGATAGTTGTCCTGTGATACATAGGCGATCATCTGATTCAGCTGAGAAAGCGGAATCTGCTTAAGAGAATGATTTCCAATCGTAATATCTCCCTTTTCAACGTCCCAGAAGCCTGCAATTAGCTTGGTAATCGTTGATTTTCCACTGCCGCTCGGTCCAACAAATGCACAGACCTCATTTGGCAGAATATTGAGATTAATATGATGAAGAACCTCCTGACCTTCATGATAGCCAAAGGATACATCTTTCATTGTGATAGCTGTATCTTCAAACTGAACGGGTATATTGCCATGATCCTGTTCCGGAGCATAAATCAGACCTTCCACAAGATCCACGATTGTTCCTACCACTGCCAGACTGTCTGTAAAGGACATTGCCGCAATCAAAGGATCGATGATTCCGAATGCAAGAATCATAATCACAATAAAGCTTTCAACGGAAAGACTTCCGTTCATGACAAACCATAATCCAAACGGAAGAACCGTAATCATTGTTGAAGGCGTTACTATACGGCTTGCAGACGAAGGAAGCTGACAACTTTTCATCCACTGATAAAAATATTCAGCATTGGCCTTTACCGCATCCGCATATTTCTGATAAGAATTCTTGCCCTGATTAAATGCCTTGATGACTTCAATGCCATTGATATATTCTACAATGGCGGTATTCATCTTCTGTGCAGTTTCAACGGAGCCCTGATATTTTTTCGCATAATCCTTCATCATAAAAGACATGAAGAATAATCCGATCGGCAGCGAAATCAAAGTAATGAGTGCCATACGCCAGTCAAGAATCAATAGATAAACAAAGACAAAGAGCGGCGCCAACACATTGCTGGTCATTTCAGGCAAAAGATGTGCTAAAGGAGTTTCCATGCTTTCTACCTGATCGACAATGAGCTGCTTCATCTGCCCGCTTGATACATCCAGCAGATTTCCCATCGGTACTCTGGTAAGCTTATGCATACATTGAATACGGATGTTTTTCATAATCGAGAATGCTGCCTGATGTGACTTTGACAATGCCAGCGTATACAGTACCGCCTTGATAACATATCCTGCTAATGCAATAGCACACCATGTCAGATAAAAGCTGAAATTCTGATTGCCATGAAGCAGTCCGATGATCATCTGTGCTGCACTGTAATAAGCAGCCATGCTGCAGGTTACGCCAACCACAGCCAGTACGATTGCCAATATAAGTTTTCCATGTTCTTCCTTCCCCATATCCCATAGACGAAGGAGAGGGGATTTTTTCTTTGTTTCCATAACTTCTCCCTTCTGTTAGTTTTAGCTAACTCATCATTTTAAATAAATGAGTTCCTGTGAACCCTTATCACTATTATTTGTATTGTCTATTCCTATCATCTCACTTTCAGAAGTTAGTTTTAGCTAACCAAATTCTTTAAAAGAAAGAGTTCCTTAGAACTCCGCATCATAAACAGTCGCATATCCGGCGTTATAAAATGCTCTCAGTCTTGTAATATACTGATAAGCTTTTTCCCTGTCCATCTTATGATGGACGATTTCAAAAAAGCCGTTGAAAAAAGCTGTATTGACAATATGCATAAATTCTTCATCAACACGCTGTTTTGGCTGCATGACATCCAGATATTCCAGTGAGCCCTTCGTTTCTATATCAATCAGGGTATTCATGAAACGATCCTTCTGCGCTTCATCCGCCTGACATAACAGCAGCTGAAATTCATCAAAGTGTTCATAGATATAATTCAGCAGCATTTTCTGTCCGTTCTCGCTGTATTCCAGCATATAGTCATAATCATCATAGGATTCCATCTGCCAGAACTGTTCCTGAATCTTCGTAAACATCTCTATATATTCATCTCCAACAGGCTGAATGATAGCATCAAAAAGTCCCTGCTTATCTTTAAATCTTGTGTAAATTGAACTTGTGCTGGTATCTGCTTCTCTGGCAATCACTCGAAGCGATGCATCACGAAATCCCTTAGACAGAAACTCCTTTTTTGCGGCGTCCAGGATTTTCTCATAAACGCCTTCCTTTCTCTTTGGCATGGCTCACCTCCAAACTTTTAAAACACTGTTACGTAACACTGTTTTAAATATAAAACATCTTTTTCCTTTTGTCAATTGATTCAGGAAATTTTTGACTTCAAAATTTATTGAAAATTTAAAAATATCAGTAAATGATTGACAACTGCATACAATAAGATATAATGATAATGTAATTATCGATAATTAAGTTATCAGTAAAGGAGTGGTCATTTGTCAAAAAGAGATACTACACTGGATCCTAAAATTTTAGACAGTGCCAAGCAGGAGTTTCTGAAGGAAGGTTTCCTGAATGCCTCTTTAAAATCCATATGCGGAAATGCTGAAGTCACAACCGGAGCTTTATATAAAAGATATAAAGGCAAAGAGGAATTGTTTCTTGCTGTCGTTCAGCCTCTGCTGGATGACTTAAATGAGATCATCAATCAAAAAAAGCTGACTGATCCCGATACCGTATCTGATGAAGCACTAATCAGAAGCTGGGATATGGATGAAAGCTATATGCTCTGGTGGTTTGAATTTCTATATCAGAGAAAGGAATGCTTTAAGCTTCTTCTATGCAGAAGCGAAGGCTCAAAATTTTCAACCTTCAGCCATGACTGGGTACAGAAAATGTCTGATTACACATATGAATACTACAAGGAAGCCTATCGAAGACATCTGACGGAGGTACAGGTTTCCCGCAGAGAAATGCACGTACTTCTATCTGCCTTCTGGGAAACCATTTATGAACCTTTCGTTCATGATTTCAGCTGGGAAGAAATCATAAGATACAATCAGCTTGTCTGCAATCTGTTTGACTGGTATAAGGTTTTAGGATTTAAACATTAGCTCTCTATCGGGAGCTAAAAAAATTAACTGTTAGTTAGCTTAGACTAACACGCAAGGAGGATATCTATGTTTAAAAAAGTCTTTCAATACGCTCATGAATATAAAAAGAAAACATATCAATCCATCATAGTATTGATTATTGCTGTTGTTTTCAGCATTATTCCTTATTTTATGATTTACCGACTGATCAATCCGCTGCTCAATCGACAGGACATTTCCATGTCTTACTGCCTGCTTCATATCGCCGTCATCGTCTTATGTATGATCATGCACGGCATCTTATATGTGAAAGGACTGGCATTATCCCACGAAAGCGCCTATCATACCTTGAAGAATATCCGTACCTATCTGCAGGACTGTCTTGAAAAACTTCCTTTAGGTGTTATTCAGGAAAAAGGAAACGGTGTTCTCAAAAAAATGTTCATTGATGACATCGACAGCATTGAACTGCTGCTTGCTCATGCAGTTCCGGAAGGAATTGCAAATGTTTCCATACCGGTTATTATTCTAATTGCAATGTTCTTTATTGACTGGAAGCTGGCTCTTTTATCCCTATGCTCGCTGCCTTTCGGCATCATTTCTATGATGATCATGTATCGTGTAGGCATGAAGGAAATGGCAAATTATTATGCCTCTGCCGGCAAAATGAACAATACCATCATTGAATATGTTCAGGGAATGGAAGTCGTCAAGGTTTTTAATCATGATGCAGCTTCTTATAAGCGATTAAAGGATGATGTCACAGCCTATCGTGATTTCACCTTAAAATGGTATCAGGCATCATGGCCATGGATGGCTCTTTACAGCAGCATTTTGCCATGCATTGCCTTGTTCGCATTGCCGATTGGATCTTATCTGGTTTTACAGGGATATAGTACGCTGACAGACTTTATTCTTATCTTGTGCTTATCCTTTGGCATGGGAGTTCCTATTTTGAAAGCACTGAATTTCATGTCCACCTTTCCTCAGCTCAACTATAAAATCGAATCATTGGAAAAGCTCATGGCAAGTGAACCTTTGAAACAAAACAGCAAGGCTTTTATGGGAGAAGATTTCTCTATCAAATATGATCATGTCTGCTTTAGCTATGACAAAGACGAGGTGATCCATGACGTGTCACTTAATATTCCACAGGGACAGATGGTTGCCTTTGTCGGAGAATCAGGTTCAGGAAAAAGTACCTTAGCTAAGCTGCTTGTCCATTTCTATGATGTACAAAGTGGAAAAATCAGCATAGGCGGACAGAATATCTGTGATATGAGCATCGAACAGT
The DNA here is from genome assembly GCF_900199515.1 of Massilicoli timonensis. Classification (GTDB taxonomy): domain Bacteria; phylum Bacillota_I; class Bacilli_A; order Erysipelotrichales; family Erysipelotrichaceae; genus Massilicoli; species Massilicoli timonensis. The sequence continues at coordinate 1,951,391 of NZ_LT963434.1, read as the reverse complement.
TAAATAAACAGATTTCTTATGTTTCACAGGAACAGTTTCTATTCAACACAACACTAAAGGAAAATATCCGATATGGAAATCTGGAGGCTACCGATGAAGAAGTTCTTCAGGCAGCTAAGCAGGCACAGTGCAATGACTTTCTATCACGTCTTGAAAAAGGAATTGATACGCCTGCCGGAGATGGAGGAAAGCAATTGTCCGGAGGTGAAAGACAGAGAATTTCACTGGCCAGAGCAATCCTAAAAGATGCACCAATCATTATTCTAGATGAAGCGACTGCTTTCATTGACAGCGAAAACGAAGACAAGATGAACAAGGCTATTTCACAGATTATTCAGAATAAGACAGTTCTCATCATCGCACACCGCCTGCCTTCCATTGTCAATGCTGATCAGATTATCGTTATGAAAAAAGGAAAGATTGACGGTATTGGAAAGCATGAGGATTTATTAAAGAATAATGCCGAATATCAGAAGCTATGGAACGCTGCAACGGCTTCTCATACTTGGAAAATCAAAACAAAGGAGGTAAACTCTTATGCTGAAACTGCTATCCAGAATCATTAAAATTTCTGGCAAATATAAATCACGTATTCAGATTGCATTTATCTTTGCTTTTCTGAAATCAATGCTGTCAAAAGCACCTCTATGCATTGCATTCCTTGTTTTCATGGAATTTTATAATCAGACGATGACCGTAGAAAAATGCTGGCTATATGGTTTGGCACTGCTTATCAGCGTTCTGCTGGAAACACTATGTCAGTATATTTCCGATCGTCTGCAGAGTGCTTCCGGCTATTACATTTTTTCAGATATGCGCATTCGTTTAGGAAATCATCTTAGAAAGATGCCGATGGGCTACTTTACCGAAGGCAATTTGGGAAAAATCAGTTCTGTCCTGTCAACGGATATGGTATTTATTGAAGAAAACTGCATGACTGTCGTCGCGAATACCATGAATTATATCTTCTCGCAGTTCATCATGATAGCCTTTCTATTCTACCTTAACCCCTATATCGGAATGCTATCCCTGCTTATTATTCTCTGTCTGGTCTATATAGGACATCTGCTTGATAAAAAAGCATTATACCATTCTGACATCCGTCAGCAGCAAAGTGAACAGCTGACCAATGCGGTTCTGGATTTCACAGAAGGTATAGGCATCATCAAAACCTATAATCTGATGGGAAGACAGTCAAAACAGCTTACAGATAATTTTGATCACACTATGAAGGTTGCGCTAGATTTTGAATATGCTGTTGCACCTTATACTCGACTGTTGAATATTGCCTTTGGAGTTGGATCCAGTATCATGCTGCTGCTGGCATTCATACTCTATAAACAGTCCATGTTAGACGTTCCTTATCTGATTGGCATGATACTCTTCGTATTTGATCTTTACGCTCCTACAAAAGCACTTTATAGTGAAAGTTCTCGTTTTACGGTAATGAGCAGCTGTCTGGATCGCATCGAAGATGTTTTCCGTGAAAGCGAACTGAATGATAGCGGAAAAGAGGAGTTTCCTGTTTCTTCTGAATATGAAATTGAAATGAAGGATGTCAGCTTTGCCTATGGAAAGAAGGAAGTGCTGCATCATGTAAACTTTCATCTAAAAAAAGGTGAAATGCTGGCATTGGCTGGGCCAAGCGGTTCTGGAAAAAGCACCATTGCTTCCCTTCTGACACGATTCTGGGATGTTTCGCAAGGGGAAGTCTGCATTCATGGCAGAAATGTCAAGGATGTTCAGCTGGCAAGCTTGATGAATCAGATCTCCATGGTATTCCAGAGAGTGTATCTTTTTCATGATACCATTTACAATAATATTGCCATGGCAAAACCTGATGCGACAAAAGAAGAAGTGATTGAAGCAGCTAAAAAAGCTCGCTGCTATGACTTTATCATGGAACTGGAAAATGGCTTTGATACCCTTATTGGAGAAGGCGGAGCCAGTCTATCAGGCGGTGAAAAGCAGCGCATATCCATAGCCCGCTGTATTCTAAAAGATTCGCCAATTATCATTCTGGATGAAGCAACCGCTAATGTTGATGCTGATAATGAAAGCTACATTCAGGAAGCCATCATGGAACTATGCAAGGGAAAAACACTGATTGTAATTGCTCACCGATTGCATACTATTGAGAAAGCCAATCAAATACTTGTCATTGATCAGGGAAGCATTGTACAGTCAGGCACTCATGAAGAACTTCTGAAAGAGAAGGGATTATACCAGAAACTGGTGAATAGGAGTGAATCAGTCTATAAACTTACCAATCAGCCAGGCTAATGCAGCTTGGCTTTTTATCTATGAAAAGGGATTCTCATCTGATATAATAGTTATACAAGGCTAACCAAAAAAGGAGGCGAATATAATAAATGAATAAAATACATATTGAAAAGAATTCGGTTCAGGAAACTCTGATCGTACCTCTGTTTGGAAGAAAAATGTGTGCTGAGAAATTTCCTGAATTATATACCGATACATCTGCAAAAGCATTCTGTGAAAAGCTGGATTATGATTTTAGCGAGCTGGAAAAGAAGCAGGATACCTTTTTCTACGAGTTTGGTGCATTGGAAGCAGCTATGCGACAGCTAGATATGATGTGGGAAATAAAGAATTATCTCAAAAAGCACCCTAATGCAACCGTTGTAAACTTAGGCTGTGGATTGGATCAGACCGGACTTGCATGTGATAACGGTACATGCCATATTGTCAACATTGATTTTCCTGACATTATTAAGATTCGTAATCTTTGGATGCCAGTACATGAAAGAGAAGAGAATATCGTGGCAGATATAAGAAATGATTCATGGATGGATCAGATAGATGGAAGCAGGGGAATCATTCTGTTTGCTTCAGGTGTCTTTCATTATTTTAAAACAGAAGAAGTCAAAGCACTGGTTTTAAGACTCTCACAGCATTATCCGAACGGTTGTCTGATTTTTGATACAGTAGGAAAAACAGGACTCAGGCTCATGATGAGTAAAATTCTTAAAAACATGGGAATACAGGATGTGAAAGGCTATTTCTGTGTTTCTGATCCACTTAAAGAATTAAACTGGTCGGATACAATCAACGTGAGCTCAAAAGGATATATGCTGGGCTATTATGACATGAAAAGTCCAGGCATCCATCCATCTCATCGTCTGCTTGCAAGACTGGGGGATAGAATGATGAAGATGTCAATTATAAAGATGGAGTTTTAAAACATCTATGCTTAAAGCAGAAAAAAATGAAACGTTCTCAATTCTATAAAAAGAATCGTTTCATTTTTTTATCTTTAATTGTTTATTTTTCCCTTTTCAAAATGTATTCGCTGACTTTTCTAGCATATTCATCAAGTTGTATCATCAAGGCCAGATGTCCACCATGCAGATTGGTAATAAGCGTTGGGTTAGTCATGATACTAACCAGTGAATCCTTACATGCCTGATTGAATGTATGATCGTCTTCCGATAGGATCAGCAGAACTCTGTCATCAAATTTTCTGAAATCATTCTCCGTCATGCCAAAATGATTCTGAGCATCGACCAGAAAATCAATCATATGATATTCATAAGATTTATCTAACAGTTTCATCATGACATTGCACAGATTTTTCATCTGCATTTTTTCTTGTTGTGTGAAGCCATCCGTTTTCTTTTTCAATACTGCCCATTTTATCAGCCATTTATACAAAGCAAAAGGTATGAAAGATAAGAGTTTTTTAGCTTTCTTCTGCCCTTCTATCATATTTAGCAAAAACTGATAGGCGTCCTCACCCATATCTTTTGCAAGAGAACAGGTATTAGATAGTATCATTCCTTCTACACATTCCGGATAATAAGATGCAATGATCTGAGATACTATTCCACCTAATGATTGACCTACCAGCCATACCTTTTCATCCAGATTTTGAAGAAGCTATGATACAGCCAAAGCAAATTCCATATTATTCTTAAATTGTATCTGATAATCAAAAGTCAGTAAGGAAAAATCTTTCGCAAATCTATCAAAATGCAGATAAAATAAGTCCGTTAAGCCTATCCCTCCACTTAGAAGCAAGACGGTGGATTTTGCATCGGGATTCCTGTAATAGCGATAGGAAAATTCCTTTTCCATAGGTAAAATAACAGTATGCTTTGTATATTTTTGATTAAATTCCTCTATACTGATCATATTTATGTGCCTCCTCATTCAAATATATAATCGGGCTTTGCTCTGAAATCCTGCTAACTGAATAGAATACAGTCTGCCCCTTTCAGATAATATAATGGACAAAACTTTAACGACGAGCTGCAGTATGATAATAATTGGAACAACTCTCATAAACGGAAGATGATTTTTTCACATCGTGCCTCATCTCTTTTATTCACTATAATATAGTCAATATAAATCCATCAATGACTGCAATGATGCCATACATAATAATTCCTCTTAAAAATGAATCTATATGCTTCTTTGGATTTTGATACATCTTTTTATCAGGAATTTCGCTAAATCGTATCCTTTTCGTATTTCTCCACCATATAAGGTCAATAATAACGAAATCAAATAAATTCAATGCTTCACCTAATATCAAGATGTTTATAAAATTTACCCTAAAATCATCTGATTTAATAAAGATCCCAAAAACAAGCAACACTATCATAAACATCACTAAATTCGCTATAAAAACTTTAGGTATATTCGTTTCTTTCGTTTTATCTTTATATTTTTCATTGCTTCTTATGATATTCTGTACATCTGTTGGATATGATCTTAACCCTAAAAGATTCTTTTCATCAGTTCCTGTTTCCAGAAAACATATAAGAAAAAGCACACTGCACAAAATAACTGTTTCTATAATTACGTTCATCTTGCTCCATACTCCTCACCATATAAAGACCATTTTTTATATCTTGAATCTTTTTATTGCCATACTTCCTCTATCCACCTTATGCATTCCTGACCCATCATGGTTCGCTCTCTAGCACATTCCTTTGGATATCGTTTTTCTGATTTAATAAAATACTTTATTGAATCTTCACAGTCTTCTAACATCATGTGGCTCATATACTCAAAACATATATGCTTATATGGATAGAAAAAATTGTAACTAATCAGGCGTTCTTCCAGTTTTTCACAGCTTTCCTTTGACGGCCAGATGGTATCCATCTTTGTTGAAAACATCAAAATAGGTGCTTTGATTTTTTCAATCGATATGATTGAATCAGGATTGATTTTTTTATTCATATTTATAGCAAGAATATTATATTCCCTATTTTTGATGATTTCCTTAATGATTGGTAATTTTCTTGTTTTATAGGGTGTATATGGGAGTTCCCTTCCCTTATAAGACCAGCAGCTCGTTTTGGATGGTGTTTTTCTGTTCATCCCCTCACTATAAAACCATGAAGGTGTCTTCAAAATGACACAGCTCAATTCATGAAATGCTATTGCAGCAGCAGCTGCATATTCAGCACCTTTTGAATATCCTTCAATTCCTATTTTTTTATATCCCATTTGTTTTAGCCAGTCTATTGCCTCTTTAATGTTTTCAAGTTCAATTTTACTTAAAGATTTGACAGAATTAGCTGTTTTAAAATATCCAAGAGCCAATGCTGGTATTCCATTAGTCTGCAAATATTTTGCAAGTTTCTTTGCATGCGCTAGCCCGCCTTCACTGCCTGATAATACAATCATAACCTTATCTTTTCTGTCTTTGACTGGATATAGAACACCGTCAGCTTTACGTAGTGTTACTGTTATATTTTCAATAACATTCTTTTTCATGGTTTTCTCCTATTTGTTTTCAATTTATCTTTTATCATTTCTTATTTTTTGGATATTATTATTCATTAAATGTCTACCTAAATTTCTATATAGAAACTTTTTCATAGCTGATAGTCCCTGATTATGCTCCTGAAACAAATCATCAGGACTATCATAAATTCCAAAATCGTGATTGATTCCTTCACTTTGAATGTAAGTATCGTTTCGATCGAAATCAATGATTGGATTATGTAAATCCTTAACTGCAACACCGTATCCACAAAAACTGCCTTGACAGGTCTGGTTTATTTTTTGCAGCTGCATAAGATAACTCTTATCAAGGATAAAACCTTCAAGCTCATACCATACATTATCTAAATATACTTCAACCCAGCTGTGTAATATATTTATTGGTGCGTTTTTATATACAATCCCCGTCATGGCTCCCTTCTGTAACTTTTTGTCAATCGTAAACCCATGTATTCGACAAGGAATACCAACACCTCGCAGCAATGCCATAAATAGAATGCCTTTGGTATTGCATTGTCCATATCCATCGGTCAAAACTTTTGAGGCAGGAATATGATCATCAACATTATAGCCAAATAGAATTTCATCTCGAATGAAATCATATATCTGCTTCAAACGAATATATGCATCCATATCTTTCCATTGTCTTTCAATGATTAATTCTTGTATATTTGGACTTGAATAATCTAATAATGATGTTTCTTTTAGATATTGCTCCACACTTTTCATCGCCCTTCAAAATCTCATTTTGTAATTTAATTATATCTCTACAAAGTTACATAAACAATAAAAAAATAAATTTAGTTAGTTTGGGCTTACTTTATATTATAGAGAAATGCTATAATTTGGTTAGCTTAAACTAAACATTTAGAATATTATGATATTTAGGAGATGATACTATGAGATATGGGTTCAGTATAAGATTGTATGGTTGGTTTTATCATACTGCCTGTAAGCATGAAATCAAAAGAATGCATATCGAAAATAAGGCAGATATAGAGAAAATTAAAAATGAATATATATCCATTATTCATCGTGCAAAAAACATAGGACATTCCCGACTTTTAAGTGCATACTGCATGGGAGCATATTTTATAGCAATGAACAGAGCAAATACACTTTCTCCAGAAGAGAATTACGAAATCTTAAAAAATGGACTCTATGCAAGCAGACTCTTTCATATAGCTATGGGTGATGCAGATTCATATCTAAGCACTCGTAAAATGAAAAAGAGAAAAATATGGGAGGCTCAATCTCATCTTAGAAGATATGAAAATGACTGGATTGTAGATGTTTTAGAAAAAACAGATGAATTTGAATTAGGATATAATTACTTCCAGTGTGGTGTATGCAAACTTTGTGCAGATGAAAACTGTCCTGAGTTAGCTAAGCATATATGTCAATTGGATTTTGTACTGGCAGATATGATGGGCATGACACTTAAACGCACCCAGACTATAGCTGACGGAGCCGAGTATTGCGATTTTAGATATAACAAAAAATAAATAAATCTATGATATGTTTCAATATGACAGTAGGCCGCTTCATAATGCAAAAGAAGATGTTCAAATTTGAACATCTAAACAAATACCGAGATGATACAAAAGGCTCCATCACATAATCTTACGCCAAAATTACGCCAAATTTTACGCAGAAATTACGCCAGTTTGCTGCATATTTGCTGCATAATTTCCGTCAATAGATGACTTTTTAGCAATTCTCAGCACTTTTTTTCAGAAATTCACGGTCTTCATAAATATTTGAGGACATGAAAAAAACCCTCGTAAATAGAGGGCTTTTTGCATAATTTGATTTTTACTGATGTTCTCAGACCACAATTTAATACTATCGTTTTGAGAACTGTGGCGCACGACGAGCCGCTTTCAAACCGTACTTCTTACGTTCCTTCATACGAGAATCACGAGTTAAGAAGCCAGCCGCTTTCAGTGCCGGACGATAATCTGCACTTGCTTCCAGCAGCGCACGCGCAATACCATGGCGCATAGCACCCGCCTGTCCGGTATAACCGCCGCCGCCAACATTGATCTTAATATTAAACTGCGTCAATGTTTCCGTTAATTCCAACGGAGAGCGCACGACCATACGCAAAGTTTCCAGTGGCAGATACTCCTCCAAAGTTTTACCGTTTACTGTAATCGTTCCATTTCCCGGAGTCATAAAGACACGAGCAACAGAAGTCTTACGACGTCCAGTTCCGTTATACATAACTGTATTTTTCTTTGCCATCTCTTACTCCTCCTATCCTTTGATTACCATTTCCACCGGCTGCTGAGCTGCATGCGGATGTTCACTGCCGGTATAGACAAACAAATGTCTGCGCTGCACATTTCCTAAACGAGTGTGCGGCAACATGCCATATACTGCTTTTTCTACCCATTCAACAGTATATTTGCTCTTCATCTCTTTAGCAGTACGAACACGAAGTCCTCCCGGATACATAGAGTGAGAATAATATTTCTTACCTTCCATCTTATTTCCGGTCAATTCAATCTTGTCCGCATTGATTACGATCACATAATCTCCGCAATCAACATTCGGTGTGTAAGTCGGTTTGTGTTTACCACGTAACACAGCAGCTACTTCCGTAGCAAGACGTCCTAATGTCTTTCCTGTTCCGTCCACTACATACCAAGTACGTGTAACGTCTGCAGGTTTTGTCATAGTTGTTTGGCGCATAAATTCTACTTCCTTTCTGTTTCATCTAAACTGTACCGGGTTTAAAATAAAACACTTAAGAAAACCTATGATCCATCCACATGCCTTTTCCCGTTAGCATCTCAAACGCATGCAGATCAGACCACAAGCCGTGCCTTTTTATATTCTAAAGATAAATACCGCATAAGTCAATGCTTTTTTTCACTTTTTAGCACTTTTTTCTCCCTATTTCAAAGGCCGTTTCCATCGTTTCCCTTCTTTATCTTAACAAACGATAATCAGACAAAGAAACTTCCTCCAAGATCGATAATCCAAGCCCCTTTAGATAAGCGCGTGCCTGCCGATCATAATCCTCTCTTTCCAAAGAAGCCGGATCATGCGCATCGACACCGATGACCACCTCATTGCCGATTTCTGCCGCAATTTCCCAAAACTCATGATGCGGATATTCCTCGATCTGGCACGCCGCATTATAAGCAGCACCCTCCAAATTATACTCCAAAGGAATATGCAATCGCTTCGCCGCTTCACAAATCTGCCTGCTCGCTTCCCGCGCCTGATCATCAAATACCTTACGCCCCCGCATAAACAGATCAGGATGCGCCATATAGGCATATAAACCTGTTTCCATCGCCGCAATCGCGCCCTCTACATAACGCTGTAAATAAAGATCCTCCTTGCAGCGATTCCCATAATACTGATTTGCGATCTCATCGCTCTCATAATAATGATTGCCCAAAATGATATAATCTACCTGCTCCTCAATCAGAAACTGCCGCAGCCATGGCAAATACCGTGGATAATATTCACATTCCAGTCCCAACAGGATCTCAATCTGACCGCGATACTTTTCTTTCAGTTTGCGGATACTCTCCGCATATTCGTGAAACTGCACCAACGGCATACGCATGTGTGCCACAAAATCACTTTCATAGTTCCATGGCGCATGATCCGAAAAACCAAGCACCTGATAACCGCCTTTTATAGCGCTGATCACATAATCCTCATCACTGCCGCATGCATGCATACAGCGATAAGTGTGCGTATGGTAATTACATTTCTTCATGAAATCCCTCCTTGCCAAAAACTACTGCTTATCTCTTATGCCCCCACCATTTTCTAATATCTCTCTCCTGTGATTCCTCCATCAGAAACCGCAATATCGCCTCCCGACAATCATCCTTTTCATAATCCACCCGTACCAGATAAAGTCCTTGCGCTTCTGCCTTATAGCGACAAAGATGCTTATCCTTTCCTTCCAGCATCACTTCTACATCTGCTTTTGTCAGTTTCCCTTTGCCTACCTCTAAAAGCGTTCCTGCCATCATACGCACCTGATAGCGCAAAAAACCATCGCCTTCGAAAATCATGCGAATGCCATTTTTTTCTTCGCAGATCAAAATCGCATCTATCGTGCGCACCCGTGATTTGCGCTGATCGATCTTCGCACTTGTAAAAGAAGTAAAATCATGTGTTCCAACCAGCACCTGTGCACATTCCTGCATTTTCAAAACATCAAGTTTTTCTCTTACCGGCGCCATAAAACGAACCGCAAATGGATTATTACCACAATCACCGACCAAATAATCATAACGCTTTGAAACCGCATCAAAGCGTGCATGGAACTGATCACTGACCGGCTCTATGGACTGAATCCGGATCGTCCCCGGCAAAAGACTATTCAGCGCCATTTTCATGCGCTCTCCTTTCATTTTCTTTTCACTGTCAAAATGAAAAACCTGTCCCAGTGCATGCACACCGCCATCGGTTCTTCCGCTTGCCACTGCTTCACAAGCATGTCCCAGCATTTTTTCAAGCGCTTTTTCTATCACTGTCTGAATGCCGACTCCATTGATCTGCTTCTGCCAGCCATTATAGTCCGTGCCATCATAGGCAACAACTGCTTTATAACGCATACCCAACCCCCTCTAAAAATAAACTTCCTATTCTTAATGGATCCAAATATCCCATAGCAATCAAAATCGGCACCGCCATCAACAAGAAAGAACAGCCCAGCATGATCCAATCCCGTCCCGCCATTTTCAACTGCTTATAGCGCGTTCGTTTACGTTCAGGAATATAGCCCCGTGCTTCCATTGCATTGGCGAGATCTTCCGCCCGCTGAAACGCTGACACAAATAGTGGCACGATCAAAGAAAGCACCGCCATGATCTTTTCCTTCAGTTTGCCCTCTTCCATATCGACTCCTCTTGATGCCTGCGCCTTCATGATACGCTGCGTTTCTTCAATCAATGTCGGGATGAAACGCAAAGCGATCGAAATCATCATCGCAATTTCATGCGCCGGCACATGCAGCACCTTAAACGGCGTCAATAAATCTTCTATTCCCAACGTCAGATCCAATGGTTTGGTCGTTGCGGTCAAGGTCGTCGTAATCATGATCATCAGCACCAAACGCACTGCGATATAAAAAGTCTGAGCCAAAGCATCACTGTAAATCGCAAAATCTCCCAGTTTTACCACCACATAGCCGGTGCGCACCACCAACAGATTGATCACCAATAAAAACACCATCATCAACAGCATCGGTTTCATAGACTTCCATACCGAACGAAGTTTCAAATGCGCAATCAAAAGCAGCACAAGCGCTACCACACCTAAAATGATATAAGGAAAATATCCGGCAGGAATGAAGATGGCTACCATAAAAAAGATCATGCCCATGATTTTCGCTCTTGGATCCAAACGATGGATCAAAGAATCATACGGCATATAGCTGCCCAAAGTAAAATTATTCATGTTTCTGCACCTCACTTTGGATGGCTTTTGCCAGCGCCTCAATGCTCAGCATATCTTTGCCCAAAGAAAATCCTCTTTCGCGCAATGCCTCCCGCATTTTGATGACTGCCGGCGGATCAATGCGCAGCTGTTTCAATAATTCGACATCTTCAAAAAAAGTCGTTACATCACACTGCTTCTTGATTTTCCCTTTCGCCACGACCACGACCTCATCACAGCTATGTAAAACATGTTCCATATCGTGTGTAACGATCAGTACCGTTTTATGATATGTCTTATTTAATTCCACAAACAGATCCATCATTTCCTTTGCGCCCTGCGGATCCAGACCCGCCGTCGGCTCATCCAGTACCAGCACCTGCGGATCCATCGCCAAAATACCTGCAATCGCCACTCTTCGTTTCTGCCCGCCTGACAATTCAAACGGCGATTGATCCAAATAGCTTTCATCCAAACCGACCAGCTTCAGCATTTTTACCGCCATGTCTCGCGCTTCCTCTTCTGTTGCCCCAAAATTTTTCGGCCCGAAGCAGACATCCTTTAAGATCGTTTCTTCAAATAATTGATATTCCGGAAATTGAAAGACCAAACCAACCTGCTTGCGCAATGATTTTAACTGTTTCGGCTTCTGATCCGCTGTAATAAGACGATCCAACACTTGCAGTTTTCCCTTGCTCGGCAATAACAAAGCATTCAAGTGCTGCACCAACGTCGTCTTGCCGCTGCCGGTCTCACCGATGATCGCAGTAAACGCCCCTTCCTTGATTTCCAGCGATACGTCATCCAAAGCAAGATAAGAAAACGGTGTGCCTTCTTGATAAATATGCGTTAATCCTTCATAGCGTATCGGCATATTTCATCCACCATCCCTTCCATCGTCGTACATTCTTTTACCGGCATTCCCAGTTTCTGAAGTGCATGCGCCACCTTCAATGAAAACGGAATATCCAAATGCAGATCGATCAGTTCTTTTTCCTTCAGCAGTATTTCAGATGGGTGTCCTTCCATAACTACTTTTCCCTGATCCAATACGATCACATGATCGCTCATCGCCACTTCTTCAATGTCATGGGTAATGGAGATGATCGTCATTGTTTCGTTCTCATGGATTTCCTGTATCAAATGATTGATGTCGCTGCGGCCCTGTGGATCCAGCATGCTCGTCGCCTCATCGAAAATCAAAATTTCCGGTTTCATCGCCAGCACTCCGGCAATCGCTACACGCTGCTTCTGCCCGCCGGAAAGTTTTGTCGGCTCGCTTTCCAAGTAAGCCTCCATATGCACCTTTTTGGCATAGGTTTCAATGATCCCCTGCATCGATTCAGTGGGAATCTGATGATTTTCTAAACCAAATGCAATGTCATCGGCAACCGTCGCACCGATAAACTGATTATCCGGGTTTTGAAACACGATGCCGATCTTATCGCGGATCGCATACAGATTCTCCTCATTTAAGGGAAGACGATCTACTTCAATGCTTCCGCCATCTGCTTTCATCAGACCGATCAGCAATTTGGCAATGGTGCTTTTTCCGCTGCCGTTGTGCCCGATGATCGTTGTGTAAGCACCCTCTTTGATCTGAAAAGATACATGTGACAAAGCATCACGTTCTTTATCATAAGAGAAGCTCACATCCTTTACTGTAATTTTATCCATTTGATCACCCTCTGCTCTATCTTAAAAGCGAACTTATTTTATCATAAAGCAGATAGAAAATCCAAACAATCAGCCGGCAATCGTGTATTTTTGCTTTTTCCTATTCAGTTAAGCGGTTACTTCTCAAACAGAGCGATTTTACGGCAAGCCAAAACAGCAGAACTGCTCTGTTGCAGAAAGGATGGTAAAAAAGCGATACACCATCGAAATCGGATACAAGAAAAAACAACACCAATGCCAATCCAATCATCACTCCATGACCTTTCCCATCAAACATCACAAATATGCACAAATAAAAAAGGATGCAGAATGAAAAAACCATTAGAAAAACAAAGCGAATAACATGCTTCCCATGTCGATCAGATTAAGAAACAGATACTTATCAATTAGGTATTTTATACAGGTCCATATACCCATATAAATTATGCTTCCCGATAAATGATATAAGGATGAAAAATTCTTTATCACATAAGGCAGATCACGATTCCATCTCTTTCATCGCCTTTCTGATCTTGATCCGCAGCATGATCCCAAAGCCCCATACAAAAAATCCACATGCCATGGTGATGAGCATCTCAATTTGTGTATCTGCCAGTACCTTAGTAAAAGTAATACTGATGATAATGCCGATGACGATCAATACTTCAGTAAAGATCTCCAATGTTTCAAACTGTGCTTTTGTTTTCAATAGATAAAATGCCGATCGTTCCCCTTGCTTCTGCTTATCTTCATCTGTCATTTTCTTTGCATATAATAATTCCGATATCTGTACATCCAAAGCTTCGCATAACGCTTCATAAAGTGATAGATCCGGCATGGTCTTACCTCTTTCCCATCGGGAAATCGTCTTGTCGCTCACTCCTAATTGCTGTGCCAGCTGCGCTTGGGTCAAAGCTTTTGCTTTACGACAGCGAGCGATAAAGCAACCAATTTCATGTGGATTCATAACGCCTCACTCCTTTACTCTTTTATTTTACTTGAACACATGAAAAAAAGACAGGACAGAAAGTGAGAATCCACTTTATAAGCCCATCTTTCTAACGGTTTGACACGAAATCTACACTTTCTTAACGCACAGCATGAGATGAATAAAATCATTTCTCTCTGCCCATAAATTCCTATAATCACTGCGTAGAGCGTATAGAAAAAACATATCTTTCCTGCCTCAAAAAAAATCTCATGATGGTAGGATTGCCACAAGAACAGCCTTTCTTCCAAGATTGTGTAAACATCTATACCAAAAGAAAAGATTGTGCCCGCTTGCGCATTGGTCACAATCCTTTCGAATTTTCATTTTCATTGCGTGTGTCTGATTTTTGAGGACGCTCCGTTTTCCCTTTTTAGTAACTTACCCTTGCATGCCAGCCCTTGTACTCGCCATGATGCGCATACGCCTGATCAGCAAGATAAAGCTCATTGGTTACCAATTTGATCTGATCGATCGGCGAAATGTGCAAAACGATCAAGTCAAATTCATTTTCTCCGGCGGAAACGACAAACCCTTTATTAACGACTGCTTTTTTGAAAGCATCGGCATCTTCCTGTGTCGTGAAATGAACAAGATGCTGGATCGGGCGATCGACTTCATGATGATCGCCTTCATTTTTCAATTCCTCTGCCAGCCGTTCATGCTCCTTGGAAATATGCGCTACCGCAGCCGCTGTTAAATTCTTATAAGTATCGTCTTTGCGCCTTGCCGCGTCGGGCTCGTCTGCTTCGCTTTCTTCCGACCCTTCCTCTTCTTCATCGTCCAACTGAATACTGTCGATCTTTGTCGGTTCAGATGGCTGTGGCTCATCGTATAACAGTTCTTCATCCAGTTCTCTGATTTTTTTCTGTTCATTCTTTTTTAGTGCATATGCCGTTACTGCCGCGACACCTGCCAATACTGCAATGCCTGTTACTGCTTTTTTCATATTTTATCACCACTTCTTTCTTTTCTTTATTGTACCACACTTCCCCTTATATGAACACTGCTTTTCCTATTGTTTTCTTTCCAAAAGCACATTCTCTTTCTGCCCTTTTCTGCGCCGGCTGATCGCTATGCCATCGCCGATTTTCAAAAATTCACTTTCAAATTCCTCATTTTCCTGCAAAAACGCAATATAACCGCGGATCTTTCTTATCAACCGTTTGAGATTGCGGGAATGCTTGATTTCCACTTCCCCGCTTACCATGCCATGAAACTCAAGATTATCCGTAATGATCGCACCATCCTCCTGCAAATTATGCCGGAACTGCTGAAAGAATTTGATGTACTGCGCTTTTGCCGCGTCAATAAAGATCAGATCAAACTGTTCTTCACTGTGAAAATCAAACGCATCCATTTCCAAGATCTGGATCTGTTTTTCCAAACCGGCTTTTGCAATATAGGCAACCGCTTCCTCATAACGCTTTTGATCGCGTTCGATCGTCGTTACCTTGATTTCCCGATCTAGCGATGCCATACGGATCGCCGAATAACCGATCGCCGCACCGATTTCCAATATCGAGCGCACATGATGTGTTTCAATATAAGAACAAAGAAATGCGATCCCCTCCGGCTGCATGATCGGAATACGTTCTTCCTCTGCTTTTCTTTCTATCTCCTGGAGCAGCTTTGCCAATTCCTTTTTCATCGTATTACTTCTGCTCCTCTTTCAAAAACTGATCGTCAATGATCGCGGCCGTTTTCTCCTGCAAACCGGCAATGGTTACGCTTTGTCCTTCATAACCGTTCAAACCGTGTTTGTTCGCTAAAGCTTCACTATACGCATCCAAGCGATAGACCCGATAATTATGACGCGTATTCATAATATCTGCCGCATCGCCCTCATAATGGGTCACAAGCGGGATCCATTTTACATTTTGCACACTGATCTTCTTGCTCTCATGATCCTGCACAAAATCAAAACTGATCATACCGCCCAGCACATTATCCACTTCCAGCATACCGCTGAGAAAATTCCCCAATGAGTAAACCGTCAACATTTCATTTCCCGCACTTCCTTTCACCCATTCTACCTTTTGAATGACATGCGGATGCGTGCCGATCACGACATCTACACCAAGATCCGCAAATAGCTGTGCATAGTGCTGCTGCTCTTCATTTACCATGGAATCATTTTCTGTTCCCCAATGTGCCGATACGATGACGACATCACTGATTTCCTTTGCCTTTTTCACATCATTCGTGATCGTTGCATCATCAAAATAAGCAACGCTGTAATCATATTCCGGTATGACCCCATTGGTTCCATAAGTATATGCCAAAAAGGAAAAGGTAATGCCTTTGCGCTTGATCGTACGAATCGTATCGCGATCTTCTTGCGATGTATAAGTGCCGGCTGCGATGATGCCTTCTTTGGATCCCCAGACCGCAGCACTGTGATCGATGCCTGTCTGCCACTTGTCCAAACAATGATTGGTTGCGGTATTGACAAGATCAAAACCGGCTGCTTCCACATCATCGGCAATGGCGCTTGGCGTATTAAACGTCGGATAACCGGATAAGCCCAATTCATCACCGCCAAGGATCGTTTCCTGATTGATAAAAGCCAGATCAGCGTTCTGAATATCCTGTTTCATCGGTTCATACATTTTCGCAAAGGAATACTGCCCGTCTCCTTCAGCTCCTGCTTCTCGATCCGCTTCCTCATAGATCGAATTATGGATCAGATTATCGCCGACACCGACAAAGGAAACAATGGTATCTTTTGCTTCTTCTTTTGTTTTATCTGTTTGACTGTCCTTTTCCACTAATTGATTCACGCGATCCGGATCAGCGGAACAAGCGCACATACACAGCGCGCTTAACAAAATTGCAACTACTTTCTTCATCTTCTTCACCTCATGCTATTATGCCGGCTGGGTTGCCAAATATTCTTCCAGCGTGATGCCTTTCTCCATGATCGTCTGCGCCGCTTCCTTGCCGACATAACGGATATGCCAAGACTCATGACCGAATCCGGTAATATCTTCTTTCCCTTTCGGATAACGCAGGATAAATCCATAATCCGCCATATGGCTCAAAAACCAATCATAATGAGGAGAGGATTCGATTTCCTCATAATTTTCTTGATCAAAGGTCACATCGATCGCTAAAGCCGTATTATGTTCACTTTGTCCGGGACGGGCAAAATAGGTATCTGCATATGCTTCCCCTTCTAAATTCTTATAATATTCATACAGCGTTCTTTGATAAGCGATATCGCGCATGCTGGCGATGCTTTTCATCGTAAAACCTTCTTTCGCTGCCGCTTTCACAAAGGCATCAAACTGCTCGGCGACTTCCTTTCTGACATACTGTGTCGACGGAAAGCAGGAGTAGTCCTCACCGACTACACAGACATTCGGCGTTTCCACTAGATCTGATGGATAGAAATCATCCGGCAGCTTCGAGAATTTATTGACCAGCTGCAAAAGATCATCGGTATCTTCAATTTCATCGATTTCACTGTAATAAGGAATATCTAAGTTCAAATTGACATGCAGCACCGCTTCTTTTGGGTCCTCACTTTTCTGTAATTCCTTGATATAGCGTTCTGTCTTGTCACTTCGATAATAAGACAGCTCTAACATTTCCAGCATCTGTGTTTCAGAAACACCGCTGTCCCGCAGCTTTTTGATTGCGGCTTTTTTTCCTGATCCGTTTTGTATATGACAATAAAGAGCAACATCTTCACTTGTGGTTTCTTCATCCAGCAGCTCTTTCAGCGTTTCCGGATAAGGGCATTGATCCCGGATTTCCTCAAAATCAGTTATCTTTTGAAGCAATGCGCTTTGTTTCTCATTAAATCCCAATTCACTGAAGTCTGCCGATCCACAGCCGCATAGCAGTAAAACGGTAAACAAACAAGTTATTTTTTTCATCATTTCACCTAATTTCTAATTTTACACCATTATTATAATACAGATTGCGCATAGTATCAAAACGAAGATCAAAACACCGGTCGATTCAGCGAACAATAGCGGGCATGCATGCAGCTGAAAAAATATCATAACAAAGACAGAGGCAAGCCCATAGATCAGATAAAAACAGAATGAAACACATAGACACATCAGCATATAATCGAAAGAAGCGAAATCAGTTTTATAAAATTACAGTAGTAGAAAATATCCGTACCGGCAGCGATCGCATACAAAAAAACTCGCCTCAGCGAGTTCTTGGTTTAACTGGTGCAGAAGAAGAGATTTGAACTCTCACGCGGTTGCCCGCACTGCCGCCTGAAGACAGCGTGTCTGCCGTTCCACCACTTCTGCATCTGCTTTGATATTATAGCAGAGAGATGCTTTTTTCGTCAATAACTTTTTTCATTTTATCCACTTAGCATCATACAAATCTCCCCGCATAGAAATCACTTGTATCACACGAAAAAAGCAGCCTGATCACAGATACAGACTGCTTCTTTCGATCAATCTTGATGATCGACAACTTTTAACACGATACGGGGTCCCTGCCGCATTTGCTCGGCACTGCTTTGTCGATATGTTACATGGCAGTTTTGATGACAGCTTGTGCAGTTGCCGGTGCAGCCCCCATGATTTTTATGCTGTTTCCATAAAGAGCGAATGATCAAACTGACAATAACAGTTAATAACAATACGATGATGACATTACCCATTTTCATTCCTCCTCACGTTTTGATCGATACCTGTTTACATGGATCTCTTTGGTATCTTAATGTTCCTGTCTGCTGAACTTATTTTTTCTAAACAGTAAATATAGCACCGCGATCAACAATACGAAAGCAACGACCGTAAATACATTGAATGTCACTTCTCCGCTCACCAGTCCGCCGATCTGATAAATGATCAAGGCGCTCACATAAGCGAATACACACATATAGCCGATGGCGAAAATCGTCCACTTTCCGTTGTTCATTTCTCTTTTGATCGCACCCATTGCGGCGAAGCAAGGCGCACACAGTAAATTAAAGATCATAAAACTATAAGCCGCAAGCGGTGTGAAATCTGCCGCTACCTGTGTCCAGATCTCATTGCCCGTTTCCGACAGCTCGCCGCCATACTGATAAAGCACCCCAAAAGTATTGACTACTTCTTCCTTCGCAATCAGGCCGGTAATCGTAGCAACGGTTGCTTTCCATGCCATATCGCCCAGCCAGCCAAGCGGATAGAAGATCCAGGCAATGCTTCTGCCAATCGAGGCAAGCAGGGAAGTATTATTATCCTCCACCATGCCAAAGCTGCCGTTTTCAAAGCCGAAGCCCTGCAAGAACCATAAGATGATGCTGCTAAGCAAGATGATCGTTCCCGCACGTTTGATAAAGGACCAGCCGCGTTCCCAAGTTGCACGCACGACATTGCCGATGCTTGGCAGATGATAGGCCGGAAGCTCCATCACAAACGGTGCCGGATCACCCGCAAACATTTTACATTTTTTCAAAATGATACCGGAAACAACGACTGCCGCGATCCCGATGAAGAATGCAGAAGTCGCAACCAGTGAACTATTGCCGAATACCGCACCCGCAAACAAACCGATGATCGGCATCTTAGCGCCGCAAGGAATAAAGCCGGTCGTCATGATCGTCATCTTGCGATCGCGATCTTGTTCGATCGTACGGCTTGCCATAATGCCCGGCACCCCACACCCGGTTGCCACCAGCATCGGAATAAAACTCTTGCCGGATAGGCCGAAGCGACGGAAAATACGATCCATGATGAAAGCGACACGCGACATGTAACCGATATCCTCCATAATAGAAAGCAGTACATACAGTACCAAGATTTGCGGCACAAAACCAAGCACTGCCCCGACACCGGCAACGATGCCATCTTGAATCAGCGAATACAAGACACCGCTGACATGAAGACTATTTAAGAGCTGATCAAAGAATGACGGTACCATTTCACCAAACAAAACATCATTTGCCCAATCCGTTCCCATCGTTCCGATCGAGAAGGAAGTTGAACCCATGGCAATCGTATATACCACAAACATAATGACCGCAAAGATCGGCAGTGCCAAAATACGATTCGTTACGATTTTATCGATCTTATCGGAAATCGTAAGCTCATGGCTCTGTTTGTTCTTTTTTACGCTTTTCGAAATGATCTGCGTCAGATATTCATAACGCTGCGCCGTAATGATGCTTTCCGCGTCATCATCTGCTTTCTGTTCACAGGCGTTCACGATTGTTTCGATCTGTTCCTGATCACTTTCACTGATCGTTACCAGTTCATTGATCTTTTCATCCCGCTCAAATAGCTTGACCGAAAGGAAAGGAATCGTCTTTGCATCCGTTTTTCCTTTTAACAGATCGCTGATCGCATCCAAACTCTGTTTTACATCACCGTAAAAGATCGAAGGCGCTGCGGTTGCTTCACCCGCTTTGGCTGCTAATGCGGCCTGATTGGCTGCCTCTAATGTATTAGTACCTTTCAAAGCGCTGATCGTTACGACCTTGCAGCCCAGCAGCTTCGATAACTGATCGACATTGATCTGATCACCGTTGCGCTCTACCAAATCCATCATATTCAAAGCGACAACGACCGGAATTCCCAATTCCAAAAGCTGTGTCGTCAAATACAAGTTACGTTCGATATTCGTTGCATCAACGATATTCAAGATCGCATCCGGTCTTTCATGCACCAGATAATTTCTTGCTACGACTTCCTCCAGTGAATAAGGAGAAAGGGAATAGATACCCGGTAAATCCTGAATCGTTACTTCTTTATTGCTTTTTAATGTTCCTTCTTTTTTCTCAACGGTTACGCCCGGCCAGTTTCCCACATGCTGACGCGAACCGGTCAGATGATTAAACAAAGTTGTTTTCCCACTGTTTGGATTTCCTGCTAATGCGATTTTTATGCTCATCGTACCACCTCTTTTACGCTACTTCGATCATTTCCGCATCACCCTTGCGCAGTGATAATTCATATCCGCGGACATTCAACTCCATAGGGTCTCCCAGAGGTGCAACTTTACGTACGTGTATTTCTACGCCTTTGGTAATCCCCATATCCATGATCCTTCTCTTCAGTGCACCGCTTCCATGCAGTCGCACAACGGTTATCGTTTCTTTCGGCTTACACTCATTCAATGTTCTCATCTTGTCCTCCTACACCATAATGCGATTTGCCAATGCTTCATCAATCGCTACTCTTGTTCCTTTTACCTCTAAGATCATATTGCCCGCAACTCTTTGAATCACAGTAATATTCCCTTTTTCCACAAACCCCATATTCGCCAAATGACTGCGCAGTTTGTCTTTTCCGGTAATCTTTTGAATCTGTACGGTTTTCCCTTCTTCTACATAGGTAATCGGCATCACATTACACCATCCTTCCGAAGTTAGTCCTAACTAACAATTTTAGTATAAGCCCGCTGGAAGTATCTGTCAAGAAGAAAATTAGTTATAACTAACTTTTTTTGAAAGAAAGTGTAATTCTGCTTAAATTGCTTTCATCAAAACCTAATTCAAAAAACAATCGTTTTCTACAAATAAAACGATTGTGATTTCCTTTTTCACACCCCCCCATTATCCTGCACCTGCACCATGCCTTTTTGCTTTTATGCCTGTCCCTGTTTTATTATCAATCTTCTATTGCCGGGAACTACAAAGAAAAGAAAAAAGCCTATAAACATGGGTTTTATAGACTTTTGATGTTTGTTTTTATACGAATATTATTTTTTGTTTGTGCATTTTTCATTTTCCTATAAAGAAATGCTGCTACACTTCTTTTTATGATTTCCTATTTAACAAGCAGATACTTTCCGTATGTGTCGTATTAGGAAATAAATCATACAGATAAAGATCCTTCGTCTGATAACCGAGTTTAGCCAGCTCTAACAGATCGCGCACCTGCGTTTTTGGATTACAGGAAATATAGACGATGCGCTTCGGCTTTGCTTTGTTTACCGCTCGCAAAAAAGTAAGATCGCTGCCTGCCCGGCTTGGATCCATGATCAAAACATCAGGCTGCCATCCCCGTTTCGCCGTATCCGTTAAAAACCTGCCTGCATCCTCACAGATAAATGTGATATGATCGATCTTGTTTCTAAGCGCATTGCTTTTGGCGTCCCGCACCGCATCACGGTTCACTTCAACCCCATAAACCGCTTTCCACTCTTTTGCCATGCTCATACCGATCGTACCGATGCCACAATACGCATCTAACAGGATTTCATCACAAGCAGGCTGCGCCAGTTCTTTGGCTTTCGCATACAGCTTTTCACACTGCTCATGATTGATCTGATAAAAAGATTTCGGGGAGATGCGAAAACGCAGTCCGCATAAAACATCCTCGATATAACCCTTTCCAAACAGCACTTTTTCCTGTTCACCCAAAACGATGCTGGTCTTGCGCGTATTGATGTTCTGCACGATCGTTGTGATATACGGACATCTTTTTCGCAAGGCCGCTACCAAGTTTTTACTGCCCGCAAACATTGATGTATTCGTAACGAATACCACCATTGTTTGATCGCTCGCAAACCCTCTGCGAATCAATACATGACGCAGAACACCGCTGCGGCGATCTTCTTCATAAGGCGCAATGTGCATCTCATTCACCAGCTCGGTAATGACCCGCACCAGCTCATTGCTTTTGGCATCTTGAAGCAGACAGTCATGGAATGCAACGATGCGATGACTTTCTTCTTCATAAAAGCCGGCAATCGTCCTGCGTGCACGATTTTTCTGAAAACCGATGATCACCTTATTGCGATACGCATACGGCTCTTTCATACCTACCGGATCATGCACGGTGATTCCCTTCAGCCCCGCTTCGCGCAATAGCTTTATCACACCCTGCTTTTTCCACTCCAACTGCTTCTGATATTCCATATGCAATAAATGACAGCTGCCGCAGCGCTCAAAGATCGCACAGTTTACTTTACAGCGCACATCGCTCTCATTGAGACGTTCCATCGTTTCAATGATCATGCCGGCTTTTCCCTTACGCGCCTTTATTCTGACCGTTTCACCGGGCAATGCGTTTTTAATAGCAACTTTTTGTCGCTTTACCACAGCGATTCCCTGTCCGTTCTCATCCAGCTCTGCAATCCGCACTTCTGCTTGCTCTGTATGCGGCTCTCTTTGCTGCAAGTGCCTTCCCTTTTTATTTCGTTCCTTCATTTGCCTGCTCCTTTATATAGCGCCACACCGTTTTACGCATATCCTGCGATGTTACTTGAAGCGCCTGCATCCCGATTTTTCGGGCAGCCTCCACATTGCTTTGCAGATCGTCTAAAAACAAGCATTCCTTCGCATCAAGCTGATAGCGCTCTAATAAGATCCGATAAATCTGCTCCTGCGGCTTGATCAGCTTTTCCTCAAACGAAAGCACCCAGCCATCGAAGCGTTCCCGATAATTCCCTTTCTTGCTCACATAGTCCCATGACTCCTGTGCAATATTGGACAATAAATAGACGCGATAGCCCTGTTCACTTAATTCATCTAACAGCTGCTGATGCGCCGGGATCATCTCTAATACATACAGCCACTGTTTCGCAAACACATCGATCCATTTCGCATCCTCTTGATACTTTTCCTTTAATTTCTCGATCAATGATGAAAAAGTGAGCAGGCCCTGATCATAGCGCTGCCATTCTTCACTTTGAAACATCTCTTTACAGATCCGTTCACAAAGTGTTTTTTCATATCCTTGTTTTCGGTAATAGGCAATCGGCTGAAACGCATTCAGCACATTACCGCAGTCAAATACAACCGCTCTGATCATTTTCACACGCCCTTCCTTTTTTCTTCATTATAGCAGATGCGCTTTTGAAATACATCTTGTTTTCCGTTTTTCTCAAGCATGCGTGCTGTAGATCATACTTCCTTTTGTTTCATTCTTTCGCATATGAAAAGAGCAGACCTGTCTGCTCTTGCTTTGCATGATTTAGATCAAGATCAAAACAAACACTGTTGTTTCTTTGCTTATGCCTTAGAAGCCTTGATCATAAATTCACAAACTTTATTCGAGAAAGCCACCGGATCATCAATACTGAAGCCTTCGATCAGCAATGCCTGATCATACAGCACATCCGCATAATTTTTCACTGCTTCCTTATCCAGTGCATACACCTTTTTCAATGTATCGAAGATCTCATGATGCGGATTGATCTCCAAAATTCGTTTTGCTTTCATGCCATACGGGTTGCCATCCGGCATGGATTCCAATACTTTTTCCATTTCGAATGACATGCCTTCCGCTGCGGTCAGACAAACCGGATGCTGCTTTAATCTTGCCGATATCCGCACTTCGCTCACCTTGTTTGTCAAAGCCTCTTTCAGATCTTCTAACAGCGCTTTATTTTCTTCCGCTGCATCGCTCAGCGCTTTCTTTTCCTCTTCGCTTTCCAGATTCAGATCGCCCTGTGATATGTTTTTGAACGTCTTTTCTTTATAGTTCATCAGCATCTGTAAGCAGAATTCATCGACATTATCCATCAGGTACAAGATTTCATAGCCTTTATCTTTTACCACTTCACACTGCGGCAGCTGATCGATCTTGTCCAGTGTTTCTCCTGATACATAGTAGATATGTTCCTGACCTTCCTTCATTCTTTCCACGTATTCATCCAGCGTAATCAGTTTCTTTTCCTTTGAAGAATAGAACATCAAAAGATCGGATAATACATCTTTATGCATGCCATAGTCATTATACACACCGTACTTCAGCTGCAAACCGAAATTCTCCCAAAACTTTTCATACTGTTCCCGATCATTTTTTAACATATGCAAAAGTTCAGACTTGATCTTCTTTTCAATACGGGAAGCGATGGCTTTTAATTGGCGGTCGTGCTGCAGCATCTCACGGGAAATATTTAAGGATAGATCCTGTGAATCCACTAACCCTTTGACAAAGCGGAAATATTCCGGCACCAATTCGCTTGCCTTATCCATGATAAAGACGCCTCTGCTGTATAACTGTAACCCTTTTTCATATTCCTGTGAATAGAAGTTATACGGTGTTTTGCCTGGAATATACAGCAGCGCCGTATAAGAGATCGTACCTTCTACATTGGTATGGATCACTTTCATCGGATCGACATAATCATTGAATTTATTTTTATAAAACTCGTTGTATTCCTCATCCGTAATATCTTTTTTATTGCGTTTCCATAACGGCACCATAGAGTTCAAGGTCTTGATGACTTTCTTGGTTTCATACTCATCTTCACTGCCTTCTTTCAATACGCTTTCTTCCACTTCCATCTTGATCGGATAACGAATGTAATCAGAATACTTGCTGATCAGACGTTCTATTTCAAAGGTACTCAGATATTCGCTGTATTTTTCTTCCTCACTGTCATCTTTTAATGTCAAGACGATCTTCGTACCGTGTCCTTCATATTCGCATGGCTCGATCACATAGCCATCACTTGCATCGCTGGACCAGTGATAAGCCTGTGTTTCCCCATATTTGCGGGAATATACATCTACGGCTTTTGCCACCATGAAAGCAGAATAGAAGCCGACACCAAACTGACCGATGATATCGACATCCTCATCTTGTTTTTCCGCTTCGGCCATTTTTTCCTTAAATGCCAATGAACCGCTTTTCGCGATCGTACCTAAATTTTCCTCTAATTCTTCTTTGTTCATACCGATGCCATTATCGGTGATCGTCAAGGTCTTGGCATCTTCTGCTTTCTCAATCGAGATTTCCAGATCATTGCGATCCACATCGGATAAGTTTTCCGTCAAAGAGCGGTAATACAATTTATCGATCGCATCACTCGCGTTGGAAATGAGTTCTCGCAAGAAAATCTCCTTATGTGTATAAATAGAGTTAATCATCAAATCGAGCAGTCGTTTTGACTCTGCCTGAAACTGTTTCTTTTCAGCCATATCCTATTCCTCCTTTAGCACTCTTACCATAGGTCTGCTAATAGTATAGTCTTTTTGATTAGCACTGTCAAGCATTTAGTGCTAAAAAGATTCGACATTTCCATACAAAAAGAAACCGATGACAGAAAGAGACAGCCTGATCTGCTCATACAGGCGCTTTCTCTCTTGTATCGATTTCTTTTTTCAGCAGATCTGCCAACCCTCTCTCTATTTTTTTAATGGGTTGGAGCTTGTGAGCAATCAATAATAAATAGAACGCTTTACCTGATCGCTCTTTTCTTTTCCTGCCAGCGCTTCTAAGATCGCAAAGCCAAAATCAATCGATGCGGCAGCGCTTCTGCCGGTAATGATCTTATCATCTCTAACTACATACTGATCCACATAAGTGCCGCCAAAATCCTCGTTCATCGATGTAAAGCAGGTGTACTGTTTTCCTTTCAA
The DNA here is from genome assembly GCF_900199515.1 of Massilicoli timonensis. GTDB lineage: Bacteria > Bacillota_I > Bacilli_A > Erysipelotrichales > Erysipelotrichaceae > Massilicoli > Massilicoli timonensis. The sequence continues at coordinate 1,925,295 of NZ_LT963434.1, read as the reverse complement.
GTAACCGGCACGTCCTAAGATCGTCGGACTGGCACACAGTGCACAGACATAGCGTTCCTCTTCTACAAAGGTCTTGATCAGATCTTGTACAGCTGTACTGTTTTCTAATTCCTCATATTGCGGTCCGCCCGGTAAGATCAGCGCATCAAAGTCCTGTGGATGTAATGCATCCATGCTGTGCAGATCGGCGCACGTTAAACCAAAGCGCCCGACCGCCGCGTCTCCTTTCAATGAATAGATCTGCACATCTACGCCGCCTCGTCTTAAGATCGCATAAGTGCCGACCGTTTCTACTTCTTCAAATCCATTTGTTACTACCATACATGCTTTCATATGCACACCTTCTTTTTTGATCTTTCATCGATCAAAAACAGTTCCTTTCTTATTGATTATTATAGCACGTTTCTTGCTTCCATTTCATCATCCAAAGCAGGCGTGTCGTAAAAAAAAGCCGAAACACGATTTCACTTGCTGCTTCGACTTTTTACATCACTTTATTGATCATCTGTCTGCTTTCATCAGGAAAAGCTCTCTTGATCCTTTTTCTATCTACTGGCTTACGACTAGGATCCTACTGTTTGATTCCTAATTTAAGCCGTTTTCTTAGCATGCGTTTGTTTCATCTTACGCATTATAGACATCTTCATCCAGCGTGCCTTCTGATTTGGCTACCGCAACCGCAGCCGCCGCATCTCCATACACATTCAAAGAAGTAACCAGCATCTCGATCGGACGGTTGATCGCTAAGATCAAAGAATACGCAAGCAGTGCCGCATCATTGGTATAGCCCATACCGCTCAATACCGTAAACAGAATGATCGCGCCTGCTCCTGGTGCCGCCGGTGTACCGACACTGGCAATCAAAGCCAGTACCGCAATGACAACAATATTACCGATCGTTATTTCATAGCCGGCGCTTCCCGCAATAAAGATTGCCGCAATGACCTGCATGATCGCTGTTCCATCCATATTTACCGTCATACCTAATGGCAGTGTGAATGAAGCCACGTCCTTCGGTACCCCTAATTCTTCAATACAAGTCTGGGTGTTTAACGGCAGCGTTGCCGCAGAAGATGAAGTGGAGAAGCCAAATAATGCGACCTTAGACATCTTCTTGGTGAACTTAAACGGATTTAATCCGGTAAATACTTTGATAAACAACTCATAACCGACGATCAAGAATACCAGCAGCGTCAGTGTTGTGGCAATGACATATGCGGCAGCCGGTTTCAAATGTTCGATGCCGTATACCGCAAAGGTTCTCGTAAGCAGTACAAAGATTGCGGCAGGACCGAATTTCGTAATGACAAAGCTTAGAATGACAGTTACGATGTCATTGATCTCTTCCATGAATTTCTTTAATACCGTTACCTTATCTCCCAGTTTATGCATGGAAAGTCCGAAGGCAACTGCCAAGAACACGATCGACAATACCGCACCGTTATCCGCAAATGCCCCGATAATATTAGATGGAATCGCATTTACGACAACCAGCAAAGGATTGGTACCGGTAGAACCTGCACTTGCACTCAGATTGCTGACTTCCACATCAAACAGTCCAAAATGATAAACGCTCATACCGACAATTCCGGCAACGATCAATCCCGCAAAAGAAGTAATCAGGAAGTATTTGATCGTTTTATAAGAAATACGCCCTAATTTACGCGTATCGGAAATCGTACACATCGCCAAGGTAATAGAAGTGAACACCATCGGCACGATGACCAACTGTAATGCTTTGATAAATAATTGCCCCAAAATGTAGAAGATACCAAAGGCGTTTGCCCCGTCTTCTGCCGTAATATCCTGGAATAAGACTGAGTTGATCGTATTCCAGAGATCTGCCTGTCCGTTTGCCATCATCTGTTCACGGATCAAAATACATCCTGCACCGGCGATCAAACCGAGCACCAGTGCGATCGCCATTTGAATGGCCAGCTTGTTGGCAGCACTGTTTTGTTTTTTCTGTTTCATATGCTTTCCTCCCTTTTGCTATAAAAAAACGCATCTACCAATGGAAGATACGCGTTTGCTCGTTGAAAACATATGTGATCTTCCTTGCTTCCCTCTCTGGAGAAACTTAAAGGCATCTTGTTTTTTTACACTTGCAGTATAATCCTGTTTTGCGAATTCGTCAAGTATTCTTTTTTCTTTATTCATCGCTTCTCTTGGCGTTTTCGTCCTTGTTTTGCTTTCTTCTCTTTTTATGCTCTCATTCTTTTATCTTTTTCTTTGATCAAATGAAATGATTGAAAAAGCGATCGTAAAGAAAACAGAATATAAAAGAACGCTTTTGTGTGCAGACGCACAAGCCATGCCTGCCATTACAAAAGCGCTCCTATTGTCTTGATCTTAATGCTTTTCTGATTTAGGATCTTTTACAAATAACAAGATAAATGCCCCGATCAGCATCAGCGGGATCAGTCCCAATATACCTAAATTCGTTTCCCCGGTCATCATGATAATAATGGAAATTGACATCGGCCCTAATATTGCGGAGAATTTGGAAAAGACGGAAAAGAAGCCAAAGTATTCATTGGAATCCTCCTTATTCGGGATCAGCTTCGCAAAATAAGAGCGGGATACGGATTGAATCCCTCCCTGAAACAATCCTACCAATAATGCCACCACCCAGATCAGTGATGGATGATAAGGAATCAAAACACCGGCGATCACGACGCCTAAATAACCGACGATGCCCGCAAAGATCATCTTTTTAGAGCCAAAGCGTTCGATCAGTCTGCCAAAATAGATCGCACTTGGAAAAGCGAGAAGATTGATCAAAATCACGACGACCAGGCTCATGACATCACTGATGCCCATTTCCGTTGCCAGCGAAACCGCCATTTTGATTACGGTATTGACACAGTCGATATAAAAGAAATAAGATAAGCAGAATAAAAAGATATTTTTATTTTGTCGGATATTCTTAAACGTATGCCATAACCGGCCAAAGGATTCTTTTACGACATGATCGACCGGTTCATGGTACTGTTTCTGTTTTACATTTTTTAACATCGGCAAAGAATAGATCGCCCACCAAAGCACTGCCAGCGACATCGAGATAAATACCGCCACCCGATAGGTCAGATCAAAGCCCATGATATGTGCGGTGCCGTTCGCATCGCCAAAAAGCGTTACGATCGCAAAAGGAATGATAAAGATCAAAAACGGCAAAGTGGAACCGATATAGCCCCAGGCATAGCCTGCTGCCGAAACGTGATCTACTCGATCATCATCGCACACATCGACGATGAAAGCATCATAGAAAATGATCGTGCCATTATAACCCAGCATGGCGATGCAGAACACGACGATCGCCGTCATATAGTCTATAAAAGGCAAAGCCAAAATAAAACCGGCAATGATTCCGATATAAAGAAAGATCTTAAACAAGCGCATCTTCTGCCCTTTATAATCAGCGACCGTTCCAAGGATCGGCGAGGCAAACGCCAAGATCAGACCATAGATCGTATTGGCCCATCCGACATAGACGCTGCTGTCACCCGGTGTGATCTTTGCGATCAGAAGCGGAAACAAAACCGTCATCGTCGTTAATACCTGCGCTGAATTGCCGACATCATATAAGATCCAGCTAATTTCTTCTTTTGTAAACCCCAGCTTTGTTAAAATTCTTGTAAACATTCTATCTACCTCACAAATTCATTCCGGCTCTATTATAACAGTTATTTTTTTATTCTGCCTACTGTTTTTACAGAGTTTTAACGAAAGTCTTATCTCGATCCTTCTTTCCTGCACCTCTTTTATGCTTGTATGATTTTCTCAATAAAAAGGCTTGTATGATTTTCTCAATAAAAAGGATTGCCAAGATAAATAAGTTCTGTTATACTATCGAAGTTAGTTAAAACTAACTAAAGGAGTTGTTATCAATGTTTTCTATCTCACAATTATTGGCATGGCTCGCCGTCTTATGCCTGGCGTTGTTACTGCTGCTGCCATGCTTCACACGATTGGCTGCTCGTTATCCAAAAATGCGCAAGCCGGCTTGCCTCTTAAAACGTATGCATATCCCCTTAGGGATCTTATTGCTTTTATGCAGCGTATTTCATGGAAAACTGGAAAAGCGCTTTTCCTTAGAATCGATCATGATCTTGGTATTATTGGCGCTATTGATCCTGCCTTATCCGCTGCGCCGTCTCTCCCCTTTGCTTTGGCGAAAGGTACACCAGCTTGCATCACTGCTGCTGCTTGCTGCTGTCATTTGGCATATCGCACTGGCTTTATCCTCATAAAGAAGGTGTGCTGTTAGAGAAAATATTTCTAAATCGATCCGATAATAGCTGTTCTTGTAAAGAATGGTCTCCATCTGGAACATCAATTCAAGAAATGTTTTTCTCATCAGGCACACTCTTTTTGTCGGAGCTGTTTCCCCTATTTCCCTAAATTCGTCTGATACGATCGAGCACGGCATAGCTGATCCGGTTATAAAAACCCTCGCCATCCTGATAGGAAGAAATGATTTCCTGTTCATCTATCGCCCCTTGATAAGTGATTGTAACATTCATTTTCCCGTCTGCATCCATCTTTGGTGAAGCAATAGAAACCGTTAAGATCTCTTTGCTTTTATCTTCTGCTGCCAATAAAGGTGATGAAACAGTTGTATGCATGAGCCGATAATCCAAAAGCACTTCCTCCATCGCACCTTTTCCCAACAAAGAAAGCAGGACGCCGCGGCTGCCGCCATCCACGATCATCAATTTAAGACCGCATTCTTGTAAATGGGCGATCGCCGTTTCCTCTAACGACATGCCGTCTATGGAATATACCGCATCTTTTAGAATGGCACAGACCTCTGCCGCACAGGATTCACACATCTGTTCTGCCTGATGCAGCGATGACGCAGAAGCCATGACCCTCACATCAGTGCCATATGGCTTCGCATAGGTCGCGACCGTAGGATTTTTCTGTTCCATATGGCTTTGTAAATATTCACTGATCGTCGATTCTTTTAAGCCATGTGTTTTTACCATGCGGCGTGCATAAAACAGATGGCTCTGTGTCCGTAAAAACGGTGTTACCTCAGTTTCAAACATTGCCCGCATTTCTTTTGGCGGACCGGGCAGGACAATGATATGCTTGTTTTGAACGGTGCAGTGAAATCCCGGTGCTGTGCCGTACTCATTTTCATATACATCACAGCCTTCCGGCACCAAAGCCTGCTTGCGATTATTTTCACTGATCTTCGCATCTTTTACATTCGCCTTTAAGCGCTTTATCAGGTTCTCATAAGCGGCCGCATCAAACACCAAACGCTGCCCCAGCAGATCAGCGATCACTTCTTTGGTAACATCATCTGCAGTAGGGCCAAGGCCTCCTGTCGTAATGATCAGATCACTTCGGGAAAATGCCAGCTCCAGCGCTGCTTTTAAGCGTTTGGGATTATCGCCGACCACACATGCATGATATAAATTCATGCCTTCTTCTGCCAAACGCTTTGCGATATACGCCGCATTGGTATTGACGATTTCTCCCAGCAGCAATTCTGTTCCGACACAGATCAGTTCTACATCCATACTTTCATCTCCATTATTCATCAAGGCTATTGTATCACATTTCTATTTCTCTGAAGTGTTTTTTCACGATTGCTTTTGACAGGTAATCATTTGTATGCTATACTACCACTGCATGTAGCGCATCTTGGCGCGCATCGTTAAACTATGCGGGCGTGGCGAAATTGGCAGACGCACCAGACTTAGGATCTGGCGGGCAACCGTGGGGGTTCGAGTCCCTTCGCCCGCACCATTTTTCAGATATTTCCAGTCCATTAAGGGATTGGAGTTTTTTTATAGGCTGCTCCTATGCTTTACATGAAAAAATCCTTTCAACGAAACGCATTGAAAGGATTTTTTATGATATGCCATTTACTTATTTCGTTTTTTTATTCACCGCTTCTCTCCAACAAAGAAGTGCAAACGCCGCAACAATAATTGCGATACCGATATAAGGATACTTCATTGCGATCATAACAGCCATGACATCTAAGCAGTCATGTCCGACTCCTGCCGCACCGTAAACGGCATAATCAAAGATCGTAAATAAGAATCCTGAGCCGACAATCAGTAAGAATCCATAGACCAATCCGGAAATGACGGCACCGCGGGTTCCACCTCGCGCATTACCGAAAATACCGGCAACGCCCCCAGTGAAGAATGCACCGATGATAGATACGAGCGGAACCACTTTGAATAGTGCGGATGATACGAACATACCAGCGATCATGCCGATTACCGCCGTAACAAACCCGATCATTAAACTATTCGGCGCATAAGCAAATAAAGCAGGAACATCTAGCGCAGGAATCGCACCAGGCACTAATTTGTCAGAGATTCCCTTAAAGGCAGGCACCAATTCGCCAAGGAACATACGAACACCTTGCAATAAGATCAAAATACCGGCTGTGAATCCCAATGCTTTTAAGATGCCATACACGATATAATTCTGATCCCCGGCATATCCGGCAACCGCTTCCGGTCCGGCCAAAATGACAACCAATAAATAGAATACACCCATCACGATCGACACTGACATCGAGGTATCCTTAAAAAATTCAAGCGATTCAGGGAGCTTTATATCCTCTGCATTTTTGTTCTTATCGCCTAACCAGCCACCTACATAAGCAGCCGGAACCGTACCTAACATTGTCAAATGTGCAATGGCGAAATGATCGCTGCCTGTCACTTTGCGAACCGTCGGCTGTCCGATTGCCGGAAGGACAACCATCAGCACCCCCTGCAGCACAGAACCGACAACCATGATCATCGTTTCACTAAATGAAGCCGCATACAAACTGCCGGCAATCGCAACAGATAAGATCCACATCATATGTCCGGTCAAGAAAATATATTTCAGTGGACTGAACCGGGCAATTACCACATTCACAAGGAAACCGACCGCCATAATGATGGCACTGGTACTGGCAATGACCGGCACGGCATTCTGCATGGCGCCGACAACTGCCTCTGAAGAAGTCGCAAATCCTTCCAAATGAAATACTAATGAAAATAAATCTACAAAAGGCGATATTTCCGAAACGATCAAACTGGAACCCGCACTTAATACCAACATTCCCAACGCTGTTTTTACCGTCCCTGAAAATACTTGTCCGACATTTTTCTTTTGCAACAATAATCCGATCAAAGCCACCAGCCCTAATACGATGGCCGGCGTTTTCATGATGTTTAATAAAAAATCTAACATATCCTTTTCCTCCTAGTTATTTTATAAAATCCCATGCTCCTGAAAATACACTTCTAGTTTTTCTTTCGCTTCCTTCACATCCACCATATTTGTCAAATAAACAACATTTTCCTGATCTTGAAAATTCTTCTTGAACTCATTAGTCGTAACGATCAAATCACAAGGTTTTCCTTTCACGGTACCCATATCCCAGTGTTCAATGCCGCATTTGACGCCTAACTGCGCACATGCACTGTCTACGGTCATTTTCATAATTAAAGAAGAACCGACGCCAAGCCCACATACTGTAATGATCTTCAACATTTTTCTTCACCTCCTCACTTTTTACAGACAGTCGATCAAATCACCATATTGTTTGATGTACTCTGCATTGATCGCATCTCCCTTATCAAGATTGCTGCTTACATAAACCGGTGGAATGACGCCTTTTTCCACACACAGTTCAACTGTTCTTGCCATGATGCTGTTCATGACCGTCATCCCTAAGATCGTTGATGTTCCTGTAAAATTCGTCTCCATTCCCTCTATGGATAAGCAGGCATCACCGCAAACACACTTCACATCAATTACCACATCTGCCACCTCTCTTAAGTTTTTCCCAGAGCTGTGACGGCTCGATACACTTGATGAAAATGCTTTTGAAACCAAAACGATGACCTTCATACCGATTTCTTTTGCGGCAAGCGCCATGTCGATCACTCCGGCATTTCTTCCGGAAATGGATACGATGATCATTGTGTCATCGCTCGATACATTTTCCAGCTTTAAGTAATCAGCGCTAAACCCTTCCACACGTTCCTGTAAAGTGCTCAGTTTTGCCTTCGGGAACAGTGCCAAATGAGGAATCAGCAACGCATTGACCGGAACCAATCCCCCGGCACGATAAAATACCTCCATGGCAAACATTTGAGAATGTCCGCACCCAAATACATGGATCAATCGCTTTTTACAAACCGATTCGGCACAATATTGAGCCGCTTTTTCGATTGCATCTGCCTCCTCATGCACTTGTCGATCTAATTGATCTTTTAGAATTTCATAATACTCGATCTGTTTCATCTTACCCTCCTAATAGTTTTGTATCATAGCCATGATTTTTTCTTTTGGCTCATTACCTGTTATCGCCTGAATAAAATCTTCATCTTGCAGTATTTGGGCAACGCTCCTGATCATTTCCATATGCGATTGTACATCCGTCGCCCCAAAAGCGAAGCAACAACTGATCTCCTGATCGTCAAACTCAGAAAATGTGATCGACTCCCGAAACACGACCAACGAAAGACAAGGCTCCTTCACATTTTCACCTGGCTGCCCATGAAAGAAACACACTTTAGGAACAAGAATCATGTACGGTCCAAATTTCTCTACTGTTTCAATCATAGAAGCAATGAATGCATCGTTTACTTTATCCTTATCCTGCAGAAGCTTCCCTGCAACACGTGCCGCTTCTCGCCAGTCATTGACTTTCTTATCACATAAAACCAAATCTTCTGTTAAATAGTCTCTTATCATAGTTCCTCCTCATTTCCATTACACATTATATCGTTATGTCGTTATAACCAGTTTTTACCATAATAATGGGAAGCTATGTTCCCATATTATTGCCCTAATTGAACTGTAAACTCAAAGATGTCTCCTTTCGATACGATCGTCGAATAACAAATCGTTTTGTCATTGCAATAGGATGTTCTTTTTACCAGCAATCCATATTGATTTTTTCGACAATGCAGTAAATTACATTCATGGCTGTTAAGCTCGGTCGCTTTGAATGTCTCGATCGCCCGATTGATCTTAACATTGTACTCTTCTTCTAATGTTTTATATAACCCTTTTTTCGTGAAATCAATATTCAGTAAAAACGCGAAAGAATGATATGGAAACCATGCCTTCTCAACCATGACCGCAACATTTTCTGCTAATCGCAGACGTTCCAGAAATACAACTTGTTCTCCTTCTTCTATCCCTAAATGCTTCGCAACTTTATAATCAGCAGGTACTATTTCTCTTTTAATGATCTGTGTCGATGAGATCTTTCCTTGCTTTTCCATCTCTTTTGAGAAGCTATAAACATTATTCAAACTCTGAACAATGCTTTTATTAGAAACATAAGTACCTTTCCCTTGGCTTTTTTCAATTTTCCCCTTTCTTACTAATTCATCAATTGCGAGGCGAACCGTCATTCTCGAAACATGGTAAATGTTACATAGTTCACGCTCTGAAGGAATGCGATCTCCCTCTTGATAGGTACCATTTTCAATTTGTTCTGCTATTTTTGATGCAAGTTGACAGTAAAGTGGGACTTTGTTAAACGTTTCCTGCAATTTATCAGCCTCCATTTACACATTCAATATAACTCGTTATAACCAGTTTGTCAATATCTTTTCTGCAAACGCTATCATTTTATTTGTATTACTGCTATAATTACATTATAAAATAAATGAAATAAACCTAGCGGGAGGAACCACTATGAAAAAAATAAGCATGTTACTGTTCATTTGTATATTATGCGGATGTTTCGCAAATGATGCAAACGATAAAAAAGCTCCGGATTCAAAACAAGAGCAGCCATCCTCAAAGGTTGTCGAGCAACAGGAAACACAGGATGAGGATATGATTTATTTTGAACATGAAGGTTATTTTGCCCATGATCTGCGGGATACTGCTTTTGCCTACGAGAATTCCATCGAAGTTGCCATTATTCATGTCGATCGCATTGATGGCGTTGAGACTTACAGCAGTGTTTTCGATGCGTATATCACACCGCAGACTTTCGGGAAAGCAACCATCTTAAAGAGTTTTAAGAATGTTTTGGATGAACAGCAGGAAATCACTTTTTACCGTACCGGCGGAAAAGTGGAATTCAATGAATTTGTGAAAACCCGTCCCGAAAAAGAACAGGAAATGCTGCTGAAAATGGAAAAAAAGCCAAAATATGTAAAAGAATACTTCACAGGTGACATTGATGTGGAAGAAGGAAAGACCTATTTAGCTTATTTAGTGGAAGACAGCGACATTCATAACGACGGCGCTTATGCGATCGTCCATTACCAGACAGGACTAAGAGAAGTAAAGGATACCAAATCACAATCCGGAAGTTCTATACAAGTACGAAATAATTTCACGAATGAATGGGAAAACTTAGATGATATCATTGATTTATGAAAGCGATCGCTATATTGTTGCAGGTGGAAATCACTTTTTGTAAAGCCGCTGCAATTACTGTAACACGACAGCGGAGCTGCTAACAGCTCCGTTTTCATTTGTAAATAAACGGATATTCCACAAATACAGAATATCCAAGACAGCGATCGCACATGATCTGATGTTTATTTCTTAAAACGAGCAGAAAAATAAAATCTCATTTTGCTTATACATGCTTATTTTTGATCTTGTTCCATTGTCTAACTGTTACCCTCCTGCACTTGCGGATGCCGATGATGCGGCGCCGTCATCTTTATCCATGTCGATGATCAGCATCACACAAAGCGCCAGTAAAGCATCTGCTTCCTCAACGATCATCAAATCATAGGTATCCGCCCATGTAAACATCCGCTTTTCGACTTCCGCGATCAAACGATCATTTTGTTTCATCACAAAATCATACGCAAAGAAATTGCCTCTGATTTCCCAGTCTTTCCCTGCAACTTCATATTTTGGCGTCAGCGCGAATCGTTTTCGCACCTCATATGTTTCTTGCGCGATCGTTACCGCATACTTCCGTGTAAACGACCACATCTGTTGTTTGATATCCGCTACTTCTTCTTGCGCCATATTATAGATCTTGACCTTATGCCCGAAAGAAAAGGCTTTCCCAACTGCTTGATAAACCGGATTGCCCGCTTCGTCATAAACATAAAATGATTCTTTCCATGAAAACTTTTCTTTGATACATAAATTCATATACTGCACCTCATTTCACACTTTCATTGTATCACATCGCATCCTTATCTTTAAGAGGAATTGAACAGCGCACATATTCATAAAGTAGAAAAAGTGGTACAATACTAGCAGAAGTGAAAGGAAGATCTTATGTACTGGTATGAACAAGCGAACTGTTATCATCTTTATCCACTAGGCTGTTTTGGATGTGAAAGCCATCATATCGCATCATCACAAATAAAACATCGCATTCTGGAATTGATTGATTGGATCCCCCACTTACAGGAACTGGGCATGGATGCGCTCTATTTAGGGCCGATCTTTGAAAGTGAGGAGCATGGCTATGATACCATCGACTATTTTACGATCGATCATCGACTGGGAACAAATGCGGATTTTAAGCAAGTCGTATCTGCTTTTCATCAGGCAGGCATCAAGATCATCTTAGATGGTGTTTTTCATCACGTCGGGCGTGATTTTTTCGCTTTCAAAGATCTATTGCAAAACAAGGAAAGCTCCCTTTACAGAAACTGGTTTGAAGGTGTTGCTTTTACACAGGATTCCCCCTATCATGATGGGTTTTCCTATGCGTGCTGGGAAGGGCATTATAATCTGGTAAAACTGAATTTGGCAAATGAAGAAGTGTTAGACTATCTATTGAAAGCCATACAGATGTGGATAGAGGAATTTCAGATCGATGGGCTGCGTTTGGATGCGGCGAATTGCATTGCCTTTTCGTTCTTTGAACAATTACGTACTTTTGTCAAAGCCAAACGGGCAGATTTTTTCTTGCTTGGAGAAGTGATCCACGGTGATTACAATCGCTGGGCAAATGCGCAGATGTTAGACAGTACGACCAATTATGAAGTTTATAAAGGACTGTATTCCTCTTTTAATTCCCGCAATTTTTTCGAAATCGCTTATTCGCTGAATCGGCAGTTCGGTGATCGCGGTATTTATCGTGGACTTCCGCTTTATCAATTTGTCGATAATCACGATGTTACTCGTATCTGCGATCAATTACAGGATCCTTTTGATCTGCAGGCACTTTATGCTTTATTATTTACCATTCCCGGCATACCGAGCATTTATTACGGCAGTGAATGGGGCATCCATGGAAAAAAAGAATATGGAAGTGATGCTTCCCTGCGCCCGGCAATCGCGATCAAGCAACAAAACCGTTCACATGAGCTGCTTTCTTGGATCAGCGAGCTTGCCCATTTACGCAAAGAGCATCCTGCGCTGATAAGTGGAGATTATGCACAGGTCATCGTCAGAAATGAACAATTTGTATTTCAACGCACATGTCCAAAAGAGCGTTTTTGCGTTGCCTGTAATTTAGATGAGCAGCCTTACACCCTTGCTTTCTCTTCCGATCTGCCGTTATGCGATGTCATTCACCACACGCTGTATTTCCCTGAAAATGAGGAAATCACTTTGACCTTGCCGCCGAAATCCTGTATTCTGCTTTCTTCTATGCTTGCGGAAGAAAAAGATGATTCTTTGCCGGATGAAGATGCTTTGGTCATGCAGATCAATGAACATGCAAAAGAAAATCTGCCGCAAGCAGAACAGAGCGATCCAAATGAGATCATTATCAATGGAATCTATCGCCATTTTAAGGGAAATCTTTATAAAGTGATCGCACTAGCAACCCATAGTGAGGAAGCAAAGCCTTATGTGATCTATCGGCAGATGTATGGTGATTTTGCCTTGTGGGTGCGCCCGCTGGATATGTTTTTAGAAACCATTGAGCGAGATGGCATGCGCTTTAAGCGATTCCAATTTCTGTTTCGCCAAAATGAAGCCGACCAGCTTACAAAATAGCTGATCGAATGATTTATGACATAAAAACAGCCGTTTTGAGTAAAGCGGTTGTTTCCATTTGCGTTTTCATAACGCAGCTTTGATGTGCTCCGTGATGACATCCATGGCGAACCCAATCATCAATCGTAAATTGTATTTGTGATCGGCACACAGCCCTAAGCACATGACAACGAGCAAAGGCTGCATCACCGATGAAAAGCCGCCATTTGAATAGGATCACAATTCTTTAATTTTATCATTTTTTTACATCCATACTTTTCTGTTAGCAGAAGTGAAAAGCCCATGAAACAATAAAAAAGACTGTGTTCTCATATTCTTCACAGTCCGCTTTTTTATAATGGTGACGCGTACGGGATTCGAACCCGTGAATGCATGCGTGAAAGGCATGTGAGTTAACCGTTTCTCCAACGCGCCAGGATCTATGTAAAACGCTGTTGATCAGCGTGCTTGCATATTATAGCAAGTAACCATGCGCCTGTCAATGCTTTTTTTTACTTTTCGAAACATTTTCAAGCGCACTTTTTTACCATCCTTTTATCCGTCGTTTAAGACAAAAAAAGAGCCTAGGCTCTGCCAGCAACTCTGTTATTAAAATACGGCAATAACAAAGACTGCTTTCCCTTTCGGCTCTTTCTTGCTCATTTACTGTGGCAGCTCCATTGATGCGATTTCGCACAACGCATCGTAATACCGATAACGCCAGTCTACGCAGGCAAGCGCACTTTGCGCAATCTCTTTTGCTTTCCATAAATCTGTTCCCAAATACACCGAAGCATAACGGTAATAAATATAATCCTTGATCTGATTATCTCTGAGCAGATAACGGTAATCTTCATCACCATGCCATTGATCACCGTGCTTGATATATAGATCCGCAACATCTAATTGCAGTTCCAGCTGCAAATCTCCATACAGATCCGCAAACTGTCCCAATACCTCATACATAAAGTCCTCATAGAACACGACATCCTTGTACTGATACTGCGGCAGCGTCGCATATGCAAATTTCATAAAATGCGCCGGGAAGTCCATTACCGAATGCTTTAACAGTTCTCCTACCTTTTCCAGCGAATCTAAATGATAGCGCTGACCGATTACCAGCAGTTTTTCCATCAAATGAAATTCTTTTAGGTATTCTTCTGAGTTCAAACCGAATTCCTCGCCGGCTTCAAACCCAAGCGACTCGTCGATCATCCGGCACAGATCCGCAAAATCAGGCGCACTGATCGGCAGCTGCGATCTGACAAACTGCACTAGCCGCTCTACCAGTTCTCTGTCACAGCCATCTTTTTCATACGTCGCATTAGCAAACTGCGGTTCTGATTCTTCCACCAGCCGTTTGACAATTTCATCGACATCACGCTCATATGTCAATAATTCTACGACGTCCCAATACTGCTTCGTGAATCCATGTGCATGCAGGACCGCAAAGCAGTCCTCTAGATTCATTAGATCATAGACCGCATCCTTTTCCGCCGCCAACTGCTTCTTTGTTTTTTTCGGCGCTTTCTTCAGCTCGAGCGCTTCTTGTTTTTTAGCGGCGATGCGCTTTGGCTCTTTTGCGGCCGCAATCCGTTTTGGAGATGGCTTAGCGGCGATTGCCGGTGCTGTTTTGGCCGTTGTCAGTTTCTTGGCTTCCGGCTTAGCGGCGATCTGCTTTACTTCCGCTTTTGTGCTTTTCCCTTTAGCGCCAGTCTGCTTTGTTTTTTTCACTGCCTGTTCCTTTGTAATTTCCGTCTTTACTTTCCTCGTCGATGCTTTTGTTTCCGTTTTCATGACTCGTTCTCCTTTTTCCCAAATTGTATCGTGTTTTATACAGTGACATAAAACTGTTCCTTTCTTATATTATAACACTTCCCTATCGAATTTTTAAGAAATATATCAATTTAGAAACAGTACCCGACATTTTCTCATAAAACCGCTTCAAAGTGAGAGAAATGAACGTTTTCTGAAAGGGAGTTAAGCAATGTGCCTCCGTTTTCCCTTCCATCACATATTCAAAGGGAGAAACAGAAAAAAATATGATAATTTCACATCTTTTTCTAACAAATAAGTTGATTTTTTTGGTATAAACTATACACTGTAAGAAGAAAGAAGGAATGTACGATGGAAGATTTTAATATAACGGAAGAAACGATCATGCAGGAGCCACAGAAACAACCGGAAGAACCAAAACCGAAAAAGGCAAAAAATCCGATGGCAAAGAGAGTGCTGAGCGGTGCTGCGATCCTCGCTTTGGGATTTGGCAGCGGAGTCGGCGGCGCATATTGTTACAATGCGCTGAATGATGACAGTACGCCGGTTATTCAAACCAGCACGGCTACCCCTACCTCTACTAAGACGAGCTCCGGTTTGACTTACACGCAGATCGCAGAGAAAACGATGGACAGCGTCGTTGCCATTCAGACTGAATCAAAGACGACCGGATCTTTTATGCAGGATTATATTACCGAGGGAGCAGGCAGCGGTGTCATTATCTCAAAAGACGGCTATATCGTAACCAATCACCATGTCATTGACGGTGCATCGAAAGTAACGGTTACCTTAAAAAACGGCAAGACCTATAACGCCAAATATGTAGGCAGCGATGAACAAAGCGATCTGGCTGTCATTAAGATCGAAGCCGATGATTTAACGCCTGCGGTATTAGGCGACTCAGATCAATTATCGGTCGGCGATACGGCAGTGGCGATCGGTAATCCTTTGGGAACACTTGGCGGTACCTTTACGACCGGAGTCATTTCCGCTTTAGATCGAGAATTGACGATCGACGGTGAAACGATGACGCTGATGCAGACCAATGCGGCAATCAATCCCGGTAATTCCGGCGGAGGCTTGTTTGATGCAAACGGCAATCTGATCGGCATTGTCAATGCGAAATCATCAGGAGAAAGCATCGAGGGCCTAGGCTTTGCGATTCCGATCAACGATGCGAAAACAGTGATCGAGGAATTGCTGGAAAACGGCTATGTCACGACACGGGCCAAACTGGGCGTATCAATGGTCGATGTAGAAGATGAAATGACGGCAATGCGTTATGGTGTAAGCAGCTTAGGCGTTTACATCGCACAGGTAGAAAATGGCACTGCTGCTGATGAAGCAGGATTAAAAGTCGGTGATCAGATCATACAGATGGATGGAGAAGAAATCGACAGTGCAAGCGAAGCGAAAAAGATCATTCATGCGCATAAGGCAGGCGATCAGCTGAAAATGATCGTAAAACGCGATGGCAAAGAAATGACCATAACGCTGACTTTAGGCAACAGCGGCAATACCGATACCAATCAATTTTAAGTAAAAAGAACTGCAATTTCTATCGTTGTTTTCGATATCGTTGCAGTTCTTTTACGTTTTTCCATCGAAGCGATGTCCGCATTTGGCACAAGTAATGGTAATCTTTCCTTTTCGCCTCGGTACCCGCAGTTTCTGACCACAGGCAGGGCAGCGGAAGAAGCGATAGGTTTGGTGTTCCCGCAAACGGCGCCGTTTCAGCGATATTCGCTCTTTCCAAAGATCATAACAGCGCAAAAAACGCGCATTCTCTTGTGATCGCCGAAAGATATTTTTAGAAAATACCCGCATATAACAAATAACCAGCAGCAGGATCATCATGATGCGAAGCAAGATACTGTCCGCCAAAAACAGCATTCCGATATTTACGATCAATACCATTACCAGAAGCGCGATCGTTAATTGGTCGATTCCGTAGCGCCCTCTCATAAAATTACGAAACATGACAGCTCCACTCCTTATTTTTCCTGCAATGCGATAGATTTGCGAAATACGCCCGGCGTCATATTCTTGATCTTCATAAAGTTGCGGGAAAAGGTTTTCGTATTATTGTAGCCGATTTCAATCGCGATATCGGCAATCGCTTCATCCGTAGAAAGCAGCAGTTCACATGCCTTATTGATGCGCAGCACATTGATCAAGTCATCAAAATTCTTTTCGACCTGCGTGATCAAAATGCGGTTTAATTCCACAATACTGAGCTGAAAACGGCTGGCTACCGAAGCCACATTCATATCTTCCTGATCAAAATTGTTATGAATATAAGTAATGATTTCATAGGACAGCTGCCTTTCCTTTTCTTTGACGATGCGATTCATCTTGCGATAGATCTTACGATATTCATTCGGCGTCGTTCCTATCCGAGAAGCAAACACCTTTGAGATGTGTGAAGCATCGACATAGCCGGTGATCGCCGCAATTTCATTGAGCGTTAGATCTGTATACATCAAAAAGGTAATGGCTTTCTCAATTCGGATCTCGTTCAATAGATCATTAAAGGTCAAACCTGTCGTATCCTGAATATACTTGCTGATGGCAGATTCACTCATATAAAACAGATCGGACATTCGATTCAGTGTCAGCTTCTCACTGGCATGAGAATAAATGTATTTCAACATCTGATTTTTATCATCACTTTTCTCCAGACGTCTGCCTTCCATTTGACTCTTATTCATTACTCTTTTGAAAATTACGATCAGCTCGATCACTTTGCTGATGACAAAAATGTTGCCCATTTCTTCCTCGTTGGTTTCTTCCATAAACGATTCCATGCCTACTTCACTTCGAATATCACGCAAGATATAGCGAATCTGATTGGCTTCATCACTGTTGCAGTAGACGACCGGATGCTTCGTGATCGAATCAATGATATCCAGAATCTCATTATCCGTATTATACAGCGTTTTGATAATGTTATTCGTAACCTCCGAATTATACACGATCCGATAGTTTTGAAGCGGTTCCTCGACTGCGGAAATCTTCGTGATCTCCCATGGCATGATGGCTACCAGTGTATAAGGTTTGATTTCATATTCGATATCATCTACGATGAGCCTCCCATGCCCTTTCATGAAAAACAAAAAGCGGGCAGTCTGATGGATCAGCGGCTTTGTAGGCGCTTCTGTTACTTCCATATCAAAACCGCAGAATTTTTTGCGGTCATAATTAGAACAGAACTGATTTTGAATTTCAATTAGTTTTGACATAACTGCTACCTCTATCTTTTTTCATTATAACATAAAAAAACCGGAAAGTTCCGGTTTTTTATATACTATGATTATTTTACAGCATCATCATTGCAACAGATAGGATAATGATATCGATGACAAGCAACATTAAGAGCAGCTTAGCCGTAAACTTGATCCAAGTCGTCCATTCCACACGGGATGTCTGAAGACCACCCATTACGACACCGGAAGTCGGTGTAATAAAGTTTACCAAACCACAGGCAGCTACGAAAATCATGATCATGACTTCCGGACTCAGGCTGAGTTTTGCGGCCAGCGGTCCAAATACCGGAAGGGAACCGGATGCAAGTCCTGAAGTAGAAGGAATTAAGAAGGACAATCCTAAATATACAATGTATGACATACTTGCAAATAATCCAGAGTTAACGCCTTGTAATGCGTTCGCAGCCGCAGTCAGGATATAGTCCTGCAAGCCGGTTTCTGCCATCAAGATAGAGATACCGCGCGCAACGCCTACGACCAATGCAACAGATACCATGTCCGCAACACCGGAAATGAAAGAATCAACGATTTCTTTTTCTTTCAGTCCATATACCAGACCGACAATGATTGCCATTAAGAAGAACCATAGCTGTAAATCCTGGAAGTACCATTGACCTAACGGTAAACCAGTCAGCCAACCGGTCCAGCTATCGAAGATCGTAATGCCGAATGAACCCCAAGGAATCATACCGAGGATCATCACAACAAACGCAAATGCAAAGATGACCATGACTGCTTTTCGTTTGCCGGTAAATTCCAGCACTTCTTCATTGTCGCCTTTTCCGTATTCTTTTTCCGAATCGGCAACTTCTTCTGCGCTTAACAATGTCGCTGCTTTATTCGCCTGCACTTTCTTTGCATAACGCATAACATACCAAGTACATACAACATAAGCAGTCAGCCACAAGATCAAGCCGAGTCCGATCAGGACAGCCTGATTTGCCACAAATCCCTCACCCATTGCACTGGTAACGGCATCAACGCCGGCACCGACCGCAAACGGATTGACCGTAGAACCCAGACATCCAAGTGCTGCACCGATCAAAATAACGGAGCATCCGGTCAAAGCATCGAAACCTGCGGCCATCATCGTCGCAACGATCATCGGATAGAAACCGATCGTTTCTTCCGCCATACCGTATGAAGTTCCGCCTAATGAGAATACAAACATCAGCACCGGAATCATCATGATTTCTTTGCCTTTCATTCTGGCTACCAACCTGGCGATACCGGCATCAAGAGCACCGGTCTTCGTAACAACGCCAAGGAAACCACCCAGAACCATAACGAAGAAGGATACATCAATCGCATCTACCATTCCTTTCGGAGCGGCCATGAATAATTGATGCAGCTTCGCAGGTGTTACGCTGCCGCCGATAAACTGTGTTACGATCCATAATATGATGATGATCAAAAATAACACGGTGAAGGCGGAAGGCATCTTAAACCCTTTTCTCTTTTCCATAATCCGTCCTCTCTTTCTTTATATTTGATTGAATTTTGGATAAATTGATCGTGATACTATTTTCTGATGATAGTACCTGTTTCCCCATGCAGCGCATCCTTCGCTCTTTGCAGCGAAGTAATCAGCGCCACGCCGTCCGGATTATTTTCCACAAAATCCAGACATGCTTCTACTTTCGGCAACATGCTGCCAGGTGCAAAATGACCTTCGTCGATATATTGTTTTGCCTGTGCAACATTGATTTCTGCCAGTTCCTGCTGGTTTGGTTTATTGAAATTGATGCAGACGCGGTCTACTGCCGTTAAGATCACCAGCATATCCGCTTTCATATCCATTGCCAATTTGGCGCTGGAACGGTCTTTATCAATGACGGAAGCAACACCTTTTAAGCCGTCTGCGCTTTCCACGACCGGAATACCGCCGCCGCCGACCGTAATCACGATATTGCCTGCTTCTACCAGCTGATTCACCATATCCAGTTCTACGATGCGTACCGGTTTCGGACTAGGTACCACACGGCGATAACCACGTCCGGCATCTTCTTTCATCGTAAAGCCTTTTTCTGCCGCCAACTGATCAGCGGTTTCTTTGTCATAGAACATTCCTACCGGTTTTGTAGGGTTCTTAAATGCTTCATCCGCAGCGTCTACCACGACTTGGGTAACGATTGCGGCACAGCCTTTTTGAATCTTGTTTCTACGCAGTTCTTCCTGAATCGCCTGCTGTAAGTGATAACCGATATAGCCTTGGCTCATTGCCCCGCATTCAGGGAACGGCATCGAAGGAGTCCCTGCTCCTCCGTTTGCCGCATAATCCATAGCCAAGTTAATCATGCCGACCTGCGGACCGTTTCCATGTCCGATGATCACATCGTTGCCCTCTTTTACCAGATCAACGATCGCTTTCGCTGTGTCTTTCACTAATTCCAGCTGTTCTTCAGGCGTATTTCCTAAAGCGTTCCCGCCAAGTGCGATGACTAACTTTTTTCCCATGCTCGATCACCTGATTACATCAAAGTCGCATACATGATCGCTTTGATTGAATGCATACGGTTTTCTGCTTCGTCAAATACTTTTGACTGGCGAGATAAGAATACTTCATCGGTAACTTCCATTTCCGGCAGACCGAATTTTTCATGGATATCCTGTCCCACTGTTGTATGCAGGTCATGGAAAGAAGGCAAGCAGTGCATGAAGATCGCATCCGGCGCTGCCATAGCCATTACTTCTTTGTTTACCTGATATGGACTTAACAGTTTGATACGTTCTTCCCAAACAGAATCCGGTTCACCCATGGATACCCAAATATCCGTATAGATCGCATGTGCACCGGTTGCACCGACTTTTACATCATCGGTCAATGTGATCGTCGAACCGTTTTCCGCTGCGATCTTTTTGCAGGTTTCTACTAATTCTTCAGCAGGCATCTGTTCTTTTGGTCCACATGCGGTAAAGTTAATACCCAGTTTTGCACATACTACCATCAAAGAGTTGCCGACATTGTTGCGCGCATCTCCGAAGAAGGTGAAGTTCAGACCTTTTAATCTGCCGAAGTTTTCTTCGATCGTCATCATATCGGCGATCATCTGGGTTGGGTGGAACATGTCAGTCAAACCGTTCCATACCGGAACACCTGCATTTTCCGCTAATGTCTCTACCATTTCCTGAGAGAAACCGCGGTATTCGATACCATCATAGAAACGTCCTAATACTTTCGCTGTATCTTCGATCGATTCTTTTTTGCCCATCTGTGAAGAACCCGGATCCAGGTAGGTAACGCCCATACCTAATTCATAGCCGGCTACTTCAAAAGAGCAGCGGGTACGCGTAGATGTTTTTTCAAACAGCAGCACGATATTTTTTCCTTCTAAATATTTGTGCGGTGTACGCGTCAGTTTCAAGCGTTTCATTTCTTTAGAAAGCTCGATCAGATACAAAATTTCTTCTGTTGAATAGTCTAATAATTTCAAAAAGTTTCTTCCACGTAAATTAACTGGCATTTTTCTTAATCTCCTTTTCTTAATTCTTACTTTCGTCGCTTATCGGTAAGTCGCTCTTACCATTCTACTTCTTCACGCACCAACGGCATGGACATACATCTAGGACCACCGCGTCCTCTTGACAGTTCGGCACTCGGCATTTCCAATACGGTCAATCCTTTTTCTTTCAGCAGCGCATTGGTCACATCGTTACGTTCGTAAACAACGATCACGCCCGGTGCGATACATAATGTATTAGAACCGTCATTCCACTGTTCGCGTTCTGCCGCGATCTTGTCGCCGCCGGCACACATGATCAGTTCTACCTTCGGAATGCCTAAATATCTAGCTAAGATATTTTCCAGCTTGTCGTTCATTTCTTTTACCAGCACTTCATTGCTGTTGTCTGGATCAGCAGTGATCTCAAACACCTGAAGCGGTCCCATGATACCCGGATGCACGGTAAACTTATCTTTATCGATCTGTGTGAATACCGTATCCAAGTGCATGAAGGCACGGCTGTTAGGAATGTTGAACGCCAAGATCGTATCGATCTTCGCATCTTTATGTGAGAACAGATTTTTCGCGATCATTTCGATTGCGTCTGCCTGTGTTCTCTGAGAAATACCGATTGCCAGAACATGATCGTTCAGGTTCAGGATATCGCCGCCTTCGATATGGAATGGATTATAACGGTCAAAGTATTTGTCTACCTGTCCTTTGTATTCCGGATGATGATCGAAAATGTATTCCGCATAGATCGTTTCACGATTACGGGTAACTGAATACATACGGTTCAAAGAAACACCGTTGCCGATCGATCCGAATGGATCGCGGGTAAAGTATAAGTTCGGCATCGGATCAGCGATAAAGTTGCTTTCATCGCTTACCAGATCGACCAGTGAATTTTCAATGTTGCGCAGCTTGGAATCCAGCTCGTTTACATTGATGCCTTCCATCGTCTTTAAGATCAATTCTTTATTATCATCGTATGAATTTAAGAAATCATATACGATCTTTTTATATTTTTCAGTCTTGATACCGGCTTCGTCGATGAACTGTTTTAAGAATTGTTCACGCAGTCCCGGGTTTGCAGCAAGTGTCTCAGCCATTAAATCTTCCAGATAAACAACTTCAACACCATTGTCGCGCAGGATCTTGGCGAATGCATCATGCTCCTCCTGTGCCACTTTTAAGAAAGGAATATCATCGAATAATAATCTTTCCAGAGTGTCTGGTGTCAAGTTCAATAACTCTCTACCAGGCCTGTGCAAAAGCACTTTTTTAAGCTTGCCGATTTCGCTTGTTACATGAATTGCTGTCATAATGTACTAATCTCTCCTTCTTCTACTCATGTAGACCATAATGACTGTGCTCTGCTTTGTCAATCCCACTATTTCACAAATGGTAATCGCTTACAGAAACTGAAAAATGAAATTCTACAACTACCGCGGAATGTTGTAAGGGTTTCACTCCCTTTACACGTTTATCTTACACTTTCCTTCATCCCCTTGTAGGACATTTCGCCTAGTCTGAGATTGTATATTCTCCAAAATCATCGTCAAATCGCCTAAAAAAACCTATTTTTACTGAAAAATACGGCATTTTCATCAATGTAAAGGCTTTCATTTGCCGTTCTGCACCTCATTATGACAATCGCATCAAGATAAACACCTCTTACGATCCTGCCGGTTCAAATGGTATCACACTGCTTTCAAGCCGCACGGATACCATTACTAACATGGCAGAACCGCGCTTATTTATACATAATTCCAATTATTAACACACTTGTGAAAATAAATATTTTTATCACATTTACAAGACGGTTTTCTCCGTATTCCTATCCTTTCTTTTATCCTTATGCAGCGAATATAAAACGGTTCGTGCGTTTTCCTTTGCTTTTTTTCAAAACATACGGCATGCGCGTTTCTATCCTTTGCTTCGGTACAAAAAAACAGTGAACGCGCGTTCACTGCTCTTTTCTATTACATTCTTTCCGGTGCGCTGACACCAACCAGATCCAACGCATTGGCTAACGTGATCTTGGTCGCATTCAACAATGCCAGACGTTCATTGGAAAGCTCCGGATTCTTGTCATCCAGCACCTTGCAGGCATTGTAGAAGCTATGGAAGTGCTGTGCCAGCTTCTGAATATAGTTGCATACTTTATTCGGCTGACGAGTAAGCGCCGCATCGGCAACCATTTCCGGGAACTCGGCGATCAGCTTCAATAACGCCTTTTCCTTTTCACTTGTCAAACGTGTATATTCGTTTACTTCCTTTAAGGCAGGCGCCTGCCGCAGGATCGAGCACATACGTGCATGTGCATATTGTGCATAGTAAACCGGATTGTCATTGCTCTTCCGTTTTGCCAAGGCGATATCAAAATCCATATGCGTATCTACCGCTTTGGATACGAACAGGTAACGCGCCGCATCGGCACCGACTTCATCAACCAGCTCGCGAATCGTGATCGCATTGCCGGCACGCTTCGACATTTTTACCTCTTTGCCGTCTTCCACCAAACGCACCATCTGGATGATATCTACTTCCATATCATCCCAGCCATATCCCATCGCATGGATCGCTGTTTTCATACGGGCGATATAACCATGGTGATCCGCACCCCAAAGATTTACCATCTTCGGATAGCCGCGGGCGATCTTATCCATGTGATTGGCAATATCCGGTGCAAAATAAGTGTAAGTACCATCCTGCTTGCGCAGTACACGGTCTTTATCATCACGTCCAAACTCGGTCGTCTTGAACCAGACAGCGCCATCCTTTTCGTAAGTCAGCCCCATGTCTTCCATCTTTTTCAAAGTTTCCTCTACCAGACCGCGGTCATATAAACTCTGTTCAGAGATCCAAGAATCAAAATGTACGCGGAAGTAATCCAGATCGCGCTTGATCTTGTCCAATTCCAGACGGATTCCTTCCTTGCGGAAATGCTGCAGGCGTTCTTCTTCCTGATCGGCCGAAACATTGACCCACTTATCGCCTTCCTGTTCTTTTACGATCTTGGCGATATCCGCAACATCCTGCCCGTGGTAACCGTCCTCCGGCAATGCGGCATCAATGCCGAACAACTGTAAATAACGTGCCAGCAGGGACTGTCCCAGCTTGGTGATCTGCACGCCCGCATCATTCACATAGAACTCGCGCAGGCAGTTATAGCCCGATTTATTTAACAGACGCGTAATGCAATCGCCCCACGCCGCACCGCGCGCATGACCCAAATGCAGATCGCCGGTCGGGTTCGCAGATACATATTCGACGAGGATCGATACACCTTTCCCGCTTTCATTTTCCCCAAAATGTTCCCCTTCTTTTAATACGGTATGGATTACATCGGCAATTTTTGATTTCTTGATCCTGAAGTTGATGAAACCTGCACCTGCTACTTCGGCGCTTTCTACAAACGGACTTGCTTCCTTGATCGCTTCCAACATTCCTTCCGCAATCGCACGCGGACTGTTATGCAGCTGCTTTGCCAAACGCATTGCCACATTTGTAGAATAATCTCCCATATCGGGATTTTTCGGGATTTCGATTACGACAAAGTCGTTTTCTACTTCCAAGTCATATACTTGTTTCAAAGCCGACTTGATCCCTTGTTTCAATTCAGTTTCAATCAAACTCATATCAATATCCTCCATTTTCTTAAACGCTCATATTATACTATACTTATACACAAAATACTACCTATTATGAGAAGAAAAAAACACGCCTTTTCTCGACACCTGCACCACGGTCAAACACTTTTATGCCCCTTGACGCACCATTGACGTCCCATATCTTTTGCGTGCATAAAAAAACTTCTCTTTCGAGAAGCATTTTTCTAAATGGCGCGCCCAGTAGGAATCGAACCCGCAACCTTTTGATCCGTAGTCAAACGCTCTATCCAGTTGAGCTATGGGCGCATGTTGCTATACCTTGAGTACGTTTATTATCTTACTACATGTTTTCTAAAAATGCAAGGACTTTTTTCCAATTTTATCGCTGTCTGCCGGATTTTCACCTTCCCCTCTGCATCGCCTTTTCTAAGCGTTAGATATAAAACGTCTTTTTGTTTCGCTTTTCTTATTTTACAGCCTATTAGCAAAAGTATTTCCGCTCTTTTTCATTAGCCGATCATACAAACAGCCGCTTTCTTCTACAATAAAAAAAACGCACATGCCGTGCGATCTGAAACAACTGGTCGGGATGACAGGATTTGAACCTGCGACCCCTTCGTCCCGAACGAAGTGCACTACCAAGCTGTGCTACATCCCGATATGCCATTATTCTAAACAATTTCCATAAAAAATGCAATAACAAATCTCATTCTTTTCGCAAATCCCATAAAAAGTTTGGCATGCAATGAAGCAGTCCCATAAAAAAAGTTCCGCATCGGAACATTTCTATTAACTGGCGGTCCAGATGGGACTCGAACCCACGATCTCCTCCGTGACAGGGAGGCATGTTAACCACTACACCACTGGACCATCTTTTATCGACTGCTTGCTTATTATAACATAACGCAACCATTTGTCAATGACTTTTTTTTACTTTTATTATCATAATGGCGGAGATGGAGGGATTTGAACCCTCGCGCCAGTTTCCCGACCTATGCCCTTAGCAGGGGCACCTCTTCAGCCACTTGAGTACATCTCCGTTTCTGAACCATTACTGATAATGCTCGTATATAATATCATGTTTCACTATAATTGGCAATAGGCTTTGAGAACTTTTTTACGCGTTTCCCAAAGCCTGATTTACCTGTATCAAGAACCAATATTTCGCTCTAAACCAAGCGATATTTTGATTGCCTGATCAACCTTTTCCAATGTTTCGCCGCTTAGATGACAAAGCCATTGTCCCAGCCTTTTTTTGTCGATCGTACGTACCTGCTCACATAAGATCATCGATACATAATGCAAAGCGTCATCGGAAAAGATCACATGGGTGGGGATGGGCGGCTTGCTCATACGCGTGGATACCGGCGCGACGATGACCGTTTTGGAATAACGGTTGCCTTTGTCGTTTTGGATAATGACCACCGGGCGCATACCGCCCTGTTCACTGCCCACTACCGGCGAAAGATCCGCATAATATACATCTCCGCGTCTGATCATTATTTCATCACTGCCACCTGCATGCTGGAAATGACCCGCATCATTTCCTCCAAAGACAGATCATCGCTGAATACGCTGAATTCCACCCCATTTTGAATCGCACTCATATGATTGCCGTCATAAAAGCCGATCAGATCCAGCGCATCGACCATTTCACCGCTCATCAGCACCACTTCTGTTTCTTCTGCAGGCGCATAAACACTTTGAATGACCGTAAAGTTCTTATCCCCCGTATACTCCATGACATAACGCTTTTTATCACCGGTTTCCACCACACTGCGGTTTTGCAGGACCGCATCAAACACCTGCATCGGATAAAGCGGCAGATCGGCTTCGCTGATGGTGGCAGCCGCTGTTTTCTGCTCCAGCTTCTTCGGCGTCTCAAATACGCTGTCCTTTACCTTTTTGTTATAAGTGCAGGTATGAAAAACCAACTTCATCTGTGTGCTGTTATCTTTGTCAAAGATCTGGATCCATTTGATCTTGCCTTCTTCATCAAACATCATCTCCTGTTTGGCAAAAGTCGGATTATTGGGATAGTCAACCTCGCTTTTCACTAAGTAACCTTCTTTTTCCTCACTGATTTCCGCCTTTTCACTGTTCACGATCTCTGCCATTGACTGAAGCAGATAAGGCTTCGGGGTATTGAGCGGCCAATCCCCTTCAAACTGAAACACTTGATTCAGGCTCGGCGTTGCCACGAATACACCGTCTTGATTGCGAATGATGGTCTGTTCCTGATTCAGCTCCTTATCATAGAGCGATACCCGAAACAGATCCTGCTTTTCCTTTTTCTGATAGGCGACAGACAGTGCAAAGCTCTTTATGTCTTCCCCTTTGGTAATTTCCATATCGCCTTCTAATTCATAAGATGTCAGATCCTGCATCACATCGTCAAAGCGATCCTCAAAAGACTGCGGTTTCCACATCAGCAATAACAATACGACCAAAACGAGCGCACTGATGCCCGCAATAAGTTTTGCTTTCATTTCGTTCTCCTTTCTTCACCTTTAATTTATGCCAAATCTGTCGATAAAATACATAATCAAAGGAAAAGAAATCATAGAGTAATAAGGGTGATAGCATGAATCTTTTACAAAAGAGCGCTCTGTTTCTTTCCATTCTTTTAGGCGTCCAGGGCGGCCTTTATCTGCTGTTTGATTTTGATCTGGGAATTTATGAAATCATGGGGCATCATGGCATGCGCATGGTATATGGAGCGCTGCTCTTAGTCGGTGCATTTATCAATCTCACACTGTTTCGCAAACGCTGAAATGCACATGAAACATGTTTTATCTTTTTGCATCTTTCCATGATCGTTTCCCTATTCTTTTCCACACCGTCTTTTGCCGGCTGATTCCCCTTGCAAAAAACAAAAAAAAGGAAAGCATTCCGGCATTTCCTTCTGTTTGATCCAATCATTTTCAATAAGACTATAAGACCGTAAAGCCGATATCGGAGATCGTCTTTTTCGCAACATTGATCATGTCCGCATCGCCGTACACGATCACTGCTTTCTGCTCCAGATTGACTTCAAAATCCACTCTTGTCTGCTTCAGCGCATTCTCGATTTTCTTGGCACAGTTTTCACAGGCCATATCGCTTACCATTAAAATATGCTTTTTCATCATACTCACCTCGCTCTATTATTATAGCACGCAAGATGAAAAAATGCGCGGCAATTTCACTTTCCGATCACCAAAAATCATCAGGAACCGATCCATGTTCCCTCCTCTTTCGAGAAAGTACCTTTTACATAAATGCGGATGTGATGATCACGCGCATATACGACACAGCGATCATGCAGCACCCGTGAATGCAAAGCAAGCATGCTTCCATAGCTCAGATATTCATATTTGCGGGCGTTCTTTTGCTGCTTGGGATCTTCCACATAGACGCCGTTTACATCGGTATAGATGATCGCTTCCTTTAATCCCAGCATATCGGCGAACAAGACCGCGCTGTAATCACTTCCTCCTCTGCCCAGCGTCGTTACTTCCATCTCCTCATCTATGGCGATAAAGCCGCCGACCACCACGACATCAAACTGTTCCAATGCTTTTAAGATACCGCTTGGATCCATATATTTGACCTGTGCATAATCATAGTGCTGATCGCTGATGATCCCCGCTTCCAGAAAAGAAAGGGTACAGGCGCTGATTCCTTCTTCCAGCAGCTCCGCACACAAGGTCAAGGCAGACAACTGTTCCCCGATCGACACGAGGGAAGCCTGTTCTTTTTTCCGCATTTTCAGTGAACCGAGGGAAAGCAGGGTATCTGTCGCATAAGGGTCGCGAAATCTGCCCATCGCAGAAACAACGACGACCAGCTTTGCTTTCTCCCGCTGCGTTTTGATATGTGCGATGACTGCTTTTCGCGTCGTGCGTGTACGCATTGAAGTGCCGCCGAATTTCAGCACCTGAAGCGGCATGGACGCATCTGTCCGTATGAACCGACCGTTTTTCTCCTTCACTTCCATAACCCCCATATCTGTTCTAAACTATGCGTAAAAAGCAAAGGAGGCTGGGCAATTTTCCTATATGGATCGTTACTTCGTCAAGATGCGTTTTGTCAATTTGCGATAGATCGGCAACATATCCTGTTCCCGTATCACTTCCTCATAGCAATCGATCGCAAACCATTTGACCCCGCTGTTTTCATCCGGCTTGATACGCAAAGGACTTTGATCATCTGCCATCAATGCATAAGTAACATTCAAATGCAGGTGAGCGTTCACGGCTTTCCCGTTTTTACGATGCGCAAATACCGGTGCGATCTCGCAGGAAAGCGGCTTTTCATCCAGCACGGTAAATGCTTCCAGTCCGGTTTCTTCCCTTGCTTCCTTTAACGCACAGGCAAGCAGATCCCGTTCTCCGTCCGCATGGCCCCCGCACCAGCCCCATGAATCATAAATGTTATGATAGATCAACAATACTTTACTTTTATCTTGATTGACGATCCATGCCGAAGCGGTGAAATGGGCAATGCGATTGCTTCGCAAAAATGCGTCGTCATGCTCCTTCAAATATGCGATCATGACCGCTTGATCCGCCTG
Organism: Massilicoli timonensis; assembly: GCF_900199515.1. Taxonomy (GTDB): domain Bacteria; phylum Bacillota_I; class Bacilli_A; order Erysipelotrichales; family Erysipelotrichaceae; genus Massilicoli; species Massilicoli timonensis. Next base: position 1,895,735 of record NZ_LT963434.1, on the reverse strand, counting down.
TTCCGTTTCATCATAAGGAACCAGCGCTTCCAACTGTTTTAACAATTCCATCTCGATCATCCTTTCAGCCATAAGGCAACGGCATCTTTATAGCGCTGATAAGCGCTTGGCAAAGCATACTGTTTATTTAACGTATCCAGATCCACCCATATGCCATCTTGATCAAAGGGTTCCTGCAAGATCGCCAGCCAGCCGTTCATATGCCATTCCAAATGGGTAAAGATATGCTTTGCTTTGCCTAAAGGTACTAATTGCTTTAAGTGAGCAGCTTCTTGCAGCTTGTTCGTTAATTGCGTTTCCTCATAAACGCCTTCATAAACATCGAATTCGTAAAGGGAAGCCAATAAACCGCCGGCTTCACGTTTGCGCAAGTGAAGCTGATCTTCATAAAGATAAACGACAACCGTTTTTTGTTCGATACGGCGTTTTTTCTTGGCGCTTTTGACCGGCAGTTTTGAGGTGATGCCCAGCCGATGCGCTTCGCAAAGCGATGCCAGCGGGCATAAGGAACAATGGGGAGCGCCGTTTGGCACACAGATGAGCGCGCCCAGTTCCATGATCGCCTGATTAAAGATGCCGGCACCGCACGTTGGCACATATTGCATGACGACCGCTTCAAAATGTTTTTTCGCTGCCGCTTTGGCAATATCGCTTTCATCATTACACAAGCGGGAAAATACCCGCATGACATTGCCGTCTACCGCACACACCGGCAGATCATAAGCGATCGAAGCGATGGCGCCTGCCGTATAGCTGCCGATCCCGGGCAGCTTTTGTAATTCCTCATAATCAGCAGGCAAACAGCCGTCATAGTTTTCCATACAGATCTGTGCGCATTTTTTCATGTTCATGACCCGATTATAATAGCCCAGTCCTTCCCACAGCTTATGCAGCTCTGTCTCATCAGCCATTGCTAAATGTCTTAATGTCGGCAGCGCTTCCATAAAACGCGCATAATAGCTTTTGACCGCCTCTACCCGCGTCTGCTGCAGCATGATCTCGCTTACCCAGATCCGATAAGCATCCTGATCTCTGCGCCATGCCAGATCTCGTTTATTTTCTTCATACCACTCCATTAGAGCCGTTGTGATGCTTTGTTTCATGCTCTTCTCTCCTTAAAAGAAAGCCTCTCTGTAAAGAAAGGCTTGTTGATCATGCCAATTTCAGGGCGGCCTCTAACGCCACCTCCATCATATTGGTAAATGAATTTTCTCGCTGCTTTGCCGTAGTCTCTTCATGCGTTACCAAAGAATCGGATATCGTCAAAAGACAAGCCGCATGTTTTCCCAGCACTTTGGCATTGTGAAACAGCGCAAAGCTTTCCATTTCCACACAGACACAGCCATGCTTTGCATAAAACTCCCGATGGCCATCCACATTCGCTTCATGATAGAACACATCGCTGGAATGAATACAGGCTTCCGTTAATGGTTTTTGCAAGGAAGCAGCTGCTTCTTTGATTGCTGCGTTTACCCTTGCACTTGGTTTCTGCCGCGTTTCATCATCGCCGCTTTGGGCAAGTGCAAAAGTGGATTCGCTCCATGCCTCGCTTGCTAATACCAGATCGAATAAATGCAGTTCCTCGGTATAAGCGCCGGCGCTGCCGATGCGAATGATGCACTCCACATCATAGTGAGAGAACAGTTCATAGGAGTAAATGCCGATCGAAGGCATCCCCATGCCGCTTCCCATTACGGAAATGCGTGTTCCTTTATAAGTTCCGGTATAGCCGTACATATTGCGCACGGTATTGAACATCGTCGGATCTTCTAAAAATGTTTCGGCAATGTATTTGGCGCGCAGCGGATCTCCCGGCATCAGCACCACTTTAGCGATCTCGCCGTTTGCTGCCTGATTATGCGGTGTAGACATATAACAACCTCCTTTTTCTGATGAGCCCTATGCTCTTGGTTTCATTATAACATAAAGTATTGGCACTTCAAGAAAAAAGGGTTATACTAAAACATAAAGGAGTGTGATACGATGAAACGAAATGAGATCGAAACCAAGTACACTTGGGATCTAACCAAACTATTCCCCGATCAGCAGGCTTTTGACAATGCGCTTGCCAAGGCCAAACAAGGATTAGCGGCGCTGATCGCGATGAAAGGACATCTGGCAGATACCAAAGACCATTTTATCTGCTATATGGAAACGAAGGAGGATATGGAGCGCTATCTGGAACAGTGCATCGTCTATGCGAATATGAGCTGTGATGTAGAGCCGTCCATTCCCCAAAATACGATGAATAAAGCCGCAGCGATGCAGGTGTATCAGCAGGCGATGACCGGCTTGAGCTTTTGTGATGTAGAACTGATCGAAGCAAAAGAAGCGATCGACTCTTATTTGCAGGATGAGGCATGCGCGGATTTCCGCTATCCGATGAGCGAGCTGTTTCGCACCATTCCACATCGTCTCGACGCGGAAAAAGAACAGCTGTTGGCAGAGATCGGTGAAATCGCCACAGCCCCTGCTCAGATCTATGACGCATTCAGAATGCGTTTTGATCCGGTCATGGTAGATGGAGAAGAGCAGTTTTTAAGTGATGCGACCTATACCTCTTTCTTATTTCACCCTGATGTCGAGGTCCGTAAACAAGCTTTTACGAATCTGTATCAGGAATACGAGCGTTATAGCAATGCACTCGCCCAGATGCTGAAAGGGCATGCGAAAGGACAGGTGTTTAACGCCAAAATGCGTAACTTTTCATCGGCGCTGGAAGCAAGTTTATTCGCAGATGGCGCGGATCAAACGCTGTATGACAAAGTGCTGCATATGGCAAATGAAAAATACAAGCAGGCACGCCATGACTATTTTGCCTTCCGTAAAGAACAACTGGGATTAAAAGAACAGCACACATATGACTTACTGCTTCCTTATATCAAGGACGTCAATGTTTCCTATACGATCGAAGAAAGCTTTGACATCATTCGCAAAGCGCTGGCGCCGTTAGGCGAAACCTATGGAAAACTATTGACGCGTGCGCAGGAAGAACGCTGGGTAGACTGCTTCCCGCATGAACAGAAAGTCGGCGGCGCTTATTCCGGCGGCTGTCATGATTCCCTTCCTTATATCTTAACAAATTTTACGGGCAATTATGATTCCCTCAGCACCCTGGCGCATGAACTGGGCCATTCGATGCACTCTTATTTCTCCCGCACCACCCAGCGCCCGCTGCTGTCCGATTATCGTATCTTTGTGGCGGAGGTTGCCAGCACGGTCAATGAGATCTTGTTAAACAATTATCTGCTGAAGACAAGCGATGATCGCCAATACCGCAAATACATCTTGGCAAACCTGCTGGAACAGCTGGTCGGCACATTATACCGTCAGCCGATGTATGCGAAGTTTGAAAGCCATCTGCATGAACTGATCGAACAGGATCAGCCGGTATCTTCTTCTGTTTTGACTGATTATTTCATTCAGCTGTCAAAAGACTATTACGGAGAAAGTGTCTGCATTGACGAATTAGAAGGCTATAAGTGCTATTATATTCCACACTTCTACTACAACTTCTATGTCTATAAATACACGCTGGGAATGGCAGTCGCTTTAAGCTTCGTCAAGAAGATCGAAGCAGGTGAAGTAGCAGACTATCTCGCTTTCTTAAGCAAAGGCGGCAGTGAATCGCCGATCGATGAACTGGTACATGCCGGCGTCGATCCAAGAAGCGATGCGGTCTACGACGATGCCTTCACATATTTTGAAGATGTGCTGAAGCAATTAAAAGAATTGATGTAAAAAGCATATGGTAAAAATGAAATAAAAACAAACAAGGATTGATTTTCATAAGTCGATCCTTGTTTTCTGTCATCGTTTTTCCATATGCGTGATGTTACAGGATTTTTTAGCTTTAGGCATATCGTTTGATGATATGCTTGGCAGCCTCTTTTTTAGAAATGCAGTGATCCATTGCTTTTTTCTCAAGATAACGATGCGCTTCAGGCTCTGACATCTGCAATTCCCTGATCAACAGCCACTTGGCACGATTGATCATCCGGATCTCTTCCATCCGTTCTTCAATGGAAGAAGTGTTTTGTTCCAGTCGGCGCAGTTGTTCTCTGGCGCTGGACATCCAGCGAAGCGCCTGATGCAAAGTGGCTCTGCTGGTTGGCTTCGGCAAGGTAAACACCCCATATGCCACAACCTTTTCATGTACTTCATCATGCACATCTGCACCCGCCAACAAAAGCACTACCGTATTTTGACCACGGCAGCAGTCAATCGCAAAATGAACGCCTGTGGCATCTGTCAGCGGCGAGTTGATGATGATAAAATCAAATGTACGCACTGCGAGCAGACGCTTCGCCTGATTCACACCGCCCGCAAAACAAATCGGTTCATATCCAGAAGCAGGGAGCAGCTCCGTCATAACCGTTTGAAAGTGTTTTGATGCGGAAACGACCAGCACACTGTAAACACGTTCTTGTAAAGACATGGCATCGCTCCCTCCTTCCCTGATTTCATGAAAACTATTTCTTGCAGTAAATATCTACGACTGCCTGTGGCACATGTTTTGCGATAAATGTGCTCTGTTTGGCAAGCAAACGCGCCTCTGCCAAAGAATCAGGCAGTTTTTGCAGGTGCGCAAGTAGATCCGCATCTGCCTTAAACAGATTTTGATCGACTGCCTGCGGCATGGTCAATTCCTTTTGGATTCCATATAACCCCGCATAAATGATCAAGGCAAACGCAAGATAAGGATTTGCCATCGGATCAGGAGAGCGCAGCTCAGCACGACGATACTCCCCACGGGCAGCGGGAATGCGGATCAACTGGCTTCGATTCTCACTGGACCAGGAAATATAGCGCGGTGCGCGACTATGGCCAAAGCGCAGATAAGACGCTTCGCTCGGATTGAGAAAAACCGTCATTTCCGCAATTTTATCAAGGATCCCTGCCACTACATGATGCAGATGATCGGCCCCGTCATCACTCTTGATCGACACATTGATATGGAAGCCGTTGCCCGGTTCTTCTTCAAGCGGCTTCGGCGTAAAATCAGCACAGAGACCATTGCGGTAAGCAACCGTTTTCACGATCGTTTGAAAGGTCATGACATTGTCGGCAGCCGTAAGCGGGTCCGAATAGCGAAAATCAATTTCATTTTGTCCCGGACCGCCTTCATGATGAGAGCTTTCCGGTCGGATCCCCATTTGTTCCAATGTCAGGCAGATCTCACGGCGGATATTTTCCCCCTTATCATCCGGTGCAATATCCATATAGCCCGCATGATCATAAGGCTTTTTCGTCGCTTCCCCGTTTTGATCCAGTTCAAAGAGATAAAACTCCTGCTCTGCACCGAAATAGAAAGAAGCCCCAGCCTTTTGTGCATCCCGGATCGCTTTTTTTAACAGATATCGGGTATCGCACTCATAAATTTCACCGGAAGGATAGGTTACCTCACTGAACATCCTGACGACCTTGCCATGCTCCGGACGCCAAGGAAGCGCCATCAGTGTTTGACTATCCGGTTTTAAGAACAGATCGGAGTGCGTTTCATCGCCATAACCCTGCACCGAGGACGCATCAAAAGCGATGCCATCCGCAAAAGCACGATCCAATTCCGTCGGCATGATCGAAATATTTTTTTGTCTGCCAAATACATCACAGAAAGCGAGCCGGATAAATTTTACATCATCTTCACTGATGTACTGTTTTACTTCTTCCTCTGCATATTTCATAAAACTACCTCTTTCCTTGATCAAGTGTATATATCTGTTTTTATGATGATCTTGTTTTTTACTTCAACTGCTTAAAATTATAACATATCTATCTTCTTTTTTTCTATGCTCCGATCAAAAAGAACGGTTATCAAACAGGAAAGCCTGCTGAAACGCATTGACAAGCAAACATTCCTATGATAGTATTTCTTCGTTAAAGGCAAAGGCGTCTTTAAGTGGTTTTCATACCCTTAAAGACGCCTTTTTCTATTTGATCGAAGGAGGATAAGGAATGAGCCGCGCAACAGCGATTTTCGGCAGTAACGTTTTCGATGACAGAGTGATGGAGGCTGTGCTTCCCACTGACAGCTATCATGCGCTAAGAAAGGCGATGAAAAAGCGGGCAGTGGAAGCATACAACAAAGAGATGCCCAGACCATCGCTTACAAGCAAGTCAATCATCTGAAATGCCCTGCTCATCAAACTTGCAGATGTCATTGTGCGTATCGCCGCTTTGACAGAAGATCTGCTTGAAAAAGCAGCGGCTGCTTATGATAGCTTGTGCGATCAGATGGGAAAACTACGTATGGTCACTGATGAAGCCGAATGTGTTAGCGCAAAACAGTATTAGCTGTTTCCAACCTATGCTGATCGGCTATTAGGCATTTGTCTAATTGATAAAAAAGAAAGAGGTAGATCGATATGAAAAAACAAAAACTGCTGTATGAAGGAAAAGCGAAAAAAGTATATGAAACCGATGATCCCGCTTTTCTCATCGTTTCCTACAAAGATGATGCAACTGCACAAAACGGGCACAAAAGAGGAACGATCGAAGGAAAAGGCATCATCAATAACAAAATGAGCAATCTGTTCATGCAGGAACTGGAAAAAGCCGGCATACCGACTCATTTTGTAAAAGAATTAAACGAGCGGGAAACGCTGGTAAAAAAAGTAAGCATCTTCCCGCTGGAAGTCATTGTCCGTAATCTTTCCGCGGGATCGTTTGCGAAGCGATACGGCATCGCTGAAGGCATCCCCTTTCCTGCCGCAACCATTGAGTTTTCCTATAAAAACGACGCGCTGGAAGATCCGCTGTTAAATACGTATCATGCGGTAGCATTAGGCCTTTGCGAGCAGGAAGAAATCGAAACGATCAAGCGATATGGCTTTATGATCAATGAAGAGCTGAAGCGATTTTGGGATGAACGCGGCATTACCTTAGTGGATTTTAAGATTGAGTTTGGAAAAGATACAGCCGGCAGGATCCTTCTCGCCGATGAAATCAGTCCGGACACTTGTCGGCTCTGGGATCAAAAAACCGGGAAAAAACTTGACAAAGACCGCTTTCGCTATGATTTAGGCGGCGTTGAAGAAGCATATGGCGAAGTGATGAAACGCGCTTGCGGCCAAGTTTGATAAAGGAGGACATTATGGCAAACTGTGTAGTTGTAGGTATTAACTGGGGAGATGAGGGAAAGGGACGAATGGTCGATCTTCTGACTGCGCATTATGATGTCGTGGTGCGCTATCAGGGCGGCGGCAATGCCGGACATACCATCATCAATGATAAAGGCAAATTTGCCCTGCATCTTCTTCCCTCAGGCATTTTCAGAGAAGGAGTCGTCAATGTGCTCGGCAACGGCGTCGCGCTTGACCCGGAAAGCCTTTGGAAGGAAATCGTACAGGTAAGTGAAAAGGGCGTAGCCATCACTGCGGATAACTTGAAGATCAGTGAACGCGCTTCTTTACTGCTGCCATGGCATAGAGAGATGGACGCACTTGAGGAAATGCGCCTTGCGGATAAAAAATACGGTTCTACCAAACAGGGGATCGCCCCGTTTTATTCGGACAAATATCAGAAAAAGACCGTTTTGGCAGGAGAATTGTTTTACCCGGAAGCATTAAAGGAACAGTTACTGGATCTTATGGAATGGAAAAACCTCACATTGACAAAGGTCTACGGGGCCAAGCCTTATACCGAAGCCATGCTGGATGAATGGCTGCACACTTACTGCGAACAGATCAAGCCGTTTATCTGCGATACCGGCGCCTATTTGAAGAAAGCAGAAGAAGCGGGAAAACAGATCTTGTTTGAAGCCCAGCTCGGCTCGCTTCGTGATCTGGATTTCGGTATTTATCCCTATACCACTTCTTCTAATACCATCGCGGCTTATGCGCCGATCGGATGCGGCTATCCCGGCATAAAAATAGAAAAGGTGCTGGGCATTGTCAAAGCGTATTCCACTTGTGTCGGTGAGGGACCTTTTGTCAGTGAACTGTTCGGCGAAGCGGCTAAGCAGCTGCGGGAAGCCGGAGGAGAATATGGGGCAAAGACCGGCAGAGCGCGCAGGGTCGGCGCACTGGATCTGGTTGCCACTGCATATGGCATTGCCATACAGGACGCAACCGAAATTGTCATTACCAAGCTGGATGTACTGAGCACGATGGAAAAGATCCCGGTCTGTATCGCCTATGAGATCGATGGGAAAACAGTTACGCGCTTTCCTTTCCCCGCCGCCCTTGCTAAAGCAGCGCCGATCATTCGCTATTTTGACGGCTGGATGTGTGATATCTCAGCGATTCGCAAATGGAAAGATCTGCCCGAAGCCGCTAAAGTCTATCTGCGCTTTATAGAAGACACGATTGCCTGTCCGATCCGCTATATTTCAGTAGGTGCGGAAAGAGAAAGCATCATCATCAAAAACAAGGAGGAAGAATGAAAATGAAACAACAATATGAATCTCCATTATCAAACAGATACGCCTCTCCCTATATGCTCGCCTTGTTCTCAGCGGATAACCGCTATCAGACTTGGCGCAGGCTGTGGGTATCTTTAGCAAAAGCCCAGTCCCGATTGGGACTGCCGATCAGCGAAGCACAAGTCGCGGCACTGGAAGCACATATTTGCGACATTGATTATGAATGTGTCAAACAAAGAGAAAAAGAGGTTCGTCATGATGTCATGGCACATGTATACGCTTATGGAAAAGCAGCGCCATCGGCTGCCGGAATCATCCATTTAGGCGCTACCAGCTGTTATGTAACGGACAATGCCGACCTCATTATTTATCGAGACGCCTTACGCTATTTACGAAAAGAATTATTAAAGGTAGTCGCAAATCTCGCTGATTTCGCACAAACCTACAAAGCACTGCCTACCTTAGGCTATACCCACTATCAGCCGGCACAGCTGGTAACCGTCGGCAAACGGGCTGCCCTTTGGTTGCAGGATCTGATGAGCGATTTAGAGGAGATTGATTTTGTACTCGCCCATATGCGTTTTTTAGGATGCCGCGGCACGACCGGAACCGAAGCCAGCTTTGTGGAGCTGTTTGACGGCGATCATGACAAAATCGATGAAATGAATCGTTTGATCGCTCATGATTTTGACTTTGATCAATGTTATCCGATCTGCTCACAAACTTATCCGCGCAAATTAGACAGCAGGATCTTAAACTGCCTTTCCGTAATCGCCCAAAGCTGCTACAAAATGGCAAACGATATTCGTCTGCTCCAGCATGACAGACAAGTGGAAGAGCCTTTTGAAAAAAATCAGATCGGTTCTTCCGCCATGGCTTATAAACGTAATCCCATGCGGACAGAACGTATCTGTTCTTTGGCGAGATATCTCATCTTTGACAGCGGCAATGCGGCCATTACCGCCTCTACCCAGTGGCTGGAAAGGACTCTTGATGATTCCGCTAACCGCCGCATCTCCATGCCGGAAGGATTCCTTTGTGCCGATGCGATCCTGCGCTTAGCACAAAATGTGACAAGCCGGCTTCATGTAAATGAAAAAATCATTGCCAAAACAGTACAGGAATACCTGCCGTTTATCGCAACGGAAAACTTAATGATGGAAGCAGTCAAGCGCGGCGGCGATCGCCAACAGATCCATGAGATCATCCGCACCTGCTCTATGAGAGCGGTGGAAGAGATGCGAAACGGCGGGACTTGCGATCTGCTGCACTTTTTGAGCGCAGAACCGCAATTTGGACTCAGTGAGGCGGAAATGAAAGAACTTTTGAAGCCGGAACGATATATCGGCAGATGTGTGGAACAGGTAGATCATTATCTTGCACAAATCAAACCGTACATTTGCGATATTGACAGAACATCCGCAGAAATAACACTGTGATCATACATAAAAGAGCGAGGAATCGATTATGACAAAATATATCTTTGTAACCGGCGGCGTCGTATCAGGACTTGGCAAAGGCATTACCGCCGCATCACTTGGCAGGCTGTTAAAGGCACGCGGCTTAAAGGTCGCGGCACAAAAGCTGGATCCTTACATCAACGTCGATCCGGGAACGATGAGCCCTTATCAGCACGGTGAGGTTTATGTAACCGAAGACGGCGCTGAAACCGATCTTGACCTTGGACATTACGAGCGTTTTATTGACGAGGACCTAAACCGCTTTTCTAATCTTACTACGGGAAAAGTGTACTGGAATGTATTGAACAAAGAAAGACGCGGTGAATATTTAGGCTCTACCGTGCAGGTCATTCCCCATATCACCGATGAAATCAAAGCATTTGTGTATCGGGTAGGAAAACAAAGTGATGCAGATGTCGTCATTACCGAGATCGGCGGCACCATCGGCGATATTGAATCACAGCCGTTCTTAGAAGCGGTCCGTCAGATCTCATTGGAAGTAGGAAAAGAAAACAGTCTGTTCATTCATGTTACCTTAGTGCCTTTTTTAAGCGGCTCAAACGAGCACAAATCAAAACCGACCCAGCATTCGGTAAAAGAACTGCGCGGCATGGGCATCGATCCCGATATGATCGTACTTCGCTGCAATCGACCGCTGGAACAGTCCATCTTCAATAAAATATCGCTGTTCTGCAATGTCAAAACTGACTGTGTCATTGAAAACATGACGCTCCCCATTCTTTATGAAGCGCCGCTGATGTTGGAAAGATCACACTTTTCAGATGTTGTCTGCCGGGAATTAGGCATCAAAGCCGCACCGCCTGATCTAAGCGATTGGACCGGTATGGTCGAACGCATCAAGGCACGCAAAAACAGTGTAGAGATCGGGCTGGTTGGGAAATATACTGAACTGCATGATGCTTATTTATCGGTAGCCGAAGCGCTGCGTCATGCGGGCTATCATCATAACACGCACATCCACATTCACTGGATCGATTCTGAACAAATTACAGCAGAAACCGCAGATGCCGAGTTATCCGCATTAGATGGCATCATCGTACCCGGAGGCTTTGGCGAAAGAGGCATCGAAGGCATGATCCTTGCGGCCAATTATGCCCGTAAGCATGCGCTTCCTTATTTCGGTATTTGTTTGGGCATGCAGATCGCAGTCATCGAATATGCGCGAAATGTGTTAGGCATTGCCGATGCGAACTCCGGTGAATTTAACGAAGCCTGTGCGAATAAAGTGATCGACTTTATGCCGGGACAAAGCGATACGGTCGATAAAGGCGGAACCTTGCGCCTGGGCGCTTATCCTTGTCTGGTAAAGGCAGACACCGTCTTGAAGAAATGCTATGGCGAGGAGCTGATCAGTGAAAGACATCGCCACCGCTATGAATTCAATAACGCCTATCGCAGTCAGTTTGAAGCAGCGGGACTCACTTTATCCGGTACATCGCCTGATGGAAGACTGGTCGAAACGATCGAATTATCCGATCGCGATTTCTATGTCGGAGTACAATATCACCCTGAATTCAAAAGCCGCCCCAATAAACCGCACCCTCTTTTCAAAGGCTTTATCGGCGCTGCTTTGAAACAGGCATCTAAACAAGAATCCTGATCTTTGGCATTTCAGGCACAGCCGTTTTCTAAAAATAAGCACTGTATGATCAATTCACACAGTGCTTATTTTGTTCCTGTTTTAATTGTTTCCCCAAACTTCCACCCGGATGATATCGGAAGAAATCTTGTTTTTGAAACTGTTTTGCAGAAGACAAAGCGCATGCGAGCGCATCACCAAGCACCAGCATCATCGTGGTAGACGATGTCGGTGCCAGATTCCATTCATCCGCTTCTGTCGGCTTTGGATAGTGAATGTGATAGTCACATGCCTGAGCCAGTGCAGAATCCCGGTTTCCGGTAAATGATGCGCAAACGATATGTCGTGCTGTCAATGGTTCAAGATTCTGCAATACTTCTGTTGTTGTACCACTGTTTGACATCAGTATCACAAAGTCATCTTCATCGATCATCCCCAGATCACCATGCACGGCTTCTGCCGCATGCACGAAAATGCTTCGTATGCCTAAGCTGGAAAAAGTCGCAGCCAGTTTTTTCCCGATATGACCGGATTTCCCGATCCCCATAAATACGACTTTTCCCTTGGTTTCGACAATCGCCGCACAAACTTGTTCCAATTCTTCCATACAGCACTGTTCCAAAAGCCGCAGTGCCTGTATCTCCCGTTCAATCGTTTGCAGTATGATCTCTTTCATTATTTCACCAATTTGTCATATGCAATTTGCATACGTTTTAATCCTTCCTCTATTTTTCTTCTTGGACACCCTACATTGAGCCGCAGACGATGCACAGCCCCATATACCTGTCCTGACATCACCGCAACTTTTCCTTCTTGTACCAGCGCTTCCTGTAACCGTTCATCACTCACACCTAAACGATCGGTATGGATCCATGCAAAATAGCAGCCCATCGGCAAAGTCATCGTCAATAAGGGCATATGCTTTTTCAAATAAGCATCTACATAGCGAAGATTTTCCAACAAATAGCCGTTCAGTTCCTCTACCCAATCATCACATTGATAAGCCGCAACCGTTGCGATCACGCCTAAGATAGCCGGTGAGTTCACAAATTCTGTATAACGCGTCATCGTTTCAAATCGTTTCCACAGCCGCTGATCGGGAATCAGAATATAAGAACCGCCCAGCGAAGGAATATTAAAGGTCTTAGAAGGTGATGAACAAATGACACAAGGTACTTTACAAGGCAGTGACAGGATCGGCGTCAGTTTGTTCCCATATGTGATATCCATATGAATATCATCGGAAATGATGGCGACATCATAGCGTTCACAAAGCGTGATGATCTTCTTCAGCTCCGCTTCGCTGAATACTTTGCCGATTGGATTATGTGGATTACAAAGCAAGAGGATCTTTGCCTGTTTCAGACATTCCTCCAATTTTTCAAAATCGATCTCATAGTCCATTTGATCCTGCTGAAACGCACATGCAATCAAGGTTCGCTCATTATGCTCGATCACATGATAGAAAGCATCATATGCAGGTGTAAAGATTACAACGCCTTCTCCTTTTGCGGATAAAAAGCAGATCATCTTGGCAACCGCATACATTACGCTGGGACTGTAACAGATCCACTCTGGATCGATTTCACAGTCAAAGCGACGTTTATACCAACCGCAAATTGCCTGTAAATAGTCATCGTTTTTCCATCTGCTATAACCATAGATCGGATGTGCGATCCGTTTGTGCAGCGCTTCCTGCACTTCATCGGGACAGGCAAGATCCATATCGGAAATGGTGAAGGGCAATAGTCCATCCACATGAAAACGATCTTTTACATAATCCCATTGCGTACAATAAGTTTGCCTTCTATCGATCCATTCATCAAAACGGCTCATCATGACAGCTCCATTGCTTTATTGATCTGTTTGCGCAGCGCATATACCTGCGTACCGACAATTACCTGAATGGCATGTTCATCTAAATGCACAACCGCGATACCACCGGCATTTTTGATCTCCTCTTCATTGATCAGCGAAACATCCTTTAATTCCAAGCGCAGTCTGGTTACGCAGTTATCAATGGCAATGATATTTTCTTTTCCGCCAAGCGCCTTTAACATTGCGATCCCCTTATAAGCAGAAAGCTGCTCAAATTCACTCGCTTCACTTTCATCCAGTTCCAGCTCTTCTTCACGTCCCGGTGTCTTGATGTCAAAACGTATGATCGCCCATTTGAAGATAAAATAATACAGCACAAAGTAACCTGCCGCAAATGCGACCGCAATCGGCCATCCGGTGCGCGTGCCACGCAATACCCCGAAAGTAACGAACTGGATCAAATCACCGGTATAACCCATCAGCACGCCCAAATATGGCAGCACCATATTCGCCAAACCGTTTAGGATCGTATGTACGACAAATAAAGGCGGGAAGGCAAATAAGAACAAAAACTCGATCGGTTCGGAAATGCCTCCAACCACTACGGTCAATGCGCCGGTGATCAACATGCCTTTGATTTTTTTCTTATTCTGCGGTTTTGCGCAGTGATACATCGCCAAAGCAGCGCCGCATAATCCATACTGGATCATCAGTTTCCCCTGCTCCATCTTACCTGCAAGATCAAGTGGGATATCCATGTTATTGGCAACATAAGCCAAGAACATATTTACTGTTCCCATATACTCCTGTCCGTTGATGATCGCGGTACCGCCGATCGGAGTAAAACGGAAAGTGCTTGTCACAAGGTGATTGAGACCAAACGGAATGGTAACACGCTCTGCCACCGCATAAGAGAAATAGCCGATCGGCCCTGAAGTCGTGATCCATTCTCCCAACATCTTAAAGAACGCATAGAACGGCTGCCAAAACAGCGGTACGACGACCAGACCGAATACGCCCATGATAAACAACATTGCGATCGGCGCCAGTCTTGGTCCACTGTAAAATCCTAATGCTTCCGGAATTTTTAAGGTCGCCAGTTTCCGATACAGCGCATAAGCCATCAAACCGGCTACGATCCCGCCCAGCACACTTGTGTTATACGTTTGGATCCCTAAGATCATCGTTTGCCCGGCCTCGCTCATTTGATCTGCGGCCGCTAATTGATCCGTAGCGCTCAAATAAAAGTTAGTACCGATATGCATCGCCATAAAACTGACAAGCCCGGTAAAAGCCCCAAATTCTTTTTCTTCCTTTAACAGTCCTAACGGGATCGCCATTGCAAACAATGCCCCTAAGTTATTGAAAGCAAATAACCCCAATTGCACCATGAATTGAAAAAACAGATTTACATACGTATTCCCTAAAAACGGAATCGCTTCGATCATGCTCTCATTGGTAAATGCGGAACCGATTCCCAAAAGCATACCGCAGATACTGAGCAGTGCAATCGGGAACATAAATGTTTTCCCTAGCATTTGAAAAAACTGCCAAGTATTGCCTTTTTTCTTTTTTGCCATAAGTTTTCTCCTTTTCTAAAAAAAGACTATGCCCATGTATTACCATGAGAATAGTCTTGCCTTTTCAGTCACAATTACTATTTTTTGATTCTGACAATATGAATCATGATGTAAAATAATTCCTGTTTGTCTAGACAATAATCATAATTACGTTTCACAAATGCTTCGATGCGTTCCAGACAAACAGATAAATTAGGATTCATTCCCAGCATCATCTCATACATCTGGGGATTGTCCTCCATTTTCAGCTCTTCTTTCTTTTTAGAAAAGATACGCTGTCCTAAATACTTTAAGTGCGTCATCAAACGACTGTAGTCTAAATTATCTTCATGCACATCCAGTTTCATCGTTTTTTCAATCAGATCGATGATCTGTTTACTGAAATTCATGATATCCGTCGCAGTTTTCCCACCATCAGCACTTTTGGCATTGATGATGTGCATGGCAATAAATCCAGCTTCATCATAGGGCAAAGAAACACCGGTACGCAAAGCGATGTACTTTAACGCCCATACCCCGATCTGATATTCCTTATGGTAAAGCGTACGGATCTCCGATAAAAGTAAATTCGGTACTTGGATATGATCTTTTTGACGCTGTAAAGCAAAAGCAATGTGATCTGTAAGCATCAATACCATTTGCGAACTCAGACCTCCCTTAAACTCTTTCCAAGCCCTTTTGAAGATAATTTCTGATATTTCAAAATACTCGACCGGCACTTTTTCCAGCATCTGGTAAAATCGTCCTTTTTGCGAATCTTCGATCAAATAGCGCTTTTCTACCTTGCGTTCGTCCAGTTCATCACCGATCTTTTTTTGAAATCCGATACCCGGACCGGTTACGATCATTTCGACTTTATCTTTGGAGAGGGTGGCCACCGTATTGTTATTAAAAACTTTTTCAATTTTCATACATGCTCTCCTTTCTGATAAAAAAAGACCATCGCTGTTATAATAACAGTTATATGGTCTTGCCTTTTCAGTAACAATCCTGTATCTGCTTTCATTATAGAATATTTTACTCTTTTGTCAATAGTCAATTATCGAAAAAACGCGGTGATTTTTGGAAAGGCAAATCTGAACAAACCAACATCAAAAAAAGGAAATGAAGAGATGCAAATATTGATAACTTCATATTGACAAATCAGACAGAACTCATTATCATGTATATAACAATCAGGCATGTTACTGTTGAATCAGGCATGAGTTCATCGAGTGGACTTATGCCTTTTTATTTGGAGGGATAACGATGTTTCATTTATTTAAGAAAGAAAGTATTTGTGTACAGGCGCCTATAAGCGGAACTGTCATTGCATTGGAGCAGGTAAACGATCCGACATTCGCACAAAAGCTGATGGGTGATGGTTTGGCGATCAAGCCGTCTAATAACACCGTCTGTGCGCCGATCGAGGGCGAATTGATCTTAGTAGCAGATACCTTGCATGCTTTCGGTATTCGTGCCAAAGACGGCACCGAGCTGCTTGTTCACATCGGTATTGATACGGTCATGTTAAAGGGAAGCGGATTCCAACAACTGCATCAGCAAGGAGAAACGATCAAAGCACAGGAACCGATCATCACTTTTTCTGAAACCTACTTGCATCAAAAAGATCTTGATCTGACGACCATTGTAATTGCGACCAATGCCGGCAGTAAGTCTTTAGGTAATATGCGGGAAGGTGCGATCCACACAGGCGATCTTCTGTTTTCGCTAAAATAATTCTATTTTCCGTCAAAAAAGCGCACATTTTTGTGCGTCTTTTTTATACCGAAAACTTATCGTAATATTCCAGATCCTCCAACATAGATACATCGTCGATCGGGTTATCGTCTAATCGCAGCTCATATAAATTCTTCAGATCGATCAGCGGCGATACGTCGATGATATAGTTGGCTTTTAAGGTCAAAGAAGTCAATTCTTTCATATTGCGCAGCGGCTCCAAATCAATGATACCGTTGTGATCCAAACGCAGCCGTTTTACATGCGGCAGCTTTGCCATCGGCATCAGATCGCCTACGATATTGTTATAGAAATCAATTTCCACCAGCTTGGTTAACTGCGATACCGCATGAATATCTTTAATGGCGTTATGCGCAAACAAGATCTTACGCAGTTCGACCAATTCTTTGATGCAGTCAATATTGCGTATGCGGTTATTCGATACATTTAAGATCTCCAGCTCTTTGAAATTCTTGACGACCGTAATATCGCTGATCTGATTGTTAAACACATTCAGTTCCTTCATTTTGGTGCAGTGATGTAAAAAGTCGATGTTTTTCAGCTGGCAGCCTCTGGCGATAAAGCTTTTCAGATGCTCATGCTTAGAGAGGCTCTTTTCATGAATGATGCGGTTATTCGAGACATCCAGATATTCAAGATCTTTCATATTCTTTAACAGCGTCAGATCACTGAAACGGGTCTGGCAAAGCGAAAGGTGCGTCAAGCCGTCCAGCTGCGTTAAAAAAGCAAAATCAGCCGGCTCATTATAAGAAATATCCAAATGCTTTAATTCTTTCATCTTCTCTAACAGCGTATAATCTTTCAGATATTTGTTATTAGACAAATTCAGTTTGCGCAAATGCTTCATATTCATGAGCGGAGATAAATCATGAAATAAATTAGTAGAGAGATCCAGTACCTGCAACCGGTCTAAATAATAAAGATCGCTGATCTCATAAAGCCACATACTGGAAAGATCCAGCTCCTCTAAATTCGGTAAAGTAGATAAAGAAGTGAGCTTGAGCGTATTGCAGATCACACCCAAATGAAGCACCCGCAGCTTTTTCATCCCCTCGATCGCATTGATGGAATCTACCTTTGTTCGATGCAGATTCAATTCCTCTAAGTTATCCAAACGAGCAATACCGGACAAATCCAACAAATACAGATTATTGCGGGACAGGTCTAATCTTTTCAGATTGTAAAGTCCGTTCAGCGCCCAGACATCACGAATCTGATTTTTGGAAACATTTAAGATTTCAAGCTGCTTTAACTGTTCCAGCGGCTTCAGTGAAACGATCGCATTGCCGGTCAGATTCAGCTCCCGTAAATTGACGCAGGCCTCTAAGCCGTCTAACTCCGCAATATCATATTTTCCGGCATTCAGTTTGGTAATGGAAGCCAGTTCTTCTTCAGTCGGTTCATGATCCTCTTGGGCGTGCAGCTGCCGCAGGATCGCTTTTTTTAATCCTAGATCTTTTATCATGGTCATCCCTCCGCTTCTGTCTTTATTATACTATCATCTGCCTTTTTTTTCTCATTAAATTTCATTTATTGAAATATAGGACACGACTATCTATAATAGAAGTAGGATCATCAAAGGAGGATAGGATGATGAAAAAGTTTTGGATTATTTTCTGTGCTGTATTTCTGCTGTTTGGCTGTACTTCCAAAGCGCCTAAAAAAAGCGATGCGCAGGGAAGTGATCTTTTAGAGGAAGCAATGCAGGAGGAGGCAAAAGAACCGGAAGATGTCATTTATGATGCCTGGCAAAAAACAAGAACGGTGAAGAGCTATGACGTCTCCTATTCTTGGGAAGCTACGCCTGCCAATGAATTTTACAAATACTCTAAGACCACTTTTGAGGGAACGGTAAGCGACGCTGAAAACGGTGTTCTGGAAGGCTACTACTATAATGAAATGCTGGTAAATGACAATGTCGATCCTTCCACAAAAAGAGGCGATCTGATCACGGAAGGACCAATCACCCAAAAGGCCGGAGAAAATGCGATCTTGCCGGCGGAATATAACGGCGGATATGAGTATTCACCGGGAAACATGAACATTTTTTTGAATACCCCTTATCTTTTTTGGGGAATGTCTGAGCAGGGAGAAGGTTTATTAGAATATTCGCTTCAGGAAGAGGAAAGCGAAAACGGTACGCGTTATATCATTCATGCGGTAGAGAATAAAAAATATGATGACGGAAAACCGGAATTCCAACAAACGACCGACTGCATCTATGAAGTGAATAAAGAAGGCTATCTTGTTTTTTATAAACAAACAAGCGTATCACCTTTTTTCACATTAGATAATCAGCTTACCGATAGAAATCGTACGATCGTGAAACAATGCACCTTCTCTAATCTGAAATAAGCACACGCATCAAGAATTGCGAAATGAGGGGAGAAAATGCTGCGATAAGAATGAACAAGACAGGAGGGATGCGCATGGATCGCTTAGAAACAGTCAGAGCATTCGTTTTTCAGGCATATGCGTCTATTCAGGATGATGCTTTGCGTCATTTGGCAATCGCTCATGCCGCTGAATGTGCTGCGATTGCGGCGCTGCTTGCCGATCGTTATGGTGAAAATGAGGAACTTGCTTATATTTGCGGACTTTGTCATGATTATTATCGCTTCGCCTATAACGGCGTAAAAGAGCATGCGCAAAAAGGAGCACTGCTCATCCGTAAAAAATTAGCAGAGAGCGGCCATTTCAAAGAATCAGAAATAACGATGATCGAAACAGGCATTCGCCATCACAGTGAGAAAACAAAACGGCACGATCGCTTTTCACAGATCATCAAATGTGCCGATGCCCTTTCACAAAGCATGCAGGAAGGCAATACCGAAAATCTGACAAAACTGATCGCATTTTATCTGCCTTAACCTATTTTTTCACACCGCCGTGATTTCCCGCTAAGATATTGGTGTCATAAGTGGTGATCATGGCGTCTTTTCGTCTGGTGCGGCGAATTGCGATCTGGATCAGGCGCATGATGAGGTGACGAAACGGCACCTTGCTTTCTTCCCAGAGATAATAAGCGAGCGAACCGGGAATCGTATTGACTTCATTGATATATAACTGCTTGCCGTCATATAGAAAATCAATGCGGCATACACCGCTTAAACGCAGTGCAACAAAAGCGTTTTTTGCCATGGCTTCCATCTGCTCGCGCAATGCATCCGTCAGTTCCGCGGGAACGATGCGGTTTAATCCCGCCATGCCTTTGCTTTTAGAGCCTTTCTCATATTTATCATGGTAACTGAGAATTTCATCATTTTTCATCACTTCTTCGACAACGGAGGCTTCCTGTTTTTCCTCATCGCCTAAGATCGAAATATTGTATTCTCTGACTTGTTTCAAATATGGTTCTACGACCACATGGGTATCATACTGAAAGGCTTTTTGCAAGGATTGACAGGCTTCTTCATAAGAAGATGCTACCTGAATGCCGATGGAACTGCCCAGCTTTGCCGGTTTGATGATGCACGGATAGCTGATTGCATCAAAACAGCTCTGCCACTGCTTGGCATCTTGAAAAACGGTGATGCCGCGCCATTTCAAAACGGCAATGCCGTTCGCCTCCAAGATCTGTTTCATCAGCCACTTGTCCTGACCGATTGCGGCTGCGGCGGTTTCACTGCCGGCAAAGGGAACGCCGTACATGGAAAGCAAGCCCTGCAAGCAGCCATCCTCGCCCATATTGCCATGTATGACCGGCAATACGACATCAATGTTGATATACTCTTTTAACAATCCTTTTTTCTTGCGGACGATCATCAGCTCCTGACGCTGCCTGATCAACTGTACCGGCTTCATCTTAGCGCATAATTGTTTTAGATCCTTGTAATTATCTAAATCAAATAACGCATCATCGCAATACCAGTCAAGCTGTTTGGATATATAGATGGGGATCGGCTTATAGGGGCCGCTTTCCATCGTGTGCAGTACCTGCATCGCCGATAAAATGCTGATTTCATGTTCGACGCTGGGGCCGCCGAAAATAATTCCTACTTGTAAAGTCATGTCATTCCTCCTATCGATTGAATACTTGCGGAAGATCGTTTTCAATCAAAACGATATCTCCGCTTTTTACTAGTCTGCGCAAAATCGTAAAAGCCATTTCACGATCTGTGGCAATATGGATCGCCTCTTTGGCAAAACATGCTTCCAGCAAGCCGTCGTAAATTGCCTGTATCTGATGTCTGCCCACTAATATTACTATGGATGCACATTGTGCGATCTGCTTGCCGAAGGTGCGGTGCGCCTCTTTCTGATAATCACCCAGATCAACGAATCCCGGCGTCATGACGATCTTTCTGCCTTTCATTTGGGATAACACTTCTAAGGCATAAGCAGCCGAAGCCGGATTGGAATTATAGGCATTATCGATCACATAATAATCGCGCTGACATAAAAGCTGCATACGGTGTGCGACATCGGGAATCTGTGCGACCCGCTTTCTAATGATATCCCAACTGATGCCCAACGTACGTGCACAGGCAATCGCCGCTAAGATATTCAAAACATGCTGCTTCCCTAACAGATGGGTGTGCAGGGGAATGCTTTGCCCTTCATAAAGCAGTAAAAAGGAAGTACCGTAGTGATTGACCTTGACATGCACCGCCCGTAAATCAACATCTGCACTGTCGATCCCATAGCGAATGATCCGGCAATGATTTTGTATGGCATAGCTGCGAATATAAGGATTGTCCATATTGATGATCGCGGTGCCATTGGCAGGCAATGCTTCTACCAGCTGCATCTTTTCCCGCAAAATATGTTCCATTGACCCAAACGTCTGCAGGTGCTGCGGAGCAATGCCGGTAATGATGGCGATAGAAGGTTTTATGAGTGCTGCCAAACGGGTGATCTCTTTCACATGATCTGCTCCCATTTCCGCTAAAAATACCTCATGACGCGGCTTCAAATGTTCGCGGATCGTTCTTGTAAGCCCCATTTCATTGTTGAAAGAGGCCGGTGAAGCACAGGTGTTGAACTCTAAACGTATCAGGTGCAGCAGGATCTGCTTTGTCGAGGTTTTCCCATAGCTGCCGGTAATGCCTACTTTTTTAAGGGTGCGAAGAGAACGCAGCTTTTGTTTTGCCATGTGCACATAACAGCGCTTGATCAAATATTCGATCGGTGTCAGCAAAAGCGCTACAGCAAAAAAGAGTATCCAGCACCACAATGGGAAAAAAAGGGCATACAGCCACATTGCCGCAAAATGATAAGAGCAGCCCCAAGCGCTCACCACAATCAGCAAAAAGCAAACAGACAGCAGTCGTTTCATGCGCGCAGTAATGGCCGGCCGATCATCTTCAAGACGTCGCCATAACAGCACCGCCAGTCCCTCTATGCACAAACCGATCACCAGAATGTTTTTTTGTCGGAACAGAAAAAATACGGTCCATAGAAACAGATGTGCCAAGAGATACTTGTGAAAGAGAAAAGAATGTTCTTTCAGCCAATAGAGCAGCCGCCTTTTCTGATAACGGCACTGCTGAAACACAAAAGCGGCCTTTTGAATGATTTTGACAGCGAAAAGCACGGCAGCGGCGACCCATAAACAGCTCATAAAAAACCTCCCTCTAAATACGCATCGATCACTCTCAAAAACCTCGGCATTTGATGATAGTAGGCAAAGTGATCATCATGGTGAAAAACCACCAGCGTCGCATGCGGCATCTGTTTTTCCATCATCTTCCCCATCCAAAGCGGCGTCTGTTCATCTTGTTCGCCCCATACCAGCAAGGTCGGCGTTTTGATCTTAAAAAGATCGGGTGTAATCGTTTCATTGACGACTTTCACCATGATCTTTCGCATCATGCCCTGTGCCTGCCGATAATCTTCACTTCCGCTTTTAGAAATGGGCAAGTGCAGTTTTTTTCGTACTTTATAGAACGCGACCTTTCCATAGTAACGCAGTGTTCTTCGCTTGCGAATGCCGGCGGCACCGGTCAAGATCATACAGGCGGTTGGATAATGCAAGGCATATTGAAAGGCGATCCTGGCACCGAAAGAATGCGCTATTAAAATCGGTTCCTGCAACTGATTGGCTTCGGCAAATTCATGCAGCCATGCGGCATATTCTAAACTGCCCCACACCGAAGCCGGCGCATCACTGCCGAAAAAACCGGGCAGATCGAGGTTGAGCACCCGATACCGCTTAGCAAGGTGATCTTGGATCGGCCGCATCATTTCCATATTTTGTCCCCAGCCATGCAATAAGATCACCGCACGCCCGTTTCCCTTGATCTCATACCGTATCATGCTTCGCCCCTTTCAACCTACTATATGTAAAAAAAGTGTTTTTCATGCTTGCCTGATAAAGTCTTCTAGATACAACTTTGAAATACTCTGTTTTTGATCCAATACAGAAAAATGATACCTCCTAAGCGGTAGGTCGGAGGTTCAAATCCTCTTAGCGACGCCAAAAACTCCGCCGAAAACTTTGATTTGCGCGAGGCACGAGCCAAGCGGAAATGCTTGCATTTCCTTTGGCGACGCCCGCGTCAGTGAGAAACTTGTTTCTCACGTTCAAGGTTTTCGGCGTTTTCTATTTTCCGAGAAAAATCGAACGCATAGCAATGTGCAATTAGCAAGAGCCAATTCTGCTAATCAGTCAAAGCCAGAAAACAATCGGACTTCACCTCCTGATTTTAGTCATAAGAAAAGCGCCGCTGATTTAGCAACGCCTTGCCTTACAAGTGTCATTAAGTTATTTTCTCGGAGTTTTTCCAGTTAAATGAATGATAGGGTAATTGATATTGACTTTTTTGCTTTTGTATAAATCTTTTCTCATACTTTTCAGTAAATCAGTCAATAGTTCGTCATGTTTCTCTGACACAAAATTGTTTGAATTTGAGGGTTTTATATAATCATGGAAAATCATCAATCTTGCAACTACATCAGCACTACCTACCAATAATAATTGATTTTGTGCGTCTGCTAACTGATCGCGTGCCTTATCAGAATTATCAGAGATAACTATATTACTTACTGCCTCTATATAGTTTAAGTAATGCTTTTCTTTAAGGCGATTTTCATCTGCCGAAATTTGTTGTTTCTTTGCAAAATAGTAAGTAAAGGCTGCGGATACTGCTGCTACAATGATACCTATTACAGGAATGAGAAGATCAATCCAATTTTCAACTGTCATTCCATCACCTCCAATATTTTTCGGTTTGGTCGTCATAACGCGGTACAGCTCCGTATCCTGCGAGAAGCTGTCCACAAATGACAGTATCAATTTTCTATAGAAGATCAGCTCCTCACCGGTTCCTGAATGGGTCACATAGGAAAGTTACTGCGGGGAGATAGCAAATTTCCTTGAAAGGATTTCCCTGCCGCAGGCTATCTGGTTGAGCATATACACGAAGTCAGAGTTTTCAAAGATGTTCTCCACCTCACGGGAAGAAGGCAGGTCCTTAACGTTCTGACTGATACCTGCCGGGATACCGCCCCATTTTCTAAATCGTTTCCAAATATACACGGAATAAGCGGCAGTCTGTTCTTCTTTCAGGAGCAGATGGAACTCGTCACAGTAGAACCAGCTATTTGCGTGCAGCTCACGGTTTTCGTCACCCTGCCTCAGACCTGGTTCTGGATAGTTAGCATACGAGTTTTTTTAGCTACTTGCTAAGTTCCTTGATATCGAGACATACAAGACAGTCCTGAATCTCCACGTTGGTGTTCTCACGCTTCGCGGGGAAACTTTTACCGCTGCCTGGGGTTCACAGAATAAGACTGTTTGGATTTTTAAGTTGTTTGCAATTCGCTATAATCATGTTGCCGGATAAGGCATTGAGCCCATAGTACAGGGTCCCGCCGCCATGGAAAATTCCTAAGAGGTGAACCGTACAACCATTAGAAAAGAAGGATATAAAAGAAAGATATTCCCGAAAAGGAACTATTGTTCCAATTGGATATCAGCCTTTTATGAGATGCTCTAAGCAACATGAATTTATGTTATTACCAAGAAATGCTGTTAAAGCTATTCGATAATCCAGAGATGGCGGCGTTGTCAAAATCATTGACAAAGAATTTATAACCGAGAGGGGCAGTTAAAAAAGATTGTCCTTTTTCTTTGTAGATTTATGTGGTAAAAAATCTGCCGCATGATATAATGAATTTGTCGATAAAGAGCGTTTGAGGTCACGGGCTGTTACCTTAAAATGAAGATACATAAAATTTGAAATGCTATTCTGGCATAGTAAGACAAACTTAAACTTTCAGATTGACATTTAAAATCACGAGCTTAGAACTTGAAGTCGCAAATTGTGACTTCAAGTTCTACCTAGTTTTGATATACCAATTCGGCACCTCAAAACGATAAAGGAGAGATAGGCATGGTAAAAGCAGAAGAAACAGCTTTGGTAGAGCGGAATATTGATTCATCCGTATCGAATGTAGAAATGACGGGATATGATATTAAGAGCATGATTTATGTTGTCCGCAATCAGCAGGTTATGATAGATAATGACTTGGCAATGTTGTATCAAGTGGAAACCAGAACATTAAATCAGGCAGTGAAAAGAAATATAACAAGATTTCCAGAGAGATTTCGTTTCCAGCTAACAAAGGATGAATACAAAAACTTGAAATCACAAATTGTGATGTCAGGTTCAGATGAAGAAAGCAACGGATATGGTGGAAGAAGAACATTACCATTTGCTTTTACAGAACAAGGAATAGCTATGCTATCGTCCGTTTTGAGAAGTGAAGTCGCTGTTCAGACAAGCATCCGCATTATGGATACTTTTGTAGAAATGCGGCGTTTTATTGCCAACAATGCCTTACTCTTCGAGCGTATCAGTAATGTGGAGCTGAAGCAGTTAGAATACCAGAAGCAGACGGATGAAAAGCTGGAGCAGATATTTGAGTACATATCCGAGCATGAAGAAGCCAGTCAAAAGGTATTCTTTGACGGTCAGATTTATGATGCGTTCAGCCTGATTGTCAGCCTGATACAAAAGGCGGAAAAGGAAATTATGCTGATAGACGGATATGTGGATGTGGGAACATTGAATTTGCTATCAAAGAAGAATGAGAATGTGTCTGTGACAATCTACACACAGAAACGGACAAGGCTCACGAAAACGGATGCGGAGAATTTTAATGCACAGTATCCGACCTTAGAAGTGAAATATACGAAGGTATTCCATGACCGTTTCTTAATTCTTGACCGAGAAACAGCCTACCATGTGGGAGCTTCCTTGAAGGACGCAGGTAAAAAATGTTTTGGCATTAACCTCATTCAAGATGCGGGGATTATCAAAGATATATTGCAGAGGTTGGAACTGGAAACAGAAGAATGATGTTTGAGGTTGCAAATTGCGACCTTAAAAAAATATTGTAACTCTGTAACCGCTATGTTAAAATAGTAGCAAGTTAAACGATATGGACTGCGATAAAACAAGCGGTCATATGAAGTTATTGAGAGGTAAGAATTTGACACTGTAGCATTTCCCTAATTACAGGCGGCTTGCTAATTTCCTGCAAAACACAGGCAATAAAACCACCTAAAATTAGCAAGGATACGGAGGCACGAGATAACTCCGTAATCAGTGAAAAGCCAGTAAATACATGGATTAGATAACATTATAAGGGAGCTGCGTGACCGCACTGGTCGCCACTCCTAAGAAGTATCACTTGCTTATCTTACTGGTTTATTTCATATAAAAGATGCGTTCACGATAATCAGTTATCAGTTTTTCATTAAATGCATCACCACCATCTACATTGGCAGAATGAAAGATCGGTGGTTCTACTCCCATCTCTAATAATCGTTCAACGATCATTATCAGTAAACAATTCACGATTGCCGCTCCTATAATCGTTGAAGTAGGAGCGATTTTTTGCTTCATTCCTGCTAATTGCATACAAGAATCTTCCAGTTCTCCGCAATTATCGATCACGATATCCGCAATTTCAAATAAATTCATACCACATACATGACGGCTAGTTACTTGCTTTGAATAGTCAAGACTGGTAATGGCAATGGTAGTGATTCCCATCTTTTTTGCTTCCAGCGCCATATCAATAGCAATAGTATTTCGTCCGGATACCGAGTGCAGGAGCAACACATCGCCTTTATGGATACCGCTGTTTTGCAAAGCGATGCATCCATATCCTTCTAGACGCTCCATTTGCGAAGTTTTGGTAATCGGCCGCACATCCAGCATGACCTCTTTAGGGAAGATCGGGTTCACCACAGCCAAACCACCAGTACGATAAAACATCTCCTGAGCCAAAATACCAGCATGAGAGGCACCGAATACAAAAATACTATGTCCTTCTTTGATAGCATCTGCCATCTGCGCTGCACCTTTTTGCATTACCCCCATCTGCTCTTTTTCCAAGCGTTTCAGCAGTTCTTTGATATGTCCTAAATATTGATTGCTATAATCCATAAGCACTCCTATAAATTGCGAATACGATAAAAATATTTATCCACCAGCTTTTCATTATGATCTGCACATGCTTCCTTCATGAAAGCCATATGTCCGTTATAATAAACATCCGGTTTTATGCCCTCTTCTACCAATAATTCCACCATCTCTACTAAAATGGCATTTTGTAAAAATACATTTGGAATTGTGCTGGTCGATCCCACTTTCATATCAAATCCATCAATTTCCACAGCCGCATCACCAATAAGCGAACGATTATCCAATACGACATCTGCCACATCTTTCAATTTTACATTGTCTTTGTGCTTCGTATGCAAATAATCACTATAAGCACATGCGGTAATGGCAATGACTGGTATTCCCTTTTCTTTTGCCCGCAATGCCGCGTCTACCGGAGCGATGTTATTGCCAGAATTAGAAATGATGATCATGCAGTCATTTGGGGTAATTCGATGATAATCTACAAGCAGCTTGCCGATTCCATAGGTATTCTCGATATGATAGCTTTTGGTAATTTCAAAACTCCCGGTCGCACTTTGCTCTAACAGCGCACAGTAGTTCGCTGGGGTTGCGGCACGCCAAAATGCATCATCGCAAACCAAATGCGAATGACCTGTACCGAACCCATAAATAATACCACCCTTCTTCGTTGTATCCGCCAATATGCGAGCAGCTTTCATAATTGCTTCTTCTTGTGTTTCTAATACATCTTCCACTACTGCCTGCATCGTTTGAAAATAGTTTTGCCAAGCTTTCATCTTTCTTCCTCCTTTATGTTTTACTGTTGTCTAAATTTTCAATCAGGACTTCATAACTCTGATTTTTCGCATAATAGTTGATTCTTGTCTTTTGATCTGCCCAATTCGAGATCAGATGATACATATGATGAACAATTTCTTTGTCCGTTTCCGCATTCATATTCATAAAAAACAGATAGCGTACATGATGCTTTTCCCATAGCATAGGATTCTTCAA
The DNA here is from genome assembly GCF_900199515.1 of Massilicoli timonensis. Taxonomy (GTDB): domain Bacteria; phylum Bacillota_I; class Bacilli_A; order Erysipelotrichales; family Erysipelotrichaceae; genus Massilicoli; species Massilicoli timonensis. Next base: position 1,867,800 of record NZ_LT963434.1, on the reverse strand, counting down.
ACTGATAAAGGCTATAAGCGGTCGTTTGGCATCGTAGCGAGAATGCAGGCACACAATATCATTTCCCACTTCATTTCCTAAGCGATAAATTCCTTTTATCAGTTGCTTTGCCTGCTCTTCACTGCCAATCGTTTCCAGCATTTCCTTTAACGTCATAAATACATCCTGCTTCGTTTTGCAGGCGACACTTTCACGGTACAAACATTCCGGCAAATATTCCCGTATAGAATTATTGATGTCGTATTCACTTTTTAACAAGGACAATATTTCATGATAATAATATTCTACCTTTCCCTGTATAAATACCACTGGAGCACTTACACAGGTCATGATCGGAATGGTCGTAATGATAATATCATTGTGCTGAAAAGAAAATGTTTCTAACTCAAAGACATCACATGTAATGATCTCATCAATCAAGCCTTTGAAGTTTTCGTTTAGGGTGTTTAAGGTCATGATCATTTCCGGCCTGCCATAGCCGCTTACCAGTATCAGCCGTTTTTTGATCCGGCTTTGGTAACGATTCCATGCTAGATTAAAATAAAGCACAAGATAACCAAATTCATTATGATCAATTTCAATCTGTAAAGTTTGTTCAATCACATCAACTGCTTCTAATGTTAATTCTACCGCAAAAGGATAACGCCGATTGTTTTCTAAAAGCAGCGGATTGCGCAGAGTCAACTGCAAACGGATGCGCTCTGCCATCGAAGGGATATGAAGTTTTAAGAATTCATAGATTTCCGTATCTTTTTTCAAATGCAAATGAAAGCGTTGCTCTAATCGTGCAAATACTTTTTCCAGCAGGCTGTCCATATGAGATAGATCACCTTTGCGAATATCCTCACTTCCCATGACCGTTTTCGATAAAATGTGCATTGTCAGGTAAATCGTTTCCTGTTCAGGAAGATAAATGCTCAACTGTTCCTCCAGCATCTTTTTTAATGCAACTGCCGCCTCATATGCTTTCAGTGATTTCATTTCCTTGATGATTTCTTGATCAAAAGATACATATTGATAAAACTTGCTTCGGCGCAGAGCAATTACGATATGAATCACCATATTTTGAATAGATACATCAGAAAAGTGGATATTATGCTGATTCAAAACATGCAACAACGCTTCCCGGATATAGCGAATCTCATTTTGATTGTATTCACTGGAAAACATGATATTGTTTTGAACAAAAAAGTCTTTCATCGCATCTTGAAAAAAGAAATCATTGATGCAGAGCCGTTTCTGGATCTCACTGCCTTCCACAATAATGCCGTTATTTGATTGTACAATTGTTAAGTGATAGTTTTGTAAAAGTCTCTTTACTTCTCTGATATCTAAAGAAACGGTATTGCGACTGACATATAATTCATCAGCAAGATCATCCAATTTGATTGGATAATCAAGTGAAAGCAGTTTTTTAATGATATAGATTGAACGTTCTTTTTGCGTATGAGGAAAATGCTTTGATGTCTGATTAGCGATTCGGTTATTGATTGGTAAAAAAGCTTCTTCTGCTATAATATAAAGACGATATCCAACACCGCGTTTAATTTCTAATACGGCTCCATATCCCTCTAGCTCTTTTTTTAGTCCTTTCATTGTGCTTTTGATCGTTCTAACACTGATATTCAGGGCATCTGCCAGTTGTTTGCTCGTCACATAGTTATCTGCTTCTTTTAGTATGCGAATAATTTCTTTTAAGCGTTCATTCAGCAAGATCATAAACTACCTCCGATTTCTACAAATAACTATGCTGTTTCAGCCATGCATAGATCCGTTTCATCCCCTCCTCAAGTGTTGCACGCGGGCAGGCGACATTGATACGCTGATAGCTGCTATAAGCTGAGCCAAAACCACTTCCCTCCTGCACCTCCACATGACCTTCCCACTTTAGTCTGCTCGCAAAGTCCTTTGGTACACGCAGTTTTGAAAAATCCAGCCATGCCAGATAAGTCGCCTGTGGAATTGTGAATGCAACCTGCGGCATATACGTTTCAATAAAGTGTTTTAGAAACTGAAAATTCTCATAAATATAAGTACAGCATGCTTGATTCCATTGTTCTCCTTCCCGATACGCACAAATAAGCGCCTCAAAGCCAAAAATATTGATGCTGGAAAGGCCGCTTGCTTTTGCTTTCGCCGCAAACTCTGCTTGCAAGGCGTTATTTTTTACAATTGCATACGATATTTTCAATCCTGCCAAATTAAATGTTTTAGTCGGTGATCCCAGTACGATCAAATGATCATGATAAGATGCATCACATTTCAGCGCACTCACATGATGCTGATTCGGCATGACAATATCCGCATGGATCTCATCAGATATGACCCATACATGATAGCGATCACAAATCGCTATGATACGTTCGATCTCTTCAAGCGTATAGCAGTTACCGGTTGGATTATGTGGATTACACAGAAGGAACAGTGATATAGAAGGATCCTTTTTCAAGTGTTCCTCGAACCCTTCAAAATCCATATGCCAGCCATTTTCATCATGAAGAAGCGGACTATATATGACTTTACGGCACAGGCTTTTCGGCGTGTTGAAAAAAGGCGGATAAACAGGCGGCTGGACGATTACTTTTTCATTTTCTTTTACCAGCATTTCGATCAGAGCATAAAATCCATAGACGACTCCGGTGTTCAAAACGATTTCTTCTTTTTTCACGGTTATGCCATGGCGGCGTTTCTCCCATTCAATAATTGCCTCATATACATCATCAGATGGATCGGTATAGCCGTAAATAGGATGCTGAAGCCGCTTTGCCATTGCTTCCTTGATTTGTGGCATACATGCAAAATCCATATCAGCAACCCAAAGTGGGATCACATCATGCAGCTGATAGCGGTTCTCATAACGATCCCATTTTGTACAGCTTGTATGTAACCGACTGCATACTTGGTCAAATTGATACATTATTTCACCTGCTTTCTATTTCTTTTTCGATATGGAAGAAAACATCACATAATGTGATGCCTTCCACTTATTGTTTATTGATTAGTTCTATTAGATCATCATCGGCATTATCCGGTACTTGTTTCCCGGTTAGTTTTACCCCGCGACGATTTAATTCTCTGCATTCTTCCATTTCCTGTATCGTCATATTGATGCTTTTTTTGATATTGCGCGTTCCTTCCCGCGCTGGAAGATTACCGATATTCACTTGTGTGATAGTTACTCCGCGATCCATCATTCTTAAAACATCGGCAGGACGACGTACGACTAAAATGACCCGCTGTCCTTCATATTTTCCACTCACTAAATTCTGCGCTGCTTTTTCGACATCTAACAGCGAGGACTTTAAGCCTGCCGGCACTACTAATCTTAAAGCTGCTTTCTGCACTTCATTTTGATACATTTCATCATTGGCAACCATGATTCTGGTCGCATTGACCGCATTGCACCAATAAACTGCAACCTGTCCATGGATCAAACGATCATCTATGCGCACATGAACTAATCCTTTTGTCATAATGATTCCTCCACTAACCTAAAATACCGGCTGCACTGCACGCGATTCCTAAGATCATAACGAAGATGATCGCTTTGAAAGAAGTCATGCCTTTTCGATTCAACAATGTATATACCAATAAGACAAGTAGCACCGGAATCAATCCCGGCATGATCTGATTCAAGATCGCCTGCAGCTCCATCTCTACTTCGCCGCTCTTAAACACAAACGGCACATTAGCACTTACCACACTTGGAATCAGCGCTCCAACCACCGTTAATCCTAAGATACTTGCGGCTTCGGTTACACGATTCATTTTATCGCCTAAATTTTCAATAAGTTTTGTTCCTTCCCGATAACCGATGCGAATGAAATAACCACGCATGATAACACGTACGACGCCCCAGATCAAATACAGGAAGATACCAATCGGATTCCCTTCCAGCGCCATATAAGAGCCAACTGAGAAAAAGATCGTATTGGCAATGACACCAAACAGCGTATCACCGATACCGGCAAGCGGACCCATCAATCCAGTTTTGATCGCCGATACCGCCTCTAGTGAAGCAGCACCTTCTTTTTCTTCCATCGCGATGTCAATTCCTAAAATGATCTCCGCAAATTCCTGATGTGTATTAAAGAACTGTAAATGCGTTTGCAATGCTTTTTTCATATCTGCTTCATCCGGATATAGTTTCTTCAGCACCGGAATCATTGAATAACAGTATCCCAATCCCTGCATTTTTTCATAGTTCCATGCGGCTTCACCAAGCAACAACCAACGATAACGTACTTTTTTAATATCCTGCAATGAAATTTTACTCATCTTCATCCGCTCCTTCCATTGACTTTACCAATTCTTTTTCCCCACTTTTACGATAAGCCATCAAGGCTAATGCTGCTCCGACAAGTGCTACCCCGAGCATCGGCATACTTAGATATGCTGCCAATACAAAGCCGATCAGCAGATAAGCAGTATATTTTTTAGTAGGCAGATACTTTAATAAGATTGCGATTCCGACAACCGGCAACAGTCCGCCTGCTACCTTTAAGCCTGCGCTTAGCCAGTCCGGGAAATAAGCGACAAAATTTTGTACCAATTCACTGCCTAATACCAGGCATAAAAATACCGGAATGGCACGAGATAAGCCCCAGCAGAATACCCCCAACACATTCATGCGTTCAATACCTTTGATATTAACGCTTTCCATATAGCGATCCGCACGGTGCTGAAAGAAAGTGTTTGCAAAACGGGCAAATACATCAAGCTGCACCAGTAGCATACCTACCGGCACTGCCAAGCCGATACCAAATTCCACTCCTTTTCCGCTGATCGTGCCAAGCGCGGTTCCAATCAGTGCCGCACTCATGAAATCAGGAAGCGAAGAACCACCGAAGGAAGAAACACCAAGCACCATCAACTGCAGTGTTGCACCAACACTTAATCCAAACGCAAGATCTCCCATTACAAATCCGGCAAAGCAGCCGGCAATCAAAGGTCTGTTTAATCCGAAATCCATGTGGATCGCATCATTGATTGCGATAAAAGCATACAATGTTAATAATATAATCTGTATAAAATTTAGACTTTCCATTATTTCATCTCCTATTCATCTTCACTGTTTTCTTTTACTTTTAATAATCGTTCATTCACATTTATCACATTGTCTTTCGCGGTTTCGACAAGATGATCCAACACCGTTTGTAAGTCACTGTTCCTTTGCATATAAGCTTCCATGACCAGTGGTAAATTGATGCCGGCAATCAAATAGCACTCTTTTTTTGCCTTAAATAGGTGCATGATTGCAGTACGGCATGGTGATCCGCTGTAAATATCTGCCATGACAAGCAACGGTGAACCGCTTCCCCAGTCGATAATGGAAGCAAGCTTATGCTCCAGCTCCTCACTTGATTCACCTTCTTCCAGCGCACAATATGTAAGATTCGGTTCTTCTCCTAAGATCATCTTCATTGTCTGATAATACCCGCTTGCTAAAGCACCGTGTGATAATATCAGCATCTCGTACAAGTATTTCTCTCCTTCCTCTGCCTATTCTTCATTCATTCGCTTGCGCACATTGACAATATCCTCTAAAGCTGCCTGCTTTGCTTTTTCTGCTAAATCCGTAACATCATAAAAATTTCTTTCACGAATCGCATAAATGAGCATTGCCAAGTTTACCCCGCTGACAATCTCAATTTTCCCCCTCGGTAATAAAGTTGCCGCAATCTGGGTAGTAGCAGCAGAAAGCATATCGGTCAATACCAGAACATCTTCCGCTTCTGCTATTTTTTCTTTTAACAAACAACGCAATACTTTTATATTGTCATCTTCAAACAATCCATACCATTCACAATCTTCAATATCCACAAATGAGGCAGCTGTCTTTAACAGCACTTTTCCTAATTGTTGATGTGTCAGCACCAAAATTTTTGTATTACTGCTCATACTCGGTATCACTTAGGTCAATCAGCTGTTCCTTCTCTGCCGGAATTTGTCTGATTTCTAATTTGATTCCTTTGTTTAACAGTTTTTTACAAATCTCAATATCTTTTTTCCGCAAAATGACGAAACGATTGAGCGCAACTGTATCCTGATCTGCTTTATTGCGATAGCCGCCGATATTGATGGAATGAATGGTTGGCAAGATCTCATGTACGATCCATACGTCATAAAAGTTTTCAACGATCACCATGACACGATCATCATTGATCAGCGCTTCAAGCAGTGCATCTTTACAGTTGTCCAATTCGAAAAACAGCAGTTCTACGTTCTTGGGTTTTGCTAAGTTCAGCGTAATCTTAGAAAACTCATCATTTACGATCTCATCATTGATAATAAAAATCTTATCGATCCGATAAAATGATGTCCAGCTCTGTGCAACTTGTCCATGAAGCAGGCGATCATCTACACGCAATACCTTTATCATGTTTTGCCTCCTCAGTATTGATTCGATCCACGCCCCCAAATGTGAATATAGGGAATCTATTTTTATTTTAGAATAGAATACTTGATTGAGATAGGTAAATGATTGCACCAATATTCGTGCAATCGACCATGTTGTTTTTTAGTAAAGCCGTGTGTATTGACGATAAAGTGCATCGTTGACACTTTGATCCGCCAATCCGTTCAAACTCACAAAAACCGGTGGTTCTATACCGAGTGCAGCAATTTTTTCTGCCGCTAATACGCTGATCGCTTGTACGATAAATGCATTGGCAATGGAAGAGGTCGGCATCATTTTAGTTGCACATCCCGGTACACTGAGCGCCGCATCGCCCAGTTCCCCGCAGTTGTCAATCACGACATCTGCTACTTCCATCAGTTTCTTTCCGCTGGGTGCACGCGAAGGAGTTGCTTCACTATGACTACGCGAAGTAATCGCAATCACCTTAGCACCCTTTTCTTTTGCATACTGTGCTAATTCTACCGGATAAGCATTCCTTCCGGAATTTGAAGCGAGCAGCACGACATCGTCTTTTTGAATGTGATAAAGTTTACCTAAGATTGCTGCATAGCCGCTTAGCTTTTCAATATAGGAGCTTTTAGTCGGATGTTCCGTCATCGTCAGCTCTGAGGTCAAAATCGGAACACAGAACGCCAATCCCCCGGCACGACCATAAAATTCTTCACATACGGTATGCGAATGTCCGCTGCCACTCACATAGAAAGTATGTCCATTGACAAAAGCATCAGCAATCAAGTGTGCGCTGGTCTCGATTGCTTTCTGCTGTGTCTGCCTGATCTTGTTTACGACCGTAAGCCCTGTCTGAAAGATTTCCTGATACATATTCCATCTCCTTTCTGACTTTATTTTAGAAAGCAATGGCATGTTTTCACAGATAAAAAGATGCACGTTTTGTTAGTGCAATAAATTTCTTTCATACTTGCACCTTTTTCAAGTGCAATAAAAAGCCCATGCTTTCACATGGACTTCTATGCTGTTTTATTGTCTTTTGCGCGTCGTTTCGTTTCTTTCTTTTCCTTGCGTTCCACCTTGCTCATTCTGAAGATGACGCCATCGCTTGTATTCTCACCGCTGACCGTATAACCGTTGGCATGAACGACCTTTGCCACAATGGAAAGACCTAATCCGAACTGTCCATCCTGTCCCTTTTCAAACGGCTTAAACAAAGCTGCGATCCGCTCTTCACTCATGCTCGGACCATCATTGGAAATCGCCACCTCGTCTTCACGTAAAACGATTTTGATCTTCGACTTTGCATAGCGCAGCGCATTTTCCAAAATATTTTCGATCGCTACCCGCCAAGATTCCTCTAAACCGGTAAAAAAGACTTCCGGCTGTAAATCTGTTTCGATGACCACATCATCACGAATGGCTTTGATCGACAATATCACATTGTCGATGACCACATTCATATCGGTAAGCGCACCTTCGATATCCTGTGATACCAGATATTCCACACGGTTGAGATAAAGCAGAGAATGCACTTTCTTTTCAAGCCGGTCGGCATTATTGATGATGACATCTACGCTCTTTTCCAATGTTTCATACGGATAAATACCGTCTTTTATGCTTTCCCCATAAGACTTGATCGTCGCAATCGGCGTTTTCAGATCATGCGAGATATTATGGATCATTTCTTCTTTGGTCTTTTCCTGTCGCTGCAATTCCTGCCGCATATCGACCAAAGCCCGCGCCAAGGCACCGATTTCATCCTGTCGATTGATCTTTAACTGTGCATCTTCGCCGTTTTTCACCTTGTCGATATAGTTACGGATCTGATTCAGCGGGTGGATCAAAGCAGCCATCCAGATCATCAAGATCACAAAGAATACGCCTACCACCACGACCGTAATATTGACCACACTGCTGAGCAGGCTGTCCTTCAATAATTCCTGATACTTATTATCATTGAGCGTAAGCAGCCATTTATCATCGGTAATCGCCATGATGCGGTAATACGTTGTCGTATTATCGCCATGATATTCAAAAGCTTTGGCATCTGCCCCATCCATCTGGTTGATGCTTTTTTCAATGTGCTTCAACAGATCGGTGCTGATCACTTCATTTGCCTGCTGTGCATTATTCGCTACGATTTGTAACTGAGGATTGCTGGTATTGGCATCAGTGATCATAAAGTGCTGGAAGGTACTTTCCAGACTGCCGTTTAATAGCAGCTTCTGCCATGTCGTATCACTGTTCTCGATCAAGCCGCGAAAGGTTTCCTGCTCCCGCTCCAATGAGCTGTACGCCTGACTTTTGATCACTTCATTGATATTTCCATTCAGATAGATAAAGAAGAAACAACAGAAAAAAGTGATAAATACGAAGATGAGAGAAAAAAGCTGCTGCGAAAGGGAAAGATGTTCAACCCAAGTATTGAACTTTCTCATTGTTTATCCCAGACGATAGCCATATCCATAGATGGTATGAATGTTAAGCTTCGGCAGTTTTTTACGCAATCGCCGCAGTGTATCATCAACGACCCGATCGCTTCCGAAATAATTATCTTCCCATACATTTTCCAAGATTTTTTCACGACTGAAAGCGATGCCTTTGTTTTTGATAAACATCATCAGTAAATCAAATTCTTTGGTCGTCAGATCAATTTCCACTTTATCGTCAAATACTTTGCGCTGTTCTTCATCCAACTCATAGCTGTCAATGGTAATACGGGTATTTTCTGATTTATAGGTACGCTTCATGATATTATTGACGCGAAGCACGAGTTCTTTCGGGGAAAACGGCTTGGTGATATAATCATCGCTGCCTTTTTCCAAACCGATGATGCGATCGAACTCCTTATCACGGGCAGACATGAAAATGACCGGAATTTCAGCGCCCTGATGGCGGATCTCTTCAAGCAGATCAAAACCGCTCTTGTCATCCAACATGATATCAAGGATCCAAAGCTGTACATCGTCATCTCCGACATGAATGCTCGCCTCTTCATAAGTATAGTAGGAACGCACTTCATAGCCTTCCTTGATCAGATACTGTGCCACCAGATCGTTTAGATTTTTTTCATCATCTACAACACAAATTACTTTTTTCATAATCATCACCTCTTTGTATTCATTATATATGAATTATGGGAAAGAAGAAAGAGTATGCTTTTTTTTCATACAATTTCACATTGTTTCTACCGGATTCCTTTACTTTTTTTCAGCTTTTCCATATAAAAGGAATCGATCCTATGCAATCGATTCCCTGTTTTCTCTTATAATCCTTTCGCTTTGATAAAATCAACGATGCGCATGACGTACTGCTCGCATAAAGCATCGGTCTTTGCTTCGACCATGACCCGAACCAGCGGTTCTGTACCGCTTGGTCTAACCAGGATGCGTCCTTCTTCGCCAAGCTCTGCTTCGACTTCACGGATTTTTGCAAGCAGCTCTTCATTCTGTAAAGCCGCATGCTTATCCTTTACCTCCACATTGATCAAAAGCTGTGGATAGATGAACAGATCCTCACTCAGTTCCCGCAGCGACATGCCGCTTTTCTTCATGACCTCCAGCAGCTTCAACGCGCTTAACAAGCCATCTCCCGTATTCATATGTTCTTTGAAAATAATGTGTCCGCTTTGTTCCCCGCCCAGCACAAAGCCGTTTTTCTCCATATTCTCAAATACATATTTATCGCCGACATCGGTTTTCTCATAACGGATCTGACAACGATCAAACGCTCTGTACAGCCCTAAATTCGCCATCACGGTCGTTACTACCGTATTCTCCTTCAAATGACCGCGGTTCTTCAAGTAATTACCGCAGATATAAAGCGTATGATCTCCGGTAATGAGATCGCCGTTTTCATCTACCGCAATCAGACGGTCCGCATCGCCGTCAAAAGCAAATCCACAGTCAAACATGCCTTTGTTTTCCCGCATCAGCTCCTGTAATTCTTCCGGATGGGTCGAACCGCATTTGGTATTGATATTCACGCCGTTAGGAGAAGAATGGATCACTTCCAGCGTTGCCCCCAATTCCGAAAGCACCTGTGCCGCTGTTGCCGTAGCGCTGCCATTGGCAAGATCCAAAGCGATCTTCATGCCGCTGAAATCACAGTTCACACACTCCTTCAAATAGCTTTCATAAAGCTCCAGCCCTTCATGCCATTCGATCGCTGTTCCCAGCGCGTCATTGATCGCATATTCCACTTCGCTTTCACCGTCCATAAAAGCTTCGATTTCTTCCAGCACCGCATCATCCATTTTCTTTCCTTCATGATTGAATAATTTGATGCCATTATCATAGAACGGGTTATGACTGGCGGAGATCATCACACCACAGTCAAACTTTTCCTTTACGACCAGATAAGCCACGCTCGGTGTCGGGCATACGCCTAACAGATAAACATTCGCTCCAGTTGCGGTCGCGCCTGCCGCCAGCGCCATTTCAAACATGCTTCCGGATAAGCGGGTATCTTTCCCGATCAGGATCTTCGCATGGCGCTCCTTGCCATAATAAGCGCCGATGTACTTCCCGATGGCAAGTGCCATATCCAGTGTTAATGTGTCGTTTGCACGTCCTCTGACGCCGTCTGTTCCGAAATATTTTGTCATGCTTGTACCTCCTAGTCCGCTTCGACTACTTTGACTTTGATCTTTGCTGTTTCACTCGTATAAGTTGCAAGATTGTTTTTACCGGCAGCGGTAAGCGTTAATTCATATGTGCCTGCCTTCGTGATCTTGCTCATATCAAAATAAACCTCGATATCTTCGCTCTGGATCGAATCCAGTACGCTTTGCGCACCGATCACCTTGACATTCGCATAAGCATCATCGTTATCCACCGGCGCAACCTTAAACTTTTTCTTATTGTTTTTATAAGCAACCGGTATTTTCTCAAATACTTTTTCCTTGCTGTCTGCCAGCTTGATCGTGATATTGACGCGCTGGGTGCTGACCTTGGTGACACCGCTAGGTGTAATGATCGGCATCGTTACCGTCTTATCGGCAGTCAGCGTGTTGGCCGGCAGCTGGATCGTTACATCATTGATGCTTTCTAATACATCCAGCGGTCCATAGATCGTTACGGCAGAAGCGTCCATCTGGTATGACTCGATCGCTTTTCCGTTTGGCACCTTGCCGACCGGTACCACTGAGATCGGCACATCTTTGCTTGGTGTCGTAACTTCTACCTTCGTTTTCATCGTCGCCGGCAGAATATCGACTTCCACCCGTTCTCCCTGCTGGTTATAAGCAACGATGCTTGCTTCGGTTTCAAAGGTCTTGGTCACATCCGATACATCGATCAGCGCTTTTACAAACGCCACTTCATCTAACGTATCTTCCGATGCGCTGACCACGACTTCTCCCTGTTCAAACTCCGGTGTTCCTAACGCATAGATCTTATCCATCTTATCCGTATTGACGAAATCATAGCCCAGCGTATAACGACGGCTGGTCTTACGCTTGATCGTTACCATCGCCACCGACGGATCAAGCGTTACATCGACACGCTCCGAAACATTTTTCGGCAGCAGCTTCACTTCATGCGTTCCTTCGGTAAAATCCGTTAAGTCCGCCACGACCTGAAAATTCCCCTGTGAATTGACCAAGCTGATGTCGCTTGGATCACCGACCAGCGTCGCATTGACCGTTTCCGGTACGCCGCTCACTTCATATACCTGATCGGATATGATCGTCGAAACCGCTACATTGTTCAACGTCGTTGCACTTTTATTCGTCGTAAACAGACTCATGCTGTCATCACCGCCTAAATTGACCATCGCATAAAGCGCAACGGCCAGCGCCAATGACACCACTTTTCCATACTTCTGGTTAAATAGCAGCTTATCGACCCAGGAGGACAGCCATCGAAAGAATCGTGTAACCGCATTTTCAACCGATGTATAAGTTTTCGCAACTTTCTGCCCTTTCTCGGCGATCGATTTTGCCAGCTCGACTTTTCCTTCTGAGGAAAGCTCGGTATTTTTCTTCTTTCTAGCCATTGTTTCCCTCCTTCACTTTTTCTTTCGGTGAAGTAGATCGCCGTCTTGGTTTCGGTGTATAGTTCACTTCCAGCGGCTCTAGTTTCTTATCCTGCGGCGCAGCTGTCTCTGCTTTGGCAGCCGTGCTTTTCGTCGTCCGCCTGCTTTTCTTCTTCTCCTCATCAAGCGCATCCTTTAAGCTCTTGCTCGATGATTTATTGTATGCCATTTTCATCGAGCGTACCGCCTTCTGTTTTTCTTCGGCGATCTCCGGCGTTTCTTCTTCATGCGTAGAATGGATCTGTTTTTCCAGTTCATCTAAATTGGCTTCTTTCACTTTCGGCAAACGCGTGCCTTCTTTTTTCTGCTTACGCTTCTTGCCTTTCAGATAACCGCTCAGAATGCCGTTTTGTGTTCCCTGCTCCACATCTGCCGATACCTGCGTCTGCGCCACTTCCCGCAGCGCCGATGTCGTTACCATATTCAAATACTCGCGCAGTTCTTTTTCATTCACGACCATGAGCGCACCGTTGCGGGCAATCGAAATATTACCGGTTTCCTCGGATACGACGATCGTTACCGAATCGCTGATCTCGGAAATACCGACGGCCGCACGATGTCTTGCCCCATAGCTGCTTGGCAGATCCTTGGTAGTCGGCGGGAAATAAGCGGCGGCACAGGCGATCTTGACCCCTTGAATGATGACCGCGCCATCATGCAGCGGGGTTCCCGGCACAAAGATCGAACACAGCAGCTCGCTGGTTACCATCGAATTCATCTGTGTACCGGTCTTGATATAATCGCTCAGTGAATGTCCCTGTTCCAGCGAGATCAAAGCGCCTGTTTTCGATACCGACATGGCAGAACACGCGCGCACCAGTTCATCGACCAGCCGTTCGCGTTCATTGACCGTCAAAGTGGAAATGCGGGAAAAGACACTTGTTTTTCCCAGTTTTTCCAACAGTGAACGAATTTCCGGCTGGAAGATGATAATGATTGCCAAAAAGCCCCATGTTACAAATAAATCGGCAATCATCATGATCGTCTTCAGGCCGAATATCGAAGCAGCTGCCCTGATGATGAAGATAAACAAGATTCCCTTGAAAATCTGAATGGTTCTTGAATTATTACGAACAATCTTGATGCAGTAGTAAATGACGACCCACACACAGCCGATATCGGCAAGCAGGCGCAGCAAGGCAATCAGATTGTTATAGGTCAGATAGTCAAACATACCGACACTCCCTTCATAGTGTTTATTATATCATAAATCAAATCACGCCACGTTACTTTTTTCATATGCCCGTTATTTCTTTTCTTCCTGCTTGGCAAGCAGATAAGCGATGGCTTCTCCAACTCCCGCAAACACATAAGCCGCATGCGCTTTGATCGCATCATCGGCATGTGCGACGCAGCAGCCGATATAAGCATCCAGCATCGGCAGGTCATTATAGGAATCCCCGATCGCATAGACCTCCCCCTCTGCTTTTAACAAAGCGATTGCCTGCTTGAGTCCTTTTCCTTTGTCACAGCCTTTGGGCACGATGTCGATACAATCCACATTGATAAAAGGCTGCACGACATCACCGAAACGCGTTTCGATCTCTTTGGCAATCTGATGACGCAGCGTTTCATCACCGATAAAGAGTACAAACTGCGCGATCCTTCCTTTCGCGATGATCTCTTCAACGCTGTAAGGGCCCGCTTCTCTTCCCTTCGCATCATAAGATGCTTCATCCAGCACCTGCACTGCCCGATATTTTCCTTCATTTACGACAATGGAAGAGCACGGCAGCTGCGTCAAATAGTGATAAATATGCATGGCCTGCTCAAATGGAATCTCATTGACCTTGACCTGACATCCATCCCTGTCATACAAAGCACCGCCGTTATTGGTAACGATGAAATCAGGGTGAAACGCATTGATTTCCATCTCTTTTTCAAATGTCTGCATGCTTCTGCCGGTAACTGCGATAAAACGATGTCCTGCCTGCTGCCAGCGGCGGATCATTTCCAGATCATAGGGTTCTACACGCTTGGAAACACGCAGTGTTCCATCATAATCGCTTGCTAAAATCATCTTCATTCCTCATTTCCGTTTCTATCGTATTTATTGTAAAAGATATGCCGTAAGAATACAAGTTCACAGTTTGCTTTTTCATTTTCCCTCTGTTCAAGCAATGGAGAAAGTGCTATAATACAGATAAATCTGTCAGGTTAGGCAAACGGTTAAGCCACAGCCCTCTCAAGGCTGCATTTGCGGGTTCGAATCCCGTACCTGATACCATTTTACAAACAAAGCGGATCCTTGCTTGCCCGATGCAAAACAGATCCGTTTTTTTATCGCTTTTCTATGCCGTTAAGCACCTTCCTACAAGAACGTCCCTTTACACCACGGCATCGCATATCCCACTCTACGCCCTTATCGACATCAAATCGCTTTTTTTCAAACTTTTGTGATATTTTGCGCACAGCCAGCCACACTACTTGCAGGAGGTGCTAAATATGAGCAAAAAGAAATACCGTCCCGGACAGAACTGCGAAAAGACCGCAAAATATTCTGCCTATGATGAAAAGGGAAAAGTGGTAAACGAAGACGTTGATGTCGAAAAAGGCAAACGTTTCCCACCGGCACAGGAAAAAAACTGCTATTACATGGAGCAGTAATGTAGAAAACAAAAACACCGAGAACGGCATCGAAAAAACGCTTTCGGTGTTTTTTTATCATTATTTACCGCTTTACCATATCGGTAAACGCATAGCCAAACGCTCGTTTCATAAGCGCTTTGCGAACATGGACGCCATTGGTCATCTGTTTGAAGATACGTGATTTCGGATGTTCCACCAGATCGCTTTCGATCTCTACCCCGCGATTGACCGGCGCCGGGTGCATGATGATCGCATGTTCCTTCATCGCTTCCACACGCGCATACGTCAAACCATATTTCTGTAAATAAGCCTCTTTGGATAACTTCATCGACTGTTCATGACGTTCATGCTGAATGCGCAGAAGCATTACCACATCCGCCCACTTTACCGCTTCATCTATATCCATGAAGATCGACTGATCATCTACCCAATCCGCCGGACCGGAGAAGCGCACATCACAGCCCAGACGCACCATCGCATCACGATTGGAGTGGGCAACACGGGAATGTGCGATATCGCCGACGATCACTACCCGCAAACCTTCAAACTTACCAAACTCCTGATAAATCGTAAGCAGATCCAACAAGCACTGCGTCGGATGATTCTTTTTACCGTCGCCGCCATTTAAGATCGGAATGTTGATATTTTCCAATTCCTTAAAGTATTCTTCCTGCGTATGACGAATGACCACCGCTTCATAGCCGATCGCTTCAAAGGTCTTGATCGTATCATACAAGCTTTCACCTTTTTGCACCGATGATCCGGATGCGCTGAAATCCTCTACCCGACATCCCAGCTGCTGTTGTGCCGAAGCAAAGGAGTAATGCGTTCTCGTGCTCGGTTCAAAAAATAAATTCGCCACCAGATGTGCTTTCGGAAATTCCAGCCCCGGTTCATCCGCAAATCGCTGTCCATCCTCCAGCACCTTGTAGATCTCCTCTACACTGAGATCATTCATGGTAAATAAACTGTTTTTGTGCATCTTCTTTTCCTCCGATCATTTTCAGTTTTCTCTGAAAAAAAGGCCCTTGTTCTACACAAAAGGACCTTTATCGGTTTGTTCTGTTCTGATACCTTCATAACCTCTCTGGATTATGTTAAAGGACCTTCTTTTCTTTTACCATTTTAACATATCTAAATGGAAAAGCAATACTATTCTTCTTTTCTTTCAGCGTTTTCCGTTTCCGCATCTTTCTTTGTATGATCGCGCTGTGCAAGCTTGCCTAAAGAAACCGCTGATTTCTTGAATCGATTACTGCCGCTTTTCCATGTCTTGCGTACCAGCTGCCCGCTTTTTATCAAAGCCTGCTTGCCATATCGCCCACTTTTTACAAGACCGCTTTTTACTTTTTTGCCGGTCTTGGCAAGGCTTTCTCCCCTATCCATATGAACTTCACTGTTTCCCTGATAGTTCTCATACACAGCCGGCAATGTTTCTTCGAGCGTCTTTACATTTAAGATGATATCCTCTCTTTCATCAACGCTCTCAAATACATCATGGCGATAGCTAATCCTGGTACAGTTCGCAAAGAAACGCGCTGCCGCACTTTTATTAGGCAAGTAAAGCTCACGCACAAATCGTTTTATGCGGTCTTGCGCATCTGCCGCTAATTCCATATAGCGCAAGCTCTGACATTCATCTTTACTTGGCAGATGATCAAATAAGGTATCATGGAAACAAACATATAGGCGATCCTGCGACAATGCCGTGATCCTGCTGATCTGATGATGCAAAGCGACAACGACAAATACCGCATAGTTTGTTTTCTGCTCATCGAGCGGATAAGCGATCACATCGCCTACATGAAAATTACAGCGCATACAGAACGGACTCATCACTTTTTTCGGTGCGCCCTGTTCGCTCATGATCTTATCTTTTACTTTTTGTAATTCTTTCTCCCGTTTCAAAACGGTCTTTTCATCAGCGCCGGCTGCCTGCCAATAGGTAAGATCGCCGCCTGCATCGATCATTTTTATGACCTTCTGTTTCATGGTATCGTTGAGTCTGCCCAGTTGGTGCATGATCAGCGCCAATGCGCAGTAAGCCGTGCAGGTATCTTCCACAGCCAGCTGTTGAAAGCCACGCGTCGCGAAGGCAAGCGCTTCCTCATCACATCTGCCGCAGCCAATGGCATTTTTATAGTCTTTTTGAATGGCAGATGTTAAAGAGCTGGATGCGATCGTTACTTTTGAAAGGTCCATAAATTACACTCCTTCACTATAAATTCTTTTCTATTATAACAAAATACACAAAAAAAGAAAGACTTTGCGGCGTTTATCACACAGGTCCCACTTTATGGGAACGCACATCTCTTCCTATCAAACAACAAAGCAGACAGAATCATTCTGCCTGCTCATTTGCATTGTTTTACTGCTGTTCGCTTCTTCTGTTCTTGCGTAACATTGCAGCGAATACGATCACACTTCCCCCTAGCAGTACATAATACATTCCCTTGCTTACTTCATCTCCTGTATTTACTGCTTCACTCTCCTCTTTCTTGATCTCCTCGATATTGCTTTCTCCCTTTTCCTCTTCATTTGGTGTATTCGGGTTCTCCTCCGGTTCACTTGGTGTTTCTTCCGGCTCTGTCGGCTTTTCTTCCGGTGTTTCCGGCTCTTCCGGTGTTACTTCTTTATATCCTGCATATAACTGTAACGTACCATCTTCTACCGTCATAAAATCGATCATATCGGTTTCTGTTAACGGCATCGTACATGCTTCATCTAAATACCAGCCGCTAAATACGAACCCCTCTTTGTTAAGCACAGCAGATGGTGCATCTTTTACGATTTCTGTCCCGGTAAAAGTAAAATCCTGTTTTGCTTCTTCCATTGTAGAGTAGATAAAATGATCTGATTGATATAACAGTTTCTCATTATTGGTGCTTCCATCTGCAAATGCTCCGTCATTACTGTGATAGACAACTTTTGCATAGTATGGGGTTCTGCCAAAAATACTGTCTGCTTGGTCAAAGTGCATCAACCCTTGACAGGTTGTAATAATGATCGTCGGCACCGGTATTTTTGCATTTTCTAACATAAAAGCACTATAAGGATAATGGTTGAAAGCGTAACCGTTCGCATATCCGCTTAAATCAAAAATATTAAGATTGTAACAATTCTGAAACTCGGTGCTAAGAAAATTATTGTCACTATATCTCTCATCTTCAGTCATCTTCTCCATACCGACAACGGTTTTAAGATTCCAGCAATTTAGAAAAAGGGATCCCCAACGTGAATCATCCCAATTCCAGCCACTGAAATCAACCTTTTCTAAACGATAACAGGAAACAAATCCCTCACTAATATCTAATCTATCGCCAAATCCGCTCGATGTATCCAGGCCGCTTAGATCAGCTTCTACTAATTTCGTAAAAAAATAGCGATCACTTTCATAAGGACTAGGAGAGAGCAAACGATACATATCTCGATGTGTCACAGTGACTTTTTTATCCGTTGTGCCGATTTTCAACGATACCAATTCATTATAGTATTTCGGATCTCCTGATGGATCCTCTTTTTTGAGATTATCAAATAAACTGTACAGAGCCCGGTAATTACTAGTATCAATCTCTACCGATTTACCCGGCGCTTCCGCAAATTCAGATGGGATCACAACATTTACCGCATTCCCTGTGTATTCCGTTAATGTGATCTTATCACTTGTTTCTGTATAAACCCAATCACTTAGCGTTAGGCCACCTGCCTCAGTTTCAGAGTACTGATTTACAGTACCCCCCCCCCCTGGGCAAAAATCATGTTCGACTTGACTACCATGCCCAGCATCAGGCACAGACTTGCCAAAAGCAACGATACTTTCTTTTTCATCTTTTCCTCCTTCTCGTCTGTTCTTCTTTACAGACGCTATCTTTGCTTGTTTACACTATACCATATTTCCCCATATTTATCTACATCGAATGATACCGATCCCATGCTTTGTACTATGTGCCATACGAACATGAAAAAATAATCAAATAAAAAGCAATTTCTTTTGATCTTTCATCTTATTTTAAGGGTTCGGTACTATACTGGTAAGCGCGTAAAGGAGGAAACTAAATGCGCTATATTTTCAAAAACGCCTCACTTTCTATTACCAGAAACAAAGGCAGAAACCTGCTGATCGGCATCTTGATCCTTGTCATATCCTGTGCCGTATCTGTGGCTTTGGCAATCGATCATGCGTCTGCTGCCTTGATCGCTTCTTATGAGGATAAATATGAAGTAGAGGCAACGATTGCAATGAATCGGGAAAACATGATGCAAAACTTTGACCCGGAAAACAGAGAAGATGCGAAAGCGGACATGAATGAGGTGTTTCAAACTGCCAGCAGCATCACTGCCGCCGATATTGAGGCATATGCGGACAGCGACTATGTGAAAAGCTATTACTATACCATGAATACTGAAATGAACGCCGTTTCACTGGAAAAAGCGGAACAGTCGATGGCGGGCATGCCGCAGCAGAAAAGAGGCGATCAGGAATTTGAAGAAATGGCAAGCGGAGATTTTACCCTGCAAGGCTATTCTTCTTTATCCGCAATGAATGAATTTATTGAGGGCAGCTACCAGATCGTCGATGGCGAAGTCGCATCAGATTTTGAAAGTGATACTTGTTTGCTGAATGAGGAACTGGCGACCTTAAACGACATACAGGTAGGCGACCAGATCACATTAGTCGATCCAAATGATGAAACGATCACTTATTCTTTGACCGTAAGCGGGATTTATCAGGAACAAAGCGAACGGGAAAACGGTATGAAACAGTTTGCCAACTCGGTCAATACCATCATCACCAACGCTCATGTCGTTGAACAGATAAGCGCCGCAAGTGAATCGCTGCGCGTTTCCATTACCCCGACCTTCATTTTAACGGACAGCAGCGTCGTTGATGCGTTCAGTGCGGAATTAAGCGAAAAGGGGCTCAGTGAATATTTAAGCGTACAGACAAATCTCGATCAAGTAGAGAGCGCCACAAGCACCATTGCCAATGTGCAGACTTTCTCTGTCACCTTTTTGATCATTACCTTTATCATCGGTACGATCGTCTTACTGATCGTTAATTTCATCAATATCCGCGAACGCAAGTATGAGATCGGCGTACTGCGAACGATCGGTATGAAAAAATCAAAGGTCTGCCTTCAATTCATCAGCGAACTGCTGATCGTATCGCTTTTATCGCTGTTATTAGGTGCGGGAATCGGTGCGGCGATCAGTGTTCCGGTATCGAATTACATGCTGGAAAATGAAATTGCTTCCGCACAGAATGAACAGCAGTCGATACGTGATCATTTCGGCGGCAATGGAAAAGAGATGATTCCAGATCAAGGAGAAATGCCTGAACAAGGTCCTGATACGGGAAAAAACAACTTTCAGGGCGTCATCGAATTACAGGCATTTAACAGCATCGACGCCGTTGTCGATATACAGGTAGTGATACAGCTTTTGGGAATCGGACTGGCCCTTACCGTCATTAGCTCTCTCAGTGCGATGATCAGCATTCAAAGATTCTCACCGCTAACGATATTAAAGGAGCGAACATAATGGAAAACAACAATATTTTAACGATGGAACATGTTTCTTATCGCTATAAAGACGCAAAACAAAATGAATATGTATTAACAGATCTGAACTTCACTTTCCAAAAAGGGCTTGTCTATGCGATCAAGGGAAAAAGCGGAAGCGGCAAGACCACGCTGCTTTCTTTGCTTAGCGGCTTGGAAACGGATTATGAAGGAAACATTTACTTTCGCGAGCGGGAATTAAGACAATTCGATCTGGATCGTTACCGCAGCCGCGATATCGGCATCGTCTTTCAAAGCTATAATCTGCTTCCGCATTTAAGCGCCGCAGAAAATATCATCTTGTCGATGAATGTCAGTCAGTACCCGATTCCCGATAAAAAAGAAAAAGCGGTCGAGCTTATGAAACGAGTCGGGTTATCAGAAGATCAAAAAGATCGTCGCGTATTGAAATTATCCGGCGGCGAGCAGCAGCGTGTGGCCATTGCAAGGAGCTTGTCTTATGAGCCTAAACTGATCTTAGCAGATGAACCGACCGGCAATTTGGATAAAGAAACCGAAAGAGAGATCATGGATATTTTAGTAGATCTGGCAAAACAGGAGCAGAAATGCATCATCATCGTAACGCACTCCGATCCTGTCTGTAAACGCGCTGATGTCGTCTATCAGCTATGATGTGTCTTTAGAAATGGAAAAAGCAAGTCGCTTGCATCAAAACACGGCTTGCTTTTTTTTCGTTACTTTAAGTGTTCACGGAAGAAAGCTTCCAGCTTATCAAATGGGATAACGTCCAAATTGTCATAGAGATCGGTATGCACCGCACCCGGGATCAACAGCAGTTCTTTGTTGTCGGTATATGAAGAGTCTTTGATCATTGCCGCATAAGCATCTTTGCTGAAGTAGCAGGAATGTGCCTTTTCTCCATGCACTAACAGCACGGCACTTCTGATCTCGTTTGTATAGCGCAGGATCGGCTGATTGATAAAGGACATGCAGCCGATCTGGTTCCAGCCTTCATTAGAGTTCAGACTTCGTTTATGATAAGCTCTGCCTTTATAATAGGCGCTGTAATCTTTCACGAAAAACGGTGCGTCATCGGCAACCGGCAATTCCATACAGCCGCCTGCACGGGCATAGGTACCGTTTCGATAATCCATGACTCTTTGTTCATTCAACGTCTTTTTTAACTGATAGCGGGTTTCTTCCTGATCGCCTTCATCGAAATAACCGTTTGCATTCACTCTTGCCATATCATACATCGTCATCGCGACAGTTGCTTTGATTCTGGTATCTAAGCTGGCTGTATTCAGCGCCATACCGCCCCATCCGCAAATTCCTAAAATACCGATCTTGTCATGATCGACCTCATCCATGACAGACAGAAAATCCACGGCTGCCTGAAAGTCCTCGGTGTTGATATCGGGACTTGCCATATAGCGTGGCATCCCTCCGCTTTCACCGGTAAAGGAAGGATCAAACGCCAATGTAAGAAATCCTCTTTCCGCCATCGTTTGGGCATACAGTCCGGCACATTGTTCTTTTACCGCACCGAAAGGACCGCACACGGCAATCGCCGGCTGTTTCCCGCTTACTTCTTTTGGCATATACAAATCTGCCGCCAAAGTAATGCCATAGCGATTGTGAAAGGTTACTTTCTTTGTAATTACCTGATCGCTTTTAGGGAACGTCTTATCCCATGCTTTTTCTAATACCAATGTTTCATTCATTATTTCAACCTTCTTTCTTTCTGCGGGTAAGCAGTAATCCTACATGGATTGCGCTTATCAACAGATAAGCTGCTTCTGCTCTTACCGTTTTCATTATAGATGCTAAACTTAACTTTAGGTCAAGCGTTTCTATAAAATTTTTTATGTGCAGCCGGGAAGGCATGCATCTTCATGAATCTACTACTGAGCGAGCGTTTATGCACAAAATAAAAACCTCTTTTACAAGAGGCTGTTTTCTAAATGGTGCCGCTACGCGGAATTGAACCACGAGTTCATCCTTACCATGGACGTGTATTACCATTATACTATAGCGGCGAATGGAAACTATTTCAGACAGTCTTCCATTTCCCGTTTCAGTCGGGCAATCGGTAGACCTACTATATTATAATAGTCCCCTTCGATTTTTTCAACTAAAAATGCACCTTTTCCTTGAATTCCGTATGCGCCTGCTTTATCAAGAGGTTCTTTTGTGGCAATATACGCCTTTATTTCTTCTTCTGAGAGCGCATAGAAGGTTACTTTACTGACTTCATGAAAGAGGTGTGCCGTTTTGCCGTCATAAATACAAACAGCAGTGATGACTTGATGCGTTCTGCCTGATAAGCGTTTCAACATCATTTCCGCCTGTTGTTCATCTTGCGGTTTTCCCATCACTTGATCGTCCAGACAAACGATCGTATCTGCTGAAACGATCCACTCCTGCGGATATTTTTTTGCCACTGCCGCTGCTTTGCGATACGCGATATCCTCGATCGCTTCATACAGCGGAAGCTCTTTGTTCAATGTTTCGTCGATCTGTGCTCCTTTTACCGTAAAAGGAACATCCAGCTTCGCCATCAGTTCCCGGCGACGCGGACTTTCACTTGCCAATATGATCCTGCGCATACACTGCTCCTTTCTGCTTTTTCATTACGTGCTTGAGGTAGTAAAGCGACAAGCCAAATAAAGTGAGGAATACGATGGCAAAGGCAAGCACGATCCTGCTTACCATTGCAAAGAAAAACGGTTCCGGAAACATCTGGATCATTCGATCCGTAGCCGGATTCAGCAGCCAAAGATCATTGCTGAAGAACAGTCGGTGAAAATTCGTCCAAAAGGCCGTGAAATCACTCATGATCCATAAGCCCAGCACACCGGCGATCACCACCGCTGCGATCGCACACTGCACATAGCGATAACATAACGCAAACAACAGATCTTTTCGTGCTTTCCAAAACAGGAGCGCAAAAGCAACAAGGGTGATCAAAAACGCATAGAAGCGCACCTGCATCGCTCCCTGATACAGATTTTTGACATCGACCATATGTGCTGTTTCTCTTTCATTAAACATTTCCACTTTTTCTTCCGCTGCGACAACCTGTAAAGAAATGTCATCACGTTCATCTTTCAAATAGTCCAGCAGTACATCGGTAGCACGCATCAGATCCTGCTTTGACATATTCATGTCCTGTGCGGTATTTAATTTCTGATATTGTTTTTCAAAAAAGGAACGCCGAAACGCAAAATGATCGACACAGGTCAATAAGATCGTAATGATCAAGCCTGCCGCACTCAAGATGCACAGCGCTGTTTTTCCATATTTCAATGTTCTCACTCCTTGCACATGCAAAAATATCATACCACAGATCGCATACAATGAAAATCACAGAAAAACAAAAAACAGGATCGCTCCTGTTTCCCTTCCTTTATTTATCTTTGCTTTTTTCCGCCATCTGATAGACGACCTGATGCACTTCATTGAGCTTAGCGCTGATCACACCTGCCGCATAAAGCAAAAAAGCGATGCCGAAATACACGGAAACATGCTCCAGATAATAAGAAATAATGAACGTCATGTTTTCCGATACGATCAAATCATTAGAATCGATCAAAGATCGAATATCGCTGTAACAGCCAAAGATCTCAAAAGTGGCAATACATAAAAAAACGATCGCAAGTGCGTACAGCACATAAACAGACGATGGGGTTTTTACTACTTTCATGAAACAGGCTCCTTTCCGCTTCTTTTTACTATATGTCCTTGTTTTTGAAAAAAGTCCCTTTTGGGACTTCATCGATAACTGGTGCAGACGATGGGACTTGAACCCACACGGGCATACGCCCACTACCCCCTCAAAGTAGCGTGTCTGCCATTCCACCACATCTGCGAAAAATGGCGCGCCCAGCAGGAATCGAACCCGCAATATCAGAACCGGAATCTGATGTGATATCCTTTTCACCATGGACGCAAGATGATACTGTCTGGTAGTGGATCCCTAAATATGGCCCGCTTATCAGGACTCGAACCTGAATCTAACCCTTAGGAGGGGTTCGTACTATCCCTTATACTATAAGCGGAATTGTATGGAAACCCATATTCTTCCAGATCGTAAATACTGCTTTATCAAGCCAAGATATTATATCATTATCCATCCATTCTTGCAACAGCAAAAATGAGCCTCCTCCACAAGAAGCATGCTGGAGAAAGACAGAAACACACGTTATCATTTTCCTGCCATTTTATGATCGGCAAACAGCTGAAAGGCCTTTTCCATATCTTTACTGTCGATTTTCGCAAAAGACAAGATGATTTCTTCTGCATTTTCATCATAAGCGATTTCTTCGGGTATTTCATCAGGTAATACGGATGCCTTGCGAACATGGATACGCAAAGCTGTTTCATGCAGCACCCATTCCCAATGCGGTACCGATCGCTGCAGCAGTTCTGCCATTTTACGATACTTCTCGGCATAGCGTTTCCGCAGCTGATTCAAATGCTTTTCCATGTGCGCATTGGTCAAATAACGTGCCAATGCTAATTGCTCCATCTTAGAGGCAGTCGGATTATAATCACTTTTTTTCGCCTCATAGCGTTGCTTTAACGGCTGCGGCAGGATCATATAAGCGATCCGTAAGGACGGCGCCAGCAGTTTGGAGAAAGTGCTGAGGTAGATGACCCGTTCCCCTTCATCAGCCGCAAACAAAGCGCTCTCACTCCTTCTTACATAACGCAGTTCCCCGTTTTTATCATCTTCGATCAAATATACATGATGCCGTTTGGCTAATTCACAATACGTTTTACGCAAATGCCTTGGCATTGGTGCTTTCTCATCCCCGAATGCAACCGTATGCAAATATAGAAAAGACATCTTTTCCCAGTCGTTTTGGGTGAGCGCCGTTACATCGCATAAATGCACTTCCCATCCACAGTCCTCAAATACCTGCTTTGCCTGTGAAAAGGGCGGTGTGTGCATATAAATGATTTTTCTTTTGCCTAATAAGCCGCAAAGCTGATACAGCAGCGTCTGCACGCTTGCTCCTACTAGAATCTGATCTTCATGACAGGCAATGCCGCGGTACCCGTACGCATGACGCTGCAAAGCTTTACGCAGCACGGTCTCTCCCTGCACCTCTCCATATTCCAAAAGATCCTCCTGTTCCATGGCGAAACGCACACAGCGTTTCCAATTCAGGGAATCAAAGCTCGCCTCATCGATCGCCGATGTCTTAAAATCATATTGGAAATGCGGCTTTTGTTCTGTTTCATCGCTGCGCAGCAGTTCTTTTCTTAGATTTACCCCTGCTTCACTTACACAAACAAAGTAACCCTGCCGCGGCAGCGCTTCAATATAGCCTTCCTCCTCCAACTGTGCATAAGCATTTTTAATAGAAGTAAGCGATACCGACAAAAGACCGGCACAACGGCGGATCGAAGGCAAATGATCGCCCTGCTTCCAATAACCGCTTAATAACTGTTCTACGAAAAAATCATGAATTTGCTGATAGAGCGCTTTCCCTTTTTGTTTCTCAAACTGCATCCAAACATAGTCCATATCCATTCCTCTGTATCCCAAATTTATTTATTTTCTGTATATTTTTTAATATACAGTATTATGATAGAATATGCAAGAATGAAAGAAGGTATCTGAATGAAAAAAATCAGTGTCAAACAAATGAGCATCACTGCGCTGCTTGCGGCATGCTGCTACATCGGCTTTATGTATTTGAAGATCAATATTCCGGTCGGCGATATGATGACCGCGATCCATTTCGGCAACACCTTTTGTGTCCTTGCGGCGCTTTTATGCGGCGGGGTTTCCGGCGGTCTTGCCGGTGCGATCGGTATGGGGATCGCTGATCTCATGGATCCTCTTTATGTCGCCAGTGCGCCGAAGACGATCTTTTTGAAATTTATGATCGGCGTCATTACCGGTTTTATGGCACATCGCATCTTGAAGCTTGCCGATGCGCACCAAGATCAAAAACGCTCGTTGAAGCTTGCGTTGATCGCTTCTTCCTGCGGCATGCTTTTTAATGTCATCGCCGAGCCGATCGTATCATTCTTTTATAAAAACTATCTGCTTGGCGTACCGTATTCCGCAGCCAAGATGTTTGCGGCTTTCACTGCTGCGACAACCTTGACCAACGCGATTACCAGCGTTATCATCGCATCTTTGCTATACAGTGTATTATGCAAGAAATTTTACTACACCAAGCGCGATTGATCGCATTTAAGCAAGCACGTTCTGCTACCGAATCGGAAATTAACATGTCAGCACAAAAGCAAAGGAGAAACCCGAACATGGCGTTTCTCCTTTTCTATGCTTATTCTATCACACTTAATCGTCCGCTCAAATAAGCGATCTTTTTCGCGATTTTTTCCAGTTTCATATCCGCATAACTGTCATCATCGCTGTCAAATACATCATAGCTTTCTTCAAGATCTTGATGTTCCTCCAAATAGTCAGAAGAAAGCGATGCAGTCTCAAATAACACATAAACGTTTCTCGTTCGTGCTTCATAGGTATCGTCAAAATAGCTGGTTCTTACTTGACCTTCTACCGTTAATTGATAAATATAAATATAACTGCCCCGCGATGACTGGAAAAGATCATTTACATGAAACAGTTTCCCCTTTAATTCCCGATCTGTTACCACGATGTCTTTATCATCATCTAACGATAAATAGCGATCACCCAATTCCACATCCTCGATAAACAAAGCGAGCGCCTCTTCCATCTGCTTTTCGACTTCATTCTTGATTTTCTTCGGAACATCCTCATCACTCACATAATATTCGATCAATCCTTTTACTTCGGTACTGAACGTATCATCAGTGATGCGCAGCTTCAGCGCCTTCGCTTCTTCCTCGTCATAAACCGCTTTTACCTGCACCTGATCACCGTTTTGGAAGGTTCCGTTTTCGCCTTGCACTTCATATTCGATATTGTGCACAAACGATGCCAGTCTGTCATTATTTTGATTATACGCGACCTGACAGCCGCTTACTGTCGCATAGCCGTTTCCGGAATCCCCATCTACGCTGATCTTGCATCCGTTGATCAAATTGATATCCGTTTTCTTAAAGACATTCACATAAACCAAATAACCCAATAACAGTACGATTACCGCACCGATCCCCAGCACTGTTTTTTTGCCGTTAGGCGTCTGATAGAAGGCTTTTATTTTATCTGTCATCGTATTGACGTTCTGTTTCAATGCCTCTGTCGTATCAGCAGCGCTTTGCATCATCGCTTCCTTTGTTTCCTGTACTTTCTGCACATCGACATCTAATTTCCCATCGCCTGCAAAAAAGCCGTCTTTCTTTTTCCAATAGAAGAAAAGATTGCATCCGCCATATACAGTGCTGACGATATAAGCAAAAATCAAAATTTTTAATCCGTTTTCCATTTTTGCGGTAAGATCAGCAGAACTCATATTCCCGTATTTGGAATAAAGCGAAAAAGCGCTGCCTAAATTTCCGTTCAAAACCTGACCGGCTTCCCGCAGAATAGAAACCGCGGAATTTGCCAGCAGCATCGCCAGCAGGACCACTGCCGCAACCCCCAGCGTAACAAGTAAGTTGCGATCCTGCTCCTTGCGGTAAAAATAGATTGTCGCCGCAATTCCCAAAGCGATCAGTTCTAAAATGATCGTAGCGACAAACAGAAAATACAGAAAAGAAATCTGTCCGCTGATTCCCGATAAACTTCCGTTATAGCTGCTTTTCAGGGTAAGCTGCTGCAACAAAGCGATCAATCCGACCACGCCGGCAGCCATATTCACATACATTAAATTGCGTTTTGTTACATACTTCATATCATTTTCTCCCTTCCCGATCATCATACCTTTATTTTATCATACGTCTGTCATTCCTGTTTTTCATCGCTCCTTTCCCTATTCAACCGACTTCAGTGATTCCACCATTGGAATCTGACGCAGTCTGCGATACATGACGATATTCACGATCATCGCAAACACCAGCGTCAAAATCATCGAATATACAAAGGAAAGCGGCTCAATATTTCTTCCGAACATCACTTCCGGCATTTCCGCCAGATTCATGATCAGCGCATGCAGCGCGATGCCAAGCACCAACCCGCAAAGACCGCCGATCAAAGTCAGTACGATATTTTCCCGATAGACATACGAAGAAACTTCTTTCGGATAAAAGCCCAACACTTTGATGGTCGCAATTTCTCTGGTGCGCTCACTGATATTGACATTCGTTAGATTATACAATACGACAAACGCCAATAGTCCCGCCGCACCGATCAAAACATAAACGACAAAAGAGATCGAAGCGATCGTATCTTCAAAGGATTTGGCAACACCGCTGTAAAAGGACATAGAGGAAACACCATCCAATTCCATATAGCGGCTGCCCAAAGCGGCTTCCGTTTCATCGCTCACTTCTTTCATCTGGATATAATACGCATTGACCACGGTGCGTTCACCGCTTAATTCCTTGTAATAACCCGGTGTCATATACAGCGTATGGCCCACATAGTTTTCCATGACACCGGTGATCTTGACTTCCTTCATCTGCCCGTTTTCCAAAGTGATCGAAACGTTGTCGCCAACCGAAACGCCCAAATTCTTAGAAAGTTTTTCCGTTATGATCGCCCCATCGCTGTTCAAATGCAGTTCTTCCTTGCTTCTGCGATTTTGCATCAGCACAAATTCATTAAAATCACTGCTGTCCTCTGCGATGATCAGCGTTACATTTGTTTCCTCGCCGTCATCGTTTACCGTTGCATTTTTCTGCATGATCCCCTCATATGCCTTGATCTGCTTATCTTCTTTCAGTTTGGTTTCCACCTGATCGCGCTGCTGATACGTGCTGTCTGCCGAAAAGGTAAGCATGCTGTCATACTGCATGATCTCTTCATACTGTTTATCGACGATTTCCGCAATGCTGTCCTGAATGCCAAAGCCCGCCACCAGCAGTGCCGTACAGCCGCTGATACCGATCACTGTCATGAAAAAGCGTTTCTTGTAACGGAATAGATTGCGCGCCGTAACCTTTTGCGTAAAAGAGAAGCGGCTCCACAGAAATGACAAACGCTCCAGCATGATCTTCTTGCCGTTTTTCGGCGCTTTCGGCCGCATCAACAAAGCCGGTACTTCCACCAATTCATGATAGCATGCAAAGATCGTCGCTGCGATCGTTACCGCAATGACGCTGAGCGATGCCTGCAGGGCCAACGGAATTTGTATTTCAAATTGGAGATCCGGCAAATTATACATGAGGTTCCACGCATAAAAGATCACGCTTGGAAACAGATGCATACCGATCAAACAGCCGATCACACTGCCCACAATGCCCGCAACAAGCGCATACAGGACATATTTCATCGCAATGGCGACTTTAGAATAGCCAAGCGCTTTATAAGTACCGATCATGCTGCGCTGTTCATCTACCATACGCGTCATCGTCGTTAAACAGACAAGTGCGCATACCAGCAAAAAGAACACCGGGAATACTTTGGCGATCCCATCCATTCGCTCGGTTACGCTCTCATAATCACGATAGGAATAATGAGAATTGCGATCCAGCACATACCAGGTCGGTTCCGGCAAGGAAGACAACTGTTCTTTTCCCTGCGCCAATTTTTCTGCTGCCAAAGACAGCTCCTGTTCGCCTAGAGTACGGTTTTTCTCTAATTCCAATTTGCCGTTTACATAAGCCTCCTGCGCTGCGTCCAACTGTTTTTGCGCCTGCGCAAACTGCGCCTCGCTTTCCGCTTTTTTTGCAGCCAATGCTGCTTTCGCTTCCTCCAGCTGCCGCTTGCCGTCTGCGATCATCTGTTCAAAGGTCGCAACTTTCTCATCCACCGTCACAACTGCTTTTTCACTGTTTTCGATCGTACTTTTTAACTGTGCGATCTCTCTTTGCACAAGCTGCAGCTGTGTTTCCAACGCCGCTTTTTCTGCCTGCGACAAAGCCGGATCAGCCAGCTGTGCCTGCAACCTTGCTTCCTGCGCCTGCTGCTCTTTCAAACGCGCTTCAGCCTGTTCGATGATCGGTTCATATTGCTCGTGCATCTGTTTCTGTAATGCCACGACTTCTTCCAGCTGTATTTCATACTGCGCGATCGTTGCTTCATTTTGCGCAATTTGCATTTCACTCAAAGCAACTGTGCTTTCTAAATTGATCTTGCCGCTTTCTAGCTGTGCCTGTCCTAGTAAAATTTCATCTCTTGCACTTTCTAATTGACTTTGCGCTTCACTGATCTCAGTTTCAAAAGCCGCACGCGCTTCTTCATACTGCGCTTCTTTTTCCGCTAACGCTTCCTGTGCCTTTGTCTGTATCTGTTCATAGCGAATGTCGCTGCGATCTTGTCCGACCTGCTCCAAAGCCGCGCTCACTTGGTTCACCACATCAAAATAGGCGTCCGTATAGCTGTTATATGCCTTTGCCCCTTTGACCGTAACCAGCACTTCACTGTAATAGTCGCTGCAATAATTGTCCGCATCGATTCCGATAAACAGATCGACCTTGCCGCTGCCGATCGTCGATGTCCCCTTTTCATGACTGAGATAATCCGGCGTATAGACAGTACCGACAATACGATACGTATCTCGCTTCAATGTATCGCTTAAAGCATCTTCACTGCCGCTTTCTAACCGGATCGTATCACCGATCGCAAAACCGCTCTTGATCAGTTCCTGCTCTTCGATTACACATTCATCACTTTTCTTCGGCATTCTGCCTGATACCAAACGCATTTGATTGATATAGTTCGGATCATTTCGATCATCGCCGGATAAACCGATTACTTTTACGACATACTGCTGTGTATCATAATGTGTCAAAAAATCCATGGAATAAGCCGGCATCACACCTTCTAATCCATCTACTGCACGGATTGCCTCCACATCTTCATCGGTAAAGCCCATCGTTGAAACCAATCGTATATCCATTAGGTTATACGCTTTGTAATATTGATCGGCAGTATATTTCATGTCGGGAATACTGGCCTTTACACCGGCAAAGAAGGCGGTGCCGATCGCCACGATCGCCATGATCGAGAAAAATCTGCCGAAGCTGTGCCGCATTTCTCTGATGATATCCAGCACATATGCTTTCATTAGTATTCGATCCTTTCTACCGGCATTGGATTTTCATTGATTTCAATGCTTTCGATCAGGCCGTTTCTGACCTTGATGACCTTATCTCCCATCGCCGTAAGCGCCAGATTATGCGTAATGACGATCACACAGATCCCCCGTTCCCGACATGTATCCTGCAGCAATTTCAACACTTGTTTCCCGGTATTGTAGTCCAAAGCACCGGTCGGTTCATCACATAAAAGCAGTTTTGGATTTTTTGCCAACGCTCTGGCAATCGCCACGCGCTGCTGTTCCCCGCCGGATAACTGTGCCGGAAAATTATTTTTACGATCAGCTAAACCAACCGCCGCGATCGTTTCATCAATATCCAGCGGATGTTTACAGATCTGCGTTGCCAGTTCCACATTTTCTTTTACCGTCAGATTCTGCACCAAATTATAAAACTGAAACACAAAACCGATATCATAACGGCGATAAGTCGTCAGTTCTTTCTCATTATAATCACTTACCAGATTGCCATCGACATAGATCTTGCCGCCGGTACAGCTGTCCATACCGCCTAAAATATTCAAAATGGTGCTTTTCCCTGCACCCGACGCCCCGGCAATGACGACAAATTCACCTTTTTCAATCGTAAAATTGACCCCTGCAAGCGCGGGAATTTCCACTTCTCCCATGCGATAGATCTTCTTTACATCTTGAAATTCAATATAACTGCTCATTTTGATCACACCTTTTACGATAGTCTGTCTGCTTACTACTATTTTACATTTTTTACTTTGAAAATACAATTCTATACCAATAAAAAAGGAGGAAGTTTGCGCGAATGCAGAAAAGGGTAAAAAGTAATACTCTCTGATTACCATCGTGATCAAAAACAAACGCCCCTAAATGATAGAAAAGCGTTTGATCGAGCAGTGCGGCATCATATGTAAACAGACAATGAAAGAGCAGCAGCCCTATCAGACTTACTGCTCAGATGATCGATCACGATGATGATCAAAAAACTTTTCCTGTCACAGCGATGCTTTTGTTTCTTTATATAATTTGACTGTTCGCCAGATATACCCTAGCAATAAAAGCGGATACAGATACAAATGCTCTGCCAAAAAACTTAAAAAAGCATCCTGACTGATCACCAACAGCATAACGATCAAGTAAACAGCCATGATCCAAAAGCGTCCTGAACGGAAGTATGTGCCATATTTCCCTTGATAGGTGAGATATTCCAAAACCCACTCGACCAGCAACAAGGATAAAATACCGCCCCATAAAAAGCCTTTGGTTTCGCGCGTCATAAACGCCGCAACAAGGAAAGCAAGCTGTATCACAAGCAAAAGCTTATTGCACACACCATCCAGATAAAGCGTTTTATTATTCTCCATAAATGATACCTCGTTTTTGTAATATTGAATGATTGTGTTTTATTGCGACAACTGCCGTTTATGCTTTATTTTTTACTTTTCCTTTTTTACAGAAAAAGCAAGATCTATGCGTAAGAGCAATACAAAGCGGGGTTCTTCTCCAAATGGTTTCATAGAACACTCCTCCTGACATTTTCATTATATCACAAGAAGCATAAAACAAAATCATCAAAAAGATAAAAGTAAGTATATTAAATTCGATCAATTTACTGTCTTATGATCAAGACTTGATAAAAAAGGAAAGCTTCTCATGCTTTCCCTTACTGTTTTACATTCACAAAATTAGGTGTATCCTTGATCTTGTCTAACTGATCGACACGATTATCGTGTAGAACATGAACCTGCTTTGGATAAAACACAAGATACACATTCTCTACATCTTTAAGGCAATAAGTGTCCTTCTCATCTGTTTCCACCAGTGTATATTCCTTTATTTCACCAAGCTGTTCATAAAAAGAGGCTTTGATCACACCGTCTTCTTTCATCAGGACCAAGTAATACTGGCTGACGATCCCTTCGCCCAGCATATACGTACCGACGATATTTTTTTCTTCCTGATAGGCAGCCAATTCTTTACGCATCGCAAAATGATTCACTGTTAAATATACCAAAAGCAAAATGATCAAAATAACAGAAATGATGCTGCCAAATAATTTATACTTGCTTTGCATATTGATCCACCTTCGTTACTGTCGTAGTTTTACTTCTAAGCCATACGGTTTTCTTCCCTTGGCTGTTTGTATAATATACGACATATGGCTGTACACGAACTTTTTTGGAAACATAAAGCTTAAAATAATGGGTCGTATCAGGAGCTAGTACAAATACGCCGCTACTTCCAACTGATCCCAGCGTAACGGAAACACTGATCAAATCATAAGGTGCAGGAAAAGATACATTTAATGAAGCAGTAGGTCCACCGCTATCAGAGAACCAAAAGCCTCCTCCTGTGTTAAATCTTCTGCCTCCTGCCGGCTGATTTCCGGCATATCCGCCAATCGTTACCGTTTTGGCTGTTCCGTAGACCGTTTCATAGGTCGGTCTGGCTCTTACTTTCTTTTCATCCGCATAACCCGGAACAACACGCTCTAAATACTTTTCGGTTTCTTTTTTCATGATTCTATCAATTTCCGCATCACTTAATTCATCAACGTTTTCTATTACAATTTCATGATCTGATTCCACCGTGTTTCTTTCAAGTTCATTGGCTCGCAAAGAAATCGGTGAAATTGAAAACAAACATAACAATACCGTTATAAATATCTTTTTTTTCATTTTTGCTCCTCTCTCATTAAATGATTTAATTTTTTTCTATCCACGTTTCTCTTGAACGCGGTTGCATGCTTTCTACTGCATTTGCCGTCAAAACGATCAAGCAGAAAAGCAATGCTAATTTTAATAATATCTTAGTTCTTTTCATCATTACAACAATTTTATTATAAACTCCTTTCCTATCTTTAGATTATCACACGCCATAACAAAATGCCACTGTTTACAAATAGGTTAGATAACGCTGAAAAAAGTTGCATAATTGTTTACTTTTTATGTGATTTATCTATTCTCCAGATAGCGGAAAAGATCTGCCTTTTTATCTTTCATACTAATCATATATAATTCTTCCCTTATTTGAAATTTCGTATAATCCTCATGATCTTTCATGACTTTCGCAATCTTATGCAAATAACGAACCCGTTGTGCATTTGTCATATCGTTCTTCTTTAGTAAATATTGAAACAAATAATAATCAGCCTTGCTTTCAAAATGTTCTTTTTTCAATGCATAATCATAAGCGATGCTATAAGGAATTTGAAGTTGGCTTTCGCAAAAAGTGATATTATATATAATGCTCACACGATCATGAACATTCCCTTGTAAACTGTATTCTTGTATCTCTTGAAATGCGGCTAAAGCCTTTTGATATTCATGCTTTGAAATACACCGTTTGGCATAATTACGATAGTATTGCATCTTTTTGATTCTCGGAAAATGGATTTGCTTCATGATTGCTTCTATCTGTTTCTGGGTTTTCTCTACTTGATTTGGTTCATATCGAATATAATAAGCAAGCATATTCTCATAATACTCAAACAGCATATAGTGATTTTTTGTTTCATGCGCTTTTTGATAGATTTCGTTTCCTAATAACAACGCTTTTTGAAATTGTTTGCAGTTGATCAAATATCCCATATAATGAACCATGATCGGCAAATAATCCGATACGCGTAATGCTTCTATCTTCTCATATAAATATTGCTGATAGGTAAAGCTGATCTTAGTAGCAGAATAGATCATATAATATAAAATGAGGTCCTTCAATGGTTTTGGCTTATTCTGATAATAAGATAACAATGCTTCAATTTGGCTTTCACTCAAATAAACATCATTCTTTACATACTGTAACAGTCTATGCAAAAACAATCGCAGATTGATGCTCTCTATACAGGTATTTTGTATAGATAAATGATGTTCTAATTGTTCAAGCAATGCACTGCTGCTTTCTAATTCACATCTGCTCAAAGCATCATGCAGCGATACGATTTGTTCTTTTATTTCGTGATAGACCAGATCATGTTCAATGTCAAACCCATAATATGACAGTAAATCAACGTAGCTCTGGTCCTGTATGCGATTATTCGCTTCCTTCATTTTGGCATACGTCGCATAAGATATCATGTCTGAAACAAAACGATTTTGCGACCAGCAATGCCAGAGGCGATACATTTCTAATTCATGATAAAGATTTCTTTTTTTCTGTAATGACAGCACATCGTGCCTCCTCCCAGATGTTTTCTGTTTCTATTATAACAGGATGTAAGTAGAAAAACAAACACGCTTCTTTTCATAAAAAAAGCAGATCAATTCTGCTTTGACTGATAATATTCCCATATCGCCTGTGTGCCCGCGTCATCATATCCCATTTCCCGCAGCGTTTCATAAATGCTTTGCACCTGCGTTAAGATCGGGAAATGCAAATCCATCTGCTTCAGTTCTGCTGCCGCGATGTTCATATCCTTGATAAAATGCTTGATATAGAATCCCGGTTCATAATCATGACACAACATCTTCTCCCCGTTGTGGGTCAGTTGGAAGCTTCCAGCCGCTCCCTTTGCGATCGCTGCCAATACCTGCTTGGGATCCAAACCTGATGTTCGCGCATAAGTGAGTGCTTCTGCTGCTGAGGCAATGCACCCCGCCAAGGCGATCTGATTACATGCTTTGCAGTGCTGCCCGCTGCCGGCTTCCCCCTGGTAAGTGATCGTTTCCGCAAAACAGGAAAAAAGCGGCTCCATCTTTTCAAAATCAGCATGATCCCCGCCGCACATTACCGTAAGCGTTCCTTTTTGTGCGCCGATGTCGCCGCCTGATACCGGTGCGTCCAACACATGGAAATCATGTGCGTCATGTGCGATCCTGCGTGCCAAAGACGGCGCGGAAGTTGTCATATCGATCAAATACGCGCCCTTTGGCGCGTGTGCCAAAATTCCCTGCTCACCATAATACACCGCTTCCACATCATGCGGTTCTCCCACCATCGTAAAGACGACCTCACAATCTGCCACACAGTCCGCGATCGTTTTCATCGCCCGTATGCCCACTGCCTGTAATGCTTCTGCTTTTTTACCGGTTCGATTATACGCTTTGACTTCATGACCTGCTTTTTGTAAATGACAAGCCATCGCACTGCCCATGACACCGGTGCCGATCCATGCAATTTTCATTTCCATCACCTCATGTCTATGATAACACATTCTATTTACAGACATAAAGCATCTTTTTCCCTATTCAAACTCATGGAAAACAGGTGTCTTCGGATCGATATAATTACCGCTGTCTAATTCCCATGCCCGCTCATTTTCATAATCATCACTGAAATGCCGCTCACTGTCATGCGTCATCTGTGCGATCACCTGCCGATAAGCAAAACGCATTTCCTCTAAACATCGGATCCAGCCTTTCAGCACCTTTTTCATCATTTCGTCTTTGCTCATGCCTAATGCCTGTGCATATACCTGTTTTAATGTTTCACAGCCTTCTGCAAGCCGCATCAACAAGCTACAGTAATCATCGGGGCACTTTTCCTCAATCGGTTCCTGTTCCAAAAACAACTGTCCGCTCGATAAACGAATGGCCTCATCATCAGGATTGCCCAGATCGATCACATCGATCATGCGCGCGTCATTCCCCTGTAATTTCCGCAGAGCAATGCCTGCCTGCTCTGCCAGATTCAGCCAATTCACACATTGTATCATCATCCAGTCCGCCTGCTGCTCTGATCCCAGATGCGATGATGCTTCCAGACACCATCTTGCCATTTGAAGCTGTAAATGCTGGGCGCTCTTGCTTAAAAACACATACAGCATTCCATCTGTTTTGATCTGATAGACGTCCTGTTTTTCGTTTTTCACATATTGAAACATCGTATCACTCCTCACATTTCATTGCTAGTATGTGCACTTTCTGTCTTCCCATACAAAAAATCAGGGAAGCTCCCTGATCGTTATAACGGTGTCTGCATGATCTCATCAATGAATTCCATGACCCGCTTTGTCGATTTCCCATCCCGATAACGGAAAAACTGATTTCTGAACTGCTTGATGCGCTTTAAGTCAAACTGATCAGCTAAGATATAAGCGCTCAGCTCCTTTTCATCATAGCAGATCGGTCCTGGCATGATTGCTTCATAGTCCAGATACATGCCGACCTCTTCCTGATACTGCGCAAGATCCGGTGTATAAAACAAGACCGGTTTCCCCAGTACCGAATATTCAAAGATCACACTGGAATAATCACTGATCAAATAATCGCTGACCGCAAATAAGCGCTTGATGCTGATATCATTGGCATTGATGATCATCGGATCATTCATCTCATCGAGCGATGCTTCTCTTAACAACGGATGCAGTTTATAAATAATGCAGTACGCTTCGCCAAGCGTTTGTTTCATCGCCTTTAAGTCGATCTTTTCATAATGATAGTCCTGCATGACATTGCCGCGGAAAGTAGGTGCATATAAGACGACCTTATGACCTAAGATCTGCGGATACAATGCTTCGATCTCTTTCTGATATTTCTTCATCCGCTTTTTTGAAAAGATGCGGTCCGTTCGCGGAATCCCGATCGGAATCACCTGTTCTTCCTTTACCCCGAAGGCGCTGGCATAATACGGCTTCCAAATATCGGCGCATGCCAGTACATAGTCATAGTTTTTGATCGGATAACTGCGTTTGACATCATTGCCGAACTTTTTGATCGCTCCGCTCGCATGCCACACCTGCAATACCTTTACCTGCTTTTTCTTGAAATAAGAAACCGCATAGTTATTGGAATCCAATAATACCAAATGAGAAGTATTGATATGGTACAACTGTTTTAACAGCGCAAAGAAATAGGCAAAACAGCCGGGCAGATTGCGCTTGAACTTCGCCAATACCGATACGACTTCATATTCCGGATGTTCTTCCAGCTTGCGGGCGATGATCTTGAAATCTCCTTCCAGCTTCTCGCTGCTCAAAGAAATAAAAGCGATCTTATTCGGCTTAATGGGAAACAGCAGGGTAATGACATACATCGGACCCA
The DNA here is from genome assembly GCF_900199515.1 of Massilicoli timonensis. GTDB lineage: Bacteria > Bacillota_I > Bacilli_A > Erysipelotrichales > Erysipelotrichaceae > Massilicoli > Massilicoli timonensis. Next base: position 1,829,219 of record NZ_LT963434.1, on the reverse strand, counting down.
TGATCATATTTAATACCAATCTGGCAAGAGACATGCTTTCACCTCATCTCGTCTGTTCTTTCTTAAATACTATATCACAAACACGCTTGCTTGCCCATCCGTCTTCATGCACATGGAAACGCTTATGAAATGCGGAAATACGGTTTTCTTCATATACACCGCCGGCAATATCCGCCAGCAACAAGTCTTCCTCCGTATAGATGCGCCCCGGCAATGTCTCATACAAATCGAAATAAAAGCCGCGCAGCTCATTTGCATAGCTTTCGATGTCATACATATAGAAATAGATCGGCCGCTTTAGGATCGCGTAATCGAAAAAGACACTGGAATAATCGGTGATCAGCAGATCCGCAAGCGGATAAAGCGGGGCGATGTCTGCCTTGGCGTCGATCTCGTAAACAAAGTCTTTTACCTGACTCATATCAAAGGTATTGACGATCAGATAATGCGGCTTGAACAATACGATATACGAATCGCCTAACACCTGCTTCCATTTTAGAAAATCAACTTCCAGCTGAAAGGTATAGCCGGATAGACGATAACTGTTGTCCCGCCATGTCGGCGCGTATAAAATGACTTTTTTATCGGTCGGAAGATGCAGCTTCCGCTTCATTTGTAAAACATCCTGCTCGCTGAAATGAGAAAGAAAATCATTACGCGGATAGCCGGTTTCGATCAAGCGTGCCCGGTCGATGCGAAAAGCGCTTTGAAACACCTCGGTGCAGAAAGGATTGGGGCTGATCATATAATTGTATTTTGCCACATCCCTGTCATAGGTAGTCTGCATCTGCGCTTTGCTCATCTTGGTGCGATAAAAAGTCGTATCATCGCTCACATCAATGTCATGCGCCAATTTTTTTAACGGTGTGCCATGCCACGTCTGTAAATAAATCTGCTCGTCTTTCTTCAGGAAATAATCTGCCAGTTTGCAGTTTACGATCCAGTATTGTGAACGCATCAGATAATAGAAGTAAAACGGACCGTTGTAGCGAATGACCTTAGCGCCCTCGATCTTGCGCTTAGGATCACGCAGCGCCCAGATAAAGCGATAGTTCGCATACTCACCGCAGCTGCGCATATATTCGTAGATGGCTTTAGGATTGTCGCTGTATCCCCGTCCATGAAAAGACAGGAAAAATACCGTTCTTTCTTTTACTTTTACATGACGATACGTATGACGATACAAAAACGCCAGTATTGCGCGGATCGCTTTTTTTGCCTTAATGATCATCGTGCTGCTCCTGTCTGCTTCGATCGAGTACGATTTCTAATATGCGTTTAGAAGCGTTGCCATCATCGATATGGTTGAATTTCTGATGGAAGGAAGCGATCTTTTCCGCGTATTCCTCACGCCAGATCGCCTGTTTCTCAATGGCTTCCACCACTTCCGAAGTCGTACGGCAGATCGGACCGCACGCCTCTTTTTCAAAATCGAAATAGAAGCCGCGCAGGGAATCGCGATAAGCGTCGATATCATAAGTATAAAACACGATCGGACGGCGCAGATTGGCATAGTCGAACATGACCGATGAATAGTCGGTAATCAACAGATCGGATACCAAATACAGTTCCTGAATATCAGACCCCGCACTGAAATCATAGGCGAAGCCCTGGTAAGCGTGAATATCCAAAACATTCATGATCAGATAGTGCATTCTTAACAGCACCACATATTCTTCACCTAAACGCTCCTGCATCAATTTCAGATCCAATTCCATCTTCATCTGATAGTAGCCTTTGCGCACAAAATGATCATCTCGCCATGTCGGCGCATATAAAATGACTTTTTTATCGAGCGGGATCCCCATCTTTTCCTTTAATGAGCGAATATCCTGTTCATTGTTTTTCGTAAACAGCACGTCATTAGCAGGATAGCCCAATGCCAATAACGATTTACGGAATACGAAGCAGCGTCTGAATATATCGGCGGAATACTGATTCTGCGCAAGCAGATAATCCCAGCGGCGGGAATTGGCATAAAACTGCCGCTTGTATTCTACGATATTGCTCTGTGATGCCATGTTCACATCGTCCATATCAAAACCAAGACGTTTTAGCGGCGTGCCATGCCATGTCTGTAAGTAAATCGTCTTTTTGCGCTTGATGATATCACTGTCCTGACGTGTATTGAAAATCCAAAAACCGGCTGTCGCCATATGATAATAGTAGCGAATCGAACGGCGCAGGATCTTTTTACCGGGCGCGCTGATCGTTTCATCGGGATCATTTAAGATCCAGTACATGCGATAAGACTTGCCGATCTCATGGTTGCATAAATATTCATAGAGATATTTCGGATTGCCGGATACATTTCGCCCTAAAAAGCTTTCAAACAAGATCTTGTTTTTACGCACCGGCAATTTCAAAAACAGACGGTACAAACGCTTGCCTAAGGTACGGTAACGGCGTGATTGAAAGACATGCTGAGAAAAAGTCGCATAGATACGGCTGTAATCCAGCTCTTTGATCGTATAGCAATAGCGCTGCTCCCGATAGCCGAGCATCATTTCCAATCCGGATTGCCGAAGCTGTGCGATCATCGCTTCTAAGTCTTTGCAGGGAACCTTCAGCAGCAGTGTTCTTGCACCGCGTTTTTGCAGTCTGGCGCTTTGCCAAGCATCGCCTATTTTCACCTGATATGACAAACCGCGATAAATGGCGCTTACATCCTGCTGCATCCGCATATGGATACGCAAATGCCCAAATAAATGCTCCATATAATTGATCTTGCTGATATGAACCGGCGCAAGGAACTGCACATAGACATTGCCTTTTTGCTTAGTGGCGCTTAGCTGCAAAGAACAAAGCGTTTCGCTGCCCCATGTCGCTTCATACAGGATAGCGGCATTTAAGGTTTTCCCTTTGACGATCGGCAGCATGGCGATCACATCATCGCCTCGTCTTAATTCCAAATACAGATCCCAGCGTTTGGAAAAACGCTTCTGCATTTCTTCCAGCTGTTTTTCGGTAATATGCAAGGTAAACTCGCTTTCATCACCGTCCATATCCACGCTTTCTATCGCACTGTCATCGCCGGCGCAAAAAAGCATTGTTTTTTCACAGTTCTGTATCAAAGAAAGCGGCGCATTCCACTTTCCGCTTACCTCGATTTGTTCATCGTGAGCGATCAGCGCATAGATTTCCGGATGCAGCGCCTCCTCAATGCCTGTAAAAGTAAGCGTTGCCTGTTTTCCCATATCGATCTTTACAAGACTTGCCGCCTGCTCTTGCAGGAAAGGAATCATGCAGTGCAGTGTCTCTTCCACCTGTATCGGGAATAACCGCTCCGCTTTCTTAAAAAATAATTCATATTGCAACCCATGCAGCTTTGTGAAAGCCGATGGCTCAATGGTAAATGCGTGATCCTGCAGCATCGCCAATTCGATGCTTTCTTCCTGATGCACGGCGATCAGACAAAGTCCTTCCACTGCCTGATCTAAATACAGTTTGATCTTACCATCCTCGATGCCAAGTCCCGTACATGAAATTCCTTTGCCAAACGGCAGCTTTTCTATGTCAAAAAGCGCACCTTGCTCATCCTGCCTTAACGCATAACGATAAAGCGCACCGTTCCAAAGCAAGGTACGTGCTTCCTGGGTATTCTCGATTACAGCCGCACGCTCCCCCTGCATCTCGATTTCCATAAGACGAAAGGTCGTATGCGCTCCCATCAGATGCGCATTTTCCTGTAATAAAGTACGCACCGAAAAGAAGCCGTTTTCCACATTGAGCCGCAGCGCTGCTGTTTCTGCCGCCAGATAATAATAGGCATTGCGGCTGCCTTCGATCTTCACTAAGCCAAGATCGCGGTTCATCCTATTTCCCGTTTCCATGTCAAGCTCCGATCAGGACTTGATGCTGAGATCCTGTTTGATCTTGGTAGAGGAAATGCCCTCCGTACGCGGCAAGTACACCACTTCGCAATAATCCTTCAAAAAGTCAAACTTCCCTTTCCAGTCATCGCCCATGACAAAGACATCAATATCATGTTCTTTTACATCACGGATCTTCTGATCCCATGATTCTTCTAAGATCACTTCATCCACATATTTGATCGCCTTTAAGATCTCCATGCGATCTTCCTGCGAATAATAGGCTTTCTTGCCCTTCCCGGCATTGAAAGCATCAGAGGATACCGCAACGACCAGATAATCGCCCTGTGCCTTCGCTCTTTTCAAAATATTCAAATGTCCGACATGAAATAAATCAAAAGTTCCATATGTTATGACCTTTCTCATTATTTCCCTCCTTTCACTTTCAGCAGCACCCGTTCAATCAAGCTGACTTTTACGTTTTTAACAACACGCTTTTGAAACTTCTTTTTACGGAATGCCTTTTTTTCTTCCTCGCTGCGCTGTCTGTCTGCTTCCACATAAGCGTCATAATGATCGCACACCGCATTGATTTCATCATATTCCATCATCTGCCCGCCTTCGATCCAAAGCCCCATATTGCAAAACCTTCGGACTTGACTGAGCGAATGAGAAATGAAAAAGATCGTCTTTCCTTCTTCCTTAAACGCATTCATACGCTTCATGCACTTCTCCGCAAAGCCCTTGTCGCCAACGGAAAGCGCCTCGTCGATAATGATGATATCAGGATTTAAGTTGATCGAGATCGCAAATCCTAAACGGCTCTTCATCCCGCTGGAATATTTTTTTACCGGCTGATCGATGAAATCACCTAATTCCGCAAAATCGATCACTCCGTCAATGATCTCTTTAATCCGTTTTTTCGATAAACCAAGCAGCGCTCCTTTCAGCTTGATGTTTTCTAATCCGGTCAGTTGGTTGTTCAAACCGGAATTGATTGCGATGAGCGCCTGTTCGCCGCTGATCTTTATCGTTCCGCTGTCGATGCTGGAAATCCCCGCTAAGATAGAGGAAAGCGTGCTTTTCCCCGATCCGTTTGTCCCCAGCACTCCGACAACCTCCCCTTTGGGTATTTGAAAACTGATGTCTTTGAGCGCATAAAAATAGACCGGTTTCCCTGCGTTTTTTCCTTTTTTCTTCAGTTTGTAAATTTTTGACACATGGTCAAATACGACCGCACATTCTTTTTCCATGCTTTACTCCTTAGAACATATCAATGAATTTATGTTTGAACTTATACATCAAGAAACTGCCGATTACAAACAAAGTCAAAGTAACCGTCCAAAATACGATCGTCTGGTTTGGGACCGTACTGAAGCCATAATGGTAGTAAAAACAGTCGCGATATCCCTTTACCAGATAATAAAGCGGATTGATCTTCAAAATATTGATAACGGTATAAGCCTGGTCTGCCAAAGCGCTTTTCACCAGCGCCTCTGCCGGCTCCCAGAGCACCGGCGTCAAATATAAAAGCAGACGCATGCAGGAATTTACCAGTTTTTTTACATCGCGGGTAAACATCGTCAATACCGAAGTTACCATGGAGATCGAAATACATAAAAACAAGGTGCAGAACAAATAATAGCCAAGCATCAGCCAGTCGATGTCGCCTAAAGAAAAGCCGGCATGAAAGACATAGACCGCCAATACGATCGGCAGCATGCACAAATGATTAAAAAACTCCTTCAATACGACCGTAACCGGCAAGATCGCTACCGGAAATTTCATCTTTGTGATGACATTCACCTTGGCATGAATGGCATTGCATCCGCCGGTAATGCACTTCGATACAAAAAACCACACAAAAATGCCGACGATCATCCAGTCGATATAGGCAATGCCTAAAATAGAACCGCGATCGCCTCGCAAAATACCGCCGAATACCAGCCAATAGGTCAAGACCTGAATCACCGGATTGGCGAAGTTCCAGAACAGTCCCAGTCTGGTATCGCGCATATCCGCCAGCAGTTCGTATTTAGAGATGGAAAAGATCCGATTCAGATTTCTAAAGTTCTCACTTAATACATAACGGACACTTCTAAACATACGCGTTGCTCCTTACTCCTTGTCCCAATATCACAATGCTTCCGATAATTTAAGACATTATACCATATTCCACTCTAATTGGAAATACGGAAAACATTTCTAACAAAACGGTAAGATTCACCGCTCATAATGCGCGGTTGCACTGAGCCGCAGCCCTTTTGGATAATGGTTTTTGATCTGTGTTCCATCTCCCTTGCCAAAGCCTAGGATGCAGCCTCGATAAGCAATCGCCACATAACCGTGCCAGCCGCTTTTCATGATCAAATTGCCTTGCAGATACGCATACGCTTCGCTTAATTCATGCAAAACGCAGACCTGTTTGAAATGAGACCGCAAAACGGCGCTCATATAAAGGTGATGCATCGGTTCAATGCGCTTTGCTTTACGGATGCCGGCCTGGATTCCTTGCCGTAATACCTTTACTTTCTTTAACAGCAGAAACGGTGTCTTTTTCAAATAGATCAGTCCGTTTTCTTCCATCGCATAAGGAAATGCCTCATCTACGATACCGGCCAGCCATTCTGCCACATCTTTTCGCGGTTTTGCTTCCTGAAAATAGAGTTTGCTGCTTGTTTCCGGTCCGATCTTGCGCATTTTTGCGATGAAATGACCTTCTCCACCATCCATCGGCAAGATGCGCCGTACCTTTTCAGCATCTAAATCACCATAAGCGATCCCGCTTCTTCCAAAGGAAACCGCACAATCTTCCAGTTCCATTTCCGGGTGGCTGCGCAGGAACTGATCGATCACCGCTTCATTTTCCTCAAGCGCATAAGTACAGGTGGAATAAACAAGCGTACCACCGCTTTTCACACAAGCGCAGCCGCTTTCCAAAATGTGAAGCTGCCGCTTTGCACATGCCTGCACATGTGCTTCGCTCCATTCCTCCATTGCCCGCGCATGCTTCTTAAACATGCCCTCTCCGCTGCACGGCGCATCGATCAAAACTTTATCAAAACAGCCTTTTAACTGCTCACAAAGCACACGTGGATCCGCACAGGTTACCATGTTCTCACTGACTCCCATCCGCTCTAAATTAGAAAGCAGCGTCATGGCGCGTCCGCTGTCAATTTCATTGCTTAATAAAAAACCGGTATTTTTTAATTTCGCCGCAATCTGTGTACTCTTCCCACCGGGCGCCGCACAAAGATCCAGCACCCAGTCATGTTCTTTTACATCTAAGATTTCCACTGCACCGGCAGCCGAAGGCTCTTGCAGATAAAACATACCGCCCATATGATAAGGATGATTCCCCAGTCTGGTATCATCTTCTATATAAAAGGTGTCGGCACAGATCGATGCAGGACGAAGTACCGCGATCCCACTTTCCTGTATCTGATCGGCAGTACATTTTAAGGTATTGACACGCAGACCGCGATACGGCGGCTTTTGCAAGGTTTCCAAATAGGCGTCATACTCCTCGCCAAGCATCTGCTTCATCCTTGCTAAAAACTGCTCTTTCATGCCTGCTCTAACAATTCCTTCAGTTTTTCGATCGCTTCCGCAAAGCTGTAAACAAAATGCCCGTGCTTTAACACCCCGCCTAATACATAATGATTCACACCATAAGTAGGAAGTTCATAACGATGCGCATCCCGTAGGCGAATATCACTGTTAATGCCGATGATGATCTTGGTTTTCTCATTCATGATCGCAATCCCCAATTCGCACATGACTCCCGGATCATCATTGGTCAAATCAGCGATGAAAATATCACAGTCTAAGACCGCTTCCGTATCACCGTCAAATATCATCTCCGGTGAAGGCAGCGACGCTTTATTTTCATTAAAGGGCTGATCGATCGGATTAAAGATCTCCAGATTCGGAAAAGCTGCCCGCAGCAGTTCCCCTTCCCGCTTGCGCTGTGCAACTTCCGCTTCATTAAACAAACTGCCCGCTACATATACTTTCATGTTTATCCTCGCTCTCCATTCACTTTGTGTCTCCCTTATTATAGTCTATTTTAGCGCTGGTTACAACGCATGAAAGAAAGAAGCGCTTTTCCCATCTCTCAGCAAAGAAAAAAGATGCCCTTTGACAAAGAGAATGCGGTAAACATTCGCTCTATCCGACATCTTTTTTACATACTTGTTTCTTGCCTCTTTTTTGCCAAGATCTGCGGAAAACGCTTTGAAAATATGATCACCGTTACGCTGACCGCCAAAATATCGGCAACCGCTTCCGCCAACAATACCCCGGTCGTTCCCGGTTTGACAAACAGCGGCAAAAGCAAGATCAGCGGCAAAAGCAAGATCAGCTTGCGCAAAAACGCCAGAAACATAGAAACCTTTGCTTCCCCCAGTGCAAGAAAAGTTTGCTGGCAAGCACTTTGCGCGCCCATAAACATCATGCCGAACATAAAGATTCGAATGCCGGGCACCGCAATCTCCATTAACGCCGCATTGTCAGGTGCAAATAACTCGATATAGAACTGCGGAAACAGCTCGACACTGCCGACCAAAAGCAATGAATAAACAATCAGCGCCTGAAACAGCAAGCGAAAAGTTTTGCGTACCCGTTCATAGTTGCCCGAGCCGAAATTATAGCTTAGGATCGGCTGTGCTCCCTGAGAAAATCCCTGCATCGGCAGCCAAATAAACTGCATGACCGAAAATAAGATCGACATCATCGTAACATATAGATCGCTTCCATAATAAGCAATGCTTTTATTAAAGGTTAATTGCACCAGACATTCCGTCGCCTGCATGACAAAAGGCGAAATCCCTAAAGCCAGCACCGGCATCATGACCGTTCGCTCTAATTTCAGATTCTCTTTACGAATCTTTAAGATCGTACGTTTCCCCACAAGGAAGTACAAAACCCAAAGCGCCGATACCGCCTGTGATAAGATCGTTGCCAATGCCGCTCCACGCACTCCCATATCAAACACAAAGATAAAGATCGGATCCAGAATGATATTGATGATCGCTCCGATGCAAACGGTCGCCATTCCGGTTTTCGCAAAACCTTGCGAAGTGATGAACATGTTTAATCCTAATGCAAACTGCACAAAAATCGTACCGATCAAATAGATGCCCAGATAATCACTTGCATAAGGCAGCGTTTTTTCACTGGCGCCAAACAGCAGCAAGATCGGATCTTTGATCCATAAAAAGACGATCGTAAGTATGATCGCACAGATCGTAAGTGCACTCACGCAGTTCCCCAGTACCTTCTCCGCTTTATCATTGCGCTTCTCTCCCATATGAATAGAGGCTCTTGGGGCACCGCCCATCCCGATCAACGCCGCAAATGCGCTGATCAACATGATGATCGGGAAACTGACGCCCAGACCTGCCAATGCCAGATCACCGACTCCTGCCATTCTTCCGACAAAAATTCTATCCACGATATTATAAAGCAGATTGACTAACTGCGCCAATACCGTCGGCACTGCGAGGGAAAACAATAATTTCCCGATCGGCTCTGTTTCCATACGGCTTTTATTCATACCATCAGTCCTTTCTGATAACTTCATTATTTTATCTCAAAAGTCTGAAAATGTATAGCGCAGGCAATAAAAAAAGACCATAGCGTTCTATGATCTTATACTTTTTCGTTCCAAGTACCCATAGGCATCGGCTCATCTGCCGAAACCGGTGTAGCAAGAGCTGCCAGCATTACGAACATCAAAGTACCTAATAACATTTTTCTCATTAAACACAACCTCCCTATTAACGATATGATTTTACCAAATCTCTCACAAAAAGAAAGAGATTCTTATAAATTGGTTTTTTGCCTTTATTTTATTGAATTTTCCTCATGTTTTATTCCGCAAAAACCACATTTTCTAATGATTACATCGTTTGTAGGATCAAATCTAAATTTTTACTTTGATCGATTATTCTCATCAATTCTAATCGAACCATATATTTAGTGAAGTTATCATCTTTACTAAAGTGCTTGATTATTTTATTTCTGATAAAACGAATTTTCTTATCTCTTGTTTCAAGCAAAGACTGTTCCATAAAATATTCATATAAGTAATAGTCTGCCAAACTATAAAATTTGTTTGTTGTTAATACTTCTAAATCTATATCATATGGCATATCACACATATGTTTACAAAAAACTATATTGGTATAAATATTTCCATCTAAACACAATTTTAATTTACTTGCCTCATGAAGATAGCGTTCAAAATAATACAGAGCTTGATCAAAACAATTCAAAAACACATAATTATGTGCTGCGTTGTTATAAAATTGGATTTTTTTCGCATTTGGAAAAGAAGACTTATTTATTAGTTCTTCCATACTGATCAATGCATCTTTAACCTTATCCGGTTCACATTGAATATAGTAAGTGATCATGCTGTCATAATATTCAAACAGCAGTACATGATTGTCAGTCTCCATTGCCTGTTTTTTCAGACCGGCACTTTTTATAATCCCGCGTTCAAATTCTTCATAATTAAAATCGTACGCCATTGCATGCACAACAACTGGCGGAAATTTACTATATCCTATTTCAGTATTTTGATAAATCTCATGCATCAATAAGCGTGATACCTTCTGTGCTGAATAAACACAATAAAACTCTATCAAATCCTTTATTTCTGTCGGATATAAATGCGCAATGCTAAGATATGCCCTGATCTGCTCTTCGTCTAAATAGTTGATACTTTCAAAATATTCTCTTAGCTCTTCCAAAAACAGCCACAGTAAATACACCCGTATATCCTGACTGGATTTTAATTGTGCAGTCAATTCATCAATCAAAGCGATGCAGGTATCATAACGATAAAAAACAACTGCCTGATGTAACTCCCTGACAGTATGCTGCTCTTGTTCGTTTAACGGAATCGTTTGGCAATATGTTTTTTGATGAAAGTCCAATAAATCTAAATATTGATAATCAGAAACCCCTTGATGCCCCATTCTGCGATAGCTCGTAACAGAACAGCCGATCTTCCCATTATTTGCTGTAAATTCTTTTACGCTTTTTCCGCTGATCTTACGATACGTTTCCAACAACAAATAGATTTCTTCCTTTACCTGCTGTGACATCGTCTTCATTTTATTTCCCATAATACCGCCCTCTTAAAATAACCGTATTTATCTTACCATAGATTCTTTTATCTTCCCACTACTTTTGAAATTATTTCTATCACATTGAATACGCATGATAAGCAGAAAAGGACAAGCGTATTTCCTTCGCTTCTCCTATTTCCTATCACGATGCGTGCTGCTTATTACTTATATAAATCCGAGCCTGCGTGATGTTCATGTGGGGTGCCGGTCGGTGCATTCCACGTACAACTACCGGTCGCATTCGGTTTTACCGTGGCGGCTGCCATTACATTATTGTATGTATCTTTCACATACACGGCTACACGCGCATCTTTCACATCATCACATTTTCCCTGTGTTCCAAATCCATTTGGCGTATCCATTGTCTGGGCTCTTCCATACTTTAAGGTCACGCTGCCCGGATCCGGAATCTTCTTCATATCCGCAAACACAGTTGCTCCCGATGCGGCTATCAAAGCCATACTGCATAAAACTGTTTTGGTGATTTTCTTCATTTTCTTTTCCTCCTTTCACCAAATTTATATCATCATATTACAGAAACAATATGATCATATCCCCGCTATGAAATCATGATCGTCCGATCTGCCACCGCAATCATCTCTTCATCATGTGTAACGACCACGATCGTTTTCCCTAACTTCTGTAAGTTCTTTAATAAGTCAAACACGATTTTTTTATTTTCGTGATCCAAGCTTCCCGTCGGTTCATCTGCCAAGACCAGATCACAAGGCTTGATCAAAAGCCGTGCAATCGAGATCCGCTGCTGTTCCCCTCCCGAACATTTATAGACCTTTTTATTTTCATACCCTTCTAAACCGACTGCCTTTAACGCTTCCGCAATCTTCGTTTTCTTATCTTTGATCTTCTGATTTTCTATCGCCAGCATCATGTTGTAATAGACGCTCTCATTTTCCACTAAGGCAAAGTTTTGAAACAAATAACCGATGTGATGCTTCAACATTTTTTCGGCGCGCATGGAAAACGGTTTGATATTCTTTTCCCCAAATAAGATGATATCTCCGCTGCTTGGTTTATCCAACAAACCGATCATATTCAACAATGTCGATTTCCCGCTTCCGGATTTCCCCGCAATCGCCACAAATTCATTTTCTTCTACTTCCGCATAAAAATCTTCGAATACCTGCTGATCGCCAAACGCTTTGCACAGTTTTTTCACTTCTATTATTTTTGCCATCGCTCTACTCTCCTTTCAGCACTTCCACGATACGATTTTTTTCAAAATGCGTAATGATCACGTAAGCCGCCGCTAATTCCACTATCATCGCCAATGCAGTAAACGCCAATATGTCAAACAATGCGATATGCAGCCGGAAATATCCGTATAAAAGCGGTATTGCATATGCACCTAAATTTAGTTTTATCATATCGCCATGTCGTTCCCAATAACTGCTTCCATTCAGATAACGCACCGCAAACTTTGTCTTGTTCTCAATGAAGTAGATAAATATATTTTCATATAAGAAGGTGCAGATGATTACCAAATAAATAACAAACAAGGATAAAACCGATATCAGATCATCTTTTACTTTCTCTTTCATTATTTGATAGTGCTGCTGCGATGTCGCCAACAGTACCTCATCCTCTAATCCGACTTCATGCAGGTACTGATTCAATTTTTCCTTTTTTTGCTCATCGTCTAAATAGATCGTCATGTACGAATAATTCCATTGACAGTCAGAATCCATTTTAGTTTTCACATAGATGATCGGATCATCTGCACCGAGAAAGCCATTCATAGAGCTATAAACATCAAGATTATCAATATGATAGCCGTTCTTCAAAACGATGATTTCCCCATCATAGTACCCCTTGTTGTTTTCCATTCCATAGTAACTCAAATCTTGATATTGGTACTTTTCCGGAACTAATAATTGATCTTGTTTTAACTTTGAAAGATCCAGTTTCTTGCCGTCAGTTGTATAAAGATCATAGTTTTCCAGATAATTCTGATTTACGACCACATACGGATATTTTATCTCCGGAATATATTTTCGCCAATCCTGATACCAGCCCCCGTTTTCATTAAAATACTCTCTCATCTTTATGATGATCGGTCCTAAATTGCCGGTATTTTCTTTCAAGCCATAGATGAACAATAAATTGGATAATACATGCCCCTGCTCATTCATATAGAGAGCGGTTTGTGCTTGCCGTATCCCTGTTTTTGTAAAACTGATCAACGGTTCTATGATCAGTATGATCACAACGATTTTTAAGATCATATTGATGATCGGAATCTGCTTTTGCGTATTGCTTCGCTTGATGGAAGAAATCTCTTTCCTATTCCAAATGAACAAGATCATAACGACTGCCAACACCAGTATCATACAGCTGTAAATCGTGAAATAGCGAAGCAGTATGTCAATCAGTCCATGCGTTGCGGCAGTGATCTTGCCGACAGCGAAATAAAAGCAGATGATCTGTACAACGATATAAATAAGGAAAAAAGCAAGTAATTCCCATAAATATTTCCTCATGAAAATGGAAATTGACGACATCCCCTGCATTTTCCTGATCAGGATCTCTTTTCGTTCCTGCACGATTTTACATAGAAACAGCAATACCATTGAGATCAATGATACAAACAACAGCAGTACGATCAGTTGATTGACTGCGGCAGGTTTTTCGGCGGAATGAAAAATGCTCGCTTCATCTCCTTCTCTTATATACTGTTTCAGATTAGAGTGATTGAGCTGATAGATAAATTTCTCCGGATGCGCTGTGATAAACCACGCTGCCAGAAACGGCTGTTCTCCTTTTTCAAAAAAACGATCAAAGTAATGAAACTCAAATTTATCGCCGTATGCTTTCAGATATTCACGATTAACCGTTTCAATATAGCCGGTTGCCTGCTCATCATTCACATTAGTCGTATAGTATGCGTTATGGTCATCAAAACATATCTGCTTGCCATCGTACAAAAAGAAGGTTCCATCAAATATCCGGCAATCTTTTGTATATACATAATAGCTGGAAACATCGGTAAAATCCGGATGCTGATCGGTTCTTCCACCGAACACGATCAAATCGTTCTCATCGGCAAAATCCATGATATCCTCCAGCAGATTACCCTTGCCATCATCAGTAAGAACCACCCGATATGACGTTTGATTTAATGCTTTACTGATGCTGCTTGTCGGATTTTCTAAATTGAGCCATTCAATCTCTCCATACTCTTGGAAACTGATATGAAATACCAAAAAGGAAATAAATACGATGAATACGGAAATAATTTTTTTCATGGTCGATCACCTACACTTTTTATATGAAGATATGATAGTAATGTTGTTCTAATTTAAGCATATCAAGTGGTTTCTTGTAAACACTTTTTCATAAATTGGTTTTTTAACTATAAAAACGAACAAATACTTTACTTTTGACAAGAGAAAAACCAATTCTCTTATTCCTTTGCCATAGCGTATGTTCGCGTATCTGATGTCCTATAAAACAGCAGATAATCCGTACATTTCATTGCACATCGGTTTTGAATCATGTAAAATGAGTAAGGATAACAAAGGAAGGGAATTTACATGAAACATGTGGTCATCATCAATCGGATGGCAAAGCAGAAAAATCTAAAAGAATTATTGAAAGAGATGGAAACGACCTTTCGTGCACGTGCGCTTCCTTATGCGATTCATCTTACCAAGGGCAGTGCGGAGGCAGACGCCATTATCGCTTCTTACCATGATCCATGCCGCTTTTATATATGCGGAGGCGACGGCACTTTGCATGAGGTCATCAACGCATTGCAGGGTTCTTCCCATGAATTAGTGCTGATTCCCTGTGGTACCGGCAATGACTTTTCCAGAATGTTGAAGGATCGAAAAGATATCCTCGCACATTTTCGCCACTCGCTCGCAAAAGAGGCAAAGGCGATCGACGTGCTGAAAGTAAATGATCATTATTGCATCAACGCCGCTTGTTTTGCGCTGGACAGTGATATCGCCAAGCACGTACATGATGAAAACTGGTCGCTGATTCCTCGAAAACTGGCATACCTGACAACGGTCTTGCGCAGAGTGTTTGTCTATCCATGCAATGAAGTGGAACTGATTGCCGATGGCAGGCATGTATATCAAGGAAAAGCCTTATTTCTTGCCTGCAACAACGCGAAGTTTTACGGCGGCGGTTTCTGCTTTACTCCTGACGCCAAATTAGATGATGGAAAAATGGATGTTTGCTTGATTCGATCTTTTCCCAGATGGCGTATCTTATATAAGTGTCCTGCCTTGCTTGGCAATAAGCCACAGCGATTAAAGGAGTGTTCGATCTTTCAATGCGAGCATCTGCAAGTTCTGTCAAAACAGGGAATGAATTTGGACGGAGAGCCTTACCCGGATGATAGAATCGAGATAACGGTATTACCGAAAGCGATCAGACTAGTGAATGAAATAAAATAAGGATCAGTGTCATAAAACGATGACGCTCATCCTTTTTTCATGGCATTCGATTTCCGCTGTTTTCAAATATCATAAAGAACAAAACGCGTGCATGATCATGTTTTCAGCGACTTTCTTTGAAATCAAGCGCGTTTACAAAACAGATGACACTCCCTGATCAAACTGTTCCATCCTGATGAAAGGGATGCGTTGCATAAGCATATGCGCAATTATTTTCTTTCTTTACTTTCACAACGGCATCAAATAGACTGTAATCGACCCGATCATGGCTGATCATGATGATCGTATTTGGCTTTTGCATGAAATACGCATAATATTCTTGTTTGGCTTCTTCCGACAATTCCGCAAATGGTTCATCTAATAAAATGAAAGCACGATCCATATTGAAAATACGATCCAGCAGCACAAATTTCTGTTCGCCGCCGCTTAATCCTTCTCTGTTTTTATTTCGCCGTATCTTGTCATTGGAAATCAGTTTATTCACCTGTAACGGATAACTGTTAAACAAAGTAACATTATTCTCATAATCAGATAAAAACAAGTGATCGGACTGTCTTAAATAAGCGATCCAATCCGTGCAGTCCACTGCTCTGATATCCATTCCATCGATCTTTACACTGCCCTCATAATCGAGTAATTGGCTGCCTAATAGATTCAATAGAGTGGATTTCCCGGCTCCATTCTCACCGACAATGAGATATTTTTTTCCTTTTTCAAAGATCAGTTCCTCTATTTTCAGCTGATAGGTTCCAATCTGATAATCAATGTGTTCCATCGTGATTTGATTCCCGCTTGTCGCTTTTTGCTTGATGAGCGGTGTTTGATGGTTATTTACAAAGTGTAAAAAGCGGTCTTTGAGCGTACTTGCCGTATGAAGTGCATTGATACAATAAGTGATTTCCGCAAATGGATCGACAAATGTAGCGATATTCATCATAAGTGAACTGGCTACGCCAAAAGACATCCTGCCGTTTTTTAATTCTATACCGACTAAAATGATCGCAACTAAAATAATCATCATATTAGCGCCGGCATTCATTACCAATGCGGCAGATTTGCACTTTCCATAGCGAAAATCTTTTTCTAATTGTTCGTCTATCTGTTTTCGGTTTTCTTTCTGAAAGGCTGCTTTTGTTCTATTATTGATCCAGTTATAGCCTCGTAATAAGTCCTGATTGTATAACTGAAATTTCTTCATTTGTTCGATCGCCTGATCTCTGCGCTTAGCTAAACTTTTTGCGGTAATCTTAGGAATCAACAAACTGACCAGCGCCAAAAACATGACAACAAACAAGATCCATTCCTGTATATATATTTTTAACACCAAAAAATTGATCAGCAAGGTCATGATACATTTTAGAATAGACAACATTGGCATCAGGTAGTCTGCTTCGATCGCCTTTAGATCCTGTGTATGAAACTCAGTATAATACTGTGCCGGTTTACTGTAAAAATCGGTCGGTTGCTGCTGAATGACCGATGTAAAATAGTCCTCTGATAGAAGCAAACGAAAACGATTCCCATATACCCACTGCAATAGATTACAGAGATAAGCAGTGAGCAGATGGATTCCTATTGCGAAAGCGTATAGGAAAATGATTTTTATAAATTCGCTTTGATAGCCTCGATCAATAAATCTGATCAATAATATGGACATATATGCAGTGGACAAAACACTCACTCCATATAAAATGATATCTAATAATATAAAATATTTGATTTTTCTATAATATCTTTTCATCGTACTGATTCTCTCCCGTTTTTGATTTTCTTTTCTTGGATGGCGTGAACAAACAAACTTTCGGCTATTTCAAGATGATCGATTCCCATCATGCTGATCTTTATTCCTTCTGACAAGGAAAAGGTTTTCCTGTTATGGGAAAATGATCATGGATGTGTCATCTAAACATCTTAACCATGCTTTTTATACACAACGCAACTTTTTTTCTCACATGAAACGATGCTGCGTCGGTATTTGTTTTCATGATCTTGTCTCACATTGTATTAAATATTACCATATCCGCAAAAACGTGAAAATAGTATTACCGCCATTTGAACGCTTGCATGTAAAACATAGTTAGTTTCTTATATTTCCCTGCCAAAAAACCAATTTTGCGCCGTCAAAGGTGCAGGCCATTCCATAATTGATCACCTGATAAAACCGTAAAAAAGAACAGTTCCCTGTTCTTAGATGATCACCCCATCACAATGATCGATTTCATGCTGGATGATCTGCGCGCTTAATCCCTGAAAAGATCGGATACGCCTTTTCCAATGCACATCTTCATACTGCACTTTTATTTTCTCATAGCGCAGTGTTTTTCTCACTCCTGTTAAGGAAAGGCACCCTTCCTCGCTCTCATATCGCTTCCCGCTTGTTTTTAAGATGATCGGATTATACATCAAGACCGGCGTTTTATCATCAAAAAACGCAATGATGCGCTTAGAAGCGCCGATCATATTAGCCGCCAGTCCAAGGCAGCGCGCTTGATTGGCAGTTAGTGTATCTAACAGATCCTGTGCGATGACCTGATCTTCCTTCGTTGCCGCTGTACTGATAACAGCGAGAAACACAGGATCTTTTATGATCGCCCGTTCCATCTCTCCCGCCTCACTGATTGATATATTGCAGGATTTCCTCTGCGTTTTTTGCTTCATCTAATAAACGGAAAAATGCCTGATCATTCAGCAGCTCCATCAATTTCGCCATGGCGCGGATATGATTTTCGTTGTTTACGGCGCTTAAAGAGAAAATGTATTTGACCGGATCATTGGCCTCATTTCCGAACACGACCGGTTCCTTTAATACGGTAATGCCCAAGGCTTCTTTCAAGGCGCCAGCTTCAGGACGAGCATGCGGCAATGCGACATGCTGCGTAATGACGATATAAGGCCCGATCATTTTTACGCTTCGTATCGTTTCCTCCACATAATTTTGTGTGATATAACCTTCCTTTACCATCGGTGCAAAACCGATCCGCACCGCCTCTTCCCAGTTTTGTGCCGCTGCCTGTAACTGAATGATCTTTGCATTTACCATATCCGATAAGGTCAAAGTGCTTTGGGTCTGCGGCAGTGTATCGACATGCGAGAAATAAGCGATCAGCTCATGATAAAGCCCCTCTTCTTCCTTGATATCCGCATATTTAGAAACAATATTCATCACAACATCGACACTTGGCTGTTTTAAGAATGAACCGCCCATCTGCACATATACCTCTCTGAATACCTGATAGCGTTCCGCAGTAGACATGATCGGACTGACCTTGATCACCGGAATATGCCCGCTGACATCCGCCGCTATATAATTGGTGGAAAAAATGATATCCACCTGTCCGATATAGGCATGTACCTGTAATGACTCTGTCGGCGGCAGAAAGTGAAATTCCGGAAACATCGCTTTTAACTCATTGTAGAGGATCGCTGAGCTTCCAATGCCATGTGAACAAACGACGAGCGCTACTTTCTGCGGCGCGCCCTTATGGTCCTGCTTCCCGGAATAGATCATGGAAAAGTGCATTGCCAAATAAGCGATCTCATCATCCGGCAGCGCTTCGCCGAACATAACCTGAAACGGCTTCATCGTTTCCGCCACCAAGCGATACAGTTCCGGATATTCCTCTTTTACCTTTTCCCGCAGTGGGTTAAAGATCGGCAGCTTAAAGATCAACCGGTAGTAGGCCGGACGAAAATGCGAATATAACTGTATAAAGATCTCTTCTGTATTTTTATAATGCGTACCGCTTAAATATTCAAAACGCGTCATGATTTTCCCGATCAGATCGGATATGACGATACAGTCTTTCGTATCTTCGTTGATATCACCGAAAGAAATTCCTAAGATCCAAGCGGCGATATAGTTCACATCGCTTTCCTTGATGCCGTCCGCATTCTTATAGTTTTTCAACAACGCTCTTGTAAATTCATATTCCTTCATGGACGTCATGATTTGCAGATCCATTATCTGTTCGATTTCCGCAGAGGCGTCTTTGCCGCGCTGCATTCTCGCCTTTAAGAAGATGAAAATATAAATAAATTCCGCAAGGCGATCTTCCACAAAGCGAATATGATAAGTCTGTGCCAATTCACTGATCACCAAACGGGAATAGTCGAAAATATCCAACTGCTGCTTGTCGATAAAAACATCAAACACCTTGCCGCTGCCCTCTGCCAGCGTATAGATGACATCGCGCATCATATAGCGGCGGATCTCCATTTCCGAACCGACCAGATAATAGCCCTTTACCCGATTATTTTTGATCTTGATATGATGTTCTTCCAAAATCTGCGTCAATTCTTTTAGATCCATCAGTACCGTAGAACGGCTGACCTGCATCGCATCGATAAAGTCCGGCAGGGACACATATTCCAAATCTAAAAACAATAACAGATAAATATAGATCAGACGTTCCTTCTTACTGAAATAATAGCCTTCATTCACATTGGCAGAGGTCAAAAACGCTTCGATCGCCGCCCCGGTTTCTTTTGACAGCTTCATCGGTTTCCGTGCCGAAGTAGAATAGCTGAGCTGCGGCACTTGCGCGCTTTTTAACAGATCATTCAGTTTGTCCAGACGATAAGACGCCTGTCTGGTCGTAATGTTAAAGTAAAGCTCAATATCTTTCAGCGTTACATATGTTTTCTTTGACAAAAAACGCAGCAGCGTCATGAGTTCATTATCCATATTTCTCCTCCTGCCTGCCATGTGTCATAGGCTACCCTCATTTTTTACCTATGTCTTTTTATAACGTAAAAACAGGCGCATATTACTACGCCTGTATTTTAACATACATTTTTTAACATTCCTAGATACTGTCAGGGACGTTTTTATGATACTCGCTTTTTCTGTTTTTCTGTCTTGCTTATTTTAACATGATGCTTGTTGAATAAAGCAAGGAGCGTCTGTTCGATTTCATCCAGTTCTCCACGCTTAAAATAATAGACAATGCCGACATACCACCAGCCGGAGGGGTGATCGACTTGGTCAGCGGCAAAAAACAGTTTTACTGATTTCCAATCGCGCAGCAGGCGCACTTCTTTGATTTCCTGATAACGAAGTTTCTTTTCGTCGTTGGTCCATGAGTGAAACAGAACATATTGTTCTTTGCATACACAGACAGGTTGTTTTCTGATGTATCTGCTTCCATAGCGGCACATGTATTTCACACTGAACCACAGCGCCGTCATCGCAAAGAAAGCGAGCAGGAAGTACTGATTGCCGAACAGATAAAGAATCGCAAATAATAAGAGTAGAGTTAGAGTGAAGTTTAATAATGTATAACATGCCAGCTTTATCTGATCGTCTTTCACAATATATTGTTTCATCATCATGCTCCTTTTTTCAGTCTGTACCTAGAAGTAATAGTGCAGCATTTCTTTGATCTTTTCATCATCTTCTGCACTTAATTCTCGCACCGGTCTTCGCGCCGGTCCCACTTCTGCGATCCCCGCTAATTCCACTGCCCGTTTCATTACGCTCGGTACCGTGCCAAGCGGAAGCACCCCTCTTAATACATCAATATCATTTTGCAGTTTCTTTGCTTTTTCTTCATTTCCTTCTTTTAATGCCTTATCTAATCCGACCAGCGTATCCACGATGACATTGCTTGTCCCTGCTACTGCTCCTTTTGCCCCTAATCCATATCCATAAGATATCTTCGAATCAGAGCCGATCAATAATTGCAGGTCTTTTTCTTTTGCGATCTGCGCATATGCCTGTAAGCGTTCCGCTTCTCCGCTGCTGTCTTTGATCCCTTTGATGTTTTCAATATCTGCCAAGCGATCTACTAACTGAGGACTGAGCGGACAGCCGGTTGCTTTTGGAATATTATACAGCATGATGGGAATGGATACACTTTCCGCCACTGCTTTGTAATGTGCATACAGATCTTCATCGCTTGGTTTTAAGAAGTAAGGGGTAATGACAGACAATGCGTCTGCACCCAATGCTTCCATCTTTTTAGATAAACGTATCGTTTCTTTCGTAGAGCAGCATCCTGTTCCCACATATACCGGCACTCGATGATCGACGATGTCGATGACCGCTTTGGCATAAGCGACCTTTTCTTCCTCCGACAAGACATGAAATTCACCGTTGCTGCCTAAGATAAAGATTCCCTTGACCCCATGATCGATCAGATGATCGATGAGATGTTTTGTCGCTTCATAGTTGATGCTCTCTTCTGCATCACGATGAAACGGCGTTACGATCGGTGTTATGATCCCTTCCATTTTCATATCACTTGCCTCCTTTGATGCTGGCGCCTAATGCACCGCCCGGATGCCATTTCACATATTGCTGCGGGTTCAAGCCTTTCGCATTCTGCAACAGGATGCTCAAGCTTTGTAACAGCAAGATCTCTGCCAAGATCGATGCCCGCGGCGGCTTGTTCATCGCATCGCCTTCCTGCTTCACTCCCGCAAATAACGCCACATCTCCCTGCTTCGCTAACCATGATCGTGTATTCCCGCTTACCGCAATGATCTTCGCTCCATTGCTTTTCAGCGTTTCCACCGTCGCTTTTAATTCACTTGTTTCCCCGCTGTTGGATATCGCGATCACGACATCGCCTGCCAGCACCTGCCCGCTGCTTCCATGCACCGCCTCTGTCGCATGCAGTTCATAAGCCGGAGTCCCTGTACTGGAAAGCAGAGATGCGATATAGCCTGCCACATGTCCCGGCTTTCCAACGCCGGTTACATGAACGCGATGATGCGCTGCTTCCGCTTCTAAGATCAATGCTTTTGCCTGTTCCAACGCTGCCATATCCATATTTCGGGCAAAGCTTTGCAGCTCCTGCGTCGCAATATCTGTAAATTTTATTACTTCATCTCTTGTTCCCATGTTGTTCCTTCTTTCTGTTTCAGTGCTTTCACATCGTCACAGGCCTGCTTGAGTCCTGCTCTGATGAGATTGGTGTCGATCGCCGAGATGATCAAATCGACCCTTCGATTCAGTTTTTTTATCAGTTCCATGCTGCCAATCACACCGAATGCCTTATGGTGTGCTTTGCAGGCATCCGCAACTTTGCGAATGGCTTGCAATTCTTCTTCGCAAAGAAGATCATCGGGATGTCCCATGGAAATGGCAAGATCACATGGCCCGACAATGGCACCGTCAATTCCCTCTACACTTAAAATTTCATCAATATGTTCGATACCGGCAGCACTTTCGATCTGCACGATACTCATCGTTTGCTCATTTAAGGCAGACATATGATAAGCATGACGGCCGCCTGCCGCATAATGGGTATTGGCGCCTCCGGAATAACTGCGTTTACCGAGGGGCGGATATTTGCTGAAGTCCACAAGCTGCTGTGCCTGCTCTTTGTTTTCGATCATCGGCACCATTACGCCGCCTGCACCGAGATCAAGCGTTCTCGCAATATCGCTTTTGGCTAACTGTGCTGTACGCACCAGTGTATAAATGCCTGCCATTTTCGCACAGACCAACAAATCATGCAGCATATTTGAAGAAAGCGCGCCGTGTTCACAATCATAGAATACAAAATCTAAGCCGACATCCTTTGCCATCAGCAGCATCGCCGGATTATCCACGATCTTTACCAGCACACCGACTGCCGTTTCATTTTTAATGCTTGTCTTTAAGTCCATGTCGATCCTCGCTTTCTAAGAAAACAGGACAAGGATCGTTTGTTCCCTGTCCCGTTGTGCATTAACCGAAGATTCCCAAGATCCAATGCAGGATTGCCCCGATGATGTTGTAATCGACATTCGGGAATGATGCGCCGACAATATTCAGCTGCGCAAATGCAGGATATAGGATCAGCGGCAGTCCGGTAAGCGCTAAGCCTACGACAAAGGAACCAACCAAAGCGCCCTTCCATCCGCCATAAGCATTACCGAAGATACCGGCCGTACCACCGGAGAAGAAGCAGATACCTGCTGCCGGAATCATGATGACACTGCTGTTGAATGCCACCATCAGCGCCATTGCCGCCAAACCGCCAAGGAATGCACCGACAAAGCCGATCAATACCGCAGTAGGCGCAAATGGGAAGATTGCCGGACAGTCAACTGCCGGTTTTGAGTTCGGAATGTATTTTTCCGAAATTGCCACGAACGCCGCAGTGATTTCCGCGATGAACTGACGAACACCGTAAATCAAGACACTCATACCTGCCGCAAACTGCAAGCCTTGCAAGAATGGATAAATGAACCAAATATCGTTTCCTGCTTTCTCTAATACGAAGTCCATCTGACCGTTTGCCACACAAGCGATTACCGCTACATAGAACAATACGACCATGAATAATGCCACAGAGAAGATGAAATCTCTGAACAGTTCAAAGAATTTCGGCATATTGACGCTGCTTGCATCCTTTGCTTCGCCGCCTTTATTGAACTTACCTAAGAATTTTCCGATATAGCCGGAAAGTGCATAACCGATACAGTTGAAATGTCCCATTGCCAGATTATCTGCGCCGGTGATCTTATTCATGAACGGCTGACAGAAAGAAGGCAGCGCCGCACCGCAGAAACCTAACAAGATACCGCCAACTACAACTGTTACTACCATCGGCAGATCATTTGCGATGAAGATAAGCGCAATGACACATGCAAAATACAAGAAATGCTGACCTGTCAAGAAAATCGCTTTGAAACGGGTAAATTTCGCTACGATCAGGTTGATCACAAATCCAAGCAGCATGACCATGGCAACCTCTGTACCATATTCATTTAATGCCAAGCCGGTCGCAACCTCTACCTGTGTGGTAACCCCCTCAATTCCGAATGCGGTATTGAACAGATCGGTAAAAGTCTGTACGACCGCTGACATCGCATTGGAACCGATATTGAATACCATAAATCCAATGACTGTTTTCATCGTTCCGCTGATCACATCTGTCGCTGACTTCTTTTGCAGCAATAGACCGATCAAAGCGATGAGCCCCATAATCAATGCCGTGTTACGGGACTGTGCTAGAATCATATCTAACATATTCAAATCCTCCTCTTTCTTTTATTTTCCCTTTCGCTATTCGCCTGTCTTTATTCCTTTGATTTCAGAAATGCTTCGATCTTTTCTTTCATTTCCGCTTTATCGACAATGTTGCGAATACCCAAAGCGTAAGGAACCTGATTTTTCAATTCATCGGCTAAGTCTTCCATCGTGATGACTAAATCACCGCTGAATCCTACCAAAGAATCTAAGTTCCCATGTTCCGTCTGGATCGGGAAGTTATTTTCTTTGATCACTTGATCTGCTTTGATCTTTAACAACATGCTTGAGCCCATTCCGGCCCGGCAACATACCAATGCTTTATACATCTTGTTTTCCTCCTTTATTTGCTGATGTATGCAATAATTTCTTGCGGATCATCTGTACGATCCAACAGTTCAAAGAACGCCTGATCTTCAAATAGTTCTGCCAGTTGCGCAAGTGCCTGTAAATGTTCCATATCATCTTTTGCACTTAGGCAAAACAGATATTTGACCGGATCATTTGCTTCATTGCCGAATACGACCGGTTCTTTTAAGGTCGCAACTCCGATCGCACTTTCCAGCGCCCCTGCCTCCGGCCTTGCGTGCGGCAATGCAATGTGTTTCGCTAATACGATATAAGGTCCGACTTCTTTGATACCTGCGATCATGTCGTCTATATAGGACTGTTTGATCTTGTGTTCATCAAGCAGCGGCTGTGCGGCTTTTCTGATCGCATCTTCCCAGTCTTTTGCCTCAATGCCAAGCCTGATCAGCTTTTCATTTGTCAAGTCCTTTAACATTCACATTCACCTCCTGTTCATGAAACTGTATTGCTTGTTTGCATTTGTATCATAAAAGAGTTCGTAAGCCTTTTCAATGTTTTTTCAGTTCAATATTTGTGCTTGAAAAAGACAATTCCTAAACTAAAAAAGAACGGTAAAAGAAGCATGTTTTCAGCTGTTTGTAAAGTACAAAAAATGTTTCCTGCCCTGCTATTTTTTGGATAAAAGTGGTAAATACGCAGATAAACAGTGAAGATTTTGCCGCTTTCAGCGGAAAGAAAAAATGAATGTTTGTTATTTTTTTCTGTATATTTTATTACTTTTTTGAACAGCGCAAGGGCAAGATTCACGTATGGAAGCAGATAAAGAAAAAGTGAGTTTCTCACGCATAAAAAAAGTGATCTCAAGTGATAAGATCCTTCGTTTTATCGAAGTATCTTTGCTTAAGATCACGATTGATTTGATATCGTTTTGAAGTATTCAGTTGATCGCTAACGGTCGTTTTTTCTTTGTTTCATCACAAATGCACCGCTGATGAATAAGGCAGAAAGAATTGCCATCATCCCCCATGTATAAACATGACTGTTATCACCGGTTTGGATTCCGGTATTTGTATCCTCATTTTTATCCGTCGGCAGTTGCGCATGCGTATCATCTGAAACTTCGCTTTGCGCTTTCACATTGATTTTGATTGCCACCTCAACACATTTGTAATTGACCTGATCCTCAGGTGTGTAGATTGCAATGTACTGCTTCTCCCCGATGCCGCCTATCTGCATATCGCCGTCTTTCCATGCAAAGCCTTCCGGAAGAGCTATATCTGCCAGTTTTGTTCCCACATATGCGCTCAGATCATTTGGCACATAATAAAGCGGTTCAGCTTTTTCAATCGAAAAAGTCAGCCAATCTGTCTGTGCACTTTTATGCGTATCATTTTCCAGAACAACTGCTTTTACCCGATAAGTCCCGGCATTGATCGGCGCAGTATCCATCTCCTGCCAAGTATCTTTGTCTTTCATCTGATATCGGAAATCAACCGTACCGGCACCTGCGGTTACTGTGTAATCCGCTGATGATAAAGATATTGGCAGTTTATCATATGTTTTATCTAATTGTAAGCTATCCTTGAATGATATTGCGGTATCTGTCTTTTCGATCCATTTCGCATAGTAAGTTTTGCCGCTTTCCGGTATATTTATTTGATCACCCCATATATCATTTGTCCCATCTTGCGTAAACCATCCCTCAAAGCGATAATCTCTTTTGATCGGTGTAGCAAGTGTAGCAATATTGAGATCTGTACCTTCTTTGAAAGTGCCGCCATTTAATAAAGCGGTAACTGCTCTGGAATCAAATTCGTTGGCGCCGCCGGAAATCATTTGTGCATATACGATTCCATTAACCCCATCACAGCCGCGAAATGCATCGCTTGGCATTTTTTCTGCGTTTGCTACACTGATATGCGGACCTAGATTTGAACAATTATCAAAAGCAAGTGCATCTATTGTAACAGCATCCAGACGTAAACTGCCTTTTAATGCAGTGCAATTTTGAAATGCTTGACTTTTAATGACTGTCGCTTGCTCAATAAAATCTGTTGTTTCCAGCGACGAGCAATCTCTGAATGCAGCTATGCCGATCACCTTTACCCACTCTGGGACAGATACTGTTTTCAAGTTTATGCAGCCTCCGAACACACCCCAAGCATTATTAGTATTATCTCCACCGATATTGTCTGCTTTACTTTCAATAACGGCTTTTGTTAAACCGGTGCAGCCGTTAAATGCACCGATATAAGATTCCACTGTTTCCGGAATCGTTATCTCAGTCAGCGCAGTACACCCCATAAATGTACGATCAAGTACGCTGACATGTGAAGGGATTGTGATTTCTGTTATGTTTTTGCAGTTTTGAAAGGTTGTCGTTAAAGTGGTAATACCAGAAGGGATTTCCGGCATCTGGGTCAACTGGGAACCTTGAAAAGCTCCCGTACCTAGGGAAAGCAGACCCGCGGGTAGTGTTACTTTATTGATTTGAGTGCCATTAAAGGCATGATCCCCGATGACCGTGACACTTTCCGGAATCTTAATTTCTTTGGCAAGCGATCCTTTCCAAAACGCATTCTTTCCAATTTCTCTTAAATTTTCAGGAAGCGTGATTTCAGTAAGTGAAGATTGATTAAAAGCACTTTCTCCTATAGAAATAAGTGATTGTGGAAGGCTCACATGCTCTAATTTTTTCGCTAAAACAAATGTACGTGCTCCAAGATGTGTAATTCCGTCTTCCACTATTCCCTCTGTAATCTGACTGTCTAAATAAGCTCCCCATGGCACCTCGCCCTGACTTGCATAATCTGCCATTGCTCCTTCACCGGAGATAATCAGAGTATAAGTTGGATTGTAGCTGTCTTCATTGTTTTGCTTTAATTCCCATGTTATATGATCCTCTTGTGTTGCACCGCAGTTTCCGGACATATTCGGATCTGCTCCCTGTGCAAGAACAATCGACGGCAACATGGTCATCGTCATCATGATCGCCAGCAAGATTGCCAGCACCTTATTTTGTTTCATTATTTTCCCTACCTTTCCTCATGATTGATTTCTTGTTTTTGCCATAAGAAAAGGCGCATCTCGTCCCCGATAACATGGACAAAATACACCCTTTTCATTTACCTGTATGCTTGTTCCCAATACGAAAACTATAGATGTGCTATCTATTTGTTTGTTTGTTTGTTTGTTTGTTTGTTTGTTTGTAACATTCTGCCACCCTCCGACATTATTGTCAAGCCCCATTGTAAAGAATTGATCAAATACTTGATCTTTTTACGATTTAATCTTATCTTAATTTTCCATTATTTTCAAGTCATTCGTCAAACAATGTAAGTTGTGCCGTAAAATCATCCCATGTATTGTCTTGCGCTTTGAAACCGTTAAACTGAATCAGCATTTTTGTCGGTTTGCTTCCTTTTCTCACTTCGTTCAAAAGCGATACACTTTCGCTTATTTGCGCAGCATCGTGATATTGCAGTTCCACATATTCCACACATGGGTAATCATCAGGGATCACGCCTGTTTCTTCCTCTTCAATCACATTTTCACGACCATAATCTAAAGTAACCGGGAAAGACAGATCTTTTGCTCGCCGCTCTATCGTCTGTGCATCTTTTTGATAAAGCGTTTCGATCGTCGCTTCGTTTAATATCGTAGGTCCTCCCGTACGCAGCTGACCATATGCTTCTTCCTGATTCGGACTGCGATTATCAAATACGACTTTGCCGTTCTCTATCTTCGCATCTGTTTGAATTTGTACTTCTACATAACGCAAAATATCCCCTTGCTGCTCAGTTGACTGTGAAAACACCATAGCCGATACACTGAGGGTATACTGATCCTGCATCAAGGTAATCGTAGAAGCGGAAACAGGTATATTTTTTAACTGTGCTTTTACATAGGATTCATCACAGTTCTCAACATCGAGAAATTGCTGCACATAGATGCCGTCTTCCTTCCAGTAAAGGCCAACCAAATCGAATTGTTTTGTTTCATCAGGTAAAATGCCTTCTGTGATCTGCATCCCCTCTAAATCCTGTAAGTCTTTTAAGCTTACATCCGCCACATAAAATACACGATCATAAAGCTGCTGCGGCAGATCATTCCAGTTCTCTGTTACATAAGTATCGGAAAGTATGATCCATTCATCATCAGCCAAAGTCTTTAATTCTTCTGTACTCTGAATCGGTTTTATTTCAAGATGTGTCTTCTTTTCCACTGTCTTTGAACAGCCTGCCAACAACAGTATGCTCATCAAAAGGATTATTTTCTTTTTCATTATGTGCACCTCGCTTTCCTTATGAACTTGCAGTGGTTATTTTCTATGATGATTATTATTTCCATGTGTTATCATTTGTTATTTTCTTTCTTTACAACTTTATATTAACATAAATATTAAAAAAGAAAAGATATTTTAGAGATTCATGCAGTTTTTCCTATGTTCCTTGCATGCAAAAAATATATCTGCGCAAATGAAGCGATCTTTGAATCGTGACCACTGACTGTTCCTGTATTAAAGTGAAGCGTTTTTCACATCAAGCATCATCTATAAAATAGAAAATAAGACTATTTCAGCCGCTGAAAAACGAAAGCATCACTTTTATATCTCTATCTAACAACACATAAAAAACATCATGAAGCATTATAAAAAAAGCTCTAATCAAAAATATTAGAGCAATCACTATCAACTATGGTGGAGGTGAGGAGAGTCGAACTCCTGTCCAAAAACAGTCCCACGTATGAACATCTACAAGCTTAGTCTGTACTTTCGATCCGGCAGACAGCGACAGACAGGCATATGCCGGGGTTCCCGCTTTGTTTTCGTCATGCGATACGCAGGAGAGATCGCACGCTTATTCTTTCTGTTCTGACATCAGAAGAAGGCGAAAGACACTCCTTCAACTAACGGCTGCGAGCCAGTTATTAGGCGATTAGGCAGCGAAAGCTACTGCCTGGTTTCCACCAAACAGGTTAGCTAATTTCGTTTTTGCGTTTAAGTTTAGTCGGTTATTACGTAACCACTCGACTTGCCGTTCATACCAAACTTGTCCTTGTCGAAACCATGACACCCCCAAGTAAGGACCTGCTCATGCAGGTATTCTTATTATACTTCAAATTTTGAGAAATACAACACTAATAGCGCTTCATCGCCTTTGCAATTTCACGCTTTGCATCTCTTTCTTTTTCACTTTGCCGCTTGTCATGCAGTTCCTTTCCTTTCGCAAGTGCGATTTCCAATTTGGCTAACCCCTTTTCTAAATACAGTGAAGTCGGAACGATCGTATAGCCTTTTAATTTTACTTTCTGCTGTAACTTGCGGATTTCTTCACGATGTAATAACAGTTTTCTGATCCTGGTTTCATCATGATTAAAACGGTTGCCGAAATCATAAGGCGCAATGTGCATTTCTTTGATAAAAGCCTCTTGATTGACAAAACTGATATAAGAATCCTTTAACTGCACCTTGCCTTTACGAATCGACTTGATCTCGGTACCGGTCAGCACCAGCCCCGCTTCATAGCGATCCTCCAAAAAGTAATCATGCGCGGCTTTGCGGTTATATGCAATGACTTTTCGATTTGCCATATCAGCGGACAATTTCGATGTCCTTCACCTCCCCATATACCTGATCACACAGGTCATTCAAATATGCTACGGTCGTATTGGCAACGGCATGAGTCGATGCCAGCGTGTCGTTATAGTCGCGCAGCAGATAAATTTGGAAATTATGCCAAGAGCCGCCATATGCCTCATAGTAATTGACCGTCGGATATACCTTTGCCTGTTCGATCGTAACTTCGTTGCTGTTTCCGTCAATTACGATTTCACAAGTCATGAGCGCACCCAGCATCGTGTAATTTTCATCTTGCGCGCTTAGAATATTTCCCAGGGAATAGTTTACAAGTGTTTGATTTCCGTTCTTTCCGGTAAGAAAGGTCGTTTCCTGAACAACATGCGGATGCGCGCCAATGATGACATTTACGCCGAGATCCGCCAAAAACTGCGCCAATTCACGCTGTTCTTCATTTGAAGAAAACTGGTATTCCTGCCCCCAGTGCATACTGGCAAGAACAACGATACAGCCCGCTTCTTTCAGCTGTTCATAATCCTTTTTGATCTTCGCTTTATCAATTTCATTGCAATAAAAATCTTCCGGCTCTACATATCCGTTAAAGCCATAACTGTAATTCAACAGGCCGACCTTGACCCCTTTTACTTCCATGATGCGCGGACGTGCGGCTTCTTCTTCACTGCGGTTGATGCCAGTCGTAACTACATCCGGATAACGATCCCAGAAATCCATTGCCGAAATGATTCCGGCAGCGCCGGCATCCAATGAATGATTGCTTGCCTGTGAGACCCAGTTAAATCCGGCATCGGCAATCGCATCGCCGATCTCCTGAGGAGAGTTGAAGCTTGGGTAATGGCTCAATCCCAGCTGTGTACCGCCCAATACCGTTTCCTGATTGATATTGGCAATATCATAATCAACAAGAAAAGACTTTAGCTGCGCATAGATCGAAGTGAAATCATAGCTGCCGTTTACCTGATAATCCGAAGATAAGTAAATTGCGCCATGAATCAGATTATCACCGACTGCCGCCAGCGAAATCCTGGTATCTTCTTTTTCTGTTGTTTCGCTTTGCTTCGGGGGTTCTTTCCCTTCTTCTTTTTCGCTTTGTTCCCCGTTTGCGCATCCGCTCATGAACAGCGCCGTGATGAGCGTTAAAAACAGCACCCTTGTTCTTCTTTTCATTTCCTTCCTCCTCCAGCAAAATAAAATCAACCTGCTGCTTATAGCGGGAAGCGTCGATGACCTTGATCGTAACCCGCTGCCCCATACGATATGTCTTTTTGGTATGCGTGCCATAAAAAGATCGTCCCGCTTCATCGAAAATATAGTAATCATCGTTCATGCTCGTGATATGAACCAAGCCTTCCACGGTATTATCCAATTCCACAAACATACCGAATTTCATAATAGAACGGATATGACCGGTATAGATCGCCCCGATATGTGATTCCATATACTGTGCTTTTTTGAAATCATCCACTTCTCGCTCCGCTTCGATCGCATTGCGTTCCTTTTTCGAGCACTGAAGCGCACATGCTTCGATCCATGCCTCCTCATTCTGCATTTCCTGCACCTGATAGTTTTCCGCAAAGAAATATTTACGCAGATTGCGGTGTACGATCAAATCAGGATAACGCCTGATCGGTGAAGTAAAATGCGTATAATCCGTTAATGCCAAACCGAAATGCCCCTTACATTCTACATCATAACGCGCTTTTTGCATACTGCGAAGCAATAGTGCCGCAATGACATCATAGTCCTCTTTCCCTTTCAAAGTATCTAAGTAAGTTTGTAAACGCATCGGGTGCAAATCCGCTAAATTGCCTTTTAGCTTATGTCCCATGATCGTCGCTGTCTGCTGAAAGGCACGCATTTTTTTAAGTTCCGGAGGTTCATGCACACGATACATGCTAGGCAGATCCAGCCAACGGTTATGCGCCGCAACACAGCTATTTGCCTGAATCATAAAATCTTCAATGATACGCTCTGCTTCTCCTCTTTCCCTTACGATGACATCGTAAGGATCACCCTGATCATCCACCAGTACCTTGCCTTCCTTTACATCAAAATCAATCGCTCCCTGCTTCACTCTTGCTTTGCGAATGATCTGCGCCAAACGATATATATCCTTTAACATGCCCAGCAGCCATTCATAGCGTTTCTGCATTTTTTGATCGCCTGCCAAAATCGCATTGACCTTGCGATAGGTCATCTGTGCAGCGCTGCGAATTACAGAAGGATAAAGCTGATATTCACAAATCGTTCCTTCCTCATCGATCAGCATTTCACAAGTCAGCGTCAATCGATCACTTTGCGGAAGCAGAGAACAAATGCCATTTGATAAAGCCTGTGGCAGCATCGGTACGACCCGATCCGTTACATACACGCTCGTCCCTCTTTGATAAGCCTCTTCATCGATCGCACTGTGCGCTTTGACATAATGTGAAACATCGGCAATATGTACCCCGAGCCGATAACCGCCCGTTTCTTTTTTTACACTGATCGCATCGTCCAGATCTCTGGCATCATCGCCGTCGATCGTGATGATCAGTTCGTTTCGCAGATCGCGGCGGCCAAGCAAATCCTGCGCCTCTACCTGCTTAGGAATCTGTTGGACTTCTTTCATGACCGCATCAGGGAAACGCGGTTCAATATCGTGCGTCAAAAGAATCGAGAGTATGTCGATGCCGGGATCGTATTTATATCCAAGGATCTGTAAGATATTCGCTTCCAGTACCTCATTGAAATGCACGATTTCCACTAACAGCTTATGATCATGCACCAGATGAAAGGCATCTTCATTTAACAGTCTGATCTTGCGTCCATGTAAATTAGTATCTGCTAAAAAATAACCTGCTCCCTTTTTCTTTTTATAAGTACCGACCAGCTTCTGCACCGCTCTTTTCATAATGCGGATGACTTCCCCTTCTTTGCTTCCATCCGGATAAGTCCATATTCTGATCAGCACTTCATCCTTTGCCATGGCCTGATGCAGATGGTTTTGATGAATATAAATGCTTTCTCCTCCATCATCTATATCCACAAAGCCAAAGCCTCGCTCATGCAGCCGCAGTGTACCGATCCGATAAGGACTGTTTTCCAGCAGATGATAGAAATGTTCCTCATCTTCTATGATGATCCCTTCTTCCATCAAAGCATGGATCGCCTTCATGATCTCCGTTAAAGAATCATTCGGTATTGCCGCAGTAATCTGATGCACTTCCAGTCCTTTTCCTTTTGCCAATAAATCGATCAGTTTTTCTTTCATGTTCTCACCCCTTTCTTTCTTCCTCAGTATTTCCTTGTGATATGGTTTCATACATATAAAAAAGACCGAATCGGTCTTTTCTCTACAAACTTACAATAATGACAAGGGCAAAGAAAGTAATGCCCGCTACCAGTGTCAGATTCGATATGACCTTTTCCGGTCCACGCTCTTTCACATTCGCAAACAAGTTCAATCCTTCGCCGCCGGTAAAGGCGCCGTTGATTCCATCGCTTTTCCCGCTTTGTAATAAGGAGAGTATAATCAGAAAGACCGATACTACCATCAGTAGAATTTCTAATACATTCATAATGATCCTCCTTTCGATACGTTGTCTATTATAACAGACATGATGCGTAATTACAAACAAAATTTCACTTACTGCACCGTATGTTCGAATACATAACGATATGGCTTGCCTTCGACCGTGATCGTTACTGTATAATTTTTCGTTTCTGTCGGCTTTACCACTTCACCGAAAAACAGCACCGTTCTGCTTTCTCCTGCCGGAATCTGTGTTGCTTCACTGAAATCAGTGCCATCTGCATTCAGAATATCATACCATGCGTAGATGTAAGTTCCCTCATCATCCAGCGATACACAGATCTCTTGATCAAGCTCCATGTCTTTCTTACCGGTATTCGTTATTTCCAAATAGATGCCGGCACAGGCATTTGTTTCATCCTCAACGATGTAATAAGTGCTGTCATCAGTTGGATGAAGCGGCGGTATGACACTACCTACGGAAGCTGACAATACTTCAAAAGACATCTCATCCAGCTCGATCGTTTCCGCTTTGGCAAGCTCTGTTACCTTAGCGGCATATGGCTTGGCAGAAAGGGTATAGTGTGCATCCTGCAAAGTAATTTCGGCTTGCAGATCATCACTGATCGATTTTTCTTTTACATAGAAGATCTGATGCAGGATCGTTTTGTCCTTAGCTGCTAACTTAGTCTCATTTTCGATCTTCGTATAGTCTTCTATTTCCGTACACAGATCTTTGCTTTGTTCCTGTTCTTTGATCTTTAATTCCGCTTCAAAGTAATCTTTCAGATCAATTTCCTCATCACTTAAATTCTCCACATAAAACTGGAAATCCAGCAAGGTTTCCCCTTCTTCTTCCGTGTACCAGTATTGGTATTCATCATTCAGATTCGTCGGCTCAATGGAAGTTTGCTGCACAACCGCCTTCAGCGTGATCGCAACCTCATCATTGATTTGATACGTTTCTTTTTTATCCCATGGTTCACTTTTCGCAGAACATGCGGTAAACAGCAACATACAGCTGCACGTCAAAATCCACTTGGTTATCTTTTTCATGATCATTTCTCTCCTCTTTGTTACTTCATTATAGCACACCCATGAAAAAAAGCACACTTTGCCAAACGACAAAATGTGCTGTTTTCTTTCCTTGTGAGCGATTATTTATTTAATGCTTCAGAAATCGCTACTGCTACTGCAACAGATGCGCCAACCATCGGGTTGTTGCCCATTCCGATCAAGCCCATCATTTCTACATGTGCAGGAACGGAAGAAGAACCGGCGAACTGTGCATCGGAGTGCATACGTCCCATCGTATCTGTCATACCATAGGAAGCAGGTCCCGCTGCCATGTTATCCGGGTGCAGCGTACGTCCCGTACCGCCGCCTGATGCAACAGAGAAATATTTTTTACCCTGTTCGATGCATTCTTTCTTATAAGTTCCGGCAACCGGATGCTGGAAACGAGTCGGGTTCGTAGAGTTACCGGTAATAGATACGTCTACTCCCTCGTGGTGCATGATCGCAACCCCTTCACGAACATCGTCTGCGCCATAGCAGTTTACTTTTGCGCGTTCTCCGTCAGAATAAGGCGTAGTAGACAATACTTTCAGTTCTCCGGTAAAATAATCGAACTGTGTTTCTACATAAGTAAATCCATTGATACGGGAAATGATCTTAGCCGCATCTTTTCCCAAACCGTTCAGAATGACTTTTAACGGTTCTTTACGTGCTTTGTTCGCATTACGGGCAATACCGATTGCTCCTTCTGCCGCCGCAAAGCTTTCATGACCTGCCAAGAAAGCGAAGCATTTGGTTTCATCGCTCAGCAGCATGGCAGCCAGGTTTCCATGACCCAAACCTACTTTACGATCATCGGCAACAGAACCCGGAATACAGAATGCCTGTAATCCTTCACCGATTGATTTTGCCACATCATATGCGGTCTTATCACCTTTCTTGATGGCGATTGCCGCACCGGTAATATATGCCCAGCAAGCATTTTCAAAACAGATCGGCTGGATTCCTTTCACGATGTTATAAACATCTACACCTAAGTCATCCACTAATTTCTTTGCTTCTTCAATGGAAGAAATGCCGTATGAGTTTAATACTCGATTGATGGTATCAATACGTCTTTCGTAACTTTCAAACAATGCCATGATTTCTTCCTCCTATTCGTGTCTTGGGTCGATGTATTTCACCGCGTCTGCGTAACGACCGTATGTGCCCTTTGCACCATTCATTGCTTCAACAGGATCAACGCCTTTCTTGATCGCATCCATGAATTTTCCCATGTTTACGTATTCGTAACCGATGATCTCATCATTTGCATCTAAGCCCATCTGCATGATGTAGCCTTCTGCTAATTCCAAGTAGCGCGGTCCTTTTACTTTCGTAGAATAGCAAGTTCCTACCTGTGAACGCGTACCTTTTCCCAAGTCTTCCAAGCCGGCACCGATCGGCAAACCGCCTTCGGAGAATGCGGACTGGGTACGTCCGTAAACGATCTGTAAGAACAGTTCGCGCATTGCCGTATTGATCGCATCGCAAACTAAGTCCGTATTCAGCGCTTCTAACAGTGTTTTGCCTACCAGCGCTTCTGATGCCATTGCGGCTGAATGCGTCATACCGGAGCAGCCAAGTGTTTCAATCAAAGCTTCTTCGATGATTCCTTCTTTTACATTCAGCGTCAGCTTACATGCACCCTGCTGCGGCGCACACCAGCCGATTCCGTGTGTTAAACCGGAAATATCGCTGATCTGTCTGGAATTGACCCATTTTCCTTCTTCAGGAATCGGCGCACAGCCATGGCTTGCACCAACACGCACTGTGCACATGTTTTCTACTTCTTTTGAGTAAATCATGATTTAATCTCCTTTCATCTATCCTTCTTACTCGAAATGTATGCTACTTTATAAAAAAGTTGTAGCCTTTTTGTTCAGTAATCTTAACTACGCGTTTATAAATCAAGGATAGACGTGAATAGAAGGTAGTAGCGATTACTGAAGGCAAGAATGTGTGATTCCTTTCTTACCTATTATATGATAAACATTTCACGAATTGATGTCAATATCCGATCTGTTGCGAAAGCCTTTACATTTACAGTTCAAAGCAGACCAATTCGGCATTTGGGGCAATATGCGAAGTAGGGCTGCCATCGTATTGCTTCCCTTGTGCATAATAATATATGGCGATGCTGACGGCGCCATGCGCAACTAACAGCACGCTCTGTCCTGCCATCTTCTTTTTTAATTCATCCAGACACGTATAAATGCGTTCATAAAAATCCCTGATATTCTCACAGCTTTCATAATGCCGGTCCTGTTCGTAATCGAAGGCGGCATCGAAGTCCATTTCTGATTTCAAAACACCTTCAAACTCACCGAAGTCACGTTCCTTTAAGCCTTCTTCTTCCAGTATCGGCACCTGCAAGGTTTCATTTAGGAGCGCTGCCGTCTGCTTTGTACGCTGCAGAGGGGAAGTGATGATACAGTCGATCGCAAGCGTTTTTAACTGTGCCGCAAGCGCTTTTGCCTGTGCGATCCCTCGCTGATTCAAAGGAATATCAGACTGCCCCTGAATACGTGACTGCACATTCCAGTCCGTTTGCCCATGCCGTACAAAATATACCTTCATTCCACCCCTCCTCGTTTTTTATATTTTAACATGAAAAAAGCGAAAACTCCATGCGTGAAGCAGGAAATTACGCTTTTTTACGGTTATGAACGCAGTGATTTTTTACGACGGTGGCGAGAAGGATGATACAGCTGAAAATTCATCAGGTAAAAGCCGCCTGCCGCTAATGCGAGCGGCCAGTAACGGTCACATAAAAACTGAAAATAATAAACGATCTGTTCTACATCAAAGTTAGGCTGAAAGTACAGCAGCAGCCCGGCAATCGTCATCGCCATGCCGATCTTTTTACGCATAGGGGTTCCTCCTAGCTAAACTTTATCAAAGCAGACGTGTTTTTCCTGTCGATTCGTGAAAGTGCGTTCTCTCATTTTCTTATTTCTTGTATGTCGCATAGGATTGTCAGATGCAAAAAATGATCGTGTAAAGAGATGTTTTCAAAACCGGTAGTTTTGCTTTTTTGAAATGAGTAGGGTCATGAAGGGGAAGATGTGCATCAAACTGTGATGATTTACTTGTTTCATTCATCCGGCACGACCGGTATTTTCTCAATATCCCCGTTCATACAAATCGACCTGTTTTTTATTTCAGATGGCACAAACACCTCTCCTTGTTTCACAAGGCATACACCGTACTTAGGCTCTCATAGGTCATCTGCCAGAACGGATATTTGATGATCCTCGAAGTGTTTTGTTTATTGCACGCCGTTTCTATTCCTGTAATAGCCAGTCAACAATATCACAAATTTCAATTCCTTCATAACTGTATTTAGGGTGTCGTGTCCGTGCAATAATTTTCTTGGGATAAGCATCACGGATTTGCAGTAATGGCTGGCATTCCCTTTCAAGAGTTTTGGAATCCGAAATATTATCACTGACCTGAATATATATTTTTTCATTTCCCTTTTGTGCTACAAAGTCAATTTCCTTTTGGTACAGTTTCCCAACATATACCGTGTACTCCCGGCGAAGCAGTTCCATGCAGACCATATTCTCGTATCCCCTTCCATAATCCATGTTCCTGCTTCCCAGAATCGCATAGCGAATACCTGTATCACACAGATAAAATTTTTCAGAGCTTTCAAGGTATTTCTTTCCGCGAATATCATAGCGTTTTATATCATAAAAAACAAAAGCACTGCACAAATATTTAATATATCTGCCGACAGTTACATGGTTGGTAGTTGTCTTATTTGCAGTTAGAAGCCGGCTGACTTTATTTGGCGAAGTCAGATTGCTGATATTGTCCATAAGAAACTCACTCAGCCGCTGCAAAACCAGAGTATCCGTCAAAGAATATTTCTGTACAAGATCTCTTGTAACAATCGTTTCATAAACTTCCTTAACATAGCGGATTCTGTCTGCCTCTGTTTTATAAACATAAGAACCAGCCAATCCTCCCTTTATCATATACTCATCAAATAATTTCTCTTTATCGTCAATCTCATCATAGAACTGGCAATATTCTCGGAAACTAAAAGGAAACACATGAATCCCGATATAGCGCCCGGTAAATAAAGTCGCCAAATCCGCCCCCAGCAAAAAAGCATTGGAACCTGTAATATAAATATCATATTTTCTTTTCGAATAGAGACTGTTGATTGCCAGTTCAAATTTATGACACATCTGAACCTCGTCCACAAAAACATAGTTCGTTTTTTTCGCCTGATAATGCGCTTCCACATATGTGTGAAGCGCGTGGTATTCTTTGAGTCCTTCATATTCTATATCCATAAAATCAATAAAGATAATATTGATATTTTCAAAATGGCTCTTCAGATATGAAATATATGCCCGCATCAATTCTGACTTCCCTGCACGGCGAATTCCTGTAATAATTTTAATATCCGGAGTCTGATTTAGTTCAATGATTCGCTCCAAATACTTTGTCCTAGTTATCGTTTTCATACGCCCTCCCGGTTTCAAAAAATCAATATTTTTACGTTTTTGAAACTCTATCTTGAAATCTATTATACTATCATAGAATAGTTTACACAAGCAGGCAGTTTCAAAACCAAATTTTTTTTATTTTTTTGAAACTGTTCTGGCAACGAAAAAGAACATATACCCGACTGCTGCCACTGATCTATACTGCTTCTCAGCGCAGTCAGCACTTCTCCAATCTCCCATTCATGCAAGTCGGCCTGTTTTTTATTGCAGATGGCGCAAACACCTCTCCTTGATTCACGCTGGCGTACACCGCCCTTGGTCTCATAGGTCATCTGTCAGAACGTGTATTTCATAATCTCTGGAGTGTTCTATTTATTGTACCACTTTGAACTCGATCCAAATTTCAGTTCTTATCATGGCAATCTATATCGTGTATTCTTCCCCTTGCCCCCTTGTATAAGCAAACCATTCTCTACCATTTTCTTTAATAAACGTCCGCATGATGACTGGCCCATATCAAGCAGCATTTCAACTTCTTTTCTTGTAATAAACCCTTGTTCTTTTGTCAAAGCAATCACTTTCTTTTCCGGTATGTCTTTTTCTAAACCGATCTGCTTCGGTTTTGCTGATTCTGTAATTGCATTTAGATTAGGAAGAATGATCTTAAATGCATTATTAGATGTTTCAATCCGTGGCATCATCCCGGTTCCCTCGTAGGCATCCATGATTTTTACAAGCCCTGTTCCATAAGCTTCTATCAATTCCAAACGGTAAAATATATTTGCCAATTTCACGTTCCGGCAAACCGATATCCCCATTGTTATATCTTTTAAGGTTACACCATTTACCAAACCGCCAATAGAGGTAAATTCCAGTCTGTCTGTATAAAGACTGATGAAGGAACTGGCCCGAAACGAGTATTCCCGATGAACCAAAAGATTCAAAAGGGCCTCTCTTACTGCGGTTTCAGGATAATCCCGCCTGTCAATACGATACAGTTTCTCAAAAGTGGAATGCGTTTGATTGCGAAAATCGATAAAATCGTAAACTTCATCCATCTGCTGAAATAAAGACCCGGTAAATTCTTTCCGATCCTTAAATTCGTTTTGATTTGTCCCCTGAAAAACAGCAGCCTTAATTGTATGCACACACTGGTCTGAAAGCAGCAGACCTAAGTTGGTATAGACACCATCCTGCGTTACCAGTCCCAGTGTTTTCATCTGTGCAGCTCCAAATGCCACATTTCGTTTCGCAAATGTCTTTTTTGCGATTTCAAATGTTAAGTTCTGTTCCAAAGACCGCATTTCCTCAAAACGGTCTCCATCTGTTTCTTTAATCATGCACCGGATTGCCGTATTGGTAGCCGGAACGGAGGAATACCCCTGACGGACGTAGACGCCTTCCGGGCGCATACCTTTTTTTGCAATATAATACGGTCTTTCTGTTCCTTGCTGGACATCGACTGCAACGATTTTCTTTCCGTCTACCGTCAATGTTTCATAGTGGAGAAACATCGTCAAGTCCGGTTTAATAGAATCCCGAACCATATTGCTGATTTGTAAAGAAACTTCATCCGGATTATCCAATCCTAATACTGTTCCATCATCCTGAACGCCGACGTACAACTTCCCGCCTTCGCAATTTGCAAAAGCAATGATTTCTTTTTTTATATTCTCCACCACGAATGCTTTTAGTTCAACCGTTTCACTTTCCTGAAAAATCATTTGACCGCCTCCCTATTTTATTCTAACCATATTCTACTCATTCTAACCATTACTGTCAATAAGATGGTTAGAATGAGTAGAACAAAATAGGAGACGACACCAATACAGTATTCTTTCGATTCCTTTATGGTGGAATAGCAGTCGCAAATTTTGCGGCTATCACTTAGTACACACCGTGTATATTGAGTGTGCCTGTTTTAGACAAGGATATATTCTGCAGAAATACTTTTATAAGCATTCCAGCACTTCCCCAATATCCCCATCAATGCAAATCGACCGCTCTTCAATCTCTTTCGGTGCAAACGCCTCCCCCTGGTTCACACAGGCATACACCGCCTTCGGGTTCTGATAGGTCATCTGCCAAAACGGATACTTGATGATCCCCGGAGTGTTTTGTTTATTGCGCACCACTTTTTGAGAAGACCATCTACGCCTCATGTTCTGTCAGCACTCCGGCCTCCATAAGTAACTTTGTATTTCTGCGCATTTTGGGAGCTCTAATTTCCTCGCCGTTTTCGTCTCCGACTTTGCCGATAAAGCGGTAGTATATATCTACTTTCATTACAATCTCTCCGTTGATAACTTCTTTCTCATGCACAATGATCTTATCAATCAGCGTGTGTAAAAGTGTCTCCGTCAGCTCTGTAATGTCTGTGTAGTGTTCAACCAGTTCGGCAAATTCCTTAGCATTTCTTGTCTGTTTGCTGTAGCCGGAAAGCAAATTTTGAAGTTCACTGTATCGAGATTTCAAGGTTGCCGCTTCCGCTTCATACACTGCAGAAAGGCTTGCATACCGTTCATCAGAGATTTTGTGGTAAAGAACATTGTCCTCATAAAGTCGTTGGATCAGAGTATCAATTTCAGAAAGCCTTCGCTTGCAATTTTCAGCCTCTTTCTGGAATGACGATTTTTCGCCATCCCATTCCTGTTCTGACAGCCGCATCAGGTGAGCCACATACAAATCTTTATCCGCAGCGGCCAGTGTTGCATGACGGTGAATGTCTCCCAAAAGGATTTCATTTATCTGCTCCAACGTAATATAGTGATTGGAGCATTCCTTTCCGCCATACCTGCGGTGGGTGTTACAGCAAAAATGTCCTTTGGATTTTCGTCCTGTCCTGCGGGAATACACCATACGGGTACGGCAGTCATTGCAAATTAAAAGCCCCCGGTACATATTATCTGAATTTTCCCATGTCGGACGCTGCTTGACACTGATACGCGCCTGAACCGTATTGAAGGTAGCTTCATCAACTAACGCCTCATGGGTATTATCCACTGTAATCCAATCTTCTTCAGGTCTTGGCACAATTCTCTTATCTTTGAAAGAACGTGTCTGATAACGACAGCTTACCAGCTTGCCCAGATAAATGGGATTACTCAAAATCTGATACACTGTTGATTTCGCCCATGCGTATGGGTGCTTAACCTGTGCATTTGCCACGTATTTTCCGTACTTGTCGCATAGGAAAGCCCGTGGTGTAGGAACCTGTTCCGCCTCCAGCGTTTTGGCGATGTGATAACAGCTTACTCCTTCCAACGCCATACGAAACATACGTTTCACAATGGGCGCGTGTTCGCTGGGAATCAAATGATGTCTGTCATCCGGGTCTTTACGATACCCAAAAGCCGGGTAGCCTCCGGTATATTCTCCGTTCAGCGCTTTGGTTCTGAAAGCGGACTTCACTTTCTTGCTGCAATCTTTGGCGTACCACTCGTTAATGATATTTTTGAACGGGGCAAACTCATTGCTGCCTTTGCTCGTGTCCACATCATCATTGATAGCGATAAACCGTACATCATATTCAGGAAAAATCACTTCGGTGT
This sequence comes from Massilicoli timonensis, assembly GCF_900199515.1. Lineage (GTDB taxonomy): Bacteria > Bacillota_I > Bacilli_A > Erysipelotrichales > Erysipelotrichaceae > Massilicoli > Massilicoli timonensis. The sequence goes on along the minus strand of NZ_LT963434.1, from coordinate 1,786,390 downwards.
AATAGCCTGTTTTCAGATAGTCACGACCGAGGCGGGATAAATCCTTTACAATGATTGCAGCGACCTTGCCGTCCTCTGCCAGTTTCATAAGACGCTTAAAGTCAGGACGTTCATAATTTGTACCGGAATACCCATCATCCACAAAAAACTCGCAATTTGCAAAGCCATGTTCTTTTGCATATTGGCTCAACATTGTTTTCTGTGTCTGAATACTGGCGCTGTCTCCGCTGTACTCGTCATCTCTGCTAAGTCTGCAATATAAAGCGGTAATTCTGATCTGTTGTTTTAATCTGCTCATAACCATCCTTTCCAACAACAGACCCAGTTGTTCGCACCTCTATTATATCGCATTCTCACAGAAAACACAGCAGCCTGCGGAAATTTAAGGTCTGTTAGTCATCCTTTCTTCCATAACTTTAGTTTCCAGCATTTGCAGAATCAATTTCTGCGGGGAATCCTTGCTTCGGGGATTACCAAAGGAAGTAACTTGAAATTTCACTTTCCCGATATGCTTCGCATAAGGTTCCGCCAGCTTTGCACCTGAAACTTCGATACGCCCCATAAAATCGCCTCCTTCTTAAATTTATTGGGTTTTCAAAAGCACATGAATAGGCCGGACCCATACTATAAAAAGTACAAGTCCGGCTCATTGTATCTGATTTCGATTTTACTTACCGTATTTGCCACGCCCCCCGGCAGCTCTGAATATACAAAGCGGGGTTGCTATAGGCTGCGGTTAGCTTCACCGCATCATAGCCCCGCATATGCCGCCGCTTTGCCAAAGCAAACGCACACCGCAGGGACTTCCCTTCAAGTCTGTGAGGGATTGTGAAAAAGTACCATTATGATCTGTGCTGTCATCGCGCCCAGCCTGCCACAGCCAGGTCAATGAGTTACGTTGATCGCTCGGACAGCCTGATTCATCACCTCCCTGGCTGCCTGTCATTGCGCCGCCCCATTTGCCGCTCGAAACACAGAATGACGTACCTATAGCAACGTATATTCAGTTGTCAAAGAGCAGCGAGGGTACGGCAGTTATGACATTTCACAGTTTGGGATGGACCGGAGCATTGCTGTCTGGCCGCACCCATCGGGCTTGTCCGCCGAATATGTCCCTCTATTATTCATTTCATTTTTGAGGCTTATTTTCGGGGGCTTCCTCCATTTTCTCCAAAATTTTTTTCAGACGTCGGAGTCCACGCTGTATTCCTTCATGCACGGAGCTGACAGCAGAACCTTCACTTTTGGCAATCTCTGATAAGCTCATTCCCAGCAGAAAATGTGAAGAAATACGATTGCGCTGTTTCTCTGGCAAATAGGCCAGAGCTTTATACAGCTTTTCGTTTTCTTCCTTCTGCTCGAAAATATCGGCAGGTGTCAGAACAATTACCAGAGCGTCCCGCTCAACATTTGCATCATAGTCCAGTGAGAAATAAGCCTTATGTCGGTATGTACGCAGGGCATAGGCAGCCTCGTTCAGCTTGTATTGATAAAGCAAATCAGCCACTTCGTCCGGTACTTCCACAATAGTCTCTGTTCTATAAAACGGGTAATAATCCCGCAGATTGATCTCTTTCATAGGTATCCTCCAATTTCGATTTTTAAGTTGGTTACTGGCAAAATCGAAATCAGAGGGAGGGGAGCGGCAACGTGTAAAAATGCTGCCATATTCCTGAAAAACGAGCACAAAAAAGCGCACCCATACGAATACGAGTGCACGACGAATCGGGATGTGCGGAAAAATATCAAATTTTGTCGAGTTAAAAAATGCCGCAATCCATATCACTTGGATTACGGCATATAAGGCATTATATAAAACACAACATTTTAGCTGTCCGGTATCTTTTGGCAGCATCCGCACATCCCTTCCCACGAAAGAGGCACAGAAGGTTTTATTATAATCAGCCTCCTTTGAGGAAAGATTATAGGGAACAGATTGCTTGAATTTTTCCTAAAGTATCCTGTTTTCGTTCAGGCTCATCGCAAATTGCGACAATTATTAACAGGACATATAACAAAACAAGGCCGTTAGGAAAGATTTTTTCCTAACGGCCCTATTATGGAAGTGCGAATTTATAGCCTATTCCGGTAACGCTTTTGATATAGTCGGAATCGTCTGGTCGTACTTTTAACTTTTTCCGAAGGTTACTTACATGATTATTGATTGCTTTCCGGGAATAGTAGGTATAATCCTCATTCCATACCAAATCCATGATAAGTTCATAAGTAAATACCCGATTTGGATTCATAATGAGCAACGCAAGAATGTCAAACTCTTTTACGGTTAAATATATTTCCTGCTCGTGAACAGTTACAAGTCGTTGTTCCAAGCAGACGTATAAATCGCCCTCCCGAATTTCGGTAAGAGGGTTGACTTGCTGCCAGCTATACTTTAAATGTGAGGACAGAACATCAACTTTTATCTTCTCTGTACTTTCAAGAAGGGTTTGAATAAGTTCCCTTTGTTGCTTTTTATTAAGCAGGAGAAGCAATTTTTCACCGATTTGTTTACCAGTTTCAGATATATCCAGTACAACTAATTTCCCATAAGATCACCTCTTTGAATATGTTTAATAGTTTTCATAATGTCTTTCGTACTATCGAACATATTTTTACTTTCAGTGTTCCATTCGTTTGGTAACATTCTCCTAACAAAATCAAACACTACAGCAAACATAAAAAAATAATTCCAGAGATGCCAAAGAGCTTTCCGCCGAACAACACTGCAATCAACGTATAGACCGGCGGGAGTCCCACAGAACTGCTTACCACCTGAGAAAATAATTTTCTCTTATGCAGAACTGCCTTTTTGATGAACCTCTTTGAGGTTAGCTCCAGTCGCTCGAACTTCTTTTACTTCTTCTTTCCCATAGGCAAAGTAATAGGCAAACCCACAGATTGGCAGAGCGACAAGTATATCCACTAGAGAATGCCATTCTCCATCCCTTGGTAGAAAAATGCCTGCTGTGCCATGCGCACGCCATAACCGCAGATGACCCAATTACATGGAGAGAGGGACACACATTTGTATTGGTATCAAACTGATAAAAACCTTCTATAAACCACGTAAGCAGGTTGTCATGTTCAAATGCCACAGGGCGCAATTCCTGACAGTTCGGGAATACCATATAGATGAGTATAGCCGCAGAGTAAGATAACATGATAAGCTTCATTAGTCTTTTGAACGACTCTACATCATATAAAAGGGTATAAAGATGAATGCCCACCAAAAAGGCAAACCAAAACAAATATGGAATCAAAAAATATTCGCAAAACGGGATGGCGTTGTCTAAAGAACAGGAAATTGGGTAATAGCTTTCACGAATCCACAAACGCTCCACCACCATAAAAAGGAGGCCGAATGCAGGCCAATACAGCAACAATATCAAATGCCGGTATTCCGGTGTATTCAGTTTAGAAAATTTGAAATGTCGATAATCCACTGCCGGCGGTCCGAGCCGCATTTTCATCACTCCTTCTGATTTGTATAAGCATTTATAATGTATTGCGTAATGATTTCTGCTGCATTTAAAATTGAATACCTTTCAGTATTTCATTTTGTTTTACCGGATGGTTTACCCTTTTGCCGCAACAGCTTAATATTCTTCGTCAGGTACAGGACAAGGGAAACACCGATCATCAGCGTACAAACGGCAATGAATGCTGTCGAAACAACTGGCGGGATCGAACCCCAAAACACATGGAGTACCATCGTGCCATACAGTAAAGCCGTGGCTATTTTCCCATGCCAGACGGCTTGGGGCACAATGCCAGTGTTCCGTATAAGCGCGATGCAAAGTACCGCAATACAAATATCTCTTATGATAAGTAAAGCCAGTGGAAACGCCATCAGGCGGAAACGGACCAGCAGGCAGATTAGCATAACCGCCTGTGTCAATTTATCTGCAACGGGGTCCAGTATCTTACCAAGGTCACTGATCATAGAAAAACGTCTGGCAATGAAGCCATCCAAACAATCGGTTGCTCCAGAAAGAAGCAGAAAGCATCCAGTTGCAAAACTATTCTGTATCACAATATAAAACCAGACGATAGCTGGAATCAGGCATAACCGAAACAAGGAGAGCATATTCGGTACAGTAAAAATTCTTTTCTTCTCATTGGTTTTCTTTTGCAGTTCCGGTTCCATCACACGCCCTCCTCGCAACAAATTTATGATGATATTTCATCAAATTCAGTTCCCTAACTGAATTTATTGTTTCAATCAAAACCACTCAAATTACAAATGCACCGACACAAACACAATGCAGTACGCTTCCCACCAAACACAAAACATGGAACACAGAATGCATCCATTTCCGTTTGGAACCAAGGCCATAGAATAATAAACCGATTAAATATACAACACCGCCTGCCAGCAGAAGCCACATTCCGGTATTGCCGATTATCTGAATAAACGAATCCGCCCGTATGACAAGCGCAGCTCCCATCAAAACGTACATAACAACTGCAATCGACTTATACTTCTTCATGTCGATGCATAGGAGCGTAATTCCACCAATCGCAAAAATCCACAATAACCCATAGAAAGCCCACTCGATGTCAACGGACTGATTGTCGATCAAATCCAAAATGAAAGGCGAACATGTTCCCGCAACCAGAATAAAAATGGAGCAGTGGTCAAAAAGGCGGAAAATCTTTTTCTCCTTCACATTTTCCGGCGATGTCCCATGATAAACACTTGACGCCAAATACAAAATAATCATGGAAACACCGAAGATAATACCGCCGTACATACCCATTTCAGAATGGTGATTTAAGATACTGAAAAAAAGCATTCCAATTCCCATAAAAATTCCCAATGCATGAGAAATGGTATTGAACATTTCTTCATTGCGTGTATAAATGGGAAATCCATCTCTTGTTTTCAACGCCCGGCCAAAGTATTTTCCCGTATAAGGAAAAATATATTTATCTAAAAACGCATCCATTTATTCAACCTCCTGTCTTTCAAAGTCGATTATAAGATTATGCAGAAGCTTTTCAACTTGTATTTCTAACAATGGCTCTTTTATCGTTCTTAAAAGCGTAAGGCACATTCTATTTTTTATGGAAATTAGAGAGCAGCTATAAGGAACCTCAGGTTTTACGCTGAAAGCCATTCCAAAATCCGAAATATATGTGCTCATCTTCTCTGGTAAATCAATAACTCCCATATTGGAAAACGTCATGGTGCAGCCCGCTGTTGATACATCCAGAGCGGTTTGCACCAAACGCTTTTTCGCAGATACAGGCAGCATTTTTACAAGACTACAATTATATAATTTAACTGCCGCTGCACACTGGCCTGCTAATTTCTTTGGTTCTACTGCTTTTTCCATGTATTGATGTATCTCCCCGCATATTGCAGATAAGTCCAACGCTTTCTCCGGATCGATTTCTGGTCGGACATTCAAAGTAAAATTCCTCATGGTGTTACTGGGAAAGTATGTGCGGAGATTTACAGGTACCAGCAATCTTATTTTCTTTTGCCTGTAGCTTTTATGATTCTCCCTTTGAATATTTGAAACGGCAATACAAAGTAATGCAGTCACAAGTTCTGTAATGCTGACACCATATCGTTTTGCAATTTGTTTCATACCATCAACAGACAAATGATACATGCTGATTTTCATTGGTCCTGGAGTACCCTTTATCCGGTAAGCAGCCCCATGGGATTTTCCTATTTTGAATCCTTTCGCATATTTCCGATAACCGTCTTCTTTCTGCTGTTGAATTGGATTCACAAAAATTCCTTCTTTGATGCTGTTATCATGGTATTTTAGAGCCAGATATTGCACTGTGAGATACCGCAGAAATTCCATCCCGCCTTTCCCATCTGACACACCATGAAAATAATCAAAAAAAATTGTTTTATCAGTGTAAGTAACCTTTGCTTCACAGTTCTCATGACCTTTCCACAGTTCCAGGCAGGAGACTTGTTCTTCTTCTCTGACCTTAGGTATGCCTTTTGCCTGTTCCGCCAGCAATCGGTTTCCTTCACTTCTGAAACATATAAAAAAGAAGGAATATCTCTGAGCAGCCTTATCCAGTGCAGCCTGAAGAACCTCTGAATCAATAGGCTGATATAATGACACGGATAACCGTATCAGATAATTTCGTTTATCGCTTCTCCCCAGCACAAACATTGCTGATGCACAATCCAACTCAAAACACATTTTGTTTCATCACCTCCTGACATCCGCAACGACGAATTTTACTCTGTAACGGAATAACCGGCCATTGCAAACGCCCCCGGTCCACCATGCGTTGTAATAACACCGCCGGCAGATATCCAGTAAATAGTTTGGAAGCCAAGTTTATGGGCGGTATCTTCTGCAATCCGTTTGACGTCTTCCGGTAAGCCTATGGTGGAGCCCAGCCAAATCATTTCTCTGTCCAGATTTTTTGATGTTGTAAATTCTTCCATAAGTTTAGGGATAGTCCGCTCCATCTTTCCTCTCAACTTTTTCACAGCAACCAAACGGCCACTTTTCAGCTCGATTACCGGATGAAGATGGAGTATATTCCCTATAAGAGCCGCAGCATTGCTAACTCTGCCTCCTGCGCGAAGAAAAGATAGGTTTTGGGGGGCAAAACACATTTCCGTACTTTTTATTACCTTCTGCGCAAACTGCACAGCCTCTTCCAAAGACCATTCTGGGTGTTTTTTCAGTTCCTGCGCAACCCGAACTGCTATCGCAGTCTGCCCTACGGTAACCTGCTTTGTGTCTACACAGGCAATATAGTCACAGCCTTCCGACGCAAGCACGGCGCTCTGATAAGAACAGGTTGTTACTGCGGAATAGGCAAGGTGCAGGATAGATTTTTTCGGATACTCTTTGTGGATTTGTTCAAATATGGTAATAAAATCACTCGGCGTGCTTCCGCTTGTTTTTGGAATATTCCCGGTTGTTTCGTAATAATCACAGATATCGGAGACCGGAAAAGAGCCGTCGTCTTTTGTTTGATTTCCAAATGTAATATGCATCGGCACCACACGGATACCGTAATACTGTGCCAGATCCTTAGGCATATCAGAACCCGACTCAACCGTTATAATGACATTGTTCATATCTTGATTTCCTCTAACTTTTGGGGTTCCTACAGATTCATGGACTTCCCATAATTCGCTAATTTGCCCAAAATTCTTTTTTGCATTTTTTACCAGAAGCGACAAAGCTTCGGTAATAAGTTTTCGTGTTTCTTCATCTAAGCTTCCAAGTGTAGACAAAATTACCATGGTACACTCAAACCATCGGTCATCCAGCTCTTGCAGCGTATGCGCCTTGGTTTTTGCGAGAATGGAATAAAGTGCATCCACAAATTTTTCTCGCTGACCTACATCCATATCAGCAATCCACCCCTTCAGGGTACGGTCGATAAACTGGCTGCTGTTCGTTACCTGATCGAGATAGAAAAGATGATCCCGTTCCACTTCCCAGGAAGAAATATCGTGCTGCATAACGGATTTTTCCATGCTTTTTACAATAATGTATTGTTCCTCATGTTCCAAAAGCAGGCCGACGATGGAATCCTGTGGGACGAAGGTTGTCATCTTACTGCAGATACGCTGATATTCAGGCGTGACAAGCACCTTTTCATTGAAACCAGGTCCGTCAAAGTTATATACGGCAGTAATTCGATCCTGCGTTTCTTTATTACAGAAGGCAGCGGCGTACATCGCCAGATTTCCGCCCTTGGAATGGCCGGCCACAATGAAATGACTGTCTGTTGCTGTTGATACATCCTCCAGATATTTCAATGCGCGTTTTTGTGCCGGAACAGGAAAGATAAAGCTCATATTAAAGTTTTCTTTCCATCCCACCAACGTGGCGTCCGTTCCACGGAATACAGCATAATTGAATTGATCTGTGACATGAACTGTAATCGCTGAAAACTGCGTTTGATTTTCTTCCTCAATTTGATTCACATAGTTCGTAAGCTGCATACAGCAAAACCGCAGGCTCCCGGACAGCTCACGCAGCAAATCTATATCGTCTTTAAGGTGAACGCACTGTTCGAGATCCGGCAGGGCAAGCAGAGAAAGCGCCGCAGCCCGAATGGAAATCGGCGTGGACTCAGATTGTAAAGAAATCTTTTCAAACGGTATGTATGACAGCTTCGCCAGAATCAGAGCATCTACTTCATTGAAAGGAAACTGTTCTATTGGTAAATCCCCGCGCCAATGCAGGTAATCGTGAATATTGGCCACGTTGCTATCCTCCTTACATAAGTTTTAGCTTGTGGATTTCAAACTGTTCCCACAGGGAAACTATATGAACATTGGTTCCTCATCACAAGCAATCTGTTTTCTCTTACAGTGCTCACTAATTGATAATGCCGCGCATATAAGTCCGCCGATCAAGGCCAGAGAACCCACTATCCTTGCTGCAATTTCCCAAGTTTTCATAACGCAATCCTCCTTAATAGCTCAAAATAAGTCCGCCGCGTTCGGCGTAGTAGCTGCAAAGACCCCTGGTTGGTAAAATTCGCACATCGCAGTTTTTCCAAAGCTCCTGTATTTTGCTTTTGAGCTTTTCTGCGAAAGCCGGATTCTGGCAATGGCTGATCATAACCTTCCCGCCTGAAAATCCGTTTTCTCTCATGTTTTCCAGAAGCATGGCAATCGCTTTTGCCGACCCACGGGCTTTCCCCTTGATTTCAATGGTTCCTTCCTCGCTTCCAAGGCCGATTCCCCACATACCGAGCTTACGTGCAACGAAACCGGCGATTTTGCTCATGCGCCCGTTTTTCACCAGGTTATTGAAAGAGGAAAGTGCAAACATAACCTTGGTTTTCTGTAGAAAAGCAGAAGCGCAGGACACGACGGTCTCAAAATCTGCACCGCTGTCAATTTGCTTTTTCATTTCTTCCACGCAAAGCGCCAGTTCCGGGCCGGTGGAACGAGAATCCAATACAGCGATTTTCTTCTCCGGATGCTGCTCCAGCACCATTTCCTTTGCAAGCATAGCACTGTTCATGCTACCGGAGAGTTTTGACGAGATTGTAATAGCAATGCTCTGATCTGCCCTTTCAAACTCATTGATCCATCCCTGCGGGGAAGGGCAGGAAGTATGGCTTGCCTCCGGGCACTGTTCCATAGCATTCAGCATGACCGAAGTATCCAAGCGCTCATCGTCCACAAAATCAGTTTTCCCGACGCTGATAATAAAGGGAACGCTGGAAATCTGCACTCCTCCGTTCTGACTGCTCTCCGGGAGCAGATCACAGCTTGAATCCATAATAATATTCCATCTCATTTTGTTTACCTCCTGATTAAAGGGAAATCCAATCCCTGAATTTGTTCATTATATTTTTGCTCGTATCATATGTGCCCTTATCTTCAACCTGCTTCCAACGGCACATTTTTCCCATTAAGAAATTGAATAGTATCGGTCATCGTGGCTCGCATATCCCGCGGCCGATATCCCAGTTCAGCAGTTGCCTTGTCATGAGAAAAATGCCCGTTGCTCGAAATCGTGTATAACGCATATTTCGTGAAAAGGGGCCTTGTATGGCTTACCTTTGCGCTCCACTCAAAAAGCGGGGCAACAGCATGGGCAAGGCCAATGGGCAGACAGATTTTTTTGCTGCCACCTGTAATTTTACGGGCATACCCCAGCAGTTCCTTGATTGTGAAATAACGATTGGAAAGGATATAACAGTTGCCGGTTTTTCCTTTCTCCGCTGCTTCCAGGCATCCCTTCGCCACATCCCGCACATCTACAAAATCGTAACCGCCAGTGACGCCTGCTGGGAGCTTGCCGGTAATGTACAGCTGAATCAGTTGGACGATATGATTTTTTCCTTTGTCATAAGGTCCTATAATTCCGGAAGGATGCACGATTACGGCATCCAAACCTCTTTTTGCAGCCTCCATGACCGCCTGTGTTGCTTCTGCCTTTGTAGAAGCATAAGCTCCTATAACCGAATTTTTTGAAAAAGTCACGGTTTCCGAAATGGTTGCTTTTTCATCCGTTTCCGGAATAGCATGAACGGAACTGACATAAACCAGCCGTTTGATGTGATGACGCAAGCACTGAGCAATCACATTGTGCGTTCCTTCTACGTTGACCTGATACAGCTGAGGCGAAACCTCATCTTCAATGCTGATCATTCCTGCGGCATGAATTACAATCACTTCATTACATTCGATATCTGAAAAGACAGCCTCTAAGCTTTCAGGTTTCGTAACATCGCCTTTGTAATAGGTAAGCTGAAAATCATCTTCGCCGTCCTCTGTTGGAAGGATCAGCCCCCGTATATGACAGTCCTCAGCCCGCAAATAACGAATGATTGTACTCGCTAAATGTCCTTTTGCTCCTGTGATAATATATAGTCGCTTCAATTTTAACGCCCCCATTCAGATTATGGCTGTATGATACAGCACGGTTGTTTATCAACTTCCCGATTTTTGTTAATGAGATATTAAACACCGAAAGTTAAACCACATTTGCAAGTTTGCAGATTCCCGGCCGACAATCCAACTCCCAACGCAGTTGTTCTGGAAGATACATGGAGGGTTTTTCCCACAAATATGCCGCTTGGGAAGACACCAGCATTTCCGCCACAAATTCCGAGCAAAAATAGTGCTTTCTTAGATGCAACGGAATGTGGAAAAAACACAGCGCAACACTTAAAAAGGAATATTTCATTTCCTGGCATCGAGCCTTGAATTCTTCCACTCTGCTCTGTATCGCATTATAGGCACTGTCGTTTACTTCAAATTCATACAGCATACTGCTGTTAACATTGTGCCGGCGGAATTTCTCATAGGTTTCACGGGCAAATCCCTTAATATTAAAGCTGTAAAACTCGCTCTTATCTTCTTCCAATGAAATGGACACATGGCTGTACTTGTGCCCGCGCAGCTTTGCAAGAAGATTGGAGAACCAGTCGTGCTGTCTTGTGAATAATACAGATATTTTTTTCATTCTCTGAACCCTCATTTCCTCTTTGATGCCTAAATGGTATCCCACGATTGTTTGTCAGTTTCTCGATTTTTGTTAATGAAATATGAAACGCAAAATAGGTTTGCAAAAAAATGTTCCGGCTATTTAAGCCGAAACATTCCATTTGACATCACGTACAGGCTCTAAACGCAGCAATTCACCGGCGATTCGTTCATTATTCTCTATATATTTCTTTCCTCTATAGATAAATTTCGCTTCAAACAGTATAGTTTGTGACGCCTGCTTTTGGCAGTTCAGAGAAATCAGGTCGTTTTTCTTCTTAGATAAGAGCGCTACAATCTTTTCACGCACTTCGATTTCGCCTTCTTGAGAACAAGCCAAATTTAAGCAGAAAAATCCACCGCTGTCATCCGTAATCTGCCAGTGTACAATCTCATGAGATAGCAAACGCAGACCAATGTTTACCGCAATCAGGCATCCAGTTACAGCGGCGGCATACAGATACAGACCAGCCCCGGCCATGACGCCAATACCAGCCGTACACCATATAGTCGCTGCCGTATTGATTCCACGGACATTAAACCCATCCTTGAAAATAATACCGCTGCCCAGAAAACCTACACCGCTTATAATCTGTGCTGCCATTCTGGACACATCGCCGTCCGGCACACAATAGGCAAAGGAAGTAAAAACGCTCGCTCCTATGCAAACCAGCACGCCGGTCCGAATGCCAATGGAATGCCCTGTAATCTGGCGTTCCAGACCAATAGCACCTCCCAGGCCAAGTGCTACGCCTATATTCAAGAAAAATTGAACTATCGTCATTTTTTCCACCTCCGCTGCAGCAGTTTTTCAAAAAAGAAGACGTCTTAAACTGGCTCTCCGTTTTGCAACAGTATGGTTTCCATCTCACACTGAATTTTTCCTTTTACGATTTGTGCAATTTCTGTAGTCGTCATTCCCTGATAGTCCTCCCACAACAGAGGCTTTAAGATATGAAGATGGACCGTTATATGGCCCGTTGTGTTCGTATCAAAGGGTTTGAATGAATCCACCAGTGCGATGGGAACAATGGGGCATCGGGTTTTTACCGCTGGTTTAAAGCTTCCCGGCTTGAAATCCAACATTTTGTTTCCCTGTTTGCTTCTGGTTCCCTCCGGGAAGATCAGACAAACTTTTCCGGCTTCCACCCGTTTCTGCACCTCCTGCAGCACGCACATCGACTGCCGGATATCATTGCGATCCATCGGCATTGCGTCTACGCAACTGAAAAGCTGTTTTATCAACGGATAGGACATCAATTCTTTCTTAATAAGAGGAGAAACCATAATCCCTGTCCCGTCAGCAACCGCAACCGCATCGAACAGCCCCTGATGGTTCGGATAAAAAATAAATCCTCTGTCTGATGGAATATGTTCTCTTCCAGATACCTTTACCGAGATGTCACCGCTCTTTTTAACTCGTTCACAAAAGTATCTGATCGGTTCCATCCGTTCTTCCTCCGTGTACATTTTAGGGACTTTGAGAATACGGTTCAGTTTTATCAATAGCCCCGGGATATGCCATATGTTTTTCAGAATGATCTTATTAAGTCTGCTCATCTTTTCATACCTTTGCGTCTCATCAGTTAAATTTAAAAATGCGCTGTGCGATATGGTATCCCCATATGACAACTGACTCTGCCCATTTTCCCGGTGGATTACTGGCAATACCTTGAATACTATAACGAATGTGATGGTACATTTTGGGATTTCCTTTCTTAAAATCATTCCAGAATGAACATCGTTTCACACGGTCTTCATCGGTTCCTGAAATAATCAGCATAACCGATGTAACAAGAGAAATCATAGCCAGATACTTCATCATATAATGTGCCAGAGACCGATTCTTTACGTCTTCTGGAAGGTTGTACGCATCAATCATCAAATTATTAACTCGAATCTGCTGGTCAATGCGTCCTATCATTACCCGTTCATTGACCGACTGATCCTCACGCCCAATATAATAACGATATAAATCCAAATCCATATAATACATCGTCTTTACATATGGCAAAGGTACATAAACAAACAGATTATCTACATAGAAGGTATGCTTTGGCAGCACCAATCCACAATCCCGCAGTACCTGTGTCCGATATATAACCGAATGCATCAAAAGGTTTTGGTCTATGCGGAAATGGCCGACATCCTTCCATCCAAAAATACAGTTCACCGGAAGAACATTGGTGTAACTGATCGTCTTAGATGTGTTGTCTAAGACGTGTTCATATACATAATTGCAGATCATCATATCCACACAGATATTTGCAGCATGAAATGCCTTCAACTTTTTAATTACCAGGAGAAGACTGTCGCAATCCAGCCAGTCATCCGAATCCACAACTTTATAATACAGTCCCATTGCATAGCGAAGCCCGGTATTCACCGCCTCGCCATGCCCTCCATTCTCCTGATGGACGGTCCTGCAGATATGTGGATAATTTTTTTCATATTCATCGGCAATGACTGCCGTATCATCTGACACAGAGCCATCATCTATAATAATGATTTCTGCATCAGTCCCGGCAACTAACAGTGAATCTATACATTTCCTCATATACGCAGCTGAGTTATAGCATGGCACAACAAATGATATGATTTTCAAAATAACTCCCCCTTCCAAAATTGGGACATTAAGATTTCTCATGACAGGTATAATAAAATGCGGATGTTAATCCTCTTCTCAATTTTTGTTAATGAGATATGAAACGTAAAATCTCCCGCATGAAACGGGCGTGTTTTACATTTCATTAACATAAACAAGGAATTAGAATAACATCCACCCATTATGATAGGCTTACACTACTCTTAATGGACGGAGAAACAGTTATGACAGAGACTATTCTTTTCGCAATCGGCGGGCTGATTTTATTTATGGGGATATGCTATCCGGCTGCCATGTTTATTCCCTATATCCGCCACAAAAAGATTTCCAATGCTTATAAGTGCAGCTTTGAAAAGCGCCGCTTTTATTCCAATATTCCGGGGTGCGAGCGTGTTGCCTATATTCGGGATAACACCGAAGCGCTGCTTTACAGGCTGCACATGATTGAGAGGGCGAAAAAGAGTGTAATTCTTTCTACCTTTGCTTTTCATGCTGACCATGCCGGAAAAGATGTTATGGCCGCTCTACTTGGCGCTGCAAACCGCGGCGTGGAAATAAAAATCATTGTGGACGGCATCAGCGGCTATTTTGATATGCGAAACAATCTTTACTTTCAGACGCTTGCCGCACAGAGAAATATCTCCATCAAAATATACAATCCCTTGAAACTCTATCGTCCATGGGATTTGCCTGCCAGGATGCACGACAAGTACCTGATCATTGACGATACCATGTACCTGCTGGGCGGACGAAACACCTTCGATCTCTTTTTGGGAGATTGCGCCGACAAACCAAACATAGACAGGGAGCTTTTTGTCTATCAAACAACCTCCTGTGAAGAAGCATCCATCTGTCAGCTTCGGACATATTTTGAAACAGTCTGGGGGATAGAAGAAAGCCGGTTCTTTTTCGGAAAAGAGGGGATACAGACAGATGCTATTTTTCTTGAATTATACGCTCGTTATAAGAAGATGAGGAATCAGTATCCGGCTGCTTACGAGGATTGGAACTATAAAAGTCGCACCCTGCCTGCAAGCAGAATTTCTTTGCTGACCAATCCAATCGAAGCAAAAAACAAAGAACCGTGGATGTGGTATTCTCTCTGTCAACTGATAAAAGTCGGCAGACAGGTCACAGTCTTTACGCCATACCTTATTTTCAGCAAGGAAATGTATGCCGACTTAACAGCCATTACTTCCTATGGAAAACAGGTAGAGTGTATTACAAACCATGTTGCCAGCGGCGCCAATCCATGGGGATGTACGGATTATATGAATCAGAAGCAGAATATCTGGAAAACCGGAATCAGGGTCCATGAGTATATGGGCGAGCATTCCTCCCACACAAAAGCCCTTGTGGTGGACGAGCGTTTAAGCATCGTCGGCTCCTATAACTTCGATATGCGAAGCACCTATCAGGATACGGAGCTGATGCTAGCGGTGGATTCCGCAGAGTTAAATGCACTTATTCGGAAGGAAGCCGAAATTGACAAAACGTATAGCAGAGTTATGAGTGACAACGGGAAATACAAATATGGTAAGAACTATATCTCCAGAAATCTGTCTGCATCTAAATCCGTTTACTACGAAATCATAAGGATTCTGATGCTTTTACTTCGGAGATTTCTGTGAAAGAATGCAAAAAGAGGAACATTCGTTAGATATCACAAATGTTCCTCTTTTTGCATTCGCTGATAGTCGTCCATTATATTTTTAGTTCAACCGTAAATACCGATCCCTTTCCAGGGGCGCTTTCTACCGATATATTCCCGTCTGCAATATCCACGACCTTTTTTGCAAGCGCCATACCTAAGCCGTTTCCCTCGGAAGCATGGGAAGCATCTCCCTGATAAAATTTTTCAAAAATCCGTTTGCGGGTTTCATCGTTCATACCACAGCCGGAGTCTTTTACTGTAACCAGCACGGTGTTTCCTGCAACTTTTGATGTGAGTGAAATCTGCCCGCCTTTGTCTGTAAACTTGATGGCGTTTGACAAAAGATTATTCCAGACCAGCTCTAAAAGGGATGCGTCATAATGTACAGCAACATCCGCCACATCTATTTCAAATTCAATATCCTTTGCCTGCCACTTATTCATGAAGGCCAACGCACAACGGCGTAGCTGCTCACCAAGCTGGTAGGTTTCAGGCTCCGGAAAAATCTGCTGATTTTCCAGTTTGCTGAGCTTTAATATGTTGGTGACAATCGTATTCAGCTTTTCGGTGGCATACAGAATCGTATCCCAATATTGCTCCTGCTGTTCAGGCGGAACATAACCGTCTCTCAATGCCTTTGTATAGCTTTGAATAACCGAAAGCGGCGTTTTGATTTCGTGGGAAACATTAGAAACAAAATCATTTTTAAGGACTTCGTTTCCTGCAAGCTCCCGCGTCATCGTATTGAAATCATCAATCAAAAGATCCAATTCATTTTTCTTTTTATCTTTTCTCGTCGGTTCAATCTGCACACTGAAATCACCCGCTGCAACCCTTCTTGCCGCCCGTTTAATCTTTCGGAGCGGTTTGTCAGTTGTGCGTTTCCAAAGCAGCCAAAGCAAGCCGGATAATACACCACATACAAAAACGAGATAACAAGTCAGCACCCCAACCATTGCGCCAATCCGATCATGGAAATATTCCAGAATAAACGTCTGGAAGGTAACCAGAAGGTACATAATTCCCAGAATACACAGGATCACACGCCAGGAAATAACAGGAGCTGTCACACGGGGATCTTCATTTTTCCATATCCTGAGCAGTTTTTTCCATTTCATTTCAGCACCGCCTTATACCCGAATCCGTGTACGGTGACGATTTCAAAACTTTTACACCCGGCAAATTCCTTGCGGAGCTTCGTAATGTAGACATCGACAGTACGCAGTCCGGTATCATTCGTCATGCCCCAGTATTCATCAATCAGCTCACTTCGTGTAAATATTTTTTTAGGGTGAGAAAGCAGCTTATAAAGAATATTGAACTCTCTTGGCAAGATAGGAATTTCTTCTCCATTCACATAGGCAGTCATTTCATCCCGAATCAAAACAAGGTCGCCAATTTCCATGCGGTTTTCATTTTTGATGTTGGCACGGCGAAGCAGTGCCCCTACACGCAAAACCAATTCGTCCATGTCTATAGGCTTACCGATAGTAATCTCAATCACACAGGGATTTACCTCTATTCTAAAGGCAAAATCATGATTCATTTGACCTTTGACTACAAAACCGATGAAAAATGCACCACACCGGGCCAATATCTGAAGTATCACCGGACATTCCAGGGTCTCACCACAAGGGAACTGGCAGAAAAGGTTGGCATTGTGCCCGCGACACTGGTTCTGTATGAGAATGACCGACACCCCATTAAGCACGATATAGCGGTGGCACTTGCAAATACGCTGGGGATTGACCGCAATAGACTTCTGGACGAATATACTACCTTTGTAGATTACCCGTATTCCTCTCTTTTGAAAAAGGTACGGCATGAGCTTTCCTTAACTCAAATGCAAATGGCAGAGGTGATTGGAATAGGTCAAACAACCTATTCCGGCTGGGAAAGGGAAGCCCGCGTTCCACGCCGTAAAGAACACGATAAAATCCTTGCCGCACTGAAAAAGCTAAAGGTAAATGTGGATACATACCTTTGCCAGTCAACTTCTATCTGATTGTAAATCGCACATTTGCAGTACAGTATTCCTTCTATATATACTGAAAGCGTAAAGGAGGAACGCCCTATGAAAAAACGGAAATTCAAGATATACCTCACCCCCGCCGAGAACAGCATTGTGATCCAGAGCCTCAACCACCTGCGCAATACTATGCTCCGGGAAAATCGGGACACCGGCTGCCTGGATGAACTTCTGCTCAAAGCCATGTGTGCCCCGGTGAAGAAGATGTAAAATTACATATCGCCGCCTTATGAGCCGCTTATTCTTTTCAGAAAGAGTAAGCGGCTTTTTTCATGTCCATCTTTCAGATTCCCGCATACATAGCCGTCCGTCTTGCCAACGGGCGGCTAAATCTACGAAGAAGGAGGACATGAAAATGCCGGAACAAAGAAGCCGCCCCAGGGATGGCCGCGTGATCGCGCTGGCCAACCAGAAAGGCGGCACAGGCAAAACTACCACGACGGTGAACCTGGGCATTGGTTTAGCCCGTCTGGGGAAAAAGGTGCTGCTCATTGACGCAGACCCCCAGGGCGACCTTACCACCTGCCTGGGCTGGCAAGACCAGGACAGCCTGCCCACCACCCTGGCCACCGTCATGGAAAAAGTGATCCGGGATGAGCCATTCACCACGGATGAGGGCATTTTGCACCACAGCGAGGGCGTAGACCTTATGCCCGCCAACATCGAGCTGTCCGCGCTGGAAATGAGCCTGGTCAACGCCATGAGCCGGGAGTTTACGCTGAGAACCTATGTCAATGAAGCCAAGAAGCACTATGACGTGGTTCTCATTGACTGTATGCCGTCCCTGGGCATGATTACGATTAACGCCCTGGCTGCGGCGGACAGCGTAATTATCCCGGTGCAGGCCCACTATCTCCCCGCCAAGGGCATGACCCAGCTTATGAAAACCATCAATAAAGTGAAACGGCAGATCAACCCGGCGCTGAAGGTAGACGGGGTGCTGCTCACGCTGGTGGATGGGCGCACAAACCTTGCCAGACAGACAGCGGATACACTGCGGCAGAGTTACGGGAGCGTGTTGAAAATTTATCGTTCCGAAATTCCCGTAGCCATCAAAGCCGCAGAAATCAGCGCCGCAGGCAAGAGTATTTACGCCTACGACAAGGGGAGCAAGGTGGCCCAGGCTTACGCGGAGTTTTCAAAGGAGGTGCTGGCGGATGGCGAAAAGCAGCGGGCTAAACTTCAATCTTCCCTCAGTCGATGACCTGTTTTCCACGGAGGAAGAACGGGCCGAGGCAAGGCTTGAAAAAGTCGTCAACCTTTCGTTCTCGGAAATCAGCGACTTCCCGAATCACCCGTTCAAGGTTCGTATGGATGAAGCCATGCGGGAAATGACGGAAAGCGTGAAGCAGTACGGCGTATTGGTCCCTGCCCTGGTGCGCCCAAAACCGGAGGGCGGCTATGAAATGGTAGCTGGACACCGCAGGAAAAAGGCGGCGGATTTAGCGGGGCTTGAGGAAATCCCCTGTATTGTGAGGCAGCTCACCGATGATGAAGCCACAATTATCATGGTGGACTCCAACCTGCAGCGGGAGCAGATTTTACCATCGGAAAAGGCGTTTGCCTACAAAATGAAGCTGGACGCTATGAAAAGGCAGGCTGGGCGGCCACCAAAAGAAAATGGTGCAACAGTGTTGCCCCATTTTTCCGGGAAGAAAAGTCGGGAAATACTTGCGGAACAATCTGGCGAGAGCCATGAGCAGATACGCAAATATATCCGCCTTACCCACCTCATCCCGGAAATCCTGGAGCTGGTAGATAATTCAGTTCTGAAAGACCAGGAAATGCTTCAGATTGCCATGCGCCCTGCGGTGGAGCTGTCCTACCTGCGAAAAGAAGAACAGGCCGACTTGTTCACTATCATGGACGAGATGGACTGTACCCCGTCCCACGCCCAGGCCATCAAAATGCGCCAGATGTCCGAAGCCAAGACCGGCGATGAACGGCTGGCCAAAGACGCACTCGTTTCCATTATGAAGGAGGAAAAGCCCAACCAGGTGGAGCAATTCAAAATACCAAAAAATAGAATCGCCAAGTTTTTCCCAGCGGGGACGCCCGCGCAGAAGATCGAGGACACCATTGTCAAGGCGCTGGAACTCTACCGCAAGCGCCAGCGCAGTTTAGAGAGATAACCTTACTGCCAAGGGAGCAGTGCGCCCATTTGCAGGGAACCGGCGTTTTCGCTGTTCCCCCTCTCCACACCTCACCCCCTCATACCACCTAAACAGCCTAAAGAAGAAGATATTTGGGGAGGATGGTTCTTTCAAGAATCCAAAGGTTTGGCAGATAGAACGGATGAGGTGGAGAACGCCTGGCGCACCTCTCTTTTTTAGAACGTAAACAGAATCCAGCCGTAAGCAGCACATCCAGAGCGATGTGCTTTTTTTGCGGCCATTTCAAGGAGGTAACACGATGAAAGCATTGAGAAAGCCTCTGTCCCTGTTCATGGCCCTGCTCATGTGCCTGGGCGTGTTCGTAGGGACAGGAACCACGGCTTTTGCCGCAGGCGAAACCATGACGACGTATATGATCGACCTGCCCCGTGCCAGCGACCCCAACAAGGCCGGATGGGGCCATCCCGCACTGAATTTCCTGGGCGGCTGGTCCACCGGAGAGAACGACAGCTTTTCCGTCCACACCCAGGACGCCTTCAATGGCAGGGCCATCTACTGTATTGAGCCGGGCGTCGGTGTGAATACCGGCGACCAGTACACGGGCCGGGGCGAAGATTTCTGGGATAACTACCCGTCCAACCTGAACCCCACCATCCCGCCGGATACCATCAAAGAATATATCGGGCGGATTATGACCTATGGCTGGCAGGGCAACGCCAGCACCTCATGGATGAGTGGGAACCCGGAGGACGCCAGCAAGATCGCGGGATATATCGCTACCCAGCTTCTTGTTTGGGAAACTGTCGTGGGTGAGCGCGACAGCCAGTTTAACCATGTGGACGCCAACGCCCAGGGCAAAAATAACGTGACGGAATATATCAGCGCCGACCATCCCCTGTACAGCGAGATTTTCAGCCAGTATTCCGCCATTGAGAGCGCGGTCAAGCGCCATACTATGCTTCCCAGCTTTTTCAGCAGCACCGTAGACGCCGGGGCCTATGAGCTGAAATGGGACGGCCAGCAGTATTCCCTCACTCTCACGGATACCAACGGTGTGCTGGGTGACTACACCTTCTCCAGCAGCACCACCGGCCTGAATTTCTCTGTGGATGGCAACCAGCTCACCATCACTTCCGCCCAGGCCATCAAAGGCTCTGTGACCATTAAGGCGGAAAAAGTGACTGCCCAGCGCAGCGGCGTTGTGGTTTGGACGGACGGCGTTACTGGCGGCGGCAAACAGGACTTTGCCACCTACGGGGAAACCGTTTCCGACCAGATGGTAGGCTATCTGAACCTGGAAGTGAAAACCGGCAACATGAAGCTGATTAAGACTTCCGAGGACGGTCAGGTAGCCGGGATCAACTTCACTATCACCGGCGAGGGGTACAGCGCCACCAAGACCACCAATGAGGCGGGCGAGATCGACATCACCGACCTCAACCCTGGCGTTTATACCGTAACCGAGCAGTCGATTGATAAGTATGAACCCCAGGAAACCCAGCGCGTGACCATCGTCAGCGGCCAGACCGCCACCGTAACTTTCAATAACAAGCTGAAGCGCGGCAGCCTGGAAGTGACGAAAACCAGCGAGGACGGGCTGGTGGAGGGCATGACCTTCCATCTGTCCGGCACATCCCTCTCCGGGCAGCCGGTGGACGAATATGCTGTGACGGATTCCAGCGGTGTGGCGCGCTTTGAAAACGTGCTCATCGGCACGGGCTATGTACTGGAGGAGGTGGATACCCCTATCCGTTATGTGGTGCCGGATTCCCAGACAGCCACCATCGAGTGGAATGAAGTGACCCACAAGAGCGTGAACAACGTGCTGAAAAAGTTCCGTGTCACCGTCACCAAGAGCGACGTGGAAACAGGCGCGCCCCAGGGCGATGGTTCCCTGGCCGGCGCTGTGTATGGGCTGTATAAGGGAGACACCCTCATCGACAGCTTCACCACGGACGAAAACGGCCAGTTCACCACCGGTTATTACGTCTGTGATTCGGACTGGACAATCCGTGAAATCGGCCCCAGCGAGGGCTACCTGCTGGATTCCACCATCCACAAGGTAGGCGCGGAGCCGGAGCTTTATACCATTGAGCTGAACGATACAGCCAACGATGTGACGGAGCAAGTCATCAAGGGCGACATTGCCATCATCAAGCACACCGATGATGGGGAAACCCAGATCGAAACTCCGGAATCCGGCGCAGAGTTCCAGGTATTCTTGAAATCAGCCGGCAGCTATGAAAATGCCAAGGAATCTGAGCGCGATGTTCTCGTCTGCGATGAGAACGGCTTTGCACAGTCGAAGAAGCTGCCCTACGGCACTTATATCGTCCGCCAGACCAAGGGCTGGGAAGGCCGCGAGCTGATGGACGATTTTGAAGTGTATATCGCCCAGGATGGTCAGACCTACCGCTACCTTATCAACAACGCCAATTTTGAGAGCTTCATCAAGGTGGTCAAGGTGGACGCGGAAACCGGCGTCACCATCCCCTATGCGGGGGCCGGGTTCCAGATTTACCGCCCGGATGGCAGCAAGGTGGAAATGACCTTCACTTACCCGACGCCCACCACCATTGATACGTTCTACACCAATTCCGAGGGCTACCTTGTCACCCCGGAAAAGCTGGAGTACGGCTCCGGGTACTCTCTGGTTGAAGTACAGGCCCCCTACGGCTATGTGCTGGACAGCACCCCGGTTTACTTTGATGTGACCGAGGACAATTCCAGCGAGGAAGGCGGCGTGACGGTGATCGAAGTTACCAAGCCCAACATGGCCCAGAAAGGAATCATCAAGGTCAGCAAAACCGGCGAGGTGTTCTCCTCTGTGGCAGAAAGCGAAGGCGTTTACCAGCCGGTGTACGAGGTGCAGGGCCTGCCCGGTGCGGTGTTTGAAATCACCGCCCTGGAGGACGTCTACACCCTGGACGGCACCCTGCGCTACTCTGCGGGCGAGGTAGTGGACACCATCACCACCGGCGAGGACGGGACGGCCCAGAGCCAGCCCCTTTACCTGGGCAAATTCCAGGTGAAGGAAATCCAGTTCCCCCACGGCATGGTGGATACCGGCGAGAACGTCACCAACGTGGAGCTGGTGTACGCAGGCCAGGAGGTGGAAGTCACCGAAACCTCTGCCAGCTTCTACAACCAGCGCCAAAAAGCCCTTGTGACGCTTGACAAGGTGCTGGAACAGGATGAAATCTTTGGCATTGGCATGAATGGCGAAATTTCCGCCGTGACCTTTGGCCTCTATGCCCAGGAGGACATCACCGCAGCGGATGGTTCCGTGATTCCGGCAAACGGGCTTCTGGAAATCGTTTCTGTGAATGAGAATGGCCAGGCCGTTTGCAGCACCGACCTGCCTTTCGGCAGCTTCTACTTGAAGGAGCTGTCCACCGACAGCCATTACCTGCTGAATGGCGAAACCTTCCCGTTCACCTTTGAGTACGGCGGGCCTTCCATTGCCGTGGTAGAGATTTCCGCCAATGATGGCGAGGCTGTCACCAACGAGCTGATCCGCGGTGAAATCAAGGGCCTCAAAACTGACGAAAACGGCACGGGCCTGGGCGGGGCTGTGATTGGTCTCTTTAAGAACGACGAAACCGAGTTTACCGCAGAAAATGCCCTGGCCACCGCTACCTCAGCGGAGGATGGCAGCTTTTCTTTCTCTAATGTGCCTTACGGAAATTGGGTACTGAAAGAGCTGGAAAGCCCGGAAGGGTTCATCCTCTCCGATGAAGTGATCCCCGTTACTGTGGAGGAAGATGGGCAGGTAGTGGAAATCTCCCTTGCCAACGAGCGCATTTATGGCGACCTGCGTTTGACGAAGGTGGATAAGGATTATCCCGACAACAAGCTCACTGGGGCCGAGTTCGAGGTGTACCGCGATACCAACGGCAACAAAGAGCTGGACGAGGGCGATGAGCTGCTGGGTAAGCTGGAGGAAACCAGCACCGGCATTTACGAGATGTCCCACATCCTCTACGGCGGCGTGTTCGTAAAGGAAACCAAAGCGCCGGAGGGCTTCTTGCTGGATGAAAACGCCTACTATGTGGAGATCACCGAGAACGGCAAGATTTACGATGTAGAGAACGAGGCAGGGATTGGCTTCACCAACATGGCCCAGATTGGTTCCCTTCGGATTGAAAAGACATCCAGCGACGGCAAGGTGGAGGGCTTCTCCTTCCGCGTGACGGGGGCCAACAGCTACGACCAGACCTTCAAAACCGATAAAAACGGTGAAATCTTCATCGAAGGCCTGCGCGTGGGCGATTACACTGTGTCCGAGGTGTCGGATGGGGCCAGCGCCAACTATGTGCTGCCTGCGGATAAGACGGTGACGATTTTTGCGGATAAGACCACCGTGGCGGAAATGCACAACGAGCTGCGCGACACCCCGAAAACCGGCGACGACAGCAAGCCCTGGCTGTGGGCGGCTCTGATGGGCGTATCCGCTATGGGCGCTGCCGCCCTGGGCGTTGCGGCCTATGTGGGTAAGCGCAAGAAGGGCAAAAACACCGTGAAATAACTGCGGCTTGATTCTGTGTTAGGAGGAATGATTTTATGGAATTGAAAACGATCATTGCCATTGCGCTGGTGGTATTCATCATCGGCGGCCTGATTTTCCTGAAAGTCAGAAGCCGGAAGAAGTAACCAGCCGGGGGCGGCCATGCGGGGCCGCCCCTTTTACATACCAAAAAAGAAAGGAGCTTTGCAAATGAGAGAACGATTTGAACAACGGCTGTTCCGCATATTCGCCCAGGCTGGTTATTCCCCGGTGCAGCTTCTCACCATCACCCCGGAGGAGATGGTGGAGATCCCCGGTATTACGGTCCCCAACATTCGGGCAGTGCTGTGCGTCCAGAACAAGGTGCTGGCAGACCGCAATAAAGTCCGCAGCGGCAGGCTGGTGGAGGAATTGCTGAAAGAAGCCGAAGAAAGCAGGTGCGGCCATGAGTGAACTGCACCTGCTGGACATACTGGCGGCCCGGCATGGCTGTTTCATCTCCGACTTAAATCTTTCGCCTATCCTGCGGCGGGCGGCCCTTTTGGACCTGTGCAGGATGGATGAGAACAGCTACCCGCTGTCCCAATGGAGAGATACGGTGCGCTACCTTACCGGGGATGAACGGGATTTTGCCAGCGTAAAAGAAATCAAAGCATTTATCAAACAGGATATGGAGGCAGAGGGATGAACGATGATTCCACAGAAAAACGCATGGCGGGTGATTATGAGGTCATCCAGGCGGTGTATATAGGCGACCGGGAGGTTGTCCTGGGGGAAAATCCGCAGGATGAAACCGGCATGAAGTATATGTGCGCCTTTTGCCGGCAAAACGCCTTATTTGCAGAATACAGCGAAGTGATGGCCAGTGATGATTTCCCGGAGATTGTGGAGCTGTTCGGCCAGCGAATTGCCGAGCAAGCGCAGAAAACCCACATAGAACTCAACAAGCCCCGCATACAGGGCATAGACGACCGCCCCATCACAGCGGAGGGCTGCACCCCCATTTCCCATGAGGATGATCTGCACGGGAAAATCGTGGTGATAAAGCCGGAGGTGCTGCGCCGGGAATACCGCAGAGCCACCCGTCAGCTCAAGCTCTGTATGGGAGGCTTTGGGGCTTCTCCGCACAGCAGGGGGTCAGCCTGTTACTGCGTTGACCTTTATACTGGCAAAGAGAGCCGCTATGAACGCATGGACGTGCTGGGAACGATACAGCCGGAGGACCTTCCCGGCTGGGCCAAGCATGGACTTACCTCGATTCAGCAGGAACAGGCTCAAAAGAAAACCACGAAGGAGCGTGAACGATGATGGATTACAGAGAAAATGCCGGATATATCATTACGGATTCCTGTCATGTGGGTGACAGCGAATTTGTCTTGGGCGTTCATTTGACAGCGCCCCAGCAGTTTGTCACCTGGAAATGCAGTAACCGGACGGACTACGATTGGGGCCACTATTTCAGCGACCTGTTTTCTGCGCAGAAGGATTTGGTGGCGCGGGCGCAGGAGGAGGTGCAGTGCCTGGAGGATCAGCGGCAGAACGCCATTGTGCCGGAGGCCCCTTCCTATTCCCCGTGGGGCAATATCCAGGAATGTGAAACGCTCTGCCCCGGCGTTTATTCCGTTTCCACCCCAGGGCATGGCGGAATTATGGTGCGCCGGGAATTGGCGGAAAAGATATTCCGAAAAGAAGCGATGGGCTGCGCCTTTGTTGAGGGCGGCTATCTCTGCTTCGAGGAGGACTGTGATGCGCAGGTGGCTCTCCGGGAGCTGATGGATAAAAAGATGATCCAGGCTCCGGTGAACGAGCACTTTGGCCCCGGCGCGTATGAGGCTGTTATCAATAGTAGTGTACAAATTCACCATCCCGAATATTGGCAGGCACGGGAAAAGGCCATATCGGAGCAAAACCGACAAGCGAAAAAGAAAGGACGTGAGCGATGATGGAGCTGAAAATTACCAGCATGACCCCGGAGGATCGCTTGTATGCGTACAACCAGAGCAGCCAGCTTGAAGGGCAAACCGGCTGTATCGGCCATCTGCGCGGGGATTTTGGCAGCGGCCAAGAGTTTTACACTTCCTGGTTCGACCACCGAAGGGAATACAAGACGGACGAGTTTAAGGCGGAGCTTGATGAGGTGGTCAATGCCCTGCGGGAGAAGGACGGGCTGCTCTACACCCGTGACAGCATGACCAGGTTTTGCTATCAGCGCCCGGAGGCTGAGTTTGAGGGAAACTACTGTGCTGAGTACGGTTTTAAGGTGCAGACGCCCCAGCACACCTATATGTTCCGGTGCAACCCCAATTATGGAGACTACAACTTTTACCTCTACGCCTACGTTGCCCGGTTCCTGGAACACCACATGGAAAAGGCTAAACAGGGAATCCGGTTTATCACGCCCGGCTACAAGGAGCTGTTCCGTATCCCCGATGGCGACCACATCCGCATTTTCACGGGCGGCGGAGAAACCCGCGACCGCACCTGCCGGTTCATCGACGAAACCCATTTTGAAACCAGCGGAGGGTATTCCAGCGCCCTGTATCATATTTGCGAATTTGCGGAGCGATTGGAGCAAACTCACGGGAGCGTGATCCCGCTGCGTTCTTCTCTGCCGGTGCAGTGTTTCAGCGTACTTCCCTCATCCGGGGAGCTGATTCTTCTGACCAGAGGGGAAAAAGGATACAGCCCGTGCTATGACTTTTCAACCCCTGACGCCCAACAGAACCGAGAGTTTGCAGATGACCTCAATGTGAAGAACGGCGTTACCAAGGCGCAGGAGGCTGCCATGCTTGCCGGCTCCATGTTTGGCTGGCAGACCCCCGCCGCCGATCCCAGAAACTATGACGAGCAGGGGCAGCCCATCAAGCCCAGGCAGAAAGACCGGGGTGAAGCCCGATGAAGGAGGAAAGACACGTTATCTGGAGCAATTATGGCTTGGACTATGAGGATTGGAGGGATGACCTGGAGGCGGACTACCCGGATTTATCCGAAGATGAGCGCATTTCCCTGATGTATGAAATCAATGGGGATTACCTGGATGATGAACGCGCCAACCTCACTGTGCAGCTTTCCCAGCCGATTTTAGTCGTAGGCGACCTGGGTCTGTGGAATGGGCGGCGTATGGGATATAAGGAAATCCCCAGCGGCAACATCCGGGACTGCCTGTATTCCGACACAGATTATTCCACCTGGTATGTGGACCGGCTGGGCGATCTGCGGTGCGACGCCATCCACCACGATGGCACGAACTTTTACCTCTACCGCGTTTACAAGGACAGCGCCAGCCCTTCTCAAATTGAACTGCTGAAAGAAAAACTATATCGCGGCATTGCAACCCGCGCCGATATTACGAGAGTGACCCGCAGGCTGGGCGATGACATTGCCAAAGTCTACGGGTTTTCCATTCCCCGGCAGCGGCAGACCGCAGCCATGGAAAGATGAGGTGATGAAAATGGCGTCTTTACCGCCCGTTATGCTGGACACGCACGAGGACTGGTTCAACTTGCTGATGACGGTTCTCCATCAGCAGGCAAAACAGAACCCCTATGAAGAATACCGGGAGATGGCTCAAAAGCTGATCGACCAGTTTATGCGCTACGGGAGGCCCTTTGTTGACAGCGACCATGCGCCCTGCGTGGCACTTCGGATGTACCCAAAGGAGGCCGGAAATACCATCTGGCTGTTGCTGCTCTCCCTGTGCAATCAATATGACCCTGATAAGGATTACAGCGCAGAACTGAAAGCTGCGAAAAAAGAATAAGAAAAGGAGGGGCAACCGATGGCGATACGATATAAAGCCTTGACGGAGCTGTACCAGGAAACGCAGCGCAGCGTGACAGCTCCCGACCAGTGGCGGGCGTTTCTGGCTTCTGCCTGCCGTAACTACCGGCTTTCTTTCGATGAACAACTGCTTGTCTACGCCCAGCGCCCAGACGCCACCGCCGTCCTGGAGATCGAGCGATGGAACCGGCAATTTGGGCGCTGGGTAAACCGGGGCGCAAACGGCATTGCTGTTTTTGACGGTGAACACAATGGCAAGCCCCGGCTGAAGTATTACTTTGATATTTCCGATACCCATGAAGCCCGGTTCCCACGGCCCGTCCCCCTTTGGACGGTGCGGGAGGAATACGCGCCGGACATCATCGAAACGCTGGAAAACAGCTTTGGAGAACTGGAGCACAAGGAGAATTTGGGTGAAGCCCTGCTCTCTACGGCAAAGAACGCCGTGGAGGATAATATGCCCGACTATCTTTCTGAATTGAAAACCCTTACGGAAGGCAGCTTTCTGGAAGAACTGGACGAGCTGAACCTGGAGGTGGAATACCGCAGGGCGGTGCAAAACAGCATTGGATATATGCTGCTGGTGCGCTGCGGCCTTGACCCGTCTGGATATTTTGAAGATGAGGATTTTCGGGGTGTGCTGAATTTCAACACCCCACAGACCCTGAACGCTTTGGGCGTGGCCACCGGGGACATCTCTCAGATGTGCCTTTCCGCCATTTCCCGCACGGTCCTTGCCCTGCAAAGACAGCCCCAAAAAGAAAATCGCACATTTGAACCCCAGCAGAAAAACCAGTATGCTGTAACTGAACAGGAAAACACACAGCCGGAAAGGAGTTTTGAATATGACCGAGATCACTTACACCAGGCAGGGCGACTACAATCTGCCGAACCTTCTGCCTCCCCAGGAGGAGCCGGTTCCCCATGGGAAATACGCATTGCTTCGGAAGAAGTTCCTCAAGGAGCACCGCAGGGTGACGTACACGAACCTGTTGACCAGCGGCAAACTGAACAGTCATCTGGCGGAGGTCCAGCAGACGGCCCAGCGCCGGATGGAGGAAATCGTAGCGCAGATGGCGAAAGCCCAGGGCGTGACGGAGGAACTGAAAGCCAGCGACCAGATGAAGTGGGTGCAGATGATGAACAACCTGCAGAACGCGGCGGAGGAAACGGTGCTGGCGGAACTGATTTACAGCTAAATGAAGAACAGGAAGAAAGCGCAGGCGGCGAACAGCTCCCTGCGCTTTTGGATGAAAAGCAGATCATGGCCATCATCGCCAACAAGGATGATGACCTGAAATATAAGAAAAATCAGATTGAGCTTTTCTTCTCGGTTCACAGCGACGTTCAGGAACGGGCGGAATATCTGAGATCTGCCTATCAGGACCGGTACACCGAAATCATCGCTGACGGGCAGCGCCTGGGATATAAGCCCCAGGAGAATGGCCTGCTCATGTGGGAAGGCTCTTACCCATCCCGCACCAAGGAATCCGTTTTTTCCTGGGATATTGTGGCCCAGTGGACTGCCCAGCTCATTGACAAAAAAGAATATTTCATTCAGACGGACATCCCGCAGCTCCTTACCCAGGAGAGCCAGCAGATGTCCCTTTTTGATTTTGCGGCGTTTCAGCAGCCAGCCCAGGCCGAGGGTACGGCCCAACCATCCATTTTCCCTCAC
Organism: Massilicoli timonensis; assembly: GCF_900199515.1. Lineage (GTDB taxonomy): Bacteria > Bacillota_I > Bacilli_A > Erysipelotrichales > Erysipelotrichaceae > Massilicoli > Massilicoli timonensis. The sequence goes on along the minus strand of NZ_LT963434.1, from coordinate 1,757,069 downwards.
CCGGCACTGCCTCAGCAGGTAATCGACGAGGCGCTGTGCATTGGTGCCAACGACCAAAACAGCCGCCTCATCATCTGCGCCTATTTCAAAAAGGATAAGCCGGACAATGCCCGGTTCCTGGCGGAGCACTATGGCGAGAACGGCGCGGGCTTTTATCTGGATGGCCGGCAGTATGCCATCTGGTACAACGCAGAGGGAATCCGCATTGCCCAGGGCGAAAGCGCCCAGCGTTCCAGCGCCACCCTCATCCCCTGGGAACAGGCGGCGGCCCGTATCCGGGAACTGCTGGATTTGGGCCGGTATATGCCCCAGAGCGAGCTGGACCGGGTGGACGGGTATGAACGCCAGCAACGGGCCGCGCAGCTATGGTATCTCCGGCAGGATTTTGCAGAAGGCACCGCCGACGCGGGCTATCTTCCCACGGTGAATGCCATTTACGGCAAAAATCATGGGTTTCCAGAGGAAAGCGCCGCCATCAGCGATTTGTTAGGCCATCCGGAGGGGCTGCAGAACCTGCGGGATGAGCTGGAGCAGTTTGTCCAGGCATACAGAGAGAACCGGGAACTGCTGCGGTTCCATTTCCACCGTCCGCAAAAATTGCTGGAGCAGCTTTCTGACCTGCAGCGGGAACCGCTGCACTTTACCGCCGCCGAAGGGTACGATCCCCAGCGGCGTTTCTTTATCTCCGGGGACGAGATTGACAACCTTCTGCGGGGCGGGAAACGCAGCACGGATTACCGGCTGGCCGTGTATTCTTTCTACCGCAACCACACAGAGCGCAAGGAACGGGAGAATTTCTTAAAGCACTACCACGGCGAGTACAGCGGCCATTCCAGTGGGAATGACGATGTGACCTACCAGCTCAGTAAAGGCGTTTCTTTCAGCCATGGCAGTATCACCGCCCCCTACGCCAAGGTGGAGCTGAAATGGCCCGCCGTGGAAAAGCGCGTCAGCGCCATGATCGCCCAGGGGCGGTTCCTCACCGATGAGGACCGCGCCGCCATGCCGCAGTATGAGAAGCACCAGCTTGCCCGGAATATCCGCACTTTCTTTGAGAACGTGCCACAAGAGCAGCCCCACCCCTATCCCTTTGGCTTTGACTATTGGGACGCAGTGAAGCTCATTGAGCCGCAGCTTGATGACCCGGCCCGTGTGGAAGAAATCTATCAGATGATGGTCCCCATTTGGGAGGCCACCCCGCAGGATGACAGGATGTACGCCCTGCGCCGGCAGGCGTTTGAAAACCTCGCCGCCTTCCGACAGGGAACCTTCACGCTCTTTGCGGAGCACAAGGAGCCGGTGGCTCCCACCATGCCGCAGGCGAAAGCCTACGACCTGGGCTATGGCCATCTGGGAAATGGGCTTACCGTGTGGAACCGGCTGGAGGAAGAACACGGGGACTACAAAACGGTTGCCCACATCGCGCCGGATCGCACGGTAACGATTTATGATGAGGAAATGCCCCAGGCAGTGCGGGAGGAAATCCAGTGGATTGCTGACACTTCGGAAATGACTATTTCCGCCACCCAGGACGCGCCGGTATTCGCCGTGCCGCCCAGGGTACAGGGACCGCCTCAAAAAGAAGAACTGGCAGACCCCTACCCGGAGCTGGCCGCCCAGGTGCTGCGCTTTGTGGGAGAGTTTGACGGTTCCCGCATGGGCTATGGCGAAGATGACGCTCAGGCGGTGGAGAATATCGCCCAGCAGCTTCACGACCCCGTTCAGCGGGAAGAAATCCGCAGACTGCTTCAATCCTTCCTGGACCATGCGGACCCGGAAGAAGAAATCGCGGTGGACATCTCCCTCTGTATGGAGCAGATCGCGGAGCTGCCCCCGGCCCTTTCCCCGGAACAGGCGCAGATAGCAGAAATCGCCGGTTATCTGGAGGAGGCCGGATATGCGGTATCCAGCGAACTGGTCGAAGAAGGTTTGATGGATTACCGTGCCCATGGCGGTAAAGGTAACAGCCAGGATGTTGCTGACTTCATTGAGCGAGGCTTTTTGTCCGAGGAGCCGGAACCTGCTTCTCTGGAGATAGCCAAAGAGTTTATCAACGATTTCTGCGTGGCCGAGTATGGCAGCCCAGCCGATTTCAGTGATCTGGAAAAGGTGGGCATTGCCTACACCACCGTCACCGATGAGGAAATCCCCATCCAGGTCAATGCAGATTTGGTCCATTACCGCATTGAGCGTTATCTGGACGGGCAGTTTTTGGAGCGCAGGCAGTATGAGAGCCTGGACGAACTCATCCAGAACGAGCTGGCCGAGCTGGATTTTGATGACCTCATTTCCGTTTCCGATGAAGAACTTGAATCCATCGGTGCCACGCTGGAGCAGCGTTCAGATGACTACCGTTTACTCAGCCGCCTGAAAGCCGACTGCGATTACTTCCTGGGCGCTGGCGGACGGGCGGAAAAGCACCTGTGGGCTGGGAACGTGCGAGAGCAAATCGCCAAAATGCGGGAACTCTATGACGCCCTGCCGGAAAAACCGGAATGGCTCACCATGGAGGACATCGACCGCTACGCCCAGCGCATGGAGCCGCCTTACGAAGTGGTGGTGTACCATCACTTTGAAAATGGCTTTGATGAACAGCTGGATTACCAAACGCTGGCGAAGGCCGAACAAGCTGCGCAGAAATATGTGGCCGGCACCATGGAGGGCGAGGATGGCTTTGCCTATGATGGCGCGGGTATCTATGACCTTCAGGAGAACAGATGGCTGCGGGTTTACGGGAACTTCCCTGATGAACGAGCCATTGAGCAGGCAAAACAAGCCCCTGCCGCAGAGGAACAGCCAGCCAGCCCAGAGCAGGCCGATTTACAGCCTAAAAAAGAAGAAGCACTCCCACTGCCGCCGAAGCACCCCCGCCGTGAGCGCATTACTTTCACAACCCTGCACCCGGAGGTCCCCAGGGATCAGCGCCATGATTTCCACATCACCGATGACGCCCTGGGCCACGGCATCCCCAGCGAGAAATACGCGGCCAATGCTGCCGCCATCCGCACCTTGAAGCAGATCGAAGCTGAGGAACGGCTGGCCACGCCCGAAGAACAGGAAATCCTGTCCCGCTATGTGGGCTGGGGCGGCCTTGCAAACTGCTTTGAGGAAACCAGCCCCCACTATGAGGAGCTGAAATCCCTGCTGGATTCAGAGGAATACGCGGCGGCCAGGGCCAGCACCCTCACCGCCTTTTACACGCCGCCTGTGGTTATCCGGGGAATCTACAAGGCCCTGTCCCAGATGGGCTTTACCCAGGGGAACATTTTGGAACCGTCCTGCGGCACCGGCAATTTCCTTGGCTTGCTCCCCACAGATTTGGCGGGCAGCAAAGCCTATGGCGTAGAGCTGGATTCCATTTCCGGGCGGATTGCGGGCCAGCTTTACCAGAATGCCAACATTTCCGTAAACGGCTTTGAAACTGTGCAAATGCCCGACAGCTTTTTTGATGTAGCCGTGGGCAACGTCCCCTTTGGGGATTTCAAAGTGCTGGATAAACGGTACGACAAGCACCACTGGCTGATCCACGACTATTTCTTCGGAAAGACGCTGGACAAGGTGCGGCCCGGCGGTATTGTGGCGTTCATTACCAGCAAAGGCACTCTGGACAAGGAAAACTCCAGCGTCCGAAAGTACCTGGCACAGCGCGCCGACCTGATCGGGGCCATCCGCCTGCCGGATAACACCTTCAAGCAGAACGCCGGAACGGAAGTGACCAGCGACATCATCTTTCTGCAAAAGCGCGACCACATCACCGATTTAGACCAGGATTGGGTGCATTTGGACACCGATGAAAACGGAATCCGCATGAACCGCTATTTCGTGCAGCACCCGGAGATGATTTTGGGCGACATGGTGATGGAATCCACACGGTTCGGGCCGGACAGCGCCTGCAAAGCCCGCGAGGGGGAAGATTTATCCGAGCAGCTTGCCAATGCCATCCAGTTTTTGCAGGCGGAAATCAAGCCCTATGAGCTGGAGGAGCTGGACGAGGAGGAAGATCGCTCCATCCCTGCCGACCCCACAGTGAAGAATTTCAGCTACACGATTGCAGATGGGCAAGTATACTACCGAGAAAACAGTCTCATGCACCCGGTGGAAGTCTCCGTCACGGCGGAAAACCGTATCCGTGGCATGATCGAGCTGCGGGAATGTACCCGCAGGCTTATTGAGTACCAGACCGAAGGCTACCCGGATGAGGATATTGCAGCCGAGCAGCAAAAGCTCAACGCCCTTTACGACAGCTTCACCGCCAAGTATGGGCTGCTGAACAGTCGCGGCAACAAGCTGGCCTTTTCGGAGGACTCCAGCTACTGCCTCTTGTGCTCTCTGGAGGTGCTGGATGAGCAGGGCAACCTAAAAAGAAAAGCCGATATGTTCACCCGGCGCACCATCCGGCCCCATGTGGCTGTCACCAGTGTGGATACAGCCAGTGAAGCGTTGGCGGTGTCCATTTCGGAAAAAGCCCGTGTGGATATGGACTATATGGCAGAGCTGTCGGGTAAATCCCCGGAGGAACTGGAAAAAGAGCTTGCCGGGGTGATCTACCGGGATATTCGCTGTGCGGAGAACCCGGAGGACATCCTGCCTTCTTTGGCGGATTTGAGCCGCTATCCTCTTGTCACGGCGGATGAGTACCTTTCCGGGAAAGTGCGCCAAAAGCTGCGGATGGCAAAAGCATTCCTGGAAGTGGCCCCTGACAATCAGAAGGAAACCGCCCGCCGGAATGTGGAGGCTTTGGAGGCCGTCCAGCCCCAGGACCTGGGCGCTGGTGAAATTGGGGTGCGCATTGGCGCGAACTGGGTGCCCATCGAGGTGTACCAGCAATTCATGGTGGAGCTGCTCACCCCCAATTACTATGTGCGGGACCGTATCAAAATCCTGCGCTCCGAAGCCACCGGCCAATGGAGCATCCGGGAGAAAAACGCCGACCGCAGCAATGTAAAAGCCAATACCACCTACGGCACCAAGCGGATGAGCGCCTACCACATCTTGGAGCAGACTCTAAATCAAAGGGATGTGCGGGTATTTGACTATATTGAGGACGAGAACGGCAAGAAAAAGCCTGTCCTCAACAAAAAAGAAACCGCGATTGCCCAGGACCGGCAGGAACTCATCAAGCAGAAGTTTGCCGAGTGGATCTGGAAAGACATCGACCGCCGGGAACTGCTGTGCCGCATTTACAACGAAACCTTCAACGGCGTCCGCCCCCGTGAATATGATGGGCGGCACATCCGGTTTGAAGGCATGAACCCGGAAATTTCCTTACGTCCCCATCAGATCAATGCCATTGCGCACATTTTGTACGGCGGAAACACCCTGCTGGCCCACGAGGTAGGGGCAGGCAAAACCTACGAGATGGTGGCAGCCGCCATGGAGATGAAGCGCCTGGGGCTTTGCACCAAGTCACTGATCGTGGCGCCAAATCACATCACGGAACAGTGGGCGGCGGAATGGCTTCAACTCTATCCCAGCGCCAATATCTTGGTTGCTACGAAAAAAGATTTTGAAACCCAGAATCGCAAGAAGTTTTGCAGCCGCATTGCCACCGGGGACTACGACGCCATCATCATCGGCCACAGCCAGTTTGAAAAAATCCCCATGAGCCTGGAGCGCCAGCAGGCCATTTTGGAGCGCCAGATTGAAGAAATCCTGGAAGGAATCGAGCAGGCCAAGGCACAGAAGGCGGAACGCTACACGGTCAAGCAGATGGAGCGTACCCGGAAATCGCTGGAGACAAGGCTGGCCAAGCTCAACGACCAGAGCCGCAAGGATGACACCGTCACCTTTGAGCAGCTCGGCGTGGACAGGCTCTTTATTGATGAGAGCCATTATTTTAAGAACTTGTTTTTGGCGACAAAAATGCGAAACGTGGGCGGCATTGCCCAGACCGAAGCCCAGAAATCCAGCGACCTGTTCATGAAAACGCAGTATCTGGACGAGTTGACCGGCGGGCGCGGCGTGATTTTTGCCACCGGCACCCCTATCTCCAACTCCATGGTAGAGCTTTACACCATCCAGAGGTATTTGCAGTACAGGCTCCTGCAGGAGATGGGCCTTGTCCATTTCGATGACTGGGCGGGGAGCTTCGGAGAAACGGTTACAGCCATCGAGTTATCGCCGGAGGGCACCGGCTACCGAGCCAAAACCCGGTTTGCCAAGTTTTATAACCTGCCGGAGCTGATGGCTGCTTTCAAGGAGGTTGCCGACATCCAAACAGCGGATATGCTTTGTCTGCCTGTTCCCAAGGCAAACTTCCACACGGAAGTGATCCAGCCCTCGGAGCTTCAGAAAGAGATGATAAGAGGGCTGGCGGAACGGGCAGAGAAAATCCGTGCCGGTGGGGTTGACCCCCATGTGGACAATATGCTCCGCATTACCAATGACGGGCGGAAATTGGCGCTGGATATGCGGCTCATCAACCCTCTCGCTGCCGACGACCCCAATGGCAAGGTGGCTGTCTGCGCCCGGAATGTGTTCCGCATCTGGGAACAGACTAAAGAAAAACGCTCTGCCCAGCTTGTATTCTGCGACCTGTCCACACCTACTACCGATGGCTCTTTCAGTGTTTATGACGACCTAAAAAAGAAACTGATGGACGCCGGTATCCCGGAAGAAGAAATCGCCTTTATCCACACGGCAGACAGCGAAGCCAAAAAGAAGGAGCTGTTTTCCAAGGTGCGCGCCGGGCAGGTGCGGGTGCTGCTGGGTTCCACGGCCAAAATGGGCGCAGGCACTAACGTCCAGGATAAGCTCATTGCCCTGCATGACCTGGACTGCCCCTGGCGGCCTTCCGACCTTCAGCAGCGGCTGGGGCGTATCGTCCGCCAGGGCAATGAAAATGAGGAGGTGGAAATCTATCGGTATGTAACGGAAGGCACTTTTGACGCTTACCTCTACCAGCTTGTGGAGAACAAGCAGAAGTTCATCGCCCAGATCATGACCAGCAAGGCCCCCGTCCGTGTGGCGGATGATGTAGATGAAACTGCCCTCAGCTATTCGGAAATCAAGGCATTGGCCACCGGCAACCCACTTATTATCGAGAAGTGCAACCTGGATATGGAGGTGGCGCGGCTCAATATGCTGAAAGCCAGCCACTTGAACCAGGTGTACGCTCTGGAGGAACTGGTGTATCGGAAATACCCGGAGGAAATCACCCGGCTCACGGAACGGATCGCGGGCTATGAGCAGGATGTGGCGCTGGCGGCGGCCCACCCCAAGGCCCAGGAGGGCTTCTGCGGCATGGAGGTGGATGGCAGGCACTACACCGAAAAAGAGGGCGCCGGCAAGGCTATCATTGATGTTTGCACCCGTATGACAGGTTCCGACGCTGTTCTTTTGGGGCAGTACCGGGGCTTTTCCATGGTGCTGGCTTATGATGGCAGGAGCAACGAGTATCGGATCACGCTCAAAGGCACTCTTTCCCATACGGTGACGCTGGGGGCGGATGTGTTCGGCAATATCACCCGCCTGGACAACGCTCTGGAAAACCTTGCAGGCAGCCTGCAGGCCGAGCAGAACAGCCTGGAGGAAACCAAGGCCCAGCTTGAAAACGCCCGCACGGAATTGGCTACACCTTTTGCCCGCGAGGAGGAGCTGGCGGAGAAAACAGCCCGTTTGAAAGAGCTGAATATTCTGCTCAACATGGATGAGAAGGACAAGACATTGATGGACGATACCCCAGACGAGGGCGAGGATGTGCCTGCCCGGAGGGTTGCGGAGCTGGCACGGTAAAGGAGGATACGATGACCAACGAAGAATTAAATACCAGGCTCTATGAGAAAATGTTTGCGGAACAGGAGCAGTTCCGGGATTGGCTGCTCTCCCAACCGCCGGCTGAGATTTTGAACCATGCCTATGAGTACACGGTGCGGGAGGACATCCTGATGTCTCTTGAATACCACGATCTGGAGGATAGTCAGGCCAGGGCGCTGCTGAAATCTGACAAGCCCTTGAAGCGGATTTTTGAGCGGTGGGAGAACCAGGAAACCTCTTATATGGATACGGTATGGGATACTGTCCAGGAACAGGCCAGGGCCGCCGAAGCCAAACAGAAAGCCAAAGCGCAGAAAGAAAGGTGATTGCACATTTGCCATTGCGCTGCGGGGCAGGTATAGTATAATAAAAATCGTGATAAGGGGTGATGATAGATGGACGATAGCTACTGCCTGCTCCCGGAGCGCATTTCCGAGCAGTTTTCTGAAATCGACAGCGACATTGTGATGGATTTGGCGGCTGCCAGCCCGGAATATACCGAGTTGAAGGCCCAGATGGAAGAACTGAAACGCCGAAATCCTGCGATTGGCGCTCTGCTGGAGGGCAAGGGAGAACTTTCCTTTACTGCGGAGGAGCATGAAGCCTTGAAGGAATTTATCCGGCTGTATATGCGTACCGATAATATGGAACGGGAACACATCTACTTTCGGGGCCATGCAGACGGGTTTGCTTATCTGAAGAAAATCGGCGCTTTCAAAACTGAATAGCCCTATGAAACGGTGCGGAGCGATCTGCACCGTTTTTTACATACTGAAACGAATATAGCCCCCTTTACATAGCCAGCTACCCCACATGGGGCGGCTAATCTACGGCTATGTAAAGGGGGCTGTATTTTTTTATGCCTTTTTACGATTCAGAAGCCATCGAACAGGCAAGGCGGGTGGACCTACTCACCTACCTGCAAACCTGCGAACCCCAGGAGTTGGTTCATGTATCCGGCAACGTCTACTGCACCAAGACCCATGACAGCCTGCGTATCTCTAACGGCAAATGGTGCTGGTTTTCCCGTGGGATCGGCGGTTACAGTGCTCTGGACTATCTCATCAAGGTCAATGGCTATTCCTTTCTGGAGGCCATGGAAACCATCTCCGGCAGGGCGGCCATCCCGCCGCCTTCCTTTGTGCCAGCGCCGAAAGGGGAAAAGCCCAAGCACTTGCTTCTGCCCCAGGCTGCCCCGGACAATCAGGCGATGATGGACTATCTCAAGGGAAGGGGCATTGACCAGGAGATTTTGGACTACTGTGTTCAGACCGGGCGGATTTATGAGAGCCGGAACAAGGGACACAGCAACGTGGTTTTTGTGGGCTTTGATAAAGATGGCAAGGCGCGGTTCGGATGCCTGCGCGGGATAAGCGAGGCTCGGTTCCATGGGGATTTAAGCGGCAGTGATAAGCACTTTTCCTTTACCCTGCCCGCCTGCGTGGAGAATCCGGCGGTCCATCTGTGCGAATGTGCCATTGATGTGATGTCCTACGCCACCCTCTGCAAGCTGGACGGGATTGACTGGCGGCGGCACAATCTGTTGTCCCTGGCGGGGGTGTACCAGCCGAAGAAAAAGATCGAGGAAAGCAAGCTGCCGGTGGCCCTTACCCGATTTTTAGAGGATCACCCTCATGTGAAAACCGTCTATCTTCATCTGGACAACGACACCGCTGGCCGGCTGGCGGCCAAGGCAATCAAGGCTGTTATGCCGGAGGGCTACCGGGTGGAGGACAAACCGCCGCCCCGTGGAAAGGATGTGAATGATTTTCTGTGCCACCGGCTGGGGATTCCCATTCGGGGCAGCCATGGAAAGGAGCATGAGCGATGAACCATTATGATGTTACCATCCGGGAAACGCTGGAGGTGAAAATGAAGGTGGCGGCAAACAGCCGGGAGGAGGCCGAGCAGTTTGCCAGGGACCAATGGAAACGTGGCGAGGTCGTTCTGGACGCCAGCCATTTTACCGGCGTGGAGTTCCAGGCAAAACGGTATTCCCGTGACCGGGGCGAGCGGTGAGTTCTTTTTTCGCCTGTCCCGGATTCCCCACAGGGGAATGGAATGTAGTTGTACCAGCAAGCATCGCCTTTGTGATACCACAAAGGCCGCTTGTTAGGGGGAACGCCCCCTAATACCCCTTTTGAAAGGATGGAGGTTTTCATGGAAGGATTGTTTTTCGCCATTGGATTTCTGCTGGGCGGTGTGGTCGGCGTGCTGATTATGTGCCTGCTTCAAATCAACCGCATAGGCAGAAAGGAGGATTCGGAAGAATGAGAAAACGCAACGTACACGTTCAGTTTTGGCTGGACAAAAAAGAGGCAGAAGCCTTCAACAAAAAAGTAAAGCGCAGCGGCCTTTCCCGTGAGGCGTACTTGCGCCATCTGGTGAACGGCCTGGTTCCCCAAGACGCACCGCCACCCGCCTACTACGACTTTATGCGGGAGCTTCACCGGATTGGCGGCAACCTCAACCAGATCGCCCAGAAAGCCCATGTGCTGGGCGTCATTGATGAGCGCCGCTATGATGAGGAAATGCGGAAGTTTGACCAGCTCGTCCGGGACATCACCAAAGCGGTGATCCTTCCCCGCGCTATGGAGTAACTTTGGCTACCACATCTATCTGGCGGGTGAACGGCTGGCTGGGCAAGGTCCTCATCTATATTGAAAATCCAGACAAGACCGAAAATCCTGATTTCTTTGAAAAGCAGAATATGGATGGCAAGGAGGCCCAGGGCCTATCCGATGTGATCGAGTATGCCGTCCAGCAGCAAAAAACAGGCAAGGCGGTGGAAAGCGAAGGCGAAACGGTCATGCGGCAGTTTGTTTCCGGGGTGAATTGCAGCCCCTCTACTGCCCGCGATGAGATGATAGCGGTAAAAAAGCGTTTCGGAAAGGAGGACGGGACTGTGGCCTACCACGGCTATCAGAGCTTTGCCCCCGGCGAGGCCACGCCGGAGCTGGCCCATGAGATCGGCCTTGCCCTGGCAAAAAAGCTGTGGGGTGAAAAATACCAGGTGCTGGTGGCTACCCATCTGGACAGGGAAAATCATCTGCACAATCATTTTGTAGTGAACACGGTTTCCTTCGTGGACGGCATCAAGTACCATCGTACCGAGCAGGATTATTTCGATATGCAGCGGGAATCCGACCGGCTGTGCCGGGAGTATGGGCTTTCCGTCATTGAGAACCCCCAGCGGGGAAAATCCAAGCACTACGGGGAATGGCGGGCCGAGCAGGAAGGCCGCCCCACCTATCTCTCCCTCATCAAAGCCGATGTGGATACTGCCATCCGCCAGTCTATGACGGAACGGCAGTTTTTTTATCGTCTGCGGCAGATGGGTTACGACATCAAAGTGGGCAAGGACATTACGGTTCGTCCGCCGAATTACCCCCGTGGGCGTAAGCTCATGCGCAACTTTGGCGAGGACTACTCTATGGAGAACATCCGCAAGCGGATTTTAGCCCAGCGCCGCCCCCAGCGGGAACACAGGCCGGAGCCGCTGCGGTGCAGGCTCCACGGGGATTTGAAACAGGCCAAAAAGGTGACGGGGTTCCGCGCCCTCTACTTCCACTACTGCTATCTGCTGGGGGTATTCCCCCAAAAGAAGAACCGCCCGCCCAGGCGGGTGCCCCATGCACTGCGGGAGGATTTGATCCGGGCGCAGGAGCTTACCGATGAAGCCCGCCTTCTTTCCCGCCACCGCATTGACACCCTGGAGCAGCTTAACGTCTATCGGTCTGATGTGGAATCTCAGCTTGCCGGCCTAACGGAACAGCGGAAAAGCCTGTACCGGCAACTTCGTACCAAGGCGGTGCTGGCCGACCCTGCTGGACAGGAGCACATCCGGGCTGAGATCTCCAAACTTTCTGCGCAGATAAATGAGCTGCGCCGGGAGGTGAAGCTGTGCGAGGATATTGCCCTGCGCTCCACTTCCATCAAGGATAAGATACAGGCCGCCCGTGAAGAAGTCTCCGGTAAGGATGAGAAAGCCCGCCAGGAGCCGGAGCAGGGCCGGGCGGCTCCCCCAGGAAGGAGATGATTTTTGATGTATAACTCAGGCGACGCGGCGGAGCAAGTGGTACGGATGAGCCTGGAGGGTGCTGAATTTGCCCTCAAGATCACCGGTTCTGCTGCTAAAAATCTGGCCGCCGCCCTTTACACGGTTTTGAAAGACCAGAAAAAGACCAAGGGCAAAGCCCGCATTGAAGCTATGCTGCGGGAAAAGCGCCCCCTAAAGGTTTACACCATCAAGAAGGAGGATTGCCCGGAGTTTGCCAAGCAAGCCAAGGGGTACGGGATTCTCTACGCACCCATCCCGGTGAAGAAAGGCGACGACACCATCGACATTCTGGTGTTCGAGGATGACGCTGCCAGAGCCAACCGGATCGTGGAGAAGTTCAAGCTCACCGTTGTGGATACGGCTTCGATCAAGGAGGATATTGAGAAATCCCGCGAACAGCGCGGCAGCGAACCCGCCGCGCCGGAGCAGGCCATGCCGGAAAAGAGTGTGGACGACCAGCTTTTGGATGAGCTGATGGAAAAGCCCGTCCAGAAGGAGAAATCTCAGCCGGAGAACCCTGCTGCAGAGAAGAACGCCCCTTTTGCTCCAGCGGCGGAAAAATCCCCTCCGTCCGAGCCTATCTCCGAGAGCAGCAGCAAGTCCGCAAGGGGTACTTCTGATGGGGCCGAGAAGCCTTCCGTCCGGCAGGAGCTGCGGGACATCCAGGCCCAGCGGAAGAAGGAGGCGGAGGCTGCCAGGGCCGAGGAGCCGGCTGCACCCCAGAAGAAGGCGGCTCAGAAAACTACCCGGCACCAGCCGCCGAAACCCAAAAAGAAACCCAAATCGAAAGAGAGGTAATCTGTGATGAATAATTTTGACGATCTGTTTGAACAGCAGCCCCAGGCGGAGGCTGCGCCGCAAAAGCAGGAAAGCCAGAAAGAGCGCCCCAAGCGCCAGTGGTGGCAGGTCCGGGAGGAAAAACAGCGAAAAGAAGCCTATGCCACCTTGGACCGGATTTTTGGAGAGTTCTCCGAGGGTACGGGCAGTATGGAGGCATATCTGGATGTGCAGAGCCGTTTTCCCTTCCACTCTGCCCGCAATGCGCTGCTGATTGGGGATAAGTGCCCCGACGCGGTGCGTGTGGGCGGTTACAAAGAGTGGCACGCCCAGGGGGTCGAGATTTTGGAGGATGAGAAGCGTTTGCCCATCATCATTCTGGAGCCGGGCAAAGCATACCGGCGTGAGGATGGCAGCGTGGGCCAGAACTTTTACGCCAAGGAAGTCTATGATATTTCCCAGACTACGGCGAGGGATCAGGTTCATCCCCAGGTGAGCTACGATGACCGCCTGCTCTTAAAGGGCCTGATCGCCAGTTCCCCGGTTCCCATCCGGGCCGTGGAGGAACTGCCCCAGGGCCGAGGTGCCATGTTTTCTGCAGAGCAGAACGCCATCCTGGTGAAAAAAGGCATGGACGCGCCGGACATCTTCCGCTGTGTTTCTCTGGAGGTTGCCAATGTGCAGCTTGCCCAAAGCATGGATGGCTATTCCAGAGAGACAGATGGCTACAAAGCCTATGCGGTCAGCTATATGCTCTGCAAGCGGTATGGCGTGGACGCCAAAGAGTATGAGATTTCCAAACTGGACGGCGTATTTCAGGGGCAGGTCCCCAGGGAGGATATTCCTGCGGCCCTCACTGATATGCGGGACGCCTTCAAATCCCTCAATGGCCGTATGGCCAGGGCTATGGGCCTCACCCGCGACAGCAAGCAAAAAGACCAGGAACGGTAAAGGAGGTATGAGCGATGGAAAGACAGGAAAAAGTCGTCCTCACCCTGGACAGCTATGAGCATGGGATTATGATTCGTGCCCTCAATGAGCTGCGCAACGATATGCTGGAGGAACAGCGCGACCCCGGCCCGGTGGAGGATGTTCTGCTGAAAACCATTGACGCCCCAGCCCAAAAAGACAAGAAAGCGAAGCGTCGGGATGAAGCCAGATAACAAGGCGGGCGGCCCCTGGCTCTATGCCCTGGGGCTGGTCCCGGTGATCTGGTTCGCCCTGCTGATTGCGCCTGCCACTTCCGGGGGACTTTCGGAGATTGTCAGCGCCCTGCCTGCGGCAATGAACAATCCATTCAAAATCGTGTGGTGTGAGGACAGTGTAAAAACTGTCCTCATTTTTATTGCCGCCTATGGGCTGGGCATTGGCATTTATCTCTCATCCCGGCGCAATTACCGCAGAGGCGAAGAACACGGTTCCGCCAAATGGGGCGATCCGCGGGCTGTGAATAAGAAATACCGGGACAAGGACCCGTTCAAAAACCGCATTTTCACCCAGCACGTCCGCATGGGGCTGGATGGCCGGAAACACCGCCGCAACCTCAACACTTTGGTGGTGGGCGGCAGCGGCGCGGGCAAGAGCCGGTTCTACGCCAAAGTGAACATCTGCCAATGCAATACGTCCCTTTTTATTTTGGACTGTAAGGGGGAGCTGCTTCGTGACTGCGGCAGCCTGTTGGAACGGATGGGCTATGAGATCAAGGTGGTAGACCTTCTGAACATGGAGAAAAGTCACTGCTACAATCCCTTTGCCTATCTGAAATCCGACAATGATGTGCAGAAGATGGTGACGAACCTGTTCAAAGCCACCACCCCAAAAGGGAGCCAGTCCAACGACCCTTTCTGGGATACGGCGGCCAGTATGCTCCTCATGGCTTTAGTGTTTTACCTGTGGTACGAAGCGCCGGAGGACGAGAAGAATTTCCCCATGATTATGGAGATGCTCCGAGCCGGGGAGGTGCGGGAGGATGATGATTCCTACCAATCGCCGCTTGACGAACTGTTTGACCGGCTGGAAATGCGCTCCCCGGATCACATCGCTGTGAAGTATTACAAGGATTATCGTTCCGGCTCTGCCAAAACGCTGAAATCCATTCAAATCACCTTGGCGTCCCGCCTGGAAAAATTCAATCTTTCCTCGGTGGCGGCCCTCACCGCCACGGATGAACTGGACCTTTCCAGCCTGGGTGAGAAAAAAGTGGCGCTTTTTGCGCTGATCCCGGACAACGACGCCAGCTTCAATTTTTTGGTAAGCCTGCTGTATGCCAGCACCTTCCAAGAACTTTTTTATTCTGCCGACCGGGTACACGGCGGTAGCCTGCCCGTACCGGTGCATTTTCTCATGGATGAGTTCGCCAACGTGAGCTTGCCGGATGATTTCGACAAGCTGCTGGCCACCATGCGCTCCCGGAATATCAGCGTTTCTATCATCATCCAGAACATTGCCCAGCTCAAGGCGCTGTTTGAAAAGCAATGGGAATCCATCATCGGCAACTGCGATGAATTTCTGTACCTGGGCGGCAATGAAACGTCCACCCACAAGCTGATCTCCGAGAACTACCTGGGGAAAAGCACCCTCTGGCTGGACACCTACGGCAAGAGCACCGGGCATTCCGGCAGCTACTCCACCAACAACCAGATTACGGGCCGGGAGCTGATGACGCCCGATGAGGTCCGTATGCTGGACAACAACCTGGCCCTGCTCTTTATCCGTGGCGAAGCGCCGCTGATGGATGAAAAGTATGACCTCTTGAAACACCCCAACATCAAGTACACCACCGATGGCGGCGCGCCCGTCTATTCCCACGGCGGCACCGAAAACGCCGTGGCGGATATGACCATTGGCCGCCTCACCCCCGGCGACCTTGCCAATATCCAGGAGCCGGAAACCCTTTACGAACTTCTGTCCGATGAGGACATGGAGAATATCTTTCAATTTAAGGAGGACACCAAAAATGAAACTGTTTCATAAGGAAAGCAAGCAGAAGAAAGAAACCCGCAGCCTGCCCATGGGAAAAAAGAGCCGGAGCGCCTTTGCTGTTTATGCAGCCCTGGTGCTCATGCTGTGCTGCTGCACCACTACGGCCTTTGCCGCCAGCGACCCGTTGACTGTTATCAACAACCTCAGTGATTTCATCTTCGGCCTGATCCGCGCCGTGGGTATGATTTTGCTGGGCTTCGGCGTCGTGCAGATCGGCCTTTCTCTGAAAAGCCATGACCCCAGCCAGCGAGCCAATGGTTTTCTCACCCTGGCCGGCGGCGTTGTGATTACGTTTGCGAAGGAGATTTTGACCCTGATTACCGGCTGATTCTAATAACGGCAGTGTGGGGGCAGGCCCGTGGCGGCCTGCCCCTTACCGTTGCCGGAAAGGAGGTTGTTGAATGTCCGATAACTGGGTTGTACAAAATTTGCAAAATGCCCTCGATACCTGGAACAAGTACCTGTCTGAGATCTGGCAGCTCATCACCCAAAGCCCGGAACAGTTTAAGGGCGGCTCCATCTGGGGCGTCATTGTCAACATCCATGACGCGGTGCGGGCCATTGGCCTTGCGCTTTTGGTGTTGTTCTTTGTGATTGGCGTCATGCGCACCTGCGGCAGCTTTGCCGAGGTGAAAAAACCGGAACACGCGCTGAAGCTGTTCATTCGGTTTGCCATTGCCAAGGGCGTTGTGACCTATGGGCTGGAGCTGATGATGGCCCTCTTTAATATCGTCCAGGGCCTCGTTTCAACAATAATGAACGCGGCGGGCTTTGGAACCGCCCAACAGACTGTGTTGCCCCAGGAGATCATTGACGCGGTGGAAAGCTGCGGATTTTTCGAGAGTATCCCCCTCTGGGCGGTGACGCTCATCGGCGGGCTGTTTATTACAGTCCTCAGCTTCATTATGATAATGACCGTTTACGGGCGGTTTTTTAAGCTCTATTTATACACGGCCATCGCGCCGGTGCCTCTGTCCACCTTTGCCGGGGAGCCGACCCAAAACGTGGGCAAGAGCTTTATCAAGAGCTATGCCGCCGTGTGCCTGGAAGGGGCCATCATTGTGCTGGCCTGTATCATCTTTTCCCTGTTCGCGGCGTCCCCGCCTGCCATTGACCCCAATGCGGCGGCAGTCACCCAGGTGTGGAGCTATATCGGGGAGCTGGTCTTTAATATGCTCGTCCTCGTGGGCGCGGTGAAAATGGCCGACCGCGTGGTGCGCGAGATGATGGGCCTGTAAAAAAGGAGGAAAACAAATGCGTTATCAAACCTATGTGCTGCACTTGATTGATGGAACCGCCATCCCAATGGTGGAGGATTACGACCTGCCCGCTGAAAAGGGAATTGTGGGCCACTTCTCCAAAGCGGCTCCAGACGAGATTTTTACCGTGGGCGACCGGCTGCTGGGCTTTGCCTATATTCCCAAGAGCAGCATTGTTTACCTTGAAACCGGCAATGTGATTGTGAGGTGATATTTTGGAAGTTAAGATCAACCGGGAAATCCGTAATTACACGGAGAGTATGTTTTTTGGATTGTCTATGCGGCAGTTCATCTTTTCTGTTCTTGCCTGCGGCGTGGCCGTGGGCCTTTATTTTATCCTGCGCCCCCACTTTGGGGTGGAAACCCTGTCCTGGATGTGCATTTTGGGGGCGGCCCCCTTTGCCATGCTGGGGTTTATCACCTATCACGGCATGACGGCGGAAAAATTCATCTGGGCGTGGCTGCGCTCGGAAATGCTGGAGCCGAAGGAGTTTAAGTTCGAGGACAGCAACTACTACTATGCTGCTCTGAAAGATACCATCGAGGAGCTGCAAACCGGGCGTCCCGGCAAGAAGCGCCGGCAGGAGCCGAAACACTTTAGCAAGCGAAAGGAGGCCAAGCATGATTAAGACCATCAAAACCATGTCCAAGCAGGAAAAGGAGCGTTATACCGTCCCCCGGAAGGTGCAGGATGTCATCCCCGTCCGCCGTATCTGGCCGGACGGCATTTTTCTTGTGGGGAATAAGTTCTCCAAAACCTATAAATTCAGCGACATCAACTATCTGGTGGCCAGCCGGGAGGACAAGGAATCCATGTTCCTCACCTACTCGGAGCTGCTCAATTCCCTGGATTCCGGCGCGGTGACAAAAATCACCATCAACAACCGCCGTATGAACAAGGCCAACTTTGAAACGTCCATCCTCATGCCCATGCAGGGGGATTTCCGGGATGAGTACCGTAAGGAGTACAACCAAATGCTGCTGGACAAGGCCACCGGAGCCAACGGCATTACCCAGGAGAAGTATATCACCATCTCCGTGGTGAAGAAGGACATCGAGGAGGCTCGCGCCTACTTTGCCCGCGTGGGGGCCGACCTGATTTCCCACTTTTCGGCCCTTGGCTCCAAGTGCGTGGAGCTGGACGCCACCGAGCGCCTGCGTATCCTGCACGATTTCTACCGCCAGGGCGAGGAATCCGAATTTGTTTTCAATGCCCGCGAGATGATGAAACGGGGCCACAGCTTTAAGGACTATATCTGCCCGGACGGGATCGAGAAAAACAGCGACTATCTGAAGCTGGGCGATAAGTTCTGCCGTGTGCTGTTCCTCAAAGACTACGCCTCTTATATTAAGGATAACATGGTGACTGAGCTGACGGATTTCAACCGCAATTTGATGTTCTCCATCGACATTGTGCCGGTGCCTACGGACGAAGCTGTGCGGGAGGTGGAAAACCGCCTGCTGGGTGTGGAAACCAACATCACCAACTGGCAGCGCCGCCAGAATGCCAACAACAATTTCAGCGCCGTAGTTCCTTATGATATGGAGCTGCAGCGGAAAGAAAGCAAGGAGTTTTTGGACGACCTCACCACCCGCGACCAGCGGATGATGTTCGCGGTAATGACCCTGGCCATCACCGCAGATACCAAAGAACAGCTTGACAGCGACACCGAAGCCGTACTCTCCGTGGCTCGAAAGCATATGTGCCAGCTTGCGGTGCTCAAGTTCCAGCAGCTTGATGGCCTGAATACCGCCCTGCCCATCGGGGTGCGGAAAATCAATGCGTTTCGCACTCTTACTACGGAATCTCTGGCCGTGTTTATTCCCTTCAAGGTACAGGAAATCCAGGATAAAGGCGGCATTTACTTTGGAGAGAACGCCATTTCCCACAATCTCATTATGTGCAACAAGGCGAACCTTTTGAACCAGTCGGCCTTCCTGCTGGGCGTACCCGGTGCGGGTAAATCCTTCAGCGCCAAAGAACTGATCGCGTTTCTCATGCTCCACCCGGATTACGCCAATGATGACATCCTGATCTGCGACCCGGAGGGAGAATTTGGCGCACTCGTCAAAGCCCTGGGCCGAGAAAAAGCGACGGTGGCCCATCTGGTGGCAGGCGGCAAAGACCGCCTCAACGCCATGTATATGGTGGAGGGCTACGGCGAGCAAAACCCCATCGTGGAAAAGAGCCAGTTTGTCATGTCCCTCATCGAGCAGATCGACAAGCGCGGCGTGGGACCGCAGCATAAATCCATCATTGACCGCTGCACCGCCCTGGTGTACCCGGAGGCGGAGAAGATTGGGCGGGTGGCTACCCTCTGCGACCTGCGGAATAAGCTGCTGGAGCAGCCGGAGGACAAGGCCAAGGAGATTGCCCTTTCCCTGGAGCTTTACACCACCGGCTCCCTGGACATCTTTGGCCGGGAAAGCACAGTGGATTTGAACAAGCCCTATGTGGTGTTCGACATCCACGGCCTGGGCGAGCAGCTAAAGCCTGCCGGTTCCCTGGTCATCACCGATACCATCCTGAACCGCGTCACCCTCAACTGGAAACGGGGCAAGCGTACCCATGTGTTCATCGATGAGTTTCATGTGATGTTTGAAAATGAGCAAAGCGGCATTTTCTTTAATTCCGCATGGAGGCAGTTTAGAAAGCGCGGTGCTTATCCCACGGCCATCACCCAGAACGTGGAGTACCTTTTGGATTCCGTCCAGGCCAGCACCATGCTCTCCAACTCGGAGTTTATTGTCATGCTGAATCAGGCGGCGTCCGACCGGGCAAAGCTGGCGAAGCTCCTCAATATCTCCAATGAACAGATGAGCTACGTCACCAACGCAGACGCGGGCTGCGGCCTCATCCGGTATGGCAGCGCCCTGGTGCCTTTCATCAACCGGTTCCCCCGTGACACAAAGCTCTATGCTTTGATGACCACCAAGCCCGGTGAAGGTGTATTCGGCGGCGAGGAGGTGCCGGCATGAGCAATATCCGTTTTGCGTCCCCGGAACACCGGGATTTCTTTTTGGATATGATGAGCAAGGCGCGGCGGAACGACTGTTACCACCGGGCCTTTTTCTATGTGATGGGGATTGCCCCGGAAACGCGGGCCAACATCCGCCAGATGTTTGATTTCAAGCAGGATTGCATTGAACCGGATGGTATGCACGGCGGCTGGCAGACCAGCGGCACCGTCCGGGTGTGCCGCCTTGCTTTCAATCTCTGGAACGGCTACACCGACCCGGAGCACAGCAACGCCTATTCCCCGGAGGATTTGTTCTGCTGCGAGTTTGCACCTTACTTTATGGAGGGCGTGAAAATCCGTTACCCGGAATACTGCCGGGAGCTGCCCCCTGCAAAAAAGCAGGCGGAACCGGAGCGATGATACGTTTGAGAATGGAGGAATGAACAATGGCTGAACCAGCTCTTGCGCTGCGGGACCATCCGCAGATCATAGACCTGATTTCTGTTTTGGAACAGAGCGGGCTTCAAAAGCAGAAAGAAGAAGTGCAGGCCCTGGTGGGCTATATCGACGGTATGGAAGAAAAGCTGGCGCAGATGATGGACGAAATGAAAGAAATGCGTCTGGAGGTGGGCAAGCTCCACGACAAAGGAATCCGCGCCCGGTGCTCCCAGCTTGTGGACACTGTGGAGGGTAAAGTCCACCAGACCAAAGTGATGGTTTCCACGGCAAAAGAAAACCTCATTTCATCTGCAAAGCAGATGGTGCAGACTTTCCGAGAGAAAGGGCGCTCCGCCCTGTGCCATGCAGCACAGGCCCTGCGTATCCCCTCGGTTCTTTCCCGGATGGGGCGGGGCTTTGCCCATGCCGGCAAAGGCATGGAACAGTGTTCCGTAAGGCTGGACGCCATGCGGGAAGAATTGCACCAGGCGGGCGGTCACATCAAAAATGCCGGGCTTGCCCTTGCGGGGGAGGAACCCCAGGAAAGCAAGGAATTATCTGCGGATAAGGGTGTGCTTGCCAAGCTGCGGAGCTTTGTGCTGTACTGCGGCAAGGCATTTTCTGAGATGGATCGTGACACGGCGCTCACGGTGGAGCGAATCAATGGAGGGCGCTCATCGGTGAAAACCGAGCTGCAGGGGCTGAAATCGGCCCAGGCCGGGAAGCGCCGCCAAGCGGCCAGTAAAGAACAGGCACGATAAGTACAGGAGGGTGAAAATATGAGTGACAAAGTTAAAAACAGACTGATGATCGCGGGGGCGGCCTTTTGTGCCGCCCTTTTCCTTTTCTCCGGGGCTATGCTCTGCCGGGAATACCTGGACCAGAAGCAAAGCGCCGAAGCCTTTGATGAGGTGGCCGAGCTGGTCAAGGAAGATGTGGAGCTGCCCACGCTGGAGCTGGCCGATGACCCGGCCCAGGAGCCGAAAGAACTCACGGCCTTTGAGAAATATGCGGATGTGTACGCCCAGAACAGCGACCTGGTGGGCTGGATTTCCATTCCCGGCACCCGGATTGATTACCCTGTCATGCAGACCAAGGATAGCCCCAACTTCTATCTGAAGCACGCCTTTGATAAGTCGTACAGCAGCTATGGGGTGCCTTATATGCAGGAAAACTGCGACATCGGCATTTCCGACAATCTGGTGCTGTACGGCCATCACATGAACAACGGCAGTATGTTCTCAGATTTGTGCAAGTATGAGAGCGAGGATTTCTACCAGGAACACAAGACCATCCGCTTTGATACTCTGGACAGCTTTGGCGAATATGAAGTGGTTGCCGCCTTTAAGACGGTGGCCTACTCGGAATCTGGCTTTAAGTATTACCATTTCGTCCGAGCCGAGCAGGAAGAAGATTTTGACGAGTTTATCGAGGGGTGCAAGGAACTGGCCCTTTATGACACGGGCGTGAGTGCGGAATATGGCGACCAGCTCATCACCCTTTCCACCTGCGAGTATTCCCGGACCAACGGGCGGATGGTGGTTGTGGCCAAGCTGCTGGAGGAATAAGGGCGGCCCCGCCCAGGGAAGGAGGTGAAGCCCATGGGCAAGGGCATTAAAACAAGAGTGGCCGAAAAAGGCATTAAAGCGATTGATAAAGCGGCGGTTGCTTCTGAACGGATGAAGGAGGCGTATATCCGCACCAAGGATAAGGCCGAGCATGGGATGTATGCCGAGGAAAGTTCCCCTGGCGAGTATGCGTCCGACCGCCTTTCCGCTGGGGTGGATAACGTCACCCATGAAGCGTTCCACCAGTTTGATAAACAGGGCCGCAAGGGGGTTCAGACAACCAGGGAGAACATCTCCAAGGTTAAGGAGAAAATCCAAAAGCGGAAAGCCGCAGCCGAACAGCCGAAAAAACAAGCGGAGAAACAGGCGGCTCGGCAGGCTGGACAGCCTACCACACGCTGGAGCGGGCGTCAGGCGGCGGATACGGTTTCCGAGCCAGCCAAGGCGGTCCGTCAGGAGCGCGGGGCCATCAAGACTTTGGACCGCAGCAAGAAAGGCATTAAGACAGTGGACAGGAGCCGCAAGACCATCAAGCAGGCTTCTTCCACTGCCAAGGGGACGGTGAAAACCACTACTAAATCCATCAAAACGGCGGAAAAGACTGCCAAGGCCAGTATCAAGACCAGTCAGCAGGCGGCCAAAGCCGCCCAGCACACTGCCCAGGCCACGGCGCGGGCTGCCAGGGCTGCGGCTCACGCTGCCCGCATAGCGGCCCGGACTGCGGTGGTTGCGGCAAAGGCGGCAGTTAAGGCTACGGTTGCGGCGGTGAAAGCCATCATTGCGGCGACCAAGGCGCTGATTGCGGCCATCGCCGCTGGCGGTTGGATTGCTGTGCTGGTGATTATTGTGATCTGCCTCATCGGTATGATTATCGGCTCCTGTTTTGGTATTTTCTTTTCCGGCGAGGATTCCGGCACCGGGCAGACCATGCAGACTGCCGTACAGGAGATCAATACGGATTACCAGGAGAATCTGGATGAGATCAAGGCGTCCCACAGCTATGATGTGCTGGAGATGTCCGGTTCCCGCGCTGTGTGGAAAGAGGTTCTGGCGGTTTATGCTGTCAAAACCACCACCGACCCGGACAACGCCCAGGAAGTGGCCACCATGGATGATGAGAAGCTGGAGCTTTTGAAGGACATCTTTTGGCAGATGAATGAGATTTCATCCAGTACGTCCACCCAGACGGAAACAGTGATTGAAACATCCGATGATGGTAACGGCAATATCGTGGAAACGGAAGTAACCGTCACCCGCACCTATCTGTATATCACCGTCAGCCATAAGACCGCCGAGGAAATGGCAGACCAGTTCGGCTTTAACGAGGACCAGCGGGAACAGATGGCGGAGCTGCTGGCCGACGAGAACAATTCCCTTTGGTCCCAGGTGCTCTACGGCATTACCGGAGGAGATGGAGAAATCGTCACGGTGGCGCTCTCCCAGGTGGGGAACATCGGCGGCGAACCGTACTGGAGCTGGTATGGTTTTAGTAGCCGTGTGGAATGGTGCGCTTGTTTTGTGAGCTGGTGTGCTGACCAATGCGGCTATATTGAAGCCGGCGTTATCCCGATGTTTGCGGCCTGTGCGTCCCAGGGCGTTCCCTGGTTTCAGGAGCGTGGGCTATGGCAGGATAACAGCTATGAGCCGCGCCCCGGCGACATCATCTTTTTTGACTGGGATGATGGAGGCCAAGACGGGCAATCTGACCATGTGGGCATTGTGGAGAAAGTAGAGAATGGACGTGTCTACACCGTAGAAGGCAACTCTGGCGATTCTGTGCGTCAGAACAGCTACCCCATTGGGTACTATGAGATTTACGGGTACGGCACCCCGGCCTATTAACTTCCTCAAAAAAGAAAAGCCCAGCCGCGTAGTGCGGCTGGGTACATAACTTTGTATGGCCGTATGCGGCAACGCTATCTGAAGGAACACCGGCCCAGCCTTTACAGCAGCTTGATTTTGAGCGAAAAGCTGTACCCGCACCTGTTGGAGATTGATCGGGCGGCGCGTGAACGGATGGACGCCATGTTGCCCCGCATGATGGAGGCGGCGGGCGTCACCGAGGAACTGAAATCCCGTGACCCCATGCGCTGGGTGGGGCTGATGAACACGCTGAAAGCGCAGGCGGAGGAAATTGTTTTAGATGAGTTAATTATGGCTTAACAGCATCGAACAGGCGGATTTTTTCCGCCTGTTACATTATTTTCCGTTAGCATTAACAACCAAACATAGAAAGACCATCTTGACTATCTGATCTTTCTATGCTATATTTAGACCATCGGTTTAGACCGATGGTCTAAAACAAGAAGGAGGTGAGCCTATGGCCAAGATGATTGAAGGCGTAACGGAGAATATTCTCAAGTGTGCCAAAGAAGAATTTCTTGCCAATGGATACGAGAACGCTTCTTTGCGTAATATTGCCGAAAAAGCAGGCACAACGAAAAGCTCCTTGCTCTATCGGTATTCGGACAAGGAGGCGTTATACCACAGTATTGTCCAGCCTGTTGCTGATGGCTTTTGCGAGTTGTTACAAAAAACGCTGGCCGGGTTTGAGGCTTTAGAGCCGGAAGAACAAAAAGCACAAATCAATAGCTACTCCAATGGCAAATTTTCAAAGCTGATGGATTTTGTTTTCGCTCATCTTGATGAA
The DNA here is from genome assembly GCF_900199515.1 of Massilicoli timonensis. Lineage (GTDB taxonomy): Bacteria > Bacillota_I > Bacilli_A > Erysipelotrichales > Erysipelotrichaceae > Massilicoli > Massilicoli timonensis. Next base: position 1,732,620 of record NZ_LT963434.1, on the reverse strand, counting down.
TTCAAAATCATGCTTCTCAGCGGCGAAACAAATTGCTATCAGGAGTTTATGCACAGAGTGGTTGCGATTGATATACAGACCACTTTGCAATATATTGAAAAGACTGGAAACGATGCGATTTCTTCTGGCCGGTTGACAATGGAATTGGCCCACCTGCTATCGAGCGCTTTTTATACGGGCCTTTTTGAAACCGTTATCCATGATATGACCAAAGAAGATGCTAAAAAGCACATACAAAGTATGAGCTGGTTCTTCAATGCCGGATGGAAAACGATTTTTGAAGGCGGGAAAGTAGGTGATGTCATGTGGCCGGATTAAAGCCGCCCGAATGATCTGCGTATAGGCGCTTTCACACAATCTTACAGCCGATGGTTTGATATGAGAATATTCAAAGCGTCGGCTACATTTTGACAAATAGGTTAGCAGCAACTAACAAACAAAGGAGGATATTTTATGGAAAACAATGTGCAAACCTCAAAAATTGGCGTGCGCGATCTTGTAAATGTCGCAATCTTCACGGTCATTTATTTTGTGATCTTCTATGTGTGTGCAATGACCGGCTTTGTTCCGGTGATGGCTGTTTTTTATCCTGTGCTGACAGCGATCATTGCAGGCATACCCTGCATCCTTTTCTACACGAAGGTAAAAACCTTCGGCCTTGTGACAATCATGGGTGTGCTTCTGGGCCTTATCTTTTTCCTGATGGGATATGGATACTACGCTCTGATTACCGGCATTGTCTTTGGCTTGCTGGCAGATGTCATTATGAAGGCTGGAAAATATAAAAGCTGGAAAGCGATGCTGGCAGGCTATGCAGTATTCAGTGTTTGGCAGGTCGGGACACAGCTCCCCATGTTTATCATGGGCGATGCTTATGTTGAAATGTATCGTGCCAGCCAGGGTGATGCCTTTGCAGATAGCCTCGCAGCCTTAGTGCAGGGCTATATGGTTCCAGTTGTCATTCTTGCAACTGCTGTCGGCGGTGTCATCGGCGCTTTGATTGGCCGCGCTGTCCTAAACAAGCATTTCAAACGGGCGGGAATTGCATAATGAGTGGTAAGGTATCAACGAATACGCAGCAAGCCGTTATCAATCTTGACCCAAGGACAAAACTATATACCTTAATGGTGTTCAGTCTTGTCATGGTTCCATCGTCTGAAAGCGAACTTGATACCATTTTGAAAATCGTGTTTGCAGGGCTGGCTTTCCTGATGTTGATAAACATCAGGAGGCCCGGCCTTGCCGCGGTTTATGCGGCGGCCTATTGTGCCGCTTATGGGGCAAATGGGCTACTGGCGTACATATCTGGAATGAGCCTTTTAGGTATTATCATTCGCTTGTTAGTCGAGGTGGTGCTTCGTATGATGCCCACCCTGTTTATCGCCATGAGTTTTTTACAGACAACAAAAGTCAGCGAGTTTGTGGCGGCGATGGAAAAAATGCACATTACCAGAAAAATCACAATCCCTTTCGCTGTGATATTTCGCTTCTTTCCTACGGTGGCGGACGAGTACCACAGTATTCAGGATGCAATGAAAATGCGCGGTATTGGAGTTAGTAAAGGGCCGATTGCCATGTTGGAATACAGGCTCGTACCGCTGATTGCTTCTGTTGTGCAAATTGGTGACGAACTATCCGCTGCCGCCGTTGCACGCGGCCTCGGCGTAGATACGGAAAGAAGTAATTATTGCAAAATAAAGATCAAAGGATTGGACATCCTTTTGATGGTTCTGTTAACTGCTGCACTTATTCTCTATTACTTGTTTTAAGGAGGGGCACGATGATCGAACTGAAAAATGTGTCCTTCCGCTATAAGGACAGCGAACAGGACAATTCTCTTACGAATGTAAATCTGTCTATTCACGATGGAGAAGTTGTCCTTATATGTGGAGGATCAGGGTGCGGAAAAACAACAATCACACGGCTATTGAATGGCCTTATTCCCAGCTTTTATGAGGGGCAGCTCACTGGTGAAGTCCTGCTTAATGGAGAAAACATCTCGAAGCAGCCGATCCATAAGGTAGCCCGAAAGGTTGGCTCTGTTTTTCAAAACCCGCGCACACAATTTTTTAATATTGACTCTACCAGTGAACTGATTTTTCGATGTGAAAATCTGGCTGTACCTGTTGAGCAAATCAGCCAGTATTTAGAAAACGCAATCAATGAATTTGGAATTGGAGAACTTGTTGGGCGAAATCTATTCCATCTGTCTGGCGGTGAAAAGCAAAAGATAGCCTGTGCCTCAGTTTCCATTCCCATGCCGGACATTTTTGTTTTGGATGAACCCACTTCTAATTTAGACTGGCGCTCAATCTGGATGCTGAAAGATATTATCATGCGATGGAAAGCCCAGGGAAAGACCGTTATTGTTGCTGAACATCGGCTTAGTTATTTGAAGGGTGTGGCAGATCGGGTTGTTTATATGAACGATGGAGAAATCAAAGAAGATATGCCCGCTGATACATTCTGGGGCCTGTCAGCAGATGAAATCAAGCGCCGTGGGCTGCGATCCATATCGCCAGTGTCTTTTGACTCCAATGCCAGAACACCGTATAGTTCGGACTGCTATTCTGTGAAAGATTTATCGTTTCATTACAAGGATGGCGTTGGGATTGAAATACCGACCTTATCTATTCCGAAAGGTGCGATTGTTGGAATTATCGGGGAAAATGGAGCTGGAAAAACAACTTTTGCCCGTTGCCTGTGTGGGCTTGAGAAACGGGCAAGAGGCTTGTTCTCGTTCGGAAGTAAAACATACAGCAACCGGCAGCGGCTGAAAATCTGCTATCTGGTTATGCAGGATGTCAATCATCAGCTTTTTACAGAAAGCGTTGAAGATGAAATCTCCATAAGCGTGGAACATACGGACGATGCTCAGCGTGAAGAAATAGTTGATGAGATCCTGCATGATATGGATTTAACTGCATTAAAAAGTATCCATCCCCTTTCGTTATCTGGCGGGCAAAAACAGCGCGTGGCGATTGGAAGTGCCATTGCATCAAAAAAAGAAATTATGGTTTTTGATGAGCCGACAAGCGGTTTGGACTATCGGCATATGTTGGAGGTTTCAAATTGCCTCAAGAAATTAAGCGCCATAGGGAAAACATCGCTGATTATTACCCATGACCCGGAATTGATTGCAGAATGCTGTGACTATTTCATTTTTATTGAGGATGGGACTGTGAAATGGTATGGGCCGTTTGATACACAGAACGGACAGCATGTTCAACAATTTTTCGGTTCTGAGGAAGGAGGGGCTTTATGAAGCAGAAAGAAGATAATCCAATAAAAACTCTTTTTGAGTTTTCCGGCGATGCCAAGGGAAAGATGCCGCTGTCTGTAATTTTGACAGTTCTGTCAGAGTTATTTGGTATGCTCCCCTATTTGACCGCCGCCATGCTTGCCAACGAAGTTTTCGCAGGTACAGCAACGATACATAGTACACTGATTTGGGCCGGAATTGCCGCAGCAGGTATCATTCTCAAAACTCTGCTCGGTATTGTTGCATCCAGCCGCAGCCATAAGATTGCATTTACCATTTTGTGCAATATTCGGTGTGCGATTGCAGAAAAAATGCGAAAGGTTCCAATGGGTGTCATGCTGGAAACGCCATCCGGCGTATATAAAAATCTCATCGTAGATAATGTTGCAAAATTAGAAGATGCGATAGCGCATTTTATCCCCGAAATCCCTTCAAATATCGCAGCTCCGGCAGCCTGCATTGTTTTGCTGTTTGCGTTGGACTGGCGCATGGGATTGGCGTCACTCATTACAATTCCTCTTTGCATCCCTTTCATTTTCGGGATGCTTCGCGGATATGGTGAGAAAATGGAAACCTATCTGCGTAGCGGAAACGAAATGAACGCAGCGCTGGTTGAATATGTTGGAGGCATCCAGGTCATAAAAGCCTTTGGCCGTACAGGAGCATCTTTTGGTAAGTTTTCTAATTCAGTGAACTTTTTCCATGACAGTACGCTTGATTGGTGGCGGCAATGCTGGTTTTGGATGGCTGCGGTAAAAGCAATTCTTCCATCGACAATGCTGGGAAGTCTGCCCATTGGTGCATACCTCTATATGAACCAGCAGATTTCACTTCCGATCCTTGTTGCGTGCATTATCATCCCCATTGGTGCGATTGCGCCTTTGATGAAGCTGGCAAGTGCCGGCGAAATGCTGACAACGATTACCGCTAATCTGAAGCCCGTCAAAGATTTCCTCGCAACGCCAGAACAAAAACGCCCGGATGCGAAAGTTGAATTTGACGGAAGTGCATATTCTTTTGAGAATGTTTCATTTTCCTATAACGATACCAAAGAAGTGCTTCATGGCATATCTTTCCAGACAAAACCAGGAACTATGACCGCTATCGTTGGGGCTTCCGGCTCTGGCAAATCAACGATTGCAAAGCTGATGGCTGGATTTTGGGATGCGACTTCCGGTATCGTTCGCTATGGTGGAAAGGACATAAAAGACATTCCATTCGATCAGTTGATGCAGGAAATCAGCTATGTGGCGCAGGACAACTTTTTGTTTAATAAGTCTATTCGAGAGAATATTCGCATGGGAAACCCACAAGCGTCTGATCAGGAAGTAGAGGCTGCGGCCAAAGCCGCAAACTGCCATGACTTTATTATGAAATTGCCGCAAGGGTATGATACCTTTGCCGGTGACGCGGGAGATCGGCTTTCAGGGGGCGAACGCCAGCGCATTACGATTGCAAGGGCTATGCTGAAACAGTCAAACCTTATCATTTTGGACGAGGCAACTGCCTACGCTGATCCCGAAAGCGAGGCTCAAATCCAAGAGGCTGTTGGGCGTCTTGTTCACGGCAAAACTCTTGTGGTTGTCGCCCACAGGCTTTCCACTATTCAAAATGCGGAGCAAATTCTTGTCGTTGATAAGGGAAATATTATTGCCAGAGGAACACAGAAAGAATTACTGGAACAGTGTCCACTGTATCATCGAATGTGGCAGCAGTATGTCGGAGCATCAAATCTGGAAAAGAAGGAGGGATAGGCAATGATTGCTATGATTAAAAGAATACTCAATCTGGCGGGAAAGCATAAATCAAAAATCTTGCTGGGCATCCTCTTTAATTTCCTGAAAAGCGTATGTATGGCAATGGTTTTATGGGCGGTTTATATTGTTGCCTCTGATCTGGACAGCCTGACAATGGATGTGATCTGGAAAGCTCTTGCTGTCTTGTGTATCAGTGTGTTGGGCCGTTTCTTTTTTCAGTGGCTTATGGATATTTCCATGAGTGCTAAGGGCTTTGATATATTCCGTGATTACAGACTTCATGTTGGCGCCCTCATGCGAAAAGCACCTATGGGATATTTTTCCGAGCAGCGTTTGGGAAGTATTCAGAATGTACTTACAACGACAGTAACAGAGTTGGAACAATATTCCATGATGGCGGTCACTGATCTGACCAGCGGAGCGTTGATGGCGCTGGTAATGATCGTATTCTTCCTATTTTCCGTTCCTGTTTTTGCAGTAATCACCCTTGCAGGTTCCCTTGTCGGCATCCTAATTCTTCATGCTATTGGACAAGTTGCAAGGGAACACGCACCGAAAGTATTGGCGGCGCAAGAAGATATGACGACTCAGGCGTTGGAATATATCCGGGGAATTGCGGTGCTTCGTGCCTTTTCCCAAGCGGATGGTAGCGAAAATGCCGTTTATGCCTCTTTTCGCAAAAAGAAAGAAGCTGATCTTGCACAGGAACACGCTTCTATGGCTTTGATGAAATGGTACTCTGCTGTTTACAAGATAACCGGCAGTGTTTTGATGTTAGCCGCCGTTCTTTTGTATCTGGCGGGAAGTTTATCGTTGCCGTGGTGCCTCATGGTGATTGTCAGTGCCTTTATCATTTTTTCCGAAATGGAGCAGATGGGAAATGGTGCGTTTCTTTCCCGTGTCGTCACCGCTGGCTTAAACCGCCTGGAAGAAGTTACGAACATCCCGCAGATGGACACAACATCAAATAAACTTGTCCCGAAACGGTTTGATATTGAGCTTCGGGATGTATCTTTTGGATATGAAAAGTCCAGAAAAATTATCGACCATGTTTCTCTGCTTATCCCACAGGGAACCACCTGCGCGATTGTGGGGCCATCGGGATCGGGTAAAACAACCCTTTGCAACCTGATTGCCCGCTTTTGGGATGTTCAAGAAGGTCAGGCTCTTGTGGACGGGCAGGATGTAAAAAATTACACTGCGGATAGCCTTATGCAATATATCAGCATGGTCTTTCAAAGCGTCTACCTTTTCAATGATACCATTGAGAATAATATTCGCTTTGGCAATCCTGATGCAAGCCATGAGCAAATCGTGGAGGCAGCAAAAAAGGCTCAATGCCATGACTTTATCGTATCTTTGCCCGAAGGATATAACACAAAGGTGGGTGAAGGTGGCTCTACTTTGTCTGGCGGTGAAAAGCAGCGTGTTTCCATAGCGAGAGCCATTTTGAAAGATGCTCCAATCATTATCCTGGATGAAGCAACATCCAGCGTTGACCCGGAGAATGAACATGAACTGTTGGCAGCGATTGAACAACTTACAAAGGGAAAAACACTGATTTCCATTGCACATCGCTTATCAACAGTAAAAAATGCCAATCAGATTGTCGTTATATCGGATGGCAAAGTGGCGCAAAAAGGAACACACGCAGAACTGATTTCTCAAGATGGAATTTATAGTCGTTTTTGGAAACAGCGTGAACTGGCAAGTGGCTGGAAACTAAAGTGATTTCTTTTGCATAAACATCAGAACCTATTATTCTTGAAAGGGGGCGTGCCAAGGTGTTTTCTTTGATTATTCGTGAAGCATGGGAAGAATTGCAACAAAAACAGGCAAAGGAGCGCAAAGAGTTTATGAAGCCCGTAATAACTCCGTCCGGGGAGGACTACCTGGAAACCATCCTTGTTCTCCAAAAGAAACTCGGTATGGTGCGCTCCGTAGATGTGGCCCGGCACATGGAGGTGTCAAAGCCCAGCGTGTGCCATGCAGTGGCTACCTTGCGGGACGGCGGCTTTCTTACAATGGACGAAGATCACTTTCTCCATCTGACCGATGTGGGCCGCGAGGTTGCTGAAAAAATCTATGAGCGCCATTGCTTTTTTACCGAGCAGCTTATCGCCGCAGGCGTTGACCCCAGGACTGCGGAGGCCGACGCTTGCCGGATTGAACACATTATCAGCGATGAGAGCTTTTCGCGGCTGAAAGAGGCAGCCGCACAAGAGCAAGAATAAAACGAATAAGACAAGCTATCCTGCCCCGCTAAACGGGGAAAGAAAAAACCGTTGCAGGGCAGGTAGCTTTGTGCGCCCATAATGGATTTTCAGGGTACTGCGGCGGTTTTGAGTAACATCAAGGCCGCCGTTCCTTATGCCCTCAACAAAGGAGTGACGCCTATACGCTGACACGGCGGCTTTAGGAGGGAGCCGCCATGAAACAAAGAGCGTTTCGACATAATGCGACAGGGCGCAGGCTATCAAAAAAGCCGCTTGCTGTTCATCGTGGCTTTACGCCCTTCACACTGAACTATCATGCCATGATTTACACGAACTAAAAAGAAACGCACTTGCTGTTGGGGCTGTTGTCTCATTCTGCAGGTGCGTTTTTCTATATAGAGGAACCCCATCATTTCCACGTTGTAGGGGGCCGCCTGACCAGTCTGAATTTCTCGCAATTCAGACTGATCGGAGGTAAAACAGCGTGGACGCTAATAAAAAAAGAATATGGATTCGCGGCCAATTTGTCGAGGTCACGGATGAAGTGTACCGGGCCTATATGCAGGGCGACCGGAAAATGCGCTATTTTGAGAACGATTTGAAAACCGAGCGATTCGTTCTCGGAAAGGAGGGCCAAGTGGTGCAGATCATCCCCAGCCGCGAAGATTCTTTGGACCGGCTGGTGGATGAAAATGCCCAGCAATTCTCCGATGAGCAGGAAAGTGTGGAGAGCGTGGTGCTTCACAAGCTGGAAGTGGACAGGCTACATACCGCGCTTTCCCTGCTGACTCCAGAGGAACGTGCGCTGATCCAGGCACTGTTCTTTGAGGAAAAGACAGAACGGCAATATGCAGACGAGCTTGGCGTGTTTCGTAATGCTGTTCACGTTCGGAAAATGAAGGTCCTCAAAAAGTTGAAGCTCTTATTGGAGAGTTAAATCTAATGCCCCTCGCCTGGATATTGTTGGGTGAGGGGCATTTTTGACTTTCTCAAATAGAAACAGCCTGTCATACAATCTCGTGCTATGAGGATATACAAAATTCAAACTCGCACACTTTTTCTGGCAACACAGTTCAGGTATAATATGAATAGAGAGGTTTTTCAAAAAAGGCCCCCTTCTCCACCTAAACTCCACCTTTGTATGTTACACTACCTTTGGAGGTGCAAGCGATGTCAAAAATGATTTTGATTATAGAGGATGAAGAATCCATTCAGAATATTATCAAGGCGTTCCTGGAGGACGCAGGCTATACGGTGGTTCTGGCTGCTGATGGCCTGGAAGGAATTGAACAGTTCCGGGTAAACAAGCCCGACCTGGTGCTTCTGGATTTAATGCTCCCGAAAATTGATGGCTTTGCCGTATGTGAGATTCTGCGGAAGGAGAGCCGGGTTCCCATCATCATGCTCACCGCATTGGATGATGAGGATAGCCAGATGAAGGGCTTTGACGCTCTGGCAGATGATTATATCACCAAGCCCTTTTCCATGCCGGTTGTGATGAAGCATATCGAAGCGGTGCTGCGTCGGGCTGAACAGGGCGGCGCTGCGCCCAATACCGTGATCCGCTATAAGGAAATCACGGTGGACACGGACAGCCTTACCGTCCTTGTTGGAACAGAAAGCGTTTCCCTGACCACCAGGGAATTTGAGATTTTGAAGCTCCTTCTGGAGAACCAGGGCCGGGTGGTGTCCAGGGAAAGGCTGCTGGACACGGTTTGGGGCTACGACTATATTGGCGATGAAAAAATCGTGAATACCCACATCAAGAACATCCGTAAAAAGCTGGGTGTGGACTACATAGAAACCATGAGAGGGGCGGGATATAAAATTGAGAAGGAAGATTAGTCAAAGCATTCAGGCCAAAACCTTCCTCAGTATGCTGGCGCTGCTGGTGGTCTGCTGCATTATCATTTACGGCATGGTGATGATTTTCCTGCCGAGGAATTACCATACGGAGCTGGAAGGCCAAGTCACTTCCGATTTTTATGACTTGGTGGCGGTTTTGGAGCGAAACGGCTGGGAGGCCAGTTCGGACAGTCTGATGGAATTTTCCATGACGAACAACGCCTCGGTGGAAATCAACGATGATTATGGGAATAATTTGTTCTCCGTGAATTTTGCCGATATGGAGAACATGGACACTTCTGCCCCCTCTATGAGCTGTTCCGCTACATTCCAGCAAGGCGGGCAGACCTACCATGTATTTGCCAATGCCGCCCTGGTTGCGGTGGCGCAGTCCTATGACATCCTGTTGAAGCTCATCCCCTTTATTGCCGTTGTGATTCTATTGATCTCCGTCATTGGGGCGGTAGTTTGTTCCCGGTACTACTCTAAGCCGCTGGTCAATATCAGCAACGTGGCAAAGCGGATGACCACCCTGGACATGACCTGGAAGTGTGAAGTCAACCGAAAAGACGAGATCGGTGTGCTGGCCACCAGCCTGAATGAGATGGCGGAGCAGCTCAGCAATGCGCTGGCCAGCCTGCGGTCAGCGAACTGGCAGTTGAAGAAAGATATTGAGCGGGAGCGTGAGCAGGAAAAGCAGCGCGTGGAATTTTTCACCGCCGTCTCTCATGAGCTGAAAACTCCCATTGCCATCATCAAGGGGCAACTGGAGGGCATGATCTATCAGGTTGGCGAATACAAAGACCGCGATACTTACCTGCGCCGGTGTATGAAAACCACCAATGACATGGAGGCGCTGGTAAAGGAGATTCTATCGGCGGCCCGGATGGGCGGCAGCGATTTCCACCTGGAGCGCACTGACCTGGACATCAGCCAAATGCTGCGAAAGGTCTGCCAGCAGTTCCGTGGCCGGATGGAGGATAAGCAGATCGAGCTTCGCATGGACATCCAGCCGGAATACCACTACCAGGGGGACCGGCGGCTTATGGAGAAAGTGTTCACCAATGTGATCGGAAATGCCGTGACCTATTCGCCGGTGGGGGCGGTGATTACTGTCACCCAAAAAGACGAGGTGTTTTCCGTGGAGAATACCGGCGTCCACATTGCTGAGGAAGATTTGGAGCGTATCTTCACTCCCTTCTATCGGGTGGACAAATCCCGGAACCGGAACAGCGGCGGCAGCGGCCTGGGGCTGTATATCACTAAAACCATCCTGGATCACCACGAAATTATCTATAACATGGTTAATACGGAAAACGGTGTGAAGTTTACAGCATTTTTGTGGTGATGGCACTATAAACTCTTATGAAAAAAAGCGTTGGGTGTGTAGCTAACAGTTACCATGCCCAACGTTTTATGGATTTCCCTACAGATTTAGAAGCGCTCTCTGGCGAGGATTAGATAATCTGTCCTGCCTTGCCCATCGACCATGCCGGGAAACCCCGAAATAGCGGGCTTTTCAGTGGCTTAAATGCGTAGACAGGCATAGTTTTCCGTTTAATTTTACGTATAGATATTCTATGCAATGGTTGACACTATGTAGTTCCAATGCTATAATAGAATAAACTACACAGCATCAATCAAAGGAGGCGCTTTATGGAGCAGCAACTTTCTATTTCAGAGTCAGAGTGGCGAGTAATGAAGATTGTTTGGAGTAATTCTCCACAAACACTTCCCGAAATATTAGACAGGTTAAAAGAAACAGGTTGGAGCAAGACGACTATTCAAACATACCTTGCCCGTTTGGTAAAAAAAGGAGCATTGACTACAAAACGTCAAGGAAAGGGATACTTATATTATCCAGCAGTATCAGAAAGTGAATGCCAGCTTGCGGAAAGCCGCAGTTTTCTAAGCCGCGTATATGATGGTTCCCTGTCTAAGATGGTAATGGGATTTGTCAAAAACGGCAATCTTTCGTCTGATGAATTGCATGAGCTAAAGAGCTTGATCGAGCAGCAGGAGAAAACAGATGCAGATACTCGGTAACATTTTCAATGCGATTATTTTTGTATCTGCTATTGGCGGTATATTTTGTGTTTTATCTCTTTTTATCAATCACATTCTGCGTTGTACGCTGCCGCTATGGTTTCCGCTTTGCGGTATGATCCTTTTTTGCGTTCCATTCCTTTCACCGGATGTGTTTCTCATATCACCAGAAACACAGGAATGGTTAAATGGATTTTATATTGCCTGTTGGGTATGGGTGTGTGGGTGCGGTATTCTTTTCGTCTATGATACGATACGCTCTATAATGGCAAAGCGGGCATTGAAAGGATACCAGATATGTAGCACTGAGCGTCTAAATGCTCTTTGCTTACAATGTGCGGAAATTGTCGGCTTAAAAAAAGTGCCTGCACTATATTGGGGGACTTTGGATAACCCCATTTGCGTTACCGGCGCAATCCGCCCAGCAATTATCATGAGCAAAACAGTTATAGAAAAGCTGACCGATGGCGAATTATCCGCTGTCTTTATCCATGAGTTGACCCATATTAAGCGGAAACATATTCTTTTGGAGCGTATCTATGATTATGTTTGCATATTAAACTGGCTCAACCCTTTTGCGTGGATTGCTAAAGGAGATTTTTCACTACATTGTGAAACGGATTGCGATTGCAATGCCTTAAAATTTTCGCAGGGAAAAGTCACAGAAACAGAATATGCTGCGGCTATTATCCGACTGCTGGAACTGTCTACGGTTCAAGCTACAAAACCCGGTAAAGGGATTGGCGCACTCAGTTTTGTGTTGACAAAACGTAGAATCAAACGGATCACCACAAAATCATCAAAGATCAGGGACAGGATGATAACGGCTATTCTGGCTGTTTCTCTGATACTTACGGTTGCTTTTTCCGTACAATTTAGCAGAGAACATTTCTATCCTTATCCGGCCTATAATACTGGTACAGAATATGGTGCGGGTTACAATGAGTAACCCGTATCATTAAAGCCTATAAATCTACGAATGTAGTTAAATGGAGGAGCGTATGAATACAAACATTGAGATTAGTCACATTACTAAAAAATACAAGAACGGCGTTACCGCCCTTGATGATGTCAGCTTTCGTGTTGGCAGCGGTGTTTTTGGCCTGTTGGGACACAATGGTGCTGGAAAAACTACGCTGATGAAGGCATTGGTTACGGTATTAACCCCATCAGCAGGCACAATCCGCATTTGCGGTTTTGATACCGTGAAACAGGGAAATGAGGTCAGAGCAAGAGTTGGATATTTGCCACAGGAACTTGCCATGTACCCCTCTCTTTCTGTATTTGACTTTGTAAATTACATGGCAGAACTCAAAGGCATTCATAACAAAAAAGCTGTCAGCAATGTGTTGGAACAGGTTGAAATGTTGGAATTTTCCAAACGCAAAATAGGTCAGCTTTCAGGCGGCATGAAACGGAGGGTTGGCATCGCGCAGGCGCTAATTGGCAATCCTCAAATTCTTGTTGTTGACGAACCGACAGCCGGTCTTGATCCAGAAGAACGGGTGAGGTTCCGCGGCCTATTGTCAAGATATGCAAGAGAGGGCCGCACCGTTTTGCTTTCTACACATATTGTCGAAGATATTCACCAGCTATGCGAAGAACTTGCTGTTCTGCGGAAAGGGCATCTATTTTATGCTGGCACATCTGCCACCTTATTGGAACGGGTAAAAGATAAGGTAAAAATCCTACATTTAGAAAATGAAAACCAGCTTATCGAGCTTCAAAAGAAATCGGTAGTATTATCGACGACATATGAGAGCCACGGATTGACTGCGCGAATAATGGACGAAAGCGGGCTTTTCTTACAGGCCACACCTGTCACGGCGACTTTGGAAGATGCTTATGTGTATTGTATGGGAGGGAAAGCCCATGCGTAAAATGTTTTCTGTTCTCCATTATGAATATAAAATGCAGTTCAAGCGTCTGGTTACATGGGGTGTACTTCTTGTAGCGACGGCACTTTCTTTACTTGACAATTTCCCCTCTGCTGGGAATTTAGCTCGGTTGGAGTTTTTGAATGAGCCAGCATACTTTGTTTATCGGATTGTGAGCCTCGACAGCCTTGTTTTATTGTTCGGTCTGATGTTCTTATTGGCAGGACGTATTCCGATAGATACTAAGACAGGAATGAAATCTTTGCTGATGTCATCGGCCTTACGAAAATGGCAATATGTGTTGGGAAAGCTGTTGGGCGGATTTCTATATGTTTTCTCCATGCAGTGTATTTTTCTTTTACTTAACACGACAATTTATTTTATTGCTGCGCCATTTGAAATTTCCCTGATTGAATGTATTGCCCCGTTGATAAAAGCAATCTTTGTTTCTTTAGTTCCAACGAGTTTATTTGTCAGCTTTTGCTCGATTGCCTTACCGGGGATGATTGACATTCGCTTATTCTATATTCTGGCCGCAATATTGTTTGGGTTTAATGCCACCTATGTAGGCTCGGCAGAGGCAATGCCATTTTACTTGATTACTTCCGGCGATTTAGTCCGTTTGATATGAGTGCATCCGAGATGGCCGTTTGTTGATATGGGGAGCGTTATTGCAAATGGATTTTTCCTTGTAGGAAGCGGTCTTGTGTTTGGCAGCCTGCTGTTTTTGAAACACAAGTTTTGGAGGTCAGAATGAAAGCGCGAATTGAAAGCGAAGTAAAAATTTTCGGGATAAATTTCTTTATCGTATCAGCGGCCTTTACGGTTGCTATGATTGTTCTTTCTATCATAGCCGGAAATCTGCTTGATTTTTATCCGGTCAGCTTTGAAGTGGTATTCCCGTTTTTTGTCACAATCGTTGTTGGTGAATGGGGAAAGACGAGAGCAGACAGTAATTTTGATATTATTGCCGCACAAAGCAAATCTCTTTTCAAATGGGTATTGTTACGTTATATAATCGCTTTTGCAATATCCAGTTTATTCGCGGTTTTTAGCATGGCAGGCGCGTCAGTTATGCGATACGAAATGCCAATATGGGAATTGATTGTGCTGTATTTCCCACCAACATTCTTTTTATCATCGCTGTGTGCCTTGTTAGGGATTATATGTAGGCAAGAACATATAGCAACATTAGTCTGTGGGGTTATATGGCTGATAATCTTATTGACGCGAAGCCTATTAAGATTTCCGGGGTTAGAATATGTCTATTTGTTTATCCGATTTGCCGGAGATCAAAATAATATTTGGCTATGGAACAAAGGAATTATTACTTTGGCAGGTCTATTTTTATGGTGTACCATTTACTGGAAATGCAAAAGAGTTGATTGAGATGTAAAAAAACGAATATCGCTTTAATCTGCCCCGCCAGACGGCAAAAGAAAAAAGCCGTTGCTCAGCAGGTAATCGTCACGTCCTACGTTTGACTATACGGCGGCTTTGAACCAATCAAGGCCGCCGATTTTTTACACCTTATCGCCAGCTCCACCAAAAAAATATCTCCACTCCACCTCAACTCCACCTTCGTAGTGTACCATAAGGGTGTTCCCGGCAGACGGGGACACCACCGGAGCGGGAAAAGCCCCGGCGAAAAACTACGTTAGGAGGTACACAAGTGAACCCACTGGTTTTACGACAAGGAAATGAGGTGGCCGTGAGATGAACCTGTGCAAACGAGCCTGCCTGTATTCCGTCCGCAAAAAGGGCAAGACCCTCACACTGCTGGCGTTTCTGCTGGTCATGGCTACGCTGATGCTGACCTGCCTTTCCATCCAATCGGCTACGGAAACGGCCAACGCCAATATCAAAAAAGCCCTGCTGGGCTATTTCACCATCAACGCCAAGACGCTGGAAAACGGCATCCCGGAGGATACGGTAAGCCAAATTCTTGCTATGGATGGCTTGAGTGGCAGGTACACCCTGCGCTCCTACACCTATGCTACTTATTTTGACGCAGACGGGAACCTTCTGGAGATCAACACCGAGGGTGCTGCCCAGGTGCCGGAGGGCTATGAGAACGCCGGACGGGTGGTGGCCAACTCCAATTCCCAGGAGGACAGCTATTTCACCGATGGCGGCTTTGAGATGGTGGAGGGCAACCCCATCACCACCGAAACCGGCAGCCAAGTGCTGGTCCATGAGAAATTCGCCCAGCGCAACGGCTTGTCTGTGGGCGACACCATGCTGCTGGGGAATGTGGAGGACAAAGATAAGACCATCCCCGTGACGGTGGCCGGGATCTTCACCAATACGGAAGAACAGGATTCCATCGGCATGGCCCCGTCCTATGACCTTTACGATAACATCGTTTTCACCGACCTCTCCACCGCCTCTTTCCTGCTCTACGGCACGGAGGGAACCACCAATGTCCAGTACGGGGATTTCTATGTGAACGACCCGGACGAGCTGGAGCGCATTATGACCGATGTGCAGGAATTGGATGGCGTGGATTGGGAGAGCTGCACCCTGACCCGCTACGACAACGACTATCAGAACGCCAAGGAATCCTTGGAGGGCTTGCAGAACATCGTCTTTATCGCCATTGCGGTGGTATCGGTGATTTGTTTCCTGGTGCTGGCCTTGTTCTTGACGCTGCGGCTCCGTGGGCGAGTCCATGAAACCGGCGTCTATCTGGCTATGGGCATTTCCAAAGGCTCGGTACTGCTGCAATACCTGCTGGAAGTGATTCTTGTGGCGGCCATCGCCCTTGTGATCTCCTTCGGCACCAGCACAGCCATTTCCCATCAGATCGGGAGCAGCTTGCTCTCTCAGGTGACAAGCGAAACCTATGAAACGGTGGACTTGACCGGGGAAAGCGAAGCGGCCCAAGAACCCACCGAGGATTTGGACCTTGCCGAGATCGAGGTGGCTGTTTCCGCCGAGGATTACGCACTGGTGTGGGCTTTCGGCATGGTGCTGTGTGTGGCTTCTACCGCACTGGCGGCCTATCCCATTATGAAGATGAAGCCCAAGAGTATTTTGTCGCAAATGAGTTAAGGAGGTGCAGGCGATATGAATTTAGGAATACGAGCGATTTTATATAGCGCACGAAAGTGGAAAAAGACACTGCTGGTGTTCTGTTTGCTCCTGGCCATTACCACTTTGGTGCTGTCCGGCCTTGCCATAGCTGACGCACAGGAAGAACAGGCTGAGGAAGTCCGGGGAACCACCGGGGCCAGCTTCACGGTGGAGCGAGACATCTCTACGGGCGGCTGGAACGGTAATTACAGCACACAGGAATTTATGTCCGAGGACATGATCCAGCAGATTGCCGCAGTGGATGGCATTGCGGGGTATGACGCCACTTTGATTACCCTGCCCCGTATCTTCAATGATAAGGGCGAGGAACTGGCCCATGAGAATTACAGCTTCTACAACTACGGCTCCTACAATTCCCAATACCATGAGCTGTTTCTGTCGGGCCGGTTTGAACTGGTGGAAGGCACCCACATCACCGATGATATGACCAATAGCATTATTATCAGCCGGGAACTAGCTGAGTGGAACGGGCTGAAGGTTGGGGACACCTTGACAGGCGTTTACTACCCGGAGAATAACACCCCGGAAGTGGATATGGAGATTGTGGGTATCTTCGATGTGGTGGCGGATAAGAACGACCAAGTGAATATGTATGATGATGCGTCCTATTACGCCTATTCCAGCTATGTTTTTTGCAGCATGGACGCAGCCGAGGGCCTGATTAAGGGCTGGGGCGAAGATGGCGAGGGCATTTCCGAAGCCTACTACTATGTCACGGACGCCGCCCAATTAGAGAATGTGATTCAGGAAGTGCAGAGCATTTCCTCGATCAACTGGAACAACTACAAGATCACCGCCAATGACGAGGTGTATCAGAATATCTCCAGCGCCCTTTCCGACACCGGGACTCTGATTACCACTCTCATCATTGTCATTACCGCTGTGAGCATGGTTTTGATAATTCTCATCCTCTCCATGTCCATCCGCAGCCGGAAACGGGAAACCGGAATTTTACTGGCGGTGGGTATCGCCAAGCCTGCGGTGATTCTCCAGTATGTGCTGGAAACCCTGCTGATCGCAGTGGTGGCATTCCCACTGGCCTACCTCTCCAGCAAGCAAGTAGCTGGCACACTGGGTACGCTGTTCGGCAAGGCGGCGGAGAATGTCATCGTCACGCCGGAACACTTTATGCTGGTAGCTATCGTGGGCGGCATTTTGCTGGTGGCGGCAGTGCTGGTGTCCAGTATCTCGACTATGCGGTTGAAACCCAAGCAAATCTTAGCGCAGATGGAGTAAAGGAGGACGCAATATGAATTTAGGAATACGAGCGATTTTATACAGCGCACGGAAGTGGAAAAAGACGCTACTGGTGTTCTTCCTGCTCCTGGCTATTACCACCCTGGTGCTGTCCGGGCTGGCGATTGCCGACGCCCAGGAGGAGCAGGCTGAGGAACTGCGGGGTGTGACGGGAACCAGTTTTACTGTGGAACGAAATCTATCTACTGGAGGCTGGACAAGCGGCAATGGCGGTTCATATAGTACGCAGGAATTTATTTCAGATGAAATGCTTCAGGAGATTGCCTCAGTAGACGGGATTGCCGGATATGATGCTTCGATTGTTTCCATGCCTTATTACTTCAAGGAAACGGGCGACAGCGTGGTTACAACGGGATACACCAACAGTTTTTATACCTATGGCTCTATCAATACGGAGTATAACGATTTATTCGTATCAGGACGATTTGAATTGGTTGAAGGGTCCCATATCACAGAGGATATGACCAATGGCCTTATCATCAGCCGGGAACGTGCTGAACAGAATGGATTGAAAGTCGGCAGCAAAGTTGTTGGAATCAATGACCCTTATACCGATGATCCCGAAGTGGATATGGAAATTGTGGGGATTTTTGAAGTGGTGGCTGACAAGAACGATGAGGCCACAATGTACGATGCGTCTACCATGTGGGATTTTTCTAACTATGCCTTTTGTAGCAAAACTGCGATGGAGGCAATGTGTGTAAATTATGGTGATGGCAACAAAATTCAAGAGGCAGATTTCTATGTAACTGACGCAGCACAGTTAGAGAGCGTGATAAACGAAGTACAGAGCATTTCTTCTATCAACTGGAACAACTTTATTGTTACAGCCAATGATGAAGTGTATCAGAACATTTCAAGTTCTCTCTCTGACACAACCGCTTTGGTTACGACGCTGATTATTGTCATTACTGCTGTGAGCATGGTTTTGATAATTCTCATTCTCTCCATGTCTATCCGCAGCCGGAAACGGGAAACAGGCATTTTGCTGGCGGTGGGTATCGCCAAGCCTGCGGTCATTCTCCAGTATGTGCTGGAAAGCCTGCTGATTGCGGTGGTGGCCTTCCCGCTGGCCTACCTCTCCAGCAAGCAAGTGGCTGGCACCCTGGGTACGCTGTTCGGTAAGGCGGCGGAGAATGTCATCGTCACGCCGGAGCATTTCATGCTGGTGGCTATCGTGGGCGGCATTTTGCTGGTGGCGGCGGTGCTGGTGTCCAGTATCTCCACCATGCGGCTGAAGCCCAAGCAGATTTTGTCGCAGATGGAATAAGACCATCCACCCCCTAAAATAACGAAATGAGGTAATCACTATGAGTATCATGGAAATCAAGCAAGTGGGATATTCCTACGATAATAAAAAGAAAGTCTTAAAAGGCGTCAACGCCGAAATGGAACAGGGCAAACTCTACGCCATCCTGGGGCCTTCCGGCTGCGGCAAAACCACCCTGCTCTCCCTGATCGGCGGCTTGGACAGCCCCGGTAGCGGCCAGATTTACTTTGACGGGCAGGATATTGCCAAGACGGGCCTTTCCGACCATCGGAAAAACCATGTGGCGTTTATCTTCCAAGCATACAACCTCATCGACTACTTGACTCCCACGGAGAATGTGTCGCTGACTTCCAAGCTGCCGCCGCTGCCCATTTTGGAGCGGCTGGGCCTGACGAAAGAAGAATCGAAGCGCAATGTACTGAAACTCTCCGGTGGCCAACAGCAGCGTGTGGCCATCGCCCGTGCCCTGGCAAGTGAGGCCCCAGTGATCCTGGCGGACGAGCCTACCGGCAATCTGGACGAGGACACCGCCCAGGACATCACGGATATTCTCAAAGAGAGCGCCCACAAGATGAACAAGTGTGTGGTGGTCGTTACCCACTCCAATGAACTTGCGAAGCAGGCCGATGTGGTGTTCCGGCTGAGAAAGGGTGAGCTGCAGGTGCTAGAGCGCGTTCAAGATGGAGCCGCCCAGCCTCAATCCCGCAGAAACAACGCTCCCCGCAGTGAAAGGAGGGCGCATTGATGGAGATGGACAGCAATCCAATCACAAAGCCCTCGAAAAAAGGGACTATCCTTTCCGTTGCATTTTATGTTCTTGCGGCGGTGCTGCTGATTACGGCTTTTGTTTCCCTGGTAGCCTGCCACCAAAATATCTCCCGGCAGCTTGAGCAGGGCGTTCCTGTGCAGGGAAATGAACTGGCCATTGTGAATCTCTATCTTACAAGCTGTGTGCAGTATTTCGCCTTTGCCGCCGCCATGGTGTTTTGCGGCAAGGCAGCCCCCAAGGTGCTGGCGCTCAAGAACGAGATGCCGGTACAGGTCACGCCCTATATGCTCAACGCCTCGACAGAGGCCCCTGACTCCACCTTTATGGAAGAGGTGGAGCCGGAGGAAGACGATACGGATTTTGAGGCTTGGGGATTCCGGGAAAAGGAAGAATAAATAAAAAAGACACGCCGGCGGGCTTGCAGAGCAGCAAGCCCTCGGCCATGTCTTGAAAACAGGAGAATGGAGGTGATTCCCATGCAGCAAACAGAGTGGGTTTATTGTCCCGTCTGCGGGAATAAAACCCGTGATCGAATCAGGGAGGATACGGTTTTAATCAATTATCCTCTCTACTGCCCAAAGTGCAAACGAGAGAGCTTAATCCAGGCGAAACAATTACATATCGTTGTCATCAAAGAGCCAGACGCATAGACGCAGAGCCGATGAACCTGTGAGAATTTCCCACGGGCATCGGCTCTTTTTCACTCTCTGGGCTGGCTGTCCAAGGCCGCCCTAACTGTCGCCTTGATGATCTGCATAGAACGCTCATCGCAGTTATACAGCATACGGACAAGGTTTTCCATTTCGGAATCCTCAATCTGCTTTTCTGGGAAGAAAATCTGATCGGGTAAAATGGACAGTTCCCGAATCAGCTTGTAGAGAATGTCGTAGCTGGGCTTTTTGCCTTCGTTCTCGATACGATATATAAATCTCTCGCCTACTCCGACCTTGGCGGCCAGATCTTCGACTGTAATATCTGCTTTTATGCGGGCATTCTTGATGATCTCACCAAGCGTTTCATGTTTAATCTGCACCTACAGTTCACCTCTCTTTCTATTTTACAGATTTATGCTAGATTTATAATGGCATAGCAGTTCAAATTTTAGAGAACTGACAGTGCATAGAAAAGTGAACTGACCCGAATCGTATAGATGGTCCTGCCAATAAAAAAAACGAGGTTTTGGCAGGGTGCTTTGTCATGCCCATCCCTCCAGACCACGTTTTTGGCCTGGAGGGATATTTCATGCGTTGGTCATCCTGCGCACCGCTGCTCATTAGAAGCAGCGAGTATGATTCTATGTCGTAGGCCGCCTGTTTGACGGTGTACGGTCAAAAAAACTTCCCGTTTTTCAACGGGATATTATGCCCTTCACACTGAACCATCATGCCATGATTTACACGAACTAAAAAGAAACGCACTTGCTGTTTGGGTTGTTGTCCCATTCTGCAGGTGCGTTTTTCTATATAGCGGAACCCCATCATTTCCACGTTGTAGGGGGCCGCCTGACCAGTCTGAATTTCTCGCAATTCAGACTGATCGGAGGTAAAACAGCGTGGACGCTGATAAAAAGAGAATATGGATTCGCGGCCAATATGTTGAGGTCACGGATGAAGTGTACCGGGCCTATATGCAGGGCGACCGGAAAATGCGCTATTTTGAGAACGATTTGAAAACCGAGCGGTTCGTTCTCGGAAGGGAGGGCCAAGTGGTGCAGATCATCCCCAGCCGCGAAGATTCTTTGGACCGGCTGGTGGATGAAAATGCCCAGCAATTCTCCGACGAGCAGGAAAGTGTGGAGAGCGTGGTGCTTCACAAGCTGGAAGTGGACAGGCTACATACCGCGCTTTCCCTGCTGACTCCAGAGGAACGTGCGCTGATCCAGGCGCTGTTCTTTGAGGAAAAGACAGAACGGCAATATGCAGACGAGCTTGGCGTGTACCGCAATGCTGTTCATGTTCGGAAAATGAAGGTCCTTAAAAAGTTGAAGCTCTTATTGGAGGGCTAAATTAAACCAAATGAGGAACCTCTTGCTTTGATAACGCAAGAGGTTCCTTTTATATCGTTTATACTTATTTTTCATATTCTTATTTAGGCGTTCATGTTTCTTGGCTTGTATTCTTCGAAAGAGCGAAGTATAATAGGTGCTGGAGGTATGTGCAATGGATTATATGACTTTAAGAGAAGCCGGCGAGAAATGGGGAATTTCTCCACGGCAGATCAATTATTATTGCTCCGAGGGACGCATTCCGGGAGCTGAAAAAATGGGAACGGTTTGGCTAATCCCCAAAGATGCCAAAAAGCCGGTGGACGGCAGGACGAAACAAGGGAGGGCCTTGAAACATGAATAGTGTTTTGATTATAGACGATGACAAGGAACTTTGTGCCTTGATGAAAAAATGCGTGGAACAGGAAAATTTGTCTGCGGTGGTGGCGTATGGCGGTTTAGAGGGCCTGCGGCTGCTGGAAGAAAACAAGGATGCCTGTTCTCTGATTATTCTGGATGTAATGATGCCGGATATGGACGGCTTTCAGGTATTGCAGAAGATCCGGGAGAAACATAATGTGCCGGTGCTGATGCTGACCGCCAAAAGCGATGAGGAAGATAAAGTTTCTGGCCTGCGGCTGGGGGCGGACGATTACCTGACAAAACCTTTCAGCATTAACGAGCTGATGGCTCGCGTCAATTCCCTGATCCGGCGCTATACCACCTTAAATCCCGTGGCCGGGAACGAGGCCGCCACTATGCTGCTGAAAGATATGGTGATTGATAAAGTCAATCGGACGGTGACAGTTCAAAATCTCCCGGTAGAGCTGACCGGCAAGGAATTTGACCTGCTTCTGTTTCTGGCGTCCAACAAAGGCCGGGTGTTTACCAAGAAGCAGATTTACACGCAGGTATGGGCGGAGGAATATGCCTTTGACGACAGCAACATCATGTCTTTTATCAGCAAACTGCGGAAGAAAATTGAGCCAAATCCAGAACAGCCGTTTTATATCCAGACTGTCCGGGGTGTGGGGTATCGGTTCAATAAGGAGGCATGAGCATGGAGCTGAACATTTATCTGCTGCTGGCCTTATTGATTGCCCTGCTGGTGATTGCTTACCTTTTGGCAAAACTTCACCGCGTCCGGGGCCAGCTTTCCCTTATTAAAGATGCCCTGACGGATATAAAGAACGGAAACCTGAACCGCCGTGTGCTGGCGCGGGAAAGTGACCTGACAAAGCAAATCTGTTATGACATCAACGAAATTGCTATGAGCAGCCAATCCCGGCTGATCCAGCAAAAGCAATCCGAGCAGGCTTATAAACGACTTATGACAAGCCTTTCCCATGATGTAAAAACGCCGCTTGCCTCTCTGGTGGGCTATTTGGAGGCCGTGGAAAGCAAGATCGTAACAGGGGCCGAGCAGGAAGAATATATTCGGGTGGCTACGGAAAAAGCCCATCACCTGAAAGACTTTGTGACCGCCCTGTTTGAATGGGTGAAGCTGGATGCTGGGGAGCAGATTTTTCATTTTGAAGTCTGCGACCTGAACGAGCTTTCCCGCAACATTATGGCTGACTGGGTGCCGCTGCTGGAAAATCACAATCTTTCCTATGAGATAGAGATACCCGAAACAGAATACATGACAAGGGTTGATCCCACCGCCTACACCCGTATTCTCAATAACCTGCTGCAAAATATCCTGACGCACAGCGACGCAAGGCAAGTGTCCCTGACCATAACCGAAACGGAGCAGCAGGCAAAAATCATGGTGGCCGATAACGGGAAAGGGATTTCCGCCGCTGACATCCCCCATATCTTTGAACGAATGTATCAATGCGACCACTCCCGATCTGCCAAAGGGAACGGGCTGGGCCTCTCCATTGCGAAGGAACTGGTAAGCGTCCATAAAGGAACCATCACGGCAGCCAGTGTCCCCGGAGCTGGTACAACCTTTACCATCATACTTCCGAAAGCCCTGTGACCGCGCAGGGCTTTCTTGCGTTCAAAGCAAGGTTAAAACAAGATTTCGGCAAGGTTATGGCAAGGTTCGTCCCTTATAATGGGAACCATGAAAGGAGGAAACCGCATGACGATCATTGCAACTGAAATCCAGAAATGGAAGCGGAATAAGATTGTCTGGTGTATTTTGGCCCTGACGCTGCTGTTTGGGGCGTTTGCGATTGAGCGGGCTTGCAGCATTGCAAGGAGCAGCCCCTACATGGATAGCTTTGGCGACCTCTACACACTGGCGTTTAAGAACCTGTCCAGCCTGTTCCTGCCGATTGTGCTGGGAATGTTCGCCACAACCTTATTTTTTGACGAACACAAGAACGACACGCTGAAAGAACTGCTCATCATTCCTATCACAAAAGCGCAGCTATACTTTTCAAAAGTTGCTGTGGTGATCCTGATGTCCGTGGGACTGTGCCTGATTACCTTTCTTTTATGTGTTGTCGGCGGGCTGATTGCTGGGGGCTTTCCCGATCTGAATGCCCAAACACTAATGGTTGCTGGCCTTTTGTATCTGACGGGCGGGCTTCTGATCCCCATAGCCATGCTTCCGATTGTGTTTCTTGCCACGCTGTCAAAAGGATATATCCTGCCTATTGGCGCAACGCTGCTTTATCTGGTTCCCGTAGTCATTGCCCCTGCCTATCTTACGGGAATACACCCGCTGGCAAGCGTGATGGGGATTTATCCCCATATTTCCGAAGCAGCCGCAGCTATGGTAGAAAGCCTGATGCAAGGCGTTTTGCCCCATACTTCGCCGCTTGTCTGTGCAGGTTCGCTGCTTCTGATCGGTGCCGCATTTGCCGCCGCATCCGTTGTGGCTCTAAAAAAGCAATCTTATTGAAAGGAAAGACCTATGAAACGATTGATTAGTTTATTCCTCTGTGTTCTGTTCGCTTTTTCGCTTTGCGCCTGCCAGCAGGCCGCCCCATCTTCCAGCGAAGCCCCCGACCAGCAGGCCATTACAGAGGAAGCTACCGAATACTTTAACCAGATGATGGATGGAGATTTTGAAACTTTCTTCAATGCGCTGCCGCAGGGCGTACAGGACAATACTTCTGCGGAGGCGATACAGGAAACATGGAAGGAAGAAGCCGATAAGCTGGGCGGGCTGCCGGAGAACGCTTCCCCGGAGGTGTCCTGTTATGTGCCGGAACACTCCGACCAAATCCGTGTTGAATTTGTCATTCCCTGTGAAAAGGGCGATTTCAAAGTGTTCATCAACTATTCCCCGGATGGCAGCCTTTACAACTATGTCATTTGGAAAAATGAAGCAGAATAAGAAAGAGAGGCATCTTTATGAGTGACTTTGTGATTGAAACCAAAAAGCTGACGAAGATTTACGGCGAGCAAACCGCCGTCAGCTCTGTGGATATTCATGTGAAGCCGGGCCGGATTTACGGGCTTTTGGGCCGAAATGGAGCCGGTAAGACCACCATTATGAAAATGATTTTGGGCCTTACGCCAATCACTTCCGGCGAAGTGGATGTGTTCGGCCAGAACATCAAAGGCCATGAGAAGCGCATTTATCCCCGCATTGGGGCTATCATCGAAACTCCCGGCTTTTACCCGAACCTGACCGGCACAGAAAACCTTGAAATCTTTGCGAAGCTACGCGGGACGCCCCGGCCCAACGCCGTCAAGAACGCACTGGAAGTCGTGGGGCTTCCTTACCGGGACAAAAAGCTGTTCAGCAAGTATTCTCTCGGTATGAAGCAGCGTCTCGGCATTGCCAACGCCATCCTGCATGACCCGGAGCTTTTGATCCTGGATGAACCGACCAACGGGCTTGACCCCATCGGCATTGCCGAAGTGCGGAATTTTATCAAGGATTTAAGCGTGGATCGCGGCAAAACCATCCTGATTTCCAGCCACATTCTTTCCGAAATCGCACTTCTGGCGGATGATATTGGCATCATCGACCACGGCGTACTGCTGGAAGAAAGCAGCATGGAGGATTTGGAAAAGAAAAATCGGAAATACATCCAGCTTCAGGTGTCGGATGTCCCCAAAGCCTCACTGATTTTGGAACGGCAGTTCCATGTGACGGATTATGCGGTGCAGGACGAACATAACCTGCGACTCTATGACACCGCACTGGATATGGCGGCAATCAACAAGGCCCTTGTGGTGCAGGATGTGGCTGTTATCAGCTCCCAAATCTGCAATGATACCCTTGAGGACTATTTCAAGCAGATTACGGGGGGAGAGGGCATTGCTTAAACTGATACAGATTGAATTTCTAAAGCTGCGCCGGAGAAAGTTTATCTGGCTCATGCTGCTGGCAGCTCTGTTTATGCCGCTGGCCGCCGTGTTCTACTTCGCAAGCGTTAAGGGAACCGGCGTGGAACCCATCGAGTTTTACAAGTGGACGGCGTTCAGCTATACCCCGTGGATTATCCTGCCGGTGGTGCTGGGGATGCTGTGTACCATGCTGATGTATAACGAAAACCAATATGATATGCTCAAACAGCTCTGGATTGTGCCGGTCAATAAGATGGCGTACTTTTTCAGCAAATTTGCTGTGGTGCTGGTGTACTCGGTCTGCTTCATGCTGATTACCGCAGCCGCGTCCATCCTTACCGGCGTCCTGCCCGGCTATATTGCCTTTGACAGCGGGAGCGTCCTTTATCTTCTGCGGAAGTGTATGGAAATCTCTCTGCTGACCGCCTTTGCGGTGCTGCCAATACTGGCGGCTGCCGCAGCGCAGAAGGGGTATATTCTTCCCGTCTGCCTGACGCTGGTTTATACATTCCTCGGCTTTATCCTCTTGATGGTGAATATGTACCTGCATCCGCTGTCCAGCATGACCGCCATTGTTATGCGGGATATTCCGGGTGTCGTAATTACCCAGCCACTCAATATTCCGGGGGCATTCCTCTGCATAGGCGTGTGGGGCGTTGCTTCTGTCCTGCTGGCTGGGGCTGCTTTGAAAAAGAGAAAGTGAGGTGCATTTGAAATGGAACTTTTACTTTGGGCGGAGCGCCGGAAACTCCGCCGTTCCAAAATCTTGTGGATTGCCGGTTTTGCAACGGTCATGGTGGCGTTGATTGTCTTTGCACAGGGTCAGTTCACGTTCTATGAAAGCCGCTATATTGACGGTGCCGGATGGTTTATGACAGCGGCCCAATCCCTTGCCACCTTTTATGTGCTGCCTGCGGTCATTGCCCTGCTGGGAAGCTATATGATCTGCCGGGAGGAACAGGAGGACACCCTGAAATCCCTGCGGCTCATTCCCGTGGATGAAGTGAAGCTGACGCTCTCCAAAATGGTGCTTGCTCTGGTGTTCAGCGTCGTAATCTATCTTCTGCTTTTTGCGATTACCTTTCTCGTTGAGGCCGTTTTGCACTTTGAAGCTCTTTCAATTGGCCTTGTTTTGGGAAACCTGAAAACATATCTTCTGGACGGGATCGGCGTGTTCTTTGCCATTTCTCCGATTATCGCTTTGGTGGCCCGGATGAAAAAAGGTTACTGGCTGGCGCTGGTATTTGCAGAAATTTATTCGTTTGCTGGGCTGTTCGCAAGTATGTCCGAACAGCTAAAGACGGTATATCCCATGACGGCCGTTTTCAATATCTCCGGCTATTACGATGCAAGCATGGTTCAGGTCTTAATTGGTATCATAGTTCTGCTGGCCTGTCTGTTCTGGCGCTGTTCATTCTGAAAGGGCTGAACAGGAAAGTAAAATAATTCTGATTTTCTAACCACCAATCAGATAAGAACATAATAAGGAGCTGATAGAAGGGGGAAGTTAATGAGAAAATTGCTTGTCATAGACGACAATTTGGGTTTTTTAGGTTTTTTGACCTCTGCTTTAGAAAAATATTTTGAGGTTTATACAGCAACAGGGGTAAAAGATGCGTTGCGATTGCTGGAACATCAAAAAGTCGAAGCAATCTGTTCTGATTATAATATGCGGGATGGCACAGGACTGGATTTGCTCGAAGAAATTCGTCAAAAAGGGATCACTGTCCCTTTCCTGCTTATGTCTGGCGACGATGATTTCCTGATTGAACAACAGACAAAATTTTATGGCGGCGTTTTCTGCTGCAAAACCGACTGTGATTTCATTGCGAAAGTAAAGGCATTAGTAAATCCTGAACCTAAAACATAATATTTTCATTATCTGCCGGACGATGGCAAAAGAAAAAAAGCCGTCGTGCAGCAGACTTATTGACACGCCCATATTACTTTTTCGGCGGCTTTGAGAAAATCAAGGCCGCCGTTCTTTATGCCCTCATACTGACGACGCCCTGACGCTGGCGGGATCGGCGGCTTACGGAGGGAGCCGCCATGGAGGAAAAAGCGTTTCGACATAATGCGACAGAGCGCAGGCTGTCAAAAAATCGCTTGCTGTTCACCGTGGCTTTACGCCTTTCATACTGAACCATCATGCCATGATTTACACGAACTAAAAGGAAACGCACTTGCTGTTGGGGCTGTTGTCCCATTCTGCAGGTGCGTTTTTCAATATAGAGGAACCCCATTCCCACGTTGTAGGGGGCCGCCCGACCAGTCTGAATTTCTCGCAATTCAGACTGATCGGAGGTAAAACAGCGTGGACGCTGATAAAAAAAGAATATGGATTCGCGGCCAATATGTTGAGGTTACGGATGAAGTGTACCGGGCCTATATGCAGGGCGACCGGAAAATGCGCTATTTTGAGAACGATTTGAAAACCGAGCGGTTCGTTCTCGGAAAGGAGGGCCAAGTGGTGCAGATCATCCCAAGCCGCGAAGATTCTTTGGATCGGCTGGTGGATGAAAATGCCCAGCAATTCTCTGATGAGCAGGAAAGCGTGGAGAGCGTGGTGCTTCACAAGCTGGAAGTGGACAGGCTACATACCGCGCTTTCCCTGCTTACCCCAGAAGAACGTGCGCTGATCCAAGCGCTGTTCTTTGAGGAAAAGACAGAACGGCAATATGCAGACGAGCTTGGCGTGTACCGCAATGCTGTTCATGTTCGGAAAATGAAGGCCCTCAAAAAACTTAAAAAAATTTTGGAATAATCGTTGTGCAACCTCTCACCCTCAACGGCAAATAGGGTGAGAGGTTCTTTTTATGGCCTCACGGCACCTTGAAAACTGCATACCCATTCATCAAGCACATTCCCGCTGTTTTGGCGAAAGCCAAAGCCCAGGTAGCGGCTGCGCGGTGATCTGCCGGGAGAAAACAACGAGACACCACCGAAAAAAGAAATTGTAGGTCTTTGGTTTGTTCTTCCCAGCAAGGAGCGAGAAACAGCAGGCTGCCAGTACCGGGCGGCTCCCGGTACGGCCATGACCAGCAGCGGAGCGATACTCCCGTCCAGCCTAACGTCCGAGCGTTGAAGCGGTTTGCTGCCGTGATCCGTCGCAGGCAATGGGGGCGGTTGCGTGAGAACCACGCGAGGGGTGAGATTCCCCGTGGAGCTGGTGAGCTGCCAGCCGTTTGATGACTTCCCGCAGTGTTCCGGGGTGTCGAGGACAAATAGGAACGCTTTGAAATATGAGCCGTACAGCAGGACGGGCCAATGAAAACAAGAGGATTGTTTTATCTCTCCCCGGTCTTCATTCTGTTCTGCTGTCCGGTTCTACATAGGCGGCAGCAGCCGCCTGCATTTCAAAGGGAGGTCATAAAGCATGAACAGAACATATCATCGCGGCGATATGTACTATGCCGATTTGGGCCGGGGAATCGGCTCCGAGCAGGAAGGTTATCGCCCGGTCCTGATTATTCAGAATGATACTGGAAACAAGCACAGCCCCACGGTCATTGTGGCAGCCATATCCAGCAAAGTGGACGCCAAGGCCAAGCTGCCTACCCATTACCTTCTCAAAGCAGAGAACGGCCTGGAGCTGCCTTCTCTGGTGCTGATGGAGCAGCTCCGCACCATTGATAAAAGGCGGCTGGAAACGTACATCGGACATCTGGAGGAACAGCATATTCGCCGGCTCAACCGCGCCCTGGCTGTCAGCGTGGGATTGATCGAAGAAACACCCCCAAATTTAATCATGTGCCTTTGTCCGGCCTGTGCCAACAACTTCTACGGCACAGGCTCTTATTATTTGCGCAGGGTTCACCCTGGCCGGGTGGAAAAGGACATCTGCACTTACTGCGGCCAGCGGCCCGGTTTTGACTATGAAGTGGTCAAGAGGCACCAATGAGTAGGGGGCAGCCTATGGAGATCGTATTCCATACCGGGAAAGACAGCGAGCAATCCCTGCGCCAGTTCGCTGAAAAACGCGCCGAGTTCCTCGTTCGTGAATTGAGGGACTTTAGCGCAGAAGAATTAAAAGCATTGCTTTCTACATTGAAAGAAGATAATCGCACCTTTGAGCAAAAATGAGGACGTTCCTATAATAATGGAGAAAAGGGCGGTTTTCTCACCGTCCTGGAAAGGAGGATATTTGAATATGAAACGCAAAGCAAGAATCCAGATGGGAATTGATGATAGATTGGTGGCCATATATGCGAGAAAATCCCGCATTACAAATAAGGGAGATAGCATTGGTGTTCAGTTTAAGCAAAGTGCCGACTATGCTATCAACCAGCTTTCTCTATCGGAAGATTACGAATTTGCCCGGTATGAGGACAAAGGCTTAAGTGGTTACTATTCCGACCGCCCAGATTTTCAAAGGCTACTCCGGGACATTGAGATGGGGAAAATCAAGGCTGTGGCCTGTTACAAATTAGACCGAATCAGCCGTAAAACTTCCGACCTCATGCGGCTTCTGGAATACTTTGAGCGTCACGATGTGACGCTTTTGGTCTGCTCCAACAATATCAATACGCGGATCAGCACATCCAAAATCATCATCCAGGTGCTGGCCATTATCGCAGAATTTGAACGCGATATTCTAACTGAACGTATCCAGGATAACTTGATGGAGCTGGCAAAAGATGGGCGCTGGCTGGGAGGCAAAACACCGACCGGCTTTTCTTCCCAACGTGTGACAACGGGAAGTGGAAAAAATAAGAGTGCCATTAGCTTTCTCGTCCCTGTGCAGGAAGAAAAAGAGATTGTATTGGAAATCTACAGCACCTTCTGGGAGACACGTTCTCTCTTGCAGACGGCAAATATCATCAGTGAGAAATATGAAACGAAGCATGGCGCGAAGTTTACCACATCCACCATCCGGCTGATTCTGCGGAATCCAATCTACTGCGTGGCAGATGAATATTCCTACAACTATTTTCTGGAGCATGACGGGAACCTGTTTGGAGAACCGTCCGACTTTGATGGTCAGCATGGGCTTACTGCTTATAATAAGACCGACCAGATGAAAGTTGAGGATGAGGATTCCACCTTTTTCAATCCCAAATTCTCACAGCTTCTTACCAGGAAACCCATTAGTGAATGGATTGTTTCTGTGGGTCGCCATGAGGGATTTATCAGCTCCCGGAAATGGGTGGAAACACAAAATATGCTGGATGAGATTGCAGAAAAGTATAACCGGCCCCATAGAAAAACCAATGCTTTGTTGTCCGGCTTAATGTATTGCCCTATTTGCGGAAAACGGCTGCGTGTACTGCCAGAATCCAATCGCTGGACGAATGGCAAGCCCCGCTTCAAGTATGCCTGCCCTGGGGTGAGGGCAAAGGAATGTACCTTCAAAGGGGTTGAGGGTGTAACGCTTGATGAATTTGTTATCCACTCACTCTCCAGCCTGCAAGAAGAACATTCCGACTATTACCGGCAACTTTTGGAGAACAGGGTTGCCAGCATGATCCGTACTGACCAAAGCGAGAAAGAGTACCAGGAAACCAAAAAGGCTATTGAACGCTTAAATGCGGATATTGCCGCACAGGTACGAAATCTGCGTGAGGCAGATGACGCCCTTAAACGCTTCATCCAGGATGATATAAAGGAATTGACGGACGAGCTGGCAAAGTGCGAAGCTGCGCTGCGCCGAATGGAGGATACTCAATCTGAAAATCAGTATCTCGTCCATGAACTGAATGGCATGAAAAAAAGGCTGCTGTCCTTTGAGGAGTTTGCAAAGGACGCACAGCCTGAAGCTCTGTTTACTTTAGTTCATTCGATTGTTGACCGAATTTATATTACTACTGATGGCACCAAACAGAAATGCCAGGTATATATCAAAGGCTGCGCCACGGAGGATTATTCCGACGTACTCGGCGCAGCCGGGTACATAGAGGAAGAACCCCTGTTGCCGGTGGTGTCGTATATGCCGCCAATGTGTGATTTAGATTACTATAGCATTTACCATATAGTCATCTACTCCAGCATAAAACCCTTTTTGTTTAGAAGAAAGATCATCCAATGCTGTAATAAACAGAATTGGCACATTCGGATTCTGTTGACGGATTTCGCTAGCAAAATCGAACCCGTTAATCTTCGGCATCATAATATCGGAAATAATCAGGTCATAGCTTTCTGCAAAAAGCAGGTCATACGCCTCCACAGGGTTACAGCAGCCTTTCGCATTATAATTATTTTTCGTAAGATAGGTACAGATAATCTGGTTCAATTTTTCGTCATCTTCCACTACAAGTATGTTAATCATAAGGCCCTCCTATCGTTTTCCTTTAAGGTTTAAGCG
Source organism: Massilicoli timonensis (assembly GCF_900199515.1). Taxonomy (GTDB): domain Bacteria; phylum Bacillota_I; class Bacilli_A; order Erysipelotrichales; family Erysipelotrichaceae; genus Massilicoli; species Massilicoli timonensis. Next base: position 1,700,683 of record NZ_LT963434.1, on the reverse strand, counting down.
GGTCAATATCTGCTCCGGGGATTTCTTCTTTTAAAATGCTAAGATATTTTTCATAAGCTTTCGTACAGGCTGTTATTTCGTCCATGCTTAGCCTGGACATAGCTCTTTGTTCCGCCGTAAAAATTGGAAGAACAATACTTTCACCGTACTTTCTTCCTGTATCTGTAAGCCGGATTACTTTTCGGTTACGTGTGCCGGGAACCGCTTCCAAAACCGCATAACCTTTTTTAACCATTTGGGAAACAATTCTGTTTACGGTCTGCTTTGAAAGAGACCATGCAGAACATATACTCTGCTGAGATTGCTCGCCCTCCACAACGATTAGGGAATACCATATCCAAAATTCGTTATCGGTGACTTCCGTATGAGCGATAGCGGTATGGTAAAGGGCGGATATCGCATTGATCTGGCGATAGATGGTTTCAATTTGTTCTTTGGCTGTATGCCTCATAAAGCTTCTCCTTCAAAATAGGTAATCCAATATAGATACAGACCAAATTGAATTTACAAAGACAATAGAAAGTAGTTGCTCATTATCTTCACAAAGAATCCCATTTGGTACTTTTCAAGTATAGTCTCAAATGGGACTCTTGTCAATGGCGCAATAAAAACAATGAGTACAAACTGGTTATTAGGAATTCACGATACTACCGGCAAGCAATGCAATCTTCCGTAAGATTGCGTATTTTAGGCAGGAAACCGTTCCCGGTATTCCTGCCTAAAATGCTTGTTGGTGACATATCCCCAAACCCCTGAGATCATCGCCTGCGGCGATGGCTGCGCGTTCCGCTGGAACGCTGAAACCGAAAGCAGAAGGAAACTATTGTCGCGATTTCTGCATATCCCGCTGTGGTTCCTGTCCGGCGGGAAATTCCAGAAGATAATCCACATTGGCCTTGACATTATGAAGTTCCTTCATTTCTGCTCTGGCCTGCTTATAGGCAGCATAGGTTTTCCGCTTCTGTTCCAGAAGTCCGGCATATTCCTCCCGTAAGGACTTGACTGAGGGCAGCTTTGTAATTCCCAGGCTGTCAAAATGCTTCTTAGCCGCCTGGTGCAGAAGGATTTCCGCCTCGTGCTCAGAACGGAATTTTTTGCTGTAACCGGCCTTGCGGTATTCGATATAGACCGCCCGTGTTTTCACATAGTTCACGATCTGTTTCTGCAATTCGCCGTTGGCCGTCATCCGTGATTCCATGTCTTTAATCTGTGTGGACAGTGCGTTAAAACGGTCAGTAACCGCAGATGTTCTTTCCTGCAAATCCTCATAACTCATATTGCCATGCTCTTTGAGATAGATTACCGCCTGGGATAGCTGTTTCAGATTAAACACCTTCGCCCAGCGTTCATATCCCGGACCTTTGCCGGCCCGGATTGCCGCCTCAATATCCACCAGCAGACCGACTTTGGAAACCGGTTTTGTGGGAGCAGTACGCCGGGGCTTTACAGTACGGGTTCCGGCAATCCGTTCTTTTATGGCCTGCTCGGTATAATCTCCTTTGAGCGTATCGCACCGGGTATATTTCTCCTGACCCGGTACACGGAAACGGAGATGCTTTCGTTCCCGGTTAATTTCAATACCGACAGCTTCCAGCTTTTTCAAAAGTTCTTCAAAATCCTTCGGCTTTTCTTCCATGGCCGCGTCGATTGCCCGGCGTATCTGCTCCTGGAAGGAGGGTTGGTTTTCACTGCCCAGCCATGTGCCATAGTGGGTCCGGCTCGGTTTCGGGTCCTCTACAATCGATAAGCCATGTTCCAGACAGAGCTTGTCATTCATGCGCCGGATTGCCCAGGTGGAGCCCCAGAAGTTGCGGAATTTCTTCTGACAGTCCAGCGTCGTAGAATTGATTATGATGTGGTTATGAACATGGTGTTTATCGATATGGGTGCAGACGACAAATGCGTGATTGCCTTTTGTGAGCTTCAACGCAAGCTCCCGCCCAATCTGATTCGCTTCTTCCGGCGTGACCTCGCCGGGTTTGAACGCCTGCCGGAGATGGTAGGCAATCACATCGTCCGCGCCCTGACTCCTTCCGGTCTGGTTAAAATACTGTCGCTTGGAAAGAAGAAATTCCGCATCCGCAATCCTGGTATCGCACTCATACCCATAAATGAATTTTCCAAAATCCGTTTTCTGCGGATTTTCCACATAATCAATGACGTCTGCAATGGCCGTGGAAATATCCCGGCCTTTTCCAATATGCAGTGGCATCAGCCGTGTGGTCGCCATCCCATCACCCCCTTAATCAAATTTCAACGGTCATCGTTCCGGCTGTCTGTGCGGTTTCGGTTTATCGCTGTACGCCTTCTGCCTGCTGCCCCTGTTCAGACTGTCACGGACAGAAGTTTTCTTCTCCTGGGCCTGTGCATACTCCCGTCTGGCCTGTGTGAGAAATAAATCCGTAAGCCCTGGGTGGCTGCGGTCCACCACAAAGTAAATATTACTGTCACGGACAGAGCTGCCCGGATTTTCATAAACCGGAATCGTTTTCGCCCAGGCTTTATTATCACGGGAAATGCGCCCGTCCCAATCTTTTTGCCGGACTGTGACCGCAAGCACATAAAACATCCGGTCATAACCAAACTGTTCCAAGACCTGATGTACTGCCTCCGTGCCGAGGCGGTTATCATGGTAGTGAGCGGCAATGGCCTGCTCGATTGCCTCCTTGCAGGCGATATTGGCTCTATAGGAAACGCGGTACTGATCCAACTCCCCATGCTCACGCGCATAAGACGCAGAATAAGGATAGATAGCTGTATTGTCTTTCAATCTGATACCTCCGAATATAAGAAAAGGGCGGGACACCGAAATGTCCCGCCGCAAAAGTTTATGAAAAAATGAAATCCTTGAGCGCGTAGTTTATGCCGCCGATTTTTCCAGTCAGCCAGGCCGCCGCCATCGGCAGACCGTAGGGGCTGATCAGAAATGCAATTACCAGCCAAGAAAGCCCCGCCCACAGGCCCGCAGCAAAGAACAGAACCAGCGACGCCAGAAAAACAATGCCGGACAGGATTCCCAACACCGCCCCGGATGTAATTACCAGAAATTTGCACACCAGATAGAGGATTCCCGTAACCAGGACAAAGGGTAACGCTAATATTTTGAACACCAGCCGCATAAGCCAAGCCTCCTTTCGTGGGAACATGATCTGTTCCTCTATCAAAATTTTACTGTGGCCGGTTCGGAAAAGCAACGGTTTTTCTTTCTGTTTATGAAATGTTCGCAAATCCCCGAAGCAGCTTTTCCATACCATCCCACAGGCCGTCCAGTCTGGCGCACAAATCCTCCACATCGGCGGCATAGACGCTGCCGGTCTCATTGGCCCGCCGGGTGTACTGGTTTAAGTTATTGGAGCAGATACGAAGGAGCCGTATCATTTCCTGAATATCGCTCATATCCAGATGGATGATATAGCCGTCCACCGCCATCTTGCGCAGATATGCGGAAAGATTTGTAATTCCCAGCTCCGCCATGCGCTCTTTTATGAGAACCGCCTCCTGCTCGGTAACGACAAATTCTACCCGTACCGAGTGCTTGTCACGCTTGCCTGTCATCGTTCCGGCCCGTTCTTGTGGCGGGTAGTTTTATGAGAGACAGCAGACGGTTGCAGCTCCTTCAACTGACCGCGCACAGTGCCTTTCTGCAAGCCGTCAATATACTCTTTTATATTTCCGGGCTTTGCATGGTAGGAACGCTTAAACCGCTCCCGTTTCAGAATCATGGCAAGCTCCTGCTCACTTCCGGGGCTGTAGAGCATAAATTTGGGATTCCCATGCTCCGGCGAAAGCTCATTGATAAATCGTCTGCGTGTCTCATACGGCATGGTAACAACAGCGCCATCCTCGAAAGTAACCGTTACCTTTTCAATCGGGCAGGTCAGCAGCTTTACACGCTCCACATGGTCGGGATAATCCAGCGGATAAAGATTCCCCATCACTTTGCCGTCCTGAATCCCTTTTATGGAGAGGGCAAAGGCAAGAACCGGGTCTTTGGTCTGCTCATGGTAAAATTTCCATACATTATTTTCATAGCTGCCATCCAGATAGACTTCCCGCTCCCGCAGGGTATAGGTGCCGCAGGGCCTTGACATCCAGAGAAGGCGCCTGTCCTCCGGGTCCGCTGATTCTGCCAATTTGGGGATCAGTTCTTTATCCATATCAAAGTCATCTTTATAGTGCTGTGTATGCAACTCCATAATCTGACCTAAAGCATCCAATATATCTATATTCTCGAATTTTACTCCCATTTATCACCGTTCCCTTTCCAAATCAGGCGGTACGATCTGCCTGGCATCGCGCTCCGGGCGGTCCGCTTTCAGGCGTTCCATAAGGGACGGTTTATCCCCCGGCAAAGTCTCTGGGGCAAGCTCTTTTATTTCCTCATAAGTCTGTCCGTCCGTCAGGTCGGGACGGACAGGGGGCTCATTGTTCAGCCTGCCGTCCAGCATATTATAATTTCCCGTCTGGCCTTCCTCGTAAAGCTCCGCATTACGCAGATAGCTTTCGGGCGGCTGGAAGGGCTGCCCCGCAAACAGGATTTCCCTGCTTAGCGTAAACTGCGACAGCACTCCGTCCCGAAGTCTGGCAAATTCTTCATACTGCCGCATGGTAAGTCCCCGGTTCAGCATTTCGTCCTGGGTATGCACCCACCCCTCGCCATAAAGAAAATAATACATATCCGGCTGGTCGCAGACAAAGCACAAGGAACCGTCCTGATTGTCATAATAGGAGGGCTGCATATCCTCATAGTGGCAGCGTTCCTCTTTTCCCAGATATACTCGGTTATCCGCTCCCATCATAGCGACCATGCCCGCATAATTGCTGTGTACCGCAGACCGGATTTCCACCAGCGGGTCCGGCTCCGCTATAATCTGCCTGCCGGGAATCTCATTTTGTTTTTCCGCTGCTTCATTCCGCGGCGTGGTTTCAGCGTGAGCGCGGGCATCCAAATCCGGCTGAGCGGCACGCTTTTTCACCGCGCCGGGTTCCGGCTCTTTGTTCCTCACATAGTAATGCACATTGGCCGTTGTCCTGCTGCTCATTTCTCTGGCATAGGTTTCGGCAGCCTCACGGCTGTCAAATTCCAAAGGCTTGCCGTCCTCCTTGCACCAGCTTTCCGCATGTCCAAAGATAGAGGCGGCGCTTCGCACCGCCCATACACCGTATGTCTGTTCCATATTGCATCCTCCTGTTATCGTTCCTGCTGCCGGCCCGGTTTTACATGACCGGACGGTTCTACGGATTTGGTTTCCTTCAAGTGCTGCCGGACAGAGGGTTTCCGCTCTGTCTCTGGCTTGGAATCGGTGATATTGACATACTCGCCAATGATACAAAGCGCCTCTCCATAGCTGCCGGAAGCAAACACCCGGTCTGTCATTTCCTTTGCCTGATCCTTCCGGCCATATTCCCGGAGAGTACGGGCGGCAATTCCTACCAGGTTAAAAATATTCCCGTCCTGTCCGATCAGAGCGCAATCCGGTTTCTCCGGTTCCGGCGAAGGTTCTCCGATAAAGCCGCCCAAACGGTTGGGTACAAAATCAGACAGCCATGTGCCGCCAAAATTCTCATGGGTCTGCAAACGCCACATGGCAAGTTTTCCAATATCCAGATTCACGCCCTCAAAAGGATAGAGCAGACAAGTCATGCCGTCATACTGGAAAGCGGAAACATCCTCAAACCTGCTGCCGCCTTTCAAAATCCCCGATTCCGTGAACATCTCATTGATTCCGTCCACCCATTCCTGTAAGTCTCCGCCGCAGCCCATCAAAATCAGACCTTCTTTGCTTTCCATGCAGAGCAAATCATCTGTTGTAATCGTGCTGATACTCAAAAAATCGCCTCCTATCGTTCCTGTTGATTTTCCTTATTCTGCCGGGCAGCTTTCCTTTCCGGCATTTTCTTTAGCTGTTCCCGGACAGAGGGTTTCCGCTCCGCCTCCCGGCAATCCGTGAGAATATCGGATAGAGGCTGCTCCCAGCGGTTCCCGAATCCGCGTATGACCGTCCCCGCCAGCGCGCCGTTGTCCCGAAACATCTCCAATGTGTCAAAAGCCCGTTCAAACAGCTTTATGTTCCTCGCGTCCACACAAGGGGCAAAATGAATGATTCCCTTTGGATAGTCCCCGCCAGTGCCAATCCAGCCGCGGATAAAATGATCAAAATTCTTTGTAATCCCGGCGCCGGCCAGCTCTGCCGCATGACTGGAATTCACAAGGTCCGTTTCCGCATACTGCCGGCCTAAAATCAATATCCCTGTATCTGGGTCGAACATAAAACGTCGGTTATCAATCTGCTGCATATCAACGGTCTGCGTCCCTGTATCAATCCGCATAATATCTGCTGTAATCGGTATTTTTTCTATAAGCATCCCTCCTGACTGTGTTTGACAGCGGCACAGCCGCGCAGCCGTTCCCGAAGGGGACGATCTGCCAGACCTGCAAAGGTCTGGCGTCATCCCTGGGAAGACAAAAAAATAAGCGCCTCCCAAAGCGCCTTTGTCCGCAGCTTAGCCCCATTTCAGAGACCATGAGTATTCTAATATAGGCGCCTGTCAAACCGGCTCTCGAAAGCCTTACAAATCAAGCCCTTTTTTCATTAAGTTGCGGACACATTACCCTGATTCTGCCGCTTTCTGCGCTTGCGTTCCCGCTCGGATTTCCGTCTCGCAAAAGTGCGGCAGGCATCGGAACAATATGCCTGGCTGGTTGTCGGAAGATAAGCCTTCCCGCAGACCGGGCATATTTTCTGTTTCATAGATGTGTCCTCGCCCGTAATGGCAGATTCTAAAGACGGATCGGTTGGAAGCACCGCCTTACGGAAGTACCGGCACAGTGAGCCGGTCCACCATTTATTCAGCATATAGCAGGAACAGTCTAAGGGTAGGCAGAGCTTATCCCGGTCATCATAGTTGGCACAGAAATATGTTACCAGCCTTCGGATTGCCGCGCGTTCAGACCGTGTTAGTTCACGGCAGGGCGGCCCGCTCACTTTTTGCCGCCTTTTCTCGCCGGAAATTCCAGCTTGAAATTGACATATTTACCGCCGGTATCGTCCAGAATTACCTCCGCATCATAGTTTCTTCCGGTCTTTTCACTGTAAAGCCCGGATATGGAAACGCGGCCTTCTTTCAGAAGTGCAGCCGCCACAGATTTTGTAATGGTCTTTTTCTTACTGGAAAAAAACCTGTTATCCTTCCAGAGCGCAAAAGAACAATCCCGGTTATCGCAGAAAAATCCCTTTTTGCCCTCATACACGGTTCCTCCGCAGCGAGGGCAGGTCCCGACAGCCTCACGTCCATTTCCTTTCGCATCCGGGAACAATCCGGCAAACCGTTCCTCCGGCGCAGTATGTTTTTTTACAAGCGCACGGCTCATATCCGCAATCCCCTCCATAAAAGCCTCCGCAGAAACTTCGCCGCGCTCCACCTGTTTCAGCATGGACTCCCATTCCGCAGTAAGCATAGGCGATTTGATATTGTCTGGCAGGACCAGAATCAGATTCGTACCTTTTTCCGTGGGAATAAGCTGTTTTTTCTTCCTCTGCACGAAACCGGCAGAAACCAGTTTTTCCAGCGTGGCCGCACGGGTGGCCGGCGTACCTAAGCCCTTACGCTCGGCATCCTCCGGCATATCCCCGGCGCCTGCCGTTTCCATAGCTGCCAGTAGGGAATCTTCGGTATAATGCTTCGGCGGGGAAGTTTTGCCTTCCCGGACGCCCGCAGATACCTTTTCAAAGGTCTGGCCCTCCTGCAGCGGAGGCAGAGCAGCGTCCTCGTCCTCTTTTTCTTCTGCCTTATCCTGTTTCAAGCCCATGCGGTAAAGGCGTTCCACCTCCTTCCATCCGGCCTGCAATATGGTCTTTCCCTTTGCCGTAAAGAAATAGCCTTCACAGTCCAACACAGCCGTTACCGTTTCAAACTGGTTGGCCTTGGCTGTTGCGCAAAGAAGCCTTGCAGCAATCAGCGTCAGTACATTCCGCTCCCCGGAAGGAAGCTCCGACAGATCTGTCCGGGCAATCTCCACCGTAGGAATGATAGCGTGATGGTCGGTAACTTTGCTGCCATCGGTCACGCGGTCAATATCCGGTTCTCCGGCACAGCCTTTTCCAAAAGGCATATGTTCCCGCAGCCAGAGGATCAGGGAAGCAGCGGTGGCCTGCATATCCTCAGTCAAATACTGGCTGTCCGTCCGGGGATAGGTCGCCAGCTTTTTCTCATAAAGAAACTGTATATAGTCAAGGGTCTGCTGGGCCGTATATCCATAAATGCGGTTACATTCCCGCTGTAAGGTCGTCAGATCGTAGAGGCGGGGAGGCTGGACTGTTTTGACCTGTTTTTCCACGGACAGCACCGCAGCGTCCTTCCCGTCACATGCTATACGGATTTCTTCAGCTTCATTTTTCCCGGACAGCTTTTCGCCAGAAGCTGTAAATCCGCCGCAGGTAATTTCCGGTATATAAAAGGGCTTGCTCGTAAATGCCTGAATCTCCGCCTCCCGCTGTACCAGAAGGGCCAGCGTAGGGGACATGACGCGCCCAACATTGAGCGTGACGCCATACAGGACAGAAAAAAGGCGAGTGGCGTTAATGCCGATCAGCCAGTCAGCCCCGGCCCGGCACACAGCGGCATCATACAGCCGGTCATACTCATGGCCGGGACGCAAATGCTCAAAACCGTCCCGGATTGCCGCATCCTCCATACTGGAAATCCAAAGGCGTTCCATCGGTTTGCCGCACCCGGCATACTCATACACCAGCCGGAAGATCAGCTCACCCTCGCGTCCGGCGTCAGTGGCGCATACAACCGAATCCACCCGTTTGTCCTTCATCAGCCGGCAGAGAAGGCCAAGCTGCTTTTTCTTATCCTTCGGTACTTCATACTTCCATTCCTCCGGCAGAATCGGCAAATCTCCATAGCGCCATTTGGCATATTGTTCTCCGTAGGCTTCTGGCTGTGCCAGCTCCAGAAGATGGCCGACACACCAGCTTACCAGATACCCGCCGCCTTCCATGTAGCCGTCCTTTTTCTCATTCGCACCCAACACCGCCGCCAGCGACATAGCGACAGAGGGCTTTTCCGCAATTACCAACTTCATTCTCGTAACCTCCATTTCTTGAAAACAAAAGGGCAGCCGGATAGCTGCCCTTTACAAACATGGTTCCTGTTTCACAGTACGCCTTTCTTCCGGCATCTTTGCCGCCATTTCCCGGACCTGCGCTTTGTTTTCGGAAAGACGTTCCAAAAGCCCTTTTTCCTGTTTCCGTCCCAGGGTTTTTGCTGCCCGGTCATAATACTGTACCTTATCCGAAAGTAAATCCTCCGGCGCCACCTGAGTAGCATTAACCTCCCGAACCATATCCTCCAGCTCTTTTGCCTGCGTATTTCCATTTTCCGGTACGATCAGCACCTCATGGACAGACGAAGGGAGGACATAGAAATTCTTTCCGACCAATTCACCGATTTTATCCAGTACCCCGTCCCGCGCAATTACCCCAGCGCCATCCTGCCTGCCAGGATTTGTCAAGACATACATGGGTGTAAAATCGGTATCTACAGGCTCCGGGCTGTCAAAAAGGTTTTTCGGCTCAACGGAAAACATAAGCTCTGACATTAAATCCTCCATGCTGTAAAACATAACAGGATTTTTGGCATTTTCCGCATGAACTGTATCACGATGAAGCTGCTCCGGCGTAATCCCCCACAAATTCAGCATACTGTCCGTTACTGCGACAGAAGCGACTCCTTCCTCGTTCTCCATGACCTGAATCCGGTAAGTTGCCGCCAATTCCCCGCAGATGGTATAGGGCTTTCCTTTGAGATATTCCTTGTTCTTTTCCGGGTCACACAAGCGGATCATAAGCATAGGTCTGACTATTTCATAATCTTTCAGGTCATCCACATGAAAGAGTTTTCCCACACTATTTTCCATTCTGATTTCTGCAATCTGCCGCATTATATCATCCAACGGACGACCTTTTTTGTTTTCTGCCTCAAAAGGTTCCAGATAGATTGTCGGGACAGTCATTTCCCCGCCTTTTCGGATGATAAGTCCGGTAAGTGTCCGGTCATTTCCCTTCGTAACTTCTTCCAGGGTTATATCCGCGTCATTATAATCCTGAGACAGATATTCCCGGATATGGCTTTTGATATATTCTGCAAATTCCTGATTCATTCCATGTTCCTCCTATCCAGTTCCTCCATCTGTTCGTCAGCCTGCTTTCCGGCCTGCAAAAGACACATCAGTACAACGCCGGCAGACATTCCCCCTGCAAAAGTCAGAAAGTGTGTTATCAGGTTCCACATAAAAAATCCCTCCTTTTCGGCATAAGAAAACGCCCACTATCAAGTGAGCGTCAATAAAAGTTACCATGATTTAATTCTACAGTCTTGGTACGCGGATTTCTCCCACAGGAATCTCCCGCAATTCCTTCTTCATATTATGGGTAAGTCGAATCGTATTTACCGTTCCACCTTTTTCCCGCCCGTCATAGACGGCGATCACCCGGTCAGAGTGTTCCACCATGTACCGGTTGCGCTTGGCGTAGACATTGGGCCTGTATTCCTCCTGAATGACAACGACATCCGCGCAAGCATGAAGCAGCGCCTTTGTCTGCTCTCTGGACTCTAAGCTGTCCATCCGTTTCCGATAGGGAAGCACCGCAATCAGACGCAGGTTGGGAAAATCCTCTTGCAGCTTTACGACCATTTCCGCAAAGTATTGGTCCGCGCCATCCGCAAAACCGGTCATAAACCCGGTATAGCCATCCGAAACCGCCTTTATAATTTCACGCCGCAAAGCATATTTTACGGTATCTATCTGTTCAGCCGGTATATCTCTGTGTCCTGTAACACAACAAGTCTTTTCTGCCATCTCTTTTCTTCCTCCGATAGATTGAAACTTTTATCCCACTCATTTTAATAGATTTATTTTAGCAAGTCAACCGAAACGCCCTCTTGTATTTTGCGAATAAAGGAGAGGTGTGAGGTAAAATCTATTACAGAATGGGAGGTGATGTTGATGTACGAAGATTTTGTCCCGGAACGGCTGGCAAAGCTGAGGACGCAAAAGGGTGTATCTGCACGCGACATGTCGCTGTCGTTGGGGCAAGCGAACAACTACATCAATAACATTGAGAACAAAAAATCACTTCCCTCCATGCAGTCTTTTTTCTACATCTGCGAATATCTCGGCGTAACCCCTTTGGAATTCTTTGACGAAGGAAACGCATACCCGGAAACCCTGCAAGAGTTCGTTGCAGAGGCAAAGCGGCTCGATCCTAAGTCAATGGCCTATATTCTCGGCATTATGAAAGAGCTGAACAACAGGAAGTAAAGCGGTCATTATTGGCCGCTTTTTTTAGCTTGGATTGGCCTACAGAGATTGAAAACCTCCTGCTTCCAGCATATCCCAGGGAACATCCTTCTATACCGGCAATAAAGTAAGATCATTCGCCGGTACTTCCAAAATTACCGGTTCCACGCTCTGCTCCCAACTCCGAAACAAAATCCGCAATCACAACCGGGGTAATCACAAGTTGTCCTACACGCATACCTTTGAAAAGTTCCTGGGTTTTATTGCTTACATTACTGATAATCGCATGGATTTCACCGCGATAGCCGGAATCTACCGGAGGCAGCTCGCAGACCAGCCCCTTTGCCGCCATGCTGCTTCGTGGGAACACATATCCTGCATATCCGTCCGGCACCTCAATCCCAAAACCCAGCGGAACCTTTGCAATCTCGCCCGGCTGCAATGTACAGTCGTAGGGCATATACACATCTGCGCCGGCATCGTTCCCATGTGGCCGATAAGGTCTCCGGTTTTCCGGCACGCCAAAATCAATCAGCTTAATCTTCATAGGGGCCGCCTCCCGTAAGCAGCGGATAATCTGCCGCCAAAATCTCGCCGGGTGTCATACCGCCCGCAATCTTTCTTCCGCAGGTCATTTTCCCCTCCAGGCATTTGTCCCTTTGACAGAATGGACCGGCAAGAGCAGGGGCGAACAGCGCCGGGCTCAATATATAAAGCTCTCGCCAGATTTTCAAAAGCACGATCCTGGTTTCGTCCGTATTACGCCGGCACACCCTCTGGCCGATGATATGTTTCCATTGAAAGGCGGTGGCGCTGATAATCAGCACATTCCTAAGGCCCTGGGGCGTGGCATACCCGGCTGCATCGTGTCCAATCCCGGCTGCGCACAGTTCTTCATAACAATCCATATCAGATTTACAGCTTTTCAGGTACATTTCCTGGATTTCTTTCGGCGCAGCCAGAACTTCATAGGGGATGGCAAAATCCGCCTGCCCTGTGTAATTGCTGTACTGTAAGGATGCGCTCATAAACTTTACTTCATTTTGGTGCCTTGTGATCTGCGCCAGAAAGCGCCGGCTTGCTCCCACAACCGCAACGGTGATTACCGCAAATTTCTGTACTGTAGGGTGCGGAAGGCTGCCGATAGCCGCCACAGTATCAGCGCTAAATGACTTTTCATAGAGGGCCGTCAGGTCATCCATTGTAGTAATCCGGTGGCCCCTTTGGGTAAGCCTGGCAGCAAAGACCATATGTTTTTCGGTCTCCTGTACCGCCTGGCAGTTCAAAATCTTCACTTCAATTCTGTTGATTGGTATGTCCCTCCTTTACAATGGCTTTCAGTAAAAACAGATAATTAAGACTGTCTGTAATCTTTTCATCCCATGTGTCCATGCCAAAGCTAACGTCATCGGCAAAACACATATCATACAGGGAAATAATGTGCTTTGCCAGCATCCCGGCAAGGGCCCGTTCCGGCGAACAGTGCTGCAAAGCAGCCGCAGCCTTGAACGCTCCCAGGCGGTCCGTATCATCCCCGGTATATTCTTTGGTTTTCTTTTGCAGGATGTCGGCACAGCGGCGCACCTGCTCGTCAAATACGGCATTGACTTCATTTTGTGTAATATGGCATCCCTCCCTTGAAATAAAAAACCAGCTATCCTAAGCAATTTTAGAATAGCTGGCAATATAATCTGTGCGCTTAAAGTGTATTGATTTCTTTTTCCAGAATCTTGACGGCCTCCATAACGGTTCCAAAATCCGGTACATCGCCATAGAGCATATCCCTCATTGATTCATAATCCGCCTCCAGTGCTGCGAACCGATATTCCGGAGGAATCAGTTTCAACGTGCCCGGCACAGCTTCCGGGTACTTCGCCCATGTTCTCGGATAAAACTTCATTTTGAAGTCCACGACTTTCTTCAGCAGGTCGAGCCGGGTAAAGGCCATCTCTTTAACCGAAGTCATAGACATACGGTACAAATCATAATAATGCCTGGAATAACGCTGCGGCATTTCCAGATGTTCCGGCCTGTTCGCCTCATGGTGCAGAATCGTGGCTTTCTCCCAAAAGGTACGTTCCGGCGCCACAGTCAAAATGTTTGTACTTTTCTGCGTAAAGACATCCGGGTAATATTCTGCTGCATACGGAACAATTTCAGCCGCTGTCGCCGGCGTCCATGCTGCCAAAGCGCCAATCTCCAGACGGATTACCTGCAAAGTGCCTGCATTACTGAACAATTTTGGATAGGCAAAAATGACTGTCTGCTTTTCTTCGCCATCCATGTGGATGTCTGCATCACAACCAAGCTCCTGAGATAATCCTTCTTTAATTGCCGGACAGAAGGTTTCTGCTAAAAAGACCTCCGCCCGTGCATTAGCTTCTTTATTGAAAGCGTCCTGCTTTGTGTTAGAGCGTTTCTCCCAGGGTTCATCCTTGCCATATCCCAATATACGCCAATCCAGAATCAGGTCTATATCCTCTGAAAACCGGCTGATTAAGTTAAAGGCTTTTGATAAGCTGGTACCGCCCTTGAATGTAATGGCATCTTTCCAGGGTGAGCGGTGAAAGAGATAATCCAACGTAAAGCATACCCAAAAATCTTTTTCTACAATCGCATCGTTCAAGCCCATTTTATCTGCTGTATTTCTAAACAGCCGCCGCTTATCATTATCTGAAAATCTTGCAACCTGTATCATTTCTCTCGTACCTCCCCAGCAATCTGCCGTATCGTATCATAGACCCAATCTGTAGATTCTGCTGCCTCCTTTAACATAGCCGCCTTATCACTTTCACTTAATCGTGATTGCAGCGCCTGGATCGTTTTGGAAGTCACATTCGATTTACCCAAAGTTTTCAATGCCTGAATAACAAGTATCGTCATGTAGGAAAGCCCGGTGATTTCTTTATTGGTCCTATGCTTAAATTGCAGCTTTGTGGCGTTCCATTCATAGGTTTTATACGGTCCGTCACTGATGTAGGACCATACCGCCGTTACCTGCGTAGATAAGCCAAGCAGATTCAACGCTGTATTCCCACATGGGGCAATGGTCCAGTGATAACTTCGGGCCAGCGCCTTTGCTACAGCGTCCGGGTCTGCCGCTACATATTCTTTCAGCATCTCGCTGTATTCCGGCTTTTCATAAATGCCTTTCAAAATCCGGCGTAAAACACCGTCCTCTACAAGCCGGTACAGGGCTGAGCGTATCGTATTCGCATCAGCAATATCCGCAAAATCCGAAGCGGCAAAAACACTCCCGTCAGCCGCAGCCGCAACCCTTTTTCGTACTTCTTGAATATATCCTTTTGCCATTTGGAATCTGCCTCCTTTGCAACGAATATTATATATTATTCGTTGCATTTTTTCAACTGTCCAAAGAGTCTTATTTTTGGTATTTCCAAATGTCTGCCAGATTATTCAAGCCAAAGGGCCTTCGGCCATGTTATTTGCAACGAAATTTATATACTATTCGTTGCATTTTACGCACTCGGCAGATAAATCCAGTCGTGCATCAGGCACACGCTCGGTTCGTCCTCCCTGGGAACCAGCCGGTAAGTACATTCTCCGTACACCGTCCGTTTGTCCTCGATCTCCATTCCATACGCCTTGTAGAAACGGTATTCAAGGTTGGAAATGATACACCGCAGCGTTTGCAGCGCCTCCCGCTGGGAGGTCACGATCAAATCCCGGTCAACGCTGCGCTTCATAAACAGCAGCGACTTGTAAAGCTGTACCTCCGTCCGGTAAGGGCGGCAGTCCATCGTCTCCAGCCAATGGCAGAAGGCAACAGGCCCGCTCTGGATCAGCTCACGTTGCGGGTGGTAATACTCGTAGCAGTCCAGGTTGGCCGTATTCAAAAGATACAGCATTTCCCTGACCTCATTTTCCGGCATATCATAGAACCGGAGAAGGGAGCGGTACAGATGAACATAACCAGGTATCGAAACAATGGCATTTACCATAAAAATCCTCCTAAATAGCAGGTGCGGGAGCATATGCCCCCGCACCGTTTTTTTGATTTGTTCAGTTGTTTACTTCCACCAGCTTTGCCATGACAATAAACCTGCTGGCTCCGCCCGGCGTACAGGTGGAAAGGGTAAGCACCTTATCACTGGAAGTCACGGTAACATCCGTTTCTATGACAGAGCGGTCCGCCATTGCAGACAGCCATGTGGTATAGGCCCCGTCATCCTTCCAGCCAAGCCTCCAGGGAGAAGTATCGCTGCCAGATTCGGAAGGCTTTGCTACAAATGCCGTGAAAATCTCGCAGAGATAACCGCCATCCGGGGTCACAAGATACATCTGCGGGTGCTCGTCAAAATAGCTCTGCTCATTATACTCATTCAGCGCGGCAAACATGGAACCATCCCGCATATTGTGACCGTAGATAATGGTATTGCGGTCTGAAAAATCTGCCTGGTTCTCATAGTCCGCAAACAGGCAGCCCGTCTTATTATAGGTACCGTCATACAGATGGCGCAGGTAATATTCGTTGTCCTCAGCCTGCGTAACCGGATAATTGATAACCGTATCGGGAAGGTTGAGCCATCCGATAATGTCCGGTCCGGTCTCCCAAAGAGTTTCAAAGTCTACCACTGGGAGGACGATAGAAGGGTCCTGCCCGGCAGCTTCCGGTTCATCTGGAACCGCCTCGGTTTCACCGTCCTCCGGCAGCTCTACAAGGGAAGCAATGTCGTCATAGGCTCCGGCGCTCTCCTGGTACTGGCAGATGTCCCGTACCATCAGAAAACCGCTGCACAGGGCCAGCGCCGCGCAGAGGGAAACGACTGTAATGCCGGCAGCCTTTGTCTTAGGTGTCCTTCTGCTGTATTTTCCCTTTTTGAAATAGGAAACAGCGAACAGCCCTCCGCCAATCACAGACAGCGCCAAAAGACCCCCATACAGGAAAATGAAGTTGTCATCCCCGGTCTGCGGTACAGCCTTATCAGGATTCGACGGCGTGGAAGGAGTGGAAGGCGTAGACGGCGTGGTCGGGTTTTCCGGATTCTCCGGTTCCTCCGGTTTCTCATTGAAGAACTGGACCGTAGCTGTTTGATCCGCCTTGATTTCCACCGTGGCTGCGTCAGGAATGATATAATCCTTGCTGGCACGGTTCGCTACCTCTGTTACCGTATAAATACCGGCACGCAGCCCCTTAACCTCAATCACGCCGGATTTTGGAGTGGTAAAGGTTTCGCAATAGGAGCCGTCTGCGCTCTTGACCTCAATGGCGAACCCATCCTTGCGTCCGTCACTGGAATCCTTTGTGATCTTCAGGTTGCCGCGGTACGCCTCGTTGGTAAAGCCGCGTCCAGCCTCCCCATTTTCCACAACTACCGTCTGGCCGTCCTCGGTAATTTCAAAGTAGTAAGCATTTTCGTCAAGCTGATAACCCTCCGGCGCTTTGCTTTCCTTCACAAAATAGCCCTTTGCCAGAAGATTTTCCGCCGTATGGAATCCGGCGTCCGTCTCCGTAAGCGTTCCCAGCAGCTTATCCTCACTGTCAAACTCTTTGTTGCCGTTGGCGTCCTCATACAGTTCAAATTCCGCGCCGGAGAGGAACCGCATAAAGGTATTATTATCCTCGTCCTCTTTCTCCACGGAAGAAGGCTCGTCAACCGCTTCGGTCTTTTTGACCTGTACGTTGCCGCGGATCAGGGTATCATCCACACGGATTTCAATACTCTGGCCGTCCGCACCGATATAGATATGATGTTCTTCCGGGCTGACGGTATAAAGCACCGGAGCGGAGATTTCTTTTACGATCCAGTGGCCGTAAGGGATATTCTCAAAGGCAAAGCTGCCATCCTCGCCGGTAGCAACGGTAAGCAGCGCGTTTTCCTCGGTAAATTCCTCCGTGTCAGGCTGAAACAGGCCCATGACCGCACCGGCCAGCTTTACCGCCTCGCCGCCGTCTGCGTCCTCACCGTATTTCACACCGTCTACACGCCCGCGGAGCAGGTCGTTGGAAATGGCCTCGCCGTCATTCACAAGAATCTGTACCAGCGCCGTCTCCTGGCCCGCGTATTCAAATACTACCGGATATTCGGTATCAGAAAGAACATAGGCGCTGTTTGTGGTGCGCTCCTTCACAAAATAGCTGCCAAAAGGCAGGTCAGAGGCAAAAGAAGCGTCATAACCACCTGCCTCATTTGCGGAAACGGAAACTACTTCCAGAAGCCCGCCCGCCGGAATCACGCTGCCATCCGCAGCCGTCAGGTCAGCAGAAGCATAAAGGCCAAAGGAAATATCCTTGTATTCTTCGCCAAAACCAATGCCAAAGCGTTCATCTGTTTCCAGAGCTTTGAAATAGGGTAACATCGACCTTCTGGCGCTCGTCATAAAGACCGAGGGCGGTCTGCGTGATTTCCACCGTCTCACCCGCATAGGTAAGCTCCGCATATTCCGGGGTAGTATTTATGACACAGCCCTGCGGCGCCTGGCGTTCCTCCAGACGATAGCGGCCCAGGTACAAAAGCCCGCTCTGCGCCGTTCCGTCATCCCCCGTAGTAAGGGTTTCTACAACCGTATCCTTTGCCGCGCGAAGTGTGCCGTCTCCGGTATAAATATCCTCGTCGGCAATCACATCATAGACCGCACCGGGCAATCCCATGACTTCATAAACCGGCTGATACAAGCCTTCGTTTTCCTGAACAGAAGCAAATACCTCTCCGGTCTTAGTGATCGTAAGCTGTCCCTTCTGCGGCATATTGTACTGTGTGACCGTGACAACGGCCTCGCTGCCGTCAATGCCGAACGGCACCGGCTCACCGGAAAGGACATAACCATAAGGAGCCGCCACCTCGTAAAGCTCATAATCGCCGGTGTGCAACGGCTCCGGCAGCATCAGCCAGCCTTCATCCGAAACATAGAACGTATCAAGGGTTTCCGGGTTCGGATAGTAGATTTCCTGCGTGACAAATTCGCCGGTAGACAGGTCTTTGATCTGGAACCCGGTACCGGTCATAGGGATAATATTACCGGTCTCGGCGTCACACTTCTCCACGCGCAGCCTTGCGGTGATGGTGCGGTTATTCAGGATATAGCTGTAAGTCTGACCGTCCGCGGAAATAAATACCGTAAAGTCCGGAATAAAAGCCTTTCCATCTTCGCCGGCAACCTGGTGGACCGTATAGTGTCCATAAGGCAGCATCTTAGACGCCGCAAAGCCATCACCATCCGTAGTAAGCAGGTCACGCTCACTTTCTTTCGCCGCGTCATAGCTGCCGGCAGCTTTCAGATAAATCTCAAAGACGGCGCCGGCCTCCGGTCTTTCAATGGTTCCTTCGTTCGGTTCCTCCGTATTTTCTTCCTCGGACACATCCGGGTCAGGGTCATCCGTATGCTTGACAAGCTGAATGTTGCCGTAAATCACAGTTTCCGTGACATTGTTTTCCGTAGTGTTCAGCTCCACTTCGTACAAAGAAGGGGAAGCGCCCACCTCATAAACGGTATCATTCAAAAGATAACCGGTACTTGGTTCAATCTCACGGAGCGTCCAGTTATCGCCGCAGACATAATAGCGGGTCATAAAACTGCCGTCCGGTCCGGTGGTGTAGGTATCTACCAATTCGCCGTTGTTGAACAGTCCATAGGTTGCGCCTGCAAGGGTAGCGTCGCCCTGGGCGGTTCCGGTATCTGCGTCGCTCTTTACTGCATGGACGCGGAATTTCTTCAGAATATTACTGAAATGGACAGTAGCGGTCTGACCGCTCTCAACCGTCACATACTGCGCGGAAGGGGTCACATAGCGGTCTACCGGAATCTCGGTCACAAGATAAGTACCGGGAAGGAGCTTCTTAGCGATCTGCCCGTTTTCCCCGGTGGTAACATCCTCGTTGACTTCATTTCCCAAAATATCGGTGCCGGAAATGTGAAAGGAAATCCCGGACACAATGCCGTCCTCACTGGTCTTGACAATCTTTGCGGTGCCGTAGGTCTCCGTCTTGATTTTTACGAAGAAGGAAACCGGGTCACTGGCACCGGTCATCATGGTCTGATAACCAGGCCGCCCCCAGATTAGCATATCGTTTGCAACCGGAATATCCTTGCGGAATTCAAAGGTCACAGGGTCCATAATCATATTTCTGCTGGTAAAGGTGTATTTGTTGCCGTTTCTGGTAACGGACACGCCGCTGCCGGCAAGGTTTTCCAGATCGATATTCAGGTTGTTGGTATCGGTAACAGTCAGGGTATAAACCTTTTTGTCCGTGTCCCATTTCAGTTCCAGCTCCGGGGCCTCGCTTTTCTTGGAGGAAGTAAAGGACGGAACCGTGGAATGGGAAGCGACCTGCGAAAGAATCCAGTTATAGGCTTTCTCCGCAGGACGCCCGGCAATCACGCTGTAATACTGGTCTGCGGAGGCATGGCCGTTACCGTGGCGGCTGTAAGGGTCGCTCCGGAGCTGCTGCTGGTATTCCCAGAGTATAATCTGGGTCGCCATCTTATAATCATCCTCATTGATTCCGGAAACAGGAAGAGAGGCGCCGGGTTTCCAGCCGTAGATTGCCGTCAGGGTAATCCCCCGTCTTGCTTCGGCGGGGAGAAGGTTTAAGTATTGGCTGTTCGTCCCACTCTCTGATGTATAGGTATTATCAGAAGTAGTATAGGGAATCCCGCTCTCCACACAAAAGACCTGATGGCTAATGCCGTCCGAATCCGTCAGCATATAGTGCCGGTAGGCGCTGCCCCCGGAACCGGAACGCTGCTCTGTGGTACCATCGGAATTATAGGCAAGAAACTTGGTCGGCGACGGGGAATAATAATGCTGCCCATCAGAGCCCACATACTGGTCGCCCAGCCAGGAACTTGCTTTCTGCCCTGGTTCCATAGCAAATGCCTGCGCGGGAATCAGCCCAAAAAGGCAAACCGCGCAGAGTAAAAATGCCACAAGCCTGTGAAAGCCGCGGCGGTGTGTGTTTGTTCTCATATAGAAAGACCTCACTTTCATAAATAGTGAAGGACGGCTCCTTATTCGCCGTCCTCCTGATTGCCTTCCGAAGTCCTGTCGTCAAAATCATCCTCCGACAGATAATCCGGCTCACCGTAAGCCTCGTCCGGGTCAAAACCTTCTCCGTAAGCCTCATCCTCGTCAAATTCTTCGTCATCCTCCGCCTGCTGCTTCGGACGCACGATCTTGACATAGTAACCGACTCCGCCGACAGCAAGCAGGGCGACCACAATAAAAATGATCGTGCCAACGCTGCCACTGTCTTTTTCCGGCTGTTCCGGTTCGTCTGGTTCTTCCGGCTCCGTGACCGCCGCTTTTCCCGTACAGCCATTCAGGTCATTCTTACAAAGCGGACAATCCGTATTGACGTTTCCGGCCTCGCACTTATCCGTACAGGTGCATACCTCCGTTTCCGGGATCACGCTCACGCTGCCGTCGCTCTTTTCGGCTAAGGCCATCAGGTCAGCCTCAGTAACGCCGTTCAGAAAGTAAACATTGTTGCTGTCACGTTTCCCGTCAATAATGAGGTAGAACACATTTCCCGCTTCGGTTGTGATGGTATAAAACTGTTTGTCGTCTCCCTCGCCGGTAGCCTCATCCAGCACCGTACCGGTGCCTTCCGGGGTAAATGCGCCCTCCGGGATAGAAGAAACAGATTCCGATGAATCGGAAGAACTGCTGCCGGAGTTTTCTGTACCGCCGTTCCCGCTGCTCTGGGTAACAGTGCTGCTCGAAGCGAAACCTGTACTGGATGCACCGCTGCCGGAATTACCGCCTTGGGCGCCGGTACTGCCGGAAGAAGATGCCTGGGACTGCACAGACTGTACAGCCGGTGTCTCCGCAGGCTCCGGTTCCTTATAATAGGGATTATCAAACTTTACCGCATCTGAACGGTTTCCGGCATAGTCCACCGCATAAACGCTCACTTTTTTGTCCGTACCGGCATAATCCTTCAGCGCGACAGAGGCTTTTCCATCCGTAAGGGAATTGACGCGGTTTTCGTCAATATAGACCGCCTCTACCCCGGAATTGTCATCGCTGCTCTCAATCTTTACCGTTTCGCCGTCCAGCACCGCCGTAAGCGTAGGGGGCGTGGTATCTTTGCCCCCGGCGGCAAAGGCCGTCATGGGTAAGCTCATGGCACTTATGAGAAACACAAGTGCCATGAAGAAAGAAATCCGTTTAATCCTCATTCATGTCCTCCTGTTCCTGCGGCGATGTCTCCTGTGAGGGTGCCATCTGCCGCGTCTTTAAGAATTCGGCCAATTCCTGGGGTGTCAGGTGGTAGCTGCGGGCCACCGCCACAAAATCGGTGTTCTCCAGCTCCGTTTTCTGTTTCTCCAAATCGCGGAGCTTGGCCTGCAGCTCCGCAATCTTTGCTTTGGTCTTTTCAATGTCTTTTGCCAGTTTTTCAATTTTAGGGTTCAATTTGTTACCTCCAATCTGTTATGGCAGACGCCCAAAGGTGTAAAAATGCTGCTGCCAGTAACTTGTATTGATATTTGCGTAGGAAATCGGGTCTCCACAATGGATCATCATTCCATTGCCTACATAGATTCCCACATGGCTTGCGCCGCTAGTGTTGTAAGTACCCTGGAAGAAGATCAGGTCGCCCGGTCTTGCGTCCGCGCTCGATACAGGCGTACACACACCCAAAAGTCCATCCGCAGTCAGCCTTCCCACGTTCCAGCCCACACCGCAGTTATTGATTACCCACGATACATAACCGGAACAGTCAAACGAAGTGGAAGGGCTTGCACCGCCCCACACATACGGATAGCCCAGGTATTTTTCCGCCTCCGCAATCATAAGCGCAAACTGTTCATCCTCCAGAGCCTCCGGCGGGATGTCATAGTCAAAATAGCTGCCCGTACCGCCTGCGCCAGCCGCCGGCAGGTGCCGCTCACTGGTATCGCCGGTATCGGCAAAATACAAAGGATTCAGGTATTGCCCGTCAACCAGCACCTCCAGGTGCAGGTGAGGCCCGGTAGAATTCCCGGTACTGCCAACCTTTGCAATCACATCCCCGGCCTTTACCTCCTGGCCTGCCGACACAAGAACCTGCGAACAGTGCCCGTATTTTGTTGTAAGGGTATGCCCCTCGTAAGCCTCGCCCTCAATGGCAACGCACAGGCCATATCCGCCTGCTTCGCCGGCCAGCGTGACCGTTCCGTCATGCCCGGCAAGGATTTCCGTACCCTGGGCCATGCCAATATCAACGCCGGTATGGTAATTCTTTTCCCCGCTGATCGGGTGTACCCGGTAGCCGTAGTAGCTGGTAACATAGGGCAGCCAGTTCGTGCCAAATACATTTTTCACATACTGGCGGTTTCCTTTGGTCTGCAAAAGGATTTCGCAGATTTCTTTCTGGTCGGCGCTCATGCGTGAGACGATCAGGTTTTCCAGAGGGGCAGATGTGAGCGTTACATTCAGAATGTGCCACTCGTAAGGCACTTCTTCCTCGGTTTCCTCGCCAGTCTCCGGGTCCACATGGGTTTCTGTCCGGTACCGGATTTCCGTTTCCTCCGTAAAGGATAAGGAATACTGCTCGCTAAAAAGCTGCCGCAGGACGCCCTCAATCTGCGTATAAGTAAAGTTCTGATAAGCAGAGGTAAGATACCCCATTAAAACATAGGGGTCATGTTCAATGGCGCCGATATTATAGCGGTACTCGTCATAACCGGGCCGGTCCGTCTCCACACGGTTGATCTGCATTTGCAGATCCGTTTCCCATTCGGTATAGTTAAGCTCCGCATTGTTGATGTCCGCATCGTCCGCCAGGTAAGTAGAAGCCGCCAAACTCCCCAGCCCTCCGGTCCCCAGGTTGGAAAAAGAAGAAAACAGGGAGGTGATCAGGAAAAATACCAAAAGGAGCAGGACCACAATTCCGCAGATAACCGGGTGGCGCCTAATGGCGTGAACCACTCCGGCAGCGATTTTTTCCGTGGTAACAGCGGTGTCCTTTGCTCTATTTCCCGCTTTTTTCGCTTCTCTGGCTGCTTTGGCATACTGTCGCTTTAGTTTCTGTTTCTGCCACATCCGGGCAAGAAGATTTTTCTTCAGCTCCGGGTTGTCCTGTAATACCTGCCAGTAAGCAAGCCGGGCATTGGCTCTGGCCGATTTCTGCTGTAACTTTGTTACCCTGCGGTACGGTGCGGTTTTGTGGCGCCGGTACAAAGTGCGTACCCCGGCCTCGCCTGCAAGCTCGATCCGGTGCGCCGCTTTCGTACCTACATTTTCTTCCTCCACCTGATACACCTTTCTGTGGGCGTACCCGATTGCAGTATTTGCGCCTGCCTTCACCGGGCGTAGGGGCAGAGAACCCTTTACATGGGCGCGTTGGGATTTTACCTCTTTTTCAAATTTCAGCCTCTTTTTCGCTTTGCCGGTCTCCGGGTCGGAAGCTGTTTCCATCCGTAGTTTTTTCCGGGAAGGCAGACGCGCCTCGGCGTCCTCCAGCTTCTTTTCCACACGCTCGGCTCTGCGCCTTGCCTGGGTCAGCTTTTTATCCGCTGTCTCCGGCGGCAGCTCGTCAGCGGTAAACTCCAACTTGGAAGGGCGCTTCGGTTCTCCTTCGGCTGCTCCAGGCTGTTTCTCCTGTGGTTCCTCAGCCTTCGCCGCCTGCTGAAAACGCTGCTGGTACTTGTTGCCATACTGGTGCATCCGACGGCGGCGTTCTGTCTGGCCGGAATGGGCCGTGTCGCTGGATTCCTCCCGCACCGGGCGTCCTGTGTCAGAATCTCCGCTGAAAGAATCTTCATGCCGGCGATCCTCATATCCGAAATCCCTCCGGTGTGTTTCCGGTGTTGTGGACTCCTGAACAGAAGTGCCTCCCACATCGGATTCCCTTTCAGGCTTATGATCCAAATCCCTGCCTTCCGGTTCCTCCGGTATGGAAACATCTTCCCGCTGCGGCATATCGAAAGCAGACTGCTGTAAATCCTCCGCTGCCGGCTGCGCTGCGGCGCTATATTTCCGGTTCCGGCCAGTACCCGCAGAGGAAGGAGCATCCCGCGCACGTCGAAGGTCAAAATCCGGCTCTTTTTGCCGGGTGCCTGCAATTTCCTCCGCATGGGAATCACGGACCGGCATCCGGGTATCTTTCTTTTTCCTTTGAAATTCCCTGTCCCGTGGCATTGTTATCACCTCCTGTAAATCCATAAGGGACTCCAATATAATCCAGCACTTTTCCGCACCCTAAGCGATTGATACAAAGGTCATATTGCTTTGGGTGAGTCAATGCCATCTTTTCAAACCGGTTGGGCCGCCTTTCCAGGTGTACGCCGAACATACAGAACATACATCCGGTGCGTTTAGCTCCGGTGGTAACGAGTTTTCCGTTTCCTTCCACAATGTCGCCGTAAATACCAGAAGCGTAAGGAATCCCGGTCCGTTTCAGGTATCGCAGCACGTCCTGTTCCATCCAGAAAGACATAGGCTGCGAAGATGGCTGTTTCTTGGTAAA
The DNA here is from genome assembly GCF_900199515.1 of Massilicoli timonensis. GTDB lineage: Bacteria > Bacillota_I > Bacilli_A > Erysipelotrichales > Erysipelotrichaceae > Massilicoli > Massilicoli timonensis. The sequence goes on along the minus strand of NZ_LT963434.1, from coordinate 1,675,960 downwards.
AGCATTACAGCCGGTAGACAGATATGCTCTTTGGCGGCGTATGCTCTCACAGGCCATCGTACCGATAATAGGTTGTAGACCCGTTTCTTTGGTAAACCGGTCCAAAGGCCGCTCCTTCATTACCGCACAACACTGATCCGAGATCAGAAAAGGCGCATCAACCAGATGCGCCCACTTTACATACCGCTGTGCAAATTTTGAAGAAGAACCATCCCGGTTCATTCCCTGCAACTGCATAATCGCCCAAAGGCTGCCCCTGCGGGCATAATAAATACGCCGCGCCACTTCTTTTGAAATGACAGGATAGCCATAAGTCTCTATTACCTTATGAAACGGCATCTCTGGGCGCAGCCATGTGACATTTGGAACCGTCCTGACAAACTCCCGGATTTCCGGGTATTCCAGTCCGGTATTGACAAAAGCCGCCTGAATGTCCGGGTAAGCCCGGCGCGCCAAATCCAACAGCACCGTTGAATCTTTCCCGCCTGAAAAGGAAACCGCCACTTTGCCGTCAAAATGCAGATACCACTCAATAATCTTCGTCTGTGTGACCTGTATTTTTCTCTCTAACGGCCACCCCTGCATGATACTTAAATCCTGTCTGGTATAGACGCTCATGCACCGGTCTCCGCAACTTCATCCGGGCGCGTGGTAAGTACGCTGTACAGCAGGGTGTCTTTCGGGAAGTGATCGACAAATGGAATAATCACATTTCCAAAGAACAAAAGCCCTTCGCCGGGTCCTGAATGGGTCACATAAGAAAGCTGGTGCGGGGAAATCCCCAACTGTTTCGCCAAAATCTGCCGGTCTCCCTGCGCCTGGTTCAGCATGTAGATAAAGTCTGAGTTTTCAAAAATATTCTCAATCTCACGGGAGGCCAGCAGATCCTTTACATTCTGCGTCAGACCGCTCGGTATGCCGCCCCATTTTCGGAACCGTTTCCAAATCTCAACACTGAAACTTCCCGTCTGCCCCTTCAAAAGAAGGTGGAATTCGTCGATATAGAACCATGTTGTCTTATGTTTGGAGCGATTGGCGGTAACGCGGTTCCACACCGCGTCCTGCATAATCAAAAGGCCAATCTCTTTCAGCGCCTTGCCAAGAGACTTCAACTGGAAACAAAGGACCCGGTGGTTATTCATATCAATGTTGGAACGATGGTTAAATACATTCAGGGAACCGTTGACGTAAATTTCCAGCGCCGTTGCGATATTCTGCGCCTCCGGCTCGGACTGTTTCAAAAGCAGCTCGTACAAGTCGCCAAGTATCGGCATCTTCTCCGGGCAAGGGTCCTGCAAATAATCCCGGTAGACCAGACGGGTACAGCGGTCAATGATCGTGCGCTCAATCGGGGAAAGCCCCTCCTTACCGCCAATGATAAGGTCACACAGCGACAGGAGAAAATCACTTTTCAGCGTGATCGGGTTCTCGTCATCCGAATAGTCCAGGTTAATATCCATCGGATTGATGTAGTTGGTGGAAGTCGGGGAAATATCAATGACCTGCCCCTGGGCGCCAAACTGCTGTACCAGCGGCCCGTACTCATTTTCCGGGTCCGCTATGATAATGTCGTCCTCCGTCAGAAGGAATACGTTGACAATCTCACGCTTTGCGGAGAATGATTTACCGCTGCCCGGCGTTCCCAGGAATAGGCCGTTGGGATTTTTCAGCGTCTTACGGTTTGCCATAATCAGGTTGTTACTTAAAGCGTTCAGCCCATAATACAGGGCTTCGCCTTCCTGAAACAGCTCACAGGTAGTAAACGGTACAAAGATTGCCGTGCTGCTGGTCGTAAGCCCCCGCTCAATCTCAATCTGATTCCGGCCCAGGGCGAGGGAGGACATAAGCCCCTGTTCCTGTTGGTAATCCAGGCGTTTTAAAGCACAGTTATATTTCTGCGCCACACCGGAAGCCGCAAAAATGTCATTGAACAGCTTTTGACGCTTGAAAGCGATATTCTCCACCAGAACCGTCACAAGGAACATCCTCTCGTTTCTGCTCTGTAAGTCCTGCAAAAGATTCTTTGCTTCTTCGCCGTAAGTGGCAAGGTCCGTTGGTATGATGTCCATGTCATAGCCGGAGCGGACCGCTTTCTTTTGTTCCTCAATCGTCATTTTCTGCAAATCGGACATCTTGCGTTTGATATTGCGGATTGCCTCTGCCTGGTCGATGGACTGGATATGAAGGTTTACCGTTACCGCGTCATTCAAATCCAGAAGGTCCGCCAGCAGCCGGTCCGTCAGCTCCGGGGCTAAAATCTGCAAGAAGGAAACCGCCCCGGAGTGGTCGCCCACCCGGAAAGTCTTTCCATCATTGGAAAATGACAGCCCGGAAGGAGCGATATAGTCCTTCGTGGAAAGCCCGGTTTTCGGCAGGTCGCTCCATTCAAAATGGAACTTCTCCTGGCCGTCCGGGTGAAGCTGGCTGTGAAGCAGCTCCAGACGTTCCAGGCCATTTAACGGCCTTGCCTGGACACCCAAAGTCTTGAAGTTTGCCAGCACATCGGTCTCAATCCGTTCCAGACGCATTTTTGCAGTTCGAAGATCGTCCGCCTCAATTCCAAAGGTGATATATTTGCGTTTGGTAAGGCCGTTGTTTCCCTTCTGCAACTGGCTTTTGAGCATATCCCCATATTCCCGGCGAATCCCATCGTATTCATCGCCGCGGATGGGAATATCGATGCTGCGGGCGAAATCCTGCATATTTGCCCGCTGGTTGATAAAAGTAAGCTGCACATGAATGGAAGCGTCAAAGTAATTGAGGAAATCACAATATCCCTCAAATATCTGTGCCTTATCATCCGCCTGTGCAAGCTGATAGTTAATGTCAAAGAACTGTACCGTCTTGGTATAAAAATTACCGCTCAACCGGCAGATACCGTCCCGGTACATCTCCTTATAAGGAATACTCTGCTGGACCGTCTGCGGGGCATCCGCTTTCAGCCCGGAAAAAAGGCCGCCCTTCTTAGGCGGTCTCCCATGCAAGGCAGATTTACGTCCTGCCTTTTTTGCTTCGGCGCGGGTCTTTTTGGCCTGCTTTACATTTCTTTGCAGGCGTCTTTCCTGCGCCTCCTGCTGCTTGGTTTTTGGCAATCTGTGATACCTCCTTTTTGGCAATCGATTTATAAAGATTTTCAGTCCGGTAAGGCCGGTTCTTCGGCCAGAGCTTATAGCGGAGCCGGTTCTTCAACAGCTTTTCCGCCGCCTGCCCATCCTTTTCATACATGGCAAAGAAGAAAAAGGGCATCATAAGTCCAATCATAAGAAGGACCGCCGCGGAATTACCGATAGCGCCGCGGGTAAGAAAATACACCGGCAGCCCCACCAATGCGGCCAGACTGAAACAAATGAGCTGGCGCTTCGTCAGGTTGAAGGCCAGCTTGGTCTTGACTTTTGTTAAGTCCTTTGGTACGGGTACATACGGCATCTGATTCACCTCCATTCACCGTAATCTCAAAATCCCGGTACCGTCAGCGTATATCGGCGCTGCGGTTCGCTTTTTCTGAAGCCGGACGATCTTTTACCTCTTTGGCCGCATGTTGCAGCCGTTCCCGGATAGACTTTAGCGACTGTGCCCGTTCCTCCGGCGGTGAATCTATTTCTTCCATCACGCCGCAAAGAACCGCCTCCCCGGAAGTAACCGCACTGTCCGGCCAATGATCCGCAATCAGTTTCAGCGGATTATCATAACGAAGAAGGTAATCCACCTCTTTCTCATTCGGGGAACACATATCCTGCATATAGCGGTAAGCAGCCATGACCGCGGCGGTTTCTTCGGTCCTGCCGAGTATGGCCTGTTTATCACAGGACATCAATTCTTCCCGGTAGGCGTAGAGGTTTTTTGTCAATGCCCGCATCAGCTCGGCATACTTATCGGAAAATGACGGTACCGGGTCTGCCTTTGTGAATCGCTCATACGCATTGATTTCTTTCAACAGTTCACAGATTGGAAAGCTGTGCGTATGTGTGTTATCTTCCTTACACCAGCGCGCCACATCCAAAGGGTCCTGAAATTCCAGAAGCGCCTCCACCTCCGCAGGTGTGAATTCATGCTCCACCTTCAGGTAATAATGGAGCTCCGCCAAGTCCTGCAATTCATAAATGGCGCCGATATTATCCGCATCCAGCATATCCGCATGGACTTTCAGGCAAACATCCAGCCGTTTTAACAGCAATCTTTTTGCGTCCTGTTCCATTCGGTCACTCCTTCCGTTTCGGCATCATGGCCGTACATTCCACTTCATTTCCCCATACATCCCAGCCGGGGGTCTGCTGCCTCGCAAAGAGTTCCACCCTGGGCTGGTCGCCCATGAGCTTTACGATCTTATCCCGTACCTCGTCCGGTTTCTTGCTGTGCTGTTCAATGTGGGAAATGACAAACTGATGGATTCCCGCACACTGGCGTTTGGGATGCCCCCGTATCGCCAAAAGACATACCTCGGCATTGCTCCGCGTCCAGAAGCCCATTCCATAAAACCAGGAATCTGCTTTCCGGTTCTGTTTCAGCCACAAAAAGGCCAGCGTCTTATACTTAAATCCCCATGCCTCCATCACACGGAACGCCTCGTTAAGCTGCGGGAAGGTAGCCCATAGAAAAAGCGCACTGTCTTTGGCCGCAAGTTCTGCAACCGGCAGTGCGCATATTTCCTCAATGCTCATAGTGGGATAATGCTTTTCGGCAACACCGTTTCCGCGTTTCATATCATAACGCCAGGGTGGGTCCGCATACACGATGCCATATTTTTTCTGCTCCTGCATCAACGGGCCTGCTCATTTTTTGCAGGTGCGGCTTTCGCCGGCTGAGCTTTCACTTTCCCGGCATTTTCTTTGAGCGCACCGGACAGCGAAGGTCTGTCCGCGGCGCCTTTGGTCGCTTCAAGCGTGGCCTGCAAATTTTCAATCGCCTGGCCGTACCCTTCAATCAGCGCATCGTTGAGCTGTCTGCGGAAATCCGCCGTTACAGGCCAGCACACATCTTTCCAGTTCCCTTTCCCGTCCTGGGTGGAAGGCATATTGACATACAGCCCCTTTTCACCGGAACAGATACGGAAGCCGTCGATCTTAAAACACCCGCCGATTGTCACATTGGCAAAGGCCAGCAGGTTCCCCATCGGCGCGATAGGACGCACACGGACATCCAGCTTCAGGCCCTCGGACGCCTCCGGCACCTGTACCTCCGGCTGCATGGTTTCATTGTTGGTTTTACTCATATGAAAAATCCTCCTTGTCGAAAATATAGATTGGTTACGCACTAATGCGAGTTAAATATACTTTTGGATAGCGAGCCTGTCTTAAACAGGGCAAAGGCCAGCAGGACCGTATAGCCCGCCGTACCCCAGATTGCTCCGTGAATATCGCCGGAAGAAGGGATTGACTGGACCAGCACCGCGTAAATCGCAACACAGACCAGAATCAAAAAGCCCTGAAAACCTAAAGCAAACAGGGAACGCAGGTAATTGGTTCCCATCTGCCCCCATTCACGGTTTGCCATCGTGGAAAACGGTATGGGTGCCAGGCTGACCGTGAGATATATTTCAATCATACGGCCATACACAATGACAAAGATTACAATAGACAATACCCACATGCACAGGTTAATGATATTGGTTTCCAGCCACAGACCGATCAGCTCCCACATTCCCATTGCTTCAAGCTGCGTTTCCAGATCAGACAGCGCAGCGGTGACATCCAGACTTCCGTTTATCACGCCGGCGCTCTGACTTACCACATTTTGGGCGACATCGAATACCGCCATAACGATAGTGAAACAGTTGGTAAGCAGATATGTGGCAACAAAGGTCTTGAAAATCCACTTGAAAATGTTGAAGGTATCAAAATCGTGCATGTTGTTTTTTTCAAGAATCATCTGAATCAGCTCATAGACCAGCACAAATGTCAGGATGATTCCCGCAATGGGAATGACGACGGTTTCAGAAAGATTCTGGATCATACTGAACACGCCGCCATTCCACCCCTGCGGCGTCTGGCCTACCTGCGAAGCCACATCCGAAACCTGGTTGTTGACCGACTCAAAAATACCGGTATATTGTCCTGTAATCGCTTCAATTAAGCCCTCTTTAATCCAGTCTGTTATCCATTCAAACAGACTGCCCATCCGTCATTAACCGAACAGGCCGGAGAGCAGCGGAATCAGCGTGGCACCCACCAGGGCGATACCTCCGCCCGCCATGAGCTGTTTTATCCCTAAATAGGAGTAAAACCTTGCTCGATGGCGGGCGGCGGCGTGTCAAAAAATATATGGAATTGTTTTAGAACCGCTCCGGCGTGGACAGGTCAGCCCTTGACCTGTTCCACCTCCGGGATGGGTTTGAGATTGAAGTGAATTTCGATAGAAATGTGTCGTGTCTTATCGCTGTCGATGTGTTCATGGACAACGATTTCTTTAATCAGGCGGTTTAGGATGGCTGCGTCCAGCTCCGTGATGTCGGCATATTCCTGAATGGCGTCCACCCATTGTTTGGCGTCCATCGCCAGCCGCATTTCATCAGCCAGCTTCTTGCGCCCCTGTGCAACCCGCTCTTTCAACTCGGCCTGTTCTTTCTGCGTTTTGTCCAGCATGAGATTGAAGTTGGCTTCGCTGATCCGCCCGGCAACCATGTCCTCATAGAGCCGCAGCACCATCTTTTCCAGCACCTCAATCCGTTCCTCGTCTTTTGTCAGGGAACGCTCCAACGCTTCCCGCTGGCCTTTCTGTTCGGCTTCGCAGGTGTTGGTCAGCTTCCCGGCAATGGCTTCCCCATCGGTCAGGGCAGCCTTGGCGCACTCCCGGATTTTGTTCAGGACAAGGTGGTAAAGGGTGTCGTACTCCACCCGGTGCTGGGTGCAATGGTTCTTGCCGAACGCCCCATAGGTCTTACAGGCGTAAATCTGCTGCGGGTGCTTGGCGTGGGTGGTGCGGATGGTCAGCGACTTACCACATTCGCCGCACTTGATAAGCCCGGCAAACAGGCTGGTTTCCCCGTCCTGCCGGGGGCGCTGGCGGGATTTTAGCTTGTCCTGCACGATGGCAAAACTTTTGCTGTCAATCAACGGTTCGTGCCGTTCCTCCACCACAATCCAGTCCTGCGGCTTCTTCTCCCCAATGGTGCCGATTTTGAAGCGGTAGTCCTTCTTTTGGGAAGCTATCGCCCCGGTATAAACGGGATTCATCAGGATGTCCTTTATCACGGAGAAATCCCACATATACCGCCCGTTTTCCGGGTCTTTCTTTTCCCATTTGGTGCGGACATTGCGGAAGCCCCGTTCCCGGTTCCACCATGTAGGGCAAGGCACTTTCTGTTCTTCCAGCCTGCGCCGGATGAAGTTGGGGCCGTGTCCTTCCAGCGCCCAAAGGAAGATTTGCCGGACAATGGGGGCGGTTTCCTCGTCCACCAACAGGTGGTTTTTGTCCTCCGGGTCTTTCCGATACCCAAAGGGAGCCACACAGCCGGTAAACTGGCCTTGCTGGGCTTTCAGAAGATACGAGGAATGTACCTTCTTTGAAATATCCTTGCTGTACATCTCGTTCAGGATGTTCTTGAACGGCGCAATGTCGTTGTTGTCCCGCATGGTGTCGATACCGTCATTCATGGCGATATAGCGGACGCCGTGACGGGGGAAGAAGTCCTCGATCAGTGTGCCGGTTTGCAAGTAATTTCGACCCAATCTCGATAAATCTTTCGTTATCACAAGGTTTATCTGCCTGCGCTCGATGGCCTTTAACATCCGTTTCAGGTCGGGGCGCTCCATGTTCAGCCCCGTGTAGCCATCATCCTGATAGACTGCCACAACCTCCCATCCCTGCTTTTCGCAGTAGCTTTCCAGCATATCCCGCTGGTTGGCAATACTGGCGCTCTCCCCGTCAAGGTCATCGTCTTTGGAAAGCCTGCAATAGATGGCCGCCCGGAAGCTGCCCGCCAGAATTGCGTCCATGCCTGTGTAGTCGTATCCGTTCATCATAACCGTTTACCCGCACAATCCAGACGGAACACGGTTCTTCTGAACCTCGTCTTTATTATATCCTAAATCTTGCGTTTTCGCAAGATTTTCCTTACCGGTATTCTGCCCATATTTTTGGGCAATCAGGCTCACAAAGACATCCGCTGCGTCCAGCTCGCCGTCAAAAACTGTGGTAACATGAATCTCTGTTTTCGTTTTTGCCATAGGCAGTTATCCTCCATAATAGAATAGCCAGACAAGGAGAAGGTCGGCAACGAAGTCCGGCAACGGGCTTCAAAAAACCTCAAAACCTTCTCTGTCTGGCGGTTTGGTTACAATTTATATTTTCTTTTATTTTTCTGTTGCTTTGGTTGCTGATAGGGGGAAAAGCCTGCAGTTACGGGGCTTTCCCCGGCAACCAGCCCGGCAACAGGCGTGCAACAAAGTCGGCAACGGGGTAGGATTTTCAGAAAGGAAGCTCCATCTGTTCTGTGACCTCCACAAATCCCTCCGGGATTTTTTCGGCTCCGTTGCTGGTGTCCGTTGCCGGGGTTTCACTCTCCCAGCCCTTCTGCCTGCCGTATTCCGGGAACATCCGGGGATTGGAAAAGTAGTGCCAGCCTGTGACACAATGGTTCATAATGTCGTTGACCTCCCGGATTTCCCATTGTTTCGGCTCGTCAAAGGGGTGGTTCAGGGCTTCCCGGAAAAGCTGTTTGGAACACACCATACTGCCGGTATAGCGGTCAAGGTAGGCTTGGATCATCCCAGCCTTGGTGTCCTCCGGCATGAAATCCCGCTGGTGTTCTTTGAGATAGCGCACCATTTCGGGGCTGAAAGACAGCTTAAAATCCCCGCTGCGGTAAATGGTCATGGCTTCCGCCCATAGCTGCTCCATGTAGGCTCTGGAAGCGGCTTCATCGTCCAAAATGTGAACTTCCGCCTGTTCCGGGTACACCATGACCGGCAGAAAGCGCCGGTTGCCGGAACGGTCAAGGGGCAGAAAGTCCAGGGCATTGGAAGTGCCGCCGAACACGCATTGCCGCAGCCTGTCCTCCGGGTGGGTTTCGTATGGGATTTTATAGACCTCCTTCTGTCGGCTCAAAAAAGACTTGATTTCCTCAATGCTCTTGGCGTTTGCGGTGGCGATCATCTCCGACATCTCAATGATCCAGTGGCCTTGCAGCTTGCGGTACACATTGTCATCGTCCAGCTTGCGAAGGTCATCGGAAAACCACTCGTCTTTCACGGCCAGCAGCCGGAAAAAGGTGGATTTCCCGGCTCCCTGACCGCCCACCAGACAAAGCATGACTTCAAATTTGCAGCCGGGATGAAATGCCCGGTGGATGGCTCCCAGCAGGAACAGCCGCAGGGCTTCATAGGTGTACTGGTCGCTGTCGGCTCCTAAAAAGTGGTGCAGGCAGGTACGGATACGCTCGGTTCCGTCCCATGAAAGGCCGTTCAGGTAGTCACGGATGGGGTGATAGCCGTTTTCGTTGGCAACGATCCCGATGGCTGCGGCAATCTTCTTTTCGCTGGTCAGCCCATAAGTTTCTTCCAGATACAGAAGCAGATAATTCATATCCGTGTCCGTGATGGCGGTGCCGGTACGGTGGTAGCCGATGGGCTTGATGATGTCGGTGCGCTCGGTCAAGAGGTTTTTGGCGATTGCCCCGGAAAGCAGCGGATCATTCTGAAAGACGGTCAGGCAGTTTCGGATACTGTTGCGGACGCCCCCTTTCTCGGTGCTTTCCAGCATGGCTTTGACTTCCTCAACGCTCCGGGGCGGCGGTGCTTCTTGCATGGTCTGTTCTGCGGCCTGCCGTATCTCCGGCGGCAAGCTCTGCCATTCGTCTTTCAAGATTGCTCACTTCCTTTCCACAGTCGATGATAAAGGCTGCCCGTTCCTCCATGTCAGGGGAGAGAAGCACATCCAGCAGATAGTCCACATAGTCCTGCTTTTGCAGGGCTTCCACAAACAAAGGGTGGAAATCCTCGTCTGGTGTGTTGGGGGCATAGTCCCGTTTCCAGCGGCGCAGCAGGTTTCGATAGTCGCATAGCACCCGGAAGCAGTACCGTTCCATACGGCGGAACCGCTGTTCCGGGGGTTCCTGCCGGGGCTTCCTGTGGCGGGGCGGCTCCTTGTCCTCATAGGGGATGGAAAACGCCTGCGCCAGCATAAGGGCAGCTTCCTTGGGGCTGACAGCTTCCAGACGGGAAACAAAGTCGATTACATCCCCGTCGGCCTGACAGCCGAAACAGTGAAAGCGCCGGTCAACCTTCATACTTGGGTTATTGTCGGCATGGAAGGGACAGACGCACATCCCGTTCCGTCCCACCCGGATTCCGAAATGCTCGGCAGCCTGCCGGGTGGTAACAGACTGCTTGACAGCTTCAAATACATTCAACTAAATCCTCCTGAAAATAAGAAAAGCGCCTGTCATTCTCAAAAAGAAAATGGCAAGCGCCTGTTAAAGTTCCATATCCTGTTTTTTCTCTGTGCGGGGCTGCTGGCGTTTCTCGGCCTGTTCCTCCCGGATACGCTGCGCCCGGCCTTTGACTGCCTGCTGGATAGACGGTTTCTTGCCCGGCTCGGCAGTCTGGCGGTACTGCTCGGACGGAAGCACCTGATTAAGCCAGTGGCGCACATCCCGGAGAATTTTCACATCCTCCTGCACCGCTGACAGGCGTTCCCCGTACTCGGCCACCTCTCCGGCAAGCTGCGTCCGTTCCTCGTTCAGCTTTTTGGTGCTATACTTGGTTCCCTCCAAATGCACCTTGAAATAGCGGACAGCGGCATTGTAGGCGTCCAGCTCGTCCCGATGGGCGGCGGCAAACTGTTCCTTTGGCTTCTTAAACCGGATGGCGGCATATTCCGCATGAACCGGCTTATGGGCTTCAAAGTTGGCGATATGGGAAAGCAGGGTGTCGATCTCCTTCATGCGCTTTTCCTTCGGCTTCATCTCCGCCCGGATGGAAACGGCCTGCCCGCTGACGGTATCCAGATAGGCATCCAAACTCTCCACGGTGGACAGCTCCTTTTCCCGCAGATAGCGGATAGCGTCCATAACCTTGTTGAAGTCGTTCACAGTGCCTTTGAGCTGGCCTTTGCTTGTCCAGCCAGTGCGTTCCTCCCGACGCAAATCCAGATATTTGCCCAGCAGTTCCGGCAGGGTGGGTTCCTTCGCTTCCTGCAAGGCTTCCAGCAGGGCGGCCTTTTTCTCCTTCAGGTCTGCAATCCAGCCTTTCAGGTGGCGCACCATCTGACGGATGGACTGCATGAGCCGGTTGGCGGCGGTAATATCCCGGTTCAGGTTGCCGATGTTGGTCTGTATCCCTCGTTTCTCCATCTGGCTGACCGCTGGCCCCATGTGGACGGTGGGGATTTTATCAAGCCCCTGCCGTTCATAGGAACGAAGGTCAAGGCGCTCCGGGCGGTCATTGGCTTCCAGATAGCGGTTAGCGACAGCCGCCCAGCCCTGCCGCCATATCTCGCCATACTTCTGGTCGTTCCAGTCTACGGTGTCCTCCTTGTGGCTTTTCCAGTTTCCGGACGGGAGCCGGATACGCTCGCCGTTCTCGTCAAGGTCATAAACCTTCCGGCTCTTGGGAAGCCATTTCCCGATTTCGTCCATTGCCCGCATGGTCAGCAGGATGTGGGCGTGGGGATTCCCGTCCCCCTTATCGTGAATGGCAAAATCGGCAATCATGCCTTTGGAAACGAAAAACTCCCGGCAATAATCCCGAATCAGGTCGGCGTGTTTTTCCGGGGGAATTTCCCTCGGTATGGCAAGCACGATCCTCCGGGCAAGCTGGGAGTTCCATTGTTTTTCTATGGCTTCGGCGGCGTTCCACAATGTGTTGCGGTCTGCGTACTCCGGCGGGGCGTGGGGCGGCAGCATGATTTCTGTGTGGACGATCCCTCGTTTCTCGGAATAGTATTTCTGCTTCTGGTCGTACTCGGAAAACAGCCGTTCGCCGCTCTGGTAAGCTGCGGCGGCTACGGCTGACTGGCGGTTGCTGCGCTGGACAATTTTTATATCATGGTGGGGACAGGGCATAACGGCTTCCTCCTTTCTATGACTGATTGGATGGGGTGGTGCTTTGCCACCTCATTTTGAGCATAAGAAAAGCAGGAAACCGTTTCTGATTTCCTGCTCGATGGTACCGCTGATGGGCGGCGGATATTTCAAAATATGTTTACATGGTTTTGTGCAAATGCCAGAGTCGCACAATAAAGGCCAGTTGACCAATCGCAAAGGCTCCAATAATAGTGAAACAAGGAACTACTGTCATATATCCAGTAAAAATCAAAGCAAAGAGGGAAACAGAAATCGTGACATTCATTACTTTGAAGCCACTTGCCATAGCGGCATTGCCGAGTGCTATATTTCTCTCATCATTTTCTTCTATTTGCATTTCCTTGGTTTTCTTGCCAAGCAAATCGCACGCACCAGATACAATTAGTGAAATTCCAATGAGGGATGTGCCTACTACGATCAAGTCAGGACGCGGCACAGGAACGATCTCATTTATTCCCAAACCGTATGTTAGCAATCCTCCCAGCAAAATAATCATTCCAGCAACTACCATTAAAATCAATAACCCTTTTTTCATAATCAATCCTCCTCGTAAATAAAAATCTCCTCAATCGTCATATTGAAGTATCGAGCAATTTTGAACGCCAACTGAATAGACGGATTGTAGCGTCCATTTTCTAAAGAGCCAATTGTTTGTCGTGATACTTCCAAGACATTTGCCAATTCTTCTTGCTTGATTCCTCGTTGTTTGCGGAGTTCTTCCAGTCGATTTTTCATGCGAGCCTCCTTCCTAATGGAAAGTCTGCTTTCCGTGTTCTTAGTATAGCACAGCTGTTTGAAATGTCAAGCATACTTTCCATTTTGCCCGTCATAAAATTATAGAACTTGTCGGACAGGAACAGCTTGTAGTGCAAGGTGTTCCCGGACGGCAAGTCCATAAAGGGGTAGCTGGCGGCAGCTAGCGCAGGGGAAGCGCAGCGTCCCCTGTGATGATTGGAAGCAGCCGCAAGTGTGCTGGCAATTATCCGCTTTCCGCAGGAAGCCCCCGGCAGGGCGCAACGCACCGGCTCGACCGGTGTATAGTTGCGCCCTTACTCCGTAAGAGGTTTCCCAGCTACCCGACCTTTCACGCTTTCCGCAACAGCTTCCTTCATACCAGTTTGGGAAAATGCCTGTTTCAGAATGTCCATCACATCATCGTCCGTCAGCACTTCCGGTCTTATCAGGAAACTTTCCAGCATAGCCCCTCTGGTGCAGAGCCGGTGCGTCCGTTCCTTCCGGGTAAGCTGCTTTATCTGGTGTGCCAGTATCTTTTCTTCGTGCTGCGCCCGCCGCAGTTTGGCTTCGCCTTGGGCAATCTGCTGGTTGAGCTTTTCCAGCTTTTCATTCATCACGGTCATCCTCCTTTTTGGGAAGCAGCGTGTAAATGCGGTTCGGTTCTCCCACGCCCCGGCGCACCCGCAGGATCAGTCCGGCGTCCTCCAATTCTTTCAGGGAACGCTTGACGGTCACGGAGCTGCGGGACAAGGCCGCTGCCAGCTCCACAATGGGGAAACGGACAAACAGTATCCCGTTGGTATCCTCCGCACCTCCCGCAAGGGTGGCGTCCAGCAGGCGGGCATACATGACCTTTGCGGTGCTGCTGACCGGCAGCCGCAGCATGGCGGTGGGAAGTGGCATACAGGGTGGCAGAACGGTGTCTGCGGTCATATATTCAAAATCCATTTAGTCGGTTTTCTCCTTTCGCTTGGCTCGTTTGGACAGGTAATGGGGGCAGTCGATCACGACAGCCCGGAAGCTCTGTTTACACTCATGCTGACACTTCCGGCACAGGTCGTTGTAGGCCACACGCCCCCGGTCATTGAGGAAGAAGGACAGCTCCAACTTCCGTTTCTTGCTCATTCTCGGCATGGTGCCTCCTATCATAGAAAATCTGCCCATTTCAGCCGTAACGGTAGAGATGGGCGGATAGCGGTTTCTGGTGTCATGTTTCGGGGCGATTTTCAAGGAAAATACGGCCATAGAGCCGCCCTAAAAAGCCCCATAGTATCACGGACAGGGCAGAATACGCCCCGCCATTTTGTCATGTTTGGGTAGCGTTTTGGTGTCAGTTCTGCCGGGTTTCCCTGATGTCGTTCCTGCCCCTGAATCTCACAGCAGCGTTTCGTTCCCGTTGGTACGCTCGCTGCGGTTAAGGTTCCTCCAACTCCTTGCCGCAGGTCGTTGCGCTACATCGCCGGGGAGCATATCCCATCAGGCCGGTCATTCGATTGGAATAATCCATCGATGAACTGACTACATCATAGCTCATTTTTGAACCCTTTCCCGTATGTCCAGAAAGTAGGAATACCGCCCCAAAATCGAAAATTTCCACGATTTCGGAACGGTATGGTATAATGGTTATATATGCTCGAAACCCACATGGGAAGGGAGTGGCAAGCCGATGAAAGACCATGTTTCTTTGCAGGAACGCTTGAAAGATTTACGGGTGGAAAAGGGCTTGAAGCTGGAAGAACTGGCGGAAAAGACCGGCATTTCAAAATCTGCTTTAGCCAGCTATGAAAATGAAGAAAACCGAAATAAGGAAATCAATCACGGCAATCTTATCACGCTGGCAGACTTTTATGAGGTGTCCATTGACTATCTGTTCTGCCGGACAGAAAACCGGGAGCAGATCAACACCCCGCTGTCTGAATTGCATTTGACCGATAAAGCCGTGGCGCTTCTGAAAAGCGGACGGATCAATACCCGGCTGCTCTGCGAGATGATGTCCCACGAAAAATTTGCGGAGCTGATGGCTGACGCAGAAATCTATGTGGACGGAATGGCCACCATGCGGTTCCATGACATCAACAGTGCGCTGGCCGCTGTCCGGGCAATGATACTGGAAGAACATCCTGAAGCTGCCGCAGACCGTTCCTTGAAAATTCTGGAAGCCGGTCAGATAGAGGAAGAAGATTTTTTCTGCCATGTGACACACAAAACATGGGACGCTATCCTTCACGATATACGCAAAGCCCATGAGAACGACATGGAGAGTGCGCCGGATACCACGCCCGCCGATGAACTGATAAGAGAAGTCCGAAAGGCCATGCAATCCACTGGGGATAGGGTGCAGGAATTTCTGGAAATCTTCTGCAAGGCGTTCCAGCTAAAATACAAGCGGCTCACAGACGAGGAAAGGACGACCCTGAAAAGGCTGTTCAAAAGATCGCCGCTGATTAAAAATTCCGGGATCAACTTCCGGCGCAGGCCGTGGAAATAAAAATTGCCGTTGTGGGAACTGGTGTTCCTACAACGGCAGAGCCTTTTTAACTTTAATTTCTATAATAATTATCTGTGAATGTACATTCTTGTCATGTCCGGCTCATCATCCCCCTGAACCATACATAAAAATTCCCAGCCATATCTTTCATAAAAACTTGTATGGTCTGTAATCAAATAAATAGGAGTAATTCCTTTGGATTTCATATCTTTCACAACCGTATCAAGTAACTGCCCTGCAATTCCTTGACAGCGATAATCCTCTTCCGTATATAATGCACATACATTTGGCGAAAGGTCTTTTCTATCGTGAAAATCATTATCTATTACGCCCAGACCGCCTATAATACGCCTGCCGTCTAAGCAAAAATACCAGCCGTATTCCGTTTTATTTTTCAAATAGGCTTCCATACATTCAAGATAGGCTTCTTGCGGTACGCCCCATTTGGCATGAAACCATGCAGCGGCGGGTTCTTTTAATTCTGGTACTTGTCTTAATGTGACATAACTATATTCATTCATATCCGTGCTTCTTTATATCCACCAATTAGAGGTAATGTCTCCTAATGCAACAACTTTTTTATTTTCATAATCCAGCATAATTTGGATAGAGTGATACTTCTCCAGGGCAAGTTGTGTCATAAACTCCCGACATGCACCACAAGGTGGGATAGCGTTTCCGTTTTGTCCAATCGCTATAACACGCTGGATCGTACACTCGCCGTTTGTAATCATGTTGGCGATGGCGTTTCTTTCCGCACACATTCCCAATGAACAAGCCGTGTCAATGCAAACACCTACATAGATATTTCCTTTTTCCGTGAGAAGTGCGGCAGAAACGGTTCCTGCTTCGATCAATGGAGAGAGCTTTCTTTCATATTGTACTTTTCTTGCGGCTATATACATTTTATCCCATGTTCCGTCAAATTGGGAAATAGCAATTTCCTCCATTTCTCGCACAAAATTTTCTTTCCCATCACAATATCCATCAATATCATACGGATATTTTTTTGCAAGTTCTATTTTTATTTTTGCATATTCCTCTCGTTCCTTTTCATGGGTACGCATATAGTCACGAAAAGCAAGATGACGCCCGATATTATTCCAGTCATCGGCTTGAAAAATATGAATTTGATGAGTTCGCTCATCGCCACCTTTGCGAAGATAACGCCGACCTTCTATACCAAATTCTCCAAGATATTCATAGCCTATATCCGAAAACTTTTCTGCAACAGTATCTACTATCTCAAGACTTCTGACAACTGCCATGATATCAATAATTGGCTTTGCGGCTAAACCTTCCACAGAGGTACTTCCAATGTGGTAAATTGCTATGCAATTATCTGCAAGAATATTTCTAATCAGCAAAGATTCTTCTTTATACTTATTTTTCCATAATGGACTATACTCTATTACTGTTATGTGTTGACTCATTTATTTCCCACCTCTAAAACATCAATTCCAACAAAATTACACCTCAATTATGTTGCGTATCTGTTCCAAATCTCCGCTACATAACGCCTCAAGATTTGCGAATATTTTTTCTGGTGACCAGTCCCACCATTTTATCTCTTGCAAGTACGAGATGAGTTCATCGTCAAAGCGTTTTTTTATTATTTTGCAAGGATTTCCACCAGCGACACAATAGGCGGGAATGTCTTTTGTTACGACAGAATTTGCGGCTATAATTGCACCATCTCCGATATTCACACCCGGCATTACAGTAACATTCTGCCCAATCCAAACATCATTTCCAACAACAGTGTCACCCTTTAGCGGCAAGTCCTCTAAAGCCGGAGTAAACTGTTCCCAGCCACCGCCCATAATATTAAAAGGATAAGTCGTAACGCTGCACATCCGATGATTTGCACCGTTCATTACAAACTCTATTCCCTTAGCAATAGCACAAAATTTACCTATAATCAATTTATCCCCGATGAACTCATAATGATGCGTTACATGATCCTCGAATTTCTCCGCACCATCCATATCATCATAGTAAGAATATTCACCCACTATAATATTAGGGCGGGTAATTATATTTTTGATAAAGCAGACACTCTTAATTGCCTCATTCGGATAAACCGCATTTGGGTCTGGCCCGTATTGCATATATATAACCTCCTCATTGATCTTTGTTTTATTCTTTACTCTGATTAGCCCCATCTACTTCCAATTCAATCACATCCGAAATGCCACAATGCAGGGTTTCACAGATACGCAGAAGTGTTTTCATGCTGATATGCTCGCCCTTGCCCATGTTGGCAATCATGTTGGTTGTCAGACCGGCGGCAAGCCGCAAGTCCTCCTTTCTCATGCCACGCTCTTTCAAGGTGTTCCATAATGGCTGATAGCTAATGTGCATAGGCGTCCCGCCTCTCTTTCCATCGTCAAGTGTTCTGCACCCATTATAGCAGAAATCTTGTGTTTCCACAATATCTCTTGACCGGGCCGCCGGTTCCGTCTGGATTGTGCTTTTCCTTTCTCCACTTTTATCACATCTAATTAGCCATAAGCTGCTTCATGCCCTGGGATTTGGCGCCGGGATTGTCATTTCCGTAGCCCTCCAGCAGATTGATGACGCCCCATGCACCCAGGCCGGCGCCCAGGGCAATTACCAGAATTTTCAAAGTATCAATCGCACTTGCGAAAAATGCCATAAAGTTAATCCTCCTTATATCATAGAATTTATTGTTGTGGCCGAGACTGGCCGGAAACGAAAAAAGCCGCCGCCATGCTAAAAAATCTGCAAAAAGCATGACGGCGGCATAAGGGCAGGGGTAACACCTGCGGGAATATTCAGTTACAGGGGAGGCGCGCGTATCCTCAATCAAAACCTCCTTCCATCGGGAAAACAAAACCTGTCAGGCCGCTAAGACCAGGCAGGAATAGGATTATGCGGTTTGCGCTGCCAAATCCTCGGCGGTAATTTCATAATTGCGGTACAGCTCGCCGGGACGGACAGGAAGCCTTGTTGACAGAAACTTTTCAATGTCAAAGGCATTCTTAGGGTTATAATCCGACAGATATTTATAATTCGGGTGCTTGGTAATATCGTACTTGCGGGAGAGGAACGGACGGACGCCCCTGATCTGCAGGAGACATTTCCCGCCGTCCATCACGGCCAGCTCGTCCACGGACATCAAATCCTTACCCAGCTTTTGGTAGTTCTGTCCGTGGGATTCCTGGGTTCCCTTCGTGACACTGGTATTGTACATATCAATGGTTTCTTTTCCCAGCAGTGAGTTCCAGCTTTTCAGCGTGGTTTCTTCCTTTCCGCCGAGGAACAGGCTGGCGTCACAGTTGCCAATGATTGTGTCCATGTTATCTTTGTACAGAGCTTTAAGCTGACTCTGCGCCTGCAAAACCAGACAGGCCGATATTTCCCTTGAACGGATGGTTGCCATCAGTTTTTCCAGATTGGGAATCTGGCCGATATTGGCAGCCTCATCGATCAGGCACCGCACATGGACCGGCAGCCTGCCGCCGTATTTGTCATCGGCCCGCTCACACAACAGATTGAACAACTGTGTATAGGCCATGCTGACAAGGAAATTAAAGGTTGCGTCCGTATCGCTGATGATAAAGAACAGCGCCGTTTTCCTGTCTCCAACCAGGTCAAGCTCCAGCTCGTCATACATGGTAATTTCCCGTACCTCTTTAATGTCAAAGGGGGCAAGCCTGGCGCCGCAGGAAATCAAAATGCTTTTCGCTGTTTTGCCCGCCGCCAGCTTATATTTCTTATATTGCCGGACTGCAAAGTGGTCGGGGTCTTTCTGTTCCAGTGCGTCAAAGAGCAGGTCAACCGCGTTTTTGAAACTCTCGTCATCCTCCCGGACTTCCATCGCGTTTATCATTTCTACCAGAGTGGAGAAATTCTGCTCATTTGTGGGGGCCTCATAATAAATGTAGCCGATCAATGCTGTGTACAGCAAAGTCTCGGCTTTGACCCAAAAATCATCTCCAGATTTTCCTTCTCCTTTGGTATTCGCAATCAGCACCGTTACCAGTTTCAGAATATCTTTCTCATTGTGAATGTACGCAAAAGGGTTGTAGTGCATACTTTTTGAGAAATTGATTGTGTTGAACACCTTGATCTTATAAGGCTCATACACGATTTTTCCATTCTTGCCCCGGACGGGTTTTCCGTCCTTATCCAGTTTAGGGGTCCCTCGGCTTAACAGCTTTCCCACCTCGATTAAGACCGTTCCCTTCGGATCGGTGACAACATAGGAGCTGTGCATCTGCATGAGGTTGGGTTTTATGAAAAATCTCGTTTTGCCGGAACCGGAGCCGCCCACCACCAGCACATTTTTATTCCGGGCGTGAGCCGGATTCTTCGGTCTGCCGGACATCATAAGTCCCTCGGTCTGCGTCAGGATAATGTTGTTTTCCGGCTTTGGGTCCATAAACGGGGCAATATCCGCTTTGTTGCCCCACCTGGCAGAACCGTATTCCACATTTTTACGGTACTTTTTCGCATCCTTCCCTTTAAGATAGACTGCCAGCCGCACGACAGCCGAGCAACACAGACCAACCAGCCAGTCGATTCCGGCGCCGGGCCACATGCTCTGAAATGCAAGGGTAAAGCCTTCGGAAAGACCCAGCAGCTTTTGGGAGGCGTCCGCTCCGGGGGCAAGCCGTACCGCTTCGCCCAGCTTAGCAAATACCAAAAGAAACAGAAGATAGGGCAAGTGAAGGATCACCTGCTTTTTCAGGGTATCGGTATCTATTTTCAACGCTCCGGCCCTACATGTTCTTTGTTCTTCACACGGTCACGGCCAAGCGCCTGCGCCAGCTCTTTGAATTTATGGAGCTGAGACAGCAGAGAAGGTCTCTGCGCGCGGGCAAGGTCTTTCCTCGTATATTCCTTAAAGGCCGCTGTCAGAGCATCCGCCTGGTTTGCCTTGAAATAAACCGTCCACTTAGGCGGGTCCGTTCCAGCTTCTTTCTCAATGTGATAGCGAACCTGATGTTTCCTTGCGTACCGCTCGAAAGAGCGAATCCGCCCGGTCACTTCTATGGTATTCGCGCCGGGGTCCCTGGCCGTCAGCCGCTTCATACTGTTGCGGCCTACTTTTGGGGTATTGCGTTCCTGTTCCATTTTTTGAAGCACGGCTGCAATGGCCGCTTTCAAAACCCGCCCGGTCAGCTTTGACGCCTGGACAGTGACAGAAACGGTTCTTTGTTCAATATCTTCCTGCATGAGCATCCTCCTTTCCTACGTTATTTGCTCTCGCTTATCTCGGACTCATGGAGCCGCCCTGAAATGGCCGTCTGAGACCATTTTTGATATAGGCGGGCGTTTTGTAGATTTCGTGATAATCAATTTGCGGAGGGATATAATCCGGGTCAGGCTTGAACTCCCTGTGCCTGATCCTTTCCTCCGAAGGTACTTTACCGTCCAAAGAACGGATAAAAGTATAATCGCCGAATCGGAACCAATGCTTTGCGTATTTTTTATATGGAAGAAAGACTGCACCGCAGACGGGGCATATCTTCCCAGTTAAAAGCAAAGCACCGTCACGCCGGGTTTCAAAACGGATACGGACCTGGCCGTAATGCGGCGTACCGCTGCCGGGACATTTGCTTTCGCCGGAATGACCGGAGCCTACATAAATGCACCTGTCATAAGGGGCAGGAATAATCTCCATTGCCACATCCTCCCTGATAAAATAAAATCTGTTATTTTCATCTGGCGTTCTCAATCATTCGCTGGCGGGGCGCGTGCTCGAAGGCTTTCGCTGCCTGATCCACCTGAATTTTTGCGTGTTTCAGGAGCGTCTTGATAATCGTAGCCGGCTGATTGTGTTCTTCCAGGTGTTCTACCATGTCCTTGCAACTATCCGGGAGATATTCAGCCATATCCTTGCGCGCATCATCAAGACTTCCCATGAATCCCCAGCAGCTATCCTCCAGCTCACCGTTTTTATACAGCTCAAATCCATAGCACTCACCGCGGAGGTAGGAATCATAAGCCGCCACCTCGCCCCGCATAAGGTCCTCCGCCTTTTTTCGGATGGCGCCGGTCATTTTTTCGCCGCCAAACTCCTTCAGGGCATCCTCTTTGGAAACATAAATCCATCCAACCTGCCCGCTGTCCCAGGGGTCGTGAAAACTGGTTGTTTTCATGGCAAGCCCGCTGTGGTCCAGCAAATACAGCGGCAGCATGATGTACTTCTTTGAGATCACATTCAGCAGAGTATTGTCAACGGCACGTTCATCCGGATTTGGACCGGTCATTTTCCGACTCCACACCATGTTTACCATATTTTCATACCGTTTCATGCCGCGCTCGTCATTCCCAACGGTATTCAAGTACATTTCCCGCAGGAAATCGTCTTTGTCCATGTAATTGTGGCTGTCACCCAGCGCATAACGGGGATGAAAGCAGACCATCGTTCCAAAATTCTCGTCCACCTCGCGGGGACTGATTAAAATATCGTCCGGCTGCACCATCAGGGCATACGGACCTTGTACTGCCATCAGCATAGGTCATCCCTCCATTCCTACAGTTCCGGTCCGGAGTGGGGAGGCTTAGGGGCTTTCTCCTGCCGCTCATTTGTAGCCGGCTGCTTAACCGCGATGATCTCGCCGGCAATCCGGGCAAATTTTTCCGGGTACTTGAACTGCTCGCTGAATTTTTCC
This sequence comes from Massilicoli timonensis, assembly GCF_900199515.1. Lineage (GTDB taxonomy): Bacteria > Bacillota_I > Bacilli_A > Erysipelotrichales > Erysipelotrichaceae > Massilicoli > Massilicoli timonensis. The sequence goes on along the minus strand of NZ_LT963434.1, from coordinate 1,654,071 downwards.
ATCAGATCAGCAGGAAGGTCAGTAAAATCTTCCTCGCTCAGACCGACAATCAAAAAATTGCCGGCAACAATGTCATACATACGGCCTTCCTCATCATAGAGCGCCCGGTTCAAAGGCAGCCCTGTATATTTGCCTTCCTCATTGCAGATCAGCGCAACCATATCCTCATAGGGATAGATTGCCTGAATATCTCCGCCGACAGCCTCCTGCAATGAGGCCAGCCCGCCCTCAATTTCCGTTTCGTAGGGCGATCTGCCCGGTTCCACCATTAAAACTTTCAAATCTGCATATCCTCCTTCTTTTTCGCTGTCCCAGGCGCAGCGGGGGCTTTCTCCTGGGATTTTGCCGCTGCCAGTTTCCCCAACACAGAAGGCTTTTCCAGCATAGAAATACCGCCCTCCGAAACTTCGGCGGCGGTACGGTCTGTCTTTACCGGTTCCTGGCCCTCCACGGTATATCCCGGCAGGAGCGCCCCATGCACAGTAAAATGACGCTCATACTGTTTTGGTATCTGCGGGGAGATTTCCGTAAATAAATGGGCGTAGGCTTTCTTGCGTCCATCCAGATACTTTAGGGCCGCAGCCTTATCGGTGTAGCGTTTCTGGTTTTGTCCGGCAATCTTCTCGCCATATCCCTGTTTTGGGGAGTTCACATACAAATCCCATGTAACATGCCAGGCAACCGGAATACGCTGATCGGTCTCACGACCATGTTTGGTATTTTCCTTAATGCTGCAAGACATTTTATACACGCGGTTGCTGATCTGCTCACTGTCCCTACAGCCGTCGCTTTTCTCCCATACATTCCCCGTATGCTCCACCTCCGGCGTGCGAAGATATTCCAGCGCCCGGTCTATCATCTGTGTGGAAGCTGCCTGCTGTTCCCACTGTTTCGCCGCTGCCACCACAATTTCATAGGCTTTCTGCTCCCCGTCAATACTACCCTGACGCATAGCCTCTAAACTTTCTTTTCCCATCATAATAAAGGGGGAAATATCCACATCTTCACAAGAAATACTGTGTTCAATCTTCAATTCATACCCTGGCTCTAAATGGTCGCCGTACCGGTAAGCACGGAAGTCTTTATTTTCTTCCAATCTTTTCAACACCTCCTAAATCTCCGGCGCACGGCTCTTTTTCGGAACCGTCTGTGCCGGCGTTGTTTTTTCTGCCGGTTTTGCCGCTGCAAGCTGCGCCATAACCGAAGGACGCTCCATCGTAAATATGGAAATCTGCTCATTTTCAGCCAGCGGCGCGGCCTGCGCCGGAAGCGGAAGCGTTGTCTCCCAATGGGTAAGTATCTGTTCCTGTTTTAGCTCCGCCATAATTTCATCAAACACCGCATTGATCGCCTGCCGTTCCGCTCCTTCGGGATAGGCTTTCAAAACCTCCATTTTCCCGTCTTTCCCAGCTACAAGAGTAACGGCACAATCCGCATGACCTGCCAGATAGTCCGACTGATAGGGCAGCTTATCTTTTATGTAGCAGGCAAAAGCTCTGGCCGTCATCTCCACATTGCTGTCCCAATAACCGCCGTCTTTTTCACATTCTTTTCCCATCCGCACGGAATTACGGTAGTAATCGGTTTCTGTGCGCCCAATCTGCGGTGTTTCCTGTTCCTGTACTCCATAAAGCATCCGCTCAAACAGTTCCAGCCTTTCCCGCTCACTTTTCGGGATCACGCGCCCGGTAACAGCCTTCTTAAAGGCGCTGATCCGCTCCACAGAGCCGGTTTTACCTGACAGGAACGCCTCGCGCAGAACTGCATAGGTCTCCATTTGTTCTTCATTCCCATACCGTTTCAGGGAACCAAGTACCGCAGAATCCAGCCAGCTTGCCGCGTTTTTCCGGGTCCGCTCGCTCTGTGCCTCGGTACGCTTTGCCGCCTGCTCCGGCGTTTCCGGCTTATATTTCATGGTATCAATGAGCTTTTGAAACAGGGGATAGAGGCGGGGCTGCTCCGAAAGAAATCCCTTTGCGCCCATTCGCGCCCCCAGGTAATCGTCAAACCCATGCCACCATTCATGGGCCAGGGAACCGGCACCGTGCATCTTCGTGAGATTGATGACTTTACGGAGGGGTTCATAATGAGCCGCGGCGTTGCCGCTGCCCCTGGCGCCGAAAGCGATAGCAAGCGTTCCCTGATAGGCAATATCCTTATCGCTGATCTGTAAAGCTGACGCCAAATCTTTGAGCGCTTCAAATCCCATATTGAGGGAAGCCTGCCTGTCATTCTGATTCATCCAGTTTCCAAACTCACCGCCGCGGAAGCCGAAGGTTTCAAGGTAATGCTGTCCTGTAATTTCCTGGCCGTTCCGGTAATCCGGCCCGGTCCGTCTCACATGTTCAAGCTGCGGAGGGGTAAACCGGACCTTTCCGCCTTTGCTCCGCTGTCTGGCAAAATCCTGCACCCATTTCAGAGCAGCCTCACGGGATTCAAAGTTCATCTGCAAAATGGAATAACCCTTCGTCACATAATAGGTGCCGGCCTTCCAGTCATTATTTTTGGAATAAGTGTTTTTCCCGTCATTGAAATGGATCGCATATCCCTTTGGCACCTTCTGGTCTTTGGAGACGCCAAACTGTTCCTTTCTGGCTTTCTGCGTAAAATTCCGCTCAAAATATTCCGCCGAGCGAACCATCAGGGTATTGGACAGTTTATTTGTAATGACCGGATTCTCCCGGCCTTTTTCCGTTGCTCTATAATGGATGCCGCTGCCCCAGCCCTGTACTTGTTCCAAATACCCGTTCTCCAAAAAGAAACGGTCATAAACTTTCATGGCATCCTCCACGGTGCGGACTTCCGAGACCACGCTCTGCAATTCCCGTACTGTCTGGATATATTCTTTCTGCCTTGCAAGACGTTTCTCCGGCGTGTCGTCCCTGCGGTAATACTGCGGGGAAGCATTTAATCCGTCCCGCACTTTTTTGATGAAATAGACAACACCCAGAGGGACGCCCTCGTCAAGCATGGCCTGATAGTCCGGCTTTTTCCAGACATTATCCTTCTTGACGAATTTTTCCGCCTCCCGTTCATTCATGCCGCTAAGGTCATCCACATAAAGTCCCCGGTCTTTCCAAAGGTCCTTTTTTGCGCCGCCGATTTTCTCACCAAAATCTTCATGCTGTATGTTTTCTGGCAATCGGTATCACCTCCAATCTGTACAAAAATTTACCGCTCCTGACTGGAACGGTCTTTCTCCGGCTTATGAAGGGCAGTGGGCTTTCCAATAATCCGATCCGTTTCTCTATGAATCAATCGGTCCAGAGCGCCTAAGTCCTCCGGAGCAATGGCAAATTCCCTGTAATGCTCATACCACAGCCCCGTAGTGACTGCCGCAATAGGCGCTATCTTTTCCGGCCCGGAAGGAAGGAGACGGTAAACCGGCGCTTCGTCATAGAGAAGCATCTGTTTTGCCGCTGCCAGAGGAATACGGTACATATCCATATCGGGGTTCTGCGCATCGGTCATGTATTCTACATTCAGGCGTTCCTCCAAATCCTGGGGCATATAGGAAAATGCCTGCTCTTTCCACTGGCCGAATCTGCCGGTATAGTAATGCTGCCATTCTGTAACCTGCTCCGGTCTGTAGCAGAATCCCCAGCTTTTCAAAGCGTCTTTTTCGTAAAGTTCCATCGAGTGCCATTTTTCAAAGCTGACCGTTTCAGACGCGCCGTTTTGATGTTCGATATTGACGCCATAGGGGGAAAGTGTGCTGCCTTTCACATCCTGGCGCAGCGTATCTAAGTCCATCATCAGCATGTCGCCGTACAGATGGCCGTCCGCTTTATGATCCGTATGGAACAGAAAAGCCCTTGCGCCAAGATATTCCGTCGTAAAGATCATCTGGTAGAGGTCCGCTGTGGAACAGTACGCGTGCAGCGCATCGGACAGCCACATGTGCCGGTGTCCCATAATAGCAATCGAATCCGGCCCGGTATTCGTAACCAGGGAGTGCATATTAAATTCACTCTCCCGGAGAAAATCACCCGCGAAAATATGGAGTTCATAGGCAAATATCGTAAGGTCCGTATCACGGAGCAAATAAATCTGAGGCAGCGGTTCCTGTTTCAATCAAAATCCTCCTTTCTCTCTGGGCTGCAAATGCTTACCGGCTGTCCTTATCGTGAGAAGGTGCCGGCTGCTTTTTTGCCGGCTCCGTTTTCGCTGCCTGCTCCCGCATTGCTTTCAAAACGGAAGGACGGCGTTCTGCGGTCTGTTCCAATCGGGCAAGGGTATTCAAAGACCGCTCCGCGCCATGTTTTACAGAAGATATAAGGGCACGCTCCGCTTTGAAAGCGCCTTTGAACACCCTGGCAATCTTTCCGGTTTCTTTTGCTTCTGCCTCCATAGGTTTCCCTCGAAGGGTGCGGCCCATATTTTTCAGATGGCGGCCTGCCTCATGGTATTCCGCACTGAAAGCGTCAATCCTGGAAACAGCCCTGTCACTGGCCTGCATCCCTTTTTCTGCCGCCTCCTGAATAGCCTCCAGCGCTGGCCGGATATGCAGGAATTGTGTGATTCCATTCAAGGCAACGGCTCCGCGTTCCTTGAAATCAGTCAGGATATGCCGGCACCCGTCAATGATCTGCTCTTTGAGCTTGGAAAGACGCTGGCGCATAGCAGCCACACTTGCCTCCATAGCCTTACAACTTTTTTGGAGGGAATCTTTCAGGGAATGGTCCTGTAAGCCCTGTACCTCCCGACGCATGGCCTTTAGTTCCTCGGTTGCTTCGGAAAGCCGCTGCTCCATCTCGGTCACATGGCCGATCAGCCTGGCAAATTCCTCATATCCCGGCGTATTGTTGTCTTTCAGGAGAGCAAGCAGCTCTTTTACCTGCTCATTTTCCGCAATCGGCTGGCTGTCCGTTTCTGCCATTTATAAATCCCTCCTGTCTGCCGGAGGCTGCCCTCCGGCAATCTTGCCGATAATTTCCGGCCCGGTCTCAAAAATCTGCATCAGCCGCTTTGCCGTGCTGCTGGGCTGGACGGCCCCACTGGTCCAGAGACGGACAGTAGAAGGGGTAACATTCATCAGCAACGCGAACCCCTTTTCATTCACATCCAGCTTTTTCATCAGCGCCGTTACCATTTCAGGCCCATACTCCGGGCAGCGGGCGGTTTCGGCAATCATCTGCAAAGCGGTATTTTCTGTTTTTGTCATAGTGAAAACCTCCTGTTATTCTGGCCCCGCCGTTAAGCCGGGGCAAAACTGATTTCGTTGTGTTCCATCCTCCGGGCAAATTCACGGAGAGAATATTTCACGCCGTCAATCTCCGCATGATCCTGGTCCAGATAACGGCAAAAAGAAAAATGCCGGTCCCCATTTCCATAAAACAGGCAGAGAAGGCCGTTATCAGGAATCGAAAACAGCGCCTTTCCAGCACTGTCCGTAAAACGAATCTGCTGTGTTCCGTTCATACCAAAATCCCCCCTTAAATTGAAATAGCCGCCTGTTTCTGGCGGCATGGTAGTTGGCGGTCCTTGATTTTTCCTCTGGTATGTAACAGCTTTTCGTTATAGTCCTTTCCAACGCGGGGCGGGTTGATGCCTACCCGGATATGCTTAAAACGCGGATTGTCATGGAGCATTGCCTTAATCCTTCTGGCATTTTTAAGACCGCCAAGATCATTGTCCATGTAAAGATTGACGCGCCGGATTTCCGGGTGGCGCTCCAGAAACGCAATCAGCGCCACATGAGAGGTACCGCCCAAAGACAGACGGTAGCCATCCCATTTCCAGCCTTCCAGCTCTTGCAGCGTTACGTGGGAAAGAGCATCGATAGGCGCTTCAAAGACCGCCACATGCTGGCTGCCCGGATTTTGGGGTGGATAACAAAAGCTGTACATTTTGTCGCTGCCGTATACGTCCTTTCTGAGTTTGCCGGTAATACTCCGCATACAGGCAAATTTTGCTTTCCCCGCATCATCCTTTCCCACAAACACACAGACCGCCTCGCCCTTATAACGGGCTTCATAGAAAAGCCCTAACCGAACGCACCGGCTGATTACTTCACTACTGATTCCGCGCTGCTGCAAATAAGAAACAGCAGCGGTAGCACACCGTCTGGCCCAGGGGAGGGAAAAGGCTTTTTTCTTCTGTTCCCTCTGTATGTAATTTGGCTCCGGCGTACTCCGGCGTTCCGGTATCTGCTGAATCTCGCCGCCGACCAGTGTGTGGACCGCATCCACCAGACCATATCCCCGAATCTGGATCAGGTAGTCCAGAGCGTTGATACTCCGGCCCCGGCTGTTCCAGTACCAGTATTTTTTCCCGGTCACATAAACCAGGCTGTCATGCTCTTTATGCCGGTAATTCGGCCCGTCCCGTTTCAATACGCCCGGCTCGTGAAACTGCAGGTAAGCGAACAGGTCCGCCTCCCTGGCTGCCTGGATCTGCTCTTTGGTTACACCGGGCATAACACCGGCACAGCTTTTCGTTTCATTGTGCTTTCGCCTCCTTCCTCCATGATTGCATGAAAAAAAGCGCCCTCTGGCGCCTAACACCCGTACATGTCGTGATTGACCTCGGCACGGTAATAACTATCCATCGTCGCTGTGGCATTATAGAACGCTGCCAGCAGATAAGCCTTGATATTGTTGACCTTCGTAACATTCTTGTCGATACAGTCAAAAACATACTCCACATGGCTGGAGTTGATCTTTAAGAACCGGCTCCTGACAACCTCCCGTGGAAAGTCGTCTCCGGCAATGCGGATATATGGCCGTCTGGAAAGCACCGTTTCCAGTATAAGCTCCACCGTTTCGTCCATGCGTTCCCTCCCATAGCGGGGAACCAGAAAGTCATACTCAACATTCTCTTTGATGATTTCACGATATGCCTCTGCCATATCCATCCTATCAATCCCATCCTGACAGTCAGCCGTTTCCGGCTCTGCCGGATAGATTGATTGATGTGTTCTTGATATATCCGTTTTTGATTTTTTAGTCCTTTGTGGATTAGTATTTAATTGTGCGGGATTTCCCTGTCCAGGTTCCGCCTGTTTAGGTTTTGCCTGTCTTGGATTTGCCTGTCTTGGATTTTCCCGTTTAGGTGGAACTCCTTGTTTTACGCCGGTTGCGGGCTTTTCATGGATTGTGTATTCAATATCTCCGAGCTGCCCGTTATCATATCGGAGGCGCTGCCTGGTAAGATACCCGTGCCGCTCCAGCTCCTTCAGGGCGGTAGTAATAGAATCCACACCGTCCTTACAGATATGTGCAAGCCCCTTTGTGGTATAATCCCAATCTTCCGGCAGCGACAGCATAAGGGAAAGGAGCCCCTTCGCCTTTAAGGACAATTCCGTATTACGCAGATGATGATTGCTCATAACCGTAAAGTCCTTCGTTTTCTCTACACGGAATACAGCCATTTCACAGCCTCCTTTCTTCGATTATTCCGCTACAAGGCACGGTCCCTGCGGTCATAATAAAGATTTCCGCCGGACACCTTTGCATGGTTTTTCAGTTTTACTTCGCCCCGTTCCTGGCTGTCTAAAAATTTCTGATAACCGGCATCTGTAAGGAACAGACGCATCTTATCTCCCTTATCGCCAACAGGGGCGTCATAGGACAGTACATCAAAGACGATCATGTGCCGCACCTCCGGGTCAAACCGTTCCAGCGCCATGATGTCATGCCCTTTTAATTTTTCAGCGCCGGATCGCTGCCTGGCCTCGGCAATCCTTTCCCCAATAGTCCGGGGCGGATGGGGCAGACGGTAGTTCTTCTGTATGTCCTTCACTAAGTCCATGCACTCCGCATCCGACAGGATGCGCAGCTTTGCCATGAGGCTTTGCGCCGCCTCCCGCTGCTCGGAATCATTTGAATAGCGCACGGTCATGTAGAGCTCATTCAGAACTTTAGTCTGATAATCTCCTTCTACCTGAAAAAGCAGCTTTTTTTCCATTTCGTTTAGTTCCATGTTGTTCTCCTTCCTCCGTAAAATAGGGATGAAAAAAGGGCGCCCACCCGTAAAAGTGAAACGTCCTTTCGCAAACGGCTTAAATGCCGCATATATTAAATTACAGCTTGTTCAGCACTTCTCCTATGTCCGCATTGATACAGATGGAGTTTTTCTGAATCTCCTTTGGCGCATATGCCTCGTTCAGATTGATACAGGCATAAATTGCGTCCGGCCACTCATATGCCATCCTCCAGAAACTAAATTTCACTATGCCCGGCGTATTCATGCCGGTGCCTAATTCTAAGAACAGCGTGTTCATGTGTTTATGACGACAAAGGAAGTCTGCGTACCGTTCCGAAGCGGTATGCCAGCCTTCATCTTCCACAAAAGTATTATCCGCACGAAGGTTCATTGTCATCGGTTTTCCACATACAGGGCAGCGGGGAATTAAATCAGATGGAATCTTCATATCTTTTTGCTGCTGTACCATCTGGCGAATGACAGCTTCATTTTCGTATGTCTTTTGGTGGCATGGCTCGCTGCACTGGAACAATCCGTAATCCCCTTGTGTGTAGAACAATCTATGCTTATCAAATCCAGCTTTCTGAAAGCAGTGATCGACATTTGTTGTCAACACAAAATAGTCTTTGTTCTGGATTAGCGAAAGCAGCTTGTCATATACCGGCTTTGGCGCATCCTCATAACGATTGATAAGAATATACCGGCTCCAGTACGCCCAATGTTCTTCCAGTGTATCATAGTGGTAGAAGCCCCCGGAATACATATCACTGAAATGATATTTGGCTGCAAAATCGTGGAAATGCTTTTCAAAACGTTCTCCCGAATAAGTGAAGCCGGCAGAAGTAGATAGGCCGGCGCCGGCACCAACAATTACCGCCTCCGCTTTATCCAACGCCGCACGCAGCTTTTCCGTAGCTTCAGGCGTATTCTCTGCTTTAGGAATTCTCCAGCCAAACATCATGCACACCTCTTTTCCTTAAATTCTTTTATCCAGTTATGCGAACCAATCTGGGTCTGCCGTTTATCCATGTGTTTTCTTGATTTTTCTGCGGTGCTCCAAAAATGTAACACCGGGGTGTTCCCGCCAACACCAAGTTCTAAAAATAAAACATGCTTATTTTTATGCTTACTGATAAAATCTGTATAACGATTTGCGGCGGCATGCCAGCCTTCATCCTCCACAAAGAAGCTATCACATCTTAAATTCATCGTCATAGGCGCCCCGCAAACAGGACATTTCGGTATCAAATCTGTTGGAATCTTCATATCCTTTTGCTCTGCAACCATTTTCCGTACAGTTTTCTCGTTATCATAGGTCTTATCGTGACACGCTTTTGAACACTGCCATAAACCATAATCGCCCTGTGTGTAAAACAGTCGTTTTTTATCAAAGCCCGCAAGCTGAAATTGATGGTCTACATTGCTCGTTAATACAAAATAGTCCTTATTCTGCACGATTTTTAGTAGTGTAGAATATGGCTCTCCGACAGACACATCATAACGATTTACATAGATATGCCGTGACCACCACGCCCAATATTCTTCGAGGGTTTCATATGGATAAAAACCGCCTGCATACATATCTGAAATTCCATACTTTTTATAAAAATCGGAAAAATACTTTTCAAAGCGTTCTCCATCATAGGTAAATCCTGCCGAGGCGGACATTCCTGCGCCTGCGCCGATTATAATCGCATCGGCTTTTTCTATTTCTTTTTTCAGTTTGTCAATTTGCTTGGAGCAGCTCATGGTAGATGTTGTAATCAAGTTCCTTAAAAACATTGAATATCACCTCTATTTCGCTGTGTGTTTGTTTCTTATATCTTTTTACGGTTTCAACCGCTATCTGTGCTGCTTTATCATTTGGAAAATGAAATTCTCCCGTAGAAATGCAACAGAATGCAATACTTTTTAGCCCGTTTTTTTCTGCCAGTTCCAAACAAGATCGGTAACAGGAAGCAAGCAGCTCTTTATCTTTTTCAGTAAGATCACCGTGAACAATCGGACCGACCGTGTGCAGCACATAACGGCTCGGCAAATTATAGGCAAGGGTGATCTTAGCTTTCCCCGTTTCTTCCTGATGACCTTGCTTTCTCATCAACTCCGCACAAGCCAAACGAAGCTGTACCCCCGCAAAGGTGTGGATGGCATTGTCAATGCAGCCGTGATTCGGACAGAAACAGCCGAGCATTTGACTGTTGGCGGCATTTACAATACCGTCGCATTGCAGCGTGGTAATATCCCCACGCCAAAGATATATCCCTTTTTGAATCGGTGTTAAGTCTGATAAAGCCGTAATTCCTTTCCTGCGGATTTCTTCCTGCAAATAAGCATCCTGAACCGTCACAAATTCATCTGTTACAGGCAAGGGCATGCGTTTATTAAAAAGCGAACGAAGCAAGGATTTTTGTTCCTGCTCACGCGATGGAATTTCGATTTTAGCATGCTGCGGCTGTTCTTTTAGAAGTGCCGCTATTAAATATCTTCGTCTTTCGGTTTGTGTCATTTTCTTATCCTCTCCGTATCACTGCTTTTTGCGGACAAACATGGAAACAGTTGCCGCAATGCAGGCAGTTTCCCTGCCTGATTACAGCAGGGACGATCGAAAAATCGATGCAATCTTGCGGGCAGACAGTTTGACAAGTCCGGCAGCCGTTACATTTTTGCGTAATTTCATAGCCCTGTTTTTCTTCCTGTTTGCTGCCAATCGTGAAAGAAGCGCGCTCAATCGGCTTTTTTGAAAGGTCAAACCATTCACCGCTGCCCTCATAAAGATGAAAGACAGTAAGCGCCTGTCGGGACTCTTCACTCGGATAAATCTCATTCATATATGGATTTTTTTCAAACAGCCTTAGCAAAGGCGTTTTCCCGATTTCTTGTACTTTTCCCCGTACCGAAACAGCTGCACGGGAAAGCGTATCGCCTGCATGCATTCCTGTTAATGCAACATATTCGTTTTTCTTTAAGCGGTGATAAACCCCTTTTCCTTTCGCCGTTAAAAAATACAATCCTTTTTCATCACTATCCATTATGTCAATCGCACAGGTAACGGGCAGACCGTTGTCATCGACAGTTGCCGCGATCACAGAATGAATTTCTTTTTCTAAGTAATGTAAATAGTTCATTTGCCACACCCTTTCCCAAACAAGATATTGCGTAAAGTCCTGCATTGCAAATATAGATGCAGGACTTTGTCTTATTTAGAATTTACCGTTTTGATTTTGCCAAGTAGATTTGTCAGCAATGGTTTCCATTACATCCCAATGCTCGGCAATCTTACCGTCCTCAACACGCCACAGATCATAGTAAGAGGTCGGCATACCGCCGAAAGTTCCTTCACTGACCGCAAGCACGAAATTCCCTTGTGCAAGCACCTGATGAACGGTTGTATAAATCATCTGTATATTTTGTTCAGCAAGTGCCGCCAGTGCAGCGCCTAAACCAGACAATCCATCGGCAATGCCGGTGTTATGCTGGATGTAGGTATCACCATCAAAATAATCCGGTGTCTTTTCAGGACGGTTGCCCTGCATAACATCGTAAAGGAAATGCTTGACTACTTCACGGTTTGCCTCCGTCTTATCAAGATCTTTCAGTTCCATCGTGCCATCAATCTGTGTTCTGCCGGAGGGATTTGGATCTGCCTTTGCTGCGAGATTATCCCAATGCTCGGCAATCTTGCCGTTTTCTTCAAAACGGAAAATGTCAAAAGCGACTTGCTCGCCCGCACCTGCAAAGTTGTAAACTGTCTGTAAGAAAACCTTATCGCCGTCCTCAAATGCACGGATATTGTTTACAGTCGTTTTAACAGGAGCAGAAGCAAGCGCGGCAACCGAGCTGATAAAGGCATCACGTCCTGTTCCATAGGCAAGGTTATGTTGGATATATCCTTCCGCAAGCAGATCTTTCGCTTTTTCAACATCACCGCTTGCAAAAGTATGGATGAGTGCAACTGCATTTTCTATATTTGTCATGATTGTTTCCTCCTTTTTATTTCGTTACTTGTTATCAAATACTTTCACACATATACATCTTAGCTTTATTCTTTTTATTCACTTTGAGCTTTCCAAACGGCCGTTCTTTGCAGCTCTGTGCATATTATAGGACCATTGGTTTCCAATGTAAAGTAAGCACTTTTTTGTACTGTAGTTACCAAAAAGATACTATTAAAAGATTCTCCATTTTTAGCTTTTACATAAACATGCATCTATTCAACCGTATTATCATTTATACTGCTTATGATAAGCCATCGGTCCTCTTGATTGCATTGAGGCTGTATGGTAAAATTGTAAACAAAGTTACCGATAGAAACTATTAAGAGGAGATGATACGATGACTGAACAAAAATCAGTGAAAGCACTACCGGCTTGTCCTGTGGAAACAACCTTGACTTTGATCGGTGATAAGTGGAAAGTGCTGATCTTGCGTGATTTGCTTACCGGCACAAAACGTTTTGGTGAATTAAAAAAATCAATCGGCTCCGTATCGCAAAAGGTATTGACCACGCAGCTTCGAGCAATGGAGGAAAACGGTTTACTGACGCGTACCGTTTATGCGGAAGTACCGCCGCGCGTAGAATACACCTTGACGGCATTAGGCAAAAGCCTGCATCCGATCCTGGACGCCATGCGAGACTTCGGTGAGGCTTATCAAAATTCTCAACATTAAATGAAGCAGCGTGTATCCATAAAGTGATACACGCCTTTTTATTGTCCTTTGTTTTTCATGCGCCTAAGCGATTCATCTTCAAACAAAAGCAAGGAACAAACGAATGATCCGCTTAAAAAAAGACCTCCATCTTTCGATGAAAGTCCGCTCTTATAAATCTACTTTTTCCAGTTCGCCGTAACCGATCTCTGTCGGTGTTTCCCGTCCGAATAAGATCAACAATACCACTGCTTCCTGTGCGTCATCGTGCAGTTCTTCCACTGTTCCTTCCGAACCCGCAAACGGACCGTTCAGGATCTTAACACGATCACCTACCGCAAAATCGACATTTACCTTGCGATCAGACATGCCAAGACGGCGCAGGATCGCCTCAATTTCATCTTCCGCTACCGGGAAAGGCTTTGCCCCGCCCCCGCTGGATCCGATAAATCCGGTAACCCCCGGCGTATTACGCACCGTATACCATGCCTCATCGGTCATGTTCATTTCCACAAACAGATAGCCGGGAAACAGATTCTGTACTTTTTCGACCTGCTTGCCGTTTTTATATTCGATTTCCGTCTCTTCTGCCACGACGACACGAAACAGGAAATCCTGTAATCCCATCGTTTCAATACGGCGTTCCAGATTTTCTTTTACCCTGTTTTCATGTCCGGCATAGGTATTTACGACATACCATTCTTTGTTTCCTTCACTCACAACGCATTCCTCCTAAAGTCCGATGAAGTGCAAATACGTTTTTGCAATCCATTCGCACAAAGTAAAAAACAGCGCAAATGCAGCGGTAAAGAAAATAACCGAACCGCTGTTCGCAATCAGATCCTTCATCTTAGGCCAACGGATTCGGTGCACCTCTGCCCGAATTCCGGCAATACTAAACCATTTCATTTCATTCACTCCTTATTTCGTTTCCTTGTGAATCGTATGCTCTCCGCATTTTTTACAATACTTTTTCAGCTCCAGACGCTGCGTATTGGTCTTCTTATTTCTATGTGTCGTATAGTTACGAGAAAGGCAGCGCGTGCATGTCAAAATTACTTTTTCACTCATGTTTACACCTCTTTCTATGCTTATTAACTGTAACATAAAGTGCCGTGCTAGTCAATGAAATCAAAGTTTCTTGCGAATCTTTTGTATCGTATTATCGACTTTTTTCTTAGTCGTATGTAGGATCGCCGCTATTTCATCATACCGATAGCCATAGCGATGATAGCGAAAGATCTTTTGTTCCAGTTCGCTGCATGTACGCAAGATCGCTTCTTCCTGCTTTTGCGCTTCCTTCCAGCGTAATTTCAAAACACCTTCAAACTCCCATTGATCATTGCGTATCTGATCGATCCAATAACAGCTCTCTTTTTCATTGATGCTGACATCAAGTGAATAAGCATGCACCATCGCTTTGCGCTTTAATGCCTGACGGCGGCGCACATAAGAAACAATGACATTCTCCAGCCGCTTAGAAACATAAGTGTAAAATGATGCGCCCTGATCCTCGCGGTATTCATACAAGGCAAGTGAAAGAGAATGAAAACACTCCTGTTTCAGTTCTTTTCGTTCTTCCTCAGTGAAATAAGCGTTCCAGCGATACAAAGCGATCTCAATAAGCGATTGATAGGAACAATGCAATAAATTCCATGCACTTTCCTGATTTTGTAACCCATAATACAACAATTCATAGTCATTGGGGCGCACAGCGCTCCCTGTTTTCTTCTTCCCCATTGATTCCTCCCAAAACGTATTTTTACGTTTCCCAAATAATTATTCTATCTAGCGATGATCGCGCTGATTAAATACTTCGTAAAGAAGGATGCCGCAGGCGACCGAAGCGTTTAAGGAAGTGATCGTGCCGACCATCGGCAATCGTACGCAGTAATCACAGTTTTTGCGTACCAGCGGACGAATGCCAAAGCCTTCCGAGCCGACGACCAGCACCAGCGGAACGGTAAAATCTGCTTCCCGATAATCGATCGATTGCTCCAGATCAGCTCCTACTGCCCAAAATCCCTTTTCTTTCAAACGCACCAGCGTCTGTGATAAATTGTTTACCACAGCGACTTTTACGGTATCGATCGCACCGGTCGATACCTTTGCGACCGTCGGGTTCAAAGAAACGCTGCGATTTTTCGCCAAGATCACACCATCTGCACCAACCGCATCACAAGTACGCAGGATCGCCCCCAGATTATGTGGATCTTCTAAGTTATCCAGCATGATCAAAAACGGCGTCTTTCCTTCCGGTATCGTTTCCAATAGTTCCTCCAGCGAATAAGTCTTGTAATCATCGATACAAGCCGCAATTCCCTGATGATGCTCTGTCTTTAACAGCCGATCCATTTGTTTGCGCGGCATACTGCGAATCGTAAGATGCCGCTGCTTCAGCGCTTTGATCAATTCCCGATCCTTCAGCCCCTCGCTTACGATCACCTCATAGATGCGTTTTTGTTCTTTCAATAGCTGGTGGACGACATTCTTCCCATATACATATTGCGTCATCGCTTCACTTCTCCTATCTTTTTTACCGCTTCCCACAATTCTTCCAATCGCGCCTGCTCTTGATTCAGATACAGATATCCCCAAAGCGCCTCAAAACCGGTAGACATGCGATATGTCATTACATCGGCGTTTTTGGCTTTCGTAACCGTATGCGCATTGCGGCCGCGACGTATGATTTCCAACTCTGCTTCCCGAAAAAATGACTGCTCCATCAAGATCTTCACATAATGCGCCTGTGCTTTGGCACTCACATAATAAGTGCTCTTCACTTGCAGATCGTTTGGCTTTTGATAGCCTTGCGACAATAAATACTCCCGTACATAAAGCGACATCAGTGCATCCCCGATATAAGCAAGCGAGGTCGCATTCATCGCGTCAGCCCGCATTACAACAAACCTCTTTCAATCAAGATCATGCGGTAACGGTCTGCTTCCTCAAACTGCTTTTCCGCTTTCGCCGCATTCCATTTTGCGAAAATCGCTTTATCTTCTTCACCCAGCACTGTCTTCGGAATTTCAATTCCCAGCACATAAAGCATCTGTTCCAGCGCCTTCATCAGGCTGCCGATCCATGCAAAGTCCACCTCTTTTTGACGCAGCGCCTGGTTGAGCTGCTTATTGGCTTCAAAAACGCATGCCACTGCATTTGGCGTATTGAGATCATCCTGCATTGCTTCCAGGAATCGATCCCAGATTTCTGCCGCATCTCCTTGTAATTCTACGCCGGCCAAGCCTGCTTTCACATAAGCCTGCGTCATGGATTTACTGATACGCTCCAATTCTTTGCTCGCCGTGGCAATCGCTTCTTCATTGATATTTAGCGGCCCGCGATAATGTGCCGACAGCATCACCCAGCGCAGTACATTCGCACCGATTTTAGCGATCATATCCTTTGCCCAGATCACATTGCCTAATGATTTTGACATCTTTTCTCCGTCAATATTTACCATGCCGTTATGGATCCAATAATTGGCGATCGGATTGCCGAAAGCCGCACGAGACTGGGCGATCTCATTTTCATGGTGTGGAAATTTCAAGTCCATGCCGCCGCCGTGAATATCGATCAGTTCACCATCGAATTCCTTATTGATCATGACCACGCATTCCGTATGCCAGCCCGGGCGTCCAAGCGACCATGGCGATTCCCATCGGATTCCTTCCTCCGTCGCTTTCCACAAAGTAAAATCAAGCGGATTTTCCTTTTTACTGTTTTCATCAATGCGCGCACCGACCACCAGATCATCGACCTGCTGATGTGATAAGCCGCCATACTGGTTTACCTCACCGACTCTGAAATACACATCTCCATCTACCACATATGCATAGCCTTTTTTTACCAGAATATCGATAAACGCAATGATGCGGTCCATCGTTTCCGTTACCTTTGGCGCCGCATCCGGCATTTTCGCATGCAGCTGCAAACGCACGTCGTTATAAGCCTTGATAAATTCCTCGGTTACTTCTTTTTCGCTGATGTGGCGCTCGATCGCCGCTTTGATGATCTTATCATCGACATCGGTATAATTGGATACCATTTTTACCTGGTAGCCCAGCATCTCAAATGTCTTGCGCAGCGTATCAAACACCACGATCGGTCTGGCATTGCCGATATGTGCATGATTATAGACCGTCGGTCCGCACACATACATGTTTACCTGGTTTTCATGGATTGGCTGAAATTCCTCCACTTCCCTGCTCATACTGTTAAATAATTTCATATCGTTCCTCCTGATTCATAAAAAAAACGTCAATATAGAGGTGCAGTTCGCACGGTCCCACTCTACTTGAACGCTTTGATTCCACTTATTTATCGAGTAACGCCGATCTACGTTTTTTTCTACATTATCGAAAAAACCCTAAAAGGTGCATTCCTCACAAGTCCGCGAAATCTTTTCACCGGCCAGATCCTCTCTATGCGCTTATCCTGTGGCTACTCGTCCCTTATCTTTGGTTTCTTATAGTATAGCATGACGCGATTGCCCTTTCAACTAAAAAACAATGAGGATCACGCTTTCTTCTGTCATCTGCGCAAGGTGAAATCATATTGCAGATGGTGCAGTCTTTCTTCGATCTGATAAGTCTGACAAACCGTTTCATCATAAAAAATACGGATTTCCTGATGAGGCAGATCCACATTTACCGAGATGACGCCGCGCAGTTCTTTCAGACCGCTGATCAGCGTTTTCTCATCATGCAGCACATCGATCATTTCTACTTGATAGTTGATTTCTTTCATAGCTGGTCTCCT
The DNA here is from genome assembly GCF_900199515.1 of Massilicoli timonensis. Taxonomy (GTDB): domain Bacteria; phylum Bacillota_I; class Bacilli_A; order Erysipelotrichales; family Erysipelotrichaceae; genus Massilicoli; species Massilicoli timonensis. The sequence continues at coordinate 1,636,737 of NZ_LT963434.1, read as the reverse complement.
TTTTATATGACGGGAAACACCCTTCCCTTTATGGATGAGTATGCCCGAATCTTTTCGCTTTATTAGGAAAAGATACTTTATCCTATGCAGTTGATCAAAAGACGTTATAAAGAAAGCAACTGTTTTCATCGGCAAGCCGCTTTCCCCTATACGGCAAACAAACCGGCATGTCATCATGAAAGCAGCGTTTCGTATGAAATACGAAAGGAATACATAAAATGAAAAAAACGGTATGAGATTTCCCATACCGTCTGCTCATCAAAGCATGTAATTATGCTAATTCAGAGAAGTATTTGATCGTACGAACCATCTGGCTTGTGTAAGAGTTTTCGTTATCATACCAAGATACGACCTGTACCTGTGTATTTCCGTCTTCCATTTCGATTGCCATTGTCTGTGTAGCATCGAATAAAGAACCGTAACGCATACCGATGATGTCGCTGGATACCAATTCTTCTTCCGTGTAACCGAATGATTCATTTGATGCTGCTTTCATAGCCGCATTGATTTCATCAACTGTTACTTTTCCTTTTACAACTGCAACTAACAGTGTTGTAGATCCTGTAGGAGTCGGCACACGCTGTGCAGAACCGATCAGTTTACCGTTTAATTCCGGAATAACCAAACCGATTGCTTTTGCTGCTCCCGTTGAGTTAGGAACGATGTTCACTGCTGCTGCACGAGAACGACGCAGATCGCCTTTGCGCTGCGGACCGTCTAATGTCATCTGATCACCGGTGTAAGCATGAACCGTTGTCATGATACCGCTTTGGATCGGTGCCAGTTTGTTTAGTGCGTCAGCCATTGGCGCCAAGCAGTTTGTCGTACAAGATGCTGCGGAAATTACAGTATCTTCTGCTGTCAGTTTTTCGTGGTTTACGTTATATACGATAGTCGGTAAGTCGTTTCCTGCCGGTGCAGAGATAACAACTTTACGAGCGCCTGCTTCGATGTGTGCGCTTGCTTTTGCTTTAGAAGTATAGAAACCTGTACATTCCAAAACAACATCTACGCCTAATTTGCCCCAAGGCAGGTTTTTCGCATCTGCTTCTGCATAGATGGTAATTTCTTTTCCGTCTACTGTGATTGAGTTTTCACCGGCAGTTACTTTGTCAGCCAGTGCATAACGTCCTTGTGATGAGTCGTATTTTAACAGGTGTGCCAGCATTTTAGGGCTAGTTAAGTCATTGATTGCAACAACTTCGTATCCTTCTGCTCCAAACATCTGTCTGAACGCCAAACGACCGATGCGTCCAAATCCATTAATCGCAACTTTTACTGTCATTTCAAAAGTCCTCCTTCTAACAACGATATTATACTGAGTTTGCATATAAATGTCAATTGTGAGAAGATTCACTTTCAGCAATTTTACGTGAATTTTCACTTCTTTTTTTCACTGCTTTGTGAAATGGGACGCTTCTGCATATTTTTGCCGGTTCCAGACATACTTTATATAGAATGAAGCATGAAAAGAGGGTGATAAAATGTGGATCGTACCAACGGTGATCGAAAGAGAAGGCGCGCATGAACGGGTCTATGATCTGTACTCCTGTCTTTTGAAGGAGCGTATCGTGCTGTTGAGCGGGGAGATCGATGATCAGCTTTCCAGCAGCATTTGCGCACAGCTGCTTTATCTTTCCGGTTTAAGCAGCGAGGCGATCATTTTATATATCAATTCAGCGGGCGGCAGCGTCAGTGCCGGATTGGCTATTTATGACATCATGCAATACATTCCCAATGAGATCATTACCATTGATATGGGGATGTGCGCCAGCATGGCAGCCGTGCTGTTAGCGGCGGGAACAAGAGGCAAGCGCTTTTTATTACCGAACAGTGAAGTGATGATCCATCAGCCGTTAGGACAGATCGGCGGACAGGCGAAGGACATGGAAATCGCAGCGGCGCATATCGCTTCGATGAAAAAACGGTTATATCGAATCTTGGCGGATGCCTGTAACAAAGAAGTAGAAGTGATCGAACAGGACTGTGATCGTGATCATTATATGGATGCAAAAACGGCGGTTTCCTATGGCATTGCCGATCGCATCATCACTTCGATGCAGGAGCAATAACGCTCATACTGATTTCCAACGAAAGAAAACATGCAGGCTGGTGCCAAGCCACGCTCATGAAGGCGACTTGCATCTATCATAAAACGACATCTTTTTTGATATATGTATTTGTCATTGTCGTAAAGCACATTCCTAAACCTACTATATCATTTTGTATGATAAAAGGCAGAAGGATCTACTTTTTGTAAAGTGATCTTTCTGCCTTTCTCGTTCTATCCTATGTTTCATAAAAATATGAGTCCAATAAAAGCTTCTTGACAAAGGTTTCTATCGTTCTATTTATGATACGGTTCATGATTCATGATCTTAAACGCACGATAGATCTGTTCTAAGATCAATACTCGGCAAAGCTGATGGGGAAACGTCATTGTCGATAGCTGTAAACGCAGATCGGCGCGTTTGATCACAGCATCGCTCAAGCCTAATGAACCACCGATCACAAACGTGATCTGGCTTGTCTGATAGGTGAATATCTGATCGATCTTAGCCGCTAACTGCTCGCTGCTCATTGCATTTCCATGCAGATCCAATAAGATCACATATTCCCCATCCTTTATCTTAGCCAAAAGACGTTCGCCTTCTTTTTTCATGACCTGCTCATTTTGAGCGGCGGAATTGCTTTCCGGGGCAATCTCATCCGCTACTTCAATGATTTCCAATTTGGTATAGGCGCTGATCCGTTTCGCATATTCGTCAAGCAGGCTGCGCATGCTTTTTTCTTTCACTTTTCCAACCGCGACCAGCTTCATCGTTTTCCTCCCAGATAGATTTCAAACTGTCCTGCCGCATGCAGCTTGAAGCGGCTGCTGTCGATCCCATGTGCCTGCAAACAAGCCTGCAAGGTTTCTAATGCCAATGCACGCGTGTTGCCTTCCTGCGAAATATGCGCCAAGACGATTTCTTTCGTTTTATCACCGATGATCTGCGCCAAGATCGTGGCGCTTTCATCATTGCATAAATGACCGCAGTCATTGATGATGCGCTGTTTGACATAGACCGGACGATTCGTCTGCATCAGCAATTCAATATCGTGATTGCTTTCAAAAATATAATAATCCGCATTTTCGATATACGGCTTCACTTCGGCTTTGATATAGCCGGTATCGGTAATATATACCAGTTTTTCATCACCGGCATGCAGTACATAGCCAACGCAGGATACATCGTGCGACATCGGCAGTACCTGCACATGGATACTGCCGACATCAAATTCCTCATAAGGTGATACGATCTGTATTTCCTGCTCTTCGATCGCTTCCGGACCATATTTCTTATGATCTTGAAACAGCTTGATCTGTGAAATATGATCACTGTGATTATGTGTTACTAACAGCGCATCTGCTTGATGATAGTCATATTGCAGCTTCGCAAAGCAGCTATGTAAATATTTACGAGTCGTTCCGCAGTCGATCAAGATCTGGGCATCCTGATGTTTGATGATGCAGCAGTTTCCTCTTGAACCGCTGGCAAGCAAAGCGAATTTCATCAGTTCAGATATAAGGCAGGATTGACCTGCTGCCCATTCAGCCTGATCTCAAAGTGGACATGCGGCCCAGTCGCAAGTCCGGTCATACCGATATTGCCGATCACTTCACCTTTGGCAACCGTAGCGCCGACCGGGAAGAAACCTGGACCGGACATATGTCCATAGTAAGTCTGATAACCATTGTTATGATCGATGATCATGTAATAGCCGTTGATCGAACGGTAGGAATTTTCAATCACGACGCCGCGGTCGCTGGCAAGCACTTTATCATAACGGTTATATGCATTCTGCACATCGAGCGCCTGATGCCCGCCATAACAGTACCAGCCGCAGCTGACCATCGGATTGTAGACCGGCCAGCCAAATACACCGCTGCCGATCTTCGGTTCTACCTTCGTACCGACACGTACGACTTCCTGCACCGGATTTTTCGTGATCTTTTCACTGCGCTTGGCAGAGGATTGCCATACGCCGTTGATATAAGTAACCTCATACGTTACATCTTTGCTGCCGTTTTCTCCGACCGTTACCACTTCGCTGATGCCTTCCCGCAGCGTATCATCATAAATATACTGGGTTTCCGGAGCATAGATCACTTCCTCTGTCAGCACTTCCTTTGTCGTCTTCACTTGGATCGGTGAATCCGGCTTGGCGACATTTAACTGCGTGCCGATCGCCAGCAGCTGATTTTCACTTTTCAATACCGAAGAATTGATCGCCAGCAGACTGGAAACATCCATGCTGTTTAGCCATGCCACACCTTGCACCGTATCATATTCCTGCGTCGTGTAATACTCTTCTTCATATTCCATGCCATATGCGAAATAGATCGCCGCTTCCTCTTTTGTCAAAATAATATCCGATACCGGCGCAAAACCTTTTGTATAATTGGCATTTTCGATAATTTCATAACCGGTAAACCGCTCACCGTATGTCTGTAAGGAAGGTGTTTCTTTTCCATCCTTCAAGGTTTGATACGATTCTTCGTCTAAAAAAGAAGCCACATAGTTTTCTTTCGCCTGTTCAAACAGCTCCAGATCTTTTACATAAACATGTTCACCATTGGAAAAGATGACTTGATTGACTTCGACCGAAAATAGATCGTTCTTTTTCAAATAGTTTAAGATTTCATCATCCTTATCTTCATAGACAAGTGAAGTGAGCGTAGATTCAACATGCACATCTTTCCCAAGCGCCAGCTGTGAATCCGGAAAATCATCGCGATACTGTTCTTCATATACGCTTTTTAACAGTGCATCTAATTTTTCCTCCTGCTTCAGTACGCCGATCACCTGTTCGTTTTCATAAAGCATCTTGACCTCATACGGTTTAGATGCGGCAGAAATCACATTCTGCTCGATCAGCGGGATCGTTTCATCATTCAGCTGCTTCGCAGTTGCTTTCGATAAAACAGGTGAATCGAACATCATTTGTATGAACGTAAGCAAAAGCGCTGCCATGACGCATCCACCCAAAACGAGGTAATTTCGCTTCATCTGTTTTCCCTCCTAATCTTCATTCCCTATTTTTACGCCGCAATGTTATAGAATGCGGAAATCGCCTTGTTGAAGGCGAGCATGACGCTGCCGGTTGCACCGTTACGGTGTTTGGCGAAAATGATCTCCGTATTGTCTAAGGTCTGTTCGTTTGCCTCATCCGGCTTTGCATAGTAGGCATCGCGGTACAAGAATAATACGATATCGGCATCCTGCTCGATCGCCCCGGATTCGCGCAGATCGGAAAGCATCGGCCGTTTGTCGTCTTTTCGTGCTTCCACGCTGCGGGAAAGCTGGGATAAAGCAATGACCGGGACATTTAATTCTTTTGCCATGATCTTTAAGGATCGGGAAATCTCCGATACTTCCTGCTGGCGATTGTCGCCGTTGCCTTTGCCGCTGCCGCTGATCAGCTGCAAATAATCGATCACGACCAGATCCAGTCCCTGCTCTGCTTTCAGCTTTCGGCATTTCGCGTGGATCTCTGCCATTTTGATCGCTGCCGAATCGTCGATATACAGTTTTGTATGCATCAATTCATTGGCGCTTTCATTTAAGGCGCTGAACTCATCATCACGCAGATAACCGGAACGCAGTTTACTGGATTCCACCTGGCTTTTACAGGACAAAATACGCTTCATCAGCTGATCCGCACCCATTTCTAGAGAAAAGATCGCGGTAGCCTGACTGTTTAACTGTGCAACATTCAGGGCCAGATTCAGTGCGAAAGCGGTTTTCCCCATCGCCGGACGCGCTGCTAAGATAATGAGATCGCCGCGCTGAAAGCCGTTGGTTTTCTTATCTAATTCGGTATAGCCGGTTTTGATTCCGGTTACGCGGTCATCACTGGCGCGCAGCTTCATAATTTCATGGATGACTTCATTTACGACTTCGCGGCTTGTTTTGAATTCACTGCCACGGCGATTTCTTGTTACCTGCAAGATCCGTTTTTCTGCTTCATCCATGACCGCATCCACTTCATCGCCTGCCGCAAAGCCATCAGCGGCGATTTTCTCCGCTGTATCGATCAGCCGTCTTAGATGGGCGCGATTCTGGATCAGTTCAATATAGTAATTGCTATTGGCAGCCGATACTGCGGTATCCGAAAGCTTGATGATATAATCGGCGCCTCCGACCAGATTTAACTGATCGCTGTCGCTCAGCCTTGTGATAAGCCCGGTTACATCGACCGGTTTGCCATGATCCACCAGATACATCATTTCCTGAAAAATGCGCTGATGAATATCTAAATAAAAATCCTCTTTATGCAAGCCCTGATCATAGATCGTACGGGTTACGCTTGGATATACCAGCATGGAGCCGAGGATCGCCTGCTCCGCTTCCGTACTGTGCGGTAATTCTTTGCTCATATGCTTCACCTATTGCTTAGGCGCGACATGCACATGGATCGTACCGATCACCTTATTGTGATACAAGTCGATCTTGACATCGCTGTCGCCCAGCGCATCGACGCTGCTGATTCCCAAGATCTTGCGTTTGTCGATCGCAATGCCATGCTGCTTCATCATGCCTTCCGCCAGCTGTTTCGTGGAAATAGAACCGAAGATGCGGCCGTCCTGTCCCTGCTTCAAAGTAAAATGTACCTTGATCATATCCAGTTTCTTTTTCAGCTCCTCCGCCTGCGCTTCTAACTCCTTTTCATGCAGCTGTTCCTGTAATTTTTGTTCATCGCGTATTTCCAAAGAGCGTTTGGTCGCTTCTACCGCCAATCGCTGGCGAATCAAAAAGTTGCGTGCATAGCCGTCTGCCACTTCGACCAGTTCCCCTTTTTTTCCTACTTTCTTCACATCACTTAACAGAATTACTTTCATTTTCTTCATCCTTTCTGGTTAAATATGCTTCTATCGTCGCTTCCAGTTCCGCATTTACCGACGCAATATCATCGCTTTCCCGCTGCAGCGCCGCCGCCGAGAAATGACCGCCGCCCTGCATCGCTTCCATAATGATCTGCACATTGATACTGCCGCTGCTGCGTGCGGAAATTGCCACATTTTTCTCATCGGTGCGGGCCAGTACAAAACTTGCGTCCACCCCTTTGATATTCAGTAAATTATCCGCGACCTTGGAAAGCATCGTGCGATTCAAGATCCGGTTATCGCTGACACAGGCAATCACGATATGTTCGTGAAAGCGTTTTGCATATTTCATGATCTGTGCCCGCTCTTCAAATTCTTCAAAGTTTTCCTTCAGCAGATTTTCCGCTTTGATCGAATCTACCCCCAGCTTTTTCAATTGTGCCACCGCTTCAAACGTACGCGATCCGGTTCTCGCTTTGAACCGATTGGTATCAATCAAAATACCGAGGTACATGATCGTCGCTTCTTCTTCGCTCAAATGCACTTTATTGGTTTGGTACGGCAACAGCTCGGTAATCAATTCACTTACGCTGCTGGCACCGGTTTCCACATAGACAAGCAATGGATCATCAATGAAGTTTTCACTGCGTCGATGATGATCGATCACGATCTTACGCTTTTGTTGCCGCAGGATATCCGGCGCCCCGCACTGATCCGGATTATGGTGATCGACCGCAATCACCAGATCCTGTGCATCAGCCATCTTGCAGGCTTCCATATCGCTGATAAACTGATGCCTTGCCCCCAGCGCTTCGTTGAAGGTGTGCAGCGCATCATTTAACTGTTCTTCGATCCCACCGCTTTTAGAAACGATGTAGCACTTGCGTCCATAGGCCTGTACGATGCGCGACATGCCCAGCGCACTGCCCATACAGTCGAAATCCATCAGCCGATGTCCGACGATAAAAACACGTTCACTGTCCTCGATCGTTTCCCGGATCGCCTGTGCCATGACCCGCACCCGCACTCTGCTTCGCTTTTCTTTGGCTTCGGAATTGCCGCCGAAATAACGCACGTTTTCACCATAACGCTTTACCGCCACCTGATCGCCGCCGCGAGAAAGCGCCAGTTCTAACAAGTCGTTTACCATCGTATCCAGTTCCTGATAATCGCTGGTGCCTCCCGCAAACGACATGCTGAGCGTAATCGCAACATCTATTTCATCGGCATTGTTTCTGATCTTGTTTAAGATCGAAAACTTATCCTCTAAGATCTTTTCATAGATTGCCTTATCCAATACGACCAAAAAGCGATCGCTGCGCAGACGGCGGATCAACATGCCATATCCCTTCGCCCATTCCACGACTGCCTGCCGCAGATTGGTGTTGATCAGCGCCATCTTGGTTTCATCCTCATATTGAGAAATATCCATGTAATTATCCAGATGGATCAGCCCGATCACGACTTCCTCATCTTTCTGCAGCTTGCGCAGCGCAGTGATTTCGGTAATATCACGCACATACAGCACATGTCCGTTTTCCTTATGCGTTACTTCATATGTCTGATCTTCATAAGCGCCGACAATGCTGTCGCTTTCTCCGTTTAACAGCACATGCAGATCCGGGATCCAAGACGTTACTTTTTTTCCTACCAATTTTAATTCCCGCTGCATCATAAATTCATTGACCCAGGTTACGACAAAATTATCATCATAAGTGATGATCCCGATCTGGCCAAACACAAACGCGTCTTTCGCATCTTTTCCTAAAATACGGGAAATGTCAATATCACGGTTCTCTTTCTCTTTTTGCAGAGAATATAAGATCCAGATGACCACAACGATGTTGAATACCATAAACAGTGCCAACGGCTTCACCGTTTCCTGAAAGCCTACCAGATACATCACCAGCAGCATGACGATTTCCGCAATGACGATCACGGCAATCTGTAATTTAAGGTTTTCTAATCGTTCCATTTTGCACCGCCTCCTTCAAGATCTGTTTTCCGCCGATGAGCATGTCATAAATGCCGAAAAACAAGATGATATACTGAATGATCGGGGTAATCGCCATAAGCGGCAGAATAAACACCCATTTTTTTCTTCCTGCAAGCAATAAGATACACATTAAGTACATGCAGCCATTCGCTAAAGCGATCACACTGACAGCCAGCATCGCAAGACTTAAGAGTGCCGCAGCTTCACTATTTAATTCTAACATATTTCTGCCTAGAAATAGAAGTATAACAATAATGGAAATCACACCGAACCATTTGGGAAATTGCAGATCAATGACCGTTTTTGTCCGAATTTCTGCTATTTTCAAGCGTTTTAATAATAGGATCGCAAGCAGATGGATACAAAGCGCTTCTAATACGCTCATGACCAATGCCAAAAATACAGACACCCACAAAGCGATCTTGGCAATCTGTGCCGGTACGCTGATCTCCAATAACTGAAACAGCTCGATCAGCATTTCCACATCATCGCTGCCATAGCCGAATACCTGTGCAAGCAATACCGTCGTTACCAGATAAGAAAGAAAGGTAAAGAAGATCGTAGCGCCCAACAGTACACGATTCTCTAATTGTTTTTTGACACCGCAGCCGTAAAACAGTCCGACGATCAAGGCGGATACCAAATAAAAAACGGTCGTCGGTACAGAAAGGATAAGGCTCAGGACCAGCATGCTGAAAGCGGGAATGAGCGCTGCTTTTAACCCATATTTGGCAGTATAGATCAAAATCGGAAAACTGAGCAGCCAGTAAAACAGATACTCAAACATACCGGCTGTCTGACGGTTGAAAAACAGCACCAAGCCGACCATTGCCACCATCATCGCTCCTTCGCTGATGCGGCGCACGCTTTGATTCATAAGCATTCTCCTTTCTGTATCGAAATGATTTTCCTGCTGATAAGACAGGTTTTGGATAGGATCATAATGTGCAAAAACCGCCACCAGATCGATGACGGTTTCCCTTCTTTTTCTTATTCTGCTACGTAAGGTAACAGAGCCATCTGACGAGCGCGTTTGATCGCAGTCGCCAGCATGCGCTGATATTTTGCGCGCGTTCCGGTTACGCGTCTAGGAATGATCTTCCCGTTAGCGGAAATAAAACGCTTTAACAATTCAACGTCTTTATAGTCGATATATTCGATATGGTTTTTCGTAAAGTAACATACTTTTTTACGTCCCATACGCTGTTTTCTATATGCCATAGTAATCTCCTTTCTTAAAACGGCAGGTCATCACTGGAAATATCCAGCGTGTCGCTGCTTGCATAATCCTGTGAGAAGTCATTTGCATTCTGGAATGCCGGCTGCTGTGCAAATTCATTCTGCGCAAACTGATTGTTATTGTAGTTCTGCGCGCCGTATGCGTTTTGATTCGGCACATAGTTCGATGCGCCTTCACTTCTTGCGCCTTTCGGCTCTAAAAACTGCACATTGTCTGCCAAGACTTCTGTCACATAAACACGTCTGCCTGTTTGATCATCATAGCTTCTCGTCTGGATTCTTCCCTCCAAGCCGATCAGCGATCCTTTATGCAGATATTGCGCCATCAGCTCCGCAACTTTATTCCATGCCACGCAGTTGATATAATCCGCTGACTGCTCCTGTGTCTGCACACGGCGATTGCAGGCAACGGTGAAGGATACGACTGATGCACCTGACGGTGTCTTGCGTAATACTGGATCTTTGGTTAATCTTCCTACCAATACGACACGGTTAATCATTTACATCATCCCTTCTTATTCTTCGCCCTGCATTTTGATGATCATATGGCGCACTACATTGTTGTTGATACGTGTCAAACGATCAAATTCCGCGATACCTTCATTGGTAGCAGATGCGTTGATCACAACATAGTAGCCTTTTTTCATGTGGTCGATCTCGTAAGCAAATTCTTTCATGCCCCACTCATCAACATTATCAATGCTGCCGCCGTGGTTTTCGATGATGCCGTGCAGTGACGCGATTACTTCATTACGTGCTGCTTCATCCAGATCCTGCTTGATGATATACATGATTTCATACTTCTTCATAGCTACACCTCCTTATGGTCTATATGGCCCTTATCTAAATAAGAGCAAGGAGTAGAGATTTCTACTCGTTCTAAGATTATAGCATTGAATGTAGTGTAAGTAAAGAGATTTTCTGTTATTTCTTTGATTTATCCACAGCTTTTTAAGCGCCAATTTTATCGTTTTTTCCTAACGATGATCCCTTTCATCACTTTGCTTCAAAAAAGCGCTTTTATCGCTTCCAAGCATTTCGACTCCTTTTTCCTTAACAGGACAAAAGCAGATGATCGCCATAAATCTTCCTGCTTTCATCTGCTTCCTCTTTTCCTTTATTCATCTATCTTTTATGCTTTCTTCACCGAAACGCCACATCTGCGAAAAAGAGATGAATTTGATACGATCACACAGTTCCTTCGCCGCCTGCCGCTGCTTTTTCAGATTGTCCTCATGCACATGGTGCAGAACATGCTTATCCATCATATACTGCACATAACAAAATTTCTTCAGCAGGAACCACTTTGCGATCAGCTCATAAATCGTTTTTTCCTTATTACCGGATGCCAATCGGTCTGCGGCTTCTGCCTGCAGCGTTTCTCCCATCTCCTTAGCCAGATCATACATTTCCTGATAATTGGAAAACAGCTTGCGATCCAGCATTCGCTGAACAAAGCCCGCCTTTTCACCTTTTTCAAAGAAGCGCGACGCACATTCTACGCTCAGTTCCATATTTTCCCTATTCACACATAAAGCGATCATTTCATTGCGGGAGCCTTCAAACTGATTGTCCGGTTCACTGATGACATAATAAAATGCCTTTGCATAAATATACTGCTCGCGTCCTCCTTCACATAAAATCATCGCATACTGACGTTCGTTTTTATATCCATATATGATATAAGGACAAACGATCGCATCCGCATGTAATTTGAATGCGTCTTTATAGCGAATGATCTGATTTGCGATTGCTTTCTGATTGATCGACAACTGTAATCCCACACATATTTTCAAACTTTCATCTAATTTTGAGATCTGTTCCAGGATTTCACGAATGGTTTGATTGCCTTCCTGTTGTTCCAGAAGTGTCAAATAATCTTCTAGGTAGCCGTTAAAGTGACATTGTGCCGTTTCTTTTTCATGGGAGATCGTGCACAATACATCATAAATTGCCATAACATCACCCTTTTCTATCCGGTTTTATCTTCGCTGATAGGATTACTGTGTATGTATATTATTGCATTGTTTCTATAAATTTTCAATACCAAAATGTAAGCGATTTCATTAAACCGGTTTACAATTTATTTTTTTTGTAACATCTCATTCTTCGTGCAGACGGCGCACATCACATTTCTTCTTTTTTCGCTCATTAACTCTTTCCTATTTGTGAAAAATTCTATTTTTTATATTTCTTTCATTAGAAGAGAACGTCGTGCAGATCGATTCCGTAGGTTATTTTCAATAGCCGCAACTCTTTCACGATTTATATTTTCTTTCCTTCTAAAATGGTATAGAATATACATAAATATAATTGGAAGAGCAGGTGAAAGAATGGAACGGAATGTATTATTATCACTGTTAGAAAAAAACGCACGCATGGATACGAAGGATCTGGCTGATATTTTATTGGCAGATGAAGCAAGTGTCATCCATGAGATGAGCGAACTGGAAAAGGAAAAGATCATTTGCGGTTATCACACGGTCGTGAATTGGGATAAAGCCAATCAGGAGCGGGTCATGGCAATGATCGAGGTCGGCGTTACACCGGAACGGGAGTTCGGCTACGATCGGGTCGCAAAGAATATTTATCGTTATCCGGAAGTGGATACGATGTATTTGATGAGCGGGCGCAGTGAATTTATCGTGATCATCTACGGCAAGACGATGCAGGAGATCTCTAATTTTGTCGGGGCAAAGCTTGCCTGCATCGAGCAGGTAAAATCAACGGTTACCTTGTTTGTCTTGAAAGAGTACAAGGTGAACGGGATCGCTTTGGAGGATGATGATAAACCAAGTGAAAGGCTGGTCGTTACACCATGATGAAACAATATCTTTCTGATAAAGTAAAAGCGATCAAACCCAGCGGCATCCGCAAGTTTTTCGATTTGGCTTCCGCAATGGATGATGTGATCTCGTTAGGCGTCGGGGAACCTGATTTTGATACGCCATGGCACATTCGTGAAGCCGCCATTTATTCGATTGAGAGCGGCAAAACGTTTTATACTGCCAATCAGGGGCTGAAGGAGCTGCGTGTGGAGATCTGCCGTTATATGAAGCGGCGCTTTCAGTTAGACTATCAGCCTGATGCCAATGTGGTCGTAACGGTCGGCGGCAGCGAAGGCATCGACATTGCACTGCGGGCGATCGTAAATCCGGGCGATGAAGTCATTTTGATGCAGCCAAACTATGTCGCTTATGAGCCGGGCGTACAGCTTACAGGCGGAAAGCCGGTTTTCGTGGAATTAAAGGAAGAAGATCAGTTCAAGCTAACGCCGGAAGCGCTGCGTTCTGCTATTACCCCAAAGACAAAAGCCGTATTGTTGAATTTCCCAAGCAATCCTACCGGCGGGGTCATGACTTACGAGGATTATGAAAAACTGGTGCCGATCATTGAAGCGCATCATCTGATCGTGATCAGTGATGAGATCTATGCGGAATTGTCTTACGATACAAAGCATGCCTCGCTCGCCAACTTTCCTTCTATCAAGGATCAGGTCATTTTGATCAGCGGGTTCTCAAAAGCGTTTGCCATGACGGGATGGCGGCTTGGCTATGTCATTGCCAACGAAACCTTTACCAAAGCGATGAATAAGATCCATCAGTTCATTATCATGTCGGCGCCGACCGCAGCACAGTACGGTGCAATCGAAGCGCTGCGCCATGGCGAAGAACATGTAGAGGAAATGCGGGCATCTTATCAAAACCGCCGCAATTTCATCGTAAAAGGCTTTGAGCGGATCGGTTTGCCGACGCATATGCCGCAAGGTGCATTTTACATTTTCCCTTGTATCAAAAGCACCGGTTTGACAAGTGAAGAGTTTTGCGAAAGACTATTGACGGAACAAAAGGTCGCGGTCGTACCGGGCACTGCATTCGGAGAAGCGGGAGAAGGCTATATTCGTGTTTCTTATGCCGCAAGCTTAGAACAGATCAAAACCGCATTAGAACGAATTGCCGTATTTATACAGCAGTTTCGCTGATTGCTTCACATGAGATACAAACAGAAAAAACGGTTCGTCCGGAAAGTCATCACTTCCGATCGACCGTTTTTTTACAGCCGCTGATCTTTGTTCCAATAAGATCAAAGTAGTTTTTTCACATAGGGCCGTTTTACAAATGAACTGATTTCATTCGCATGCTGGGTAAAACACTTAGCGAAAACTCCTTCCACAAAATCAGTATCATTCATCTTGTTTTCCACATATTCATGGAACTTCGCTTTGTCGAGCTGTTCCTCTGCCAATATTTCAAAATAGCTTGGGTATGCGTTCTCTATGACTGCTCGATTTGTTTGATAAGATCCTCCGCTGAAATGGAAGGTAACGGATTCGAGATTATCGATCAGCAGAAAGAGCGATACCGCATTGTAAAGCAGCGCTTTATCGACATATTGATTTTCATTGGCATACCAGTCAGTCGTATGATAGTCTACGATCAAGCCATGATCAACATCATCTATTTCAAAGACATAGCCGAATTCCGATAAAGGCAAACAAGAAAGCAGGTTGCCGATGTTGGTGTTATCACCGATGTATGGAGCTTGATAGCGAATGATGTGTGCAATGCCGCTTTTCTCCATCTGAAAAGGCATGATCGGAAGCGGTGAGGAACGATAGGTTTTCCCTGTATCTACGATATAGTATTCATTTGGCGTATCCGCATTGATTCGATATACATCATAAAAGAAGCTGTGATAAGTGATGATCTTGGCATCACTTTGCCAGTTGGTGCTTGTCATATAGCGGTAGATCGGCGGGCGATGAAAGGAAGTAACACTGATATAATCAACAACATAGAATAGGGAAAGGATCAGGAAAAAGGCCAAAGCGGAAATTCCCAGCTTCTTGCCTTTGTTTTTTATTTTCAGTGCGTGATAAAGACCGCTCACAAAGATCATTATGCCGATCAGAGAATATATACTACTCCAACTGCTTTCTGCTTCAAAAACGATAAAGGCACTCATGCAGAACAGGATGCCGATGATCATAACGACATAGGATCGTTTCCATTTTTCATCCTCGATCTGCTTCTGTGAATAATCGATCGTATTGATGATATTTTTTTCTAATTCATTTTGATACTCTTCGGTTTTTATCTTTTCACCGCTCAATAATTCATTGATCGTAATGTCAAGCTGTGCACACAGCGGTTCAAACAAAGACAGGTCCGGCATACATCTGCCCGTTTCCCATTTTGATACGGAACGATCGCTTACCCCAAGCTTTGTTGCCAGTTCGGCCTGGGTCATCTTTTGTTTTTTTCTGTTTTCCGCTATGAATTGTCCGATTTTTTTCTGATTCATCAAAACACCTCTTTCTTTACACTGCTATGGTATCTTGAAAAAGAATATGTGCACAGGAACCAAAGGTAGAATTTACAGGTTTTTCGTGTTCCTGCACGCAAAAGATCGTATTGTGATCAAAGAAACATCTTGTATATGCGCATGTTCAGTTTATAAATTGTGATCACTTCTTTTAACGGTTCATAAGCGGCTGTGAATGAAGATCACGCGGCGCATCATCGTTCATTTTTGCTTTTCTGTGCATATTCGACTCGTATCTTTTTCTTTTTGATCGTGGTGTTTTGTAAAGCGTGATAGGCTTCTGTGCCTTTACCGTTTAATATTTCTACATAACTGCCGTGCTGCCGTACTTCAATCACGCCGATATCTTCCGCCTGCAGCGCTGCTTTTTGGCAGAGAACACCGACAATATCGCCAATGCGGATCTTTTTATCCTTTCCACCGTGCAGATATAACGTAACGACATCATTTCGCACCAATTCACTTTTTTTCTGTTTCTTCGTAGCCGGTGCAGATAGTGCCGCACCATTGATTTCCCGCAAATAATGAGCGGTGGATAAAAGCTGCGGCTGTTTTGTAAGGGTCGGCAAGATCGCTTCCCAAATGTTTTGCTGCTGATCGCTTAACAGCACCAAGCTCTCTCCCGCCTGATCTAAACGGGCGCTTCTGCCGATACGGTGAATGTATTTACGCAGATCGTCTGACAGCTCATACTGCACCACCAACTGCACATCGGCAATATCCAGTCCTCTGCCTGCCACATCACTGGCAATCAAAAAGCGGTAATGTCCTTTGCGAAACGCCTCTATCGCTTCATAGCGTTCTTTTTGCAATAAACCGCCATGCACGTGGACCGCACTGATCTGATGCGCACACATTTTCCGATACAACTGTTCTACACTCTCTCTGCGATTACAAAAAACAATGATGCTTTCCGCCTGCTTTTCGATCGCATAATTACACAGCACGGTGAATTTATCGCTTTCTTTTAGCGGACAGACAAACTGTTTTAACTGCATTTCTCTCATTTCATTAGAAAGCATGCGGGGATCGTGCAAATAAGTATGGATCAGTTCTTCTAACGATTCATCAATGGTCGCTGAGCAAAGCGCGATCGTACAGCTTTCGGGCACTTTTTCCATGATCTGCTGAATGAGCGCCAAAAAACCCATATCCAGCAATACGTCTGCTTCATCTAATACCAGATAGCGTAAAGCGCTGAGATCCAGCGTTCCTCTTTCGATATGATCCCGAATACGTCCCGGCGTACCGATGGCAAGATGCGCTCGTTTTAGGCGCTGGATCTGCGGTTCGTATTTGGCTTTTCCATTTAGCAGTACGCTGCGGATACGGCGATAAAGACCAATGGCATCTGCTTCTTCTATCAGCTGTAAGCTCAATTCTCTTGTCGGGGCGATCACCAAAGTCTGTACTTTTCCTAAATCCCAGTCGATCGTTTGAATCGTTGGGATCAAAAAAGCAGCGCTTTTCCCACTTCCTGTTTGAGAGCGGATCACGACATCCTCTTTGGCAAGCAAATGTGGAATCGTCATCTCCTGGATCGGCAATGGCTTTTGATAATGCAGCTTGGTTAATGCTCTGATCACTTCTTCACTGATACCTAGATCTTGAAATCTCATTGTAATTTCCACTTCCTATGTCATGTAATCGACTGCACTGACATCCGTTACATGAATTCCTTTCTTTTTCTTATTGTATCATAGATCATTCGGCAAAGAAAAAGGGGATTTTTCAATCCCGCTCTTATCGCATGATGATATAGGCTGTATAGATGAGGTATACCAGTACACAAATCAATCCTTCTTTTTTTGAAAACTGCTTGCGCGTGGCCGCAAAGAACAGTAGCATCAATGTAACTGCGATCAATACGAGTGTATCGTAAATGGATTCTTGTGATACCGGGATCGGCGACAGCGCTGCAGACATTCCTAAAATGAATAAAATATTGAAGATGTTGGAACCGATGGCATTGCCCAGTGCTAAACCATGTTCACCTTTTCGCGATGCGACGATCGATGTAACCAGCTCCGGCAAAGAGGTGCCGATCGCTACGATCGTGAGAGCGATCAGATTTTGGCTGACTCCGAATACCTGCGCGATCTCACTGGCATTGGTAACGACTAAATTGCCGCCGCCGATGATCATGACCAAACCGACCGCAATGAACAGCAGCGACTGCCCGATTGAACGGGTATGTTCCTGTGCTGTTTCCTTATGACGATTTGAAAGTGCGTCCATGATCGTCCAAATGAGATAACCGCCCATCATCACGATCAGGATCAGTCCTTCTAATCTGCTTAACTGCAAGTCGATCATACAAAACAAAAGAAAGAGCGCCGCACCTAATGACACCGGAATATCACGTATCAAGAGCTTACGATCAACCGCAAACGCCGCAAGCATCGCACATACGCCAACTACTACCATACCGTTAAAAATATTGGAACCGACGATATTGCCGATCGCAATATCATTGTTTCCCGCCAGACCGGCAGTAATACTGACAGAGGCTTCCGGCGCACTTGTTCCCATCGCCACGATCGTTAAGCCGATGATCAGCGAAGGCACTTTCCAAATACGTGCCAATGATGCGCTCCCTTCTACAAATAAATCAGCCCCTTTGATCAAAAGCAAAAAACCGACAACCAATAATAAATAAACCATAATTCCCTCCTGACCCGCGATCGGAAATCAAAAAAGACTTCCATCACGAAAAAGTGATAAAAGTCTTGTTTCTTATGAAATAAACCGGTTTTACAACGTGATGACGATTTATATCACATTCACGGATGAATGCAAACTACTCCCTTTTATACGAAAGTATTATATTGTTTTTTACAAAAGAAGGCAAGTAAAATTTTAATTAACGCTCCATCGGGCATCATTTGCATTCTTAGGATAAAGCAAGCAGGATGCTGTGACACCCTGCCTGTTTCCTATCTTAATATACGACATAGTATTCCGGTCTTAAACGGCATACCGGTGCTTTATATTCACACTGGCTGCTTGCATTGTAGTAAACCCCGAAGTTATAGCCTCTGCTCTGTAAGATCTGCAGGCCGCCGTTGATGCCGACCGTTCCCAGATCATACACTTCGATATGGGTATGCGGACCGGTGGAATTGCCGGAACTGCCGCGATAACCGATCGTTTGTCCCTGTGAAACGATCTGACCCGGTGTAACCGCAATTCCATTTAACATCAGATGGCCGACCAAAACGCCGTAGGTCCTGCCGTTTACTTCACCGACCATGACGATCATATTCGCATAACCGGCTGCATTTCCTAAATGTCCATATGTCGGATAGCCGTCGCGTGTATAGCCGATGACGCCGTTGATCGGTGCCGTAATCGGACTGCCGACAGCGCCGGCAATATCCAGTCCGGGATGGAAGCCGCCATCATCATATGCCCAAGTACCGGCACTGCGATAACCGCTGACCACTCTGCCCCAACCATTTGAAGAAGGCGGCAGTGTACCGTCATCAATCGTGATCTTCGGAATGCTGGCGATGATTTTGTTCATCTCTTCCTCATTCTGCAAGATCTGGTTGTAAAGATCTGCTTCTTTGCGATGTCCTTCTTCGATCAGTTTATCCTGATAACGCTTTTTCGCAGCGATTTCTTCTCTTTTTACTTCAATATCCGCTTTTTGCAGATCGACCAGCTCCTGCTGACGCTCTACTTCTTTTTTATCGTTATCCAGTTTTTTGATATCTTCATTCAGCGATTCGATCTGCTCATTTTCATAGGTCGTAATTTGATCCATGATGCTGATGCGCTCTAACAGATCCGTAAAATCAGTTGCACCCATAATAAAGTCAATATAACCGTTGGTATTGACAAATGACTGTGAATTGACCATACGGGCTTTGATATCATCATCTTTTTTCTTGATGGCTTCCGTATTTTCCTGAATTTGTGTTTCCAGTGCGGAAACCTGTGCTTCCAGTGCGGCAATATCGCTTTCTAATGATGCGATTTCCGCATCAAGACCGTCTAATTCTTCCTGTAGACTGAGCGCTTCCTGCTCGATCACGCTCAAATCGCTTTGCAGCGCTGCGATCTTATTGTCGATCTCTTTATTTAAGCTGTTCAAACTGCTGCTTTTTTGTGAGAGGTAACTTTGAAACTCATAGCATTCCTGTGCATCTGCTGCGGAAGAAAAGGTCTGCGAACAATAATTGCGCCAATAGTCTTCATTGCCTTCAAACTTGCTGTTTCCCTGTACGATCTCAACTGCCCCCGGCACTAACAACAAAAGCGCAGATGCCACAGCCAATGTGCCTGCTTTTTTAACGAAATGTGTTTTGCCTTTCCATCTTGCCTGTATTTTCATCGTTTCCACCTCAAATACTTTGTAACCGCAAGGAAGCTGCCTACCAAGCCGACCACGATACCCGCTAATAACAGCAATCCGCAAACCTGAAGCACAAACGGATAGATCGGCTGCAGCGTAAACATGGCACTGCTCAGCACTTTACCACCGGTAACACCATATAAATAGCGATAACCGAAGAAAGTGATCAGCATCGGAATGATTGCGCCGATCAGTCCGATGATCATGCCTTCGATCATAAACGGCATTTTAATAAAGCCGTTTGTCGCACCGACATTACGCATGATCGCAATTTCATGACTGCGGCTGTAAATCGTCGTTTTGATCGTATTGGAAATCAAGAAGATCGCCAGACAGCTTAATACCAAGGTAAGCGCCCCTCCGGCAATGCGGACCGTGGACAATCCATCTACCAGATCAGAAGTCGTCGTTCCGCCAAAATCAGCCTTTACGATCCTGCCTTCCATTTTCTCAAGTGCTTTCTGCACCGTTTCTAAGTTTTTTCCATCATCCACCGATACATCGAAAGCCGCATGCAGCGGATTTCCTTCTCCGCGATAAGCTTCATACAGAGATTGTGCCGATTTGTCCTGATTGCTGATAAAGCGGTCTAACTGTTCATCTTTACTAGAAAAGGACACGGCTTCTACATGCGGCAGTGCTTCGATTTCCTGCTGCAGCGCATCTAAATCTGCCTGCTCGCTCACACTGTCATCAATTTCTGCTAATATGCCCAGTCCTTCTTCAATGTTTTTGGTAAATGCGCCGATGTTGCCGGCGATCAGCAAAAACAAAGACATCAGTAATAAGGTAACCATGACTGCCGAGGAGCTGGAAATTGTCAAAGCAAGATGACGGATAACGCTCTTGCCTGCTGATTTCACATGAAACGGGATGCTTTTGATCAGTTTAATCATGCTGCAAATAGCCTCCCTTCATGATATCCGCAACGATATAGCCTTCCTCTAAAGCAATGGTGCGTTTTTTTAACTTATTTACGATGGTGCTGTCATGCGTTACCATCAGGATCGTCGTATGTTCTTCCTCGTTGATGCGCTCCAGCAGTTCCATGATCTCAATGGATTTTTCCGGATCGAGATTGCCGGTCGGTTCATCGGCGATCAAAACCTTAGGGCGATTGGCGATGGCTCTGCCGATCGTCGCACGCTGCTGCTGACCGCCTGAAAGTTCGCTTGGAAAGGCTTTGGCTTTATCAGAAAGGGAAACAAGTTCCAGCACTTCTCTTACCCGCTTGCGAATATTCACTTTGCTTTCGCCGACACACTCCATCGCAAAAGCGATGTTTTCAAACACCGTCATGCTCGGCAACAAACGGAAATCCTGAAACACGACACCGATATTGCGCCGATAAATCGGCACTTTTGCATGCTTTAACTTCCCGACATCGACATCATCGACCAATACTCTTCCAGAAGATGGGATCTCTTCCCCATCCAGCAGTTTGATCAAAGTGGATTTTCCCGATCCGGTAGGACCGATCACATATACAAATTCTGCGTCTTCGATCGTTAAATTCACATTGCGAAGCGCATGAACACCGTTTTTATATTCTTTGGAAACGTTCTCCAATACAATCATAACGTCCCTCCTATTCATTCCATCTTTTGTATTATAACATAAAGCATTTCTTTTTTTTACCCCTTCCCATATTTTCACATAGGAAATTCTTTACATATCAAACAATTCTGTCTGATTTATGGTTTGATTGCTATTTGATATCGTTATTTATTCCGTGAAATACTTGCTTTGTGTGATTCATTTCATCAGGATCGAATTTGTCTGGGTGATTTTCGCAAATCTTCTAAACTTACCTGTTTATCCGCTGAAAATCCCCTGACATCTTATGGCGACATCTTTCTTGAAACACCGTTTCCGAAGGTTTCTTCCTATTGACGATAAAAGCTGCTTTGCCTGTTCGGGCTGAATAAGAATCATCACGCCTGTTCATAGTTCTTGCTTCTCCTTTTGTTGCATTTGATCGCAGGGCATTTTCTTTGGAATGCTTTGCAAATACAGCCTGCTTTATCTGAACATATCCAGAAGTCATTCAGTTGTGAATGTAATCGTAATCAGTATAAAAGAAATTCCCTTTTGTATCTTAGGCACAAGAAAAGAAGGAAGTCCGTTTCTGGAGTCCTTCTCGATCGTGCTGCTATAAATGTAACTATGATTCCGTTGTTAATGCGTTATGCAAACTGAGTTTTATTTAATCGTTGTGCCTATCTTCATTTTTCTACGCCATTCCGGCGCCGCTCCATCATCAGACCAATATTCATCCATCTCTGCAATCAAATGATCTTTGATACGAATAAAACTTACTACATGAAACGATGCACTGTTATCAACAGGAAATACTCTACAAGCCAGAATCACTGTATCATTGAATTTTTCAATACGTTCTATTTCCCCATTCCAATCATTTGGGTACTCACAATTTGCTTTTATATATTCCTCTACATGAAATCGTTCGTTGGTGCAATGCCATTTAATGCATGCATTTTTATGAAAATACTTTTTCAATTCTTCCTCATTTTGTGATATGACAGCATCAAAGAATTTTTTGATATCCATACAGCTCACCTCCGCAAATTCGTATTTGTTGATCCTATTATATCGTATTTCACCTGTTTTTTTATACCTATTCGACCGGGACGATCCGTTTTCATCTGTCAATCCTCATCCATGTTCATACATGATCTTTCCACATCACTCTAAATTCATTCCTGCTATCATGATACGATAGGATAATAGAAAACAAGCGCCGTCATGTGTTTCCCATCTTTCTAAACACTTTTCGCACTTGTTTTTTTGTTTAATTGACCTGTTTTTTCAAATAAGCATAGATAAAATCATCGATCTCGCCGTCCATGACTCCCTGCACATTGGTCGTTTCATAACCGGTGCGCACATCTTTGACAAGCGAATAAGGATGAAATACATAGGAGCGAATCTGCGAACCCCATTCGATCGCTTTCTGTTCGCCCTTGATTTCTGCCAGTTTTGCCTCCTGTTCCTCGATCATTTTCTGATAAAGGCGGCTCTTCAACATATTCATTGCCGCTTCTCGGTTTTCATGCTGCGAACGTCCGCTTTGACAAGTCGCAACCAGTCCGGTCGGCTTATGCACGATCCGCACGGCAGAATCCGTTTTATTGATATGCTGTCCGCCGGCACCGCTGGCCCGATGCGTATCGACTTCAATATCCTCCGGACGGATTTCGATCTCGATCTCATTGTTGAACTGCGGCATAACATCGAGCGAAGTAAATGAAGTATGTCTTCTGCCTCCGGAATCAAACGGTGAAATTCTGACAAGTCGATGCACGCCTTTTTCCGATTTCAGATAGCCATATGCCAGATCACCTTCGATCAGCATCGTAACCGATTTGATACCGGCAACCTCACCTGCCAAATAATCCAGTACGCTTACTTTATAACCATGCGATGCGGCCCATCGGGAATACATGCGGTAAAGCATCTCCGCCCAATCCATCGACTCGGTTCCGCCTGCTCCCGGATGAATTTCCACGATCGCATTAGAATGATCGTATTCATGAGAAAGCAGCACCGTAATCTCAAAATGTTCAAACTGCTTCAGCATTTCCTGATAATCCTGTTCACTGATCGCCATGATTTCTTCGTCATATTCTTCTTTCAGTAAAACATAGGCATCTCGCAAATCCTGCAATGCTTTTTCTAAATCATCATATGTCTGCACGACTTGATTTAAGCCGTTTAACTGCTGGAGCGTATGCTGCGCTTTCGTTGGATCTTCCCAGAAATGCGCTGCCATCGTTGCTGCAGTCAATTCTTCGATTTTATGTCTTTTCGCAGCTAAGTCAAAGTGACTCACCTAACTGAGATAACTTAGTTAGGTGAGTTTCCACTCCTTGCTTTAATTCATAAAGTTCCATTATGCTTCCTTCCTTTCGATCTGGATCTTTAAGGTAAAGAACACGACTTCTCTGGCGATCCGCTGCATCATTTCCTCAAACATTTCATAGCCCTCATTGACATAGGCCTGAAGCGGATTGTCTTGTGCATAGGAACGCAGATGAATGCCATCACGCAGCTTTGACATCATGTCAATATGCTCGATCCAGTTGCGGTCCATGTTCCGCAATACGATATTTTTTTCAAACGGTAAAAACTGCTCTTTAATATCCGCGATCTTCTCATTGTACTGATTCCATGCTTTTTCGCTTAAATAAGCCGCCGCTTCCTCTGCTTCCTTGCCGTTTAACTCATCGGCACTGATCAGATGAGCGTCAAAGCCCAATACTTCAAGCCCCTGCATCAAAGAATCAGTCTGCACTTGGGTGCTGTGATTGCTTTGCAGCGTATTCGCCTGTACGACATTCTGTAAGACACGATCCATCATATCATGTACGATGCCATGCACATCATCATTTTCCAGTACGAAATTACGCTGATCATACATGATTTCACGCTGTTGACGTAGCACGTCATCATATTCCAAAAGCTGTTTACGCACATCAAAGTTATAGCCTTCTACACGGCGCTGTGCCTGTGTGATCGATTTGGTTACTAATTTTGATTCGATCTGTTGATCGCCCAGCGTCTTAAAAAGCGTTTCCAGCTTATCGCCGCCAAAGCGCACCATCAGCTGATCGCGCACCGATACATAGAAACGGGAATAGCCCGGATCTCCCTGACGGCCGCTTCGTCCACGCAGCTGATTGTCGATACGCCGTGATTCATGACGTTCACTGCCTAATACCGCCAAACCGCCAAGCGCTCGTGATTCCTCGGACAATTTAATATCCGTACCGCGCCCCGCCATATTGGTTGCGATCGTAACCGCTTTGACCTGTCCGGCCTTCGCAATGATCTCCGCTTCACGCGCATGGTTTTTCGCATTTAATACTTCGTGCTTGATACGCCGCTTCTGTAACATCGACGACACCAGTTCACTGACTTCTACCGAAATCGTGCCGACCAGCACCGGCTGTCCGCGATCATACAGCTTCGCCACTTCTTCTACCAACGCGTTGAATTTTAACTGCGGCGTCGCATAGATCGCATCCGGATAGTCGATTCGGGCAATCGGACGATTGGTCGGAATCTCAATGACCCGCATGTTGTAAATCGATAAAAATTCCTCTTCTTCCGTTTTGGCCGTACCGGTCATACCGCACAGTTTTTCATACAAACGGAAAAAATTCTGATAAGTGATCGTTGCCAGCGTACTGGTTTCTTCTTTGATCCGCACGCCCTCTTTGGCTTCGATTGCCTGATGCAGACCATCGCTGTACGCACGTCCTTTCATCAGACGTCCGGTAAACTGATCGACGATGACGATCTCATCATCGGCAACGACATATTCCACATCTTTCATCATAATATAGTTTGCTTTCATCGCCTGTGAAATATGATGCACCAACTGGGTATGTTCCACATCATATAAATTCTTCACCTTGAAATAGCGTTCAGCTGTACGTACACCATCCTCGCTCAGCATGACCTGCCGCGTTTTTTCATCGATCTCATAATCTGATTTCTTTAAGCGTTTCGCAAACTGATCCGCCTGGATGTATAAATTAGCGGTTTTTTTCGCTCCGCCGGAAATAATCAACGGGGTACGCGACTCATCGATCAAAATGGAATCGACTTCATCGACGATCGCCACATGCAGACCGCGCATCACACGATCCTTTACATCTGTTACCATATTGTCGCGCAGATAGTCGAAGCCGAGTTCTGAATTGGTCGTATAAGTAATATCGCACGCATAGGCTTCCCGTTTCTGCCGCGCACTGAATTCACGTTTATTAAAGCCGACACTCAATCCTAAAAACGAATAGATCTGGCCCATCCATGTCGCATCACGTTCTGCTAAATATTCATTGACGGTAACAACGTGCACGCCTTTCTGCGTCAAAGCATTCAAATAAACGCACATTACCGATGTCAGCGTTTTTCCTTCACCGGTCTTCATTTCCGCAATATCACCGCCGTGCATAGCGACTGCACCCATGATCTGTACCAGATATGGATATTCACCGATCACACGGCGACTGGCTTCACGGGCAACCGCATAGGCTTCCACCAATAAATCATCTAATGTTTCGCCTTCTTGATAACGGCGCTTAAACTCATCTGTCTTTTCTTTCAGCGCCGCATCGCTCAGCGCTTCCATTTGCGATGCCAGCGCATTGATTTCATTTGCTTTTTTTTCTAACTGCTTCAGCCTTTTTTTATCACCACTGAATAAAGCATTCATAATTCCCATGGTCAGTCCTCCATTTCACTTAACGATCAAGTGATTTTTTCCTATATTAACGCATGTTAAATTATACCATAAACCCTTTGCGATGAAAACAAAAAAGCGGGTTTGTATCAAAGAAATGCGGATCCACCTATTCCTAGTGTCCTTTCATTTTGAAAGCTTACGGAATTTCCCTTTTTCTAAAAAACAGATGGCGCGCACCATTCATGTGTCCCCATCTGTCATTTTGCTATTTACAGTTTAACGATATTGTTTGCCTGTAAGCCACGTTCCGTTTCAACGATTTCAAATTCAACCGCCGTGTCCGGATCAATCGTTTTATATCCTTCCATCAATAACTGTGAATAGTGGAAAAATACTTCCTTTCCATCTTCACTGATGATAAAACCATAGCCTTTTGCCGGCTGAAACATTTTTACTTTTCCTTGCATAATATTAAAAATCCTTTCTTTTCTACATTATAGTAAATTTCATTTTACCATGCAATCACGATGCTTTGCATGCTTCCTTTGCTTATGGAACTACCTGCTTGTCCTATCGCGTCATACGACCACTGCTCTTATGCGCCTTCCTATGAGCGGATCATTCTTTTTTCGACTCTGTTTTCACGATCAGACTGCTTTTATTTGTCTTTCATCTCGTTTCTCCTTTCCGGCTTGCCCCTATTTCTAGTATAGCCGCAACCCTTTGACGATACAATCAAAACTGACCGCAATTTTCGACATACAGCGGATGTACGCTGAGCACCAGCACTTCGATCGGATACGGGTGCTGCTTCAGCAATTCACACGCCGCCCGCAATGTAGAACCGCTGGTACACACATCATCAAACAAAAGGAGCGCTGTGTCCGGCAAAGCAAGATTCGGATCCAGTTCGATATAAGCGGCGATTTCCAAACGGCGCTTTTTTCCCTGCTTGGCCTGTTTGATCGGCGCTGTTTTGCGCAGACAGGGACAAATCGGCAAACGGATCTCTTTCAACATTTCCTCTAAATGATGAAAGCCGCGCTCTTTGATCTTTGCTTCTGAGGAGGGCATCGTTACGATCGTATGGTCCGCATATCGTCTTTCTATCTTATGTCTGAAATCATGTAAAAAGACCGGTGCAAGCGCAATATCTCTTTGTTCTTTATAGCGGTAAATCAGACTTTCCAAGGCATCGTCATATGTATAAAGCGCCCACATCGGATATTGTGAAAGTGTCAGCTTTTGATAAATACAGTGGAAATAAGTTTCTTTACAGACATGACAGATCACTTCTTTTGAAAACAAATAGGAGCAAAGCGGCTGTGCTCGATCAAGCTCGCCGATGCAAATGCGACAAAACGGAATCGGCCTGCGTTTTCCGATCTGCCTGATCCAAAGCCAAAATGCGGTCATATAGGAAGTTCGATCCTGCTTCAATTTTCCTATTTTAAGTGTTAATTTACGCATATATCCCCTTCCTCATTCATTTTTCTCAGCGCCCTTGCACAGCGTTTGATCGCAGTTGTTTTACGGGTACAAAGAAATAATCCTTCTCCGCTTGGCATCGTTATGCTTCTTCCCACCCTGCCGATCATTTGGATCAAGCTTGCTTCATGAAAAACAGGATGATCGCTTTTCCATATCACCACATCAACACCGTGAATCGTAATGCCACGCTCCAATACGGTCGTGCAGATCAAAAACTCTAATTCATATGCGCGCAGTTCTGCCACCAGTCTTTCTTTTTCTATTGTCTTGGAGGTAAAGGCGCGGCAGCGACCAAAAAGCGACAGGATCTTTTCAAAATACGCTGCGCATGTGATCGTCGGCACAAATAACAAAAACGGCTTATGTTGTTTCTGATGCCTTCTGATAAAAGAAAGCAGAAAACACGCCTGCACTGCCGGCGGTGCGGAAATGATGCGCGGTTCGACCAATGGATAGCCATGCGGACGCCGAAACAGCTCTACCATTTTCAATTCTCCTGCTTCCACTCTTTTCAGATCCCTTTCATCCGGCGTCGCACTCAAATAGATCCGCTGCCCGACACAGGCGCTTTCCGCAATTTTTTCCAGCATCTCATTATCGCGAAAAGGAAACGCATCCACTTCATCCATGATCAACAGGTCAAATCCCCGATAATAGCGATACAGCTGATGCATGGTACAAACGATCAGATCGCCGTCAGTTTGATCTGTATAGCCCTCACAAACCGCGACCACCCTGATTTGCGGAAATGCTTTGCGCATCCGTTCGCAAATCTCAAGCACGACCTGTCTTCGCGATATGGCAAACCCCACCCGTTTGCCTTCCTTGAGATATCGCGCTATGCTCTCCATCACGATTTCCGTCTTGCCCGCACCGCACGCCGCATATACAAACACATCATGTCCTTCTCGCAAATCGTCATTTAGTTGTCTGATCACTGCCTGCTGATACTTCGTCAAAGGAAAATCCAACTGCACATCACAGACACATTTACGTGATTTGGAGGCATAAGGAACAAGCGGCTCACCAAGATCGACCCTTCCAAAATTCACACATTTACGACAATAGATCTGCTTGCCGTCTTTCCAAAAATAGCGTGGATCCCGATTTCCACATCGGCTGCATTGCAATCTTTCATCCCTCCTCATCATACGTTATAGAAAAAAACAGACAGACTCCTAAACAAACCTATAAAAAAAGCAAGAAAAGACGCCGCACTTGCTCTTATAAGCATGTCATCCTCTTCCCTGCTCTTTTTCTATTTTACGGGCTGCTTTATGATTTCGTCATCAACCGATCACGATCCACGATAGATCGGATCCAGCTGCTTCAATTCATTAAACGTATCGATTTCAATGATATCAGATGAATCGATTTCTCTTAGCAATACATCATAATGTTCTTTACAATACGTCAGCGCCACTTCATCCCAATATTTCTCACGTCCTCCCGGCATCGTAAAAACTTTTTCTACATCATTTGCCATCTTCTGTGCATCTTCCTTCGACCAGTAAGAAATGCCTACCATTTGATAACAATTCTGCCCGCCGACCGATACCTTCTTGATCATTCCGTTTTTCGTCTGGAAGCACCAGTCATCACTGCGCTCTACCGCAAAGCCGCAGTAATTGGTCCGATATTCATATTTACGGATGATATGCGGATGATACAGCAACAAATCGCTTTCCAACACATAAGCATTCTCCATTTGATCTTTGATCAGCATTGCACTGGAAATATTATTAGATTCATTATAGATTGGATTATCGATAAAACGAATCATCGGATATTTCTTCAACAACAGATCAAACTGTTCGCCCAAATAGCCGCGTACAATCGTTATATCCGTAATTCCTGCTGCCAGCACTGCATCCAACAGCGTTTCAATGATCCGCTTCCCATGCACCATGATCAGCGGTTTTGGCGTATTCAAGGTAATCGGCACCAAGCGGCTGCCAAAGCCGGCTGCCAAAAAAATCGCTTTTTTGACCCGATACGGTTCCAGCCACGCATACCCTTTCAGCGTTACCTCAAAATGCCCCTGCTCATTTGCGCACAATAATTCTTTTTCCTGCAATTCACTCAGCAGCTTATTGATCATACCAACCGAAAGCCCCAATGCTTTTGCCAGTGCCCGCTGTGCATGTTTTTCTTCCTGTCTTGCCTCTAAATAAACAAGCAAGTCAAACTGATTGATCGTCAAATTCATGGATATTCTCCTTTTCTTGTTCAACACGAATGATTATATCATGTTTTTTGAACAAATAAAGGAGTTTCAACATGAAATTTATGATGAAACTCCTTCTTTCTTTTTACTTATGAACGAAACGCCAAGAATCCTCACACATTTCTTCCAGTTCTTTTTCCGCTTTCCAGCCCAGCACTTCATAAGCTTTTTTCGTATCGGCATAGCAGGCAGCGATATCGCCAGGTCTTCGTGGTGCGATCACATATGGTACATCCACCTGATTGGCTTTGATAAACGCATGCACGACTTCTAATACACTGTATCCATGGCCGGTTCCCAGATTAAACGCATCGATGCCGTTTTTCTTTTCCACCCATTCCAAAGCCTTCACATGCCCTTTTGCCAAGTCAACAACGTGAATATAATCGCGTACACCGGTTCCATCCACAGTATCATAGTCATTGCCGAATACGCTTAGATGATCTAATTCCCGATTGGCTACTTTTACGATATACGGCATGAGATTATTCGGAATATCATTCGGACTTTCTCCGATCAAACCGCTCTTATGCGCACCAATCGGATTAAAGTAGCGCAATAACGCAATATTCCACTCATTATCCGCAAAATGGACATCCTGCAAGATCTGTTCGATCATCAGTTTGGTCGTTCCATAAGGATTGGTTGTCGGTCCAAGCGGGAAATCCTCGCAAATCGGCACACTTGCCGGATTGCCGTACACAGTAGCGCTGGAACTGAATACCAGATTTTTACAGCCGTACTTCAACATCGTTTCACACAGTACGATCGTGCTGTATAGGTTATTGTCATAATACATCAGCGGTTTTGCGACCGATTCGCCGACAGCCTTGTACCCCGCAAAATGAATAACCGCATCGATCTGCTGTTCATGAAAGATCCGCTCTAATAAAGAACGATCACAAACATCTCCCTCATATAGACATACCTTTTTCCCACTGATCTGCTGGATCTTATCGATCACATCTAATTGCGCATTGTAAAAATTATCAATGATCACGACATCATGATCTGCTTCCAATAATGCGACACAAGTATGACTGCCGATAAAACCAGCGCCGCCGGTTACCAATACTTTCATAATTGACCTCCTCGATAGTATGCGCTATCTTATTTTCTTCTCCATTATAAACAGGAATTTTGAAAAATACAATTCTTTCCGCAATGTCTTTTTGCATGCAAAAAAGATGGCAGTACAGAGAAATGATCGCTTCCACCATCTTTTTATTTGCCAGTATCGTTATTTTCGCTTCTTTATTGTTCTTTCATGACTGCTTCGATTTTCGCAACCGCCGCTGCCACACTTTCTTCATCCGGCACCATCATATAAGAATTCGTACCGTTTTGATAAGAGTACAGGCTCGCTCCGGTTCCATCTACGCTTTGACTTTCAATCGTCCAGCCGCTCATATCATTCAGCTGCATACGCACAAGACTGGTGATCTCGCTGTCAGACATATTGGTTTCAAAGCTGCCGCCTACAACATTCATGATACCAGTGTAGTTGGTAATAATGGAATAAGAAAGGGCTTTGTTGATGATCGCCGTCATGACGCGCATCTGGTTTTCTCCGCGTCCGCGATCGCCGCCTTCCTGATGATAGCGGTCCCGGGCGAATGCCAACGCCATTTTGCCATCCATATGCTGCGTACCGGCGTTAAATTGATAGCCGTCTGCACTGAATGAGTTTGCCACTTCGACATCTACCCCATCCAATACATCGACGATCTCGATCAAGGAAGTGAAATTAACCCGCACATAGTAGTTGATGTCGATGCCGAGTTTTTGTTCCACTGCCTCAACGCTGCACTGTACGCCGCCATTGCCGGCATGGGTCAATTTATCATATTCGTTTTCATAGCAAGGAATACGAACATAGTAATCACGCGGAATACTGGTCATCAGTACCTTTTTGGTTACCGGATTGATCGTCATGATGATATTGACATCGGAACGGGACCCGGTATTGATAGAACCGTAGCGATCATTGCCTGAAACGTAAATATTGAACGCATGTTCCGTTACATCGACATTTTTGCTGAAATCTTTTGCCTTGCTTACGCGTTTGTAGGTTTTAAGCACTTTTGTTTCATCAGAGAACTTTTCATGCGTTTCTTCGATCATGCTTCGATAAGATTCATTCAATACGATGGCACGTACTTCCCCTTGATAAAGGGCATCGGATAATTCGGCTATATTCTGATAACCGGTGGAACTGATTTCACCGTCTAAATCTTCATTGATCTTTTCCACAGCATAAGTGGTATTTTCCTGATCCATTACGCTCAATACGCCAAATGAATCGTTTTTTAGATCAGTGATCGTTTCGGCTTGATCTTCTTTCATTACGACAACGGATATTTCCGTTACCAAATCAGATTGACCGGTAATAGCGCCTAATGTATTGCCGCCGATAAAGACATAGACATTGGCGAAAATCAATAGTCCGCTCAGCAGCACGATCATGATCTTACCTAGTGTGCGGTTGAGCTTATTGATCCCTTTCCCGTATTGCAGCGCCCACATCAGCAGCAATAGCACCAGCAGTACGGTGATGAGAGCGATAAAGTATTTCATCGGAAGTATGTGAATTAAAAATAATTGGATCAGCAGCGCAGCAGAAAGGATCGTCTGCACTAAAACGAAATAGAAGCGGCTGTCTTTCCAAATGTTTTTGCGGTTGTTTTTCTTTTTCATAGCATAACCTCGCTTTTTTCAAATGTTACGCAATTAGAATACCACAAATTATGAATATTGCAAGATTTGCGGCAGTTCTTACGATTGCCGATGTGGAAGTATTTATGAATGATTTTGGTGTATGACTTCTTTATTTTACAGCGTATGAAGCATGATATCAGATTCTGATGATAAAGGTATTCTGTGCTGAGAAGAAAAAATGCTTTCAGTATTCTTATTCGGCTTCATGAAACCTCTTATCCCCCCATTCGCATCATTTGAAGGTTTGTTTCATTTGTGAAACTCATAATATATTTCATACTTTAAGTGTTATTACGTAGAAAAGGATAATCGCATATTATCCATAGGTAAGGAAGCAGTTGAGAGATCAGCTGTTTTTATTATGGGTTAGGAGGAAAAGGAATGTATCGAAATTATATAAAAAGAGGGATCGACTTTTTGTTGTCTTTGATTGCATTGGTATTATTGAGTCCGCTCTTTCTGATCCTATGCATCTGGATCAAGTTGGATAGTAAGGGACCGATCCTGTTCAAGCAAAAAAGAGTCGGAAAAGATAAAACTTATTTCTATATCTTGAAGTTTCGTACGATGTATGTGGATACACCAAAGGATATGCCTACCCATCTATTGGCAAATCCGGATCAGTATATCACAAAGGCAGGAAGGTTTTTAAGAAAGACAAGCTTAGATGAACTGCCGCAGATCTTGAATATCTTAAAGGGGGATATGGCGATCATCGGACCGAGACCGGCACTATGGAATCAATATGATCTGATAGAAGAAAGGGATCGTTATCATGCGAATGAGATCAAGCCGGGATTAAGCGGATGGGCGCAGATCAATGGACGAGATGAATTGGAGATCGAAGTAAAGGCGAAGTTAGATGGAGAGTATGTGGAACGCAGCTCTTTTTTATTTGACGTGAAGTGCTTGATCAAAACGATCACATCGGTATTGCGATCAGATGGAGTGGTAGAGGGAGGAACAGGAGAGATGCACAAGGGGGAGATGGAATGAAACGGATCTTGATCACGGGGAATAAAGGGGACTATTATCCGTATTCTTTTAACAAATATATGCGGAAAACAGAAGGAGTACTATTATGAAAATATTGGTCGTAACACAATATTTCTATCCGGAGAACTTCAGAATCAATCAATTATGTTTGGATTTACAGCACATGGGACACCAGGTAACCGTTTTGACAGGGAAACCAAACTATCCCAAAGGAGTATATTTTGATGGATATTCTTACAAAGGCAACGATGATGAGACATGGAATGATATACCTATTATGCGTGTACCTTTAAGAGCAAGAAAGAAAGGTGCTAAAAATTTGATATTGAATTATTGCAGTTTTGTTAAACATGCGAATCGCAAAGTAAAAAAGATAAATGAATCATTTGACATCATTTATGTTTTTGGACTTTCACCGATTACGGTGGCGCTGCCGGCAATTAAATTCAAAAAAAAGAGTAATATTCCAATCGCTATTAATGTTCAAGATTTATGGCCTGAGAGCGTTATAGCAGTTACAGGAATGAAAACCAAATTTATTATTTCTTTTATTGATAGGCTTGTAAATTACATTTATAAACACTGTGATTTAATTCTCTGTGCAAGCCCAAGCTTTGTAGAAAAAATAAAAAAACGAGTAAAAAACAAGGATAAAGTAAGATATTGGCCACAGTATGCCAGTGTTTCTAAAAATCAATCAAACGAACGTCTATTTGATGAAAATGAGTTCCATATCGTATTTACCGGCAATATAGGAGAGGCACAAGGAATTGATATTGCAATAGAAGCAGCTAGATATTTGGTTGATACTAAGATACATTGGCATTTTATTGGAGACGGGAGAAAAAAAGAAAGTTTAGAGAAATTGGTCAGTGAGTATAGACTTGAAAATCATGTTACTTTTCATGGATTTAAGGAAGAATCAGAAATTCCCAAATACTTGTCTTCTGCAGATATGGCACTGTTGATCTTAAAGCCTGATCCAGTGTTTGAAATGACGATACCAGCAAAACTACAAACCTATTTAGCCTGTGGAGTTCCGATCATAGGATGCGTCAGTGGTGAAGGGAAACGGATCATTGAAGAAAGCCAAGCAGGACTGATCAGCGAGGAAATCAGTGTAAAAGGTCTGGTTTCAGTCTGCGAAAAGGCGCTCGATCTAAAAGAATCCGAATTAAAAGCATATGGAGACCATGCTTTGACTTATGGAATGACCCATTTTAATAAAAACGTACTTT
Organism: Massilicoli timonensis; assembly: GCF_900199515.1. Classification (GTDB taxonomy): domain Bacteria; phylum Bacillota_I; class Bacilli_A; order Erysipelotrichales; family Erysipelotrichaceae; genus Massilicoli; species Massilicoli timonensis. The sequence continues at coordinate 1,602,062 of NZ_LT963434.1, read as the reverse complement.
TGGAAAAACTAAACGGTTTTATGAATGAGTTAATAGAAGATGAAAATCAGCGATCTTAAAGCAAAAGTATGAAATGAAAATGCAAGGAATAAAGTTTTATTTTATTTAATAGATAAAGGAGCAACGATATGCAAAGAAACAATGAACATAAGATGTGTACACGCTGTGTAATGGATACAAGTGATAAAATATTGAAATTCGATGAGAATGGTGTATGTACGCGCTGTAATGAGTTTGAACATCGAATTGTGAAAGAATGGAATTATGGGAAAGGTCATGAAAAAGAGCTGAAAAAGCTATTAGACGAAATTAAAAAATCTGGGAAAGGGAAAAAATACGACTGCATTCTTGGATTAAGCGGAGGCCTTGACAGCAGCTATTTGTTACATCTGGCAGTAAAAGAATGGGGATTAAGACCATTTGTATTTCATGTTGATGCAGGGTGGAATTTACCGGTAGCAGAAAAAAATGTTAAAAGATTGTGTGAGAAACTAAATGTAGATCTGCACATTGAAAAAATGGATTTTGAGGACATGCGTCAAATGCAGCTGGCTTTTTTCAAAACGGGACATGCCGGACTAGATGCACCTCAAGATCACGCATTCATAGCACAAGTAGATAAATGGTCAGAAAAACTTGGTGTGAAATATATTTTGAATGGGTATAACATCTGCACTGAGATCGTGGCTAACCCGGCATCTTGGAATGAAGGCGCAGGCCCAACAGCTGATAAAACATACATTAAAGATGTATTAAAAAAACATGGCGGTTATAAGACCAAAAACTATATATATACAACCGGCTTCAAACATAAGTTTTGGCTTCCTTATGTAAAAGGGGTTAAAACAGTGAATTTATTAAATTATGTTCCGTTTACAAAAAAAGAGATGATTTCAACTTTGGAAAAGGAATACGGATATGAGGCTTATAAGCAAAAGCATTTTGAAGATTTACTTACTAAATTTTTAGAGGGTTATTGGTTGCCGACAAGATTTGGCTATGATATTCGCAAAGCACAGTTATCCAGCTTAGTAATAACAGGACAAATGACACGAGAAGAGGCCTTAGAAATCTTAGCGAAGCCATCGCTGTCAGAAGAAGAAAGCAAAGAATTATTTGCGATCGTTGCAAATAAGCTGCAGATCAGTGAAGAGGAATTGATGAGTTACCATTCATTGCCGAAGAAATATATAAAGTATAGAAATAATAACTGGGCTTTTCAGTTGGGAATCAAACTTTATACCATTCTTGGGCTGGATAAAAGAATAAGACAGTAAACATAATTGGAGGAATTGAGATGAGCAAATTCAAAGATAAAACATTATTGATCACAGGAGGAACTGGATCATTTGGGAATGCGGTGCTGCATCGTTTTCTGAATACAGATATCAAAGAAATCCGTGTATTCAGCAGAGATGAACTAAAACAGGATAACATGCGCCATGAGTTTCAGGCCAAATATCCGGAACAATCCAATAAGGTCAAGTTTTATATCGGTGATGTACGAAATCTCAGCAGCGTCAAAAATGCAATGCACGGCGTAGATTATGTGTATCATGCGGCTGCATTGAAACAGGTGCCGTCCTGTGAATTCTTCCCGATCGAAGCAGTAAAGACCAATGTACTGGGAACAGAAAATGTATTGACTGCCGCGATTGAATGCGGAGTCAAAAGAGTCGTATGCCTGAGTACGGATAAAGCGGCTTATCCGGTCAATGCGATGGGGACAAGCAAGGCAATGATGGAGAAAGTGATCGTTGCGAAATCAAGAACGGTAGATCCAAACAAAACATCTATCATGTGTACGCGATATGGGAACGTCCTGGCGTCAAGAGGCAGTGTCGTACCGCTTTTTATCAATCAGATCAAAGCGGGAAACGATCTAACGCTAACAGAGCCGACCATGACCAGGTTTGTGATGACGCTGGAGGAAGCGGTCGATCTGGTATTATTTGCGTTCGAACATGGGAACAGCGGAGATATCTTTGTGCAGAAAGCGCCGGCATGTACGATCGAAGTATTGGCACAGGCAGTAAAAGAATTGTTTCATGCAGACAACAAGATCAAAGTGATCGGTATCAGACATGGAGAGAAGATGTATGAAACATTGTTGACAGATGAGGAATGTGCCAATGCGATCGATCTGGGGAATTTCTATCGGGTACCGGCAGATCAACGAGATCTGAACTATGATAAATACTTTTCAGAAGGGATACAGGAATCAACATTGACACAGTTCAACAGCAATAATACGACCTTGATGAATGTAGAGGAAGTGAAAGCGAAACTATTGGAAGTGGAACTGGTGAGAGAAGAATTGAAAAAAATAAAGAAATAGTTAGCTATTAAAATAACTAACTAACTATCGAAAGGAGGAGAATAAATGGATGGATACTTACACTATTATAAAAAAATTTTCATGAGGTTACTGCTTTACCCTTTAAGAATATTTCCTATCAAGCATAACAGGATTTTAATGCATAATGATTTAGCATATAATTATTCTTGTAATCCTAAATTTGTTACAGAATATTTGCAAAAAAAATATCCGGACCAGTTTGAAATCTTTTTTTCCGTACGCAATCCTAAGCAATATAGTAATCAAAATAATATTAGGTTTATAAAATTTAATTCGTTGAAGTACTTTTTTTATACGCTAACTTCAAAAGTATATTTGACTAACAGTGGAGGATTCTCTTATATTCCATTGAAAAAAAAGCAAATTGTCATCAATACGCATCACGGTGGAGGAGCATATAAAAAAATTGGAAGATATGTATATGGTGATACTACTATCTTTCGTAAGGATTTATTGTTGTCTGCTAATCAAACAACAGTATTTTTGTCAACTTGCAAGAAATTTACAGATGTTGTTTCGGATTCATTGCTTGTTCCTAAATGTAAATTTTGGGAAATTGGTATGCCTCGAAATGATATTTTGTTGAATAAAAATATTAAACTTTACCAAAGCATCAGAAATAAATTAAAATTGAAAGCTGGAGAAAGACTAGTTTTATATGCACCTACTTACCGGAAATACAACGACAACTATTTTAAGGATTCTATCGCTATCTCATATGGGATAGATTGTGCAAGAGTATGTTCTGCTCTTAAAACAAGATTTGGTGGAGAATGGGTGTTTGGATTTCGGTTACACCCCTGTGTTGCAAATCGGAATGAGTTACCAAAAGGTAATATCATGGATTTATCTGATTATGAAGAAATGCAGGAATTACTATTAGTAGCAGATGTGATGATCAATGACTTTTCTTCTTCAATGTGGGACTTCATGCTAACTGGAAAACCTAGTTTTCTTTACGCTAAAGACTTAGAACATTACATTCAAACTACAGATGTTGAAACGCCAATTAACGAATGGCCTTTCCCTAAATCAACTAATAATGATGAACTAGAAAAGTCCATACTGGAATTTGATGCAATCCAGTATGAAAAAAATGTAAAAAAGCACTATGCAGAATTAGGTGGCTGTGAGAGTGGTAAGGCAACACAATTGGTTGGAGACTATATTCATGAATCATGTTTTTAATAGTAAAATGATAGATGTAAATAAAAACTGCTTTAATTTAATTAGACTAATTGCTGCAATCCAAGTATTATTTGGGCATGCGGTAATTCACTTTAATTTGGATATGGGGGGGGGACTTCATGCAATATGGCTATCATTTAGGGGAGTGCCTGTTTTTTTTATTCTAAGTGGCTTCCTATTATGGAATTCATTGACGAAGAAAAAGCAAAGCTTCAAAGAATATTTTAGAAATAGAGTATTACGTTTATACCCAGAACTGATACTTTGTGTTATCCTGAATAGCATAGTTATAACTATTTTTATGTGGGATCAACTAAAGCTACTTCCATTCACATTATTTCAGTTCACGCAAACTACTATTTTTCAGTTTTGGACACCCAATTTCTTAAGAGCGTATGGAGTCGGCACACCAAATGGATCATTATGGACAATTGGAGTAATGGTTCAATGTTATATCATCTTATATTTGATTTTTTCAATTTATCGAAAAAATAAGAAAAGACTATTCTTCATTTTTTTGATAGGGGTTTTATTCAACTTAGGAGTCCCATTGTTGGAACATCGAATTCCAAACATAATTTATAAACTCATTTGCCAAACATTTATTCCGTATTATTGGCTATTTATATTAGGAGCATTAATACGTGAATATTTTAATCAGATTATTCCAAAGCTTATCAAGTATAATAACTTTATTATTCTAGTATTATTACTAATTAGCTTCTTGAATTTCGAGGTGGGTTATGGTGTATATGAGACAATAAAATCAATTATTTTAGCCTTTGCATTTATTGGATTTGCTTATAAGTACCCAAAATTAAATATAAAAAAGGATTTTTCCTATGGAATATATCTCTATCATATGATCATAATTAATATTCTAATCGAAATTTCATTTAGTTGTGATTATTACACAATATTATTTGTGATAATGTCGTCGTTATGTTTATCTTATATATCAAATAAATTTATAAAAGGGATTGTTTTGAAATCAACAGATAGGAAGTGAAGTTCATGAATATTGCGATTATATTTGCAGGCGGAGTAGGGTCTCGAATGCACTGTAAATCAAAGCCGAAGCAGTTTTTAGAATTACATGGGAAGCCAATTATCATACATACATTGGAGAAATTTAATAATCATAAAGAGATTGATGCAATTGTTATCTCATGCGTTGAAGACTGGATAGAATATACTTGCGAATTAGTCAACAAGTATAATATAGATAAAGTAACAAAAGTTATTAAAGGTGGAAGCACTGGACAACTATCTATTTATAATGGTTTATGCGAAGCTGAAAAAATTGCTAGAGGCGATAAATGTATTGTCCTAATAAATGATGGAGTAAGGCCTTTTATTAATGACTGCTTGATTACTAAAAACATTGAATGTGTTAAACTTTATAATTCTGCAATTACAACAGGACAAGTTAAGGAAACTGTTATGGTAGTTAATGAAAATGGATCAGTTAATTATGTAACAGACAGAAACAAATCAAGGCTGGCAAAAGCACCACAAAGTTTTTGGCTTCATGACATACTAGAAGCACATAAAAAAGCATTAGAAGATGGGAAAGAAGACTTTATTGATTCCTGTACATTAATGCAATATTATGGTTATAAACTACATTTAGTTGATGGCCCTACCCAAAATATAAAGATCACTACACCTGAGGATTTCTATACGATGAGAGCCTTACTTGATGCAAAAGAAAATGCACAAATATATGGATATGAGGAGTAAATATGATAGATATTCTAATAAATAAAAAACTCATTAGATTAAAGGACTTGAAAAAAAAGAAAATATTGATTACAGGCGCAACGGGATTGATTGGAAAAACACTTGCAATTACTCTATATAAGATTTCAATGAAATATCATTTAGACATTTCATTAATTCTGTTAGTCAGGGATATTAATAGATTAGATAAGTTTCTGAAAGAATTATTAAATAATAATCAAATTGAATGTATCATTGGTGATATAAAGGAACCGATTAAATATGACTCTGGAATTGATTATATTATCCATGCAGCAAGCATTACTGATAGTAAGATGATGATTGAAAAGCCAGTGGAAGTTATATATACGAATATTATCGGTACGAAGAATATTTTGGAGTTGGCAAATAATAAAAAGACAATATCAGTTGTATATTTATCGAGTATGGAAGTCTATGGCTTCACTACTGAAGATCATTTATTAACTGAAGAAGATGTGCAATATTTGAACCCGTTATCGCTGAGAAGCAGTTATCCAGAAAGTAAGCGTATGTGTGAAAATCTATGTATTGCTTACAAAAATGAATATAGCATTCCTGTGAAGATCCTGCGCCTTGCTCAAACATTTGGGAAAGGCGTTAAGAAGAATGACACGAGAGTTTTTGCTCAATTTGCTCGGGCAGTTACTGAAAACAAGAATATTCAGTTATCAACTGATGGCCTAAGTGAAAGAATGTATTTAGATGTTGAAGATTGCATAAGCGCAATAATACTTGTACTCTTAAATGGTCAAAATGGAAGTGCTTATAACGTTGGGAATAAAGAAACTTTTTGCTCTATCAAAGAAATGGCAGAATTTGTTGCTGGCGAAATAGCTAATGGTGATATTGAGATAGAAATGAAAAAAGATAGTGATACTTCCAAATTTTCCCCGAAGCATAAACTCTACCTAGATACATCTAAAATAGAAGCATTAGGATGGAAACCAGCAAAGAACCTAAAAGATATGTATTTCGAAATGATAAAGGAGTGGAATGATGAAAATAGCATTTTGTAGTTTAATTCTTCCAGAAGACAAAAATCTAACTGCATTGACTAAAGGGGAGCAAAGTGGTATAGCTTTAAGCAAAGTCTGTGATTCTTTATTAAGAGGATTTGATGAGAATGGGATAGATGTAACAGCATTCAATATTATAAATACTTTGAATTATCCAAAAATACCAAAGGTCTATTTCAAAACCGAAAAATGGGAACACAACAAAATGTCAAATGATTATCATATTGGGTATATCAATATTTTTGGAATTAAATACATTACACAAGCAAGAAATTTATATAGAGGGTTAAGCACTTGGATTAAAAAAAATAAAGATCATTCTATTGTATGTATTTATTTCCCGTTTTATCCAAGTATTAAGGCCGTTTATAAAATCAAAAAAAAATATAAAGATAAAGTAAAAGTGTGCTTTATTACTGGTGATATCTATGGAAGTGATGCTAGTGATTTTATCAGAGAAAGAGACTTAAAGCAGAAAATCCACTATTTTTTTGAAAAAAGAATGAATCAAATGATCCGTTTTTTTGACTATTACGCTTTCGCCACAGAAGCTATGGCGCCAGCAATTGGTGTAGAAAAGAAACCAAATACGATTGTTGAATGCTTGTATAAAGTGCCAGATAAAAGACTACCAGTTATTGAAGAAGAAAGTTCATGTAAAACAATTTTCTATGCTGGAGGAATTCGCCTAGAATATGGAATCAAACATTTAATTGAATCATTTAAGTTAATTCAAGATAATCATTATAAATTAATAATAGCAGGACATGGAAAAGATAAAAATTATGTAGAACAAGCAAGCCTATTAGATAGTAGAATAGAGTATATAGGCCAAATCCCCCCTGAAAAGGTATATGAATATCAGCAAAAAGCAACTGTATTGATTAACCCACGAATCAGTGGGGATTATGAATTTGTAAAATACACATTTCCTAGTAAGACCGTAGATTGTCTAGCTGCGGGGAAACCATATATAGCACATAGGTTAGCGGGAATCCCAATTGAATATGATGATTACATTCAGTATCCAGAAGATGAATCAAATGAAGCTTTAGCAAATAAAATAATTGAGATATGTAATTTAGAAAAGGAAGTTAGGGAGAAAATAGGGCAAAAAGGAAAAGACTTTATATATAGAGAGAAAAATGCAAAAGTTATGACCCAAAAAATCATTGATATGATTGAAAGGAATATCTAATATGAGAAAAAATCTAAATCTGCCTTTGTATATAATAATCTTCTATCTTATATTTACGTTAGTCATTTATATAGCAGGCCCATTCAACTGGATTACATATAATCCCATATATTTTTGGGGATTACAACTACTTTATTTAAGTATGATTATATTTGGATGGAAAAAAGGAGTTCAAAAAAAACAAAATAATATATGGTCAAGTAAATGGGATTTATTGATTATTAAATATTTGAGACCATTATTAATAATAAACTTTATTTATGAACTCGTTAATATATTTAGAAGATTTGGATTTTCGAATTTTAATTTCATAGGCTTAATAAACAAAGTGGTTTATGGATTATTTCATATGGGGGAAAGTTATAATACTTTTCAGGAGTCAATAGGAGAAGTTTCAGGCGCGGATCTATTAGGTGGAAATCTATTTACAGTTTTTAATTTGATTTGGGAATGCGTCGCCTTTTTGGTTCTTCTATTAAGCATTATCTATTTTAAGAAGTTGACAAAAAGATACAAGGTAATTACTATATCTACAATCTTAATTAGTATATTAGCATATTTGTCCACAGGAACAAATATTGGGTTATTTAGAATTATTTTTCCAAGTATTATTATTTTCATTATGAAATTATATAAAAAATCGCTCATTTGGGATCGATCTAAAAAAAAGAGGTTAATGAAAATTATATTAGTTATAGTTGGAATAAGTTTTATTCTAGTTGCTTTCATTTTTGATATGACAATGAAAAGCCGAGGTGGAATATTGTACTTTAATGATAGTAGTTATAATATTGGCGGAATATCCTTAAATAAGGATAGTATATTTTTCAAAATTGTACCAGAAAGCTTGTACATGCTTTTGGTAGCAGGCGCTGCTTATTTAACTCAAGGATACTATGGAATGTCGCTATGCTTGAGGATTAAATGGATTCCTACTTTTGGGATTGGAAGTAGCATGTATTTGCAAAAGTTTTTTTCAAAATATATTACTGATGATTTTTTACTAAACTCATATCAATCGAGGTTGCAAGAGTTTGGATGGGATCCTGATATACGATGGCACAGTGCCTATAGTTGGATTGCAAATGATGTCAGCTTCTTAGGGGTCGGAATTATAATATTTGCATTCGCTTATTTATTCGCCATGGCATATAAAGATGTTCTTGAAACCGATAATCCGTTTGCGATTACATTGGTTTGTCTCCTTTCACTAGCAGTGTTTTTTATACCTTGTAATAATCAGTTATTTCAGACACCATATACAATGTTTGCTTTTTTTGTAACACTTATTTTGTGGAGAGCAACAAAAGCGAATACTAAAATATATAAATGGAGTAAGTCAATTTATGCAAAAGTCAAACAGAAATAAATATAGTATTTTTAACGCACTCTCTGCAGTGTTATTAACGCTAGTAAATGGAGTCTTAGGAATCGTTGTTACAAAAATGATAATCAACACATATGGTTCAGATTTTAATGGATTAAATTCTACTGCAAATCAAATTGTTAATGTTCTACTGATTGTGGAAGGGGGATTTACATTAGCATCAAATGTAACTCTATTTTATCCATTAACAAAAAAAGATTACACTATAGTAAATTCAATACTGGCTTTGACGAAAAAGAAGTTCGAGAGTATCGGATGGCTATTTCTGATATGTGGAATTGTCATTTCAATTATATATACTTTTATGATTAATAGCAGGCTAAGTAACGAACTTATATTTAGTGTTATTATCATGACTATTGTGCCCGCAGCATTTAATTTATATTATGCAACGACATATCGTGTACTATTGCAAACACAGCAAAAAGAATATGTTATCAATATCATCACTATGAGCACAATTGGATTAGGGCATTTAGGGAACATTTTGCTTATTATATGTAATGGCCCTATATGGCTGGTAAGAGCAATTACGATGTTATTTGCATTAATAAACAGCATTCTTATAGGCAACTATGTTAAGAAGAAAAATAAGTTTATTAATCTAAATGTTTCATATGAAAATATAAACATCAGTGGCACAAAAGATGTTATGGCACAAAAAATTACTGGAGTGATTTACAACTCCTTGCCGATTGTGTTCATATCAATGTCAACAACTGGTGGGACTGTGTTAGCCAGTGTTTACGCAGTTTATAATAATATTTTTAATATGATAAAAAGTATATTAAGAGGAATTATTGATGCGCCTAGACTGGGAATAGGACAATTACTAACAGAAGAGAAGAAAGAAAATGTCTGGTTTATTTTTGCTCAATATGAATATATTGTATTTATTTCAATCTTTGTAACATTATGTACAGCTTACATCCTTATCCTACCATTCATCTCTATTTATACAGAAGGCATTTCCGATGCTACATATTATGACTTTTGGATAGCGTTTTTAATGGTATTAATTGCTGTTTTTGAATTAATCCATATTCCTAGTGGACATCTCATTAATATGGCAGGTAAGTTTAAGATAGCAAAAAATATTCAAATTATTTCATGTGTCGTCTTACTTATACTAATGATGATTGGTGGTATAAATTTTGGCATCTATGGACTTCTTTGGGCTGTTTTAATTGTTTCAATTTTATTAGCATTTTTAGAAATATGGTATGTTCACGCAGTTTTTTTTGAAAACAAAATTAACGAACTTATCAGACTGTTGGTACCCTTTCTTATCAGCGGGTTTATTTGTTGCTATCTTGAAACAAATTTTTTTGTAGAAATTTCAGGTGTAATAGAATTTATAACAACTGGATTTATACTGACACTAATCAATTCTTCAGTCGCAATCTTTATTAGTCTTATTTTTGCTAGAAAAGAATTATCATATTTAGTAAAGCGAGGAAGAATGCTCTTAATAAAAAAGTAAATACATTAGTTGAATGATCTAGTCAGTTTCAAATTAATATATCTTAATATTGCATAAACATAGTTTTTATATTAGTAATGATTTTATTGAAATAATATATATTAGTGGAGGTCTTATGAACATATTGATCACAGGAGCAAAAGGATTCGTAGGAAGAAATCTGGTGGAAACCTTAAAGAATATCAGAGATGGGAAAGATAAAACAAGGAGCGTGCAGATCGATGCCATTTATGAATACGATATGGATTCTACTTTAGAAGAACTGGATACCTATTGTAAGGATTGTGATTTCATCTTTCATCTGGCAGGGGTGAATCGTCCGAAAGAGAATGATGAATTCATGAAAGGAAATTTCGGTTTTACTTCCGAACTATTATCATTATTGAAGAAATACGGGAATACATGTCCTATCATGCTTTCTTCCTCTATCCAGGCAACATTAGAAGGAAGATATGCAGGGAGCGAATATGGGAAAAGCAAACTGGCGGGAGAAGAACTGATGTTTGCTTATGCGAAGGAGAGCGGAAGCAAGGTATTGGTATATCGTTACCCTAATCTATTTGGGAAATGGTGCAGAGCGAATTACAACAGTGCAGTGGCAACGTTTTGTCATAATATCGCACATGATCTGCCGATCCAAGTAAATGACAGAAATACGGAATTAGAACTGCTCTATATAGATGATGTCATAGCAGAGCTGTTAGATGCATTGGAAAATAAGGAGCATCGAGAAGGCAAGTATTGTTATGTACCGACAACCTATCATGTGACGTTAGGAGAGATCGCAGATCTATTACATCGGTTTAAGGAACAGCCGCAGACGCTTATGATGCCTGAGATAGCGAATGACAGTTTCGAGAAGAAATTATATTCTACTTACTTGTCATATCTGCCTAAGGGAAAGACCAAGTTTCCATTGAAGATGAAGGTAGATGAGAGAGGGAGCTTTACGGAATTATTGAAGACAGAAAAGTGCGGACAAATATCAGTGAACATATCGAAGCCGGGGATCACCAAAGGAGAGCACTGGCATCAGAGCAAGTGGGAGTTTTTTATCGTAGTAAGCGGACACGGATTGATACAGGAAAGAAAGATCGGGACAGATGAAGTAATAGAATTTGAAGTAAGCGGGGACAAGATCGAGGCAGTACACATGTTGCCGGGATATACGCATAACATCATCAATTTATCGGAAACAGAAGAACTGGTAACGGTGATGTGGGCAAATGAAGCCTTTGACCCAAATCATCCCGATACTTATTTTGAGGAGGTCTGACATGAGAAAATTAAAACTGATGACCATCATAGGCACTAGACCGGAAATCATCCGTCTTTCAGAGGTGATCAAGAAATGTGATCGTTATTTTGATCAGATACTGGTCCATACAGGACAGAACTATGATTATAGCTTGAATCAAGTATTCTTTGATGATCTGGGATTAAGAGCGCCGGATCATTATCTGGATGCAGTGGGACAGGACCTAGGCGAGACGATCGGGAATATCATTGCGAAAAGCTATCGGTTGATGAGTGAAGTAAAGCCGGATGCGCTATTGATATTAGGAGATACGAATAGCTGCTTAAGTGCGATCAGCGCCAAGAGGCTGCATATTCCGATCTTCCATATGGAAGCAGGAAATAGATGCTTTGATGAATGTCTGCCGGAAGAAACAAACAGACGGATCGTGGATCATATTGCCGATGTGAATTTATGTTACAGCGAGCATGCGAGACGATATCTGAATGCGGAAGGAACAGCGAAGGAAAGAACCTATGTAACGGGATCACCGATGGCAGAGGTGCTGCGTGCCAATATAGAAGCGATACGATCTTCTGATGTATTGGAAAGATTAGGGCTGACGAAAGGGAACTATATCTTGTTAAGCGCACATCGGGAAGAGAATATCGATACAGAGAAGAACTTTATGGAACTGTTTACATCGATCAATCATCTGGCAGAGAGATATGATATGCCGATACTTTATTCTTGTCATCCAAGAAGCAAGAAATATTTGGAGGCGAGAGATTTCAAATTAGATGAGAGAGTCAGGTTGCATGAGCCGTTAGGCTTTCATGATTATAATCATCTCCAGATGAACGCATATGCGGTGGTAAGCGATAGTGGGACATTACCGGAAGAATCATCATACTTTACATCAATAGGAGAATCATTTCCGGCTATCTGTATAAGGACAAGCACAGAGCGGCCGGAAGCATTGGACAAGGGATGTTTTGTATTAGCAGGGATCAATGAAGGGGGAGTAGAACAGGCAGTAGAATTAGCAGTTGCGATGAATGAGAATGGAGACAATGGAATACCGGTACCGGTATATGAGGAAGATGTAAGCAATAAGGTAGTAAAACTGATACAGTCTTATACCGGTGTTGTAAACAAGATGGTGTGGAGAAAATAGAATGCTTATTTGCATTTTACAATACGAGAAATATATTATTTGAAAGTAATAGAATTTCAAACAATTCACATAGATTTTATTCCCATGAAATACTAATGATCAAAAGCATTCCCCTAAAGCCAAAACCGGCATTTGAGGAATGCTTTTTTGCATCAAAGTAATGGATTTTATGAAAACAGAGCTCAAACATACACTTATAGTAGTTATAAATCAAATTACTCTATAAATTATGTAATTTCTCCAATAAAAGAATAATATACCTTGCTTAAATACTTCCGATTTTATCTATGCAATTATGCAGACAATAAACTGGATTATTATTACGAAATAGAAATTTCGCATAAGTCAATCTCTTTACCGATCATAATAACAGTTCTGCATTTTCCACCTCATTTTTCAAAAACATACAATAGTAAATTGGCAAATATACGATATCATTAGAAATAACGACATCTCGGTTATTAGATAATACAATGCCTTCTTTTACCGGATAATCTTTATTGGTCACGAATTTTGTAATAGCATGATGTATTTGATAATCTCTTCCACTTTTTACCTCGATTGGCAAGACAGAAAGTGTATCATAATCATCGATTAAGAAATCTACTTCACCATTTTTTCGATTATCGTAATAAAACAAACGCTCAAAGCCAATGGCTTTCAATTCGCTTGCAATCACAGTTTCATATAATGCACCCAAATTGATCGACCGCACATCATCTAAAATTGGCTTAGTATTATTCTGATATAGCAAACAGGATAACAATCCTACATCATTCATGTACAGTTTTAATAAGTTCTTATCTTCTGACTGACAAAGCGGAAAGGTTGGGTTCGAAATTGCTTTTACATCATTGGCGATACCGCTATTGATTAAATAATCAAACTCATCTGCATAGTTATGATAGCGTTTGCCTTTTATGCCCTCAATGTCTTTTACGACAATCCTTTTTTTGGTACTTTGCATAGTAGAAGGCAGCATGTCATAAATACGTCTGATTTTTAGCTTCTTTAATTCATCTCGCTTACTTGCGTCTGCCCGATAATAGCGGATAATATCCGTCTGTATTTGCCTGATCAATGCTACATTCCTTGAAGCCAAGTATTCATTTACACAATCCGGCATTCCACCGACAATTAAATAACGACGGAATAAACTCATAATATGATTATGGATGTTTTCATTCAGTGATACTCTGTTTCTAAAATGGTTTTGCATATTTTCAATTACATCAAATCCAACTCCATTGGCTATTAAAAATTCTTCAAAATCAAGTTGATACATTCTTTTTCTTTCTATTGATCCGATCGGGATGGAAGTTGTTTCAGCAAGTGCTAAGCCTAAAAGAGAACCACTTGCTATATAAGTGTATTTGTCTTCTGCACGTAAAAACTTAAGTAATGTCAATAATTGAGGATATTCTTGAATCTCGTCGATAAAGATCAGCGTATTTTCTTTTTGATCCATTTTATCTCCTGCAATAGAACTTACTGCTATGTAAAAGTCATCTGTACTATGGACATGTTCGAATAGGTGATTATATTCTTTATCTTCAACCATATTCAGTTCAATGTAGTTTTGAAATAGTTCTTGACCGACCTTGCGGATGATAAAACTTTTTCCTATTTGTCGAGCACCTTCTACAAGCAGTATCTTACTGCTGCTTGATTTAAGATGTGCTTTAATGGAATGCTCTATTTTTCTATACAACATAAAATCACTTCCTTACACTTTTCAAATAAATTATAACCATAATATATACACTTTTCAATGATTTTATACATCTAAAATATACACTTTTCAAACAATAGGTCATTTATTTATGGTTTGCGATAGGACAAAATAAAAAAGATAATAAATGAAGCACACTTTGCATGTATTTGTTGAAAACAAAAGAAGTCTGAGAGAATCAAAAAATTCATTAAAATTATGACACTATCGTTAAGCGGAAATATTATTTCACTAGTATACATTTATAGTATGAATTTATCGTTAGATCTACCACTCATTTACTTAAGCCAAATAAAGTAATTAATCCATCTAAAGTAAATATGAAATAAAAAAAGCGCCTTTTCTCTGTGGTCCTCCGTGGACAATATAAGGCGCTTTTTTTGGTGGGCATACTCTATTTCAATGCACTTGCTCATGTAGTGCCCAACCTAATTTAGTATTCAAACTGCTTTCTCTTTCCGTGTATAATTTTTTAGTTTTTTTAGAATATGTATAGTTTTAATAGGTATCGTATTTGTTACTTTTTACGAAAACCTTAAGTCAGATAGTGTTAGCGTTTCTAGTATAGTAATAATGAACTGCGAATTTGTTGCTTTTGATCTGTGATAGGCAATCGTATAACCGAAGATCTTATACAGCAATTCAATATTCCCGCTTGTAAAAGCAATTTCGATTGCATGCCGCATTGCGCGTTCAACTCTTGCCGGTGTAGTTCCGTATATCTTTGCAATTTTCGGATACAATCGTTTGGTTATGTTGTAGCGATAAGAATCATCGTCGTACATCAACATAATAGCTGTCTTAATGTATTCATAGCCTTTCACGTGTGCTGGTATTCCTAAGATGCGTAACATTTGTACTATTCTAATATTCATTTCTCTAAACCTCCCCTTAGCAGCTGAACACATCTATTACTATACTACATTTCCAGATTTTTACACGCGTATTTTGTCGAATTACAAGAAAAAGTTGATTTTTTTGTTTTTTTAGGGGGTTTGCTGTTTTGATTGCAAAAATTATGTATGAAAAAGGGTAAAAATGAGTGTTTTAGAGTTAAAATTGCCCTTTAACACATAACTTGACTGAGTTGAATGCATGAAAATACGTGAATCAACATGAATAATCTATCTTTTTGTGAATATATGTTTTCTGTAATCATCTTTTAAGATTAAAGAAATTACTGATTTTCTTAAAGTATGAGTGTAATGTATTTTGTACTAAATCAATTTTAAGTAATGCGCAAAGTAATAAAAATATACCAAAATAAAAGCAACTTCCAACAAACAGAGAAAGGAATGGAGTATCAATAGATGATTTTACAATCAAAAGTAAAATGATCGGGCAGATCGAGCAAAATAAGATCTTACATATTTCAACATAATTAAAAATGTTGTGGAATGGTGTTTGCCTAATCACATATAATTGCACTATAAAACCAGATAATTGTGCTGCAACCGTACAAAGTGCCGCTCCGTTTATGCCATAGAGCGGAATAAAAATTGAATTTGTAACAATATTGATAATCGCACTTACTACAATAGAGTGTAAAACTTCTCTTTCTCTATTTAATGGAGTTAAAATTTGGATACCTGTTATATTGGTTAATCCGATAATAATAACACATATCATAATGAGCTGCATGGCAAAAGTTGCCTCAAG
Source organism: Massilicoli timonensis (assembly GCF_900199515.1). GTDB lineage: Bacteria > Bacillota_I > Bacilli_A > Erysipelotrichales > Erysipelotrichaceae > Massilicoli > Massilicoli timonensis. The sequence continues at coordinate 1,585,862 of NZ_LT963434.1, read as the reverse complement.
ATATCCACCGCCAGCTAAAAATAAAATACTTTCTTTTGCCATAACGATGAAGAAAACTGATAATGGAATACTGATGATTAAAACAAAGCTTGTTGCCTTTTTAATTAAGCATTCAAATAAATCGATTTTATGATGAGCAACATAATAAGAAAGTCTTGGGAGCAACACTGTTCCCAATGAAGTAACCAGTGTTACAAGAATAGACTTTATTTTTATTGCGACAGTATATAGCCCTACATCTACATCACCTTTTAAGAAACCTAACATAGCTAAGTCCAGATTTGTATTTATCACAACAGCAACGCTTTGTGCGAAAAAAAGTAAGATTGGTTTTATATGACGTCTAAATTCATAATGATCATATTTTTTCAAATAAATATACTTTTTGATCCTAATAAAATTCAAGATATTCGAGCCTGCTGTAGCAAAAACGGTAATGCCTCCATAAATAATATAATCACTTGGTTGCGAAACAAATAAAAACATTAAAATGACTGATAAAGCTTTGAATGCAATAGATCGAATCGTAATGTAACTATACTGTTCCAACGCCGAATATAGCCAGTTTACTCCAAATGTATTAAGTACCATACCAATAAGATTTATGAACATCAATTCCTTTTCTGCATAAAGTTTGTCAACAGTAACTATTGATATTAAAAACAATATTGTTGTTATACCTGTCATTATCAGATTTATGATCAATAATTCATGAACTGATTTAGACAGTGCATCTTTATCATCTCTGACTTTTGCACATACTCGAATTCCGTAAGTCGGTATACCCAAAGATGCAACCATAATAAAATAGTTGGCAATAGAAGTAGCAAATGACACTTTCCCATTACCGGCTGCCATTAACACTCTAGAAACATAAGGGAAGGTAATCAAAGGAAATAAAAAATTAGAAGATGTTAATATAAAATTCATAATAAAATTATATTGCACAGACTTTATTTTCCCCATAATATCCTTCCTTTCCTAAAAAACGAATTTTAGTGTTGCCCTATTTCATGCTGCTCAGCTTATTGTTTTTGAATAACAGAATTGAATAGCACTTTATAATCATATGCGATGCGTTCCCATGAAAATTTTTTGGCATTGCTTATACAAGCATTATATTTATTGGGTTCATTACAAATTAACATAATCTTATTAGCAATATCAAATGGATCAGTTGCGTTTACGTGATAACCGACTGTTCCTTCAGGAAATTGGCAATCAAATCCTTGTCCTTTTGTATATAAAATCGGTAGCCCCTGTGAAATTGCTTCTGCATATACCAATCCGAAGGTTTCTGTTAATGAAGGTAAGCAAAAAACATCGCTTTCTCTATAGTATTTTAGTAATTCTTCTTTTGACATATACTCTACAATTCTGACAAACTCACAATTACACAGTGATTGATAAATATGATCATTTTGATGCTTTCCAATAAGAGTAAGGGAAGCATCTAAACCTTTTTTTCTTAAAATCTCAATTGCTTTTTGAAGGGTGATTTGGTTTTTATTTTTGCAAATCAAGCCGACGCAAAGAATTTTAATTTCCGATCTCTTTTCTTTTGGCTTTTTTGAGAATTTATGGAAAAATAAATCGTTAATACCGTATGGGATGATTACCGATTTCTTCATAAGCTGCTCTCGTTGCCTTTTACTTTTTACATACTGTTGAAATAATGTGGTTCTATAACTTTCTGAAGCAAAAACTACTCGATCAGCATGTTCTAGTATTGTTAATCCGAGTTTACGTAAAAACAGTCTATACTTGAAAAATACATTGATATCGGTATTTTGAACATATACAATATAAGGGATATTTTTTTCTTTTTTCCATTTATACGCAATATAACCATTTGAAAAAAGGGAATGAGCAAATAATAAATCGAATGTTTGCGTACTGCCATACTGCTTAAAATCATTCCAGACTTTACTGTGTTTCCAATGAAATAAATATTTTTGATGATCTTCAAAGCAGTACCTCAAATCAACATATGGATGATCAGCATTTGTTGGTGGATATCCATTAGCCTTAAAATAGTAAACTCTTCCATCTATTTCTTGTTTTTGCAGTGCTTCAAATAAATCAGAAAAAAGAATATTATCGAAATATGAACATATATGACATATTTTCATGATTACCTCCGTCTAGCCGCACTTGATGTACTCGATCACTGTTTTCATACCTGCTTCAATATCAACATGATTTTCAGCAAAACTTCTGATTTTTTGTATGACAACTTCTTCACTTTCAGTAGTATAAATGCGATCATAAAAATCTATAATCTTTTGAAAATCAATAATAGAATCATTGTTAGGGAATTCTAAAAAATACGGAAAATCTCGATCCATGAATAAATCTACATGATTCCCGGCAATTAGAGGTAAGCCTCTGGCAAGCATCTCTCTGGATTTTAGTCCACATGAAATCTTGATGTTTTTCTTATAACTACCAAATGATTCTAAAGATAGCCTACATTGATTATAAATAGAAATCAATTCCTGATCTTTTAACATCCCATAAAATTTAACATGTTCATTAAGCTGTTTTTCATCGACTATTTTCTTATAGAACGCTAATTCACTTCCATCACCGACAAAATGACAAACGATATTTCTTGTGCCACCATTATGATAATATTGTGCTAAACCATATAAAACGCGTTCATAACCATGCCATTCCTTAAAAATTGCAACTGCACAGATCTGAATCGTCTCATCATTATTTCTGCTTATCTTTTTTACACTGTTTTCTTTAAGATCCACCCCATTTAGAATTTTTAAGGTCGGCGTATGAAAAATAATTTTATCATCTGTAAGAGTGACAATTCTATCCACAACATCATGTAATTTTTTTCGGTTAAACCGATCTTTCCATATCAGTAAATGACGAAACTTAAAGGAATATAATTCCTTGTCATAAGGATAAGTAGGTATTTCGTAAATAATTTTTACGAAAGGATTTCTCTTTTTTATGCGCTTTAAGAATTTTATCATATAGCCTGAAACAACTAATGGACGCCGCATATATAAATAATCGATCTGCTCAAAACATGTATCCCACTTCCAAATCGGAGCGCCATTGTAAAATGGAAATTTATAAAGAAGACGCATCAATTTGCTTGTAGAATGATACATCGTGATTTCACTGCAATAAAGATCATTTTTATTAAAAGCTTGAATCTGGCCTCTTATTTTTTTCCCCACACCGGTAGTATCTTTTTCTGTTGGTACATAGGTAATAAAAATACCTTTCATACTACTCACCTCATTTCATGCTAGAAAAAGCAAAGTCTTATCATTAAAACTGCATTGCAGAATATTAAAAAACAGGAGATTAAACGTATGTTTCTGTTTTCTGCATAAATCATCTTACATATAGGAACAATAGAAAAAATATAAAAATAGTCATAAATACGATTGATTGCTCTGATTCCATGGAAAAAGCTAATGACGAGCAAACCTGATAATATAATTTGAAAAACCTTTTTATCTGCTTTTTCATTGCTGAGAAAGTAGCAGAGAACAAGAGTATAAAAAAGCCAGTATAAATCAATGATTCCAATGGCAGAGTCAATACTATTAAAGTATGCACTATATCCATGAATTCCTAAAAAGGTTAAGATTCCATTTATACTTGAGAGTGATATTCTCAAAAGAAAATCTGTAGCTCCAGATACTAATAGCAGACCCAATAACAAAGTAATAATAAAATAAATGCGTTTCTCTAATACTGGAATATATTTCCAAATCATGTAGGCAATAACAATTACAATACACATTTTATGAAAGGAAAAAGCAATCAACATAAGTAAAATTGCTGATTTAATATGTTTTTGTTCTAAAATCCGTATGCCCAACAACATTACACCGACAGATAATCCTGCTCGTATTGCGACACCACTATACATCAGTCCATAACTGCAAATGTAAAACAGTAAGATAATGATCAATATGTTTGATTTTTCAAATAAAGACGGATAATAAACTTTGATAAAATAAGTAAAAAAACTATAAATCAAAAGATTTGTTGAGAATGCAAGGATGAATAAAAATAGTTGATAAGGGATACAGAAAAAACTCATGATTTTCATTAGAACGATAAAACCATACTCAATACCTTTAACTTTCGAGAACAAACCAAAAGCAGGCAATACCAAACCATCTATTTGGTTATATAAGTTTACATATGCCAAAGTATCTTTTGTATCTAAGGGACGTAATGCAATGAGTAAAGAATATAGAAATAATATTCCTATAATTACTTTCTGCTCGTGTTGCTTAGGAAAAAACTTAGTACCAATTCCACTATATAAAGATATTCCCAGTAAAAACAAGCAATGCAATAATAAATACATGTCTAATACCGCCTTCTTCGTTATTTTTTAATAGATGTATCGTATCGCTTAAACAATAGTTTTGTTTGCTTTTTTATAAAATCATGCAGCAATTCTCGGTATGTCCTTGATCGTATTGAAAGCAGCAGCCATGTAACTGTGTTCCAAATAAATATCAATGTCCTAATAAAAAAATTAAGTTGTAAATATTCGTATAAATAATATGTTACACTGTTCCAGCGATGATATCTGATAAAAGCAAACCCAGATTTTTTAGTCGATACACTTTCTTTATGCCAAACTTTTGCGTCATGATCAATAATAGCCTTTCGTTCATGAGAAGCAAGTTTACAAATTAAAATATCTTCTTCGTAATAAAGAAATACATTTTCATCAAAATAGTGGATTTGCTTAAAGTCAGTTGCCCGTATTCCAAAACAGCAACCGGAAGCCATGCCTTGAAAAATAAAAAAACGCTGATTTACAGGTATATCATACAAACGATCAACTTTCTTCTTAAAAAAGGAAATATTACAAAAAGGATGTCGTCCATAAATAAAATTTCTTAGAGTTAACTTCTTTTTTGCCAGTTGCACTTCATTTCCATGGTTATCTACTACAGAAGGCCCTATTATCATACAATGCGGATTATTGATCAGTGTTTTGGTCATGATCGTAAATGCACTATTCAATAGCTCTATATCACTATTAACTATATAAATAATATCACAGTTGTCTTCTAAACATTTTGTAATACCGATATTATTTCCGTATGAATAACCACCATTTCGGGAAGCGCGGAGTAACACTATATCGTGATCATTATGAAAAGTATGATATAAATCATCCCATGAATGGTCTGATGAACAGTTATCTACGATATATATTGTATATTGCTTTTCAAATTTACGAATTGAGTAAACACATTTTTTCGTTTCTTCACTTGTATTATAATTCAAAATTACAATACCTGTTTTTAAGGAAGTCATGTTTTTCTCCATGGCATTAAATCCTTAATCTGCTAAAGCAATTCAACATTATCATATGCAAAATAATCTTTCATCGCATTTCTCGTATCAAAGATGGCCTTGCTGTTCTTCTGGATCATTTCCAAATCATATGATTTATGTGCGGTCGTGATCACTACCAGATCATATCCCTGTAACACTTCCGGATCGATTCCCTTAATTCCCGTATAGCTTTCTCCTTTATAACGATATGTCGGAATATACGGATCATAGAAATCCACATCCGCATCCTCTGCCTTCAATAATTCGATTACCTTCAATGCCGGACTTTCCCGATAATCATCTATATCATTCTTATATGCCACACCAAGCACCAATATCTTCGCTTCTGACATCGCTTTCTTCTGCTTGTTTAACACCTTGTAACATCTTTCTACACAGTATTCCGGCATCTTGTCATTGATGATCATACTGTTCTCGATCATAGATGTATGAAACCCATACTCTCTAGCCTTCCATGTCAGATAATATGGATCAAGCGGGATACAATGTCCGCCTAATCCGGGTCCCGGATAAAACGCCTGATAACCAAATGGCTTTGTTTTCGCTGCATCGATCACTTCCCATGCCGAGATCCCCATCTTTTCACATAACATACAGATCTCATTCACCAATCCGATGTTGATATTCCGATATGTGTTTTCCAAGATCTTCTCCATCTCTGCTACTGCCGGAGAGGACACTTCATGGATATCGCCATCCAGCACCGCACGATACATGGCCGCAATGACTTCCGTCGCATCTTTCCCGATTGCTCCGACTACTTTCGGTGTATTTTTTGTGTGATAGACTGCATTCCCCGGGTCTACTCGTTCCGGTGAAAAGCCTAAATAAAAATCAGTACCGCATATCAGTCCTGATCCTTCTTCTAAGATCGGTCTTACCAATTCCTCAGTCGTTCCCGGATAAGTAGAGGACTCCAATACGACCATCGTTCCTTTTCTCAAATGTTTTGAAATTGCTTCCGAGCTTGCTTTTACATAACTGATGTCCGGCTGCTGATGCGTATCAAGCGGTGTCGGAACACAAATAGCCACAAAGTCCACATCTTTGATGAAACTGAAATCTGTCGTTGCACTTAACATGCCGTTTTTTACCAAATCCGAAAGATCATCATCCACAACATCGCCGATATAGTTTTTTCCTGCATTGACCATGTCCACTTTTTCGTTTTGCACATCAAAGCCGATCGTCTGAAATCCTGCCTTTGCTTTTTCCACTGCCAAAGGCAGTCCTACATACCCTAATCCGACTACACCGACAACGATTTCTTTATTTGCGATTTTATTCAATAGTAGTTCTTTCATTTCCCTCAATTCTCCTTTTTTAGCTTTTCTATAAACTTCTTATGCTCAATTGCAAAATTGCCTGTAACAGCTTGATGATCTGCAACATCCTTTGTTACCACTGCTCCCATATTGGTCCTGGCATGCGTGCCAATTACTAATCCATTCCTGATCACACTACCGATTCCGATCCAGGCGTGATCTTTTATTTCCGTTCTGCCGCCGATCACTGATAAGGCCGGCATCATGACATTATTCCCTATTTTAGCTGCATGTCCGATATGGATCAGATTATCCAATTTTGAATAATCACCGATCTTCGTATCATCCCACGGATATACGGCTCTATCGATCGCACAGTTATGCTGGATCTCAACGTCATGACCGATGATAACACCGCCTAAATGCTCGACCCGATACTGTGCATCGCCATCTTTCTTGAATTCAAAGCCACATCCGCCGATAACAGTGCCGCTGCGAATCATGCAGTTATCTCCGATCACAACATTTTCTTTGATAGAAACAAATTCTTCGATCTTGACATGATTGCCGATCACAACGTTATGTTCTGCGATACAGGAAAGCGGCGATATCTGACAATCTGTTCCGATCTTAGTTGGGAATTGTTCTCTTTTATAGCACGCATCTATACTTAAAGAATTATGCAGGCGAAAAAAAGTATTACGGGGATCATTGCTGATAACAACACCGAAAGTATGTTCTTTTGGAAGACTGTGGTATGTTTCCTCATTCGTGATGACGCAGGTAACATTATTTTTCTGCATGAGCTGATCGATATGCTTTTCGCTTTCAATAAAGGTCAGCATCGGTCTTGATGTTTTGGAATCTAGAATTCCTAATACTTCAAAGCACCCATCTTGATGGACTTCTTCAAATAATTCCGATAACTTAAACATGGCGATACTCCTTTAAGCATTCAATCAAACTATTGGCAATATAATTCACTGTTTCTGTATCTAAATATGGATGCATCGGCAAACTCAAACAAACCTTTGCCACATGCTCGCATTCTTTCAACTCATCTAAGTTAAAATCGTAATCCTGATAGACGCTCTGCTGATGAAGCGGCTTCGGATAATAGATCATTGTCGGAATCTGTTTTTTCTTCAATCGCTCTTGTATGAAGGTGCGCTCCTCTTCTGATCGAAGCAGGATCGTGTACTGCGCCCAGCTGGACTCCATCCCTTCCGGCACATATGGAGTGATGACATGCTCTTTTAACAGCATCGTATACTGCTTCGCAAAGAGATTGCGCTTTTCCATCTCATGGTCTTTGAATGCCTTTAACTTCGGTAACAAGATACCTGCTTGTAATGTATCTAAACGTGAGTTCATTCCCACTCGTACATTGTCATACTTGAATGTTCCTTTCCCATGGACACGCAAAGAAGTAAGCAACTCATAGTATTCATCTGAATCCGTAAAGAGCGCTCCGCCATCTCCATAACAGCCAAGCGGTTTTGCCGGGAAGAAAGAGGTAGTGGAAATATCGCCGAATGAACATGCTTTCTTTCCATCGATCGTTCCGCCAAATCCCTGTGCACCATCTTCCAATACATACAGCTTATGTTTATTGGCAATTCGTCTGATGCTTTCATAATCAGCCGGTTGACCAAACAGATCGACAGGAATGATGACCTTCGGTGTTAATTTCCCTTCCTGTTTTACTTTTTGGATCGCCTGATCTAATTTTACTGTATCAATATTAAAGGTTCTCGGATTGGTATCTACAAAGATCGGTGTAGCGCCTAGAAGCGATACGACCTCGGCAGTAGAATAAAAGGTAAAGCTCGGAACGAATACCGCATCTCCTGCTTTGATGTTCCAGACCATCAAAGCAAGCTGTAAGGCATCGGTCCCGTTTGCACAGGTAATACAATGCTTTGTTCCGACATATTCCGCTAATTCTTTTTCCAATTGTTTTACATGATCTCCCATCATGTATTGCCCTGAATCCAATACACTTTGTATATTTGCATCGATCTCATCTTTTAACACTTCATATTGTGCTTTTAAGTCTATGAATTGCATAACTACCTCCTATTTTTTCGACTTTGCCGGATTCCCATATACCAAAGTATGGTCCGGCACATCTTTTACCAGATTGCTTCCGATTCCCGTATAAACATTTTCTCCAACATGGATACCGTTTAAGATCGTTACCCCCGGTGCAATCCAACTGTCTCTTCCTATCGTTGCACTGCCGGAAATCTCGGAACAAGCCGCGACCTGTACGTTTTCATGTAAATGAACATTGTGTGCAATATGACACAGATTATCTACCATTGCATGATCTTCGATGATCGTATCAGAGAGACAGCCTCTCACGATGCATGTATTGGCAAAGATCTTAACATGATCGCCTATTGTTACACCTGCCGGATGCGGCACTAATTCAGGATGTCCTTCTTCATCCAGATAAGTACCAAACCCACAGCCGCCGATCACGGCACCTGATTCGATCAAACAGTCATCACCGATCACGACTTTTCCTTGAATGGTAACATTATGCATGATGATCGTACCGTCTCCGATCGTTACTTCCTTATCAATAAAAGTATGATGTCCGATATAAACCGCATCTCCTACTTGTTTGGATAGCACGACTGCACTTGGTTCGATCTTACTTTCTTTCATTGCATCAAGGTTGAAAAGATCACGAATGATCCGAAAAAACGTTCTCTTTAAGGATTCTACAAAGATGACGTTATCGCCATGCTCTGTATGATCTTCTATTTTGCACACGAACAATGTTTCCGGGTTTGCTTCGGTAATTTTCGCATCATATTGCTTCAACCATGTAATCGCATGCGGCTTTAATTCTTTTAACGGACAATACTGTGTGATCAAAATCTGCTTTAATCCATTTACCCGATAATGGACTTTCTTTTCATTAAGATAGTTTAGGACATCATATGCATCCATCATTCATCACCTTCTCACTTTATCAATTCATCTAAATCGGTTATGTTTTGATATAATGCTTCTTGCGTTTTATCTGCACATTTTGTCTTAAATAACGCTATCTTGTCATGTGCGGTCCTTTCCCTTTCATCATACCAAAAAGCATGTGTCAAACACTGGATATGTCGGTAACCATTCGCCACTGCTTCATAAGGGTCATCTTTCCAGTTTCTTCGTGAATCGCTGACATACTTGAAGTCGCTGAAAAACTGTTTGTCATAAGCAGAAATGAAAGAATTTGAAATCGTTTCATTAAAATATTCTCGCAAAGGTCTATGGAAAGACACGACATGGACCGGCTGTTTCGTAATCATCTCCAGTATTCGCATTTCTTTCTCGATCATTTGGATCAGATCCTCTTTTGAGCTGATGTCATAATTAGTAACATCAAAATGTAACTGCACGGAATGTCCATAGGCGATTATTTTTTCGATCATCTCTTTGGAACGCTTTGTAAAAAGATTATAAAATTCTGTACCGATCAATACAAAATAGGTACTCTTCATACCTACTTCTTTCTCTATCTCCGCTATTTTTAAGGCATCTTCTATCGAATTGTCGATATCATGTCTTAAAATGACCTGCTTTTTTGTCATATCCGCTTCCTGATAAAAAATATCCTGATAACCGTTGTTTTTGAAAGTTAAGAGCAGTTTACGGTAAGCATCATAAGTAAACTTCATCTTATTCACCGAATCTTCCTTCATAATCAGTAGAAGCAATATCGCCTAACGGCAGCTTTACCGCTTTCCCCGTCGCCGCCGATTCATAGATCGCCAAGATCAATTCCAATGCACGCATCCCTGCTTCTGCATCTACCAATGGTTTACGGTGTTCTTTGATCGCACCGATCACATCTGCATATAACGGATCATGTCCGAAGCCATAGACATTCTCCGGATTTTCACTATGCGCTTGCTTTACTGCTTCCGCATCCTCTTTTTCATCCGCAAATTCCCATTCTTCAATGATATTCACTGATTTCCCTCCGGCTTTCACTGTCCCTTTACTGCCAAAGATATACAGCGTTTCTTCCAAATTCTTCGGATAGACATTGACCGTTCCTTCAAATAGTCCATAAGCGCCGTTCTTGAATTTGATCACAGCCAATCCCAGATCTTCTGCCTGAATATAATCATGATTCAGATTATCGGTGTAAGCCATGACTTCTTCCACTTCATCTCCCATCATCCATCTTAATAGATCGGCATTATGAATACATTGGTTCATCAGACAGCCTCCGTCATTTACCCAAGTACCGCGCCACTTGGCCTGATCATAATAACCTTTATTGCGGTTCCATCTCACATGAGCAGCTGCATGAAACAGTTTCCCGAATCGCTTTTCTTCCATTGCTTCATGGATCTTCTGAATGGATTTATTAAAGCGGTTCTGATGGTTCGCACATACAACGACATCATACTTTTCCGCTGCTTCACAGATCATGCGTGCATCTTTCATATTCATAGCGATCGGTTTTTCGATGATGACATTGACTTTATGAGCGATACAAAAAAGAGCGATCTCTGCATGAAGGCCGGATTCTGTTGCGATTGCGACTAGGTCCGGCTGTTCCTTTAGGATCATCTCTTTATAATCTGTATATCGGTTTGTTTGATGGAAATCATATGTAAATCTGCTTAATAAGTTTTCCATGTTCTCTTTTACGATATCGCATACCGCGATGATTTCCAGTTCGTTTTGTATTGCGGCTGCTATATGATTCGGGGATATTCTCCCACATCCGATCAGTGCATATTTCATTGTCTATTCCTCCTGTAATTTCACTAGATCATTTACTAAATTTGGATAAATCTTGCTAGAATCAAATTGTTCCTGATAAAGATGATGTGCATTTTTAACATAATTTTGGTATTTTATGTCATCATCTAAAAGCTCAGTGATTTGATATGCTACATCATGGGCATCCTTTCCAAAAACACCACATTGATTATTTAATATAAGATTTTTCATTACACCATTGCACAATACAATCGGTGGTAAAGCATAGCAAAGTGCTTCTGCAAATTTATTTCCTACGCCTAATTGAAAATCAAAAGTATCATAATATGGGATCAACGCAAAGGATGCTTGTTTCATATATTGTTGAATTGTATTTGCATCTAACCACCCTTTGAATTGGATATTAGGGAGATCTTTTGCCAACGTATGGAAATCTTCTGAAAGCGGTCCATCGCCACCAATAATAAAATCAATGTTTTTAAGTTTCATTGCTATCTTACATATCAAATCATAGTTGATCTGATTACTTAATGTACCTACAAAAATAATTTGTACTTTTTCTGCTCTGGCTATCAAACTCTCTTCTGCACTTAATTGATAGCGATTCGGAAAGCCAATAAAATAGCCGCTATCATATTTTTTCTTTTTTCTTCCGGATTTTTCTATTACGTAATTAACACATTCATTCGAAACAGCATTTACAGCGTATGAATTACGATATAATTGATTTACTAAACGATGTAAGTAGCGAAAAATCGGATTAGTAACCCAATACATTTTTTTAGGAACAGCTCGTTCAAATACTTCTGGCCATAAATCTCGAACATCTAATACAAATTTTATATTTTTTTGATTTGCGTAACTGAGTGCTTTTTTGGCAAGATAGATTGGCGGGAATGAACAATAAATTAAATCTGGCTGTTGCAGCTTCCTTGATACGCGTTTGAATTGTTTAGCAATTTGGATATGATTTTTTATTCGCAGTAAAGAAATATTTTTTTGATAACGGCAGCCATATAAAAATTGAATTTGAAAATTGTCCTCAATTTGCACCATTTGATTAACAGAAAATCGCTGTGTTTTTGTGTAGTGATCAAATGTTGCGGCAAACCATACCACTTCATGCCCCTGTTTCAGTAATGCTTCTGCAAGCATACCGGTACGAAAAGGTCTTTGATTTTTATCTACCGCCGGTATTGGCTCATTTGCCTGTATTAACCATACTTTCATTGTATTACACCACCGTTTTCACACATAAGCTCAAATCCTTTACAAAACAAAACTCCCTTAAATACTCCAAGTTATATTTCATCTTCTGTGGCAATATCTCTTTCGTATATATTTCATCGATTGTCTTGCCTTTCATGCTTCCCGCTTCCAACAATGCATCCTCATCTTTGTACTTGATACTTGCTAAAGACGTAACCCCGGCCGGCATCAGCAGTGTTGCTTTCATCTCATCAGAATAGCAATCAACATATTTTTGTACTTCCGGTCGCGTCCCCACAAAACTCATTTCTCCACGTAAAATGTTCAACAACTGTGGTATCTCATCCAAACGGGATTTTCTGATCTTTGCCCCCACCCTTGTAATGCGTGTATCGTTTTGACCGGTAATCAATGCACCGATCTGATCAGCATTCGTTACCATTGTTCGAAACTTGAAGATCCGAAATGTCTTCCCATACTGCGTTACTCGTTCCTGTCGATAAAAAACTGATCCCCGACTGTCCATTTTGATCCATATAGCCAGTAACAAAAAAACCGGTGATAACAAAATGAGCAAAATAAAAGATGCTGCTATATCAAATAAACGCTTCAACCATAAGTGGACGCGTTTTTTAGAAAGCACATCATAATATTTTCTTACTTCATCATTTTTCATGAAGACCGGAAGATCATCCCATTTTTTTAACAACATTGATGCTTCTCCAAGCTCTCTTTGAAGCATTGCAGAATATAGGCAACATCTTCATCACTTAATTTACTATACAACGGCAACGTGATTTCATTTTCATACTGATGATAAGCATTTGGAAAATCTGCAATGGAAAATCCTAAGTTTTTATAAGCGGTAAGCATCGGCAGCGGTTTATAATGAACATTACATGCGATGCCTGCCTCTGCCATAGAGGTAATGATCTCATTTCGTGTTTCTTCACCGATCCCCTCGATTCTGACAAAATACAGATGACCGCTGGAACGGTGGTGATTGCTGCTGTGTGTCAATACTTTTACCGGCAAATCTTTCAAGGCTGTATCATACATTTGGATTATTTTATGACGACGCTTCAACAGATCCTCATATCGCTCTAACTGCTTTAATCCGATGGCAGCCATAATATCTGTCATATTGCATTTATAGGCCGGTGCAACAATATCATACTCCCATGCGCCTAACTGATTTTTGTGCAAGGCATCTTTTGTTTGTCCATGCAAAGATAACAGCTGAAATTGCTGATAAATAAAATCATTGCTGATTGTCGGTATGGTTTTCCATGTGACCGCGCCGCCTTCAGCTGTTGTTAAATTCTTCACGGCGTGGAAAGAATAACACGTAAAGTCCGCAATATTCCCTGCTTTTACATCACTCTGCATTGCCCCAAATCCATGTGCACAATCAGCCATGACGATAATTCTGTTAAATGCTGCCTGCAGCGCATGATTCGCATGAAATAAAGCGCGTTTATCCTCTACGATCTGAAAGATCTTCCGATAATCGCAAACGATACCCGCCAAATCAACCGGTATGATCATTTTGGTCTTTTCATTGATCCGCTTTGCCATTTGTTCATAATCCATCTCAAAACTGTCTTTTGCACAATCTATCATGACCGGTGTCGCACCAACATGACAAATGACAGAGCAAGATGCCGTATAAGTATAGGCAGGTACGATTACTTCATCTCCCGGTCCGATCCCAAGCAAACGCAGGGTTAATTCCATTGCGGCAGTTGCGCTGTTCAGGCATACTGTTTTTTCTGTGCCGACATAGGCAGAAATCTGTCTTTCAAATTCTTTTGTTTTCGGTCCTGTTGTAATCCATCCGGAACGTAATGCTTCCGCTACTTCCGCAATCTCCGCTTCACTGATATCCGGCGGACTGAAAGGGATCGTTCTACTTTCCATTCTATTTCCTCCTAACCCATAATAAAAACAGCTGATCTCTCAACTGCTTCCTTACCTATGGATAATATGCGATTATCCTTTTCTTATATCATTTTACTGTTATTTGCTTAAATCCATATCATGTGCGTTTCGCCACTATCTCAAGTCCGACCTTCGCGGTCGTCGTCTTCCCAAACATTTCTACTTCAATCACAGCGATCCGCTTATGGCGATCCACCTTGCAGATCATCCCCTCTTTCCCCATCAAAGGTCCTTCCATAACAACGATCCGTTCTCCCTCCATATAGCCGACAGACATCTCGACCAAATGCTCCATCCTGCCAAATGACTTCAAAAACGCCACTTCCTTTTCATACAGCGGATAAATATCCTCCCCATGCTTTCCCAGCAGCTTTGTCAGATCATCAATTTTATACAATTCATGATACAACGCCTGCACATCATCACTGATCAAAAAAACATAGCCCCGAAACAACAGCTCCTCCACCTTTTCCCAATGTCCGCGTATCTTTTTCATTCGCTCGCATTTCGGCAGAAAGCAATCATGTAAAACCGCATGGTCGATCAAAAGGCGGCACTTGCGTAAGATCCGCTCCTCTTGCCCGCTTCTCACCTGTATCACATACCAGTTTTCCATAAAAAAACTCCTTTCAGGTAGGCTACGCCTATCCACCCAACCAAAAAAATCAGATAGACCGTTACGAAATGACCATATCCTTCATGAAACGCGCGCTGGGCGACGATTTCAATCCGCATAATCCTGTAAATGGCATCATAGATACCAATCTAAATTATTATACCACTTTAGAGCGGTTATAACAATTCCTATATCAGCCGGCGCTAACGTCTTTGATCATCTCCAGCATCGTTTCCCGATACGCTTCCCGCGTAGCGCCACACGCAAGCATTTCACTTAATGTATGCAATTTTGCATTGATCTCACTCATTGAAATATCCATTACTTTATTGATAAAGATCAAATCATTCTTTGTCTTTACCGTATCTTCGCCATCTAGACGCAGTTCCTCAAACATCTTTTCACCCGGTCTTAAACCGATCTCTACGATATCAATATCCTCATAAGGCTTCAGACCGGACAGACGAATCATTTTCTCTGCCAAATTCAAGATCTTTACCGGTTCTCCCATATCCAGAACAAAGATCTCTCCCTTATCCGCATAATAGCCTGCCTGCAATACCAGCTGCGCCGCTTCCGGTATCGTCATAAAATAACGAATGATCCCTTTATCGGTAATCGTAACCGGTCCACCTTCGGCAATCTGCTGCTGAAAGATCGGAATTACCGAACCATTTGAGCCCAGCACATTGCCAAAACGCACAGCTGCCATCTTCGTAATACCGTTCTTGCCATTTGCCTGCAAGATCATTTCCGTCATTCGCTTCGTCGCTCCCATTACATTTGTCGGATTGACCGCTTTGTCCGTTGAAATCATGATGAAGCGCGAAACATGGTGCGCAATACAGAGGGAAATGACATTGTTCGTTCCGAACACATTGTTTTTGATCGCTTCCTGCGGCCTTGTTTCCATCAGCGGAACATGTTTATGCGCTGCCGCATGATAAACGACCTCAGGTTTATTTTGTTCAAACACTTCATTGATCGCCTTACGTTCCCGAATGGAAGCGATATAAGAAACGATCTCGATTTCCGGATCCAGTTTGCCATGCATTCGATCCCGATTAAATTCCTGTTCCAGCATATACAGTGTATTTTCATTGATATCGATCAAAACCAGTCGTTTCGGATGGAACTTCACGATCTGCCGGCATAATTCAGAACCGATCGAACCGCCCGCACCGGTAACCGCAACGACTTTCCCGGTAATATAAGAGCGGATCTCCTGTTGATTCAAGCGAATCTCACCACGTCCCAACAAATCCTCGATCGCAATATCTTTTACCGGATAGGTTTCTTTCCCCGGCGTATCGCTAAGCAGCGTTTCTCCACGCCGCATGATCTTCGTTTCTAAATTCAGATCCTGACATTTTTCATAGATCCTGCGCACATCTTTCTTTGAAGCGCTGGGAATCGCGATAAAAACGATCTGGATCCGATGCTTTTTCACAACCTCTGCCAGATCTTCCGTCGTACCCAGCACCGGTTTCCCCGCAACGATCTTATCATGACGAAAATCATCTAAAAAGCCGACTACATGCGCATGATAGCTTTCATTTTGCGTAAGCTCCTTCAACAGGATATAGCCGCCGTCTCCCGCACCGATGATCAGCGCATTGATCGTATTTTTCTTTTCATCGATCTGATAGCGTCTCAACAAACGATACCCGAAGCGTATCACCAGCATCAAAAGCACATTCAATAAACCGGCTACAAAAATAACACTTGTATAATAGCCGTCTTTGGTAATAAATGTCGCAATCCCCATCAAGATCAACGTCGCAAAGCCATCAGCCAGACATAGTCTGACCGCTTCCATCGGCCCAATGTATTTCCACAGACTGCGATGTACCTTAAAAATCAAAAAATTCACAGTGTAGACACCGATTACCAGCACGGCCCACAATAAGACATTTTTTAGTGCCAAATGATTCTCAAACCGGAACAGGAAATCCTCTTTGGTCCAGAACGCGATCAGAAACGACACACATACCAGAAACAGATCCAGCAGCAACAGAAAATACTCCCGGTACTTCTGGTAAAATTTGTTATTCAATATCCAAGCGATCACTTCAATCATCCTCACTTTGCTTTCTATCCTTTGATTTGCATCTTTTCCCGAATCACACACTTTGCGATAAATTGTTACTTTCCCACTGGTCATTTATCATAAATATGATAGAATGGAGCCATGGAGTGTGATAAAGTTTATGAAACAAGTGAAAAAAGCCATCATCCCCGCGGCCGGTTTCGGCACCCGCTTTCTGCCGGCAACAAAAGCCATTCCTAAGGAAATGCTGCCGATCGTGGATAAACCGACCATTCAATATATCATTGAAGAAGCCGTAGCCAGCGGAATCGAAGAAATCCTGATCATTACCAATGCGCATAAGGCCAGCATTGAAAATCATTTTGACCAAAGCTTTGAACTGGAGAAGCGCTTAGAGGCGTCCGGCAGTCAAGAACAGCTGCAAATGGTACGGGAAATCTCGCAAATGGCTAACATTTATTCCGTTCGTCAGAAAAACCCCCGCGGTTTAGGTCATGCCGTTCTGTGCGCCAAAACATTCGTTGGTGATGAACCGTTTGCCATTCTGCTTGGCGATGACATCGTGGTCAATCCAAACGGCGATCCGGCAACCAAACAGCTCATCGACGCCTTCCATGTCAATCAAAGCAGCGTAGTCGGCGTACAGCGCGTAGAGCCTGCCGCAGTCTCTAAATACGGTATCATCGATCCGAAAGAAACATTAAGCGAACGCTGCTTCGCTGTCAAAGGTTTTGTGGAAAAACCGAAACAGGAAGAAGCACCAAGCGACATCGCCATTTTAGGACGCTATATCCTGACCCCAAAGATCTTTGAACTGCTGGAAACCCAGGAGCCGGGAAGCGGCAACGAGATCCAACTGACCGATGCGATCAACCGTCTGCTCGCCCATGAAAACGTCTGCGCTTACGACTTTGAAGGAAAGCGCTACGATGTGGGCGATAAACGCGGCTTTTTGAAGGCTCAGATCGATTTCGCATTAGCACGCGAAGATCTGCGCGACGACATGATACAAATCATCAAAGAACAATCTATTCAGTAAAATGACTGCGTTATCCGCGCAGTTTTTTTATGATGCACCGCTTTTTTCAAAAAGCGTGCATACATGAAAAAAACGCCTTTTTTACGCACCAATTTACACACTGATTATATCTACATTTCCCTAACAATTCAACACTTTATAAGGGGAAATCCATAATTTACAAGAATTTTTTCATTTTTAGCCCCCCCCCCCTTTCTCTTATACCCCTTTAGATGTTTATAAGAGCCCGGTTTGAAGGGAAAACCCAAAAATTCCAAAAATTTTTTTTTTTTTTACCCCCCCCCCCCCCCCCCGATTTTTTGCCTTTTATGCAATTATTTTCATATTCAAGCAAAAATAAAACATGCTTTTTCTATCTGCTGCAATCTGTTTATTGAAACAGAAAAACATGATCAATAGGAAAAGCGCAGATGAGCGGAACACATGGCACATATACTAGATCTCCATAGATATTTCGCCAAAGTCAATAACCGTTTCTATAAAAAAAGCACAAACCAGATCACCTGATTTGTGCCTTTACTCTTTATTGATACGTTTTATCCCAATAAGCAATTATGCCTGGTTATAAGAACCAAACTGTTTCATCATTGCGATGACTTTATCCTTGATTGCGTCTGCACCCGGTTTCAGCAGTTTACGAGGATCGTATCCTTTGCCTTCCAGATCTTTGTCCGCTTCAATGTATTTACGTGTTGCGGCCGCAAATTCCAACTGCAATTCCGTATTTACGTTGATCTTAGAAACACCTAAGTCGATTGCTTTTGCGATCTGATCAGCCGGGATACCGGATCCACCATGCAATACCAGCGGTTTGCCGTTTGTTACATTCTGGATTTCCGCCAGACGATCAAAGTTCAGACCTGCCCAGTTTGCCGGATATTTACCGTGAATGTTACCGATACCTGCTGCTAAGAAATCAACGCCCAGCTCGCAGATCGTCTTACATTCCTGCGGATCAGCCAATTCGCCGTTTGATACCGTACCGTCTTCTTCACCGCCGATACCGCCGACTTCACACTCGATCGAAACACCTTTTGCATGTGCCAATTCGATCATCTCTTTTGATTTTGCTACGTTTTCTTCAAACGGATAATGGGAACCGTCAAACATAACCGATGTAAATCCAGCTTCGATACAAGCCTTTGCACCTTCATAAGAACCATGATCCAAATGCAGTGCTACCGGAACGGTAATACCTAAACTGTCATGGATTTCTTTTACCATTGCCACAACGGTCTTGAAACCGCACATGTATTTTGCCGCACCTTCGGAAACACCCAGCATAACCGGAGATTTTGCTTCTTCCGCTGCCAACAGGATCATTTTCGTCCATTCCAGATTGTTGATGTTAAATGCGCCGACTGCGTAATGTCCCGCATGTGCTTTGTTAAGCATTTCAGTTGCTGATACTAATGCCATATCAATTTCCTCCTTATTTATTTGACACTCTTATTCTACTGCATTTTTCCCTTTTTGAAAAGTCCCAATACCGCAGAAACGCAAGAATATGCACACATCTTCACAGCCGTGCCTACAAAAGGCAAATACCCTTTTTTCGAAGCGTACTTCCCTTGCCAAAAACAAACAAGGCGTATGCAGATCATCTTCGATCGCCACGCCTTGCACGCTAATCAAATTCCTCGTTTGTTTCTTTTTCCTCTTCTGCTTCTTCAAGCGTTTCACTATCTTCTGCCTCATCATCGATCAGCAATGCGCTTGTATCAATGATCGTTTCGTTAAAAGTGTGACGGTTGCGCAGATCCCACTTATTATCGCCGACATGCAGAAAACGCGTATCTAATGACAGATCAGAGTAAAAATGTGCGATCGCTTCCTCTTTCTGCATCTCATCCATACCCAGCGCCTGTGTTACTTCTTCCCATAGTTTTGCGAATGTCATCGCTTTTTTCTTCTTCGACATCAATTCATATGCGACATCAATCATCGACTTTTTCATTTCATACCTCCTGAAACCGATACCTTTTTCTCGCTGCTTAAGAACATGCACCTTTGATATGCCAGCTAAAGCGCAGTCTTGTCTTTTCCCGCATATCTGACAATACATCATATTCCACCACGATCATCTGTTCACTGATCCGATAAAAATAAGTGTACAGCGCTATTTCAAAACTGCCGTACGGACTTGTGATCGTCGCGGTCGTATTCGTATCCCGCCGAAACCGCAGCCGGCTGGTTACATCGCCTTTGCGAAAGATCATCAGCTCTTTTGCATCGGCCTTCAGCACGACTTCGCCGCCTTCTTTTTCCCGATAGGAAAGGGTGATCTGATCCTTTTCACAAGTATATTCACAAACGCCGTCATGCAGCACACACCGGCTTTGATCTGTGCAGTTTTTCTGCCTTACCGTTACATGTTTTTTCATCATATCACCACTTGTCATGAGATAGTATAGCAAAATATCAATACAATGCAATAGCAAGTTGCACTTTTTTCAACCTGCCCGTTTATTTCCGATACGGCAGGCAACACTAATCTAGAGGTGATCATGTGAAAAAAGCGGGAAAAATCCTTTTGATCGTTGCCTTTCTTTTCGCAACGATATTCATCGCCGTCTTGTTTTATGCCCGGTTCGATGAACTGGAATTATACGAAAAACGATCCAGCATCACCATGTATGATGTGCACGGCAATGTATTATATGAAACAAACTTCAAAAAAAATATTCACTGGACCGATTTAGATCAAATTCCGAAACGGGTGCAGAACGCCGTGCTGGCAGTTGAGGACAAACGCTTTTACACGCATATCGGCTTTGATCCGCTGCGCATCGGAAAAGCGTTTTTCAACAATCTCATCCATCAAGAGATCACACAAGGCGGCAGTACGATCACCCAGCAGTATGCGAAAAATTTATATTTAAGCAATGAACAGACCTTGCAGCGTAAAATTTCCGAAGTATTTTATGCACTGCGTATGGAAATGCAGTATGACAAAGAAGAAATATTGGAAGGTTATTTGAATACTTTGTATTATGGACACGGAGTGTATGGCATCGCCAATGCTTCCCAATTTTTCTTCTCTAAAGATCTGTCTGATTTAGATGATTGTGAACTCGCAGTCCTGATCGGCATTCCAAACGGCCCTTCCATCTATTCTCCGCTCATTTCCATCGAACAGGCAACAGAGCGAAAAAACCTGATCTTAGATATTTTATATGAGGAGGAACTCTTGTCAAAACAAGCGCATCGTGAAGCAAAGGAAGAAGCAATCGAACTGCACATCAATCAGATCAACGAAACAAAAGGCAGTGAACAATACTACATTGACGCGGTCATCGCTTCCTTGAAAGAACAAAATATCAGTTTAGATCAGCCCCTCTATGTTTATACCAACTATGACCCACAGGCACAAAAAGCACTCAGTGATGCGATCGAGGCACATGTGGATACGAAGGAACAACTGGAAGTCAGCGCTGTTGTTATGGAGCCTTTTACCTTTAAGGTGAAAGCGATCGCCGGAGGAAAAGATTATACGTTATCCTCTTATAATCGTGCGCTTTATGCCAAACGGCAGGTTGCTTCCACGATCAAGCCGCTGCTTTACTATACCGCCCTGCAGCAAGGCTTCACCCCATCCACTACCTTTACCTCACAGCCGACCACCTTCCAGATCGATGAAAAAACAACTTACGCACCGACTAATTTTAAGGATATTTACGCTTATCGGGATATTTCCATGATACAGGCGATTGCGGTCAGCGACAATATTTATGCGGAAAAGACCCATCTGTTTTTAGGAATGGATACCTTAAAGGAAGCGCTGCTCTCATTTGGGATCGAAGATGTAGAGGAAAATCCTTCGATGGCACTGGGCACGACACAGATGTCGATCTTAGAGCTGGCAAAAATCTATACTGCCTTTGCATCAGAAGGATTATATGAAGAACCGTCTTTCATCGATCATATTACCGATGGGAACGGCAAGATCATTTACGAGAAAGAGATCGCCTGCAAACGACTGCTGCTGCGTGATGAAACACTGATCTTAAATCAGTTGTTGACAGCCACCTATGATCCAAAGAATATCGGGCATAATGTACCGACCCTGCTGGATGCCGTGCCGAATGTCAAGGTGGCGGGAAAAAGCGGCACCAGTGATTATGATGCACTGGCGGCAGGCTTTAATCCCGACTACTGTGTTGCCGTATGGAGCGGCAATGACGATCATTCTGAGCTGGATGAAGCTTACTTTAAGACCCCGAAACTGATCTGGCGAGATACGTTCAATGCCCTTTATCCAGAGGGAGGCGGGAGCTGGTATAAGCGCAGTGATGCGATCATTGAAAAACGAGTCGATCCGATCAGCGGAAAAGAAAGCAGCAGCGGCTCTGTTTACTGGTATAAGGCCGAAAATGAGTGATCCGTCTTTTGCTTATCATGATACGAAAAAGACCGCTTTTCAGCGATCTTTTTTCATATTCTGCTATCTCTGATTACCAAACAGCGCTTATTTGTCTGAATCATGCAGAAACGCTTCGATCTGTGCTTCTGCCTGCGCTTTATAATCTTGTTCCATATCCAGCCAGATAATGTCATGATCTTTGCGAAACCACGTTTTCTGCTGTTTGGCAAAGCGTTTGATCGCTCTGCTCAATTCGGTATAGAGTTCTTCCTTGCTTTGGTATCTTCCACTTAAATAATAGTAGATATGACGATACTCCAATCCCAGTGCTTCCATGAATGCTGCGGTTGCTCCCTGCTCCATCAATCCTTTTACCTCTTCGATCATGCCTTCATCAAAGCGTTTTCTCATGCGCACATCAATGCGTTCATGCAAGATCGCATTTGGCCACGTTACCCCTAATTGCAGTGCTTCATAGCGCGGTTCATAATGATCCTGCAGCGCCTCTTTTCCAAGTACATGGTACTTTTCCAGCGCTCTGATGATCCGCCGCCGATTTTCCTTCGTATTGCGTTTTGCCGCCTGCTCATCTATTTCCGCTAATTGTGCATACAGCTCTTCTGTCGTTTTCTTTTCCAGTGCCTCGCGCAGTTCAAGATCCGGTTCCATCTTTACAAACGTATAACCCTTTACCACACTGCGCACATAAAGACCCGTTCCTCCCGCGATGATCGGCAGTTTCCCCCGCCTTAAGATATCGTCGATGCACGCATAAGCACGCGCTTGAAAATCAGCGACTGAAAACAGTTCGTTACTGTCGAGAATATCGATCATATGATGCACAACGCCCTGCATTTCCGCTTTGCTCAATTTCCCCGTTCCCAGATCATACCCCCGATAGATCTGCCGAGAATCTGCCGATATGATCTCACCGTTATATTTTTTAGCCAAATACACCGCCAAATCACTTTTCCCCGATGCGTTCGTGCCGACAACGGTAACGATCTTTCCTTTTTTCTCCATATGCTCACCTCAATGTCTTGTTACATTTTATCATATTCTATCGCTTTCTTACTACCTTTGTTTTACTTTCTCTTCTTTGGCACGCAAAATTTAGAAACAACTATCCGATCCTTTCCCTTTTCCAAAACCATATCTTCCATTTTTAATGCTTTTCAAAAATCTTTAGAAATTCTTTCGTTTTTTCGCACCCGCTTCTTTATAATCATTCTTTATAATGAAAACAATGAAAGGAGCTGACATTATGAATCTGTTTTTCTCTACGCTCATACAAGCCTTTGTGATCACCGCTTTATTCTGCATTCTGATCGGATGTATTGCCGCTATTACCCACATCGATCATTTTGAATGAAACGAAATCTCATATTTCATTCAATCAAAAGTTCTGCTATGATGTAAGCATAACAAGAGAGGGCAAGTTATGAATTATCAGATATTAGTGGTAGAAGATGAAAAGGCGATCAATGACGCCATTGAAATTTATTTAAGAAATCAGGGGTATACGGTTTTTCAGGCCGCAAACGGCAAAGAGGGATTATCGATCATGGAACGGGAAACCATCCATCTCGCCATTGTCGATATCATGATGCCGATCATGGACGGCATTACGATGACCATGAAAGCACGGGAACATTATGATTTTCCGATCTTGATGTTATCGGCAAAATCAGAGGATATTGATAAGATCACCGGACTGAATATCGGTGCAGATGACTATATCACCAAGCCTTTTACACCGATGGAGCTGCTGGCACGGGTCAATGCGAATTTAAGAAGATATGCGCGTTATTTACAGCTGCAGGAAAAACAACAGGAAGATGAACAGGTCCTCTCCCTTGGCGGACTGGAGCTGCACATCGATCAGAAACAGCTGTATGTGAACGGGACCTTGACCAAGCTGACGCCGATCGAGTTTAAGATCCTGCATCTGCTGATGAGCCATCCGGGACGCGTCTATTCCAGCGATACGATTTATGAAGCCGTATGGAAAGAAACGGCGATCAATTCGGAAACCGTCATGGTCCATATCCGCAATATTCGTGAAAAGATCGAAATCGATCCCAAGAACCCACGCCACCTAAAAGTCGTATGGGGCGTAGGATATAAAATAGAAGCGTAATGCTTTTATCGGGAAGGAAAGATATACATGAAAAAAACAACATTCAAATACACACTGCTCCTGCTTGCAGGCACAGCGGTCATTGCCATGCTTGCGTGTTTGTTACAATTTCCGATTACGCAGTACATCGAAAAAAACGCTTATGAGGAAATCAAAGATCAAACCATTCCAAGAAACAGCGATGAATTGATCGTAACGCTATATGCACAGGGCATGCTGGAGCTTTTGCAGCAGAGTGAAAGTCCTTATCATATTTTGATAGATGAAAGCAAATTGGATCCGGAAGAGCACGATCTCGACTATTTGCCTGATTATGTCGAATCCTTCTTGCAAAGAAACTGGAATAGCTGGTTCAGAAACGATGCCTCCGCCCTTTCCTACTCTTTGCTGTTAAAGGATCAAGAAAAAGAAAGTGAGTTTACCAATCAGCCGAATCTAAGAGAAACAGACATGGAAGACGGTGATTATTTATGGTATGTCCGCTTTTCCTTTGATGAAAACGGTGTGGTATCCATCAGTGAACTGAGCGATACGATCCAGACTTATGACTATATGGAACGACTAAAGACAGCGCAGTATCACTATGTGCAAGAATATCTTTATGATCTTTATAATGAGGCAGAGCAGGAAAGCATGCAGGAAGATCCATCATTGCAGCTGCTGCCCGCCGCTTACCGACCGATCAAAAATGCGGATTATATCATCGCTGTGCCAAAAGACATTTCGGTTTATGACTATTTATTCTATCACCAGATCGCAAATCCGATGGCAGTTTCCTTTCAAATTTCCGCTTTGTTGTTTCTGGGGGCACTGGGGCTTTGGACGATCTTTTGCTTATTGTTCCCACTGTCTTATGCCAAGACGATGAAAGGCTTTCGTGCCTTTCTGCATATCCCGTTAGAAGCGCATCTGTTCTTTGATATGATCCTGCTTTCGATCGGGATTGCCGGCACGATCGCCATTCCGCAGTTTTATGAAACCAACTTGCTGCAGATCGGTACAAATTGGGAAACACCGTTTTTGATCGCAATCAACGGCTGTGTATTCCTATATGTGTGGACTTCTTTATTGGCGGTATTCCTCTTCATCCAGCACCTGAAGCAAATCAAGGAAAAAGGATGGGGCTCTTATTGCAAGCACCATATCTTGATTACTTCCTTGCTGTGCAAGTTCTATCGCAAACTGTGCAGCGTGGATATTCATAACCGCGGCGTACAGTATATCATCGTCTTTTTGCTGATCAACTTCTTATTCGACTTTTTCCTGATACGCTATAATACGTTTACCCATCCAAACATTCCATTTATGCTCGTAGTGCTGCTTTACCATGGATTCTTAGGTTATCTCGCCCTGCACACCTATCGGCAGTATCAGCGTAATTATGAAGACATGCGCGATGCCCTTCATGAAATCGAAACCGGACAGTTTGATGCGCAGCCGATCAAAGATCTCGGCATTTATCAGAGTATGAATGATTCTATTGTCTCTATCCGAGATGGTTTCAGCAAAGCGGTAGCGGATGAAGTCAAGAGCCAAAAAATGAAAACAGAGTTGATCACCAATGTGTCGCATGACTTAAAAACACCGCTTACCTCTATTGTTTCTTATGTTGATCTATTAAAGAATACCGATGCCACCGAAGCAGAAAAACAGGCTTATCTGGATACACTGGAAGTCAATGCCTCAAGATTAAAGCATCTGATCGAAGATCTGTTTGAAGTCAGTAAAGCCAGCAGCGGCGCAATCGTACTGCATCCGATACGCTTAGATCTTAATGAACTGCTGAATCAGCTGCTGGTCGAATACCGTGATACCTTGGCAGATAAACAACTCGATGTACGCTTTCAAAGCGATGCAGATAAACAATATGCTTTCCTAGATCCACAGAAAACATATCGGATTTTTGCCAATCTGCTGGGCAATATCGGCAAATATGCCTTGCCTAACAGCCGCGTCTATATCGAAGTGCGTGAAACCGATCAGATTACGGTAACTTTCCGCAATATCTCGGAAAAAGAAATCCATTTCCGCGCCGATGAGATCATAGAACGCTTTGTACGCGGTGATTCCAGCCGCAACAGTGAAGGAAGCGGACTTGGCTTATCCATCGTACAAAGCTTCGTGCAGTTACAGGGCGGCACCTTCCATATCGAGATCGACGGCGATCTATTTAAGGCAATCGTTCATTTCCCGCTTTTCCAAAGTGAGGAGGAACAAGCAGAAGACTAGGATAAAAGCAAAGCAGTTCGCTTCTTTCTATCCTATGGCGATCCATTACAAAAATACATCTATTGTTTTCAAAGCAGAAAACTATTCTTGACAAGGGCATAATGCCAAGTGAAAAGGTTTTAGATTTTCCAGTGGATTGTAACACTCTCACTGGTAGCGTCAATCTGTGATATGAGTATATCAACCACCTTACGCTTATCGTCAAAGCTCACGGACTCCCAATCATCAAGATAGCCCGTAATGCTATCAATCTGTGAAGCGGAAACAGAATTAGCGGTGAGGTCTGCGACCAGCCGGAGCTGTTTCTGCCGTTCCGCATCCAGTTCCTCAATGCGGGTGTTTGCGTATTGCAGGAGAAGCGGATTAGCGCCGGACAAAGTGTCCAGAAGTTTCTCGATCTCACTTTCCGTCTTTGCAAGGGCGACACGGGCGGCGGTCAGCTTCGGATTATAGCTTTGTTCCTTTCCGCCTTTCAGCGTGTGGAATTTCCGCATCTTCTTAACCATCTCGCCGTAAACAAACGCCTCCATGCTTTGCGCGGTCAGCGTACCGGCTCCCTTGCAGCTCTTATTGTCTGCCCGTTGTTTGCACCGCAGGTAGGTGACACCATTTCTGGCGTTCAGACTTGCCAGGGCATAGCCGCAACGTCCACACTTGATTTTCCCGGCCAGCCATGTGTTATGGCATTTCCGGCCATTCTGGAATGTGGTGTTTTGTGAGAGCTTGCGCTGAACGGTCAGCCAGAGCTGGGAGGGGATGCGCCCCTGGTGGGGAGCAATCACAAGGATCGGCTCCTCGCCCTCGCGCCCTTGATAGAGATAACAGCTATTGTCCCCTGTGAACATTTCCGGGGAACTTTCAATTTTTACGCCCTGGGCCTTGAAGTATTCGTAGATGTCCATATCGGCCTGGACGTAGACGGGGTTTCTCAGCAGTTGAGCAATAAACCCGCGCTTTAGGGACTTGTCATAAACCTTAATGTCGTTCTCGGCAAAGTACCGGGATATGTCGCCGTAGGAGTTGCCCGGCTCCGCATACATTTGATACATCAGCTCGGCAAAATCCATTTCCGCATTTTCCACCAGCTTCTTTGTCTTGATCCCGTCCATGACGATGGGCTCGGTATCAAAACCGTATGGCGTCCGGCCTCGCATATAGTAGCCTTTGGTACACCGGGAATAGAAAGCGTCCTGCACACGCATCTGGATGCTTTCGCGTTCAAGCTGGGCAAAGACAATGCAGATATTGAGCATCGCGCGGCCCATCGGCGTGGAAGTGTCAAACTTTTCTGTGCAGGACACAAACTCCACATCGTACTGCTTGAACAGTTCCATGAGCTTTGCAAAGTCCACGATGGAACGGCTAATCCGATCCAGCTTGTAGACGATCACCCGCTTAATCAGGCCCAGCCGGATGTCCTGCAGAAGCCGCTGGAAGTCGGGGCGCTCAATGTTCTTGCCAGAGTAGCCCTTGTCTTTGTATTCCTTACCCTCACCGCCTTTAAGCTCATAGCGGCAAAATTCAAACTGACTTTCAATGCTGATACTGTCTTTTTTGTCAATCGACTGCCGCCCATAAATTGCATCTATTCTACTATCCATAATTAGCTCCCTTCCGTTAAACGGGAGCCAACCTACAATTATATTGTACCTCTGCCGCCCCCTTACTACAAGGATGACTCTGGCCTACCCCCGCCCGGCATATTTGCGGAACACGTCAAACAGCCGCCGCTCAATCTCGCGGTTGCGCTTGTCCTGTTCCTGCGGGGAAAAAACGGGGGTGAGATTTTTGACGGTGATCGTGCGATCTCCGAGTACAGCAGTTTTGATTTCACTTTCATATTTGACCTGTGCCTGCATAAAATCCCTCCCATGCAATCAAAGAATGTCTTGAAACATGGCAAAGGCCAGCACCGGGAAAGTGCTGGCCTTTGGCCGGATATGTACCTCTGGACAAAGTGTCCGGAAGTTAGTAGGGGCTCCGCTCGTAGTATGCCTCGGCCTCCTGCAAAGTGGTATAGTCGAATACCTCGTAAAGCTCGACCATCACCTGTTCAATGTCGGACGGCTTAAAGCCGCACCGCTCCATCGCGGCGATGACGTACCCCCGGCAGGCATCGTTGCTCCACGGCTGGGAGAGCAAGGCCGCCAGTTCTGGATCATAGTTCATAGAGCGTTCCCCCTCTTTTTTGATAAATTAGGGAGTGCCGCGCCCGTTTCCTTGACCTGTCCAAAGACAACCATACTCGGCGCGGCATCCCCACACAACGGGGAACGGCGGCCCGGAGGGACAGGCGGCCAGCCTGTCCAATGGCGGATCGTGGCCGTGGGTTGGCCCGGCCCACCTGCGGCGCTGGTGTTTATCGCTCATTCTCCGTGGAGAGAAGTCACCGCGCACCCGCCGCCCGGCTCCCCGCGCTATGCTCAGGGCCGCCGCCGTTCCGTTGCGGAGAGGTTTATATTTCCCTCTCTAATAACCAAGACATTTTTGCATCAATTCCAAGTGGGGAAACAGCAAAAATCAAAAAGTTTTTTTCATGCGTTCCAGGCCCCGCTTGATAGACTGGCGGACGGACTCCTCATGTACACCATCGGCCTCGGCAATCGCTTTGATGCTTATGCCAAGAATGATATGAGCATCGATCCGGCGGCCCTGGATCTCCGGCAGGGAGTTGAGGGCGTTCCAGAGCCGGATAAACAGCTCCATGCGCTCCAGAAGCTCCTGGGGAGTGGGCTCATGCAGGCAGGCGGAGTATTCGATCCCGTCCTCACAGTCCAGGGAATACTGCGCTTTGTGCCGGGTGAGCCGCCGCTGGTAGGCCGCTTCATAGCGGACGCTGGCCCGGAGTGCCTCGGCCACTTCCTCGGTGACTTCGATAAACTGATCCTGCGTGTACCAATAATAAAAATCTTTCAGATTGATGGTAGTCATTATAAACCTCCGTTTCGGTGTTGGGTGAACGAGTGACCGAAACGGGGGATGGTGGAGAGCGGCACCCAGGGGAGCCGCCCCGCACCTCTGGACAAAGTGTCCAGAAGTCGGACAAACAAAATGCGCCTGCGCGACACAAAGCCACGCAAGCGCATGAAACGACAAATTCATTTATGTACTGCCAAATTTCGCATCCACCGCCGGACTGATCCTGTTGGGCGGGTGGGCTTTTTTTGACAGGTTAGGGGGAGGGAAAAAGAAAAAGGACACGGCGATACCTCCCGGACACCGCCGTATCCTTAAAAAAGGGCGACTTTAACACACCCCCCGTATTCTCATTTTTTGAAAAGAAAACGGCGGCTTGAAATTTGCTATTTCAAAACCGCCGTAGGGCTACTGTATTTTGTTTTGGCGCGTGATGAACCAGCCGCCGAAACAACGGTTTTTTTTGTTTCGGTAGCACTGAGTTCTTAAATTTCTATGTATTATTTAAGATAGAATACTACATCTTTAAATGCATTCCTCGGTCTCTTTGCAGGATGCTCATCAGGATACCCCAACGCTACTGCGGCCAACAATTCACCATATTCTTTATGGTATTTGGACAATTTATCATAAGCAAAATATATATCACATATCCACAAAGAGCCTATACCAAGAGAAGTGGCTTCTAATAATATGTTTTGTATGGCGGCCCCGACAGACTGAATGTCAGCGCGTTCATATATCTTATTTTCAATACTCAAATCCTCATATAAAGATTTACCTTGCGGATTATAAATTAGCAGTAACACAGGTGCTTGATCTATTATTTGGGCCGTATGATTTGCCGCCGCAAGATATTTTGAACTATTAGGAAGTAATTGCCTACTCCTTTCTTCCTGTATTCCTTGTTTCATTATTTCGGAGAATTGCTTTTTTGCATTACCTTCTAAAACGACAAATTTCCAAGGTTGTCTATTCTTTGCTGATGGCGCATCAATACCAGCTTTAAGAATATTATCTATGATTTCCCTTTCTATTTTTTGGGAACGAAATTTTCGTATACTTCTTCTGTTTTCTATTTCTTTCATTCTATTCTCCATTCTGCCGCCTTTGATTACCAGCATAAATTTTAATGCAAATCTGCTTTTTTCGTACTACTCTTCCTTCCGCTATAAAATTTTACCCGTCAGGATCAAATTTTTCATTATTTGAATTTGTTTTTCCAAAATTGCATTTGACAGATGAGCGGAAAGCATTATCTCTTCAAGTCCTATAAACCAAAATACTACTAACTCTACTAATTCATTAGTCAGTTCATAAGGTAAAATACCATGTTCTTTTCCAAAAAATACAATTTCCATAATGGGTTGCTTTAAGCCGTTAACTGCAATTTCAAAAAACTCTTTGTCCTGATCATCTTTATGAGCGGCAAAAAATTCAATCATTGCTAATTTTAGGCTATCATCAATATTCAAAAGGTTATATTTTAAATCTTCAAAGTATTGATCAATGGCTTTAAAAAAATCTTTAGTGCTATTCAAGTCATAAGTCACTTTTTCTGCGTGTGATTTATGATATTGCTTGATAACTTCTGTAAATATCTCATCTACGGAACTAAAGTATAGATAGATACCTCCACGGCTAATATTGCATTCGTCAATTATGTCTTTCATAGTTACATTTGAAAAACCCTTAGTTCTAAAAACTTGTTCTGCACATTTTAATATTAGATTTCTTTTTTCTTTTGATCTTTCCGACATAGGTACACCTCCACAAATGACACTTGTGTCATTTATATTTTATGACACTCATGTCATTTTGTCAATGATCGCCTTCCGAACGTCATTCATGTAATTTATAGTGAAATTAAACAGTCAGAAATATGAAATATACAATCGTTCAAATAATAATACCTGAAATGTAAAATTACATTAGGTGATATTATGAAGATTGAGAGAGATGAACGACGATTTGATTTTCACGATATAGGACTCGCTATCAAGCGGGCGCGGGAGGACAGCGGGATGACGCAGGAGCAACTGGCCTATATTGTTGACCGGGCTCCGCGTACCATCATGTATAACGAGAATGACGGCCAGCACCCCAGCCTCAACACCTTTTATCAAATGGTGACAATGTTCGATATATCGGTAGATCAATATTTCTATCCGTCCAAGAATAAAGGGAGCGAGTGCAGAAAGCGGATTGATGCCATGCTCAACGCCCTGGACGAAAAAGAACTAAAAATTGTAGAAGCCACAATCCAAGCGATGAAAGCGGCTAAGGAAACGGAGGATGCGTAAGAAAAGCGTGTACCTCCGTTTTTTCGCGCCATTTTCGGGGGGTGCACAAAACGGCAAGCAATTCGGGTGTGGTCACACTCCGAAATTTTCACAGGCCGCAGGCCCGTGAAAATGCTTGTTGGGGAGCTCCCCAAACCCGCCGGACTTCTGGACACTTTGTCCAGAAGTCCCTGGTTGTCTGCGGCCCGGAGCTATCGCTCCTGGGCCTTATTTTCACGCCCATCCGTATGGCCGAGCAGATGGTCAATGTTCGCCTTGACCGCCACGGCCTGCCGCATTTCCGCCTGGGCCTTGCGGTATTCCGCATAAAGGGCCTTTCTCTTTTCGGAGAGCTCCCGGCGCTCCTTTTTCAGCGCATCCATTTTCGGGAGCTTCGCCCCGCCTAAAAGATCGCTCATAGTAGCTTTGGCCGCCCGGTAGTCAGCCAGCTCTGCCTCGTGCTGGGCCAGGTACTTTTTAGAATACCGGGCCGCCTTGTAGCCGTCGAACACAGGGCGCGTCTTTGCATACTGTACCACCGCGCCCATGAGCTCAGAAGTTTTAGAGAGGGCCGCCTCTGTGTCCCGCAGCTCCCCGGCCAGCTTGTGGGCGCGATCCACCGCCGCCTCGGTGCTGGCGGCCAGCGCGTCATAATCCATCAGATCGTGTTCCCGGAGATATTGGAGCGCGGCGGCCATCTGTTTGAGGTTGTAAACTTTGGCCCACCGCTCATAGCCGGGCCCCTTGCCCTGGGCCATGCGCTCCCTAATGTCGATAATCAGATTGACCCGCCGGGGCGGAGCCGGGCCGTCTTTTGGGAGCTCCGGGATGGGACGCTCCCCGGCAATTACCGCCCGGATGTCATCCGGATCGAAACCGGGGCCCAGGGTTGATGCCCGCAGGCGGGTGTACTTATCCTGCCCAGGGGCCAGGAACGAGATCGCGCCGCCCCGCCCATGCTTCACTTGAAAGCCGGACTCCTCCATAAGCCGCAGGAACGCCGGGAAGTCAGCGGGCCGTTGCCCCAGGGCCTCCACGATGGCCAGCCGCACCCTCTGTTGTGCGGTGGGCGGCTTTTCTCCAATCCACTGGCCATAATGGAGAAAGCGGCCCTTGCTGTGCTGTTTCGGATTTTGGATAACAGACAGCTCATGCTCAATGCACACCCGGTCAGAGAGCCGCCGCACCGCAAAGCTGGAGCCGATGAAGTTATGAAACTTCCGGGAGCAGTCCTGGGCCGTGGAGTTGTAATAAATGTGATTATGAATGTGGCCCTTGTCGATGTGGGTACAAACGAAAAACTGGTACTTGCCCTTTGTCCAGCGCATGGCCGTTTCATAGCCGATTTTGTTGGCCTCCTCCGGCGTGACCTCACCAGGAGGAAACGCCTGCCGGATCTGAAAGAACAGGGCCCCGCGCTCTACGGCCCGGCCCGTTTCCGCCTGGTACTGGCTCTTTGTCAGGAGAAACTCAGCGGGGGCCGATGCCGGATCGCAGAGGTAGGCAGACACAGCTCCTATCTTTTTCGGATTGAGCCCGTAAGCAAACCGATCCTCCATTGTCTGGACAGCCGTTTTTCCCGCCGCTACCTTGTAGGGCCGGATGTAAGTTGTAGCGATAGCCGCACCTCCTTTCCCAGCAGAAAAAGCGGGCGGCGGTCTATGTCACCCGCCGCCCGGCACCTCTGGACACTTTGTCCGTAAGTATCAGCTCGCCATAAAGTCCATCGCCGCATACTTCACACCATGCAGACGCTCCACCAGCCAGCCGCCCAGGGCCGGGAGCCCAAAGGGGGAAACCAGGAACGCCAGCACAAACATGGTGATGCAGCCTACTGTCTGCCCGGCCAGCAGGCAGAGGATCGCCAGTAAGGACAGGCCCACACAGGCCACAATGCACACCGCTCCCGCCACGCAGGACAGGAACGTAAGCACAGCCACAATGAGGATCAGGGCCAGGACAAAGGGAGCCGCGATGATTTTTAAGATTGTCCGCATCGTTCATACCTCCTACAAAAAGTTCGTTGTTTGCCTCTATATGTATATTATAACTCCGCAGGAGGGGGCCAACAAGGATGCCTCGGCTATCCCCACCTCTGGACAAAATGTCCAGAAGTCGAGATAGCCGGGGAACGGCAAAACCGCTCCCCGGCAGGTCAGAGCCGCACGATGGCGGAGAGCTTTTCCAGCAGATCGGAAAGGGGCCGCCACAGCTTTTCATAGTCCCGTTGCAGAGCTTTGATCTCCTCCGGGTAAATGCCGCCGTAGGTATTCGCCTGGATCGCCACCTGGTTTAGATTGTTGGAGCACCGCCGCTGGAGCGACACCAGCTCCTGGACAGGTGACAGGTCAACATGGAGCACATACCCATTGAGGGCCATTTTCCGCATATAGGCCCCCATGTTTCGGATGCCCGCCTCGGCCATACGCTCCCGGATCAGCGCCTGCTCCTCCTCGGACACCATCACATGGAGATGGATGGGGCGGCGGCGTTTCTTTGTCACCGCTCCTCCCGTTCCAGGCTCCGGCAGACGCGG
Organism: Massilicoli timonensis; assembly: GCF_900199515.1. GTDB lineage: Bacteria > Bacillota_I > Bacilli_A > Erysipelotrichales > Erysipelotrichaceae > Massilicoli > Massilicoli timonensis. The sequence goes on along the minus strand of NZ_LT963434.1, from coordinate 1,551,166 downwards.
GGCGGCTCCTTTACCTTGTCCAGCGCCTTTTCCCGTTCCGGGGGCTGGGCGGGGATCGGCGTATTGAATACCCCGGAGAGCCGCAGGGCCTCCTGGTTGGCAAAATCCTCTTCACGCTTCTTTTCCATAAACAGTCCTCCTATCTGTCGCCCCGGTCAGGGGCTTTCTTTTTAGGGCCGTCCGGGGCCCGGTGTTCCTGGGCCTCCTTTTGCGCCGCTTTCAGTTGTTCCGCAATCGGGGGCTGGCGTTTGGCCTCCTTATGAGCCCGCGCCGCCTCCTGGCGTTCCACGCCACGGGCAAAGCTGGCCAGTTGCTCCGGGGTGATGTATTCTTTCACCACATAGCTGCCGAAGTCAGGGTAAAACCACGTCAGCCGCTTTTGATCCGGGACACGGTGAGCGTCCTCCCATTTTCCTACCACCTGGGCCTGGGCATCCATCTGCCGCCGAATATCCAGGTTATTGCGGGAGGGCCGGAGCTCATAATCCTGCATTTCCCGTTCCGTCAAGGGATGGGCATAGGTGATGGCTCCCCACGCCTGGAACGCCTCACCCGTCACTTGCTGGCGGGTAAAGTATAAATCCATGTGGACAGGGCGGTTAAAATAGCTGTTCGGGTAGGTGCCGATGTCGATAGGCCGCTGGGTGGAGTAGTACAGATAGGTTTCCTTGTCCGGGGCCTGCTCCACTTCCTGCACATGGTAGCGCCGCTGGTAGTCCTCGGCCCGATTGAGTAAGTCCCGTTCCGCCATATCCGGCTCATTCATGTAGTGGCCCCAAAAGTAATTCCGCTGGCCGTCCTGCTCGTTAAAACGCCACGTCACAAAGGGATTAGGGGCCCTGCTATTTTCCCCAAGGGCAAAACCGCACTGATTGTCAAACAGGATCGTGCGGCGGATCACATAGCCTTGATTTTCTTCCAGAATAACACCTCCTTAGATGCCCCGCCACCTCTGGACAAAGTGTCCAGAAGCGGCGGGGGTAGATGTGGAAAGCATTTGAGCAAAATAAGGGCAGGCCATAGAAAGATACGGCCCACCCCCAAAAGGGCCCCGGAAAGCCTTGATACAAGCGGGTTTTCCAGAGCCTAATTTTCCACACATCACCTCCGCTTTTTCCGCATATAGTCCCGCTTTTGCCGCCGCAGGGCAATCCGGGCACAGGACTCGGAGCAGTAGGCCATGCGCCCATCCGCAGGGACGGCCCCGCCACAGACCGGGCAAATCTTGAAATCCGGCCTGGGGCCCTCACTCAGCAGGGACACCTCCAGGGCCGGATCAAGGGGCAGGACAGCCTCCCGAAAGTAGCGGCAGTAAGCGCCCGTCCAGCATTTCCCCAGCATATAGCACTCACAGTCCAGGGGCAGGCACCCATATTCCCGGTCATAGTTAGCGCACCATTTTGTTACCAGGGCGCGGATCGCCCGTTTTTCCTCGCGTGTCAGTTCACGGGCCAAGCCGTCACCTCCCGCCAGCCGGGGCCCGCATGAGCTCCCGGTAGCAGGACACACAGCCGATGCCCCGCCAGTAGGGACACCCGGAGCACCGGGAGCCCCTGGGCGGTTTCGCCGGGGCAGGAGCCTGGGGACGGGGCTTCTGCTTCATCATTTTTTCAAAGGGGCTGTCGGTAAACCTCATTTGTCAGCCTCCTCTCCGTCCTCGTCCTCCTCATCCCAGGGCGGGCCGTCATCGTCCTCGCCCCCGTAGCCGTCCGGCCCGTCATAGTCATCCAGCTCCCCGCCATAGTCCTCCTGGGGTTCGGCGGCTTTCTGCTGTTTGGGGCGCAGTACCTTGAAATAGAACGCCGCGCCGCCGCCCACTAAGGCCACGGCCAGCACCGCCAGGAGCATCCCCATGTTGCCGCCCGTTTCTGGCTCGGCCTCCTCCGGGGTGGGTTCCTCGGTTTCCGTGGGTTCCGGCTCCGGCTCAACGCCCGCGCACTTGTTCATATTGACCGAGCAGACGGCGCACTCTGTATTCACGGCACCCGCCGCGCATTTTTCAGAGCAGGAGCAGACCGCCTGCTCCACCCCGGCGGCCTCGGCTGCGGCCAGCAGATCGGCCTCGTCTACCACGCTGAAGAAGTAGGTTTCATACTGCTCGCCCTCCTCGTCCACGGGCTTGTCATAGTCAATGACAATGTAAAAGGTGTTCCCGCCCGCCGTCTGCACCGTGATAAACTGTTTGTTGGTGTGCTCGTCATAGAGCAGATCGCGGGTCACAAGGTTGCCCTCCTCCGAAAAGCCCTCGCCCGGTTCGATGGTGGGTTCCGGCTCCGGGGCCGGGGTTTCCTCGGTCATAGTGGGATCGCCATAGTCCGCGCCCTCACCGCCGTCCGCATAGGCATAGGCCGGGACGCTAAATCCGCATAAAAGAACGGCGGCACACAGCGCCGCCGCCATCACCCGAAAGCGTTTCATCTTCAATTTTCCTCCTTTCCGCCGTCCCCGGACTTCTGGACACTTTGTCCAGAAGTGCCGTCCCGGAGCCGCTGGAGCACCAGGGGGAGCTCCTCCAGGGAAATGCTCATGCCCCGCACGATGTCCACGATCTCGCTGTTTTCGGCCTCCTGCTTGTTCTTTTCCAGCTCCTTGAGCCGGGCCTGCTGTTCGCTGATTTTGGCCTTGACCTTATCAATCTCGGCCTGGATTTTCTGGCTTTTGCTTACCGCCATAGATACCTCCTTATCAGGGTAAACGCCCGTAGGCGTAGAAATGGGATTGCCAGTAACTTGTATTTAAGTTTGCATATTGGATGGGATCTCCACAGTGGATCATCATCCCGTCCCCCACATAGATGCCACAGTGGGACACGCCCGCCGTGTCATAGGTGCCGACAAAGAACACCAGATCGCCGGGCTTTGGATTGCTGGTAGGGGTGCAGATGTTATAGAGCCCCTGGGCTCCCAGGCGGCCCACATTCCAGCCGCTGTGATTGATCACCCAGGACACGAAGCCGGAGCAGTCAAAGGACGTGGCCGGAGAGCTCCCGCCCCACACATAGGGATAGCCCAGGTATTTCTCCGCCTCGGTGAGCATGGCCGCAAAGGTTTCATCGTCCAGATATTCCCCCGGCACGTCATATTCGGCGGGCGGGTTGGTAACATATTTCCCCACATAGGCCGACTCCGGGAACAGGTCAGGCCGGTTCCCCAGGGTAGACATATAGAGGGAATACCGGGACATCTGCTCCTCGTTCATCATTTCCAGGGGCAGATGGGACAGGTTGCGGTTTTCCAGCGTTACATAACAAATATAGTAATTGTAGGGCACCTCTACCGTGTAGGAGTTGCCCTCGCTGTCCGTCCGGCTTTCCGTCCGATAGCGCACCTCCACCACCACATCCTCGGTGAGAATGTACTGGCGGTCAAAGAGGGTTTCCATCGTCCCCTGCACCTGATCCAGCATCCATGCCCCCTCATGGAGCACAGACAGGATAGAGATCAGCACATAGGGATCGTGCTCAATGCTGTCCAAGTCGAAGTGGTACTCGTCATAGTCGTGGGTGCTTTCGTAGCTGTCCAGGTAGTCCTGGAGCTCTGCCTCCATACCGCAGTAGGCCGCCTCCGCCGCCAGCATTTCCTCATCCTGGGATGGGTAGGTAGTCGCGCCCACCGCCCCCGCGCCGGAGTTCCCCAGCATTACCAGTGACGATGAACAGGACTGCATCATAAAGAGCAAGAGCACACAGGCCAGGGCCAGCACCACCCCCACGGGATGCCGCTTCACAAAGCCTACCGCTTTTGCCCCGGCCTTTTCCGTGGCGGCGGCTGTCTTTTTCGCCGCGCCTGCCGCCCCGGTCTTGACCGCCTCCCGCGCCCGCTTCTGATACTGCTTTTTCAAGCGGTGCCTGCGCCACATCCGGGAAACCGGGTTGCCGGACATCTCCGGGTGTTCCTGGGCGGCCATGCGGAAGTGATAGTCCGCCGTGGCCTTGACATATTTTGACTCAGCCCGCTGGACGGCCTTTGCCGGGTGTTCCCGGACTTTCCGCTTCACAAACCGGGAGCCATGCCGCAGGGCGGCCTCGCCCACCAGCTCGGAGCGGTGGGCCCCCTCGATGCCCACATTTTCCTGCTCGTTTTCATAAATCTTCCCATGCACAAAGCCGTGGGCGGCCCCGCCAGCGGCGCGGCCTACCCGCCGGATGGGGCCGGGCTTTTTCGGGGGCTTCTGTTTTGCCAGCTTGTCTTTGGCCGCCTCCAGCTTTTCCCCGCGCTTTTCCATGCGGAGCTTAGAAGCGGCGGCCTGCTCCTGTTTGCTTTTCTGCCGGAACTTTGACTTGTGGACACTTTGTCCAGAAGTGCCCTCTGTCCCGGCACCGCCTGGGGAGCCACCCCCAGCGTTCCCGGAAGAAGCGCCGCCGGGATCGGCGGGCTCCTCCCAGGAGCCGGGGCGCTCCCTGGGCTCTTGTTCGGGTTTATTCGGTTTTCGCTTCATTCTTCAAGTCCTCCGGGCGCGTGGTCAGCAGGTTATAGATCTCCCCACGGGGGAACCGATCCACAAAGGGGATGGTCACATCCCCATAGAACAGCAGGCCCTCGCCGGAATTGGAGTGGGTGATGTAGGAGAGCTGATGCTCGGAAATGCCGAGCTGTTTCGCCAAAATCGCCCGGTCACTTTGGGCCTGGGACAGCAGGATCATAAAGTCCGTGTTGTCCAGAATGGCCTCGATCTCCCGGCTGGCCAAAAGGTCTTTGACGTTCTGCGTTAAAGCTGAGGGCACACAGCCCTTTTTGCGGAGCATCTTCCACACGGCTACAAAGTAGCTGGCGGTGAGCGCGTCCCGGAGCAGGATGTGGAACTCGTCAAAGTAGCACCAGGTAGAAACGCCGTTGTGGAAATTCACATTGACCGCCGAAGTTACAAAGTCGTTGGTAACGTGCATAGCGATTTTGCGGAGGTTTTCTCCCAGCCCTTTGAGGACGATGCAGACAATATGCGCCGTCAGTTTTACGTTAGTCTGATGGTTGAACAGGTTAAGGGAGCCCGTACAGTAGAGCTCCAGGGCGGTTGCCACCCGGCGTGCCTCCGGCTCCGGCTGTTTGAGAAGCTCCTCGTACAAGTCCTGCAACAGCGGCGTTTTTCCCGTGGCAATTCCCAGGGCCTGCTCCCGGTAGACCAGCCGCACACAGCGGTCAATCACCGTCTTTTCAATGGGTTGCAGGCCGTCTTTGCCGCCCACCACCAGCTCGCACAGGGACAACAAAAAATCCGCTTTCATGGAAAGCGGGCTTTCGTCATCGTCCAGATCAAGCTGGATGTCCATCGGGTTGATATGGCTGGGGGAGCCGGGCGCGATCTCCACCACCTGGCCGCCCAGCCTCCGCACCAGCGGGGCATATTCCCCCATCGGATCGACAATGATAATGCGGTCTTTGGGGATAGCGAGAAACACGTTGATGATCTCGCGCTTTGCGGCAAAACTCTTGCCGGAGCCCGTGGAGCCGAGATACAAGCCGTTGGCCGATTTCAGCTTCTTGCGATCCGCCATGATGACGTTGTGGGAAAGGGCGTTCATGCCGTAGTAGAGGGACGGCCCGGCCATCCGCAGCTCCCTGGTCATAAAGGGAATGAAAATCGCCGTGGAGCTGGTAGTCATGCCCCGCTGGATTTCCACCTCGTTATAGCCCAGGGCCAGAGAGGACACAAAGCCCTGCTCCTGTTGCCAGTCCAGCCGCTTCAAAGCGCAGTTGTATTTCTGCGCGATGCCGCCCACCGTGAACACATCGTTTTCCAGCCGCTGGCGGGTGGGCGCGATATTGATAACCGTAAACGTCAAGAGGAACATCCGCTCGTTGCGGGACTGCAGATCGGCCAGGAGCTCCGCCGCGTCCTTGCTGAATGTAATCAGGTCAGGGGGCAGGATGTCGGGATCGTACCCGGCCCGCACCGCCTTGCGCTGTTCCTCCACCTTCATTTTGCCGATGTCGGAGATTTTGCCCTTGATGGTCTTAATGGCTTTAAGCTGATCCACCGTCTGAATGTGGAGAGTAACCGTCATTTCCGCATCCAGCTCCAGGATCTCCGCCAGGAGCTTGTCCGAGAGCTCGGACGCCAAAATTTGCAAGTAGGACGCCGCACCCCAGTATTGGCCGATGCGGAACGTCCTGGCCTGCCGGAAGTCGAAGCTGTCCGGCGCGATATAGTCCTTTGTGCCAAGCCCGGTTTTGGGGATGTCCTGCCAGGAGAAGCGGAACGGCTCCCGGTTGCCGGGATGCATCTGCCCGTGGAGCAGGGCCAGCCGCGCCTGTCCGTCCATCGGGACAGAGGGAACGCCCAGCCGTTTGAGGTTGCCTGTCACATCGGCCTCCACCCGTTCCAGGCGGGGGCGGGCTTCCGCGATCCCCTCGGCGGGCAGGCCAAAGGTGATATATTTTGACCGCTCGATGCCGTTGTTGCTTTTGGCGATCTGGTTTTTCAGCATCCCCGTAAACTCGGCCCGGATGCTGTCAAAGTCATCCTGGGCCGGGGGAATGTTTACCTTGTAGCGGCTCCGGGAACGGGAGCGGCGGTTGATAAAGGATAGCTGGAACGGCAGGGAGCTGTCGAAGTAGTTGAGGAACGAGCTCCACCCGCTGAAAATCGCCGTCTGATCCTCCGTAGACGCAACGGAATAGTTGATGTCCTCATATTCCACCGTCTTTGTGTAGAGCCCGCCGGGGAGCTGGCACACGCCGTCCGGGTGCATCACCAGATAAGGGATGGTCTGCTGGGCGGACAAAACAGCTTTCCGGTTAGCGGCCTTTCCGGGGCCGCGCTTTTGGCTTTTTGCTTTCTGCAATCGCATCCTCCTTTCGCACAGCGCCCCGCTGGGTGAACGGGGCATAGATATTTTCCGTCTGGTAGGGCCTCACCCCAGGCCGCAGGAACTTCGCCCGCAGGACATTCCGCACCACCTTTTCAAAGGGGAGGCCGTCTTTTTCATACATCGCCAGCAGAAACGCCGGGAGCGCCACCCCCATCATCAGGAACATGGCCCCGGTGTTGCCGATGGTGCTCCGGGCCAGCAGGTAGGACGGGATGCCCACCGCCGCCGCGATCCCGAAGCACACAAGCTGGCGTTTCGTCAGGTTAAAGGCAAGTTTGGTCTTGATTTTGGATAAGTCGTTGGGGACATTTACATAGGGAATTTCAATCACTCCTTTCTGTCCCCGGCCACCTCTGGACACTTTGTCCAGAAGTCCGGGATGGTGCTTTCCACCTCGTTCCCCCACACGTCCCAGCCGGGCGGGGACTGCCGGGCGAACAGCTCCACCCTGGACACATCGCCCATGAGAGCCACGATCTTTTCACGGGCCTCCTCCGGCTTGCGGCTGTGCTCCTGGATAGGGGAAATAATGAATTGATGGACGTTTGCCGCCTGCCGTTTCGGGTGTCCCCGTGTTGCCAGCAGGCAGACCTCCGCGTTGCCCCGCGTCCAGAAGCCCAGGCCATAGAACCAGCCCTCGGACTTGCGGTTTTTCTTCAACCAGACGAAAGCAACGCTCTTGTAGGTGAAGCCCCACGCCTTGATGAGCCGCAGGGCCTCCGGGAGTTGCGGGAACGTGGCCCACAAAAAAAGCACGCTGTCCGGGGCCGCCAGATCCGCCACCGGGAGCGTGCATAACTCGTCAATCCCCATTGTGGGGTAGTGTTTTTCCGCCGCCCCCTGCAAGCCCTTTTGAGCATACCGCCAGGGGGGATCGGCGTAGATCACAGAATATTTCCTGATAGTTACACTCCTTTCTCCCCGGCCTCCACCGCCGCGCCTGCCACACGGATGCGCTCGCTGGCGGCAGCATAGTAGGCCGGGACGGTTTCAAAACAGAGGAAACGGCGGCCCGTGTTGAGAGCGGCCACCGCCGTTGTGCCGGAGCCCGCGCAGATGTCCGCCACCAGCTCGCCGGGCCGGGTATAGGTCTTGATAAAATACTCGCACAGGGCCACCGGCTTCTGCGTGGGGTGGACGGTGCGCTGGACGGTGGGGAACGTGAGCACATTCCCCGGAAACCGCAAGCCGTCCTCCGAGCCGCCCGTGGTACGGACGAATTTTCCATAGTTGGGGCTGTCCCCGTTGTTTGTCAAACTCCGTTTGTAAGGCTTGCCCTGTTCAAACTGCGGATTGTAAAGGGGGAGCTTCTGGTAGAACACCAGGATGTTCTCCGTCTTTTTTAACGGGGCCCGCCTCGCGTTGAGAAAACCTGTGCATCGGCTTTTGTACCATACCCACTCATAGCGGAGCATGGACAGGTTGGATGCACCCAGCACCTTGTCATAGGGGCACTGAGCAAAGAACAGGATCGCGCCGTCCGGCTTGACCGCCCATTTCACCGCCTCCCACAGCTCCGGGAGCGGCAGGGGCACATCCCAAAAGTTCCGGGTGGTGCCATACGGAGGATCGGTCAAGAGCATATCCACGGAATGACGGGGCAGGGAGCGCAGGCCCTCGATGCCATCCATGAGGAACAGCCCCTCCAAGAGCTTTGGGGACTTCTGGACACTTTGTCCAGAGGTGCCCTTATCGGTCATCCCTGGCCTCCTTGCCCTTTGCCTGGGCGGGCCGGGTGGCGTTTTCCTTTGCGGCCTCCTTTGCCGCGTTTGCCATCTGCTCCCGGATCGGCTTTGGACGCAGGGCCTCGGCGCGGGCAATCAGCTTTTCCACGGCCATGTTGTAGCCGTCTGCCGCCGCCGCGCTCAGCCGCTCCTGCAAGGCCCGGTTTGTCACCCGCGCTGTGGAACGGTAGCCCGTCCGGGTTGTGGGATCGGGTTTGCTGGGCTCACCCAGGAAGATCCCGTTTTTCCCGTTGACTACCTTAAAATCGTCAATCACGATGCCGCCGATATTCACGCTGGCAAAGCCAATCAGCTTGCCCTGGGGCTCAATGGGCCGCACCGACACCTCGATAGGCACCTCGGCGGCCTCCAGGTTTTTCTCCACCCGGAGCTGTACGGCCTCGTCAATGGAAATGCCCTGGGCGTCCGCCAGCTCCTGGATGGGCGCTTCAAAAATCAGGCGGCGCATTTCCGCCATCGCCGCCTCGTCCATAACGGGGGCGCCTTGTGCCGCCGTCTGCATATTCGCCATAAAATCAAACCTCCTTAGTGCGCGCTAAAGATGCTGCGCGCTATCGTCCCGGTTTTGAACAGCATGAAGCAGAGCAAAACCGTATAGCCCACGGTGCCCCAGATCGCCCCGATGGGATCTCCGCCCGTGGCAATCCCCTGGATCAGCACCGCATAGATTGCAACGCACACCAGAATGAGCATCCCCTGGAAGCCCACGGCAAAGAGGGAGCGCAGATAGTTCTGCCCGATCTGGCCTACCTCCCGGTGGGAGATTGTCGCCATAGGGATCGGGGCCAAACTGGTGAGCAAATAGATTTCCAGCATCCTCCCGTAGACCAGGACAAAGATGACGATGCCCAGCGCCCACATGGTTACGCCGATAATGGAGGACTGGAGCCACAGGCCGAGAAGCGGCCCTAAATCCATCCCCTCCAGGGTGGTTTCCAGCTCCGTAATCATATCCGGCGTGATGTCCGTGGAGCCCTGGATGAGCCCTCCGGCCTGGGCAATCACCGTCTGCGACACGTCAAAGACGGCCATCACAATATCAAAGGTATTCGAGAGAATGAAGATGGCACAAGCCGTTTTGAACATCCATTTGTAGATATTCGCCACGTCAAACTCGTGCATATTGTTTTTTTCCAAAAGCATCTGAATGAGCTCATAGGTGGCAACAAAGGTCAGTACCAGCCCGGCAATCGGTAAAATCACCGTTTCGGAAAGCTGGCGGATGAGGGAAAATACCCCGGCGTTCCACGCCGCCGGGGTAGTCCCCACCTGTACCGCGATCTCTCCGACTTGGGTATTGACGTAATCAAAGAGCCCCTCCAGGTTCCCCATGATCCCGCCAATCAACAGCTCTTTGAGCCAGTCCGTGAGCCAGTCGGTGAGAAAATCCATAGGCCCTTACCTTAAAACAGGCCAGACAGCAGAGGGATCAGGGTGGTGCCCAGCAGGATGATGCCGCCGCCCGCCATGAGCTGCTTCATACCCTGGCTTTTGGAGCCAGGGTTGTCCGAGCCGTAGCCCTCCAGAAGATTGACAACGCCCCACACGCCCAGGCCAGCGCCGAGAGCCACAACAAGGGTCTGCAAAGTATCAATAGCGGAAGAAAAGAACTGCATATAGCCTCCATTTCTCCGGGTGTTCCCCGGCCATGAAAAAAGCCGCCATTTCTGGCGGCAGGTTGCGACCTCTGGACACTTTGTCCAGAAGTGATTTATACATAGGCATCCGGATCGTCCACGTCGTCGTAATTGAGGATGTCCTCGTCCTCGTTTACGGGCCCCGTGTCCGATGCGTCTACCTCGTACACCTCACAAGCCTCGGAAAGCCCAGGCCGCCTGCGGCGGTTGATGAGCTTATCCAGGTCAAAGGCGTTTTTCTTTTTATCGGCCTCAGCCGTGTACTTGTAGTTCGGGTGCTGTTTCAAATCGTATTTGGACGAAAAGAACGGGGGCAGGCCCCGCAACTGCAAAATGCACTTGTCGCCCGGCATGGTAGCCAGCTCGCTGGGGGTCATCAGCTCCCGGCCCAGCCGCTGGGTATTCTGGTTGTAGCTTTCCGACTGCCCACGGGAGCGGCCCTCGGTCTGCATGGAGATGGTGGCCTTTCCCAGCCAGTTCTCGGAAATCTCCTTGATGGTGGAGCTTTCCCGGCCACCCAGGAAGATCACGCTGTCCATGTTTCCCAGGATCGTTTCCGCGTTATCTTTGTAAATGGCCTTGCACTGCGCGTACTGCTGGTAGAACAGGCACAGACTCACCTCGCGGGAACGGATCACGGCCACCAGCTTCTCCAGCGAGGGCACCTGGCCCGTGTTGGCCGCCTCGTCCCACAGCACCCGCACATGATGGGGCAGGCGGCCCCCGTGAACATTGTCCGCCCGTTCACACAGAAGATTGAACATCTGCGAAAAGGCCAGGGCCACAATGAAGTTATAAGTCGGGGTTGTGTCGGAAATCGTAAAGAAAACCGCTGTTTTCCGATCCCCGATGCGGTCAAGTTCCAGTTCGTCATAGCTCATGATCTCCCGGAGCTGGGGGATGTCAAAGGGGGCCAGCCGGGAGCCGCAGGAAATCAAAATGCTTTTCGCGGTCTTGCCCGAAACGAGTTGTCAAGGACTTTTTAATCAAATTCATAAAAAGGCCACAAAAAAAGTGCCAGAAGCACTTTCATGCTCCTGACACTCAGGCGAGTAGAATTACTTGCGGCCGCTTAGCAGTTCGTCGCAAATGTACGCATATTCCGGCAGTTGGTCGATATAGGGTTTCCAGCGCCTCTTAATCTCGGCCAGTTCCAGCGGGTCGGCGTCCTCAAAGTCATGGTCGTTTCCGGTCATTCCGAAAACATCCAGTGCTATATCATTCAAGCACTCATAACAAAGACCGGCAGCGGACTCTATCCAGTTGCCGGTGTCGATATAGACCGGGTCGATAGATATTGCCAGCCACACATAGCCGACCTTGTCCGACCAAACCAAATCATAAGCGGTCATCTGCTGGATATGTTTCTCAAACACTTTGCGGACGCGCTCAATCTCATTTTTCTCTTTTTCTGTGTACAGCATTTTCATGTCCTCCTTGGCTAAAAGTTTTGGTGTGTACCATCATCAGTTTAACACAAGGCGGCTGGCTTTATCAGCCGGTCACATCTGCTGTATCTCGTTTTTAAGCATACGCTTGATTTTGTCGCTCATGGTTTCGGTGCTGGTGTCGCTGAAATGGACGCGCACCTTGTAGGTGGTCTTGCCGATTTTCTTTACCAGCGCGGGGGCGTCCTCCGGCGCTCTGGCCGGAGTGGTGTCTGCGGTCTGCATGGTACGGGTTTCTTCGTTCATGGCGCTCCTTTCTCCGGGCGGGGCTGCGCCGTCCGGCAAAACAATCAGTCGCTCTTACGGTTCACAATGTCTTTCGCCGCCTGCTTGGTGGCCCCGGCGTTTTCCTCTCGGAAGTTTTTCCCGGCAAAGAGGATCGGGGCGCACCGTTCCAGGATACGGTCATAGATACGGGCGTGGGCCAGGTCGGGCGGGTTCTTGAGTTCGGCCAGTTTCAGGTTGGTGGTGATTATCATGGGCCTGCGGCTGCGGTAGCGGCTGTCAATGACGAAAAACATCTGCTCCATCGCATACTCGGTACTGCGCTCCACGCCCAAATCGTCAATGATGAGCAGGTCGTACTCGTCAAAGCTGGCGATAAAGTCGGCCCTGTCCTCGGAGAACATCCCCGTCAGGCGGTTCAGGATGGTGGGAAAGTTCGTCATCAGCACCGGCACATCCCGGTCAAGCAGGGCGTTGGCGATACAACCGGCGAAAAAGGACTTGCCGGTTCCCACATCCCCAAACAGCAGCAGGCCAGTGTTGTTTCGGTATGCCTCCTTCCAGTTCTCCACATAGGCGCGGGCCTTGTCCATCAGAGGATTTTGGCCGTTGTCGTTGGCAAAGGTGTAGTCGTACAGATAGCGGTCTTGCAGGCCCTGGGCCTTCCGGCGCTTGATACGCTCCATGCGGCGCTGCCGTTCCTCGGCGGCTTTGCGCTGTTCCTCGGCCTCCCGCTGGCACTGGCAGATACAGCGGGGCATGAAGTAGCCGGGTTTCCCAAAGCATGGCACAACGGTCTGCCTCTGGCCGCCGCACCTCTTACAGTGAATGAGGCCGTCTGCCGGGTCTATGTACTCGTCCCCGGCCAGTTCCACACCGGCGGCTGCCTTGTCGATCAGCGCCCGGATTTCTGCGGTAATCTCCATCATACGGTTTCATCCTCCTTTACGCTGTAATCCCGGTTGCGGGTGGGCGGGGCCGCCTTTTTCGCGTCCTCACCGGCCCAGCGCCGGATGGTGGCGGCATGGCTTTGATACCGCTTGCCGGTAGAAGCCATATACTCGGACAGCTTTTCGATGTACTGGCCCCATACGGTGGGAAAACTGGCCTGCAAGTCCGCCAGTTCCTCGTCCGTCAGGAAAACATTCTGGTAACGGCCATAGGCGCGGGCGGGGCGTCCCTTCTCTATCTCTCTCTTTATCTCTATCTCTTTCTCTAACTCTATCTCTATCTCTGGTGGACGAATGTCGGACAAATGTCCGCCGTTTGTCCGAGGCGCGGAAAGAGCCTTGTTTTGAAGCCTCGCTGCCCGCTTTCGCTCGGCCTCGGTGGAGGACTGGCCGATCAGCAGTTCGATATTGCTCATGTAAAAAGTGCCGCTGTCCAGCACTTCCACAAGGCCCAGCTTCAGGAAGATTTGCAAGGCCCTCTCCACAGTGCCGATCTGCTGGCGGGTGATGGTGGCAATCATCTGCGCCGTGTAGGGGATATTCTCGTCAAGCTGGAGCCGCCCGCCGTGTTTCAGGGATTTTAGATACAACTTGAGCAGAATGTTGGAGTACAGCACACCGTCCTGCATACTTTCCAGCAGCACGATGGAGTCATCGTCAAAATAGTTCTCTTTGAGTTTCAGGTAGTAATATTTTCGATTGTCTGACATGGGTTCCTCCTTGGGGTTTGTTTCAGGGGTCTGTACGCCTTTAGAGGGCCGTTTTGGGGACCAGAGGATAAATCTATCAGGCCCCCGCCGACACCCTCGAAAAAAGCCTTGATTTACAAGGGTTTTTCAGCCCCTAAATGCGTAGAAAGGTAGTATCTTTTCCGCTGTCGTTCTGCCTCTTTGCGGCGGCGTACCTGAACAGCACATTCCGGGCAGTATTTGGCCCGGTTGGAGCCGGGCGTAAACAGCGCCCCACAGACGGCGCACCGCTTGGCGTCCAGGCGGTGGAACAGCGCCGTTTCCAGTTCTCTGTCCAGCGGCAGCACTGCCGCCCGGAACCACCGGCACAACAGGGAGTAGGAAATGGACTGAACGCAGACACATTCCTCCCCATCGTCCAGCGCAATACAGTTGCCGCCGTCATAGTTGCAGCACTCATGTACCAGCCGCCGCGCTCTGCGGTACTGGCGGTAGTCCATGACGGGGATGGGTTCAGGCTTGCTTTTCTTCATGCTGGCACTTCCCGCACCCGCCGCAGTTGCCGCAGCCCTGGCAGGCATGGGCCTCCGGCTCCGGGCCGGTGGGCGCGTCTGCCGGTTCCGGCTGCAAGAGGGCAAGGGGCAGGCGGATATTCAGGTGGACGGTGACGGGTAAAATAATCTGCTTCATACAGTGACCTCCTTCCATGAATTTACTGTTAAATATTCGTGCAAAGTATTGTTTTCTTCGTGCAAATGGCATATACTAAAAGTACCAGCAGAAAGGGGTTGATGATATGGCTGGAAATACCACAAACATCAGCATCCGCATGGACGCGGATTTGAAGGCACAGGCCGACGCCCTGTTTGCGGAACTCGGCATGAATTTATCCACGGCGTTCAACATCTTTGTGCGCCAGTCGCTTCGTGAGGGCGGCATTCCCTTTGAAGTGAAGCTGGAACAGCCCAACAAGGAAACGATTGCTGCCATGCTGGAAGCGGAAAGGATTGCAAAAGACCCGTCTGTAAAGGGCTACAATGACCTTGACGAGTTGTTTGCCGACCTGAAAAAATGAGGAAAACAAAATACACCGTCAAGTACACGACCGCTTTCAAAAAGGACTACAAGCGGGCCATCAAGCGCGGCCTGAAAATCGAATTGCTGGAACAGGTCGTGGCGCTGCTGGCGATGGGCGAACCGCTGCCGGATAAAAACCGAGATCACGATCTGTCCGGCGATTGGGTGGGCCATCGGGAATGTCACATCCTCCCGGACTGGCTGCTCATTTACCGCATCGAGGATAACGTGCTGGTTCTGACGCTGGCCCGCACCGGGTCGCACAGCGACTTGTTCGGCAAATAAACCGTCTGCCGCCGTATGGGGAAACCTGTGCGGCGGTTTTTCTGTGTGTAAAGGTGTGTCGTGAAACGCGATGCACCGCAAGGGGTCGGCAAAACGCCGTACCCCTTACCGCTCCGGCCCCCGGTCACGGGGCTTGTCCCGTTCCTGCCGGGCCAGTTGGTCGGCAGCCTTGCGGAGCCGTTCCACGGCTTTCAGTTCCTCCCGCATGGCCTTCATGTCGATGCTGTCTACCTGTTTCTGGGCGGTCAGCAGGTCGATCTCACGCCGCCATTCCTTCGGGTTGATTTCTTCGCCGCTGGCTTTCAGTTCTTTCAGATACCGGGCCGCCGCGTCATAGAGGATCAGTTCCCGGCTGTGGCGCTGCTCGAACAGTTCCCGTTTCTCCGGCTTCACCTTGGCAAACTGCTTATGGACGGTCTTGTACTCGTTGTACTGCGCCCACATCTCCCCCCGCTCCGTGAGGACAGCGATCCGGCGCTCGGCCTTAACGATCTCTCGCCGCAGGTCATAGTAGCGGGTATTCATGTCGGCAATTTTTTCATGGAGCTGCTGCATGGATTGGATGCCGTTGGCATTCAGGAAATTGAACAGGGCGGCGCTCTCCTGCAAAGCCCGTATCTTGCCGGTGCGGGTGTCAGGCCGCTTGAGCTGCTGCTGGGCCTCCCACAAGTCAATCATGCTGGGCTGCTGGCCCTCCGGCTTCTCGGCCTCGGCCTTAGACCAGTTGTAAAGCCGGGTAATGCGGGCCTTGATTTCCCCCAGCAGCTTATTGTCGGCGGCGATCTGCCGGTTGACTTCCCCCTTGTCGGTGCGGATGCCGCGCTTCTCCATCTGGCTGGCCGCTGGCCCCAGGTGGACAGAGGGGATTTTATCAATGCCCCGGCGCTTGTAGCTGCGGTGGTCTACCAGGGCGGGATGACCGGCAGCCTCCAATGCCCGGTTGGTATAGGCCGCCCATGCCGCCCGCCAAATTTCCACATTTCTTTTGTCGTTCCAGTCGGTGGTGTCCTCCCGGTGGTTCTTCCAGCCGCCTTTCACGTCCGGGATGCGCTGGCCGTTTTCGTCCAGGTCGTATGCCTTGCGGCACTTCGCGCCCCATGCGCCGTTTTCTTTTAAGGGCCGGACGGTCAGCATGATATGAACATGGGGGTTGCCGGTTCCCTTATCGTGGATGGCAAAGTCAGCGCACATCCCCTTGTCCACAAAATTGTCCTTCACATAGGCCCGGACAAGGGCAAGCTGCTGTTCCCTGGACAGTTCGCGGGGCAGGGCTGCCTCAATCTCGCGGGCAAGCTGGCTGTCCCTGGCTTTCTCGATCTGCTCCACACTGTTCCAGAGGGTGGAGCGGTCTGCAAACTCCGGCGGGGCGTGGGCGGGCAGCATGATTTCCGCATGGACAACGCCGCCTTTCCGGGTGTAATCATGGGTCAGGCCGTCCCATTCATTCGTCAGTTTGGTTCCGCTTCGGTAGGCGGCTGCGGCAACAGCGGAACGGCCCTCGCTGCGCTTGATGATACTGACGGGAATATGACAAAAATCTATGGGTGACACCTCCTTTCGGTGAGGGGTATTCAGGCTCCGTGGAGCCGGACAGACGCAAAGCGGGTGTTTGGCTGCGCGGGGCGCACAAGGGGTTTGGGGAGTGTAGCTCCCCATCGCGCTCGAAGAGCGCAACAGCCCCCAGCAGGGCGCACGACACCGGCAACGGTGTATAAGTGCGCCCTTGTAAACAAGGGACTTACGGCTTGTCCCCGGATTTCGGCAGTTTTTCGGCCAGTTCCGCCGCCCCCGGAAGATGGGACAGGGCAATCAGGAACGCCTTGACCTCTACGCCGGGAAGGCCGGGGGCCAGAGGGAACACGCCCTCCAAAATGGCCCCGCGCTCAATCAGGCGGCGGGTGCGGGCCTTGCGTTCCTCGTTACGTTGCTTGTTCTCTAAAATCTTCTGGCGGTTCTCAAGCTGCCGGATTTCCTTCAGGACTTCTTCGCGCTCGTCTTTTTTCGGCTTCGCTTGGGCGGTGCTGTCTTTGTGCATATCGCTTTCTCCTTTGGCGGCTTCATCCAGCCGCGCCTGATATAATATTTCTGCAACTTGATAATGGCGTTGCGAACCGTGACAATGGCCGCCGATGTGGTAAAGCCCTCGGCCTCGGCAATCTCCTTGAAGGGCTTTCCCTCCCAAAACCGGGCGTATAGGCAACTCGCCTGCCGGGGTGTCAGGGTGGCAAGGGCCTCCTGGAGCCGTTCCATCATCAGGGCGCGGGCGGCCTCCTGTTCCCGTTCCGTTTCCTTCTCCATCAGAATATCCTCCGGGGAAACGGCCTGCTCCGGGAAATGGTTTTCCATGCCGGGGGATGCGTCCAGAGAGTAACAGTGATAGTGCTGCTTGGCGTCATTGGCGTCCTCTGCGCGGCTTTCCTCTACAATGGCGTCTGCCACCTCGTCCGGCACTTCCACAAAGGTGTCTTTCTTACAAATCGGGTAGTAGTATTTTTTCAGGTTGATTGTTTTCATAGGCCGCTTGTCCATTTCCGGCGTATGAAGTACCGGCGCAGCCGCCGGAGCGCCGCATGGATGGACTTTCCTGCCTGGGATGGGGTGATACCTTCCATCGCGGCAATGTCCTTCACTTTCATCCCCAGCATATACCGGGCATGGACACGGCGGGCCTGCGTTGGGGGCAAAGAGGAAAGGGCCTCATAGAGCCGCCGGAGCAGTTCGGCATATTCGGCCTGCGCCTCCTTTTCCATCAGGAAATCCTCCGGCGATGGCTGCGCCCCGCCAATGGCGGCGTTCTCAATCCCATCATTGCAGTCAAGGGAGTAAAACGCCTTGTAGCGGTACATCTTGCGCTCCCTGGCGGCCTCGGCCCGCTTGTCCAGCAGGAACGCCTCGACAATTTCATCCGACACCTCCACAAAGGTGTCCTCGGTGCAGAACGGGTAATACTGTTTGAGATTGATCGTCTGCATAGGCCCACCCTCACTCTGACGGGAAAAGGCCGTCATAGCAGCGGTGCATATTCCGCAGGCCCCGCCGGATGGCAACGCTGACCTTGCTGCTGTGTACGCCCTCCATCCGGGCAATTTTGGGCTGGTTGATACCGGCGATGTAGTAGGCCCGGACGCGGCGGGCCTGTGTTGGGGTGGCATGAGACAGGGCCTCCGGCAAGGCGGCAATCAGCCGCAGGCGGACGGCCCGTTCCTCACGCTCCAAAAGGATTTCCTCCGGCGATCTGCTGTGTTCCAGCGCGTAGTTCTCCGTCCAGCTATATGCGTCCAGAGAGTAGTAGGCGCGGTGGTAGACCTTCCGGCGCTCATAGTTGTTCATTTCGCGCTGGGCCTGCCGCATGACCTCCCAAACTTCATCGCTGACCTCCACAAACTCGTCATGCCGGTAGTGGGGATAAATCCACCGCAGATTGATTGTTTTCATAGGCTTACCTCCTGAAAATGGGAGAGGCGGGCAGCTTGTCCGCTGTCCGCCTCCCGCTGGGATAAGGGAAACAATCCCTTTCACTTGGTAGCCCGAAAAGGGGTCATTCGTTAGGGTAGTTCGCAAAGAATTTCAAAAATTTTTTCCGAACCGCGTCAATGCTCTCATGGACGGATACTTTGGAGCAGCCGCACACCGTCCCGATCTCCGCAAGGGTCAGCCCGTCCAGGGCATAGAGCAGGAACCGGCGGCGCTGGGCCTCGGTGCAGGTGTCCAGGACGGCCATCAGCTCGCCCAGTGTTTCCATGCGGCAAAGGTATTCCTCCGGCGTTTCGCCGTAGATACCCACGCCCTCGGTGGCAACTATGTATTCGTCAAACTCCCGGCCATCCCAATGCCGCCGCTGCTCATGGGACAGGTTCTCGGCTTTGTGGTCAGCCCGGTCAAGAAATTCATAGACTTCCAGCGTGACCTCTACGGCCACAGCTTGTCCGTTGTAATGGATGGTGACTTCCATCTGCCTTTCCTCCGTTCAGATTTTTTGCGGGAAAATCTGAACGGGGCGGCGGGGAACGGCACCGGGGGCAAGGTTCGGGCCATGTTGGCCCGATGTTCCGGCCCCACAGGTATGAAAAAACGCCCGGACAGCAGAAAGCTATTCGAGCGCAAAAAATACGGTATTCAGTTACATTGTGACAATTTTCGCACTGGCTGCCGGACGGGGGCTGTTCGGTGGCCGGGCTTTTTTTGACGATAGTTCAAATATCGTCTGAATTTGTCGGCGGTCAGTGTGCTTCATGGCGGCTCCCTCCTAAAGCCGCCGTGTCAGCGTATAGGCGTCACTCCTTTGTCGAGGGCATAAGGAACGGCGGCCTTGATGTTACTCAAAACCGCCGCAGTACCCTGAAAATCCATTATAGGCGCACGAAGCTGTCTGCCCTGCAACGGTTTTTTTCTTTCCCCGTTTAGCGGGGCAGGATAGCTTGTCTTATTTGGTTTATTCTTGGTCTTGTGCGGCTGCCTCTTTCAACCGTGAAAAGCTTTCATCGCTGATGATGTGTTCAATCCGGCAGGCATCGGCCTCCGCAGTTTTTGGGTCAACGCCTGCGGCGATAAGCTGCTCGGTAAAAAAGCAATGGCGCTCATAGATTTTTTCGGCAACCTCGCGGCCCACATCGGTCAGATGAAGAAAGTGATCTTCGTCCATTGTGAGAAAGCCGCCGTCCCGCAAGGTAGCCACTGCATGGCACACGCTGGGTTTTGACACCTCCATGTGCCGGGCCACATCTACGGAGCGTACCATACCGAGTTTCTTTTGGAGAACAAGGATGGTTTCCAGGTAGTCCTCCCCGGACGCATGAAGTTTCATAAATATTTCTCCTAATTGATTTGCCAACCGGCTGTAGTCTGCTGAATATCCCACAAATGCCGGTATAGACCATGATTATCCATCAGTTCCTTATGTGTACCCACTTCTTTTACCTCGCCCTGATCCAATACAATGATTTGATCGGCCCCGGCAATCGTTTTCAATTTATGGGCGATCATTACCACAGTACGGTCTTTCACGAGTTCTTCGATGGCTTGCTGAACCTCCACTTCATTTTCCGGATCAAGGGAGGAAGTTGCTTCATCTAACAGCAGTACAGGGGCGTCTTTCAAAATTGCGCGGGCGATAGAAATTCGCTGTTTCTCACCACCTGACAACGTGGAGCCGCCTTCTCCAACCATTGTGTCATAGCCATCCGGCAGAGCCATGATGAAGTCGTGACAATGAGCCAGTTTTGCGGCTGCTTCAATTTCTTCCTGCGTGGCATTTTCCCGGCCATAGCGGATGTTGTTGCCGATGGTATCCTGGAACAAATATACATCCTGAAAGACCACAGATATTTTAGACATCAGTTTTTCCGGATCAACCGTCTTTTCGTCAACACCTCCAAAACGAACAATACCATTCTGTGGATCATAGAACCGGGCAATCAGCCGTAGCATTGTACTTTTTCCGCTGCCAGAAGGTCCGACAATCGCTGTCATAGTTCCTTTCGGGAAACTCGCATTGACATTGTGAAGGACAACATCCTCCCCATAACCGAAGGTGACATTTTCAAAGATAACATCGTGATCCTTCGGGGCTTCTCCGTCACCCTGCATTGTTGGTTCTTCCAGTAAATCTACAATGCGCTTTCCCGCAGCAGCCTGATAAGTAAACACAGGGAGTTGAGTAATCGCACTTACCAACGGATCAAATACACGGGAACCGACTAAAAGAAAGATAATAAACATTGGCAGCTCCAGTGTTCCTCCAAGAAGCAGATAAGTGCCGACCATCGTAATCATTGAAAGTCCAATCTGTAAGAACGCAACTGCTATCAGATAAAACGGGCCAGACACACCTTCCAGCTTAATGCTTTCTTTCATAAAATTGTAGAACGCCCGCTCCAGCTTTTTGAAATTCGCCCCCCGCAGGTTATATGCTTTTATTACCTTCATTCCGGTCAGATATTCCTGCAAGCGGTTCGTTTGTTCAATTCTGGCTTTTGTATGTGCAGCACCGCGCTTGCGGTCAATCACACGGACACCCCAAAGGATTAAGAAGGTCACAGGAAGTCCGGCAAACATAGCCAGTGCCATACGCCAATCAGCAAAAGCCATTCCGAACAAAGCCAGAAATGCGACGATGATACCACTGATAAGCTGCGGCAAAATGTGGGTAACGCCTTCCTCAATCTGGCTAAAATCATTCATCATGGTATTTCCCAATTCGCCGGAGTCCTTGCTCATCAGAAAACCTAAAGGCAATTTGCGGATATGCTCTGCGAGGCGGATACGACCGTCCGCACTCGTTGCGTAACCGTCATGGAAGGTAGCATGAGTAGCCTTGCGCTCCAAAATATATACCACAACGGAAGTCGCTAAAATGCCTCCCCATGAAAGCCATAAGGTCTTAATATCCAGCGAACCGGCATCCCCGGCAAAGAAGGAATATATCGTGATAACAAACAGTGCCAGGAACATAAAAGAAAACAGATTTATATTGGTAACAACCGTCCAGATCACCGGCTTTTTCAGTTTCTTTGGATTTCCCGCCGTCACCTGATAAATAGGATTTGTCTTTTTCATGCCTTTGCCACCTCCTTATCTGTTCCTTTTTTCAGTTCCCAATCGGACGAAGCTGTGTAGGCCGCCCACATCTTATGATAGGTTCTTTCATTTGCCAGAAGTTGGTCATGGGTTCCTGTTTCTTCGATTTTTCCATGTTTGATGACCATAATCTTATTGGCGTTCCGAATGGTCATCAGCCGGTGAGCAATAATCAATACTGTCTTGTTTTTAATCAGTTCTTGTAATGCCAACTGCATTTGAAATTCATTCTCTGGATCAGCATAGGCGGTTGCTTCATCAAGAATCAGGATCGGAGCATTTTTCAAGATCGCTCTTGCCACAGAAACACGTTGTTCCTCGCCTCCTGATAGATAAACACCGCCTTCCCCGATTAAGGTATCGTAACCCTGGGGCAGCTTCTCAATGAACTCATGGCATTGCGCTGCCCTTGCCGCTGCATAAACTTCTTCTCTTGTAGCACCGGGTTTTCCCACAGCAATGTTGTTATAGAGCGTATCAGAGAACAGGAAACAGTCCTGAAATACGAAAGACATGGTATTCATTAAATCTTCCGTTCTCATATCCCGGATGTCTATGCCGCCAATCGTTATGCTGCCTTCCTGTACATCCCAAAACCGTGGAATAAGCTGTGCAATCGTTGATTTACCAGATCCGGAAGGTCCTACAAGCGCTGTTATCTTTCCCTGCTCAGCGGTAAAACTCACATGATCCAACACCTTTGGACCATCCTCATAAGAAAAGGATACATCGTGAAATTCAATGGTATATCCGGCGGGCTTTTTGCTGTTCTGCGGCTCTGTTACCTCACTTGTGCTTAACACTTCGTCAATGCGCCGTACCCCTTCATTGATATTGTTGAAGCTGGAACCAAAATTATTAAACTTAAACACAGGTGTAGCAATTCCCGGCGCGAAGATTAACACGAACAGCAGCGTCATAGCAAATGCCATATTCTGCGGATTGCCGGTAAGAAACAGCATACCCACAGGGATGATAAATGCGGAAAGTGAAAGTACAAATACACGGAACAGGACATAACAAGGTTCATAGTTATCCGCATATTTCGTTGTCATATCACGGTAGGCAA
This sequence comes from Massilicoli timonensis, assembly GCF_900199515.1. Taxonomy (GTDB): domain Bacteria; phylum Bacillota_I; class Bacilli_A; order Erysipelotrichales; family Erysipelotrichaceae; genus Massilicoli; species Massilicoli timonensis. The sequence goes on along the minus strand of NZ_LT963434.1, from coordinate 1,528,657 downwards.
TAATATCATCATAGAATTTTCGGAAAGAGCGCACAGTCTGACCAAAAATTTTGATTGAGGGCATACCCCGCACATATTGAACCGATGATGTGTTGATATTTTCCATTGCATCGTAGTATTCCTTGAGTCCTTCTTTGGCCTTAGAGCCGAACATAAAGGAGAACTGCACAACAAACCCGACAATAATCGGTAGGATGCAGGCAAGGGCCAGCCAGATATTCAGGCTGAACATCACAATGACCATAAATACTATCACAGCAATGGTACTAATCATATCCGGGAACTGATGGGCAATGAAAAGTTCAATCTGTTCCACATCCTGCTCCGCAATCTGCTTTACCTTACCGATAGAGTTGCGGCTGAACCACCCCAAAGGCAATCCGCTGATATGTTCGGACAGCTTTACACGGATTCCATAGAGGGTACGATAAGCCTCGATATGACCGATCATGCCACCCACATACATAAACACATAGCAGATCACCAACCCGACAATTCCGAATAAAGCCCAAAAAGTCATATAGGAAGTGTCCACCTGACTAATATCTGCGGCATTACGCAGAAGCTCCGTCATAACCTTATAAACTGCCAGATAGGGAGCTAACTGAAACAAAGCCGCAATCGTTGAAAGCGAAGCACCGACAATCATCAGAGTTTTTCGTTGTCCGGCCATCTCCAGCAAACGCGGGATGCCTGTCTTTTGCTTTTTTTCTTTGCTCATAATTTTCAACTCCTTTTACCGCCTATTCCGCATTGGAAAGGCGTTTTTTTACGATTTTATTTCCCCAAAGCACACCCAGACAGGTGAGAGTAACCGTTGCCACGCACAGCACAATCATGACCGGAACAGAAACGATATTCATGCACCATTCAGCAATTTCCAGAAGGCCGGAATCATCATTCACCAGCATGGAACGATAGGCGTCCTGCATCCAGATGAACGGTATGTATTCACCGAGAGCCAGCCCTACCAAAGCGAAGGAGGAACCTACCATCGTTGCTTTGGTTGTACGCCTCCCCAAAACACTATAAAGGATTTCTCCGATCACACCGCCAGCCACAGTGCAGAAGAACATCATGCCATAAGGAGCCATCGTAAACAGGCAGATACCCAGCAGAAATGAACTGATTAAAATACCACCTGGGATTGTCAGCTTTGATAACATGACAACATAGACAATCCCACCGATAATTCCGAGGACACAGGGAAGAACCAATAAAATTGGTGGGAAAAATCCAATCGTAAAGGCCACCAGGAAGCCAATCACAACCCACAGCGCACTGAAAACGCCAATTCGGATTAAATCCTTCAATCTACGACTTTCTTTTGTTTGATTTCTCATAGCGACACACTCCTTTTTTAGAATGAAATTTGAAAATATTGAGCCAGGTTTTCCGGCTTGTACTTATCAGGGGAAAGATACTGTATCGTACCATCCTCCTGTAAAAGAAGAAGGGAAGAAAAAAGCTCTGCGGCAAATTCATAATCGTGGGTAATGACAAACACACACGCGCCACCTTCAGCCAGCTTTTTTATTTCAGTCTGGACAATCTTCATATTCTCTGCGTCCAGTCCGCTGGTCGGTTCATCAAGGTAGAGAAGCGGTAAACGGTTCATTTCTGCCAATGCAATAGAAAGCCGCTGCTTTTGTCCACCGGATAAAGCTGTGGGGTGCCTTTTCAGGAATTTTCCCAATCCCAAATTCTCCAGCTTACAAATGGCCTGTTCTTTTTCTATCTCTGTCTTTTTCGTACCCATCAGCATTTCCTCCAATACATTCGGAGCAAATAGCTGATAATCTACATCCTGCATGACATAGAAAGATTTTTTTCGCCGCTGCTGCTTGCCGGAGTAACTTCCGTTGATAGAAATTTTCCCGGTCTTTGGCTTTTCAAGCCCCATAAGTGTTCGGATCAATGTGCTTTTTCCGGCTCCGTTCTTTCCAATGATACCGATGATCTCTCCACCATGAGCGGAAAAGGTAACATCGTGCCATAACAGCGGTTTTCCCGGATAACCAAAGGACAAATTCTTTATTTGAATGGAGACATCTCCCTTAACAGGATGGTAGGATTTTGGTGTAATAAGTGCGAGATCGGATTTTCGCAGGCCATGCCTTGTAAACCATTCTGCTGTCTGCCGGTCGAAAACCCTGCCTTCCATCTCTTTATCAATTTTTCCGTCCTTCATAATCAGAACACGATCCGTAAGCCCGTTGAGGTAGTAGAGCTTATGCTCCGAAATGATGATGGTGTTACCCTGCTCTTTGAGGGATTTTAATACTTGACGAAGCTGCTCTGTACCCTCCGAATCCAGATTGGCCGATGGTTCGTCCAAGACATAAATTCCGACTCCCACCATATAAATTGACGCAATGGCTACCTTCTGCTTTTCGCCGCTGGAAAGGTCGAAAATGCTCTTTCCAAGTAAGCCCTGAATTTGTAAAACGTCCACCGCTTTTTCATATTGCTCCTGCATTTTATCCATAGGTGTTCCCAGGTTTTCGCTTGGAAACGGAATTTCCGTTTTGACATGAAGTGTAAAAAACTGAGAACGTGGGTCTTGAAATACCGAACCGACCAACGGTGAAAACTCACCTGTTTCATGTTCTGCAATATCCATACCGCAAACGCGGCATTTCCCTGAAAGGTCCCCCTCGAAAAAATCCGGGATAAGCCCATTTATGCAGCGGGTCAATGTGGTCTTGCCACAGCCGCTATGTCCTGTCAAAAGGATAAATTCACCCTTACGAATGATTAAATCAATCCCTGTCAGACTTTCTGAGTCAGCATTATGATAGGTAAAACTAAAGTTTGAAAATTCAATGACAGGCTGGTTCATTCTCATGCCTCCTTCCCATCTAAAGTAAAATCACATGATAGTTGATAAATGCTAAACCTGCCGCAAGGAGCGCAACACAAAGCAAGTAGATAAGATCTGTTACCCCTAGTTTCACTTTCGTGCAGCACGTTCGTTTTCTTTTTGTGCTAAGCCCTTTGCAGATTGAAGCGGCAGACAATTCTTCCGAAATTTTTTCACTGCGATATAAAAGTGGGACAAAAAAGTTTTCTACATTTTGCATTGGATGGCATACCTTATCCCACATAGAGGAATGGAGATTCCGCATTTTAAGGCTTTCCCGAATGTATCCGATCTCTTTCAATATCGTTGGTATGTAACGATAAATAACTGCCAACGGGATCAACACTAATTTTGGAAAACGCCAGATTTCCAATGAAAAAAGCAGTTCATCCATTGGCGCTTTTTCAATCAGAACCCTCACTGCCAAATACGCCGGATATAGCCTCGCCATCAACAAAAGGAAAAGCGGAAACAAATCCGAAACAATCGGAATGTATATCTCTTGCAGCGCAAACAGTATCAGCAGCATAGCTGCATAGGACAGAAGGTTTTTCCAGAAAACCGCCCACCCGCATTGAAGTAACAGCAGGAAATCTACAATCAGCACTAAAAGAAATAATGCGAGCAGATTCCGAAATACCGATGCCAATACCGCCACCACGACAATCTGTATAATTAAAATGCGGGGGTCCGGCATTGATGCCTTAAAACTCATCCGCATATTTTCACCTCCTTTACCTTGTGAAAACAACAGGTATGTGCTACAATATCAAGTGGTTAGCTCTAACTAATCACCGTTTCTAAGTATAGTACGAGACTTTTGCTTTCACAATGGATTTTGGAAAGGAGCGTCGTATCGGCGTATAAGTTCGTCCAAACGGCGTATTTATAGGTGACAACAATGAAACATATAAAAGAAATGTATCATTCCATGCTTTCTGATGGAGGATTCTTTTTAGATAACGAACACAGGCAGCCTTATAATGAATTTACCTGTTACACTTTACAGGCAGATAAGGGGCAAGGGCATTTTTGGGTATATTTTTATGAAAATATGTTTGAAATCACCATCAGAGATTTTCTTTTTCTTGATGACATTATGTTAGAGTGTCCAGAACCGGAATTTTTGTCTGTTACTTATTACACCTCCGTGTCAGGTGAAGAATTTCATCCTTACCGCCAGCTTTCTCCTAACAGTTTACAAGCACAAATCGGGCAGGCAGGCAGGGTGTATCAGGCGATTTATCATAAGAATATTCCTTTGCAGAGTATCAGTTTTACGATCATGCCGGAGTTTTATCAACGGTATTTGCAGCAGAAATTTCCAGGAGAATACATTGATCCCAGCGAAGCATTTCGTAAAATGCAGATCGGAACGGATTTCCCTGAATTGATTGCTCTGCTAAAGCAAATCGAAGGATACCGGGGAACAGGTCTTACGGCAAAGATGTTTTATGAAGGCAAAATATTAGAAGCGGTTTCTTTAATTATGGAGCGGGCTAAAAGCAACCAGGAGAAGAAAAAGAAGCTGCATCTGACAGAGCAGGATCAGGAGAACCTTTCCGCAGTTGCGGCTTATCTGGATAACCATTATGCCTTTTCTGTTCCGATTGAGAGGTTGTGTCGCATTTCTTTTATGGGGCAGACGAAGTTAAAAGCTGCCTTTAAGGAATGTTTCGGCTGTACGCTCTATGATTATATTTTGCAGAAAAGGATTGGACAGGCCCAGCACCTCCTTATGGGAACAGAATTAAGCATCGCAGAGATCGCACAAGCGGTTGGATATGATAGGTCTGAAAGTTTTGCAAAACAATTCCAGCGTGTTACTGGATTATTACCACGAGAGTATAGAAAATTGATAAACAAAGAATGAACGCCAGATTTTTCTGACGTTCATTCTTAAATCAAACAAATATAAGTTCTTGAAAAATAATTTCCTCCACCTGCGCTTTCAGCGTGTTCATCAGCCCCACCCAGCGCATAGGGTCATGGGCTTTCAGTTCCTCGGTGACGCCTGCCGCCTCCATCATGCGGGGCAGCATGGCGTCTATCCGCTCTCGCGCCGCCCGGTCAATCTCCAACAGGTGCGGGTACAGCTTTTCGCTCAAAGCCAAGCTGCTGTAAAGGCCGGGCCGGTGTTCCTTCAGGTAGCGTTGCCGCATACGGCCATACTTGCCGATGGGGGCCTCCGGCTGCTCGGAAAGTTTCAGGTCGGGGATGTAGTAATCCCCGCAGCGGGTGTAAGTCAATTTGTTCATGTTCGTCCTCCTTTGCACTGTGACGGTTAAACTGCGGCGCTGGCCGATATGGTGGCCTTGCGCGGCTCCTGCCTGGGTAACTGGCTGACGGGGATAAAAACGCCCTTTTCCATGTCCTCGGCCCGGATCGCGGCCTTTGCTGCCTCCACCTGGGCCTTGCGCCTGGCGTTGTAGCGTTCTTCCCATTCCTTCTGCTTGCCGTTTGCCTTGCGGCGCAAGTAGTTCTGGTGAAGCCTGTCCTTGCGTTCCTCCTTCTTCCGCAGTTCTTCCTGTTCCTCCGGGGTCAGGGGAACCGGCTGCAAGGCAGGAGGGATATAGCGGCCCACAAAGTTGAAGTAGATTTCAACCTCCTGTGTGGTGTCCTGGCTGCCTTTGCGGGCGCGTTCATGGACAAGGATTTTCTCCACAAACTCGTTGAGCATGGTATTTGTCAGCGTGTCAAAATTCTCGTACTTGTCAATCAGGGCAATAAACTTCTCCGCAGATTTCCGGCTCTGCTCATAGCCGGTAACGGCCTTTTCCAGTTCCGCGATTTCCGCATGGAGAGCGTCCTGCTCTTTGGCATACTGTGCGTCCAGGGCTTCATACCGGGCATCCGGCAGCTTGCCCAGGGCGTTGTCCTCATAGATTTTGCAAATCAGCTTTTCCAGTTCCCCGGCCCGCTTTTGGGCGGCGGCCAGCCGTTTCCGTTTCTTGGATATGTCGGCGGTCTGCTGGGCGGCCTGTGTTTCCTGGACAGTGCGGATAAACTCAGCCCTGTCATTCTTGGAATACTCCGCGATGGCCCGGAGCATATCGGTTATCAGGGTCAGGACGGCCTCGGCCCGGATGCGGTGCTGTGTGGGGCAAAGGGAGCCGATAGGGTATTTGCTATACTGACTGCAAGTAAACTGTGGGTCACGCTTGCCGTTATTGACGCGATGGACATACATCTTGTCGCCGCAGTCGGCGCAGTACATCAGGCCGGTCAGAGGATGGGCCTCGCCCCAGCCGTCCGGGTAGCGCCGGACATTCGCCCGGATGCGCTGCACATTGTCAAAGGTTTCCTGGTCGATGATGGCCTCATGGGTATTCTCGAAAATCGTCCACTCGCTTTCGTCAACATAATGGCTTTTCTTGTCCTTGAAGTGTTTGCGGGTCTTGAAATTGATGGTGTGGCCCAGGTATTCCCGCTTTTTCAGGATGTTCACAATGGTGGACGATCCCCAGCCGTAGGGGTCTTTGACCGGCTTTGACCTGTTTACGCCCTCGTGAAAGCGTGCCAGATGGACAGCGGGGATTTCAACCTTTGCCTCGGACAGCAGCTTGGAGATTTGATAGGGGCCATAGCCCTCCATCGTCAGGGAAAAGATGCGGCGTACCACTTCGGCGGCTTCTTCGTCCACAAGCCAGTGTTCCCGCTTTTCGTCCCACAGATAGCCGTAAATAACGGTGCCGGTCAGGTGCTTGCCGCTCATGCCTTTGGACTTGAACACGGAGCGGATTTTCCGGCTGGTGTCACGGGCGTAAAACTCGTTCATGATATTGCGGAACGGGGTAAAATCATCGTCGCCTTTCAGACTGTCCACACCGTCGTTGATGGCGATCAGCCGGACACCGCGCTGCCGCAAAATCTCCATGACCTGACCGACTTTCAGATAGTCACGCCCCAGACGGCTCATGTCTTTGATAACAATGGCCTCCACCCGTCCGGCCTCGACTTCCTCCATCATCGCCAGAAAGCCGGGACGGTCAAAGCGGGTTCCCGATACGCCGTCATCGGTGAAGTGTGTGGGGTTCGGCAGCCCATTCCGGCGGGCAAACTCCTCTAACATCTGCTTTTGATGGCTTATGGAGTTGCTCTCGCCCTGTAACTCATCGTCGCGGCTCAAACGCTCATACAGAGGGGTGATTTTCTCGTTTCTCATGGCTGTACCTCCTGAAATGAAAATGCTCTAAGTGACTGCTTCACTAACCATGACAAAAACCATGATTAAGAAGTCACTTAGAGCATACATCTCCGCTGGCCAGCTTATATTTTTTGTACTGCTTCACGGCAAAGCAATCCGGCTTGCGCTTTTCCAGGCCCTTGAACATATAGTCCACCGCGTTCATATAGGACTCGTCATCCTCTTTCACGTCCATGCCGGAAATCATGTCCACCAGGGTATTGATGTTCCGATCCTCGGCAGGAGCTTCAAAGATAATATAGGCAATCAACGCACAATAAAGGAGCGTTTCTGCCTTTGTCCAAAACGGATCGCCCTCCTTGCCCTCGCCCTTTGTATTTGCTATGAGAGTGTCCACAAATTTAAGGATGTCCGCTTCGTTGTGGATGTAGGACAGCGGATTGTAGTGCATGGATTTTGAAAAATCTATGCTGTTGAACACTTTGACCTTATATCCCCGGCGTTGCAGGAAAGCTCCCACCTGAGAGAGCACCCCGCCTTTCGGATCGACGCACACATAGCTGCATCCGCCGTTTTTATCCGCGCTGGCCTGCAAAATCTGCGGAGTGAGCCAGAAGCGGGTTTTGCCCGAACCGGACGAGCCGATGATGCAGGCGTTGAGATTGCGGGCGTTGGCCGGATTTTTGGGCCGGGTGTTCATGGTGAGAAACTCCGTCTTTGTCAAAATGACGTTGTTCTCAAACTTTGGATCGATAAAGGGCTTGATGTCCTTTTCTGTCCCCCAGCGGGCCGACCCGTATTCTTCATCCCGTCTGAATTTCTTTGCGTTCTTGCTTTTGAAGTAGATCAGCAGGCGGAAGCCTACCGCGCCCACAATGCCGATGAGCCAGTCAAGGGGATGGAGCCCCGGCGCAAAGTCGGCAAAGGCCGGGCCGATGCTCTGGCCCAGGCCCATCAGCTTGTGAGCAAAGTCCGCTCCGGGAGCCAGGCGGTAGGCCGTCCCCAGCTTTAGGCAGGCCCACAGGATAAACAGGTACGGGATGTTGGGTATTACATATTTCTTGACGCTATCTGTCCTCATGCACCGCCTCCCTTGCACGTTCTTTCTTGTGGGACGGCTGGCGGGCCAGTTCAGCGGCGGCCCGTTTGAGCTGTTCCCGGATCGGGACGCGCCGGGACTTGGAACGCTTCATCACGCGCCGGGAATATTCCGAAAAACAAGCGGTGATGGCATCGGCCTGCCCACTTTTGAAAAACAGCAGGTACTTGTCCGGCCCGGTTTTATAAAAGGCATAGTCCACATTCCATTTCCGAGCCACCCGGTCAAAGTCCTTTGGGGACTCCACCTCGATGCTGTTCGTGGCGGCCCCGTGGCCCATGAGCTGGCGCACCGTCTGTTTGCCGTGGGGTGTCTGGCGGGCCCGGTGCGCTTTCTTGATTTTCCGGCCCACCGCCAGACACGCCTGGGCCAGCACCCGGCCCGTGAGCTTTGTCGCCTTAATGGAAACTGCTATGGTACGTCTGGAAACGTCCTCATCAATCAGCCGTATCCCTCCTTTCCGTGAAAAAAGCGCCTCTGGACAAAGTGTCCAGAAGTGCCGCTATCGCTCCTCGTGCTCCTTTTTGGCAATCTTCCGATAGCCCTCCAGAGAGGAGCCGTCAATAATTTCTTTGTAGGCCGCCATCTGCTCCCGCACCGAGAGCTGCGGGAACGCGAAAACCTTATGCTCGGCGGGAATGTCCTCGATCCCGTGGTAGTGCTCGATGAATTTGCCGCCGTTGTTCAGCACATAGCCGCCGGGGGCAAAGTGGCCGTCCTCGTTGATCCGCACGTCCCGCCCGTATGCTTCATAATCGAAGTAAGGGAGCAGGTGATCGGGAATGTCAATGGCCTCCATATCCTCCACATAAATGCGGCCCAGGGTTTCATCGTCCTCCACACCGGGATAAAACTCGTAGCAATCCAAGTTTTGCGCCAGATTGATGAGGTCAGCCACGCTGGAAGTATGTTCGCCGCTGTCAATGACCGCTTCAAACTTCTCCAAGTCGCTTTGCTCCAGCTCGGAGAGTAGGCAGGCCAGATGATTGAGCTCGTCCAGGTTTTCATATTCCGTGAGATAGTCATAGAGCCCCAGCACATCACCGTCAAAGCTGGTGATGAAAAATTCCTCATACCGCACCCCGTCCACGCCGATGCGTTTCAGAAGTCCCTGCACCTCCTCCGTGGTAGTGGGGAATTTCAAGGTTTCACCGACCAGCTCGCCCTCGTTGTATTTTCCCAGGTTGGTGATGTAGGCTTCAAACAGGGACGCCATATCAGCGGCGGCCCTGGCCTTTGACGGTCAGGATGCCCTCAAGGGTGGTAGCGGTGATCCCCAGCCGCTGGGCCACGGCAATATCATTTTTCATGGACTCGGTGATGGTATGGCCGCACACCACCAGCACACGGGAACGCCGGAGCAGGTCACGGCCCATGTCGATGCCGTTCTTGTGCTCCTCCGGCACCGCGTCATTGAGGAACAGCGGCAGATAGAGCATGGGGCAGATGGGGGAATAGCCCGCATCGTAGACCACACGGCAGAAATGCGCCGCCTGTTCCATGTCCACCGCAGGATCGCCGCGCCATGCGGCGGTAATATAAGCAAGGGATCGTTTCATCTTCAACACCTCCGATATTTATAATAGGTAGTTCGACCCTATCCCCCCGCCCTTTCCCTATCCAGGGAAAGGGGGCGGCTCTGGAGGATATATACCCCCGCCGCGCCGCTGGAAGTAGCACAGCCGGGGCAGACCGTCAAGGGCAAGCCGCCGCGAGCGGCGGTGCGTTGCACCCTTGACGGCCCACTCCCGGCTGTGCAGGAATATAGGCGGCGACGGGGGATATATCACCACAGAGCCCATCCCAAGCGCGGGGCGCTTACCTCTGGACAAAGTGTCCAGAAGCGGGGCCGGGTTACTTCTCCAAGTCCTTTTTCTTGTCCGGCTTCGCCAGTTCGGGCGGCTGTTTCTCTTTCCACTCGTCCAGCAGAGCCATGATCTGCTCCTTCATTTTGGCAGGAGTGACCTCCTTGCCGAAATACTTAGACAGTTCAGCAGTCGAAATAATCACACCGCGATCCTCCTTTTTTTCTTCGCTCAAAATACCGTCAATCACATCGCCGTTGAGCTTGCCCTCCTTGTCCAGCTCGTGGAGCCGCTTCGCCTGGGCCACCGAGGGGGAGGACTGCTCCCCGTCAATGGAAACGGCAATCAGCCGCTGGTTTTCCGGCCTGATATACGAGATCTCCACCGCAGGCATAAAGCCCATCTGCTTTGCGTCCACCTTGTCCAGAAGCTCCGGCACCAAGGAGTTGAGCCGGATATACCGCATGACCTTTTTATAGTTCATGTCGTGATCCTTGCCAACGATCTCCACCGAGAGCTTACCAAGGGCCTCGGCCTCTTTCTCCGTTTTCGGGCGGGCCCCCTGGCGTTTGATGGCCTCCACCTCCAAATCCAGGAGCTTTGCCAGCTCGCTGGGGAGCGGATCGCCGCGCTGTTTGTTGCTGTTCCGCATTTCCCGGACAGCTTCAAGGTCAGTCATCTCCCGGACGATACAGGGCATTTCCTCCAGCCCGGCCCGCGCACCACCATGATGGCGGCGGTGGCCCGCGATAATCTCATAGCCCTTGCCGTCCTTTTCCGGGCGGACGGTGGCGGGGGTCATAATGCCGTGTTCCTTGATCGTCCCCACCAGATCGTCCATCGCCTTATCGTCCTGCACCTTGTAGGGGTGTTCCCGGAACGTGTGGAACGGATGGAGCTCCGACATCTTCAAATAGACGATTTTTCCCTCTTCCACCGGGCGGGGCGGCACCTCCGGCGTGGGCGGCAGTTTAATCTCCGGCGGCGGGACTGCCGCCTCCTTGACGGGAGCGGCCTTGCCCGGCTTTACCGTCTTAGCGGATTTAGACGCAGGCGCACCGCCGGAACCCGTTTCCTTGCCCTTGTCGGCTTTCTTACCTCTGGACACTTTGTCCCGAACAGAGGGCGGAGCCTCCTCACGGGCCGCCTTGTCAACCTTAGACGGGCGGCCTGTGCGGGGCTCCGCCGCTTTCGACTTTTTCTCCACAGTCGGCCCGGCCTGCTCCTTCGGCGGACGGCCCCGGCGCTTCGGCGGCTTATCCGCCTCCGGCGCTTTCTTTTCCAGAGTGGGAGTAGAAGCCTCCTTACCGCCCTTATCAGCGGCCTGGATGTCCGAGAGGTTGATCACCTTGCTGGACGGTGCGGGAGTGTCCTCACCCATACCAGGGATAACAGACTGCTCTGGCTTGATGGGCCCCTCCGTTTTTTCCGGCATGGCGGGCTCCACATGAGCGGGGGCCGTCTGATCTCCACCAGGGACAGCGGGCCCCTCGGTGTGCTTCGGCGCAGGCGGATCGCCCGGCCCGGACGGGGCCGGAGCTTCCGGGGCTTTCTTTTCCTCCGGGCTCACGTTTACTTTTTCATCTGCCATTGGCTAACCTCCTTTTTCGTGAGATGAAAAAAGGCCAGACCTCCCGGCCCGGCCAGCTAAAAAAATTCCCCCTTTCGTTTTAGTATAAAGTCAGCACCACTCCTTTCCAAAACCGGGCCATGAAAAAACGCCGCCTTTTCCTCGAAAAAAGCGACGTTTTAGTGTAGGTTGGCTCGGTTTTTGTTGTGATTTATGATTATGCCTTTGTAAAGAAACCTAAGCAAAAGATGTATTTTTTATTTACGATAGTGTTTACGGATATAAGCAATGGTTTCATCTAAGCCGTGTTCACTTAAATAAGTAAGCAGCTCTTCTAACAGCGCATGGGTATTTTCATGCATCAGACAGCGACTTTTCCCATTCAGATAGTAACGCAGCGCCGAATCATCCCGATAGGCTTCTTTCTGATAAGTCTGACAAGCCGCGACCCGATCACAAAACATTTCAATGACATAATTGACCGGCATTTCGATCGCTTTGATCGGATCTCCGTTATCCAGCCAATATTCCCAGTGATGCTTATTTCTGCCTTTATGGTGCAGCCAGCCAAGCGAATAGCCAATGACCTCTTTTTCCCGATTGATCGGACTGCGATCACCTTGGTAATACTTTACACCGGACAGAAACTCCACCGGCGTATATTTTGATAGATCGTGCAAGATTCCCTGCTTATACAGGCCACAGCGAAAACACAGTTTCGTCACCCGGATCTTATGCAGCGTAATTGTCTTCAAATGGCCGAAAAACCGCCCCATGCGTCCACCTGCTTTCTTATTATTTATTCTATCATGTGCGTTCTGATAATTCCAGTTGGAAATCACTGCTGCACTTTGATAAAAAATGCGAAAATAAACTTTGTCGCACGGTTCTTCCCTGTGTTATAATAGTTTCGTTTGATAGAAAGAAGGTGTTTGTATGTCCCCTGTCCCCGAGGCGCTTATTAAGAAAATAAAATATTGTTGCAGGAGGAGATACAAACGATCGCTCCTGTAAGAAAGGAGTCTGTCATGTTAAAATTTTATAAAACGATTGACGGCGTTACCCATGAACTGGCTGCTTTGGAAAAAGACTGCTGGATCAGCGCCGTTGCACCCACGGAAGAAGAAAAAAACTATTTGATGCAGGAAGTCGGCGTATTGCCGGAATTTGTCAAAGCATCGCTCGATGAAGAAGAAAGCTCGCATATCGATTTTGATGATGAAGCAAATCAAACGCTGATCATCGTCGATTATCCAAGCGCAGAGGAAAGCGAAGAAGCCATTACCGAAACAACCCTGCAGTATACCACACTGCCCCTTGGCATCATCATTATGAAAGGATATATCGTAACGATCTGTCTGTATGAAAATCTAACGATCGAGGACATGGAGAAGGGACGGATCAAAGGCATCAATACGGCTATGAAGACCCGCTTTTTGTTGTTTATCCTGCTTCGCATCTCACAGCGTTTTCTCATTTATCTGCGCCAGATCGATCGATTATCTTCCCGTACGGAACAAAAACTGCATCAGTCCATGCGCAATGAGGAATTGATCCAGATGCTGGGCTTAGAAAAATCACTCGTTTATTTTTCCACCTCATTAAAGACCGATGAGATCACACTGAATAAGATCATGCGAGGCAAGCTGATCAAGCTTTATGAAGATGACCAAGACTTGCTGGAGGACGTGTTGATCGAAGTGCATCAGGCAATCGAAATGTGTAATATTTATTCTAATATCTTATCCGGCACGATGGATGCGTTTGCCTCTGTCATTTCCAATAACTTAAATATCGTCATGAAAGTGCTGACGGTCATTACGATCGTCATGGCGATCCCGAATATTATTTTCAGTTTCTATGGCATGAATGTCGATGGACTGCCGGGCGCGCATTGGCTGTTCCCAAGTGCATTAGCTATCATCGCCTGTCTGATCGCTACTTATATTTTTAAGAAAAAAGATATGTTCCATTAGATTTTGGAAAAGATGTGTACAGAAACCGTACACTTTTTTTCTGCCTGCTTTTCACAAAAAAAACCGATGTTCTTTATAAACATCAGTTCCCTTGCCGATATTGAATCAGTTTTGTCATGACTTTCTCTGCTTCCTGCGGACATCCGCATTCTCCCAGCGATACACCTCGATGGATGCCCATAAAGCCGCTGCCGGATGACACCAGACACTTTTCTTCCTTTGCCAGTTTCATAAGCTGTGCACATTGCGCTTTGGTGTGCATACTGCTGAATACCTGAATACCATCTAAGCCCGCTGACAGACAGGAACGAATGAAAGACAAGTCTTCTTCATGCCAAAGCGGTTCCGCTAAGATCGCAACGCCGCCGCAGCGGTGCAGCACTTCAACAATGACCCGCAGATCCGGCAATGTTCTTTCCACATAGCACGGTTTTCCTTTATAGAAAAAATCCTTTTCAAAATAACGCAGCGGATCATGCCGATGATCTCCATATACATAAGGGTATAAAAGCGCTGATTCCCGATAAGCTTCCTGCTTCAGCACATAAGCGCCGATCATCTGCGGTGTGATCGTATGAAAGCGATTCTGCTTCAACAGTTCCTGTGTCGGGATCTTCATGCCGCTGATCTCTTCAAAAAGCGCGACCCGCTTTTTCGATACCGTCTGCTCCCGGCTTAAATAATCATTTTCGATCTTCTTAAAGGCTTCCTTGCGTTCATCAATATGATATCCATAGACACTGACTTCTTTCCCTTTATAGTTGCAGTCGATCTCAATGCCGCTGATATAACCGACATGATACAATTCACTCATTTGTCTGGCAATCACGTTGGCTTTGGCACAGTTATGATCGGTAATCGAGATATAGCGCATGCCCTGTTTCTTTGCCAGCTGAAAGATCTCCTCCACGCTTAAAGCGCCATATGCGCTGAAATCGGAATAAATCTGCAAGTCGATCTGTCCACGCTTTGGCATAACTTCCGCAGCATGTGTTTCTACTGCATTCACCTTTGCCTTTTTCCCGCTCAGCAGGACGACCACTCTTGTTTTGGTGATCAGATCGGGCAAGATCCGATGCTTGGGATCCAGCAGCATCATGAGGAAATTAAGACCGAGATAGATAAACGTCGGCAATGCGCCGACAAAGATCTGCAGCAACAAGATCGGCAGATCACGAAGCAGTTCCCGTACAAACAGCACTTTAGTGGAAACCTGCGCCCCATTCATGCCTACGACCTTAAAACGGCACATATATTTGCCCAGCGACTGTCCATATGTGACAGAAGCAAAATACGGCTGCACTAAGGCAAAGGTCAAAATCATCAGTCCTAAGATGACATAATTGCCGTATTTCAAAGCATCTACCGGCAAAAGATCGCCACATACAAGCAGAAACAGCACCATCCAAAGATACATCGGCGAAAGCAAGATCACCGTATCGGCCAATAAAGCGATCACTCGATAGATCATGTCGCTGTAATCGGCTTTGCGAATGTGTCGTTCTTTTTCATAGCTGCGTGAACGCTGCTTAAAAAATATCTTAAAGAGCTGGAAATGACTGTACCGTTTACCATTTACCGTTTCCATGCCTTCACCCTCTCTCACGCTTTTTCAATTTATCTTACGTTCCATTTTATTATACTATACTTTATCTGATTGTGTATGTTAAATTATGTGATACCGATTGTCGAAAGAAAGAAAAAAAGGTGATCGCTCACCTTTTAGAATAATCCTACGATATGACCATCTTCATCAATATCCATATTATTGGCCGCCGGATGCTTCGGAAGACCCGGCATCGTCATCACACTGCCGGTCAAAGCTACGATAAAGCCCGCGCCAAGCGATGGACGAAATTCTCGGACCGTGATCGCAAAATCTTTCGGTGCACCGTAAAGCGTCGCTTGATCGCTTAAAGAAGTCGGAACCTTTGCCATACAGATCGGCAGTTTATCCCAGCCGCGCTTTTGATACATCGCAATCTGTTCCTTTGCCTCCTCGCTGTAAACGACACTGCCTGCGCCATAACAAGTGGAAGCGATCTTAAAGATCTTATCTTCGATACTTTCTTCCACATCGTAAATCGGATGATAGTGGTTTTCTTCCTCACATAGCCGCAGCACTTCCTGCGCAAGCATTTCCGCTCCGGCGCCGCCTTTTGCCCAAACTTGTGACAACGCCATCGGATGCCCATGCTCTTTGCACCAGTTTTCTAACGCTGCCACTTCTGCCGGCGTATCCGTCGCAAATTCATTGATCGCTACTACATATGGCAAGCCAAATGCCTGAATGGTCTCAATGTGTTTTGCCAGATTGGCACATCCCGCTATCATCGCATCGACATTTTCTTCCTTCAGTTCTTCAAAGCTGACCCCGCCATGCTGCTTCAATGCCCGAATGGTCGCCACGATGACCACTGCGCTTGGATGCAGATCCGCTAAACGGCATTTGATATCTAAAAACTTTTCCGCGCCTAAATCAGCGCCGAAGCCCGCTTCCGTAATCACATAATCAGCCAGCTTCAGACAAGTCTTGGTCGCTAAAACAGAATTACAGCCATGCGCGATATTGGCAAACGGTCCGCCGTGAATCAGCACCGGCGTATGTTCCAGCGTCTGCACCAAATTCGGCTTGATCGCATCTTTCATGATCATCGCAAGGGCACCGGCAATTCCCAGATCTTTTGCATAGATCGGCTCTTTTTTCGTATTATAGGCGATCAGGATATTGCCCAGTCTTTCTTTTAGATCCATCAAAGAATGAGAAAGACATAAGATCGCCATTACTTCACTGGCAACCGTAATATTAAATCCGTCTTTGCGTTCCACGCCATTTGCCTTCGGTCCTAAACCGATCTCGATCTGGCGCAGACTGCGATCGTTCATATCCAGCACACGTTTCCAAACGACCGCATTCACATCAATATCTAACGCATTTCCCTGATGGATATGATTGTCTAAGCAAGCGCTGATCAGATTATTGCAAGTCGTGATCGCATGCATATCCCCGGTAAAATGTAAGTTGATATCCTCCATCGGCACGACCTGCGCATAGCCGCCGCCTGCCGCACCGCCTTTTAAGCCGAAAACCGGTCCTAGGGACGGTTCACGCAAAGCAACCATTGCTTTTTTTCCCAGTCTTCTGAATCCATCTGCCAAACCGACCGTTGTCGTTGATTTCCCTTCTCCGGCCTTGGTCGGATTGATCGCCGTTACTAAGATCAGTTTCCCATCCGGTTCTTCTGCTCTTTTTTTCAGGACATCTAATGAAACCTTTGCCTTATACTTTCCATACACTTCCAGATCTTCTTCGGATATGCCTGCTTTTTTCGCAATTTCCGTGATCGGTTCCATCACGCATTCCTGCGCGATTTCCAAATCTGTCTTAAACATAGCCAGCCTCCTTTTCCTCCTGCTTATCACATGTTTTCATACAAGTCTATTGTAAACTACTTTTTTTCTTCTTACAATTACAAATCATGATCTTTCTTCGCTTTGTGGAACAAACCGGCACTTTTTTTAGCAGATGCTGCGATTTTCTAAAAAATTGTTGCCTTTATGGAATAAAAGCAATGGAAACTCTTTTTTTGAACAGCGACTGACAGTTTGAAAGGAGCGTATCGCCGATACCCTCCTGTTCTCATTTTTTACTGATTTTTAGTGATTTCCTGCAACCCCTTGGAAGCGGCAGTTAGCGAATAGAGATAGCCTTTTTTCTGAATCAGATCCTCATAAGCGCCGCTTTCTATGATCGTTCCCTCTTTCATGCAGAGCACTTGATCAAACAGCATCAATTTATCTAATTTATGTGTGATATAAATTAGGATCTTATCTTTCCCCAGTTCCTTTACCAGCTTCATAAACTCATATTCAGCGGTGGTATCCAAAGCACTGGATGGCTCATCTAAGATCAGAACCGTACAGTCTTTGGCGATCGCCCTGCCAAGCGCCAGTTTTTGCAATTCCCCGCCCGAAAACATTGTCGCCTCTTCCTGAAACTCGGTCGTCATTTCCGTGTAGATCGTATGCGGCAAGCCCATGACTTTATCGTACAGATTGACTTTTTTCAGGATTTCCTCCACCTTTCGCACATCATCATTGTTTTGAAGCGGGCGCATCAAAATATTTTCCGCGATCGTAAGCGCATAAACCTGATAATCCTGAAAAATATAACTGACCTGATCTAAATATATTGCTTCATCAAGCATTCTCCCATTGACGATCCTTTTTCCTTTTGCCTCGTCAAACACCATCCCGATCACTTTTGCCAAAGTCGTTTTTCCCGATCCATTCATCCCTACGATCGCATAACTGTTTTGATGAAACCGGTAATTGATCGCATGCAGCGCCGGCGTTTCACATAATGGATAAGTAAAGCTGACATCTTGCAATTCGATTTCACGGATCGCTTCTCGATACTTTTGTTTTTTCGCAACAGGCGCAAGAAAATCTTTGATTTCACCTATGTAAAGACCGTTCTCATAAAAAACCGGTATATATTGAAAGAGCAGCTTTAAGTTGTCGCTCAATTCGCTTGTCCCATTATAAAGCACCAAAAAATCGCTTTTCGCAATCACTTCCCGCAATACGAGATAGGCGATATACAGAATCGTGCTCAGCTGAAAGAACAAACTGATCAAAATTTTCATCATATGATAGCAGACTGCTTTGCGATGATATTGATCTTGAATTGCGCTTTTTTCCTCATACCAGTGATGCAGCTGTTCTTTTAACGCCTGTAAGAGCGGGAACACTTTTAATTCAAGATGGTACTGCTTCAAGTAGAAGATGCGGTTCACATAATCTAAACGGCGGTTCGGTTTGATCAGGGCATGATTTTTCTGATAGGTGTTTCTTGAAATAAGCAGATCGATCAGTAAAGAAACAGCCAGATAAATCAATACGAAACAGATGATCATCAGATCGCTTGAGGCAAGCAGCGCACTCAGCCCCGTAATGGCAACAACTGCGGCAATCAAATCGGCAAAACTGTTCAATAACTGTAAAATACTGTCTTTCCCGTTTTGGATCACAAAAAAGAAATGATTGTATTGATGGGGATCTTCCAGATCCTGTGCCCGTTTTTTCGACATTGCCTCATACAATTTGATTTCGATCGCTTTGCTGACCTTTAGTTCTTCCTGAGGAATGCGATAGGTCATGAGATAATCACACAAGGATTCCAGCAGGAAGCTGATCAATAACAGGACAAGCAAGATCATGGCTAATCGCTTTAAGTTCGCTTCTTGAAAGATCAACTGTAAAATCATTCTTAATACGAAAAGGGAATAAACGGTATAGAAGCCTTGTAGTATCGCATAGATGATACGAAAGCATACAATTTTTTTAGAAGTGTCAAGGATGAAGCGCATCGCGAACCGGAGATTTTTTACAACTGTTATTCCTTTCATGCTACACCACATCTTTCTTTCTCAAGATCAGTGTAGTTACACCAAAAAGTATTATGCAGTAGACCCCTAATATGACGATCCCTTCTGCATATGTGTAATAGGATGTCCCCGCTAAGTTCAAGATCGGATTCGCATAGGAATATGGATTCCACATCCCTATCTCACTGACATTCGTTATCCCCGCATTGATATAACAAATTCCCCCTATCCCTAAATTCACGATCATCCCTAAATAGGGATTGTTTATCATGGTCGTGATCATCTGATTCAATAATACCTGAAAGATGATGAACAATACTGTCATCATACTCACATATCCCATGAATACATGAAAATCCATCAGCTCCATCGCTATGTGCGGCGCATTGTATTCCAATGTCGGAAAGCCTGAATAAAGCGTTAATCCCATCGTCTGTAAGAACGGTGTGTATTCTCCCGTTAGATTATTCGGTAATGATGTGAAGCTTGTGATCCCTTTTGGATATGCCAGGATCGGTATGTTTTGAAACTCAAATCCATTTAAGCAGATCACAAATAAATTACATAATAAACTGGGAAGAAGCAATACGATGAGCATGGTCGCTGTATTCGTGATGATCTTCTCCATGAGATAGCGTATTCGTTTATTTGGCTGCGTCAGCCGATTCTTGATCGTTCCCTGTCTCTTTTCTTTCGCAAACTGATCATAGTAGAGCAGTACGGTGATCAATAAGACAAGGATCGGAAACAGATGATAGATGAATTGATAGAGCGCGGTATTCCCGTTCAGATAACTTGGAGTGTATAGTTCATCGATCCCTCTCTCTAACATCTCATAGGAATATTGGGTTTGGGAGATGTACTGAGGAGCCCAGAATTTATCGAATACCCCTAAGCCAAGGTGAACATCATGATAAGGCAAGTTCCAATCTTTCTTTATCTTTTCTACGATCTCGATATTCTTAAAGAAGTCCTCATCAGTTTCCAAATACATCTCCTGATCCTGTGCAACCATAGAATCTGTCAATAGGACATTGGCTTTGATATTTTCTCGATAAAAGGTCGTATAATCTTCATCTTCTATTGCTTTAGCGGCTTTGGAAGTTGCTTCACATAAATAATCAAACGCCTCATCCATTCTTCTGATGTCGTGTTCATCAAAGCCTAAAAACTTCGTAGCATAGTCATAATCCAACTTCCTATACCAGAAATTTCTATAAAAATTCGTATATAAGTTTACATACTTTTGGTAATACTCCTTCTTTTCCTCTCTTGCACGTTCCTCCAAATGAAAGACCATCAATAGTTCACAGATCAAAACACAGATCATGGCGATCTTCGTTGTTTTACTGCGTAATGAGGATAAGATCCCTAGCTTAATTCTCTTCAACATCTTCGATCGCCTCCTTTCTGTCTTTATATCACATCTTTCTTCTTTAAGATCAGTGTAGTCACACCAAAAAGTATCATGCAATAGATTCCTAATATGACGATCCCTTCCGCATATGTGTAATAGGATGTCCCCGCTAAGTTCAAGATCGGATTCGCATAGGAATATGGATTCCACATCCCTATCTCACTAACATTCGTTATCCCCGCATTGATATAACATATTCCCCCTACCCCTAAATTCACGATCATCCCTAAATAGGGATTATTTATCATGGTCGTGATCATCTGATTCAATAATACCTGAAAGATGATGAACAATACTGTCATCATACTCACATATCCCATGAATACATGAAAATCCATCAGCTCCATCGCTATGTGCGGCGCATTGTATTCCAATGTCGGAAACCCTGAATAAAGCGTTAATCCCATCGTCTGTAAGAACGGTGTGTATTCTCCCGTTAGATTATTCGGTAATGATGTGAAGCTTGTGATCCCTTTTGGATATGCCAGGATCGGTATGTTTTGAAACTCAAATCCATTTAAGCAGATCACAAATAAATTACATAATAAACTGGGAAGAAGCAATACGATGAGCATGGTCGCTGTATTCGTGATGATCTTCTCCATGAGATAGCGTATTCGTTTATTTGGCTGCGTCAGCCGATTCTTGATCGTTCCCTGTCTCTTTTCTTTCGCAAACTGATCATAGTAGAGCAGTACGGTGATCAATAAGACAAGGATCGGAAACAGATGATAGATGAATTGATAGAGCGCGGTATTCCCGTTCAGATAACTTGGAGTGTATAGTTCATCGATCCCTCTTTCCAACATCTCATAAGAATATTGGGTTTGGGAGATGTATTGTGGCGCCCAGAATTTATCGAGTACTAACAGTCCTAGGTGGACATCATGATAAGGCAAGTTCCAATCCTTTTTTATCTTTTCTACGATCTCGATATTCTTAAAGAAGTCCTCATCGGTTTCCAAATACATCTCCTGATCCTGTGCAACCATAGAATCTGTCAATAGGACATTGGCTTTGATATTTTCTCGATAAAAGGTCGTATAGTCTTCATCTTCTATTGCTTTAGCTGCTTTGGAAGTTGCTTCACATAAATAATCAAACGCCTCATCCATTACCTTAATATCATCCTCATTGAAACCCAGATATTCTACAGCGTGTTTATAATAGGAATCTTTATACCAAAAGTCCCTGTAGTAATTCGTATATAAGTTCACATACTTTTGATAATACTCCTTCTTTTCCTCTCTTGCACGTTCCTCTAAATGAAAGACCATCAGCAGTTCACAGATCAAGACACAGATCATGGCGATCTTCGTTGTTTTACTGCGTAATGAGGATAAGATCCCTAGCTTAATTCTCTTCAACATCTTCGATCGCCTCCTTTCTGTCTTTATATCACATCTTTCTTCTTTAAGATCAGTGTAGTCACACCAAAAAGTATCATGCAATAGATTCCTAATATGACGATCCCTTCCGCATATGTGTAATAGGATGTCCCCGCTAAGTTCAAGATCGGATTCGCATAGGAATATGGATTCCACATCCCTATCTCACTAACATTCGTTATCCCCGCATTGATATAACATATTCCCCCTACCCCTAAATTCACGATCATCCCTAAATAGGGATTATTTATCATGGTCGTGATCATCTGATTCAATAATACCTGAAAGATGATGAACAATACTGTCATCATACTCACATATCCCATGAATACATGAAAATCCATCAGCTCCATCGCTATGTGCGGCGCATTGTATTCCAATGTCGGAAACCCTGAATAAAGCGTTAATCCCATCGTCTGTAAGAACGGTGTGTATTCTCCCGTTAGATTATTCGGTAATGATGTGAAGCTTGTGATCCCTTTTGGATATGCCAGGATCGGGATGTTTTGAAACTCAAATCCATTTAAGCAGATCACAAATAAATTACATAATAAACTGGGAAGAAGCAATACGATGATCATGGTCGCCGTATTCGTGATGATCTTCTCCATGAGATAGCGTATTCGTTTCTTTGGCTGTATCAATCGATTCTTGATCGTCCCCTGTCTCTTTTCTTTCGCAAACTGATCATAGTAGAGCAGTACGGTGATCAATAAGACAAGGATCGGAAACAGATGATAGATGAATTGATAGAGCGCGGTATTCCCGTTCAGATAACTTGGAGTGTATAGTTCATCGATCCCTCTCTCTAACATCTCATAGGAATATTGGGTTTGGGAGATGTACTGAGGAGCCCAGAATTTATCGAATACCCCTAAGCCAAGGTGAACATCATGATAAGGCAAGTTCCAATCTTTCTTTATCTTTTCTACGATCTCGATATTCTTAAAGAAGTCCTCATCAGTTTCCAAATACATCTCCTGATCCTGTGCAACCATAGAATCTGTCAATAGGACATTGGCTTTGATATTTTCTCGATAAAAGGTCGTATAATCTTCATCTTCTATTGCTTTAGCGGCTTTGGAAGTTGCTTCACATAAATAATCAAACGCCTCATCCATTCTTCTGATGTCGTGTTCATCAAAGCCTAAAAACTTCGTAGCATAGTCATAATCCAACTTCCTATACCAGAAATTTCTATAAAAATTCGTATATAAGTTTACATACTTTTGGTAATACTCCTTCTTTTCCTCTCTTGCACGTTCCTCCAAATGAAAGACCATCAATAGTTCACAGATCAAAACACAGATCATGGCGATCTTCGTTGTTTTACTGCGTAATGAGGATAAGATCCCTAGCTTAATTCTCTTCAACATCTTCGATCGCCTCCTTTCTGTCTTTATATCACATCTTTCTTCTTTAAGATCAGTGTAGTCACACCAAAAAGTATCATGCAGTAGATTCCTAATATAACGATCCCTTCTGCATATGTGTAATAGGATGTCCCCGCTAAGTTCAAGATCGGATTCGCATAGGAATATGGATTCCACATCCCTATCTCACTGACATTCGTTATCCCCGCATTGATATAACAAATTCCCCCTATCCCTAAATTCACGATCATCCCTAAATAGGGATTATTTATCATGGTCGTGATCATCTGATTCAATAATACCTGAAAGATGATGAACAATACTGTCATCATACTCACATATCCCATGAATACATGAAAATCCATCAGCTCCATCGCTATGTGCGGCGCATTGTATTCCAATGTCGGAAACCCTGAATAAAGCGTTAATCCCATCGTCTGTAAGAACGGTGTGTATTCTCCCGTTAGATTATTCGGTAATGATGTGAAGCTTGTGATCCCTTTTGGATATGCCAGGATCGGTATGTTTTGAAACTCAAATCCATTTAAGCAGATCACAAATAAATTACATAATAAACTGGGAAGAAGCAATACGATGAGCATGGTCGCTGTATTCGTGATGATCTTCTCCATGAGATAGCGTATTCGTTTATTTGGCTGCGTCAGCCGATTCTTGATCGTTCCCTGTCTCTTTTCTTTCGCAAACTGATCATAGTAGAGCAGTACGGTGATCAATAAGACAAGGATCGGAAACAGATGATAGATGAATTGATAGAGCGCGGTATTCCCGTTCAGATAACTTGGAGTGTATAGTTCATCGATCCCTCTCTCTAACATCTCATAGGAATATTGGGTTTGGGAGATGTACTGAGGAGCCCAGAATTTATCGAATACCCCTAAGCCAAGGTGAACATCATGATAAGGCAAGTTCCAATCTTTCTTTATCTTTTCTACGATCTCGATATTCTTAAAGAAGTCCTCATCAGTTTCCAAATACATCTCCTGATCCTGTGCAACCATAGAATCTGTCAATAGGACATTGGCTTTGATATTTTCTCGATAAAAGGTCGTATAATCTTCATCTTCTATTGCTTTAGCGGCTTTGGAAGTTGCTTCACATAAATAATCAAACGCCTCATCCATTCTTCTGATGTCGTGTTCATCAAATCCTAAAAAACGTATCGCATTTCTATAATACAGGTCCTTATACCAAAAATCTCTGTAAAATTTAGTATATAAACTCACATACTTTTGATAATACTCCTTCTTTTCTTCTCTTACACGTTCCTCCAAATGAAAGACCATCAGCAGTTCACAGATCAAAACACAGATCATGGCGATCTTCGTTGTTTTACTGCGTAATGATGATAAGATCCCTAATTTGATCCTTTTCAACACTACGCATCCCCTCCTGATAAATCCGCAGTTTCAATTACTCTTTCTGACGCCCAGATGCTTAATATAATCATAAACAGCGAACAAACACTGAACAGCAGGATCGAAAAGTATTTGACATTAACGGTATAAGCAACATCAACAGAGAAAAGCGGAATATAGTATAAAACATTGGGGAAGCGAAGTTCTAATTCACTCATGCAATATAAAATAATGAAATAGGAACCGATCGCCATCATTGCCGATGTACCGTTTCTTAAAGAAACAGATACCAAAGTAATGACAGAAATCGTAAACAAAATCAATACCAGCAAGATCAACATACATTTCAGCACATAATCAAATGCGATCCATATACTGAAATCTTCCATCACTTGCGGATATTCCAAAGTTCCTGTTCCACCGATCCATGCGGCCGCAACTGACGGCAGGAGAATGGCAACACTAATCGCAAACAGCGCAAACAACAATACCGCTTCGACCTTTGATCGAATAATTTTCTTTCTGGCAACCGGCATCGTATATAACGGTTTATAACTATCACAGTCAAAATCCTTGGTAATGACATCGATCGAAGCAAATGCGATTAAAATCAGAAAGACAAATACATTCGGTGATTGAAAGAAATTCACTAAATAGTTCATCGTATTTACTTCATACGGCGTATCATACTGCTCGATCTTATGTCCCAACAAATACTCTCGCAATATGATTTCTTTTTTCAATTCCTTCTGTGTCTTGGCAAGTTCCAAATATGCCTTATTGTATTCTTTATCCCACGCATCTAATATGTGCCGATAACGATCTTTTTCAAGGGTAGTTCGTTCTTCTTTCGTAAAAATATCTTTATCGCTTAGAGGATTAAATTTTCCGCGCAGATAACTGGCATATCTGCCCTCGAAATCCCAATACTCATTTGCTTCTGCCACTTCCGGCGTTTCTTCTACATATTTCAGTTGTTCTTTTTCTTGTTTGGCAATCGCACTCGCCGCATACAGTTCCTTTAACTGCACTTCATCATATTCGACTCTTTTTTCATTCAACTGGTACAGGATAAAAAACGAAAACACGATCATACAGAAGACGACCCCTATATTTTTCGGACTCTTAAACAGTCGTTTCAATTCTAACTTTAACATGATCATGCCTCATATAGTTCACTATACATGGTTTCAATATCAATGACTTTTTTCGTGATGTCCTCATATTCGATCTGTTCTTTTTGAAATAAATGCAAAATATCCTGTATTTTGTGATTTTCTTTTACCAGTATGACATATCCGTTTTCCTGATAAGTGTAAGAGTAGACAGATGCTGCCTGTTCCATCAACTTTTCCACTTGCTCTGTTTTTTTCATTGTAATGTGATAGCAGCTGTCATTTTTCATCTGCTTTGGATTTTCTACGATCTTTCCTTTGTTGATGCAAATATAGCGGTCGGATATTTTCTCTAATTCTCCTAACTGATGAGAGGATACCAGTATGGATACATGCTTTTCTTTTGCCAGTGTTTTTAACTGATTTCTAAGGTCAAATACACCTGCCGGATCCAGCCCGTTGGTCGGTTCATCCAAGATCAACAATTTCGGGTCGGATAACAAGGCGATCCCTAACGCCAATCGCTGTTTCATTCCCAGTGAATATTTTGCGGTTCGTCTGTAAAGACCATCGCCTAAATTCATGAATTGAATGATCTCTTCTATTTTAGACTGCGGTATTTTTTTATAAGAGGCAAAATATTCGATGTTTTCTTTTCCGGTCAAATTTGGAAACAATCCCGGAGTTTCGATCAACGAGGACTGTTTTGCCAATGCTTTTTCTCTTTCTTTTACGATGTCATAGCCGCATATCTTTATCGTACCTGCGCTTGGAAAGATCAGATTGCACATACATTTCATTGTCGTACTTTTACCGGCTCCGTTTGGTCCGATAAATCCGACGATCTCATCTTCATAAATATCAAATGATACGTCATGCAGTACCTCAGTCTTACCGAATTTTTTGCATAATCCCTTAATTTCTACGATCTTTTCCATATTTGATCCCTCCTCTTAATCTATATCTCTTTATCAATTCGTTATGATTGTTTTTCTTTTATTATGACATAGGGGGAGCAAAACCCTGTACTCCCCCCTATTGCCCATGATTACTGAACATCTGAAACTTTGCCGTATCTAGAAGCAGCTTGTTGATTAGCTTCATAAAAATTCGATCTCTCAGAAGCCGGTCCAAAGCAAGTCGCCTTACAGTAACAAGTTGCCTTCGGCGCAATTTCCGTTGTCATCAAAGTCGCTTTGTTTACTTTCTTCAACATCTCATTCCCTCCTTTCTTTCTCAGTTTATTGAATTTTTATTCGTCGCCTGCACCAAATACGTCAAGAGATCCTGCATAGAAAGATTGCTGCGATCTAAGAAGAATTTTTTGTCAAAAGCGATCGAATAATCATTCTCCAGCAAATACACGAAATACACCAGTTCGATTGCCGTAAAGTAATACGGTGCGCCAAACAGACTGTTTGACAGTACCGTTTCGATCCTGATCTTTTTTTGATAGATCGTTTCTAATATCTTCTCCAATTCCGCTATCCATTCACGTTCATTCATCTTCTGCACCTTCCAGTTTTTTCAATATGGCGGCAAATACCGCGTCTAAATAACTTTCATCTGTGCATGCGCCGAAAGGAACGACCCGCACCTGTCTGTTCTTTTCTAAGTATCGCTGCAAGATCGAATCAGATACATAGTAGTATTCATCATCATTTTCGATCGTGACGCTCAAACTATCTTCAAATTTGATATTCATCAAACAGGCAGCGTCGATCGTAAGATCAAATTTATGTCGGATATAATCATTCAGCTTCATAAAATACGCATCGTCATATTCGCCGATCGGCAGTGTGCATAGAAATAAGTCGGCGCTTACCGCCTGTGAAGTGATATAGTAATAGACACCGAAATAATTAAATACATGATAATCAAATCTTAACGGTCCACCGATCACTTCGATGAGTATGACATCCGGTTCATGCTTTCGGATCAGAAACTGCAGATACTGATTCAGCAGTAAGACTTTATACTCTGCGCTTATACGATCGGATACAAATTCATCGGGATATGGATAGCATTCTTGATCGATGCTGTATCCGTATCGGGAAATCACGATGCTTTTGAGCTTTCTTTTCTCGAATCTTTTTTTGATCTGATAAGAGAGCCATGCAATTTCAGATGTTTCTTTGATACCACCGACAAAAATGATCGGCTTGTCGATAAACACATAGTGATAGGAATCAGTAACATGAAAATCACGACACTGCAAAACAGCCATCGGCATGAACTCTCTGCATTTATCTGAAAAACTGATCACTTCTATTTGATAGGCATTCCATTTCACAAGCAGTTCGTCAATGTGTTCATATAGTTCGCTGTTTTTGCTTTCAAGCAGAATGATCTTATCGACCTCACGAAGGTCTATGCTGTGGATATCGACGATCCTGCCTGTACCATCCAAACGATTCAGCGCTTTGCCAATGCTTTGATCGATCGTACCGGTTCCCGATAAGGATGCGAGCACACAGGCGTCATCTTGATCTAAATATGCCTGACAGAAGCTGCTGTTCTCCAGCGTAAATGGAAAGATCACTGTTTTCCCCATCTTATCCACGTCCTTTCCAATCCGCCATTTCCTTAAAATACATGCGTACCCGCAAATCTTCAACGAAATTCTGTTTGCATAATGCACAGTATTTCATCTTGGTAGCGGTACTGCTAAAACCGCCCGCTCCGTGTGTTTTGAAACAGAGCGTGCATTCACGAAAGGCCGGACAGTTTCGACAAAGGGCAAAGGTATATCTTGAAAAATTCAGGATTTCCTTTATCTTTTCGTAGTCATATCCTGTATCAAGCGTGCCGATGCAATAATCCTCTCTGCGTTCGCTCACTTTTTCACAAGGGAATAATTTGCCCTGCACCGTTACCATTACTTTGGTATTGCCCGGAATGCACTGCCCGCTTGGAATTGCCGTTTTACCGATTGCGGACGCTTGAAATGGCAGCACCAATTTTTTATAGCTCTCTTTCATCGAAGCGAAAAATTTAAGATCTTCAGTAAAATCCAGCGGAGATATGACACTTAAATAAGACAAGAAACGATAATAGCTAAATTCTTCATAAAAAGCTTTCGACTCTCTAACCTCATTTTCCAAATAATCATCTTCAATTAAGCTGACGCTGATCTGCATTTGATTCAGAAACGGATATTCCCGAAACAGATGCAGAAATCCTTTCAGATCTTTTCTTTGATCGATCACCATGCTTAAGTTGATCTTTTTCGCAAATTCCGGTGCGTTTTCATAGAGATACTGCAATGTTTCGATGACTTTCTCGAATACGCTGCCTTTTTGAGAAACAAATTTACGATTGCGATCATTGCTTTCTTTATCTCCATCTAAACTGATTGCCAGACGAAACTCATTTGTAATCAAAAAATCGGCAATTTCTTTTGTCAATAATGTTGCGTTGGTCGTAATGCTGAACACACATTTCTTCCCTTCAAATTTCTTTTTGGAATAGGCGACGACTGCTTTCATCAAAGAAAACTGCAGCAACGGCTCTCCACCGTAAAAAGAAATATTTGCCGTATCGGCATCGATGGATTTATCATAGTAGAAATCGACTGCTTTCTTAGCGGTCTCCCAGCTCATATTTTGATTGGTGTGATGCCTGTGTTTTTCGCCGCTTTGCGAGTAAGGGCAGTAGGAACAGCGTAAATTGCAGTTCTGCGTTATTTGTAAGACCAATGTGCCTGCTTTTCTTGTCGTAAGATCTTCAACGAAATCCGTAGCCGGATGCTGAAATGTTAAAATAGGATTTTCATGCAAAAATCCTTCTTTATATAATTGTGCTATTTCTTCATTATAAAAACAATCAATCATTTGATGCTCTTTCAAATACTGATAGCCGGCTGCGGAGAGTTCAGAGATTTGATTGACGTACGCATCGTAAAAATAATAATGCGACGTGGTCTTAAATAATTGAATGAAAGGTCTTGTTTGCATCAAATCCCTCCCCTCAAAAAGTCCCCAAAAAATTATCAAATCAATCACACATTACATTATAGTCTGACTATATCACACTATTATTAAAGAAATCTATACATTTTGTGTTTTTGCATTTTTTTATAATATCCTCGAATAATTTACAGGTTTTGCTAATTATTGCAATTTCTATAAAGCCGTTCCACCTCATACTAAACTATGCTATAATATAACCAAATCGGGGAAAAGGAGGTTTATTATGAAAAAAGTTGTTTTAGCGGCATTGTCTTGCTTTATCTTCACGATTGCATTTACATCGACAACGGTATTTGCCAATGACGGAGATCCGGTACCTGCTCCATATTGCACAGGGCCAAATTGTTATTATATCGACTAACATTTGTCAGGGGGATCCTGACATTTTATTTATCATTGAAGAGTATTAAAGAGGAATAACACCATGCCGATCATAGAAAAAGAACATCTTTCAAAATTACTGGAAATCTATCGCGCTGAAACATACACGAAAGACGGCGACGCTTTGTTTTCTAAAACAAAATTCGGATTTACCATGCACAATGCAAATCTAGTAACGATTTGTTCTTTTCATACTTATCAAAAACTACTTGAAAATCCGACTTTAATTAAAGATAAAGTGTATCTTCAACTGCTTGACAAGTTTGATCTTCGTTATGAAGAAGGCGCTTCTGATTATTTTTCCAAGCATATGGAAACTGTCCATGCGCTCTATCACGCGTTTCTTTATCTTGATTATGAAGGAGTCTATCAGTTATGCGAAGCATTGCTTAAACCGCTCGCAGCAGATATTGTATTTGAAAATGAATACCGGCTGCTCTTAGAAGCTGTTCAAGATTTCCATCATAAGGTAGAAAAAATTGACATCGACTTATTGGAACACTTTTTGCATGTTTCTTTTCTGTTCCCCGATGAATTGCAAATCATGTTATATGATCTGTGTTTTCGCTCCTATTATAAATACCATTTAGATATGAAAGCATGCGGAAAAGTTTTAGAAGAAGTACAAAAGCAGAATTTATCTTCAATCATTTTGGAAACTGATCTATTGATATATGATACTTCTACTGTATCCATTCCGAAACATATTTATCAAATCAACGCTTTACTGGACGATTTATTAAAGAACGAAAACTATAATCGCTCTTTTGATGTCTATGTGATGAAACTGAATTATGTGCATGAAAACAATGAAGATGATTCAGAAATCTATCAAGAAGTGGAGCAGATGATCAAAACCAAACCGGTTCACCCGAAAAAGAAATTTGCTTGGCTTATCAATACGATCATTCACTCGTTTGATCATAAAGAATATGATAAAGTCATACAGTTATTTGAGGATAACTTTTTACAAACGAAAGTTCCTATTATCGCTGTCTTGCTTTATTATTCCGCTTCCAATATTACAAAGCACCCATTCCAAATCATCAGCCAGTGTGCAATTATGGAAAATGCTTCTTTGCTTTATGTAGATCTGAAAACATATTTTGAGTACGATCTGCCAATTTATCAAAGAGAACGACGCTTATTTTCTTTCTTCAAAGAAATATCTTATGACAATTCTATCTTAAATCAAATTATATATAACGAGTTTGCGCTATATTATAAACAGTTCAGCAAAGGTACACTGCTTCGTTTTATTGAAGAAATCATCAAGCGTAAATTATAAACGGCATGCAATGAATCGTAACAAAAGGCAAGAGATGTAGGATATCCCGTATTACAGGTTTTGAATTCTGCTAAATCACTTGCCTTTTTGCTATGATCTAATAGGCTTTCTATTTTATCTTTATTCTTCCAAAATGGAAGTACAAGAGTTGTTATGCAAAAGGTGATTTCAGCCACTGGATACATATATTTGCAATAAACTGAAATGCAGTTACAGGACCGCATGACCGCTGAAAACCAATACAGAAAAGGCTGTCATTTTATGAAATCACTGTCTGAACAGATGTGTGGCACTTATCATAGGAAGACGATTACCTTATTCCGCATTCCGAAAGAATACTGCATGCTAGTTTGCAAAAACCTACTGATATTCGGTAATTTGCCCCTCCCCAACATCATTCACATCTTTGCATAGAAAATTGTGCTGACGGAACTTGTATATGCTTAATCGAATGTCCATGATCGACCGTATGCCTGATAACAGGTATCATCTTTTTGTTTTGGAACCTTAAATTTGTATTTCCCTTTTCCAAACCCGCTGACGGCTTCAATTAAATCTGCGTTTTTCAGCTTTATAATGAGTTTGCCGGCAGCAGTAACGGAATCGCTTGTAATTGCGGCTATGTCGGAACGTCCAAAGATGCCATCAATGCCCATGCTTGCGAATATTGTTTTTGCTTTTTTAATCGTAGTTTGGCTTGCGTTCAATCCATCAATCGCAACCTCAATCGCAAGATAATCAGGAGCAATCGCAACATTTTCATCTTCAATCATAGCTTTAGTTGCGTTTATTGCAGTTCCATAATTCAAATTATACAGTGTAACTTGAAACGAAGCTGCATCGGAATAAAATTTAAGCTCCAATTCATCCCGATAATTATGAGCAGCATGGTAGGCATCTGCGATCTTCCGAAATCCGCTTCCCTTCATATTCGCTGTACTGCATCTATTGAGAATTGATGTGCTCGAAAAGGTTCGTCATATACTAATACTCTCGTTATGTCTTGTAGCCTAAATAACTCGAATTTACTATTATAGTGTTTCTTTATTTCATTATCAAACCGTCAGTCTGCCAGCACAGCAAAACCGTCCTCATTTTAATCTGCCATGATACATGTCATTAAAAATGCCTTCTTTTTCAATCAATTCTTTATAAATCCCTTTCTGTACGATCATTCCGTTATACATTACCAGGATCTCATCACAGTTTTGTAATGTCGTCAATCGGTGTGCTATGGAGATAATCGTCATATCGTTTTCTTCTTTCAACCGCTCAATTTCCTTTTGAACAAAACGCTCTGTAGTATTATCCAGCGCTGAAGTCGCCTCATCTAAAATTAAAACTTTCGGTTTACGCAAAAAGATCCTCGCCAATGCGATTCGCTGCCGTTGCCCGCCTGATAAATTATTGCCTCTTTCCGCTATCAGCGTATGAAGCTTCTGCGGCTGGCTTTCCACAAATTCCGTGAGACCTGCCTTTGCGACCGCCTGCATGACTTCCTCTTCACTCGGCATCACTTTCAATCCATAGCAGATATTCTCATAAATCGTTCCTGCGATCAAAAAAGGATTTTGCGGTACCAATGCAATCAACTCCGACAACATTTCCCGCGACAGTGATTCTATTTCCCTACCATCGATATATAGCGCTCCTTCACTTTTTTCCAACTTGCAAATTGCTTTGATCAGTGAAGATTTACCACACCCACTGGGCCCGGCTATCCCAATAAAAGAACCGCTCTTTATTTTCAGGTCAATGCCTTTCAGCACTTCTTCATTTGATTCATAGGCTAGCCGTAGTTTTTCTGCGAAGATCATATCGTGCTTTTTGAACAGCAGTTGCTTCGCCGAAACTGGCTGATAAGAAAAATCACAGGCAATTTCCGCCATTTTGAAAAAATCCTCTGCCAGTACAAAACTCTCTGATAATTCATCTAAAATCCGATGCAGTTCCTCTAGAGGTTTGATCAGTTGAGAAAAACAAAGATAGGCAGTCAGCACTGCACCGACACTGATGATTCCCTGTGTCGCCAAATAAGCAGATGCACCGATAATGAACACTGTAAAAAAGACTTCATTAAAAAACTTCATCGCATCATATTTCGCCATCTGTTTATGATGCTTCATTTCTTTCTCACGCAGTTCTTCAGATTTGATCGAAAAACGATGCTCTTCGATCATTGTGCTGTTTGCCATTCGGATCACTTCGATTCCATTCAGCAATTCCACCAGCGAACCATCCATATTTGCCTTTGTTTCCAGCAATGCAATTCGTATGCCTTTTTGTGTTGTGATCTGTCGAAGTACGATCAATACACCGATCGGTATTACCAGCAACATCGGCAGCGCCAATGTAAAAGGCAGGGTCGTAAAAATCACAATCACAGCAGCAATGCTATTAAATACTGCTGGCGCTAAATCCATAAATATCAATTTTTCTAGTTTGATCGTTCCTTCTAAACAGCGATTCAACCTGCCGTGGATATTGCCGGTCATGTTTTCCTTAAAATAACGCAGCGGCGCTTTCATGAGAGAAGCAATGACAAGTGTGCGCGCTTTCTTTTCAGTTTTGGTCGCTGTATCCTCCACCAACAGTCTACGCCAGATTTTAAGCAGTTCATTTACGACATTCACAATTAAGATCAACAGTAGCATCGGCAGCAAATCGATAAACGCCATTCTTCCCTCGGCAAAAATGTCATCTGTCAGCCAGCCAATGGCTTTTGGTGTAACTTGTGTCAAAGCGGAAGAAAGAAGCATGATCAACAAAATCATGATAAAGATTACTTTCTGTTTCCATTCCAGCAGTGCGTATATCTTTTGCAAAGTTTTTCTCATGCCCATTCCCGTTGCTCCTTTCTTTATTGCTTATAATTCATTATACCTTATTCCCATAGAAATGACTATGGAAAGAGACATATGGGAAATTCATTGGTCTGTAGAAATGGGGAATGTACTACTTGTCCGCTATAGCGCCATGCTGAAAGGAAAAAATAACAAAAAGCGATCCTTTTCAAATTATATTTCCTAAAAATCGACTTAATCAAAGCAGCATCTAAAACTTTATGAAAATGATACAAAGAATGAAAAAATAAGGTAACAGTTCGTATCAATCTCAGATAACTACTAAAAATCACTTATCTAAGTACAGCGAATACACGCCCCCTCAAAATTCCTCTATTTTTACATAGGAAATCCCCACATTTTTTGATATAATGATGAAGTTGATGAAAGAGAGGATTCGGGATGAAAACACAAGCATTTGATAATCAATTATATTTAGAGATGCAATCCAAGCACATTTTAGAAAGGATCTCCCAATTTGATAATAAACTGTATTTGGAGTTTGGCGGTAAACTATTCGATGATAACCATGCAGCCAGAGTATTGCCGGGGTTTGAGCCTGACAGCAAGCTGAAAATGCTTTTGACCTTAAAAGAACAGGTCGAAGTCATCATCGCCATCAATGCCGGTGATATTGAAAAAAACAAAGTGCGCAGCGATCTGGGTATTTCCTATGACGGTGAAGTACTGCGCCTGATCGATGCCTTTCGCGGCGTCGGCTTATATGTCGGCAGTGTTGTTTTAACCCAATATGAAAATCAGGCAGCTGCCGATGCTTTCAAACAGAAATTAGAATCGCTTGACATACCGGTCTTCTTACATTATCCGATTCCCGGCTATCCGAATAATGTATCCTATATCGTGAGCGAAGAAGGATTAGGCAAAAACGACTATATCAAAACAAGCAAGCCGCTTGTCGTCGTAACGGCGCCGGGTCCCGGATCCGGTAAAATGGCAACCTGTATTTCGCAAATGTATCATGAACAAAAGCACGGCATCAAAGCAGGCTATGCGAAATTTGAAACATTCCCGATCTGGAATCTCCCTTTGAAACATCCGGTCAATCTTGCCTATGAAGCAGCGACCGCCGATCTAAACGACATCAATATGATCGACCCGTTCCATTTGGAGGCATATGGCGAAACGACCGTTAATTATAATCGCGATGTAGAAATCTTCCCGGTGCTGCGTACTATCTTTGAAAAGATCAACGGCACCTGTCCTTATAAATCCCCTACCGACATGGGCGTAAATATGGTCGGCAACTGCATCGTTGATAATGATGCGGCTGTAAAAGCAAGCTGCGATGAAATTATCAGACGCTATTACCATGCCTGCGAAGGGCATAAAAAAGGTCTCGTTGAAATGGCGACGATCGAAAAGATCGAACTTGTCATGTCTCAGGCAAACATTGATAAAGAAAGCCGCATCTGTGTGAAACCGGCACTTGAAAAAGCCGAAATGACGCAGGCTCCGGCAATGGCGATCGAATTGCCTGATGGAAGTGTGGTAACCGGTAAGACCTCCTCCCTGTTAGGAGCAAGCGCCGCTGCCTTATTAAACGCCTTAAAAGCATTGGGGCATATCAATGACGATATTCCGCTGATCGCACCAAGCATCATTGAGCCAATTCAGAAGTTAAAGACCGGCAGTCTTGGCAACAACAATCCGCGTTTACATTCCGATGAAATTCTGATCTGTCTGGCAATTTCCGCCACGACCAATCCGATTTCCCATTTAGCTTTACAGCAGTTGTCAAAGCTGAAATGCTGCGAGGCACACAGTACAGTGATCCTTTCAGAAGTAGACCGCAATGTCTATCGAAAACTGGAAATGAATCTGACCTGTGAAGCCGCTTATCAGACAAAGAAAATGTATCATCCAAAATAGTTCCGGATCATCCCTGCATCATGCAGCATCTTACCTGTATCTGAAGACCGTTTCTCCATGCTTAGCGAAACGGTTTTTATTTGCATCATTTTCTGATGTTTCTTCTCTGCTAATATATATCCTATGCCATAAAAAAGGCGATGACATATTTGCGGATATCAAATAAGGGAGTAACGGTGTAGCTCAGAAAATAGATTCCACCCTATCTTTTTATCATACCAAAAATTTGAAAGCCTGCTTTTTCGAACTTCCCCAATCATAGCATAAATTTCCCAGTCGAAAAAAATATCAATTATTTCTGCCACTGTAAAGTAAAAATTCACGTTTATCGCTTGCTTTATCGTTATTATAGACGCAATACGCTGAATCAGGTAATTTACAAACATTGACATAAGCTCCGTAATACCTGCTATTTCACGATGTGTGCAATACAACATCCTTAATCGCTTATCTTCCTGTCATACCTGTTCACTACCGAAAACCTATAAAGCCAAGAATGCTGCCTACATATAGTTGTTGCAATATCTAACACGATACGATATACTAATTGCATACAATGTTTATTTTTTGTATGCAGAAAGTTGGTGCTCGCTTGAATAAAAAAGAAAGTTTAATAAAAGTAATTGAAAATAACGGAGGAGTTGCAAAAACTTCGGATTTTGTCGCTAGCGGAATAAATAAATATGAAGTAGCGGCTTTCTGTAAAGAAGGAGTTATCGAGAGGGTTCGCAGAGGCATTTATCAGCTTCCAAAGAGCAATCATATAACAGAGGAACAGTGGATAAGAGAAATCCTTCCACAAGGAATTATTTGTGTGGAATCTGCCTTGTTCCATTATGGATATAGTGATTTTTCTCCTCGCAAATGGTCTATTGCTGTGCCGCGAACAGCCACCCGTGCCGTAAAGAATATTGAAGAATTTCCGATGAAGGCTTATTATATTCAAAAGGATTTCCTAGATATGGGTAAAACTACAAGCAATTTTAACGGCGTCATGCTTCCTATATATGACCGCGAAAGAACAATTTGTGACTGCTTTAAGTATCGCACAAAACTCGACAATGAAATTTTCAATAAGGCTGTCAATGCTTATGCTGCTGATAAAAAAAAGAACCTTGTGAACTTGTCTAAATATGCAAAAGAGATGAATCTTTATACAAAAGTTATGAATGTAATGGAGGTGTTGATCAATGGCTGATATTGCCGCATCCGTACTTGCACGGCTCAAAAACAAGGCAAAAGAAAGCGGAAGAAGCTATCAGCTTTGCCTCCAACTTTTCTGTCAAGAAGAATTTTTGCGCCGTTTGGAAAAGTCCAAATATGCAGAAAACCTTATCCTCAAAGGTGGTTTGTTTATTTATTCCGTTACCAATTTTGATAGTAGGGTAACGATGGATGTGGACTTCCTACTTCAAAAAGTACCAAATACGCCCGAACAGTTAAAATCTGTACTGGATGAAATCCTATCTATGTCTACCGGCAATGATTTTATTACCTTTGAAATTAACGATATTGCGCCTATTGCGGTTGCTAAGAAATATGCCGGTATCGGGACTTCTATTGTGGCTCGTATTAAAAATACGCGAACTCCATTTCATATAGACTTCGGTGTGGGCGATGTGATCGTACCAAAACAAGAAAAGCGAAAAATCCCGACGCAGCTTGATGATTTCACTGCACCGGTGGTAAATACCTATTCTCTTGAAACAACGATTGCTGAGAAAATAGATGCAATCCTCACTCTGATGGAATTTTCCAGTCGAATGAAAGATTACTATGATATTTATTATCTTGCCAATAAATTTGATTTTGACGGCAAAGTACTCAGTGAAGCACTGAAAAAAACTTTCGAAAATCGTGAACATAGCTTTGTGATAGAGCAGTTTGAACAGGTTATGCGCTTTGCAGATGATCCTGCTATGCAGAAGAAGTGGAAAGCATTCTGCCTGAAGATAGACACTAAAACGGATCATTTCAGCACTGTGCTTAAAACGATCAAGGCATTTTTGACAGAACCTTTTCTAGCGGCTGTTGGAAAAATAGAGTTTTCACAACAATGGAAAGCTGCTGAAAGCCGATGGGAAAAAGAAATGTGATCAATGCCAAAATAATAGAAACGATCAAGAAAGAAACAAAAGCAAAAGAAATCATGCTTATCAATATCGTTATAACTTCATTGATTTACCTTCGATCGATCAGGGATAAAGAGCGTTGCTTGGATTCTTTTACCGGTTTACACCATGATGTTTTCAAGGTAACTGGCATTGCATAAAAACGGCGGCAGAGAGATATTTCTCTGTCGCCTTCCATGCTTATGAAGTTATATTTCGATGTGTTTTCAAATTACTTCCTTATATGGCGTTCACATTTGCCATCACCGATTTCTTATGCGATCGTTTCCCGCCAGATCTTTGCCCCCAAAGCGCTTAGCTTTCCATCTAAATTTTCATAGCCGCGGTCAATATGATAAATCTCGCTGATCTCGGTAATGCCGTCCGCAATCAAACCCGCAATTACCAGACAAGCGCCGCAGCGCAGATCTGTTGCGACAACTTCCGCTCCTGATAAGCGTGTCGGTCCATTGATAAAGGAACTCGGTACCATGACATTGATATTCGCACCCATTTTATTCAATTCATGACAATGCTTAAAGCGCTCTGTGTAAATCGTTTCCGTAACGATCGACTGTCCTTCCGCCTGTGTTAATAAAGCAGTAAGCGGCTGCTGAATATCCGTCGCAAAGCCCGGATAAGGCAATGTTTTAATATCTGTCGCTTTCAAATGCGGATTTCTTCCCTTAATGGTAACCTTGTCAATATCCACTTTCATTTCCACACCGATTTCCTCCAGTTTGGACAACAGAGATTCCAAATGCTGTGGAATGATATTCTCCACAGTCATTTCCTCTGCGGCTGCCGCTGCCAGCACGATATAGGTTGCCGCTTCAATGCGATCCGGGATAATTTCATGGAAACAGCCGCCCAGCGTTTCCACACCGTCGATCGTAATGACATTGGTACCGACGCCGCGAATCTGCGCACCCATTTTATTCAGCAGCGTTGCCACATCAATGATTTCCGGTTCTTTCGCCGCATTCTCGATAATCGTGCGCCCCTTTGCATAAACTGCCGCCATCATGACATTCAAAGTCGCACCGACACTGGAAATATCTAAAAAGATCTTTGTGCCCACCAATTCCTTCGCTTCAATAATATAAGCACCATGTTCATAATTGACTGTTGCACCCAGCGCTTCAAATCCTTTCAAATGCAGATCGATCGGTCTTGGGCCTAAATAGCAGCCTCCCGGCATCTTCATTTCCACTCTGCCATATTTCCCTAATAATGCGCCCATGAAGTAATAAGAAGCACGCAGTTTTTGCACCGCATCCTGTGTCATCGGGCGATTCTGCATATGGGTCGGATCAATAATGATGTGATCCTGTGCCTTAAAGCAGACATCTACCCCCAAATCCCGCAATAAAACCGCAAGTGATTCCACATCTGATATATTCGGTACCCCTACGATCGTAACCGGACCGTTCGCCAAGATTGCCGCAGGTATCAGCGCTACCGTTGCATTTTTTGAACCGCTGATGCGCACTGTTCCCTTTAATGCATGCCCTCCTTCAATCTTAATGACTTCTTTCATCCATATTCTCCTTCCCGATCTCATTTATCAATACAGCGTTTCTTTCACAACGCTTGTTTTACTTCCTGCAAACATCTTTATTATAAAACATTTCCCTGAATATATCTATGTTTTTTATTGCGCCAATATGGATATTCCCTATTTTCTAAATATTGTCTTACTAATCCCCGCTATGATATGCGAAAAATCTGAAAAAGTGCCTGCCTATAAAAAAGGACTGCTTTACAACAATCCCTTTTCATTTCCATAAGCACAAGCATGTTCTCCTTGCCGCACACTGCACGTGCTTCCATCGTTTTTTTTATTTATCTTTTATTTAACTGGCATTGGAAGCCGCTACCTTTACTTTCGCAAATAAGTTCGCAATGATCTTTCTTGTATCTTCATCATACTGGAAGACTTCATCCTTCTCATATCCGGTTCTTGGCAAATACGCATTGATCCCTTCATATTCGCCGCCTTCCTGTGACATTTCCAGCATGACTTCTTCATTTGGCGAAGTATAGCCGACAAAGCTGGAATTATCCATTGCTCCCTCATATTCAGAAACGAAATTGATAAATGCATGCGCCAGCTCCACATTCTTCGCATTCTTCGGAATGACCATGGCATCTGACCACAAATTCGTTCCGCTTTCCGGTAAATAGAAGCCCATATCTTCATTTTCACTCATGATATAAGCCGCATCTCCGGAATACACAAGGCCCAGCGCTTTTCTGCCCTGCGCCATATTGTCAATGATTTCATCGGTTACGATTTCCGGTTCCATCGTATTGACACATTCCAGCAGCCATTCATAGGCTTCATTCAATTCTTTTTCATCACTTGTATTCATCGAATAACCAAGCGCTTTTAATGCCATCATGAATGAATCTCGTTCTGAATCATACAGATAAATGTCGCCTTTGTATTTCTGATCGAGGAAAATATTGAACCCTTCTTTCTCCAGATCTTCCTCGCTTACCTTGTTTTTATCATAAACAATGCCGACAGTACCCCAGAAATAAGGAACGGAATATTCATTTTTCGGATCATATGAGAGACCTTTTACCCCGTCAGATAATAGATCCAGACAGTTGAGCTGATCCTGATCCAGCTTCTGCAGCATATCTTCCTGCATCAGTCGTTCGATCATATAGTCGCTTGGCACCAAAATGTCATACACTTCACCATTTGCGACTTTGATATACATCTGCTCATTGGAATCAAACTGATCCATTACCACTTTGGCGCCGGTTTGTTCCTCAAACATCGGGATCAGATTTTCACCGGTATATTCTCCCCAGTTATATACATACAGTGTTTGTCCTGCGTATTTTCCTTCCGATTTTGATGAATTTAATGCAAAGGCGCCTAAGCCAAGCGCAGCCGCAATGCCCAGTACGATCCATCCTTTTTTGCTTTTGCCCGGCTTGTTTTTGCGAAACATCGGCACGAGATTGATGATCAGCAAGACAACCGTAATCAGTACGACTACCAAAGTAGAGATCGCATTGATGCTCGGATTGACCCGTTTGCTCATCGTATAGACCATGATGCTCAAATTCTTGACGCCGCCGCCGGTTACAAAGTAAGAGATAATGAAATCATCAAATGACATCGTAAATGCGATCAGCGCACCGGATACGATGCCCGGCATGATCTGCGGCACCAGCACCTTCGTGAGCGCCTGCCATGGCGTTGCCCCAAGATCCATAGCGGCGTCAGCCAGATTCGGATCCAGTGAGCGGATCTTCGGCATGATGCTTAAAATAACATAAGGTGTACAGAAAGCGATATGTGCCAAAAGCATCGTCATAAAACCGCGTTCAATGCGCAGCGTGATAAACAGTAACATCAATCCGATCGCCGTTACGATTTCCGGATTCATGATCGGAAAATCATTTAACTGCATCATGACCTTGCGCACGATTTTTTTAGATTTTGATAAACCGATCGCACTAATCGTTCCGATCAGCGTAGAAACAGCAGTTGCGATCAAAGCGATCACGATCGTCGTCTGTAACGATTCCATCATCGAACGGTTTTCAAACATCCGTTCATACCAGATCGTTGAGAATCCGCTGAAATGCGTCAGTGATTTACTGGAATTAAAGGAGAATACCATCATAAACAAGATCGGCAGATAGAAGAATGCCAATGTTAAGATCATCAAGATCTTGCCGATCGGGCGTTTTTCTTTCTTCATCTTATTTATCCCCCTTTCCAGCGCTTCGTTCTTCCAGCTTGCGAATCACATAAATGCTGAACATCATGACCACTGCC
The DNA here is from genome assembly GCF_900199515.1 of Massilicoli timonensis. Taxonomy (GTDB): domain Bacteria; phylum Bacillota_I; class Bacilli_A; order Erysipelotrichales; family Erysipelotrichaceae; genus Massilicoli; species Massilicoli timonensis. Next base: position 1,486,849 of record NZ_LT963434.1, on the reverse strand, counting down.
ATGATCATCGAGATCGCACTGCCGAAATTCCACTCGCCAACAGTGATAAACTGATTTTCAATGACATTTCCGATCAGGAAGTACTGTCCGCCGCCTAATAGCTTCGGAATGAAGAACGAGCTGACAGCCGGCAGGAAGACCAGCGAGATTCCGCTTACCACGCCCGGCAAAGAAAGCGGCAGGACCACTTTCAAAAATGTCTGTACCTTATTCGCGCCTAGATCCGCACTTGCTTCAATCAGCGATTTGTCCATTTTAGACAATGATGTATTGATCTGCAAGATCATAAACGGAATGAAGTTATATACCATGCCAAGCAAAACGGCTCCTTCCGTATATAACAGCTTGACATCCCCTAATCCGATCCATGCAAGCAGCTGCTGAAGCAGGCCGCCATCAGAAAGCAAGCCGATCCATGCATAGGTTCTTACCAGCATGTTGATCCACATCGGCAGTGTAATTGCCAAGATCAAAACATTGCGCAGACGATCATTGCTTCGCGCAATGAAATAAGCAATCGGATAACCCAGCAATACACAGATCACTGTCGTCTTAAAGGCAATGACGACCGAGCGCCATAAGATCAATAGAAAATCAAGGTCGGTAAAAAAGCGTTTGAAATGTTCCAGCGTAAAGGAGAAAGTGATCAGCTCATTGCCTTGTGCCGTAAGCGCATAAAGCAGGATCAGCACCAGCGGCAATACGATCATCAATGCAACCCAAACGATATAAGGAACTGCTAATTGAGAAAACCGCTTCATTTAGAAACCCATCTTCTCCATGACATGGATATCTTCCGGGAAGAATGTCAAGCCGACCTCTTTTCCTTCTTCCACGTAATCTGTCGTATGAATCTTAAACTCCCGACCGGTCGTTGAGAATGAGATGTTATAAACACCTTCTACGATGTTTTCATCATCGAAATCGTAATCAACGCTCATATCGATCGATTCGTCTTCATCGCTCAGCTTCCAGCCCTGTGCGTTTGCCCATGTCTTTAAGTCTGTATCCAGCGCAACCGATTCTTTGATCTCATCAACGGTCTTAAAGAAGTTAAACGCCATGACCGCTTCATTCGCCTTTTCATTTTTTACGACACGCTGATTGACGACAAAGATCTTGCGTTCGATCGAGGTACCGTTTGCGGTAGCGAATACGACCGGATATTCTCCCAATTCTTCTTTCAGATCATATTCGATCTTGTTGATGGAGATGTATTCATCTGATTCCGGCGACCATGCCTGTGCATCGGCACGAGCGATGATTTCTTTATCGTCTAATGCCGCTACGTCTTCGATATCGACATAGAAGTCATTGGCACTGATCTTTTCCTTGCCGTTTTCAGAGGTAACATCATGATTGCGGATCACGTGCATCTTTACATTGACGGTCGTTCCCGGCACGGTTTCCACAATTACTTCATAATGAACGCCCTTAAACAATACGCTCAGCACCTCGCCGCTCATCTTGCCTTTTTCCACATCGACGATGTCAATGTCCTCAGGACGGATCACGACATCGACTTTCTCATTTTCCCCATAGCCATGATCCACACAGTCAAATACAATATCATCAAACTTCACTTTATAGTCTTCTTTCATGACAGCGGGAATGATATTGCTTTCGCCGATAAAATTCGCAACATAGCGATTGACCGGTTCATTGTAAATATCCTGCGGCGTTCCCACCTGACAAATTTCGCCGTCTTTCATAACGACGATCTTATCAGACATCGTCAGTGCTTCTTCCTGATCATGCGTTACGAAAATAAAGGTGATGCCGACCTCCTGCTGAATACGTTTTAATTCATACTGCATTTCTTTGCGCAGCTTCAGATCAAGCGCGCCTAACGGTTCATCTAACAAGAGCACTTTCGGCTCATTGACAAGCGCTCTGGCGATTGCCACACGCTGCTGCTGACCGCCGGAAAGCAGAGTTACGTTCTTGTTTTCATATCCTTCCATACCGATCAGCTTCATCATCTTCATGACCTTTTGTTCAATGACATCCTTGCTCATCTTTTTGATCTTCAAACCGAATGCGATATTCTCATAAACCGTCATATGCGGAAATAGCGCATATTTCTGGAATACGGTATTCAGTTCCCGCTTATGTGCAGGCAGTGTGCTGATGTCTTCGCCATCAAAGATCACCGTTCCCTCACTCGCTTCCAAAAAACCGCCGAGAATGCGCAGCAACGTTGTCTTTCCGCACCCGCTTGGTCCAAGCAGCGTCACAAACTCATTTTCATAAATATCCAGATTGATTCCCTTTAATACGATCTGTCCGTCAAACTCTTTTACGATATTGCGAAACTGTATTAACTTTTTGTTTTCCGTTTCCATAACCTTCTCCTCCTGATTGATCAAAACATAGGCGGCGTTGTGATCCAAAGGATCTTTGCATCACTGCTGCCGGTATTTTCCAAATAATGGCTCGTCTTGCCGTCTAAATAAAAGGTTTCCTTTGCTTTTAAGCGATAATGCTTATTGCCTTTTACCAGGGTCAGCGTTCCTTTCAGTACGTAACCGAATTCTTCCCCGTTATGACTTTCCATCAGCATGCTTCGCTCATGCGGATGCAGTGTCAAAAGAATCGGCTCCATTTCATTTTTCTGCGCATTGGGAATGATCCATTCGATCGTGTACGCATCCTTTTCCGCTACGAAAAAGTCCTGTTGTGAAAATACGATCTTTTCCTCTTTTTCCGATTTGAAAAACTCAGCCAGATTGGTTCCCAGCGCCTCTAAAAGATCCTCCAGCGTTGAAATGCTGGGACTTGTCAGATCACGTTCGACCTGTGATAAAAAGCCCTTTGTCAGCTCGCTTCGCGCAGCCAGTTCTTCCAATGTCAAACCATTGCGAAGCCGCAGCTCTTTCAGCTTTTCGCCGATGTTCATCCGATCACCTCCGTGTTTCTTGATACTAAACTTTTATTTTCATAAATTGAACAAGACACATTATACATGATTTTGATGAAAACACAACCCGTTTTTTAATATTTTTAATAAAAAGTTTAATATAGTAAACACAGCACGCCTTTTCGCGACTGATAAAAAAAGGATGCGCCCTGTTCCCATACAAGCGCATGCCCTTTATCTGTTATAAATCACAGTGCGTTTTTCAACCATCGCCTTTGTCGCTATTATAAAACCGCTGATTTCTTATCTCTTCTTTGCTGTCTGTATCCGTTAAAAACAATACTCGCTTCTTCCCGTTTCTTTCTTTCGATAATACGCGTAAAACGCTATTTTTCTCTTTTATTGCTGTAAAGCAAAGTAAAAGTATCATAGCGGATATATGAATCGGAATATTCAAAGATCACGCCGTTTTGAAGTCTTGATATATGCGAAATATAAACGACCGGTTCGCTTTGCTTTATCTTTAGCAGCAAGGCGATATCGCTTGGCGGCAATATGATCGACAATACGCTTGAACCATCGCCGATCGTCAGTCTCAAAGTATGTTCGATATAAGAATAAATGGAACTTTTCAAATAAGCGAGCGGTAACTCGGGAATGATATCTTTTGTAATATAAGTATACTGCACCGCAAAAGGGCGTTCATTGCCAAAACGCACTCGTTCAAAATAATGCACTTGACTGTTAGGCAAAACGCCCAGTTTTTTCGATAATGATCGGTCTTGAAAATCAGTGATGCGCTTTACCGTATAAAATAACAGTTTTGTCGATACGTCGAATCCTTTCCCGGTGTATTCTTCCGAAAAAGAAGCCATATAGATGCTTTGCTTACTTAATTTAGGCGTACGCACATAACAGCCGCTGCCCTGTATTTTCTCAACGAGCCCGTTCTCTACAAGTGATTCCATCGCTTTATTTACCGTTCTTCTGCTTACCTGAAACTGCTCGCAAAACGCCTGCTGCGTCGGAAGCAGAGAATCAGAAGGATATGCCCCGCTTCTGATGCGTTCATGGATATAGTTTTCGATCATCTTGTATTTGTATTTTTCTTTTGTTGTCATGTGTGCTCCTTTATCGCTGTCATTATATACTGAAAAAAGGAAGTGATTCAAGTAACACTGAAAATCGCATCTATTTTATTTCCTTTTCTATACGCATATAAAAAACATCCTGATCAATAATATTTCAATAAACGTTACTAATTAGATACAAATTTTCGTTTTTTATCAATACCGATCATGCTTGATGATACCATAAATGTGAAAAGATAGATATTATGATCTATTTCATCATTTGTGGAACAAGACAATGACAGAAGAGGAGGTATTGACATGACCACAATGCAAATTATTTTATTGACGATTTTATCCGGACTTATCATGATTGATTTTATGTCAGTGCATTTGACTGTACATAATACGATGATTACCGGTGTAATCGCGGGCGTCATTATGAATGATCCGCAGTTGGGATTGATCGTCGGAGCAACGATGCAGTCATATGCGCTTGGATTAAACTATTTCGGCGGTGCGTCTATTCCGAATTATCAAGTGGCTGCCATTATCGTAGTAGCGCTTTGTAAAGGAGATGTGAGCCGTATAGCGGAAGTTACCGCGTTAGTGGGAATCCCGGTCGCAACGCTGACCGTACAGTTAGACGTCGTGGGACGTATCATCAACAGTTTTTGGCAGCATCAAGTAGATGCGGTAGTGCCAAGCGGCGACTTGAAGAAAATCATGATCCGAAATGCCGGCGGCTTATTGACATGGTCTTTGACAAGAGCAATACCGGTATTCATCTGTTTGGTGGTAGGTCCTTCCCTTGTCGAAACATTAAATGAAATGATGCCGGCATGGGTATTGAACGGTTTGACCATCGCAAGCGGTATTTTCCCGGCGATCGGCTTTACCATTTTACTAAAATACATGCCGTTAAAAGGCAATATCCAGTATTTGATCATCGGCTTTGTACTTGCCGCATGTTTCAATGCGTCTACCATCGCCGTAGCGTTGGTCGGATTATCCATCGCTTTATTTGTTTATCAGATGGATAAAAATAATCAGGCAAAACTTGTCACGGGCATCAGTATCGAGGAGGAAGGCAATTATGATGAATAAACAAAAGACAAATCTGACAAAGAAATTCACGAATAAAGAATTGTATCGCATCACATGGCGATGGTCTACTTTCCTTGCTACCATTTGGAATTATGAAAAGATGGAAGCGGCAGGCTATTTGATCACAATGGCGCCGGTATTAGATAAACTGTATAAAGATGATGAACAAGCGCGATTACATGCCTATGAAGTAGAATCACAGTTCTTTAATTGCGAAACGAACTTAGCCGCAATTATTTTCGGAATGGATATTGCGATCCAAGAGGAATTCGGAGAAGACGGTTTGGAGATGGCGCAAGCAGTCAAAACCAGTTTGATGGGACCATTCTCCGGTATCGGCGATACTTTATTTTCCAGTGTATTTGATGTGATCTTCGGATCTATTGCGGTTTCGACCGGTTTGCAGGGGAATTTTATCGGACTGCTGTTATGGTTTGCGTGGATCGTCTTTGTGCCGTTCGTACTGCGCCCTTGGTTTTGCCGTTTGGGATATCGGGAAGGTACCAAACTAACTGAAAGCCTGAATCAAAGTTTGGCAGAATTGACAAAGTGCGGCAGTATCTTAGGCTTAACGGTCATCGGGGCAATGATCGCGACAATGGTAAGCGTCAAGTTCGGCACCATTTCTTTTGACGGTTTTGAATTTAACGTACAGGCACAGTTGTTCGACGCGATACTGCCGAACATCGGATCGGCAATCGTCGCTTTCTTATGCTATCAGTTTTTAGATAAGTTCGGCATGAAATCGGCACGTTTGATCTATATCGTCATTGCGATCAGTTTAGTATTGTCATACTTCGGTATATTAACGGTTTAAGTCATTCGTCATGACAGGAGGAAAAACATGGAAATTGTAAACATACGCGTAGATTCAAGACTCATTCACGGACAGGTTGCGGTGATGTGGACCGGCACCTTAAAAGCGACGCGGATCATGGTGATCGATAATGATGTCATTCAAGATACGCTGATGAAAAGTATCTTGAAGATGGCGTGTCCTAAAGTATGTAAACTAAGTATTTTAGATGTGGAAACCGCAACAAAAAACATAAAAAGCGAAAAATACGGAGAAGATCGCATTTTTATCATCGTAAAGACCATTGATACGCTAGTGCGGCTTTTAGAACAGGGATTTCCGCTGAAAGAGGTAACGATCGGCAATCTCAACGGTTCCGTGCGTTCACGCACATTGGTAAAAACAGTTTGTGTCACACCGGAAGATGAAGAGCAGCTACATATGCTCGTGGAAAAGGGGGTATCGCTGTCTGTGCAAATGGTGCCTTCTGATCCAAGAGAAGATATCGTGAAATACTTATAGGAAGAAGAGAGGAGTGAGAACATGCTGATTACAGGAAATCATGTTTGGCTGAATGAGGAATTTGTACCTGCAACTATTGAAATAGAAGGGAATCGCATCAAACAGATCATCCGAAAGAAAACAAAGCAGGCAATAGATTACGGAGATCATTACATCATTCCGGGGCTGATCGATATTCATACGCACGGTTATCAAGGGGGAGGTGCCGCCGACGGCGATGCGGCGTTTTTGAAAAAGTGGGCGCATTACTATGTAAAAGAAGGTGTTACCACGTTTCTGGTCGGAATCAATGTGACTACGGAAGATAAAATCAAAAAATCGCTTATTGCCGTGGCGGATGTAATGGATGAAAAGCCGCATGGCGCGGAAATATACGGTACCTTTTTACAGGCGCCGTTTATGAGCCATCAGTATTGCGGCACATATAACAAGTTCTTGTTAAAAGCGCCGACAGTAGAACAGGTAAAAGAATACATCGCTTGTTCCAGAAATACCATTCGTACGATTAGTTTGGCGGTAGAAGAAGATCATGAACATGAAACATTGAAGTATTGTGTAAAACAAGGCATTAAAGTATGTATGGGATTTAGCGGTGTACGCTATGAAGAAGCAATGCAGGCGATCCGTGAAGGAGCAAGCAATGTGATTCACTGTTTTAACTGCATGAGTCCGATGATGAGCCGTGAACCGAATTTACCAGCCGCCGCAATGCTTTGTGATGACGTATATTGTGAAGTGATGAGCGATGGCATTCATGTTCATCCGGCAATCATGCAATTAGTCGGAACAATGAAAGGAAAAGACAAGTTGATTTCTGTAACCGATTCCACCAGTTTGAAAGGACTGGCGCCCGGTATTTATGAGGCGGAAGGCGGTTTGACCCGAGTGTGTGATGACGGTGTCGCCAGACTATTGAATGGTAAAATCGCCGGCAGCTTAAAACCGATGATCGCAAATATCAAAGATATGACAGAAAAAGGCAAACTGCCACTTGTGACAGCAGTAAACGCCGTAACGATCAATCCTGCCAGAATGCTGGGGATCGATCATGAAAAAGGACTGATCCGAGAAGGATATATTGCCGATTTGACCGTATATGATCGAAATTACCATGTGATACAAACATATGTGCACGGAGAAGCGATGTTATAAAAACATTTTGCCCGTAAACGGTAAACTGCTCCTGCCGCAATCATAAAAAGAGGTCGTTGCCTCCGAATAGAATCATTTCATTTTCTTGAAATCATCTGTTTGGCTGCGACCTCTTTTCTTTTATATTCTAAAACGTCATGACCGAGGGCTCATCTTTGTTTTATCACTTACTGTGATACGATCTTTGCCAGTGCTTCTAAGAAAGCATCTTTGCCTACCTCTGCTTTTGCCGTTACGATCTTAGGAGAACCGCCGCCGGTTACTTCAAACGATGCCTTGATCGCTTCTAAAATCGTGCGGGCTTCATTTTTTCCGGATACGATCGCAAAATGAATCGCATCACCGCTTGTCATATAAATCACTTTATTGCCGTCAACCTGATTCATCATTGCCTGTGCCGCTGTTCTGATGTCGTTAGCATCCTCACCGTCATAAGCGATCACTGCCGCTTCCTTCTGCAACAATTCCTGCACCTTTACAGCGACCAGCTGCTTTTTGACCTCAGCCAATTCTTTCTTCATCTGTTTTGTGCTTTTGCTTAACTCTTCAATGCGTGCGCACAGTTCTTCTTTCTTTACACCGGCTGCTTTGGCAGCTTCTTTTACCAAACGGTAACATTCCTTTAATTTCTGGTTGGTCGCATGATAAACGCTGAAATAGACCTTTGTACCTTTTGCCGTCTTTTCATGATCTAAGATCACAAAGCTTTCCAGCTGTCCCATATGATTGACATGCAGCGTACCGCATGGCTGGGTATTGATATCGCCAAATGAAACCACCCGCAGTTCTTCAAATTTTTGATAAAACGGGTCCGGATAGTCTTTGCCGTTCATATAGGTGATCGTCATACTGATATCTTGACGAATGACCTCATTGATAAAAGCTTCTGTCTGTTTCAGATCTTCTTCGCTGATCGTCTTGCTGTTGACCTCATACCACTGGTTATCCGGCTGTACACCGACCGTAGGAATAGAAAAGCCCTGTTTTTCATAATATCCATCTAATAGATGCAAAACACTTTGCACCGTTGTATTGATGCGTCTTGTTTCCTCATCGACACACATTTCGATCGGATCGCACAAACTACCTGCCACTTTATGATAAAGTTCTTCCCCTTCCCACTTCAGATCAATGACCGGCAGCTGATTGATCGTCCCCTGATCTGCAAGCATGCCGCCTTTTTCCCCATAAAAGATCGTATCTTCAAAGGCGTAATAACCATCCTTTTCTTCTTTGATCTTTGTGGTACAGGTACATACTTCATAATCATCATAATAATTGTTCATATGCCTTTCTCCTTTTTTCCGTTTTCTTTTCTTTTATTATAGCACCGATATCTGTTTTTCTAAATAGGTTCGATCATTAACGACGATTTCTTTTATCAGCAGCACCACATGCAAAAAACACCCTTTTTGTGCGATAGCATGAAGGGTGCTTCTTCCTATTCTGATTTCCTCTTTTTGCGTTTCTGATTTTCCAAATAGACAGAGAGCACTGCAATATCAGCCGGATTTACACCGGAAATGCGAGATGCCTGTCCCATCGTAACCGGCTGGATCTGCGCTAATTTCTGTCTGGCTTCCAATGACAAATGCTCGATCGCTCCATAATCAATACCTGCCGGTATTTTTACGGCTTCCATCTGTTTTAAGTGTCTGGCATCACGTCTGGCCTTTTGAATATAGCCTTCATATTTTAATTCAATGGCGACCTGCTGCATCACTTCCTCATCTGCTTCTACCTGCAAATAGGATAAGATTTTGCGAATATCCAGATGCGGACGCTTTAACAGCACCTTGGCACTGATCCCTTCGCTCAGCGCTTCATATCCCTGCTCTGCCAGATAAGCATTGATCTCTGATTTCGGGGTAAAGCGCGCGTTTTCCAATAACTCCAGCAGCTGCTTGATCGCTTCCTGCTTTTGGCAAAAACGGTCATAGCGTTCTTCACTGATCAAACCGATCGCATGGCCATATGCGCTTAACCGGGCATCGGCATTATCATGCCTTAACAGCAGGCGATACTCCGCACGTGAAGTCAATAAACGGTAAGGTTCTTTGGTGCCTTTGGTTACCAGATCATCGATCAAAACACCGAGATACGCTTCATCTCTGCTTAAGATCAGCGGTTCTTTCCCATCCAGCTTCAAACAGGCATTGATGCCCGCAAGCAGTCCCTGACCGGCCGCTTCCTCATAGCCGCTGGTACCGTTGATCTGTCCCGCCGTAAATAAGTTTTCGACGACCTTGCTTTCTAAAGAAGGCTTCATCTGCAATGGGTCGATCGCATCATATTCGATCGCATACGCATATTTTTTGATCCGGCAATGCTCCAATCCCGCCAAAGAATGCAGCATCGCTTCCTGCACATCATGCGGCATCGAAGTAGAAAAGCCCTGTACGTAAGTCGTATCCAGTTCCAGCGATTCCGGTTCTAAAAACAGCTGATGCCGCTCTTTATCGGCAAAGCGTACCAGTTTGTCTTCGATCGACGGGCAATAACGCGGACCGACGCCTTCCACCAATCCGGAATACATCGCACTCTTTTCCAGATTATCACGAATGATCTGATGTGTTTTCGCATTGGTATAGGTCAAATAACAAACCTGCTGTTTTGCGAAAGGGAGAATATTTTTGGTTTCATAAGAAAATGATACAAAAGCATCTGTTCCCGGCTGCACTTCGGTCTTGGAAAAATCAATGCTGTCGGTATAGACGCGAGCCGGTGTTCCGGTCTTTAAGCGGAATGTGGAAATGCCCGCATCACGCAGCGACTGCGATAAATGCGGCGTTGTCGGTTCATCGTCCGGACCGCTTTCCTTAACCGTATGTCCGACCATCACCTTCGCACTCATAAAAGTCCCGCTGGTCATGATCAGCGCTTGACATGGCTCCATGCTGCCATCAGCCAAAACGACTCCTTTGATCACACCGTTTTCGACCACAATGCGCTCTACGATCATTTCTCTTACTTCCAGATGCTCCTGGTTCAGGACCTGTTTTTGCATATAGCGCGCATAGGCCAGTTTATCAGACTGTACCCGCAGACACTGTACGCCCGGTCCTTTGGTCGTATTCAGCATCTTAAACTGAAGCGCCGTCGCATCTGCGGCTTTTCCCATTTCTCCGCCAAGCGCATCGATCTCTCTTACGACGATTCCCTTAGCCGGACCGCCAATGCTTGGATTACACGGCATAGACGCAATCATATCAATGTGCATCGTATAGAGAATCGTATCTTTTTTTAATCTCGCACAGGCAAGCGCCGCTTCTACACCGGCATGTCCGCCGCCGATCACAATGATATCCGCCATTGCCGCATCCTCCTTTCTACTTTCGCTCCTTCAAACAGTTTGGGCAATATCGATCGTTTGCTTTCATCATGCTTCCGCAATACGCGCACACCTCATCATATACTTCACCGTTGATCTTAGAAAGATCCACCTTGTGTGTGCTGCGTTTACGCCAAACGATCCAAACCGAGATTCCGATCAATAATAAAATCAATATTACAGCAGCGATCATCTTAATTTCGTGCCGCAGTGATTGCAGAACACATCGTGCATGCCGACACGGTTGCCGCATTTCGGACAGTTATGACTGCCTTTTCGTTTCAGATCGTTATAAAGCTCTGCCTGCATTTCCTTTTGAATACGCGCGATCCGCAGATTTCTGACCAGCAGAAATAAAGTGATCACCAGCAAGACGACTGTCAGGATCGTCGCAATCAACGGCAGCGTACCATGATCCCGACAATAAACGAGGACCACGCTCGCAACCATCGCACAAAGAATGGCAGATACGATACAGACACCCCAATAAGGACGTCTTAACCATGAACTTGTTTTTCTTGACATCACAATTCCCCCTTCACAGGTTCAGTAAGAGAATCAGTCGATCGTTTTCTCTTAGGCTCTTATTATAAAATAATAATCTGTAAATGAAAACAGAAATTTGTAGAATTCTTTTGAAAAGCAGGATCACATCACTTCCACTGAAAAGAAAGAAATATGCTTGCCAAGTCTTGGCGACACTGCCACGTAAGATTATAGCCGCACTTGTTAAGCAAGCCAAAAAGCAGCTGTACTACTGAAACCGTGCTCTTTGAAGCATAAACATTCGCCTCAATCAAATACACTTCTGTTGTGATCTTTATGCGGTGCCCTTGGCAAAATCACCTTTGTTTATACATGATGCTTTTTCTGAGCTGCACGATCAATACCACCAGTAAAGCAAACAGATCAACAAGTGCCAACTGTGAGATACTTAACGGCTTGATCAGAAACATGCCCTGTAAAAACGGCACAAACAAAACAAGATGAAGCAGAGCTGCGCCGATCAAAAACGCGGCCACACTGAAGCGATTGGAAAAAACACCAGCCTGATACAGCGGGCTTTCACTTCGGCAGTTAAAGCCGTGCAGCAAGCGCGCCAAGCAGATGGTCGCGAAAGCCATTGTCGAAGCACGTGCAGGATCACTTTGTAAACCATACAGATAAGCGCCCATCGTACAAAGGGCAATGATCATTCCTTCAAAGCCGATCTGAAGAAGGGTACTGCGATTTAACAATGATTCGTCTGTTTTACGAGGTTTTTCCCGCAAAACATCACGATGGCTTTTCTCCATACCGATCGCAATCGCAGGTAATGAATCGGTAATTAAGTTCATGAACAGCAGATGCACCGGATAAAACGGAGTCGGCAACAAAAACAAAGAAGAAACAAACACACATACGATCCCCGCAAAATTTCCCGATAATAAATAATTGATCGCATTTTTGATATTACGGTAAACATTTCTGCCGGTAATGATCGCTTTGACGATCGTGGAAAAATTATCATCAGTCAAGATCATGCTTGCGGCGTCTTTTGACACTTCTGTCCCGGTGATCCCCATTGCAACACCGATATCGCTCTGTTTTAAGGCCGGTGCGTCATTCACACCATCACCGGTCATCGCCACGATATCACCGCGTTTTTGCCATGCTTCTACGATTCGTATCTTATGCTCCGGTGCAACACGTGCATAGACGCTGATGTGCGGCAGTTTGTCTGCCAATTCTGCCTCGCTCATCGCTTCCAGTTCTCGTCCTTCCACAGATAGATCTCCATCCTCATAAATCCCGATCTGCTTGGCGATGGCTCTTGCGGTAATGACATGATCGCCGGTAATCATGATCGGTCTAATACCTGCTGATTTACACTGCTTTACCGCTTCCGCGCTTTCTATTCTCGGTGGATCCATCAAAGATACCAGTCCGACAAAGGTCAAATGGTATTCCTCTTCAAATGTCAATGTTTCTTTTTGAAAGGAGCGATACGCAAAGCCCAGCACGCGCAGGCCATTTTCCGCACAGCGCTTGTTTTCCTGTTTGATCGTTTCGATCTGTTTGCTTGTCAGCGCTTCTTTTTTACCGTTTACCAAGATCGTATCGCAGCGTTCTACTATCACATCCGGCGCGCCTTTTGTATAAATATGATGCAAAGAGGCGACGCTCATGAGCTTGCGCTCCGAATCAAAAGGCAGCTCTTGTCTGCGCACCGCAGTATTTTGAAAGCGAAAATCATGTTCGGTATGCGTCTGTACCAGATCGATCAGCGCCAGTTCTGTCGGATCTCCGATTCGCTGTTCTTCATTTACGACCGCATTGTTGCAAAGCAGACAGCACTTCAATAAAACGCTATGATCATGATTTTGTGAATCCAAGTCCTCTATCTGCATGCGGTTATCATAAAAGTAAATCGTCTGCGGCGTCATTTTATTTTGAGTCAGCGTTCCCGTTTTATCGCTGCATATGACCGACACGCAGCCTAAGCTTTCCACAGCATTCAGGTTTTTTAGGATCGCATGTTCTTTTACCATCTTTTGCGTGCTCACAGATAAAACGATCGTTACGATCGAACTAAGCGCTTCCGGGATTGCCGCTACCGCAAGCGCCACTGCGATCATCAGCGCATCTAATAAAGACTGTTTCGCTAAAAAGAGATTGAGTCCTAACACGACAAGCGAAACCAGTATGATCACAAGCGACAGTTTTCCACTGAATTCATCTAAGCTTTTCTGTAACGGAGTTTTGCGTTCTTTTGCCTGATTCAGCATAGACGCGATCTTGCCGATTTCGGTATGCATGCCAATAGCGGTTACCACATATCGACCGGTTCCATTCGTAACCAGACTGCCGGAGAACACCATGTTTTTCTGATCACCGACAATTAACTCTTTATTTAAGGCATCCACCGTTTTATGCACGCTCTCTACTTCACCGGTCAATGCGCTCTCATTGACTTGAAGGGCAGCGCATTGAATGATGCGCCCATCGCCGCTTACTACATCGCCTGCTTCGATCTGCACGATATCGCCGACGGTCAGTGCAGAAGAAGCAATTTCCTGAAGCGTGCCTTCACGCACGACCTTTGCTTTGGGAATTGACAGTTTCTTTAAGCTGTCCAGTGATTTTTCTGCTTTTAACGTCTGCACCGTACCGAGAATGGCATTGATGACAATAACGGTTACGATAACGACCGTACTTTCCCACTGTCCGCTCAGTCCCGAAATCATCGCTGCGATGATCAAGATGATGACGAGCAGATCTTGAAACTGCTTGATAAAAATCTTGCATGCCCCATCTTTCTTTGTCAGAGCCAATTGATTGCTTCCATATGCTTCCTGATTTTGTTTCACTTGTTCTAAAGTAAGTCCTTCTTTAGAAGAATTGAATTCTTTGATGACTTCCTCTGCCGGTTTTCGATAATACATCGTTTCCTCCTCCTTCTTCTTTAGCGAAACAAACAAAAAAGACAAGTTCGCTAAAGATCCTATCTTTTAACGAGTCTTGTCTTTAAGATGCCCCAGAATAGAGTTCTATTCGCGTATGTTGGCAACATCACACATTTCGTGAGACTACTCCCTCATTGCCATTTATTCTAACAGATTCTCTTCTTTCCGTAAATACATGCCAAGTTAAAAGTATGTAAAATCTAACGGGATCATTTATTACGAAAAGGATTCCCCGTTCAAATAAAATCATACAAAAAAAGATCGCTTTCACATTGCTTCACGATCCTTTTTTCATTCTTTTCTCTATTTGATACCGAAATACACAAACAGCATGCGATCCTTTCCGCTCATATCCTTTAAGACTTCTGCCCTTGCATCAGGCAAGTATTCTTTTACCAGTGCAAGCATCGCTTCTTTTTGATTCCAGCCCATTTCAAATGCCATGAAAGAACGCTCCTTCATCACTTCTTTCGCCTTTGCGAAAATTTCACGATAAAACTTCAAGCCATCTTCACCGCCAAATAAAGCGAGATGCGGCTCATAATCCTTGACGCTTTCTTCCAAAACCTCATCTTGCGGAATATAAGGCGGATTGGATACGAGAATATCAAACTTCATATTGCGTTCTATGAGCGGCTCCAGCATATCGCCGATCACAAACTGCACATTGGCTCCTAAGCGCATCGCATTATCATATGCGACATCTACCGCTTCTTTACTGATATCGGTAGCCAAAACATGAAAGCGCGGTTCCTCTTTCTGCAAGGCAATCGCGATCGCACCACTGCCGGTCCCCACATCCGCCACAAAGATCTCATCGCTTTGATCGGCAAAATACGTATCATATTCCGCCAGTACATTGGCAACCAATTCCTCTGTTTCCGGACGGGGAATCAGCACATCGCTGCTTACCTTGAACTGATAACCGTAAAACCATTCATGTCCGATGATATGACCCAACGGTTCATTTTGCTTTAATCTCCCGATCCCTTCCTGAAAGCGCTGATACAATGAATCAGGCATTTCTTCTTCATATTCCATATATAAATTATGCGCTTCCATTTCCGAAAGCTCCAGCATCAGCATGAGCGCCGCCTGTTCGCCGCACTGTGCCTGTTCCAATTCCGCTTCCGCCGCTCTTAAACAGGCGCGATAAGTCGTCATTATTTTTCACCTGCCAGTTTGGCCTGCTGATCGGCACTGATCAACGCATCCAAAAGATCCTGCATACGGCCTTCCATGATACGGTCGAGCTGATTGACCGTATAGCCGATGCGATGATCGGTTACACGATTTTGCGGATAATTGTATGTACGGATCTTTTCCGAACGATCACCGGTTCCGATCTTGCTTCTTCGCTCCGCACCGGCCGCTTCTTCCAGCTTACGCTGATGTTCTTCATAAACACGGGAACGAATCGTCATGAGCGCAGTTGCCCGGTTTTCATGCTGCGAACGACCATCCTGACATTTCACGACAATGCCCGTCGGCTTATGGATGATACGCACCGCCGAATCCGTTTTATTGATGTGCTGTCCACCGGCGCCGCTCGCCCGCATCGTCTCGATTTCCAGATCATTCATATCAATATCAAAGTCTTCCGCTTCGATCTCCGGCGATACCAAAACCGTTGCCGTAGACGTATGAATACGCCCCTGTGATTCGGTCTTCGGCACACGCTGTACGCGATGACTGCCGGATTCAAACTTCAATCTGCCATATGCGCCATCGCCATGCACCATAAACGATACCAGCGCAAAGCCGCCGGCCTCCGATTCATCCATTTCAATGATCTCGATGCGCCAACCTAAAGATTCCGCATATTTCGCATACATGCGGTACAGATCACCGGCAAAGATATTGCCCTCATCACCACCAGCAGCGCCGCGGATCTCAACGATCGCATTATGCGAATCATTAGGATCTTTCGGGATCAGCAGAATTTCCAACTTGCTTAAATACTCCTCGGTCTTCGGTTCCAGCTCTTCGATCTCCATCTTCGCCATTTCCCGCAGTTCTTTATCCTCTTCACTTTTTAATAATGCTTTTGCTTCTTCCAACTGCTGCACGCACTTTTTATACTCTTCATAAGTTTCCACCACATTCGTAAGATCCGCCTGTTCCCTTCCCAGTTTCTGCAGCATCTTAGGATCAGACACGATCTCCGGCGACATCATCATCTCATTGATTTCATGATAGCGATTGACCATGCCTTCCAAACGTTCGATCATGACACTCATGCTTTTCCCTCCTTTATCGGCCGACAATATTTTTCCGACGGCTTTCCTGCCACCTCATGGCAATGCCGGCATCTTGCTTCATAAGATTCACTTGCTCCTACCTGTACGATCGGATCATCGTAATGACTTGGCTGTCCATTCACAAGCCGCTGCGTTCTGGTCGCAGGCGCCCCGCACTTCATACAGACAGCCGTTAATTTCGTTACAAATTCCGCTATTGTGATCAGTCTTGGCATAATGCTGAACGGTTCTCCACGAAAATCCATATCCAATCCCGCTACCATGACTCGTTTTCCTTGATCCGCCAAGTAATCGCATATATCGACAACCTCGTCATCAAAAAACTGTACTTCATCGATCGCTATGACTTCCACATCTTCTTCCAAATAATCAAAGATTTCCCGCGCCTTGCTGATCGCATAGCTTTTCACACTTTTCCCGGCATGAGAAACGACATCATTTTCATCATAACGATCATCGATCTTCGGCTTGAACACCACGATCTTTTTCTTTGCATATTCCAATACATTGATCCTTCTGATCAATTCCTCCGTCTTTCCGGCAAACATACAGCCGGTAATGACTTCGATCCAACCTTCACGATATTGCTGATACATACGCTTCACCTCTAACGACAGTATTATATCAAAACTGTCCTCTGAAAGAAAACCATTCCGTTCAAAAACATGATATCTTTTCCACTCTCAGAAATAAATTCCCCATTTTGCACTGCCGGTTTCCTTTCCATAAAAAAACTGCAGTCTTTCATGCAGTTCTTTCTCTTGTTTCCTACTTGTTGTTAAGTCCGTATTTTTTGTTGAATTTTTCAATTCTACCCTGTGCCGCCGCAAAACGCTGTCTTCCTGTATAGAATGGGTGGCAGTTTGAACAAGTATCCACACGCAGTTCTTTGCTTGTTGAACCAGTTTCAAATTCCGCACCACAAGAAGTACATTTGCAGATGACTTTATGGTATTCCGGATGAATTCCTTTTTTCATACAATATACTCTCCTTCCGCCTTAGATCTTATATCTTACTTCCTATACTGCTGATCTAAAGTAAGTGCTATCCTATTTTAACAAACCTCGTCTAAATAATCAATAGCAATCTCGCAAAATTATACTTCTTCCGGATAATCGTCGATATAGGTAACATCACAGCCCAGTTTTTCATAAATATCCTTCAGATAATGCGTTTCCATTTCAAAGCTCTCTGTCGGTGTCCCTGCTGAACAAATGTACTTTTCAAATCCGAAGATGCGATTATCCACAATATATTTCATCGTATCAGGATAAGCAAACGGCGCCGCGCAGCCTACCGCATAACCGCTTACTTCCATCAGTTCTTCACCACTGCATACGGAAGTCTTTTCGCCTAGTAAGTTTTTCATGTATTTACGGTCCATACGCACGCCCTCATACGTAACAAACAGTACGAATTGACCTGATTTTGTCTTCATCATCAGACACTTGCTTTCTTTTCCGGTCAAATGATACTGTTCATCTACTCTGGCTGCCGCTTCATAATTCAAGACCGGTTCATGTCCCTCAATATAGTTACAGGGAATCGCCAGTTCTTCTAAGATTTCTTTACATTTTGTACTCATTTTCTATCTTCCTTTCTTTTATCCATACTGCTTTTTTAATGAAAAACAGGGAAGTTCCCCGTTTTTTCATATGATCAAAGTTTAATGAATTTCTCTACGTCAATTACGAAGATCGTTGCCCCGCCGACCTGCACTTCCACAGGGAACGACGCATAACGCCCGATATCATAGGACGCAGTGCTCGGCACAACTTCCGTACGACGACGGCTGTATTCGCCGATCACTTCGATTGCTTTATCTACTTTCTCATCATCGGTCCCGACGATCAATGTTGTATTTCCCGCACGCAGGAATCCTCCTGTTGTTGCCAGACGCGTTACCTGATAATTCTCTTTCGTTAAAGCGCTGGATACTGCCGGACTATCATCATTAGACATAATGGCTAAAATCAGTTTCATGATATATCCTCCTTTCAAGAAAACCAATTCCTTTGTTTTCTATATCATACCACTTTTAGATTATGAAGAAAAGTGCTTTTCCTTTCTTTATCATTTTAGCCGAAGGTGGTATTTGGCGTAATTTGTATGATTTCACATTCCAGCCAAATGCCGCTTTTCGCATAAACCGCTGTCTGTACCAGCTTGATCAATGTCAGAAAATCATAGGCGCTCGCTTCATGCAGATTGATCAAGAAACCGGCGTGTTTTGTGGAAACGCAGGCATCTCCGACATGCTTTCCCTGCAAACCTGCCTGTGCGATCAGCAGTGACGCATAACTGTTTGGCGGACGTTTGAAAACAGATCCGGCGCTGTAATGGGCAAGCGGTTGTTTATATCTCCTTCTTTCATTCAGCTCCTCCATTTTCGCTTTGATCTCCTGTTGCTTTCCTTTATGCAGCTGAAATTCCACTTCCAGGATAATGCCTTCCTGATGAGAAAAGCAGCTGTGCCGATAGGCAAAATCCAGTGCTTCCCGCTCCTTGATCTGTATTTCCCCCTGAGGATCGAGATACCACACGCGGGTGACGACATCTTTCATCTCTCCTCCATAGGCGCCCGCATTCATGACGACCCCGCCGCCGACACTTCCCGGTATGCCGCATGCGAACTCCAACCCGCTTAATTCATGGTCCAAACACCAATCACATAGCGCTTTTAAGGTCATCCCGCTTTGTACCCGTACCCGCTCTTCTTCTCTTTGTACGATACGGTTATAGTTGCGCAAGAGGATCATACATCCCGCATACCCTTCCTCATCGATCAGTACATTGCTTCCATTTCCCAATATGTAATAAGGAAGCGCACATTGCTTTGCGATCAAAATACTGTCTTTTATCTGTTTCAACGTATACGCTTCGATGAGCAGCGCCGCTTTCCCGCCGATATGAAGTGATGTATAAGGCTTCAAAGAGCAGTTACAGGAAAAAGGCACTTTTGCATCACGCAACAACCGCTTTGCTTGTTTGATCGTTTTCATAAATCATTCCTCTCTGCTTTTATTATATGTGTTTCTCGGCATTTCCCCAGTCATTTGCTTCTTTCTTTTTTTGATGCTCTGTTTTTTGTGATATAATGGGCAATAAAAGGAGTGGTGTTATGAATCGACTGGGCTTGGTATTAGAAGGAGGCGGCATGCGGGGCGTTTATACTGCCGGCGTCTTGGATTATTTTTTGGAAAAGAACATTGCAGTGGATGGCGTGATCGGTGTATCGGCAGGTTCCTGTCATGGTGTTTCTTTTTTATCTAAGCAGTATCAGCGCAATCTGCGGGTCAATCTGAACTATTTAGATGATCCTGACTATTTAAGCATGCGTAATTTTTTGAAGACCGGGTCGATCTTCGGCATGGATATGTTGTTCAACCGGATCCCCAATGAACTGGATCCTTTTGATTATGAGGCCTTTGATCGGCGCAAAGCAGAATTTGTCATCGTATCGACAGATATCAAAAGCGGTAAGCCGCATTATCATGTCGCTAAAGACATGCGTGCAGATATCAAATATGTGCAGGCGTCTTCCTCTTTGCCGTTACTAGCAAGACCGGTGGAAGCAGATGGCACTTTGTTAATGGATGGAGGCTGCAGTGATTCGATTCCGATCACCTATTTCAAAGAAAGAGGCTATACGCATAATATTGTCGTTCTTACCCAGCATCATTCTTATCGCAAAGGCAAAAATAATCTGTTGCCGCTGATCAAATGTGTTTACCGTGATTATCCTAAGTTATATGAGGCCTTAAAGACGCGCCATATCCGTTATAATCAAACTTTAGATGAACTGGAAACACTGAAACGGCAGGGAAGTGTATTTGTCATTCAGCCATCGGTTCCGGTCAATATTTCCCGTTTGGAGAAAAACAAACAGAAATTACAGGATCTTTATCAGTTGGGTTATGAAGATGCGAAAAAAGCATATCCGAAATTGGTACAATTCCTTGAAAAGAATGGATTTTCTTGTGAATCTTGACTTCCTTTCGGGAATTGTTTGACTTCTTTATCGGATTATCGTATCATTGGTACTATAAAAAAACGAATCAAATAGAGGCGCGAGCAAGATCAGTAGAGCAACAGTGGCTGACTGCCGATACTGTTTTTTGAAAGGGTTGTTCGCCGAAGTGTATGACTTCTCGTCAAAGCATATGCTGGGCTGCAGGTGAATAAGCTGCAGACTCTCACAGAAACTGTGATGGTGCTATTGAGATCGATCTGAAATCATGCGATAGCATCGGCTATCGTTTTTTTATTTGGAGGAGGTGGCCTTATGGAAGGCAGTATTTATTCTTTGATTCCCCCGGTTTTGGTCATAATCTGTGTGCTGTTATCAAAAAAGGTTATTTTATCAATTACGTTGGGGATCGTTTCTTCCGCGCTGATCATTCATGACATGAATGTCATACAGGCGGCACAGGCGGTTTTAGAGTCGTTTTTACACCTGTTTTATGTCGATGGGGCGTGGAATGTATCTAATTTGTACCTAATGGCATTTTTGCTGTTATTAGGGGTATTGACCGCCTTCATTGCCAGAATGGGCGGTACGAGCGCTTTTGCACAATGGGCAAGCAAGCATGTGAAAAGCGGCGCCGGTGCGCAGCTGTTGGCTTTTATACTGGGGGTCATCATATTCATTGATGATTATTTCAATGCTTTGACTGTCGGAGAAATCGCTCGTCCTCTTACGGACCGCTATCGTGTATCACGGGAAAAGCTGGCTTATATCATTGATTCTACCAGTGCGCCGGTATGTGTGATTTCACCGATTTCAAGCTGGGGCGCTTATATCATCGGGTTGCTCGGTGTAATCTATGCGACGCATGAGATCGATACGGCTCCGTTCATCGGGTTCCTGTCGATCATTCCTTATAACTTTTATGCCATATTCTCTTTGTTATTTGTGCTCGTAACGATTTTCTGGAACATCAATCCCGGTAAGATGAAATATCGGGAAGTTGCCGAAATAGAGGAAGAAGTCCAAACGGAAACAGGAAAAGCATCAGATTTGCTTGTACCGATCGGCGTTTTGATCATTGTTACTTTGTCGATGATGTTTTTGACCGGATGGCAGGCAGCCAGAGCGCTTGATTTTATGGCGATCTTAGAAAATACGGATACGTATCTGTCCCTGTTGGTCGGTGCGATCATTGCAATCGCGTTTGCCCTGTTCCGCTATCATCGTGCCGGACATCGTGTTTATGTCAAACCATTCTGGGAAGGCATCCGTTCCATGACCGGCGCTTGTTTGATCTTATGCTTCGCATGGGCACTGATCGAACTCATCTCCGCGGTAGGCACCGGCACTTATTTATCGGGCCTGTTTGCCTCAATGGATTTTAACAGCGCTTATCTGCCGGCCGTGCTGTTCGTCATTTCCTGCTTTATGGCGCTGGCAACCGGTACCAGCTGGGGTACTTTCGGTGTGATGCTGCCAATCGGTGCACAGATGGCCATGACACTTGATCCACAGATCTTCACCATCTGCCTAGGCGCTGTTTTGGCCGGTTCGGTTTATGGCGACCACTGCTCGCCGATCTCAGATACGACGATCTTATCCTCAGCAGGGGCAAAATGTCATCATATCGATCATGTCATGACCCAGCTGCCGCTCGCCTGCTTTGTGGCAGTGATCTCCTGTATCGGCTATTTGATTGCAGGCATAACCGAAAGCATGCTCTTATCGCTTCTTTTAACGGCAGTGATCTTCTTTGCAAGCTCTTTCGCTTTGAAGGTACTGCTCGCAAAAAAAGGATAAGTGCCATTCACGCTTTATCATTGAAAACGATGTCTTTCCCAGTGGCTGACATCGTTTTTCTTTATGTTTTCGCTGCTTGCTTATCATCTGTCGATACGCAAAAAATGCCCTGTTTTCACAAGACATCTTTTTTCTGCTATTAGACATTGAAGCGGAAATGCAGCACATCGCCATCCTGCACGATATAGTCTTTTCCCTCTAATCGAAGCCGTCCCGCTTCCTTGATCGCATGTTCATTTTCTAATTCGTCAATATCTTCAAAACGATAGGTTTCTGCCCGGATAAAGCCCTTTTGAAAATCGGTGTGGATCACACCGGCACACTGCGGCGCGCTCATGCCTTTGCGAAACGTCCATGCCCGGCATTCATCTTCACCGGCAGTTAAGAACGTACACAGATCCAAAATGCGATAAGCTGTTTTGATGACCTGATCCAGACCGCTTTCCCCCATTTCCATTTCTTGCATAAACGCATCTTTTTCTTCTTTTGACAAACTGCTTAATTCTTCTTCCACTTTGGCGCAGATCGGCACCACTTCGCTGTTATGCGCAGCCGCATATTCCTTTACCAGCTTAAAGTAAGCATTGTCCTGCGGTGCAGCGATTTCTTCCTCGGACATATTGGCAATATAGATCATCGGCTTCATCGTAAGCAGATTATAGTTTTTCATCTGCAGCCGTTCTTCCTTATCCATTTCCACGCTTTGTGCCGGTTTCTCTGCTTCCAGCGCTTCCTTGACACGCCTTAACAGTTCCACTTCTGCCATTGCTTCTTTGTCTTTATTGGTCATCGCCTTGCGTTCGATCTTACCCAAACGATTTTCCACGGTCTGTAAGTCTGCCATGATCAGTTCCAGATTGATGATCTCAATATCACGGATCGGATCGACACTGCCCTCGACATGGGTAATATCACTGTCATCAAAGCATCTGACCACATGGCAAATGGCATCGGTCAAACGAATATTGCTTAAAAACTGGTTGCCTAAGCCTTCTCCCTTGCTTGCGCCTTTTACCAACCCGGCAATATCGGTAAATTCAAACGTCGCATGAATGGTTTTCTTAGGATGAAATAATGCGCTTAAACGATCTAATCGCGCATCCGGCACCTCTACGACTCCCACATTCGGAGAAATGGTCGCAAACGGATAATTTGCGGCTTCTACTTGTGATTTTGTAATTGCATTAAATAAAGTTGATTTTCCGACATTCGGCAAACCTACGATTCCTGCTGTCAATGCCATCTTTATTCCTTCCCTTCTGTATGTTCTGCTTTTTCCACAATGCGTTTTAATTTCTTCTCAAATTCATAGCGCGGAAATAACACGGATGTGCCGCATCCCAAACATTTGATGCGAATATCCGCACCCATACGAATGATCTTCCAGTATTTGGATTTCTTGCAAGGGTGCTGTTTTTTCATTTCCACAATATCATTCAAGTCATAATCGCCCATACATCTTCTCCCTTTCTTCATATGCTTCCAGCGTATTTTCCAAAAGCATCACACTGGTCATCGGCCCTACGCCTTTTGGAACCGGCGTCAGATATGAAGCAAGCGGCTCCACGGAAGCAAAATCAACATCTCCGCATAATTTCCCGTTTTCATCGCGATTTACACCTACATCGATTACCACGGCGCCCGCTTTTACATAAGACGCATCGATCATACGCGCCCTTCCGACGGCTACGACCAACAAATCAGCCTGTTTTGTAAACTTCTTTAGATCAGCTGTTTTAGAGTGACAGATCGTTACGGTCGCATGCTGTTTAAGTAGCAGCTGAGCAACCGGTTTCCCGACAATATTGCTTCTGCCAATGACCACCGCATGCTTGCCGCTTAGATCTTCCATTCCGATTTCTTTTAGGATCCGCATCACACTTTTTGCCGTGCATGGCTGAAAGCTTTTCTGCTGTAATAGCAGTTTCCCGAGGTTGACCGGCTGAAAACCGTCTACATCTTTGCTCGGATCAATGCACGCCAGTACTTTTTCTTCATGTATCTGCTTTGGCAAAGGCAGCTGTACCAAAATCCCATCTACGCTGTCATCGGCATTTAATTGCTTGATCGCATCGATCAGGGCAGCTTCTTCCACATCCTGCGGCAGTGTGATCAGACCATTTAAGATGCCTACTTCCTCGCACGCCTTTTCTTTGCTTTTTATATAAGAAAGAGCAGAAGGATCTTCTCCGGCAATGATGACGCTTAACTTCGGCAAACGACGCTGTTGTTGCTTCATTTGATCGATTCTCTTTTTGATATCTGCCTTGATCTGTACCGCTAATTCATTTCCATATACGATATTTGCCATAAGATCCCTCCTTTTTCTTTTCAAATACTATCATAAACCCTACTTTCACGCAATGAAAACCGACTGTCCTGATGTTTTTTCTTTTGCTTTTTCTGAAATGAGAAAAAGCGACCCTTTCCCCTTATGGATCGCTTCTGTTTCATTAAATGGTAAACCACTTCAGCTCACAAGCATCTAAATGCAGTGCAAAACTGCTGCCATCGCCTTTATATACGATCGTATCCTGCGGCTCATAAGTATTATTCACTACGCAATAACTGTTCGTAGAAGGATAAACATTGACTTCTACATTGTAGTTTTCACTGTACCATTTTTTCATTTCCGCTTCTTTCCCTGCCGCATAAAAGATACTGCGGTAAAGCAGACGCGCATTTTCAAAACTGAATGGCAGACCGTTCATATAAACGCTTCGGCCTTTTCCATAAGCATTGACCGCAAGGTTGATATTCTGCTCTTTTTCACAAACGACGATCGTGCCGTCTAACGCATAAATATTGCGGACCTCTTCACCGAAATTCTCATGCGTTAATTGCTCGCTGATAAAATGCGGATGCGTTTCCCAGTTATATTTATCATGGCTAAGGGTAAAGCCCAGTTCCTGATCGACACCTAAAACATCGTAAAGGGCAAAGCATTTTCCGCCTTTCGCATTGGCGGTCGGTTCACCGATTCCGATAAACCCTTTCCCCTCATCCACGTACCGGCGCAAGATCGCAACGATTTCCGGATCAAATTCCTCACCGCCGCTGAATGCGGTATAAGCATCGCCGACATTGATCAGCACATCAACATCGTTTAAGATCGAAGCGTCTTTGCGCAGATCATCAAAACTGATGAATTTCACATCAAACGGCATTCCGCTTAAAGCTTCCAGCACTCCGCTGTAAGAATAAATCTGCTTATACCATAAAGCATGTGCCACCATATGGGTACCCCATCTGCGCAGTTCTCCCCAGCAGTTTAAGACTCCTACCGTCAAAAGGTTATGCGGTGTCTGCTGATTAACGTGTTCATATAATTCTCTGAATTCATCACAAACATGTTCAATATAGTCAATAAATTCCGGGAATTGCAAAGCCAGCTTCAGATAACCGCCATAGCCGATTCGATCCACCGGTTTGCGCAAGATCGCCCGTCTCGCCGTTACCCAGTTTTCTTTGGCTTCTTTCAGCGGATCGCCGCCTTCATAAAACGTATCCGGGAAGAAATACGGCAAGAAACGACCTTCCGTATAATTGACTCCTTCAATATCGGAAATCAAGCGCAGCGTCGTACCGTTTCCCACACTTCCGACTACCGCATCTAATCCGATTTCTTTGAAGTATTTGCCAAACGGTTCCGTACCGATCCAGTGATCGCCCAAAAACATCATCGCTTCTTTTCCCGCTTCATGGCAGATATCCACTAACTCTTTTGCCAGTGCGCATACCTCACGCTGCTGGAAATCCAGAAAATCCTTAAACTCTTTGGTAGGTACACAGAAAGTGGAATTATGAAAGCCTTTGTTGATGATGTATTCCGGACGGAACGGATAGCCGACTTCCTTTTCGAACTTCTCTAATATATAAGGGGAGACTGAACCGCTATATCCGAACCAGTCCACAAATTTTTCCTTTGCATATTCATTGAACTGCAAAGTAAACTGATGGAAGAAAGTCGTAAACCGCACGACATTGACATCTTCTCTTTCCTGTACGAATTTACGCAGTTTTTCTTTTACATATGCCTGTGTTTTAGGCTGACGTACATCATAGGTCATCTGATGCTCTTCGTCTTTCCAATCATTTGTCAAAGCGTTATACATATGAACCGGATCCCAGATCACAAATGCCAAAAAGCTTACCGTATAGGCATGATAGGGAATCGCATGATGAATGATGACTTCTCTTTTTTCTTCATCATATTCCCAGTCTTGTATCGGTTCATCAGTTGTACGGTCAATGACTTCCCACCATCTGTGAATATCATCGATCGTATTCGGCTTTAACTGTTGATCATAGTAGTGCTTCATGATCGAAATGCGCAGTTCTTCGCCTTTGGCTGTGATATAATCGCTCATCAAGTACATCTGCTGGATTTCTTCCGGATGCGCTTTTGCCCATGCGTTATCTTTTCTTGTCGTATAATAAGTCGCATATTGTTTGATATTCATTTTTCGCAATGCGTCCGGCATATCGGTTCCGTCGCAGTCACGAATCGCATCTGCCTTCCAGCGGTTGATGATCTTGATCGTATCGTCGATTACATCAACATCAGTCGGCACGGTAACTCTACCAGTTTTCATGTTCGTCCTCCTGTATTCGTCGTCGTATTTTGCAATACCTGCTCCATAAAGCGATCACACGCTTCTTCTCCCGCATGATCTAGCTTGAATACACCGCAGTGTGCCAATCCTTCCGCAAACACTTCTGCGATTTCCTGTTTTAAGATCTCTGCCGCATTTGCTTGCGTAAAGGTATGCTTTTCCATCAGTGCCTTTAACCAATCTATATGCGTACCAATCTCACCCTGTGTCGGCTGTCCCAACACATAACGCTCCATATCCGCTAATTCACGAATTAAGCGAGCCGGCAATACCGCCAAGCCCATCACTTCGATCAAGCCGATATTTTCTTTTTTAATATGGTGGATCTCTTCATGTGGATGAAAGATCCCTAATGGATGCGCTTCGCTCGTACGGTTGTTGCGCAGTACCAGATCCAGTTCATAAATACCGTTTCGCTGTCTTGCGATCGGTGTGATCGTATTATGCAAAGCATCACTTTTTGCTATGACACCAACACTTTCATCACTGTAACTGCGCCATGTCCGCAATATTACCTCAGCCGCATCACACAGCGCTTCGATCTGTTTTCCCTTTAAGCGCAGTGTCGTAAGCGGCCAGTATAGACGTTCTGTTTCGATTCCCTGTTCGATAAAACAGTCATACTGCTTCATGATCTTCGCCTCGCTCATTGCGAATGTGTAACAACCGCCCTGATAGTGATCATGACTTAAAATAGAACCGCCTACGATCGGCAGATCGGCATTTGAACCGAGGAAATAATGCGGAAACTGTTTTACGAAAGATAACAGATTCATAAAGGTTTGTTTCGTGATCTTCATCGGGGTATGCGCTTCATTCAACACAATGCAGTGTTCATTATAGTAGACATAAGGAGAATACTGTAGATACCAGCGATGATGATCTAATTCCAGCGGTATGATGCGGTGATTGCTTCTGCCATCACAATTCACATTGCCATAATAACCCTCACACTCCCGACAGATCACACATTTTGGATAAGTGCTGCTTGCGGCATGCAAAGCCGCGGCAATATCCTTTGGATCTTTCTCCGGCTTTGATAAATTGATCGTAATATCCAATGTTCCAAAACGTGTATCGGCTCGATAACAGATATTTTTCGCAATACGGTCCATCCGGATATAATGACTTGCGATAGACTGTTCATAAAACCAGTCGGTTGCCTGTTTCGCATCTTTTGCATATAACGCTTCAAAATGTGCAATGATCGAGGAAGGGCGCGCCATCATCGCATTCATCAAGGCGCTGTCAAAGGCATCACGCTGCCGTTTCGTATCTTCTAAGCGCTTATTTTCAACTGCCGCATCACAAAGCTTTTCCAAGATCGTTTCAATCGGCATCGCCAGCGGCTTTGCTTCTTCATAGGATTCCTTTCCCAATAGGTGCAGCAGCTGATTGGTTACATACACCGTATCTGCTTCCTCATATAACTGATGCTTTTTGCCATACGCGAGCAGCGAAGCAATCAAGCTGTCCATAACATCACGCTCCGTTTAATCAATGCGGTTTTCCGTTTCCGGATCAAAGAAATGCACCTTGCTCATATCCATCGTAAGTGCGATCGTCGTATGGGATTCCACATTTTGACGAGCGGAAATCTTTGCCTGCAATTTCTGTCCTTCCGCTTTGCCATGTAAAATGATCTCATGTCCCAGCAATTCATGCACTTCAATGTCATAATCCAGTTTCGCGCTCGGATAAGTTTCCGCAACGATTCCTTCTTCATAGAGGTCTTCCGGACGAATGCCCAGGTACAGTTCTTTTCCTTCGTAGTCTTTCAATACATCATGGAACATTTCCGGCAGTTCGATCGTCTTGCTGCCGATTTCAAATGTTTTGCCATGACATACGCCTTTTAAGAAATTGGTAGCCGGCGCACCGATGAATCCCGCTACAAACATATTGGCAGGATTGCGGTAAATCTCTCTCGGTGTTCCGATCTGCTGGATATAGCCGCCTCTCATAACGACGATACGTGTTGCCATCGTCATGGCTTCGGTCTGGTCATGCGTTACATAAATCGTCGTTGCTTTCAAACGCTCATGCAGACGAATGATCTCAGAACGCATCTGCACACGCAGCTTCGCATCCAAATTGGAAAGCGGTTCATCCATCAAAAACACTTTCGCATTTCTGACGATCGCACGTCCAAGCGCAACACGCTGTCTTTGTCCGCCGGACAGCGCTTTCGGTTTACGATCCAGATACTGTTCGATCTCCAGCGCTTTCGCAGCTTCCTTTACACGCTGATCGATTTCTTCTTTCGGCGTCTTTTTGATCTTTAAGCCAAATGCCATATTATCATAGACGCTCATATGCGGATAAAGCGCATAAGACTGGAAAACCATGGCAATATCGCGATCCTTCGGCGCGATATCATTCATCAGTTTGCCGTCAATATAAAATTCACCGCTCGTAATGTCCTCTAATCCTGCGATCATGCGCAGCGTCGTAGATTTTCCACATCCGCTGGGACCTACGAATACGATAAATTCTCCGTCGGTAATATCTAAATTAAAATCAAATACTGCCTGTACGTTGTTATCGTAAATTTTATTGATATTTTTTAATGATAATGTCGCCATTCTACACCCTCCTATTTGTATTGGCGGTTATAGCAGTACACAACAAATAAAATACCGCATAACCCGACGATTTCCATTGCCAAATAGCCATAGCCTACTGTCTGCTGGCCATAGATCACCAATCCCATGCTGATGACAAAGAGCAGCGCTAGTAAAATCACTTTTCCTTTTTCCATAGCCTCTGCCTCCTAGTCCTTCAATCCGCCAAGGGTCATGCCCTGCGTCAATTTTTTCTGCACTAAGATATACAAGATCAGCGTCGGCAGCATAACGATGACAAGTCCCGCGTATTGCGGACCATAGTTGGTAGCCGCTTTCTGTGCTGCCATCAAATTCTGCAAGCCGACCGGCAGTGTCTTATTCGGTCCCGGAATCAAGGTCAAGGCAATGATATATTCGTTCCAGAATGCCAGGAAGTTAAACAAGATCACCGTAATGATGCTTGGCTTCGCCATTGGAATCATGATCTTAAACATCGTCTTAAAATAACCGCAGCCATCAATCAACGCCGCTTCTTCATATGCCTTCGGCAAAGAACGGAAATAACTGCTCAGCAGATATACGGTAAACGGAATTGCCGTAGCCGCATAAACGACGGAAAGCATGATCGGATTATCCAAAAAGAATTTTAAGTTAAACTGCCGCAGGAAACGATCTCCATCATTCAACATCAGGAAGATCGGTACAACGATATAGTTTACATTGATAAACAGACCCGCCATCATCAGCGTATTCCAGAATTTCTTGCCCTTGAATTGGAAGCGTGCCAGTACATAGGCCGCCGGCAGCGACACCACCAGCAAGATGATAAGCGAGAGTGCCGTTACAAGCACAGAGTTTAACATAAAGGTTCCCATATTCGCTTCCGTAAACGCTTCTACAAAGTTTTCAAAATGGAATCCTGCCGGCAGCGCCCATGGATTACGGTAAAATTCCGCATTTTCTTTCACGGATGCCATAAATACCCAAAGCACCGGTACAAGAATGCTGATCGCCAGCGTCAATAAGGCGACATAGATGAAAATTTTATAGAGAGAGAGTTGTTTTTTCTGTTTTTTCTTTTCCATAATGCGCCCTCCTAAATTTCAATATTATCACGTTCGGTTACCCGGTTGATCGCAAAAGAAAGACCAAATGATAAAATGAATACCACGGTACCGATCGCCATTGCATAACCGAAGCTCGCATTGGAATAAGCTTGGCTATACATATAACTCAATACTGTTTCACTTGCTCCGTTAGGTCCGCCGTTCGTCATGACATTTACGAACAGGAACGATAAATTGATCGTTGAAATCACGAAGAATGTCAGCGTCGTACGAATGTTGTCCCAAATCATCGGCAGCGTGATCGAGAAGAACTGACGCACCTTGCCCGCTCCTTCCAAAGCAGCCGCTTCATACAGGTGTTCCGGAATCGTACTCATGCTCGCCATATACATGACCATATAGTAACCGATCGCCTGCCAGATCATCGCCCCTACGATCGCATATAAGACGATCTTAGAATCCCCTAAGAATTTGATCGTTTCCCAGCCTTCGCCATTCAACATCGACAAGACACTGTTGATCATTCCCTGTTCGGAAGGATCATAGATTGCTGAGAAAATAGATGAAATTACGACAACTGACAAAATATTAGGAATATAGAATACCACTCTGAAGAAATTTTGCCCCTTGATCTTTTCCCGCACGAGAATCGATGCGAACAAAATCGCAATCGCCATCGTAATGACCGTAACGATCGCAATGATGAAAATCGTATTCTGCAATGCGCGAATAAAATTCATATCCTGCATCAGTGTCTGAAAATTATGCAGTCCCACAAATACTTTGTTGGAAGAAAGCCCGCCCCATCTGAATGTAGACATGGCAAAGATACTAATTGTCGGATATAGCATGAATATCGCAAATAGGATCATTGCCGGGGAAAGACAGGCAATCACAAACCATTTTTTCGCTTTTTTCTTGTTCATTGATTATCCCTCTTTTCAGAAATAGCGTTGGAATATTTTCCAACGCTATATTCTTTATTGTTTCACTGATTTAATTCTTATTTGTTTGCTTCTTCAATCTTTTCAACGGCTGCGACTACTTCATTGTACCATTCATCAACAGTCTTTTCACCGTTTACTACAGAGTTTACTGTCGCATACAGGATACCTTTGTTTGCATCTGATACGTTTACACCTTCCGGCATGTTATCCATAACCATGAAGCCTACGCCGTTAGCGCTTGCGCCTGATTCATAAACACCGTTGTAAACACGGTTTTCATCATCTTCACCCATAACGTCCGTGATACCTTTGACCGGCATCAGCGCACCGCCGTTTTCATAGAATGCTTTAACCGCTTTTTCAGAATACATGAATGCTAAGAATTTCTTTGCCAGATCTGCATTCTTTGCATCTTTCGGGATATAGATCTGTTCTGTGAAGGTCGTTGCATAAGCAGTTCCGTCTTCACCGACTTTTGGCAATGCAGTTACGCCCCATTTGAAGCCGTCTGCACGAGGTGCTTCTGCCATTTCGCCCGGTAACCAGTTTCCGTTAGGAATGAACAGCGCTTTGTTGTCAAGGATCAACTGCTGATTTTTCTTGAAGTTATCACCATTTGCGTTTGCAACTGTCGTCGGTTCTGTGTACTGAGCCAGTTTTCCAACGATTTCAAATGCTTCTTTAACGGAAGCTTCTTTCCATGCTGCACTGTCGTAAGCCATCAGTTTAGAGTAAACATCAGGTCCTGCAGTTTCATTTAACAATGCAGAGAAGAATGCGTCAAAGTAACCGGTAGTAGGATAAGTGAACAGATAGATTCCTTCTGCTTTGGCTTTGTCGCCCAGTTCCCACATTTCATCCCAGGTAGTCGGTACTGACCAGCCTTTTTCTTCAAACAGACCGGCATTGTAATACAGACCGCAAGGTCCATAGTTGATCGGCATCAAATACAGATTGCCGTCACCATAAGGCATCGTATTTAAGTTTTCTTCGATTCCGTCGATCAGCTTATCGCCAACTGTTACATCTTCTCCCGGAACTTCCAGATCCAGTACATCATTGATTTCCAGTACGTTCTTTTCTTTGATCATCGTATCGGTCAAACCTTCTGTAGATCCAACTGACAAGTAAATCAAATCAGGAACATTGCCTGCCTGGATTTCCGGACGCAGTTCTTTTTCGATTGTCTTAGAAAGGGTCAATTCCACTTTCACATCGTATTCTTTTTCGAATTCAGCTACAACTGCCTCCCAGCCTTCTTTACCATAACCGCCTTCCAATCCGGCGATCGTTAGGGTATTGTTATCAGATTCTGTTTCAGTCGAACAGCCTGCCAACACACCGACAGCCATCAGTGCGCACATACCCATCATGACTAATTTTTTCATAAAATTCCTCCTTGTGTCATGGTAGAACTCCTAGTATCAATATACATGATGTAAGCGCTTAAAAATAGATTTTTATTGCTACAAACTTTATATATATTGCTTTCATATTAAAACGATAACGCAAAAATATTAAATTTTTTTACTGTATCCGTCATAAAAGACATGTTTCTTGCTTGTACCTATTCCGCAGTTCTCGTATAATAAAGAAAAAAGAGGTATTGATATGAACAAAGAAGCCAATGAAACATCCTTTGCGGACATCCTGCCCGGCACAAAACTGCTTTATGTCAAACATTCCAGTTATGATGCCAACTGGCTGTCTATCCCGCACACTCACCCTTTTACCGAATTATTCTATGTGCTGAGCGGAAAAGGCAAATTCATCGTCAAAGAGGCCTGCTATGATATTTCGGCAGACGATCTGATCCTGGTAAATCCACATGTGCCGCATACGGAACAAAGCACCCGCGGCAGTAATCTGGAATATATCGTCTTAGGCATTGAACACCTGAATTTCTTTGCGAAAAGCAAGTTCGGCGATAATGACTTCGTCCTGCATAATTACTATGACTATAAGCACGAGGTCTTATTTTACTTGAAAACACTGCTGTTAGAAGCAAGCAATAAAGATGAGCTCTCCTCTTTGATCAAGCATGATCTGCTTGAGATCTTGATCTTAAACGTCATTCGTCGCACTTCCGCACGTGTTGAATTGACCTCCGCCAAACAGATTCCACAGGAATGTCTGTTCTTGAAGAAGTATATCGAAGATCATTTCAAAGAGGAAATTACCCTTGATCAGTTAAGCGAAGCCGCTTTCTTAAATAAGTATTATCTGGTGCATGCCTTCAAGAAACACTTTGGTGTTTCACCGATCAATTACCAGCTGGAGCTGCGGATCGAAGAAGCAAAGATGCTGTTGCAAAATACCAATCACCGCATCATGGATATTGCCAATATCGTCGGTTTTTCCTCACAGTCTTATTTTACCCAGGCATTTCGCCGTTCCACCCATTTATCGCCTAATGCCTATCGCAAGCTGCAAAGACAAGCGGAAGAAAGCTGATACGACTTTTACAAAGATGCTTATAGAAGCAGAAAGAAAAAGACGATCCATCTGAAAGGATATGCCTTAGCATTTCCTCCCTCTCAAATCGACGGGTATCGTCTTTTTTATTTGTCTTTCTTATCCTTCGCCGCTAAACCTGCTCATAGATAATATCACAGCGCTAATGACCAGATACCAAGACTTATTTTCTTCACGATCTTTTTTCATTCTTCTTATCGTATGCTCCTGCTGCTTATCTGTCATCAAGCGAATCTGTTTCTTCCTCCACATCATCCTGCATCGTCTTTTTCAACAATACCATTTTCCCCGCCGCAACGGCAATGCAGAACAGTCCGATCACGACAAAGGCGATAGGCGTATCACTCAACCGATCGGCCTTCACGATCATAAACACGCCCAGCACCGCCAGCATGCCATGCAGGATCATATATCTTTTATAAGCAGACATCAGTCAACACTGGTTCCGCCGGCAAAGTCTTTGGTAATCGTCAACAGATCCAGGTCCTCATCATCACCAACCGTTGCACACAGCAACATGCCGTTTGACTCCATGCCTCTGAATTTAGCCGGTTTCAGATTGGTTACGACGATCACCCGTTTGCCGATCACTTCGCTTGGTTCATAAAACTTCGCTATGCTGGAAACGATCTGCCGCGGCTTTTCTTCACCCAGATCTACTTGGAATACCAGCAGGCGATCCGCATTTGGATGCTTTTCACACGCTTTGATCACACCTACTTTCAGTTCGATCTTTTCAAAGTCCGCAAAATTGATCTGTTCCTTTGCGGCTGCTTCTTTCTTTTCTGCAGCTTTTGCTTCTTTCTTTGCTTCTTTGGCTTTTTCTTTCTGCGCCTGTTTCTGCTCTTCTTCGATCTTTGCCATCATTTCCTTAGCGTCGATACGCGCAAATAAGATTTCCGGTTTCTCACATACATGGATGCCGGTTTCCAACAAACCAAATGTCATATCGCTTGTTTCTTTGGTCTGTAACTGCTTCAAGATCTTTTCCGCAGTTTCCGGCATGAAGCTTGATAACAAGATCGCAGAGATACGAATACACTCTAACAGATGATACAGCACCGTCGCCAGACGATCCTGTTGATCCGCTTCTTTGCCTAATACCCAAGGCGTAGTTTCATCAATATATTTATTGCATCTTCTCAACAGTGCAAAGATCTCATCAATGGCATCACAAACACGCAGCTCGTCCATTTTTGTTTCCACCTTTTTCGGTGTGGCCTTTGCCAGTTCGATCAATTCCTCATCGACTGCTTCTTTGACACCGGGATTGGTAATCAGACCTTTGAAGTATTTATTCGACATCGAAATGGTGCGGTTTACCAGATTTCCCAGCACATTGGCAAGATCGCTGTTTACGCGTTCGATCATCAGTTCCCAAGTAATCGTACCGTCTTGCGCAAACGGCATTTCATGCAGACAGAAATAACGTACCGCATCAACACCGAAATGGCGCACCAGATCTTCCGCATAGATCGCATTGCCCTTTGATTTTGACATCTTGCCATCGCCCACCAGCAGCCAAGGATGCCCAAACACCTGCTTTGGCAACGGTTCTCCCAGCGCCATCAGTATGATCGGCCAGTAGATCGTATGAAAGCGCAGAATGTCTTTTCCGATGATATGCACATCTGCCGGCCAATACTTTTTATATAATGCCCCATGATTGCCATCGGCATCATATCCAAGCGTCGTAATATAATTGCTTAATGCGTCGATCCACACATACACGACATGCTTATCATCAAAATCAACCGGCACGCCCCATTTGAAAGAAGTACGGGATACACAAAGATCCTGTAGTCCCGGGCGCAAAAAGTTATTCAACATTTCATTTTTACGGCTTTCCGGCTGAATGAATTCCGGATGTGTTTCGATATGCTTGATCAGGCGATCCGCATATTTATTCATTTTGAAGAAATACGCTTCTTCCTCTGATTTCTGCACTTCTCTGCCGCAGTCCGGACATTTCCCGTCTACCAACTGACTTTCAGTCCAAAACGATTCACACGGCGTACAATACAGCCCCTCATATTTCCCTTTGTAAATATCGCCCTGCTCATATAATTTCTTAAAAATTTTCTGTACTTGCTTTACATGAGCCTCATCAGTCGTGCGCACAAAATAATCATAGGACGTATTCATCATATCCCAGTTCTTTTTGATTTCCGCCGCGACACCGTCCACAAACTCCTGCGGTGTTACATTCGCTTCTTTGGCTTTCTCTTCGATCTTTTGTCCATGCTCATCTGTCCCCGTCTGGAAGAATACATCATATCCTTGTAAACGGCGGTAGCGGGCAATCGCATCGCTTAAAATAATTTCATAGGTGTTGCCGATGTGCGGTTTACCTGATGTATAGGCAATCGCTGTCGTCAAATAATATGGCTTTCCGCATTTTTCACACATACTTTCTCCTCCATTTCTCATGAAAATAAAAAGCTCTCGCCAAAGGACGAAAGCTTCGTGGTACCACCTTTATTCATGTCTGTATAGACACCTCTTGCCTTTAACGCCGGCACCGCGTTTTTTTCTACCTATCGAAAAAACAGCTCCGAGGCCATCTTCCATTCCCGATTGCCACAGATTTTCACCATCCATCTGCTCTCTACGCGCTTTCTGAAATGTACTCTTCTCTTCATCGCTTTTACTTCTCTATTATATAGAAAGATCTAGCCTTTGACAAGGACTTTATCGAAATCACATCTGATGACTGTTTTCATGAAATGCCGTCATCTTCATGGAAAGCGCCTGCCCGCACATCTTTGAAAAACTGTTCTGCGGCTTGTTCAAAAGTATCGTATATCGCAATCTGATTCGCTTTTAACGCACCGACGACATAAGAGTTGAAGCCAACCGTACTTTCTAATCCAAAAGCACCGTTACGCTTCAAACGCTGATCGCTGAATACCGGATATAGATGGATCTTCGGGTTTTGCCTTTTTTTCTCCAGCATGACACCGAGTGCAGTATGGCTGCCGGTATCACTGTTAGAAAGATCAAAAAATACGACATTTGCCTTGCATTGATGCCGATAGTCTGCCTGATAGATAGCGATTGAATCAGCAGCGCCGTCATTGACCGGCAGTTCGATCGGATTGACGATCTGATAAGGTGTGTCGATCAAATCCAACTGTTTTTTCAAATATGTCCCCTCATAGATACGCTGCTTCGCCTCTGCCTGATTAAATAAGGGGCCTACGATATAAATATAGATCATGTTTTTCCCTGTATATTGCATGTGATCGCTTCATTTGCTTGCATATGCATAACGATGCAATATACTTTTCCTTTCTATCAACCTTTTGCCGGTGATGCGCTTTTGATGATCTTCATTGCCGTTAAGCAAGAATATTGTTAATTTAGGATCAATCACTGAAATAGGCTCATGAGAAGCAAGTTTATCGCTGCCGCGATCCTATCCGTCCTATTTCCCGGGAAATAACAATATCTTTGATCCCGGTTGTTTTATTTCTGCTCGATTGTTTTCTAAGTCTCTTGATCTTTGCTTCCTCATTTCCTACTTGATTCCTTTTCATTTTCCCGATAGACGATCTTCCCGGATAATATCGTCATTTTTACTTTCCCCTGCATCGTTTGGCCAAGGAAAGGAGAATTAGCGGATTTTGAGACAAAGCTTTGTATTTGATAGTCGGCCTTGGGTTCCAGCAGCACGATATCCGCAGCTGCGCCGACTTGCAATGTGCCTGCCGGCAAGTGCAAAAGCGAAGCAGGCTTTGTGCTCATTTTTTCAATCAGCTGTTCTAAACTAAGTGCTCCGCTGTTTACCAGATATTCCATGCCGAGCGAAAAGGCTGTTTCAAGTCCGATGATTCCGCTTGGCGCTTTTTGGAATGGTTGTTTTTTTTCTTCCGAGCTATGCGGAGCATGATCGGTGGCGATCACGTCGATCGTTCCATCCCGCAGTCCTTCAATAATTGCCAAACGATCGCTTTCTTCTCTTAAAGGCGGATTCATTTTCGCCATCGTTCCATACTTCATAATGGCATCTTCTCGCAAAGAAAAGTGATGCGGTGTCGCTTCAGCCGTAACCTTCACTTTTTCCTTTTTCCCTTTTCGCACCAACGCTACGCCTTCTTTCGTTGAAATATGCTGAATATGAATATGCGCGCCGCTTTCCTTCGCAAGCTTTAGATCTCGTTTTATTATTTCCCATTCCGCTTCCCGCATTGCCCCTCGCAGCCCCATTTTTTCGGCAGTCTTGCCGGCATGGATCCCCGCTTCTTTTACATACTGCGGCAGTTCCTCATGCAGTGAAATCGGCAGCTTTGTTTTCACGATCTGCTCCATTGCCTGCTTCAAAAAAAGCGGATCGGCAAGCGGCTTGCCATCATCACTGAAACAGATCGCACCGGCTGCTTTCAGCGCCTGATAATCGCATAGCTGTTTACCGCCGAGTCCTTTTGATACGCTTGCCGCAAAATAAATATGGGCATCGCACCGCTTCGCTTTTTCATAGAGCTTTGTTAATTGGTTTGGATCGTCAATGACCGGATCTGTATTCGCCATACAGACAACTGAGGTAAAACCACCCTTCGCCGCAGCTTTTGCCCCGCTATCTAAATCTTCTTTATAAGTAAAACCAGGATCACGAAAATGCACATGGATATCCACAAATCCCGGCGCTATCACACAGCCTGCCGCATCGATCACTTCCTGTTCTTTCTCTGCTTCCAGCTTGCCGATCTTTTTGATCTTGCCATCTTCAATCAGCAGATCGGCATAAGCGCTGATTTGCTGAGAAGGATCGATCACATAGCCGTTTTTAATTAACATGCGCATCCCTCTTTTCTTCTAACTGCTTTCTTTTTTCTATACGATAACATTTTATCATATTTGACTGAAAATCGTACGCATCATCCATCAGCATTTTCTATTATTTTGTTTCTAGTTCTTTTATCTGACTCTAACAAACGCACTTATCCGGCAACTTCCAGAAATCTTGCCCCCTAAATACACCAACTCACGATGCACCTATCACTTTTACAGCCGCATGAGCATAACAAAAGGTGCGATATCTTGCATCGCACCTTCTTCGATTGCATTAGTATTGGTCTTTAATTTCCAGCTTCTCTCCTCGATATTCATGATCCACTTTCATTTCATAATGAATCAAAAGAGACAAAATCGCCCGTAATAAAATAATCGCTCCCAGCACGATGATTTCATCCATCGTACGAATGATCACCGTTTTTAATATTTCCGCCCCCATCTTAAACTCCAACCCCAATGCCAAAGCATTGGCTAATTCTAACTTGATCGGATAGCGCCTTGATGTAAAGGAAGAAATGATGTAATGATAAAACGACTTGAACAGTCCGACGCCGATAATGAGAATGCCGGCTATTTCAATCAGCGATATGATTTCGGGGAGCCATATTTCCATGTAATGATGCAACATACTTACATGAATTTTGCGATAGCTTCACTGACCGGGCTGTTGGTTTCCATCTGTCTGATGACTTCACCCAGCATACCGCCTACATGTAATACGGTCATGATCGGCAGTTGTGCTTCTTTGGCACTTTGATCGATCGTATTCGTACAGACAAATTCATTTAATTTGCTGTTGTTTAAGCGTTCGATCGCCGGTCCGCTCAATACCCCGTGCACGCAGCTCGCATACACTGCTTTTGCCCCGTTTTCATAAAGCATATCAATGCCGGAAACCAGCGTTCCCGCCGTATCGACAATATCATCAATGATGATCGCATGTTTTCCATTTACATCGCCGATCAAATTCATCGCTTCTGCCACATTCGGTTTTGGACGCCGCTTATCGATAATTGCCAATGGTGCATGCAGGATCTCCGCTAATTTACGAGCACGCGTTACTCCACCATGATCCGGTGATACGACGACCACATCATCCAGATTCTTTTCTTTGAAGTAATGTCCGATAATACCGATGGCGGTAATATCATCGACCGGAATATCGAAGAACCCCTGAATCTGCGACGCATGCAGTTCCATCGTCATGATACGATCTGCCCCCGCAACCTCTAATAGATCGCTGACCAGTTTTGCGGTGATCGGCTGACGCGGTTTGGCTTTGCGATCTTGTCGTGCATAACCGAAGTACGGCATGACACAGGTAATGCTGTTGGCGCTTGCACGCTTACAGGCATCGATGCAGATCAGCACCTCCATCAGATTAGAAGAAACCGGATTGCAGGTAGACTGTACGATAAACACATCTTTTCCTCGTACCGACTGGTCCAGTTCTACCATGATCTCTCCGTCTGCGAAGTGCCGTACTTCACATTGACCAAGCGGCAATCCTAACTGGCTGACAATTTCATTCGCCAATGAAACACTGGATGTTAATGCTAATACAATCGTTTTGTTTTTCATGATCTTTTCCCTTTCTCCTATTTGTTTTTATATTTGGTTCCAAAGCCTTCCTTATTGGTCTGTCGGGCTCTGGCAATACCCATATCTCCATCCTCTACACTGTCAGTGATGGTCGAACCTGCTGCCAGCAGAGCGTTTTCCCCTATGGTAACCGGTGCGATCAGATTACAGTTGCTGCCGATGAATGCGCCGTCTTTTACCGTTGTTCTGAATTTATGCTTGCCATCATAATTCACCGTTACCACACCGCAGCCGACATTGATCTTCTTGCCGAAATCACTGTCACCGATATAAGTTAAATGCGCACATTTACTGCCATCACCGAAGTGTGAATTCTTAAATTCCACAAAATTGCCGATTCGTACATTCTCGCAAATTTCCGTATTGTTGCGCAAATGGCTCATCGGTCCGATCGTTGTGCCTTTGCCAACCGTGCTTTCTACGATTTTCGATGAATCGATCACGCAGTTGTCTTCGATGCGGACATTGCGCAAAAACGAATTAGGCAATATTTCCACCTTGCTGCCGATCTTAGATACGCCTTGAATGTGCACATTTGGATAGATTACGCTATCTTGACCGATCTCCACATCCACGTCGATATAAGTATGCTCCGGATCAATGATCGTTACTCCGTTTAACATGTGCTTTTCGTTGGTTTTCCGCTGTAGCCACTTATTGGCCTTTGCCAGATCGATGCGGTCATTACAGCCCATCGTTTCATCGCCATCTTTTACCACCATTGCATTTACACGATACTGTTTACGGTTAAAGATTTCCACTAGATCTGTCAAGTAATATTCTTTTTGTGCATTATCGTTTTTGATTTCTTTTAAGTTTTCAAACAGCAGTTGATTTTTGAAGCAGAAGATTCCGGTGTTGATCTCGCGGATCTTCAGCTCTTCTTCGCTGCAGTCTTTCGCTTCTACGATCTTTTCCACCATAGACGCCGCATTGCGTACGATCCTGCCATATCTGGCTCCATCAGGAAGAATTGATGTCAGCACAGTCATTTCATAATCTTTATTTGCTTCAAAAGCAGCTTCGATCGTTTCTTTTTGGATACATGGACCATCACCGTTTAATATGATCGTATCGCCATTCAAAGAAGCAAGCGTCTGTGCCTGCATGACCGCATGGCCGGTTCCCAGCTGTGGTTCCTGCAAAGCATAGGTAACACGATCTTTCAAATATTCTTTTACGCTTTCTGCGCCATGTCCTACCACTACCACGATATGATCTACATGACATTGTTCCAGATTGGTTACGATATGTCCGATCATCGGTTTATTTAAGACTGGATGCATGACTTTATTTAATTCTGATTTCATGCGTGTGCCTTTACCGGCAGCTAGTATAATTGCTGATCTCATAATAAAATATACCTCCAATCTATATTTTATCAAAATCGGTCATAAAATAAAGTCTTATTGCGTTTTTTTAAGAAATCGACGGAGATTTACCAAACAGATATGTTAAAATATCCTTTGAAAGTGAGGTATGTATGGAAAAACGTGTAATTTTCTTTGACGTAGACGGCACTTTAGTAGATGGAGCCACCGGAATCGTTGCAGAATCAACAAAGCAGGCGTTGCAGGCACTAAGAAAAGCCGGTCATATTTTATGCTTGGCGACCGGCAGAGGCATGCGCTCTTTGCAGCTGGGTGGCTTTGACAAGCTAATTGACTGGGATGGTTATGTATGCAACACCGGACAAATGCTTTATGATCATGAAAAGAACTTAATTTTTGAAAAATATATTGATGCGGATGCGGTTTATGAGGCGCTTGCATTAGCAAAGAAAAATAAGCAGGTCATGCTGTTGGAAGGAAAGGATCATTCGATATTGACCGATGAAGCGGATGATTATGTGATCCAGACGCATGAATTTATCCATGAGGAACTGGAGCCGGTTGCGGAATATGACGGCTTCCCGGTCATTATGATGATGGTGTTTGCGCCAATGGGATATGATTACCGAGCATTTGATCAGATCAGCGGCATCCGGGCAATTCCCGGCATGAGCGCTTTTGCGGATATTGTGCTTGATGGTTTTTCTAAGGTTTCGGGAATAGAAGAAATGATGCGCGCTTTGGGGGAACAGGGCTATATTTGCTTCGGGGATTCTTTGAATGATATTGAAATGGCGAAACATGCGGATTATGCGATCTGCATGGGGAACGGGCATGATGCGTTAAAGGCGGTCAGTGATCATGTTACCGGTGGAGTGGATGAAGACGGCATTTGGGATGCCTGTAAAGAATTATGTTTGATATAAAAGCAAAAGAGGTACTATATGGGCCAGAATGTATTATTCCAAAAAGCACAGTATAATTACATAAATGAAAATACCAAATTGCTCACGATCGAAGAAATAAAAGAAGCATTACAACCACTCTGCAAAAAATACCATATTCAGTCTGTAATATTGTTTGGTTCTTATTCTAAAGGAAACGCCACAGGAGAAAGCGATATTGATTTAGTCGTGGAATATGATACGGATACAAAAGCATTCGTACGAATGGAGTTTATGGATGATGTAGAAACCGTATTTAGCAAGAAAATTGATTTTATCAATAAACGCGTGATCCCGGAAAGGCTAAAAAATGATATTGAAAAAGAAGGGATATTGCTTTATGAAGCAATCTGATGATGTTGTAGCGGAATTGATTACAAAGTATATATGCAATGTATAGTAAAAGGGTCTAGTAATAATGAAAGAACCAGGAGGAAAAAAGATGAAATTAATTATTAAAGGCATTGTGTGGCTTGTATGTCTGCCGATCATGTGTTTTGTTTGGCTGATTCAAGGACTTTGCGGCAAGAAATAGAACACAGCTTCTTAGATGCGTTCAGACTGTTGACTCCTTCCCCCTTTGTTGATAATCTGAAAAGAAGGTTGCAGCCTTCTTCTTTTTATTAGTCGTTAACTATCTAGTTATCCATGCCTGACATCCACATTATGTGCGAGAATCGAATTTTTATCAAGTGATATTAAATTATTTACTGCTGTTTTTATGACTGCTTTTTGCTGCTTCTCTTTTTATCTGATAAGCAAGTGTGCGTGATCTCTTCGACGAAAACCGAAGCCATGTTTTCTCTTGTTGTTGCCGGATGAATTCTAATAATGGACTTAATGATTCTTTTGTATCAAACTCTTCCAACGCTTGATAATAACTGTCTTTGCTTTCGTTATAAATAACCGTCGGCGCAATATCGTGTATCATAAAATAATAGTTCATCAATGTGCGTCCTACTCTGCCGTTTCCGTCCGCAAAAGGATGGATATGTTCAAAAACGGCATGAAAATATACCCCTGCAAGAAAGTGATTTTCCAGTCCTGGTGAGTTGATTTCATCTAATAACTCTTTTAGATCGTCTTCCACTTCTTCCGGACGACTTCCTACTTCGCTCACTCCGGTAACATAGTCATGCTTTTTGAATGCTCCCGGTCTTTCTTCATTGATATTGTATCTATATTCATCATAAGTTCCTTTTGTCAGTTGATAATGCACTTTTTTTATGAAATCAATATCTATTTCATACTTATCTAAAATATATGGCTTCAAAAATTCATAACAATTCTTTTGATTTTCTATTTCATAGAGTGTTCTTAAATCACCGGTATATCCAACGACTTTTCCGGATTCAAAAATATCCCTTGTATTGTGATAAGAAATATTTTCATTTTCAATTTTACCTGAATGATAAGCAAAGATGATTTTGAAATCATATAAGTATTTTTCAAAGTCGGCCATATTTCTGAATTTCATTTCTTT
The DNA here is from genome assembly GCF_900199515.1 of Massilicoli timonensis. Classification (GTDB taxonomy): domain Bacteria; phylum Bacillota_I; class Bacilli_A; order Erysipelotrichales; family Erysipelotrichaceae; genus Massilicoli; species Massilicoli timonensis. The sequence continues at coordinate 1,442,707 of NZ_LT963434.1, read as the reverse complement.
CACAAAATCACTCCTTAATATACAACACATAGTATATCACAAATTCATTTGCTTATCGTCAGAATATCCGAAACAGAACAATTTAACGCTTTACAGATCTTGGCAAGATATTCCAGATTGATATGCTTCCCCAACTGCCAATAAATGTGATTGATCGCCGACGGAGAAATCCCGCTTTTTCTGGCTAGTTCCGCTGGGATAACTCCCTTTTTCTTCATGATGTCCGCTAACGTAAGTGTTATTTTCATTGTTTAAGTCTAGCAAAATCCATATGGTAACAAAACGCTCTTGCATCATGTGTTTTAATGCTTCTGATCTAAGTCTAGCAAAAATCCATATGGTAACAAAACCGATCAGATCGATTTTTTGAAGAACACAAGTCTAAGTCTAGCAAAAATCCATATGGTAACAAAACTGGGTATTGGACTGGGAAGGGAAAGCCGATGTCTAAGTCTAGCAAAAATCCATATGGTAACAAAACAGAAAGGAGCAAAAAAATGGAAGAAATTATGTCTAAGTCTAGCAAAA
>NZ_LT963434.1:24056-1442127 GCF_900199515.1 Massilicoli timonensis | reverse complement strand
TTTAAGTCTAGCAAAATCCATATGGTAACAAAACGCTCTTGCATCATGTGTTTTAATGCTTCTGATCTAAGTCTAGCAAAAATCCATATGGTAACAAAACCGATCAGATCGATTTTTTGAAGAACACAAGTCTAAGTCTAGCAAAAATCCATATGGTAACAAAACTGGCAGAAATTAAATGATATTAAAAACTTACATCTAAGTCTAGCAAAAATCCATATGGTAACAAAACTGCGTATTGGACTGGGAAGGGAAAGCCGATGTCTAAGTCTAGCAAAAATCCATATGGTAACAAAACAGAAAGGAGCAAAAAAATGGAAGAAATTATGTCTAAGTCTAGCAAAAATCCATATGGTAACAAAACTAACACCTATACCGTCTATATTCCTGATGTGTCTAAGTCTAGCAAAAATCCATATGGTAACAAAACTAGCTACAATCAATCAGTTGCGTTTAGCATGTCTAAGTCTAGCAAAAATCCATATGGTAACAAAACTCAAACATATTAAGAGCATAGTTTTTCAAAATCTAAGTCTAGCAAAAATCCATATGGTAACAAAACTGCGTATTGGACTGGGAAGGGAAAGCCGATGTCTAAGTCTAGCAAAAATCCATATGGTAACAAAACAGAAAGGAGCAAAAAAATGGAAGAAATTATGTCTAAGTCTAGCAAAAATCCATATGGTAACAAAACTAACACCTATACCGTCTATATTCCTGATGTGTCTAAGTCTAGCAAAAATCCATATGGTAACAAAACTAGCTACAATCAATCAGTTGCGTTTAGCATGTCTAAGTCTAGCAAAAATCCATATGGTAACAAAACTCAAACATATTAAGAGCATAGTTTTTCAAGGTCTAAGTCTAGCAAAAATCCATATGGTAACAAAACTGCGTATTGGACTGGGAAGGGAAAGCCGATGTCTAAGTCTAGCAAAAATCCATATGGTAACAAAACAGAAAGGAGCAAAAAAATGGAAGAAATTATGTCTAAGTCTAGCAAAAATCCATATGGTAACAAAACTTGTTGCGCAAGTTTAGCATATTCGCTTAGTCTAAGTCTAGCAAAAATCCATATGGTAACAAAACTGAAAAAGATCTCAATCGTTATGGAGACGCGTCTAAGTCTAGCAAAAATCCATATGGTAACAAAACCTCAAAATTATTTTATCACATATTTTGAAAAAAGGGTATATTACTTCATTATTAAATCTACAATATTGTTTCCAGTTCCACTACCATCATTAAAATATTGATCTATTCGATTCATAATATCCTCCATTCTAAACAACTTATAAGAAAACAAATCATATATTTGGTTTTCATTTGCAAAATCAAGTATGTTTCCATAACTGAAATAATAAATGTCTTTTACATCTATCTTACATTCATGTCGGTTCAAGATAACTATGAACTTAATCTGTTTGAACTTTTTTAATTGATGATATATCTTTGGTGTTAAAACATCCATTTTTACGATACAATACACTTCTGTCTGAAATACCTTTTCTTGCTCAATCGCATAAAGCACTGCCAATTGAAGAGTATAGTAATTCTCATATGATAGATTCATTACATTGCTCTCTAATTCATCTTGAACAATACTTACATTAAGCAATTTTGATAACTGCTTAGCATCGATCTCATGAAATCTAAAATGGAACATTTCTGCTTGTATATTAAGAGAATCACTCAATGATTGAAATAAATAGCGAATCGTAGAAATTGTTTCATTATGTAGGGACTGATTTAACAAACACTCACTATATTGTAATAACAGTGATTTTGTCGTTAATTTGAAATCCTCTTGAAATTCAAATGTGTCGCCAATCTTGAAATAACGAACTTTGCGCCGATCTACTATAGATTCATCCACATACATTTGTATCTCTTCTTGTCTTTCCTCTTCATATTCAGATATCGTTAAATTCATCGCATGCTGATAAAGCATTTGTAAAAATGAAAACTTACTTATATAATCATTTCCCATTATAAGTTTACATTGATCTATTGCAAACTTATACTGCTTATTCCCTTTTACTAATTTTACACTATTCATAATTTTACAAAAGCCTTACTGCCTGCTAATTTTTCTTGTACTGATTTTCCACCAATTAGAATTTCCATTCTTGCATATTGCTTTTCTGTAACAAGCATAACATGTACTATTCCTTTAGCAGGTATATTCCTTTTTAATATTTGAACATGCTTTACAGCAGCTTCTCGATTTGCGAATAACTTGCAATAGACAGAATACTGTACCATCAAATACCCATTTTGAATTAAATACTTTCTAAATTGAGTATATATTTTAATTTCTTTTTTATTGTGCATTGGTAAATCGAAAAATAACAACAATCTCATAAAGTTATAGATCATATTTATGCACAAACGGTAATGGAAACTTAAAATACGAAATATCATTTAATTCGATTACCTTAAGAATGCACTCAATATATTCTCCTATTGCATTGGATACTGTTTGAAGTCTACCGTCCATTTCAATTTTCATAGTAGCTAATTGTATCAACTCTTCTCGATGTTTCGACTTAAACAAAAGTTCTTCTTTCATGTTCATATAAACATATTGATCCACGATTGGTCTAAAGACTTCTATTATATCATCACTAAAATTGAACATATTTGTTTTGCCTTTATGAAATATTCCCAAATTCGGCAAATATCCTTTCCCTACAATAATTGATGAAATTAACGAGCGAAAGATACTATACCCATAATTCAAACCGGCATTTATTACATCGTCGTCAAAACGTATGAATTCATCACCAAACATTTCTCTGAAATACATTTTTGCGGATAACCCCTCTCTGTTGGTTTGATCTCCCAATTCTACTGTTTTTCTAAACTCAGTTAATTTTTCAATTACTGCTTGATTGCAATGATTTGTTTTTAATATTTCTAGTTGATTCTGTATTTTTGCTTTTACAATGTACTGATGTAACTGTTGTTTTATACAGTCATTCCATTGTATTTGTTTCATGATATTTCCACTCTGTGCGAAATGACCATTGATTGGAAGCACGTAACTCTTCGGCAGATGATCTATTCCACAAATCACAATACAAACATGATTCTCCGTTAATTTATTTAGTAATGGTACTGTTAATGTAGATTTATACTGATCAATAATTAGGATCTGAATATCGCTAATCGGAAATAAAACCGTTCCCTGCGCAGTATCTACTTTCAAATTATCTAAATATAATTGCAAATGCTGCTGGTTTTCAACAAACAATACTCGAAACCCCATTCTAATTGCTCCGATTTTTGTAAAGAAAAAGGCTCGAGCATAAAATCTCGAACCTTGATTCCGGGATAAACCCTTATTTTGTTAGATCATATAGATTTTTGCTAGACTATGATCATTTACATTATAACCTAGTCAAACTCTAATTTCAATACCTGATTCTTGATTTTATATAAATTTCCGACCGGATCAGTTGCATACTTCTCCAGTTTTACAATATCTCTACCAATAGTTGGCTTTAACCGTTTAGAGCAGATACAATGAAGCGGCTTAACTTCTATTACATTGGCTTTATCATCATTTGTTGCCGTAAATTTCAAAATCTCAGGAGTGCTGCCATCATGTTCATTAAAGTTACCTTCGTACCACTTTTCATCGAAATAAATTAATGGCTTTCCCGGTTTTTTTGTAATAGCGATCAATTCATCATGATGCATAGAAAACTGAAATGAAAAGGTCTCATCGATTCCTTTCGCCTGTAATAAGTCTTCATAAGTTCTATTGTTTAATGGACAAATCACATATTTCTGTTTTTTCTCTATCCATTTTATATCGGAATAACGGATTGTTACAAACTTATATCCTTTTTCTTTCGAGTAATAGAAATCTGCTCGATATGGTGAAATCTTTTGTAAAACAACTTTTTTATTTTTGACTTTATAGTTATGTGAAATATCAATATGACTTCCTAAAGCGCGGTCAAAATATTTCATTTGTTTAATTAACGGACCATTTCCTTTTTTTGAAGACTTTTTTATCATCCCATGTTCTTCTTTATAGGCAGCAAGCGGATTGATTCCCTTTATCTTTATTTCCTTTCCATTCAAAGTAAAGTATTTAGGATCTTTTGACAATGCCTCAAAATAATACTTCACAATTTGAACAATCTCTTCAAACGTGTTCGGATCATGTACTGCCATTAAGTATCTTTCTTTATACGTATCATTTAATATATTTTCTGCTAATGCCGTAAATTTTGGATCATAAATATCCTTATATTTTTTCACAGTTTTTTCTACCCCATCCACTAGTCTCGTACTGTAAATGGTATCATCTGCCACTTGACGATTAGCCTTAGTATCCACTTTATAAGAAAACTTCTTTACCTTGATGTTTTTCAAATGCGCAATAAAAGCAAAATACTGGTCATCCTTATAATCGTTATCATTACCGGTAGAAAATACTTCACCTGTTTCATCATTATAGATATCTTCTATTTTATAACGGCTGAAAATTGTATTCAATAAACGCATCTTAGGCATAGAAGCGACAAGTAATGCATCTATCGCATGATGCTCATAGTAATTTCTGTCTTTTTTCAATTTAATTTTTCTTCTAAGCATTCCAGTTAAAGAGCCTTTAACAGTAAATACTTTTGTTCCTATTTCATTTTGTTTGAAGTAATTAGAAAGCGTATTAAAAACAACTCGGCTTGCATAACTTGTATCCACTAAATTCCGATTGATAAATGCTTTCTGTACATCATATTTATAAATATCCTTTTCACATAAGAGATATTGTTCTACCTTTTTCCGATAGCCTTTATTTGTTTTTGCATTCTCCTTCTTTAACGCAATACAATTACTTTTGTATTCTTCTAATGATCCTTTGCTAAATTCACCTTTTAAGAATGCCATAATCGGTGTTAAATTTTTTTTATCCCGATTTTCACTATGTGTTATAAGCACTTTATTAGTAATCGAATCATCTAATGAAATAGAACGCGGGATAATATGATCCACCTCATAGGCATTAGGGTCACTTATTAAGAGATTTAAATCGATTGGCTCCAATGAATATGCGCTCTTCCCTTGCTGCTCCTCATATAAAATTAGTTTCTCTCTCAATTTATCATTTACTCTTGCTCCGTTTGCCGCCGCTTCCGCCTTTCGATTTCTTTCTTCAAAATATTTCTGCTGTTCGCGTATTATTTTCTTCTCGTCTTCTGTATTTTTAGCTCGTGTTGTTTCCACAACGATACTGTCAAATTCCCCATAAATTTCTCTCAATCGATTAACTACCTTAAATGCTTCTCGCTGCGCTCTTTTAGCAACCGGGCTGAGAATTGCTGTATCATCGGCAACAATATGTTTCATTCCTTTAACAGAAGTTTGATTTTCTTGTTTTAGATTAAATAGTGCAATGACTTCCATCTGATTCATTTCAGTTTTCAACATCTCTTCATTGATTATACGAAGAGCTTCGAAAGACAATGAATGATATGCTGTAAACTTTATCTGCTGTGCCAATTCTTGTGTTGCCGTTTCACTGATTCGCTGATCTAATGCCATTATTTTTTCAGCACGTTCTGCCATCCCTTTTACTTTTGTTAATATCTCTGCAATTTCATCATAAAGAAAATACTCCTCAACTAACATATGCAGTCTATTTTTAACGAAAATGTCTTTGATGATCTTATAACCGGTTAACTCGCTTAAAAGCGGCTCTCCCTTATTATTTATTCTGAATCCGGAAATATCATTTAGATCGATCTCTAATTTCTTTCCTAATTGTTTCGGTGTGATTTTTCCTTTTTCATGTACGAACTTTAAGATGTCTTGCTTTTGTTCTAATGTAATCTTTTCTCCATGAATTGATAAATTATTCAAGTCATTCAATAAATTAAATAATTCTGCACTGTAAGATAATTTAGGAGCGCGCAGTTTTTCCGGAAACAAACTACAGTCCCCTCTCATTTTATCAATTAGGTCAATCGGCTCTGTCTGTCCTGCGGTAGTAAATCTACCATATGGAGTAGGTGAATTTATACCTCCCGGACCCTCATAATACTTGCGTCGCCTAGCGATGATTTTAATAATTTCTTCTTTTGTTTCTTCACTTAAATCTTGATGTGCTAATAATGCCGTTAATTCTTTTATGTAGTCACTTGTTCTGAAATTATTATGATGCCCATGTATTTTACCATCTTGCTCTAATCGCTGTTTTTGTATTTGACAAACATACTGGCCTTGCTTTAACAAAAGATTATTTTCAGCTAAAACTTCTTTTGTCGCTCCCATTTCTTTTGCCTTTGCTTCATTTTCTTCTACTGTTTCAATACTGCTGCCACGATGCTTACAAATATGAAAAAGTGCCGTTGCCAATTCATTCCCATTTAATTTTTCTGTCAACCCTTTTATGCGCAAATCATAAGGATTTCCAACATATTGGAAGTGATCATCAATCACATTTGATTGTTTTAATAATTTCTCCAAATCATCTCTTCTGGTCTTGCGCCTTCTATTTAATCGTCTACTGCCTCTTTTTTTCCTTCTTGTTTCGTTTTCTGAGGCTTTCCCTTCCTCAAACAAACGCACACCGTAATCAACGATTTTGCTGTTCTCCACATCAATAATTCCATATCCTACCGATGAAACACCGATATCCAATCCCAAAACTAATTTTGACATAATCTTTCCTCCTTTTTTGATGATTTATTATGGAAAAGCATGAATCTTTCCTGTCTGATAAAAGAATAACACGAAACCGCTTCCAATTAAACCCCTGCACTTACTATAAAACATCTTATATCATCTCATTCATTTCTTATACAGGATCCATAACAACAGACAAATGCTCCCTCCCAATAAACATTCCATCCAATATAACTTCACAAAGACAAAAATTCCCGCAAGGATAGCAATATAGAACAAAATGATACAGATCCACCCAATCCAAACTGACACATCGTATGATTCGTGATCATTCTTTTTCATTGTCCTGCGCCCTCCTTCTCATAGACTACTTTTCTCCTGTTCTAGCTTTTTACAGTCCTTTCGTGATAACTGCATGACCTTTTCCAACTTCGCATCTACCTTAAATCGCTTCTCGCTAAAAAAATCAATATAATAGCGCCCCTGCTTACAAGCCACGATCCGCGCAGCGCCATGTAATGGCTTTTCCAACAGTAATTCATGTGCCAAAAAATAACGCTTTTTGACCTGATAAATATAAAAAAGCCTTTTTTCACTTTGTACGATCGAACCGATCCCCAATTCCTCCGGTAAAGACAGTGTTTCCTCCCTCTTTGTCATTGCGAGCATCTGAAGATAATCTTCTTCCTTCAAATGATAATAATAACTTCGCACCTTCCCATAAGGAATCTCTATTTTTTTATCGATCATCACATATGAAGATTTTCTCATCCCATATTGCTTCTTGTCAATAAAGTAAAACCGCTTTAAGTTCTTATCACCGGAAGTACACGTATATCCATAAAATCCACCTTTACATTTATCTACGATCACAAAAGGACGAACCCGATGCCCCGGCGGCACCAGTAACAACTGTTGTTTCGAAATCGGCATCTCACACCAGTATACATCGCCCGCTTCCACCGTAAAAGCAAATCCGCTCTCCTTCGCATACAGTCGTACCAGTATCTCTTCACAGCACCTCATCAGCCACTCTCTGATAAACGCCATATCATTCCCCAACCAGCACCTGTGCAATAATGCTTTCTCTTGTAATAAATAAAATTTTAGCATGTGTCGTCTGTTTGAACAGATCATAAATTCTGCCGGCACTCTTTGTTCCCCTTGCTACTGTATAAATGCTGTTTGCCACATATCCATAGGTAACACCTGCATCGCTGCACACTCTGATTGCTTCATCATCATTCTCATTATCACGTTCCTTTTCCAGCACTACGATCTGATCTACACGAAATACTTCCTTCCCAAAATAATACTGCATGCCGGTAATGGTTATAAACGTTCCATTCATAATGCACTTCTCCTTTCTTTACTTTAATTATATTTCAAATGCTGTACAAAATTTTGAACACTCATAACATAAAAATATGATACAATGAAAGCGGTGATCACTATGGAAAAAAGTCGTGTCTTATTATTTTATATCTATTCTGTTTTGAAGCAGTACAGCGATGAAACCCATCCGCTTAATTCCACCCAGATCTTGCGTCATTTGGAAATGCAGTATCAAATCCAGATAAATCGCGGTACCCTTTACCATCATATACAAGCGTTGCAGGACTATGGCATTGACATCAAAAATGCGAAATGTATCAACGACGGAAAATATCTTGTCGATCGTCAGCTTGAAAAAAGCGAAGTGTTTCTACTGATCAACGCCATCCACAGCGCCCATTTTATTCCCGCCTCACAGTCAAAACAGCTCATAGAAAAGCTAATGGAAACGCAAAGCATTTACTTCCAAAAAGAGTATCGCTACTTACAGGTCATTCATAATCGAAAAAAATCGCCTAATAAAGCCTTCTTTTTGAATATCGAAGTCATCTTGGATGCGATTGATAAAAAATGTGCCGTAACCTTTTACTATATGCACTATACCGTAGATAAGAAAATGAAATGTGAAGATCAAAAGCTTCATATCGTATATCCGATTCATATCGTAACGGAAAACGGAAATACTTATCTGATTGGTTCTCATAAGCGGCATAAAGATTCCATCATTCATTATCGTGTCGATAAAATTACTCGGATTCAATTACTGGAGCATGATGTCGATACCACGATCAAACGTGATTTTGACCCCTATACCTATACCAGTACAAAACCGTTTATGTTTGGCGGTGCCGTCCAAAAAGTCATCCTGCGCTGTCATCTTTCTATTTTAGACGATGTGATCGATTTATTCGGCAATGAGATCATGATCATTCCTTACCGCAATCAGCCTTATTTCGACGTAAGCGTATCTGCTTCCCGACAAGGTATCATTTACTTTGCCTTACAATACCTGAAATATTGTGAACTTTTAGAACCGACTGATATTAGGGAAGAAATAAAAGAGATCCTTGCATCAAATATGAAAAAGTATCAGGTTTCTTAAAGAATACCTGTTGCGTCTGCAATCTTTCAATTATCGGCTTAATTACAGTTTTAGTGAATCTTCTATAGGATTTACAAGTTTTTTTGCACTTATTTTATATTGAGGATGTCGTATCTTCATCACTTGATTTAATCAATATTCTTAAAACTCATTAGAATAATTTGCATCTGTTGCCATCTCATACTCATAAATTGTGAACCGTTATCTGTTATTAGAAATCATCATCGTTTTGATATAGCGAATACAGCATGATTCCATAACACAAACACGCTTTCTGACTGTTTTGACATATGTATTATGGAGCAATAAAAGATGAAAGGGGGACTGGATAAATCTGAGCGATTTACAAGTGTCTGCTGATCGTATCATACAATTCAATTAAATAGTTCAAGGAATATAAGAATAAAAATCAATGGCTTAAATAGGAACAAAAGATAACTGATGTGAAAAAGAAAGGGTGAACATGATGAATCATCATTTGATAGATTTTAGTCAGTTGATTAAAGTGCAAAAGACAGATGATATTATTTCAGATCTGAGATACATTATTGATACATCTCAAAAAAGCGCATATCAGGCTGTTAATGTTGCTTTGGTATATCGTAATTGGTTGATTGGTCAACGAATTGCTGAAGAAGAACTGAAAGGTGAAGATCGTGCTGAATATGGAGCAACACTTATAAGGAAATTATCAAAAAAACTTACAGAACAGTATGGCAAAGGATATACAAAAACAAATCTTTATAGTTTTTACTCTTTCTATAAAATGTACCCGAACATTTTCCACACGCTGTGTGGAAAATCTGGAGCATTACTAAGTTGGTCTCATTTTCGTACTCTACTACAGGTAAAAGATGATAAAGCACGCAACTGGTATGAGAACGAAGCAGTTGAACAAACATGGAATGTTAGAACCTTACAACGTAATATTTCATCACAATACTATTATCGTCTGCTTCAATCACAAGCGAAAGAAGCAGTGATTGAAGAGATGGAACAAATAACTTCAAATTATCAATATGACAAACTAGAATTCATCAAAAATCCAGTAATAGCAGAATTTCTGGGCTTATCTCAAAACACTGATTTTACAGAAACAGATCTTGAAAAAAGCATTATTTCCAATATTCAAAAATTTTTGATAGAACTCGGCAAAGGATATGCTTTTGTTGCTAGGCAACAACATATTCATACTGAGAAACAGGATTACTTTATTGATCTGGTTTTCTATAATTACTATCTGAAATGTTTTGTCCTAATTGATTTGAAAACAGAAAAAGTAACACATCAAGATGTAGGACAGATGGACATGTATGTAAGAATGTATGATGAATCGAAACGCACAGAGGGAGATAATCCGACGATCGGAATCATTCTTTGTACCGATACAGATGAAGATATTGCTCGGTATTCGGTTTTGAAAGGAAACGAGCAGTTGTTTACAAGCAAATATAAACTCTACTTGCCGACTGATAAAGAATTACGAGCAGAAATCGAGGCACAAAAAACAATATTCAAATTACAGCACCATCACAAATAAACAGAAAAGACGAATTGTACGCAATCGACACATGATGATTCGTTATCTTTATAAGAGCATATCAAATAGCATGACCGTTTGAAATAAACGCAACTACTTGTCATTCATCATAAGCAAGGCAGCCAGCCTTTCATCAAGTAATTGTGCGATAAAACATTTATTATCTCTATGGATCATTGAACAGGAAACTGCATGCGCACATGATACAAACAAAAAGAGCCATCTTATAGTCAAGTAATCTTGTCTTTTATGACGGCCCTTTTCCATTTTTAACTGTTATGATCGATTCCTTATAACCAACCATTCCCATGATCCAACACTATCGGACTATAAGAAAAACCCTTTCCTTACATTCGTGTTCTTCGCACTCGTATTCAAAACCACCCCGATGATGATAAAGTAAGACAATAACGATGAACCGCCATACGAAATAAAAGGAAGCGTGATCCCGGTAATCGGCAATAATCCGATTACCATGCCGATATTTTGAATCTGCTGATACAGCAGCATTCCCAGTGTACCGCAAATGATCAACTTGTCAAACTGCTGATCGCTCATGATCAAGATCCGGTACAGCCGATAATCCAGAAACAGACATAAACCGACGATAAACAGCGCGCCGATCAGTCCGAAATCCTGCCCGAACACCGCAAAGATAAAATCCGTCTGCGGTTCCAACAAACTCACAACCTCCGACTGCATGCCATGTCCCGTGATCCCGGCAGATCCAAGTGCCAAAAGCGCCGTATATAACTGCTGCCCCGCGCCGATCTTATTATTTTCCGTATCCAGCCAGCCGACAAAACGGCGCAGCTTATAAGGATCACCGAACAGATCAGATAACAGCGAAAAGTGATTATAGTACAGATAGAAGAACACCGCCAGCACCGCCACAAGCAATCCCCCTGCTAAAAACAGCCATTCCCTGCGAATGCCACAGCACGCGATCATCATCGCCAACGCAATCAAGATCACCAACAAAATACCTGTATCCGGCTGAATAAAGATCAGGACAGCCGGTGCCGCCAGCCATTTAATGATCTTGATAAAAAGTTGTATATCACTTTGAAAAGAATGAAATTCCTTATTTTGATTATGCTCGTCAATGACCCCTGCCGTAATGATGATCAACATCACTTTCATAAACTCGCTTGGCTGAAAACTGCCGAAAGGAAATTGAAACCACGAAACTGCTCCATTGACAGGCGTGATAAAAGGCAGATTAAACCCAAGATAAGCATTGGTCAGCTTGCCTACGAACAAAACAGCCAGCATACCCAGAAGGATATAATAGCCAAGTTTCGCCAGTTCAAATAAATTGTCATTGCCAAGATAAAGAATGATCGCCGCTACCACACAACCGATCACAAACCACATCGACTGTTGTATGATGAGCCTTGTCCCCGAAACATCTGCATTCAGCAGCGGAAAAGCAGAATAAATGGCTAACAGTGAAGTCATCCCCATTAAAACCACTGCTATGATCAATAAATAATCATAACGCTTCGGTACCTTTACACGCGCAAGAGGTTTTTCCAAACACATTCTCCTTTCTTTTCACTGTTATCTATTATAACATGTATTCTCCTGATTATTTTCAAAAGAATTGCATGAATTTTACCGGAGGCTGCAGGGAAAACGATTTCTATTTGAATCAAGTAAGGATTTCATAGTATAATAAACAAGAAATGAGGTGATGATGTGTCGAGATGGCATTCCCTGCTTGGACATGTGCAATTTCCGATCAAACTGTTGTTTTTTGCGACGCTGTTGCTGGGGATCGGTTCCGCGATCACAAATCCTGTGATTGCCGATATTCTGTGGCATGTAGAAAATGAAAACCTGCTCCTTTTTGCGGAACTGTTAAAGTATATTGGCGGATTTACCATTCAACTGATTCCCTTTTTCATGTTCATTAAGATCTTATCCCGAAAATTCGCATCCAATGTGCCGATCATTGTCGGTATTGCCGGATATTTTATTTTCTTGATCGTCGTCATGTTTATCGCGGAAAGCGGTGATCCGGCATATTACTATGAGAGCATTCTGGGAATTGGAATCACAGAGACCATTGACGATGTAACGACCTTTTTCGCTCCTTATCGCATGGGGATCCTGCCGTTATTTATCGTTTATTGGATCGTTTCCTATTCCTATCATAAATCACGCAGTCATCTAATGGAAGGTATGTTCGGCTTTTTGGATCATGATACGTATTCCATGGTCATTGCCTTGCTGTTATGTGCAGGCAGTGCGGTACTGGTCGGCTTTGTTTGGCCATATGTAATTGATCTGATGGAAATATGCTTTGAACTGATTGCGTCAGACACCTCCAATCCGATGAATCTGTTTTATTATGGTGTGATCGATCGCTTCGGTGCGGTATCGGGCATGCAGAATATTTCTCGCAGCATCTTCTGGTTTGGTGAATGGGGTGGCACTTATTTAGATTCTGCCGGTGTAAAATATATGGGAGATGTCAGCGTCTGGACTTATGAAATGACAGCGAAGCTGCCGGCAACGGTCGGTAAGTTCATTACCCCTTATTATGTGATCAATTTATTTTTGATGCCTGCTTTTATCCTTGGCTACTATTCCTTGGTCAGCAGCCGCAAAGATAAACTGCGTTACTTGCCGTTTATCATTTTGGCGATCGCACTGACGATTGTTTGCGGAAATGCGCTGCCGATGGAATTCGTCATGCTGATCTTATCGCCGCTTCTATATGTGGCGTATCTATTGATCGTCGGCATCCTGTATGCGACTTTTTCCTTGCTGCATGTGCAGATCGGCTATTTCTTCCAAGATGACCTGCTTTATGCCAATCCGGGAAGCAGTTTAGACCTGCTGCAATATATTCGTCTGCCGGATCTGTATGATTCTGTCATCGCCTTGCTGATCGTCGGTTTAGTTGCCGCAGTGGCTTTCTTTTTCCTGACCCGCTTTTACTTCAACAAACTTGCTGTGGGTTTATTCAATATGGGAAATGTCGCACAGTACAGCGATACCGTCATACGCGGACTGGGAGGCATCGACAACTTGATCAGCGTCGATCATACGCCGGATAAAATGACCGTGGCTTTGAAAGATCGCAGCTTAGTTGATTTCGATGAATTAAAAGCGGCCGGTGCTTATGTCATCCTAGAATCAAAAGATGGATATTTATTGCGTTTAGGCAACTGTTCGACGATCATCGCACGGGAAATGATCAAGCAAATGGAAGAAAAAGAGCATGCGTCTATGCAAACGATAGAAGAAAATGCCGCCGTTCATTAGAAGCCGTGTTTTCTTTCGATCATCCTATCCATATACATAGGATAAAGAATTCGGGGATAGCTTTGTTGTCATTCGATCTGACAGCGGATAAGCTCTTCGGATTCTTTTTTATTAGATAAGTTACACTTTCCACATATAAAAAACAGAAAGATTATAAAAAAAGAGGAAATTTGTTATAATACNTGATTATGCTCGTCAATGACCCCTGCCGTAATGATGATCAACATCACTTTCATAAACTCGCTTGGCTGAAAACTGCCGAAAGGAAATTGAAACCACGAAACTGCTCCATTGACAGGCGTGATAAAAGGCAGATTAAACCCAAGATAAGCATTGGTCAGCTTGCCTACGAACAAAACAGCCAGCATACCCAGAAGGATATAATAGCCAAGTTTCGCCAGTTCAAATAAATTGTCATTGCCAAGATAAAGAATGATCGCCGCTACCACACAACCGATCACAAACCACATCGACTGTTGTATGATGAGCCTTGTCCCCGAAACATCTGCATTCAGCAGCGGAAAAGCAGAATAAATGGCTAACAGTGAAGTCATCCCCATTAAAACCACTGCTATGATCAATAAATAATCATAACGCTTCGGTACCTTTACACGCGCAAGAGGTTTTTCCAAACACATTCTCCTTTCTTTTCACTGTTATCTATTATAACATGTATTCTCCTGATTATTTTCAAAAGAATTGCATGAATTTTACCGGAGGCTGCAGGGAAAACGATTTCTATTTGAATCAAGTAAGGATTTCATAGTATAATAAACAAGAAATGAGGTGATGATGTGTCGAGATGGCATTCCCTGCTTGGACATGTGCAATTTCCGATCAAACTGTTGTTTTTTGCGACGCTGTTGCTGGGGATCGGTTCCGCGATCACAAATCCTGTGATTGCCGATATTCTGTGGCATGTAGAAAATGAAAACCTGCTCCTTTTTGCGGAACTGTTAAAGTATATTGGCGGATTTACCATTCAACTGATTCCCTTTTTCATGTTCATTAAGATCTTATCCCGAAAATTCGCATCCAATGTGCCGATCATTGTCGGTATTGCCGGATATTTTATTTTCTTGATCGTCGTCATGTTTATCGCGGAAAGCGGTGATCCGGCATATTACTATGAGAGCATTCTGGGAATTGGAATCACAGAGACCATTGACGATGTAACGACCTTTTTCGCTCCTTATCGCATGGGGATCCTGCCGTTATTTATCGTTTATTGGATCGTTTCCTATTCCTATCATAAATCACGCAGTCATCTAATGGAAGGTATGTTCGGCTTTTTGGATCATGATACGTATTCCATGGTCATTGCCTTGCTGTTATGTGCAGGCAGTGCGGTACTGGTCGGCTTTGTTTGGCCATATGTAATTGATCTGATGGAAATATGCTTTGAACTGATTGCGTCAGACACCTCCAATCCGATGAATCTGTTTTATTATGGTGTGATCGATCGCTTCGGTGCGGTATCGGGCATGCAGAATATTTCTCGCAGCATCTTCTGGTTTGGTGAATGGGGTGGCACTTATTTAGATTCTGCCGGTGTAAAATATATGGGAGATGTCAGCGTCTGGACTTATGAAATGACAGCGAAGCTGCCGGCAACGGTCGGTAAGTTCATTACCCCTTATTATGTGATCAATTTATTTTTGATGCCTGCTTTTATCCTTGGCTACTATTCCTTGGTCAGCAGCCGCAAAGATAAACTGCGTTACTTGCCGTTTATCATTTTGGCGATCGCACTGACGATTGTTTGCGGAAATGCGCTGCCGATGGAATTCGTCATGCTGATCTTATCGCCGCTTCTATATGTGGCGTATCTATTGATCGTCGGCATCCTGTATGCGACTTTTTCCTTGCTGCATGTGCAGATCGGCTATTTCTTCCAAGATGACCTGCTTTATGCCAATCCGGGAAGCAGTTTAGACCTGCTGCAATATATTCGTCTGCCGGATCTGTATGATTCTGTCATCGCCTTGCTGATCGTCGGTTTAGTTGCCGCAGTGGCTTTCTTTTTCCTGACCCGCTTTTACTTCAACAAACTTGCTGTGGGTTTATTCAATATGGGAAATGTCGCACAGTACAGCGATACCGTCATACGCGGACTGGGAGGCATCGACAACTTGATCAGCGTCGATCATACGCCGGATAAAATGACCGTGGCTTTGAAAGATCGCAGCTTAGTTGATTTCGATGAATTAAAAGCGGCCGGTGCTTATGTCATCCTAGAATCAAAAGATGGATATTTATTGCGTTTAGGCAACTGTTCGACGATCATCGCACGGGAAATGATCAAGCAAATGGAAGAAAAAGAGCATGCGTCTATGCAAACGATAGAAGAAAATGCCGCCGTTCATTAGAAGCCGTGTTTTCTTTCGATCATCCTATCCATATACATAGGATAAAGAATTCGGGGATAGCTTTGTTGTCATTCGATCTGACAGCGGATAAGCTCTTCGGATTCTTTTTTATTAGATAAGTTACACTTTCCACATATAAAAAACAGAAAGATTATAAAAAAAGAGGAAATTTGTTATAATATAGAAGTTAAAAAAGAAAACGTCTGTCAAATCAACAGAAACAGGCAAAGAAGAAATAGAAACGGAAGTGCAAAAGATGCGTAATATAGAACAATATACCCCTATGATCAAACAATATTTGGAAGTAAAAAATAAATTGAGCGATGCGATCGTCTTTTATCGTCTCGGCGATTTTTATGAGATGTTTTTTGAAGATGCACAGATTGCATCAGCACAGTTAGATCTGGTGCTGACCGCAAGAAACGGCGGCGTGGAAAAAGTGCCGATGTGTGGGATTCCTCATCATGCCGCAAGCGGCTACATTCAGCGTCTGGTACAAAAAGGTTATAAGGTCGCCATTGTCGAACAGATGGAAAATCCGGCAGATGCCAAAGGTATCGTCAAGCGCGATGTAATCAAGATCGTTACTCCGGGAACGATCATGGATGAAATCAATGATGCCAAAGCAACGGTTACGATTGCCGGCATGTATGATTTTCAATATGGTCTGGCTGTCGTGCTTTGTGAAATGACGACCGGTGAAATGCGGGCACAGATCATTGACAAACAGGCAGCTTCCATCCAAAAGGTGCTTTTAGGCAATGGTGTCAAAGAGGTCGTACTGCCAAAGCACTTCGATAAGAAAGTGGAGAAACGGATTGCCGATCTGCAGATGATCACCATTTCCCATATGGAGAATGAAGAACTGAACCCGGCTTATCAGCATCTGTTGGCTGCACTTAACGATGAACGGATCACCAAGGCGTTCATTACCTTGACCAATTATTTAGAAGATACGCAAAAACGCAACGTTTCCCATTTGATGAGCGTAGAACTGGTAAAAGAGGACGATTATGTACAGATGGATTTTGCGACAAAGGCCAATCTGGAATTGACCCAGACATTGCGCAGCAATTCCCGTTCACAGACATTGTGGTCTTTCTTAGATCACTGTCAAAGTGCAATGGGATCGCGTCTGCTTCGCAAATGGATCGAGTATCCGCTGTTAGATGTGCAGGAAATCAATCGCCGATTAGACGGCATTGCTTTTCTTAATGAAAACTTCATTACCAAGGATGAATTAAGAGAGCAGATGAAGCAGGTCTATGACTTAGAGCGTTTATGCGCGAGAGTTGCCTATGGCAGTGCCAATCCACGCAATCTTTTACAAATCATCAAGACCTTAAAAGCGGCGCCGCAGATCATCGCTTTATTTGCGGGATGTGATGCTTATCAAGCATTTCAGCAAGTCGATGCCTGTGAAGAATTATTGAAACTGCTGGATGGAGCGATCGTGGAAGATGCGCCGATCAGCATCAAAGACGGCGGTATCTTCGTTACCGGCTATGATACGGAATTAGATGAAGTGCGCAAGATCGCCGTATCCGGAAAAGACTGGATCTTAGAACTGGAGGCAAAGGAGCGCGAACGTACCGGTATCAAATCATTAAAGATCGGCTATAACCGCATTTACGGCTACTATATCGAAGTAACCAAAGCCAATTTAGATCAGGTAAAGGAAAGCTTTGGCTATGTACGCAAACAAACGCTTACCAACTGTGAACGTTTTGTGACCGAAGAATTGAAAGAACGCGAAGATGCGATCGTACATGCACAGGAAAAAAGTGTACGTTTGGAACAGCGCTTGTTCTTAGAGCTGCTGGAACGCACAAGAGCCTATTTGCCAAAACTGCATCAGCTTGCAGCCGCATTGGCAACGATGGATGTGTTATATGCACTGGCAGTGATCTCCTCTGAAAACGGCTATGTAAGACCGATTTTTCATGAAGGCAGCGCCATTGACCTAGAAGAAGCAAGGCACCCGATCCTAGAAAAAGCGATGAAACAAAAGCGGTATGTTTCCAATGATCTGAAAATGGAAGAAGACTGCAATGTGTTAATGATCACCGGACCGAATATGGGCGGTAAATCGACCTATATGCGGCAGATGGCATGTATTGCAATCATGGCGCAGATCGGCTGCTTCGTTCCTGCACAAAAAGCGCACCTGCCTTTATTCGACAAAATATTTACCAGGATCGGTGCCAGTGATGATATCATGAGCGGCGAATCTACTTTTATGGTAGAAATGATCGAAGCCAATCATGCATTACAAAACGCAACACCGCATTCGCTGATCTTATTTGATGAGATCGGACGCGGTACCTCTACTTATGATGGCATGGCGTTAGCACAGGCAATGATCGAATATATCTGTCATCAGATTCATGCCAAGACATTGTTTTCCACTCATTATCATGAACTGACGGCGCTTGCGCAGCAGGAAACGGGCATTCGCAATGTTCATGTCGAAGTACACGAAGAAGATGAACACGTTACCTTCTTATATCGGGTCAATGAAGGCAAAGCAGATAAATCTTACGGCATCAATGTCGCACGTTTGGCTAAACTGCCGGAAGGCGTGATCGAGCGTGCGAAACGGCTGCTAGAATCTTACGAAATACAAGAACACTCCGCGACCATCAACGCACCGATCTATATTGAAAAGCCTTCTTTGCAGGAAAAACAGCTGCATGATCGCTTAGAAGCCGTTGATGTCAATCAAATGACGCCAATGCAGGCAATGCAGTTTATCGTGGAACTACAGGAACTGTTAAAGAAAGGCGGTGAAGCATAATGGGTATCATCAATCGCCTCAGCGAACAGTTAAGCAATATGATCGCTGCCGGTGAAGTAGTAGAACGTCCTTCCGGCATCATCAAAGAATTAGTTGAAAACAGCATAGATGCGAAAGCGACTCAGATCAGTATCTCCGCCGAGCAGGGCGGCATCCTGTCTTTAAGTGTGGTCGATAACGGCACCGGCATGGATGCACAGGACGCTCTGCTTGCATTTGAACGCCATGCCACAAGCAAGATCAAAGAAAGCAATGACCTTTGGAACATTCATACGATGGGCTTTCGTGGGGAAGCACTGCCCTCCATCGCTTCTGTTTCTCATGTGCGTTTGCGAACCAATGATGGAAAAGAAGGAACCGAAGTAGAGATCAAATACGGTAAGCTCGACCATGCATCGCCGATCGGCACACCGCGCGGCACTTCCATTGAAGTCAAAAACTTATTCCAGAAAACACCTGCTCGTTTCAAGCACTTAAAAACACCGCAATATGAATTTTCCTTGATCAGTGATGTCGTGCAGAAATTCGCCCTTTCCCATCCGGAAATCGCCTTTACCTTACATCATGATGGAAAACTTACCTTTCGAAGCAGCGGCAGCGGATCTTTGCGGGAAGTCATCATGCAGATCTATGGACGCGAAGTGGCGAAAAGCGCCATTTCCTTACAGGGAAAAGATCAGGATTATACGATTGCAGGCTACGCTGTGCAGCCTCAGTATAACCGTGCTACTAAATATTATATGCTGCTGTTCATCAACGGCAGAATGGTACGCTCCTACCGCTTACAAAAAGCGGTTGCCGATGCATATGCACCTTATCTGCCAAAAGATCGCTATCCGATCACCGTCGTCAATGTCTCGATGGACGCGCAGTTAGTCGATGTCAATGTGCATCCTTCTAAATGGGAAATTCGTCTTTCAAAAGAAAAACAATTAGAACGCCTTTTGTTCGATACCGTCAAACAGGCATTGGAAACACAGATCAGCGTACCGGAAGCAAAACCGCGCCGGGAAAAAGAAACGATCCAAGCACAGCAGTTTGATTTTACTTATACAAACGCACCGGAAAATACACGGGTGCATGAAAGCATCAATCAAAGCTTTCAAAAACCACCGTTAGAGGTAAAAACGATGACTTTGGAAGATTTACTTTCTTCCACCCAAATACAAGAACCGGACGTTCCTTATACAAGTGAGCCGGAACATGCACCGGCACCGCTTCCTTCTTTTGCGTCAGACGCCTTGCCTGAACCTGAAAAAGAAAGTCAGCATGCATCTGATGATCAGCGAAAAGATGCTTGTGATCCTCCTGCTTTGAAACAAATACAAAGCACCTCTGATGAAGGATCGAAAGCAGAAAGCAGCGCAAACAAACCAAGCGCCTTTCCACAGCTGCAAGTCATCGGCCAATTTCATAACTGCTATATCATCGCCCAAGGAGAGGCAGGACTTTATATCATTGATCAGCATGCCGCGGCAGAGCGTTTTCATTATGAACAGTTTTCGGAAATGATCTATGCCGGAAAAACAGAGGTACAGCCTTTGTTGATTCCTATTACATTAGAAGTGCCGCTCCAAGTAGTATCCGCACTGGAACAGTTGAACGAAAAACTGGCAGCGCTGGGGATCCGCTTTGAACTATTCGGCAATCATACGCTTGTGTGCCGCGAACTGCCGGTATGGCTTCATGATGTTGAAGAAAAGCAGTATTTACAAGATATGGTAGATTTATTTATAAAAGAGGAAACGATCAGCATCGAACAACTGCGCAAGGGCGCCATCGCTTCACTTGCCTGCCATTCCTCGATCCGCTTTCATCGTCCTTTGACCACAAATGAGATGAAACAGGTCATCGCCGATCTGGCTTCCTGCAAACAGCCTTACCACTGTCCACATGGCAGACCTACCATGATCATCATGAGTGAAAAAGAATTGGAAAAAGACTTTAAGCGTATTTTATGATCCTTAAAAAGGAACGATTCAACAGTTTCATCCAGCTCACCCTAAAAGAAAGGAGGCACAGTGATCGTAAATCATCGCGATCATACAAACCGTTATGGAAGATGCTAAAACAAGGACCCGCCTGCTCTTAAAAGAAAAAGGCATGCAGGCTGTAAGTCATGCAACCGTTATGATCGTCGGCATCGGCGGGGTCGGTTCTTTTGCTGCCGAAGCATTGGCACGCAGCGGGATCGGCACTTTGATCTTAGTCGATCATGACATCGTTGCCGAAAGCAATTTGAACCGACAGATCCATGCTGATTATGGAACCATCGGCAAAGCAAAGACTGCGGTCATGAAAGAACGGATCAAGTCGTACCGCAAAGACTGCACGATCATTTGTTATGACTGCTTTTACAGTAAAGCGATAAATGAACAGCTGTTTTCACAAAAAATCGACTATGTCGTAGACGCGATCGATACGATCAGCGCTAAACTGGAACTGATACAGACTTGTCTGGAAAAAAAGATTCCTTTTATCAGTTCTTTGGGCATGGCAAATCGCCTCGATCCCACCAAGATCACGATCACGACACTGGATCAGACAAGCTATGATCCATTGGCAAAAATACTGCGCAGTCTTGTAAAAAAACAGCGGATCTATGGCAGAATACCGGTCATTTTTTCAACAGAGCAGCCGATCGTACAAAACCGTATCATCAATGCGGATGGAAAGACCCGCAAAGCGAAAATACCGCCTGCCAGTTCATCGTTTGTTCCTCCTGCCGCAGGACTGGCTGCCGCATCCAAGGTCGTTCGGGATTTATGTGAAAATGCCAAGCATCTGCATGAAATCGTCGTAGCAGGCGGCTGTTTTTGGGGCGTACAGGAATATTATCGCCGCGTCAAAGGCATCTTACAGACAAGTGTTGGCTATGCGCAAGGATTTACCGCAAACCCTACCTATGAAGAAGTATGCAGTGATCAAACCAATCATGTGGAAGCGTGCCGTCTCCAATACGATGATCGTCTGATCGATCTTCCTTTGATCCTAGAGCTGCTGTTTCGTATCATTGATCCTACCGCCTACCATGAACAAGGAGAAGATCGGGGCAGTCAATACCGCACCGGTGTTTACTATCTGGATCAAGCGGACGAAGAAACGATCCGCACCTGGATCCAAAAGAAGCAGGCAGACTATCCGTCGCCGATCTTGACCGAGGTGCAGCCGCTTACCTGCTTTTATGATGCAGAGGCGTATCATCAGCAGTATCTGTTAAAAAATCCAAACGGCTATTGCCATGTGGATTTTTCCAAACTGAAAAAGGAAGAACAAAAAACCTCTTGGTAATACACCTGCCTCAAATAAAACCGATTCTTCTATAAAAACTTTTTCGATAAGATCTTTATGCAATATAGAAATAAAAGAAAAACCGGTCTGCCTCACAAAGCATCCGGTTTTTCTTATGCGCGCGATCTATATAAACGGGAAATTCCCTAATAGTAGTATAGCAGGCATTTTTGTTTTTATGAGTAAAATACTGTCGAAATGTTTTTATTGCAGCTTGTTCACAAACGCTCTCACCAAAGCGATGAGTTCAGTTTCCGCACGATCTGCCGCTTCCATCACTTCCTGATGATTGAGTTCGCCTTTCGATAAGCCGGCAGCCTTATTGGTAATTAGTGAGATTCCCAACACCTTCATATCACAGTGTCTTGCAACGATTGCTTCCGGCACCGTAGACATACCGACCATATCCGCACCGATCGTTTTCAAGGCACGGATCTCTGCCGGCGTTTCAAACATCGGCCCCTTAAAGAAACAGTAGATACCTTCTTTCAAAGCGATTTGCAGTTCCTTCGCACATGCTTTTGCAAGCGTGCGCAGCGATTGACTGTAAACTTCGCTCATATCCTTAAAGCGCGGACCGAATTCATCTAAATTCGGACCTCTTAAAGGACTGGGTGCCATAAAGCCGATATGATCTTCAATTAAAGTGATCTGTCCCGGCATGAGATCATCGCGGATACCGCCGCAGGCATTGGTTACGATCAGATTTTTTATGCCAAGTCTGGCAAACACACGCACCGGCAGAGTTACGATTTCCATCGGATGTCCTTCATAATAATGAAAACGTCCTTTCATTGCCAAAACCGTTTTCCCTTCCAAGGTTCCGATCACCAGCTTCCCTGCATGTCCCGGAATCGTAGAAACCGGGAAATGAGGAATCTGCTCATAATCCAATACGATCGCATCCTCGATTTGGTCGGCAAGCGCTCCCAGACCGGATCCGCAGATGATCGCCAGATCGATCGGTTTTCTCACTTTGCTTTTTATCGTATTTACCGCTTCATCAATTTTTCGATACATAAATTTGCTCCTTTTCTTGATTATTCAGAATGCATGACGATGCTTCTTTCTTTTACAGTATAACAAAACGATCTGCTTTTTGGTAGAAAAAGATATTTTCTGCACTTTTCGATCAAAAAGGAAGCAGGGGACGGGGTTTTGGTTTTGTTCATTCTTATTTCATGTTATAATAATGAAGATTGCGAGGGATAACATGAAAAAAGGTTTGTTTATCACATTTGAGGGAAATGATGGAAGCGGAAAATCCACTATCAGCAATATGCTGTATGAGGCACTTAAAAAAGAAGGCTATCCGGTCATATTAACAAGAGAGCCGGGCGGTGATCGCATCGCCGAAGCCATCCGTAATCTGATCCTTGATCCAAACAATACCGATATGGACGCACGCTGCGAGGCGCTTTTATATGCGGCCAGCCGTCGTCAGCATCTCATTTCCAAAGTCGTGCCGGCAATAGAAGCAGGCAAGATTGTTTTATGCGATCGCTTTATCGACAGCTCTCTCGCATATCAGGGCGTTGGCAGAGCCATCGGCTTTGACGCCGTATATCAGATCAATCAGTTTGCGATCGACGAACATATGCCTGACCGCACCCTGTTTTTGAAACTATCTCCCGAAGAAGGCTTGAAACGCATTCAGGATCGCTCGTTCAAAGATCGTTTAGATCAGGAAAGCCAGGCATTCCATGACCGGGTTGCCGAAGGGTATCAGCAGGTACTGCGCCAATTTCCAAAGCGTATCCATATCATAGATGCGTCACAAAGCATAGAACAGGTATTTCAGGACTGCTATGAAGAAATCATGGCATTGGTGAAAGAACATGAAAACGGAAATTCGTGATTTACAGCCGATCGCCTATCAGACGCTTACCCGCGCGCTGAAGCAAGATCATTTGGCACATGCCTATTTGTTTCATGGTCCAAAGGGCACCCTGAAAAAAGAAACGGCATTATTTCTGGCGAAATCACTGAACTGCCAAGAAACAGAAGCATGCGAAGTGTGTGAAACATGCAGAAGGATCGAAGCAGGACAGCACAGCGATGTTCTTTCTTTAAGCGGAGAAGCAGTCTCCATCAAAAAAGAGGACATGATGAAGCTGCAGCATGAGCTGAACAAAACCGCTCTGGAAAAAAACGGCCGCAAGGTCTATATCATCGAGCGCATGGAAAATGCTACGGCAGAAGCACAGAACGCATTGTTAAAATTTCTTGAGGAGCCCGCAAATGATCGTTTGGCGATTCTTTTGGTTGAACAGCTGGATCGAGTACTGCCGACAATCGTTTCCCGCTGCCAGATCATCACATTTCACCCCTTATCCAAAATAAGCTGTTATCGCAAATGTCTGGAGCTGGGAATGGATGATTTGGATGCTTACCTGCTCTCTGAATTGAATCGCAGTGCACAAGCCTGTATGAATGAAGCACAAAGCGAGTATTATCAAAATGCCCGCAGCTGTTTTCAAAAAACGATAGATGTGCTTTTCGATGGAATTGACGACGCAATGTTGATCTTGCAGTTAGAAGGCTTTTGTAAAAAACAGAAAGAAGAAAAAAAGTGGCTGCACGCTTTGCTGCAGTTTTATCGGATCCTGTTTGAGGACAGTATGAAAGCGCAGTGCGCCTGTCAGGATCCATGGTATCAAAAACAGCTGGCGCTGATCGCACAGAAACGCTTCGATCGCAGCGCTCTGCTGACGATCTTATTGGAAAGTGATGACTTGCTGCTTCGATCGGTAAATGTCGCAATGCTGATCGATCAGCTGATGTATCGTATAAAGGAGGTTCTCTCACATGAATGAAAATAAAAGCCATAAGCCGCAGGAACCGCGCACTTATCGCTATTTCGCATATGTTTGCTTCAAAGATTCTAAAAAAATGTATTCCTTCGGCTGTGATGATGATCATTATCAGGTCGGTGATCAAGTCGTAGTAGAAACCATACGCGGACAGGAACTGGGTACGATCGTAAAAGCATGTACACCGTTCATCGTCAATCAAAACGGCTTGGAAACAAAGCCGCTGCTGCGCAAGGCAACCAAAGAAGATCAGGAAGCGGTAAAGATCAATGAGGAAAAAGCCAAAGAAGCGCTGGTCATCTGTGATAAGCTCATCCATAAGCTGGGATTGGAAATGAATTTGATCGAAGCGGAATATACGCTGGATCGCTCTAAGATCATCTTTATCTATGTTGCCGATGAACGCGTCGATTTCCGAGAATTATTAAAGGAATTGGCAGCTGTGTTCAAGTGCCGCATCGAGCTGCGGCAGATCGGTCCCCGCAACAAAGCGAAGATCGTCGGCGGTCTGGGCAGCTGCGGTATGGAAACCTGCTGTTCTCGCTTCTTGAATGATTTTGAAGTTGTATCCATCAATATGGCTAAAAACCAGTTGCTGGCGCTCAATGTATCGAAGTTAAGCGGACAGTGCGGAAAACTGATGTGCTGCCTGCGCTATGAAGATGAACAATATAAAGAACTGCGGCAGGGCTTGCCGAAAATGAATGCACAGGTAGAATACAAAGGACAACGCTATCGCATAACGAGCATGAATGTTTTGCTTCGTCAGGTCAAGATCGAAAATAAAGAAGACGTGCAGTTTTTAAGCTTTGATGAATTGTGGCCAGATTTAGGCAAGCAAACGAAACAGGAACACACGGCAGCTGCAGAGGAAAACAAACCAAAAGGAACGAAGCGGCCTTCAGCAATGAAAGATGTGACAAACGAAAAAAAGCGTCCTGCGGAAAAAAAGAACACCGTTGAACAGCCAGCCGCTAATCAAAAGCAAAAAGGACAGAGGGAAGAAGGAAAGATGCAAAGCGGCCAAGATAAAACGCGGCGTCGGCGTAATCATCAGCATCGGCATCACCATAAACCAAAAGACAGTGAAAAGAAAGGATAAGGTGCTGCCATATGTTTAGACAAAAAAGCTTTGATGAAAAGACAGCAACTTTGTATTTAGTGGCAACGCCGATCGGCAATTTAGATGAATTTACCACACGCGCCATATCTGTTTTGGAGGAAGTCGATGTCATCGCCGCAGAAGATACCCGCAATACGATGAAGCTGTTGAATCATTTTCATATTTCAAAAAAACTGGTCGCCCATCATGCCCATAATGAAAAAGACAGCGCGAAAGGTCTGCTTCGCTATTTGGAAGAGGGAAAAGATGTAGCGGTCGTCAGTGATGCCGGTTATCCACTGATCTCTGATCCCGGCTATGAAGCAGTCAGAACCGTATTAGCTGCCGGATACAGCGTCGTACCGATTTCCGGCGCAAATGCGGCAATGAATGCACTGGTTGCTTCCGGTCTAAGACCGCAGCCTTACTTATTCTATGGTTTTTTGAAAAGCGGAACAAAGGAGCAATGTGAAGAACTATATGCCTTAAAAACGATGCCCTATACGATGATTTTCTATGAGGCGCCGCATCGAATCACAAAAACACTTCAAAACTGCTTAGAAATATTGGGGGATCGCAATATGTGCTTAGCACGGGAATTAACGAAGCGGCATGAAGAATTTTTACGGGGAAGGATCTCAGAGGTGCTGGAGGCAGCGAAAGAATGCAAAGGGGAAATGGTCATCGTCATGGAAGGCTGTTTAGAAAAGAAAGAAAAAGCAATCGACAGCGCGATATTAAACGATCAGATCTCTCGCTATCTGGAAGAAGGATTATCGGCAAAAGATGCGATCAAGCGTGTTGCCAAAGAATTTGGGATCGCAAAAAACGAAGTCTATAAGCATTATTTGAATGAGTGGTCTTGATCAAATAGCATGTGAAAGGAAAGCCGTACACAAAACGGCTTTTTCTATGCAAAATCGTTTCAAAACCATTAAAAAACGATGCCTTCACGAGCAGAAAAGTGATGACAAACAAATGAAAATCATTTACATGCAGATAAATAGTTGAATGTTCAACTATCTAGTGCTATCATAGTAAAAGACAGGAGGATTCGACAGATGAAAGACAGTGATATTTTAATGGATACCTCGATCTTATATCGCTGCACCCAAAAGTATTATGACAAATGTCTGGAAGCCTATGACATCAATTTCTCTCATTTGCCGATCCTGATTCAGATTTATGAACATGAAGGCATCGCGATGAATCGCTTAGCAGATATGTGCGGCTATGACAAGGGAACGATCACCAAAAGCATACAGAAGCTCATGCAGAGCAATTATGTCGCAATGGCAAGTGACGAAGCGGATAAGCGTGTAAAGCGTTTATATACGACCGATCAAACCAAAGGAATGATCGCCCAGCTTTATATGGTAAGAAAAGACTGGTGGGAGCATTTGACGCAAGACATGGAGGAGGCGGATATCACTGCTTTTTCCCGCATTCAATCGAAGCTTTGTGAAAATGCACGCAGCTTTGATGATGTAAAGAGAGGATCGCTTAAGCTCTTTGAGATGCAGAAGGTGTCATTTCGCGACTATCCCGGCAATCTTGCCTGTGTTCTTTATACCGGCGGCTGTAATTTTCGCTGTCCGTTCTGTAAAAACAGCAACCTCGTCTATGTAAGCGAAGGTCAAAATGAAATCAGCGGCGATACGATCTTCTCTTATTTAAGCAAACGAGCAGGTCTGATCGACTGCGTCACTTTAAGCGGCGGGGAACCGCTGATGCACGAGCTGCGGCCGTTTTTAAGCAAGCTGCATGATCTCGGCTACCGGATCAAATTAGATACAAACGGCGCATATCCCGCTTATTTGAAAGAGCTGGTTAGAAACGGTTATGTCGATTATGTGGCGATGGATGTTAAGAACGGGTGGACACGCTATGGGGAAAGCGCCGGCATTGATGATCTTGATTTTCATTTGATCCAAGAAAGCATTGATTTTTTGAAGCAGGGACTCGTCCCCTATGAGTTTCGTACGACGATCGTCAAAGAACTGCATGAAAAAAGCGATCTGCTGGAAATGAAAGAACTACTGCGCGGTGCCAAGAAATGTGTATTGCAGGTATTTGAGGACAATGGGCAGATCATCCAATCCGGTCTGCATCCGGTCAATATGGATACGATGCGCACCTTTCAGGCAATTCTTGCGGAAAGTGTCGCTTGTGTGCAGATCAAAGAAGGAAAGGAGCGTGACGGCATGTGTATGAAGTAATGAAGCGTGACGGCAAGAAAGCGGCGTTTGATATTGCCAAAATTACCGCTGCCATCCAAAAGGCTTTTCAGGCAACCGGCACCAGCATCCATCCTTCGGTCATTGATCTTTTGGCGCTGCGGGTAACTGCTGATTTCGACAGCAAGATCAAAAGCAACGCCGTTCAGGTCGAGGATATCCAGGACAGTGTAGAGTCCATATTGATCCAGTCCGGCTATCACGAAGTTGCCAAGGCTTATATTCTTTACCGTAAGCAAAGAGAAAAAGTACGCGATATGAAATCGACGCTGCTCGACCACAAAGAGATGATCGACAGCTATGTAAAGGATAAAAGCGCGCTGACACACAACGACGCCACCGCTCCTTTTTCAATGGGAGGTCTGATTTTCAGCAACAGCGCTGCGATCAGCAGAAATTACTGGCTTTATGAGGTGTATGATGAAGAAATCGCCGAGGCGCATCGAAACGCAGATCTGCATATTCACGATTTATCCATGCTGAGTGCAGTAAGCGCAGGCTGGTCGCCGAAGCAGTTGATCGAGGAAGGTTTAGATGGGCTTTACAGTGAAGCGAGTGCCAAACCGGCTCGTCATTTGTTTACTCTTTGCAATCAGCTGCATACCTTTTTAGGCATCATGCAGAACGAATGGGCAGGCACACAGTCCATGCTTTCCTTTGACACCTATTTAGCGCCCTTTGTAAAATGGGAACAGCTTTCCTTTGAAGAAGTGAAAAATGCGATGGAAGCATTGATCTACGGCATCAATGCACCAAGCCGATGGGGCGCACGACTTCCCGATATCCATATTGCGTTTGACTGGCATGTGCCAAAACATCTTGCCGATCGAAGAGCGATTGTCGGTGGGGTTTGTGCCGCGTTTACTTATGGAGAATGTCAAAAGGAAATGGATCTGATCAATCAGGCATTTTTCAGTGTATTGTTAAAAAAAGACGGCAAGCAAAACCCGTTCCGCTATCCGATTCCTTTTTATCCGGCAGAAGCCATCCTAACAAGCGATCACCCAAACAAACAGCTGCTGTTTCAGCTGATCAAAGAATGCGGCACACCGCGTTTGATCAATGAACAAAATGCAGATATAAAGGCGCTTTGGCAAGGCATGAACGTTCATCAAGCTAGTGCAAATCAGCTTTCTCACGCAGCCGGCGAACAACTCAGCGCTGTGCACAGCGGCTCGATCGGAACGGTTACGATCAATCTGCCGCGCATCGCTTATTTGGCGGAAGATGAAACGGATTTCTATGTGAAGTTAGATAAGCAGATGGATCTGGCGGCACGCGCTTTGCAAATGAAGCGCAGTGTATTAGACAAACTCATGGAAGCAGGCTTATATCCTTATACCAAACGCTACCTGCACAGCTTTGCGAACCATTTTGCCACGATCGGCATCGTCGGGATGAATGAAGCCGGTATTTATGCGAACTGGCTGAAGCAAGATTTATTGCACGAGAAAACACAGGCGTTTGCGAAAGCTGTATTGACCCATATGCGCGTAAAGCTGATCGGTTATCAAAAGCAGTATGGATGCGCTTTTAATCTGGCGGAAACAATGCAATCGACCTGTCTTCAGCGCTTTGCGAAAAGCGATCGCAGCCGTTATCCGCAAATGGAAAAGGACATGCATGCAAGCGATGTCTACAGCGCCGGCGTCTTTCTGCCTCCTCATCCGCCTTCCGACCTCTTTGAGCAGATGGATCTGGCAAACACATTACAGCCGCTCTTTACTGCCGGCCCTTTATTCACGATCCATTTAGAGGATCCGCAGACGGATACCGAAATACTGGAGCTATTGGTAAAAAAGGTATTGAAACACTATCGGCTTCCGTATTTTCAATTATCTTTATCCACACAATGAAATGATAGTTTCTTTACTGAAAACATATCTGAACAATCAAAGAAGCGATCTTTTCACAAAGCGAAGGTTTCTGCCTTCATTTCATCCAACACATTGTAGGAGAAAATTGTAAAATTTTTGAAAATGAAGTTTCCTACTGGAAATCAAATATGAATTTCGTTAAAATATACCTGTTTGTGCAAGAAGAAAACCGATTCTGAAAACAGGCAAAATGATCAACTAAGAAAGGAAGAGAATTATGATTACGATGATCCAAAAAAGAGATGGACGCGAAATCCATTTCACCCCGGAAAAAATTACACGGGCCATTTATTTAGCAGCCAACAGCGTAGCATCGCAGGAAGGAAAGGAAGCGGACTACACAACTGCCGAACTTTTGACGACTAAGGTCATTCATTATCTTGAATCACACTTTGACGCGACCCCTAATGTAGAGGATATTCAGGATGCGGTCATTAAAGTGCTGATCGAAGAAGGACATGCGAAAACCGCAGAGGCATACATTTTGTATCGTGATCAGCGTTCTCGAATCCGTAACTCCAAATCCCGCATCATGAAAGCGATCGGACAGATCACATATGCGGATGCCGATGGTGAGGACGGCGATGTCAAGCGTGAAAACGCCAATATTGACGGTAATACCGCAATGGGTACGATGCTGCAATACGGCAGCGCCATTTCTAAAGAATTCTGTATGAATGAAGTCATGAATCCGCTGCATGCGAAAATGCACGAAAACGGCGACATTCATATTCATGATATGGACTTTATGAATATGGGTACTTTGACCTGCTGTCAGATCGATCTGAATAAATTATTTAACGGCGGTTTCTCAACAGGACACGGTCATCTGCGTGAACCGCAGGATATTTTAAGCTATGGGGCATTAGCGGCGATTGCGATCCAAAGCGATCAAAATGATCAGCATGGCGGACAGAGCATTCCATCCTTTGACTACTATTTGGCACCGGGCGTACGCAAAACCTTCAAACGCGAATATATCCGCAATTTAAGCCGTGCTTTGGAAGTGCTGGTCGATGATGAAATCGATCTGAAGGATAGCTTAGAAAACCAAATCAAAGCATGGGGCATGCAGCCGGAAATCGATATGAAACAGGAATATTTAGAAAAGCAGCGTACTTTCTTGCACGATACCTATCATATCGGCAATAAACAAATGGATCTGATCGAGGAATTTGCTTATCGCAATGCTTTGAAAGACACTGATAAAAAGACATTCCAGTCAATGGAAGGCTTTATCCATAATTTGAATACGATGCACTCTCGTGCCGGCGCACAGGTTCCTTTCAGCAGCATCAACTTCGGCACCGATACCAGCAGTGAAGGTCGTATGGTATCGAAAAATCTGTTATTAGCACAGGAAGCAGGTCTGGGCAATGGGGAAACACCGATCTTCCCGATCTTGATCTTCAAAGTAAAAGAAGGCGTCAATTACAATGAAGGCGATCCAAACTATGACTTGTTCAAGTTAAGCTGCCGCGTTTCCGCAAAGCGTTTGTTCCCGAACTTTTCTTTCTTGGATGCACCGTTCAATTTGCAATATTATAAGGAAGGAGATCCGGATACGGAAGCGACTTATATGGGATGCCGTACGCGTGTGATCAGCAACTGCTGCGGACCGGAAATCGTAACCGGACGAGGCAATTTGTCCTTTACTTCCATTAACCTTCCGCGTTTAGGCTTAAAGCACGGTGTGGCATTAAACGGTAAATTCGATGAAGCCGGTTTCTTCCAGGAATTAGATGAGAAAATCGATTCTGTCATTCAGCAGTTATTAGAGCGTATGGCGATCCAGGGACAAAAGAAAGTGAAAAACTTCCCGTTCTTAATGGGACAGGGTGTATGGCTCGGCGCTGATAAGTTAAACTGGAATGATACGTTAGAAGAAGTGATCAAGCAAGGTACTCTTACCGTTGGCTTTATCGGCTTAGCGGAATGCTTGAAAGCGCTGATTGGAAAACATCACGGAGAAAGTGATGAAGCGCAGGCTTTAGGCTTAAAGATCATCGGTCATATGCGTGATCGCATGGATGAGGCGATGAATCAGTATCATCTCAATTTCTCTTTGATCGCCACTCCGGCAGAAGGATTATCCGGACGCTTTACGCGCATTGATAAAAAACTTTACGGTGTGGTTCCGGGCGTTACCGATCGTGAATATTATACCAACAGCTTCCATGTACCGGTTTACTATCACATCGGCGCCTTTGAAAAGATCGAACGAGAAGCACCATATCATGCCTTTACCAATGCCGGTCATATTTCCTATGTAGAGGTGGACGGCGATCCATGCAACAACTTGGAAGCATTTGAAGCAATCGTAAGATGTATGAAAGAAGCCGGCGTCGGCTATGGCAGCATCAATCATCCGGTGGATCGTGATCCGGTCTGCGGATACAGCGGAGTGATCGAAGGACATGTATGCCCGAAATGCGGCCGTGATGAATACAAGAGCGAAATGAAATTTGAAAAGATCAGACGTATTACCGGCTATTTAGTAGGTACACTTGACCGTTTCAATGATTCCAAGGCGGCTGAAGAAAGAGATCGCGTAAAGCATGCTTAGTGTAAGGCTTGCTTCTGATCTGCAAAGAGACAGTATCGTTGATGGACCGGGCTTACGCATGGTGCTTTGGACACAAGGCTGTCCCCATCACTGCCCAAACTGTCATAATCCTCAGACACACGATCCAAACGGCGGTGTATCAGTGGATGTAACACGTATCATCGAGGAGATGAAACAGATCCGTTTACAAAGCGGGCTGACCTTATCCGGCGGTGAACCCTTTGATCAAAGCGCGGCGCTGATTCCGATCGCTGTCTTTGCGAAAGAGGAAATGAAGCTCAACGTCTGGGCATACAGTGGTTATACATTTGAGGAACTGCTGTGTGACAAAGAGAAAAAAGCACTGCTGGAACATATAGACGTATTGGTAGACGGACGTTTCATTGAAGCACAAAAAGATTATCGACTGCGCTTCAAAGGATCCAAAAATCAGCGGATCATTGATGTGCAGCAGTCGCTGGCAAAGCAGCAGGTGATCTTGAGCGCTTATGATGAGGTCAATCAGCATCTTGATGAATAGACCATAAAAGGAACTTCTTTGCATGAGGTTCCTTTTTTGTTATCGTATAGATTTGTGTTCATTAGTAGGTTTTTATAACAGACAAAATAAAAAAACTTTAAGATTTTTCATAAAAGCGCTTGCAGTATCGTTAAAATGCGTTATGATGATAATAGAGATACCCTTTACAGATCTTTCTGTAATAACTGAACAAATCATAATGAAGAAAGGAGGCTTATTATGCTGGGCATCATCATTGCATGTATCTGCATCGCGGTTGTCATCGCGGCACTTTGCATCGGCATTCCGAAAATGGAAAAAGGTTATCGGAATGTTGCTTCCAAGAATAAAAAGTTTGAGGAACAACACCCTTCCTAGAAAGGTACTGCCTTTGTGAAGTAGTATTTCATCATGCAGATAAAGAAAAAGACTTTTCGCAGCCTGATCTTTTGATCGCTTGCGACAAAGTCTTTTTTTATGAACGTATGCTCGTTGATCTTATACGTTTTTATGCATTCTCTTTATGTCATATAAAACGCACATATGATGATCATTTTCTGATCGTAATTTTATCTTCTTTTTCCACATGTCCGATCAAGACGGAACTATTCGGATCATGCCTATGTGTATTTTCTGCTATCTTCGATTCATCATAATTGGCATAACAATAGCGGCAGCGATAGGAACAGGCATTGTAATCGCCAATATCTACGGTAGGCAGGCAGCTGCAGTTTTTCCGTACGCTTTTCCCTTTTTGAAAATAAATTGCCGTATGTAAGCGATCATTCAGATCTGCTTCCGCAAAACAAGGTCGATTTTCGATCCCATATTCCCGCAAATCCATATTTTCCGCACACGTCTGCACCCTGATCTGATGCTTTGCGGCACTGTCATAAAATGCCTTTGCCAGTTCCCGGCAGGCTGCCTCTTTCGGTGCGTACATTTTGATTTGGATCGCATGGCTGCGCATATTGCGATAATCATCTACAAAAGAGATAATGATCGTATCCACATAGCCGCTTAGTTTTTCACACAAAGAAGCAAACGCTTTTTTATGATAAGCAAGCGTATAGCGTTCCGTCAATAAAATCGGATCATAACGAACGATTACCCGTTTTTTTCCCAGTTTTTCAGAAAGGGTGCGAATTGCGGATAAAATCTGTTTTTTATCAGGGACAAACGGCTCTATATCCTGATGATACGGTGTCAATGTAACATGCACCAAAAACGGGAATGGAATCGCATCGAGTTTCTGTAATAACGGCAGGGGATTTTTGGTACAGAATACAATGCAGTCAATATGCTTCTCATCTAAAAGGATACGCGATATTTGATGCTGATCATATGGATTTCTAACATCGACAAAACCGATCTTTAGCCGATTGAAAAACCACTCGGAATAAAAGGCCGGAATGTCACAGCGGCCGCTGACAAATAAGATCATCGCCATCACCTCTTCTATCATTGTATCACAGAATCAAAAAACAGGCGTGTGCCTGCTTATGATCACGAATCAATTATGTTCCTCCTGTTTTTGATCAAATACTTTACGGCGCTTCGTTGATAAGCGCATCAATTCCTTTAACTTTTCTTCATCATCTTCGGCCAGTGCCTTTCTAAGTGATGCCAAAGCTTTCGAAAAAGCATCGATCTCTGCCAAAAGCACCGGCTTATTTAAGAAAAATAACTCGCTCCACAGCTGTTCATTGATCTTCGCAATTCTAGTTAGATCACGAAAACTATCACCGGTATATTCGGCCAGATGTGTATTATCACTTGTATTCATCAAAGCAACCGCTATGATATGCGTCAATTGAGAAAGAAAGCCGATCATGCGGTCATGCTCCTGCAAGGATAATATCGCTGTATGATGAAATCCTAAAAGATGCGCAAATTCTTTCATAAAAGCAATGGCAGCGCTACTGTTTTTTTCTGTTGGTGTAATAATGAAATTGGCGATCTTGAAAATAGAAGGATCACTGAATCGATTTGACGATACTTCTTTACCCGCCATCGGATGTGCACCGATAAATTCCAGATCATTTCGCAGCGCCGCTTGAATAGAAGGGACGATCGCCGCTTTTACTCCGCTGACATCGCTCAGCAGCGCACCGCTTTTGATATATTGCTGATATCGGCTGATCCAGGGAAGGATCGCACTTGGATAAAGTCCAAATAAGATGCAGTCCGCCTGTTTGATCAAAGCGATTACCGTACCTTCATCATCTGTGCATGCTCCTTTTACGATCATCTGTTTTTCTAAAGCGTAGTCGATCGCTTCCTGCTCTTGATCGATCGCAAAGACCGAATAGCCCGCTTTGCTTAATCCCATTGCATAACTGCCGCCGATCAAACCTAAGCCGATGATCAAAAACCGGGTATCCTGTTTAATTTTCATCCTGCAGCACGACCTTTCCTCGGATGCGTTCCAGATCAGCAAAGAAATGCGGATAAGATTTAGAAATTGCCTGCGCCCCGATAATGACACAAGGCTTCTTACAAAGCGTCGTCGCAACTGCTAAACTCATGACGATGCGATGATCATTATGCGCCTCGAGTGCAACGCCGCCTTGATAAGCAGGACTTCCCTTTATCCAGATCTCATCTTCACTGCTGGAAATTTCCACACCTAATTTTTTTAGTTCTGTTTCCATTGCCGCGATTCGATCACTTTCTTTATAGCGCAGCCGTTTGGCATGATAAATATGCGTCATACCTTTGGCAAATGCGCCCAGTACCATTAAGATCGGTCCAAGATCCGGACAGTCGGCTAAATCAATTTCACTTCCCTGTACTTCACCACCGTGAATCACGACATTTTCCTTCGTTTGATCAATGATGATTCCGCTTTTTTCCAATATCGCTAAGATTGCCTGATCTCCTTGCTTCGAGGTGACTGAGAGATTTGATAAAGTGATTCCCTTATGTAACGCTCCTAACACCGCAAAAAACGCAGCCTGTGAATAATCACTTTCCACCCGATCATGCGCCGCTTGATACTGTTGATTTCCTTTGATCATAAAGCGATTGTGACTTTCTCGCATGATCTCAATGCCGAATCGTTTTAGAACATCGATCGTCAATTCCACATAAGAAGCGGATTCAAACGGTTCTTTTACGGTAATTGAGGAAGCAGCGGGAAGCAGCGGCAATGCAAACAATAATCCGCTGATAAACTGTGAGCTGATATTTCCTTCCAGTACATAATCGCCTGCCTGTAAAGGTCCCCGCACGACGATCTGTTCTTTATTTTGTAAAAATGTCAGCCCTTGTTTCGCAAACAACTCTTGATAAACACTTTGCGGACGTTCCAACAATCGCCCTTTTCCGGTAAAGATCATGCTTTGTTCAGACAGTGCAAATAAGGGAATCAAAAAGCGCAGCGTCGAGCCGGATTCATTGCAGTCGATCATCTTCTGCGGCAGATCTTGCAACGTCCCAATCCCTTGAATCGTCAAAGTCGTTCCTGATTCTGTGATCTTCGCCCCGATCGTTCGTATCGCTTCAATGGTAGCCAAAATATCCTTTGAATAAGATATATTTTCAATGATACTGGTGCCGGACGCCAAAGCGGCGGCGATGATCGCACGATGGCTGAGTGATTTACTTGGCGGAATGACACAGGTGCCGAAAGGAGTGCAAGGATATACGATTGCTTTCATCCTAATTCCCTTTCGACGATCTTTGCTGCTTTTCGACATTTTTCAATGATCTCTTTGAAGCGTTTTGGCTTTACGCTTTGCGCACCGTCGCTCCATGCACATTCCGGATGGTCATGCACTTCAATCATCAAACCATCTGCGCCTGCCACAACTGCCGCCAAGCTCATCGCTTCTACCAGTTTCCAATCGCCGGTCGCATGCGATGGATCAATGATGATCGGCAGATGTGTTTTTTCTTTGATGATCGGAATGACGCTGAGATCTAATGTGTTGCGCGTATATTTTTCAAAGGTGCGAATGCCGCGTTCGCACAAGATGACATTGGGGTTGCCCTGCGCCAAAATATATTCTGCCGACATGATCCACTCTTCGATCGTATTTGCCAGCCCTCTTTTTAACAGTACCGGTTTTTTCGTCTTTCCGACCGCTTTCAATAAAGAAAAGTTTTGCATATTGCGGGCGCCAATCTGAATGATATCCACATGTTCGACAAATTCCTCCAACTGTTCGCTGTCCATCAGTTCTGATACGATCGGCATACCGGTTTCTTTTTTTGCCTGTTCTAAATTCATGATGCCTGCAAAACCTAATCCCTGAAACGCATATGGGGAAGTACGCGGCTTATAAGCGCCTCCTCTTAACATATCCGCTCCCGCTTCTTTTACTTCCTTGGCAATGCGGGATATTTGTTCCTGTCCCTCGACTGAACAAGGTCCGCCGATTATGACGATCTTCTCTTTTCCGCCGATCTTGATACCATTTACATCTACGATCGTATCTTCCGGATGAAATTGCCTGCTGGCCTGTTTATAAGGAACGGCGATACGCGTAACTTGTGAAATATAAGGATCTGCTAAGATCGATTTTTCATCTAATGTGGTCGTATCTCCGATCAGTCCCAATATATGATAATTGGCGCCACAGCTGTCATTGATTTGAAAGCCCTGTTCTTCAAACTGTCTTTTGATTCGTTCCAGTTCTTTTTCGGGAATATTCGCCTTTACGGTTATGATCATAAAATTCCTCCTACATGCTGCGTCCTACAACATTGGCGATCACACGCCCTTTTTCGATCAGTTCTTTGAAGCGTTTTGGTTTTAATGACTGTGCCCCATCGCTCCACGCACACTCCGGATGGTCATGCACTTCAATGATCAAACCATCTGCACCCGCCGCGATCGCTGCTAAGCTCATTGCTTCCACCAGTTCCCAATCGCCTGTCGCATGGGATGGATCGATGATGATCGGCAGATGTGTTTTCTTTTTAATGATCGGAATGACGCTGAGATCTAATGTGTTGCGCGTATATTTTTCAAAGGTGCGAATACCGCGTTCACATAAGATCACATTCGGATTACCACCTGCCATGATATATTCTGCCGACATCAGCCATTCTTCGATCGTGTTGGAAAGTCCGCGCTTCAGCAAGATCGGCTTATTGGTTTTACCAAGTGCTTTTAACAGATCGAAATTCTGCATATTGCGGGCGCCAACCTGCAAAATATCCACATGCTCCACAAATTCATCAATTTTATCTACGCTCATGATTTCACTGACGATCGGCATACCGGTTTCTTTCTTTGCCTGTTCCAAATTCATGATGCCTGCAAAACCTAATCCCTGAAACGCATATGGGGAAGTACGCGGCTTATAAGCGCCTCCTCTTAGCATATCCGCTCCCGCTTCTTTTACTTCTTTGGCAATGCGGGATATTTGTTCCTGTCCCTCGACTGAACAAGGTCCGCCGATTACGACGATCTTCTCTTTTCCGCCGATCTTGATACCATTTACATCTACGATCGTATCTTCCGGATGAAATAACCGGTTTACTTTCTTATACGGCTCAGATACACGCATGACGCTTTCAACCTTGTTATTTGCTTCAATGGTCTTCATATCCAAAATCGTCGTATCACCGACTACACCGAATACATTGTAACTTGTACCGGAAATCATATTGACATGTAATCCTTTTGATTCGATCATAGAAATGATGGAATCGAGATCTTTTTGTGTTGCCGTTTTCTTCATTGTAATAATCATACTATCATTCCTCTTTCGTTACTGCTCATTTGTTTGATCAACGCCATACCTGCTTCTTGCTGACAAAGTGCTTCTAATAGGCCAATGGCGATCATACTGTCTACGACGACCGCCGCCCGGTGTAAAATAGCCGGATCATGTCTGCCTTTGATCGTCAGTTTTGCTTCTTTTCCGCTTTGCAGATCAACGCTGTCCTGCTCTTGGTAAATAGATGGGGTTGCTTTGATCACCGTATGCAGATGAATTGGCATACCATTGGTGATCCCGCCGTTGATTCCGCCATTATGATTGCTTTTGGTCACGATCTTTCCTTCTTTTAATGCAAAGGCATCATTCGCTTCACTCCCATACAAATTCGCAAAGTCAAATCCACTGCCGAAGGATACGCCTTTTACCGCCGGTATCGAAAACAGCAGATGTGCAAGAATGCTCTCGATCGAATCAAAAAACGGTTCGCCTAGTCCCGCCGGCACATGGATCGCTGCACTTTCCAATATTCCGCCAACGCTGTCTTTTTGTTTTGCACAGGCTTCGATCTTTTCTATCATTGCTTTTCCACATGTTTCATCTAATGTCGGAAATGAGCGATCTTGCAAATAAGCAATCTGCGTTTCCACTTCTTCGATCGTTTGTCCAAAGCGCACATCTTCTAAATCATGCAGCTTTTCAATATGTGTTGCGATCTGTACGCCCAACTGTTGTAAGATTTGCATGGCAATGCTGCCGGCCGCAACGATCGGTGCGG
The DNA here is from genome assembly GCF_900199515.1 of Massilicoli timonensis. Lineage (GTDB taxonomy): Bacteria > Bacillota_I > Bacilli_A > Erysipelotrichales > Erysipelotrichaceae > Massilicoli > Massilicoli timonensis. Next base: position 1,402,231 of record NZ_LT963434.1, on the reverse strand, counting down.
TCAATCGTCCGCTGAAATGTCCGCCGCCGCGATAATCTTCAAAACCGCGATATTTTACATGTGCGCTGTAATCTGCATGCGATGGCCGCAGCAGCATCTGGGTTCGCGCATAATCCTGTGATTTGACATTTGTATTTTCAATCAGGATCGTCAAAGGTGTTCCGCTTGTATGACCGTTGAAATAACCGCTGATGATCTTTACTTGATCTGCTTCTTTTCGCTGTGTCGAAATTTTCCCTTTCGCTTTGCGCTTTTCCATCTGTCTTTCCATTAAATCAAGATCTAATGCGATCCCCGCCGGCAATCCGTCAATCACGATACCGATTGCTTCACCATGGCTTTCTCCAAACAGGGTGTACTGAATATTGCTTCCAAACGTATTTTTCATATTGTATTCTCCTATAAACAGGCTTTGATCTCATCAAAAGACATCTTTTCTATATGACTTTTCCCTGCATCGCTTACCACTACGACGTCAATCGTATGCTCCGATGCTTTTTTATCATGTGCGATATGTGTAAATACCGCTTCTTTTTCATAATCACATGTACACGGTAATCCCAGTTTCTCATAAATCTTGATGACTTGTTCTTTCAAACTTTCATTTTCAATAAAATAAAGCATACCCAGCGCCACCGCTTCACCATGATAAAGGGAATCCAGATAACAGGCTTCCATGCCATGTCCGATCGTATGTCCGAAATTTAATAATTTTCGCAGCCCGGTTTCTTTTTCATCTTGTTCAACGATATGCTTTTTAACTAATAAAGAGCGATAAATGATCGTTTCGATTTCTTCCATCGGATCTGCTCGTGAAAACAAAGCGAATAATTTTGCATCGGCAATCAACCCTGCTTTTAATGCCTCTGCCAAGCCGCTGACGATCTGTCGATGATCCAGTGTTTTTAATACTTCCGGATCAATGATGACCAAGGAGGGCTGATAAAACGCACCGATCACATTTTTCACACCATCTAAATTGATTGCGGTCTTTCCGCCGATGCTGCTGTCGATCTGTGCCAAAGTCGTCGTCGGAAAATTGATAAAGCGGATCCCGCGCATGTAAATACTTGCGGCAAAACCTGCTAAATCGCCGACTACACCACCTCCCAGTGCAATCACACAATCGCTGCGCTGAAAATCATGTGCAAGCATATAAGACAAAATTTTTTGCAATACCGTAAAAGATTTGCTGCCTTCTCCCTGTTCTACGATATAGCAATCGCAATCCGCAAGCTGTGCTGATACAAGCTCGATATGCGCCTGCGGTACTCCTGTATCAGTGATCAGCAGTACCTTTCCCTGTATTTTTACATAATCTGCTAAGTGGGCAAGCGCTCCTCGCTCTAATATAATATCATACTCATGATTTGGGATCATGACCGGTATTTTCATACGCATCCTCCTTTTCTAATAAAAAAAGCACAACTTCTGTTTCTCGTTTGTGCTTTGTCTGTATCGAAAAATCAAAAATAACCATGCTATTTATGGTTTCTCGACTACGATTCAAAATAAAAGTAAAAGAATTGTGAGAATTTCTGCATGGTCATCACTCCTATGCGTTTATTCTAATACTTTTATCTCTTACTTTCAATAGTTTTTCAATAATTTTTGAAACATTTTCAGCATTTTGATCTTTTTTATTGCCAAATCAGATTATTGCATGGCTATGAAGGAAAGGTTTGTCTGTTCTCTATTGCTTATTTTTTATAGCTGCATAAGCCAGTATGATTACAGCCGTAAGTGGGAAAACGATCCAAGATGGATGCCAGATACCGGTCCATAAACCAAAGCCACAGTATAAAACACCAACGATCGGCATAACGATTTCAAAATAGCGATCGGTCATTTCTTCTGTTTTCTTTTCTTTTTCTTTCTCTTTTTGATATTTTTCATGTTCTAAAAAGAACTGGTAAGAGGATTCTCGTAATCCGAAATAAATGAAGATATATACGGCAATGGCAACAAATATAAATAAAGAACCGCCTGTATAAACATCTTTTTCTATGATTGCATCAATTAAAATAGCCGAAATCAATGCAAAGATACAAAGAAATACACCACTTGCCATAGCAATGATAAAGTGATCATGGAACTGTTGATGCTCTGTTTCCAAATAACGATAATCTTCTTTTTTGATCGTTAATTCTTGTTCATATTTTTTATTAAACTGGGCATTTTTAATTCCATATATGATAAATATAATGACGCCTACCGCTACAATTAAAAACATACCGGCTGCACCAAGCGCATCTTTTAGCAGTATTTCATCATTTGCGATCCTTTGCATTTGCTTCATTTCTGTACTGATCAAAGGCGGCAATAAAGATAGGATACATAGCATGACGCCAATACCGATCATCTTCGCAAATTTCTTTTTGAAGGTTAAATAATCTTTCATTTCTGCCATACTGACTTCATAAAATGATTGTTGCGGGAACATTTCTTCATTCTTATTATGATCTGTTTCTTCATTCAACAAATAATCGATCGAAACAGAAAACAGTTTACCGATCTGAATCAGTTTATCGGTTTCCGGATAAGCATTATCGCTCTCCCATTTTGACACTGCCTGTCTTGATACATTCAGTTCAAATGCCAGATCTTCCTGTGACATTCCTTTGTCTTTTCTTAATTGTTTTAATTTCTCACTAAATTTCATTTTCATCACCTCGCTTTATTTATAATAAAAGCCGCTTTTTCTCACTACCAATTTTCTGTTTCTTTTTGTCAATTTCAGGTTGCGGAAACATAAATTCTATCAATTATCTTGATTGTATCACATTTTATATGCTGTTTCTGTATGAATGATCTGCTTTTATAAAAAAGAGGCTATAAAACTTCATAACAATTTCATCTTTATGAACTTGTTTGTTTCTTACAGTCTCTTTCTTGTTTTATCATTTATAATAATCCAATAGATATGATTTTCCACTCGCCTTTTACTTTCTTCAAATAAAAGTTTCTTGTATCACCGCCGTCATTATAGGTAATGCCTTCATTATTCTCATTATAAATCAGATCAAAGTCTACATAATATGTGATTTCATCTTCTTTCTCCTCTTTTTCCATTAGATGTTCGTCTTTTTCTACTACGTTTATTTCTCTTATTTTTATTTCTTTTATTCCTTTGAACAATGTTTCTGTATCTTCTGGTTTTAATGGAACCGCGAATAAATTGTTAAATCCTTCTTCATTTTTTTCATTGATATAGTTGAAGTAATTTTCTACGACTTGTTTGGAAGTCATCTTTTTTTGACAGCCTATTAGCAGAAGAAACACAGTCAAGATCAATATTATTTTTTTCATTTTATTTTCCTCTCTTGGTGCAACTATTTCTATTACAACAATTATGTTGTCCTTTCTATAATTTAATTATAAATGAATACAAATTATAAAAAAGACTTAAAAAAAATATATAAATCATGTATTATTATTTGTATAGGATCATCTATCATAAAAGATAAAAAAAACTATGGACAATCTAAAACATCATACATCATTTAGTTATCCTACCTTCTTATTGCATTTTATATTGCATGACATAACCTGAATAAAATTAAGATAGAAAAAAAGCTGTAACTTCACCCGCAATCTCATTTCTTTATGAAATTGTCTGTTTCGTTACAGCTTCTTTGTTATCTTTTATTCTGCGTAAATAATTTTTAATCGACGCTGATTGCCTTCTCCTTCACTTTGGGTCATGATATGTTCCATATCTGATAAAGCGTTGTGAATGGCTTTTCTTTCATCGGCAGGCATCGGATCTAATACTGCATCAGTTTTAGTACGCTGTACTGTTCTGGCAACCCGTTTTGCTAAAGAACATACTTTTTCATATTTATCTTCTTTATAGCCGTTAATGTCGATCAGTACTCCGATACGTTTCTTAAATTCACTGGAAACGGCAGTTTTCAACACTGTATTGATTGCCTGTAAAGTCTGTCCGTTTCTGCCGATCAAGATCGCATTGTTATCGGCATCCAGATTGATGCGATAAAAACCTTCATCATTTTCGATCGTGATCGCCACATCCATTTCGATGTTATTAAAATAAGCAGTTAAGTATGTTTTCATGAATTCTTGAATATCCGGTTCACAGTATGCACGTACTGTCACTTCACTTCCGATTCCTAAAAACCCTTTTTTCTCATCTACTAATTCATAAGTGATCGCATCGGCACTGACACCTTTTTCATCAGCAATCTGATGCAGGACTTCTTCTAAAGTCTTACCTGTATATTCTTTCATGAAAACACCTCCGTTACTTAATAAAGAATTTATCAATAATGAAATTTTGAATGATACGAGCAATGGAAGAAACCATCCAGTAGAATGACATTCCCAATGGCCACATCAGTGCGAACACCGCAACCATTCCCATGCTGACATACATCATCGTATTCATATTTTTCATCATGCCGCCATTGTTTTCCGGCTGTGCATATTTCTTTTCTTTGATGTGCATTCTCTTCTTTCTGCGCGCTTGCAGCCACATCGGAATTTTCATTGAAACAAACTGAGAAACAACCATCAGTGCAAAAATTACGATGAATGCAATATCAAATGCTTTAATACCGTCAATGGCATTGATAGAAAGATTGATACCTAAAAAGTTTCCGTTGATGACGGTATCAGCACGCTGTACTGCCTGATACATTCCTAAAATAATCGGAAACTGTAAAAACATCACCAAGATCGAACTGAATGGATTGACTTTATATTTGGAATATAGAGCCTGCATTTCCTGTGCCATTCTCATTCTTGACTGTTCATCGGTCTTGCCGGCATATTTTGCTTGAATCTTACTGAGCTCCGGCTGCATCATCTGCATCTTCTGAGAAGATACTTGTGATTTGATCGTAAATGCTGAAGTCAAAAGCTGAATGAGCAGCGTTGCGACAATGACACCGATACCGGCATCACTATGAGAAGCCACTAAATTGATCAACTGTGCAATCGGCCATACGATCAATCCGTCAAACCAGCTTCCATCTAAAGTAAACGGTGTATCCAAACTGATGATTTTTTCTGCTAAAATTTTTCCATCCTCACCGCGCGGACTGGAACAAGCGGTCAATACCACTAAAACCAAAACACATAACAGCAATAATTTTCGCTTATCCTTCATAATGTTTTTCATTGATACATTCTCCTCGCTATCACTTACTTATCTATTTTAACTTTTTTAAGCAATTTTTCCAAGCAGTTTTTATTGGTATTGTAATTTTCATCTAAATATTTTATCCGAACCAATAAAATCATGTCAAAATTGCCGTTAAAATCAAATATTTCATGCAATATCATCCGTACTTGGCGCTTCACTTTATTGCGTACAACCGCATTTCCGATCTTTTTACCGACTGAAATACCTACTCTTGCATGATCTTCTTTTCGTGGTTTTACATAAATGACAAAGGAAGGACATGTATAAAATTTCTTTGCACCCATGATTTCAGCAAATTCTTCACTCTTTTTGATACGAAACTGCTTTTTCATGTCTGATACCCCTTTCTTCATCTTTTACAAAAAAATCACCCGAAGGTGATTTTTATGCTGATAACACTTTTCTACCTTTACTACGACGACGCGCTAAGACTTTGCGTCCTCCAACAGTAGCCATTCTGGCCCTGAATCCGTGAGTTTTCTGGTGTTTTCTTTTGCTCGGTTGATATGTTCTTTTCATAATGAGCCACCTCCACTTCTATTCATTTTTTATACATAATTGAGCATTGCTTTTTGATTATATATAAATTTGCGGTATTCGTCAAGTATTATTTCATTTTTAGGAACAAGCTCCCAGATCTTTTTTCCATCTTATTTTAATAGGTAATCAATTTATTTTTCGAATGTGTTTTTCATCATTATTTTGTAATCATAAAATGATAGAATCGCCAGTTGTTTGAAAAAATCTCACATGATCTTATTTTATTGATTCATATAATAGTAGTACCTTATCTGAATATTTGATATTGATTTCAATTAAATTACATAAAAAACGCCTTTGAAGCTGTATGATCATTAAAACATATTTATTATTTCATAAGTGATCTGCTTTTCCATTATGATCATTTTCATAGCAAACATAAATTTGTGAAGGAAATATAAATGAAATAAGAACAATTTTTATTAACAAAAGTAATTGAAAATTTTACAAATGTGAATAGCAATATGAATATAACATCTAAAATAACTTCACTTTGTGAAAAATAATAATAAATAAGCTATATAAAAATGATGATTTTTCCACATTTTACTGAATTATCAACATTTTTTATAATATTATCTATAAAAATTGATAAATTTACATAGTTTATTCACAAATGATGAACAAATTATTTCACATATACGCGATTCCACTCTGTTTTCCACTGTATAGATTGATAAAATCCACTGACAATTTCTATACTTTTCCACATATTGTCATATCTGTTGAAAAGTGTTGATTCGCCTGATTTTATCATAGTATTTTTCAGCAATCAGGATGTGCAGATCCTTGTATGATCCATTTCTTTTCCACATTTTTCCACCATTTCGCTTTTCCACTGTTACTTATCCACATCCTTAGCCGGTGGATATCGGTGGAAATCTATCCAGAATACTGATTTATGCCCTCTTTTTCCTATTTTTATTGTGGAAAACTATTTTAGTTACGAAATCATCTCTATTTATTTTCCCCATTTTATTTTCTCTGCTGAAGGGATTTTTATCCAAATTAAATTTACATAGATTATTTCGCGCATTTATAGTAAAATAGATAAGCAAGGAGGATGATCTATGGTGCATTATACAGAAGGGCAATTAAATGACATTTATACACAGGTTTTAGATCATCTGAAAAAAATCTTGAATTTCCGTGATGAAGAATTCAAATACTGGTTTGGCAACTCTTATCTTTTTGATATTGACGATGATTTTGCTTCTATTGTTGTTACCACTAAGGTACATAAAACGATCATAACAAATTTTATCGAAGAAATCGCAACTGTTTTTGAACAAATCATCGGTAAAAAAGTCGGATGTCATATTTTTTTACAGGCAGAGATCAATCAGTCGATCAAGATTTCTAAAAATAATCTGTCTGACTTTGATTCCAAGTTTTTTAATACCAAATTAAAAGAAGAATATACGTTTGACAATTTTGTAACCGGTAAGAGCAATCGTGATGCGGAAGCGGCCGCAAGAGCAGTATGTTACTATCCGGGACAGTATAACCCTCTGTTTATTTTCGGTAATTCCGGACTTGGTAAGACCCATCTTCTGCATGCGATCGGCAATTTCATTCATGAAAACAATCCTGAGCTTCGTGTACTTTATATTTACAGTGAAGATCTGGTTACGCTGCTGATCAACGCTATGACGACCAAGACTGTAGAAGAACTGAAAGATAAGATCTTGACCTATGATTTTTTACTGATTGATGATATTCAGCGTCTGAAACAAAGCACTTCTCAGGAAATATTTTTCAATATCTACAATAAACTGATGAATGAAAATAAGCAGATCGTCATTACCAGCGATATTCATCCAACTGAATTAAAAGGCATTGAAAATCGTTTGATTTCACGCTTTTCCAGCGGACTTTCCGTACCGATCGGATCTCCGGAATTTGAAACAGCTAAGGCGATCCTGCGCAAAAAAATGGAAGGTCGTCAAAATGATAACATTATGATCAATGAAGAAGTGCTTGATTTTCTTGCAACTCGCTTTTCCAGCGATGTGAGAAAATTGGAAGGTTCTTTGAATGAATTATTTTTCAAAGCGATCTTATATAATCCGGAAGTGATCGACCTGGAATTTGTAACGGAAATTTTCAAAGATGATCCACAAATCAAAGTAGAAAGTGAATTGACAGCTGCACAGATCAAGCAGGTCGTTTGTGAATTTTACGGTCTTACCAAATCACAGATAGAAAGCAAAAGCAGGACCGCAACCATTGCAAATCCACGCCATATTGCCATTTATCTTTGTCGTAAGCATCTGAATATGCCTTTTGCAAAGATCGGTATGGAATTTGGCGGACGTGATCATACGACCATCATGTCCTCATATGAAAAAATGAAGAAGATGTTAAAGGAAAAAGATACTTTCCAGCAGGCGCTTCATAAGATCGAACGAAAACTCGGGGTTTAAGGTTTTGCACCGCATTCCACTTTCTTTCCCCTTAAAAAAATGATAAAATACCTTTGTATTATCACATATTTATGAGCTTTCCACCATTATCCACATGCTTATTATTATATCTTATATAGTAAAAGAATAAAGAAAGGAGCAATTTTATGTATTTTACAGTTTCTAAAAAAGACTTCTATAACGGTTTATCTGTCGTTGCAAGAGCAATTTCTAATTATTCTCCTTTACCTGCTTTCAGCGGTATTAAGATTGAAGCAAATACAGATGAATTGATCTTGACCGGCAGTGATTCTGATATTTCGATTCAAACCGTAATTCGTAATCAAGACGATTGCAAATTATCAATTAAAGATAACGGTGCAATCGTGATCGAAGCACGTTATATATTAGAGATCGTTCGCAAGACCGAGTCAGATGAAATCGAATTCGAGATCATCGACAATGCTTTGACAAAGATCAGTGGTAACGGCGCTGAGTTTAAGATCAACGGCATGAAGGCGACTGATTATCCGGCTATTGATTTCAGTAAGCCAAAAGAAGTATTTTCTTTTGAAGGACATTTATTAAAACAGATCATTGCACAGACTGCCTTTGCCACAAGCGATAAAGAAACAAGACCGGTATTGACCGGTGTAAATTTCCATGCGGCAGCCGGAAAGTTGAACTGTGTGGGAACGGATAGTTACCGGCTTGCGAAAAAGGAATTAAAGATTGATTCTGCTCTTTCTTTCAATATTACGATACCTGCCAAAAGTCTTGCGGAAGTCAGTAAAATCGTAGAGGATGAGGATCTGGTGGAAATTGCGGTAAATGACAAGAAAGCGCAGTTTATGATCAATTCTACGATCATTCAGACACGCTTGATCGATGGCGCATATCCGGAAACAGAACGACTGATCCCGACTTCTTATGAATACGAACTGAGCATGAATGCACACGATCTGCTTGGTGCGATCGACCGTGCTTCTTTCATTAAAAACGACGGTGTATCGGTAATTAAATTATCTTTGGATGAAAAAGAATGTATATTATCGACAAAAGCGCTGGAAGTCGGTTCTTCAACCGAAGTGTTGGCCGGAGCCATCTTCAAGGGTGAACATCTGGAAATCAGCTGCAATGGACGATATGTATTTGATGCGATCCGCGCTTTGGAAGGCGAAAGTGTCATTTTCAAATTCTGCGGTGAGATGAAGCCTTTTATCATCAAGGCAGCCGGCGATGATGATGTGCTTCAGCTGGTATTGCCGGTACGTACTTATGCATAAAGAGCGTGATGAATGCACGCTTTTTTTATGGCTAAATCATCTATAAAGAAAAACCGATCTTTTGATGATCGGTTTTATATCGGTCATAACTGATACTTCGCTTTTCCTAATTCTTTCTTTAAGATTTCATGATCATTTGTTAAATCTACATTTTTATACTTTGTCGTACTGATTTTCACATTGAAATAAGTGCCGTCTGCCATGAGCGAATAGACGGTGCCTTTTGATAAAAATGCTTTCTTCACTTTGACCAGTTTTAATTGTGATAAAGGAATCGTATAGGTTTTGATTTTATCTTTGATCTGATATTGTGTGCATAAGGCAAAATAAAGGTTTTCTGCACTTAATACGACAAAGCCGGTGCTTTGAAGCGAATGTTTTCCCATAGCTTCAATAAATGCCCAGTTTTTAGATAAGATCGGTTCCTTTATTTCAATATTTTCTTTGAAAAATGTCTGTAAATCCTGTTCAGTCATTTTATTGATATTCATATCATCACCTCATCTTAATTTCTATTCTATCATGGTAAAACGAAAATTGATATAGGACTGTTCAATTATTTGTTATAATGTTATGATTAAATTAAGAAAACAGTGAAAGGAGCGGATGGTTTTGAAAACACTGGTGATCTCTAAACAGCTTTATACTGAGAGAGGTTGTTTAGATGGTGGTATGGTAGTAGAAGACGGTATCATTTCTAAAATTTATTTACGTAAAGAGCTGCCTGATGCTTTCGATGGAGAAGTGCAGGATTTTGGTGATTGCAGAGTCATTCCCGGCTTGATTGAATTACACTGTCATGGTTATAAAGGATGGTCTGCTATGTCAGTTGACGTAGAAGAAATCAGAAATTTAAGCAGAAGCTTGACGACATGCGGTGTAACCGGCTATTTGCCTACCAATCATTTACGAAAAGATGTTTTAGAAAATTGTGCGGCAATCGCAGAGGTATTGGAAAATGGCAGCGACGGCGCAGAAATTTTAGGAATTCATATGGAAGGACCATTTATTTCAAAAGAAATATTAGGATCTGTATCTGCGGAAGATGTGTGCGAACCGGATCTTGCTTTAATGAATCGTTTTATCGAAGCTGCTCGTAATCATATTATCACTGTTACTTTGGCGCCGGAGGTCGAGGGCAATATGGAAATGATCGATTATTTGGTAGAGAACGGTATCAATGTTTGTATCGGACATTCCAATGCTACATATGAGATTTGTAAAGAAGCGGTGGATCGCGGGGCAGTTATTACGCAAAAGACGGGAAACTGTATGCGGGCGATCCATCAAAGAGAAGTTGGTGTAACCGGCGCTGCTTTATTGGATATGCGTTTGTATAATGAGATCAATTCCGATTTGGCACATTGCAGCAAGGAATTTTTAGAACTGCTTTATCGTTTGAAAGGATATCAAAAGTTGTGTATCATTGCCGACGCCGGCTATATGTCCGGCATGCCGTGCGGAAAATATGATCTGCCGAAAGAAAAAGGATATGAAGTAGGAACAGATGGTTTGCTTCATACTGCTGACGGTACGATCGACGGCAGTGCGTTGCATGTATTAAATGGTTTGAAAAACTGGGTAGAAGTATTGCATATTCCGATGGAAGAGGCAATTTGTATGGCTTCTTATAATCCGGCGGTAATTTGTCATTGTGCAGATCGCAAAGGCAGCTTAAAAGAGGGAAAAGATGCGGATTATGTTGTAATCGATGAAAATTATGAAGCATTGAAAACTTTTGTGAAAGGGCATCTGGTTTATGATAAAGGACAGGCAGAAGTATTTGAAAATCCTGAGTATTTACAATATCAAAAAGAAGTTTATGAAGGGTAGAAGTAGATCAATTTTGAACAGTCATATAAAATTTATGACTGTTTTCGTTCAATGGAGAATAAGAATGTTATGTTGTTAAAATATCAAAATTTAACGATCAGAAACGCAACGATCGATGATGCCGAACAATTAGCGATATGGTGGAATGACGGTACTGTAATGGCATATGTAGGATTTCCTAATGGCACCGGTCAAACAGCGAAGGAAATTGCCGCTATCCTAAAATATGATAGCGAGCATACTTGCAGACATTTAATCATTGAAGTTGATTACCTTCCTGCAGGTGAAATGAATTATCGTATCAAGGATAAGGATACGGTTGAAATAGGCATCAAGATTTGTGATCTTTCGCTATGCAATAAGGGATTAGGAAAGAAATTGCTCAGTATGTTGATCACATCATTGTTTTCTGATATGGGATATAAACGAATCACTCTTGACACGAATGCCGATAATAAGCGCGCACAGCATGTTTATGAAAAACTCGGTTTTAGAAAGCTGCAAGTTCATGAAAATTCATGGAAAGATCAATTAGGAAAATTACGATCCTCTATTGATTATGAAATGTATCGGGAGGACTTTGTGAATTTCGCAAAATGAATAAGAAAGCTTTGTAAATTGTTCTTCTATTTTTATTTATGCGTGTTACGATGATAAAATAATAAAATACCTTTTTCTATGTGAAATCGCTTGTTAAATACTGATTTTAATAATACAAAATCAATTCGATAATTTTAGAATACATGATGGATAAAAAAGTGAAAAAAGGATTGAAACATCTTGAAAAAGCAACAAAAGTCATTCATTTTATGGTATAATAATGAAGTCTATGAAAGAGGTTTTGCTTATGGAAATCAAGATCAGAAATGACTATATTACGCTTGGTCAATTTTTGAAATTAACGGACTTTATTCAAAGCGGCGGGGAAGCGAAAGCAGCGCTGCAAGAATTAGAAATTACGGTAAATGGCGTAGTGGAAAATCGCCGTGGCAGAAAATTGTATAGTGGAGATCAAGTCGTAATTGAAGGTCATGTATTTTTGATTCAATGATGATTACAAAACTCCACATTCGTAATTTTAGAAATTATCAGAATGTGGATCTTTCTTTTGATTCCGGCGTCCAGATGATACTGGGAAAAAACGCACAGGGAAAGACAAATTTATTAGAGGCAATCTTATATCTTTCTACGACACGCAGTCATCGAAGCAATGATGATCGAGATTTGATCCGATATGGCGAAGAATTGTTTATCATCGAAGGGGAAGTAGCCCGCAGTCGGCAGAAGATCAAATTAAAAGCAATCGGCGAATCTGGAAAAAAACATTTGATGATCTATCAGGAAACGGTTGCGAAAGTCAGTCAGTTTATCGGTGAATGCAATGTGATCCTATTTTGTCCGGATGATCTGATGTTGTTTCAGGCAGCGCCAAAAGTACGGCGCCGCTTCATTGATATGGAGCTTAGCAAGATGAGCAAGGTTTATACGCAAACCTTATTACAGGCAAACAAGCTCTTGAAGGAACGCAATCAATTTCTGAAACAGAATCAGACAGACGATATTTTTCTGGAAGTGTTAGATGAACAGCTTGCGGAAAAAGAAGTAACGATCATGGAACAAAGAAAGGCATTTCTAGCTAAATTGATTGAATTTGCGCAGCCTTTCTATCGGGAATTATCCGATGATGATACGATGTTGTCCTGTGCTTATCATACATTTGTTTCAGAGTGTGATAAGGAAAGCCGAAAACAAGCAATTCTGGAAAAGAGAAAAAAATGCAGAGAACGTGATTATATGTTGAAACAGACGACGATTGGCTGTCATAAAGACGATGTGACATTTTATCTCAACGATCATCCGATCGAAGAATATGCATCGCAGGGACAAAAACGCTGTGTCTTGTTGGCAATGAAAATCGGATTGGTGCATATGATCTATGAATTAACTAAGGAATATCCGATTCTACTGTTAGATGATGTATTTTCGGAATTGGATCAGGAAAGAAGAAAAAGACTGCTGAAGGCACTGCCGAAGGAAGTACAGATCTTTATTTCTGCCACCGATCTTGAAGTGATAGATTTAGAAGGACGATCTTTCCAAGTTTGGAAAGTTCATAACGGCACGATTCATAAATTAAAAGGAGGTATTTCATGATACATGGTACAAATATGGAACCGGAAAAGGTAGAACACTCTTATACGGCAGATGATATACAGGTATTAGAAGGCTTAGAGGCGGTTAGAAAGCGTCCGGGCATGTATATCGGTAGTACCTCTTCCAGAGGCCTGCATCATCTGGTATGGGAAATCGTCGATAACTCGATTGATGAGGCATTGGCTGGTTTTGCTACGGATATTACGGTTACGTTAGAAAAAGATGACGTTGTAAGAGTAGAGGACAATGGTCGTGGAATGCCGGTAGGAACACATAAGAAAACCGGAATTTCTACGGTAGAAACGATTTTTACCGTATTGCATGCCGGTGGTAAATTCGGCGGCGGCGCTTATAAGGTGTCGGGTGGTTTGCATGGCGTTGGTGCAAGTGTTGTAAATGCGTTGTCCAAATGGTTGGAAGTCAGCGTACACCAAGATGGAAAAGAGTATCATGCCCGTTTTGAAAATGGCGGTGCTACGGTAGAACCATTGCATGTCGTAGGAAATTCCGATCAGCATGGATCGATCGTTAGATTTCGTGCTGATGAAACGATCTTTCAAGAAACGACACATTATGATTTTGAAACATTAAACAGCCGTATTCGTCAGCTCGCTTTCTTAAATAAAGGCATCTTGCTGATTTTAAGAGATGAGCGGGAAGAGGAAGTACAGGAAGTACGTTATCAGTACAAAGGCGGTTTGAAGGAATATGTGCAATTTCTGAATAAGAATAAACAGGTCATCCATGATGAAATCGTTTATGTAGAAGGTGTGCAGGAAGGTATTGAAGTGGAAATTGCCATGCAATACAATGAAGGCTATCAGCCTAATATTTATTCTTTCTGTAATAACATCAATACGATGGAAGGCGGTACGCATGAAGATGGTTTCCGCTTGGCGCTTTCACGCATTATCGGTAATTATGCAAAAGACAACAATATGTTGAAAAAAGATGAAACATTGACCGGTGATGATGTAAGAGAAGGATTGACGGCGATTATTTCGGTAAAGCATCCGGATCCGCAATATGAAGGACAGACAAAGACAAAATTGGGCAATAGTGAAGTGAGAAGAATTGTATCGGGCATTTTAGGTGAACAGCTGGAACGCTTTTTCTTAGAGCATCCGGATACGGCTAAAACGATCATTGATAAAGCGATCCTTGCAAGCAAAGCGCGTATGGCTGCCAAGAAGGCGCGAGAACTCACGAGAAGAAAAAGCGCTTTGGAAATTACCAGTTTGCCTGGTAAATTAGCAGACTGCTCTTCTAAGGATGCCAGTGAGTGTGAAATTTATATCGTCGAGGGTGATTCTGCGGGTGGCAGTGCAAAGCAGGGCAGAAATTCTAAATATCAGGCGATCCTGCCGTTGCGCGGAAAGATTTTGAATGTTGAAAAAGCCAGACTGCATCGGGTATTTGAAAGTGATACGATTCGTTCGATGATCACCGCATTTGGATGCGGAATCGGTGATGAAATGGATCTTTCTAAATTGCGTTATCATAAGATCATCATCATGACCGATGCCGATGTGGACGGTGCGCACATCTGTACGCTTTTACTGACGTTCTTCTATCGGTTCTTAAAGCCGATCATTGAAGGCGGTTATGTATATATTGCTCAGCCTCCTTTATTTAAGGTGGAAAAAGGTAAAAAAGTCGTCTATCTTTATGATGAGGAAACATTAGAGGAAACTAAGAAAGAGTTTGGTGATAATTTCAATATACAGCGTTATAAAGGTTTGGGTGAGATGAACCCGGAACAGTTATGGGAAACGACCATGGATCCCGCTGCGCGTACTTTGAAAAAGGTCAATATCGAAGATGCGATGGAAGCAGACAGTGTATTTGAAATGTTAATGGGAGATGAAGTAGAGCCTAGACGTAAATTTATTCAGGAAAATGCAATTTATGTTAAGAATTTAGACTTTTAATAGGAGGTGTAGAACATGGATATCAATCAGGATCGTCTAAAGCAGGTCGATATATCAAAAGAAATGCGCAAATCATTCTTAGATTATTCTATGTCTGTTATTGTGCAGCGTGCTTTGCCGGATGTACGGGATGGTTTGAAGCCGGTACATCGCCGTATTCTGCACTCTATGAATGAATTGGGCATCGTTGCCAATAAACCGTTTAAGAAATCGGCACGTATTGTCGGCGATGTAATCGGTAAGTATCATCCACATGGCGACAGTGCGGTTTATGATGCGATGGTGCGTATGTCGCAGGATTTCTCATATCGTTATGAATTGGTACAGGGACATGGAAATTTCGGCTCGATCGATGGCGATGGTGCCGCGGCGATGCGTTATACGGAAGCAAAGATGTCTAAGATCGCTATGGAAATGATGAAAGACATCAATAAGGATACCGTTGATTTTATGGATAACTATGACGGCGAGGAAAAAGAACCGGTCGTACTGCCGGCCCGTTTTCCAAATTTATTGGTGAATGGATCGGTGGGTATCGCGGTTGGTATGGCAACTAATATTCCGCCGCATAATTTAACAGAAACGATCGATGCGACGTTGGCGGTCATGGATCAGCCTGATATCAGTGTATTGGAACTGATGTCAATTATCAAAGGTCCGGATTTTCCTACCGGCGGTATTATTTTAGGCAGAGCAGGCATCAGACAGGCCTATGAAACCGGACGCGGTTCGATCATGATTCGCTCGAGGACTGAAATAGACGAACTGCCAAACGGTAAACCGCGCATCATCGTTACGGAAATTCCGTATATGGTAAATAAAGCGAATCTTGTAGAAAAGATCGCTTCCTTAGTAAGAGAGAAAATCGTGGATGGAATTACCGATCTGCGTGATGAATCCAGCCGTGAAGGAATCCGCATCGTGATCGAAATGCGTAAAGATGTACAGCCGGATGTCATTTTGAATCAGCTATTTCGTTTAACGGCGTTACAGACTTCTTTCGGTGTCAATACGTTAGCTTTGGTAAACGGTGAGCCTAAGCAGCTGGGACTAAAAGATGTATTGCGTCATTATATTGATCATCAGATCGATGTAACCGTGAGAAGAACCAAATATGATTTGAAGAAAGCGGAAGATCGTGCCCATATTTTGGAAGGATTGCGAATTGCACTGGATCATATTGATGCAATTATTAAGTTGATCCGTTCTTCTAAAGATGATGAAGAGGCGCTGCATGGTTTAATGGAGCAGTTTGGCTTAACCGAAATACAGGGAAAAGCAATCTTAGAAATGCGTTTGCGCCGATTGACCGGTTTAGAACGGGATAAGATCGAAAGCGAATACCAGCAGTTATTGGAAACGATTGCCGATCTGAAAGATATTTTAGCCAATCATGCGCGTGTCTTGCAGATCATTCATGATGAATTAACAGAAGTGAAAAATCGTTATGGTGATGAACGCCGCACTGAAATCAGTGATGCAAATTATGATATGCAGGATGAAGATCTCATTCCGGTAGAGGAAAGCGTCATTACGATGACGACAAATGGTTATATCAAACGTTTACCGGTAGATACCTATCATACGCAGAATCGCGGAGGACGCGGTATCAAAGGAATGGCATTAAATGAAGATGATGTCATTGAATTTATCTTAACGATGTCATCGCATGATTATTTGATGTTCTTTACGAATAAAGGAAAGGTTTATCGTATCAAGGGATATCAGGTGCCGAATGCATCGCGTACCGCAAAAGGATTGCCGATCGTTAATCTGCTTTCCATGGAAAAAGACGAAAAGGTACGTGCTTTGATTTCTATTGAAAGGGAATGTGACAGCGCTTATTTATTGTTTGTAACGAAATACGGTACAGTAAAACGTGTTGCGCTGGATGAATTTGCTTCTATTCGTCAAAACGGCAAGATCGCAATTACATTGCGTGACGGTGATGAATTGGTTGCGGTAAAAGAAACAAACGGATCTGATGAGATCATCATTGCCGGTTCTAATGGCAAGGCGGTGCGTTTCAATGAAAATGATATTCGTCCGATGGGACGTACGGCAAGCGGAGTAAAAGGATTTAATACAGACGGCAGTGAGGTTGTCGGCGCTGCTACGACCAAAGAAGGAGAATATATCTTGGTTGTCAGTCAGAATGGTTATGGAAAACGCTCCGCAATTGAAGATTATCGTTTGACTAGCCGAGGAACAAAAGGTGTCAAAACGATCAATCTTACGGAAAAAACCGGTGATCTGGTAAGCGTACGTGCTGTGCATGGAGAAGAAGATGCGATGATCGTTACAGATGAAGGCATCATCATTCGTATTTCTTTGAAAAATGTCGGTGTTTACGGCAGAAATACCCAAGGTGTGAAACTGATCAATGTGAGCGATGGCCAGTCAGTGGCAAAAGTTGCGATCATTGATGCGGAAGAAGAAGTTTCTGATGATGAGGTTGAAACTGAAAATCATACGGAAACAGCACAGGCATAGATAACAGCGCCATAGTCTTTGGATTATGGCGCTTTTCATTGACTTTTCATGGAAACAATGATATAAAATACACATAAATCGTTGAATGGGATAAGTAAAGAATGTAATTATAAGCAGAGAGATGACGGCTGGTGCAAGTCATTTATGATCATTCTTGAAATCAACCCATGAG
This sequence comes from Massilicoli timonensis, assembly GCF_900199515.1. Classification (GTDB taxonomy): domain Bacteria; phylum Bacillota_I; class Bacilli_A; order Erysipelotrichales; family Erysipelotrichaceae; genus Massilicoli; species Massilicoli timonensis. The sequence continues at coordinate 1,384,250 of NZ_LT963434.1, read as the reverse complement.
TGAGCAGAGGAATTTCAGTATTCTGCTTCGGTGGTACCGTTATCGCTGTCGAGTGAAATATAGAATGTTGCGTAAATTCTATATTTAAGAAGGGTGGCAACACGAGGTATCGTCCCTTTATGGACATGCCTTTTTTATTTGGCAAAATAAGGAGGAATTGACAATGTTGGATATGAAAGTAATTCGGGAAAATCCGGAATTGGTAAAAGAGAATATCAGGAAGAAATTTCAGGATGAAAAGATTGCACTGGTTGATCAGGTAATCGTGTTAGATCGTGAAAATCGAGAAACAAAACAAAAAGCAGATGATCTGCGTATGATGCGCAATAAACTGTCTAAGGAAATCGGTACTTTGATGAAGCAAGGCGCAAAAGAAGAAGCTATGGCTAAAAAGGCACAAGTACAGTCGATGGCCGAAGAGCTTGCCCAGCTGGAAGAAAAGGAAGATCAGTTAGCGGAAGAAATCAAAAAAATTATGATGGTGATTCCGAATTTGATCGATCCATCTGTTCCGATCGGAAAAGATGACAGTGAAAATGTTGAATTAAAACGATATGGGGAACCGGTAGTGCCGGATTTTGACATTCCTTATCACAGTGAGATCATGGAAGCATTTGACGGCTTAGATTTGGATAGTGCAAGAAAAGTTGCGGGAAATGGTTTTTACTATTTAATGGGAGATATCGCCCGTTTACATTCCGCAGTCATCGCTTATGCACGAGATTTTATGATCGATAAAGGATTTACTTATTGTGTTCCTCCTTTTATGATCAGAAGCAATGTCGTTACCGGTGTTATGAGTTTTGCGGAAATGGAAAGCATGATGTATAAGATTGAAGGAGAAGATCTATACTTGATCGGAACGAGTGAACATTCGATGATCGGAAAGTTTATTGATACCATTTTGGATGAAAACAAACTGCCTTATACTTTGACAAGTTATTCTCCTTGCTTCCGTAAGGAAAAAGGAGCGCATGGTATTGAGGAACGCGGTGTATATCGTATCCATCAGTTTGAAAAGCAGGAAATGGTTGTGGTTTGTAGACCGGAAGAAAGTGCGATGTGGTTTGAAAAACTGTATCAATATACGGTGGAATTGTTTAGAAGTTTAGATATCCCGGTTCGTACTTTAGAATGTTGTTCAGGGGATTTGGCTGATTTGAAGTGCAAATCGGTTGATGTGGAAGCATGGAGTCCACGACAGAAAAAGTATTTTGAAGTAGGCAGCTGCTCTAATTTAACAGATGCGCAGGCACGCCGCTTAAAAATCCGGGTCAATGGAAAAGACGGAAAGTATTTTGCACATACATTGAATAACACGGTTGTGGCACCGCCACGAATGTTGATCGCTTTTTTAGAGAATAATTTGAATGCAGATGGAACGATCAATATCCCGGAAGCGTTGCAGCCATACATGGGCGGTATGAAAAAGATCGTGCGTAAATAAAATTGAAAAAGACAAACGAAGCGAGCGATAAGCATAGAGTTAGGCGTTTGTCTTTTTTTATGTTGATGAGTGTATATGATAATATCGAATGGAGTGAAAAATCATTTTAGTGTGCTGAAAAAATTATTCTCTTTTCAGTGTTTGATAGTATGCTTTCTTTTCTTTTGAAATGCGCGTGCTTTCTCTTGCTTTTTGCAGCGTTTTATTGAAAGTAAAGGTGTCTATCTTACTTTTATGCAAGTAAAGTTCGGTTTGATCAGGAAAATGAATGAGCATGACACTGAGCAGCCACGCGATTGCCATTTGGACATAGTAACTTTTTTCATATGACATATCACAATATTGAAAGAGAGTAGGAAGATAGATCTCTTCTAAATAATGATCCAATAACAGAACATAAACGATTCTCTGTTTCCATGGATCTTTGCTATTCCATAGTTTGGAAAGATAGGAAAGGAAACGATCTTTATTCTCTTTCTTTTTGATCCATTTTTGGCGAGCGCACACAAGATCGCAGGTTGCCCAATTATCGACAAGAGAAGTAAATTTATCAAAATAATGAACTTTTTGTGCATAGTCTAATTTTGCGTAGCCGACGATGAAGCCGTAGATGACATCTGTTTCGTAGCATGTCTTTTGATATTGATCAAGGAAGTATATTGGATTTTCTTTCGCTAGTGTTTTTGCAATCTGTTCCAGTATCGGCGTGCGCACGCCGATTAAATCGGTATTGACACCTAAACTGCTATGAAACTGTTTATATTCTAAATCCTGATGTTTCTTTAATTCTTCTAATAGAGATGCGGTATCCATAAAAATTCTCCTTCCATGTTTTGTTAATAGTATAACATAGATTTCATAAACAAGAAGAGTCGTTACTGAGAGGATCGGATATATTTATATTTTGATAATCAAATTAAATATAATCATGTTGATACAATAGTTAGGGAACAGATCATACTGAATTATTGTGCAGTGATGATTCTTCTTTTTTATGGCTATAAAAAGGATAAATTGAAGGGGAGAATATGCTTACTTACGGTAAAGTGATAATGCAAAGGATTTGATTTTATATGTTATACGGTTAAATAAAGGATTTATATTGTGTAATACGGTAAAACATGCTATAATTTACTAGCTACTACAATAGCATGTACTGAATCTGGTCAGGTCGGGAACGAAGCAGCCATAAGGTGCCTCTGTTATGTGTAGTAGTTTTTATTTATACGTTTCACGTGAAACATATACTAGGCAGGTGCGGCATATGGATAGACATGAAAAATATATGAAATTAGCGATAAAGGAAGCGATAAAAGCACTGGAAAAAGATGAAGTGCCGATTGGATGTGTGATCGTAAAAGATGATAGAGTCATTGCTCGTGGTCATAATTTACGGGAATCTAGGCAAAGTGCATCGGCGCATGCAGAGATGATTGCGATTGAAAAAGCATGTAAAAAGATTGGATCATGGCGATTAGAAGATTGTGATTTATATGTAACATTAGAACCATGCCCAATGTGTTCCGGTGCCATCTTACAATCACGTATTAAAAATGTTTATTATGGCGCTTATGATCCAAAAGGCGGGTGTCTGCATAGTTGTATGAATCTATATGAAGTAAAAGGGTTCAATCACTATCCAAATGCGCATGCAGGAATTTTGGAAGAAGAATGCGCACAGATGCTAAGAGATTTTTTCAAAAATAAGCGCAGCATAAAAAAGGCAGAACGTAAAGGAATTGCAGAGATTAAGAAAAACAATGTCTAGGATTAGATGTTGTTTTTTGTTATAATAATAACAGTAACGGAAGTTGGTGAACTATGGGATATAAAGCATTATATCGAACATATCGACCGTCAAATTTTAATGAAGTTGCCGGTCAGCAGCATATTGTAAAAACATTGAAAAATGCAGTAGAACAAAATAAGATCGCTCATGCTTATTTATTTTGTGGGCCGAGAGGTACAGGTAAAACTTCGATCGCTAAAATTTTTGCGAAAGCAGTAAATTGTACCGGCGAAGGTGAGAAACCGTGCGGAAAGTGTCCGAACTGTATTGCGATTGCCGAGGGAACACACCCGGATATCGTTGAAATTGATGCCGCAAGTAATAATGGTGTTGAAGAAGTAAGAAATTTGATCGAAAAGGTTAAGTATGCACCGATCGAAGGAAAATATAAAGTTTATATCATAGATGAGGTGCATATGATGTCTGCAGGTGCATTCAATGCATTATTAAAAACGATCGAAGAACCGCCTGCACATATCATTTTTATCTTGGCAACAACTGAACCGCAGAAAGTGCTGCCTACGATTATATCAAGATGCCAACGCTTCGATTTCAACCGGGTCAATCCTGAAGAAATGATTCCGTATTTACAGGGAATATTAGAAAAGGAACAGATCAAATGCGAAGATGAAGTGATCAGAATGATCGCACAGCTGTCTGATGGCGGTATGCGTGATTCCCTGAGTATTTTAGATCAATGTATCGCATATGCACAAAATGATATAAAAGTAACGCATATCAATGAAATTTATGGAATTACAACAACACAAGATAAACTGCATTTATTGAAATGGGTAAAAGAAAAAAAGATTGCGGATTTGATGAATGCGCTGGATCGAATGAATGAAAAAGGAACAGACATCAAGCGTTTAACAATGGATCTAGTTGAATTACTGAAAGAGTCAATTATTTTCGAATATACAAATGATCAGGCGTTGCTTCATTATCTGAATGAAAGTGAGGTTAATGAGATCATTTCGTTGTATCAAACTGATGTGCGTTTACAGATTATTGATGTTTTACTGGAAACTTATGATAAATATCGCAATGCGGCCAGTGTGGCTTCCTATTTTGAAGTAGCGTTATTGAAATGTATGTATTTTGAGAAAGACCAATCGCAGAATATACCGGCAATAAAAAATCATTCACATCAAGAACAGAAAACGATCAGCGTTGCACAAAAAAATAAGAAAGAAGATGTTTCACGTGAAACAATCAATACAGAAACAATAGAAGAAGATAAAACAGAAGATAGTGAAGCAATAACAGATATTCCATTAGTAGAAGAAATAAATACAGAAGAAATGAAACAAGAGCATGAGGAGACTGCCGCAGAGGCAGAACCATCAGTAAAGCCACTTAAGGATGAATTGGTGGTACGGCTGCTTGTTGGTGCCAATAAACCGGAAAAAATGAAAGATATGGAATATATGAAAAAAATTCCGGAATATTTGCTTGATATGGAATGGGGGAAATATGCCAATTTATTGAGTGATTGTACGATTACGGCAAGCGGTGCGCAATATTTGATTATCTGTGTAGAAAATCAGCCAATCGTAAATGAAATCAATGAATTAGACAGTAACAATCAGTTTTTACAGTTTACCGCTAAAATTTTCGAGAAAAACAAAAAGGTATTCGCGATTACAACAGAGCAGCAAAAACGTGTAATCGCACAATTCAAACAGGCGATGGCTGCCAATGCTCTGCCGGAACCCATCACTTTTGAAGAGTTGGAAAATGATCAAGAAGAAACGATTAAGGAGAAAACAGAACAAGAACTGGTGGAAGAATTGTTTGGGAAAGATCATATCGTTGTAATGGAGGAATAAATCAATGAATATTCAAAGTTTATTAAAGCAAGCACAAAAAATGCAGAAAGAATTAGAAGTAATCGAAAAAGAATTGGAAACAAGAGAATATGCCGCAACTGTAAATCAAGGCGATGTGAATGTAGTGTGCAATGGCGCAATGCAGATCCAATCACTGACGATCAAAGAAGAGCTGATTCAAGAAGGCGATAAAGAAAAAATACAAGACCTTGTTACAACAGCAGTCAATGCGGTACTGCGAAAGGCAGTCAGCGATAAAAACGAAGTGATGAAAAAAGCGACCGGTGGAGTGAAATTGCCGGGAGGATTCTGATATGTATCCAAAGCAATTTGAACTGCTGATCGAGAGTTTTCGTAAATTATCCGGTGTCGGGGCAAAGACTGCTGAGCGCTATGCCTTCGAGGTGCTGAATTGGGAAGATGAAACATGGAAACAGTTTGTTGATGCCATTCAAAATACGAAAACAAAATTGCATCAGTGTGAGCGTTGTGGGAATATCAGTGAAGAGACGCTTTGTGAAATATGCAAAGACAACACAAGAGATCAGCATGTAATCTGTGTTGTGCAAGAGGTAAGAGATATTGCCGCAATCGAAAAGATCAACGAATATCAAGGACAGTATCATGTCCTAAATGGTGTGATCAATACAAGTAAAGGAATCCTGCCTGATGATCTCAATATCGCTTCTTTAGTAGAACGCGTAAAGCAACAAGAAGTAAAAGAAGTAATCATCGCAATGAATCCGACCATTGAAGGTGAAACAACGGCATTATACCTTGGAAAACTGTTAAGTGAATATCCGCTTAAAGTTACCCGTTTGGCACATGGTCTGCCGATCGGTTCTCATATCGACTATGCAGATGAATTGACCCTTTTGAAAGCATTGGAAAATCGAACAGAATTATGATGAATTGGAAAAAGAGGCTGATTGCCTTTTTTTGTTTGTTGACAGTGTGATAGATGTGCTAAAATAAAAATAGAAAGAACAAACAGAGCACCTTGTTTTCTTTACAGGGAAAGATGGAAAGGAAGTGATGATATGGCATCGATCGCTTATGTAACCGATCAACAAATGATTGAATTTCATCGCTTAAACGGCAATAGCGAGATCAATTTTTGGCGACCTTCCTCTTCAACCAAAAAATTTGCGGATTTTCATGAAGGAGATTTTCTATTCTTTTTGGCAAAAGGAACAGAAAGAGGCAGAAAAAGAGAAAAAGGAATTGTCGGATACGGTATTTATCATAAATCCACACAGATGAAATTTGAACAGATGTGGAGAAAGTATAAAACGCTAAATGGATATCCAAGCAAAAAAACACTATATGAAGCAATCGTAAAAGTCAGTAAAACAAAGAAAATGCCAGAAATTCTAAACTGTCTTGAATTAAAGCAGGTCGTCTTTTTCCAATCACCGCTCTATTTAAGTGACATCGGTATCAAAATATCCAATCAGTTAGAAAGTTATATCTATTTAGATCGCAGCCATACCAATATCACTTCTCGTATCTTGGCGGAAGCTGAAAAGATCGGCATTGACGCATGGAGCAGTATGTATCATGAAAAAGACAGCATGCGCTTTCAATATGACGCTTATAGCAGCGTCGTATCTTCAACACTGGAAAAAATACACGAGCTGACCTATACCGGAAAAGAATTGCAAAACGCCGCAAAACTGATAAGGATGTATCAAAAAAACATAGAAGGGACAAGCGATCTGATCAGTAAAACCTGTCTGCTTCATTTTCATAAAAATAAAACCGATATTTGTATGCCGCTTCTGCCAAACGATCTCAATCTTTGTAAGGCGATGATTGCACAGGCATTATGGCTCTTGCATGAAGTCGATCAAAATTTTCCAGATCGTTTGAACACTTTGTTTTTTATCAGCGAGAAACCACTAAAAAAGGAACTGCAATCGTTCCTTGAAGCATTAAAGATCCAAACGGTTATTATGAAACAGCCTTAGATAAGACGAAAAACAGGAAACAGTGAAACAGGATAAAACAAGGAAGAAGGAAAGTGAATTTCCTTTTCTTCGTCTTATGATGAAATAAATACATGCCGATCCAAGCACCAAACGCACCGCCGCAAACAGCACATCCCAACAAAGAAGACTCACGATAGCGCCATTTGCCATGGCGGGCATGTTGTTTATCAAGTCCCATAAACAAGAAAGCCATGCTGTTTATAATGAGATAATAAAGGATCAATCCTTGCATAATGCATCCATCGCCCGTTTGATCTTAGAGTCACAGTTTTTCTCATAGGAAAGGTGGATCGGTGCTAATATCTGGTTGAACTGCGTCAATCCATCGTGTGCTTTCGTCCATTCATATTCAATTTCATAATCACACTGATCACCGTAATAATTGATGTCAAAACATAACTCTGCATTTGGAAGATGTACGATCCCGCGCTTGGTCGTAAGCTGACACAGCATTTGAAACGGACCGTGAATGCCATGACTGCTCAACAGCTCGACAATCTCCTCATGATTTTCAAGCGTCGTTATCTGATCATTAGGAACAAAACATTCAAATTCCTGTAATCCTGCTTTACCGGGAAGCTTTAAGGTAAACAGAAATTGCTGTTTCACTTCCCGAATCCGCATTGCGCCCTTTAACTGCTTGACCGCAAGATCCGCTGTATCAAAATAGGTGTTGGTCTGAGTTTGGAAAGACACCCCGGGGTAGTATTTTAATAAAGTTTCAAACTGCTCTTTACTGACTAAGCATTTATATTCTTTTTCAATATTGAAGTTCATCTGCGCTCACCTAGGAATTATGATACAATAAGTAAGGAAGAAAAGGAAGTGGATCATGAATAAATTTGCACTTGTAGTCAAACAGGATGATCATTCACATCATATCGCTGCCAAAATAAAAACGGCGCTTTGTGAAGGCGGCTGGACCTTTGATTTAGAAAAAGCGGAGCTGGTAATCTGCGTTGGCGGAGATGGTACGATCTTGCAGGCGGTACATCAGTATATGGATCAGTTGCAAGATGTTCAGTTTCTCGGTGTCCATACAGGAACACTTGGCTTTTTGACCGATTACACCCAAAACGAATTAGAAGAGGTCATACAGGCGATCTTGACCACAGAACCGGAAGTTTATGAAAGCAAACTGTTGGAGATCACCGCTTATGGAAAAGAAGTAAAACGCTACTATGCGTTAAATGAGATGCGCATTGAAAATGTCATACGCACGCAGATATTGGAAATTTCCATAGATGAAGAACCATTTGAAATATGTCGCGGAAGCGGGGTTTGTTTAAGTACACAGGCAGGTTCAACCGCATATAACCGCTCTTTGCGGGGTGCTGTCATCGACAGTGGATTGTCGATCATGCAGTTGTGTGAGATTACCGGTATTCAAAACAGTCTGCATCGTTCCTTAAATGTGCCATATATCATGACAGACACTCGAACGGTTGCTTTCCGTTCTCATACCTTTGATGAAGCAACCTTATGTTATGACCATTTACATGCTTCGTTGGAAGGAATAAAGAAAGTAACCTGCCGTATGAGCAATAAAAAAGTTGTTTTCTCAAGATATCGTCCATACAGTTATTTGAAGCGTTTGAAAAATTTATATTAAACAGTCAGTTTTGGGGAATAGATAAACTAGCATGTTCAAAAGGAGGAGATAAGATATGAAACTGATCGTCGGTTTAGGAAATCCGGGAAAAGAATACGAAGCTACGCGTCACAATACCGGATTTATGGTGATAGATGAAATTGCCAAAGCATTAAATATTACTGTCAATCAGAAAAAACATAAAGCTTTGATCGGAAAAGGCATCGTACAAAATGAAAGTGTAATGCTCATGAAACCACAGACTTTCATGAATCTTTCCGGAGAAGCAGTGCGTGCGGCAGTGGATTTCTACCATTTGGACCTAGAAGATATTTTAATCATTTATGATGATCTGGATTTGCCGGTCGGCAAGATCAGGCTGCGGGAAAAAGGAAGCGCCGGCGGACAAAACGGCATGAAAAATATCATTGCACACCTGCATAGTCAGGAGTTTAACCGTATTCGTGTCGGTATTGGGAAAGATGCTAATATTCCGGTCGTTGATTATGTATTGGGAAAATTCCGCAAGGAAGAAGCAGAGGCGCACCATCTAGCCATAGAACAGGCAAAACAAGCGGCTATTGAAAGCATCAAAAGGCCATTTAATGAAGTGATGAGCCGTTATAATGGAAAGTAGGCAGCGTATGAATCAACTGCTGAAATTACTTGCGCATGATCCTGCTGTAAATGCCATTCTTCAAAAAAAGAACTGCTTAGGCAATCTCGGACTGCAAGAAGAAGCATTGCTGCTCGCTGCGGCCTTTCAACAAAAACCACGATCGTATTTCATCGTAAAACAAAACTTATATTCAGCACAGAAACTTTATGAGCGTTTACGCCCCCTCCTAAAGGAACAGGTGCTGCTTTTTGCCATGGAAGAATCACTGCGGGTAGAAGCGATTGCGGCATCACCGGAAATGAAAGCAGCACAGGTAGAGACATTAAATCGGATCCTTGATCCAAGCGCGAAGATCATCATTACGCATACCGGGGCATGTATGCGCTATTTACCTGATCCAGAGAGTTTTCGATCCCATTGTCTGCACATAGAAACAGGCATGTGCTTGGACTATGATCAAATGAAGCAGCTGCTGTTTGAAGCAGGATACCAGCCGGTATCCCGAGTGGATCAGCCGCTTTGTTATGCCAGCCGCGGCGGCATCATCGATGTGTTTTCCATTAACCACGAAGATCCGATCCGTATTGAATTTTTCGATAATGAAATTGATACGATTCGTTATTTTGATATTCATACCCAGCGTACGAAACAGCTGCTGCAAGCGGTAACCATCATTCCGGCAACGACACTGCTGCTGGATGAAGAAGAGATCGCGCAGATCGTTGAAAAGGTGAATCATCAATTACAAAAGCAGATGACAAAAGAAAAAGACAGTTCACTGGAAGAGCGCATCAATGATGATCTCGATCAGATTGCCAATCATATGGATGAACCCTTTATCTACCGCTATTTTACCTATAAAAAAACGAATGCTTCGCTATTTGACTACGATCCGCGCGCGCTTGTCATCTTATCCAGTGAAGAAGAAGTAAAGGATGCGGAAAAAAGAATTCAGGAAGAAACGATCGCTTATCTGCAAGAGCTTGCGGAAGAAAAACAAGCGCTGGCGACATTTACCCATTTCCATGATCTCCATACGATCATCGCACAGCGGGAAGTCATTACCTTCGGTTTATTTTTGAATTTCAAAGATCCGAACAGCAGCGGTATTGTGAGCGTGACACCACCGGATCTGATCTTTGAAAAGATCATGGAGGAAATCAGTTTAACCGCAAAAAAACAAACTGTGCTCTTATCCGTTAATGAAAAACATAAAGAACAGATCAAACAATATTTGAATGAGCATTTGACCCCTTATCAGGAAATAGATGAGGAATCACCTTTTACATCCGGTATCTCTTTCTATCCGGGAATCTTTGGCGAAGGCTTTTCCCTAGCAGAAGAACAGATCGTTTGTTACAGTGACAAAGAACTGTTCCACGAAAAAGTGAAACTGGGAAGATACCATAACAAATTCAAAGAAGCAGAAGTTTTACATAACTATATGGAACTGGAAATCGGAGACTACATCGTGCATAATCAGCATGGAATCGGTCAGTATATGGGAATCGTAACGAGAGAAAACGATGGTGTCCATAAAGATTTCCTACACATCATCTATAAAGGAAACGATGAACTGTTTGTACCTTTGGAACAGTTTAAGCTTGTCCGTAAATTTGTATCGAAGGAAGGAGCACGGCCTAAGCTCAATAAACTGGGCAGCGGTGATTGGGAAAAGACAAAAAAACGGATCAGCGAAAACATCAAGGAACTGGCAGAACGATTGATTCACTTATATGCCGTCAGAGAAGAACATATCGGTCATGCCTTTTCCAAAGACAGTGTTTTTCAAAGACAGTTTGAAGAAGATTTCCCATATGAATTAACGGCAGATCAAGAAAAAGCGGTAAAAGAAATTAAAGCAGATATGGAATTAGATAAACCGATGGATCGCTTATTATGCGGAGATGTCGGTTTCGGTAAGACAGAAGTGGCGATTCGTGCCGCATTCAAAGCAGTCATTGACGAAAAGCAGGTTGCTTTCCTTTGTCCGACTACCATTCTTTCGCAGCAGCACTACCACACCTTTCGTAAACGCTTTGAAAACTATCCGGTACAGATTGCCGTGCTGAATCGCTATGTAGAACCGTCTTTACAAAAAAAGATCATACAAGATGTAAAAGCAGGAAAAATCGATATTTTGATCGGTACACATCGAATCTTGTCGAAAGATGTCAGTTTCCACGATCTCGGTTTACTGGTCATTGATGAAGAACAGCGCTTCGGTGTTGAACACAAAGAGAAAATAAAAGAATTAAAAAACAGCATTGATGTGCTGTCCCTGAGTGCAACGCCGATTCCGCGTACATTACAAATGTCTTTGATCGGTATCCGTGCACTGTCACAGCTTGATACACCGCCGCAGAACCGTATGCCGGTACAGACCTATGTGATTGAAAAGAATATGCATGTCATCAAAGAGGTCATTGAACGAGAATTGGTAAGAGAGGGACAAGTATTTTATTTATACAACAATGTCAAAGAAATCTACCAGGTTGCCGCAAAGTTAAAAGAACTGATGCCGGACACGACGATCGGTGTTGCGCATGGGCAGATGCAAAGGGAAGAGATCGAGGATGTGATGATGCGCTTCATCGACAATGCCTATCAAATATTAGTATGCACGACGATCATCGAAACCGGTATCGACATTCCCAATGCCAATACGATCATCATCGACCAGGCAGATCGTTTCGGCTTATCTCAGCTTTATCAGATCAAAGGCAGGGTCGGCAGGAGCGATCGGCTTGCCTACGCATATTTGATGTACAGTCCGCAGAAGCAGATGTCGGAGATTGCGATGAAACGATTAAAATCGATCAAGGAATTTACCCAGCTGGGAAGCGGCTATAAGGTGGCAATGCGTGATTTGACCATTCGCGGCGCCGGAGATATGCTGGGCGCAAAACAGGCAGGTTTCATCGACACCGTCGGGATTGATATGTATATTGAAATGTTGAATGAAGCAATACAGGAACAAAAAGGCATCATTAAGGAAGAACCGCCGCAAATCAAAAAGGCAAATGCGAAGCTGGACGCTTATATCCCACAGCAGTTTGCCCCGGAAGATATGGAAAAGATTACGCTGTATCAGCGAATGGACACGTTAAAAACAAAAGCGGATCTGTTGGCTATGCAGGAGGAAATCAAAGACAATTACGGACGATTGCCGAAATCCGTACAATTATTGTTTGAGAAAAAGCGATTGGAGATTTTGATCAACGAACCGCACGTATTCCGTTTCCAGGAAAACGAGCGTAATATTCTGCTGGAATTTGATGAAGCATGGAGCGCACAGGTAGACGGCGTTGCTTTATTTGAAAGAATGACGACGATTTCAAGAGACATTAAGATCCGCTATGCAGAAAAGCGTATCAAGATGAATCTTACAAAGACAAAAGAATGGCTATCGGTCGTGATCGAAATACTAGAAGCCTGTGAAAAGCAGTAAGTCGTGCGTATGAAGTTTTCAAATCAGTCAATACTATTCTTGAAAAAAGGAGTGTTTGATTTGAAAGCAACAGGTGTGGTTAGAAGACTAGATGAGTTGGGCAGACTGGTGATCCCCAAAGAGATCCGGAAACGATTTCAGATGAAGGAAGGAGATTCTATCGAATTTTATATCGTAGATAATCAGATCATGATTCAAAAATTCGAGCCGCTTTCTCAATATCTGAAAGAGATTAAACTGATGTGTGAAACACTGGCGCAGATGAGCGGAAATGAAACTTTTTTCGTGCAGGAAGAATATTTGAAGCATTATATGCGGGAAGTACGAAGTGAGTTTATTTCCAAGTGTCAAAGCGTACATCGCATGACGATGTTCCAGGATTATCCCATTTATCAGGAAAATGAGCGATACAGCGGGGTAATCTGTCCTATTTCTGATTATGGAGAGTGGATGGGTGCTTTTGTGATGGTATGTAAAAGCGGTAAGGAAAGTGATTTACAGCTTGATGCGCTCAAGGCGTTTACACAGTTGTTATTGAAAAAGCAGGGTGGATAAGAATAAGAAGGAGAAGAAAATATGAGATTGGATAAATATTTGAAGGTTGCACGCATCTTAAAAAGAAGAAGTGTGTCAAAAGAACTGGCGGACTCACAGCGCGTATATGTGAATGGACGAATTGTCAAACCCAGTACCGAGATCAAGGTCGGTGATGAAATTCAGATCCTGTTTGGCAACCGGGAACTGCGTGTGCGCGTACGTGCTATTGAAAAGCAAGTGAATAAAAGTGCGGCTGCCGAATTATTTGAGATCATAGAAGAACGGCGGATCGAACAGAATGAAGTCGCTTAAGCGAAATAAAAGCAGAAAAGATAGCCAGATGCTTGTATCCGATGATAAGCAGTGCTATAATATCATTGTCAAGAATCATTCTCAATAACGAGAACATTAGGACAGAAAGAGGTAGATAAAATGAACTTAAAAGGTACGAAAACAGAACAGAATTTGATGGATGCTTTTGCCGGTGAAAGCCAGGCGCGCAACAAATACACTTTCTACGCTTCAAAAGCAAAGAAAGACGGTTATGTGCAGATTGCCAATATCTTTGAACAGACTGCAAACAATGAAAAAGAACATGCGAAACTGTGGTTCAAATACCTGCACGGCGGTGCAGTGCCTAGCACAGCAGAAAACCTGAAAGACGCAGCAGCAGGTGAAAACTATGAATGGACCGATATGTATGACCGCATGGCAAAAGAAGCACGCGAAGAAGGCTTTGTTGAAATTGCCGAAGCGATGGAAGGCGTATTGAAGATCGAAAAGACACATGAAGAACGCTATTTAGCGCTGTTAAACAATGTGGAAGACGGTACGGTATTCGCAAAAGCAGAAGAAACAGTTTGGGAATGCCTGAACTGCGGACATTTACATACAGGAAAAACAGCACCGGAAGTTTGCCCGGTATGTAAGCATGCACAGTCTTACTTTGAAGTACGTAAAGAAAACTACTAATTGACAAAGAGCCTGTTATGTTCTCACAGCATAGCAGGTTTTTTTGCGCTGATCATTTTAAGAAAATAGGATCAAACCCTATCGTAAAGATACCTTGATAGAATAATTGTTTTCTTCTTCTCATACAATGAAGCGAGGAGGAAAACTAATGGAAGAAATCAATAACAGTCCGATACGTTTTGAAACCAACCCGTATCACAATATCGTATTAAAGGATCGCAAAATATTGGAAATCACCGGGGTAAAGCAAATCGACAGCTTTGATTCCAATGAGTTTTTAATGGAAACCGCACAGGGTTGGCTGGTTGTAGAAGGAAAAGAGCTGACACTTGGGAAACTGGATACAGAACGCGGTGATGTCAGTATCCGTGGACTAGTTGAAAATATGTCTTATATTTCCAATAAGAAGAGCGGCGCCCGTGAATCTGTATTCTCTAAGCTGTTTAAGTAATGTTGCTTTCTGTTCAGGTACAAACACTTTGTTATTATTTGTTAATGGGCTGGCTGTTTGCGCTGGGCTTCTCTTTGGTCGGTTTTATTTTTGAAAGAAGGTTCCTGTATCGGCTGAAAGGAATCATGGAAGTGCTATATGGAATTGGATTTACTTTGCTTTTATATCGAGGTTTGTTTTATTTGAACGGCGGGTATTGCAATATTTATCTGCTAGGACTGTTTTTATGTGGTGCATGGCTGTTTTATCACTGGTATTATCCAGTCGTACTTCCTTTTTATGAGTGGATCTATCACCTCTTTCTTCCGCTTCGTCGTCTACTTGTTCTTGTCAAACGCAAAATATTTGGTATAATGAAAGTACACAAACGAAAACGAGAAAAGAGGAAACAGGATGCAAAGAGAAAACGTGAAGAAAAGAAAAAGCAAAAAGAAAAGCAGTAGGTTCTTAATGAGTTCCTGTCTGTTTGCGATTTCTTTATTTTTGTTCTATCAGATTGCGATCGAGGTTTCCAATATGTTTGCCTTGAAAAAAGATATTGCAAATTCAACAGATACATTGAATGAGATCAAGGAAGAAAAAGAGAGTCTGGAAAAAGAGAAGGAAAACTTACAAGATCCGAATTTTGTAGAGAATTATGCCAGAGGGAAGTATATGGCTACAAAGGACGGAGAACAGGTGTTTATTTTACCTGATGACAATTAGCGAGAAGAAGGAGCATAGGTTCCTTCTTTTTTATGTATAATTAAAATTTTTTGAGATAAAGATGCTCTATCACAGGATATACAGATACAAATATTTGCTGCGAAGAAAAGGCTATTTTGTGGCTTCGCTTTGTTCGCGAGCTTGAACAAGGAAAAGAAACAGTGCGGATGGATAAAGTGAATCAAGCTCTTTCTATGTTTGATATGGAGGCGGTTCCCGGAAAGAAGGATGCGTAATGGAAGCATATAGAATCGCATATGTTTATGTTCGGGATAGCTTTGCCGGAACTTTGAAGGAAACGGATGTAGGATATTCTTTTCTTTATGATCGTACTTATCTTACAGATAAAAACACGGCACCGGTAAGCCTTACTTTGCCGATATAGGCGGAGGCTATCTGCACATGATCAAGGTTTTTTAGAAGTGAAAGGGGATCTTTTCCCGGTTATAATCAAAATATATCGTCTTTGTGATCTTGTCCCCAATGACAGAAAGCATCGAGTACAGGCTCAAGTGTTTTGCCGCGAGGGGAAAGACTGTATTCGACTCTTGGAGGTATTTCGCCGTAATCTTTGCGGATAATCAGACCGTCCGCTTCTAATTCTTTCAAAGCCTTTGTTAAGGAACGATAGGTCGCGGTTTCCATCTTCCTTAATAATTCGTTGTAGCGAGTAGGTCCATTCAGTTGTAGGCAATACAAAATAGGCAGTTTATATTTTCCCTGTATCAAAGATTTCGTATAATAAAATCCTGTATTTTTTATTCCATTAGCAGCGAAAACACTTTTTTCTTCCTGTAAGTTTTGTTTTTTCATAATAGTTCTCCTAATGATATTACTATACAAAAGTATAGTATCTGCAATAAAATATCGTACTTGTTATCAATATATTACTATGATACATTTTATTTATAAAAAAGCAAGGTATTTAGGAGGAATGGAAAATGAAATAAGCGCATAACTGTTATGAAAAACAGATGCTATTTGTTTGGTGTTTGAATAGGAAGAAAATTTAGAGAGGATGGTGGATTGAGGATGAAGATCGCAGTATTATGGTCGAGCCCTAATACAGATGGACTGACAGCCGCTGCAAAAGATCAATTTTTATCGGGGCTGCAAAAAACAGATGCAAAGATTGAGGAAATTCATCTAAATAAGCTTCAAATAGAGCATTGTGAGGCCTGTGGCAGAGGCTGGGGAAGCTGTGCTGTAACTGGGCAGTGCTGGAAAAAGGACGACTTTTCAAATGTATATGAAAAATTGGTGCAGGCAGATGGAATTGTATTGGTATCGGCCGTATATTGGCATGATATAACAGAATGTATGAAAGCTTTTCTTGATAGGCTTCGCAGATGTGAAACCGCACATAATCATTTTCTGAGCGGGAAACGATGTATTTTGATCGCCTGTGCAGGCGGTACAGGACTAGGCGCAATCGAGTGTCTGCATAATATGGAAGAAACGCTGAAGAACATGGGCATGCGCGCCTATGATCGTATCCCTGTTATCCGTTATAACAAAGAATACATGCTTCCTGCACTTGTCGCAGCAGGGGAAATGTATGCAGAACGGATCGTCAGTGGATTTGATATGCAATATTGATTGGAGGAAATAAAAATGAGTAATGTATTAAGCGCAATGAAAGAAAGAAGAAGTATCCGCAAATATAAACAGGATAAGATACCGCAGGAAATTCTCGATCAGATCATTGAAGCCGGACTATATGCCGCAAATGGAATGGGGTATCAGAACACGATCATCATTCAAGTTACAAATAAAAAAGTAAGAGATGAAATTGCGGCGCTAAATGCGGAAATCGGCGGTTGGAAAAAAGGCTTTGATCCGTTTTACGGCGCACCGGCAATGCTGATCGTCCTTGCAAAAAAAGACTGGCCGAATCGTGTGTATGATGGCAGTCTTGTTATGGGGAATTTAATGCTTGCGGCACATGCGTTAGGAATCGGAAGCTGTTGGATCCATAGGGCAAAAGAAGAATTTGAAACGGAATGGGGAAAAAACTTCTTGCGCTCACTGGGAATCGAGGGTGCATATGAAGGCATCGGACACTGTGCGATTGGGTATGTAGAAGGAAATTACCCGAAAGCAGCACCGAGAAAAGAAAACAGAGTTTTTTATGTCAAGGAGGACTGAATAATGCTGCACAAAGTAAAACTGACCGTTATTGATAAAAAGTTATATCCACAACTGCAGGAACAGTATTGCGCAGATAAAAATGCAGGCATGTGTCCCTGCTATCATGTAGGTGATGAATTTATTTTTGAACGCTATGGTACAGCTGATGATTTCTGGCATATGGGATTAAATACATTGAAGCAAACGGCGTATACCGGCAGCGGCATGATAGCAGGAGCCGCATTTCCGCACTGTTCAGAAGCATGGGATGCGATCTCTCGCTATATTTATACAGGCTTGCAGGGCGGCTCTATTATGCGAGGCTGGATGAAGGATGAACGTGTCATGATAGCCTGTTGTTCAGATGGTACTAGACCGGTTATTTTCAAAATTGAAAGAATGGATTATAAGGTGATTGATATTGATGGAATACACAGTGAAAATGACAAGGATCAGATCAAGAGCACATTGGAAACGATTGCCGGTGTAAAACAGGTTGTTTTCTGTGAAACCTATATAGAAGTATATTTGCATCAGAATGTAGAGGATGCGATCTTAGAGCGTGCAGTACAGGAATGCGGTGCATATCGTGTTCTCAAAATAGATGGCGATCAAAAATGATTCCTGGTAGATAAGGAAAAGGATGAAATAGATATCATGAAAACAGAACGGATAAACTGTTCTGTTTTGTATTTATGATCGCTCAGGCTGTCTTACCTTTATCCAGCACGTCAAGACAGCGCCAATATCAGATAATGAGAAGCAGCTCCTGCAGGCAGATGGAATGTGAAAACAAGTAATCGTTCATTCCTTTTCATGATTAAAGATATGGTTGAGATGATAGGCCAAAAACTGCTTTCTGACATCGGTCAGATACCGAATCGGCAAACGATAATCCGGATCTAGCTGATAATGTGAAAGATCATGTTTCAATAGTGCTTCACTGAAAATGATCTGTCCGTTTTCTAAAAAAGAGAAGTAGCCCTGATCAAATAAGAAGTCGTGATTTTTACAAAGTAAGATCCCGTTTTGATAATCAATCGTTTCATAAATGTGCGCACAGTCACGAAACGGACGAATATGACTGGCAATTAACAAATGTGGGATTTCCGCATGACAGAGCGGACAGCGATGATCAAATTCATGGAATAACGTATCCTTGTAAAAAGCCTGCAGGCCTCTGGTAACTTCACGATCCTTAGGGATGCCTTTCACCGGCAGGATCCGTAAAATTTCCGATCGCAAAGGATAATCGATCATTTCCAGATCTTCGTTTCTCATTGAAAGAGAATGGCTGCGTGCAAAGATCAGATAATCGGCATAATGTGCGCAAAGGATCGTTGAGAGCAGGACCTCCTGTTCTTCATATTCCTTTATCTGTAAACGTATATCAGCCAACAAGTTCGGCTGAATGCGATAAGTATCACCAAGCTGTTCATAAAAGGACGAATCTAAAAATAAATCAAACAGCAGATCGTCTTTGAGATAGTGTCGAATCTCATAAAGCGGCATCGGTTCATTATCGTCGCAAAGAGCAAAAAAGCACTCCCGGTAATAAGGAATTTTTAAGGTCAGTTCCAGCAAGGCAAGCGATTCTAATAAAGAATGATGCGGACTGCGTACAAAAACGGCAGCACAGGGCACCAGATCAATGCCGGCAGCGCTTTGCTTTAATAGATCAAGTCGAAGCAAAAAGTGAAAAAAAGCTTCGAGTTCTTTCTCATTTGTTTCATATGAAAAATGAGTCTGCTTCATCAGTGCATCCTTTAATGCAACTAGAGAAATGCCGTTAATTTCGACATCGTCGATAAACTGCAATAATTCTTTTACGGTCGCCTTATTCATTTTATCACCTGCTTATAAGCCTATTATACCGCAAAATTACAATTATTTTCGGATCTGACAGCATTTTGTACCATTCGACATTGCAGAAGATTACAATGTAAGTAATTAAGGAGTGTGAACAAATTATGAAAGGTCCGGGTATTAAAGATTACTTAGCCGTAATTGACCAATTAAAAAAAGAAGCGATACGAAAGGGAGAAAAGAAACTGACGATTACCTCAAAGGCGCTGCATGCGAAAGTATCGCCGGAACATGCGACGATGCCTACTTGCTGCCAAGCTATTTATAAACGCATGCTGGTAGGCGATGAGATCCTGCAAAGACCAAAGGGAACGACTGGATTTGGGAGCCATTTGACGGTGTGCTTTGATTTATGTGATCTGGATGGGCGTGAACGGATGTTCCCGAATAAAAAGCGCGGACGGCCGGCAAAAAGTGAAGAAGAAAAAGCAGCGGCGCGCAAAGCGAAGATGCGTCACAATACTGAAAATTTAGGGCTGCTGATCGCACGGTGGCTGGAAGAACACGGTTGGAACTACATTATTGAAAAAGAACGTATTGAAGCAAGCAAAGAAGAAAAAAGATGGGTGATCAATGTGCAAGGCATTCGCCGCGGCAGAAAACAGACGTTACCGGTCAAACTGTCAGAAGCGATCAAGCTGATGGATCGGGAGGATACCCATTACAGCATTGCTTTTAACGATTCCATCGCTTATCGCCGTCAATGGAACGAAATTCCGCAAAATGTCAAAGAACGTCTGCATGTCAGTGTGATTTTAGCTGATCGCAAAGGCAATATCGTAGAAATATAAAAAGAAAACACCGGTTTCGTATCTGAACAAGCAAGATCAGATCAAAAGCACGGTGTTTTTATGTTTAGAGCTGCAATACGATACCGACAACCGCCATCAAGCAAATGATGAAGATCGGGTGCGGCTTGTATTTACGATTGATCAAATAACAAAGAACAAATAATGCGACTGCGATATAGTTGATATAGGCAAATGGATTTTGTGAATCAGCATCCATATGAAGCAAAGAGCTGATAAAGATACCGGATGCGGCAGTTACGATCAATGCCGCAACCGCAGGACGAAGTCCATAGAAAAGAGACTGTATCACTTCGCTCTCTTTGAATTTCTTTAATATTTTCGCAACGATGCAGATGACGATCACACTTGGGGCAACCAGACCGATCGTCGTTGTGATCCCGCCAATGATCCCGCCGATATGAAAACCGACATAGGTCGCCATATTGACACCGATCGGACCGGGGGTCGATTCAGAAACCGCGATCATGCTGGAAAGCATCTCGATGGTAAACCAGTGATAGCGCTCTGCTAATTCCGTTAAAAAGGGAATGGTGGCTAAGCCGCCGCCGACTGCGAATAAACCAACCTTAAAAAATTCAAAGAACATTAACAATAATTGACTCATGCGGATGCTCCTTTCCGCAGTTTTACCATTACGATCCCGCTGATTCCTGCTAATACTACGATCATAACGGTAGAAACGGAAGTAAAATAAGAAAGCAGCAGAACAGCGCCGAATACGCACCATCCGAACTGATCACGAATCCCGTTTTTTGCCAATTTGATGATCGCTTGAAAGACCAGTACACAGACAGCGATCTGAATGCCTGCCAAAGCATGCTGCACGATCGGATACTGTGCGAAGTTTTGAAGCAGGGAAGCGATCAGCATAATGATGATCAAAGAGGGGAAGATCACCCCAAATGTCGCGATGATCGCACCTAAGATGCCTTTTCGATAAAAACCGACAAAGGTCGCCACATTGACCGCGATGACCCCGGGCGTACACTGCGCAACGGCATAATAATCCATGATCTCTTCTTCGCTCGCCCATTTATGTTTTTCTACGATTTCTTTTTGAATCAGCGGCAGCATCGCATAGCCTCCGCCGAAGGTAAATCCGCCAAGCTTAAAAAAAGTTGTAAACAATGTCAGATATTCAGACATAGCATAGCCCACCTTTCTCGACATAACAGGAATATTATACTATAAATTCATGAAAAAAGGAGTCAGTTTTTACCGCAGGTTACTGCCTTTTTTTACCTTTGTTGAGCGGTTTTCGGCATCCCTATCCCGATTCAATTTGTGTTTTATCGAAATTTACGTTATAATAGACGGGCTTGGAGGGATATGATGAAATATAAATCTAAGATCAATTTATTTTGGATACTGGGCGCATGCTGCATGCTGCTTGGAACATATATCGTCATGCGTCCGTTCTTTATGGGCTATTACGGCACGCACAGTTCGATCGTACAGTTCGGTTTATTGTCGATCTGGATCATGGACGCTTTATTCGTATGGATCATGCTGGATCGCAAGTTTGTAATCAAGGAAGATTTGCTGGAGATCAAATACGGCTGCTTCCTGCATTTGCATTTACGTTATGAAGACATCAAAGAATTTCATGAAATCAGACGATTGACCTGTCTTAGCAAATATGCGGTAGATGGCGTAGCGATTGCCTTTCATCCGCAAAACGGCAGAATGGGAACAGATGTGATTCGCATCGCCCCGGCTGATCTAAAAAGGTTTTTGGATCATCTGAAAGAAAAAACAATGATCGCGTAGGAATGGCGCATCAGGCATGAGCGAAAAACTCATGCTTTTTCTTTCAGTGAAAGCCACTCCTGCTTGGTAATGCGGTAAACATAGTGTGGCATGTTCATGTGATAATAATACTTGCAGATCGTATCGACACATCGCATTTGATTATGCTTGGCAACACATATCGAAGCAAGATTGTTATCGCGGATCATGGAATAAAGCGCATCGGCTTGCAGCACTTCAAAACCATATTCACGACACGCATACGCCGCTTCGCCCGCATAGCCATTCTGCCAGAAATGGCGATCAAATACATAACCGATTTCCATGACCTGATGTTCGCGATAGTCCTGCATGGTAATGCCGCATTGCCCGATCAGCTCTCCGCTTTCCTTTAAGATCACTGCCCATAAACCGAAACCATAAGCGGCATAGCGATCCAACTGTCGTTTCAGCCATTCTTTCGTTTCTGCTTTTGAAAAACCATGTTCATAGGCATACATCGTTTTAGGATCACGCATCATTTCATAAAGACGATCGCTGTCATCATCATGCAGTCTGCGTAAATACAGGCGTTCTGTTTCTAAAATTTTGTTCATATCGATCACCATGCTTTCTGATAGAAATAACGGCATTGCTTTTTCTATCAATAAATAGGAGAGAGCGCCGTTCTTTCCTTGTTGTGAAAAGCAATCCTTGCTATCATCATATCATGAAATCAACGGTGATTACAAAATGATATGAAAAAGACGCATATGCTTTGGCGTACTGTAAGAAACAGATATGGGAGGAAACATATCGAGGGATCTATCCGGATACCAAGATCGATCAATATCAAATGGAAGAACAGATGGCAAAGCGGCGTGCCTATTTGAAACAAGAGGAAGTATTTTTATATGGGGGTTTTGAGTGGCAAGAGCTGATCGCCTATGTGAGTTATGGGAAAGCTTGTGTTCCGTTTGACCATGATGAATATGAGATCGGTTTATTGAACATCAGAAAAGCATACCGGAAGCAGGGACTTGGAAAGTGATTGTTTTTATTTGCCTGTGAAAGACTATGGCAGAAAACAGATCACTTTTTCGTATCTTGTAATCGCTATAATGAAAATGCCAGAAAGTTTTATGAACATGTCGGCGGGGTCTGTATGCAGGTAGATGAATGGCAGCAGGATCGATCAAAGGTACAGGTAAAATATCATTTTGAAAAGAATGCAGTTTCCAAAATAGAATGCACGCCCTTAACATTCAAATAAGAACTTGCTATAATAATGCATAACTTCTTATTTAGATCGGGATAGAAAGAAGATGAGGAAATGAAACGATCTTATGAAATGAATATGTGCAAAGGACCGCTGTTTCGACAGATCATCCTTTTTGCGATACCGCTGATTTTGTCGGGCATCTTGCAGTTATTATTTAATGCGGCGGATATTATCGTGGTCGGGCGTTTCAGCGGCAGTCATGCGCTGGCGGCGGTAGGCTCCACCAGTTCGCTGATCAATTTGCTGGTTAATTTATTTATCGGTATTTCCGTCGGTGCGAATGTACTGATCGGACGCTATTATGGGGCAAACGATCGCAAGAATGTGGAAGAAACGCTGCACAGTGCGATCTTTACCGCGGCAGTTTCGGGCATCGTCATGATCTTTGTGGGGATCTTATTGGCGCGTCCTTTGTTGGAACTGATGGGAACACCGGATAATGTATTGGATCTGGCAGTACTATATATGCGCATTTATTTTATCGGTATGCCGGCATTTATGATCTATAACTTCGGTGCAGCGGCTTTACGCTCTGTCGGCGATACGAAGCGTCCCCTCTATTTTTTGTTGGCAGCGGGGATCGTCAATGTCTTGTTTAATCTGCTGTTTGTCATTGTCTTTCATATGGGCGTTGCGGGAGTGGCGATCGCCACCATCATTTCCCAGGCAATATCCGCGGTATTGATCGTATTGAGCTTGCAGCAATCGGAAGGAATGCTGCGACTAGAATGGAAAAAAGTGCGTCCACACCGAGATAAGATCGTGCAGATGATGAGGATCGGTTTGCCGGCAGGCTTGCAAGGGACGATCTTTAACATTTCCAATGTTTTGATCCAGTCATCTGTCAATTCCTTCGGATCGATCGTAATGGCCGGTAATACTTCCGCAAACAATATCGAAGGTTTTGTCTATACATCAATGAATGCGATCTATCAGACCTCGCTTAGCTTTACCAGCCAGAACATGGGCGCAAAGCAATATCATCGGGTCGATCGTATTTTGCTGATCTGCCTCGGTGTGGTTGCGGTGGTGGGCATCACCCTTGGTGGCGGCGCCTATCTTTGCGGCAATCTCTTGTTAGGCATTTATTCTTCCGATGCACAGGTAATAGCGGCAGGACTAAGTCGTTTAAGCATCGTATGCGCAAGTTATTTCCTCTGCGGTATGATGGATGTACTGGTCGGCAGTATCCGCGGCTTGGGATATTCGATCATGCCGATGATCGTATCGCTGATCGGCGCCTGTTTATTGCGCGTTATCTGGATCTTTACGATTTTTCAGGCGGAACATACGCTGTTTTCTCTCTATATTTCCTATCCGATCTCATGGCTTTTAACTGCCATGACCCATGGCATTTGCTATATGGCGGTAAGAAAGAAAGCGTTTGGCAAGCAGAGCGAAAATCAGATATAATAAAAAAAGAAAGGAAGCGAAATCATGCTTACATATCGTTATGACACCCAACTGCTCATTGAGGGCAACAATCTATCGGAAGATGCGATCCACGCGTATTTCCAAGAACATTTTGAAGGCGATTGTCTTTTGGTCGTCGGTGATGAGGAATTGATCAAGATCCACTTTCATACCGATGCACCTTGGTTAGTACTTGCGTATTGTGCTACGCTGGGAGAAATCTATGATATCGTGATCGAGGACATGGATCGTCAAGCAAGAGGATTACAGGGATGATCAATGAAGCAAAAAACGGAAGCTTGTTAGAGAGGTTCCGTTTTTTGATAAAGAGGCACGTTCTTTCACTTTCTTAATAGGATAGACTAGCGGGGAGTGATAGTGTGGAATTATTGCTGATGATATTGGCGCTCAGTATAGATGGCTTAACAGCGGCTTTTGCCTATGCCAGCAATCATGTAAAGATGTCGTGGCTGAATATGGCGGTCATCGCGTTGATCGAAACACTTTCTTTGAGCTGTTCGATGGGAGCGGCAGGCATCGTGCAGGATGATCTGTCGATCGTATTTACCAAGGGCATTTCCTTTGTCATTTTCTTTTGTATCGGCTGCAGCACGCTGTTTCAGGCAAGCTTGAAAAAATGGATCCATGCACAGAAAGAGTGGATCCTGCATTGCCGCAATGTGTCGATCGTACTGCATATTTATGCCGATGAATTAACTGCGGATCAAGACCATTCCAATGATCTCTCTTGGAAAGAAACCTTATATCTGGCATTGGCGCTTTCACTTGATTCGGCGATAACCGGCTTTGCGGCAGGTATGCAGAAAGAGATGAGCGTCGTGATTGTGCTGCTGTCTTTTTTGATCGGCATGGCAATGCTGGGGATCGGGCTTAGCCTCGGCAATTATCTGGATGGGAAAAGCCGACTGGATATCAGTTGGATCAGTGGTATCGTCTTTTTATTTCTTGCATTTTTGAAGTTGACGACATGAAAATGGAAAACGCCATGCTGAGTAATCTTTTATGCGAGAATACTTGCAATTTACAAAGGAATGTTTATAATAAAGCTGTCGGCAGGGGCGCATTTTGCTGAGATGTACTGTTTTACAGTCGGTCCCTTATGACCTGATCTAGTTAATGCTAGCGTAGGGAGCCTGTATCTTATTTTCAGATAAAGTAAGATCGTACTGTCTACGCCTCAATCATGGAGGTGTTTTTTTATGTCAAATCAATCAAAACTAGTTCAAAAAATGGTGTTTGCGGCATTTTATGCTGCACTGGCGGTCGTATTTATGGCGTTCAATACGATGGTGCCGATCTTTGAAATGCCAAATGGCGGCAGCTTAGAATTATTTGTCATTGCGATCATTCTCGCATCTTTCCATTTAGGCTGGAAATGGGGCGTAGGTGTCGGTTTGATTGCTTGGGTATTGGGCATGATGTTCGGTTTCAATAAATACATGGTAACACCGATGCAGACTTTCTTAGATTATATCGGACCGTTCATGGGACTTGGCTTAGCGGCAATCATGCCGGCAGTTTATGCGGGCAAGCAAAAACGAAGCAATCTATATATCGGCATTTTCTTTGCGGTATTCTTAAAATATGCTTGTCAGGTGCTGTCCGGCGTCTATTTCTGGTTTCCGGAAGGAGAGGCTGCGGGCAGCTTAGCGGCTTGGATTTATTCAGCATGGACATATAACCTCGGTTATAATCTGATCACGCTGATCGTGGCGTTGATCGTGATTCCGGTGCTGGTCAAAGCGTTGCGCTCCGCAAAGTCATCTCTGCGTTTAGAGGGCTTAAAAGAATCAGATCAAGCATAAGAATCGCAATACCGAAAAAAGAACGGCGCTTTCTAAATAAGAAGGCGTTTTTCATTATCCGCAAAACGCCATAGCAGAAGAAACAGAATGGGAATTGTGTATTGTTCTTTTTTCCTCTATAATTAAAATTACCTATGAAAATCATAAGAAAGCAAGAAAGAAGGTGTATGACATGCTGCGAAAATCACGTATAGCCGATGAACTGAGAAAACAGTGTGAATCGATCAAAGTAAAAGACATCGCAAACGGAGTGGAAGGATGCAGCGCCGCGCAGATCGCGAAGCAATTGAACCTTGACCGTGCCAATGTCAGTAAAGAATTGAATCGGTTATTAGAAGAAAAACGTGTTGTGAAAATAACGGGAAGGCCGGTCTATTATTTTGATGTGCAGGTGCTGGAGTCGCTGCTTTTTATCCACATCCAAACATATGAAGTGGCGACGTTGAAAACCTTTTTACAAGAAACGAATAAGGAAGATGATTTCATGCACATCATCGGCAGTGAAGGCAGTTTGAAAACGGACATTCAAAAGGCAAAGGCAGCTATGATCTATCCGCCTTTCGGTTTACATACTTTACTGATCGGGCCGACGGGAAGCGGCAAGACGATGTTTGCGGAAATCATGTACCGTTATGCGAAAAGTCATGGCGTATTGGAGCAGGATGCGGAATTTATCGTATTCAACTGTGCGGAGTATGCGGATAATCCCCAACTGCTGCTGGCGCAGTTATTCGGTTATGCCAAAGGCGCTTATACCGGCGCGATGAAGGAATCGCTTGGTTTAGTGGGAAAAGCCAATGGCGGTATTTTGTTTTTAGATGAAATCCATCGTTTGCCTGCTGAAGGACAGGAAATGCTGTTTATGGTGCTGGATAAAGGATGCTATCGGCGGCTTGGAGAAGATACGCTCAGAAAGGTGAATTTATTGATGATCGGCGCCACGACGGAAAATGTCGATTCCGCCCTGCTTCAAACCTTTCTGCGGCGCATTCCGATGACGATCACTTTGCCTTCGTTGCAAGAACGGCCTTTGAAAGAGCGATTGGAATTGATCGAAAAGTTTTTTCGTCAGGAATATGGACAGGTACAGCTGCCGATCTATGTCAAACGCAAGATCATGGACGCGCTGTTAGCGTATGCGTGCGCCGGCAATATCGGACAGCTGAAAGCGGATATTCGTCTGATCTGTGCCAGAGGTTTTTTAGAGTGTATTGCAAATGGCGAGAACCGCATCAAGATCACAACTTCTTTATTGCCTGAACAACTATACAACGGGTTGTTCAATACCCAGCGCCATGAAGAAATCGCTTCTATCCTCGATCTGAAACAGGAAGAATACCTTGTGTTTGATAAGGAGGCAATGATCGAAGCGTTTGATCATCAGGATCAGGAAGATGTATATGAGATCATTGACCGTCAGTATGAGCTCTATGAAAAGCAAGGGTGCAGCGATGAGGAGATCAATCGTCAGATCAAGCGCTATATTGAAGACTATATCGCGCATTTGCTGGATCGAATGGTAAAAAACGGCGACGGCGGCAATGAAGAGCTGTTTAAGATCGTGCATCCCAGTGTCTATAAGGCGGTGGAAACCGCAATCTCCTTAGCGGAAAGCAAACTGAATAAAAAGCTGCCGAAGAATATCTATATCGCACTAGCCTTGCATGTATCGGCTATTATGGAAAACAAGCTGCGTCATCCACTCAAGCAAAGCGCTTATCATATTGCGCTGGAACATCCGAATGAATTTCAGGTGGCAAAGTCGATGAAGCACTTTTTACAAAGCGAACTGGATATCGAACTGCCGCAGCAGGAAACGATCTTCTTGACGATGTTTCTGTTAATGGAAAATCATGAACTGGAAAATAAAAAGATCGGTTTGTTGGTACTGGCACATGGAAACGGCGTTGCCCGCAATATGGTGGATGCCGCCAATACGTTGATGCGCAGCACCCATGCACACGCGCTGGATATGCCGCTGAAGCAGAATGTCGAAGCTTTCTTAACGATCGTTACTGAAAAGGTCGTACAGATCAATGAAGGCAAAGGGGTCCTGTTGTTGGTGGATATGGGATCGCTGCTTTCATTTGGCGAGATCATTGAAGAAAAGACCGGCATCAAGGTCAAGACCATCGACATGGTATCTACTCCATTTGTATTGGAGGCGAGCCGCAAGACGATGCTGCCGGAACAGACACTGGATCAGGTATATGAGGAAATGAAAACGTATATCCCTTATATCGGCAGGACTTATGCAAAAGACATCAAACAGAAGATGGACCACGATCTTGTCATTATTACGACCTGCATCACGGGAGAAGGCGCGGCAATCAAGCTGGGAGAACTCATACGCAGTGCAGTTGCGCTCATAGATGAATACCATATCGAGATCTTATCCTGCAATGCGGACAGTTTTTCTTCTTTGCCATTAGAAGGCAAGCGTGTATTGGCCGTAGTAGGCGCAATCGATCTGCCGATTCCCGATACCACTTATATTTCCAATGATCGTTTGATCTTAGGCGATGGCTTGACGACGCTTTCACATCTGATCATCAATGTTACCGGGGCAGAGAATGTAAAACCGCAGCTTCCTAACTTTGTGATCAACAATTTATTAACAGATTCATTGGTGTTTTTAGATCCGATGAAAGCCAATGATGCGATTACCAAATCATTTCAGATCATCAACAATATGATGGAGATCATGGATTATAACCGTATCTTGATCGGCTATCTGCTGCATTTAGGATGTATGATCGAAAGGATCATTCAAAAGCAGGCGATGGCTTACAGTGAGGAAGAGAAACGAATCAAAGCGGATGAAAAACGATATCGTATCATCAGGACCGCAATGGAGATCATCGAATCGACATTTAACATTACCGTTCCGGATGGGGAAGTGTGTTATATTATGGATATTTTTGACACAGATTGATACACTGAAATAAGAAGCAGCAGTCAGAAGCCTGATTTCGCTGCTTTTTTTATTTGGCATAAATCTTGCTTAATGATAAGCAAGAAGGGAGTGAAACGATGGACCAAGGAAAGATACTCTATATTTGTACGCATGGGCGTTTCGGCGAAGAACTTGTGAAGAGCGCGGAAATGATCTATGACAAGCTGGAAGATGTGCAGGTGTTTTCATTATTGCCGGGCATGTCGCCGGAGGAATACAGCGCTTTGATCGAAGCGAAACTGCAAAAGGAAACAAGGGAAGTCATTGCGCTGGTGGATTTATTCGGCGGTACACCGTCAAATACGATGGCGATGCTGTCAGGCAGATATGCACTGCATATTTTATCCGGATTAAATCTTGCCATGCTCATTGAAATTTATTCGCAAAAGGAGCGATGCAGTGCAGAGGAGCTGGTGGAGCTGGGCATTCAGACATTAAAAGAGAGCGGCAAAGATGTCATTAAGGTATTAAGAAGGGAGTAAGCATATGGCAGAAATTAAACTGATTCGCGCAGACTATCGTTTGATCCACGGGCAGGTCATCACTAAATGGGTCAAAGAGGCAAATGCCAATCGCATCGTTGTCATCAATGATGCCTTGTCAAAAGATCAATTCATGGCGAGCATTTACGTCATGGCGGCGCCTCCGGGCGTAAAGGTGGAAGTGCTGAGCGTCGATGGAGCAGTCGCATCATGGAAAGAAAACGAAATGGGAGAGGGAAGAATTTTGGTGTTGTTCAAGAGCGTGGAGGAAGCGATGGACGCATTAAACAAGGGCTTCCCGATCAAAGAATTCCAGATCGGCGGACTTGGCGGAAGCGGTGGCAGAAAGACGGTGATGGGACAGGTTTCCTTTGATGCGAAAGATGCGAAACTACTAGAGGAAATGCAAAGCAGAGGCACCCATGTTTATCTGCATGTACTGCCGAATGAGCCAAGAGAAGAGTTAGACAGCGCATTAAAGAAATTTTATTCATAGGAGGGATTAAAATGTTACAATTAGCGATCACAGCGGGTATCTTATATTATTTAGCACACTGCTGTTTGGGGTATTGGTTTTATGATGTATTAGGGCAGCCGCTTTTCTATGGTTTGGTTTTCGGTATTGTTTCAGGGGATATGGAAACTTCCATGATTTTAGGCGGAAGCATTCAGTTGATCTATTTGGGAATGATCTTTGCGGGCGGTAATCTGCCTTCCGATGCGGGACTTGCCGGTGCGATTGCCATTCCGCTGGCACTTGCATCAAACTTATCGGCAGAAGCGGCAGTGGTACTGGCAGTGCCGTTTGGCGTATTAGGAGCATTTGTCGATCAGATTCGCCGTACGGTTAACGCATTCTTTATTCACAGAGCGGATACGTATGCCAAGGAAGGCAACAGCAAGGGAATCTTTATGCTCGGTACGGTATTGCCGCAGATCTTCTATTTCCTGCTTCGTTTTCCGGTCGTATTTGCGGCCGTATATGTCGGAGCAGACGCAGTCAATGCGGTCATGGAATTTATTCCGGACTGGCTCATGCACGGTCTTGAAGTAGCGGGCGGTGTATTACCGGCTATCGGCTTTGCGACCATCATCTTTACCATCGGTAAAAAACAGCTGCTTCCTTATTTCTTCATCGGCTTCTTTGCTGTGCAGTATTTGCAGATCCCGACCATGGCAGCAGCGATCTTCGGTGCATGTATCGCCGTATTAGTTGTATTCGCGTCTAAGGCGCGCAGAGAGGAGGCTTAATCATGAGTGAAGTTGTAACGCAGAAAAAGTTAACGAAACGCGAGGTCAGAAACTCGTTCTTCATGTGGGCTTTGCTAGTAGAAGCAAGTAATTCCTATGAACGTATGCAGGCGCTCAGTTTCTGTGTGTCGATCATGAAACCGCTGCGGAAACTGTATGACGATGAAGAAGCGTATCGTGAGGCGCTGGAGCGTCATTTGCAATTCTTTAACTCAGAAGGTACCTTCGGCTCACTGATCGGCGGTATCACACTGTCGATGGAAGAAGAAAAAGCGAACGGTGCGGAAATTCCGGGAGAAATGATTACCGGCATCAAGACCGGTTTAATGGGACCGATGGCAGGTATCGGCGATACGATCGTATGGGGAACCATTCGTCCGATCGTTTTCTCATTCGGCATTACTTTGGCAATGGCGGGAAGCGTATGGGGCGGATTGATCCCGTTTGCCTTCGCCTTCATCTGTCTGGCTTTAGGCTATGTGCTGTATATGTTCGGCTATCGGGTAGGACGTGAATCTGTGCAGACGATGTTGCAGTCGGGCATGATCAAGGATGTCATTACCGGATCCAGTATCTTAGGTCTGTTTATGATGGGCGCACTAGGGGCAAGCTATGTAAAACTGTCGATCCCGATTGAGATCGTGATGGAAAATGCGGATACGATGGTCGTACAGGATATACTTGATTCGATCATTCCGGGCATGCTGCCGTTAGCGGCGATCATGTTGATCTATCTGTACTTCGATAAGAAAGAACAGGCTTATAATAAGATCTTGATCCTAATCTTGATCATTTCCTTAGCAGGATCATTCGTTGGTTTATTCTAAACGGAAAGGAAGTATCACCGTGCTGTGCATGAGATGATAGAAGGTGGTTTTATGGACTTTGAAAAGATAAAAGAAGCGTGTGATCGCTATGTAGAGGCGCGCATGGAGGAGCTTTGGGAAATATCGGCGTTCCTGCATGGACACCCGGAGCTGGCGTTTCATGAATATGAGGCGATGCGCTGCCTGAGTGCTTTTTTGGAAAAAGAAGGCTTTGCGATAGAACGTGGATCCGGCGGTTTGGAAACAGCGTTTCATGCCACTTATACGCATCGATTGGGAGGAAAGCAGATCGCGATCTTATTGGAATATGATGCGCTGCCAAAGCTGGGACATGCGTGCGGGCATAATCTGATTGCCTGCTCTGGTCTGGGTGCTGCCATCGCTTTACAGAAGATGGTACAGGATGCCGATTTATGCGGTACGATCCATGTGATCGGCACACCTGCGGAAGAAGATGGCGGCGGCAAGATCATCATGTTAGAAAATGGTGTATTTGCGGATATTGATGCAGTATTCCTGCTGCACCCGACCTCGGCAACGACCCGTATTGCCGGCGAATGTGTTTCTTCCACTGAATTTCAAATAGAGTTTTTCGGCAAGAGCGCACATGCGCAATCACACGCAGAGGATGGCATCAATGCCTTGGATGCGGCGACATTATTTGTAACGGCAATGGGGCTAAACGGAAAACAGATCAAAAACAATACCAATTACAGCTGCATGATCGCCAACGGCGGCATCAGCACCGGTCAGATTCCCGCTTATACAAAAGTACTATGCAACAGCAATTCACTGAGCTTAAAAGATCTGCATAAGGTCAATGAAAAGATCCGAAATGCGGCGAAAGGCAGTGCGATGGCAACCGGCTGCACCTGTGAGATCAAGGAGCAGGACGGTTATGCGGGCAGGATCCCGAATCAGATCCTGGCCGATGTCTGCAAAGGAGAACTGGCAAAGCTCAAGGAGCCGGTCATGGATGGCATGCCGTATGATCTGGGCGGAGAAGATCTGGGCAATGTTTCTCGCCATATCCCGATCTGCAATTTATATGTCACGATCTTTCGCGATCATAAAATATCCGGGCATACGGACCAGTTTCGTGAACTGGCGATCAGTGAAGCGGGCTATCGCTGCATCGAGGTCGGCAGCAAAGCAATGGCAAGAACCGCAGGAGAACTGTTTTTACATCCGGAATTAGTGGAGCAGGCGCAGGCGGAGCTAAAGGAACGATTGAAAAATGAATAAGGTCGGTTTATATGGCTTAGGGGTGATGGGAACCTCGCTTGCGGAAAATATTTATCGTCATGGCTTTTCTTTGAGCGTTTATAATATCGAAGTGCAAAAAGCGATACAGTTTGCCGAAAACAAAGACGGGGTCATGGCTTGTGAAAGCTTGGAGGCATTTGTGAACAGTCTGGCAAAACCGCGTGTGATCATTTTAATGGTAACGGCGGGGAAAGCGGTCGATGAAGTGATCGCATCGCTTTTGCCGTACTTGCAGCAAGAAGATTGTATCATCGACTGCGGCAATTCGTTTTATCTCGACAGTGAAAAAAGGCAGCAGGAACTGGAACAGAAGGGAATCCATTTCATTTCGGCAGGGGTTTCCGGAGGCGAAAGAGGTGCGCTCCTTGGTCCTAGCATCATGCCTTCGGGGAATCGAAGCGCTTATCAAAACGCAGCGGAAGTGCTGGAGACGATTGCCGCTCATAATAGCGATGGCAGTTCCTGCTGTCATTACATCGGCATAAAAGGCTGCGGGCATTTTGTCAAGATGGTGCATAACGGCATCGAGTATGCGGATATGCAGCTGCTGGCAGATGCCTATGCCTTGGTGCGCTTTGCCTATGCAGATGATACAGAGCAGATCGCCTCGATATTCGCGCATTATCAATCAGGCATGCTTTCCTCTTACCTGATGGAAATCACTGCTTCGATATTGCGTTATCAAGAGTGGGACGGCACTTTTCTGATTCATCACATCTTAGATGTCGCCAAGCAAAAGGGCACCGGCAAGTGGGTCGTACAGACGGCGATCGAAGAAGGGATCGCAGTGCCGTCGATTGAACAGGCAGTTTCTTCCCGCTTCTTGTCAGAACAAAAAAATTTGCGCAATGAACTGGCTGCGCATTATGAAAAAAAGCAACAGGCAAACCCTTACGACACATTCATCAAAGAACTGGAAGAAGCGCTTTATTTCATGAAGATCATGATTTATGCCCAAGGCTTTGCTTTTATGCAGAGAATCAATGAAAAGAACGAGTATGGCATCTGTTTTCACACACTGGCGACGATCTGGCAGGAGGGTTGTATCATCAAAAGCGCTTTCCTAAAAACGCTTGCGCATATTTATGATGAACAGCCGGATCTGGAACATTTGCTTTTGGCAAAACCGATCCAAGAAAAGGTGCAAAGCTATGAAGCATCAGCGCGCAATGTCGTTGCCTATGCAGTGCAAAACGGCATCAGCATACCGCTTATGATGAGCGCTTTGTCTTATTATGATGCGATCCGTTGTGCGGATTCTACGACCGCATTGTTACAGGCGCAGCGTGATTATTTCGGCGCGCACACATATGAGCGTAATGATCGAAAAGGTGTTTTTCATACGATTTGGGAATAAAAGAAAAAGACTTGTTTCAAAAGAGACAGGTCTTTTCTTATCAGGAAAACAAGTAAGTTTTTCCATACAGATTATGAGGAAAGAAAAATCAAGCAAGCGATTTGTGCATATCTTGCAGGAAATAGGAAAAAATAATATAAAGTTAGTAACATATAACTTGCGAATTAAGAAATACTTTGATAAGATAAGGATAACAAATAACAAATGAGGAGGTTTGCTATGAAAGCAGGAAAATTATTCGTTTTGAGTGGTGTGGGAATCTCATTGATCTTGGCAGGATGCGGTAAAAAGATCACATCGGAAGAAGCTCGCAGCATTGCCTTGAAGGATGCCGGGCTGAGCGAAGAAGAAGTTACGTTTACTTCTGAGACAATCGACGACGATAGTTTCGGTTTTGAATTTCATACGGATACAAAATCGTACGATTATGAAATAGACGATGACGGTACGATTGCGGAAAAAGAAACAAAGAATTATCAGGCGCCAAGCACCCCACAGGGAAATAGTGGAAATCAGACGACCGGCAACGGTGATCAGACCCAAACAGGTGAGCAGCAGACACAGACGCAGGGATTGACACAGGATGAAGCGTTGGCAAAGGCAGTGGCGCATTTCGGCGTTGACGGCAACAGTATTACCAATGTACGCATCAAACAGGAATATGATGATGGCAGAAATGTATATGATATCGACTTCTACTACAATAACAAAGAGTATTCATTTGAGATCGACATCAATACTTCAGAGATCATTTCTACTGACATTGATAATATTTAATGTTGTGATAATTTGATTAAAGAAAAAGACAAAGAGAAAGCAGAGCAAGCGTATGGGCAAGCTCTGCTTTTATATATGTTTTTCATAGTATCAATAAGATCAGACAAACCAACCGGATGAAGGCATGTTGCGGTGTTCGCAAAGTTGTAACAGGATATCGCATCCTTCTAACAAAAAAAGTCCATGCGCCCACGATACTCGCTTTTAATGATTTCAAACATATCTTCCGGACTTTCTTTACAGCCGTTTTGTAACCACATTTTTATGATTTTAGTAATACCGCTTCTGAAAAATTCTATGCGATACTCAATGAAACGATTGTGAAAATGTATTTCGGCAAGATGGGTGTCATAGTGAAAAACACGGAACTGATTATCGTAATCGAGTTTGAAATACGCAAGGTACAGCAGCCGGTTTTCTTTAATATGATGAAAAAGCCTTAAATAATCGTTGCTGTTAAAGCCGACGGTAATCTCATCTTGATATAGATCATTCAAATTATTTTCCAGTTTTATGCGGATAGAATCAGCCAGAGCGTAAATATCCGTATAGTTGGCATAAAAGGTGGTACGATTCAGTTCCGCCTTTTTACAGATATCGGAAACACT
Organism: Massilicoli timonensis; assembly: GCF_900199515.1. GTDB lineage: Bacteria > Bacillota_I > Bacilli_A > Erysipelotrichales > Erysipelotrichaceae > Massilicoli > Massilicoli timonensis. The sequence continues at coordinate 1,348,284 of NZ_LT963434.1, read as the reverse complement.
GATCTGATTTAATGCTTTTGTCTGTAACAGTTCGATAAAAACATGTTCGATTTTCTCAATAGACGCTCTTTTTCTTCGATTGTTCGCTTTATTCATAAAAACTCCTTTATCTCAACAAATGGCAGTTAATTGATGATTGTTTTATCTGTTGAATATATTATACTGTCTTTATATTAAAACAACAAGTGTTGTTTTAATGATGTGATCGGAGGTTAAATAAGATGAAAAAAAGCAGCTTGTTCGTAATGATGTTTGGAACTACGGGAATGTTGTTATTCTCGCTGGGAATGTGTATGGCGCTTATCTCGCAGTGGCAGGTAATGCCGCTTGGCATTTTTCTCGGTTGTTTGGGTATGGCGCTTTTATTGATCACTTGGCTCATTTACAGAAAAATGGAATATAAAAAAACGATTCGCATTTCTTTGAAGCAGATTGGGGCCGCTTGTATCGGGATTTGCGGTACATTGACGTTTGGAGCAGGCATGTGCTTTAGTATGCTTTGGGAAGAGCTGGTGGCGGGAATTTTGCTTGGCGTGATCGGCATCTTTGTTTTGCTGGGGATGATCGTATTCCTAGTGGGAATCAAAAAGGAAGCGTAAGTGAAGGTTATCCTATCATAACCTGATTATGAACGAAAAAAGATTTATAAATGGTTGGCGGCACCGCTATCAAAAAGTATCGGTAAAAGGCGTATTATGCCTGCACCTTCTTTATGCGGGCTATCATGGGGTATTGGGCATAATGCAGTCATCTATATGGTTTCTTGCACTTTGTGCTTATTATCTGATTTTGTCTGTTATGCGAGTATGTGTCTTATATGCTGATCGACATGATAGGCAGTACTTTATTTGTCAAAAGCAGTTTATCGAAAAGATCAGTGGTGTTTTGTTGCTTTTATTAAGCGTTGCTTTAATGGGCGTCATTGCTATTAGTTTGTCACATGATATTGCGGTCAAATATGATACGATCATGATGATTACCATCGCTACTTTTGTATTTGTTAAGATCGGTTTTGCGATTTGGAGGGCACTGCACCGGCGAAAAAAGCGTTCTGTGAGCATGGAGTTATTAAAAAATATCAGCCTTGCAGAAGCAGCAGCTTCGGTGTTTACACTACAGCGTTCGATGATCGCTTCTTTTGGTGAGTGGGAAAACGGCTGGATCGTGGATGATATTACCGCAGCGGTGGTTTGTCTGTTTGTCATGGGGATCGGGTTCCAAATATTATTTAGAAAGAAAAAAGAGGAGATGAAACGATGACAAGATCAAAATTAGTGGAAGTCAATGCGAATATCGCAGAGAAAGCAGTCAATGCATATGAAAAGATTGAGAAAACCGTTGTAGAAAAATACAACAATATAGAAGATGCGTTTGTGGAACGCTATTTGAAAAAGGAAGGAGAAAGCGTTGCACAGGCAAAAGAACGGCTGAAAAAAAGCCATAAAGAAAAATGATGTGAAATCAGGCTTTATCAGGAGAAGAAAGCTGTAATGAGGGTGAAATAAACGGTCTTTTCGTTGTTTCTGAGTGAAAATTGCGCTATACTAATAAAGTAGAATTAGGAGGAAATCACAAAATGAGCAAAAGACCTGTTGTATTAGTAGTAATGGATGGTGTCGGCATCAGTGAAAATAAACTGGGAAATGCAGTTTTGAATGCTTATACACCGACATTAGATGAATTATTAAGCACTTGTCCTCATACAGCGATCGCGGCACATGGTTTGGCGGTCGGATTGCCGAGCAACGGCGATATGGGAAACAGCGAAGTAGGGCATAATGCCTTAGGGTGCGGACAGATCTATTCGCAGGGAGCGAAGCTGGTAAATGAATCGATCGCTTCCGGTGATATTTTTGAATCGGAAACATGGAAAAATCTAGTGTCTTATTGTAAAGAAAAGGGCACTTTGCATTTTATCGGTCTGTTATCGGATGGAAATGTGCACTCTCATATCGAGCACCTGGAAGCGTTGATCAAACAGGCAAAGGCAGAAGGTGTAAAAGAAGTGCGGATCCATGCTTTGTTGGATGGACGTGATGTGCCGGAAACAAGCGCTTTGCTTTATGTAGAACGCATTGAAAAGTTTATGGCGGAATTAAATGATGATTCGTTCCAAGCATGTATTGCCAGCGGCGGCGGACGTATGAAAATTACGATGGATCGCTATGAGGCAAACTGGCCGATGGTGGAAGCCGGATGGCATACGCATGTATTAGGCGAGGGACGAACATTTGCGAGCGCGAAAGAAGCGATCGAAACCTATCGTGCAGAAAGCGGCGTCGTAGACCAGGATATGCCGGCATTTGTGATCGTGAAAGATGGAAAACCGGCAGGAACGATCGAAGATGGCGACAGTGTGATTCTCTTTAACTTCAGAGGGGATCGTGCACAGGAAATCTGCCGTGCCTTTGATGAAGAGGAGTTTACCCACTTTGATCGGGTGCGCCGTCCAAAGGTGCAGTTTGCCGGCATGTTGCAGTATGACGCGGATCTGAATATCCCGCATCAGTATTTGGCTCTGCCGCCGAAAATTAAGCATACATTGTCTGAAGCGTTAGTAAAACAGGGCATTCGCCAGTATGCGATCAGTGAAACGCAGAAATATGGTCATGTTACGTACTTCTGGAATGGTAATCGTTCCGGCAAGTTCGATGAAGCCTTGGAAGAATATGTAGAAATCAAATCAGATGTCGTACCGTTTGAACAGCGTCCTTGGATGAAATCGGCAGAGATCACCGATGCTTTGGTAGAAGCGATCAAATCAGGAAAATATGATTTCCTGCGCACCAATTATCCAAACGGGGATATGGTGGGACATACTGGTGATTATGAAGCGACGATCATCGGTGTGGAAAGTGTGGATCTGAATCTGAAGCGGGTCATGAAAGCGGTAGATGAAGTAAACGGTATCTTGATCGTAACCGCGGACCATGGCAATGCGGATGAAATGTATGAAAAGCCTAAGAAAGAAGGAGCAGCCTTGAAGGCAAAAACATCGCATACACTGAATAAAGTGCCTTTCATTATTTATGGCGCCGATGTGGAGATTGCCGAAGGAGAATTCGGTTTGGCAAATGTGGCTGCGACGGTCGCAAAGCTTTTGGAAGTTGACGGCGATGAAGCGTGGCTTCCTGCCATCATCAAATAGGGAAAGCACCGAAATAGCAAGCAAAAGCAGGAATGATGATGCATTCTTGCTTTTTTATGTCAATTACAGATAAAGGGGAGTAAAGACATTTGTTTTGGGGAAACTATCCCTGAAAGAGAAACGACTGGCAGCCATATATTGACATTTCAGACAAGCTGTTTATAATGTTGTTAGTAAACAGCGATGTGCAAAAAGCATGAAAAGATCGCTTTGATGACGGAGAACGGATGTGTGAGCGCACATTGATCGAAAGAAGGATAACCATGTATAAACTGATTACGGATTTAGATAAAAAACAGTACGATGCCTTTGTGGAACAGCACCCTTATGGCAGTCTGCTTCAGTCAGCCGGATGGGCGCAGGTCAAAAATAATTGGGATCATGTCTTCTTGGGATATGAGAAGGATCATGAATTGGTAGGGGCTGCGATGGTATTGATCAAGCACTTGCCTTTTGGCCTTCAGGCGATGTATGTGCCAAGAGGACCAATCGTCGATTTTGAAAACCTAGAAATGAGCGTATCCTTCCTAAAAGCAATCGGTAAGTGGGCGAAAGGACGTCATGCGCTCATCGTAAAGTTTGATCCGAATGTTACTTTGGCAGGCTATCACATCGGTGAAGAACGGATCGTTTCTAAGCAGGGAGAAATGCTGGTACAGGCCTTCCGACAAGCCGGCGCTGTCTATCATGGAGAGAACATCGATATGAAGGAAACGGCACAGCCGCGTTTTCAGGCGGAGGTGCATGAGGAGGATCTGGAGAAGATCTTGACCGGCAAACACTTTGCGAAAATGTTGGCGATCGCAGATAAAAAAGAAGTGGAGATCGAAATCGCGCATCTGGAAAAACTAGAACAGTTTAACGAATTGATGCAGATGACCAGCAAGCGAAAAGAAGTCGCCCTGCGCGATGCAAGTTATTATCAAAGAATCTTGGAAACATATGGGGAAAAGGCATTCCTCATGTTTGGCAAGATCCCGCTGCGCAAACAGTTTGACGCGATCTGTGCAGAGTTGGAAAGTGTGGAAGAGCAGCTTGCGCAGTGCCGGGATAAACCGAAGAAACGCTTTACTTTAGAAGAAAAGCGGGCGTCGCTGAAGCGTAATCATGATGAGTTGAAAGACTTGGCAAAAGAACAGGAAACTGCTTATCTTTGCGGTGTTTTGGCAGTGGTGTACGGAAGTGGCAGTGAGATTCTGTATGCCGGAATGGATGAGCGTTTTAAGCGCTATATGGCGCCTTATAAGGTGTGGCTGGAAGCGATCAGGCAATGTTTTGCCAAGGGAGCGAAGATCTGTAATATGGGCGGCGTGGATGGTACGCTGCAAGACAACCTGCTACAATTCAAAGGCAATTTTTATCCGGTCATCAACGAACGGATCGGTGAATTTGACTTATTGCCGTATCCGAAGCTGTACGATGTTTCTTCCAAGTGTCTGCGGCTATTGAAAAAACTGAAAAAATAAACAAGGCTCTTTCACGAAAGAAAGAGTTTTTTGATGCCAAAAGAAAAACACTACATAGGATAAAATAGCCGCAAGAAAGGGAATTGAGTATCAAAACATTATGTGATAGAATGTAATTAAATCAAGAGCGGATAGGAGGAATGACGATGAAAAAGATCACGATGTTTTTTGTAACATTTTGTATGCTCTTTGTAATCGGTGCATGTGGAAGCAAAAAAGAAATTCAGCAGGAAGCGATCGATGCTTATAAAAATGCACTGACGAAGATCATGGATTATCGGTCTGCGGATTATGAATTGGAAGTCAATGCGAAAGCAGACGGACAAAAAGTGAAATTTGCCATCAACGGCGGATTTATCAATGACGGACCGCTGCAGCTGCGCATGAATGCATCTATGTCAGTGTCCGGCATTTCAGTCGATGATTTTATGAGCTTGTATATCAAAGAGGATTACTTGTATATGAGCGCAATGGGAGAAAATATGAAACAGCCGCTGGATGTAGAGGAAAGCCTCAGCTCCTTTAATATCGGCATTGATCCGGAAACGATGATCGATGACAAAGAAATCAAAGCCATGCTGGAAGAAGCGACCATTGACGATAATGAGATCCACATGGTGTTTGATGTGGATGTGATCAATGCAACGATCGAAAAGACATATGACGAAACATCATCTGGAAGCGCGCCGCATTATAATACGATGGAATTTACTTTTCAGATCGATGACAAAGGAATGCTGACATCGTTTTCCATGCAGGCAGATGCAGTACAGGATGAGCAGGAAGTCGTTGTAGAACTGACGCTGAAGATGAAAGATGTCAATCAGTTGGAAGCAATCGAATTTCCGGAAGATCTGGATACTTATTTAGAATCGGGAACTTATGTGGAAAGTGATGGCAGCGATGCTTTCTATGAAGATGAGGAAAGTTTCGAAGACTACTGGTACAGCGATGAAGAGTTCGGTTTCTAGGGAAAACAGTAATTGTAATTTTTGATCGTTCATGGTAGAATAAGGAAGCACTAAGGGAGTAGTTGGCTCACAAGTGAGTAATTAAGCCAACAGACTGACCGCGAGGTCTGGCTTAATAGTTAAACGACAAGACTTATGCACAGTTTTTTGTGCGTGAGTCTTTTTTTACAGGAGGATAGGATATGACATTGCTTTCAGTGCTTATGATCGGGATTGGACTGTCCATGGATGCGTTTGCCGTTGCAGTGGCAAAAGGCATGTGCACACGTGGCGGTAAGACGATTACGACCGCTCTTTACCTGGCATTCTTTTTCGGCTTATTTCAGGCGATGATGCCGACGATCGGTTATTTCGCCGGTATTTATTTTTCTGATTTGATCGCTTCGATCGATCATTGGATCGCCTTTCTCTTATTGGCCGGCATCGGTATCAATATGATGCGAGAAGCAAAGGCGGAAGAAGAAACGGTTTGTGAACCACTGTATTTGAAACAGGTGATCATCTTAGCGATCGCCACCAGTATCGATGCATTGGCGATCGGGATCAGCTTTGCCTTCTTAAAGCTGGACTCCATTTGGAGCGCGGTTGCGATGATCGGGATCACCACCTTCCTTTTGAGTTTTATTGCAGTGTTTTTAGGGAAGTGGCTAGGCAGCTATATTGAAAAATATGCACAGATTTTCGGTGGGATCGTACTGATCGTGATCGGTTTGAAGATCCTGGTCGAGCATCTTTTTCTGTCTTAATGAAATGGAATGTGATAAAATGGGCGATAAGGAGGCGATGTCATGGAACCACTTGCTTATCGGATGCGTCCGCAAACGCCGGATGAGATCGTCGGACAAAAACATTTGATCGCACCGGGAAAAGTTTTGCGTCGATGTGTGGAAGCAAAACGCTTGTTTTCGATGATCTTCTATGGTCCTCCGGGCACCGGGAAGACAACGATGGCAACCGTACTGGCACAGTCGGTCGGTCTGCCATACCGTATGTTTAATGCGGTCAGCGGCAACAAAAAAGATCTGGATCGTCTGTTTGAGGAAGCAAAGCTTTATCCGGGGCTGGTCGTGATCATTGATGAGGTACATCGCTTAAATAAGGATAAGCAGGATCTATTGCTTCCTTATGTTGAAAAAGGGATGATTACCATGATCGGCGCAACGACTGCCAATCCTTATCATGCGATCAATCCGGCAATCCGCTCTCGCTGCCATATCTTTGAATTTTACGCGCTCAGCACTGCGGATTGTGTAACAGCACTGCGGCGCGCATTAGAAAGTGAGAAAGGATTGAATCATCTGGTTGAGGCGGACGACGCGCTGCTTTCACAGATTGCAATCAAATGCGGCGGTGATCTGCGGCAGGCGATGAATGTACTGGAACTTTGCGCATATGGGTGTGAAAATGGCATCATTGAAGAAGCAGCGCTTGATCTGTATCTGCAGAAAGGACAAAGACTGCTGGATAAAAACGGAGATGGCTACTATAACGTACTGAGTGCATTTCAAAAAAGCATACGCGGCAGTGACGTCGATGCGGCGCTTTATTATTTAGCGGCAATGATCGAAGCACAGGATATGGATGCGATCGAAAGAAGACTGCTGGTATGTGCCTATGAGGATGTCGGACTAGGCAATCCCGCTGCCGTTGCGCGCTGTGTGAACGCGATCGATGCGGCTAAACGAGTAGGCTTCCCGGAAGGCAGGATCCCTTTAAGTCAGGCAGTGATCGATCTATGTCTGTCACCGAAATCAAAATCGGCAGAAGCCGCAATCGACAAAGCGATGCAGGCGCTGCATCAATATGGTCTGCAAATGCCGCCATATCTGCATTATACGCCGGTTACTTTAGCCGAAAATGAACGCTATGACTATGGGCGCAGCGATTTGTGGGATCAGATCCAGTATTTACCGGATCCGTTAAAGGATGCAAGCTTCTATACCCCGCAGACCAATAGTCAGTATGAACAGGTACTGGCAGGCAATCTAAAGAAATTAAAGCGGACAAAACGCACAGCTTCTCTTGCTCAACTGAAAAAAGGAACAAATCAAAAAGCCGGATGATAAAGCAGATCCTTTTCATGAATATGATCTTTTGTGATCATGTCTGAACAAGGATCTTTTTGTTTGTCTAAAACAGACAAGGTCTGCTGCACTAGGATCGTTTACATATTGCTTTCATGATTTGTAAAAAGCCTTTATTAGAATAGTCGAGCACGCCGCGCTGATAGATCGCACCGCCATAATGCAAAACCGCCGTAAGCGAAGCGATTGCCAAAAAAGCCGCCAGCAGAAACTCCGGTACGGTTACGACTGTCATCAAAAAGCGACATGGCATCATCAGCATGGATAAAAACGGCAGAAACGACAAATAATAGCCGATGCCCTGCGACATGTGCTGGGGATCGTTAAGCGATAAAGTCAGATAATAAACAGCAATCAAGATCATATAGAAAGGCGCTTGGATCGCCGCTGCTGCCTCAATGCTGGAGATGAAGCTGGAAATAACGACCAAAAGCATTTGAATGAGCAGCATGCCTGCCAGTAAAAAGAAAGCGATGCCAAGCAGCAGAAGCAAAAAATCGAAAGATAGATCGATATGTGCGAGTACCTGTGAAAAAGTCGCTTCTTTGATCGACAAAATCTGCAAGCTTTTCGCAGCTTTCAACAAGCCGCTTCCGTTGTCGATCTGCCATCTGATCAAGGTCCAAAAAAGCAAACAGCCGCCACTGATCGCACACTGTAACAGCACGGTCAGCCAGCCGCTCAGCAGCTTGCTTAAAAAATGCGTTCGCGCACTGACGCTGGTCAAGATCAGCTCCAGTGTTTTCGTCGCTTTTTCATAGACGACCTCATTGGCAACGGTTGTCGCAAAAGAAAGCATCATGAAATAGATGCCGGTAACGACCATAAAGACGATACCTGCCCGCTCTTCCTGTTTTTGTGCCGTTGTTTTTTGATGCAGCACAAGCGGTTGCGCATACGCAATCAAAGCCGCTGATTCCTTGTTTTCTTTTAAGATCTGTGTCTGTCGATACTGTTCTAACAAACTTTCCAAAGCCACGATTTTCATTTCATCAAGCGGATATTCACTGTGCAAAGTAAATTCACCGTCATAAAAGAGCACATATTCATATTGCTTTTTCGCCTTGTTTAGTGATCGTGAAGTCGGCTGAAAATAGAAAAACGACTGTTTTGTTTCATTTAGCTCCTGTACCATCGACTGCGGCATCGCCACCGTATGAATATTGATCGAGTTCAGCATGCTTGGCATAAAACAAGTGATCAAATGGTCCGCAAATAACAAAAGCGCGCAGGCAGTAAACAAGATCAAATTGATGAAGATCTGCGTCTTATTGAAAAAACGGCGCCGCAGAGAAAATTTAATGAGCTCTTTCATCCATATACCCTCGAATCAGCTCCCGCAAAGAAGGCAGACTGACTTGTATTTCGTAAATATCATCACGCATCAGCTCTTTCATGATCATGGCAGCTGTGCGTTCATGATCGACACGCAATGTCGTATAGCCGTTTTCTTCATGTACATCCAGTACGCCTTTTTGATCCAGCCAGTTGCGTCCGCATTGCTTAGGGAACTGCATGATGCGCCCTTGTCGTTGTTGCTTTAAGCGCAAAAGATCACCTTGAAAGATCACATCACCATGATAGAGATAAAGCACGCTGTCGCAGTATGGCTCCACACTTTCATATTGATGGGAGGAGATCAAAATGATCTTCTGCTGCTTTTTCAAATAAGTGATCAGCGCCTGAAACAGCTGCACATTTTCCAGATCCAAACCGTTCAAAGGTTCATCGAAAATGATGATTTCCGGATCGTGGATCAATGCGCAGATCAACTGTACTTTCTGCTGATTGCCCTTGGAAAGCTCGGCGATCCTGCGGTTGCGATAATGGGTGATGCCAAGTCCTTCCAGCCATTTGCGCATCCTCACTTCGATCAATGCATCTTCCATCCCTTTTAACCGTGCCAGATAGCGTATCTGTTCAAAGACTTTCAGATCGCGCAGCAGGCTGCGTTCCTCCGGCATATAGCCCATGAGCGTGCTGGGATACTCGCGGATCGCTCTTTTATGATAGAGGATCGTGCCTTCGCTTGGTTTTAACAGTCCCAGCAAAATGCGGAAGGTCGTTGTTTTACCGCTGCCGTTGCTCCCTAAAAATGCCAGCACACTGCCTTTTTTGACCTTGACGGATAAGTGCGCGATCCCTTTGTGCTGATCATAGTATTTACTGATATTTTTTAACTCTAACATAGCATCACCTGTATCTGATATGTGTGCCTTTATGAAATAATCCTAAAAAAAACTGCATGAAAATTCATACAGTTGATCAAATCCCCCTATTTTTTGTTTGTGGCTAAAACCATTTGATAAAATGCTTTAAGTCGCGTTTAGAGTCGAATCCGTTTTTTACGAAGAACTCCCTTGTGATGATGCGGGAAGTATCGGCGATCATACGCATGCCCATGAATCCGAAAGAACGGATCTGCTTTTCAAATTCATCATAAAGCTGCTGAGAGATCGCTTCACTTTCTTCGATTCCCTCTTTTATGACAAATGCTAAGATATTCGCCATTTTATCCGCATAAAGCGTTTCATAGCGCGTTGCGTGCGCATAAGCGATTACCGTTCCATCCGCTTCTGCCGCCAGCATGACATCACTGCTGGAATAAAGCAGAAAATTGATGCGTGCCGCAATCTTATCCGCCGGATAAGAATAGCCGAGCTGTGTGTTTAATGCCTGAATATCCGCCGCGTCCTCCGGCTTCATCCTTCTGATTACAAGTTTCATTTCTAATCCCTCTTTTTCTTCAGTCCCGAATAAGTTTAACATAAAAATACAAAAAACGGTAACAAAACTTACATCATTTTATCACTTTTCGGCTATTATCGGTGTTTTTCCTTAGTATTATGCCCTTATTGAGGCTTCTCTATCTCATAAAATATACTTTTTACGCTAAAAGCCAATAAACCATCACTGCTGAAAACAATCATTTCCTGATAATCAGGAAGAAAAAGACGTGTTTATGCTTCTTTTATCAGTTGGGACAAGTTGCCTTGTTTCGCTTTTATGATTATAATGAAAGAAACACAGAGGAACAAAAGAAAGCTAACTATATAAAAATCAAGTAAATTGTATGAAAAAGTCTGAAAATAAAAATTTATTGAAGTTAGTTAGCTGAAGTTGTCTCGATCTTTGAAATAGTGAATAAAAAGGCATGACAAAAAGAACTTAGTAGAGGATCTAAGAATTTAGTAATGACTTATTTTAAAAGAGTTGAATCAAACGGTTGATTCGTTATTACCAGATGATAGATGATCCGAAGTAACTTTCGTACACAGTGTCCCTGAGCGCAACGATGGCCTTTCCCTTGCGACAACTTGAGATGATAGTATTCGTTAAATACAGGATTGTAGCGAATAACAGGTAAGATCACCTGATAAAGTGTTTTGCGAAGATATCGTGATCCCTTCTTGGTAATGGCTGTATGTTGGGCTTCATATTGACTTGATTGATGCTTATATGGGGAAACACCGGCAAATTTGATGATTTGAGACGCCTTAGAATAGTTGCGTAAATCTCCTAATTCAGCTAAAATAGAAGTACCGGAGAAATGTGAGATTCCCGGTATGGTGAGGATAGGAGAGTTAAGTTGCGTGCTGAACTCTTCTATTTTTATATCCACATCGTTGATTTGTTCTTTGATCAATTCGATCAAATCGATCAGATGACGTATTTCGATCACTTCAGCCTTTGAAGGAAACCCGATCGAATGCTTAGCAGCTTCTTTTAATTTTTCCGGTGTCAGTGAAATAGTGCGGCCGTTCCTATTGGTTTCGAAGCATTTGCGAATATTGCGGATATCGGCATGAGCAATAGCATTCGCACAGCCAAACGCTTTTAAGACCTTCATATATACAGTTCCATACTTGGATTTAAACAGGGAGTTATATTCAGGAAAAACGATATCAATACATTTCTGAAGCTTATTGGCATATACGTTTAATTGTTCCTTGAGATCGTGATGTTCACGGGTCAGACGTTTCTGCTCATAAAATTCAAAATTATTGATTTTAGAAATCCTGTAACCCTTTTTACGAGGACTGGAAGCCAGGACATCACAGATGGTCATGGTATCCAGGTTGTCGTCTTTGGTAGGATTTAGTTGCATCTTTCGGGTAAGATCGGTCGTTATGGGATTGATGAGTGCAACGGTATAACCGGAATCGAGTAAAAACTTCAAAAGGTTGAAATGATAATGGCCTGTATCTTCCATACCGATCAGCAATTTGTCTTTGGGATAAAGCTTGATGTTGCCCATCAGAAAATCAAAGCCTTGTTTATTGTTTTTAAAAGAAACAGGACTGACGAGGATTTCGCCATTGGAAGAATCCATGATGCAAAACATGTGAGAGAGCTTACCGACATCGATTCCAACAAGAAACATAAAAACACATCCTTTCTGAAATAAGAGTATGTGAAGTGAAGAAACCACAGCACTTAGACCATAAAACCTGGAACGAGATACGAATTCAAAGACTCATCTAACTCATCATTATTTTGGAATAAGGAGTGGTAAGAACCTTTCTAAAGTAGTCAGAGCCACAAGGAGCAATACAAATCCACATTCACATATTTCAATCATACAGACAATGAACCCCGTAATCAACCACGGGTATAAAGGTTGATAGAAAGGAAAAGGTATGTTGTAATGACTTTTAGATGAGTCATTTCCAATATACCAGGAGCATGATTAGATGCGAATCGGACAATCCAGCGATATTCATCGGTTCGCCGCAGACAGAGAACTGATTTTAGGCGGTGTAACAATACCACATGAGAAAGGACTGCTTGGGCATTCTGACGCAGACGCCTTGCTTCATGCGATTGCGGAAAGTATTTTAGGCGCGTTGGCGCTAGGAGATTTGGGAAAGCATTTCCCCGACACGGATCCGCGTTATCAGGGAATGTCCTCTTTGGTAATCTTAAAAGAGGTGGGCAAAATGATGAAAGCAAACGGCTACCGGATCGGCAATATTGACGCCTTGATCATGATAGAGCGGCCTAAGATGGCGCCTTATATTGAAAAGATGCGGGAAAATATCGCCGCTGCTTTAGCTTGTGAGATCACCCAGGTAAGCGTAAAAGCCACAAGAGGAGAGGGCTTGGGATTTGTCGGAAAAGAAGAGGGCGTCTTGGCGCAAAGCATCGTACTGTTGGTACAGTAGTGTTTTCCCTTCTTTGACTAAAAAGAAAAAAGCGGTTTCCCGCTTTTTTTATGATCGAAAAGAATTTGGTACAACGATCTTCAACGCATATCTGCCTTTAAGCATTTGATAAAATCCTGATAATCCTGCGCCTGTATCAGTTTGGCAACCTTGCTTTGATTCCAGAGCACGTGGATGATACTGTTGTAGATCTTCATAAATTCCAGTCGATCCTGCTGTTTTACGGCAATCATCAAAACAATCTTGATCTGATGCTGATCCCAGTGGATCCCATTTTCGTTGATCAGAACACAAAACATCGTTTTCTTTGCATTCAGCTCCATGGCATGAGGAATGGCAAATGTTTCAAAAAAGCAGGTAGACGACATTTCCTCCCGCTTTAATACGGAATCGATAAATTCCGGCTGTGCTATTCCAAACGAAACGATCTGTTGCCCCAAAAAGCGGATCACCTCTTCCTTTTCGGTTAAGTCCGTGCGGTGAAAAAATAAATGTTCATCAAAATAGCGCGTCAGCAGGTCATGCTCCTGTTCGATCTTCCGCTCTTTCAAACAGGCGCTGATCGCTTCTTCGATCATGGAGCGATCCATGTCGGTATAAAACGGTGAGATCAGTAAGACCCGTTTATGCAAGATATACAAAGGAATGGTCGAAAGGATCAAATCGACATCCAGTTCATCGTTGTTGGCGGGAACACCGAATATGACATTGCTGATTTCTATGACGTCCGCATAATCTTTTTTCAAATACTTAATGATCGTCTGCGCGCTCTGATGATAATCCTCGCAGATCAACAATACCCGGACACGGTTGTGTTCTTTGGTACTGCTTTCGATCCCAAAACCGATATGAATGCTTAAAAAACCGATTTCCTCCTCCGGTATCGTAATGGCAAAAGCTTCCTCTAGCTCTTTTGCCAGATAGACCGCTACATCATAAATGAAAGGACAACTGAATTTAATGGTTTCGGTCGTGGCATTGCTTACATACTGATGGTATTTCGCACGCTTGATCAAAGCGTCTACATGCAAGGTAAAATTGCTTAGAAAGCTAACTATATAAAAATCAAGTAAATTGTATGAAAAAGTCTGAAAATAAAAATTTATTGAAGTTAGTTAGCTGAAGTTGTCTCGATCTTTGAAATAGTGAATAAAAAGGCATGACAAAAAGAACTTAGTAGAGGATCTAAGAATTTAGTAATGACTTATTTTAAAAGAGTTGAATCAAACGGTTGATTCGTTATTACCAGATGATAGATGATCCGAAGTAACTTTCGTACACAGTGTCCCTGAGCGCAACGATGGCCTTTCCCTTGCGACAACTTGAGATGATAGTATTCGTTAAATACAGGATTGTAGCGAATAACAGGTAAGATCACCTGATAAAGTGTTTTGCGAAGATATCGTGATCCCTTCTTGGTAATGGCTGTATGTTGGGCTTCATATTGACTTGATTGATGCTTATATGGGGAAACACCGGCAAATTTGATGATTTGAGACGCCTTAGAATAGTTGCGTAAATCTCCTAATTCAGCTAAAATAGAAGTACCGGAGAAATGTGAGATTCCCGGTATGGTGAGGATAGGAGAGTTAAGTTGCGTGCTGAACTCTTCTATTTTTATATCCACATCGTTGATTTGTTCTTTGATCAATTCGATCAAATCGATCAGATGACGTATTTCGATCACTTCAGCCTTTGAAGGAAACCCGATCGAATGCTTAGCAGCTTCTTTTAATTTTTCCGGTGTCAGTGAAATAGTGCGGCCGTTCCTATTGGTTTCGAAGCATTTGCGAATATTGCGGATATCGGCATGAGCAATAGCATTCGCACAGCCAAACGCTTTTAAGACCTTCATATATACAGTTCCATACTTGGATTTAAACAGGGAGTTATATTCAGGAAAAACGATATCAATACATTTCTGAAGCTTATTGGCATATACGTTTAATTGTTCCTTGAGATCGTGATGTTCACGGGTCAGACGTTTCTGCTCATAAAATTCAAAATTATTGATTTTAGAAATCCTGTAACCCTTTTTACGAGGACTGGAAGCCAGGACATCACAGATGGTCATGGTATCCAGGTTGTCGTCTTTGGTAGGATTTAGTTGCATCTTTCGGGTAAGATCGGTCGTTATGGGATTGATGAGTGCAACGGTATAACCGGAATCGAGTAAAAACTTCAAAAGGTTGAAATGATAATGGCCTGTATCTTCCATACCGATCAGCAATTTGTCTTTGGGATAAAGCTTGATGTTGCCCATCAGAAAATCAAAGCCTTGTTTATTGTTTTTAAAAGAAACAGGACTGACGAGGATTTCGCCATTGGAAGAATCCATGATGCAAAACATGTGAGAGAGCTTACCGACATCGATTCCAACAAGAAACATAAAAACACATCCTTTCTGAAATAAGAGTATGTGAAGTGAAGAAACCACAGCACTTAGACCATAAAACCTGGAACGAGATACGAATTCAAAGACTCATCTAACTCATCATTATTTTGGAATAAGGAGTGGTAAGAACCTTTCTAAAGTAGTCAGAGCCACAAGGAGCAATACAAATCCACATTCACATATTTCAATCATACAGACAATGAACCCCGTAATCAACCACGGGTATAAAGGTTGATAGAAAGGAAAAGGTATGTTGTAATGACTTTTAGATGAGTCATTTCCAATATACCAGGATGCATAATCAATGTGAAGCATATAATACTGAAAGGTGCGATGCAGGATCGCGCGTACTTGTTCTTTGAAAGCGGCAGAGATCATGGAGCTTGCACCTTCCTCGCTAAACAGGATATAGGGCTTGATCTGGCCGATGAGCAGCAGGGCGATGTAAGCGACATCTTCCGGATAAATATGAATGGGGTAATGCTGCGCGTATTGTTCGCATATATCGCGGGCGATCTGATATTCGATCGAACTGCGGTCGATCGGATCCGCCAATGCTTCCATGTAATGCTTATTGCGGATACGAAACAGCGCAACGGCGATATTTAAGAAGAGCGCACCGGCATAACTTGTTTCCAAATGACAGTGATAACGCTCGATCGATGCCTCGATCATCTGTTTGCAGCGCAATAGATTCATATCGCCGAAATCTGACGTCAGCTTTTCAAAAGACGGCTGTCCCGGTTTTGCTTCTTCCCGCAACAAGTGATTGATCAATTTGCGTTTGTCATATTCGCTGCCATCGATCCAGATATGATTGTGTTTTCTTTTTACATGGAGCTGATAAGCAGCAAGCGGCGCATGAAGCTGTTTTAGATGAGATAACAGTGTGCTTGTGCTGAGATAGCAGCGCTCGGCAAAGTCATCAATAGAGATTTCGTCCTGTGCCAAAAGCAGTTGTTTCAACAGCGCGTGTTGTTCATTTTTCTGGTCAGGCAGAAAAAACAGCGCATGCAGATCCGCATCGGTATCGGCATTGATCATATATCCTTGATTGGTGGAAAGGATCAGCTTGTCGTGAAAGATCTGATTGATCGCTGTGATCTCATATTGCAGGGTGCGAAGGGAAATATGTAAAGCATCGGCAAGCACTTTCCCTTTGACAAACGCCGGCATTTGCATGAGATAACGGATGATTTTCTTTTGGCGATCACTGAAAGCATACACAACTTATCACCCCTCTTTGTTATTATATAAATATATTATAACAGATAAAAAGAAACAATCTTTTTTTTGCGGGGTACTATGCAAAAACAAATTGGAATGATACGAGGTATTTGTTTTAGAATAAGGACAAGGAAGGAGTGAGAGCATGACTAAGGAGGAAATGCAGTCTATGGCGTTTATGATGATTGCACATGCAGGCAGTGCGTTTGATTGCTTCTATCGCGCCGTCGATCTTGCCGAAGAAGCTCGTTTTGAAGAGGCGAGGACGACGATGCAGACGGGGAAAGAGGAATTAAATGCAGCGCACCGCTCACAGGCAGATTTACTGAGTGCAGAGGTCAGAGCAGAGGATATTCCTTTCAGCATTATCATGAGCCATGCACAAGATCATCTGACGATGGGGATCTTTATGGAAAGGATGGCGGAAAAGCTGATACGCGTTTATCAGAAGCTGGAAGCGGGAAAGGAGTGAAGATATGGAGCTGAAAGAGCCGTTTTTGTGGGGAAGTGCAACCGCCGCATACCAGTGCGAAGGCGGTTATCGGGAAGATGACAAAGGAGAATCGATCTGGGATGTGTTCTGTCATAGTGAAAAAAACAACATCAACGCAGTAACCGGAGATGTTGCCAGTGATCATTATCATCGCTATGAAGAAGATATCCGCATGCTGAAAGAAGGAGGACAAAACGCCTATCGCTTCTCTTTGGCATGGACCCGGATCATTCCCAAAGGCACAGGTAAAATCAGTCAAGCCGGCATCGCTTTTTACAAACGGGTGCTTGCCGCATGTAAAAAGTACGGTGTAACACCACTGGTAACGATCTATCATTATGATCTGCCGCAGCCTTTGATGGAAATCGGCGGATGGGAGAATCGAGAAGTGGCAGAAGCGTTTGCGGACTATGCGCAGGTGTGCTTTGAGGCCTTTGGCGATGAGGTGCGCCATTGGGTCACCATCAATGAACCGGATTACGATACGATGTGCGCTTATGCGGTCGGAAATTACCCGCCGAATGTAACCGACATGAATCGCCGTGCGAAGGCGCTATATCATATGTTGCTGGCAAGCGCAAAAGCAGTAAGCCGTTTTCGCAAGTTACAGGCGAAAGGCATGATCGGTCTGGTTCACGCTCCTTATCCGATCGCCACGCTGCAAGATGATTTGGCTTATCGGGAAGCGGCGAAAAATGCCGATCTGTTTTATAACCGCTGCATTGCCGATCCGACGATCACCGGGTGGTTCTGTGATGACCTGTTCGTAAAGTTAAAGGAAAGCAACATCGATCTATCTTTTATAAAAGAAGGGGACAAGCAGTGCTTTATGGAAGGTACGGTAGATTTTCTGGGATTGAATGTATATGAGCGGGCAGTGGTAAAGCCTTATACGAGCGGAGAAACCTGTTTGAAGATCAACAATACCGGAAAAAGCAAGGATAAGACCAGCATCATCGTAAAAGGATGGTTTGAGTTGGATAAAGATTCGGAGGTAAAACGCAATCCATGGGGAATGGAGGTTTATCCGAAATGTATCTATGACTTGCTTTATATGATGAAAGAGCGTTATGGGGATATTCCTTTCATCATTACCGAAAATGGGATCGGCTATTATGACAAGCTGGAAAACGGACAGGTACATGATCCTTATCGCATCGAATATCTTGATGGATTTATCGACTGGATGTGGAAAGCCAAAGAAGAAGGCATTGATGTACGCGGTTATTTTGTCTGGTCTACGATGGATCTATACAGTTGGATCAATGGCTATGAAAAACGCTATGGTCTGGTGTATGTCGATTATGAAGATCATGAAAAGCGTTATCCGAAAGATAGTTATTATTGGTATCAAAAAAAGATTGATGAGAAAGAAGGGAAAGAGTTATGAACAAATTGAGTGCGATGCTTGAGCGCTATGTGGCGCCGATGGCGAATAAATTAGCGCGGCAGAAATATGTGCAGGCGATTCAAAGTACATTTTTGACGATGATTCCGTTTTTGACCGTCGGCAGCTTTGCTTTGATCCTGATCTCTCCGGCAATGGATTTCCATGAGATGGATCCGGGCATCATGCGGACCTTTATGGAGGGCTGGCAGTGGTTTGCGGACTTCGCTTATGGACCTTTGAATGCGATCAACTATGCGACGATGAGTTGTTTGGCGCTGTATCTGGCGTTTGGCATGGGGTTCTTTTTATCCAAGCATCATGGCATGAAGGGATATTTGCCGACAGTGTTGTGCGGGATCTCATTTATTGTTGTAAATGCAATCGCACCGGATGGCAGCTTTACCACTGACTATTTGGGTGGTACCGGTTTATTCGGTTCGATGATCACCGCCGGCATTGCTTTTGAACTGTATCGTTTCCTGTATGACCATAAAGTAGGAAGAATTGAACTGCAGGGTGGTAATGTACCGCCGGCGCTGACGGAATCGTTTGCGTCTTTGGTGCCGGTCGTAATTGTATTGGCAGTGATGGGACTGATGAGCACAGCGGTCATCACTTTTGCGGGAGTACCGTTCCCGGGCTTGATCGGCGCCTTGTTAGAACCGGTCGTTTCCATGATCGACAATGTATTCGGCGTAATGATCCTGTCTTTGCTGGTCATGGTGCTTTGGTGGTTCGGCATTCACGATTCGGTCATTACCGGTCCTTTGACACCGTTCTTGTATCATAATCTGTCGGTGAATATGACTGCTTATGCGGCAGGTACTGCGGCGATTGCACTGCCTTATGTATTAACGGAGCCGTTTTGGTGGACGTTTATGGCGATCGGCGGCAGCGGTGCGACATTCGGTTTGGCGCTGTTGTTATTGAGAAGCAAATCCAAACATCTGAAAACAGTCGGAAAACTAGGAATCATACCGGCATTCTTCAATATCAATGAGCCGATCATCTTCGGTATGCCGTTAATGCTGAATCCGACGATGATGTTTCCGTTCGTATTCGCCATGACCGCAAACGGTGTCATCTCTTATTTGTTGATGGATATCGGTTTGGTTGCCAGAACTTTCGTTTATCCAAGCTGGAACATGTTCTGTCCGATCGGGGCGCTGCTGGCGACATTGGATATAAAAGCGGTGCTGTTGGTAATCGGACTGATCATCATGGATATGATCATCTATTATCCATTCTTGAAAGTATATGAAAAACAGAAACTGCAGGAAGAAGCAGAAGTAGCGAAATAGCGAGGGAAAGATATGAAAATATTACTAATGTGCAATGCGGGCATGAGTACCGGCATCTTACAGATGAAGCTGGAAGAAGAAGCGCGTAAACATCAGGTCGAGGCGAATGTGGAGGCGATCCCGATGGGAGAATTGAATGAGAACATCGACAGTGCTGACATCATACTGCTCGGGCCGCAGATTCGTTTTGCTTATCAGGATGTTGTAAAACAGGCGCAGGGCAAACCGGTCCTCTTGATCGATGTGCAGGATTTCGGCATGATGCGTGCTGACAAGATCTTTCAAAATGTGCTGGAAGCATGTAAAGAAGCATAATAAGTATGTGAATTATGTGAGAATAAAAGGGAATTATCGACTTGCGGTAATTCCCTTGCTTTTTTTAGTAATCTAAACTTTCGAGTGGTTTTGAGAAAATGAACTCTAAACTTTCGAGTGGTTTAAGATGAGATAAAAGGTGGTATATTTAGTACAAGTAAGTACTAATGAACCACCTTTTTATGTGTCGAGAAGTACGATTCATTTATTTATTTGTTTTTATTATATTTGCCTCTTCTTTTGCCTTGAACTTTATTAGATTTTAATTGATTTGTAATTGAATAGAAAACCTTTGGATTTAAAGCAAAAATACATCTTTTTCTAAAACGGATAAAATTAGATACTCCTTTTGATACAGATAAATATGTTCTAATTTGCCCATTGATATTTTCACAGAGTGCATTGCTTAGTTTGTGCTCATCAAAAGGTCTTTTGAATGAATTAAGAATTTCTGGTTTCCAGTTTTCAAGTGTTTGAATAAAATCATGGAACTCTGATATTCCTGATTTTTTAAAAGCTTCTAAAATAGAATTGAACCATTCCTCACAATTTTCTTCCGTTGCATTTTTATTAAAGGTTAAATACATCTCTTTTAGGTGATATCCTAAAGCCAATGTTTCACTAATCTCAAGAATTAAATCAAGTAGCTGTCTTTTGTTTAGTTTCATTTTGAAGCGATTATTGTAGACTGGTTCATTATCGAGAAAAACATTCTTTTCAATTAAGTCTTTCCATGTTTTGAGTAAATAGTAACTATCACTGCCATATTCTACCTGATACATGATATTAAGACGTATACGGCGGAAACTAGTCATTAAATGTTCGACAACATGAAATGGATCAACAGCTACAATGCAGTTAGGGAAATACTTATTCGCTACTTCTTTATAAGGAAACCACATATCAATGGTTACATATTTTACGTTGTTCCGTTCTATTTGAGGAATCTTTTCAAAATAACGTTTTAATTCTGCTTTAGAACGAGATGGAAGTATTTCAAAAAGAGAACGTTTCTTATTATCCACCATCACACATAAATAAGCAGAATCTTTTCGTTTTGCCATTTTTGAATGAATCTCATCAATCCCTATAGATTCAGGTAGAGTGATTCTAGGAATGTTTACGAAGCTATCAAAATATCTTTGTACTTGGGTAGGAGAGATATGGTTCAGCTCAGCTACCATTTTATATGAATAATTCAAATTAGAAAGCTGCTTCATAATGTTTTCAAAAGAAAGATAAGAATTTCTAAAGTTAGAAAAAGTGAAAGGATTTTTCCCAGAGAAAGTACGCAAGCATTCGTTGCATTGATAACGATGGTTATAAAAGATAATTACCGCTTTTCTATCTGTTAGTTTAGGGTGATTGATTATTTTAGGTTTCGAATAGCCATTGGCATGAACGACACCATAACAAAAAGGACAAAATAAATCACCATCGTGGTTTAAGACGATATGAAACTCAGTTTTATCCTTACTAGTAACAACATTCATTTTTTTAATCTTTTTTCTATCAATATTAAATAAATCTGTGATAAAATCATTCATAGGTTAAATACCTCCTTCGTGTAATTTCTTCTCGACAAAGAAATCATATCACGAAGGTTTTTTATTCACCCACACAAAATGTTAGAGGTATCTGAAAAATACCACACATAAGTTTAGGGCGTACCCACACCCACACGGAAGTTTAGAGCGCCCTTTTTTTGATACGGATGTTTATACTACATTTATTCAATGCGTGAAATATTAAAGAGAGGAAGGCAATATGAAGCAGGATTATGATGTCTTGATATTTGATGAAATGCGCAAGATCGGTGCATCTTTGCATGTGATCTTAAACCGCAGATGTGAACCTTACGATATTACAAGAGTACAGGCGGAGGTACTGATGGAACTGCAAAATAAAAGGCAGTTAAGGATCAGTGAATTAGCAGATACGCTGTCGCTTAGCATTTCCAATCTGTCGGCGATCGCCAAGCGGATGGAGAAAAGCGGCTTTGTGGAGCGGGTGCATGACTTTAGGGATCGGCGTATCGTGTACTTGCAGATGACTGAAAAAGCAAAGGAATGCTTACAGGACGTATGCAGGCAGGAAAGTCTGTTTGCGGATCTGAATGAAAAACAATTTCAGAAGGTCATGGAAGGCTTGCAGGTGCTTTCCGCCTATATTGAGGAAAGGAGGAAGTCAAATGAATAATAAACAGAAGAAACCATTGTATTATTATTATTTTTTAATGTTGATCATCATTATTTTATTAAATGCATTCGTATTTCCGATGTTAAGCAATTCCCGCACTGAGGAAGTCAGTTATAGTACATTTTTGAAGATGCTTGACAAGGAGCAGATCGAAATCGTAGAGGTGCAGAATGAACAGATCGCTTTTAAGAAGTCGCAAGAAGATCAGACGATCTATATTACGGGGCGAATGGAGGATCCCAATTTAGTGGATCGCTTGGCAGAGTCTGATGTGAGCATGACGCGGGTATTCCCGCAGGAAATGAATCCGTTGTTATCTTTCTTGATTCAGTTTATCTTGCCGGTCATTTTCATGTATGCGCTGGGTACATGGTTCTTTAAGCGAATGCAGAAAAAGATGGGTAAAGACGGTATGACATTTGGCGGCGGCGGTCTTGGTAGTTTCGGTGCGAGCAGTGCAAAAGTGTATGTGCAGGCACAAAGCGGCAAGACGTTTCAGGATGTAGCCGGGCAAGAGGAAGCGAAGGAAGCGCTGAAGGAAATGGTGGATTTCTTGAACAATCCGAAAAAATACCAGCGGATCGGCGCACAGATGCCAAAGGGCGCATTATTGGTGGGTCCTCCGGGTACCGGGAAAACGCTGCTTGCGAAAGCGGTTGCCGGGGAAGCGGGTGTACCGTTCTTCTCGATTTCCGGCAGTGAGTTTGTGGAAATGTTTGTCGGGTGAGGAGCAGCACGGGTGCGTGATCTATTCAAGCAGGCACGAGAGAAAGCGCCTTGTATCGTCTTTATCGATGAAATCGATACCATCGGAAAAAAACGCGACGGCAGCGGCTTAGGCGGCAATGAAGAGCGGGAACAAACATTGAATCAGCTATTGGCAGAGATGGATGGTTTTGACGGCAGCAAGGGCGTCGTGATCTTAGCGGCGACGAACCGTCCGGAATCTTTGGATCAGGCATTGTTAAGACCGGGACGATTTGACCGGCGGATCCCGGTGGAATTGCCGGATCTGGCAGGACGAGAAGCAATCTTGCGCGTACATGCCAAAGATGTCAAGATCGGCACGAATATTGACTTCAATGTCGTGGCGCGTGCTACGGCCGGTGCCAGTGGTGCGGAATTAGCCAATATCGTCAATGAAGCGGCACTGTTAGCGGTAAAAGATGATCGTGATATCGTTTCTCAAAAGGATTTTGATGAAGCGGTGGAAACGGTAATTGCCGGCTATCAGCGTAAAGGTGCGGTGATTTCGAATCGAGAAAAACTGATCGTGTCTTATCATGAGATCGGACATGCACTGGTGGCAGGACTTACGAAGAACTCGGCCCCGGTGCATAAGATTACCATTATTCCGCGTACCAGCGGTGCGCTTGGCTATACGATGCAGGTGGAGGAAGAGGAAAGCAATCTGATCAGCAAAGAGGAAGCGATTGCTCGCATTGCGACAATGACCGGCGGTCGAGCAGCGGAAGAAGTGGTATTCAAAAGTGTTACGAGCGGCGCCGCAAACGATATCGAGCAGGCGACAAAATTAGCAAGAGCGATGGTTACCCGACTCGGTATGAGCGATAAGTTTGATATGATGGCGTTGGAGACGGTTACCAATCAGTATTTAGGCGGTGATACGCAGCTGGCATGCAGCGCTGATACAGCGACAAGAGTGGATGAAGAGGTGCTGAAGATCATCAAAGAAGCACATGCTTACGCAGTGGATCTATTGACGAAGAATATTGATAAGCTGCATGAACTGGCAAAATATCTGTATGAAAAAGAAACGATCACCGGAGAGGAGTTTATGGAAATTCTGCATAACGGTGCAAATGCGTAAATAAAAAGCGGATTCACTTTGCAGGGGATCCGCCTTTTATTATTTTAAGCTGAGATAAACGCCCGGCTTGTAGCCGATGATGACCTGATCGCCGTAAATCAGAAGAGGTCGCTTCAACAGCATGCCGTTTTCACTTAGCAGCTGCAACTGTTCTGTTTCGCTCATCGTAAGCCGTTTGTTTTTGATATCCTGGGCTCGATATTGTTTGCCTGATGTGTTGTAGAACTTTTCTAACGGCATACCGCTTTTTTGGAGATAATCTCGCAGCTCATCGGCAACGGGTGTCTGTGTAACGATATCCTTCAGCGTAAAAGTGATACCTGTTTCTTCTAATTCTTTTTTGGCCTTTTGACAGGTAGAACATTTTGGATACCAAATAAAAAGTGCGTCCATTTTATCACCTCTTTGCATCATTATAGCATAGATCACCAGATGCGTCGCAGTGTTTGCCTATGAGGATAAGAGCATGCAAGCTGATTGATGATTGTATTTGGGCGAAAAAAGAAGCACTGGGAGTTTTTGATGTCAAAACAATTGTGCAAGAAGCAGAAGACGACGGATTTTAGAGAATAGAAAAAACGATCATTTGTAAATGCAGGTGATCGTTTTTACATATCCAAACAGGAAATCCGTATGATATGCAGATAAAATTTCAGTAAATAACGATGTACTTATTTTTGCTTATGAACAGGGTAAATAAAAAACAAGTAATATCAACTTGTCATAAAAATGAAAATATGTTTTTTAGAAAATAGGCTTCCGGCTTTGTCAGCGCATGTTATAATACAATTTGTAATAGGTGATCACATGAAAAAGAGTTTAACAGAAGGTGCAATCGGAAAGAGCCTTATTTTATTCAGTTTGCCGATGATTGCCGGCAATCTGCTTCAACAGTTATATAATGTTGCGGATACCCTGATCGTCGGGCAGACGATCGGTGCAGAGGCGCTTGCGGCAGTTGGTTCTGCTTATGCGCTAATGGTATTGCTTACTTCGATCATACTGGGGTTATGTATGGGAAGTGGAGTTGTGTTTTCACAGCTGTATGGGGCAAAACGAGAAACGGATCTGAGAATCAGCATTGCCAACGCATTTGTGTTGATCCTGATCGTATCTGCCTTGCTTTGCATACTTGCTTATTTGCTCTTGGATCAACTGCTGATCTGGCTTCAAATACCGGAAGAAGCATACCATCATGCAAAAGAGTATCTATCTGTGATTTTCAGCGGTATCCTGTTTGTGTTTCTCTATAATTTTTTTGCGGCTGTTTTACGCAGTGTCGGGAATACCGTTATTCCACTGCTTATTTTAGCGGTATCTGCACTTACGAATATCGGATTGGATCTTGCCTTTATCCTGCTTTTTGACATGGGCGTCAAAGGCGCCGCATGGGCAACGGTTGCGGCACAGGGCGTTTCCGCTCTGTGCGTTATCCTGTACTTCTTTTATCGAGAAAAAGAAGTTTGCCCGCGTAAAGAACATCTGCATTACCGAAAAGATCTGCTTGTTTTCATTATGACGAATGCATCACTGACAGCGGTGCAGCAGTCGATCATGAATTTCGGCATCTTGTTGGTACAGGGGTTGGTAAACAGCTTCGGCTTTGCGGCCAGTGCAGCATTTGCGGCAGTCGTTAAGATCGACGCTTTTGCCTATGTGCCGGCACAGGATTTCGGCAATGCCTTCGCAACCTTTGTGGCACAAAACTATGGCGCCGCAAAGAGCGGGCGTATCCGCAAAGGGATCAAGACCGCAATGACGACCGCTGCGCTTTTCTGCATGATCGCTTCATTGCTGGTATATCGATTTGCGAAAGAGCTGATGCTGCTGTTCATCAAGCCGAGCGAAACAGAGATCATATCGATCGGGATCACCTACCTTCATATCGAAGGGGCGCTTTATATCGGGATCGGCATCCTGTTTCTGCTGTACGGACTTTATCGTGGCTTAGGAAGATCGTCTATGTCGATCGTTTTGACCGTGCTGTCTTTGGGTACTCGTGTATTGCTCGCGTATGCCTTATCCTCGGTTGATTGGATCGGGATGAATGGAATATGGTGGGCCGTTCCGATCGGATGGGGAGTAGCCGATTGGTTCGGGATCCACTATTACTTAAAAAAGAAACACGAGCTGCTTTCCATAGATAATAATGTTTGTTAATGTGTGTGTTCAATGCTAAGAGATTTAGATACTATGAATGCTGTAAAACGATTGCCCACGGCAGCTTTGGCTTGTTCGATTCGCTAAGCGATCTTCCCCGCCGTTTTTCTTCGATAATGCTTCTCCTTTCTTTACGGTATAATCATACAAAATGATCATGGCATAAAATGTCGAAAAATGTAGAAACCCTTAAAAAAGTAAAAAAAATAAAAGAAATTTTGATAAAGGCAGATATTTTTAACTAGTTTACATACGATAAGTGTTTTATGGATGTGCGGTTTGGGAAGCGCTCGTATAAATGATCAACAAAAACAGTTGCTGAGAGCACGAAAAAGCGTTAAGAGCATTTAGGAGAAAAAGAAAAAAGCTCATGATAAGTTAAATTCCTAAATAGGCACAAATAAGAAAGCATGCGATCGACAAAGCCTATAAGCCGCTTAAAAACGCTCTTTATTTAAGGAGAGCGCGGTCAAACTGATCGAAATCAGCAATCGTCAGATCGGCACCTGCCTGTTTTTGTTTGGGTGCCAAATGTGCATCGCCCAGCGCACAGATCAAAGCGGCTGATACAGCTTTGGCGTGTCGGATACCGGATAGTGAATCTTCAAAAATAATACAGTTCTGCGGAGGTACGCGCAGATTTCTTGCCGCATGCCAGTACATTGCACTTTTATCTTTATGATAGCCGTCGTCATATACGATCATGCTCGGTTCGATCCAGCGGTCTAAGTGAAATGTTGAAATGAAAAAGCGGATGTTTTCCGCAATGGATGCAGAAGCGATGGTAAAGGGAATCTGTTGTTTTTTTAATTCGTCAAATAATGCTTGTGCGCCTTTGACAAGATGAGTAAAAGCGGGATCCTGTTTACATAAAGCACGATAAATCGCCTCTTTGCGTGCAGATAAACGCTTGGCTTCCCGCTCGCTTATCTGTGGGAACAGCGTTTTTAAGATATGCAGATTCGGCGGCCCGACAACAAGCTCCTTTTCTTCTTCACTTAACGGGGTACCGCGTACTTCTTCTACTAATGCTGTCCATGCAGCTAAATGCTTGGGACCGTCAAAAAAGAGCGTCCCGTTAAAATCAAATATCACACCTTTGATCTGTTTCATGTCATTCCTCCTGTTCTGCTTTGACCCATACCCGTGCCTCTTGCTCCTGATAAAGACTGTTTGCATCAGGGACAAGGGAGGAAGGATCGATCGCTGCATCGCTTTGCACCTCATACCAGATTTCCCGGCCGATCGTCTTTTGATCTACAACGATGAGAGGCAGTGCGGTGGTTGTCTGATAAAGAACTTTCTCATTAGGCGCTGTGTAAAAAGCAGTACCGGCTTCGACCCACAAGATCGTTTCTTTTCCATGATCCTTCGCCCCAAATGCTTCATCGATGCGCTGTAAATGAGAAGCGATTTTTTCACCCCAGTAAGGGTCAGAGGCATAACGTACATTCATGCCGTTTGCCTTATCGCCTAAATGACTGCCGTGCCAGCGTGTATCAGCGGGATTGGCATAGCTCTCGATCAAATACTGCTGCACATGGCTTTCCAGACATTCGGCAATGCTTTGATAGGTAGCCGCACTTGCATAAGGATCATCGTCATATGCACTGTGTCCAAATAAATTATGCTTCGCACAGGCGATATTGCTTCTGCCTGCATCGCTTTCATGAATGGCCGAAGCAAATAAAATGAGCGCGTTTATCGTATAACGATCTTGCATATCCAAAAAGAGCGAACCGCTTTTGTACAGGATTGAAGCAGATGCGTCTGCCGGACAAGTCGTAGGCAAAGAAGTGATGCCATAAGCTTCTTGTAAGTAAGCATTCAATACCGTTTCATCATGATCGGTATGTGAGCGCTGTGGCAAATATTGAAAATACTGATAGAAAGGAACGCTGTTTACGGCGTTTGTATGACATTCAGCGCGCACATCATCGGCCATTGCTTCAAAACTTTCATAAAAATAATGTCCATCATAACTGTAATAGATTCCATCTTGCAGCGAAGCAGGCGCCGCACCTAGATCGATCTGAAATTGTTTGGCGCTGTCTTTGACGTTTCCGCTGCCATAGTGCAGCAGTCTGCCTGCACTTACCTGATAATGATTGATCGCTGCAAGCGCAGGATCGTGGATGTCATAAAGCTGTGCCTGATCAGGGGAAATCTTACCGATGGCAGCGCTGATCTGAAACAGCCACCCTTCCGCATAGCCAACATACAGCGCATCTGCGCCATAACAGCCGTTCAGATACCCCTTGCTTTGATCAAGATAGGTAAAAGCTGTGGTCTGCGTGCAGACATCGTTTGGAAAAACGATGATCCCATAGCGGATGTCGATCATTTGATCATCCTGCAGGATAGCAGGATTGTAAGTGCCGCGCTCGATCTCCTGCTGCATCAGCATTTGCGCCTCATCCAGTGAATCAGCCGTATGTAGTAGAGTGGCACGATGTGATCGGTCATATGCGACGATCTGATAACTGCCTTTATTTTGTAAAAGGATGATTGCGGCAACGATGCCGATTACGATGAACAGCAGAAAAAACGCTTCCGTTAAAGTCAGTGGTTTTGCGGATCTGCGTCTTTTGACCGTACGTCGTTTTTTCGTCTTGCTCATTTCATCACTTCCTTTTATCCTGCGCTGTTTCGATAATGAAAAAGCATCGGGAACAAATATTTCTTTTGCCGATCCTTTCAAAAACAGCAGATTTGTTTTTCTCATTATATCAAACAGTGATCTGCCTGCACAAATACTGTTTTGAAAAAGGAACGAAATGATATTGATTCCTCTGACAACAGAAAATCACTTTTGATGGATCCTGCAACAAAGGGAAAGAATGTAAAAAAGCATGATTTCACAGCAGGCGCAATAGATTTTTTGTGGAATTTTATGCAGAGAAGGGCGCTTTGCGTTATAATAATAACAATTATAAAGTGTGGTGAGAATATGAACGACAGCGGTATTTATTATGATCTTTGCTTGTTTTCCTATTTTGATATTCCCCGCTTTATAAAATCGATGTCCGTTGCGGCATGGATCGAAACGCTGCTGCAGGATGAAACAGAGATGGCGCGTTATCAGCACGATGTATTTTTTCAAAGCTATGCAGAAGCCTTGCAGGCAAGCGATCATGAGCGCTATTGTGATTATTATATTGAGGATTATTATAATGATAATCAAAAAAGCGGTGTGGTTGCGTATGTGATCGTTCACAAGGAAGATGTTTATGTCGTATTTCGTGGCAGTGAAACGCTGGATGCACAAACACAGCGTACAGGGTGGCAGGACTGGCAGGATAACTTCCATCTGTTTTTGAGCGTACCGAGCGAACAGCAGATGATCGCAAGAACTTATGTGGAAAACTTGTCGATCAAAGGGAAACTGCATTTATGTGGTCATTCTAAAGGCGGCAATCTGGCGGGATTTGCCTATCTATGTGCGAGTGCGGATTTGGATGAAAAGATCGTCTCAGTCGTTGCCTTAAACGCCCCCGGCTACAGTGCGGCGATCTTGTCGCCTTATCGGGAACGGATCGAAAGCGATGCTTTTTCAAAACGCCTTTGCTGGATCGAAAGTGAGCATGACTGTATCTCAGCCATGTTTGCGCCGCTCAAGCAGCCGCTGATCGTAAAGTCTGCCTATCCGCTGCATAACATCACTTCCTTATTTCACTGTCATAACGTATATGGTTTTGTCAGGGAGGAAGGACAGTTTGTCGAGGCAAAGAAAAAACACCCGATTTGTGAGATGTGCGGCTATTTCACCAATCAGGTGTTCATGAAAAGTAAAAAAACGCAGATCCGCGCTGTTGTGGATACGGCGGATTCTTATTTTGAAAGCGGACTTTCACTGCCGGAGCTATATCATGTGCTGGTGTATCATTTAGGGCAGTATGCGAAAGTCTTTGATGATTTAAGTTATGAGGAAGTAGCCGTGCTGGAATTTTCTACTTTGAAAGAGCGTTTATTAGAAGCGTATGTACATGCAAAGCTCAAACAGCTGCCGGGCATGCATCAGCAGATTGCGGCAGGCGTGCAGCAGATGATCGAACAGTTGGTCAAAAACAGGCGCTTTAGCAGAAGCAGGCAATCCGGCATCAATAAAAAGCATACAGACAACAGGAAAAAGAAGGTGGAAAAAGATGGACAAACTGAAACAGGCAAGAGCGATCATCAATGAAACAGATGAGGAGATGGCCAGACTGTTTGAAAAACGGATGCAGGCGGTAGAACAGGTAGCTAGGTATAAGAAAGAAAAGGGACTGCCGGTATTTGATGCGAAACGGGAAGCGGAGATTTTAAGCACTTGTGAACAAAGGATCAAGGATCCTGCGTATGTGGAAAGCTATCGTGACTTTATAAAGCAGCTGATGGATCTTTCCAAACAGTATCAAAAAAAGGTTCTTTCAGAGGATGTCGTAGCTTATCCCGGGGTGGAAGGCGCTTTTTCCCACATGGCGGCTTTATCGCTTTTCCCCGATGCCCAGTTGGCGCATTATCAGACGTTCCCACAGGTCGTCATGGCAGTGGAGGAAGGAGCGGCGAAATACGGGGTGCTGCCGTTTGAGAACTCTTATACCGGTGAGGTCGGTGAAGTGTTGGATCTGTTGCATGAACATGACGTTTCTATCGTTGATACGCTGGCTTTGCCGATCGATCAGAATTTATTAGGCATCAAAGGTGCGTCGATAAAAGATATCAAGCAAATTTATTCACATCAGCAGGGCTTGTCCCAGTGCGCCCAATTTTTAAGCGGCAGAGCGGTCGAGCTGATTCCTTATCCCAATACGGCGTTGGCTGCCAAGTATGTAAGTGCGTGTCAGGATCCTCATAAAGGAGCGATTGCTTCTAAAGCGACGGCGGATTACTATGATCTTGCTTTGCTTGCGGAAAACATCAATACGGCCGCTACTAATACGACACGTTTTATCGTCATCAGCAAAACACCGGTGAAGGAAGGAAATCGTTTTGCGATGATGGTTACGATCAAGCATGAAACCGGCGCCTTGGCGAAAGTGATCGAATTGATCGCACGCTATGACTATAATATGGAAAATATCAAATCTCGTTCCTTGAAGGATCGCCCATGGGAATATTATTTTTTGATCGAAGTGGTCGGTTCGCTGAAGGAAGAAAAGGCAAATCGGTTGATGCAGGAACTGAAGGCTTATTGTGAGCAGTTTCGGCTTATTGGCTCTTATGCGCGAAAGGATGTGTAAAAATGGCATTTGTTAAGAAACAGGTAGATGTAACACCGATCGAAGATACGGTGTTTGCGATCGTGAAGTTGGCAAAGCAGGCGATTATGGAAAAGGGCGACGATGCGGTCGTTAATGCGACGATCGGTTCGCTTTATGGGGAAGATGGCAGGATCGTTGCATATGACAGTGTGTTTGGACCATACGATCGCATCAAAAAAGAAGTAAAAGCCGCTTATGCCGCAAGCTTTACCGGCAACGAGAGTTATCGTAAACAAGTATATGAATGGGTTTGTGGTGACAATAAACTGCATTTGGCACACAGCGTGATCGCTACGGCAGGAGGCAGCGGTGCGGTTTCTATTGCCATCAATGAAATGTTAGATGAAGGACAGACTTTGGTGATCCCGAAGATCGCATGGGGGTCTTATGCGTTAATGGCGTCTATGCACAATGTTGCGGTAACAAGCTATGAGCTGTTTGACGGCGACCGATTCCATTTGCGGGATTTTGAGCGAGTATGTCGGGAAGTCATGGAAAAGCAGCATAAGCTGCTGGTAGTGATCAATGATCCTTGTCACAATCCGACCGGTTATTCGATGAGCATGGCGGAATGGAAACAGGTGATCGACTTTCTGAATGAATTATCTGCGCTTGGCGATGTGGTGATCTTAAATGATGTCGCTTATATCGACTATGCGTATCAAAAAGATGCCAGAGCCTATTTATCAGTCTTGAATGAGATGAATGCGCATGTGATGTGCATCGTGGCATTCAGCTGTTCCAAAACTTTGACTTCTTATGGACTACGCTGTGGGGCGGCACTGCTTTTAGCGAAAGATGCGGCACAGGTGCGGGAAGTGGAAATCGTTTTTGAAAAGATGGCGCGTTCTCTTTGGTCGAATATACCCAATGCGGCCATGGAGAACTTTACCTATGTGACGACGATCGGTAGAGATGCGTTTTTACAGGAAAAGCAGGAATATGTGGAATTGCTGAGAAAGCGCAGCGCCTGCTTTATCGAAGAGGCAGAAGCGTGTGCACTGCCGTGTTATCCTTATAAGGAAGGCTTTTTCGTAACGGTAAAAATGCCGGATAATCAAACGCGCGATCGCTTTCATGAAGCGCTGATGAAACAGGACATCTATACGGTAAAGGTCAATACCGGCATTCGGGTGGCGATCTGTTCCCTGCCGCTTAAAAAATGTGAGGGACTGGCAAAACGTATGAAAGAGATTTATGTGCAGGTGGAGGCAGAAAGATGAGAGTGGTATTACAGCGGGTAAGCAGAGCAAAGGTAACGATCGAAGGAAAGGTGCATGGCGCGATCGAAAAAGGACTGATGTTGCTGGTGGCGATTTCCCCAAATGATGAGGAAGAAACCTTGCGCAAAGTGGCAAAGAAGATCGTCGATCTGCGCATCTTTGACGATGAGCAAGGAAAGATGAATTTATCGCTGCATGAGGTAGCGGGCAAGATTTTAAGCATTTCTCAGTTTACCCTTTATGCAGATTATCGCAAAGGGCGTCGTCCCGGTTTCAGCAATGCGGCCAAGCCGCCTTTCGCAAGCGATATGTATGAGCGCTTTAATGCGATCCTGCAAGAAGAATACGGAGCAGTCGTGGAAACCGGTGTGTTCGGCGCTGAGATGGCATGTGAACTCGTCAATGACGGACCGATCACCATCATGATCGACAGTGAAGAATTGGCATAAAAAAGCAAAGAAGATAGATGTGCAAACAGAAGCATCTGTCTTTTTTTATGCAGCTCAGCACATACTGATGTGAAATATATAGGTAATTTCACAATGTATAGAACACATAAAACTGGGAATTATAGGCATATAGATGTTTGAGGACGTCTGTTTTAGCACGTTTTATATGAAAACGCATTCAGTTTTAGGAAATATGTGGGAAATAGTAAAAATATACGACGTTTCCAGTATGTGAAAAAATAAAAAATTGGACAAGTTCTGGAAAATGTGCTAGAATAACCCTCGACTTTGCGAAAAGGAGGAAAAGAAATGAAATTAAAACGAACTGCATTCGCTTTAATCTTATGTATTTTCGCTTTATCAGGCTGTGTGGCCGGCAAGGAAACAGATTCTGTCATTCAGGCAGAGGCACAAGGAAATTCCACGAGAAAAAAGGTGGAAATCGTAACGACAAAAGAAGCAATCGTCAATACAGAGACAACATATTTAGACTATGATGGCGGATCCGGCATTTCTTGGATCGCCACTGCGGTAAGCGAACCGGTAGAGGGCACGATCGAAACGACTTATAAGATGACGATCAGCGCTGACGGCGAGGTGCTGGAAAAAGAAAAGTTAGCCGGGAAAAGAAAGGTAACCCCTGCTAAACCGGCGGTCATGCAGTTTGGCGGCAGCGTCAGCGTAGGAAGTGAATTTTTCCCGCGTACCACGACATATGGAGTAGACTGCATCGGCTGCAGCGGGCAATACAGCGGAGTGGGCGGTACGGCTGCCGGGGTGAAGCTCAGCGTGAGCCAAGGCGTATTACAGCCAAACGGAACTTGGCAAAGCGGGATCAAATACGGCGATTATTATATCGTCGCGGCAGATCGATCGATTCCGATCGGCACCGTATTAGAAATCAGCAATCACGGTTATAACGGATTCGGTTTAGTGAGCGGACAGCCGTTTTATGCCATGGTGCTGGATCGCGGCGGCGGTATCTGGGAAAATCATCTAGACCTTTATGCGGGCAGTGAGAAGATCGGCGGTCTGCACATTGATTACAGCGTACATCAGCCGAAAGCGAAGATCGTATCGCTGGGCAGCGGCGTCAAGCCATTTTAATTTGACAGAAACAATGTCGCCCTTTCACAGGCGGCATTTTTTATATTTCGCTAAAAGAGCGTTTTGTGTATTCAGTGGGAATATGGTACAATAGCGGCATAGAAAAAAGGGATGAAACAGCATTATGAAGATACAGGAAATCATCGTCGTAGAGGGAAAGCATGACAGCGACCGCCTACATCAGTATTTTGATTGTGATACGATCGAAACCGGCGGACTCAGCTTAGATGAAGGAAAGTTAGAAATGATCAAACAGGCACAGGAAAAAAGAGGCGTTATCATCTTTACCGATCCGGATACGCCGGGGGAAAAGATCCGCATGAAGATCAATCAGTACATACCGGACTGTAAAAACGCTTATGTCAAGGCAAAGGATGCGAAAACAAAGCGGAAGGTCGGGATCGAACATGCCTCGCGTGAAGTGCTTGAGGAAAGCTTGACACATCTGTTTACCTACCGAACAGATCTAGAGAATACGCTTGCTTATGAGGAATTTCTTGATCTTGGATTAAACGGCGCACCAAACAGTGCCGAAGTAAGAGAAGCGCTGGGAGAGCGTTTATTGATCGGCAGGCCGAATGCCAAGACCCTTTATAAACGGTTAAATATGTTACAAATGACAAAAGCGGAGGTAGAAGCGCTATTGGAGGAGATCATATGAGCAAAGCGATCGCAACGCCCAGCAGAACCAAAGAAATATTAGAAACCTATGATTTGTTTACGAAGAAAAACTATGGGCAAAATTTTCTGATCGAGCCGGGCATCGTTGAAAAAATCGCCCGCAGCGCAGTCATAAGCGATCATTGTGTCGTGATCGAAATCGGTCCGGGCATCGGTGCCTTGACGCAGCAGCTCGCTTACTTGGCACAAAAGGTCATCGCGTTTGAGATCGATGAACGACTGCCGAAGATCCTTCGTGAAACACTGGCAGAGTTTGATAATGTGGAAATCGTCAATCAAGATTTTCTCAAAGTCGATATCGCGGCTTATGTGAAATCATACACAGAGCAAGGCTATGATGTGGTGGTGGCAGCGAATCTGCCTTATTACATTACGACGCCGATTTTATTTCAACTCTTTGAAGCACAGGCGCCGATCGCTTCGATCACGGTCATGATGCAAAAGGAAGTAGCCGATCGTTTCAGCGCTAAGCCCAATAGCAAAGACTATAACGCCTTATCGATCATTACGCAGTATCGCTGTGAGGTAAAGCCGCTCATGAAAGTGCCAAGCAGTGTATTTCAGCCGAAACCGGCAGTCGATAGTGCGGTGGTACAGTTTTTCTTAAAGAAGAAACAGGATCAGATCGAAGAAGAGCCGTTTTTTGCGATGATAAAAGGCTGCTTTAAGCAAAGAAGAAAAACGATGTTAAATAATTTCGGCACCTTTTTACAGGACAAGGAAAAAGCGATGCAGTATTTGGAAAGTGCCGGCATTGATGCGAAGTGCCGTGCAGAAAGCTTGACGCTGGAACAATTTATCCGTTTATACGAGGTGGCATATGGAAGTTAGAGCAAACGCAAAGGTCAATTTATGTTTAGATGTTCTGCGCAGAAGAAAAGACGGTTATCACGATCTGGAGATGATCATGGTGCCGTTACAGCTGCACGATCTGTTACAGGTGGAATTAGCCAAGCAGGATGAACTGCACAGTGATGATAAACAAATGCCTCTTGATGAGCATAA
Source organism: Massilicoli timonensis (assembly GCF_900199515.1). GTDB lineage: Bacteria > Bacillota_I > Bacilli_A > Erysipelotrichales > Erysipelotrichaceae > Massilicoli > Massilicoli timonensis. The sequence continues at coordinate 1,312,431 of NZ_LT963434.1, read as the reverse complement.
TACGATCTGCCGGGTCATTTCATTGATGCGCGAGATGTATCAGCTGAAAGCACATTTTTATGTGTCGGTGCGCAAGCATATCCCAATGGAAGCAGGACTAGCTGGAGGCAGTGCAGACGCCGCCGCAATGATCCATGCGATCGATATTTTATGCGGTCTGCATTTAAGCATGGAGGATAAGATTCGCATCGGCAAGCAGATCGGTGCAGACGTTCCGTTTTGCTTGGTCAATCAGCCGGCACTTGTGAGCGGAATCGGAGAAAAGATCGAACCTTTTTCATTTTCCTGTGATTTCCATATGCTTTTGGTAAAGCCAAGTGAAGGGGTATCTACCAAAACGGCTTACCAGATGTTGGATCTTGCAAGGTGTGCACATCCGGATTGTGAAGCGGTCAAAGCGAAGCTGCAGGAAGATGATTTTGCGGGACTATGTCAAGAGATTGGCAATTCATTAGAGGAAAGTGCATTTCGTTTGACTTCAGCAGTACAAAAGCTGAAAGCGGAATTAACAGCATATGGATTTGCGGGTGTACTGATGTCAGGGAGCGGTTCCTGTGTATTTGCGCTTACGCAGGATGAATCCTTGTTAAAAGATGCCTATCAGCATTTTCGGCAGCATTATCCGTTTGTGGAATTGACGACGGTTCGCAAATGATCGATCCTTAGACTATAAAAATAGTAGGTTCGTATAATCAATTTGATAGTTAAAACGTGAAAGGTCGCATAAACGAAAAGTTTTGCGGCTTTTCGTGTGCCTGCCTCAGTAGTAAAAATGCCGTTTGGCTTTTTTGTACCTGCTTCCTTTGCCCACAAGGTAAGTCTATAGCTAATGGAACCGAATCAATCACCGCATGTACGGCAGCAGAATGGGGTTTCATACTTAAAAACTCACTAAATTTCTGATTATCTTTTCATAAGCTGGTAAATGTCGGTATAGCCTGTATTTTAGGGCTTTATCGGCATTTTCCTTTTGGAAGATACTCTGCATAAGCTGGCATTTACCAGCATGAAAATGCAACCAAAAGTAGTAAATGAGTAGTACAATCACCGATTTAAGAAGCAAGAGCCAGTCTTTCAATTTCTGCTTTTGCTGAATTGAAAGTACCGTGTGCGTAGTACCCTAATGTCATGGTGATGTTTGAATGTCCCATGATGTATTGCAGGGTGTTCGGGTTCATTCCTTTGTTTGCCATGTTCGTGCAGTAGGTATGTCTGAATGAGTGCGGTGTGATGTTTGGTAGCTGGTCTTTATGTGTCTTGTTGTATTTCTTCACAAGCCCACGCAACATACTTTCGTAGTTGCCAGCCACTTTAGGAAAGCCCTTTTGATTTAGGAACAGGAAATTGCTGTAACCATTGATAACGATAGGCTCTGCCTTTCCTCTGTTCTGTAACACTCGCTTAAAGGCTTGATAGGCTCTTTCTGTCATTGGAAGCTGGCGTTCTCCTTTTTTGGTCTTAGGTGTTTCAATGTAGTAGCCGATTTCAGTATCTTTCAATAGCTGGTGGTCTACATTGATGATACGGTTCGCCATATCAATATGGACTGTCAGACCGCAAAATTCAGAGATACGAAGCCCCGTTTCCAGAAGAATAACCACTTCATCATAATACTTGCTGTACGTCTTGTCCTGTTCCATAAAGGCAAGCAATTTTTCTTCCTGCTCTGGCGTGAGAATGACTTTGGGTTCTGAATTATCTTCCAGAACGTCGCTCAATTTGAAGTTAAAAGGATTTTTTCTGATACAGTCGTCCTCAATCGCCATATAGAATGACGCTTTCAGAGAACGCTTGTAGTTGCTAATCGTCTTGTAGGAAAAGCCATTCTCATACATTCGCATAGCCCATTCCTTACCGTCCGATAGCTTCACCGTATCAATGCTCCTTGCACCCAGAGGGTCGTTTTCCAGAATTTTCATAAGGTACTGGCGACCTTTTTCTGTGTTGCGTTTCACATTTTTTCTCTGGCTGTTCTTCTTTGCGTAGAGCTGGCAGACTGTCATTTTCCCACCTATGGTATTGATACCGTCGTCGAGGTCTTTCTTAATCTTTTTCTGCTTTTCCCTCAATGACAAATCTTCACGTTTCCCAGCGGGTGTCTTGTCTGTCGGAACAAGTTTCCAAGCATAGACAAACTGTGGTTGCCCGTACATATCGGTATATTTGTAAACGTATCTTCCGTCTTTTCTCTGGCTCTCTCCAAGTCGTAAATTGCGTCCCTTGCTGTCTTTTCTCTTTACATTAGACATAGTGCGAAGCTCCTTTCCGTCAAGGAATGAGCCGTTGATACGCTATACTTTATTATACCATACCTACGGCTCGCTGACATTAGATTTCGTCTAATGTATCAATGATTTTTTCAAACTGTTTTCGCTTAATCTGCACACGGTTTCCATTCACAATCACCCAGCCAGCGTCGAGGTTTTCCTCTGCCAGCTTACGCAATTTCTTTTCCCCGATACGGAAGTATTTTGACGCTTCCTCAATCGTCAGCGTGTACTTCTCCCAGATAGGCACATCAGTATTGTTCATAAGTATGCACCCCCTTTACTGTGTGTCTTATGGAAGCAGACAGACGGCTTTGGCAAGCTCCACTGGCATTTCAGCCATTCCCATTCCTGTGGGCAGAACCGCACCATGCGGATGTATCATTATTCTGTGAATACAGGTCGTGGCAAAGCGACTTTTCCAACGGTCACTCTCGGATCACTGCATGGGTCGCTCGCTTCCCCTTATGGAAAAGGTCGTGGCGTACAGTCCCCGTGGCTCGCTGTATCACAAACGTATCTGTCTGCTTTATTCACTTGTCAAAGAACAGTGGCGAAAGCCATAGGCTCTCATGTGTAAAAGCAGAGGGCAGGACAGGAAAGAGGAGATTTCAACAAATCATGCCCTGCCATGATTGCTTTATTCTTCTGTTGGAACTGTACCAATATCGAAGTCTAAAATCATTTTGATAATAGCTTCTCTGATACGTCCTTTAAGCTCCATATCTACTACGATATAAACATTACCGTATTCATCATACAGAGGACGCAAACAGCATTTTGATATGTACGGGTCATAAAATGCCAGTATTCTTTCAATAGACTGTTCATTTCCGTCCACAGCAGATGAAATAAGTCGATAGGGTGGAAGTTTGTACCCTTTTTTCATGTTTCATTCACGCTCCTTTGTCAGTGTTTTCTTTAAATTTTGTAAAGCTCTATAACGGTTTTTAAAAACTCCTGCTCTGGAAATTTTCTGTGCTTTTGCAATTTCTGTATCGCTCATTTCCAGAAAGTAGTACATCAGAAGATTTTCACGGTTACGTTCCGATAATTGCTTTAATGCTTCTGAAAGTTCTTCATCAAGCACTCGGATTTCAACACCGCATACCTCAAACACGGTATAGTCACTCATGTACTCGTCCCATACAGCCAGCTTTTCAACAACGATTTCTGGAAGCTCACAGAAAGGAATTTCTTTATCTTTACGACGTTTTAATTCCTTTTTATAATTCCAGATAACGCCCTTAACAGTACGTTTGAGCTTACAGTCAAACTGACACTGGATTGTTTTTTGGAAGTCAGACGGTTTCATCATCTCACCCCCTCTCTGTCCAGACGTAAAAGGTATCTATCCCTCTTTCCGCCCCACATCGGTACAGGAGTGGGTGATTTGCTAACCTGTATAAGAAAGAAATTCAAAAAAATATTGAACTTCTCATAAATAACAAAAACAGTCAATCAGCACATGAATGTACCAACAGACTGTTTTTGTTATGTTTGCGATATGAATTTTTAACTCATGTTTAAGGTGTATTGACTGGATAACCATTGTAAGGCAGTTATTCAGTTGTGAATACTGGCGTATTCGCTGGTATGCAATCATAGCACAACCCCCTTATTCAGAGCTGTACCGTGAGAGCAAAAGAAAAGGACAGCTCTGGTTATCCAAAACCGTCCTAATCAAATTGAAAGACATGGAAAAAGATATTACCCCAGAACGGTTTTTTTTATTTACCGTCAAGGTAATATTGATATGAATTATTAACGCATAATATATGCGTTTTTAACACATTCTAATCATGTGCCATGAAGTATAAACTCATGACAGGTGATTTAAAATGAGGAAAAAGAAAGACACGCACAGTTTTGATTTCCGTCCGCTGGGACTGGCAATCAGAGAAGCGAGAGAGAAAGCTGGGCTTTCCCGTAATGACTTAGGCGATAAGGTCTTTTACGGAGAACGTCATATCGCAGATATTGAGAATATAGGGAAACACCCCAGCTTCCAGTTATTTCATGATTTAGTGACAATGTTCCATATCTCTGTTGATGAATACTTCTATCCGCAGGAGAAAGCGGAAAAATCTACAATCCGCAGACAGATAGACGTATCGCTTGATGAACTGACAGATGAAGAACTCAAAATCATTCAAGGAACGATTGACGGTATCATGAAATACAAGGGAACGGGAAGCAAATAGGCTTCTCGTTTTCTTTTTCCTCTCATAAGCTATCCTGCTGATCTGCTCCGCAGGAAGCAGGATAAGCACTTAAATCTTAGTTTTCTTTGTGATTGTGTAAATGTATTCTTCTGGTGTAGGTATCTTATTACCAAAATACTTTTTAAAATGTTTCTGCACCACTGGGTTTTGACTATTCACAGCATTGTCAATGTTTTCCTGTATCTCGGCTCTAAACTCTGATACCGACACGCCTCTAGCTTTTGCCCCAACCTTTAGCATATTTTTAATATCCTGCTTTTTTAGTATTCTCATTTTTGTACCTCATATATTAGTATTCTAATTGTTTAAACACCTGTCTTGAATACCATGTAATTAAAATCGAAGCGATAGAAGCTATAAGCATTACTATCCAAGCATTTTCAGAAAATACATCAAATAGAATACCGTAAATCATTTGTCCTATCGGCTGACCACACATAGCAACAGAAACTAATGTTGCCATGATTTTACCAACTAATTCTGGTGGTGTTTGCATTTGTACCACAGTATATATTTGTACTACAAATAATGTAGACACACCCATAGCAACAAAACACATTAGCGTAATCACCCAATAAGATATTATTTCTGGTAATCCTAGTAAAAGTGAAATTCCCATTAAAAATACAGAAGCAGAGCAAATCAATAAAAGAACATATAAATTTTTAAGTTTTAATTTTTCTGCCACTATTGCCGTCAAAAAGCCACCACATAATCCACCTAAAGAAAGTGACGCTTGTGAAAATCCATATAACGTATCAGACATTCCCAATACTTCTGAAATTAAAATTGGTAAGCCAACAATCAAAACGGCACTTAATACCAGATTAAAAATACATACCAAAATAATGACAGATATAAATATAGGTTTTTCGTGCCTTAAAAATCTGAAACTATCTTTTAAATCATTTTTAGCTACTGTAAAAACTCCTGTTTCACGAACACGTTTTTGATATGGTATATGTATGAATATTTCCATAATTGCCGAAAAAGTGAAACATACAATACTGGCAATCAAGATAGGCGTTATTCCATAAAATTGCAGAACAATTCCGCCAATAGCCGGACCAACAAAATTTGCCAAAGTATTTACCTGATTGATAACCGCATTTCCAACAGTCAATTTATCTGATGATACAAGTAATGGGACACTTGCCTGTACTGACGGCTGGTATGCTCCAGAAATACCGTATAGTAGCATTAAAAATACAATAAACAATGGAACCATTGGTAGTTTCCCCAATGATAAATAGAACAACGTAATAATAATAGCTGTACTAAAATCCAGTCCAACCATTATATTTCTTTTATTTATCCTATCAGCGAGTATGCCACCTACCATTGACAAAACTACCATAGGTAAAAATGAGCAAGCTGTAACAAGTCCAAAAAGAGTAGAAGAACCTGTTTCTTTTAAAAGATAATATGGTAGGGCAAAACGCAAAATTGCATTACCAAAAAGGGATATAATCTGTCCAATTACTACAAGGGTAAAATCACGTCTAAAAAGTTTTGTTTTTACTTCCATAGGTTATCCTCCTTTGAATTAAACCGACCGTCGGTTTATATATGGTTTAAAATAAACTGCACTTCTAAAATGTGTGTGCAGTCTATTAAAATGATGAATTACTTCTTATTGCAAAGTTGAACAAAAGCAGAAATTGTCTGATTATCAAGCAAGCCGTCTATACCCAATCCTTTTAAAAGAGTATTAAAAGTATCACACCTTTTTTTCATACCCTCCGTGTCAGTCATTTTAACCAAAGGATTTAGCCATACGTTTGTTAGTATCATAATTGCTTCTGCAATTTCATGCGGATTTTCAATATTTATAGAGCCGTCCTTAACACCCTCTGTTAAAATCGGTTCTACAAATTGCGGAGCTATCAGCTCATATATTTGTTCAATCTGCATTGCCAAAAATCGTGGATTATTCAGCAAACAGGGAGATACTGTAAGTAATACACTTTGATTAGAGTGGAATACTGCCGTTTGAAATATCTTTCTTAATTTTTCAATTCCACTTAAGCGACTATCATCTCTTATTTTTGCAAATATTTCTGCATTTTCATTTCCGAGTCGATGAAAAATCGCTTTCAATATATCCTCTTTAGAACTAAAATGATGATAAATTGCTCCTTTAGAAAGTTTTGTTTCATTGATAATATCTTGCAATGAAGTATCGTCATACCCTTTTTCAGAAAACAGTCTAGTTGATACATCTAAGATTAGCTTTACTGTTTCTTCTGGATATTTATTTCGTGCCATAATTCACCTCCATATACAAACCGTTGGTCTGTATATAGTATATATGATGATTTTACCCCTGTCAATAGAAATTAGACTTGCAGAGCATACTTTGTATGTTGCAAGTCTTTATCACTTTATCCAATAATCTTCCAGTTATTATCTTTATGAAGCGTCAGCTCATACTGTGATACCTGTGTCGCCTTTGTCTGATTGTCAATGAACTTCACCGCAACGCTTACTTTCACGTTGTCGCCGTCAGCCGTGAATACAGGATTGACAAGCTCGGAATAGAGATAGTCCCCGTTTATCGGTTCAAGGGCGTTTCCCTCTACATAGTAGGCAAGCTCCTTGTCCGTAGCGGTCGGGTACAGCTTGAAGAATGTTTCCAGAAACGCCGTAGCGTCACCCGCTGTATCAGCGTCCACGCTGTTGTCTGCTTCCTGTGCCTTTGGTTCATAGCTGGATTTCTCCATAGCGGGGGCAAGGGTCGGGTTCTGGATAATCACCATATCCCCGTCATAGTCCACATGAACGGTCACAGTATAGGTTTCTGATACATTTCTTGTCTGGTCGCCCTCTTTTATCTGCTGATCTACTTCGTAGGTAACAGTAAAAGCGTTCTCCCCAGACTGTACCACGTCCCAGATAAGTACGTCCGTGACCGTGGAGCTGGTCGGTATATCCGTCCTCACGGTATCAACATTCAAATCCTGCAATTCCTGTGTCAGATAGGCACTGATAGCCTGTGTCCTTGCTTCGATTGCTTCCTTGCTATTGCTCCATGTGTAGTAGGATTTACAGAAATTCTTCACGAAATTTTCTATCCCGTTGGTATCGTTAAGTCGTAGCTGTATGGTTTCTACCTCATGGGTGGTATGCTGGTCGATAGCCGTAAAATTCTTATACACACCAAAGCTCACGCTTGCGATAAGCACCACCCAGAGGGCAATAACGGACTTCTTATGCGTCCCCACTTTCATAGTGCGGATTTTCTTTTCTTTTATCGGTTTTTCTTTCTTCTTGAACATGATATTTTCATTCCTTTCTTTCTATTGCTTAATTCTGCCAGCCCCGATAAGGTGCTGTTGCCAGTAGCTATTGTTCAAATCAGCGTAGCCTATCGGGTCGCCAGCATGATACATCTGATTGTTTCCCACATAGATACCGACGTGCGTTACATACGTTCCCGCATTGTAGGTACTGTGGAAGAACACCAAATCGCCAGCCTGTGCCTGTGAAAGCGGGATATGCTGGGTAGCGTCATACTGTGCCTGTGCCGTTCTCGGTAAGGAAATGCCCACTTTGCCATAGCACCATTGAACCAGCCCCGAACAGTCAAAAGAAGTGTTAGGGTTGCTCCCGCCATACACATAGTCCCAGCCTTGATATTTCAGAGCTTCATTCATTATCTTCTGTGCCAGCTCGCCCGATACTTGACTGACCGTGAGATACTGGCTGACAAGCTCCACATAGAACATATTTCCATACCCGTAACGCCAGCCACCATTGCGGGCGACAGCGATAGGGTTCGTGTAGGTGACTTTCTTCCCACCAGACTTGTCACGGGCGAAATTCTCTGCCAGCGTGAAGCTGTGCTTTTTCCCGTTCTTAGCCACATAGCCGATATAGCCACCGCCATAGTTATAGGACTGTACCACGACGTTTATATCCTCTATGCCTTGACTTTCTACTGAAGAAAGCAGGGACGCAAAATACTTGCACCCCTGCTTGATTGAGCTTTCCGTATCAAGGGAGTTAGGCGGTAAGCCCATGCTCTCGGAACTCTGCATAACGTCCTCGGCTGTCCCGCCACTTTCCACCTGTATGATTGCCAGCAGATAGGGGACATACTCGGAAATGCCGTACTCTTTAGCGTATTTCTCTACCATAGGCTGATGTTTCAACACCTCTGCTGACAGGTTCATACCCGTTACCCATGAGGAAGAACCACCGCCCCCGTCGTCGTCCTCGGCACTGATAAGCACACCAAAGAAAAGCACTATCGCAAGAAGAAAGGGAAACAGACTGCCAATAATGGCGAGATGTCTCAGCTTCATTTCCTACGTCCTTTCTTTGTGGTGGTTTTCTTCACGGTCTGTTGATTTTTCTGGTAATTCGTCTGTTTCTGCTGGCTGGAAAGAGTACGCTCTGTCTTGCTTGTCTGCTCCACGGTACGTCTTACGGTTTGTCGCTGTCCCTGTGGCTGTGATACAGGTTCAGAAGTTTTCTTTTCTGTACCAGAAGCAAGCGGACGCTCCTTGACAGGCTGTGCTTTTGTCGGCTCGGTATGTACCTTATCGGTCGTGACAGGACGCTTGACTTCCTGCATTTTCCCTGTGTCGGTCTTAGAAGCAGGAGAAGCGGTCACAGGTCTGTCATGGGGACGGGTAGCTCCTGTTGTCGCTGATCCGTCCGTCGTTCTGCCAGCTTGTTTTGCTTCCTGTGCTTTTTGAAGCTCCATACGCTTGTCAGCGATATTCTGTCTGTGCTGTTGGAGTTTGTCGGCACGCTGGCTCTGTCTGGTTTCCTGTCCCTGCACAATGCCACGCTTGAAGTCGGACATATTTTCCTTTGCCTTTTCCTTTGCGGAGTGCAGGGCATAGGCGGTCTGTGTCGGCATATCCTTGATATTCTCCTTGACAGCCGTTGCCTTGTCCTTGACCTTGTTTTTCGTATCAAGCACTGCACCTACGGCAGAACCGGCTCGACTTCCGAAAGACGCATTTTCTCGGCGTTCTTTTCTTCCCGTACCAGCTCTGACAGATTTTCCAGAACCGTCATTCATGGTAGTTCCGGCTACTGTACCAGCCACCGCACCAGCGACACTTCCAGCACCAACCGCCCTTGCGATACGGTGTTCCATACGCCTAGCTCGGTGTCGCATGAACAGGTACGGGCGACGGAATATCCTGCGTCCCATGCTCTGACTGTCCCCAGCGTTTAAGCTGAACATACTCATAAGGTCGCCCAGCTTCATGTAGATACCCGCAAAGCAGACTATCTGTAAGAACGCAATCATAAAGAACGGGTAATCGGTGGAGATGTTGTAGAACATACTGGAAATGGAAAAAGCCACCGTGACAATGAGCGTTATTCCCGCCCTTGTCATAATCGTATTGAACACTCGCACGATTGCCTGTTTTGCCATGTTCTCATAGCTGGGTATCATGCTTAAAAGAAAGCTAATCGGCAGGAACATAGCGAAGATGATAAATAATATCTGGGAGAATATCATCATGCCTGTAAGCAGGAAAACGAATATCGTTATCCCCAGATTGAAGATGAGCAGGAAGAACACCATTCCCAGACGGTTGATGACCTGCGGTATCGTCAGATTGTCGTTGTCGTTATCCTCGATTTCCGTTTTCACCACGTCCTCACGGGTCGCCCCGTCGTCTGCTGACGGACTGACCGATACCAGAGCTTCCACACGGTCAGCTCCGATTTCCTCTATATCGCTGTTTCCAAATTGCAGGAGTAGCCACGGCTGTTGTACCTGTATGGAAAACAGGCTGTCCCTTATCAAGTCCACGCTGTCTCTCCCTTGGCTGTCGCTGTCGGGGAGCATGATTTTTGTCCCCAAATCCAGCGAAGCCGTGGAAATGTCCGAAGAAAAGTCATTGATTTTCTTGATATAGTCGGGAGCATAGGCGATAAAGGAAGCGGACAGCACGAACACCACAACAAAGTTGATAACGGCGTGTAATGCCTTGCTTGTTTCTCGCTTGATAAGCCCCGTGTAGGCTACATAGATACCCACGATAAGGATAATGAGAAGCAGGAAGCCCACATAGAAGCCAGTGCTTCCGAAGCCATTTTCCGTCACGCCCGCTAGGGTCTGTATGCTCTTTCCGATACTGTCTGCCATGTCGTTGATGAAGTCCAGCTTATACGCCTGCTGGACGACGTACCCCGTGGCGTTGCTTAGATACAGGCTGATAGTCCAGATAAAATTGGTGATACAGTAAAGCCCGTATTGTACGGATTTACCGATACCGTCCAGCCAGTTCCACGGAAGCCAGCCCCAGCTATTGTCCACATAGAAGTCAAGCTGGTAGTTTTCCAGCGGGTACTGCGAATACAGGTTATCCGCATTGACGGTATCATCAACCAGCCCCGTGGCATGAGCCACCGTCCCGAACAGGGAGAGGAACACAACAGAGGTAAAAATGACTATCACAGCTATCTTGAAAAAACGAAAGAGCTTCTTTCTTGTCAGAAGCCCCTTTATCCTATCTTTCATCACTCCACCTCGCTTTTCACGGGTGGTCTGGTATCAAAGGCGTGCAGTAATTCTTCAAAGACAGGGTGTATCTGCACCACGCCCACACGTCCGTACAAATCTTGAAGCAGGCATTGTCCGTTCTCCAAGTCACGAAGTCGTTTCTGGTTGTTCTCGTCGTCCTTGTCGATACCGAAAAATTCAAGGGTCTGCTTTATCTCGTTGATGTCCGTAGAACGGAAAGCGAATTTCAGCCCGATATTGTTTTTCAAGCTCTCCTTTGACACGTCGCCAGAGGATTGCGTAACAAAGTACACGCCCGCCTGCATAGCACGTCCCGCACGCACCAGCTTGTTTGAGAGGGTTTCGCCCTGTGCCACGTTGAGGAACGCCCACGCTTCATCTAAATCCACGATTTTAAAAATGCTTCTGTCACTGTGGATAAAGTCAAGGGCAAACGTACTAATGACAATCAACATAGCCACGGACAGCAGTTCTATGGTCGTGTATTCCTCAAAGGTCGTGTCTTTATCTGGCAGAACAAGGTCGGCAACCTGTATGATGTTGAGCTGGTTGTCCAAGCTGATAGCGTTAGACACCGAACCGTCCGAAAACAGCAGATGTGCAAAGTCATAGTCCGTAAAGCTGTCGATATGGTCGGCAATGTTGCGGGCTATCGCCGTGTCCTCTCTGCGTAGCTCGTCTATCACATGGAGTAGTCCTCGCTGATCGCTCTGGGTCACGGCTCGCACCGCTTTTCTAAGGACAGGGAATCTCTCGCCGTCCCTAGAGGAAATCCCCGTAAGGAATGTGAGAATGTCTATCGCCAGACTTTCAGCGTCCTTTACATTCTTCATAATCACGAACGGGTCAAGAAGCCCTGCGTTTTCCTTGTCGCTGGTAAGGTTGACGATATTGATTTCATGGGCTATCTCTGGGAGCGTTTCTTTCCAGTTGCCACGCTCGCTTTTAGGGTCGAGAATGACAGCCTGTCCCCCAAAGAGAACGGAATAATAGACAATCAGATTGTTGCAGAATGATTTTCCACCGCCAAGACTTCCGACAAAGGCAGACGCTAGAGCGTTGGTGACTGTCCCCTTGATACCCTGTGAAGCAAGGGACGGCTGTAAATAGACGTTTCTTCCCGTGTCTACGGAATAGCCGATATAGATACCTGTATTCTCGCCAAGCTGTTGCGTCGCTCCGAAACCAAGACCAGCCAAGAAGTCCGATTTCACATACTGCACATAGTCATTGATGTAACGCTTGCTGGCGGGGAGAAATTCAGAGTGAAGCCCCAGCATATCCCCAGCGGGGCGGACTAACTTAACATTGAGGTCGTCGTAGAAGTCCTTGACCTCATCACAGCGTCGTTTCAGCTCGTCAAGGTCGGGAGCGGACACACGGATAACGTAAGAAAGTTTATACATGCTTTCCTTGCTCTGGTCTAAATCGGTTTCCAGCTCGTCCACGCTGTCTAATGCGTCCACCACATTTGAGCTGGTTTCGCTTCCAGACTGATAGGCGTGGTTGTCCAAATCTTTCAGCTCTTTCTTTTTATTTCTCACCGTGGAAAGTGCCTTGCGGTTGCCGACGATTTCTACATTCATGCTTGTATCAACAGGAAACGTGAACTGCTGTTGCTGGAAGTAGAAGATTTCTGACGACGGAAAATCCAGCTCGCCCACAATGGCGTTGACGGTAAAGTAGGACACGAAGCTCTCGCTGTCCTCATGTTCCAGCCTTATGTATCGCTGGCTTTCCTCTATCAGACAGCGGGTCGGACGAATAAGGTCGTACTGCTTGATGAGCGTTGCCTTTTTCAGCTTCTTCTTTGGAAGCGAATATTCGTAGTCCTCATACGCCACGCCGTCCCTGCCGTAGATATGCTCGATAAGATACCCGAAGTCGTTCTTCTCCAAGCGTCGGAACTTGAAACGGCGGGAGATTTTATTTTCCAGCAGTTTTTCCATTTTCATGTAGCGGTTGATTTCATCATCTGGCATGGAGATAAAGTCGTTCATCAGCGTATGGTTGACCTCATTCAAGAACTCTTTGAATGTCAGAAACGCCGATTTCTTCATGCTTTCAAGGCTCACTTTTTCCTCTGTCACAATGAGCTTGAAGCCGATAAAAAAGCGGTAGTCCACTTGATTGTCCCCAATCATGGAAACAAGGGCTTCCGTCTGTTCATCTATCTTCTGTATCGCCACATCACGAAGTCGCCCCGTTACCAGCTTTTTTGACTGCTCCTGTATGCTTCTTACGGAGCTTTCCGTCGCTATCTGCAAGGCGTGTATCTTTCCCTCACGGGACTGTGCGATAAGCTGGCGAAAGCTGTCATGGACGATAAACTTCTGCTCCGCTGACAGAAAAGAATAGTTATACGGTATCAGCTCATAGTAGGCGAATACTTCATTGTCCTTGTTCCAGACAAGATTGTTGTCGATATATTTAATCGGGAACATACATCACACTCCTAACCGCCGTGACAGGTTCGCTGAACACTTCCTTTTCCAGCTTCACGGCTTTTCCTGCATAGGTCACTTTTGGTCGCAGGGCAAACGTAATCTGCGATTTCAAGAAGCTGTAAGGCTTCTTGCCGTCAAAGGTCTTTTGGCTCATAAACCATGTGAGGGCGACGGGAATACCGAAGTATTTCAGAAACGCCCCCTCGATAAGCGATAACGGCGGTAAGTCCCCTAAGAGAATGACGGCAAACTCCGTGATAACAAACCACGTTATCTGGGTAAAGGTAACGGGAAACGGGAGAGTGAAGTCATTGATTGCGTATAAGACTTTCTCCACGTTCCAGATACCCGTGTAGCTCTTAATCTTTTTCAATTCGTTTCAGCTCCTTTCGTTGTAATGGAAAAGGACAGCCATTTTCAGACTGTCCTTGATAGAAAAAGCTGTCAGTAGCGACCTTGCCTGTCGCTGATCTGCCAGCTCTAATATGGTATCTCGCATATCCCACGGCTTGTTTCAATGAATGTCCCCTCTATGGACAAGTCCCTGCCGTATGCTTCATAGTCGATATAGTTCTGCAACGGTAGCGGTATCTGTCCCAATACCTGCAACTCGTCAATGAAGTAATAGGCAACGTCGGTCATGTCCTCACAATTAGGATAATAATAAATCTCGTCCTTATGCTCGTAGACTTCTTCCAGACTTCCATAGTAGGAAACAAACTCGTCCAGAGCGTCCGTGATATAGTCGGGAAGCTCACAAATCATGTCGTACATCTCGTTGAGTCCTTCAATGGAGATATACTCCCCGATTTCAATAGGGAAGTTGTCGGTATCATGGACAGCGTATTCCTCATAGTAGCTGTTCAGCCCGATACGCTCCGCAACATCTTCCTCGTCGATAGGGAAAGAAAACCAGTCCCCCACAAGTTCGCCCTCATTGTACTTGCCAAGATTAGCGATATACACCCTCATGTCGTCCACCACAGGCTTACACCTCTTTTCTATGGAAGTTCATAGATACCGTGGTCGGTTTCCACAAAGCGTCCGTTGTCGTCAAGATACTGCCCGTAGGCTTCATAATCGAAATAGCGGGTGACACTCTCACTAAGGGAAGTAAAGTCTGGGTCGTTGTTCAGAATATGGCGGGCAACGTCCGTCATGTTCTTACACCACGAATAATGAATGATGTCGTTTCTGTATCGGTGCAGTTCGTCAAGGTCAGTGAAATAACACATCAGCTCCCCGTAGTCCTCTTTCAAGTCAGAGGGCAGGCTTTCATAGGTATGGTACAGGTCGTCGAGCCTTTCAATGGTGGTATCTTCCTGCACTTCATCAGCAAAGGGAAGCTCCTTACCCGTGATATAGTAATAGTCCGTATCTACATCAATCCCCAGCAGTTCTTCTACCTGTTCTGTGTCGATAGGCAGGGTGAACCAAAAGGCACGAATTTCTCCGTCTGTTGGTTCTCTGGCTTCAATCTGCACACGCATTTCTTCCATGTTTCATCACATCCTTTCTTTGTAACGCTTCCTGTATGACGGAGTAAGGCACGCCGAATACATAGCGTGAAAAATCTTCCAACTGTTTCTTAGGGTAGTCGGACAGGCAAAGGCGTTTCATCTCAAACCAGACCGCACGCTTGTAATAGGGCAGGTCGGAGAGATACGGACAGCCGATTTTTGCCTGCATATCGGTAAAAATATCTTTCAATCAATCACTCCAATCTGAAATTTGAGTATAGAAAAAGCGGTTGATCTCCAAAGGAGTAACCGCTTTGTGTCGGGATATGAAATTGCTATAGGTAGGATTTAATTAGTTTCTTGTAACCGTTTGAACAGTTGACTATCAGTTTTATAAATTCCCTGATATGGCTGTTCAATATAGTATTTACTACTGTCCTCATATACATAAAGGATACTTGTCCCTGTTTTGAACTGAAAATCAATTTTGATATAATTTTCAACTTGTGGAGTATCTTGAATGCTTTCCTTACTAGTAGGTTCAGAACTAGAAATATCTGAAATTATTTCACTTATCCAAGCTTTATCTGTATGATTTACTTTGTTTTCCCCGACGGTTATATCAACAGATGTAATATCGTCTATCTGAGGTAGCGTAATAGGGTCTGCTTTTTTTTCACATGCAACTAAAGCTAATATACAAATAAAACACAAAAATAAAGAAATATATTTTTTCATAGGCATATTACCTCCTCAAGCTCTGATTTATCTTTCCTATATTCACAGTATATCATCTAAAAAACAGCCATTCAATGAAATTCATAGCGTGACTATCTTTTATCTGTGTACCATTCCGTCACCCCCTTTCATTCCCCCTATGCCCGAACTCCCATAGGGGGGGACAGGTAAGTTTGCGTGACCGCAAACTGCTGATTGTTACGCTCCAATGATACGGTTGAACAGCTCTAACAGCACGTCCTTGACACCGCCTGCATTGAATACCAGCCCCACAGCGATTAAGGCAATCACAAGGAAGCCGATTAACTTAGAAAACTCTCTTTTAAATCCTAAGTAGATACCGATTACCACGATTGCCATAAGCACCAAGCTCTGAGCGTTGCTTAAAAACCAGTTGTATAAATTCTGTCCGAAATTCATTCTTTATCAATCCTTTCTTTTTTGATTTCTTCCATTTCTTCATCAGCCATTTTGCTGACCTGTGCGATACACATAAGGACGACACCGATACCCATTCCCAGCGATACCAGCACCAAGTCCTTGACAAGTTCTGCCATAATCTCAATTCTCCTTTACTCTGTGATAAGCTCCTCTGTGTCCACTGTCTGCTGTCTGATTATCTGCAAGTGCTTTTTTGTCAGCTTTGCGTTGTCCTCAATCTCTTTCAGATAGCTCGTGCTGTTGCCAGCGTCTATCTTTTTCAGCATTTTTAAGGTAGGTGCGACCTGTCGGCTTATCCAGCCCAGCGTCCTTTCCAATGTGTAAGGCTCTGGGTCTGTTGTCAGCTTGACAGGCGGGCGGTCTTTCCCGATAAACCACGCCCAGCGGTCATTGAGCTTCCAGTCTGTCTTTCGCTTCTCTGGTTCTCTGTCCACGAAGCGGATATAGTGATTGATGATAGAAAATGCCGTCTGTTCTGCGTCATAATGGGTCAGCAGTTCACGGACGGCATAATAGGCTCTTTCATCTTTCAGTCGTATCTCGAAGCGGTTCTTTATCGGAGCTTCCTCAAGCGGTATTCCCAGCTTTGCGTACTGCTCGTAGTTCTTCTCATAACAGCAGAAGTAGACTTCCGATTTCAGAGAGCCGATATACAGCGTGTGTCCCATGCCCGCCTTGTCCTGCTCGTTGTGCTTCACCAGCTCGCCCGAAGCATAGGACTTGAAAGAGCGGAACAGGGAAACACATTCCTCACGGTTGCATTTGGCGGTCAGATCTGGAATATCCAGTATGCCCGCCCTGTCGTTAATCGCAAGGTCAAGGCGTTTCATCACACCGCCCTCAATGAGTGCGTCCATGAGGAAGTCGTACCAGCTACGCCCCTGTGCCAGCAGATAGCTTTCAAACTGGCGACAGCCTTTTCCTTTCAGTTCCAGAAGCGTGCCTTTTTCCTCGTCCTGTGAAGTATAGACGAACACATCACCCAGATAGTAATGTTCTGTGTACTTGTAGTGTCCGTAGTCCTCATGGAGCATATAGTCAATGTTGAGCTTCAATATATCTCTGATAACATGCTGTATATCCAGCGTGGGGAAACGGATACGCACATAGTCGAACAGCAGGAACATGGGAGCGTCGGGATTGAATTTCTCAACGGCTTCCATGAGCTTGTCCTGCATATCGTCCGTAAGCGTTACCTTGCCCGCTTCAATACGGTTCAAATGTTCACGGCTGATACCAGCCATGATAGCAAGCCTTGTCTGGGACACGCCGTAAGACTGGCGTTTCTCTTTCAAGGCAGTTATAAAGGTGCTTTCATTCAGCCTGCATACCCCCAATCGTGAAAGTGTGATATTTTCCGCCGATTGTCACAGTCAGCCATGAGTGAGAGAAAACCCTTTTGCCAAGCGGGATTTCCAGACTTTTTGACCGTAGTTTCCAGCGGAATTGTGCCCCTCTGTTAGATACCGAGGGGCTTCTTTCGCTGGCGTGGCTGACGCCACACCAGCAAGGCTAGTCCGAGCCGTCGCCTTTCGCTTCGCACGTCGCCGTCCCGTCCTGCCTTGTAAGGACGAGTGAGCCGATAGCCTGTAAAAAATCATGTCCCTTTGGTACAAGGGGAGTGTAAAACTCTGATATGACGCTCGTACCCACGTCACAATAGCCACGCCCTTTGATACGCTTCTGGAAGAACTGTTTCTTTACGTCGCTTCCGAAAAGCATACCATAGCCTAGCTCACTGATACGCCCCAAGCCCACACGGAAATTGAAGTTATCTCTGATACCGTCTGAAAAATATTTTGCGTCGGGACGCTGGCAGGCGACAATGAGGAAATACCCCGCCTGTCTGCCAAGCATGACGATTTTCTTTAGCTGGCTTAAAAGGCTTATACTTTCCTTTGTCCCCAGCATTTCCAAGAACGCCACATATTCATCAAAGATAAGAAAGCAAGGCGGTAAGCCCAGATAGGCATAGTTCTCGCCCGTCTTGTAGTCTGGGTGGTGCTTCATTTCCTCGCTTCGCTGTACCATGCCCTCATAGAACGCATTGACACACTCAATCATATCTTCTTTGGTGTGGTACACGTTATCCATGACCGTACCCAAGTCCGCAAGGTCGGCGTTCTTAGGGTCTAAGATGAAAAGCTGGGCGTTGGTCTGCAAGAGGGCTTCAATGATTGTCAGCAAGAAATAGGTCTTTCCACCGCCAGTCCCGCCACAGATAAGGGCGTGAGGGAGTGCGTCATATTCCCATGTGAGGTTCTTCATCAGACGCAAACCCCCGTTTTCAGCCTTTACTTCGTCAATCGTGATACGGTTCGCTATCATGTCATAGAGCAGGGTGTATTCGATATAGCCGTCATGGAGCGTCTTGTCGGTCAGCTCACAGTAAAGCCCGCTTTCCAGCTTATCTTCCAATCTAAGGAGTTTATCTTGATACTTTCCCAAAGAGATTTCACAGCGGATATGGAGCAAGCCCGTTTCCATTTGATAATAGATTTTAGGAAACCAGATGATTTTTTCCCTTGATCTGCTCTGCAGGTCAGTGAAAAAACCGCTGTCCTGTACGGTCTGGGCTTCATACCACTTGTTATCCAGTATCATGCGAGAGAGCTTTTGACGGTGTAATAGCTTCTTGAAGCTGTCATAGCGAAAGTGGTAATAAAGGAAAGCGACCAATGCACAAACACCAGTCGCTATCCCTACGGTTATGAAGTTGTATATAGAAAGCGTCACGCCATTATCAAGCAGGCTGAAATGCTCCCAATCGGTACGCATAAGCTGTCCCAAGTTCAGTAGCAGAAGAACCGCCACGAACAGGAGCAGGAGCGTACCCCCACAGAAACGGTACACAAGGTACTTGTCGCTGGCTCTGATACGATGTCCTTTATATTTCAAAATGTTCATATATACCTCTTTTCTGAATATAAGAAAAGCAGTCAATCATATAGATTAACTGCTTCTAAAACTTAAAAAAACCATGTCCAATTATATAACAGGAAATTACAGATACAGGCTAAAGATAAATAAATAACAGGCTCACATTTTCCCAATGAAGTAGTGCGTTGTTCTTCTTTCTTATTGAAAAAATATTTTCCTATCATTTTCCATACTACATAGCCTAAAATTGCACCTAATGTATTCATCATTAAATCATCAATATCCACTAACCTGTTAGTTGGTAACTGTGCAAATTCAATAAAGATAGAAAATGAAAAACCTGTTAAAGCTACTTTCAAAGGATTTCTAAAGTTCTTCCAAATATAAGGAAGTAAGAAACCTAAAGGCATAAGCATGATTACGTTCATACAATATGTGAACATACCCTCTGATTGAAAAGGTATCAAACTAATATTAGCCTGTTGAAAAGTAGCTATCAACCCACCTTTTGAAATCATATCCCATATAGAGCCTATTCCAGTAACAGAAATAACAAGCCATATATAAATCATCATAATATATGTCCATACATAATGTGTAGATGTAGACTTTTTCTTACCTAGTAACATGACTGTTTGATATACCATTACTGGGGCTACGGTTAAAATAATTGGAATAATTAACATTAAAAGCATTTCCCCCACTCCTTTCTTGCATTGTCAAGCTAAGTGTACCACATATATTTGAAAGAATTTCTAAAAAACATGAAATTCTTTCTTAAATTTTCCTAAGAAGCAGGGGAATAAAATTATTTCTTCGCCTGTCCCTGCGGAGCATGGTTCTGTGGATTGCCTGCGGGCTGACCACCTTTATTTTTCAGCACAATGTCGTCTGCCTTGATGTACCATTCCACATCTGCCCCTCGGTAGTTGGCGTTTGCCACCGTATCGGCAACAGGATTGATAAGCTCCACCTCGGCATTGTACGGATAGTCCTTGACAGGGATTTCCGCTGGGATAGATACCTGTATCGTGCGTTCCTGCTGACTGCACTTCAAATCATAGGTTCTACGCTTGATTTCTTCGCTGGTCGTCCCATCCTCATTCTCTACACGCACCTCATGTCTTAATGCGGAGAACTTCAATACTCCGAAAGTCTTTTCCTTATCTAATACAATTCCATTCGCTAATCTCATAATCTGATACCCCCTTTACTTGCTTTCCTCGACTGGAAGCATATCGTCAGCCGTTAAGATATAGTTGGTGTAGCCACGACCTCGCACGTTCTTTCCCTCGGCGGTAATCTTAGGATTGACGAGCTTTACTTTCTGCTCATACTTGAAACGCTTTTCCCCAACCTTTGCAGGAAGCACCACGATAATGTCGTCGGCTCTCTGAATGTCGGAATACAGGTTATAGCTTCTTGTCACGGGAACAAAGCGACCATTGACACGCTGTTGCTCCACGTCATTTTCTCCTGCAAACTCTAAGTTACCAAAAGTCTGTGCCATATTTGGCACGATATATTTTAATTTCATGTGTTCTACCTCATTTCTTTCTGTGATTGATATGTGGGGAGCTACACTCCCCACGCCCCTAGTGGACTGTTCTTTTCCGTCAATCCGCAAGCAGATTAACAGAAAAGGAACAGTTTCGATTTTCATTTCCTGTTACAAGTACATACGGCGGGGAACGGGATTTCTTCATTATCATAAGCAGACCGCCCGATTAAGAGCGTCTACGCTTGAAGAAGTATGTCCCTGCCACGCCTGCACCAGAGAGAACAAGAAGCCCTAAGAATAAGGCAATGTTTGTATTATCGCCTGTCTTTGGAGCGTCTGTTGTCTTGCTCGGTGTATCTGGTGTGGTCGGCTGTTCCGGCTCTGTTGGTTCTTCTGGTGTTTCTGGTACTTCTGTGATTGTCACCGTCTGCCCGTCGTCCTCAATGTCCTTATGCTCTGTAACCTTTGTCGGTTCATCTGGATTGCTCAAATCGTATAATTCCTCAAAGGTCACAAGCTCTTTCCCGCCCAGCTCGGAAGCGTCGAATGTAAAGGAAATCTGTACTTCCATGCTTTCACTGTCGGCAGTAAAGGTATAGTCATTCTCGACACGCTCTCCGTTGATGATAAGCTCTGCGTTTTCGTCCTTAATCATCTGCCAGCCTACAAGCTGATACTTTGTGCCGATTTCCAATCCGTCAAACGTAACGGTATCAATGATTGTCACGTCTTTTCCTGCTTCAATCTCTTTCTTTCCGTCCTCGCTGGTCGCTGTGGTATGGATAGAGATGATACGCTCTGTGATAAGCACCGTCTGTCCCTCGTCGTCAATGTCCTTGTGTTCTGCCACCTTTACAGGCTCGTCCTCGTTGGAAAGGTCGTAAAGTTCCTCAAAGGTTACAAGGTTCTGACCGCCCAGAGAAGAAGCGTTGAACGTATATTCCATTTCAAACTTCATTTCTTCGCTGTCGGCTGTGAATGTGTAATCACTTTCCACACGCTGTCCGTCGATAAGAAGCTCGGCGTTTTCCTCTTTCAACATCTGCCAGCCTTTGAGCTGATATTTTGTGCCTTTTTCCAGCCCGTCAAGCGTAACCGTGTCAATGATTGTTACCTCTTTGCCAGCTACGATAGACTTCTCGCCGTCCTTGCCTGTGGCTGTGGTATGGATAGAGATTTCTTTCTCGTATTCATCAGTGAGTGTCCCTAAGTCAACGGTCACATTGTTTCTGGACACCACGATTTCAAACGGCGGGATAAGCTCAAAGCCTTTGTTGCCCTCACAGCGTAATTCCTCAATGATATAGGTATCGTAAATCAAAGCACCTTTGCTGTCGTCTGGCTCACTTGTTCCAAACCAGATACCGTCCTCGCTGGTCTTTCCTGCATTGGTGTTATGTTTGTGGGAAGCCCAGTCGGAAGAAGTAGAGAACTGCCCGTTATCATCTGTCACGATAATGTGGCTCTCACCTGTGGTCTTGCTTGTGATCCTAAACGGAACTCCCGCAAGACGCTGGTGTGTGCCAGCTCCAATCTTGACACCCTCTAGGTCGCCACGCTTCACTTGATTGTAAATTGATGTGTCCGCACCTGTAAGGTCAACGATTTTTCCGTCCTCTGTGATTTCAAATTCAATCGGTTCTGCACCGTCCGTCAGATAGCCCTCTGGAGCTTTGCTTTCCTCGATACGGTATTTCCCGTAAGGTAAGAGGTCAGCGGAAGTAGAAGCCACGCCCTCAATGTCGGTAAGGATTGTCTTTACCACTTCGCCTTTATTGTAGAGCTTGCCCTCGACAAGTACGGCATTGTCATTAAGGGAAATGATTTCAAATTCAGCGTCTTTCAAGGTCGCACTTCCTTGACCTTTGGTATCGCTGGTTTCCAAATCTCTTTTCTGGATTTTCACACCGCCACGGATAACCTTGTCTGATACATGGTACTGATTGCTTCCAGACAATACGGCAATGTCGCCGTCCTCGGTAATCTGTGTAAGGTACATTCCTTTAATCTGTTCTTCGCTACCGTTTGCCTGCATATACGCACCGTCAAGAAGATAGCCGTTAGGAGCTTTCGTTTCCTCAACGGTCAGCGTCCCTAGAGGAAGCACGTTCTTTCCGTCCTGTGTATAGAAGCTGTCTCCAGATACCTTGTATTCATCAGAAAGGCGGGAAACATAATGGATAGTGCCGTCGCTGTCCTTTTCAGCGATTGTCTTTGTCACCCATGTTTTTGTAGGCTCGCTGGGGAGATTGTCAACGGTATAGTGTCCCGCATAGAATTTCCATGTGAACTCCGCACCCTCTAGGGAAGCGTCGCCCTGTGGAGCGTCTTTCTGTGTTTCCATGTCAATCTTGAAAAGCTCGATAAGGGTATCTGTAACCTTTGGCGTATCGGATACGTTCAAGGTCGCTGTCTTGCCAGCTTCCACATTTAAGGAATACACTGTATTGTCCACCTTGTAGCCAGCGGGAGCGGAAAGCTCTTTGATGTAGACTGTACCAGCCTTTACTTCCACGGTATCAGTGTTTCCGCTGTTATCCGTCGTAAGGGTGGCAAGCTGTTTTGTGCAGTCCTTATCAGAATAGACACCATAAGTCGCACCAGCGATAGAGTAAAGCCCGTTCCCGTCGGTAATGCTGGCATTACTGGAAGTCTTTTTCAGTGTGGCATTTCCTACGGCAAGTTTCGCCCAGAACTGTCCAATGTCCTGCCCCTCGCCAGAGTAGATATAACCGCCACATTCATAGCGTCCTTTGTTCTCGCTGGCAAAGGCTTTCGCCCCAGCGTACACCTCGTCCTGTATCGCTTTTGGGATTTCATCATAGGAAGCTCTGACGTTATCGCATTGCCAGCCTAGATGAACACTCAATCTCTGCCATACGACGCATTGTTTCAAAAGGTAGATATGCTGACTGCTCAATCCGCTGTGGCTCTGCACATACTGATTAACATACTCGATTGAGAGGGCAACATCTGAAATCTGGTCGTAGCTCATGCGTGTGCTTGCGTCGGCTCTGGTCTTATAACCGTTGCGGAAGTTGGTGTTAATATCCACGCAGAAAGCGTCCTCGCCCTCAACGGTCATGTGTCCCTCATTGAATGTCGAACCGATAGAACCGTCATTCATTACTTTTTCAACGATACCGACACGCTCGGCACTTTCTGTCCAGTATTGCTTCTCGGAAGCGTGGACTGCCGTTGTCGGCAAAGCGGTAACGATAGTCGCAAAGGCAAGGAAGCCTGTGGCTAATCGCTTCAATATCTTTTTCATAGCTTTTAAAATTCTCCTTTCGTTTGGATATAGAAAAAGCCGTCCATTTCTGAACGGCTGGAAATAGAAAAGGAACGTCAATATCGGCGTTCCATAATCTACTTGCGATATTCAATTTTTAGTTTATCAATACTGATGTGCTGTACCATATCTTTGCAAATCTGGGATTTCTAACGTATCAAGGCTCATTCAATGGTAGTAAAATCGTAGTAATTTGAAGTATTTCAACCCTTGAAAATGCTGATAGATACAGTGTTTTAGCGGACAATCAGATTTTTAGTTGGTTTTTGCAATATAAAAAAAATGAAGCTGATATACCCTGTAACATGATAGCGGATCTTCGTAAGATTGCCATTGACGCATACATCATGTAAAAAGATCAAGCCTATTAAGGGAATGAGAAACAGAGAGCTTAACTATATCCAAAATCCGGCAAAGCAAACAGAATGAGGATAAGCATTGGATAGGAATGACAAATGATTTATGCTATAACCAAGAACGGGGGTGAGGAGGAGGAAAAAGGAGTGGAGGGGGATAAGGGGGGGAGTAAGTGGTATCATTATGGATGGATTAACATATACGACTTCTATGATACAGGAAATTAAAGAATTGCTTTCCAGCACACGTCAGCGGATCGCCGTACAAGTGAATACAGAATTGTTGTCTACTTACTGGAATGTCGGTCGCATTATCGTGGAGCACGAACAGAACAGCCAAGAACGAGCAGTTTATGGAAAGCAAACCTTAAAAGCACTATCCAAAGAATTAACGAAAGAATTTGGCAAGGGATTTTCTGTTTCAAATCTCCAGTTTATGCGCCGTTTTTATCAGACTTATCAAATTCAACAGACAGTGTCTGTTAAATTGTCATGGTCGCATTATTGCGAGCTTTTGACAATTTCCGATGATGAAAAGCGCAGATTTTACGAAAAAGAAGCGATTAACTCCGGATGGTCGATACGGGAAATGAAGCGTCAGATCGCAACCTCTCTCTATGAACGTCTACTGCTGTCCGATGGAAAAGCTAACAAAGCAAAGATACTTGCCCTTGCAGAAAAAGGAATTGAAATGACGCAGCCTGTGGACATGATAAAAGACCCATATGTTTTTGAGTTTTTAGGGTTACCGGAAAATAAATCGCTTATGGAAAGTGACCTTGAAAAGGCTCTTGTAGAGCAGATAGAAAAATTTCTGTTGGAATTAGGGCGCGGTTTTATGTTTGTTGGAACCCAGCAGCGTGTTACGCTGAATAATACGCACTACTATGTAGACATGGTTTTCTACAACAAAATTCTTCGCGCTTATGTTCTGATAGAATTAAAAACTGTCAAGCTCATGCCCGAAGCAGTGGGACAACTGAATATGTACTTGAACTATTACGCAGCAGAAGTAAACGACGAACATGACAATCCGCCTATCGGTATCATTCTTTGTACGGATAAAGACAGTGTAGCCGCTGAATATGCGTTAGGCGGTCTTTCAAATAATATCTTTGCTTCCCGATATGTTTCTTATATCCCGAATAAAGAGCAGCTTATCGACCAAGTAGAAACGGTATTGCAGGAATGGCACAATGACGAAAAATGAGAAAAGAACGGCTGCGGCAGTCAATATGTCGGCTGCTGCACCCGAAAGCGGGTAATGGTTTTTATATCTTCCTCCTTAATTTCGGTGCTGCATTTAACGCGTTTTGCCATACGCGCTTATAAAGCAAGTTTATGTGGAGATACGGCAAGATGAATGACAATATGTGAAAAACTAGATTGTAAGCTATGTAAAACTTTATAAACATTCGCGAGGACTTATAAGAAGATTTCCATCTTTCCAATCAATAAAAAAGCATTTCGATGATGAGACACAAGAAATATCATCAAAGAAATGCTTTTTATTATGCCTGTTCTTCTGTTGTGATCAGGTGATTTAATTTCTTGAACTCTGCTGTAACAAACAGCGCTACGACAATACCGGCGCCGATGTCGGCAATCGGTCCGGCATATAAAATGCCGTTTAATCCAAGTGTATTGCCTAAAATGATGATGAGTGGAATTAGCAGGATCACCTGTCGCATCATAGAAAGGATCGTTGCCTTGAGCGGCTGTCCGCTGGCTTGGAAATATCCTGTTGCGGCAATCTGGAAACCGGCCGTAAAGATGCCCATCAGAAAGATACGCATCGACAATACCGCAAACTCGGTAAAAAGCGGTTCGCTGTCACCGAAGATCGAAAGGATCTGATTAGGAAATAACAGACAAAGCGCCCATCCAAGCGTAGATACCGTCCCGGCGATCCCAATGCTCATCATACTGGTTCGTTTCACCCGATGAAATGCCTTGGCGCCGCGGTTGAAACCGATGATCGGCTGTGAACCGATGCTGATGCCAATACAGATCGACGTTAAGATCATGGAAATTTTGGTTACGATGCCCATGGCGCTCAAAGCGATGTCACCGCCGTAGATGCTGGCATTGCCTTGTGTGATGAGCATATTGTTCATCGTGATCTGTAAGATCGTACCGGCCATCTGGGTAACCCCGCTGGAAAACCCCAGTCCTAAGATCCGCTTACAGATGAAAGGGTCAAGCCGCAGCGTTTCTTTACGCAAGCGCATCTGTCCTTTTTTAATGAAATAATAAGTCAGGATCACTGTGGAAATGATCTGAGAAGTGATCGTTGCCAGCGCTGCGCCGAATACGCCCCAGTGAAATACGAAGATGTAAAGCGGGTCAAGGAATGTATTTAGGATCGCTCCAACTAACATGGCATACATGGCAAGCTTTGGATTTCCATCGGTTCTTACCAAATTTGACAAGCCGATGCCAAGCAGGTTAAATGTCGTACCGACGATCAAGACCGCTGTGTAAGTTTTTGCGTAATCCCATGTTTTTGCGGTTGCCCCAAACAGATGAAGCAAAGGATCGATCGCCAGCAAGCCTATCACTGTCATGATGATCCCGATGATGCTTAACAGCAAAAATGCGTTGCCCAGTGTGAGCTCTGCCTCCTCATTGCGCTTTTCACCCAGTTTGATCGCCGCATAGGCACTGCCTCCGGCACCGATGGTCGTACCTACCGCTAAAATGATCGTAACGATAGGAAAAGCGATGGTCGTGGCCGCATTGCCAAGATATCCGACACCCTGTCCGATAAAGATCTGATCGACGATATTGTAGATCGCGTTAATGAGCATGGAGATGACCGCAGGTAGCGCAAACGCCCGCAGCAGTTTCCCGATCGGCTCATATCCCAGTGGATTTGCCTGTTGTTTTTCCATAACATTCGCCTCCTTAAAAAATGAATAAGCAATCATTTGTTGCAGTTATCAACATGTTAGTATTATAGCATTCCTATTTGTAAAAGTATAGAAAGAATCAATTACCATGCACATCAAAAAAAGAACGAGACAAAAGAAAAAGATGCAGTGTGTAAAAATGACAAATTTCGTAAACAGGCAGCTATATCATGAGGATGATGCAGGATCGATCAGATAGATCTCTTACTGCATGAATCAAGCGCCGAAGCGGCAAGTCGGCTTGTTTGATGATCAGGAAAGGAGGAAAGAAGCAAAGACAAGCGATTTGAAGCAGGCAGCTATTGGAGGAAAAATATGAAACTGAAAAAATTAGGCAAAGTATTTTTTGTGTGCGGCTTGTTGCTGGGAATGCATACGCCTGCAGTAATGGCAAAAAACTACAACATTGCTGATTATGGCGTCAGCTATCACGACTATGTGTCTTTTGTCGTTGCCGGGAAAGAATATGAAATGCGTGATCTGATGGAGGCTGGAAAAGTGGATCTCAGCGGTGTTGATCGCAGTGCCGAGGTTACGATGCAGGTGGATATCGACGGTCTGAATCAGGCGCTGGAAGACGCCGGCAAAAAACCGCAGGCAGTCCATCAGGATTCTTACATCAGCCGCTATGAGAGCAGTAAGCCGACCGTTTATCATCTGGATCTTATCGGTGATGATACATACGCGATCGTAGATGAAGACAATGAACAGATGACTTTGGAAGAGTTTGCTTATGTGAGCACGGTACTTTTGTATTTAGATACAGCGTGGGATGGGACAAGCGTAAATCGCTATTATGGTATTGACACAAAGACAGCCGGAATTTTCCATATCAACGTAGCGGAAAAGAAGTATGCCAATGCACGATTCCATTTTGTCGATGCACAAAACAGTAAAGTGGAATATGCTTCCTATGCCTATACGTCAAAAGAGATGGGTGAACACGGAACTACCACGTTAGTCAAATATAAAGATCTGCCGATGCCGGAAGGCCTTGTTTATGCGGGACCGGAAGATGGCGGCGCTTATATTACATATGGCTATAAAGGTGTAGAACATGATGTATTGGTCATCAAGGAGGAAACAGATTTCAGCGCACTGCAGGAAAGTGTCAAAGAAGCAGAAGCTCTTTTACAAAATGCACAGATTTATGAAGAAGATGGTGTAAAAAAACTGCAAGCAGCTTTATTAACGGCACAGATTCTGCTGGAAAAAGGACAAGCTGCGATACAGTTTGAAGTGAACGATGCAAAAGACGCACTGGATCTTGCCATGGATGCACTTGTTTATGTAAAAGCGGATTATACAAAAGTAAACGCGGCGCTTGAAAAAGCGATGGCGCTGGATCCAAGCGACTATCAGGATTTCAGTGCGGTAAAAGAAGCGATCGACAAAGTGATCTTTGACCTTGATATCACCAAGCAAAAACAGGTTGATGCAATGGCCGAAGCGATCTTTCATGCAATCGACCAGCTGAAGGAAAAAGAGGACGATGCACAGATTGTTCCACAGCCTTCACCGATCACACCGCCTCAGCAAAATACATCTAACCAAGGAGCGATCACACCGGCACCGAATACCGGTGATACGACTTCTGCCGGTATGTATCTCGCCTTTATGATGGTGAGCGCAGGTATGGCAGGTGCACTTTATGTGAAAAGAGCGTGGGAGAAAAAAGCAAAATAACTTAGAAAGTGTAAAGGGAATGCGGAAATAGACGTGAAACGAGAGGATCGTTTTTGTAAAAGACGCATTCCTTTTTTAGGTTGATCGTAAAAAATGCGCCGATTCTTAGTTTTTACCTGTAAATTACCTTGCATAAATAAGATAAATCTTTTATAATAATCATGTACCCAAAAGACTTGTATAAAGGTCAAGATATGGTTGACAAGTTTCTACCCACTCTCCGTAAATGAGTGGACTACAAGCAGATTTTTTACTTTTTTCATAAAAAAGGCGTAAAGTTTGCTTGTGTAAGTATTGCTTGCGCTTTTTTTATTTATAGGAGGATACCGGTATGACTGTCAAAAAGATCGTCAGGACATTGGAACATTCTATGATAAAAAAGAAGTTGTATGTTGATGGTATTGCATATTGATTTTTTCAATATGTATTTTTTTTCATTTTAGGGAGGTAAAAAGATGAAACCAGTTGTTAGTATCGTAATGGGAAGCCGCAGTGATCTTCCTACCATGAAGGCGACGGGCGAGGTGCTAAAGGAGTTTGGACTTGCTTATGAAATTCGCATCATGTCAGCACACCGTACACCGGAAGCAGTGGAGGAATACGCGAAAAGTGCGAAGGACAGAGGCATTCAGGTCATCATTGCCGCAGCAGGAGGGGCTGCACATTTGGCAGGGGTGATCGCCGCTTCAACAACGCTGCCGGTAATCGGCGTGCCGATTCAGTCAAAGGCGCTGAATGGTTTAGATTCTTTGTTGTCGATCGTGCAGATGCCGGGAGGGATCCCGGTGGCAACGGTGGCCATCGGCTCGGCAGGTGCGAAAAACGCAGGGATCTTGGCAGCGCAGATGATCGCCTTGGCTGATGAAGCAATGGCGCAGAAACTGGTTGCTTATAAACAGGCGATGAAAGAGAAAGTATTGGCGGATTCTATCGTTGTGGACTTTGAATAGGAGAGGGAACATGAACGGACGTATTTATGTAACAAAGAAAGATGCCTATCAGGTAGAAGCGACTTCTTTATTGGCACAGCTGCGTACAGATCTGGGGATGGCGCAGTTAAAGAATGTCATTTTGTATAATGTGTATGATGTATTTCATGCCGATGAACACGATATGGAATTACTGAAAAGCAAAGTGCTTTCCGAAGCGGTAACCGATCAAGTGTTTGACGAGCTATCGTTAGCGGGAAAGACTTATGTGGCATATGAATGTCTGCCCGGTCAGTATGATCAGCGTGCGGACAGTGCGCAGCAGTGCTTGATGTTATTAAACAACAAACAAGATGTCGTGATCAAAAGCGGCAAGATCGTGGTTTTAGAAGGGGAAGTCGGTGATGCGCAGCTGGCGGCAGTCAAGCACTATTTGATCAATCCGGTGGAAATGCGAGAAAAGGATCTAAGCGTTTTGGCGTTTGAGGAAGATGTGGAAATCGAACCGGTGGAAACCGTAACTGATTTTGTCCATATGTGCGATGAAGCGATCGAAGCATATCGAAATGCGCAGGGACTGGCTATGACAACGCAGGATCTTTGTTATATCCGCGATTATTTTGCAAATGAAGAACACCGTGATCCGACGATCACGGAAATCAAAGTGCTGGATACCTACTGGTCGGATCATTGTCGTCATACAACCTTTGAAACGGTGCTGCAAAATGTAAAGATCGAAAAAGGAACGATGCAAAAAAGCATTCAGAAAGCGTATGAGCTCTATCTGCATTTGCGTGAAGCGGTGCATGAGAACCGCAAGCCGCAGACGCTCATGGATATGGCGACGGTGGCAGGAAAATATCTGCGCAAGCAGGGAAAATTAGACGATCTGGAAATCAGTGATGAGATCAATGCCTGCTCGGTGGAAATTGATGTCGATGTCGATGGAAAAACGGAAAAATGGCTGCTGATGTTCAAGAATGAAACACATAATCACCCTACGGAGATCGAACCTTTCGGTGGGGCGGCTACTTGCATCGGCGGAGCGATCCGCGATCCGTTATCAGGCAGAAGCTATGTTTATCAGGCGATGCGAATTACCGGCGCCGGGGATATTACGGCTGATCTTGCGGATACACTGCCTAATAAATTGCCACAGAGCCGTATCTCCAAAAGTGCCGCGCATGGCTATTCTTCTTACGGCAATCAGATCGGTTTGGCAACTACTTATGTCAAAGAGATCTATCATGAGGGATATGTGGCGAAACGAATGGAAGTCGGCGCTGTTGTAGGCGCCGCACCAAAAGCCAATGTGAAGCGCTTAAAGCCGCAGCCGGGCGATATTGTCGTACTGATCGGCGGTGCGACCGGACGCGATGGCATCGGCGGTGCGACCGGTTCTTCCAAAGAGCACAATGAAACTTCTCTGAGCAAATGTTCATCGGAGGTGCAGAAAGGAAACGCTCCGACGGAACGCAAGCTACAGAGATTATTCCGCGATCCGCAGGCAACCAAGCTGATCAAAAAAGCCAATGACTTCGGCGCAGGCGGGGTCAGCGTGGCAATCGGCGAATTGGCTGAGGGCATTGCTATTGATTTAGATCGGGTTCCGGTCAAATATGCCGGACTGAACGGTACCGAACTGGCGATCTCAGAATCACAGGAGCGTATGGCATGTGTGATTGCCAAAGCGGATTATGAGAAATTCAAGGAACTGGCTTATCGTGAAAACTTAGAGGCGACGATCGTTGCGGAAGTAAGCGAAACGCCGCGTTTGGTAATGAAATGGCGGGGACAAGTCATTGTGGATATCGCCCGTTCTTTCTTAGATACCAATGGAGTGCGTCAGTATCAGGATGTCGTGATGAAAGATACGACGGACTTGCAGGCAGATCCTTTTGCATCAAAGACGATCCATAAAGATGTGAAACAGGCGGTACTGGATAATTTAGCACAGCCAAATACCGCATCACAAAAGGGATTGGTGGAGATGTTTGATGCGACGATCGGGAAATCGACTGTTTTGATGCCATATGGCGGCGCGTATCAGCTAAGTGAAAGCGAAGGCTCGGTACAGAAACTGCCGGTATTTGGCTATACCGATACCGCATCGGTCATGACATACGGATACAATCCCGAGATTGCCGTATATTCTCCATATTTAGCCGGCAGCTATTCGGTTGTCGAAGCGCTTGCCCGCATGGTAGCGCTGGGATGCGATTATCGGCATGCGCGTTTAAGCAATCAGGAATACTTTGAACGCTTGAACGACGACAGCGGTAAATGGGGCAAGCCGATGCAGGCACTGCTAGGTGTCATTGAAGCGCAGATCGCATTTGAAACACCGGCGATCGGCGGTAAAGATTCGATGAGCGGCACTTTCAAAGATCTTCATGTACCGCCAACGATCATTACCTTTGCGGTTGCGACGCAGAGCGCGGCTAAGATCGTTTCCAGTGAGTTTAAGCAGGCCGGCAATTATCTGTATTTTGTAAAACATACGCCAAAAGAGGATCATGCTCCTGATTTTGAACAGTTGAAGCATCATTTTGACACTGTATTGAAACACATGGAAAAAGGAACCATCGTATCCGCATCGACCGTAAAATACGGTGGTATTGCGGAAGCGGTATGTAAGATGGGCTTTGGTAATAAGATCGGTGCGCACATTGAGAGCAGTGAACCGTTATTTGACTTAAATGTCGGCGGTATCGTTGTAGAAGCGACTTGTGAATTACAGGATGATTGCTTTACACCGATTGGAAAGACGTCGGAAGGCGGCTTTGTATTCAATGGCACGCCGGTAGGAATGGAAGAAGCGATCCATGCATGGATGCACTTATATGAAGGGATTTATCCATCGAAAACAGATGTGTCAAAAGAAGTGATCACCACGCCTGTTTATGAAGCAAAACAAAAGAAAAAAGCAAGTCGTACATATGACAAACCGAAAGTCATCATTCCGGTATTCCCGGGAACAAACTGTGAATACGATACGAAACAGGCATTTGAGCGCGCCGGTGCGGAAGCAGAGATCTATGTATTCAATAATCTCAGTGTTGAAAGCATCCAGCGTTCTTTGAAAGAATTGAGTGAAAAGATCGCCGCTGCTCAGATCCTGATGATTCCGGGCGGTTTCTCCAGCGGTGATGAGCCGGATGGCAGCGGTAAATTCATTGCCAATGTTTTACGCAATGAACAGGTAAACAATGCCGTTCAAACCCTGCTGAGCAATGACGGTCTGATTTTGGGAATTTGCAATGGCTTCCAGGCGCTGATCAAATCAGGACTGTTGCCTTATGGCGATATCGAAGGCTTGAATGAAACAAGTCCGACCCTGTTTAGAAATAATATCAACCGCCATGTGTCCAAGATCGGCACCACGAAGGTAACTTCCAATATGTCGCCGTGGCTGGCAGGCTTTACACCGGGAGAACTGCACAAGATCGCGTTCTCACATGGGGAAGGTAAATTCGTAGTGAGAGATGATGTGGCGAAAGAGCTGTTTGAAAACGGACAGGTGGCGACCCAGTACACAGATTTAGATGGACAGACGACGATGAATGGGGAATACAACATCAACGGTTCCAGTTTTGCGATCGAAGGCATCACCTCCAAGGACGGCAGGATCTTCGGCAAGATGGGACACAGTGAACGCTATGAAGAAAATTTGTTCAAAAATATCTATGGAAACAAGATGCAGGACATCTTCAAAAACGGTGTCGATTACTTTAAGAAATAGCGGAAAGGAGAAAGACATGAGCGAAATAAGCAAGAGTGAATTATACGCACAGGCCGGTGTAGATCTGGAAGCCGGTTATGAATCGGTGAAACTGATCAAATCGCATGTGGCGCGTACCCAGATCAAAGGTGCAATCGATTCGTTAGGGGCATTCGGCGGGATGTTTGACGTATCGGCGCTGGGCTTGAAAGAGCCGGTGCTGGTTTCGGGAACCGATGGTGTCGGTACAAAGCTGATGCTGGCATTTGCGATGGATAAGCATGATACGATCGGCATTGATGCGGTGGCGATGTGTGTCAATGATGTCTTGGTGCAGGGCGCCAGTCCGATTTTCTTCCTCGATTATCTGGCAGTAGGAAAAAATGATCCGAAACGCATAGAACAGATCGTAAAGGGCGTGGCAGATGGCTGTGTGGAATCTCAGTGCGCCTTGATCGGCGGAGAAACGGCGGAGATGCCGGATATGTATGACGCTGATCACTATGATGTCGCAGGCTTTTGTGTCGGTGCGGTAGATAAAGCGAAGCTGATCGATGGCAGCAAAGTGGAAGTCGGCGATGTATTGGTCGGTTTGGCAAGCAGCGGTACGCATTCTAACGGTTTCTCTTTGATCCGTAAGATCTTATTGAAGGATGCGAAACTGGACCTGCATGCTTATGTGCCGGAGCTTCAGAAAACGCTGGGGGAAGAACTGTTGACGCCGACCAAGCTTTATGTCAAAGCGATGAAGCACTTGTTTGATCAGATCGATATCCATGGGGCAAGTCATATCACCGGCGGCGGCTTCTATGAAAATATCCCGCGCATGTTGAAAAAGGGACAGGGTGTTACGATCGATACGACCTGTTATCCACATAAACCGATTTTTGATTACATTCAGAAAATCGGTCATGTATCCAATAAGGAAATGCACAATGTCTTTAATATGGGCATCGGCTTCATCATTGCCATCGCAAAAGAAGATGCACAGAAAGCAGTTGATCTGTTGAAAGAAATCAATGAGGACGCTTATATCATCGGTGAAGTTACCGACAGCGGCAGCGTCGATCTGAAATGGTAAAGAAAGAAGGAATAAGATGAAACGAGCATTGGTAAGCGTATCTGATAAAACAAATTTAGTGCCTTTTGTTTCAGGATTGGTGGAACTTGGCTATGAGATCATATCGACCGGCGGAACAAAAAAAGCGCTGGAAGAGGCGGGCATTGCCACCATCAGCATTTCTGATGTAACCGGCTTCCCGGAAATCATGGACGGACGGGTAAAGACCCTGCATCCGAATGTGCATGGCGCTCTGCTCTGTGTGCGAAGCAATCCTGAACATGTGAAACAGCTGCAGGAACTGGGCATTGCCTATATTGATCTGGTGTGCGTCAATCTGTATCCGTTTAAGCAGACATTGTTAAAGCCGGGCGTTACCCATGAGGAGATCATCGAGAATATTGATATCGGCGGTCCGAGCATGTTAAGAAGCGCATCGAAGAACTATCAGTCGATCCCGGTATTGGTCGATCCAAACGACTATGACGCAGTTTTGAAGGAATTAAGAGAAAACGGGGAAACCTGCCCGATTACACGAGAGTTTCTGGCTGCTAAAGTATTCCGTCATACTGCCGCATATGATGCGATCATTGCGGAATATCTGACACAGCGCACAAACGAAAAATTCCCGGAAACGATCACGCTGACCTATGATAAAGTGCAGGATCTGCGTTATGGTGAAAATCCGCATCAGCAGGCGGCTTTCTATCAGAACCGCAATCCACGCTATTCGATGGCAAACGCCAAACAGCTGCACGGGAAAGAACTGTCTTACAACAATATTCAAGACGCCAATGCGGCGATCGAAATCTTAAAAGATTTTGATGGACAGATCGCTGTTGTCGGCTTAAAGCATATGAATCCATGCGGCGTCGGTATCGGCAATACGCTGTTAGAAGCATGGGATAAAGCCTATGAAGCAGATTCCACTTCTATTTTCGGAGGCATTGTGGCAATGAATGCGCCGGTGGATCTGGCAACGGCAGAAAAACTGTCGCAGATCTTCTTGGAAATCATCATTGCGCCTGCTTTTGAAGAAGAAGCGTTTGCGTTATTAGCAAAGAAGAAAAACATTCGTCTGATGACGTTGGATACAAGCTTGGAAGTGAGCTCAAAATTAAAGGTTACCAATGTAAATGACGGTTTATTGGTACAGGATGCTGATTTAGGTACCGTTAGGGAAAGTGAATTGACCTGTGTGACAAAGCGCAAACCAACCGAAGCGGAAATGAAGCAGCTCATGATGGCATGGAAAGTCGTGAAGCATGTAAAATCCAATGCGATCGTATTGGTGAAAGATGATATGACGGTCGGTGTCGGCGCAGGACAGATGAATCGTGTCGGTGCGGCCAAGATCGCAATCGAACAGGCACAGGAAAAAGCAAAGGGTGCGGTCATGGGATCCGATGCGTTCTTCCCGATGCCGGATACGGTAGAAGCGGCAGCCGCAGCGGGCATTACGGCAATCATTCAGCCGGGCGGATCGATCAAAGACCAGCTTTCTGTCGATGCCTGTGATGCGGCCGGCATCGCTATGGTCTATACCGGCATGCGCCATTTCAAGCACTAATGCGCTTTTAGAAAATCTCATAGAAAGGACGGCACAAAGCTGTCTTTTTCTATTTGATCACATTGTCGGTTGCAAAAGGTCATGATGCGCGATGAATATGTTATAATGTTATACGGTGATGGTATGAAATTGGAGACAAATTTGAAACAGACACAAATTCAGACACAGAAGCTGTCCTTGAAGCAGCAGTTTTCTTTGAAAGTGCTGGAAATGAATGATACCCAGGTATTAGATGCGATCGTTGCGGAACTGGAAATCAACCCGGTCTTGGAAGCCAACGAAAACATTTATGCGATGCAGGAGCACGCTTATGGCGATCGCACACCTTTTGATCTTGCACTGAATTATGTCGTACAGGAAGAAAGTTTAAGTGAAACACTGCTGAAGCAATTACATACCGATTCCAATCAAGTGAATGAAGCACTGGCAGATTTTATCATCGAATCACTGGATTCTAATGGGTACTTACGCCTATCAATGGAAGAACTGATGGAAATTACCCATGCTTCTTTTGAAGAATTGGAAGAAACGATCAACGTGATCCAGACCTTTGAGCCTTATGGCGTATGCGCCCGCTCTTTACAGGAATGTATTTTGATTCAGTTGTCTTACTTGCAGCATCCTGCCTTAAAAACCGCAATTACGATCACCGACCGCTATTTAGAAGAGCTGGCACAAAATAAGCTGCCTTGGCTTGCATCATGCTTAAACATTTCTTTAGAAGAAGTAAATGCGGCAGCCGCTCTGATACGCAGCTGTAATCCCAAACCGGGAAGCAGTTATGCACATCCTTCGGCTTATGTGGCGGCAGATGCGAAAATTACAGTCATAGACAGAGAGGTGCAGATCGAATTGCTTTCTACTCGCTATGACCTGCGCATCTCAAAACGCTATCAAAGCACCACAGACAAGGAAATGCAGAACTATTTGAAGAAATACATCAAGCAGGCAGAACTGTTGATCGCAAGCATTGAAAAGCGCAATGTTACTTTGCTTGGCATCGTACACTGCATCATCGACCATCAGAAAGACTATTTCTTAGACCATCGTCCATTAAAAGGATTCACCTTAAAAGAAGCGGCACAGGCGCTTGGCATTCATGAATCTACGGTATCGCGTACGATTGCCAATAAATATGTTTCTTTTGAAGAAAGGCTGATCCCCTTAAAATTTTTCTTTCCCGCAAAGCTATCCTCGTCAGATTCCGCACATGAAGCAAAGGAGCGCATCAAAGAACTGATCACATCGGAAAACAAGCAGCAGCCCTACAGCGATCAAGATTTGGCAGATCTGCTGTTAGAGGAAGGCATCCGCTGTTCCAGAAGGACCGTTGCCAAATATCGGGACGCATTGGGGATCCCAAGCACATCAAAACGAAAGCAGTATCGCTAGATCTCAAGAAGGCGGAACTGCTTTTTTATCGGCACCGCATTTCCACCATATATGCCATAAAAAGACGTATATTTTACAGTCATTTTACGTTTGCTTAACGGATGATGGATAGAAAGAATACCGGTCTTTGTTTATACTTGAGGTGGGGATCCAAGAAGAACAGAGCGTCTGTAAACGCGCATAGCATGAAGTGAAAAATGCTTTTGCATTGCATAGAGAATGGGAAAGAAGAAAGGAACTGCTTATGAAAATTAAAATGGTAATCTTTGATTGGGCAGGCACAACGGTGGACTATGGTTGTTTTGCCCCGGTCGATGCACTTCGCACCGCTTTTTCCATGTATCAGATCGCAGTCAGTGAAAAAGCGATTCGAGAGCCGATGGGCATGGCAAAAATCGATCACATCAAAGCGATGTTAAAAATGCCGGATATTGCCAAAGCATTTTACGACGTGTATGATCGAAACCCTAATGGGGAAGATGCAAGACGCATTTACGATTTGTATCGTGTAGTGATCATGCAGAGCTTAGCGCAGTTTTCGACCTTGACGCCATATGTGCAAGAATGTGTTGCATGGCTGCGTGAACATGATATTGTGATCGGCTCTACCACAAGCTATACGGATCAGATGATGGAAGTAGTAACGGCTGTCGCCAAACAAAACGGCTATGAACCGGACGCCTGTTTTTCAACTGACAGCAGCAATGGCTATGGGAAACCATATCCTTATATGATCTTTCGCAATATGGAAAAGCTGGGCGTTGCGGAAGTACGCAGTGTGATCAAAGTAGGCGATACGATCACTGATATACGTGAAGGGAAAAATGCAGGGGTCTATACGGTGGGAGTGATGGAAGGAAGTGCGGAGATCGGTATGTCAAAGGAAGCATATGAGGCGCTTTCCGCTACTGAGAAACAAAAAAGGATCGCAAAGGCAGGAAAGCGGTATTTATGTGCAGGCGCCGATGCAGTGATCTTAAATCTGAGTGAATTACCGGGATTGATCGCCCGTTTAGAAGCAAAAGCAGGTTGATCAGTAAAAGAGAAATGATGGATTCAAAAACAGGCAGGTCAGTAAATTGATCTGCCTGATTCCTTCTATGCGAGAATCAAAGTGTCATTATTGCTGTTCAGGCGGGTAAATTTCCTTCCCAAAGCGATATGCTTTTTCCAAATAGTCGGTCTTTTGTATTTGTGCCGGACCGTTGGTGCTGCCGCATCCCCCTGCTAATAACATTCCTCTGTCATGAAAGCCGATGTATCGCACTAAGGTAAAACGATAGTATGAAACTGCCTGTTCAAATGTCCAGAAAAAATGATCGGCAGATGTCATCAGTAAAGCGCAGTCTTTGATCGGGTACTTTTCGTATCTGCCAAACGGAGGGTTTTCATCTTTTTGGGCAATGCAGTAAAAGCGTTCGATAAAAGCTTTCAGTTTAGCAGAGAACGTCCAAAAATAAAGCGGAGAAGCAAAGACGATCAAATCCGCTGCTTTGATCTTAGGGATCAGTGAAGCAAAATCATCTTTTTGAATACAGGGTTTTTCATAACGGCACGCGTTGCATCCAAGACAGCCGTTGACCTGCAATTCCCGTAAAGAAACGAGTTCCGTTTGATGTCCTGCTTCTTTCGCACCTTTGATAAAAGCATCGCATAGCTGAGCGGTATTGCCGTTTGCCCTGCCGCCGCCCAGTACGACTAAAATTTTTTTCATATCCGAATATCCTCCCTTGTTTTTCGGTTCTTCTCTTTGTTATCATTATATACGTAGAAAGAAAAAAAGATAAGTACGCACTTTTCGGAAAGGTACTTACAAAAAAGGAAGTGTTAAGATGAGTATGCAGGAATATGAAAAAAAGATCACTTCATTGCGTGATACACCGTTTGGCTATACGTTGTCAATGATCGGCGGGAAGTGGCGGTTAGTGATTCTTTATTGGCTCGTAGAACAAGAAACGATGCGCTTTAACGAGCTAAAACATAAGATCGGCACCATCAGTGACAAAACGCTGAGCGCGGAATTAAAAGCGATGGAAACAGACGCTCTGATTCATCGTAAAGTCTATCCGCAGATACCGCCGAAGGTAGAATATCGTTTGAGTGAGAAGGGACGATCTTTGCTTCCAATCATGGAATGTATGTGTGCTTGGGGAACAGAATACAGCAATCAAAAGAAAGTGAATGAAAAGCAGTGAATAAAAAACGTCTTATGCCGGATAACATACGGAATACATAAGACGTTTTGTTGTATCTGCCTGTAAGATCATTATGATTTTGTCAGTTTCTTTCACCGAAAAGGATCGTGCCCAGACGAATCATGTTTGCCCCGCAGGCAATCGCGATCTCATAATCACCGCTCATTCCCATAGAAAGGGTATCGATCTGAGGCCATCTCGCCTGCGCCTCTTGATAAAGTTGATAAACGCTTGTAAAACAGGCTTTGATCTGTTCTTGATCGTCGATGTTTGGACCGATCGTCATTAACCCTCTCACTCGCAGATGGGGAAATGACATACACGCCGCTAAAAAAGACAATGCTTCTTCCGGGGCAACCCCGCTTTTGCTTGCTTCTTTAGAGCTGTTTACCTCGATCAACACATCCATGACTTTGTCGATCTTCGCACACTGCTTTTCGATTTCTTCAGCCAGCGGCAAAGAATCTAAGCTTTGGATCATATCTGCCAAAGGTACGACATCTTTCACTTTATTGCGCTGTAAATGACCGATCATATGCCAGTGGTAAGCAGGATCATATTTTTGCTTGAGTTCCTGCACGCGGTTCTCCCCAAATGTGGAGATGCCCAGCTTTGCCATTTCGTGAATTTCTTCGATGCTGCGCGTTTTTGATACGGCGATCAAGGTTACCTGCGCAGGTATGCTTTGTATGATCTTTACCGGATTCATGATTCAGCCACCGGTAAAAAGCCTTCCCAGCCTGCCAAATAGATTTGATGAAATGCGTCAATGCCATGTTCACGATATAAAATATCCCAAAGGAATAATCCGCTGATTGTCGGGAAACGCTCCCAGAAAGAACCGGAAGTGGCAATTTGAATCGCACTTTGTTGGTTCTGTGCATCTTTTTCGATCAGTGCCATCTTCATCATGATAAATGCATGTTTGCGGTATTCTTCGTATTTCTCGGTATTTAACTGATAGTGAGAAGCATCTTCGCCCCAAGAAAGATAAGTGGCAAGACCTTCATCAAAGCTCAAATAGCGCATCATATCCGCAAAACGATTGATCTGGTCATAGGGAAATGCCTGATGAATACAGAAATGTGAGCATTCTTTTGTTAAGAAATTGCGGATGATATAAATCATTTTATGTACTTCGTTCACATAATCTGCGATTTGATGCAGATCGATCAGAAACAAGTAAGCACCGTCTTTCTGTCTGACTGCCACATCATAAGGCTTAGGCGCCCCAACGACCAGATAAATCGTTACCGGCTCCAAGATCGTTTCCCATTCGGGAAAGAGGCGGGTAAACAGGGAGTGATTAAAGAAAAGTCCTTCCTTCAATAAGATGTGGAGCTGTCTGGCTAATTCGATCGTTACTTCCTTGCGCTTTGGATCAGGCGTATGGAATAAATGCTTGCCTTCTTCATACAGATCATACAGCCAGCTGTTTTCCGGAGTGTCGATCGGCTGATCCTGCCAGAAACACTGCAATACTTGTTCGTTGATATTCATATGTCATCACCTCATTTTACTTTTTTATTGTACTATATTGCGAGGAGGAAGAAAAGAGCGTAAAAAAACGTCTGCCTCTTCCTTTTCAAAGACAGACGTTTGTATATAAAACAAGTTTAACCGATAAACAGCTGTACGTAATAGTTGCCATATACGCCGATCGCGATCGTCGTAAAACTTCCCGTTAAGATGTTTTGACGATGACCGGATGAATTCATCCAGCCTGCCATTACCGCATAGCCGTCAGGATAGCCGCCTGCGATATTTTCCGCCGCCGTGGTGTAACTGACGCCGTATTGAGATAAAACGCTGAAGCAGGCGCTTCCATCTGGTCTGGTATGACTGAAAGATACGGCAATCTCCTGTGCCCGCAGATCCGCAGCTGCCTGAAAGGATCCGCTTCCTAATGCCAAAGGCGCCAAACCGGCTTTGCTTCGTTCGACATTGACCTGTTCAAAGATCTGTGCGCGTTTGGTTTGGGCATCGGAAGAAGGTGTAGTGGATGGAACGGATGGCGAGGATGGTTCGCTCGGTGCAGATGGCTGGCTGTTAACGGTGCTGTTTGAAGAAGGCTTGGAAGTTGGTGTGCTTGGATTTGTTTGTGCGGTTGGTTTCGTTTCAGCCGGTTCTGTAATGGTTACCCGGATCGTCTGTTTACTGCTGTTTCCGTTTTTATTCTGTGCATAAATCACAAAGGTATATTCACCGGCAGTCTTTCCGTCAGGCAGATCCTGAAAAGTATAATAGCCTTGCTTCTTGTCTTGATCGGAAGGTGTTTGTGCATAAGTAAGTGCACCGTCCACCTCATCGCGTACCGCAGTGATCAGATCGCGGGGATCCCATGTACTTCCCGCCTCAAAGCTGATCTGTTCTTCCTTTACCTCGATGATCGGCGCTTTGGTATCTTTTATCGTAACGGTGTAAGTAAATGTCTTGCCGTCCGCCTGAAATTTCAGTTTTTGTTTTCCGGTCTTTGTCGTATCTAACTTTGGATATTGGATCTGCCCGGCATTTGTTTCTTTGATCAGATCCGCTGCTTTGATCGTATCGCCGTATTCGATCGTTTGATACTTTTTATCAAAAGTCATGGTAATCGTTTCTTTCTGTTCACATGCACCCATGCAGAGGGCGATGATACAGAGAGCGAATTTTCCTTTTTCCAACATACACATCTTCCTTTCTCATGCTTTTATTGTAATCGAATCGAAGGTATTTGCCCAGCGGTAATATCTGTATTTATAGTTTTATTTATCAAAATATTCTTCCATCGTCAATCCGCCTGCATTTAATTTCGTCGCCAGAGCCACGCCGACATAACGATAATGCCAAGGTTCAAAGATATAACCGGTCAGGTTTGTCTTATTTTGCGGATAGCGCATGATCCAGCCATATTTCCACCCATGTTGGTTGATCCACTCTCCGAGCGCTGAGGTTTGCAGGTCATGATGCAGCTGCCAGTCATAGCTGACGTCGATCGCCAGTCCCAGCTCATGTTCGCTGGTGCGTGGATAAGCGCTGTAATATTGGGCGTTCTGCGGATCGCTTGCCATGTAGCGGTTATAGAGACCTGTTTGATAAGCTTGGGTGCGATAGGAACTGACGACGTAGATAACAATGCCGTCATTTAACGCTGCACTGCGCATTTCTTCCCATTTTTCTGCCGCTTCTTTGCGCAGATAATGCACCGCACCGCTATTGCTGTTGATCGCTGTTAAATCATTCGGCGCCCAGCCGTTTGGCAAAGCGTGCGTCTTGTTTAATAAAACGCTGACTGCTTCCGGATCGCTTACGATCGTTTTTCCACTGTTGTCTGATGGACTTTGATAGGAAGTGCTTTTTGCAACGGTGTACAAAGGGAACATAATAAAAAACTTAATAATGGACTGCCAATCTTACACAAAGTACCGCCCAAACGAGACTACGGGCGGTATTTTTGTATCTTGGCGGAGAAAGGAGGAACTTCCCACGGGGGCTTGACTGAAAAGTTGAGCCCCTTTTTTTACGCCCAAAAACAGGAGGTAAATGCTTATGGCAGATGATAAAACCACGAAAATGCCGGAGCAGCCGGTAACGGATACCGGGCCGGGCAAGGAAACTCCACCCGAGCCGGAGAAAACGCCTACTTCCCCGGAGGCCGAAAAAAAGACGGAACAGCAGGCAAAGAGCCCTCAGGTGTCCGTCTATGACTTCGCTGAAATTATGAAAGGAAAGAAAGCCGAGGAACGGGCGGCAGCTTCCGGCGGGGAAAAGCCTGCCCCGGCAAAAACGGAGAAACCGGAAAAGCAGCCGGAGGCTCCGAAAAAGGCCGAGGGAAAACAGGAAAAGCCCAAAGAGCCCGAACAGCCGAAGCGCCGGGGCCGTCCTCCGAAAGAGGATAAGGACAAGGCCGCCGCTCCGAAACCCAAAGCCCCCGCACAGAAAAAACAGGAAAAGGCCCCCAAAGAGAAACCGGAGAAAAAAGCGGCTCCCACGGTGCAGGCCGCTCCCGCTCCGAAGGAACCCGAGGGGCCGAAGGAGGCTCCCCGCCGTGGCGAGGAACAGATCGTATATATCAAGCTGAACGAGCTCCACGCC
The DNA here is from genome assembly GCF_900199515.1 of Massilicoli timonensis. GTDB lineage: Bacteria > Bacillota_I > Bacilli_A > Erysipelotrichales > Erysipelotrichaceae > Massilicoli > Massilicoli timonensis. The sequence goes on along the minus strand of NZ_LT963434.1, from coordinate 1,268,789 downwards.
TTCAAAAACCATCCCTTTGAGGTCCGGGACGATGAAGAAATGCGGGCTATGGTGTCCAGCGTCAAGGACAAGGGCGTTACCCAGCCCGCTATCGTCCGTCCCCGTGAGGATGGCGGCTATGAGATCGTGTCCGGCCACCGCCGCCAGAAGGCCAGCGAGCTTGCCGGATATGCGGATATGCCCTGTATCGTCCGCAACCTGACGGACGATGAAGCCATCACGCAGATGGTGGAGGACAATCTGAACCAGCGCGAAGAAATCCTCCCCAGCGAGCGGGCCAAAGCTCTGAAAATGCAGCTTGAGGCCATCAAGCACCAGGGCTCCCGCACTTCGGGTCAGATTGACCCGAAGGACGCCGGCAAACGCTCCAACGAAATCGTGGCCGAGCGGAACAAGATGGCCGTCAAGCAAGTACAGCGGTATATCCGGCTGAATGAGCTGGTCCCCGACCTGATGAAGCTGATGGACGAGAAAAAGCTGGGCTTCACTACGGCGGTGGAGCTTTCCTACATCGGCAAGAAGAACCAGAACTATATCGCCGTCGCCATCGACAGCCAGCAGTCCTCGCCTTCGCAGGCGCAGGCAAAACGTATGCGGGAGCTGGACGAAAAGAAGCTGCTCAACGGGGATGTAATCGACGGCATTATGATGGAGGACAAAAAGGAGGTAGACAAAGTGATTCTGACGGGTGCGGAACTGAGCAAATACTTCGGCAAGGAAACCACGCCGAGGGAAATGAAGGACCAGATCATCAAGCTGCTGGACGACTGGAAGGGCCAGCAGAAGGAACACGAAAAGCCGGAGAAGAAAACCGAGCCGGAAAAGTAAGCCGAAACTTCGGGTCAAGATGGCCCGAGGATTGCGGGGCGCTGCCCCGCGCCCCGAAGCTCTGGAGATATAAATTATTCCCCGTCGCCAGTTATTCCGTAGCATAGCCGGGAAAATCAGTCAAGGGCAACGCCGCCGCAGGCGGTGCCAGAGGCACCCTTGACGGATTTCTCCCGGTTATGCTTTTTCCCGGACAAGCGACGGGGATATAAATTCTCCAGAGCCGTCCCCCTTCCCGGGGGAAGGGGCGGAGGGGTTGGGCGAAACCTTGCTTTCCGCAAATCAGAAAGAAATGGAGGTTGAACCAATGAAGCGACCTTTGGCCTATCTGACCGCCGCATGGAGCGGTGAGCCGGATATTGATATGGAGCTGGCGGCCCACTACTGCCGCCTTGCCTATGAGGCGGGCTTTTCCCCCATCTGCCCGCTTTTGTATCTTCCGCTGTTCTTGAATGACAGCGTTCCCGAGGAACATAAGGCCGGGATTGATATGCGCCGGGATATGCTGCGGCGCTCCCATACCCTGATCGTCTGCGGCGGTGCGGTGGACGAGGATGTGAAAAACGACATTGCGGTTGCCGGGCGGCTGGGTATCGCGGCTACTACGCTGGACGGGGTTCTTGCCGTGAAGGGACACGGCGGCCCGGGCCATGCCGGACATTAAGCTGGGGAGCCTTTTTGACGGGATAGGCGTTTTCCCTCTGGCGGCCTCCCGCTGCGGTATCCGTCCGGTGTAGGCCAGCGAGATTGAAAAAGCGCCGATCTCCATAACCAAAAGGCACTTTCCCGATATGCCGCACTTGGGGGACATTACGAAGGTGGACGGCGGGAAAATCCCGCCTGTCCATGTGATAACCTTCGGCTCTCCCTGTCAGAACCTTTCTCTGATCGGCAACCGCTCCGGCCTTGCCGGGGCAAAATCCAGCCTGTTTTATCAGGCGTTTCGTATCATACAGGAAATGAGGGATGCCACTGATAACCTATATCCAGCTATCGCTGTTTGGGAAAACGTCATGGGAGCGTTTTCTACAAATGACCGGATGGATTTTAGAGCCGTCCTATCCGCCTTCTCGGACACCGAAGTTCCAATGCCTCCTTCTGGAAGATGGGGAAACGCCGGAATGGTGCGAGGGGGAACGCCTGATGTGTGCTGGCGGCTCATGGACGCCCAGTATTGGGCAGGCTCCCGAAGGCTGGCGCGAAGGCAGCGAATTTTCATCGTGGCGGATTTTAGAGGCAAACGTGCCGCCGACATACTATTTAAGCCCCGTCCAATGCTCCCACTTCCTCCGCCTTGCCGAGAGGGCGGGCGGACCGCCGCCGAAGGAGATCGAACATCTTCTTTTGAAACAGGGCGGCAAATACCAGTCATCCACCCCTTTCAATGCTTCCGTATGCGGGGAGCGGCAAAAAGGCAGGAAGAAACCGCCTTCCGAAACAGCTTCGGATTACCAACTGACCCTTTTCCCACTCTTTTAGCCAGCGATGTGACGCCCTTCGCCTTTTGGTACGAGGGCGACCCGGACGGCGGCTGTATCCGCTTCTTGACGGAAACGGAAAGCGAGCGGCTGATGGGGCTGCCGGAGGGCTGGACAAAGTACGGGGCGGACGGCGAGGAAATCCGGCCTCTGCAACGCTACAAGGCGCTGGGAAATGCGATTGCTCTCCCTTGTGCCGATTACATCATGGCCGGGATTTATGAAGTGCTGGCAGACAGGGCCGGAAAGGAGGAATGAGCCCATGTTTGAAGCCTATATAACCAACACGGCCCTGTACCCCATGATGGGGATTGAAGTGGGAACAACGGTCCATTTCCCCACGACCACACAGGAGGTACAGGCCGCCCTTGCAAAAATCGGGATAGACGGAAAGCGGTACAGCGAAGTGTTTATTACCAGCTTTGACAGCGATGTGCTGGGACTGTACGACTATCTGGACGAGTACGAGAACATCGACGAGCTGAACGAGCTGGGCCATGCCCTGCTGGAAGTACGGGACAAGGGCGGATTGGAAACCTTTGAGGCCGCGCTTGTCTTGGGAAAACACACGGGCAGCGTGAAGGACCTAATCAACCTGACGCAGAACCTTGACCTCTACCGCTTTTACCCGGATATTTCCGATGATGCAGGGCTGGGCCATCTGTACGCCGACGAGCTGGGGACCATCGACATACCGGAGCACATTCAAGGCTACTTCGATTATGAGGCATACGGGCGGGATATGCGTATCAACGAGGGCGGCGTATTCGCTCCCGGCGGATATGTGGCGGCGGACCCGGTTGGCTTCAAGGAGCATTACCACGGGACGCAGGACATACCGCCGGAACACCGGGTATTTGCCTATCCCGAAAAGGCCGAGCCTGTCTATTCCATTCTCGGCGCGCTCAAACGGTTTCAAGAGGCCCCGCCCGCTCCGCAAAAGGACAAGGCGGGGCCTTCCCATGAGGAACGGTAAGACTTCGGGCCAACATGGCCCGAAGCATGAAGGAGGTGCATACCATCAACTATTACCCCATCAATGAAGGGGCCGCCCGCCGGGCAAAGGAAATGAACAGCTTTTCCGACTATAAGGAAGGGAGCGCAACGGCGGAATACCGGGCAATGGTAGATAAGGCCGCAGCCATAGCCGAACAGCAAAAATCCCGGGTGGACCCCATGTACCATGAGAAGATCGACCATCTGTTAGACACCTACGCCCGCAAGCTGGCCGAAAACATGAACCAGGGCTTTGCCATTGACGCGAGGGTTCCCTCTGTGCTGATTGCCGGGCCTTCCAATTTCCCGGTGGGAAAGAAAGAAAAACAGAACCGGGCGCGGGACAGCAACATGGAGGAATGGCGGCATATTCAAGGGCTGCTGGATAAGATACGCAGCACCGGCATGGGCGGTATCAGCGCCGATGACCCGGCGGCCATTGAAAAGCTCCAGAAAAAGCTGGACGGGCTGGAACGCTCCCAGCTCATTATGAAGGAGGTCAACGCTTATTACCGCAAGCATGGCAAGCTGGACGGCTGTGCGCTGCTGTCGCCCGACCAGATCGAAAAGCTGAAAGCCAGCATGGCGTCAAGGTGGCGGAGTGACCCGAGGCCCTTTGAAAGCTACCAGCTTACCAACAACAACGCGGAGATCCGCCGGGTAAAGGCCCGTATCGAACAGCTTTCCAAACAGGCGCAGCGGGAGTTTTCCGGCTGGGAGTTTGACGGGGGCCGTGTGGAAATGAACCGGGAGGATAACCGCTTGCAGGTGTTCTTTGATGGAAAGCCTGACGCGGACACCCGGGCCGAGCTGAAAAGCAACGGCTTTCGCTGGGCTCCCAGCGTGGGCGCATGGCAGCGGCAGCTCACGGACAACGCCATCCGGGCGGCTGACCGTCTGGAATGTATCAAGCCGCTGTCCGGCGAAAAGCCCTCCCAGCTTCAAAAGAAGCCCTCTATCTTGCAGGCCATGCGGGAACAGGGCGAAAAAGTCCAGACGGAGCCGGAAAAGAAAGCTCCGTCCGGCAGGGATGCCGAGCGGTAAGCCTCGGGCCACATTGGCCCGAGGTTTTCTGTTGCCCCGGAGTGTACGGGGGCCTCCCGTCTACCGGGAGCCCTGACGGAAAGGAGGTTTTATGCAGGAAGAAGTAAACCAAAAAACAGTTGCCCTTTCGATCAAGACGGCAAAGCTGACGGGAAAAGTGCTGGCCGCCGCTCTTGGCAAGGTGGTTCGGGCGCTGCAAAAGCACCACCGGAAGGCGCTGACCCCGCAGGGCCGCCAGAGCGTGAAGAAGCTGATGAACCACTACGGCGGCAAAAACGCCATGCAGTATGTGGGCGCGCCGAAGGATTTTGACCGGATAGCGAAGGAGTTCCATGTGGACTACGCTTTCCATAAAGTGAGCCCCGGCCATTACCTGCTGTTCTTCAAATCCAATCAGGCGGACGCCATCACGGCGGCCTTCCAGAAATACAGTACAAAGGTGCTGAACAAAGACCAGGACAAGACTTCTATCCTCGGCCAGCTCCGAAAGCTCACGGAGCAGATCAGGACGAAGCCGAAGGAGAAGCAGCGGACCAGAGAGGCGGTGAAGGACGGACGTTGAGTGACAAGATCAGAAAATATGTGCTCCCCAACCTGCCGTACCTCTTTGTGTTCTGGTTTTTCTCCAAAATCGGGACGGCCTACCGTATCGCGCCCGGCGCAGACTTCGGGACAAAGCTCATGGGGATGCTCGACACCTTCCCCAAAGCCTTTGAAACTTACTGGCCGGGGCTGGGTGGCATTGACCTGCTGGTGGGCCTCGCCGGTGCGGCTGGGGTGTATCTGCTGATACAGTCCAAAATCAAGCAGGCAAAGAAATTCCGGAGGGATGCGGAGTACGGCACCGCCCGCTGGGGAACAAAGGAGGATATAAAGCCGTTTGTAGACCCCAAATTTCAGAACAATGTCATTCTGACCGGGACGGAGTTCCTTACCATGAACACCCGCCCGAAGATACCCGCCAACGCCCGCAACCTGAACGCCTGCGTCATCGGCTCGTCCGGTTCGGGCAAGACAAGGTTCTGGCTGACCCCGCAGCTCCTTCAAGCCCACTCCTCGTATGTGGTGGTGGACCCGAAGGGCGGCACCCTCGACCAATGCGGGCGGTTCCTGCAACGGGAGAAATATAAGGTGCGGGTGTTCAATAGTATCGACTTCTCCAAATCCATGCACTACAATCCGCTGGCCTACATCAAAACGGAAAGCGACGTGCTGAAATTCGTCACCGCCCTGATCGCCAACACCAAAGGCGACGGCAAGGAGGGCGACGAGTTCTGGACCAAAGCCGAAACCCTTTTATACTGCGCTCTTGTGGCCTACATCGTGTTTGAGGGGCCGGAGGAAGAACGCAACATGAATACGCTGGTGGAAATGATAAACAGCATGGAAGTCCGGGAGGATGACGAAACCTTCAAAAATGCGGTGGACTATATGTTTGACGGGCTGGAGCGCCGGAGTCCCCAGCACTTTGCTGTGAGGCAGTATAAGAAGTACAAGCTGGCAAGCGGCAAGACAGCTAAGAGCATACTGATTAGCTGTGGAGCCAGACTTGCCCCCTTTGACATTCCCCAGCTTCGGGAGATCATGTCCTATGACGAGCTGGAGCTTGACCGGCTGGGGGATGAAAAATCGGCGCTGTTTTTCCTTATCAGCGATACGGACACCACCTATAACTTTCTTGTGGCCCTCGCTTTCTCGCAGATGTTCAACCTTCTGTGTGAACGGGCCGACAACACCTACGGCGGACGCCTGCCCCATCATGTACGGGTGCTGTGGGACGAGGCGGCCAACACGGGACAGGTGCCGGGGCTGGAAAAAATCGTTGCCGTTATCCGTTCCCGGGAGATCAGCCTGACGCTCTTTTATCAGGCTATGAGCCAATGCAAGGCGCTGTACAAGGACCATTCCGAAACCATCATGGGAAACATGGACAGTATCGTGTTCCTCGGAGGCCGGGAGGCTTCCACCCTAAAGGATATTTCGGAAAACTGGCTGGGCAAGGCCACCATCTCCATGCAGACCGAAGGCCGCAGCCGGGGTCAGTCCGAGAGTTACAGCCAGAATATGCAGCGGCTTGGCCGGGAGCTGATGACGACCAGCGAAATCACTACTATGCCGGGAGACAAGTGTATCTTGCAGCTTCGAGGGCTTCCGCCCTTCTTTTCTCCCAAATACGATTTGAAAAAGCACCCCAACTACAAGTACACAGCCGAGTTTGACAAAAAGAAAAACGCCTTCCACTTGGAAAGCCTGTTCCGCCACCGGCCATTGAGACTAAAGCCGGAGGACGAATACACGGTGTACGAGGTGGACGGCTCCGACACAGACGAAGAAGCTGACCTGTTGAATTTCGACGATCTGGACAGCGACGAGTTTGTGTAACTTCGGGCCATGATGGCCCGAAGCGCCGCCAATGTGGGCGGCTTTTTTTGTACCCAAAACCAAAAAACAAAATGGAGGAACGTATATGGAATTTTTCAACTCTGCTATCGACATTCTCAAGATTCTGGTCATGGCGCTGGGCGCTGGTCTGGCGGTGTGGGGCGTCATCAACCTGCTGGAAGGTTACGGGTCCGACAACCCCGCGGCAAAGAGCCAGGGCATTAAGCAGCTCATGGCGGGCGGCGGTGTCGTCCTGATCGGTATGCAGCTTATCCCTCTGCTGTCCGGCCTGTTCAGCTAACCCTTACCCGTTGTCCCTTTTTCCAGAAAAGGAGCTGATGTATGGACTTTATCATCGACGCAATCGTTGAATGGCTCAAAGGTTTGCTTGTCGATGGTATCATGGGAAATCTGGATGGCCTTTTCAATAACGTCAATCAGAGCGTTGGCGAGATCGCCACACAGGTAGGCACGACCCCGGCGGACTGGAACGCCGGGGTCTTTTCCATGATACGGCAAATCTCTGAAACCGCCATCCTGCCAATCGCCGGGGTCATCCTCACTTTTGTAATGACCTATGAGCTGATACAAATGCTCATTGACCGCAACAACCTCCATGACGTTGACACATGGATGTTTTTCAAGTGGGTGTTCAAAACCTTTGTGGCGGTAATAATCCTGACGAATACCTTCAATATCGTGCTGGCCGTCTTTGACGTGAGCCAGCACGTCATCCAGCAATCGGCGGGCATTATCCAGAACGGGACAGAGATCACAACGGATGTAATGGACAGTCTGCGGACCGAGCTGGAGGCAATGGAGTTAGGTCCCCTGTTTGGCCTCTGGCTCCAGTCATTCCTGATTCAGCTTACCATGATTGCCTTAAACATCGTGATCTTCGTGATCGTATATGGCCGTATGATTGAAATTTACTTACTCACAAGTTTGGCACCCATCCCGTTTGCCACCGTCCCCAACCGGGAAACCGGACACATGGGGCAGAACTATTTCCGCTCCCTCTTTGCGGTGGGCTTTCAAGGCTTGCTCATTTTGGTCTGTGTCGCTATCTATGCGGTGCTTATCCAGAGTATCGCCACCGACGGCGACCCCATCGGGGCGATCTGGGGCTGTGTGGGCTATACGGTGCTGCTGTGTTTTACCCTGTTCAAAACGGGCAGCCTTGCAAAATCCATCTTCGGCTGCCATTAAGAGACTTCGGGCCATGCTGACCCGAAGCGGAAAGGAGGCGGTATGCCCCGGCGCTACAAACAGGGCGCGGACGGACAGCCGCACCCGGCTTTCTACGGAAAGCTCCCCGAGGAATTTTCTAAAACAGACACCATGCGCTTTATGGTAGAAGCCGATCTGAAACTGTCCGGGTGCGTATCGGCGGACACGCTGGCGGCACTCCGGGCGGAAGGCTATGACTACAAGGACGGGAATCTTGTTCCCGCCGGAAAGGAGGAAACCATGCAGGAAAAGGTTGCGGACACCACCCCCGCCGCACCGTTGAAGCTGGATGTAAGCGTGCGGGTCATCGAACCTGTGAAAAACCTGATGGGCTTTGCCAGCGTGAAATTCAACGACTGCTTTGTGGTGGAAAATCTGAAAATCGTGCAGGGCAGCAAGGGCCTTTTCGTGGGGATGCCCAGCCAGCCGGACGGCAAGGGCGGCTACCGGGATATGGCCTATCCTGTCACGAAGGAGTTCCGGGAACAGCTCAACACCGCTGTTCTGCAAGCCTATGAAGTAAAGCTGGAACAGATGGCGGAGCGCGGCTCTGCCGGGCGTGCGTCCATCAGCGAACAGCTCAAGGCCGGGAAAGCGGCTGCCGAACAGGCAAAGGCGGAACGGCCCCCGAAGGAAAAGCCCAGCCGTGGCACAGAGCGTTGACCTCGGGCCATGCTGGCCCGAAGCGGAAAGGAGGCGAAACCCATGCCACGCAAACGGACGGGCTATGACGCGGCCTGCTACTATGACGGCAAGCTGCTGGGCCGCTGTACCAAAGCGGACAGCGACGCCTATACCCTGTTGATGAACGCCTGCGGCGGGGACGCCGCCCGTGTCCTGCGGGAATACGCCTACTTTTCCCCGGAGCTGAAGGCCATCTTGGAAAAGGCGGCTCTCATGCAGGCGGACCGGAGCCGGACGGGCGGGATGTTCCATGCGCCCCGGACCTCCCCGTGGGGAGAGGTGCAGAGCTGTGAAGTTCTCTGCCCGGGCGTGTTTTTGGTATCCACCGCCAGCCACGGCGGAACGATGGTTGCAAACGAGGTGGCCGCCGTCCTCTCTCCGGCGGCGAAAAAATGCGGTTTCAAGGACAAGGGCTATATCTGCTATGAGGAGGACGCACAGGAAAGCGTGGTGCTCCGGGAGCTGCTGGACAAAAAGCTCTGGAAGATCCCCGACCGTATCAAGGACAAAGAGCGGTTTGAAGAAAACCTCAATCAGTCCATCCGGCAATACAATCCCGAATACTGGCGGGCAAGGCAGAGCGGACGGGAGGCCGCCGAAGCCGCCCGCAGCACAGCCCCGGCCAAAGAGGCCGCAAGGTAGCTTCGGGTCATGTTGGCCCGAAGCGGCAAAGGAGGTGTAACGAAATGGCCTATGTGCCAGTACCCAAAGACCTGTCCAAAATCAAGACAAAGCTGGCCTTCAATCTCACGAAGCGCCAGCTTATTTGTTTTTCCGGCGCGGCGGCGGTGGGCCTTCCGGCCTACCTGTTTTCCCGTGGCAGTATCGGAAACAGCGCCGCCATGTTCCTGATGATCGGCCTCATGCTCCCGTTCTTCTTTTTCGCCATGTATGAGCGGGACGGCCTGCCGCTGGAAAAGGTGCTGAAAAACATCATCCGCACCCGGTTCCTCTATCCCCGGGTGCGGCCTTACAAAACCGAAAACTTCTATGCGCTGCTTGGCGCCAGAAAGGAGGCGCAGCCGATTGCAAAACAACAGAAGGGCCGGAAAGCCCGCAGGCAAAAAGCCTGACAAGACGGGCCTTCTCGGCCTGTTCACAAAGGGAAAGGACATTCCCACCACCGCCCAGCAAACCCTCCCTTACCGGGAAATGTACCGGGATGGGGTGTGCCGGGTGGAGGACCGCTATTACACCAAAACCATTGAATATGAGGACATCAACTACCAGCTCGCTCAGACCGAAGATCAGGCGGCCATCTTTGACGGGTGGAGTGCCTGTCTGAATTACTTTGACAGCTCCTTGCCGTTTCAGCTTTCTTTCCTCAACCATCGGAGCCGCCCGGGCAGCCGGTACAGCGTCAACATCCCCATGCAGGAGGACGACTACAACAGCGTCCGGCGTGAATATGTGGAAATGCTGGAGAACCAGATCGCTAAAAGCAACAACGGCATTGTCCGCACAAAGCTCCTGACCTTCGGTGTGAATGTGGACGACCTCTCCACCGCAAGGGCGAGGCTGGAGCGTGTGGAGGCGGACATTTGCGGCAACTTCAAAAAGCTGGGTGTCAAGTGCCGCTCCCTCTCGGGGCTGGAACGGCTGGAGCTCCTTCACGGGCAGCTCCACCCCGGCGGCACCGACCCTTTCCGGTTTTCGTGGGATATGATACCCCAGACCGGCCTTTCCACAAAGGATTTTATCGCACCGGACAGCTTCGACTTCCGTTTCAGCCGCCTGTTCCGGGTGGGGACGACCTGGGGCGCTGCCTCCTATTTGCAGATTTTGGCCTCGGAGCTCTCGGACAAGCTGCTGGCGGAGCTTTTGGAAATGGATGCGGAAATGACGATCACGCTCCATATCCAGACCGTCGATCAGGCCGCCGCCGTGAAATCCATCAAGGCCAAAGTCTCCGATATTGACAAGATGAAGGTGGAGGAACAGAAGAAGGCCGCCCGGGCCGGGTACGACATGGACATACTCCCGCCCGACCTTGTGACGTACAGCAACGACGCAAAGACCCTCTTGGAAGATTTGCAGAGCCGGAACGAGCGAATGTTCCTGCTGACCTTCCTTGTGGTGAACATGGCCCCGACCCGCCGGGAGCTGGACAACGACCTGTTCACGGTGTCGGGTATCGTTCAGAAATACAACTGCACCTTGAAGCGGCTGGACTTCCAGCAGGAGGACGGTTTTCTTTCCAGCCTGCCGCTGGGCCATAACGGCATTGAGATCAAGCGCGGCATGACCACCAGCTCCACGGCTATTTTCGTTCCCTTTATGACGCAGGAGCTCCGCATGGACGGCGAGGCCGTCTATTACGGGCTCAACGCTCTTTCCCATAACGTCATCATGGCAAACCGGAAGAAGCTCAAAAACCCCAACGGCCTGTTTCTCGGTGTGCCGGGCTCCGGCAAATCCTTTGCCGCAAAGCGGGAGCTTGTGAACGTGTTCCTTGCCACCCGTGACCGGATTATCGTGGTGGACCCGATGGGCGAATACTCTCCCCTTATCAAGCGGCTGGGCGGGCAGGTCATCGAGATCGCCCCGGACAGCCCGCACCACATTAACCCGATGGACATTGATTTGAGCTTCGACGAGGAAAACCCGATGGCGCTGAAAGCCGACTTTATCTTGTCGCTGATGGAGCTGATCGTCGGCGGCAAGGACGGCTTGCAGCCGGTGGAACGGACCGTCATTGACCGCTGTGTGCGCCAGATGTACCGGGAGCATTTGCAGAACCCGGAAACGGCGAAAATGCCGACCCTCCAAACCCTGTATGACCTGCTCTGTTCCCAGCCCGAGGGCGAGGCGGTGCGGCTGGCAACGGCCCTTGAAATCTATGTGTCGGGCTCTCTCAACGTGTTCAACCATGAAACCAATGTGGACCTGAACCGCCGCCTTGTGTGTCTTGACCTGAAAAAGCTGGGGGCCGGGCTTCGGACGATTGCCATGCTCATTATGCAGGACCTTGTCAATTCGCAGGTGTCCATGAATTTCCTGCGCGGTATTGCTACATGGTGCTACTTCGACGAGTTCCATGTGCTGCTCCGTGACCGGCTGACGGCAAGCTACTGTGTGGCGATCTGGAAAATGCTCCGTAAGAAGGGCTGCGTACCCAGCGCCTTAACGCAGAACGTGAAGGACTTCCTTGCCAGCCCGGAGATCGAGAACATCTTTGAAAACTCGGACTTCCTTGTGCTGCTCTCGCAGGCGCAGGGCGACAGGCAGATTTTAGCCAAACAGCTCGGCATCAGCCCTCACCAGCTTTCCTATGTGACCCACACTAATTCCGGCGAAGGGCTGTTGTTCTTCGGGAACACCACCATCCCGTTTGTTGACCGCTTCCCGCAGAATACCGAGCTGTACGCCATTATGACCACCCGCCCGGAGGACAAGAAACAGGAAATGAAGCGGGCGTAACACACTTCGGGCCATGCTGGCCCGAGGTTCGGAAAGGAGGGATACATCATCGGAAAGAAACCGGATAAACGGAATTTTCAAAGGCCGGGGCCGCCGGAGGATACCGGGAGCACTCGCCCCGGACCGGCTGACCGGGAAGGACCTTCCCCCGCACCGTCCCGACGCCTGCGGTTTGAGGACGAGGATACCGGGCAGACCGGCGCTTCGGGCCATGCTGGCCCGAAGTTCAAAAGCGGCAAGTTTCAAGAGGACAGCCGGAAAGCCCGCCCTTCTGACCGCATGAGACAGGAGGATGACAGAGGCGGTCCGCAGGATACCGGCAAGGCGCAGGAGCCGGAGGGCTCCGCCGAGAAAGCCGGGAGCAAAAAGGACAAGTACCAGAAGGCGCAGGCCAAAGCGGAGCGCGCCGGGGAAAAACTGGGAAAGGCCCGGGAGAAGCTGGATAAGGTCGAGGCGAAACGGGCGGCGCAGAAGCCGCCGGGGCTTGCAAAGAAAGCCGTCCGGGGAGCCCGCACCGAGGCATGGTTTTATCTCCACAACAAAATCCACGAAGTCGAACATGAAAATGTGGGCGTGGAAGGAGCGCATAAATCCGAGCTGACCGCCGAAGCCGGGACCCGGAAACTGACCCGGTATGCCAAACGGCGCTGGCGGGAACACCCGGCCCGGAAGGTGGCAAAGTGGGAACGGAAGGACATAAAAGCCCGGGCCAATGTGGATTTTCAGAAGATGGCCGCCGAACACCCGGAGCTTGCCAGCAATCCGCTGTCCCGGATACAGCAGAAGTGGAAACTGAAACGCCGGTATTCCAAAGAGGCAAAGGCCGCGGCAAAACAGAGCGCAAAGGCCGCAAAGAAAGCCGCTGCCGCTTCGGGGAATGTGACCCGGCGGGCGGCGCAGTTTGTGACCCGTCATCCTGTGGCGGTTTTGGTTTTGGTGCTGTTGCTGCTGGTCTGCTATCTCCTGTCGGCGGTAAGCTCCATCTTTCCCACGCTTGGCAGCGGCCTTGCCAATGCGGTGTCCGGCACTTCCTATGCTTCGGAGGACGCCGACCTGCTTGGCGTGGACGAGGACTACACGGCGCTGGAAAATGAACTGGCGCAGACGGTAGCGAACATCGAAAGCACCCATCCCGGCTATGACGAGTACCGCTATTCCGTGGACGAGATCGGCCACAACCCCTATGAGTTGGCGTCCTATCTCTCGGCAAAGTACCATGTTTATTTCCGGGAGCAGGTGCAGGACGAGCTGCGGGAGATCTTCGAGGCGCAGTATGAGCTGACCTTGACGGAGGAAATCGAGATACGCTACCGTACCGAAACCAGCACCGACCCGGAAACCGGAGAAACCACCACCGAGGAAGTCCCCTATGAGTATTACATCCTCAATGTGACCCTCACAAACAAAACGCTGCCTGCCGTGATCCTGCCGAGGCTGGATGAACAGCAGCGGGAAATCTACACCGTCATGCAGCAGCTCAAAGGCAACAAGCCCTATTTGTGGGAAGGAATTTATACCGGCGGCGAGGACACCGGCCCCAGCTATGAGATACCCGGCGAGGCGCTGGATGACCCGGCCTTTGCGGCGCTCATGGCGGAGGCGACAAAGTACATCGGCTGGCCTTATGTGTGGGGCGGCTCCAGCCCGTCCACCTCCTTTGACTGTTCGGGCTTTGTCTGCTGGGTGTACACGGCCAGCGGCGTCCACAACCTGCCCCGTACCACGGCGCAGGGCATTTACAACCAGTGTGCCATCATTTCCCCCTCCGAGGCAAAGCCGGGCGACATTATCTTTTTCACGGGAACCTATGACAGCCCCGGCCCTGTGTCCCATGTGGGGATTTATGTGGGCGACGGGATGATGCTCCATTGTGGTTCTCCCATCCAATACGCAAATATCAATTCAAGCTACTGGCAGACACATTTCTACGCCTTCGGGCGCTTGTGAGCCAGAGGAAAGGAGCCCTTGCATGAACAAGATCGACAAGCTCGATAAGGAGCTGGAAAAGGCCCGGGAGAAGGCCACCGAGTGGCAGGCCAAAATCCGGGAACTGGAAAAACAGAAACAGGAGGAAGAAAACAGCCAGATCGTGCAGGCGGTACGCTCTCTCAAACTGACCCCCGCCGAGCTGATGGCATTTCTGAACGACCCCAAAAACAGCCTTGCCGCTTCGGGCCACAATGGCCCGAAGCCGGAGGCACCCGAAAAGGAGGAAACGGCCCATGAAGAAAACTAAATTTCGCAGGCTGGCGGTGATGACTGCCAGCCTTTTGTGTTGCCTGATCTTTACGGTCCCGGCTTACGCCCAGAGCAATGAGCCGCAGCCCGAGGCCACTCCCGCCCCGGTGGAAACCGAGGCGGAGCCGGAAACCCAGAACCCCTTTACCCCGGATGGAACGGGAACGGTGGTGGACAACGCCACCGACGAGGACGGCAAAGAGTTCTACACCATTACCACCGCAGACGAGAGTGTTTTCTATCTGGTGATCGACAAGCAGAAAACCAGCGAAAACGTCTATTTCCTCAACGCTGTAACCGTGGATGACCTTCTGCCTCTTGCCGAACAGGGCGAGGAACCAGCCGAGGAAGTGACCCCCGAACCGGAGCCGGAGCCCACCGAACCCGTGGAGGAAGTGACCGAGCCGGAACCCGAACCCGAGGCCGAAAAAACAGACAGCCCACTTCTTTCGCTGCTCCTGATCGGGGCGGTGGTGCTGATCGGCGGCGGTGCCGGTTATTACTTCAAGATTTACAAGCCGAAGCACGAAGCGCCGGACCTGGAGGACGACTACTGCGAATATGAGGACGAAGGGCCGGAGGAAATCGCAGAGGAACCCGAGGACGAGGATACCCCTCCGTGGGACGAGGACACGGAAGAACAGGAGGCCCGCCAGTGAATTTTACCAACAGCCCCTTTGAGCGAATGATGAAGGAAGTGCCGTGGCCGGGCCGGGGCAGCGATGACCCTTGTACCGGATGCCGCTACTACAAGGAGTGCAAAGGCAGGAAAAAACAGTGTCGGAAGAAATTCCGGGCGCTGATCGTGGAGCCTCGCCCTTCGGGCCATCGTGGCCCGAAGTCCTGAATGGACGCCCGGGAGTTGACCCGTGACGAGAAGAAGAAAATCCGTTCCCTTGTCACGGGGATGTGCGCCAACTATGACCGGGAAACGGGCCTTTGCCTGCCGCTGGACTGTGGCTGCTATATGCTGCACAAATGCTGGACGGGCGCTTACTGTCGATATTTCCGGGAGGCCGTCTTGCCCCTCGACCCGGAGCTTCTTGCGGCGCTGACCGTGGAAGGTGGCTCCCCGGAGCTTCGGGCCTGTACGGTCTGCGGGCGGGCATTTTTACCCGAAGGGCGTCAAGCCTACTGTTCCGACGCCTGCAAGGCCGAAGGGAACCGCCGGAAAAGCCGGGAACGCATGAGGAAAATGCGGGAGAAAAGGCCGGGCGGCGGTTACGATTTGCCACCCCGAAAGGCTTGATATTCCGGGCTTTTTTGAGGGCGTTTCCGGGGCGGGAATACTGCAACCCATCCCGCCCCGGTTTACTCCCTCATTTCGTAACATACCACACTTCGGGCCATGTTGGCCCGAGGTACAGAAAGATTAACTATTAAAAGTCAACCCCAAAAATGAATGGTGGTGGTGAAAAAGAGATGGCTCAAGAAAGGTATAGCAAAGCTGAGGTCTTGTCAGACCCCTGCTGGCTATTCAAGTAGCTGCACTTAAGCCGCTGAGCAATATGGCTGCCTGGATTTTTCCAAGGCAAAAATTAAACGTACCAATTTCTTGGCAGCGTGAGAGATGGCAATATTGTAGTGTTTTCCCTCCGCTCGCTTCTTGGCGAGATAATCAGCAAAGGTCGGGTCCCAGTGGCAGACATACTTGGTTGCGTTGTAAAGTGCGTAGCGTAAGTATCGGGAGCCACGCTTTTCCATGTGAGGGTAGCAATTCTTGAGCTGTCCGGACTGGTAAGTGGAGGGGGACATCCCAGCATAAGCCAACAGCTTGTCCGGGGAGTCAAACCGGGTGAAGTCGCCGACCTCAGCCAGGATCATGGCGGCCATGCGGAACCCCAGCCCTGGGATGGTGGTTATAGGAGAATGAAGTTCATCCATAATGGATTGAATCTGCTCTTCAATTTCAGCGATTTCGTTGTCCAATTCTCGGATGAGCCGGATGGTGTGCTGCAATTCCAGGGACTTGGCAGGCAGCGGGGAAGCAATAGAGTTTCTGGCAACCTCTCGGATTTCAAGGGCCATATCTCGTTTGTAGCGGCCTTTAGAGGCGGTTTCGAGCAGTGCTTTCAGCCTCGTCAAATGGGCTGCGGCAACCTGTTTGGCCCCAGGGAACTCTTCCAGCAGAGCGTAGACAGAGGCAATATGCAGAGAAGGAACGAGTTTTTCCAATTCCGGAAACAGAATGCAGACCAGCCGTGCAATAGAGCTTTTCAGTTTGGCGCGTTCCTTCACCTTGTCAAAACGGTATCTGGTCAGTGACTTTAATTCCTCGTTGTGGTATGCTGTATCTGTGTAGGGTTTGAGGCCCGCATCGGATAACAGCATAGAAGCAATCGTTCGTGCATCCACCCGGTCGGTCTTAGTCTTTCGTAGACTGAGGCTCTTTCGGTAAAGATTTGCGCGCAAGGGGTTCAAGACATAGGTGGCCAGACCGTTGTCAAGGAGAAACCCGAGCAGATTGTAGCTGTAATGTCCGGTAGCCTCAAGCCCTACTTTTATTTTGTCTTGTGAATTGCTGCATTTCCAGATTTGTTGAAGCAGGCTGTGAAAACCGTCCATGGTGTTCGGGATAGTGAACACATCCGACAGGACTTCCCCTTCGGAGCTGAAAATGAAACAATCGTGCTTATCTTTCGAAACATCGATGCCAACAGAAACCACCATAACAAATACCTCCAACGATAAATATGTGATGCTGCATCCACAGTGCACCTTACTTTTGTAGCCTTGTTCCACATAAACCGTCTGGCGGTATTTAACTGATCAACAAAATTGTAAGGGGCTGTGGTTGGAACCTTTCTGGAACCATCTCGTGGTAGGAGGTTGCAACCAATCCACAGCATCCCTTACAGTGTAGCACAGCCCTTGGAGAGGGGCTCTAATAACTACTACTCTATAATACAAGGAGGTATCTCTTGGAGATCGTACAAGGCTATGCCATTTTGAAAACAACCACTTTTGACAGCGGACACGGCTTTGCGCTGGGGCATAATCCGGGAGCGCCGGACCCATTTGTGACCTGGCAGTTTACCGAAGGCGAAAAGGGCCAGCGGGATTACTACTGGGGCCGCTATGGAAACAGTCCGGAATGGGCGCAGCGGGACTTTGACCGCCGGGTGGACGATTATCAGCACCTTTACCATGCAGCAGTCAAAAATACAGAGCTGGGCCCGGATGGCGTTTACCGCTACTATTCCACCCAGCGCCCTGTGGACATAGGCACCTACCCGAAGCCCCCGGATAACCTTCCGCTTTCCATCGTCAACTACGATGACGACAGGCGGCGTCCTGTGGCAAATGGCAGGCTGATGGCATGGGGAGAACTGACCTATGCGAAGCCGCTGACCGAAAAACAGATGGAGGACTACGAGCTGAAACCCGCACCGGCCAATCCTGACCGGGTGCGCCCCTCCATCACCGCCCGGCTCAAGGATGCAGCCAGAGGGCAGGAACCCCCGAAGGAGCCCAGCCAGAAGCGGGGCCATAAAAACCATGAGGAACGATAAAGGAGGATTGCCATGCACGAAAAAGACAACTATCTGAAAACCGCCGAACTCTCCACGGAGCAGAACTGCAACATGATCGACGGCGTACCCAACAACACGCCCATCCCGCCTGCGCCCCCGGAGCTGGACGCAAAGCCGCTGGATAAAGTGAAGGAGCCCAAAGAGCGCAGAAAGGGCCGGGAGCTGGAACGCTGATGGAGAACCGCAAGCGGAATGTCCATCTGCACGTCATGGTGACGCCGGACGAGCTGGCGGCCATCCATGAGCGGATGGCCGAAGCGGGCATTTCCAATGCCGGGGCTTATGTGCGGAAGATGGCTCTGAACGGGTATATCCTGCACGTTGACCTTGCGCCCATAAAAGAATTGATCTCTCTGCAAAGGCGCTGTTCCAACAATCTCAATCAAGTCGCCATACACGCGCATACCTACGGCGTATACCCGGAGGAAATCGACGGATTGAAGCGGGACTATGAAAAGCTGTGGGGTGAGGTGTCAAAGGTGCTGCGGGAGCTCTCCGAGCTGGTGGCAAAGTAAGACGAGGGCGGCAGGATGTTTTGTCCTGCCGCCCTTTCTTTTTTACCATCTATATCTGCGCCGTTGAAAATATAACTCCCGGAGTCCAGTCTCTTTGCAGATGGAGGATAGAATTTTCAATATTTCTTCTCTTGTAGCGTTGAACCATTCACCGAGTTCTCGATCATTGAAGCAATAGGCAACATCCTCGCCCCGACCATAAGTAGAGTAGGTATGTTCTTCCTTTGCCACTTTCAAACGCCTACGGATTGCAGTCAACAGATCGGCAATGGTAGAGAGTTTTTCGCGCCATAATTGGTTCTGCACAGAAGATTTTCCATCAGCCTGTTTTATTATTGAACCGTCACGAGTTCTCAAAACTCCAGTATTCAAGGCAATCAATGTATCTTCGATTGCTTTATCGAAATCTTCCATTCTCCCTTCTTGGTAAATATCATCTTGAAAAGCAGGGCGGTCAAAACATTGAACATAAAATTTTATTAAATCCTTGTCCTGCTCAAAAGATTGTGCCGGTGAAGCCGTTTCCACTTCCAGAATAGCAGTTTGTTCCGCAAGTTGTTTCCAGTTTTGGAGCAACTCTTTAGGATAACGAGAGGTGTCCGTGTCAATCAGTTTAGAGCATGATTGGCAAAGCCAAATCCCATTTTCGGGTGACTTTCTTTCCTCGGGGGTCATAGATGCGTCATATCTCGGCCCACCTTTAGCCGCAGCACAGATATGAGCTGCTACGCCAATATTTGTGACTTTATCTGGATTAGTATTGGCACAGCAAGTCAATTTACGGCAACCCGGATTGCTGCATTTCATTCCAACACGATTAGCTAACAGTTCCTTTGTTTTTGCGGAAAAATCATCCCGAGTATTTTCCATATCTACCACCTCACTTTGTTAAAAGTATTGGCTTTATTATAACACAAGTTGTTTAGTGTATCTATTAAATTTCGGGCCATGTTGACCCGAAGCTCCGGGACAGGATTCACTAATCTTTCGCAACATTTATGTCCCCGGGCAGGCATGGTAAAATGAAGGTAGAAAAGATAAAGGAGGTTTTGATGATGAAGATACTACTGAAAATATTGGTTGCGCCCTTCGCTCTGGCGCTGTTTGTTCTGACCGCCCTGTTTATGTTCCTCTTTGATATTTGTGCTGTCCTTCTGACGATTGCCTCCGTGATCCTGGCGGTGCTGGGTATCGCCCTCTTTTTCACGCCGACCCCCATCGGCGGGATTGTATTTCTGTTCCTCGCCTTCCTCCTTTCGCCGTATGGGCTGCAAGCGGCGGCTGGTTCTCTGCTTTGGGCGCTGGACGGAGGCAAATCCGCTCTGTATCGGTTTCTGGCAAGTTAAACAGCCTCGGGCCATGTTGGCCCGAAGTCGGGGCGGTCTGGACGGGCCGCCCTTTTTTCATAGAAGGGAGGGATGATTTCTGGCTACCACAACTTTGTTGCAGCGCCATGCGGGCGAAGGAGAAACGATTGCCGAGGCCATCCGGGATTGTCTGGACTATGGTAAAAACCCGGAAAAAACAGAAAGCGGAAAGTATATCTCCGCTTATGAGTGCGACCCTGCCACCGTGGCGGACGAGTTTCTTTTGGCGAAAGCCAGCTATGCCGCCATGACAGGCCGGGAACAGAAAAAGGCCAATGATGTGCTGTGCTATCAAATACGACAGTCCTTTTATCCGGGAGAGATCACCCCGAAGGAGGCGAACCGTATCGGCTATGAGCTGGCTATGCGCTGGACGAAGGGGCGGCACGCTTTTATCGTTACCACGCACACAGACCGCCAGCACATCCATTGTCACATCTATTACAACTCCACCACCCTTGACTGCACCCGGAAATTCCGAAACTTCTGGGGCTCCAGCTTCGCCCTCCGGCGGCTCTCCGACAGACTGTGCCTTGAAAACGGGCTGTCTATTGTAGAGAACCCGAAGCCCCGGAGCAAGGGAAAATACCGGAACTATGGGGAGTGGCAGAAAGAACGGAAAGGGCCGCTTTCGTATCAGGACCGGCTGCGCCTTGCCATTGATACTGCGCTGGCGGAGCGCCCCGCCGATCTGGACGAATTTCTCGGCCTGATGAAGCGCGCCGGATATGAAGTCAAGAAGGTTCGGGGCGGTGGTATCAGCTTCCGGCTGACCGGCCAGGGGCAGGAACGCTTTACCCGTCTGCGGGCCTCTACGCTTGGGGACGGCTACGATCTGAAAGATGTTCTTGCCGCCATTGAGGGCAAAGAAAAACGCCCCGGACGCCCGGAGCGAAAAATCAGTCTGGCGGTGGATATTCAAGCAAAGCTGGCTGCCGGAAAGGGGCCGGGCTACGAGCGGTGGGCGAAGGTGTTCAACATCAAGCAGATGGCCGCCGCCCTTGCCTATATACAGGACAACGGCCTGACTGATTATGAGCAGTTGGCGCAGAAAGCCACCGAGGCAACCGACCATTTCCATGCGCTTTCCGAGCAGATCAAGCAGACGGAACAGGCCATGAAAACCAACGCCGGGCTAAAGGCCGCAACGGTTCAGTATGCAAAAACGCGCTCGGTCTTTGAGCAGTACAAGGCTACCAAGTACAGCCGGAAATTCCTTGCGGAGCATGAGGCCGATATTGAACTGTACCGGGCGGCACAGGCGGAAATGCGCCGTCTGCTGGGCGGGGCGAAGCTCCCGAAAATGGATGCGCTGAAGGAGGAAAGCCGTAAGCTCACGGCAAAGAAAAAGCGCCTTTATGGAGAGTATCAGAAAGCGCGCCGGGATATGCAGGAGATCGTCACCATCAAGGTAAATATTGATACTCTGCTGGGCTACACCGAGCCGGGCAGAAAGCAGGAAAAGGAGCGTTGAGGTTATGAAAACAAGGAGCAAAGCGACGCAAATACTTCGGGCCATGTTGGCCCGAAGATACGGGTTTGGGGCGAGCCCCAACAAGCAGCGTCCGGGCCTTTGTGGCCACGGAGGCATTGCTTGCCACTTAGCGGCAGCCCTCAAAATGGCATGAAAAAACGGAGGCTCTTACTCTTGAACCTCCGTTTCTCTGGCTTTCTTGAGCCCTTCGGCTGTGGCCTCCATAACAACAAGCTCTTTCTCATTCATCGAGCTTAAAAGCACATCAATATGCTTTCTGCAACTGTTCTCTCCACGCTGACCTTCTGTATAGAAAAACTGATCTACGGAAATATCGAACAGAGTGACGAGTTTGAAAAACAGGTTGAAGCTGGGGTGCTGGCCTTTGTTCTCAATGTTCATAATGGTGCGGTCAGTCTTGCCGACCAGCTCCGCCACATAGGCTTGCGTCCAGCCCTTTTCCTCTCTGGCTTGTTTCAGAGCCAGCCCGAGCCCGTGAAAGTCAAACCTTCTTTCATCTTGGTTCATTCTCATATCACCCTATATCATTGTACATTTCGGGTCAGATTATGAGAATGTAATGAAATTTTATATTGTGGTCTAAATTATTTTACCTAATATGCACTTGCCATTTTGCTCTTATTGTGTTATGCTGTTATATATAATAGTATAACAGTTAAAACAGCAAGAAGGTGAGATGGATTGAAACTAATTATTTCAAATGTATCAGGCGTACCCATCTACGAGCAAATTAAGCAGCAGGTCAAGGCGGCAATCCTATCTGGAGAACTGAAAGAGGACGAAGCCTTACCTTCCCTCCGAACGCTGGCAAAAGATTTGAAAATCAGCGTCCTAACAGTTACACGGGCTTACACAGAATTAGAGCAAGAGGGATTTGTCAAAAATGTCCAGGGGCGCGGCTGCTTTGTCATGGGCCGTGGCTCTGAACTAATGAGAGAGCAACTTATCTGCAAAGTAGAAAATGGGTTGACCGATGCAATCAAGGCGGCAAAAATAGCAAATCTTCCAAATGAGGAACTGCACCGTCTTTTAGATATTTTATTGGAGGCGAATACAGATGACTAACTATTTAGAGGTTAAAAACCTCTCGAAATCCTTTGACAGTTTCCAGCTTCACAACATCAGCTTCACTTTGCCAAAGGGATATATTATGGGGCTGATCGGGCCAAATGGCTCCGGCAAGACAACCACTATCAAACTCATTCTGAATATGCTCCAGCGCAACGGCGGCGAAATCAAGATCATGGGGCTGGATAATATCGCTGACGAGCAGAAAGCAAAAGCGGAACTCGGTGTTGTATTTGATACCAACTATTTCAGCGATGATTGGCAGGTAACACAAGTAGAGAAATCCATCTCCGTTTTCTATCCCAACTGGAAGTCGGAACGGTTTGCCGAGATGCTGCGGAAGTTCCATATTGCTCCCACCAAGAAAGTGAAAGAACTCTCAAAGGGGATGCAGATGAAGTTGATGCTGGCCTGTGCGTTCTCTTACGATGCAAAGCTGCTGATCCTGGACGAACCCACCAGCGGCCTCGATCCGGTTTCCAGAGATGAACTGCTTCAAATTCTCTCGGAATATATCGAGGACGGAGAACACAGTGTACTGTTCTCCACCCATATTACCGGCGATCTGGAACGCGCTGCGGACTATATCACTTATATCAGCTATGGAGAATTGTTTTTCAGCGGCAGCAAGGATGAATTTGTCGATATGTTCCGCATTGTCAAAGGAGGAACAGAAGAACTGTCTGCTGACCTGAAGGAAAAAGCGGTCGGTGTCCGTACATTCCCTACGGGCTTTGAGGCTCTTGTCAAGACCGAAGATACGGGCGCTTTTTCCCCTTTGAGCATTGAACCGGCGACCATTGATGAAATCGTTGTATTCACGAGCAAGAAAGGTGACGATTATGAGTAATACATTAAAAGCAACAAAATTGGACTTTTCGCTGGTAAAGCCCTATATCAAGGTAATCGGGTTTACCATGCTTCTTCCTATCGCTTTTGCGGCCATTAACCGTTCCATCCTGACCGGCGTTTCATTTGCCATGTGCTTTATCGCCATGACCACAGGCTACACTTTCTCGGTAACAGAGAAAAACAGCATGGAGCGTTTGTATGGGATTTTACCCATCAAGAAAAGCGAAATGGTAACAGGCCGGTATCTCTTTGTTCTTGCGCTGGGCGCGATGGCTCTGGTGGTTTCTCTTATCACACAGCCGATTGTGCTGCGCGCAATGGGTGAAAGTGTTGGAGCATTTGATATGATCAGTGCGGCCATTGGCGGTTTGTTCCTGTTTGCCCTCTATACCGTATTTCAAATTCCGGGCTATTACAAATATGGAGCCATTAAAGGCCGTGTGTTCATGTATATTCCTGTGGCTGGATTTTTGGCGACCTTGTTTTTCCTGCCCAAGATGCCCGCAGACAATCCCTTTGTGACTACGGTTGTAAGTTCCCCGGTACTGCTGATCGGTCTTGTGCTTGTACTCGTCGTTGTCATGTATGTTGTGTCGATCTGGTTCTCCATTCGGATTATGGAAAATAAAGAAATGTGAGGTGAGCAATATGGATTTCACAATTTTAGCGGTAGTTCTTCTGATTGGCGTTGGCGTTCCTATCCGTAATAAACTCATACGGAAATATCGGGATAAAAAGAAACAAGAAGATAATAAGGATAAGCTGAAATAATATATAAACAGCACCGGGGGGATATGAAAATATCTTCTTTGGTGCTGCTTTTTTAATAGAGCTATATTTTGCTGATAGATTTTTTGAAAAAATCCGTCCGCTGTAACATTTCGCGGACATTTGCCTGTTATACTATCTGCAAAAAGCAAAGGAAGTGAGGATATGAAGCAGATTTTAATTGTCGAGGACGACAGTTTTTTGAATAAGATGTTGGCCTATAACCTGACCGTAGACGGCTACGGCGTGACTTCTGTCCTAAACGCCAGAACCGCAGCCGACGCCATCCGACAGCGAGAATTTGATTTGGTGCTGCTGGACATTAACCTGCCGGACGGGAACGGTTTTGAGCTGTGCAAGCTGATAAAGCCCCAGCACCCAGACACCATTGTAATCTTCCTGACCGCTAACGATCAGGAGAGCGACCAGATACGAGGCTATGAGGTGGGCGCGGTGGACTACATCACAAAGCCCTTTGTGATCGGGACCTTGCAGCGGAAAATCAAAGCTATGTTCGCCATGCTGGAACACCACAAACCGGCCAAGGACATTTACGACGACGGGCGGCTGTTTCTGGACTTCTCGGAGCAGACGGCTTCCTTAAACGGCAAGCCTCTGTCCCTATCCCCGATGGAGTACAAAATGCTGAACCTGTTCCGTAAAAATCCCCGGCAAGTGCTGACCCGTGGGCAGCTTTTGGAAAAGTTGTGGGATATAGACGAGAGGTTTGTAGACGAACATACCCTGACAACCTCCATCAGCCGGATTCGCAGCAAGATTGAATCCGACGGCGGCGCACCCTACATTAAGACCGTTTACGGCATGGGCTATCAATGGACGGGAGGCGAGGCAAAATGAAGTTTCAAAACCTCTCGGTAAAGCGGCTGTTTGGCCGGGTGGTAATAGGGCTTGTCCTCTCCATGTCCGGGATCACCATAGCTCTGTTTCTTGTGACAAAACAGACGGCGGTGCTGTTGACGGGCGGGGCGCTGCTACTGTGCGCCCTTGTGGGAATTTTTGTACTGACACAGGTGTTTGGAAAGCGGCTGTCGCAGTTTACCGCTGACCTGTGCCAGACCTTAGACCACATGATTGCCGGAAATGAAGCACCCCAGCGCCCGGAGGACAGCGAAACCCAGCTTGCCAGAATCGGACACCGGCTGACAAGGCTTTACCAGATCATGCAGGAGAACCGCCGCCGGGTGGACGAGGAACGGCAGGAGCTACAGACCCTTGTATCAGATATTTCCCATCAAGTGAAAACGCCGGTAAGTAACCTGAAAATGGCAACGGACACCCTGCTGGAAAAGCCAATGACCGAGGCGGAGCGCACCGATTTTATCCGTGGAATCCGCAGCCAGACGGATAAGCTGGACTTTCTTTTTCAAGCCCTTGTGAAAACCTCCCGGTTGGAAACGGGTGTGATTCAGTTGGATAAGAAGCCGGGCCGTCTATTTGATACCGTGGCGCAGGCCATGAGCGGAATCGTGTATGCAGCGGAGAAAAAACAAATCGCTGTGTCCGTGGACTGCCCGGAAGATCTCACCCTCTCCCATGACAGCAAGTGGACATCCGAAGCCCTCTTTAATCTGCTGGATAATGCAGTAAAGTACACCCCGGCAGGCGGGAAAATCACGGTGTCGGTGGTGCTGTGGGAAATGTATGTAGAAATCAAAGTAGCCGACACTGGCAAGGGCATTTCCGAAAGCAATCAGGCCGCCATCTTTCGGCGCTTCTATCGTGAGGAAGAAGTACACGAACAGCAGGGCGTGGGTATTGGCCTGTATCTGGCCCGCGAGATCGTAACGCGGCAGGGCGGCTATATCAAAGTGGTTTCGGAGCCAGGTAAGGGTTCGGAATTTTCCATTATGCTTCCTTTGCGTTGAGAGGAACTTTCTACTTCGGGTCAAGTTGGCCCGAAGTGCAGAAATAAAATGAAATGTCCGAGCGTTGTAACATTTCACCCCGATTTTCAATGAAATTTTTTGGCCGCTGTAACATTTCGCGGACATTTGGGTTTTACAATAGCCTTATCAACAGGCAGGAAGCCTTGAAAGGAGTTTTGAATATGAGCGTTTTACAGACGATTGACCTGAAAAAGTATTACGGCACAGAGCCGAACATCACCCGCGCCCTTGACGGCGTGAACTTCTCCGTGGAGGACGGCGAGTTTGTGGCCGTTGTGGGAACTTCTGGCAGCGGCAAGTCCACCCTGCTTCACATGATGGGCGGGCTGGACACCCCCACTTCCGGCAATGTGATTGTCCGGGACAAAGAGCTGTCGAAAATGAACGACGAACAGCTTACCATCTTCCGCCGCCGCAACATCGGCTTTATCTTCCAGAACTATAACCTTGTTCCCATCCTGAATGTATATGAGAACATTGTCCTGCCGGTGGAGCTGGACGGGGATACGGTGGATCAGAAGTTTTTGGACGAGATTGTTCACCTGCTGGGGCTGGAAGATAAACTGAAAAATATGCCGAACAATCTTTCTGGCGGCCAGCAGCAGCGTGTGGCGATTGCCCGCGCCCTAATTACCAAACCGGCTATTGTGCTGGCCGACGAGCCGACCGGCAACCTTGACAGCAAGACCAGCGCCGAGGTGCTGGGGCTTATCAAGCGTACCAGCGCGGAGTTCCGGCAAACTGTTGTGATGATTACCCACAACAACGACATTGCCCGTCTTGCAGATCGGATTGTCCGCATTGAGGACGGCAAGATCGTGGAGTAAGGGGGTGGCAGGCTATGACATGGCCTTTTGAAAATGATACCAGCACTATTATAAAGAAACTGGCGAAAGCTGACCTAAAGGAACATAGGCTCAAGACTTTAATCACTGCAATTATTATTGTAATTGCGACTTGCCTAATGGCAACCGTCTTTTCGATTTTAGTAAATGACGCACTGAAACAATCCACACAAGCACCTTATCATGCTATGTTTCGCGCTGTGAGCGAAGATACGAAAAATAAGTTACAGACCGATAATGATTTTGAAGCAGTTGGTGTTTACAAAACTTTTGGTAATATTGTGAACGATGATGGGCGCACTGATCTGGCATACATGGATGATCCGGCAATGTCCCTTTTGGGCTTTGAACTGCTGGATGGAAACCTGCCGCAAAATAACACAGAGGTACTTGTATCTGAAACTTATCTGTCTATTCACAAATTGGTATTAGGTGATACATTTTCCTTTGAATATGTAGACACCTTGACAAATGAATTGAAAGAAAACACATTTACTGTTTGTGGCATTATCCAAAACAAAACACAGGAAAAAGGAAAACAGTTTTATATTCTGACCTCTGATCGTTTCCGCACAGAATACGCAAAGCAGTACAGCGAGCTTTCTTTAACTTACAGCACGCAAACCGCTACGACGGTTGATGTATTAGTTTCACTTAATTCGGAAAAAGCCGATATGAGTCCTGACACTCAAAAAGATTTTTTGAAAAGTAAAGGCGAAGCCGAAGGTATTGAAGATTTTGACATCATATTAAATGACAGATATATTGATGGAATCTATATTGATGGTGCTGTGGTGGTCGGTATTATCTTTTTTGCGATATTCATTATGTTCGCCAGCAGTTTTGTAATTTACAGTATTTTTTATATTTCCATTGTCAATTCGATGCCGATGTATGCCCAGTTCATTTCATTAGGGACGACGAAAAAACAGTTGCGTTACTTTTTGAAAATGCAGGGGAATTTACTGGCATTACGGTTTATCCCTTTGGGAGCATTGATTTCTATTTTGATTGTAGTTATTCTCTCCGGGGTGCAATGGCTTTTATATGACATGGCGATTGTTTTATTGTCTGGTTTCTTGATTTTTGCTGTTATCAAGTTCGCTTTGAGAAAGCCGGCGAAACTTCTTGCCAAAACTTCTCCTATTGAAGCAATGAAATTTCAAGGGGAAAAGGCCAGACAAGGACACAAAACATTGAAGCGGATTACACCAAATACTTTGGCGCAAAGCAACCTGAAAATGAATCAGAAGAAAAACCGTATGTCAATTATTTCATTGAGTATTAGTGGAACCTTGATGATTGCATTAGCTATCCTTATTTCTTCCATCAATCTTCCGGCTATGTTGCGACAAAGCTATCCATTAGACGAGGATTTCCAGATTGGCATACAGATGGATAACTTTTATGAGCGTTTTCCGACTATCATTCAAGACAATCCTCTATCAGAGGATTTGCAGGCACAAATATATAAAATTCCCGGCGTAGAAAAGATTGTATTGGATGGATGTGTCGTGGGCCGCTTAGTAGAATCAAAAGTTGTCTACGATTCGCCAGAGGACAATTTAGAAATTGTAAACAGTCTATCACCAGAACTTGTTGCTAATGCAAGTGAACTTGTGGACGGTACAATCAATTATGATGAAGTCGGTCTGGATGGCATAGTTGTCAATAAATACCGTACAGATCGAAGTGATACAAACTATGGCGATCTGAAAATTGGAGATACACTATTATTCCATTTTGATGTTTCCGGAAAAAACATTGAAAAAACTTTTACCGTTGCCGGGATTGCGTACTTCCCATCAACAGGGTTGTTCTATTGTACCAGCGAAGCAATAGCAGAACTTTCCCCTTATAATAATACATCACATTTATCCGTTTTTTGCGACCCGGATTATAGGGAAGCTGTTCAAGATGGGATCATGGCGCTTATAAGCGGAAATCCGAATTTGAGGCTCAAAATTTACGATGAAGAATTTTCTACAATTAGATGATTCATAAAGGCAACCACAAGCAGTCTGTATGGTATCTCTGCATTTGTAATTCTTTTCGGGCTATTAAATATGGTGAATATGCTAATCAGCAGCGCTATTGTCCGTAAACGGGAATTTGCGCTTTTACAGGCAGTTGGAATGACAAATCAACAACTAAGAAAAATGCTTTACCGAGAGGGAATGAGCATTAGTGTAAAGTCTGCAATATTGGCAACCTTTTTGGGCGTTACAGTAGGTGCTTTGCTATGCTATTTGGCAAATAAGGTATTGGCTCTGAAATTTATCCTTTTTGAGTTTAATATATTCCCGATTCTTTTATTCTCCATTTTGCTCGTCGGATTGCAGATTTGCATTAGCTATGGGGTTAGCCGATCCATTGAGAAAGATACTTTGGTGGATCGATTGAGAACGGAATAGCAACTGTATGGGATCGGCGGGGGGCGTATGCTACCCTGCCGGTTCTGCTATTTCTCAAATATTTTTTGAAATGTCCGAGCTTTGTAACAATTCAGCCTGTTTTTCTGTCGAAATCAAAGGCACCTCGGACATTTGTGTAACATTTGTAGTTTATGCTTGTGGTAAATCAATAAGAAACATCTGCCTCCACAGCGGAGGAAAGAAAAAAACCGCTGACGGGCAGACAATTTCTTGTGCTTTTATGACACCTCTATATCCTTACGGCGGTTTTGAGAAATCAGAGCCGCCGTTTCTTTTCGTTTATCCTAAACCAACGACGACCTAACACCGTGTAAATCCACGGCGGCATATAGGAGGATTGCCGCCGTGTCTATTTTTGTCTTTTTTTACAGTATCCATGACCTGCATCAGTTAAAAAAAGCATAGCTCCCCCTCCGGGTTATTCCGGCTATGTATGTGAAATTTGTTGGAACCTTAACTGCTATGTCATTTCATGCGTCCGAGTGGCCTTGTGCCGCCCGGGCGCTTTTGCGTTCTTATGGGACTGCTTCGGGCCATGTTGGCCCGAAGTCATTCCCCGGTGCCGCTCCCCGCCGCCTCTGTTTCGGTCACTTGTCAACCACCAACCGAAACGGAGGTCAATATGGCTATTATCAATCTGCGGGACTACTACCCGTTTTATACATCCGATTGCTTCATGGAAGTATCGGACGAAGTTGCTGAAATGTTCAAAGAATTTGACCGCAAGGAGGCTGCTTACCGGCTGCGTACATACCGACATAAAGCCTACTATTCCCTTGATCGGGATGATGGGCTGGAGCATGAGGCTGTCTTTGTCGCACTTACGCCCCATGAACTGTACGAGCGGAAAGTTACTATGCAGGAGCTTCACGCTGCTATTGCCAGCTTGCCGGACAAACAGGCAAAACGGATTTACGCCCACTTCATTCTTGGCATGACGAAACAGGACATTGCCCGGGCAGAAGGGGTCAATGAGAAAGTAGTCCGTGTGGCAATCGAGCGAGGGCTGCGGCACTTGGAAAAAATTTTGAAAAAATCTTTGTGAGGTGTACCGATTTAGGCCAAAAAATGAAATGGCTTATGAGAGGCAAAACACTTCGGGTCAAGGTGGCCCGAGGTTCGGACAAGCACTCATGCAAATCGAAAACTGAATAAAAAGGCACCCGGATACGAAGGGAAATGCGCTGTGTGACAGGCCCGCCACGACCTCTGCTTTTGGAGAATACAGTCTCTATAAAACAGGGCGAGCGATCAGGCTCATGCCATAGGTGGGGCAAGGCTGGCTCCACCGGAACAGGTACATAACCCGGATACTTGCGTTTAGTCACAGTCCGAGCGTTGAAGCGGCCTTGCAAGCCGTGAGCCGTCGCAGGCAATGAAAACGCCTTGCCATCAGAATGGGGAGAGTTGAAATACTATGGGGCAGAAAGCCTATGCCCGTCCGGTGTGTCTGTAATGTAGTAAAAACCTGTGGGGAGCCCTCCGGCAATGCTGTCTGATGATAGGCCAACCAATCCGGCGGGGCTCCCCATCTTTTTTCTCAAAGGAGTTTCTTATGGAAAATGCGTTTGGGATGTTTCCCGGTTTTGAGCCGGATGAATGGAGCAACGATGCCTGCCGCGGCTATGTCATCATGGCAATGGAGGACTGCGGCTTTTCAAAGAAGGATATTCGTCGTGTTGTGGGACAGCTTTATGAAGTCTTTGATCTCAACAGCGTGGAGGACGCCAAACAGAAGTTCCACTCCAGTCCGTACTGACCTCGGGCCACATCGGCCCGAAGTGGAGAAAGCTCAAAGGGCGGCACCTGCGGGTGCCGTCTTTTGACATTTCCCCATAGGACAAGAGGGAAACGCTGGCAAGTACACCCATTCTGAAAAGGAGGTTTCCAATGACACAGGCCGTCACATATCAACGAGAAACAAAGTCTGTACCCTTTCAAGGGAAAACCATTGTGCTGGAAAGCCTCACGCCGGTACTTTCCCCGAAGGAGAAGGAACAGCGCAAAAAAGAAATTGAACGCCGTCTTTACGATGTGTTCAGTAAGTACGGGGACAGATTTCACTAACCATTCGCAACATTGTTGTCCGGGGCTGCTGATAGTATAATATAGTTGTAAGGTTGGTAGCTCCATTCCAACAAGGAAAGGAGCCCAATATGGAATTTATCAGAGAAGATTGCATTTATGCGAGACAGTCAGTAGACCGTAAGGACAGTATCAGCATTGAAAGTCAGATTGACTTCTGCAAGTATGAATTGAAAGGTGGGAGCTGCCGGGTATTTAAGGACAAAGGCTATTCCGGCAAGAATACCGACAGGCCGGAGTTTCAAAAGCTGCTGGGCGAGATCCGCAAGGGAAAGGTTCGGCGGGTCATCGTGTACAAGCTGGACCGGATAAGCCGCTCTATTCTGGACTTTGCAAATATGATGGAGCTGTTTCAAGAGTACGATGTAGAGTTTGTATCATCCACGGAAAAGTTTGATACCTCGACCCCGATGGGACGGGCTATGCTGAATATCTGCATTGTATTCGCCCAGCTTGAACGTGAGACAATCCAGAAGCGCGTCACGGACGCCTACTATTCCCGGTGCCTGAAAGGCTTTCACATGAGCGGGCAGGCTCCATACGGCTATCAGTTGGAGCCCACCGTGGTAGAGGGTATCCGTACAAAAAAGATGGTTGCCGACCCCGTAGCCGCCGACCATGTACGGCTGATGTTTGAGATGTACGCCGAGCCGGAAACCTCTTTCGGAGACATTACCCGCTACTTTGAAGAACAGGGTATCAAGATTTACGAAAAGTCAATGGTTCGGAGTTTCCTTTCCCAGCTTTTACGGAACCCTGTTTACGCACAGGCCGACTTGGAACTGTACGAGTTTTTCAAGAGCCAGGGCGCAGCGATTGTCAATGACGCTTCCGATTTTGCCGGAACAAACGGCTGTTATCTCTATCAGGGGCGGGATGTGAAGGAGGACAAGGACAGGTGCCTAAAAGACCAGATACTTGTTATCGCTCCCCATGAAGCATTGATCCCCTCGGACACATGGCTGAAATGCCGGAAAAAGCTCATGGCAAATACCACCTTCCAGCAGGGGCGGAAACCGAAAAACACTTGGCTGGCCGGAAAAATCAAATGCGGGCATTGTGGGTATGCGCTGAAAGCCACCCATGTACCAAACAGCACAGGCTATTTCCGCTGCACCAAACGGACGGAAAACAAAGGTTGTCCGGGCTGCGGGAAAATCCGCAAAGAAGAATTTGAGCAATTTATTTTCTCGGCCATGCAAGAGAAGTTCAAAGATTTTCAGATACTCCACGGCAAAGAGGAAAAGGTCAATCCGAAGCTGACAGCCTATCAAGTAGAGCTGGCACAGGTGGAGGCAGAAATTGAAAAACTGCTGGACACGCTGACCGGAGCCAATGCGACCTTGCTTGCCTACGCCAACAAGAAAATCGAAGAACTGGACACCTGCAGTCAGACCATTTCAAAAGTCATAGCCGATTTGAGCGTCGAAACCATATCGCCCCAGCAGATAAAGAAACTGTCCTATTATCTTGACAACTGGGAGAGCATAGATTTTGACGACAAAAGAAAAGCCGCCGATGGCTTGATTTCTACAATCAAGGCCACCAGCGACCATGTTCAGATAGAGTGGAAAATCTGACATTTCCGCTCTATCGCCCCTCATTTCTATTTTATCTCGTTTGTACCCCTTGTACACCGATGCTTTCTTTGACCGTTATATGAATCAGGATTTCCGCACGGTTCCCGGAAGAATCATGAACCGATACGGTATGTTCCTGTTCCCCTGCCTGCGATGTGTCGATTTCTTCCATGTGCAGTTGATCGCTGAGATCTCCGTCATACGCGTCATAGGCGCTGATATACAGATCGTGAATGCCAAAGGCTTCTCCCTGTGTGATCGTATATTGTATTTCGCCGCTGAGCTTCGGTGCAGTGGTATCCACCACTTTTACTTTTACCGAAAAGACAGCGTCTTCGTCTTTGACCCTGTAGGAAATGTGATACGTTTTTAATTCCGTAAAGGCTGGTTCTTCATAAAAGATTTCATAGACGTCATTTCCTTTTTTTGCTTCCAGCTGCAATGCCTCTGGTGAAAGGTCCAGCGCTTCGCCGTATTCATGCGTCAGGATAAGCTGTTCTTTTACTTTTCCCTTGATCGTAAAGCGAAGCGGTTTTTCTTTTCGGTTCAGGAAGACGATCAGCAAAATGATGATCATAATGAAAAAAGCAACGGCAGTGATTCGTATGATTCTGTTTCCCTTCATGATAAGATCCCCTTTCTCATGACCGCTCCTGTATCCCCTTTCTTTATGCTTTCATTTTATCACAAAATCATGACGTTTTGGTTAGGAAAATGAACCTCTTGGGCAATCGCTCTTTACGCCTAAACAAAACTGTGGTTTACTATGGGCAAGGAGATGAGCGACGTGAAAATCAGTATTGCACTAGAAGAACAACTGGAAGAAATCGAAGTCCATATTCGCGCTGCACGCATCTCTGAAGAACTGCGGCAGATCGAACGCGCCCTTGCGGAAATCGCACATGGCACAAGCAAGCTCGTATTTTATAAAAAAGAAACGGAATATTACCTGTCGCTTACAGACATCTTGTTTTTTGAAACAGATGCCAAAACGGTGTATGCGCATACCGCTAAAGATATTTATGAAACCAAGTATCGCCTGTATGAACTGGAAACGCTGCTCCCTGCTTATTTTATGCGGGTATCAAAATCGACGATCTTAAATTGCAGGGAGATCTATTCGATCACAAAGTCGATCAGTGCGTCCAGCTTAGTGGAATTTAAGAACTGTCATAAACAAGTATATGTTTCAAGAAATTATTATAAAACGCTGAAAATGCGGTTAGAAGAAATGAGGTAGATCATATGAGAAAACAGAGAATCTTTTGGGGCTTGTTCTTTATTGCGATTGCGGCGGTGATGATTGCCAATCAGTTGGGTATGCTGGGCGGATTCAGTATGATGCAGCTCGTACTTGGCATGTTGTTTGCGGCAATGCTTGTAAAAAGCGCGCTTTATCGAAGCATCAGCGGTGTGCTGTTTGCGGCGGCTTGTTTAGGAAGTGTGTTTGCGGAAGAACTGGGAATCGGTGCATGGGCGCCATGGACGCTGTTAAGCATAGCGCTGTTTCTCAGTATCGGGTTTCACTTTCTCTTGCAGCCGAAAAAAAAGTACGTGGATCATGGACAGGCGCATTCTTTCAGTAAAAGCGTCGAGCACGTGAGCGATGATGAATTAAGCTTTCATACTTCCTTTGGCGAAAGTATCAAATATGTCAATTCCAATGCCTTAGAGAAAGCCTATTTGACTTGTTCTTTCGGCAGCATGAAGGTGCATTTTGAAAATGCCGGCATTCAGGAGGAAGCCTATCTCTATATGGATGTGGATTTTTGCGGAGTGGATTTGTATGTACCGAAGAACTGGCAGGTCGTAAACCGCATGCACACTTCCTTTGGCGGGATCAATGAGAAAAATCACAATGCGGCAGATGGGAATGCACCGCGTTTGATCCTAAGCGGGAATCTCAGTTTTGCGGGTATTACGATCACTTATATTTAGGAAAACAGTCATGTTTTGTTCATAGACAAGGCATGGCTTTTTTCTTATAGAAAGAAAGGGTGAATGAAGGCGGGAATAAAAAAGTACATGTTACGATTGATTTACCGGAAAGGGTAAAAATAGACAGTTGCTTTTTTTTATTTTCTATGCTTTAATATAGAAGCCTATTATCAAGAGTCGGAGTAGAGAGTCAGCTCGATGATCCCGCGCCAACCTGTATCTACAAGGTGGTAAAGCTGACAGCGATAAGAGAAACAGTTAAATGACACTACTGTCTTCTTATCGGAAGGCAGTTTTTATTTGAAAGAAAGGACGAGGAGCATGAGAGATTATTTATTTACATCAGAAAGCATTACGGAAGGACATCCAGATAAGATCTGTGATCAGATTGCGGACAGTATCTTAGATGAAGCGCTGCGGCAGGATCCTAACAGCAAAATGGCGGTCGAAGCGACGATCAAAGACGATTTTGTCTTAATTTACGGAGAAGCGAATACAAGCGCGAAGATCGACTATGAACAGATCGCCAAAGATACGATCAAGAAGATCGGGTATGAAGAAACATATGAAGTGATGGTAAAGGTAAACAAACAGTCTTCGGAGATCAACCACGCGGTAACGGCGCAGGAAAACGAAGGAGAGATCGGTGCGGGAGATCAGGGCATCATGTTTGGCTTTGCCTGCGCAGAAAGTGATGAATACATGCCGGCGCCGATTTATTACGCGCATAAATTGGCACGCCAGTTGGCAAAAGTGCGAAAGAGCGATCCACATTCTATTTTAGGACCGGATGGCAAGACACAGGTTTCGGTGGAATATGAGGATGATCACATCAAACGCATTGATACGATCGTGGTATCGACCCAGCATAAAAAAGAAGCGACGCAGGAAGAAATCAGAGAGCTGATCATGAAGGAAGTCATTGCACCATGTATTGAACCGGAGCTGATCGATGCCTCTACCAAGTTTTTGATCAATCCAAGCGGCAGCTTTGTCGTAGGCGGCAGCTTCGGCGATTCCGGTACGACGGGAAGAAAGATCGTATGTGATACTTATGGCGGAATGGGCAGGATCGGCGGCGGATGTTTCTCATCAAAGGACCCGACGAAAGTAGACAGAAGCGCTGCGTATTATTGCCGCTATGTCGCGAAGAATATCGTTGCGCACGGTTTGGCGCATAAATGTGAGATCGAGGTTGCCTATGCGATCGGAAAAAGTAAACCGGTATCCTTGATGGTAGAAACCTTTGGCACCGGTACGAAGAGCGATGAAGAGATCTTAGCGATCATCAAGCGGAATTTTAACTTTGAAGTAGGCAATATTTTGAAGGAACTGGATCTAAGAAAACCAATCTATGCAAAGACGAGCTGTTATGGACATTTCGGTGATCCACAGTTTACATGGGAAAAGATCATTGATCTGAAATATTAAAAAGGACGGGCAAAGGGCACGTGTTTACAAAGAGGAAGAACTGCTTTGATCTTTGGAAAACAAACGGCCGCTTTTGTCCTTTTTTCTTTGAATGCAAAAGTAATCTGAAGTATAATAAAAACCGAAAAGGAATATAGAAAGGATGATGGAAATGTGGGGCATGATTGCAACATGGAGAATGGCATTAGAAGGTGTCAGCGAGGCGGCAGAGCTGCTGGAAAAGGAAGGGAACGCATCTGATGCGATCGTACGGGCAATCTGTGCGGTAGAGGATTTTGAGTATTATAAAAGTGTTGGATACGGCGGC
The DNA here is from genome assembly GCF_900199515.1 of Massilicoli timonensis. Lineage (GTDB taxonomy): Bacteria > Bacillota_I > Bacilli_A > Erysipelotrichales > Erysipelotrichaceae > Massilicoli > Massilicoli timonensis. The sequence continues at coordinate 1,232,363 of NZ_LT963434.1, read as the reverse complement.
TTGCCGAATGAAGAAATGGAAGTAGAGCTGGATGCGGGCTATATGGATGGCGATACGTTTGATATCGGGTGTGTCGGCGCGATCAAAGATTATGCCAATCCGATCTTGATTGCCCGGGCATTGTCAAAAGAACGTGTCAATAATTTCTTGGTCGGTGCAGGCGCGGAGAAATATGCGCACCGCCATGGCTTTGTCCGTAAAAATATGCTGAGTGAACGAGCGAAAATTCATTATCATAATCGAATCGTCGAGAACCGCGATCAGGAATTGAAGCCTTATGCAGGCCATGATACGGTGGGAATGGTCTGTCTGGATACACAGGGGCATATGACTGCCGCAACTTCAACGAGCGGACTGTTTATGAAGCATGCCGGCAGAGTGGGGGATTCTCCTGTCTTAGGCGCAGGGTTTTATGTGGATTCACAGGTTGGCGGAGCCAGTGCGACCGGCTTTGGCGAAGATGTGATGAAAGGCTGTGTTTCTTATGAGATCGTGCGGTTGATGAAGGAAGGCATGCATCCGCAAAAGGCCTGTGATCAGGCGGTGCAGACATTTGATCGGGAACTGCGCAGACGACGTGGGAAAGCAGGCGATATGTCGCTGATTGCCATGAATCAAAAAGGCGAATGGGGCGTATCGACCAATATCGACAATTTTTCTTTTGTCGTAGCCGGCGAAAAACAAAAACCGACGGTCTATCTGGCAAAAAAAGATGAAGCGGGCAATTCTTATTTTGAGGAAGCGGATGAAGCGTGGATGGAAGAATATATGCGGGTGCGTACTGCGCCGCTTGCTTATAAATAGAGGTGCCGCATGGAAGAAATGCTCATACAAAAGATCGCGCGCAATGCGGATGACATGATCGAATCGATCAAAGCGATCGTACGGATCCCCAGTGTGAAAAGTGAACCGCTGCCGCAGATGCCTTATGGAAAAGCGATTCATGAAGCGCTTTCGGCAGTGCTTGCTTTGGCGCAGGAGATGGGCTTTGAAACAGAAAATGTGGATGGCCACATGGGAATCGTAAAATATGGAGAAGGAAAAGATTATATCGGTATCATCGGACATTTAGATGTCGTTGAAGCGGGTGATGGATGGAAACATGCGCCATTTGGTGCAGAAGAAGAAAAGGGACGGATCTATGGCAGAGGCATATTGGATAACAAAGGCGCGATCCTCAGCTGTTTATATGCTTTATATGCGATCAAGCAGCTGCATATAACGCTGCAGCACCCGATCTGGATCTTATTCGGTACTGACGAGGAAAGCGGATTTCATGATCTGCAATACTATTTAAGGAAACATCAGCCGCCGATCATGGGATTTACACCGGACTGTAAATATCCGGTCGTTTATGGAGAAAGAGGACGCTGTACTTTACAAGTAAGCGCCGATCCTGTGCATTATGATGCCTTTTGCACATTTGTAAATGCTTATCTGCAACAGGATAACGGCATGGGAAAATGCTTTGATTTAGAGATCGAAGATCAAGAGTTTGGTAAAATGCAATTAAGCAGAGGCAAGCTGCATAGGGAAGGGGAAAAGCTGTGCGTTGCTTTTACCTTTGCCTATCCATTTGGGATCGATGCGGAAACGATCATGCGTCAGGTGCGTTCATTTCTGCCCGATGGTTTAATGATGCAGTGTCTGATAAACTGGGAGCCGGTACGCTTTGCGAAAGATGGTTTTTTATGTCGAACGCTCCAATCGGCTTATGAAAAGATCACCGGTACGGATGGAACGCCGGTTACGACAAGCGGTGGTACTTATGCGAAGCTCATGCCGCACATCGTGCCGTTTGGGCCGAGTTTCCCGGGACAGAAAGGCATTGCCCATCTGCCGGATGAATGGATGGATAAAGAAGATCTGATCAAAAACGCCATGATCTACGGAATCAGCATGTTGCGTTTAGGAAGTGAGGGAACCTATGAAGAATAAACTGGAAGTATGCTGCGGCAGTTACCAAGACGCTTTGGCGGCACAGGCCGGCGGAGCGGATCGAATTGAATTGAACACTGCGCTGCATTTGGGCGGTCTGACACCGAGCATCGTTATTTTAGAAGCGGTAAAAAAAGCGGTGTCGATTCCTGTCGTCTGCATGGTAAGAGAGCGCGGCGCCGGATTTTGCTATGATGAAACAGAATGTGAACTGCTGTATTTACAGGCAGAAGCACTGTTGCAGGCGGGGGCAGATGGCATTGCGTTTGGCTTCCTGCATGCAGATCATAAAATTGATCGCGCTCATACGAAGAAGATGGTCGAACTGATCCATGCGCATCAAAAAGAGGCGGTCTTTCATCGTGCCTTTGACTGTGTAAAGGATGGAGAAGCGAGCATCCGATGTCTGATCGAATTAGGTGTCGATCGTGTTTTGACCAGTGGATTGAGCCGCAGTGTAACAGAAGGAATGGATCGGTTAATGATGTTACAAAAGCGATATGGCGATCAGATCGAAATATTGGCCGGCTGTGGAGTGAATGAGGGAAATGTAGAATTACTATTGACACAGGGCATAAAACAGGTGCACAGCAGCTGTAAAACATGGATCAAGGATCCTACGACCATACAAGGCGATGTTTCTTATGCGTATGCGCAGGGAGAACAGGCGGAATGTTATGATGCCGTGGATCAAAGGAAAGTAGCGAAACTGGCAGAGCTGGTGCATCGTTAGAAATGCATTGAAACAATTTACATCATTATTGAAAATGTTTTTGAAAACAGCATGTAAAAACTGATGGAAAGCATAAAAAATAACTTTACAGATAGTAGGTCTGCGAGTATAATAATTACGGTATTTATTGAAAATACAAGACAGGAGAGTTGAACTATGGAAAGAAAAATCGGTACTGTATCCAGAGGTGTCCGCTGCCCGATCATTCGTGAAGGCGACGCACTGGCTGATATTGTGGTAACTTCTGTATTGGAAGCGGCACAATCAGAAGGGTTTGAATTGCGTGATCGTGATATTGTCGCGGTAACAGAATCTGTTGTGGCAAGATCACAGGGCAATTATGCAAGCGTTGCGGCAATCGCCAAAGATGTAGAACAAAAATTCGGAAAAGATGCGACGATCGGTGTGATCTTCCCGATCCTGAGCCGTAATCGTTTTGCGATCTGTCTCAAAGGCATTGCGGCGGGCGTAAAAAAAGTCGTGCTGATGTTAAGCTATCCATCTGATGAAGTAGGAAATGAGCTGGTAAGCTTTGATCAGTTAGATGAACACGGCATCAATCCATACAGCGATGTGCTGACACTGGAAACTTATCGTAAATTATTCGGTGAAAACAAACATCCATTTACCGGAATCGACTATGTAGCCTACTATTCCTCGGTAATCGAAGAAGCAGGCGCGGAAGTGGAAGTGGTGTTTGCCAATGATCCGAAAGCGATCCTGCAATATACAAAAAATGTGCTGACTTGCGATATTCATACGCGTGCCCGCACAAAACGTCTGTTAAAAGCAGCCGGAGCGGAAAAAGTATTCGGCATGGACGATATCATGAATGCTTCTATTGAAGGCAGTGGCTACAATGAAAAATATGGTCTGCTCGGTTCTAACAAAGCGACAGAAGATACGGTTAAACTGTTCCCGAAAGAATGCCAGGATTTCGTTTTGGATATTCAGAAACAACTGTTGGATAAGACCGGCAAACATGTAGAAGTAATGGTATATGGCGACGGCGCCTTCAAAGATCCGATCGGAAAGATCTGGGAATTAGCCGATCCGGTTGTCAGTCCTGCTTATACAGAAGGCCTGGAAGGTACACCGAATGAATTGAAATTAAAATATCTCGCGGACAATGACTTTGCGGAACTAAGCGGAGAAGCATTGCAGAAAGCGATCAAAGAAAGTATCCAGAAGAAAGACAATGACTTAAAGGGCAATATGGCTTCACAGGGTACGACACCGCGTAAGCTGACGGACTTGATCGGTTCATTATGCGACTTAACAAGCGGCAGCGGTGATAAAGGAACACCGATTATTTTGATTCAAGGCTATTTCGACAACTTTACTAACTAAGCGACGATTATTAAAAAATAAGATCCTCTTAACAGATACTGTTTCAAGTCAGTGCAGGTTAAGGGGATTTTTCTATTGGAAAGAAGTGATGCAGCCAGAGGAATCATCGTATAGAGGAAACGAGCAGTTTTTGGAAAGACGCGTCATAAGGCGCACTGATCGAAATGCGCTCGTTTGTGAAAGGCTGATAAAAAACGATTTGGCAAGCATGCAGGCATAAGCGCGGATAAGGCTTACCATCATAAAGAACATCGCCGATCAGCGGATGATGGATGGCTTTCATATGAACTCTGATCTGGTGCATCCTGCCGGTTTTGATCGTTACCGCAAGCAATGCATGATCGCAAAACTGTTTGACAACGCTATAATGAGTAGACGCCGCTTTCCCGTTTTCATGGATGATCATTTTTCTCGGTTCGGCAGGGTCGTTCATCATCGGAAAGGAAATAACATCATTTTGTTTTTCCATCACGCCTTCTACGATCGCATAATAGGTCTTTTGACTTTGTTGAGAATTACGCTGTTCCGTCAGTTTTTGTGCTGCGATACGGTTTTTCGCAAGTAAGATGATGCCGGAAGTTTCTTTGTCCAACCTGCCGACACAGTGCAAACGCACGGTTTCCCCTTTCTTTGCGCAATAGCCGCTTGCCTGTATGAGCAAAGTATCATGGTAGTGGGCATGGATCGGATGCACTACACTTCCGCATGGCTTGTTCAGCACAAGCAAATCCTCGTCCTCATAAAGAACAGTCAAAGGATAGAGGGGATCACTCAGCGGCAGGGGCGGTCGATCGCTTTCCAATTTTATTTCGATCAGATCACCTTTCTGAAGCAGATGACTGACATAAACACGCTGATGATTCACCATCAAAGCATCAGGTTGAAATTTCAGACGGCTGATCTGTCTGTTTGTTAATTGTAAGTGTTCCCGCATCCATTTCTTTAAGGGGATTTCCTCATCTGTATGCACAATATGCCGATAGTATCTGCTCATATAAACTCCTTTTTGTTTTATTATAGCATATTGCAGAGAAGGCATAAAAAAACCATCTCAACTGAGATGGCATTTTGCTTTAATAATCGACATTGCGCTTTCCGCTGATGCTTTCGATGGTGATCTTGCCGATGGCGACCGCATTGATATACATGTCGATCACGCTTGGACGTTTGGCTAATTCTCCGGCTGCCAGTCGTTCACAAAGCCTGCCTAAGAGAACACGCATTTCCTGTTCATCTTCGATGAATGATACTGTACCGCTGATCAGTGCACTTTCATAATGTGTAATGAAACGATCGGGAATGATCTGTGTTTGGGCAACAGCGACAAAAGACACCTGCGGATGCAAGTGCAGGGCACGGTATTTCTTACCTGTTTTTGAGCAGTGAAAATAGAGTGCATGCGCGCCTTTGTCAAGGAAGTAATTGATCGGTACACCATAAGGGTTTCCCTCTTCATCGATCATCGACAAATAGCCATGATCACACTTGTCTAAGATTTCGATCGCTTCCTGCTTTGAGATCATTCGTTTTGGCTTTAACATAGCAGCACCTCCTTCGTTATCTCTGATTCTATTATTAGATAGATGTGAGAAAAAAACAATAACAATTTACAAAATCATGAAAATGCGGAGAATATACAATCAAAAACCGAAGAAATGGGAGGAAAACGCTTCTTTTATGAGAAAGAATGCTATAATGTGGATAGGACGGTGATCGGTATGCGCATTGCGGTCGTTGCGGAAGCAGAAAAAGCAAAAGACATGATTTTTACACTGGGAGTACAGTTGGAGGATACCGCATTTTCTTTTCGCTGGTTTGCGAAATTGGCGCAGTATGCCAAGGCGGCGCAGGCCTTGCCTTATGATGTGCTGATCTTATCGGAAAAAATGGATCTCCCGCGTTTTCGGGATACATTATTTACAAAAGCATCGATTGTTTTATTTGTGGACAGCGCGTCTTACCAAAGCCGAAAATATAATCAGACAACTTTTCTCTATCTGCATGATTTTCAAAAAGAATTGCCTTTTTGTCTGCATTTGCTGAAACAGTGTGCAAAAGGGAAGCAATATTATCTGATCCATACGCAAGGGGCGAGCATGCAGATCCGTTTACGGGATATTTACTATGTGGAAAAGCAGGAAAAATATTTGCTTTATCATACGAAATACGGGATTTTTCAAGAGCGCGGCACTTTGAAGGAAAAAGAAGCAAAGTGGCAGGAAGATGGCTTTGTGCGGGTACATCATGCGTTTTTATTGAATTTGCGCAGTGTGAAAGCGGTGCGTGGAGATGAGGTGGAGCTGATCAATCAGGAAAGCATCCCGATTTCTCGCAGCAAAAAGCATCGTTTTTATGAAACATTGCAAACATTTCAACCCGATGATGCAAGTTAAGGACATAAAACAACAAGTTATGCCAAAGCACTTTACAGAATAGCAAAATTTTCTATAATAAAGGTGTAAAGAAAAAGCACGGAAAGGTGTGAGAACATGGGTGATCGATTTTAGCAAAACCATTATGATTCTGTAAGAAAGACATGACTTGTAGAGCATGTACGGGCATACAGGGAAAAGAGAATAACAATCATAATTGTGTTTTGCGAATATAGGAAAATACGGCAGGAAGGCCGGAATTGAAAGATGCCTGCGGAAATGTAGGTGAAAGATGCATGAGGCAGCAGGAAAGGGAACAGCGATGGACCCGTCTTAGAAAAAGATCTTCCGAAAGTTTAACGCGAAATCAATATGACTACGACCCGATCAGTGAGAATAGAACGGGAACAAGCATGAGCGAGAATCATATTCTGTCTGAAGCATAAAGAAAAAGAGGAAAGGAAAGAAACCTAAAAGAATTGGAAAAAAGTGATGCAGGACAGAGTATGTAAAAGATAGATGGAACGTTAGAGAATGGATTATGCGTAAAGTAATAGTAAGATACGGAAAGGAAAAAGTATTTGAAATGAAAGGACGCATAAGTAAAGAAAACTGAATACAACTACTGTTGGAAAATAAATGGAAAAGCGGCACCGAAGAAGGCGTGCCGCTTTGTGCAGTTTGTCTATCTTTATGGTTTGATGAACAAAAGGAGGGAAGCGCAGTGTTTGATGAAGAGCAGGGTGTGTGCATCATCGAAAATGAAAGAGAATGCTCTTATTTTGTATAGCAGGTTTTTCTATGAAAAGCCTGTTTTTCAATCTGTTTGGTCTTATGACGATCGCATTTATTTCCCGGGTGATAAGTAAAGGCTGAGATGAAGAAACAAGCAGCGCCAGCATGCGCTTCTTTCTTTTCGCACGATCTTTCATGAATATTGTGTTTCGTTTACATGGCGAATTTGGTATAATAAAGAAACGGAGGGATGCTTGTGACACCGGAAGAACTGCAAGAAATACTGCAACAAAACGGCATCGCCGTAACAAAAGAACAAATGTCTCAGTTTGCTTTGTATGCGTCCATGCTGCAGGAATGGAACCAGCGTATGAACCTGACGGCAATTCGTGAAACAGCGGAAATTTATGAGAAGCATTTTTTAGATTGTGCGCTGCCTGCCTTTGAGAGAAAGATCAGCGGATCACTTTGCGATGTAGGAGCAGGCGCGGGTTTTCCTTCCTTGCCGTTAAAGATCCTTTTGCCGGATCTACGGGTAACGATCATTGAACCGATCGGCAAACGCTGTCAATTTTTGCGGGCATTAACAGAAGCACTGGGATTAAGCGATGTTGTGATCGTAAATGCAAGAGCGGAGGATTATGCGAAAGAACATCGAGAAACATTTGATTTCGTAACAGCGCGTGCAGTCGCAAATCTGCGGGTGCTGAGCGAACTTTGCATTCCGCTTGTCAAAATAGGCGGTGTTTTTCTGGCGATGAAAGGATCTGCCGGAATAGAAGAAGCGAAAGAAGCGCAGAGAGCGATTGCTTTGCTTGGCTGTGCAGCGGAAGCACAGGATGTGCGGCGGCTGGGAACAGATTCTCTGCGCTGTAATTTGATCTATCGCAAGGAAAAGCCGACGCCGAAACAATATCCTCGCAATTATGCAATGATAAAGAAGAAGCCGCTTTAATAGGAGAGAATGATATATGAGAGAAACAAAAATGATCGATATGGAACTGATTGCACCTAATCCCTATCAGCCGCGCATAGAATTTCAGGATGAAGCGCTGATGGATCTGGCGCAGTCGATTCGCGAAAACGGCTTGATTCAGCCGGTTACCCTTAGGGCAATGCCGGATGGCACCTATCAGATCGTTGCCGGAGAACGCAGATTTCGGGCAATGAAATTACTGGGGCAGCTGGAGATTCCGGCAGTCGTAATGGATGCCGATGAATTGCAGATGGCGGAAATGGCGCTGGTAGAGAATATTCAGCGAGAAAATTTAAGCGCGATCGAAGAAGCAAAAGCATATGTTGATTTAATGGCATATGCGAATTTGACCCAGTCGCAGTTAGCGCTGAAGATGGGGAAAAGCCAGCCGTCGATCGCCAATAAACTGCGTTTGCTGAACTTATGTGATGAGGTGCAGCAGGCAGTCAGTGAAAAAAAGATCAGTGAGCGTCATGCCAGGGCATTGCTCGGAAGCGATCCCGCACAGCAGAAAAAATATTTGCATGCGATCGTGAAAAAGGGATTGACCGTGGCGCAGGTCGAAAAGATGATTCATGAGAAAAAAGCGCCAAAAGCGAAGAAAGCGAAATTAAAGGCAGTGAGCCGCAATATCAGGATCGCCTTAAATACGGTGCATCAGGCAGTTGCCATGATCCAGAAAGCAGGAACGGCAGTTGCATTAAAAGAGCAGGAAAATGATGATGAGGTCATCATTACATTGACTTTTAAGAAATAAACAGATAGGAAGTGTGAGAAATGTCAAAAATCATTGCCGTATCGAATCAAAAAGGCGGCGTAGGGAAAACGACCACTGCAATCAATCTTGCGGTTGGCTTAGGATATTTAGGAAAAAAAGTGCTGTTAGTGGATTTTGACCCACAAGGCAATGCAACGCAGGGCGTTGGGGCAAATACCAAGGAAGGAGCACTCAGTGTTTATGAACTGATCATGGAGGATTATCATGCCCGGGATGTGATCCGCAAGCTGTCATCTCCGCCCATCGACATCATTCCTGCCAATATCTCTTTGGCCGGTGCCGATTTGCAGATGGTAAAATTCGAAACCGGAAAGGAACAGCTGTTAAAAAATAAATTAGAGGAAGTGCGCGATGCTTATGATTTTATCATCATCGACTGTCCGCCTTCCTTGGGACTTTTGAATACCAACGCTTTGACTGCCGCAGATTCGGTCATGATCCCGGTGCAGTGTGAATATTATGCGTTGGAAGGTGTAACCCAGCTGCTTTTGACGATTCGTTTGGTGCAGCAGTTATTTAATAAGCATTTGATGATCGAGGGCGTGTTATTGACGATGTATGATGCGCGTACCAAGCTAAGTGTAGAGGTGCAGCAGGAAGTGCGCAAGCATTTTAAGGATAAAGTGTATAAGAGTTATATTCCCAGAAATATCAAACTGTCAGAAGCGCCGTCTCGCGGCATGTCGATCTTTGAGTATGATGTGCGCTGTGAGGGAGCGAAAGCATATGCCGGTCTGGCGGCAGAAGTGGTAAAGGCCAACAGGAAGAAATAAACAGGAGGCGAACAGATGGCAAGGACAAAAAAAGATAACAGCCGGTTAGGACAGGGATTGTCCGCAATCTTCGGTGAAGATATTGAAAGTGTGCTGGATGATATTCAGCAGGGCGTGAATGAAGACCATGGATCGGGAAAGATCGAGATTGCGGTGGAAGAAATCAAGCCGAATCCTTATCAGCCAAGAAAACAGTTCGACGATACAAAGATCAATGAATTGGCAGATTCGATTCGCCTGCATGGGGTCTTTACACCGATTTTAGTAAAAAAGGCAGTGAAGGGTTATGAGCTGGTAACCGGAGAAAGACGTTTGCGGGCAAGCAAACTGGCCGGACTTGCGACGATTCCGGCAATCATTGTTGAATTTGACGATCAACAGATGATGGAGATCGCATTGTTAGAGAATATCCAGCGAGAAGATCTGAATGCGATAGAAGAGGCAAACGCCTATGATAAGCTGATCACAAAACTGCACTATACACAGGAAGAACTGGCAAAGCGCATCGGAAAATCGAGAACGCATGTGACCAATATGTTGCGGTTAAGAAAATTGCCGGATCAAGTTGCACAGTATGTAATCTCTAATGAGCTGAGCATGGGACATGTAAGGGCGCTGCTAGGCTTGTGTGAAGAGGATATGATCTTAGTGGCACAAAAAGCGATTCATGATAAAATGTCAGTCCGCGGGGTAGAGGCATTGGTAAAGAAAATGAATACGCCGAAAAAACACGTGGAAGCAAAAGTACAGGATCCGCAATACCGTATCTTACAGGATCGTTTACAGGAAAAATTTCAAACGCAGGTAAAGCTGGATGAAAAGCAGATCGTGATCCGCTATCACGGTACGGACGACTTAAACCGTTTATTGGAAATCCTAGGGTGCTTAGAGGAAGAATAGTTAGAACAGATGGAGCATGACAAGAGCAGTGCTCCTTTTTTGGTGGGAAACGGAATAAAAAAACAGCAATCCGACAGGCTGCGATTGCTGTTACTAAAATCATTTGTTTGGCTGGATCAGTTGTTTTCTGTCTGTTCGTTTTTCTGCATATTATGATGCTGGCGAAGCAGCGCCTGTGAAGCACGTTCGAAATCGCGTACCTCTTCGTAACGATTCAGCAACTCACTGTGTTCGTAAGTGATAGAATCATACTTAGAACTATATACGATCTTCAATAAGATCGGTGTAATGATCGTCGTAACCACGACCATTAAAATGACCGGCGCAATGTACTGTTCATCCATCATGCCTAAAGAAATACCCTTCATAGCAACGATCAAAGCGACTTCACCACGTGAGATCATACCGACACCGATCCGCATTGCCCGAGGAGTCGGACATCCGCACATCTTGGCGCCCAGTCCACAGCCAAGTACTTTGGTCAAAATAGCTACGATTACCAGAATCAGCGTAAAGGAAATGATCTCCCAGTTCATTGCCGGTAATACGACCTTCAAACCGATGCTCGCAAAAAACAATGGACTTAATAGCATATAAGACAATGTATTGACACGGGATGACACATAGGTCGCCTTCGTCGTATTAGAGATCACAAGTCCCGCAAAGAAAGCGCCGGTGATATCCGCAACCCCGAAAAACTCTTCTGCCACAAAAGAATAAAGCAAGCAGAAAGCAAAAGAGAAGACCGCAAAACGACGCAAATCACGATCATGACGCTTCATCCAGATCGCAAATCCTTTATGCAGCAGCATGCCGAGGATCCCGCTTAAAGCAAAGAAAGCAATGATCTTGATCGCCATCATCATGATATTTACATTTGGATCGGCAAAGCTGGTAATTACAGTCAAAAGGATAATTCCTAAAATATCATCGATCAGTGCCGCTCCTAATATAATATTGCCGCTTCTTGTCGATAAACGGCCCATTTCTTTTAATGTTTCAACTGAGATGCTGACCGAAGTCGCTGTCAGGATCACCCCGATAAAGACATTTTTCAAAACATCGGTCGTACCGATTCCATAAAGATCAGCAACGATAAAGCCGCCGATGAAAGGGATGATGACACCCATTAACGCAACGATGAAAGAATTTTTTCCCGATCGTTTCAATTCATTGATATCAGTTTCTAAACCGGCATCAAACATTAACACGATAACGCCTAATTCCGCCACTTGGGTAATAAATTCCGTTTCCTTCAAGATCCCGAAACCTGCCGGGCCTAAGATCAGTCCCGCCAGCAATGCACCAACCACTTGAGGGAGTTTTACCCGCCTCGTCAGCATGCCTAATAATTTTGTAGCTGCTAAAATGATTGCCACATCAAACATAAATCCATATTCCATTTTTGACAACTCCTTTTTTAGACCTTAATCAGTATAGTCCTGTTTTATCATAAAAGCAAATGAAATTTTTAATGATAACGCATTCATCAAATAGTTATATTTTTCACAAAAGAAAGCCCCTACAAAAGAGGGGCAATCGGATATTTGGCGGTCAATGTCAAGACTTCTTGTTTGATGCGCTGCTTGTTTGGTACAGAAGGATCTTTTAATAAAGAAGCGATCCATTTCCCGATCTGCATAAACTCGTTTTCCTTTAAGCCGCGTGTTGTCATTGCGGCACTGCCTAAGCGGATACCGCTGGTCGTAAACGGTTTTTCTTCATCAAAAGGAATACTGTTTTTATTACAGGTGATCGATACTTCATCTAATAGCTTTTCCGCTTCTTTCCCGCTCATGCCGATAGAGCTTTTCACATCTACCAGTACGACGTGATTATCACTGCCGCCGCTTACCAAGCGAAAACCCTCTTGCTTCAAAACATCGCACAGCGCCTGCATATTGGCGAGTACCTGCTTTTGATAAGCGATGAATGTCGGCTGCATCGCTTCATAAAGGCATACGGCCTTTCCGGCGATGACGTGCATCAAAGGACCGCCCTGCATGCCGGGGAACACTTTTTTATCGATCAGGCTCGCATACTCTTTTTTACATAAGATCATACCGCCGCGGGTACCGCGCAATGTTTTATGCGTGGTCGTCGTTACAAAATCCGCATAGGGAATCGGCGAAGGATGCAGCCCGGCCGCAACTAATCCGGCAATGTGCGCCATATCCACCATGAGGTAAGCGCCGACTTCATCAGCGATGGCACGGAATTTTTGAAAGTCGATGATACGGGAATAAGCGCTGGCACCCGCCACGATGAGCTTTGGCTTCTCTTGCAGGGCTACGGTGCGCACCTCCTCATAATCGATCATTTCATCCTCTTTGCGTACGCCATAAGATACAAAACGGTAGATAGAACCGCTGAAATTTAAGGGATGTCCATGTGTTAAATGTCCACCGGCCGCAAGGTCCATCCCCAGTACCGTATCGCCCGGCTCTAATACAGCCATATAAACGCCCATGTTGGCCTGTGAACCGCTGTGTGGCTGTACGTTGGCATGTTCGGCATGAAATAGCTTCATCGCCCGCTGTCTTGCGATTTCCTCTACTTCATCGACATACACACAGCCGCCGTAATAGCGTTTTCCCGGATAACCTTCCGCATATTTATTGGTAAGTATGCTGCCAACGGCTTCTCTGACTTCATCTGATACATAGTTTTCCGATGCGATCAGCTCAATATGGTCTTTTTGTCGCTTGGCTTCTTTTTCAATCGCTGCTGCTATTTCTCTGTCTTTCATCATGTGATCCTTTCCTGCATATCTGCATGTTCTTGTCTGCTTCTATTATACAGGAAGATCGCTGATTGTGGAAAAACAATGCTTGAAATACGCAGTTCTCCATTTACATACAGAGCAAGTGTTTTCCTAAAGACAGAGGAGCGCGCATCAGAAAACCTCTTTCCTTAAAGTGAGGATGAAAGAAAAGAGGTCGTTCAGAGGAGCTAGTCTGCTTGTTCCAGCCGTGCTAACTTCGCAATTCTTTTTTTATGCCGCTCTCCCTGAGAAAAAGGAGTTGTCAGCCATGTCTTTACAATGTCGCGCATGACTTCCTCGCCGATGACACGCTGTCCCATTGCCAAGATATTGCTGTCATTGTGTTCGCGGGTCAAACGAGCGCTGAAGGATTCACTGCAAAGCGCACAGCGAATGCCCTTGATCTTATTGGCGGCGATGCTGGCGCCGATCCCGGTACCGCAAAGTACGATGCCGCGATCACATTCTCCCTTTGCCACCGCTTGGGCAGCTTTGGCGATATAATCCGGATAATCACAGCTCTCATGACTATATGTGCCGAAATCAACGACTTCATAGCCTTCCTGCGGCAGTTCTTTTTTCAAGATCTCTTTATATTCCAAGGCGCCATGATCACATGCCAGTGCAATTCTCATTTTTCTTTTCTCTCCGATCACCGCTTCGATCTGTTCTTCGCTCACCGCTCCGCAGCGAAGAATCTGCCACTCGGTTTTTGTAACATCCAAAATGGTGGAAGCCGCAGACGCACCGCTTGCACCCATTACGATTCCGTCGATCCTGCCATCTAACTGTCCCAGCGCTTCAATGCCGGTCGTAGCAGCCGGTTGATCGGATAAATTGGCGCTGGTTACCAACATCGGTTTTCCCACTTGTTTCAGCAGCTCCAGTACAAAAGGATCATCCGGGATACGCACGGCAATCGTATCCATGCCATTGCTTATATAAGCGGGAGCAGAAGGCTGCTTTGGCAAGATCAAGGTGAAAGCGCCCGGCATGAACGCGTCTATGAGTTTCTTGCTTCTTTCATCGACGATGGCGACTTCCTCTATTTGTGCGCTGCTTGCCGCCATTGTCGGAATCGGCTTTGTTTCAGGTCGTCCCTTGGCGGTCTTTAAGCGCTGCAGCGCTGCTTCATCATCGTAAACAACGCCCAATCCATATACCGTATCCGTAGGGAATGCGATCACTTTTCCTTTTTTTAATTCATTTGCCACAAGTTCTATTTCCGTTTTCAGATAGCGTATCGTATCCATGCTTCATCGATCCTTTCTAATTTCTATTGTTATTGTATCACAGGTTAGATTCTAAGCGTTAGCAAAATAAAAGAAAAGTCCGAGCACCCTCGGACCCTCACAAGGAGAAACATCATAGATCGAAGAATTCCGCCAGCAGGCTGCGCGGTTTTACTTCTTCGATACAATGCAAAGGTTTGGCAAGCGTACCGCTCAGGAATTCTCCCTTGCCATCGCCAATCTGAATGTTGAGACGATTGTGCTTCCAAGTAACATGCGCATGCTCATCAACACGCTCAAATACCGACAGGTGAGAGCGAATCATGGCTTTTTCGCTGTCCGCGTCCAGTCCTTCACATAGTTCCAGATACAGTTGATTGACAGTTTCTTTTACTTCATAGAGGTTATCGCTGCTGCTGTCAAAGTAAATACGGTAAGCAATTTCATTGTTGTCATGGGAAGATACGCGGATGCAGGCACTGCAGAATAAAATGCCTAACAGGGCAATCAAAAGCAAGGGTTTGCGCTTATTTGACCGCGGTGATGCCGCAAAGGTCTTTTCTACATATGCCTCATACTGTATTTGTTCTTGTTCTGTCATCGTCTGTTTCATTCATGCCACTTCCTTTGTATTAGTAGCATTGCCGCTGCTTGTGATTTTATACAAGGAATATGGAAAAAATAAGAAAAAGCAGTTCATAAAATAACTGCCGGTTTTTTAGGAAGTATGATAAAATAGATGAGGAAATGAGGTTTGATTATGAAATATGATGTTTTGATTATCGGTGCTGGACCGGGCGGTATTTTCTCAGCCTATGAGCTGTTGAAACAGGATCCGGCATTAAAGATCGCGGTACTGGAAGCAGGGAATCCGCTTGAGAAACGCCATTGTCCCATCGACAACAAAAAGATCAAGCGCTGTATCGGCTGTTCTACCTGTGCGATCATGAACGGTTTTGGCGGTGCCGGTGCTTTTTCAGATGGGAAGTACAATATTACCAACCAGTTCGGCGGAACGCTTTATGAACACATCGGCAGAGAAGAAGCGCTGTCTTTGATGCGTTATGTCGATGCTTTGAATTTACAATTCGGCGGAGAAGGAACAAAGCTGTATTCGACCGCTAATTCCAGATTAAAGAAGATCTGTCTGCAAAATGACTTGCATCTGCTTGATGCGCAGGTGCGCCACTTGGGAACCGATGTCAATTACATCGTATTGCAGAATCTGTACGCACATTTATCCGAGCATGTGGATTTTTATTTCCGCTGCTATGCCAAACAGATTGAAAAAACGAAAGACGGTTATCGTGTCATTGCCGGCGAGGAATGCTTTGACGCACCGTACTGCATCGTATCGACAGGCAGAAGCGGCAGCAAGTGGATGGAAAGCATCTGTTCTGCATTGGGAATCCATACCAAATCCAACCGAGTAGACATCGGTGTACGGGTGGAACTGCCGGCGGAAGTGTTTTCACATTTGACCGATGAACTTTATGAGAGCAAGCTGGTGTATCGCACGAAGAAATTTCAAGATAATGTCAGAACATTCTGCATGAATCCAAGAGGAGTCGTGGTCAGTGAAAATACGAATGGCATCGTAACGGTAAACGGGCATAGTTATGAGGATCCATCACGTTATACGGAAAATACGAATTTTGCCCTGCTTGTCAGCAATCACTTTTCCGAACCGTTTAAGGACAGTAATGAATATGGGGAAAGCATTGCGCGCTTATCCAATATGTTAGGAGGCGGCGTGATCGTACAGCGATTCGGTGATCTGATCCGTGGACAGCGTTCTACGGAAAGCCGTATTCGTTCCAGTTTCTTAAAGCCGACACTTTCCGCTACACCGGGCGATCTGTCGCTGGTCATTCCGAAACGTCAGATGGATGACATCATCGAAATGATCTATGCGCTGGACAAAGTGGCGCCGGGTACCGCCAGCGATGAAACGCTGTTATATGGAGTAGAAGTGAAATTCTATAATTTGGAAGTGGAAATCGACGAGAACTTAGAAACCAAACACAAAGGACTATATGTGATCGGTGATTGCAGCGGGGTTACACATTCGCTGTCCCATGCTTCCGCCAGTGGGGTATATGTCGCAAGACATCTTGTGCAGACAAGAAAAGAGAAAAACGAGCAAAAGCATTAAAACAATAAAACCGCAGATCTCGAAAAAGGGGAAGTGCGGTTTTTTCAATTGATTGATTAGAAAGGGAAATCGACGTATCTGCCGATGTAGTCATTATAGGTTCATCTTTTTCAAATAATGGATCACACCGTCCTCATCGCAAGTATCCTCAGTGATATGATTGGCTTGTGCTCTGATATAGCGAGAAGCATTTTTCATCGTAACACCGTGTCCTGCTGCTTCTAACAGCAGTAAATCGTTGCCGTTGTCGCCAAAAGCGATGACCTGTTTCATCTCATAGCCGTATTTTTGACAAATGTATTCCACTGCGTGTCGCTTTGATACATCACTTTTCGTAATTTCGCTTACAAAGGGATTTTCGTAAAAGAATTGATAAGTCCTGCCATAGCGGCGATGAATTGCCGTTTCTAACGCTACGATATGTTTCGGCTTATGAGAGAGAAAGCATAATTTTTGAAAGGAATGCTCGAAGTGCGGTTCTTCCTTTAAGATCTGCATCTGCTCATAGCGGTCAATGCCATGACCGATCTTCGGGTGCAGCTTGCGAAACAGTGGAAACAAATGCTTGGCGATGCGCATGATCCTGCGGATACTGCCGGTCTGTATGAAATAGTAGCCGTCCTCATCATAGAGATAAGTACAGCAGTGCTTGCTTTTGGCAAAACGGATCAGTTCTTCACTTTCCTTTGCACTGATGGGGGTAAAACGATGATAGCTGTTATCTTTTTTATCATAGATCTCAAAGCCGTTGCAGGCGATGATGATGCCATGGTGTTCTTCGATCTGTAAAGCCTTGGCAACCGGTTCGATTTCATGGATAAAGCGTCCACTGGCAATGACCAAGAGATAGCCTTTTTCCTGTAAACGAATCATTTCCTGAATCGTGGCGGCAGAGAGCTGTTTTTTACTGTCTACTAAAGTATTGTCCAAATCGCATACGATCATGCGGTAAATTTCGTGCATGAAGATCATCCTTTCACATAGGATTATTGTAACGGATAAATGTGGTGCTTGCAAGTAAAGAAGATTGATGTTTTTGCTTTGAAAGGGTATAATGAAAATAGCAAGACGGGAGGTGTCTTTATGAACAAAAAGTATTTGATTACCATCAGCAGACAATATGGCAGCGGGGGCAGAGAGGTCGGCAAAAGACTGGCAGAACTGCTGGGCGTTCCTTTCTATGACAAGGAACTGATCGAAATGGCAGCGGCGGAAAGCGGCATTGACAAAGAACTGTTTGAAACCGAAGGAGAACGGACGAGCAAAGGCTTTAATTTCTTAGGTGTCATCGGTTATACGCTGGGCAGTCCGGTTGCCGGGTTGAGTGAAATGACGTTGAATGATAGAATGTTTTTGGTACAGAGTCAAGTCATTCAGCAGATTGCGGCAGCAGGCTCTGCGGTCATTGTCGGAAGATGTGCGGATTATGTGCTGCGGGAAGATCCATATTGCATCAATGTATTTATTCACTCTAATTTAGAAAGCAGAAAACGCCGTGCGATTGAAGAATATGGCGTTGATCGCGAAGATGCGGAAGATATTTTGATCAAGACGGATAAACGCCGTGCCAACTACTATAATTATTATACCGACCGAAAATGGGGCAAGGCAGAGAATTATCATATTGCGATCGACAGCAGTCGTTTTGAACTAGAGGAAATTGCGGAAATGATCGCACAGCTGGTAAAATCAAAACAGTAAGCACAGGCTGTGCAAATAGAAAAGAAAGCGGATCTTTACGCCTATTGATTAGGCGCAAGAACCGCTTTTATTTTTCAATCATCTCTTCCAAATGGAAGCTGTATAGATAACTGTGTATGCGATGGTTAGGATAAATCTGATGCAATGCGTCCTCATATGCCTGTAATTGTGCTCGATAATGGGCAAGCAGCGCATCGCCATTCGATACCCGATCGCTTTTGAAATCGATCAAAAGCAGTTCCTTCTCATCTGCCGCTAAAAAGTCTATGACGCCATGCAGCAGCGTATCATCTTGTAAAATGGCAAACGGCGCTTCATAGTAGCGCTTAGGCATCTGCTGTGCCTTTTGAAAGAGCGGCTGCTTCGCTAAGGCAAGCAGGGCGTTTTCAATTCCGGTTTGATAAGGAAGCTCCCATTTTTGTGAAACAGCTTGGATCTTTGCGCTGTCCCATGGCAGATCACCCAGCTTTTCTATATAGGCGTGCAAGGCCGTACCATACTGCATGCCCTCGTTTTGTAACGTGAGTTTTGGCAGGGCATCGCTTTTTTTCGCTGTCGGTGTTTCATAGAAAAGCGGCTGATGTGCGTACGCATAAGTAAGCTTTTGAAAATGATCCTGCTGTGGTTTGCTTTGCAGATAGGATTTTTTCTCTGTTTGCCAGGTCTTGCTGACTGTTTTGGTGAGCACCATGCCGGGTTTTAGATGCGAAGCGCTGCATAACCATGAGGTATAGCCTCTTCGCAAGTAAAGGAAAGGAGACGTGATTGCAGATCTGGCAAGCCTGCTTTCATCGGTAATGACGTCGACAATGTGCATTTCATCCTGTGCACGCGTTGTCGCTACATATAAAATGCGCATTTCTTCTTCCAACTCTTCTTTGTTTTTCTTGTGCTCCATCGCCATGCGCATGATCGTATCTTTACGATAACGCATCGGCAATACGATCTGATCCATCGCAATGCCCAATTCATTGTCACAGATCATCAGATCTTTGGATTCCAATGCCGGGAACGTAACGGTTGACCACAAAAAGACGATCTTAAACTGTAAGCCTTTTGATTGATGAATGCTCATGACCCGCACGACATCATCTTCACTGCCGATTGGCAGCGCTTCGGCGCTTTCCTGCTGCTTCAGCGTTTCCACATAGCGCAAAAAGCCGGTTACCCCAAAGCCTTCCTGCCGTTCAAAATCACATGCCATTTCATATAGCAGATCGAGATTGGTCTTTTCCTGTACGCTTGTATGCGCTAAGTAAAAAGCGTTGGTTTCATAGAGTTCATTCAACAGATCTTTCAAGGAAGCGTGCAGGATCGTTTGATGATGCGCAAGGAAAGCAGAAAAGCCGTCACAAGGATGTTTTTTCAAATACGCATAATACGAATATTCCTGTTCCTGCCGCATGGCCTGCTTCCACTTTGCCAGCTCTTCGAAAGAAACCGCAAATAAAGGCGAAGTCAGTGCGGCGACCAATGCGATATTGTCAAAAGGATCGACACAGGCGCGTAAGTAGGAAAGAATACAGGAAACGCCGTAAGATTCATAGAAGCCGGACTTTGCATCAATAAAGAAGGGAATGCGGTATGCGGAAAAGGCTTTTTTCATCTCTGCCTTGATCGAATTGGAGCGTGCCAGCACGACAAAATCTTTCCACTTGCATCGTTTTTCTTCATGGAGCCTTGCGATCTCTTTGGCGATGTAATCTGCTTTTAACGCCGGGTTGCTGATCGAAGCGGGGAGCTGCACCGATAATTCTTTCCACATCAGCTTATGAAAAATGATCGGCTGGTTGTCTTGTAACTGTGCCGGTGTGCCGCCATATGCAATATCTTCCTGATGAAAGGCCGGTGTGAAATCATCGGTATTCATCAATTCCTCATAAAGTGCATTATTGAAGTCGATCAGCAGCTGTTTGGAACGATAGTTGTTTGATAAATAGATGACTTCATCCTGTGCCCCTCGATGTGTGATGAGATCGCGCATGATCGATGGCTTGGCATGACGGAAACCGTAAATGGACTGCTTAATATCGCCCACTCGAAATACATTGTTTCCTCTGGCGATCAAATTCACCAAAACATTCTGTACGTCATTGGCATCCTGAAACTCATCGACCATGATTTCCGCAAACTGCATGCGGTAATCGTTTCGGATCTCTTCATGCTCTTGCAGGATAGAGAGCGCATAACTTTCCATATCGTGAAAGTCCATTCCCTGCTGCTGTTTCTTTTTCATCAAAAAGCGTTTTTGATAGGCGCTTGTCAATTCACATAGCTTTCGGATCAACGGGCGCTGTTCACTGATTTGCGCAAACAGTTCTTCCTTGGAATAAAGCTGTGCCAGCAGCCGTTCTTCCAGCTCTTGGATCTGTTTGCGTAGCTGATCATATTCCGGATCGTTTGCTTTGTCGGGATTGGCCGGCAGGATCACTTTTGCACAGGCGATCAGCTGCTCCCGAAACAGATCATAGTCCTTTTGGTCTAACGCTTTTTTCATCGCCGCAATGCCGACCTGTTTACTGGTTAATGCAGTACGCTGCTTTTCTGTTGCTTCTTCACGATAGGTGAAACGCATGGCGAGGGCATCGTACTGTGCGCTGTAAATACTGAGCTGTGATGTTAAGTAATCGAAAAAAGCCTGATAGATCGTTTCCGGCAGTTCTTGAAAAGAAGTGATCGGCTGATAGTTGTCAATACACATTTGTAAATAAGCCTGTTCATCGACGAAAGAAGATGCGGCTTGCGATAAGGAAAAGATCGCCTGCTTCAGCGCCTCATCATTTTCAGCCCGCGGTGAAAATAACGCACAAAGTTTTTGCATGTCCTCATCGTTTTGCGCCATTGCCTCATGCAGCACCTCTTCACAGGCTTCCTGCTCATAAATGGCAAGCAGGGAAGGATCTAAGATCGTTTCCACCTGCTTTGGCGTTAGATCGGTCACATAATAATACTTTTTCACGATCGATAAACAAAATGAATGGATCGTTGAGATATTGGCGTCGGGAAGCAAGGAAAGCTGCTTGCGGATATATGCGCGTGTTTGTTCATCATCGGCTTCCTGTAAACGGCTTTGCAGCTGCTTTGCCAGTCGTTTTTTCATTTCATTGGCAGCGGCATCGGTATAAGTCATTGCCAAGATGGAAGAAAGCGGGATCTGATCGTCAAGGATACGGCGCATCAAACGCTCTATCAGCACGGTCGTCTTGCCGCTCCCCGCCGATGCGGAAACCAGCACATTTTTATCTCTTGTCGTAATGGCTTTTAACTGTGCTTCATTCCATTTCATGCTGCTTTCCTCCTTTGATGTAAAAATGCTCCGGCAGTTCTTCGATCAATGCTTTTAGTTCTCGATTATTGCCCTGATAGCGGCAGATGTCATGATAATGACAGAACAGGCAGGCATCTTTGATCGGTGCGGGCGCGATCACACCGCTCATCATCTGTTTTACGATCGCATCATAGAGCTGCAACAGCACTTCGCTGATCCCTTCCATAGAATAGATCGTACGTGCCTGTATCGCACCGTCTTTATTTTGGGAAAAACCGTTGATGTGCGTACCGTCATGATCAAGCGCCTCTAAAAATTCACATGTCGTCCAGCCCTTTAAGCCACTTTTCTTTAATTTGTCTCGCAGTGCATCAGCCTCTTCGTAAACGTGGAAAGCCACCGGTCTGCGTTTGATCTTGCCATAAGGAAAAGGGATGCTTTCATTCTTCAAAGACTGATAATAAGCGCCTGCGACATCTTTGTGAAACTGCTTTTGTGCAACATAGGCATAGGTGAGCAGCTGTAATTGTTTCCCTGATAAGACATTTTGTAAAGAGAGCACTTTGGCACTGCTCTTATAGTCGATGATGCGTAAAAAATGTTCATAAAAGTCAATACGGTCGATCACACCGCTAATACGGATCAAAATGCCTTGATTGGTCGGGATTTCTTCCTCAAAGCGGTGTTCAAAGGCAGCGGGCGCATAGGAAGTCTGTTCTTCCATATCGTCTAACAATCCCAGCAGTACCTGTAAGTTTTGATGCAAACGCTGCAAGATATTGGATAAAAGCACTTCTTTGTTTGGATAAACCTGCATGATTTCCTGTATTTTGCTTTCCAGATAAGGAAGCAGCGCCTCTTCATGCTTGGTATAGGATTTTTGGTAATGACGTGTCATCTGTTCCATGGCATAATGGGATAAGGTACCGATCTTGGCGACATTGAAGCTCACATCCAACGGTTCTTTGATCCCCAGTCCATAGCGCACAAAATAGGAAAACGGACAGTTCACATAGCGTTCAAATGCTGAGATACTTCCCTTTAATATCTGGTCGGGGGTAAATAACTGCCGTGCCGTTGTTTCCCGCAAACAAATTTCTTCTTGCCGTTCATGATCATGCTGGGATAAAGGATAAAGGACAGATGTCCTATCGGCAAGCAGTTCGATTTCCGGCGCCGCCTCTTGACTTTTTCCCTTAAAATCGCCCTGTGCATAGAACAGATACAGTTCCTGTGCATTATGATGGTGCTTTTCTAATCGTTTCAGTGCATGCGCATAGCGCTTCTCTAAAGCGGGATAAGCAACCTGTTCCATGTAGCTTTCATCAAAAAAGCCTTTTTCTCCGCTGAATGCAGGATAATGTTTCTGATCGCAGCCCATGATGATATGTATCGGCGTATGCAGCAGCGGCTTATTGAGGTCGGTTATCATGACCCCCTCATAGTGCTCACAGCGTTCTTGTTTCATAAAGGAATCACATATTGCCAGTAAAAAAGAAAGATCTTCTTTTTCATTCAAATAAGGCATACTGTCCTGCAAGATCGTCTGTATCTGTGGCAAAGCGCTTTGATAGGCGCGGTTTTGGGCAAGCAGATCATAGCAGTGGTGAAACAAAGCAGGCAGATCGTCTTGTTGCAGCGGAACCAGTTGCAGTAACAATTCTTCCTTGGCAATGCGTGCTTTTTGTTCGATCTGCTTTAATTCTTCCACTTCATAAGCGGAGAGAATATCATCGCTGATCACAGCTTGTTCCATATGGGTAAAAGAATCATGCAGTTCTTTTTCAAAGATGAGCAGATAGGTGCTGAGCGCATGCAGATGCTTGATCGGAAACAAGGAAGCATCCAACAAAGCGAGCAAGTGTGCGCGATCTGGCGTCATGGCATACGTCAATAACAGCACAAACGCCTTCATGCCTAAAGAGGCACGCTGTTCAAATAAGATGGTATGGGGGATCTGATGTCGGGAAAAGATCTGTTTGATAAAAGGCTTATAGGAATCATCACAAACGGTGATCTGTACGTCTTCTGCCCGATATTGTTTCGTTAAGATAAGGTCGGCGACACTTTCTATTTCCTGCCGTTTATTGATGCTGTGATAAAAATGGAGCTTCGGTTTGTACGCATACCAGTCGATGCGCTTTGCACCTAATGCATACAATGCTTCTATCTGTTGTTGCTGCGTGAAGGAATAGCCGCAATCTAAAATATAGACATTGCTGAGATCGCGCTTTGTTGATAGCAGCACGCTGCATGAGGTGCTTGCGGGGTCGAGCATGATAGCGAGATCTGCCAGTGCATGCAGGATCAAAGCGAGCTCGCGCTGTACTTCACTTTGGTTAGGCAAGGTGGAAAGGTCAAATGCGAATTGCTCCCGTTTTACTAAAAATCGGTGCACTTCACTTAGAAACGCATAGGTAGGCGCAATTCGTTTTAAGATATGCAAAGCAGGCAGTATTTCTTTGATCTTGTGATAATACTGCCATAAGACTGCGGTTTCATTGACTTCTTTGCCGATCGTTTCTGTTAAAAAGGCCTGCGGGGTTTTCATGTGCAGGTCAAACAGATTTTTGTGCTGTTTCAACAAGCGGTATTGTAAAAAAGGATGCAGGTAACTCGGTGCAAGAATCGTGGCATTTTCAGGGATCTCATAAAGGTTCATACGGCCGCCTCCTGTCGTTTGCTTCTACTTTATAGTATAGCGTAACTGGCTTCTAAAAGAAAGAAACAACAGGTAAAAACAAATGTAAAAATATGTTGTGAGAAGGACGATATGTATGCGATCGATCATAAGAAATAAAATTTATAAAAAATACGATTGCGTTATCTGTAAAGATAGAACGCATTGCAGGCTCACGATCATAGATATATGATTAGGAGAAAAAGTGATACAATGGCGGTTCGTCTTTGCCTATGCCGTATTGGTCTTTTTTTGCTTGGAAATCAATGTCTATGATTATTTCTTTTTTAATTCTTTTGAAATTCTTAATATTTTTTAAGAGGGAATCTTTACTTTTTTCTTTTATACTGTAAAAGAAGAAAGGAAGTGATTTTATGAATACCTTTTTCAGTGATACCGACGGGTTGATCGGCTTCTCCCTTTTTGGCTGGCTCCATCTGCTTACCATAGCGGTTTTGATACTGGCAGTTTACTTGCTTTATCGCTTCCGCTTTCGTTTAATGAAGTGGCGTTTTCGTGAACAAATGCGCTATCTCTTTGCCGGTATCATGTTTTTGAATATGACGGTCTATTATGGCTTGAAGCTATATACCGGTACTTGGGATTTTCATGTGCATCTTCCTCTTCATTTCTGCTTCATCAGCGGTTACTTATTCATGTATGCATTGGTCACAAACCGTAAAGAGATGTTTCACTGGCTTTATTTCTTTGCTTTTGCCGGTCCGCTGCCTGCCATTCTTTTACCTGATCTTACCTGCGGATTTGACCGTTTTCTGTACTGGCAGTATTTCATCTCCCATCATTTTTTCCTGATTGCGGTATTTTACTGTTTATTTGTTTTACAGTGGCGGGTGGAGCGAAAAGATATAGTGCCGGCGATCATCAAGGCAAACTTTGTCTTTCTGCTCGTGTTCCTATTCAACCAGCTCTTTCACACCAACTACATCATGACAAGCACTTTGCCTAGTCATATCTTGCGGCTGATGCCTTTTCTTTCTCATTTTCAATCGCCGATCCTTTTGTTGGAGCTGGCAGGAGTTGCTTCTGCATTATTCGCTTACTCCTTTGTACTATATGATTATAATAGAAGATCAGTGCTGTCTTGATAGAGCAAATATTTTGAAAAGCCTGTGCAATCATTTGACACAGGTTTTTATTACGTCTCTTTTTATGCCTTTTTGTGGTTTGAGAAGAGGAGCATATGATTGTGGTGTTGGCTCTAACTACATTCTCTTTCATTAAGTTTTGAGTAGATTGGGGAAAAGTGAAGGAAATAAGAGATTAGAGAAAGGAGCTTTTATAGTAAAACTTTCATTTATAATGTCTAACAGTCTATCTATTTCATTGCCATTAAAAACTCATTTTCTTCCACGTCTTCTTTGTATTATCTTATTAGTGAAGCAACTTAAATTTAGATAATAATCTTCATTTTAATCATATAAAACTTATCACAATCAACGACCTATCAACGAAAACTAATATAAAAATGATTGAAAATAGGCTTAATTATAAGCTTTTCAATCATTTTTGTATAAAACAATCAACGACTTGTCAACGAAAATTATGCCCAATACGGAATATATCTTCTCATTTTTGTAGGAGCAGAATTGTCGGCTAGTTTAATAAATCCTAGTTTCATTGTTTCTTTAATTACTCTAGAAACCATAGCTTTGTTTTTTTCTTCAATACCAAAACGATTTCTTAAAACAGCATTTGATACTTCAATTTCATTAACATAGCAATAGCAAGTATACAAATAACATGTTCTTATCTTATCTTCTTTTTTCCACTCGCCGAAGTTTTTGTACCAATATAACTTAGTACGAGTAAAATCTTCAGCAGTTTCTACTTTTGGTGCCGGAATTTTGAGTTCATTCATTCCTTCTTCCATGCGATCAAAACCACTGCCACGCTCCTCACAAATTTTAACGATTCGCAAAAAAGAAGCAATATACTCATTTCTAGAGTGCGGAGCTGTATCAATAATACGATTTACTTCGACTAATAAGTTGCCTGGATTTGAAGACTCAACTCTAGTATCAAATACTTCCATCATTGGCCCATTTCCATGAACAGTTAGGTCTTGATGGATAATCATATTTCCAACCATTTCCCTAACTGCTTTTTTTGGAAACATAATATGTTCTTCTCTAGGACCACCATCAATTTCTTCCTCCTGTGGAATGATTGTCATTACGTAGTCTGTAATATCGCTGAACTGAACTGCATATCCTTTTGAAAAAACCTGTTCTCTAATTGCATTAGTTCTTCCTGTTCCTCTGTATTGAATCACACGAATAGATTTACGTTTTAGATGTGAAAAATCATTAAGATTCTTTGCGAATAATAATGCTCCCATATTGGTAATTGCATAATTTCCATTATCCATTTCAATAATAAACTGTTCATCCAACATATTATGAATAATACCATCACGGTTACTAGGTAATGGTAAATTCATAAGTGTATAGTACGCTGCACAATCTAATAACTCTGTGACTCTTGAAGAAGTAATGTTTTCTAATGCAATCATCAATTCAAAAGGTTTTTGTTCAAAAGACAACCAAAGTTTCCGTTCTTTTTCAGGAAAATCTTTTAATTTTTTCTTATAGGAACCTACGCGAATATACTCTGTTTCTTTGAACCTTGTTGGATGATTATTCGCACGAGGGATTTCCATTATTACGACATTAACGCCATTGATTGATATTTCAAAAAACTTGAAATCAACTCTTGGCTTTAATGCTCTTAATAGCCAATTTTCTAATTCTTCGTTACCAATTTTCGTCTGTTTCGGACTAAAACTAGTACCAACGATTTCATGAGTGCTATCATCAATCCCCCAAATCATATATGCTTTTTCTTTTTCGCATATAGTAGCAGAATTGCTTAACGCAGAAACATATTCGCCAATTAGAGATGGTTCATCATTGTTGACTTTAAATTCTAACCACTCTGTTTCGTTAGAAAAATGACATAGCCTTTCTATTAAACTAATGTAATATTCTTGCTCTGCACTCATTTAATCATCCTCTTTCTCATCTTTTGATTCATTTAAAATCCCCCTATTCCCAAATAAAATAACATTATAGTTTTAATAAATCCTTTAAGTTGAGGGAATGCACTTCTATTCACACCCACACCGAACAAAAAATTAATGTGAGAAGATGAGAGAATATTTTTGTTTAATTTTTCTTCCATAAAAACACCTCCTAACTAGCTAAACCGTTCGTTTTATTCCATATTATTTAAAAAGTATTCAGCTTCACTTAATCTTAAATCCCAATGCTTCTACAAAATTCGAATGATCTTATCGTTTTCTATATCAAGTTCTTTCAATACATAAACTATTTTCTTTATATCTTCTATCTGAATTTCTATTTGAGCATCATTAAATCTTTGCCTATTTCTTTCTCTTACTTCTTCAATAATATCTCTACTGAAATTTTTTATACTTTTCCAATTACTCATGATTTTGCTCTCCATCTAAAATTTCTCTGGAAGTGGAGGAACGTTATTAACATTAAATAAAGATAATATTTCAATAATATTTCCTGCTCTATCCCAATTATCCATTCCTTGCTTCCAAACAAGAGTATCTTTAGTCAATGTTCCTTGCACAATCATTTGAGATAATGTATTTAAATCAAAAGGACCAGTTGCTTCGCCGTTTACTGCAACATAATACATTACAGTAGGTAAAGGTGGTGGTGTTATTCCGATTTGGTTAGGCTGGTTTATTCCAGACATCATATTACTTATTGAACCTGCAATATTTTGTCCAACAGCACCTCCAACAGCCATACTGGCCATCATTGCTGCCATATTAAATCCATCTCCATTATCACCTAAATTAATATCTCCTGCTTCATTAGTTCCCATTTGACCTAATGCTTCAGCACCAGCAACACCAACTTCTGCCTGTTTTTCGACTTGGAAAGCCCCAATATTAGCAGTTTGAGTTTGTTTATGTTGTGCATATTGACCTTCTTCTCTTTGAATACGAAGTCTTTCAACATAATCTTCTGTTTGTGCTTGTACTTTAACAATATCAATATCTTTCGTTACACTCATTAATTGTTTAAATCCATCACTTGATTTATCTAGTTCAATTGCAGATATGTCTACTCCAGATACTGTCACACCAAAATCTTCATTCAATCTTTCTTCAATATGTAATTCTACAACATCATTTATTTGAGAAGTTTTTGTTTCAATTTGAACTAAAGGAATATTATTTTGAGCTGGTGCATTTGCTACGATATCTTTAACATAACGACAAACCGCATCTCTAATTTCTCTTTGAAAATCATCTAAATTAAAAGTATTAAGTCGATGTAATTTAATAAATTCTCTGTAATCGTTAATCTTGAAACTTATAGTTCCTCTAACAGCAGTTGGGACACCAAAATCCATAAATCTAGGATCATATACATCAAAAAATGGAACACCAAATTTTACTTGGATAATACGAGCAAGATTTATAAAGTAAATTTCTGCTTGGAAAGGAGTTCCCCCCTCGTATGCTAAGCCCACAATACTTGCAAGGATAGGAAAGTTATTTGTTTTGATGATTTCATCATATGGTCCTTCAATAAACTCTTGCATAGTTTCATCTTTTTGTTTATAAACAAATACAGCAACTTCACCATCTTTTACTCGTAACGATGAACCATATCTAATAGCATTTTCTCTATTTCCTTCTCCTAACTCTTTTCCAGATGGATGCCATTTCCATATTAAATATGACTTTTCATCACATCTAATTTCATCCATAAATCCTCCAGTTTTATTTTTCCTATTGAATATTGACATAATATATCCTCCATTCTATGTCTAATGTCTTTTATAACTTTAATATTTTCTATTTTTTATCACTCAATTGCTACCCCCGCTGCTATAACAATAAACATAAGACTAATAACACCAATGTTTTCATTATTAGATGCTGAGTATACTAAAAAAAAGAAAATTCCTATGATAAAAAAGATTAACGCCCACGCATATTTTGATTTAAAAAAATTGAATGCATAGTTTTTCTTATTCATTTTTTTTATTTGAACATACATTGATTTCAAACGTTCAAATTCACTGGTATTTCCAAAAGATAATTCTGCCTTTTGATATGCTTGTTCAATTTTAACCATCCATGCATTTGTATTCATACCGCCAATTTTAATATTTGAACTTGCAAGAATAAAAAATTCATAAATTTCTTCTTTAGTATTTGGAATATAAAAAGTTCGAATTAATTCTTCTTTTTTTTTGCACATTATTAGTGTTTTCTAATTTTAATGATAACTTATGTACTTGACTTGTAATTTGTCTTCCTCTGATTTCATGCCCACAAGTTGTACACACCATTTCATAGGCATTTATCGTGTTACCACAATTTGGGCATTTATGTATTTCACCTTCATAAACTGTTTTCCGTTTGCTATTGTCATCTAAAGTTGATTTTCCACAATTAGAACAAAATTTATCATCTTCATTTAATTCTTTTCCGCAATTCATGCAAACCTTCATTCATTTATCCTCCTTTGTATATTTTATTCTTCAGTTTTAATAGCATCGCATATATCTCCAATATTACAATCTAAATAACCGCAGATACGCAATAATACAGATAGTGCGACTTCTTCATTTCTTCTCAACTTAGTCATTGTACCAGTTGCGATATTTAAATCAGCTCTTAATGATACTGGAGAAATTTCTTTTTCAATAAGCAATATCCATAGTTTTTTATAACTGATTTTCATTTCTCTACCTCTTATCTTAAAAATACAGTTTAATTATATTATTACAAAGCCGTTTTTTCAATATGTTCAATTGCTTTTATAATAAAATATCGCAACTTCTTGCTATATTTGTTGGAAATATTTATGATTTTGTTCAAAATTAAAAAAATATATATAAACTAAAAAACACCCCTCAAAATGAGAGGTGCTATATATTAAATGGTGCCGACTATAGGACTTGAACCTACGACCTACGCGTTACGAGTGCGTTGCACTACCAACTGTGCTAAGTCGGCATTTTCTTTGCCTTCTTATTGTAACGCGCATCATTAAAAAAATCAATCAAAAATTTATGCTTTGCAACTATTATGTGCAAATGGAACGTGTTAAAATAAGAAAAACAGGAAAGTGAGGTGGCAGTGTGAAACGAAAAGTAGTGATCGGCATTCTGATTGTTATAGCAGCGATCGGCGTTTTTGCCTTGTGGCGCCACAACAGCCGCAATTATAATCGCGAATTAGGCAATAAGGAAAACATCAAAACGCCTGAAACAATAAAGATTGCCACCTATAACATCAAGACGCTGAACCAGGGAGAAGATCTGCATGCGTGCGTACAAGATCTAAAAACGGCGCAGGCTGATATTTTAGTATTGCAGGAAGTGGATGAGAGCGCTTTTCGTTCAAATGAGATGGAAATGGTAAAAGAATTAGCCGCTGCCGCTGACTATCCTTATTATTACTTTTACGAAACGATGTGGATGGTGGACGGTTATTATGGGTTGGGCATTTTGAGCCGTTATCCGATCCTTTCCGTATCTTCTCATTCTTTGCCTAATGAACTGTTAAAGGAGCCGCGTATTCTTGCCGGCGCAAAGATTCAGGCAGGCGAAGAAATCCTTTCTGTTTATCTCACTCATTTAAGTTATAAAGAACGCGACGTCAGATGGGAGCAGATCGACTACTTAAAAGAGGAACTGCAAAATGAGCGTAACACGATCCTCATGGGGGACTTCAATACATTCACCGCCGATGATTTTTTTACCATTGACGGCTATGAACAGATCAATAATGCCGCTGCACCGTTGCTTACATTCCGTGATTTCGGTTTCCCAGACAACATTTTCTATGCCGATCATTTTACCTTGTTAGACAAGGGAACGCTGCAAAGCTCCTTTTCCGATCATAATCTGTTATGGTGTCAATTAAAAATACAGCCCTCCTAGGTAGAACGAAAAAGATTCATGATTCGGATGCGCTTCCTAAAATAGCATCGAAATGATTTTCTGGTAACAGTTTAGTTTTATACGGACTGATGATTCTTGTCTATCTGCCTTTTGGTATCGCATAGAACTTCGCGTGTAGAGTTATGATGCATGACTGACACAAAAGATAATCTGATGTAGATAGAAGCGCTGTTATAAAGCATGTTATAGTAGCAAAGCGTTCAAAAATTACTGTTCATATACCTGATGACTTTTTCTGTTGTTTTCCGGTACGCTTTAGCCGATAAGGAATGACGCGCGGCAGTCCGCTTTCGACTGATTGGCTGATATCGTTTTATGTGCAGCTATCATTAGGCAATCCGCTTATTCTATGTTAAAATGTAGAGCAGGAAGAAGGATGATAGTATGGATACGATAGCTGCGATTTCAACAGCACTTGATCAAGGAGCCATTTCCATCGTGCGTATGAGCGGAGAAGATGCGATTGCCATTGCAGATACGCTATGCACCTGCTCTTTGCATGATGCGCCAAGTCATACCATTCACTATGGCTATATCAAAGATCCACAAAGCGAAGAAGTGCTAGATGAAGTGCTGATATCGGTATTTCGCGCCCCTAAGACATTTACCAGAGAGGATATGGTGGAGATCAACTGCCATGGCGGTATTTACATCACCAGAAAAATATTGCGGCTTTTATTGGCAAATGGAGCGAGATTGGCGACACGCGGTGAATTTACCCAGCGCGCTTTTTTGAACGGCAGGATCGATCTTACCCAAGCAGAGGCCATCAATGATATGATCGCTGCCGAAGGCGCATCGGAAGCAAAGCTTGCGGTGCAGGGAATCCGCGGCAGCATCAAAAAACTGCTGGATCCTTTTTTAGAAGAGCTGTTGGACATCATTGCACATATTGAAGTGAACATCGACTATCCGGAATATGATGATGTCGAACAATTAACCAATGAGGTGTTGTTGCCGAAGGCAAGAGACTGGGCGCAGAAGATCAATGCAATCTTAGCGCGCGCCAATAGCGGAAAGATCGTAAAAGAAGGGATTTCCACGGCGATCGTCGGACAGGCGAATGTTGGGAAAAGCAGTCTTTTGAATGCTTTGTTGGAAGAAGAAAAAGCCATTGTAACCGATATTGCCGGTACTACACGGGACATCGTGGAAGGAAGCATTCACTTAGGCGCATTTACTTTGCATTTGATCGACACTGCCGGAATTCGGGAAACACAGGATACCGTTGAGAAAATCGGCATTGCGCGTTCACTGAAAGCGATCGAAGAAGCACAGTTGGTGATCGTGGTGCTGGACGGCAGTAAAGAAGCAGATCAGCAGGATCAGGAATTATTGGAAAAGACTGCCGATAAAAACCGCATCATCGTTTATAATAAAAAGGACATCAGCCAAGCGCCTTCCAAAGAAGGCATCTGGATCAGTGCGGCGAACGGCGAGATCGATGCGCTGATCAAAGAGATCCACCGTCGCTATGACGAGCATCTGATCGTATTGAAGGAGCCTTCCTTAGCCAATGATCGCCAGATCGCCTTGATGATGAAAGCGCAGCAGGCAATGACGCAGGCAATCACGGCAATGGAAGCGGGCATGGAGCTGGATCTGGTGGCGATCGACATACAGGAAGCCTATTCGGCATTAAAAGAAATTCTGGGTGAAGTGCATCGAGAAGATCTGTTAGACGCGCTGTTCTCCAATTTCTGCTTAGGAAAATAAACGGTAGGATCAAAAGACGCATGCGCAAACATACAGCAAGAGCAAAGGAGGAATAGGATGAAACTGGTAGATTCACATGTGCATCTGGCAAGCGATGGCTTATATGAGGACGCAGAGGAAATCATCGCCAATGCACAGGCGGCAGGCATCGTTAAGATGATGGTGATTACTTTGAATCCGGAGGAATTTCAGCGGGCAAAGCAGTTAAAAGCAAAGTATCATGATCTGTTAGATATTGCTTACGGTCTTTTTCCCAGCGATCTGCACGAAATGACAGAGGCGGACTGGAATGCGTTTTATGCGATCACGCAAGATGAGGATGTCAAGGCGATCGGTGAGATCGGTTTAGACTATCATTGGGATAAGGAACATGCACAGTTACAAAAGGAAGGGTTTATCCGCCAGATCAAGCAGGCCCAAAAACTGCAAAAACCGATCATCGTTCACAGTCGGGAAGCGATGCAGGATACGATTGCGATCATTCAGACCCATCTGCAAGGAAAAGGCTTGATGCACTGTTACAGCGGCAGTGCCGAGAGTGCGAAAGTACTGATGAAAGCAGGCATGGATATTTCCTTTGCGGGGCCGATCACTTACAAAAATGCAAGAGCTTTGGTAGAAGTGCCGCCGGTCGTACCGCTCGATCATATTCTGGTGGAAACAGATGCGCCTTATTTAACGCCGCATCCGCATCGCGGCAAGCGCAATGAGCCGCGCTATGTCACATATACGTTTGAAAAAATCTGCGAACTGAAGCATTGCGACAGCGAAGCGCTGTCTGAGGCAGTTCTCGCAAATTATAAGCGTTTATTCGGTTAGTGTTTCTGTGATCCATAAACGACGAAAAAAGTTTTCTGTCTTATTTGAAATGAGGAATAGGAGGAATGGTGATGTCTTTAGAGCGGGTGATTCATTATTTTGGACAGTTTGATATGGCAGATCGTATCTGCGTGCTGTCTGACTCCAGCGCCACTGTCGCGTTAGCAGCGGCGGTGATCGGCTGTTCGCCTAAGGAAATTGCCAAGACCATGTCCTTTTTAGTAGAAGGGAAGCCGCTTTTGATCGTAACCGCAGGTGATGCGAAAATCGACAACCGCAAATATAAGGCCTGTTTTCAGGTAAAAGCGAAGATGATTCCATCAGATCAAGTGGAAAAGCTGATCGGTCATGATGTCGGTGGCGTTTGTCCGTTTGGCATCAACGACGGAATCGATGTATATTTAGATGTCTCGCTGCGGCGATTTACAGAAGTTTATCCGGCTGCCGGAAGCGCCAACAGCATGATCAAGATGACATTGCCTGAATTGGAACGATATGCACAGGCAAAAGAATGGGTCGATGTTTGCAAGGACTGGGAAGAAGCATAACGATCATTTCATGTAAGCGCAAGTGCGTACAACGAATTGTTTTGGATACAATTAAAAGATAAAAGAAAATGCAGGCACGATATTTTGCTCGATTGCCTGCATTTTTTATGAATGTTTTAGGATAATGTTTCTTCATCTGCCGCGAAATGGATCCCGGCCTTTACTCTGGCTTCATACAGCACCTCAAATACCGCCAATGAGTTTTCCAATTCCCGATAACATGCGTCTAGATCTCCCTGCTTCATCATTGAAACAAATGCTTTTACCTCATAGTACAAGCCCGGCATGATCTCCTCTGTTCCGATATTTGTCTGTTTTTGTTTCAGGTTAAGCATGACCTCCTGTAATAAAGAAGTCGCACCGTTTACAAGCAGATAGCCATTCTCACCCTGAATCTGGGTATAATTCGCCGCTTCACAGTTTTTACAGGCGATGCAGACAGCCTGAAAGTCCGGATAAGTCAAAAGCAGCACGCCTGCAGTATCGATCCCGTTAGCAGCAAGACTTGGCTCATAGCGAACTTCCTGCGGTTTTCCAAACAAGCCCATCACAAAATGAAGATTATAAATATTGAGATCCATCAGCGCCCCGCCGGAAAAAGCAGGATTGAAAACATTAGGATTTTCTCCGGCGAGAAACTTGTCATAGCGGGAGGAATACTGTGAAAAATTACACTGTACCATGTGAATCTTCCCCAGTTGTTCGACATGTTCCCGGATGATCCGATAGTTTGGCATATGTCTGGTTACGATTGCCTCAAACAAAAACAAACGCTTTGCTTTTGCGACCTGGATCAAATGCTTTAATTCATCTACAGTAGAAGTAAACGGCTTTTCACAGATCACATGCTTCCCCGCCTGCAATGCTTCCAGCGCATAATGATAATGCAGTGAATTAGGCGATGCCACATAAACCGTATCAATCTCCGCATCTTTCAACATTTCCGTAAAATCCGTATAGACCTTTTCCACATGATATTGATCTGCCAGCTTTCTGCCGGTCGTTTCTTTCCTGGAATATACGGCGACACACTTCGCACCTTCATTTCGTTCCACAGATGTCAAAAACCATTCTACGATAAAACCGGTTCCCACCGTTGCGACTTTCATATGTTTCACGCTCCTTGCCTATACTATATCATAATCACAGCCGATCATGTACTTATTTTCGCTTTTCTGTGAAATCATGTATAATATTGGTAATCAATAGGGAAAAGCAGGTGATCAGATGTTTGTAAAGTATCAGGAACCGGAAGTCATGCGTGATCCGATCCACGACTATATCCATATTTCTTATCAGGTAATATGGGATTGCATCAATGCCAAAGAATTTCAAAGGCTGCGCCGGATCCGTCAGCTGGGCGGAAGTTTTCAGATCTTCCATACTGCGGAGCATTCGCGGTTTTCCCATTCGGTCGGTGTTTATGAGATCGTCAGAAGAATGATTGCGGAAGTGAAAGGCTTAAAAGAAGAATTAAGCGAATATGAGCAGGTAACGGTCATGCTGGCAGGCTTACTGCATGATATCGGACACGGTCCTTATTCCCATGTATTTGAAACCATCAGCCATTGCTCGCATGAGCGTTTTACGCAGCGTATCATATTAGAGGACAGTGAGATCAATGCCATCTTAAAAAGCGCGCATCCCGATCTTCCCAAAGATGTCGCAAGTGTGATTTCCTACACGCATCCCAATGAACTGCTGAATCAGTTGGTAAGCGGACAGTTAGATGCAGATCGCATGGATTATCTATTGCGCGACGCTTATTTTACCGGTACGAGCTATGGACGTTTTGATATGGAAAAAGTGCTGCGGGCAATGACGATCAAGCAGCATCGCTTAGTCGTAAAAGAAAGCGGCATCTATGCGGTCGAAAACTATATCATGGCGCGTTATCACATGTATTGGCAGATTTATTATCATCCGATCTCACGAAGCTTTGAGGCAGTGCTGACTTTGTTTTTTAAGCGCATGCAGGTATTGTATCAAAAAGATCCTGCTAAGCTTTCCGGCGCCGAACTGTTTTTTCCATTTCTGAAAGCGGGAGAAATTTCGATCGACGATTTCTTTTTCATGGATGAAAGCAGCGTGCAGTATGGGTTCCATGTACTTACGAAAAGTGAAGATGAGATTCTTGCGGATCTGGCAGGGCGCTTATTAAATAGACATTTATTTCGCTATGAAACATTAACGGAAAGCCGTATTCCGATGATCAAAAAAGAGCTTGCGGAAAAAGGCTTGGATCCGGACTATTATTGTTATTTCGACCGCGCTATCCAAAAACCTTATCAGCCGTATCGCAGCGAAAACGGTCATAACATTTGGGTATGGAAAGCAGATGGCAGCATCGTGGAACTGTCGCAGGTTTCCTCTATTGTCCATGCCATCGCAAAAGCAGACATCAAAGAAAATCGCCTGCTGTTTTATCCATAGGAGAGAGGCAGAAAGTATCTGTAAAATAAAGAAAGCGTAGGAAAAGCTTGTATGATCGCATTTCTTGTTTTGAAAGCGTTATGATAGTATGCTATAATAAAACAGACGTTTGAAAGGTAGAGATAGAAATGAAAGATTTATTTGCGATGTTATGTATTCGTTTTGCGAAGCGCAATACGCCGGTTCGTAAAAAGAATTTTTTGAAATGGATGATGGAAAACTGCAAGCAGATGAAAGTGAAGCACAAGGTGGATGAAAAAACGGAAAAGCGCATGACTTCCACCAATCTGATCTGCGGGGATCTGAAACATGCGGATGTGGTGTTTGTGGCCGGTTACGATACGCCAAGCAAAGTGTATATTCCGGGTTATCAGTACTATCCTTTTGATGAAAAGAAAGATCATAAGATGGAAATGCTTTCTTTGGTCATTCAGCTGTTGATGTCGTTTATCGTATTGATCGCACTGTTCTTTTTGATCCGCGGCTGGAGCGGCTACAATATTTGGCTTAAGATCGGCTGTGTGATCGGTTCCGCTGTTTTGCTGGTGGCGGCGTATCTGTTTGGCAAAGGGGCTGCCAATAAATACAACTTTAATAAAAACAATGCGGCGTTAAGCGTAGCGATGACGTTGTTAACGCAGTCTGTTGATAAAAAGTATGAAAATGTGGCATTCGTCTTTACGGATTTCTCAAGTGCTTCTTTTATGGGCTATCGCCAGTTGTCACAGATGCGGGAGATTTCCAATAAGAATATCGTGATCTTAGATTGTATTGCGAGCGAAGGAGAATTGTTTGCGGCTTATAACAACGGCGGGAAAGAATGCGCAATGTCGTTAAAGCAGATCGACGGAGATATTCAGACTTTGGATTATACCGATGCGGCAGGGGTATTTGGCTTATTCAGAAAGCTGACCTATGTTACCAGCGGAAAAAAAGTGGACGATCGTCAGGTTGCGATTGCACATACGCGTTCCCGCAAAGATTCCAAGGCTGATTTTGATCGGATCGAAAAAGTATATCAGTTCTTGCTTGCCTATATGGACCAGTTGGGAACTGCACCGAAAAAATAAGAGATGAAAAGCATGTGCTGAAAAGGCATGCTTTTTTTAGCTGCGAAGAATAGATGGCATAAGGGAAAGGCAACAGCACATATGAAAAGAGATCCTTAAAACGTGTGTAAAAATCATTTGCTCAAGTGCTTTTTATCGGTAATTGTGTTATACTGTTTGACGTAATGAAAGAGGCGATCATATGGAAATGAAAAGAAACAGTCCGTGCTGGTGCGGCAGCGGGCTCAAATATAAAAACTGTCATGAAAAATTTGATGAGAAAATGGCATATTACGCAGCCAAAGGCAATATTATGCCGGATCGCAGCTTGATCAAAAATAAAAAAGATATCATCGGCATCAAGAAAAGCGCGGCAATCAACAACGGTGTGCTGGATCTGATCGCAAGCAAGATCAAGGCAGGTATGAGCACGGCTCAGTTGGACCAGCTCGCCTATGACTATACCGTTTCGCATGGAGCCATTCCCGCGCCGCTTGGATATGGCGGTTTCCCAAAAAGCATCTGTACTTCGATCAATGATGAAGTGTGTCATGGGATCCCCGATGAATCCATCATCTTAAAAGAAGGCGATATCATCAATGTCGATGTATCGACCATTTATCATGGCTATTACAGCGATGCTTCCCGTATGTTCATGATCGGAGAAGTCAGCGAAGAAGCCAGAAAACTGGTCGAAGTAACAAAAGAATGTTTACAGATCGGAATTGCGGCAGTTAAGCCATGGGGGCATGTCGGTGATATCGGTGCCGCTATTGCCGAACATGCACATAAACACGGATACAGTGTCGTGCGCGATTTTGCGGGGCATGGTGTTGGCAAGGAGTTTCATGAAGATCCGATCGTATCACACATCAATGTCAAAGGAACCGGCATGATGCTGGTACCGGGCATGGTCATTACCATTGAACCGATGATCAATGCGGGAGACTGGCATCTTTATATTGATGCCGATAATGGCTGGACCTCTTATACGAAGGACGGCAGCCTTTCCGCACAGTGGGAACACACGATTTTAATTACGGAAAAAGGCGTAGAAATCATTTCACAGTAAGAGGAAAACAGACAAAAAGGGAGCAGATCAGACAAAATTTGCTCTTTTTTTCATAAAATCTACATAAAAAATGCGTTTGGTATCCCTTTCAATGAAGAAATACTTTGAAAATAAATACATTTGATTAAAAAAGTGTTATAATAATCCATATATGAGAGGAGAAAATCATATGGAAAAATTTACGATGGAAGATTACAAAGCACGTCTACAATCTAAAAAACAGGATGCTCACAATAAGGAATGGTTATACATTGAAGTGAACGCAAAAGATTTGATCGAAGAATATGAGCCGGGTGTTAAAAATTTGAATGCGGCTTGTAAGGCAATGCTGAGTGAGATGCTGGAAGGGGATTACTTTGTAGTAGAGCCGAAAAGCAAATCGAAATGTGCTTATGCTTTGACGATTCGCTACTATGTGGATAACTTAAGCCCGGAGCGCAGAACATACGCAGAAGCAAACGCATAACCGAAAAAAAGCAGGTGTGGATAGGGAAGTTCCTTATTGCACTTGTTTTTTTATTGATAAATGGAAAAGCGATCATTTTAGCATGAGCGATATGGCAAAGGCAGAAAAGGAGCGGTAGGATTGCAACAGCGGTAAAAATAAGAAAATACTGATGAAAATATGGATTTGAAATGGCAATGATAAAAATTTTGTTATAATTTTGTTGGGATAAATCTGTTATAATGGAGAAGCGTTCAATGTAATAAAAAGAAATGATAAAGGGAACAGCGTTTTTATGACAATGGTGTTTCTAATAAAAAAAGAGGAGGAAAGTGTGATGGAGCGAATTACCAGTTTTTGCATCGATCATGACCGGTTAAAGAAAGGCTTGTATCTTTCTAGGATCGATGGGGATGTCGTTACGTATGATATGCGCATGTGTGTGCCGAATCAAGGTGTCTATTTAGAAAATGCAGGACTTCATACGTTTGAACATCTGCTTGCGACTTATGTACGCAACAGTGTATATCGAGATCAGGTCATCTATGCGGGACCGATGGGATGCCGTACCGGTTTCTATTTCTTATGTCGGGATCGTGTCAGCAAGCAGGAAGTGATCGCTTTATTGCAAGCGGCATGCGCGTTTATAAAAGACTATGAAGGGGAAATTCCCGGAGCGTCCTGCAGCGCCGAGTGCGGAAATTATTTAGACCATGACTTACAACAGGCAAAACGCTATGCGCAGGATTATTTGCAAGTGATTCAGGCATGGAAACCGGAAGATATGATATATGAGGATAGTGACAAAGCATTGTAATTGATCATAATATCAAGTAAAATGAAATGGTAAGAAAAAGGACAGGAGGATATCATGAAGGTACTGGTAATCGGAAAAGGCGGACGGGAACATGCGATTGCTCATGCCGCGAGCAGAAGTAAAAAAGTAACAAAGGTATTTGTGGCGCCGGGGAATGTCGGCATGCGTGATATTGCCACATGTGTGCAGGTAAGCGATCAGGATGTGGCAGGATTAGTAGCGTTTGCGAAACAGGAACAGATTGATTTAACGATCGTCGGACCGGAGGCAAGTCTTTCACTTGGTGTTGTCGATGCGTTTCAAGAAGCGGGATTAAAGATCTTTGGGCCAAGCAAGGCGGCGACCCAGTTAGAGGCAAGCAAGGATTTTACGAAACGGCTGATGGCGAAGTACCATGTGCCGACGGCTGCCTATGCGACATTTGCACATTATGAGGAAGCGGCTGCTTATGTCAAGAAACAAGGGGTGCCGATCGTTATTAAAGAAGATGGCTTAAAGGCAGGGAAAGGCGTTACCGTGGCAATGACGATGGAAGATGCGTTAGAGGCTTTAGATATTGCTTTTGCCTTACCGCAAAACAAAGTCGTGATCGAAGAATATTTGGAAGGATTTGAATTTTCACTGCTTTGCTTTGCATGTGGAACGACGCTGATCCCGATGGAAATCGCACAGGATCATAAACGTGCTTATGACAATGATGCAGGTCCGAATACGGGCGGTATGGGCGTCTATTCACCGGTCAAGAAGATTACCAAAGAAATCGTGGAAGAAACGATGCAGACAATCATGTATCCGGTAGCGGAAGCGATGGTAAAAGAGAGGTGTCCATTTACCGGTTTCTTATACGGAGGGCTGATGCTTACCAAAGAGGGCGTCAAGGTAATTGAATTTAATGCCCGTTTCGGCGATCCGGAAGCGGAAGTGATCTTGCCGCGTTTAGAAAGTGATTTTATAGAAGTGATCGAAGCGGTCATGGAACAGCGGGAAATGGAACTGCAATGGGATCCACAGGTTACCTTAGGCGTTGTGCTGGCAAGCACGAACTATCCGGCATCTTCTACCAAAGGCGCTGTGATCAAAGGCTGTGAAGAAGTGGAAGGACTGCTTTATCACATGGGAACGGATGAGAAAGATGGGCAGCTCATTACTGCCGGAGGACGTGTATTGATCGTTGTAGGAAAAGGCGATACTTTGGAAGAAGCATATGAGAAAACCTATGCGGATGTAAGAAAGATCAAAAGCGATGCGCTGTTTTATCGAAACGACATCGGTAAAAAAGATATGGCTGAAAAATAAAAAACAGATTGGCACAAGGTTGTTGCGAGATCGTACGAAATAGTAAAACAAAAAGGAGGGGCAATTCCATAATGTGGAATAACCGTCCTTTTTTGCGTTTATCGGAACTTGATTGCAATGACGAAGCGATACGAAATGCCCTCTTACAAATAGTGAATAGGATACATTTTTTCCGGCGTGTGCACCTATCTGTTATTTTGTGAATCACGGTCATATAAAAGAAAAAGTCAAGAAAGGAATGCTGTTTATTCTTACATTTAGCGGGTAATAGTTCTTTTAGGTAAGAGAAATTTCATCGTTGGAAAAAGAATACAACGCTCGTTATACTGTAGGTGGTGAGGAAATGATAGAGAAGATTGATTATCAAATTTTGAAAATTTTAATGGAGAGCGATGCTTATGTGTCCGGCAATAAAATTGCAACTTTATTAGACAAAAGTACCAAAACAATTCAACACCGTATTCGTTGTTTAGAGGATGAACTGACATCTTATGGCGCCAAGATTGCAGTGAAACATGGTTTCGGTTACTTGCTGGTGATTGAAGATCAACAGTTGTTTGATCAGCTGTTGTCGAATGTTCCCTATACGGAAGAACAACTGGTAGATCAGATACTCTCTCGGCTGGTCACAGAAAACGGCTACTTAAAGTCAGATGATTTGACAGAAGAATTCTTTATCTCTAAATCGACATTGACTAAAATATTAAAAAAAATCAGACATATTTTAGCAAATTACAATTTGAAAATTCAAATGAAG
Organism: Massilicoli timonensis; assembly: GCF_900199515.1. Taxonomy (GTDB): domain Bacteria; phylum Bacillota_I; class Bacilli_A; order Erysipelotrichales; family Erysipelotrichaceae; genus Massilicoli; species Massilicoli timonensis. The sequence goes on along the minus strand of NZ_LT963434.1, from coordinate 1,190,072 downwards.
CCTCACTACGGCATCAGAATCATCGGCGAAGAATTTGATTTGAGGAGATTTATTTCAAGCAACTATGTGCAAAGACTGGTAGAAGATAATTTCTATTATTTCAGTAAGTCAGATAAAGCATACTGCAAGATCAAGCAGATTATTGAAAAGGTCTTTGAAGATCAAAAATACAGCATGCCGGATTATTTACAAGAAGCATTATCCTCACACCTCTATATCAGTGTAAAAAGAATTATGGAAGGGAAAGAAATTGACTATTCACTGGGACAACAGAAAGTATCTTCTAATATGAATGATTTGGCAGATGAGCTGATTGATTGTTTAGAGAATGAATTTGCGATCACGTTCAGTGCTTCAGAAAGAGAATATATTTTATTACAGATCCTATCGAAACGTGAATTGGATCAAAAACATAACCAACAAATCCCGGAAGCGATCAATCAACTAGTTGAAAAAATCTTAATTACGATACGAGATATTATCGGCATTGATTTATTAGATGATTTTAATTTGCGCATCATGCTGGGCTTGCATCTGTTACCGCTAAAATTTCGGCTGGAACACGATGTCGTGTTAAAGAATCCAATTTGTGAACAGATCAAAACACAATGTGTAAGCGGGTACGAGTTGTCTTTGATCGCGGCAGAGGTGATAAAAGACGAGTGGGGTTTTGAACTGTCGGAACAAGAGATCAGTTATTTTGCCTTGCACTTCAATGTCGCATTGAAAAAAGAAATCCAAAATATTCGCAAGAAAAAAATACTGATCGTATGTGGAAGTGGGAGAGCGACCTCGCAGATGATATTTTACAATTTCCAGCAATACTTCCAGCAATATATAGAGAAAGCAGATATTTGTGATGTCAATCAAATAGAGCGTTATTTACAAAACCATGCAATAGATTACATTTTCACTACGGTACCGCTGAATGTGGATACTTCTATTCCCGTTTTTGAATTTTCTTTCTTTCTGAATGAAAGAACCGTTAAAAGGATTCAATCCATATTATCGGAGGAAATTCAAAAATCAGATGCCATCGCATATTTCAGACCGAGTCTATTTTTTACGAATTTAGATGTAAAAGATAAAGAAGAAGCTTTGGATCGGATCATTGATCGAGTGGGCGAAAATGTAAAACTGCCAAAGCATTTTAAGGAGTTGGTATTAAAAAGAGAGGAACTGTTTACAACGGATCTGTTGCCTGATGTGGCATTGCCCCATCCGATAGAGAGCTGTACGGATTTTACCTTTGTCTCAGTTTCATTCTTAAAGAAATCGATTGATTGGGGAAATCAAAAAGTTCGTTTGATCTTATTGATTTCCATGAGCAAGGTATCCAGTGAAAAGTATGTATTCTTATATGAAAGAATCATTAAAATGCTATTAAATCAAGAAGTATTATATCGTATGATCGATCAGCCGGATTATGAAACATTTATCAATGAACTGATCAAAGCATCTTATTAAAAAGCAGGTGAATTATGGAAAAAATAAAATTGGAAGGAGCCTATAACTTTCGCGATATCGGCGGCTATCGGACAAAGGATGGGAAAACGGTGAAAACCGGTCTTCTATATCGTTCTGATGAACTGAGCAAACTAAGCGAAAGTGATGTTGCTCTTTTGGAGAAAATAGGCATTAAAACAATCGTTGATTACCGTGCGAAGCGGGAACGGATCGATAATGAAGATGTGCCGATCGAAGGCAGCACGATCATTTATCTGGATCCGAAAGCTGATGTGGCGGCGTTAGCCAGCAGCGAAAATAAAGACATTTTAGAAAAAAACCGTTCGATGATTTCTTCAAAACAGGCGTATTCGCTCATGTACCGGCAAAATGAAGAATTTGTTTTAGCAGAAACATCCAAGAGCAGTTATCGTAAACTATTGAAACTGCTGCTGGATACAGGGAATTGTCCATTGGTCCAGCATTGTCGAGGCGGGAAAGATCGTACCGGTTATGGTGCTGCTTTGATCTTACTGCTGCTTGGCGTAGATCAAGAAACGGTGCTCAAAGATTATCTATTGACCAACGTATATAAAAAAGAGAAAAATGAGCGAAGCTTGAAAGAAGTTTATGATAAGACCGGAAATAAAGATTTTGTACTGGCATTACGATACCTGAAAGAAGCCCGCAAGGAATTTTTATTGGCCGCGTTGAATTTGATTGAAGAACAATTTAACGGTATTGAAAACTACGTGATCCGAGAATTAGGACTCACGATAGAAGAAGTAACTAAAATAAGAGAAAATTATTTACAATAGGGAAAGGAACATTTTTATGAAGTTTGATAAATTGCGCGATGCGCTGGGTAAATTTTCTACAGCATTTTCAAATAATATTTATATGAAGGCGTTATCTCAAGGCATGATGGCAACAATGGCATTGATGATGATCAGCTCTGTTGCCACGCTGATCGCAGCGATTGACATCGGTTCTTCACAGGCGATTTTGAGAAGCACAGGAATTTTAAGTGTTTGTAATGTCATCTCTACAATGACGATTGATGCGATTTCAGTGTATGTATCGTTCTTAGTAGCTTATAAACTAGGCGATATCATGAAAAAAGATGCACTGAACTGCGGTATTATGGGAATCATGTCTTTCCTGATCTTATGCCCGATTTCCGTATTAGAAGATGGAACATTTATCAATATCAGTAATTTCGGCAGCAGTGGTATTTTCACCGCATTGTTTGGCTCTTTGCTTGCGGCACGGCTTTATATTTGGGCAACGGATCATAAGTTTACGATCAAGATGCCTGATTCTGTGCCCCCGTTTGTGGCAAGTTCGTTCGCCGCAATTATACCGGGATGTTTGGTAGCCGTCATTTTTGCGACCATCAATGTGATCATGAGCCTCACGCCGTATGGTACAGTAACCAATATGTTGATGACTTTTATCCAGACGCCGTTTATGCACTTGGGAAATAATATCTTCTCGGCTATGCTGGTAGTGGCTTTTATTGAATTGTTGTGGTTTTTTGGGATGCACGGTGTTATTACCATGATGCCGATCATGATGATGCTTTGGATGGAACCGCAGATGGCGAACTTATCGGCATACAATGCCAAAGAAACACTGCCGTATTTATTTACATTCGGTTTTGTCCTTGGAAATCGCGGTGCCCGATCTTTAGCGGTTGCGCTCCATTGTTTATTTACTTGTAAATCGGAACGATTAAAGGCAACCGGCAAATTGGGGTTGATTCCGGCATTATTCGGTATCAGTGAACCGATCAAATTCGGTATTCCGCAAGTAATGAATATCCGTATGCTTATTCCTTTGGTCCTGACACCGGCCGCCTCGGTATTGAGCGCTTATCTGCTTACCATTATTGGCTTTTTGCCATATACAAACGGAGTAACCTTACCTACCGGCTTCCCGGTCATCATCGGCGGATTCTTTACAAACGGCTGGCAGGGAATCATCGCACAGCTTGTTCAATTAGTGATTTGTTATATCATTTATATTCCGTTTATGAAAAGAGAAGATAAATTTGCATGTGCAGAAGAGACAGCAAAGGAGGAAAACTAATATGAAAAAAATCGTACTGCTTTGCGCAGGCGGCATGTCCACCAGCATTTTGGTAAATAATATGAAATCCTATGCGAAAGAAATCGGTAAGGAATTTGATATTGCGGCTTATTCTGTGGATGCGGCTGCGACAGTGGCAAAAGATGCGGACTGTGTGCTGCTTGGTCCACAGGTTGCCTATCGCAAGGAAGATCTGAAACAATATATCGCATGTCCCCTTGATGTGATTGAAATGGTTGCTTATGGCATGATGGATGGAAAAAAGACCTTGCATCAGGCTTTGAAATTGATGGGTGAGGCATAATGGAACAGTTTGAATTGATCTGTTTTCAAATTATCAGTCATGCCGGCGGGGCAAAGAGCAAATGTTATGAAGCGCTGCATTGCTTCCAAAACGGCGATGTCAAACAGTTTGCAAAGCTGATGGAGGAATGCAATCAGTTATTCATCGAAGCACATAAGATCCATGCGTCTTTGATTCAAAAAGAAGCGGCTAAGGAAAAGGTAGAGCTATCTTTGTTATTGATTCATGCTGAAGATCAACTGTCATCTGCGGAACTTGTCCGTGACACGGTCAATCAAATGGTGGCTTTGTTAAAGGAAGTGCATGATCTGAAAGCGGAAATACAGGAAATAAAAAAGAATATCGATTAAAAAAACAGTCAATGATGGATCTCTAATTGGACTAGTTTGCATGGAAACAGGATGACGGGTACAATGAAAAATACTTTTTAGAAAAAGGAGGGAATGAAATGACTTTTCCGAAAGATTTTTTATGGGGTGGTGCGACGGCAGCGAACCAGTGTGAAGGAGCATGGAATATAGATGGAAGAGGTCCGGCGCTGACCGATGTAACGACCGGAGGCTCGAAAGATACACCTCGCTATGTTACTTTTCTTGATCAAGATGGGAGACCGGGAAAGATCCCGGCACATGGCGACGTACTTCCGGAAGGCGCAGCCTATGCGGTATTAGAAGATGAATGGTATCCCAATCATGATGGAATCGATTTCTATCATCATTATAAAGAAGATATTGCCTTGTTTGCGGAAATGGGCTTCAAAACGTTTCGTATGTCTATATCCTGGTCAAGATTATATCCAAAGGGCGATGAATTGAAACCAAACCCCAAAGGGATTGCTTTTTATCATCGTGTATTTCAGGAATTAAGAAAATATGAGATCGAACCGTTAGTAACGATATGGCACTTTGATACGCCGCTCTATTTGGAAGAGCATTACGGCGGTTGGAAGAATAGAGAATTGATTGCTTTTTATGAACGCTTTGCGAAAACATGCTTTCAGGAATTCAAAGGACTTGTAAAATACTGGCTGACGTTTAATGAAATCAACAATACGGTCATGTTTCTAGATTTACTAGGCAACAATGCAAGCGATGAAGCGTACCAAAACGCCTATCAGTGTCTGCATCATCAGTTTGTGGCAAGTGCAAGAGCGGTGAAAATCGGACATGCCATTGATCCGCAAAACAAGATCGGGTGTATGATATGTGGAATTACATTTTATCCATTGACACCTGATCCAAAGGATATTTTAGAAAACCGTCATCATTGGGAACAAAATATTTTTTACTGCGGCGATGTGCAGTGCAAAGGCGAATATGGCAGTTATGCGAACCGTTTATGGAAAGCGCATCATGTAAATCTTGAGATCAGTGACCAAGACCGAAAAGACTTAAAAGAAGGAACCGTAGATCTTTATACATTTTCTTACTATATGTCTACCATTGTGACGACACATAAAGTAGATGAAAAAGTAGGAGGCAACTTCTCAGCAGGCGCAAAGAATCCCTATTTGACCTATTCTGATTGGGGATGGGCGTTGGATCCGGATGGATTGACCTATTATTTAGAAATAATTTATGATCGTTATCATAAACCGCTGATGGTGGTGGAAAACGGAATTGGTGCGTTTGATCGTGTGGAGGAAGATGGAAGTATCCATGATCCCTATCGAATTGATTATTTCAGAGAACATATTAAGGCGATGGATACGGCGATTGAAAACGGTGTCGATTTGATTGGTTTTACCCCATGGGGCTGCATTGACTTAGTAAGTGCGGGAACCGGAGAAATGAGAAAACGCTATGGTTTCATCTATGTGGACAAAAATGATGATGGAACCGGAACTTATACAAGAAGTAAAAAAGATTCTTTCTATTGGTATAAAGATGTCATTGCAAGCAATGGGAAGAAACGCTGAAAGCAGAATCGTAAATGATCAGGAAAAGAAATATAAAACAGAAATAAAAAAGATGGCAAGGCCCCATGTAGAAAGTGGCATTGCCGTTCTTTTTATTGTATGAGAATACGCATAGCAGGTTCTGTTTTATCGACAATATAAGATATGTTTTTCTTATTTTTTAATGGCAATGGAGTATAGCGTTTCTAAATGATGAAAGACGTAGATGCGATCAATAGATTAACAAACAGACGCGTATCATGCGTCTGTGTGGGAACGGATATAATTCAATAGACCGCCTTCTTTTAGTATGGCGATATCATGTGCGCTTAACTGATGGGTACAGGTATAAGCCGTTTTTTTGGTTGCATTATATACCACAAAAGGCTGTCCTTCTTTTAATTGGGAAAGATCATGAAATTGCAGTTCATCTAATTCATCAATGCTTTCAAGATCTTCCGCTTTGGTAAACAACAACGGCAAAATACCGAAGTTGATCAGGTTAGCATGATGAATACGGGCAAAACTTTTCGCAATGACCGCCTTGATGCCCAGATACATCAAAGCCAGCGCCGCATGTTCACGACTAGAACCCTGGCCATAGTTTTCCCCGGCTACGACGATGCCGCCTTGATGCCTTTGACAGTTCAAATAGAAATCTTTTTGATTGTTTTGAAAAACAAACTCGGATAGTTTTTCGATGTTGCTGCGATAAGGGAGCACCTTGGCGCCTGCCGGAGCGATGTGATCGGTCGTGATGTGATCGCCCAGCTTGATCAGCACCTGTTTGGTGAAATGATTGGGCATTGTTGTATTGATCGGGAGCGGTTTGATATTCGGCCCGCGGATAATGGGCTTGCTGAGATCGTGATCCGGTAGCAGGATCATAGAATCGTCAATCGGAATAGATGTCTGGTCCTGAGGCATGGCAAACGATACGGTGCGTGGATCGACCAGTACGCCGGCCACAGCACTGGCAGCAGCTGTTTCCGGTGAAACCAAGCACACTTTGGCGCTGAGTGTACCGCTGCGTCCATAAAAGTTGCGGTTAAAGGTACGCAAAGATACGGCGTCGGTTTGCGGAGACTGCCCCATGCCGATACAAGGTCCGCAGGTGCATTCCAGCAGCCGCGCGCCTGCTGCTAACAGCGTATGCAAAGCGCCGCTATCCGTAATCATCTGCAATACCTGACGGCTCCCCGGTGAGATGATCAAACTGACATCGGGATGCACATGTTTGCCTTTTAAGATGGCGGCTGTTTTCATCAGATCCATATAACTGGAATTGGTACAGCTGCCGATTGCTACCTGATCGATCTTCATACCGATCCTGTCTTTAACCGCTTTTACCTGATCGGGAGAATGCGGCAATGCGATCATCGGTTCGATCTGATCTAAATACAGCTCGATTTGTTCATCATATTGCGCGTCATCATCAGCTGACAATTCCACATAATCTTGTCCTCTCCCCTGACTTTCCAAAAAAGCTTTGGTCATCGCGTCGCTTGGGAAGATCGAAGTAGTCGCACCCAGTTCTGCCCCCATATTGCAGATCGTGGCACGCTCTGGAATGGTTAGGGATGCGATGCCATCACCACTGTATTCGATGATCTTGCCGACACCGCCCTTTACGCTCAGCATGCCAAGCAGTGTCAAAATGACATCTTTCGCACTGACGCCCTTTTGCAGTTTTCCATGCAGTACGACCTGCATGATCTTTGGAACAGTTAAAGTAAAAGGATAACCCGCCATTGCACAGGCAACATCAAGACCACCCGCACCGATTGCCAATGCGCCGATTCCACCGGCTGTCGGCGTATGAGAATCACTGCCTAATAACGTACAGCCCGGTTTCGCGAAACGCTCTAAATGCACCTGATGACAAATTCCATTTCCTGCTTTAGAGAAGCGAATGCCATGTGCATTGGCAATGCTTTGCAGATATTTGTGATCATCCGCGTTTTCATATCCGTTTTGCAGTGTATTATGATCGACATAACTGAGCGATAATTCCGTTTTTACCCGTTTGATGCCGATTGCTTCTAATTGCAGATAAGCCATCGTTCCGGTCGCATCTTGGGTGAGCGTCTGATCGATCTTCAAACGCATCTGCTTTCCTTTTGTAAAAGCATTGTTCGCCGCATGGGCACGCAGTATTTTCTCACTTAATGTCGGCATAAAATTCCTCCTTTGCATCTTATACGCAATATTATAGCACTGTTCTTGTAAATAAATGAATAAAAAATGATGATATATGAAAATATTTCAATCATTACATATGAAATATTTTCCAAACAACATGTATTCATGCTATAATAAACGCAATATCAGAAAGGAAGTGCGGCGATGTTTACGCTTCATCAGTATTATCTGCGTTATTTAGAGGAACAGTCGATCCCCAAAGAATGGTATCAAATGTATCATGTAAAAAACGGTCTGCGCAATGAAGATGGGACCGGCGTATTGGTCGGCTTGACCAAGGTGGCGGATGTAGTTGGCTATGAGATGAAAGGCACCATGAAAAAAGATGCGCAAGGGAAACTGTATTATCGCGGCTATGAAATACAGGAACTATTAGAGAAAGAAGATACTTGTAATCAATATGAGAGATGTGGATTTTTGCTGCTGTTTGGCTTTTTGCCAAGTCAAGAGGAGTTATCTGTATGGCAGAGCGTTTTGGCAGAACACGCCGCTTTGCCGGATGGCTTTTTGGAAAAACAGATTTTGCGCGGCTCCTCAAAAAATCTAATGAACAAACTGATGCAGGACATATTGACCTTATATGAATATGACGACAATGCCGATGCTTTGGATAATGAAACGCGGCTTTATCAGGGGATTGCGCTGATCGCCAAGCTGCCGTCCTTGATCTGTTATAATTACGCAAGCAAGCAGCATGCGCTTCATGGACATTCTTTATACATTCATCCGATGGCAAAAGATCGCTCCACAGCCGAGAATATTCTGCGCATGTTAAGAAGCGACCGGAAGTACACCAAAGAAGAGGCACAGATATTGGATCTGATGCTTGCGCTGCACAGCGATCACGGTGGCGGAAACAACTCAACCTTTGTAAATGTGGTGATGGGATCGACCGGTACGGATCTATATGCGGCATTTGCGGGAGCGATCGGTGCTTTGAAAGGGCCGAAGCATGGCGGTGCAAACTGTAAAGCCGCGCAGATGATGAAAGAACTGATGCGCAAAACCGGTTTAGATGCAAGTGAAGCAGAACTGAAAGAGGCAGCTGCACAGCTGTTAAGAAAAGAAGGTTTTGATCAAAGCGGTTTGCTTTATGGTTTTGGACATGCCATCTATACATACAGTGATCCACGCGCCGAGCTGCTGCAAGACCAGGCGAAGGCTTTGGCGATTGCCAAAGGAAAACAGAAAGAGTTTGCTTATTATGAACGCTTTGCGAAATGTGTCAAAGCGCTGCTGAAAGAAGAAAAAGGTATAACGGTATGCACCAATGTCGATTATTACAGCGGGTTTGTCTATGAGCTTTTACAGATACCGGAAGAATTATATACGCCTTTGTTTGCCTGTGCCCGCAGCATGGGCTGGCTTGCGCATAATATCGAGCATCAGCTAGCCAGCGGAAAGATCGTCAGACCGGCAACCCGCTACGTCGGTACTTTGAAGCATGTGAAATGACAGGATGGAGGGAAAAGCATGAAAACGATAACGGTATTAAGAGGCGATGGCATCGGCCCGGAAATCACGGAAGCGGTACTGCGGATCTTGCATGCACTAAAGCTGCCGCTCACATTTGAAGTGTTTGATGCAGGTATGAACGCGTTTGCGAACTGTGGGGAATTGATCCCGCAGGCAGTCCATGATTCAATCAAGAAAAATCGTGTGGTATTAAAAGCGCCGATCACAACACCGATCGGAAAAGGATTTCGTTCCGTCAATGTGCAGCTGCGCCAGCGTTATGATCTTTACGCAAACATTCGCCCCGCACACTCTTTGCCAAAGATCAAGACACCATTTTGTGATGTGGATATCGTGATCTTTCGGGAAAATACCGAAGATCTTTACACCGGAGAAGAAATCGTGATCAGTGATGATGAGGTGCATGCGATCAAAAAGATCACTCGCCATGCGAGCGAGCGCATCATTCGCGCCGCTTTTGACTATGCCTGTGCCAAAGGGCGACATAAGGTAACCTGTGTGCATAAGGCGAATATCTTAAAGAAAAGCGATGGTTTGTTTTTATCCTGTTTTCAAGAGATTGCCCAAGCGTATCCGATGATCGAAAGCGAAGATCTGATCGTTGACAATGCCTGTATGCAGCTGGTCATGGATCCCCATCGCTTTGATGTCATGGTAATGCCGAATTTATACGGCGATTTGTTATCTGATCTTACCAGCGGCTTGATCGGCGGGCTGGGAGTATTGCCGTCTGCCAATATTGGGAACGACTATGCTATTTTTGAAGCGGTACATGGCAGTGCACCGGATATTGCCGGGCAAAACTGTGCCAATCCATTGGCGCTGCTGCTGGCATCTTGCTTCATGCTGGAACATATTGGCTATCCAAAAGAAGCAAAACGGATAACAGATGCGATCGACAAAGTTTTGCAAGAAGAAAAAGTACGCACCAAAGATCTGGGCGGAACCGCAACGACCACACAGTTTGCGGATGCTATTTTAGCCTGTTTATGATATAGTAAAGGCAATCGAGGTGGATATGATGAAGTTATTAAAAATTACGATTCCCGAACCGGTCTATAAATACAAAAACGGCTCGAAGGTATTTGCGCTGTATTTCGGTTTTGGCAATGAGGAATTATTGCGGCGCGATTATGCGGCAACGCTGAAACAGCGCATCGCTAAGATCATCGCTGATTCATTTGTTACCGAACAGGCGGTATTTTTGCCTTATCACGATTTATACTGTGTGATCTTTCGCAGCAATATCGACAAGCGTCAGTTATTTCGCTTATGTGAAACATTATTAGGAGAAGCGGATACTTATACTGAGGGGAAACTCAAGATCTTTTATCACTTTACCAAATGTGTGATCGTCGAAGAGGGGAAAGCGCCGGGTCCGTTTCATTTTGCCTTTACCGGTGAAGAGCTATGTGATGCGTATGCTTCGCTGCCCAATACTTTTTTGGAACACAAAGAAAGAAGAAATATGCACTATCTGGCAGATTTAAGCGATGTAAAATGGCAATGATCGCGCAAAGGGGGAAAGCCGATATAATCGAGAAAAACTCGTTTTGTGACAGACTGAAAGGAGGGAAGGATAAAACAAGACGAGATTAAGCAAGAGAAAAGTGTATCCGGAGGATGAAAAAGACGTATAGGCATAACGGTATCAATGTAATGAAATAAATGGGAATATGATCGATCGTTCATAATAAAAAGGAGGGGATTTCTATGATGATCCTTTACAGTTGGGGAACAAAAGTAAAGAAAAGCACTTATCTGGGTTTGCGCCCTTATGCAAACTGCGACGGCTATACGCATTATTATCTTTTTCGTCAGGTACGCTATTTCAGTATTTTCTACATTCCGATCATACAGTTTACCAAATCTTATTTTATCGGCTGTTCAAGCTGTATGCGAGGAACCCAGATCGATAAAACGGCTGCCAAGGAATATAAAGAACGCTATGCACGCTTTCCCACTCAGCATCATTTAGAACGTGTTTTTGAGATGATCCGAACATGGAGCGCAAAAAAAGAGGGAAAAGAAGAAAAAGCACAGCTGCTGCAGGAAATCGGGAAGATCTGTAATTTCAGCGGACATGAGGAATATTTAGAAAACTTGATTGCGGAAATCGATCAGGGCAAGAAGGAGGAAGCAGCATGTATCGAAGAAAGCTGACAGCACCTCATACAACACAGGTGCATGACGAGGTTTTTGGGGGCTTGATCGCCTCCTGCAAGGGAGATACGACATGGCTGTTAGCCGGTGCGATCTTATTTGCTGTATTGGGATTTTTCTGTATATTAGCCGGCGTGCAGGGACAAATTGCCGGTGCAGGCAGTTATTTGCTCATTATGCTGGGCATCGTATTCTTTGCCGCAGCTGTGTTCGCGCTGCTTTGCATGAAGGATCGCATTGATTTTTATGAATACGGCATCTTTGTCATAACCCGTAAAGGGATCGAAAAGAAGATCGCCTATGATGAAATCAAAAGCATACAATTAAAGAAAAGGATAATCGTAGCCAGAAATCACAGCAGAACCGTATATAATTGGCATATCATTGGACAAGATGATAAAGAATTACAGCTGATCCCCAATGATGATTATCGAAATGTCGGTCAGTATCTTACAATGGCTGGCGATGCGTTTCATCTGTTAGAAGTGGCAGATAATCGCAGAAAAACTATTTTGAAGCCGTAAAAAAGGTTGCCGGATTGGAGAAGTATCCGTATACGTCAACAAGCCGATCAAGAACAAATCTTTAATCGCAAAATTGAACTTGAAATTAAATTCCTTATAGGTGTTTCCAGTTTTCTTGGATTTCTTTTCAATTTCGGCAAATTCCGCAATTTGGTCATCCAAATCAGAAATACGAGCTTTTATTTCAGAACGCTCTAACTGAGCGCCGGCTTCCTGTAAGAGTTTCTATATTGGTTTAATCAAATAAGCAATTTTGCCGTCGGAAGATAGTTGTTTAATGCTCATAACTGTTCCCACCGTTATATCTTGTCAATCTGATCTATCGCATACAGCGGCAGATTAACGAGCCATTCTTCTTTTTTGTAGTCCGACATAGATGTACGAACAGAAATTTCGGGTGAGAATTTTTCTTGATAGGTTTTCAAACTCTTAGCTCTGAGGTTTACTTCTGCTTTTACTTCAATAGGAACAATCTGCTCACCCGTATCAACGACAAAATCAACCTCGCAGGAACCCCTGTCGTTGGTGTAATAGTAAACATCCAAGCCTTCGATGGTTTTTAGCTGCTGACAAACATATTGCTCTGTAAGAGCGCCCTTGAACTCTACAAACAGGTCGTTACCATCAAGCAAGGTGCGCTGTCGAAGTCCCACCATACAGCCAAGGAGTCCAACATCCACCACAAACAGCTTAAATGCTTTCAAGTCCTCATACGCACGTAAAGGGATTCTCGCCGCATTGACTCGGCTAACTTTATGAACCAAACCACAATCACTGAGCCACATAATAGCAGTCTCGTACTCTTTTGCACGAGCGCCTTCACGAACAAGACCGTAGATAAACTTTTTGTTTTCCTTGGCAAGTTGGGAAGGAATACTGTTCCACAACATACGAAGTCTTGGAACAATTTCGTTTGGAGCGTGCTTAGAGAAATCCTGTTCATAGGCAGCGAGGATTCGTTTTTGAATTTCACGAACCTCGTTAAAGTCTTTATTTTCCGCAAAGCTCTGCACGGCTTCGGGCATACCGCCAACAAAGTAGTAATATTTCAAGGCATCAATATACGTTTGCTTAAATCTTGTAACCATATCGAAGTCTTGCTTATCAAGAAGCTCAGCAAAACGCTCCTTATCGGTTGCCATCAAAAACTCCTTAAAGGAAAGAGGATACAGTTTTAAGAAATCCACCTTGCCAACAGGAAAAGACGTGCCTTGATGTAAGGCAATGCCGAGCAGCGAACCGGCGCACACAATGTGATACTGCGGTGCATTTTCATAAAAGTATTTAAGAGATGCCAACGCTCTTGGAACTTCCTGCACTTCATCAAAAATCAGTAGAGAATTGTTCGGATCAATTTTGTGACCTGCATACAGCTCCAGCCCCATAATCAAACGGTCGGTATCCAAGTCGGAGGCAAACAACTCCGCCATTCTGGAATTGGAGTCAAAATTGATATATACTGTGTCCGCATACGCCTGCCTACCAAATTCTTTCATCAGCCAGGTCTTGCCGACTTGACGTGCACCTTCGATGATTAAAGGCTTGCGGCGTTTGTTTTGTTTCCATTTTAACAATTTTTCAATTGCAATTCGGTACATACACGCACCTCCGTTAGTATAATGCAAATATAGTATATCGCGGAATTACAAAAAATGCAACGAATTTTAGAAAAGTAATTACACTTTTTACAGTGAACAAAGCCTGTGTTATCCATAATATCTTTTAGATAGGTAAAAAGCAAGTGATGTCTAACATTTGCCAAACATCACTTGCTTTGTTTGATTCATTTAGCAATGAATCATCTCGGATTTTATGATTTCTTCAGCACGATTGCAAATACTGTTCATGGCACCAACTCATGCCATTTGGTCAGCAGCTTTCAATTCCTCTGTCACTCCCTCTACGGCATTTATCTGCTCAATAATGACTTCAAGACGGTTTTGCGCCTGCTCGTTCAAATCAGCCAAATAAGTCCAAAGCGTACTGTCAAGGCACAGAGTATCAAATAGGATAGGGTTATGCTCCTTGAGATAATCCCTGTGCATCCTTCCAAAACGACCAATGGGTCTGCTTCCCTCCGGCAAGCGAATATCGGGAATGTAGTAGTCTTCACAACGAATATAGTTCAGTTCTTGCATCGTATGTCTCTCCAATCATAGGTTCAAAAATAGTGTTAGTGATGAAAAAAGGCGATACCTGGTTGTAAAACCAAGTATCGCCAATTTTTCTTGTCGCACCCTGTACGGCAGCTACCCTATGTCAGTAAGGTTCTCATACTGTCTTATTGGAAGCTACCCGAGCAGTGGCCTTTTTTTTTTGAAATTAGGAATTATCATACAATCTTATTTTTGTAGCTTTATCACTTTGGCAAGTCGGGGGATAAACAATGCGGCGATGAAAACAGATACGAGATCTCCCGGTAGAAAAGTAAGAAAATAAGCGGTAAATAAGGTGGAAACAGTAAGCGTCGTTCCCATGACCGTTGTCATGATGACATACAAATACGGCAGCGCCACAATATAGATAACCGCTTCCATGGCAATGCCGGTCATGATTGCCGCAAACTTTGTTTTAGGAAGCAAATAAGCATAGAGATAGCCGCCGATAAGGGCTGCAATCAAAAAGCCTAACAAAAAACCAAATGACGGATACAGGACATAGCCGAAACCGCCGCCGCTTGCAAATACCGGCAGTCCGATCAAACCCATCACAATATAAAGGGCAACGCTGATCCATGCTTGTTTCTGAAGCAGAAATACCGTAATACAAAGCATCAGGACCTGCAAAGTCAAAGGGATCGGTCCGATCGAAATATGTAAGAGTCCCCCGATAATCATTAAAACACAGCATAGTGTGCATTGGATCATATCTTTTGTTTTCATTTGTCATGTTCCTCCTTCAATAAATGATCAGGCAAACGGTCAAGACTTGACGCGAATGGTGATTTCCCCACTGCTCAGCGTTTCCAAGTGACCGTCTTTTTCAATGATCAGATAGCCATGTTCATCAATGTCCAGCACCTTTGCGGGATAAGTCTGATTGCCCTGATACACTTGGATCATCTTGCCGATCACACAGCTGTGTTTACGGTAATGTGATAGAAAATCACGATTTGGCAGTGTCTGATAATCTTTGAAAAAATCTGCAATGATCGCGGCTGCCAGCTTCGCCCGTATGAAAGATGCACTTTGCAAAGAAGCGGCAATTCCCTTAATGTCCTGTGGGAATGTGGTATTGTGGCAGTTGATGCCGATGCCGACGATAATATAGTCAAATTCATTTGTTTCGATCGAACAGCTTCCCTCACATAAGATGCCGCAGACCTTCTTCCCTTTCAGATAAATGTCATTGACCCATTTGATCTGTGTATCTAATCCGGTAACACGCTTGATGCCGCTTTGTACGGCACAGGCGCTGAGGGCGCTTAACAGCAGCGTGTCTTCCGGTTTGAGCTGTTTTGGTCTGAGCAGCAGGCTCATATATAAGCCATCATCATTTGGGGAATAGAAAGAACGTCCCTTTCTCCCTTTCCCTTTTGTCTGTGTCTGTGCGATCAATACACATTTTTCCGGATATCCCTGCTGAGCGAGTTCTTTTAATACATCATTGGTGGAAGTAACCTCAGATTTGACAATGATCTGAAAAGAGGGATCATGCAAATAAGAGGAAATCGCTTCTTGTGACAGAATATCACAGTCATTTGCCAGACAATAGCCTTTACCTTTGCGGCTTTCGATCTGATAGCCTTGCTCCTTCAACGATTTGATCTGTTTCCAGACCGCAGCGCGGGTAATGCCGCAGTATTGTGCGATCAGTTCTCCTGATAAATAACGCCCTCTGCTTTTTTCCAATAATTCAATTACCAGCATAGCAGCACCTCATTTCTTATCATCTACATTTTACCATTTAGTAAACCCGAACGATACTTATAGGTTTACCTTTAACAGCGGCATTTTTACAGGTTTTTTCGTCAGGTGAAGCATGAAAAAAAGATGTAAGCGCATACTGAATATATAAATGTCCTTTGATTAAGGAAATTATTTGAAAGAACGTACAGAGAGTTCTGCTAATTTATGGAAAAATTGTGTGATTTTTTTACATAACGGCTTTATTTTATGCTTTTATAACGGTTTTTTATCCTGTTTAGTTCCTTTATTAAGGTCTTTATAATTCTAACTATAGAAAAGCCATGTATCCATATACATGCGAGAAGGAGGTTAGAATTTTTTATGCTGCCATTAGAGGGAGTAAAAGTCGTCGATTTGACACGTGTATTGTCAGGACCATATTGTACGATGATCTTGGCAGACTTCGGAGCAGAAGTCATTAAAGTTGAGATGCCGGGAACCGGTGATGATTCCCGTGCATACGGCCCTTATGTGAACGGTGAAAGTGCTTATTACATGAGCATCAACCGCAACAAAAAGAGCATTACGGTCAATACCAAAGACCCTAACGGTGTGGAACTGGTAAAAGAATTGATCAAGAAGGCTGATGTCGTTGTGGAAAACTTTAAGCCGGGAACGATGGAAAAACTGGGAATGGGCTATGAAGATCTGAAGAAGATCAATCCGGAAATCATTTATACCTGTGTATCCGGATTCGGTCACAGCGGTCCGTTCTCCAAACGTCCTGCTTATGATGCGATCGTGCAGGCAATGGGCGGAATCATGAGCATTACCGGTCCGGGCGATGGACAGTACACCCGTGTCGGTGCGTCTGTGGGCGATATCACGGCCGGTTTGTTTGCGGCAGTCGGAACGATTACTGCGCTTTACCACAAAAATAAGACCGGTAAAGGACAGAAGGTCGATGTGGCAATGCTGGACTGCCAGGTGGCAATCTTGGAAAATGCGATTGCACGTTATTTGGTAAACGGCGTGATCCCGCAGCCAAAAGGCAATCGCCATGCTTCCATTACCCCATTTGAAGATTTCCTGTGCAAGGACAATATCAAAGTTATGGTTGCGATCGGAAACAATGGTCTGTGGAAGAAATTCTTGACTGTTGCAGGCCGTGAAGAACTGGTTGATGACGAACGCTTTAATACCAATCCGCTGCGTACACAGAATTATGAAGAATTGAAACCGATCATGGATGAAATCTTTATGACAAAGACCAGTGATGAATGGTATGAACAGCTGGTTGCCGCAAACGTGCCGGTTACTTATGTCAATACGGTTGATAAGGTAATCAGCAATGAGCAGGTCGTTGCGCGTGAAATGATCGTTGAGGCAAATCATCCGAAGGTAGGACCGTTCAAGATGGCAGATACGCCGATCAAGATGTCCGAAACAAAAGGCGGTTTCCGCACACCGGCGCCGGTTTTGGGTGAAAACACCGATGAGATCTTACGCGACTACTTGGGATACAGCGAAGAACAGATCGCTGAAGTAAAAGCAAAAAATATTTTATAAGGAATGTGATAAAAATGAGTAAACTAGATGAATTGAAAGCCAGAAAAGAAAAGATCCGTCTGGGCGGCGGAGAAAAGGCGATTGAAAAACAGCATCAGTCAGGCAAACTGACCGCAAGAGAAAGAATCAATCATTTATTGGACGAAGGCAGTTTTGTGGAAATCGACGCGTTCGTAGAACATCGCTGCACGCAGTTCGGCATGCTTGGAAAAGAAGCGCCGGGTGAAGGTGTCGTATGCGGCTATGGACAGATCGACGGACGTCCGGTTTATATTTTCGCACAGGACTTTACGGTGCTGGGCGGATCACTTGGTGAAAAACATGCCGACAAGATCTGCAAAGTACAGCGCATGGCATTAGAAAGCGGTGTTCCGCTCATCGGTATTCAGGATTCCGGTGGTGCACGTGTGCAGGAAGGCATTGATGCGTTAGCGGGTTTTGGCAATATTTTTAAGAATAATGTCAATGCTTCCGGTGTCATTCCGCAGATTTCGGTAATCTTAGGACCATGTGCCGGTGGGGCAACCTATTCTCCGGCGCTGACCGACTTCATCTTAATGGTGGAAAACATCGGCAAGATGTTCATTACCGGACCGGATGTCATTAAAACGGTAACCGGTGAAGAGATCGATCAGGAAACATTAGGCGGTGCGATGACCCATAATTCAGTGAGCGGCGTGGCACATTACATGGATGCGACAGAAGAGGAATGCTTTGCCCGCATCAGAGAACTGCTTTCCTACCTGCCATCTAACAATATGGAAAAAGCACCGGTCGTTGCCAGCGATGATGATATCAACCGTGTTGATGAAAAGCTGAACACGATCGTTCCTGACAATCCGAACAAGGCTTACGATATGATGGATATCATTGAATCATTGGCTGATGACGGTGTATTTATGGAATACCAGCCGTTATTTGCGAAAAACATCATCTGCGGCTTTATGCGTTTGAATGGCAAGAGCGTTGGTGTGATCGCAAACCAGCCGAAGATGAACGGCGGCTGCATGGATATCGACGCATCAGACAAGGGTGCACGCTTTATCCGCACCTGCGACGCTTTCAATATCCCGATGCTGACGCTGGAAGATGTACCGGGCTTCTTGCCGGGCTCTGAACAGGAATACGGCGGTATCATCCGTCATGGTGCAAAGATGCTGTATGCATACAGCGAAGCAACTGTACCGATGGTAACCGTTATTACCCGTAAAGGCTTTGGCGGTTCTTATATTGCAATGTGTTCAAAACATCTGGGCGCTGACTTCGTTTATGCTTGGCCGCATGCACAGTTAGCGGTTATGGGTGCAAGCGGTGCCGCGAATATCGTATTCCGCAAGGAAATCAAAGCGGCCGACGATCCTGCCGCAAAACGTGCGGAAAAGATCAAAGAATACGAAGATACGGTTGCCAATCCATATATCGGTGCGGCACGCGGTTATGTCGATGATGTCATTGAACCGGCATTAACGAGAAAATATGTGATTTCCGCATTTGAAATCTTGCAGAACAAACGTCAGACGCGTCCTGCGAAGAAACACGGAAACATCCCTCTATAATTAAGGAAAGGAGAAACTTATGAGCATAGAACTTATTGCATTGCTTTCCCTATTCGTAGCGATTGCAATCGGTTACTTCACCAATGTAAATACCGGTGTCTTAGGTATTGCGATGGCATTCTTGGTAGGTACGTTCTTAGCGGATATGACCGGTAAAGAAATCATCGCCGGATTCCCGACAAGCACCTTTGTTACCTTGATGTCCATGACGTTCCTGTTCTCTATCGCCAAAGTCAATGGTACGATGGAAACGATGGCGTATAAAGTAATTCAGCTGGCAAAAGGTAAAACAAAACTGATCCCGCATTTATTCTTTGTATTCGCGGCGATCCTATCGGCAGTCGGTGCAGGTCCGATCGTTACGCCGGCCTTGCTTTGTCCGATCGCTACCAGTGTCGGTAAAAAGGAAAACATCAAAGATATCATCATGCTGATGTGTGTCATCTGCGGTGGTCTGGTTGGTGGTTTGACACCATTTGGACCAAGCGGCATCGTTGCATCAACATTGTTTGAATCTTCCGGTATTGCACCATATACACCGGTTATGTTATCCGCAGTCGTGATCCATATCGTACAGTATGCTGTCGTATTTACGATCATTGGCGGCTGGAAGATCAAAAATCAGGGAGTGCGCGAAGGCGAAGAAGTGCCTTCCTTCAATAAAAATCAGTGGCTGACAGTTGCTGTGATCCTGTGCGTTGTATTGGCAGCGATGTTCTTAGGCTGGGATATTGCGCTTGTGGCACTGCTTGGTTCATCTGTATTGCTGATCCTGAAAGCCAGCGATCAGGCGAAATCCATTGCCGGTGTTCCTTGGGGCACATTGCTTTTGGTCGGCGGTGTTTCGGTGCTGATCAATGTCATTAACAGTGTCGGCGGCATTCAGTTATTATCCGATGCGCTGTCTTCGATCATGAGCGAAAACACAGCGTCTTCCATTATCTGTTGTATGGCCGGTCTGTTATCGGCAGTATCCAGCGCGTCCGGTGTCGTAATGCCGACATTGATCCCTACGGTTACAGAGATTTCAGCCGGTTTAGGCGGAGCTGTGGCACCGGCGGCATTAGGTGCGGCAGTCTGCTTGGGTGCGCATCTGGTAACTTGTTCACCGCTTTCTACAATCGGTGCGCTCGGTTACTCGGCAGCCAATGCTGAAACGGATAAAAATAAACTGTTCATGCAGCAGTTAGGTCTTGCAGTTCTTTCCGTACTGATCGGTGCGGCAATGGGTCTGCTTGGTGTATTTAATTGGTTTTTGTAAGATATAAGTGAGGTAAAACAGTATGTATGGAAATGAAATCACACTGCTTGATTCTGGTGTAATCACCGTATTCAGTATGGCGTTGGTATTCGTTGCCTTGATTGTAATTTCCTACTTCATTGATTTTGTGGCATTCCTCATCAATCGGGGAACGAAAAAAGAAGAGCCGAAAGCAGCGGCTGCACCGATCGTGGAAGAAGTCATCGAGGAGGAAGATGACAGTGAACTGGTTGCGGTCATTGCGGCGGCCGTTGCGGCGACAAGCGGAAAATCAATGAATGCATTTGTGGTGCGCAGTATCGTGCCAAGTGCGGAGAATGAATCAGAATGGGCGAAAGCCGGACGTATGAATTTAATGAGATAGGAGTATAAAAAATGAAAAAATATAACATTACAGTAAATGGCGTTTCTTATGATGTAGAAGTTGAAGAATTGGGTGTCAGCGAAGTAGCGAGCGCAGCTCCACAGGCAGCGCCGAAAGCGGCACCGAAACCAGCTGCGAAAAAAGCGGCACCGAAACCAAAACCGGCAGGCGGAGCAGGAGCAGTAAACGCACCGATGCCGGGAACGATCTTGGATGTGCAGGTAAAAGCCGGACAGAGCGTAAAAGCCGGTGATATCCTGTGTATCCTGGAAGCCATGAAAATGGAAAATGAAATCGTTGCACCGGCTGATGGTACGGTAGCAAGCGTAAGTGTAGCAAAAGGAGATACTGTTGCTTCAGGAGATGTACTGGTAACACTTGAATAATTTGAAAGAGAGGTAAAACAAAATGCTTGAATTACTGCAGAGTTTTTGGGAAAGCACAGGGTTCTACCACATCTTCGACTTATTTGAGTTAGAGTTATTTGGAATGAATCTGATGCTGCCGGGCTATTTGATCATGATCTGCATTGCATGTCTGTTCTTATACCTGGCCATCTGGAGAGGCTATGAACCATATTTGCTGATCCCGATTGCATTTGGTATGCTGTTAGTGAATCTGCCTCTGGCCGGTTTGATGGATGATGGAGGATTGCTGAGATTACTCTATGCGGGTACTGATCTAGGTATTTATCCGCCGCTCATCTTCTTGTGTATCGGAGCCTCGACAGATTTTGGACCGTTAATTGCCAATCCGCGTTCTTTGCTGCTTGGTGCGGCGGCGCAGTTTGGAATCTTCTTCACCTTTGTCGGTGCGATCCTGCTTGGCTTTACCGGACCGGAAGCGGCTTCTATCGGTATCATCGGTGGTGCTGATGGACCGACCGCATTGTTCTTAACGAGCCGTCTGGCATCTGATCTGCTGGGACCGATCGCGATTGCGGCATACTCTTATATGGCGCTGGTACCGATTATCCAGCCGCCGATCATGAAGCTGCTGACGACGGAAAAAGAACGCAAGATCAAAATGGAACAGCTGCGTCCGGTCAGCAAGACCGAAAAGGTCATCTTCCCGATCGCCGTATCGCTGTTGGTGATCTTGCTGTTACCATCTGCTGGATCCCTGATCGGTATGCTGATGCTGGGCAACTTGATCAAAGAATCCGGCGTTGTGCCAAATCTGGTTAAGACCTTGTCAGATACGTTAATGTATATCATTTCCATCTTGTTAGGTATGACCGTAGGTGCAAAAGCAGACGCGGTGCACTTCCTGAATACGCAGACGATCTCGATCATTATCTTGGGCCTGATCGCGTTCTCGGTTGGCACTGCCGGCGGTGTATTATTAGGAAAAGTAATGTGCAAACTAACAAAAGGAAAGATCAATCCTTTGATCGGCGCTGCCGGTGTATCGGCGGTACCGATGGCGGCGCGTGTCGTACAGAAAGAAGGGCAGAAATACAATCCTGCCAACTTCTTGCTCATGCACGCAATGGGGCCTAACGTAGCAGGTGTAATCGGATCTGCGGTTGCGGCCGGCGCCTTGCTCATGTTCTTTGCATAATGTGTAAAAAATAAAAATCAAACAGGAGGGCTGATATGGAACAACTTTCAAGAAGACAATATGCCATACTGATGCAGTTGATTGAGTATGACGGATTCTTAAATTCCAGTCAGCTCTCACTTGTTATTGGGGCAGCGGGCAAAACGATCCGACGCGACATTGAACAGATGAGCGCGCATTTGAAAGAGGTATATGGAATCGACATCGAATCAAAAAGCGGACTGGGGTTTTATCTGCATCGCGAGGATAAAGAAAAATTCCAGAAGTTCATGGAGATCTACAACAACGCTTATAAAGAGATCTATCCCTATGTCAATAACGAAGCCCGTCTGCATTATCTGATCCAGCGCTTGATTGCCGCTAACGGCTATGTCAAGATCGCTTCGTTGTCAGAGGAAATTTACTGCAGCCGCTCGCTGATCACCAGGACCCTGCATGTCGTACGTGAGGTTTTGGAAGAGTATGGTCTGCTTTTAGAACAGAAAGCGAATTATGGCTTGATCGTAAACGGCAAAGAAAGCAATAAACGCATTTGTATGATGAATGAACACGGTTCCTTTTTACATATGCAGGGAAGCGTTTATGAAGAAAAAAACTACAAGCAGTTATTTGAACTGCCAACGCATCAGACAAAGGTCATTCGTGCTGTCATCTTAGACTTCTTGAAACAGGATGCCAATTACTGTATATCATCGGAAGCGATCGATAAGATCGTATTGGCGATCATTCTGTTGAAAAACCGCAACTCATCAGGACAAGAGGTTTCTTATACAGATGAGGAAATCATCAACTGTCATTTTACATTTTCTTATGAAATGAGCAAGAAGATCTTAGCCAAGCTCAAAGAAGAAATCGATTTGGTCTATACCGAGGATGATATTGCATTCCTAGGGATCACCATGCTTGGCTATCGTACCATTCTTCGCTATGAAGAAGTACATGTGAAACGACAGTTTCATGAATGTTTGGCATTAGCCGAGGATGCGATCCACTATTTATCAAATCGATGCGGGCTTGCGACCTTTGAAACCGATCGCATCTTCAAAGAGCGTTTGACGCTGCATTTGATCGGCCTGCGTCTGCGTGCCCAGAACAATTTGATCATTGACTATGTACCGGGCTATCTGACGATCAAAAATTCTTCATTGGCGATCGAGTTATCCGTATTGCTGTGCAAACGGCTTTCGGATACCATCGGCTATAAGATCCATCGAAATGAAGTGCCTTATATGGCGTTTCTATTGCTTCCGGTCATCATGCGCATGGAAAAAGATGTTTTGAAGGACAACCGTGTTGCCGTGATTTCCTACTTTGGCAGAGATGTGGCGATGAGCATCGTCGAAGCGACGGTACAGCGTTTTAATCGCTTTATCAGAGATATCAAAGTATATGAGCAATATCAGAAAAATGATATTCAGTTCGGACAGTATGATTTCATCATTACCGACTTGCCGGCAGAAGAGTTTGAATCGACCAATACGCCGGTGGTGCACTTTGATTTCAAAATATCAAAGCATGATGAGATCGCCAGTGCGCTGTGCTACTATCGCATCGAAGAAAAACTGGCAAAGCTCAAAAAGATTTTCCGCAAAGAGAACTTTTACACCTTGAAAGGAGTAAACTCCGATGTAGAAGCGTTAAATCGCATTGCCGATCGTTTACAGGAGGATCTGGGCATTAAAGGTGATATTCATTCCGATCTGCGGATCAGAAACACCTTAAACCCGGTAGAGAACGGCAATACGATCGCTTACTTAAAGACGCTGGAAAACTATACGAGCGAAACATATTGCTCTGTGTTTAAGCTGGAGCATCCGGTCATATTCTTTCGTGAAGCGATACAATGCGTGATCGTATTGATCTTGGGAAATGATCATAAAGAAGATTTACTGCTGTTTGGCGGTGAGTTTGAACATTGGATCAACAATGGTAGAGCGATGATGGAGCTGCTGCATAATCTGACTTATGAAAATTTTATCAGTTGTTTAGAAAACTATATACGAAATTTCCCTGAATTTTGATGAACGTCCTTCTTAAATAACCGAAATAACTGATTATTGGTATTTCATCGCTTTTCGTTTAGAAGGAACATAGCAGCATGTTCCTTTTTTTCATAGCAATTTTCCTTACCGATGAACTGGAACTCATAAAGAATACTTTTGTATTTCATAGGTGAGTTTGTTATAATGAAATCGTATTTATACAGTGGGAAAAAGATGGGTGTGCTGTATAAATCAATAAGGAGTGAGGATAATGTTACATGTGTTGGATCATCCTTTGATTACGCATAAATTAACACAGATGCGTAAAAAAGAAACGAAAACAAAGGATTTTCGACAGAATCTTGATGAAATCGGCGGTTTAATGGCTTATGAGATTACCCGTGATCTGCCGACAAAAGAAGTGCGGATCGAAACGCCGGTCTGCGGCTGTGTGACGAAAGAGCTGGAAAAGGATATCGTGCTGGTGCCGATCCTGCGGGCGGGACTTGGCATGGTGAATGGAATCTGTAATCTGATTCCGACGGTGAAGGTTGCACATATCGGTATGTATCGTGATGAAGAAACGCTGCAGCCGCATCCTTATTTTGAAAAGTATCCGAAAGATATGGATCGCTCGATCGTGATGGTGGTGGATCCGATGCTGGCAACCGGGGGCAGCGCGGCGGCGGCCATTGACATGGTGAAAAAACAGGGTGCGCGTGATATTCGTCTGATTTGTTTGGTAGGTGCACCGGAAGGGGTCAAGGTCATTGAGGAACTGCATCCCGATGTCGATATCTATCTGGCAGCCTTAGACGATCACTTAAATGAAAAGGGCTATATCGTACCCGGTCTCGGTGATGCCGGCGATCGCATCTTCGGCACGAAATAAGATGAAAGGCTATCAGCAGGCACTGCGCTTTGCCTTTCGCATGGCGATCTCTTGTGTGCTTGCGCTTGGTATCGGTATTTATGCTGATGATCATTTGCATACATCGCCATTGTTTTTGATCGGCTTGCTTGTATATGCGATGATCGGCAATCTTTATCTGCTGGTAAAGGAGTGCGGGAAAGATGAATGAAAAACGAATGTACCGCGGGATCCGGCAATTGACTTGGCTTTTGATGGCGATTGCCATGGCAGCCATGGCGCTGCTTACACAGGAATATAAATACGTTCCCGCCGGTGTGGCGATCGGTGCATTAAGCGGGGTGCTTGGCTTTCAGAAGATCATTGCGATGAGCGAGCGGATCGATGGCAGCGTAACCGATCTGAAGCTGCCGGCATTCTCGGAATATGCGAAGCGCTATGTGCTGTATTTATTGGTGTTTGGTATTAGCGCCTATGCAGGCGTTGATATATTGGCGATGCTGGTGGGTTTTTCCTGCCACAAAGTCGCAATACTTTTATATGTGTGGATGCACAGAAAGGAGGCTGAATAATGGACTTTGTGATCACAGTTGGCTCATTTGTCCTTGAGATTCCCCAATCAGTTGTTAATTGGCTGGGCCTATGTGTCATTCTGTGTGTGCTGCTTGTGATATGGGGCAAAAAGTTTGAAAAAGCAGATCCGACGCAGGCGCCGAAAGGCATCGTATTGATGGTGGAAATGCTGTATAACACGTGCATGAGCATCATCGGCGATAACCTGAAAGAAAAAACACATCGTTATTTGCCGTTTTTAGGAACGCTGACGATGATGATGGCGATGAGCAATCTGCTGGGACTGTTGGGCTTACAGCCGCCGACATCAAATCTGAGCGTGAATGTAACACTGGCGCTTATGATGTTTCTGCTGATTCAGTATAACGGAATCAGAAAAGGCGGGCTGCTTGCGCGAATGAAAGAACTGACAGAACCGATGTTCTTTTTAACTCCGTTAAATATCATCGGCGAACTGGCTCTGCCGATCTCACTGTCGCTGCGTTTGTTTGGCAATATTTTGGCAGGCTCGATCATCATGGCGCTTGTTTACTACATGATGACATCGTTTATGCCGTTCGGTGCGCTGGGTTATCTGTTTACCCCGCTGCTGCACGCATATTTTGATATTTTCTCAGGTCTGATTCAGACTTATATCTTCTTTACGCTGGCAAGCTTCTTCTTGAGCGAGCAGGTGTGTGAAGGTGAATAGTAAAAACAGAACTACATAAAAAGACGATTAGTTGAAGGAGGAAAATTTTTATGTTTAATGCAGAGTTCGTAAGTGGTATGGCATTGTTAGGTGCGGGCATCGCAATGATTGCCGGTTTAGGGCCTGGTATCGGACAGGGTATCGCAGCCAGTAAAGGTGCGGAAGCGGTAGGACGCAATCCGGAAGCAGCCGGCAAGATTCGTTCGATCATGGTGCTCGGTATCGCGTTGGCGGAAACGACCGGTATCTATTCCTTGATCATCGCATTGATCCTGATCTTCTTAAAGGCATAATCACGCATTTTAGAAGAGAAGGAGGACAGATAAGACATGAATGGTTTTGTATTTGATATCAATAGTTATTTACGATTGGTTCCAACCGATATGCTTCTGATCTGTATTTCCACATTGCTCATTGTACTTATCGCAAAGCATTTCTTCTGGGATAAGGTAACGGTTTATCTCAATGCCCGCTCGGAAGTGATCCAGGGTGATTTAGATGCGGCGAAAGCGGCGAAAGCAGAAGGCGCACAATATAAGCAGCAGTATGAAGAACAGCTTGCAAGTGTGAAAGCGGAAGCGCATGCGCTCATGGAAACGGCGAAAAAGAACGCGAATGAAGAAAAGCGGGAAATTTTGGCAGATGCACGGCGCAGCGCTGATCTGATGAAAGAAAAAGCGGCTGCCGATATTGAACGGGAAAAAGTGCTTGCCCGCAAGCAGATCAAAGACGAGATCACGGAAGTTGCTTTTCTTGCGGCCGGTAAGATCGTTGAAAAAGAACTGGATGAAGCGACCCATAAACAATATGTAAAAGACTTCATCGAGCAGGCAGGTGAAGATACATGGCAGGCATAGCCGCGAACGCTTATGCGCAGGCGCTGTTTGCATTAGGCAAAGAGGAACAGCGTTTAGATGTTTATAAAGAACAGCTGACGGCGATTGCGGCATCGCTTAGGGAACATGGTGATTTCGTAAAGATCTTGAATCATCCAAGGGTTGCCAAGGCTGAAAAAAAGGAACTGCTTGTGCAAGTGTACGGTGCCGATACAGATCACAGCCTCATGAATTTTATGAAGCTGTTGATCGATAAAGGACGTTTTGTGAGTTTTTTTCAGATCGTAAAAGCTTTTGTGAAGGCATACAACGAAGAATACCGGATCGCGGTGGCGCTTGTAAGAAGCGCACAGGAACTGGATGAAAAACAGTGTGCCGCGCTCAAGGCGTTGTTGGAACAAAAGTTATCCAAGACAGTGGAACTGCAGGTGCTGGTCGATCCATCGTTATTGGCAGGCATCAGAGTGAAAGTAGATGATTTGGTGATTGACAACTCGGCCGCGATGCGGTTAAACAAAATGAAAGAGTCTGTGCAGTCAGCAAATGAGCGATAAGTGAGGTGAGCGCATATGAATCTACGGCCAGAAGAAATCAGTAAACTGATCAAAGAGCAGATCAAGCGCTATGATGAAGACTTAGATGTGGGCGAAAGCGGAACGGTCATTACGATCGGTGATGGGATCGCTTTGATCTATGGACTTCAAAATGCGATGGCAGGCGAGCTGCTGTTATTTCCGGGCGATGTATATGGAATGGTGCTGAACCTGGAGGAAGAACATGTCGGAGCCGTGCTGATGGGCGATGATTCCGGCATCAAAGAAGGAGATGAAGTCAAGCGTACCGGGCGTATCGTTGAGGTGCCGGTCGGTGATTGCATGCTGGGACGTGTGGTAAACGCGTTGGGACAGGCGATCGATGGCGGTGAAGCGATCAAGAGCGACCGCTATCGTGAAGTAGAACGTGTTGCACCGGGCGTTATGACGAGAAAAAGTGTATTTCAGCCGATCCAGACCGGACTCAAGATCATTGATTCGATGATCCCGATCGGGAAAGGACAGCGTGAATTGATCATCGGCGATCGTCAGACCGGTAAAACGGCGATTGCGATCGATACGATCATCAATCAAAAAGGAAAAAATGTAAAATGTATTTATGTGGCAATCGGTCAGAAAGCCAGCACGGTTGCACAGATCGTGGAAAAACTGCGCAGTTATGGTGCCATGGAATATACGACGATCGTATCTTCCACAGCGAGTGAACCGGCGCCGCTGCAGTATATTGCGCCTTATGCGGGCTGTGCGATCGGTGAAGAGTGGATGGAAAAGGGCGAAGACGTGCTGATCGTTTATGACGATCTCAGCAAACATGCGGTCGCATACCGTACGATGTCGCTGCTTCTGAAACGCCCGCCGGGACGTGAAGCATATCCGGGCGATGTCTTCTATCTGCACAGCCGTTTATTGGAGCGTGCGGCGAAATTAAATGATGAACTGGGCGGAGGCAGCTTGACGGCTTTGCCGATCATTGAAACACAGGCAGGCGATATTTCCGCCTATATTCCGACCAATGTCATTTCCATTACCGATGGACAGATTTTCTTGCAGAGCGAATTGTTTAATGCCGGTATTCGTCCGGCGGTAGACAGCGGTCTTTCGGTATCTCGTGTCGGCAGTGCGGCGCAGATCAAGGCGATGAAGCAGGTATCCGGCTCTTTGAAACTGGAGCTGGCACAGTATGCGGAAATGCAGGCGTTTGCGAAATTCGGAAGCGACTTAGATGCGGCTACGGCAGGCGTATTGGCACATGGTGAACGCCTGACCCAGCTGCTGATCCAAAATCAGTATGAACCGATGCCGGTATCACATCAGGTCGTATCGCTGTATGCGGCGAAAAATAAATTCTTAAAGCCGGTTGCGGCAAAACAGGTAGGAAACTACGAAAAAGAAATGTTGAAATATATGGAACGCGAACATGCGGATATTTTCAGTGAAATCGATGCGAAACAGAAATTGGATGATGAGTTAGAGGCGAAGATCAAAACGGCTTTGGAAGCATTTGCGAAACAGTATGAAGTACTGGAAGGATAGTGTATGGCAGCCGGTAAGTTAGCAATCAAAGCGCGTATCCGCTCGGTTGATTCCACAAAGAAAATTACCAAAGCCATGCAGCTGGTCGCCACAAGCAAGCTGAAGAAGCAAAAGGCATACATGGAAGAAAACCGTGAATATGCCAAATATCTGCGTGAAAGCATACAGGATATTCTTCGCTCTTTGGATACGAGCGATCATCCTTATCTGCGTAAACATGAAAACGGCAAGAAGCTGTTGATCGTATTTACCAGCGACATGGGACTTTGCGGCGGTTATAACGCCAATATCTATCGTCTGCTGGAACAGGAGAAAGACAGCGAGATCTTTATGATCGGTTCACGCGGCAGCAGCTGGATCGCCAATAAAGATTATGATCTTGCGGGAAATATGACCAATTTAGAAGATGAGTGTTACAGTGAATTATGCACGATTGCCGATGAAGCGCTGGAGCGTTATGAAAACGGCGAATTATCGGAAATCAGGATCCTTTTTACTTCTTTTGTGAACTCCGTTACATTCACCCCGGAATTTGTTACACTGCTGCCGGTTGAAAAGGAAGCGGGCGAGCAGGAAAAGAAAGACACGCAGGACACGATTTTTGAACCTGCGGGGGATCAGATCTTGAATACGCTGGTGCCGATGTATGTCAGATCGCTTTTATACAGTTATTATTTACAGACGAAAACAAGCGAGCAGGCATCACGGCGCATGGCGATGGAAAATGCGACAGATAACGCAGAAGAATTGAAAGAAACACTGGAATTACAGTTCAATCAGGCAAGACAGGCCGCTATTACCCAGGAAATAACGGAAATTATCGGCGGCGCAAATGCCATTGAATGAAAGGAGTGAACAAATTGAGCAATACAGGAAAAATCGTACAGGTCATCGGACCGGTTGTCGATATTCGATTTGAAAATGAATTGCCTGCACTGCTTTCCGCTATTGAGATTCCTTTGAAAGATAAGGATTCTTTGATCGTTGAAGCGGCGCAGCATGTCGGCGATGATCTTGTCAGATGTATCGCAATGGGTTCGACCGATGGCTTGGTGCGCGGATTAGAAGCCATTGATACCGGGAAAGCGATCAGTGTTCCGGTCGGCGATAAAGTGCTGGGCAGAATGTTTAATGTATTGGGTCGGGAAATTGATGGCTTAGGTGAAGTAACAGACGCGCCGAGAATGCCGATTCATCGTGCTGCACCGACTTTTGACGAACAGCAGACAAGCGCGGAAATGCTGGAAACAGGCATCAAGGTCATCGACCTGCTTTGTCCTTATGCAAAGGGCGGTAAGATCGGTCTGTTCGGTGGTGCCGGTGTCGGCAAGACCGTATTGATCCAAGAGCTGATCCATAATATCGCCAAAGAGCATGGCGGTAAATCAGTCGTTACCGGTGTCGGTGAAAGAACGCGTGAAGGAAACGATATGTATCATGAAATGAAAGACAGCGGCGTCTTAGACAAGACGGTCTTGGTATATGGACAGATGAATGAATCTCCGGGTGCCAGAATGCGCGTTGCGTTATCAGGCTTGACGATGGCAGAATATTTCCGTGATGTCGAACATCAGGATGTGCTGCTGTTTATTGACAATATCTTCCGTTTTACCCAGGCCGGATCAGAAGTAAGCGCCTTACTTGGCCGTATGCCAAGCGCCGTAGGCTATCAGCCGACATTGGCGACGGAAATGGGACAGTTACAGGAACGCATTACTTCTACCAAGGATGGCTCTATCACTTCGGTACAGGCGGTTTATGTACCTGCCGATGACTTGACAGACCCGGCGCCGGCAACTGCCTTTACGCATTTGGATGCCAAAACGGTATTGGATCGCGGTATCGCCGCATTGGGCATTTATCCGGCAGTGGATCCGCTGGAATCCAGCTCCCGTATCTTAGATCCGCTGGTAGTGGGAGAAGAACACTATCGCGCAGCCCGTGGTGTGCAGCAGCTGTTGCAGCGGTATAAAGAATTACAGGATATCATCGCCATCTTAGGTATGGACGAATTGAGCGAAGAAGACAAGAAAGTGGTAAACCGTGCAAGACGTGTGCGTAACTTCTTGTCGCAGCCGTTTAATGTGGCAGAGGCGTTTACCGGCATGAACGGACGCTATGTGCCGTTAGCGGATACCATTCGCAGTTTCAATGAAATTTTAGACGGCAAATATGATGATCTGCCGGAGCAGGCGTTCATGTTCGCCGGTACGATCGAAGAAGTTGTGGAAAAAGCGAAAGCGCTAGGTGAATAATATGCTTGCGGTAAAGATCATTACACCGACCGGACTTTATCTGGAAGGGGAATGTGAAGCGATCCACGCTACGACAGTGGAGGGTGAAATGACACTGTTGCCAAGCCATATGCCGGTCGTTGCCATGCTTGCGACAAGCAAACTGTCATTAAAGCGTGACGGCGATTACAAGCATTATGCGGTAGCGGGCGGTATGCTGCATCTGCATCGCGATCAAGTGAACATCTTGACCGATGCGATCGAAGGTGAGAAAGAAATCGATCTGAAACGCGCCGAAGCAGCGAAGGAAAGAGCATTGAAACGCTTGGAGAAAAAAGATTCCGCAACCAATATCAGGCGAGCGGAGGTTGCGCTGGAAAAAGCGATCAACCGTATCCGTGTTGCCAATCACTAATGAAAAAAGCATTCTGCCCTATCAATGTGTGCAGAGTGCTTTTGCTTATGGAGGCGCGATTCTTCGGCAATATCTATGATGTGAAAGGTTTTATCCATGTAAGGACATGGCTAGAGATGAACGAAAAGATCAGTTTGTCAAAGAGATCCGATAGAATGTATGATTATTGTATGTATGAATGATCATATGCGCATGATCGTGCAAAATATGGTAGCGTGTATCTTGTGGGAAATCTGTCTGTATCGGTGTCAAACGATCATCTTTCAAGAAATAATAACGGAAAATGTCATTGTCATCATTTTTGACAGCGAGCAGGCCGTTATCGAAAGCGACCAGATCACCGTTGCAGCAGCCATCCAGTTCAGGGAAATATAACTTTTCCATATCAGATAGCCGATAGGTAACATTTTTCATTAGATTATCAGTAGTTATAAAATAATCATCGGTTGCCTCATACATGCCGTTTGGCGAAAAGTCCAAAGGTAACGTATTCATCTTTATTTTTCCATAGTTGAGCGCAATCGTATCATCATGTTTGATCAGATAGAATAACTGATCATGATTGACTGCCATTGTTCCAAGATTAGACCAGAAGCGATCTCCCTGATTCGGTGTAATTGAATTGTTGTTTACCTGATAAGCGCCATATTCCACCAATTCGAGTTTGTGATTGCGGAAGCGATACAGATGATAGCATTCTAAAAAGGTTGTATAGTCTTCGTTGTAATCTGTCATCGTAAATAGATTCAAATGACAGCCGTTTTGATTCATGTAGATCATTGGGGTGCCGATATAGTTCCATGTAAGGCCGCTTCGTAAAGTATTGTCTTTTCCCTTTTCAACGAAATGAATTTCGACAGTGTAAGGAGTGAGGTAGTCGATCTCACCGGACTTTACCGCTGTATAAAGGATCGTGCCATCTTCCAACTCTACCAGATCTTGCACACGCAAATGGTCTTTGAGGGTGAGTACTTCTGCATATTCTTGTGTATCAAAGTCATATTTCCAGACTAACTTGGTCTGACCGATCATGGAAGCATCATCATGCCATTTACTGAAATACAATGTATTGTTGAAAAAGCCATGGACTACCAGCTCGTTGCGGTCTTCGCTAAATGCCAGTTCATCAAACACTTGTTCAAGCGCTTCTTCTTTCTGGAAAGTAATTTCATAAGAAAGCGGTTTTGGTTTACAGGCACAAAGGGTGAGCAGCAGGATGAAAAGAAGCAAGATTTGTTTTTTACCAGACATAAAATCCTCCATAGAAAGAAGTCATATTTCGCATGATGCTTATATAAGCACCAGCTTTCATGATCACTATATTAGGTATTGATCATATTGATAAGGATAAGGCGATCAGTATCAAGGATCCTTCTTTGAAATGATCTTATCATGAAACAACAGGATTTGGGAATGTATTGAGAAAACTGGTTTTCTGCTAATAAAAAGTAGAAAAATTCCATATTTATGGTACAATAAAACCAAATGCGGAGGTGTTTTGCGTGACAAACAAACGAATCGAAGATACAAATGAAGATATTGACTTGATGAAGATGGTCGAAGAATACGAAAAAGAAGAAGCAGCCGAACAGATGGCGCAGCAGCCATCTAAAAAAGCTGCGACCCCGGCAAATGATTCAGACAGCGCATTTGATAAACGCACAGAAGCAGGAGATGATCTGACACGGGTCATGACGACAAAGGATTTGTCTATGCAGGATAAGACCCTTACGATCTTGACAAGTGCGAAACAGGCGCAGGAAGAGCGGACAACTCGTACTGATGAGGAAGAAGAATTGGTGCTGAAATCGACAAAGTCATCGAAAAATAAAGGCGGACAGCCGAAGAAACCGACTGATCCCGATAAAAACGATAAACAGAATAAGATCATTACCGGCATCATTATTGCGGTCGTGGCAATTCTTTTGATCGTTGCGGTCGTCGTTGCGATGAACTTCATGGGCGGATCAGATGATTCTAAGAAAAAAGAGGATCAGACTGAGGAAGTCGATGAAAAGGATAAGGAAAAAGACGATGAAAAAGATAATGAAAAAGACGATGAGAAAGAAGACGAAAAAGATGATGAGAAGGATAATGAAAAAGATTGCAGTGCAGAGGACGCGAAGTTGGATGAGTTGATCGAGGGAGAAAGAAAAACGATCGCCACTTTGCAGGGTGAGTTAAAAACCCTTTATACAAAGCAGGGAGAACAGCAGGCCATGGTAGCTAGTATTCAAAAAAAATATGATGCCTGCATCGAAAGCATTACCAAGATCGAGACTTCCTTGAAGGAAGATGAGCTATCAGAAGAAGAAATCACCGATCTGAATAACCAACTGACAGCGTTGAATACAGAATACGGCAATATCGGCAAACAGTTGAATACTGCCAAAGAGGAATTAGCGGCAACGACAAGCGAGATCACGAAGAAAGAAAACGGGATCAATGAGTCAAATAAAAAAATATACGAATATGAATCACAGAAAGGCACTTGCAACGCCAATTAAACCAAATGAACGGTTCTCTGCTCACAAGCGGAGGACTGTTTGTTTTTATGAGAAAAAATTGCGCTTCCTTTTTATAGGGAATTTCATTATAATGGAAAGTAATGAAATAGAAAGGGGTTTTTATGTTACAAGAATTGAGTAATGTAAAAAAAGAACTGCAAGGGCTGTCAGGTGAAGACAAGGTCATCGTTTGGACGTTGATTTCGATGTTTCTGCCTTTTTTTGTAACGGTTCCGGCAGTCATATTCGCATTTTTCTATATGATTAAAGAAGGCCGATTACAGACGGTCATGAAAAAGACGCCGTTTGGATATACGATCGCTTTCTTTCTTGTGCTTACCTTAGTCGTATCGCTTTGTTATCGCAACTGGTGGGGTGTTGGATTAGGGATATTACTGGGTATGGTAATCATGGTATTGATGTATTATCGTACGCTGGTAAATCATGCGATGTTCGATCTGATCGTGCGAATCGCTGTATTTTTGATGTGCCTTTGCGCGGTGTATGCGTTGTTTGAATATGCGTATCGTATCATCGTGATGTTAGATTGGGACATTATGGCACTGCCGATTCCCAGCAAACGGCAATACCGTATTCGCGTCGGATTCTTCAATGCGAATTATTATGCGATGATGATAGAATTTACGATCCTGCTGTGCTTTTATAAAATACAGGGGAAAGGATCAAAAGCAAGTAAATTGTATTATCTGTGCGCGATGCTGTTGCAGGCGTTCATCTTGTATTTGACAGGAAGCAGGACCGGCATGGTTGCGGCAGTCGGGGGCATCGGGATTATGATCCTGTTTTTGATGAATAAATATGTGATTGCCGCATTTACGAGCGGATGCGGGGCGCTGATCGTATTTTTTGCGACAAAGCCGCAGTTATTTCCGCGCGTTACATTCTTAGAACGTAATTTTCAGGCACGCTTTGCGATCTGGGAAGGGGCATGGCGATGTTTTCAGGCGCATCCGCTGTTTGGACAAGGTTCCTTTACTTACTATTTTAATTATCTGCAATCGATCGATACACCGCATGAAATGTATAAGACTCAGCATGCGCATAATCTTTTATTAGATCCGCTTGCCAGTTTCGGTATCATCGGCTCTTTCTTAGTGCTTCTGTATCTGGCAGGTTTTTTGAAACAGGCATGGCTGCTATTCAGAGCTAAGACAGACAAAGGCTTGGTTGCGTTAGTTGCCGCGACATTGGCGGTAACGCTGCTGCATGGCGTGTTTGACTACACGATTTTCTGGGTACAGACGGCAATGTTCTTCTTCTTTCTCTTAGGGGCAATGGCGATGTATTTTCCCCAGACGCAGATTCGCATGCAAATGAACTGAATGAAAGAAAACGATGCATTGGCAGCTGCTTATCGTGCGATGCTGGCTCTAGCCCTGTGATGGCGACAAAATGATAATGAAAATCATGCGGATAGAGATGTTTTGATATTGTTTGATTATCAAATATTGCATGTATTTTTTTGTTAAAAGTTTGTTTCATTTATAGAAAAATCAATATAAAACAGGTATAATAGAAAAACGGAGGAAAGATATGGCAACAAATTTGATTGTACTCATTGTTTATATCGTCTGTTTTGCCGTCAGCTTTTTTGCTCTGACTGCCGTGCGCTTTGATCGCTTTTGTCATTTACAGCAGCCTTGGAAGATCCATTTGTTTATCTTTTTACTGGCGATGGCAATCGGCTGGCTGAGTGCGCAGTTTATCTTGGCCTTGAGTATTTATAACGGCATCATGCTATAAACAAAAGAAATGGAAATAGGAGTGTTATTATGTATAAAGTCATGTTGATTCAGGAAAATTTAGATTCCTGCAAAGAGTTAAAACAGCTGATCGACTGGAAGGAGCTAAACTGTGAAGTGGTATCGACCGTAACCAATATGGCGGATGCGGTGGTGAACTATCGCAAGCTGATGCCGGAGATCGTCATTACCGATATTATGACCAATGATGTCGATCTGACATCTATGATCTTGGATCTGCGCCAGCATCATCGTGCAACCCAGATTATCGTGATCAGCGATCAGGATGACTATCATTATGTGCGCAATGCTTTGAAAGCAGGGGTATTTGATTATCTGCTGCGGAAAGAGCTGAACAGAGAATTATTGAGAAGCACACTGAAAGATGCCATTCATTATTTTACGAGCTATCGCACGCAGAATATCCGTGCCGAAGGGGACAGCATCGAACGGCTGCGTCAGTATATGATCTTATACCGCAACCAGCATGAAGTGAATGAAGAAGAAGTGCGGGAAGTGCTGCGCGGCAGTGTGTTTGATGAATATCGGCGCGATGGCTATCAGCTCGCTTATTTTCGCATTGATAATATTCGTCTGCTTTATGAATCTCGCATCACTTCTCATAAACAGTTACAGGAGCGCTTGCGTTCCGTGATCGTAGATGCGCTGCCTGCCGATCAGCAGTATTTACTGCTGTTTATTTCCAATCATTCCGGGGTATTGGTATTTAAGGGCATGCAGCACCTGCGTGTGATGAATAACTGCAATCTGATGATTCGCGAAGTACAGGAACAGATGAATATCGAAATGTCGGTTACCGTAGGCAAAGCGAGCCATGATCTGAATATGCTGTTTCAGGCTTATCAGTATTTGTTAGAACGTCATGAAGCGAGATTTTATCTGGGTGAAAAGGTCATCGTTGAAGATGAAGAGATCCCTTCTTTTCAGGATCTGGATCCAATGGCGACAAACTATCATTTAGATTTCATGAGAGCGATGCGCACGCGTGATTATGAACGGGCTGAGGTGATCATCATGGAGATCTTAGACTACATGAAAAAAGAGTTCATCTATCCAAAGCAAGTCAAAAACTACTTTGTCTTTTTATTCAGCAATGTGGAGGGCGATGAAATGCAGAAAGGCCTGCAGAATGTCTTTCATTTAGAAGCATGGCTGGATCTGATCTCCAATGCCGAAACGGCCCAGATGCTGCAGAAGGTCGTCAATAATACGATCGCTTACATTCGCTCGTGGATCAAAGACACCAATAATAACCGATATCGTGATGATATTACGCATATCATTGAATATATTGATGAAAATTATACGGTAAAGCTCAGTTTGAAAACGATTGCCGAGGCTTTTTCGATCAATGAGAGCTATTTGAGCCGTATGTTCAAGAATGAAACCGGGAAAAACCTGATTTATTTCATCAATGAAAAGAAGATGCGCAAAGCGATGGAACTGTTAGAGGATCCGAATATGACGATCAAGAAAGTAGCGAATATGGTAGGTATCAACGATCAGTTCTATTTCAATAAAGTATTTAAGAAATTCTATCATGTATCTCCGAGTGAATACCGCAAGCATCAAAAGCAGGAAATCTGATAGAAGAAAACAAAGATCACAACATACAATCAAGACCGCCTTCATAAAATGAGATGAGGGTGGTTTTTTATGAGGAAAGTATACATAGTGGCAGGTGTGTTTGTCATCGTGTTTCTTTTGTTGCTGAAAGAAAGCTTCAAACAGGAAACATGGATCAAAGAAACAACACATGAAAGCAGTGGGAAACAGGAGAAAGAGGAAGCGATCACGGTAACGCTGCATCGTGATGATGCAGTGGAGATCAAGCCATTGGAGGAGTATGTGATGGGAGTGGTTGCTGCGGAGATGCCAGTCTCTTTTGAAATGGAGGCGCTGAAAGCACAAAGTGTAGCGGCGCGGACTTATGTTTATCAGCGCACGCTGGAAGTAGATGATACGACCGCTTCTCAAGTTTATAAGGATGAAGCACAGCTGCGCGAGCAGTGGGGAAGTGCGTATGAGGAAAACTGGGCAAAGATCAAAACGGCGGTAGAAGCGACAAAAGGAGAAGTGCTGACTTATGATGGCGCTTATATCACGGCGGCGTTTTATTCTTCCAGCTGCGGCAATACCAATAATGCTGCTGAATACTGGCAAAAGGATGTGCCTTATCTAAGGTCGGTTCCTTCGCCTTGGGAAGCAGAACTGCAAGACAATTATGAAAGTGAAAAGGCAGTCAGCGCTGCCGCTTTGGCGGAAACAATGGGCACTGCGCTTTCTTCCCTTCCTGCCATTACTTATTATGACAGCGGTTATGTGGAAAAGCTGTGTGTAGGTGAGATCTGTAAAAGCGGCAGAGAGATACGTGAGGCATTTTCCCTTCGCAGCAGCAGCTTTCGCATCGTGGAAAGTGAAGAAGGCTTTGTTTTTATCACCAAAGGCAGCGGCCATGGAATCGGCATGAGCCAGTATGGGGCGCTGGGAATGGCGTTAGAGGGGCAGAATTACCGTGAGATCTTACAATACTATTATCAGGGTGCAGAAATCAGCAAAGCAAATGTATAAGGGGGAAAGGCGCGGGCATACTGAAATCAGAGGTGAAAAGTATGTATGCTTATACGAAGAAAAACAAACGCGCAAGAATCTATGCGGCATGTGGCAGCGGCTTGTTTCTGCTGGCGATGGTCGGCATCTTATCTATGAATGAATTAGGCAAGGAGGAGGAAACAGCGACAAAACCGGTCGTCAAAGAAGTAGATATCCCGGTCATTTCTATTCCCAAGGCTGCTGAAACGGCGATCCGCCCTTATCAAAATGAAGCGAGCATCGTATTGGATTTCTATGATGGAAGTGAAAGTGAAGTAGACAGCTTCTCCCAGTTTGAAGGGGTGTATCGGATGAACCAGGGCATTGACTATGCTTATCAAAATGAGGCGTTTGATGTGTTGGCGATTTTCAGCGGCAGCGTGGAGGAAGTAAAAGAAGATGCCATGTTCGGACATACGGTAAAGGTCAAAAGCGATGATCTGACCATTACGTATCAGTCTTTGAGCGCTCCGACGCTGCAGGCGGGCGATGCAATCAAACAGGGCGATGTCATCGCACAGGCGGGCGTGAATATTTATGGAAAGGATCTGGGCAATCATGTGCATATCGTAGTAAGCAAAGGTGATCGGCTCATCGATCCTGAATCGATCTATGGGCTGGCGGTCAAAGACATCCAGTAAAGCTTCTGAGCTGATCGTGAAATGCGTGAAGCAGCACCCTGCATGACGGGTGCTGTTTTTCGATAAAAGCATGAAAAACAGGCGATTTTACGTGATGTTATGAGAAAGTGATGGGAAACCTGCGGAATTATGATTTTGTCTTTTTAATTTGGAAAAATGTGTTATAATGTTTATGCCTTGTAGAAATGGAGGAATATAAAATGTTTACAAAAGAAGTTGGTATCGACTTAGGAACAGCAAACCTACTGATTTATGTAAAAGGGGAAGGAATTGTGATCGATGAACCTTCAGTCGTTTCCATAGATGCTGAAACAAAGAGATGTCTGGCAGCCGGACAGGAGGCAAAAGACATGCTGGGAAGAACGCCGGGACGTGTATTGGCGATTCGTCCGCTGAAGGATGGGGTAATTGCAGATTTTGAAGTGTGCGAGATCATGCTGAACTACTTTTTGAAGAAATTGAATTTGAAGGGCATGTTCAAGCGTCCGACGATCTTGATCTGCTGTCCGTCTAATATTAC
This sequence comes from Massilicoli timonensis, assembly GCF_900199515.1. Taxonomy (GTDB): domain Bacteria; phylum Bacillota_I; class Bacilli_A; order Erysipelotrichales; family Erysipelotrichaceae; genus Massilicoli; species Massilicoli timonensis. The sequence goes on along the minus strand of NZ_LT963434.1, from coordinate 1,150,075 downwards.
ATCGGTTGAACGCAACGCGATTCGTGATGCGGCTTATCGTGCCGGTGCGAAGAAAGTGTATATCGAAGAAGAACCGAAGGTCGCTGCGGTCGGCGCCGGTCTTGATATCAGCAAAGCAAGCGGAAGCATGGTGCTTGACATCGGCGGCGGAACGACAGATGTGGCCGTGCTGTCATTAGGCGAGATCGTCTCATCTACTTCTTTGAAGGTTGCGGGCGATACGCTGGATCGCGATATTATCAAATATGTAAAAGAAGAAAAGAAACTGCTGATCGGTGATCGTACGGCAGAAGAAATCAAAAAGGTGATCGGTACGGCTTGGGCCGGATCGCGCAATGAATCGATCGAAGTCAGCGGTCGTGATTTAGTAACGGGACTGCCGCATACGATCACATTGACAAGCAGTCAGATCGAAGGCTGTATGCGTGAAAGCCTGCAGAATATCGTACGTGCATGCAAAACGGTATTGGAACAGACACCGCCTGAACTGGCGGCGGATATCGTAACGCGTGGGATCGTTCTGACCGGCGGCGGCGCATTGTTGGATGGAATTGATGAACTGCTGCGCAATGAATTGCATATTCCGGTATATGTTGCGGAAAATGCACTGCGCTGTGTTGCCGAAGGAACCGGTGTATTGTTGGAAAATTTGCATTTGGTAAGATAGGAAACGAAGGAAGCCGGAGGTGTGAGAGATGGATTATCTGCTGTATCTGTTTGTGCCCTTTGCCATCTCTGTCGGCATTACCCCGCTGGTAAAGCGGATCGCCGTTGCTTTAGGCGCCTATGCGGAAATCAATGAGCGTACGATCCATACCGGCAAGATAGCCAGGATCGGCGGCGTCGCGATCTATGTGGCGTTTATCGTATCCATGACTTGTTTTGTAGAAGTAGATGCGACGTTCAATGCGATCTTGATCGGCGGCTTTGTCATGTTCATGGGCGGTTTGATCGATGATCTGGTCGATCTAAGACCGCGCTATAAGTTTGGATTTCAAGTGTTAGCGGCACTGATCGTCATGCTGATGGGGAATGTGTCGCTTGATGTCATTCGTCTGCCGTTAGGCATTCGCATCGATATGGGGATCATTTCGATGATCGTTACGTTTTTCTGGATTACCGGGATCACCAATGCCATCAATTTGATCGATGGATTGGATGGCTTGGCCGGAGGCTTGAGCGCGATCGTTTTGATCGTTATCGCATCGCTTGCGCTCGTCGTACCGCGCAGTGATGTCGTCATACCCTCACTGATCTTGGCCGGTGCGAGCTTGGGTTTTCTCATCTATAACTCTTATCCCGCATCCATCTTTATGGGGGATTGCGGCTCGCAGTTTTTAGGCTTCAGCATTGCGGTCATCTCTTTGCTTGGCTTTAAGGGATCGACCATCATTACATTGGCTTTGCCGATCTTGATGCTGCTGATTCCGATCATTGACACTTTATCCGCGATCTTGCGCAGGACTTTGGCCGGGCATAAGTTCTCCGATGCGGATCGCAATCATTTGCATCATGCGCTGATGCGGCGGTTTGGACATCGCAATACGGTGTTGATCTTATATGCGATCACGGCGCTTTTCGGTTTGACCGCCTATGTCTATATTGTAAATAAGGCAGCCGGATTGATTTGTATGGCGATCATCATGCTTGGCTTCGAGTTGTTTATTGAATCGAGTCAGATGATCTCATCGAAGTATCATCCACTGCTGGGAATCTTTCATCGACTGGTGCGGCGCAGACCGGATGAAGAAAAGGAAACAGAAAAACAACAAGCTGAAAAGGAAGAGCAGTGATGCTCTTTTTTATATGGGAGAATAGGAACGGGCAAGAAAGGATAAGATCATGATGATAAGCATCCGGTAAAAAAAGGGATGTTTAGGAATCATGTTCTCTTTGACGTATATTACATATGGGAGGTGGCTGAAATGGATATTCAGAAACTAATGGGGATGATGCAGAAAGAAGACGGTACGCAGCCGGTATCCAAAAGTCATGAGTGGGATCGTTTATGGAATCAGTATGTAGAAGAAAAAGGCGGCGAATATCACAGTTTAAGCATTGGCGAGGCGGTTCCCCGTATGATCAGCGCCGTTAATTATCAAAATCGAAGGGATTATTATTCTTGTGAGGAGCTGGGCATTCGGGTGCGTGTAGGCGATATTGCATACATAGACTTTGGCGAGGCTTATCGCAATGAGATCGGATTTCAGCATTTCGGTCTGATCTTGAAGCTCTATCGCAACAAGGCGTTTGTCGTGCCGATGAGCGGTAATTATCAGGCTTATTTAAGCGCTTATGGAAAGGATAATCCAAAGGGGAAAAAGCATTTGATGCGTTTAGGAAAACTGGCGGGGATGAATAAGGAATCGGTGTTGTTCATCAATGATGTAAAGTGGATCAATACAGCGAGAATTATCGACATCAAAGCGCATGTACGTAAAAACAGCAAACAGTTTCAGGAAATCAGAGAGCGGGTGTTGCAGTGTTTGGTGTAAAGGTGAAATTTGGGGAGAAAAAGAAAAGCAGGAACAGCGCTAAAAAGAAATTGATCGATCATTTGATAAAATCGAGAGGATAGATGACTTAGACTTTATAAGTATCATAAGATAAATGATGATCCCGTTGGAAAATCGACAGGTTTCTTCCCTATACATTCACTACAATGGGGGAGAGGTGAAAGTGTGGAAGAAAGTATCAGAAGACAGCGGCATCGCCATCTTGCCTTCACCTGGCGGGAAATGGTGCCGCTGACATTGCTTTGGATGGGACAGGGCGTGCTGGTGTTGATCGGTATGACTTTGATCGGGTACCGGTACTGGAAAGAGAAAAGAGATGCATGGATCGGTGCATTGTTTCTTTGCGGCAGCGCATTTGTATTCGGTTCTCTATCCAATGTATATGTCATAGCCTTGTTATTGATGATTGTTTTTTGTATGATAGAAGCTGCCCGGCTGTGCGGCGGCAATATCGGCAAGTGGGTAATGTTTGGCGTAGTGGGGAGCAGTGCGGTATATGCGATGTATTTACAGATGGCGCCTGCGCGGATCATCTGTATTTTAGCTGCACAGATCTTATTGTTTGAAAGTGATCGGCTGCATATGGAGGAGGCAAGCCGCCACTTTCATATCACCCAGACCTTGATCGCATTAAGCATTGCGATTTGGGCAGCGTTTCTTTTCCCTCACTATGGCGTTTCGCTGCTTGCGGTTGTCGGGGTAATGCTTTGTCTGCGTGCGGAATTTGAAACAGCTTTGGTCACGTTGCTGCTGCTGTATGGGTTAAGTGCCGCAATATCGGCGCCGCTTTACTATTTGTTTGTGATCATTTGCGCCTATTTCCGTCAAAATTTATTTCTATTAAGTGTAAGCGGCATTGGCGGTGCAGTCTTTTTTTCTTCGTGGCTGCTGCTTGGCATATACGGTTGTTTTGTGTGTGCCTATCTTTATGAACGATTGACCAAAGAAACAGCTGCCGCATATGTATGCACCAATCAACAAAAAGACTTTAAGCGGCGGCTTCATAATTTTTCAGCCATTTTTGATACGCTTGCAGAGTATTATGCTGCCATTTCTCCGGTACAATCGGAAATACTGGGACATATGGCAGAAGCGTTGTCTTATAGTGCCTCGATCATGTATTTGCATGCGCTGCGGGAAGATCGTGAAAACAAGATTCGTAAAACTTTAGAGGTGTATCGTTATGAAATAGAACATTTTTATTATGAAGAAAATGAAGAAGGCATGATCCACATCGCTTTGACCTTATGCAATCTGAAAGCACAGGAAGGACAGGAAACGATCCTGCCGTTGTTAGAAAGTTTGTGTGACTGCCGGCTGGAGATCAAGAAAGAACAAAGCCGACGCTTCTTGCGCAACCGCAGAGAACTGGTCTTAGAAAGCGTACAGCCTTTTGTGCTGGATGCGTATGCCGACAGCTTGAGAAAAGAATCACGCTGCGGCGACAGTTTTTCTATCTTTGCATATCGGCAGTACCGCATTTGTATGATCAGTGATGGAATGGGAAGCGGTGATCGTGCCGCAACGGTTTCCCGCAGCATGACAACGATCTTCCAAAGAATGATCAGCAGTGATATTCCTATGGATATCAGTGTGCGCTGTATGAACCGGCTATTGCAGAGCGATGTATTCGCGACCATGGATGTCATTACCTTCGATCTCAATCAAAAACTTGCCTATATTTTCAAAAGCGCCGCCTGTCCGACCATTTTGATTCGCGGAGATGAATTGTTGGAGATCAGCGGCAACAATTTGCCGGTTGGCATCTTAAACGCTTTAGATGCGGACTGCTATACGCTGCAGCTGCGGGAAAACGACGCGTTTTTGATGTTTAGCGACGGCGTTTATATGAATGAGATCTATGAATGGCTGCGCATGAGGAAAGGAACGGATGCAAAAGCACAGGTTGAAGCGATGATGGAAATTTTGACGCGTGTAAAGCGCAAGGACGATTCTACGATCGTTTATGCAAAGGTATTGAAAAATCACTCTTGATCATAAAAGGGGAAAAGGTGTCTTTTTATGTAGAACTGTGCTAAAATGAAAGCGGAAACAGGAGGTACATATGAACGTATTAGATCATAGCAAAGCTTATCAGAAATTTTTTGAGGAACTGACCCGGATCCCGCATGGCTCAGGCAATGAAAAGGCAATCAGCGATCATTTGGTGGCGTTTGCCAAAGCGCATGGTCTGCGGTCCGTACAGGATCAGGTAAACAATGTCATCATTTATAAAGATGCGACAAGCGGATATGAGGATAAGGATGCCGTTATTTTACAGGCGCATATCGACATGGTGAATGAAAAAAATGCCGATGTAGAACATGATTTTGAAAAAGACCCGCTGAAACTGGAAATTGTGGACGGTTATTTGCGGGCAAAAGGCACAACGCTGGGCGGTGATGATGGAGCCGGAGTTGCCATGATCATGGCAGTGCTGGCAGATCAGACGCTGGCGCATCCGGCAATCGAAGCGTTGTTTACAGTTGATGAGGAAAGTACGATGATCGGCGCCTTTTCACTGGATCCAAGCTTATTGCGCGGCACCCGTTTGATCAATATCGACGCCGAAGAAGAAGATACGACCAATACTTGTTCGGCAGGCGGGGAAGATGTTTTCTTGCAAAAACAAGTGCGGTTTGAACAAAATACAAAACCTGCCTATCTGCTGGAAGTAAAGGGCTTATTAGGCGGGCACAGCGGAGCGGAGATCCATAAAGGGCGCGGCAATGCCAATAAAGTGCTGGGACGCCTCCTGCATGCGGCCAATGAAGCGAAAGGCATTCGTTTGGCAAACTGGCAGGGCGGTTTGAAGATCAATGCGATCCCAAGAGAAGCGCAGGCGGTATTTGCCGCAGCAGAAGAGGTAAAAGATGTTATTTTAGATGAAGCGAACAAGATCCGCAAAGAATTGGAATTTACCGATCCCGGCTTTACTTGGGAATTAAAAGAAGCAACAGCGGAAAAGGTGATGGAACAAGGCGACAGCGATGCGGCGATCCGCCTGTTATATGTATTGCCTTGCGGTATGCGGCAGTTCTCTGAGAAAATCGGCGTAACACAAGCCAGTGAAAACACCGGCATCATCTCTGTTGCAGATGATACGGTGCGCATTGAAACAAGTACGCGCGGCGCTTTGGATTCTTATGTCAAGGATATGAAGTCCGAACTGTTAACGATTGCCGCGGCATTCGGCTTTAACGGCAGCGGCGACAACTGGTATCCGGCATGGGATTATATGGAGGTCAGCCCACTGCGGGACACGATGGCGGAAGTTTATGCACAGATGCATGGCAGTCCATTAAAGATGGAAGCGATCCACGGTGGTTTGGAATGCGGGATCTTCAAGGAAAAAATGCCGGCATTGGACATCGTAACAATGGGACCGAATTTATATGACGTACACACGCCGGATGAAAAACTGGATCTGGCATCGTTTGATCGCACTTATGCGTTCTTGTGCCGTTTGATCGCCGCACTGTAAAAACTTCGATGTGTCGATCCGGCATGGATTTCATCCGAGCAGTTTGTAACAGAAGCAGAAAAGGAAGCATCTTGGTCGATCCGGACTTCCTTTTTTCTTGTTTTACTTTCGATTTCATCAAATGTGCATAAAAAGATCTGATGACGCACATAGCCAAGAAAATGGGATGACAGGGCGATTTACCGATATCAAAATATTTCGCAATCCAAAGGATTTCATGTGCAGAAGCAAGCCTTTATGTTATAATAAAGCAAGAAAACGGATAGGTGATGATATGGCAAACTGGCGGGAATTAAAAAATCGCAGATGGGTCGTCGGTGTCTCCGGCGGCGCCGATTCGATGGCGCTTTTGGCAATGTGTTTAGAAAAGCAGTTGGATGTGATCGTCGCCCATGTGAATTATCAAAAGCGAGCAAGCGCAAACCGCGATATGATGTGTGTGGTAAACTTCTGTAAGGCGCATGATGTCATGTGTCATGTGGCGTATTGCGATCCCCATCATCAGGGAAATTTTCAGGCATATGCCCGTGCATACCGCTATGATTTTTACCGTCTGCTGGCAGATACTTATTCCTGCGGCGGCGTTTTGGTCGCACATCAGATGGATGATGTGATCGAAACCTATCTCATGCAGCGCAAACGTCATGCCACACCACAATACTACGGTATTCGAGAAGAGCTGATCCTGCACAATATCCTTGTCGTGCGGCCGCTGCTTGCCTATACCAAAAAAGATCTGTTGAAATACTGTGAAAAACATGCGATTCCTTATTACGATGACGAAAGCAACTTTTCCGATGATTATGAGCGCAACCGCATTCGCCATGCGGTCGTCGATACGCTGCGCTTAGAGGATAAGAAACAGATGATCCGGGAAATCGAGGAGTTGAATGAGGCAAAACAAAAGCAAGAACGGCTCCTGTTCGACGCCTTCAGCAAATGGCAAATGCAAAGATCGCTCAAAGATCTGCGCGCTATGAGCGAAACGATGCGCTTAGGCGTGCTACGGATGTTTTTGAAGACCAAGATCGATGTTGCCAAACTTTCCGGCAAGGAGCTGCAGAATATCAGCGATATGATCATGCAGAGCACCCATAACTGGGTATATGAGCTGGATGATACGTATTCACTTGTCCATAATTATGAGATCTTGTCGATCGAAGAAACAAACTGCAAAGGCTATGCTTATACATACGATGCGATCTGTTATGAAGAGACACCGTATTTTGCGATTTGTGAGGAAGGGGAAACGATCGAACGGCTGGCACTTGCCAAGGAAGACTTTCCGATCACGATCAGGAACGCACGCGCAGGTGATTTTATCCGTTTGCGCTTCGGCACCAAAAAGGTGGCGAGATGGTTTATTGACCGTAAAATTCCTTATCGGCAGCGTCAATTATGGCCAGTTGTGGAAAATGCGGCGGGAAATGTGATTTTTGTTGTGGGAATTGGATGTGATATCGCACATTTTACTAACAATTCCTATATCTTTGTGATAAAATAGAGAAGATACTTGTTGGAGGGCATTGGGATGCATAAGGATGTAAAAAAGATTCTGATTTCGGAGGAAGAAATCGTCAAAAGGTGCGAAGAACTGGGACGCCAGATCACGGCAGATTATGAGGCGAAACAGGAAGCGCCTTTGTTGGTGGGGCTGTTAAAAGGAAGCGTGCCTTTCTTAGCGGAGCTGATCAAGCATATCGACATGGATATCATGTTTGATTTCATGGATGTTTCCAGTTATGAAGGAACGCAGTCCGTAGGCAATATTCGGGTAATCAAGGATTTGGACAGTTCGATCAACGGAGTCTCGATCCTGTTAGTGGAAGATATCGTCGATACGGGCAGAACGCTTGCGGAAGTAAAGCGTATGCTGTTAAATAAAGGCGCAAAGGAAGTAAAGATCGTATCCTTGCTGGATAAGCCGCAGCGGCGGGTGGTCGATATCTCGGCAGACTATGTCGGTTTTGCGGTACCGAATGAATTTGTGATCGGGTATGGTTTAGACTTTGATCAGAAATATCGGAATCTGCCTTATGTCGGTGTACTAAAAGACGAGTTATATGAATAATATCCGTAACAGGCAGAAGAAAAACGGATCAGGGAAATGAATAGGAAAAGGAAAATGATCGAATCCTATACTGAAGGAGGTTTACAGAATGAAAAATAACCGTTATGTGAATTTTCTTCCCTATGTACTGGTAATTGCGATTTTGTTGATGCTGGGATCTTTCAGCACCGGCACAAAGCATCGTACATTCAGTTACAATGAGTTCGTATCGCAGGCGGAAAAAATGACGTTTGGCGATGTTAATATTTCCGTAGGAACATCTATTGTAAAAGTGGAAGGAACTTATCGCTCCGGCGGTGAAGAACAGGCGTTTGATGTATCAATGCCGAAGACGACGAAGAATTTAGAATGGCTGCAGGAAACCCTCGATGAAGAGAAAAATCAAGTAACGGTTTCCGATGCGGATGAGCGTAATATCTTTTTAGAGTTCATGATGCAGATCGTTCCATTGCTTTTGGTGATGGGCGTCGGTTTCTTTATCTTGATGAAAAGCAGCGGCGGTGCCAACAACAAGGCATTTGAATTTACGAAATCACGGGCGCGTATCGAGTCGGATGTAAAAACGCGCTTTGCGGATGTGGCCGGCTGTAAAGAAGAAAAGGAAGAAGTAAAGGAAATCATCGATTACTTAAAAAATCCGACGAAATTCTCGGAAATGGGAGCGCGCATTCCTAAAGGGATGTTGATGGTAGGGCCTCCGGGCACCGGTAAAACATTGCTTGCGAAGGCGGTTGCCGGAGAAGCGAACGTACCGTTTTTCTCTATTTCAGGCAGTGATTTTGTAGAGATGTTTGTCGGTACCGGGGCAAGTCGTGTGCGTGATATGTTCAAGCGTGCCAAACAGGCAAAGCCTTGTATCATCTTTATTGATGAAATCGATGCGGTCGGCAGACAGCGCGGCGCCGGTTTAGGCGGGGGCAATGATGAACGCGAACAGACCTTGAACCAGATCTTAGTAGAAATGGACGGTATGAACGAAAATGCCGGAATCGTTGTCATTGCGGCGACCAACCGTGCCGATGTATTAGACCCGGCGCTGATGCGAAGCGGACGATTTGACCGTCAGATTACCGTTGGCTTGCCGGATAAAACAGGGCGCTATGAAATTTTACAAGTGCATGCCCGTAATAAAAAACTGGCGCCGAATGTGAACTTGGAACAGCTGGCGAAGCGGACACAGGGATTCTCGGGAGCCGATCTGGAAAATGTGCTGAATGAAGCTGCGATCTTGGCGGTGCGTGAAGATCGTCATTTGATTACGATGAGCGATCTGGATGAAGCGATCGACCGCGTCATGATGGGACCGGCAAAGAAATCCAAGAAATACACAGATAAAGAGAAACGCATGGTGGCTTATCATGAAGCAGGTCATGCGGTGATCGGATTGAAGCTGGAAGGCGCCAACAGCGTGCAGAAGATTACGATCATTCCGCGCGGTCAGGCCGGCGGTTACAATCTGATGACGAAGGAAGAAGAAACCTACTGTACGACCAAGAGCGAGTATATGGCAATGATCACCAGCTTTCTGGGTGGCCGGGGCAGCGAAGAAGTTGTATTCAATGAGATTACAGACGGCGCTTACGGTGATTTGGAACAGGTTACGAAAATTGCCAAAGCAATGGTGCGCAGCTTCGGTATGTCAAAGCTGGGACCGATCCAGTATTCCGATAATTCCGGCAATGTCTTCTTAGGACGTGATTATAGCCAGGGAAGCAATTACTCGGGAGAGATCGCTTTTGAGATCGACAAAGAAATTCGCAGGATCGTAAATGAATGCTATGATCAGGCAAAAGAGATCATTGTGGCGAATCGTGATCTGCTGGATCTGATTGCGAAAACCTTGATCGAAGAAGAAACGATTACTGCCGAACAGATCAAAAATCTTGCGGAATACGGTACTTTGCAGTCACCGGAAGAACAAAAGGCGGAGGCAGAAACAGCAGCCTTGGAAGCACAGGCGAGCGAACAAAGTACGCAGGAAGCGACGATGGAAGCAAGCGATGAAGAAAAACAGACGCTTGTGGAAAGCGTGGCAGACGCAGTTGATGAAACAAAAGAGTAGGTGTGCCTACTCTTTTTACAGGAAGGGAAACAGATGAAGAGATTAGGGATTATGATCGGCACCGTGCTGCTTTGTATCGGTGTGGTCTTATTTGGACTTGGAAAGAGCGCGGAATCATTCATGAAGCAGGATTTTTCACACACATTAGTAAAAGAACTGCAAAACGGTGAGATCATCGCACGTTCTTTAGATGCGCTTGCAGTTGATCCAAGTATTCGCCCACCGCTGGAACAGGCGATGAAGGCGGTCTTTCAAGATGAACGAATCGCTGCACGGTTAGAAACTTACACCAATCAGACCATTCGTTCCCTGATTACAGATGAAATAGTCGATCTGCATCTGAATGAGGACATAAAAGCACTGCTCTTAGAACAGGAAGATGTGATCTATTTGGCAACGCAGTATGTCATGAGCAGGGCAGAAACACATACTTGGCTGAGCAATCTTGCCGATGTGCTGGATGTGGAAGCGGCGTATGAGGCACAGCTTTTACAGATCAAAACAACCATGCCCGCATCCTATCAGCAGGCGATACGGTGGATCGGCTTTTTCTATGAAGGAAATGTGGCACTGCTCGCTTTGGTGATCGGCGGTATCGGATCAATGCTGATTCTGATCGGTACGCTTTCCTTTTATCGCTGGATGAAATATGGGAAAACCGCATTTCTGCTGGGTGCGCTTCTTTTGGCAGGCAGCGGATTTATAGGAGAACAGGCGCTGCGTTTGCGTTATCATGATACGCTCATTCTCGATTTTGCGGGAACTATCAGCGAAGCGCTGTTTCGCTGCAGTGCCTATGCGGCAGGCATCGGCATCGTGCTGTGGGTGCTGTATGGGATCATTCATTTATTAGTAAATACGAAAGACGTGTAGATCATTCTATCAGAATCAATAGATCGCATGATCGGTTGGTATAGTGGAAATCAAGAAAGAAGCAGGAAAGGAGCAAAAACATGAAAGATGGATTGATAAAGGCATTGGCTTGCGACAAACGGGTTCGCATTTATCTTTGTGCAACGACGGCACTGGTCGATGAAGCGCGAAAACGTCATGATTTATGGCCGACTGCCAGCGCGGCGCTGGGGCGTACGCTGAGCGTGGGCGTCATGATGGGCAGCATGTTGAAAAGCGATAAGGAACAGCTTACCATTCAGATCAACGGCAATGGTCCGATCGGAACGATCATGGTAGACGCTTACAGCGATGGGCATGTGCGCGGATTTGTCGGAGAACCGCATGTGCACTATCAATATAATGATACCGGAAAGCTTGCGGTCGGTATTGCAGTTGGCAAGGACGGCTATTTAGAAGTGATCAAGGACTTCGGCATGAAAGACAACTGGAGCGGGAAAGTGGCTTTGCAAAGCGGTGAGATCGGCGAGGATTTTGCCTATTACTTTACCGTGAGTGAACAAACCCCTTCGGCCGTATCACTGGGTGTGTTGGTAAATCCGGATCATCAGGTACAGGCAGCCGGCGGTTTACTGATTCAGATGATGCCGGATGCGACAGAAGAAGATATCGTAAAAACCGAAGCATTATTAAAAACACTGCCGCCGATGTCTACTTTGATCAATGAAAAAGAAAGTCTAAGAGAAATCGTTTCTTCTCTTTATGATGATGTAGAGATCTTAGAAGAAATGCCGGTGGAATTTCGCTGTCACTGTTCCAAAGCAACGATCAAACGCATGATCACCACTTTACCGAAGGAGGAGCGGCTGGCGATGATTCATGAGGATCACGGCTGTGAGGTAACCTGTCATTTCTGTAATTCCACTTATCAGTTAAGTGAAGCAGAACTGCGGGAGCTGGAGGACTTTTTAGAGCGTTATGAAAAATAACAGCTGGAAGATCGGCGATGTTACGATCGCAAACAGAGTGGTGATCGCACCGATGGCAGGCATTTCCAATCAAGCCTTTCGTTATATCTGCAAGGAATTCGGTGCCGGGCTGATCTATACGGAAATGGTATCGGACAAGGCGCTTTATTATCAAAATGTAAAGACGCTTGGCATGACCCAGACCTTAAAGGAAGAACATCCGCTCGCGATGCAGATCTTTGGCAGTGATGTGGAAAGCATGGTGTATGCGGCGAAGCTGTTAGATCAGGAAACGGATTGTGATATCATCGATATCAATATGGGATGTCCGGTCAATAAAGTAGTAAAGGCAGGAGCAGGCAGCGCATTGATGAAAGACCCAGAGCATGCGGCAAAGATCGTAAGCGCGGTAGTGGCGGTGGTAAAAAAGCCGGTAACCGTAAAAATGCGCATCGGTTGGGATGAAACCTGTATCAACGCAGTGCCATTTGCATTGGCGATGGAAGCGGCAGGGGCAAGTGCGGTCGCGGTACATGCGCGCACGCGCAAACAGATGTACGAAGGACACAGCGATTGGCGCTATATCAAAGCGGTCAAAGAAGCGCTGCACATTCCGGTGATCGGCAACGGTGATATCCATACGCCCCAAGATGCCCAACGCATGTTAGAAGAAACCGGCTGTGATGCGGTCATGATCGGCAGAGGGGTACTGGGCGATCCTTGGCTGATCAGACAGTGTGTGCATGCTTTGGAAAGCGGAGAAGAACTGCCAAACGCGGCGATGGAAGAAAAATTTTCCTTGGCAAAGGAACATGCCCGACGTTTGGTCGATCTGAAAGGGGAATATGTCGGCATCAGAGAAATGCGGGGACATGCGGCGTGGTATGTGAAAGGCTTACCGAACAGCCATCGTCTCAAGGATCGTTTAGCGAAGATCGAAAGCATGGTAGAGCTGGAACAGATCTTAGGTGATTATGCGAAAGAACAGGAAAACGAGAAGAAAGCGAAAATGTGATTGACAAGCAATCGGTTTGTCTATATAATCATACCGTAATCAAGAAAACGTTGAAGGGAGCAGTAGCCTCGTATCATAAGCGCAAAGAGAGTTCCGGTCGGTGTGAAGGAATCGTGGATGCGTTGGCGAATCAAAGGCCCGGAGTGATCCGAAAGGACGTGTCGTTCACGTTACGAACCGGCTTGCTTTGAAAGAAGGGCATGTCACAAAGGCGATATCGGCAACGGTATGGCGAATTAGGGTGGTACCACGATGTAACTCTCGTCCCTATGTGGAGGAGAGTTTTTGTTTTGTAAACGTAAAAAGGAGAGAATAACATGCAGCAGAACTTAACAGATCAGGAATTAGTAAGGCGCGAAAAACTGGAATTTCTAAAGGAAAAAGGCATTGCGCCGTTTGGACATCGCTATGACCGCACACATAAAAGCGGTGATATCAGAAACGCATATGAACAGTGCTCTAAAGAAGAGCTGGAAGAAATGCAGGTAAACGTAAAGATTGCCGGACGTATCATGACCAAGCGTATGATGGGGAAAGCAGGCTTTATGCACATGCAGGATCTGGACGGACAGATTCAGGTTTATGTACGCAAGGATGCGATCGGCGATGAGATGTTTGAAGTGTTCAAGAAAGCCGATCTAGGCGATATTGTCGGCATCGAAGGCGAGGTCATGAAAACCAATCACGGGGAATTGTCGATCAAAGCAGCGGTCTATACGCATTTGAGCAAGGCACTGCGCCCGCTGCCGGAAAAATTTCACGGTTTGACTGATATTGAAGAACGTTACCGCCGTCGTTATGTCGATCTGATCATGAATGAAGAATCACGCAGAGTTGCGCTGTTAAGACCGCGCATGGTCAGAGCTCTGCAGGAATACTTAGATCAAAGAGGCTTTGTAGAGGTGGAAACACCGGTATTGCAGCCGATCTTGGGCGGTGCGAATGCACGTCCTTTCATCACGCATCACAATACGTTGGATATGGATTTCTATCTGCGCATCGCTACCGAGCTGCCGTTAAAGCGCCTGATCGTCGGCGGCTTGGAAAAAGTTTATGAATTCGGCAGACTGTTCCGCAATGAGGGAATGGATACAAAGCATAATCCGGAATTTACAACGGTGGAAGTATATGAAGCTTATTCGGATATGGAAGGCATGATGGAATTGACCGAAGGCATGATCGAGCATGCGGCGTTAAAGGTGTGCGGCACAACGGAACTGACTTGGAAAGATAAGATCATCAATGTAAAAGCGCCGTTTCAGCGTCTGCACATGGTCGATGCGATCAAACAGGAAACCGGTGTGGATTTCTGGAAAGAAATGAGCGTAGAAGAGGCGCTGGAAATTGCCGCATCCCATCATGTCGAAGTAGAAGCGCATGAACGCAGCGTCGGTCATATCATCAACTTATTCTTTGAGGAATTTTGTGAAGACAAGATCGTGCAGCCGACTTTTGTCTATGGCCACCCGGTAGAGGTTTCTCCGTTGGCGAAGAAGAATCCGGAGGATGAACGCTTTACCGACCGCTTTGAACTGTTTATTGACGGCAGTGAATACTGCAACGCATTTACAGAATTAAATGATCCGATCGATCAAAGAGCGCGTTTTGAAGCACAGGTGGAAGAAAAGAACAAAGGCAATGACGAAGCCTGTGAAATGGATGTAGACTTTGTGGAAGCACTGGAATATGGTTTACCGCCGACCGGCGGTATGGGCATGGGCATCGATCGTCTGTGCATGCTTTTGACAAATTCGGAAAGCATCCGCGATGTTCTGCTCTTCCCGCATATGCGCAACATCGGCGGTTCTGCGGCTAAGGCAAATACGGCAGTGAAAGCGGAAAAGCCGACAATGAAGCTCGACCTTTCGAAAGTGCAGGTTGAACCGCTGTTCAGCGAAATGGTAGATTTTGATACCTTCTCCAAGTCTGACTTCCGTGCGGTCAAGGTGCTTGCCTGCGAAGCCGTACCGAAATCAAAGAAGCTGTTGAAATTTGTGCTGGATGATGGAAGTGGTAGTGAGCGCATCATTTTAAGCGGCATTCATGAATACTATGAGCCGGAAGAGCTGGTGGGCAAAACTTGTATCGCCATTACCAATTTACCGCCAAGAGCGATGATGGGCATTGATTCCTGCGGTATGTTGATCAGCGCTGTATATGAAATAGATGGCAGAGAGGGATTACATCTGTTAATGGTCGATGACAATATCCCGGCCGGTGCGAAATTATACTGATAGAAAAACCAAACAAAAGCGGTGCTTCCTATAAGGCGTGCCGCTATTTTTTTGCTATGTCGGGCATAGCATACGTTTCGATGCAGCAAAGTAGAATCATTTGATAGATAGTTGTTAAAGGGCTGTAGATTTGCGGCATCTCATTTTTGGAAATTCAGCGTTTTCGTTATGGATTTAACTAAAAATATTGACTTTTAACTTTTAGAAAGTTAAAATAAAAAAGTAAAAGTTAAAAAGAGGTGCGATCAAAATGCTCACAAGTATATTCGGCATACCAGTAAAGTATGAACAATGGAATAAGGAGAATTCCCTGCCTTTGTATCTTATCGAAAGATATGATTTTCAAGCTGCAGTGATCGACACGCAGAAATGCATTATGCTGACAGTAAAAGAAGAACTTGCAACGCTTCCGGCATTGAAAAAACACATGAAAAGGATTCAGGAAGTGGATCATGTTCCGGTTGTATTGGTATTACCGACAGTATCTTCTTACAGAAGAAAAAAACTGATCGAAAACAGAATACCATTCATTACAGACAAACAAGTATATCTGCCTTTTATGGGGACACTTTTGGTAGAGCAAAAAGAGCCTGAAAAAGAAGTAGAGAAATTTATGTATTCCACACAGCAGTTGGTCCTTCTTTATTTCTATTGCGGTAAACAAAGATTATATATGGCTGAAGCAACAAGAATACTTCCGTTTACTGCTATGACATTAAGCAGAGCAGTAAAACAGTTAGAATTGATCGGTTTATTTAAGGTCACAAAAGATGGTGTAAATAAAGTTATTGAAGCCAAGTATGAAAAGAAAGAACTGTTTGAAAAAATAAAAAGATATTTTTTGAGTCCGGTCCGTATTGCCGGATATTTGGAAAAATCCAATGTGACAGAGGATATGGTGTTTGCCGGGGAAACCGCATTATCAGAAAAGACAATGCTGAATCCGAGCAGAGTTTTAACCTATGCCATCTATCATAAATCGTTTGATAAAAAGCAACTATTGACAGAATTAGTAGACCCTGACAAGCAGATCCGTCTTGAAGTATGGGAATACGATCCGAAACAGTTTACAAGTGATTCTGCGGCTGACAGTTTATCCGTTGCAATTTCTCTCATTGACAGTGAAGATGAAAGAATAGAAGAAGCGATAGAGGTATTATTGGAAAAGGAGCTTGAAAGATAAATGATTACGGGGTTAACGACATTCAAAGAGAAATTTCAAGGATTTGAAAATGAATACGTTGTAATAGGTGGAACAGCGTGCGACCTGATTATGGAAAACGAAGAACTCCCATTTCGAGCAACAAAGGATATTGATATTGTTCTGATTGTGGAGGCTATAACAGCAGAGTTTGGAAAGCAGTTTTGGGAGTACATCATAGAAGCCGGATATGAACACAAGAATAAAAGCAGTGGAGAAGCACAGTTTTATCGATTTACATCTCCACGTAGTAAAGATTATCCGTATATGATAGAGCTTTTTTCGAGGAATCCGGAATTTATCACGCTTGATGAAGATGCGCTACTTACCCCATTACCAATAGATGAATCCATATCCAGCCTTTCAGCGATACTCTTAAATGAAGCCTATTATGAGCTGCTTAAATCGGGGCAGGTAAATATTGACGGGATTTCGGTTCTAAAAGAAACCTGTCTGATTCCGTTCAAGGCAAAAGCATGGCTTGATTTGAGTGAGAGAAAAGCGAATGGGGAATCGGTAGACAGTAAAAATATCAAAAAGCATAAAAATGATGTATTTCGACTTGCGCAGTTGATTACAGCAGATACAAGACAAATGCTGAGTTCGGAAATAGCAACGGATATGAGGCTGTTTTTAACAGAAATGAGAAATGAAGATATAGATATGAAGGCTTTGGGGATTCGTGGGAAAAGCAAAGGGGAAATGCTGGAGTTACTATTACAGTGCTACGGTATAGAGTTATAAATACATACGGATTGCAAGATAAGATGTCGTAAATGTGCGACGCCTTACTTTAATATGTGCAGGGACCACAAGCCATATCACAAATACGAACGACAATCTATGAACCAATTTTTAACAAACTCAGCAATGGTTTTCGACCAAAGCGCAGCGCATATATGGCAATGGAAGAAGTGGAATGCAGGAAACGAATTTGACACCATCACCAACAATTCTAGGCATAAAGAAAGGGGACAGACCAAAATTGGTCCATCCCCTTAATTGCTGTCTTAAGAGTTTGGATATAAATGTAGAGCCGCATACCTTGCCTGTACGTATGGTAAGTGAGAGGGCAATAAATGAGAAAATTTATTCCTCTATCCTATTAAAATCTTCTTTTTGATCACTGCTTCCTCTGCTCCTGATACGCAAAAAAAGCTTTCCCAACTTGCTCTTTTTGCCAGCTCTTCAAGATCCGATAACCCGGATAAGCAAAGATCACTTCACAAAGCAGTTCCACAAGCATACCGGTGATGGCGCAGGTGATGCACTGCAACAAGGTCCAGCCGAAAAACTGATGGCTGACGATCAGCGCGAACAATAAATTGTCGCAAAACTGCCCCAGTGCCGTTGAGATATAAGTTCTCGTCATAAAGGTCTTGAAACTGGTTTGATCTTTACAAAATTTACCGATCAAGGCATTGGAATAATTATTGACAATGGAAGAGATCAAAAAAGCAATCGTACTTCCAAGCAATACATACCACACACCGCCGAAAGTCGCATCCAAGCTGTGGTTGATCACGGTTTCCATACCGGGCACATAGCTTTCCGACCAAATGCCGGGAATGCGGCTGGCAATAAAAAAGATCAGACACATGCCGAGATTGATCAGCGCCGCTACGATCGATGCCTGTGTGGCGGCTTTTGGACCGAAATGTTTGGTAATGACATCCATGCTGAGAAAAGACAGCCAAGAGATCAAGATCCCACAGTCCAGCGCAAGAAACTCCCATGGCAGTTGAATGCTTTTATTCGCAAGCAGATTCATGGCGATGACCGATACGATAAATAAGGTCATCATCAGTGATGGAATACTGTGAAATAAGAGTTTCATTTCCCGAATTTCTGATTTTAATTTGTTGATCATGTTCATTCCTCCTGTTTTTTTAACGATGGTTGGGAAGTAAAACATCGTTTTAATCGAACCTCTAAAATTTAATACAGAGTGAGAGAAATGTCAATAAAAAACAGCAGCATTCTTTCCGTTTTTTGATATAATCATAGATACCATATGAAAAAATTGCGAAAGGGGCAAACAAGATGATCTATGTGATGAGCGATATACATGGCATGGCTGATCGTTATCAGGAAATGTTGGAATTGATCGATTTTAATGAACAGGATACACTTTATGTACTGGGAGATATCATTGATCGGGGAAATGGATCAATCAAAGTATTGCAGGACATGATGCGCCGTCCTAATGTGCATGGGATATTTGGCAATCATGAATGGATGTGCGTAGAATGTATGA
Source organism: Massilicoli timonensis (assembly GCF_900199515.1). Taxonomy (GTDB): domain Bacteria; phylum Bacillota_I; class Bacilli_A; order Erysipelotrichales; family Erysipelotrichaceae; genus Massilicoli; species Massilicoli timonensis. The sequence continues at coordinate 1,131,415 of NZ_LT963434.1, read as the reverse complement.
AGTGGCTGTCGGAAGAAATCAGTGAAGCGTCTATAAGCAGGATCGACGAAGAACAACTGATGAAACTATCGGATTGGATCAATAACGGCGCTTATCCGACGATTCGAGAGCTGCTTGCATTGTCTTTGGAAGAACGCATGGCGATCATGGATTATTTGCTGGATTTCAGTGCTTATGAAGAAATTACGGTAAACGGGAAGTATTATCTTTTGGTACACGCCGGACTGGGGAATTTTCAAAAAGATAAGCCGCTTTTTCACTATGATGTAAACGATTTTATCTGGGAGCGTCCGGATTGGGAGATTCCTTATTTTGACGAAGCCGATCGTTTCGTGATCGTCGGTCATACGCCGACACTGGGAATCAGCGGGAAAGCGGAGATCTTTCATCATAATCAATTCATTGCCATCGACTGCGGTGCGTGTTTTCAAGACGGCGCATTGGCTTGCCTCTGTTTGGATACGATGGAAGAATTTTATTGCTAGGCAGTCAGTTCAGGCGGCGAAACGGCCGTCTTTTTTTGATCAAGGAAAGCATAGAGCAGTTTGGCGGATTGACAGTGAGCAGGGGAAATGACATATAATGAAATCCTGATTGGAGGTATGGATATGAATAGAGAAGAGATCCAGCATTATTTAGTACAGTATTATGAGGACTGTACGCTTAAACGCCGCTTAAATGCTAAGACGATCAAAGCTTATAAGATCGACTTGAAGCAGTTTTTGGACATCATGGAAGAAAATGATTATACTGATCATGCGGCACTGCGCGATTACGTTTACCAGCTCAATCGGCAATATGACAAATACAAGACCGTAAAGCGCAAGCTCGCAAGTGTGAAAGCATTTTATCATTATTTGGAATATGAAACGATCATAATAGACAATCCTTTTCACAAGATCAAGATACAGTGCAGAGAGCCGCTGCTTTTGCCCCGTACCATTTCCTCACAGCAGTTAAGAGCGATCTTTTCCTGTGTTTACGATGATCTGGAACATGCACGGTCTGACTTTGCGTTCAAGTATCATATGCGCAACGTCGTATTGCTGGAACTGCTGTTTACGACCGGTATGCGTATATCCGAATTATGCGGCTTAAGAAAAGAAGATATTGATTTGAAGGAGCGCACAGTCAAAATATTCGGCAAAGGGGCTAAGGAACGCATGCTTTATTTAGGCAATGATGAGGTAGTGGAGCTATTAAAGCGATACATGCAAAGCATTGTGCAAGATCGTGCTTCGCCTTATTTCTTTGTCAATAAATACGGTGAGAAGTTATCTGATCAGTCGGTTCGCAATCTGCTTCATATGCTGGAACGGCGTTTAGGGTTTTCCAAGCCGCTCACACCGCATATGTTTCGCCATACCTTTGCGACCTGTCTGCTGGAAAAAGATGTCGATATTCGCTATATTCAGAAAATACTGGGACACAGCTCCATTGCCATTACCCAGATTTACGCGCATGTGACAAGTACGAAGCAGAAAGAGATCCTGACCCTGAAAAATCCCCGCAACGACTATAACCGTTTCGATAAGCGCATTCACTGATCTTAGCGCATGATGTGCTAGGCAAATACATTGGGCTTTGTTATAATAGAAAAGAACAAGAACGAACAGAATAAGAGGTGATCAGATGAATGGCGCAAAGCGTAGGCTCCTCATCTTTGAACAGTTAAAGGAAGCGAAAAGCGTTGAGGTCAAGCAACTGGCAAAACAATATGAAGTATCGCCGATGACGATTCGCCGCGACCTTTCTTTATTTGCGAAGCAGGGACTTGTTTCCTTAAATTATGGCGGTGCGATCTTGAATGAAGGAAGCGGGGTCGAAGCGAGCTTTTCGCTGAAAGCCGCACAGGCGCAAAGTGCCAAAGCTGCTATTGCCAAAGAAGCCGCCCGTTTGGTAAATGAGGGAGAAACGATTTTATTAGACTGTGGAACGACGACCTATGAAATGGCAAAGTATCTGAGTGATAAAGCGATCACGGTGATCACGAATTCATGGAAAATTCTGCAAGTATTGCAAAATACGCCGAAAATTAAGGTGATCCTGGCGCCGGGCACCTATTCGCGCATATCGCAGGGGGCGATCAGTTCCGATACGATACGCTTTATCGGCGAACATCATGTCGATCATGTGTTCATGTCTACACAAGGACTTGATCTGGCATGGGGCGCCAGCGTTCCCGATGAAATGGATGCGAATGTAAAGCAGGCGCTGATGAAAGCGGGCAGTCACTGCATCTTGTTGGCAGATCAAAATAAATTTGATCAGCGCTATTTTGCCCGTTATGCGAAGATCGATGAATTTGATCTGGTCATCAGCGACCGTCAATTGGAAGAAGCTGAAAAGCAGGCATTAAAACAAATGCGAACCGGGTATTTACAGGTCATAGTACATTCTGCTTAAAAACACAAAAAAGAACAAAAAGAAACAGATGGAGCAGAAAGGGAAACAGGATGAGGTGTTCCCCTTTTTTCTTTTTCCAAAAAAACTTCTATTTCTAAAAGGCAGGACTAGGCGCAAAGTAAAATCCCAAGTATGATAAAGACGAAGGTACAGGAGGTTCATAATATGGAATGGATGATTGATACTGCTGATTTAACCAAGATCAAAGAATTGATCGAATATTATCCGATCTGCGGTGTAACCAGCAATCCCAGTATTGTAAAAAAAGCGGCGCCGCAAGACTTTTTCGCACATATGCGGGAAATTCGCAAATGCATCGGCAAAGAGCGTTCTTTGCATATTCAAGTAACAGCGAAAACGGCAGAGGATATGTTGGCGGAAGCGCGGATGATCCATGAAAAGGTAGACGATGCGGTCTATATCAAAATACCGGTTACCAAAGAAGGATTGAAGGCGATCAAGCTGTTGAAAGAAGCAGGCTTTCGGGTAACGGCAACCGCGATCTATACCGAGATGCAGGCATATTTGGCCATGTGTGCCGGTGCGGATTATCTCGCCTTATATATCAATCGCATCGCTAATTTAGATCATGATCCGATGATCGTGGTCGAACATGTGGCGGCGGCGATCCATGCCCACCAAGCAGACTGTCAGATCTTGGGGGCAAGCTATAAAAATCTCAGACAAGTACAGGAAACGCTCGTCAATGGGGCAACGGCGGTAACAGTGCCGGCAGATATCCTGCCGCTTACCTTTGCCAATCCTTCGATCGAACAAGCGGTGGAGGGATTTGAGCGAGACTGGTTCTCCTTGTATGGAGAAGGCAATGATTTATTGAAGATGGGAAAGGAGCAGTAAATGATGTATGGTTTATTAAGTATGGAAATTACCAATCAAGATTGTGATTTTACAAGGATCGAAGCGATGCGTAACCGGATGTATCATCGTAAAGCGACGATCTGTGCGCAGCGTGCGGAAATCATTACCGCCTCTTTTCAAAAACATGAAGAGGATCCGATCGTGATCAAACGAGCCAAGGCGTTTGCGGATATCCTTGATCAGATGGATATTTACATCGAACAAGATACCTTGATCGCAGGCAATCAGGCATCGCGTAATTTCGCCGCGCCGATCTTTCCGGAGTATTCGATCGACTGGATCATAGAAGAATTAGACGAGTTTGACAAACGCAGCGGCGACGCTTTTTCCATTGATGAAGAAACAAAAGAAAAGCTGCGCAAGATCGCTCCTTATTGGAAAGGCAAGACGCATCAGGATGAAGTATTAAAAAATTTATCGCCGATCAATCGCTTGGCAGAGCAACAGGGCGTTTTGCATCGCGGTGGGATTTCGATGTCCGGAGATGGGCATATCATTCCCAATTATGAGTTTGTGCTGGCAAATGGCTTTGGCGGCATGCGTGAGATCGCGAAGCAGCACTTGCAAAACGATCAAGATCTAAGTGAAGAACAGATTGCTTTTTATGAGGCTTCGATCATTACGATGGATGCGGCGCTGCGTTATTGTAAACGCTTTGCAAAGCGGGCAAAGGAAGAGGCAAATGCTTGCGGCGATGTCAAACGCAAAAGCGAGCTGCTGGATATGAGCCAAATGTTCGCCCATTTGATGGAAGGCAAGGCACAAAGCTTTTATGAAGCGGTGGAAACCGTATATCTGGTGCATCTGTTAATGATGATCGAAAGCAATGGGCACAGCTTTTCATTTGGCCGCTTTGATCAGTATATGTGGCCTTATTATGAAAAAGATCGTGCCAATGGCATGTTAAGCAAAGAAAAGGCGCTGGAGCTGATCACCCATTTCTTTATTATGACCAACTCGCTTAATAAAGTACGTCCTTGGGATCATACCCAGTACAGCGGCGGTTATCCGCTTTACTCTAATTTGATGGTGGGCGGCATGAAGCCGGATGGCAGCGATGGCACCAATGATCTTTCTTATCTTTGCTTAGAAGCGATGGCTTTGACCGGCTTGCCGGAACCGAATTTAAGTGCACGTTTCTTTGCCGGAAGCGATCATGCATTTATGAAGGATGTGGCGCGTTTGATTCGCAAAGGGTTCGGTATGCCTTCGATCTTCTGCGATGAGGTGTGTATTCCGGCAATGATGTCGCTTGGCTTAAAAGAAGAAGTCGCTCGTGAATATGCGTCAATGGGCTGCGTGGAAACGGCGATCCCGGGACGCTGGGGACATCGTGCGACCGGCATGACGTATGTGAATTTCGGCAAGATCATCGAACTGGTCATGTATAACGGCTATGATCCAAGTACCGGCATTCAGCTGGTAAAATTGAATGGGGAAGCGGGAAAAGCGATTCATTATCAAAGCTATGAAGAAGTATTTGCGGCATGGGAAACACTGCTTCGCTATTATACCGATCTGGCGATCGACTGTGATCTGGTGTGTGATCGCGCCTTGAAATATCATGATGCCGATGCGTTTGCTTCCAGTACGGTAAACTGCTGTTTGGCGCGCGGCAAGACCTTGAAAAACGGCGGTGCGGAATATGACTATGTCAGTTCTTCTAATATCGGACCTTCGGTGGTAGGCGATAGCTTGGCGGCAATCAAGAAACTGGTGTTTGAGGAAAAGAAATTGACCTTGGAACAGCTGCAGGATGCGATGCTTCACAATTTTGCGGGACTTGAAGGCGCTAAGATCCGCAAGCTATGTAAGAATGCGCCGAAATTCGGCAATGATGATGATTATGTCGATCAGATCGTCGCCGATGTGTATGAATCCTATTTGAAGCTGCTGCCGCTTTATCATACCGATCGTTATGGCAAAGGACCGATCGGCTGTACTTATACGATGTCTACCTCGAATATTACCTCTTATGTGCCAAATGGCTTTGATGTCGGTGCGACGCCGGATGGACGCTTAGCGACGATGCCGTTAAATGAAGGCTGCTCTCCGTGTCTGAGCGCCGATAAAGAAGGTCCTACGGCCGTCATCAATTCGGTGTCAAAGCTGCCAAATCAAAAAATGGCAGGCGGACAGCTGCTGAATATGCGCTTTACCCCGGGGGCTTTGGCCGGTGAGGACAATCTGGAGAAATTTACCTGCTTTATGGAAGCGGGCAGAAAGAAAAATATCTTCCATAATCAGTTTAATATCGTAGACAGTGAAACTTTGAAAAAAGCAAAGGCGCATCCGGAAGATTATCCGGATCTGATGGTGCGGGTTGCCGGCTATTGCGCACTGTTCTCTACGCTGATGCCGGAAGCACAGGATGCGATCATCGCCAGAAGTGAGCATGACTGGCGATAAAGCGCTGATTTCCAAGATTCAGCGCTACTCCACCAAAGACGGACCGGGTCTGCGCACAACGGTATTTTTCATGGGCTGTTCTTTACGCTGCAACTGGTGCGCGAATCCGGAAACATTATCCGCAAAACCACAGGTCTATTATTTTAAGGAACGCTGTCAGCACTGCGGTCTTTGCGTACAGGCGGGCAATGGAGCGATCAGCTTTGATCAGGTCGGCTGTCTGATCGATCGCGATCATTGTCAAAATCTTGCGGAGATGGTGGAATTATGCCCGTTTGATGCTTATGAAACAGTTGGAATGTGGAAAAGTGCGGAAGAGCTGGCAGAGATACTGTTGAAGGACCAGACGTTTTATGAGAGCACGGGCGGCGGCGTTACTTTTTCCGGCGGTGAAGCGGCTTTGCAAAGTGCCTTCGTCCTGCACTGTGCTAAGCTCCTAAAGCAGCACGGCATTCATATTTGCCTAGATACGGCAGGATATGTATCGTGGGAACATTTAGACGCATTGAGTGATGTCGTTGATCTGATCTTATACGACATCAAAGCGTTTGATCCGCTCATTCATAAACGCTGTACCGGATATTCCAATGAAAAGATATTAGACCATTTCATCAGACTGGTACAGAAAAAAGTACCGATGCGCGTACGGATGATCGTCGTACCGGATCAAAATGACGATGTGCAGGATCTGAAAGCACGTATTGATTTTGTGGCAAAGCATCGAGATTGCGTGGAACAGGTCGATCTGTTGAACTATCATATATACGGCATTGGCAAATATGAAAAACTGGGCATGATCTATCCGCTTGCCGATCAGCGCAGCGCTGCAGATGATTCCTTAAAGTGGCTTTTGGAATACGGAGAAGCCAAAGGACTGCGGATGACGATCGGCGGTTGATGTGAAATTGCATGTATTGTAATCGAAAAGGGCGTAAAAACCCTTTTTCTTTCTGATAGATCCAGAAAACGATGTTTTTTCACTGCATACAGATCATGGATAATACTGTTCCTATACATATGCTTATGGTATAATAAGTACATATTTGCATCAAAATATAGAAGAAGCGGAAGAAAAGAAACAGGTGATGTATGATGACAGAGGAAAGAAATCCCGAACAAAAGAAAAAAACCGTACAGGTGAAACTGGTGCGCCATAAATGGCCTGATGAAATCGCGGCAGAAAAAGCGCTGCGCCGAAAGACGATCTTATTGGTGATCGGTGCGATCTTATTTTTTGGGATCGGCTATGCCTGCAATGCGGTAACGAAAACAAACGGTGTTGCTTCTTCAAGCGCCAATCAGAAATTAAATGAAGTCTATGACATCATGCTGAATCAATGGTACTTTGGAAAAGATATTGACAGCCTCGATGAAGCATTGCTGAATCAGGCGTTAAAGGGCATGAGCGGCAGTGAAAGCGATCCTTACACATCTTATTTGACAAAGGAGGAAACGATGGAGCTCTCTTCTTCTTTGCAGGGAAGTGTCATGGGGATCGGTGTTGAATATGTCTATCTATATGACAGTGGCTCTTTCTACATTGTGAATGTGTTTGCGAATGGACCGGCAGGGCGTGCAGGTCTATGCAGCGGTGATCAGATCATCAGTGTAAATGAAGAAAGCGTTGCGGGACTTGACAGCGATGCGCTGCGGGAAAAGATCGTAGGTGAAAAAGGGACGAGCGTACGCATGCAGGTCAAGCGGGAAAATAAACTGCTGGATTTTGAGATCGAGAGAGGTGAAGTTGCCAGCTCGGTATTCGGCGAAGTAAAGGGCAGCGTCGGTATCCTGACGATTGCTTCGTTTGCGGAAAATTCCGGTGAATTGGTGGGCGACTATCTGAAAGAATTTGATCAGCAGGGCGTAACTTCTTTGATCGTCGATCTGCGCGGGAACGGCGGCGGCTATGTACAGGCGGCAGTGGACATTGCCAATCATTTGCTGCCGGAGGACAGTGTTGTCCTGTATGAAGAAAAACGGGATGGTTCTATGAGCGAAAACAGAACATCCGGATCAGGCAAGCAGTACCGCTATGATGCGATGGCGGTGCTGGTAGATGGCGATACGGCAAGTGCTTCCGAGGTCTTGACCGCTGCTTTGCGCCATTATTTAGATGCTGAAATCGTAGGCGTCAATACCTTTGGCAAAGGCACGGTGCAGATCACCAAGCCTTTTGCAGATGGCTCGTCGCTGAAATATACGATTGCGCAGTGGCTGACGCCTGCCAAAGAAAAAATACATGGCAAAGGCATCGCACCGGATGTTGAGATCGCTTCGGCAGAGGCGCACCTGTTCTCACCGGTGGCATTAAACGGTACTTATGCTGCGGACAGCGTTTCTCAGCCAGCGGTCATCGTACAGAAAGAATTGGCTTTTTTAGGCTATGCGGTGGATCGTGAAGATGGCTATTTCAGTACCGCCAGCAGTGAAGCATTGAAGCAGTATCAGCGAAATATCGGTATGGAAACAGACGGCGTGATCGATCAGGCGGTCATGGACGCACTTTATTCCAGTGTGCAGTTAAAATGGAATGCGGAAAAAGAGACACTGGATACCCAGATGATAAAAGCAATGGAGGTCGTAAATGACAGATAGCAGGAAAGAAGAAAAAGGCTTTGAACTGGTTTCCAAGTTTCAGCCGCAGGGAGATCAGATCAGCGCTATTCAAGAACTGGTAGAAGGAATCAAAAAAGGAAAAAAGACACAGGTTTTACTAGGCGCAACCGGTACCGGTAAGACATTTACCGTATCTAATGTCATTGCGCAGATCAATAAACCGACCTTGGTCTTTGTGCATAATAAAACGCTGGCAGGTCAGCTGTACTCGGAGTTTAAGGAGTTTTTCCCGCATAATCGGGTAGAGTATTTTGTTTCTAACTTCGATTATTATCAGCCGGAGGCATATTTGCCCAAAAGCGATACGTATATTGACAAGAATGCGACGACGAATATGGAGCTGGATATGCTGCGGATGGCGGCGACCAATTCGGTATTGGAACGGCGTGATACGATCATCATCGCCTCTGTAGCCTGCATTTACGGTGCAAGCAATCCTGAACAGTACCGCGATATGTTTTTCTCAGTGCGCGTGGGAGAAAAGGTCGATCGGCAGGACATTTTGAAAAAGCTGGTTGCGCAGCAGTATACGCGCAATGATATGGATTTGGCCAGAGGCTGTTTTCGGGTGCGCGGCGATAATATCGAAATCGCATTGGGACATACCGATGCCTATATTTTAAGGATCGAACTGTTTGATGATGAGATCGAGCGAATTGCGGAAGTCGATCCGTTGACAGGCAAGGTGCAAAACGCATACAGCGTTTATGTGATCTATCCCGCAAGCGGCTATGCAACGAGCAGAGATGTGATGCTTCGGGCATGTGAAACGATCGAAGAAGAATTGGAAGATCGCCTGCAGGTGCTGGAAGCGGATGGGAAGCTGTTAGAGAAACAACGCCTGGAACAGCGCACGCGCTATGATATTGAAGCGCTGCGGGAATTTGGCGTCTGCCCGGGCATTGAAAACTATTCCCGTCATATCGACGGACGCAAACCGGGAGAAATGCCTTATACGCTGTTTGATTATTTCCCCGATGATTTTTTATTGATCGTTGATGAAAGTCATGTATCGTTGCCACAGGTGAGAGGCATGTATAACGGCGATCGCGCCCGCAAGGAAGTGCTGGTCGATTATGGTTTCCGCCTGCCCAGCGCTTTAGATAACCGTCCGCTGCGCTTTGAAGAATTTGAGGGAAAGATCCATCAGGCGATCTTTGTATCCGCAACACCGGGCGATTATGAATTGGCGAAAACACATGGCGAGGTCGTGGAACAGATCATTCGTCCGACCGGCCTGTTAGATCCGTTAGTGGAAGTGCGCCCGACACATGGACAGATCGATGACCTGGTCGATGAAATTAAAAAACGCATCGCCCGCAATGAGCGTACGCTGGTAACGACGCTCACGGTGCGCATGGCAGAAGATCTCAGCACGTATCTGAAGGGACTTGATTTTAAGGTGGCCTGGCTGCATCATGAAGTCAAGACGATCGAGCGTACGGAAATCATCCGCGATCTGCGCAAAGGGAAATATGATGTGTTAATTGGGATCAACCTGCTAAGGGAAGGTTTGGATATTCCCGAAGTTTCATTGATTGCGATATTAGATGCGGATAAGGAAGGCTTTTTGCGCAGCGAGCGTTCTTTGATTCAGATCATCGGACGTGCGGCGCGTAATGCCGATGGTACGGTAATCATGTACGGGGATCAGATCACCGGTTCAATGGAGCGTGCGATCACGGAAACCAAACGCCGCCGTAGCATTCAAGAAGCATATAATCAAGCACATGGCATCGTACCGCAGACGATCATCAAACCGATCCATGAAGTGGTAAGAAGCAAAGAAACAAAACAGATGACTGCGGCTTATATGAAGAAAAAGCAGAAGATCGGCAAGAAAGAAAAAGAGAAGCTGTTGGCAGGCATCGAAAAAGAAATGCGCGAAGCCGCAAAAGTGCTTGACTTTGAACGGGCGGCAGAGCTGCGTGATATTTTGATCGAGCTGAGGAGCTGATATGAAAGTGCATCATATCCCAAGCAGTCAGATCATCTTTACCAAGTGCGCTTATCCAACGGCATTAGCAGAAAGCATGGAGCGTATCGGCATTGTCTTTCCTTTGCGCTTGCGCTGGCAAAATGACAGTTATGTCTGCCTTGACGGACACAAACGGCTCAGCGTGCTGGCAGCGTTAAAGAAAGAAACAGAAGTGCCTGCGCTCATTGAAAACGACGGCAGCATGCGCACGCAGGGAAGCTGGCATTTGATGAATCATCATTAGGAGGGAACTTCCCTCTTTTTTGTTGAGAAACAATCGCTTGTCTTTGCCATAGGCGCATGCTAGAATGAAAGCAGAGGTGAAGTTCTATGTACTGGATCATTTTTGGTATTGTCGATCTTTTTGTATTGGCGGTGTTTGGCACCTTGCTTCACTTGCGCAAAAAGAAGAGTTGGGAATCACTGTTCAATGATTATGAATTAAAAGAGGATTTGCCGAAAGAGGTGCAGGAAAAATATTGGGAAGATGCGACGGCGCTGGATGCAAAACTGTTTTTTCGGATATTTTTATTGATACAACTGGGTGCAATCGGTTCTTATTTTACCGCATGGATATGGCTGTTTATCGTATGTGCTGCGATCTATATTGTTATTTGGTATGGATATGCTTTTCTGAAAATAAAAGTTAAATATCAAAAGCAAAAGGAATCTTTCCATTGAACTGGAGGATAGGATATTATTTGTTTCCGTTATGGATCTTGTTTTTAAGAGATTTCAGCAGTACAGGAGATAGGGATTGTTGTTTTTGGGAAAATCCTGTGCTGTTATCGGAAAAGAACAGGTATCCATCAACGGCAAAAACAGGGGAAATTTATAGAACCATCTATTGATACATATTTTTATCGATAAATTTATGCGTTTATGCATATTTTTATCGATATTTTTATGCATTCGTGCATATTTTTATCGAACTTATGCAATATTAACAAGATTCGTGGTATAATGATAACGGTGATGGTATGAAAAGAACAATACTAAATCAGTTGCGAATATGGAAACAAAAACCGGATAAACGGCCACTGATCATTAAAGGCGCCAGACAGGTAGGGAAAACGTATATCATCAGAGAATTTGCCAGAACGGCATATCAGGATATGGTGGAAATCAATTTTGAAAGAGATTTGGAATTAAAAAGGATCTTTGAAAAGACCCATAAGCCGAAAGAACTATTGGAATATTTACAGTTATCTTATCTTGATAAAAGCTTTGATTCGCAGACACTATTGTTTATGGATGAAATTCAGGCATGCCCGGATGCGCTTACTGCCTTGAAGTTTATGGCAGAAGAATTCCCATGTGATATTATCTGTTCAGGCAGTTTATTAGACGTCGCGATTTCGAGGACTTCCTCTTATCCGATGCGCTATGTAGAAACATGGGAAATGAAGCCGATGTCTTTCATGGAATTTCTAATGGCAATGGGAATCAGCGAAGCGCTGCTGGATCAATTAAAAGAAGCAGTGTTTTTGAAAACACCACTGCCGGAAGTATTACATGAGAAAATGAATGAGTTATTCAAGACTTATTTAATAGTCGGAGGAATGCCGGAAGTTGTAAAAAAATATAAAGAAACAAAATCTTATATTGAATGCCTGCGTATTCAAAGAGGGATCGTCAATGATTATCTACAGGATATGGTGAAATATGCAGATGGAGCGAACGCACTGAAAATACGAGAGTGCTTTGCTTCTATTCCATTGCAGCTGGCAAAAGAAAATCAGAAATTCCAATATAGTGTAGTAAAAAAAGGATATAATGCCAGATACTATGATGCCAGTTTGAAATGGCTTGCGGATAGTGGGTTGATCATTAAAGTCAATCGACTGTCTCATATCGCAAAACCGATCACGGCCCAGGTGGAATTGGCCGTTTTTAAGATTTTTATGGCAGACTGCGGACTCTTTTTATCACAGCTGCATGATGGGGATATTAAAGCGATCTTAGATGATGAAATGGGAATTTATCAAGGGGCGCTATATGAAAATGTAGTGGCACAGATGTTAGCACAGTATCATAAAACCTGTTATTATTATGAACCTAGTCAATCAACGGAAATTGACTTTATTGTAGAATATGAGGGAGAGATCACACCGATCGAAGTAAAAGCCGGCGTTCATACTGCTTCTATTTCTTTTAGAAACTATGTGAAAAAATATCAGCCGAAACAGTCCTATCGTTTCTCTAAGAAAAATATTGGATATGACGAAGTGCATCAGATTCACTACTTTCCTCTTTATACAGTAGAATTTCTGTTGGAGCAGGAGAAACAAATCTTGCAATCAGAATAGAAAAGGGACCATCATTAGATGAACACCGATAAGGAAGTATCACAAGTAAACTAACTTAACGGCTGACAAACAGGTTTGCAAACAGAAACAGAGAGCTTACCATTTTGAAAGTGGTCGGCTCTCTGTTTTTCTATCTCCGCATTGTTACGCAGTAGAATCTCATTTTTGAGGGAAAAGGCATAAATCCCTTACCTTTGATATTTTCGTATCTGTAAGCCGCTTAAATCTAGGCTTTTTCGTCCTCTATCGCGTAACATTACTATGGCAATTCATATTACTATTCGCGCGAAACGAACTCTGTGTGTCATTCCGGCTTCCGGTGTTGAATTACCCGATGTCGGAAAATCCAACACAATTAAATAAAGGTAGATAAAGTAAAGATTAAATAATTACGGATTTAATCAATTACCTATTCCTTTTCTTTCCGTCTCTTAATGTTTCAACAAAACAATCAAAACACCTGCTGTAACCGCCGTCATAACTTCGCTGATAGAATGGCAGAGCCATACGGCTTCGCTGCCAAAAATCAGCGGAAGAACGGCAATTAAAATTGGCGGCCATATTACGCTACGGGATAGAGATACCGCAAGGGCTTTACTTGTACGCTCGTTTGCCTGCCAATAGGAAATCATTAAAATATTAAATCCTGCAAGGAAGAAACCGGAAAAGTAAGGCAGACTTTTACTCTCCATAAAGTTGATCAGTTCAATATCTCCCGGATTGAAAATAGAGAAAAAGCCGCGAGAGAAGAACACGATCAAGACATAGCACAAAACGCCTATTGCTAAAAACGCTTTAATGGAAAAGCCAAGCAGAGATTTGCTCCGTTTTTCTTCTCCTGTTCCCATAAAATAACTAAACACGGGTTGCAAGCCCTGCGCCATGCCAAGAAACAGCGTCAAAATAATCAACATCAAATAACCAATTACAAGGTAAGCCGCAAGACCAATTTCCCTAAATCCATAATGCACAATGGCAAAGTTATACACAAAGGTAATAATGCCAATCGTAAACTCCATAATAAAAGACGGAAAGCCAAGTACATAAACAGAACAGAGATTTTTCCATTTCAATTTGAACTTTGTTAAATACAAATTTCCGCGTTTGAATATAAAATGGGGCAGCATGATTAAAACGCTGAAAATAGGACCAAGTGCAGTAGCCAACGCTGCACCGGCAATACCCATGTTTAAGGGATACATAAACACATAGTCCAAAACAATATTTGATACAGAGCCAAACATAAGAGCAAACATGGCAAGTTTTGGACGGTTATCATTACGCACTAGACCGCTTAATAAGAAACTGAAAAGCAGGAATGGGGAAAAGGTAACAATGTACCGCATATAACTGATTGCTTCGTCGTGGATAACCGGAGCTGAGCCTAAGAGTTCAGCAAGCGGGTGTATAAAAATATTTCCCAATACACTAATCAGCAGACCCATAACAGCCGTGCATAGTGCAGCAAGGCTAAAAATGTGGCGTGCTTTTTCTTTCTCACCCTGACCGAGATGTGCAGAAATCAAAACTCCCGCACCTGTGGCAACCGCCATAGACAATGCAATCAGTATTTCGACGAGCGGAACAGAAACGGCTGCGGCTGCCATAGCGTCGCGGCCAAGTCGATTGCCAATGAATATACCGTCAACGATCATATAGACTGAGTTGAACAGTAACCCAATCATTTGCGGTACGGCATATTTGGCAAATAAAGTGTATGATTTGCCTTCATACATGATAATCAATCCTCCTAACAAATAAAAAAGGCTAGCGTTTGTGTAACGCTGGCCTACTACACAACAAAATGAAACCCCGGCGGGCTGATTTTATTTAATTATTTTCCCTTTCTTTTACAAGTTCTATCGCCTCCTTTCCTGTAACATAGTCGATTGTCATTTCCAACATACAAAGAGGTTTCCACTCACGGCTTATGGCATCATCACGGTTTGCGGCAATATCTTCCGGCGCATATTTGATTGCCAATTTTTCTATCGCTGCTCTCTTTTCGCTATTATCTTAGATTATCCATATTCGTCCAAAAGCAATTACACTTCTAAAATAAGTCGTGGACTCCTCCGGCATAACTAAATCTTTATCAATCACACAAAACGACACTTTTTGCACTGTGAAAATAGATTTTTCCGTCGTCATACACATAACTGATTGGAACGGCGTAAGGATAATCATTGTCGCCTAAAAGGGCAAGCGCACTAGATGTCCCCTTAAGCAAAATATCCTAAACTTCTTTTTGAGATAGCACCTACTTTTTTCTTCTCATTTCTCGAAATACCATATAGACCTCCATAATCCATAAAAAATAAACGCTTACTCTTACTCCTTCAATGGCCTAATGGAGCAAAAATAAGCGTTTCTCGGCAGAAACTTATTCTTGCTTAGAATACCATATAGCCCTAAAAAGGTCAAGAGATTTTCAAAAATCACTCATGCTCACATTTCCTGTGCCTGTCTATTTTGCCATGGCGATCCTTCTATAAGGAGAAAGGCTCTGACGAAAGCGTAATTTTCATCATATGCGATATGCACAAAACAGATAGGAATAGCCGTTTTTATAAAACTTGGAATACAGGTACACTTGATAAAAGCAGGTAGATGAAAAAAAGGGAAATAATGGTGTGAACAGTTAGAACTTTTTTTTACTTTTGTGTATAATGTATGCGTATATTCGTTACGGATATTGCAAGACTAATGTAAGAAAAGCGGGTGATACTATGAAACATGATGTAATAACCATAAAAGGAGCAAGAGAAAACAACCTGAAGAATATCGATTTAGAGATTCCCAGAGATCAATTTGTCATTATGACAGGTGTATCGGGATCAGGAAAAACATCGCTGGCATTTGATACGATCTATGCGGAAGGACAGCGGCGTTATGTGGAATCGTTAAGCGCCTATGCCCGGCAGTTTTTAGGCAATAGTGAGAAACCGGATGTAGACAGTATTGAGGGCCTTTCTCCGGCAATCTCGATCGATCAGAAGACAACCAGTAATAATCCGCGTTCTACGGTAGGAACGGTTACAGAAATTTATGACTACCTGCGTTTGCTTTATGCACGCATCGGGGTGCCATACTGTCCGATCCATCACGAGCCGATCACTTCCCAGACGATCAAGCAGATGGTAGATCGGGTAATGGAACTGCCGGATAAAGCGCGGCTGATGATTTTGGCGCCGGTGGTGCATGGAAAAAAAGGAACGCATAAAGATCTGTTAGAAAAACTGGCAAAGGAAGGGTATGTGCGCGCCAGAGTGGACGGCGATGTGATGCTGTTAGAAGATGTGCCGGCGCTTGAGAAAAATAAAAAGCATGATATTGATGTCGTAGTGGATCGTATCGTAAAAAGTGAGGATCGTTCGCGTGTGCATGACTCGCTGGAAACAGCCCTGCGGTTGTCAGATGGTCTGGCGGTAGTCGTGCATGGTGATGAAGAAATCTTGTTTTCTTCCAACTATTCCTGTAAATACTGCGGTTTTTCTATTCCGAAGCTGGAACCGCGGCTGTTCTCATTCAATGCGCCGTTTGGGGCATGTCCGACCTGCAAGGGGCTTGGGATTACGATGAAGGTGGATGTCGATTATCTGATTCCGAACCGTTCGCTCAGCATTCGCGAGGGCGGCATCACGTATTATAAAAACATCATTGCCAAGGACAATATCGAATGGCAGCGGTTTCGTGCGCTTTGCGAGCATTATCAGATCGATCTGGATAAGCCGATCAAGGAGCTCAGCAAAAAAGAAATGCGCTATATTTTATATGGTGCGGATGAGCCGATCCGCTATCAGATCAGGACACGTTCCGGCTATATGGATAAATATGAAGTGATCGAAGGTGTTTGTACGCTGATCGAACGCCGCCATCTGGAAACGACCTCGTCGATGGCAAGAGAGTGGTATGCGAGCTTTTTAGCGGAAGCGCCATGTCCTGACTGCGGCGGGAAACGCTTGAATGAACAGGCATTGGCAGTGTATGTCGGCGGCAAGAATATTTATGAATGGACGCAGATGTCGGTCAAGCAGGCTTTGCAGTTTATGGAGGAACTGCAATTAACGAAGCAGCAGACGGATATTGCGCGATTGATCTTAAAGGAAATCAAGGAGCGTCTGAGCTTCTTAAATGATGTAGGGCTGGCATATTTGACGCTGGATCGTTTAGCCGGCACGTTATCAGGCGGTGAAGCGCAGCGTATTCGTTTGGCTACGCAGATCGGTTCGCATTTAAGCGGAGTGCTGTATGTGCTAGATGAACCAAGCATCGGCTTGCATCAGCGCGATAATGACCGCTTGATCAACTCTTTGAAAAATATGCGTGATTTAGGCAACTCCTTGATCGTAGTAGAACATGATGAGGACACGATGCGTGCCAGCGATTATATCATTGACATCGGACCGGGTGCCGGCGTGCATGGCGGAGAAGTGGTAGCGGCAGGTACACCGGAAGAAGTGATGGCGAATGAACATTCGATCACCGGCGCTTATCTGTCTGGGCGCAAACGCATTGAAGTGCCGAAAGACCGCCGCAAAGGCAACGGCAAGAAGTTACAGATCGTTGACGCTTATGAGAACAACTTAAAACATGTCAATGCGACGATTCCCCTTGGCACCTTTACGGTCGTAACCGGGGTAAGCGGCAGCGGAAAATCCTCTTTGGTCACAGAAGTGCTTTCCAAAGGCGTTGCGCATGCGCTGGGCAGAGTGCGAATCAAGCCGGGCAAGCATAAAAAGATCAAAGGCTTAGAGCATATTGATAAGATCATTGATATTTCCCAAGATCCGATCGGCCGTACGCCGCGTTCCAATCCGGCAACTTATACCGGTGTATTTGACGATATCCGCGATCTGTTTGCGCAAACGCCGGAAGCAAAAATGCGCGGTTATGAAAAAGGGCGTTTTTCCTTCAATGTGAAAGGCGGCCGCTGTGAAGCGTGTCAGGGTGATGGGATCCTGCGTATTTCCATGCACTTTTTGCCGGATGTATTCGTACCTTGCGAGGAATGCGGCGGAAAACGCTATAATGAAGAGACATTGCAGGTTACTTATAAAGGGAAAAATATTTACGATGTACTGGAAATGAGCGTGGAAGAAGGAATTTCCTTCTTTTCCAGTGTACATAAGATCAAACATAAACTGCAGATCTTAAAAGATGTCGGATTAGGCTATATCAAATTAGGACAGAGCGCTACCACCTTATCCGGCGGCGAAGCACAGCGAGTGAAGCTTGCCAGTGAGCTGCAGAAGAAGGCGACCGGGAAAACGCTGTTTCTGCTAGATGAACCGACGACGGGCTTGCATACCGCCGATGTGGCAAAGCTGTTAGAGGTATTGCAGCGCATTGTGGATAACGGCGATACGGTCATCGTGATCGAGCATAATCTTGACATTATCAAATGTGCAGATTATATTATTGATATTGGTCCGGAGGGCGGAGATGAAGGCGGCAATATCGTCGCCTGCGGAACACCGGAGGAAATTGCGCAGGTGAAAGCCTCTTATACGGGTCAGTATTTACAGAAGGTATTAAAGAAATGATCGTAGTTTCAGACTAATTTCAGTGTAGTCTGTAATCATAGTAACGAGATGGAAAGGAACTGCTATGGAAGAAAAAACAGCGAGTGTCAGATGCTTACAGGAGAAGTTTCAGTTTGAACAGCTGTGCGGAGATGAGCGCAGTTTGGATCGTGAGATCGTCATTGCGGACACCAATCGTCCCGGGTTGGAGCTGGCCGGCTTTTTCGATTATTCACAGGCGAAGCGAATCGTTGTACTAGGCGATAAGGAAATCGCTTATATTGCAACGATGAGTGAAGAAAAACAGCGTATTTCATTTGATTTTATCACGCATGACAACACGCCGGGACTGGTGATCTCAAAAGGGCATCAGTGTCCGCCCATCTTAATGGAGATCGCAAAGGCAAAAAACTTCCCGATCTTTCGTTCGACGCTGCCGACCTTTCGTTTGATCATCATGATGATCACGTATTTGGATGAGGTACTTGCGCCGGCGATCTGCGTACATGGCGTTTTGATGAGCATCTATGGCAAAGGGGTCTTGATCCGCGGAACCAGCGGAATGGGAAAAAGCGAGATTGCCTTGGAGCTGATCCGCCGCGGCCATATGCTGGTGGCGGATGATCGGGTCGACTGCTATCGGGTGCATAACCATATCAATGGTCGTTCGCCGCAGTTACTGCAGGGGATGCTGGAGATCCGCGGTATCGGGATCATCAATGTATCGCGAATGTTTGGCGCCAGTTATGTATTGCCTAATGTCGATATTGATTTTGAGGTGTACCTGGAAAAGTGGAATGATCGTGCGGATTATGACCGAGTGGGAATCGAAGAAAAGAAATATGAGGACATCTTGGATATCCAGATACCGAAACTGGTCATTCCGGTGCGTGAAGGACGTTCGATGGCGGTGATCATCGAATCTGCCGTTACCAATTTTACCTTGAGTGAAATGGGAATGAACAGTGCGAAGGAATTTGAGGCGCGGGTTCTGGAATATATCGCAGAGAATGCGAAAACAGCACGTTAAGCAAAGCGGTTCATGAGCAACGTGAACTGCTTTTTATGATAGAGAGGATGAGGCATATGAATTTTGATTTGGCGTTTTTTCCCGATATGAAAACATTTGTGTCATTTGGTAGTCTCAGTATTACCTGGTATGCGGTCTTGATCTTGACCGGCGCTTTTTTGGCATATCTGTTAAGTCTGCGCATCTTTCGCAAATGGGGCTATGACGATGAGATCTTTGAAAACTATTTCTTGATGATGTTTCCGATTGCGATCATCGGTGCCAGGATCTGGTACGTCCTGTTTGAGTGGGAACAGTATGCGGATAATTGGGTCAAGGTATTCTATGTTTGGGAAGGCGGTCTGGCGATTCACGGCGGCTTATTGGCGGCGATCGGATTCGGCTGGTTTTATTTCCGCAGGCATGGCGTAGATGGCTTGCGTGTCGCAGATGTGGCGCTGCCTCATGTGATGTTGGCACAGGTGATCGGCCGCTGGGGCAACTTTATGAATCAGGAAGCGTTTGGGGAAATCGTACCGGAATCGTATTTCGATCATTTTCCGGCTTTTATCAAAGACCAGATGTATATCAGCGGTCATTATCATATGCCGACGTTTTTGTATGAAGGGATCGGCAACCTCATCGGCTTTATCTTGATCATGTTTGTGTATCGCAAATATGGACGCAAGAAACGCGGGGATCTGGCGTATGCTTATATCGCGTGGTATGGCATGGTGCGCTTTTTCGTAGAAGGACTGCGTACCGATTCCTTGATGTTTGGCGGTATTCGAGTGGCGCAGGCAGTGTCTGTCATTGGCGTTTTGTTCGGGGTTTGTGGTATATTAGGTGTATGGAACAAAATGTTTGCGAAGTTCTATCCATGGCGCAAGGAAAAACCGGTCGTGCTCTTCGATCTGGATGGTACTTTGGTGGATACGAAAGAATTGATCTTTCAGTCGTTCCGCCATGTGTTTGCACAGTATAAACCGGATCATACGCTGAGTGAAGAAGAACTGCAGTCTTTTTTAGGACCGACGCTGAAGCAGTCGTTTGCGCGTTATTTCGATGTGAGCATGAGCGATGAACTGATTGCCTGCTATCGAGAATACAACCATCGTGAGCATGATCGCTACGTGAAGGAATTTGCGGGCGTAAAAGAAACGCTGGATTATCTGCGGAGCAACGGCTATGCGATGGCGGTGGTATCGAATAAGACGAAGCATACGGTGGCGATGGGGCTGGAGAAATTTGGCTTAGAGGAGTATTTCCCGGTCATCATCGGCTGTGAGGAGATCAAAGAGCCAAAGCCTGATCCAAGCGGTATTTTAGAAGCATGTAAGGCATTATATCGCGGGCATGACAATGTGATCTATGTCGGCGACAGTGCGTCTGATGTGCAGGCGGCGAAAAACATGGGCGGCTTCTCGGTAGCTTGTGTATTTGATGAGGCGAAGGAAGCGGAATTGACACAAAGCAAACCGTGTGCATTGATTCATCACATGGAAGAACTGATCGAACTGGTAAAGGAGGATCGAGAATGGGAAGATCGTACGATTTATTAGTGATCGGTGCCGGGCCGGCAGGTATGACGGCGGCGATTTACGGCAGCCGGGCAGGTTTGACGACCGCAATGATCGAAGCCGGTGCACCGGGCGGCAAGCTGTTGAAAACAGCGGAGATCGCCAACTGGCCGGGGATCAAGGAAACACCGGGCGCACAGCTGGCTTATGAGATGTTTGAACATTCCACAGCCTTTGGGGCCGCTTATCTGTATGGAAATGTCGTACAAGTAGAAGATCATGGCGAATGGAAAAAAGTGATTTGCGAAGACGGCACGAGCTATGAGGCCAAAGCGGTCATCGTGGCAACCGGAACAAGAGAGCGCATGATGCACATTCCCAATGAAGAAGCGAATATCGGCAAAGGCATTTCCTTTTGTGCGGTATGTGACGGCGCTTTTTTCAAAGGGAAAGAGGTCGCGGTCATCGGCGGCGGCAATTCGGCGCTGGAGGAAGCGATGTATTTGGCCCAGATGGCAAAAAAAGTGTATTTGCTGATACGCCGTGATGTGTTCCGTGCCGATACGATCATTCAGGAAGAATTGGCGAAATATGACAATATTCAGGTATTGCGTAAAGTCGTACCAAGTGAAGTGATCGATGATGGAAACAGAGTCAGCGCGCTGGTATATGAAGATGTGGATACGCATGAAAAGCATACTTTGGAAGTAGCGGGCATTTTCCCTTATATCGGATTAGACCCGGTTACGGAGTTTGTGAAAGAACTCGGCGTGTGTGATGAAAACGGCTATCTGCTTACCGATGCCAACAAAGAAACGAAAGTGAAGGGCTTGTATGGTGCAGGCGATGTATGTGCCAAAAACTTGCGGCAGGTCGTAACGGCGGTAAGCGATGGAGCGATCGCGGCACAGCACGCATTTCATCAGATCAAAGGAATTTAAGCCGGGAAACCGGCTTTTTTAGATGCGATACGTGTTTTCATAAAAGGTTAGGAAAAATACGTTTCTTTGCGGATATGATGGACAGGCGGCAGGAACGCATCTGACATTTATCAAAGAAACGCTGGCAGGACATCTTTGGGTGTGGTACTATAAGACTAGAAATGAGGTGTATGTGATGAAAGAAGAAAAGCAGCCGGATGTATTGCTGATCACGGGCATGTCAGGTGCGGGGAAAACGACGGCAATCGGCATTTTGGAAGATATGGGGTATCACTGTATCGACCAGTTTCCGGTAGAATTGATCAAAAATCTGGGCGAGATCATTCACAATACGCAGGATGAACGCTATCGCCATTTGGCATTGGCGACGACCGCCATGGATTACCCGAAATTTCTGAATTATTTTGAAAATATAGATGTAAAAGTAAGAGTGGTCTTTTTAGATGCGTCTAATGAGGTACTGTTAAGACGTTATAAATTTACGCGCCGTCATCATCCGATGCTTCTGCATGCGAAGGCCAATACGCTGGAAGAAGCGATCGAAATGGAACGGGATATGTTTGACAGTCTGATCGAACGGGCGATCCTGCGCATTGATACGACCAAGCTGGATCAAAAAGGCTTAAAAGGCATTTTGACCAATCAACTGTCTTTTCAGGAAAAACCGGTGTTTGCGATCAGCTTTGTATCGTTTGGCTATAAGCATGGGGTGCCGATGGACGCGGACCTGCTTTTTGATGTCCGTTTTCTGCCGAATCCCTACTATATCGAAGCGTTAAAAGGATTGACCGGAGATGATCAGCCGGTATATGACTATGTGATGCAGTTTGAACAGACGCAGCAGTTTTTGATTCGCCTGCGCAATTTTTTGGATTATCTGTTTGAACAATATGAACAGGAAGGCAAGACGCATTTGACGGTCGGCATCGGCTGTACGGGCGGACAGCATCGTTCGGTATCCGTTACGAATTGGCTGTATGCGCATTATCGCGATCAGTATCACTGCTATAAAGGGCATCGCGATAAGAAGGGAACAAGATGAAAAAGGTCGTCGTGATCGGGGGAGGAACGGGACAGTCGGCGATCCTGCGCGGGCTTAAGAAAATTGAAGGAATCGCTTTGACGACGATCGTTACCGTTGCGGATGACGGAGGCAGCACCGGCCGTTTGCGGCGGCAGTTTCATATTCCGGCAATGGGTGATATTCGCCATGTCATGTGCGCCCTTGCTGAAAGCGAAAGCATGTTGAAATCACTTATGAATTTTCGCTTCAGCGGTGAGAGCGATATCGGCGGACATAACTTGGGGAATCTGATCTTAACGGCATTGGCACAGGAATCAGGCAGCTTTATGAATGCGATCGAGCAGTGCTGCAAGGTCTTGAACATCAAAGGGCAGATCTTGCCATCGACGGAACAGGTCATTACGCTGTTTGCGATGATGCAGGATGGCACGATCGTACGCGGTGAAAGCAACATTCCCAAATTTAAGAACCGGGTCGAACGCGTATTTTATGAAGAAGATGTCGTTGCCAATGAGAAAGCGGTGCAGGCCATTTTGGAAGCGGACTACATTATTTATGGAATCGGATCGCTTTATACCAGTATCCTGCCGAACTTGATCATTGAAGGCATCGCAAAGGCATTAAAGCAAAGCGAGGCAAAGAAGATCTATATCTGCAATGCGATGAGTCAGTCCGGGGAAACGGATTATTATTCGCTGGAAGATCATGTGCAGGCGATCATCGACCATACTTTCCCGGAAGCGATCGACATTGTGGTCGCACATAATAACATCATTTCTCCGCAGATATTGGCACGCTATGAATTAATGGGCAGCTTTCCGATCTTAGTAAAAGAACAAAACCATGATTATCGCTTGCTTTACTGCGATATGTTGAGTTTTGAAAATCAGTTGATCCGTCATGACAGCGAAAAGATCAAAGAAATGCTGGAGCAGTTGTTAAAGGAGGATGAAAATGTCCTTCACAAGTGAAGTCAAAGCGGAAGTCGCGCAGAATCTATTGCATGCATGCTGTGAAAAAGCACAGCTGTCAGCGCTCATTCAAATCTGTTCCACCCTCAGTTTTACAAACCGCGGCATTCATATCGTCGTAAAAAGCGAGAATGTGAATACGGCTAAGCGTATCTGGAAACTGGTAAAGGAACGCTATCATGTGGAGAGCGAACTGTCCGTGCTGCGCAAGATGAAATTAAAGAAAAACAATGTATATGTGATTCGAATCGTAAAACAGGCCAAGGAAATCTTAGAGGATCTGGAGCTTTTTTCGGAAAAAGGCTTGCGGACCCATCCAAGCGCCGCCATGGTGAAAAAAGAGTGCTGTGCCAGAGCTTATCTGGCAGGTGCGTTTTTGGCAGGCGGTTCGATCAATTCGCCGCAGACGAGCAATTATCATCTGGAATTGACTGCAGGCAGTGAAGAACTGGCAAAATTTATCCAGAAGCTGATGAATCGCTTTCATCTGCCGGCCAAATATATCATTCGCCGTCATCAGCATGTCGTCTATTTGAAGGCGAGCGATAAAATATCGGATTTTCTGCGCTGTATCGGGGCAAGCGACGCTTTGTTCAGCTTCGAGGACAGCCGCATTCAGCGTGATTTCATGAATTCGCTGACGCGTTTAGACAACTGCGAGGTAGCCAATGAAATGCGTTCTTTGAAGGCCGGGGCAAAGCAGCTGGAGGACATCGCCTGGATCGAGAACTTTCAGTCATTGGAAAGTCTGCCGGAAAAGATCAAGGAAGTGGCGCTGCTGCGCAAAGCATATCCGGAAAGCTCGTTGAATGAGTTATGTGAACTGTACCATGAAGCATATCAGGCAACGATCACCAAATCCGGCATGAAACATCGGCTCAGCAAGATCAGAGAAATCGCAAATCAATACCGCAGTGAATAAAAGGCAATGAAAAGTGCAGACTAGAAGTGGTGATGTATATGAGGTATATACTGGCATGGATAGCTGCCTTTTTTCCTTTTTTACACGGGACGAGATACGAAGTGAATTTGCATGCGTGCAGCGAGGAACAGATCCTTGTAGAATATGAGGAAAGCGTCTTTCCGATCACGTTGTTTAATGTATGGATCAGCGAGGAAGGACAAAAACAAGTATGTCCGCTCTTAGAACAGGCAAAGCGCTTGGAGATTGAGGCAGACGCGGTTTCCGCTATTGAGGAGCCGCTTGATGTGTATGTATTCGCAGATGGGAAATTGGTGCAGTCGATCCTATTGGAACGAGAAATCGCCTCTGTCGCAATACGCAATCCACAGTATCGTTATGCCAAAGAAATGCAGGATGCCACGCAGAGCGAAGAAACGATCAGTACGGCAGTGAAACAGCGAGATGTCCCCGATCATACCAGAGGAAATCTCATTTTAGGGTTCAGCAGCATGGTTTGGGCCTCTGTTTTTGTATTTTTTCTTTACAAAAAATTCCACTAACACTTATCATAGGTAGACGTTCAATCAGGTAATTGGTATCATTTTCATATAAATAAAAGTGTGAAAGGGTAGGGTGAAATCATGAATGGATTACTACCGAGCGACATGATAGACCAAACGGATGAAAGCACGATTTGTATTGCATTTGGGAAGAGGGTTAGAAAACTGCGTAAAGCAAAAGGCTGGTCGCAAGAAAAACTTGCGGAATTTTCCGGTATCCACCGCAATTATGTATCGGATATGGAAAGAGGAGAACGCAATGTTTCTTTGAAGATCATTGAACGGCTGGCCAAAGCGCTGGACGTTGAACTCAGTGAATTGTTTTTGTTTTGATCATTAGAGCGAAAAAGGAGCGCGATTAGGGCGTTTCTTTTTTATCGTGTACATTGAAAAACAGCCGTTTTCGGCTGTTTTGATCTACTTCATCAGATCGCTTTTTCCACGATCTCATCTTCTAAATAGTGAGGCAGCTCTTTGCCGGCGCTCAGCTCGGCGATCTGTTCGCTTAGATGTGGATTATCGGTGCGGTAAAGATACGTTACTTTTTCATCATACTGCTTGTCGATGATGTCAGCCTGTCCTTTTAATAAATGATCGATCTTACCGATCAAAGCGTAAGAAAAAGTCAGACGGTAACGCTTCATCAAGGTCGGTGTCGTGAGCGTCGCATGCGATAACGCCTGTGATACACTTTGTGAGTAAGCGCGCACCAGGCCGCCTGCTCCTAATAAAACACCGCCGAAATAACGTACGGTTACCGCGACGATCTGCTCGACCTCATGTTTCTTCAAACACTCCAGCATCGGTACGCCGGCAGTGCCATGCGGTTCGCCGTCATCGCTGCTTCGCATCAGCTCATGATGCTCACCGATAATAAACGCATAGCAGTGATGTCTGGCATCCGGGTGCTGCCTGCGGATCTGCTGAATAAATGCTTTGGCATCCGCTTCTGTATCACATTTATGCAGATAACAGATAAAACGGGATTTTTTGATTTCGATTTCGTAATGGCTGTCTGCATGCAAGCGATACATGGCTTCACCTCTCTTTGTTTTTCATTATAAAAGAAAGAAATCACACATACAAGCATAATCTGATCATAAGTGAAATGAAAATCTGTTTTACTATGAGAATAGGATATAGTATAATGCAGTTGCATAGAACAGCAATGAAATGAAAATAGTTTGACAATCAAATAAAGCATGTGTATAATGTGCGGGAAAAGAAGAAAAGAGGATGTTTATGGAACAGTCAAAAATATTAGTGGTAACCGATACGACATCGGGCTGGAATGAAGCGGATGCGCAAAAAGCAGGCGTTGCTTTGGTTGCCTTATCTGTTTTACTGGATGATAAGGAATATAAAGATCAGATCGAAATGCGTGCAAATGAGTTATATGCGGCACAGGCAGAAGGCAAACTGCCGACGACTTCACAGCCGAATCCCGGTTATTTGGAAAACTGCATGAAGCAGTGGAAGGAAGCGCATTATGATGCGATCATCGTCCTGCCGATCGCAGCCGGTCTATCAGGCACCTATCAGGGCTTTCGGTTTGCGGCAGAATCACTTGAGATGGATGAAGTGCATGTGATCGAAACCAGAACGCTGGCAGCGCCGCTTCAGGACTGTGCGTGCTGCGCAAAGAAGATGGCTGAAGCAAATGCGCCGCTGGAAACGATCTTAAACGTATTAGCGGAAAAACTGGATGATACGATGACTTATGCCATTCCCAAGGATTTGGTACAGTTAAAAAGAGGCGGGCGAATCTCACCGGCAGCCGCGGCGGTAGCCGGTTTATTGAAGATCAAACCGCTGCTGAAGCTGGCAGAGGATGGCTCATGCGTGGATAAGTTCGGTATGGCAAGAACAGAAACCAAGCTGTTTCAAATGATCTGCGACGATCTGAAAGAACATGGCGTAACGCCGGAAACACATCGTCTATGTATTCCACACGCCAACAGTCAAGAGGCGGCGAAGCGTCTGGCTGAAGCGGTGCGTAAGCAGGTCGGAGATTTTGAAATCAGTGAAATGGAACTGCCGACGGTGCTTGGCTGCCATACAGGCGATGGCTGTCTCGCTTTACAGACGATTCGAAAAAGTGAATGGGATTAAGAGCAGGAAATCATGCAGGATTGCATAAACTGTGATAAAATAGAGACAAATAGAAATGAAGAGGGGTACCAGCAATGAAAGTAGCATTCGTAACCGACAGCGGAACCGGAAAAACAATTGAAGAAATGAAAGCGCAGGGCGTTTATTCCCTGCCGCTTCAGATCAGTTATGAAGAGGAGAATAAATTAGATTTGGTTGAGATCACATTAGAAGATGTGAATGCGCTCATGCGTCGTCAGATCAATTTGAAAACAAGTTTACCGGCAGCCGGAATGATCGAAGATCTGTTTACACAGCTCAAACAGGAAGGCTATGATATGATCTTTGCGGTACCGATCTGCAGCGGACTTTCCGGTACGATACAGGCAATGAAGATGACGGCAGAGCAAGTCGGCATTGCGTTTGATTATGTGGACTGCCATGTAACAGCTGTTGTCGAAGAATATTTGATCGTACTGGCAAAGCGACTGTATGAAGAAGAACAAAAGAGCATTGCGGAAATCAAAGCGATCTTAGAGGAAGTCGTGGCTTCTACCAATACGCTGCTGATGCCGGATGATCTTCAGCATTTGAAGCGCGGCGGGCGTTTGACACCGCTTGCGGCAACCTTAGGCGGTTTATTAAAGATCAAGCCGATCTTGCAGATCAATCAGAAAACAGCGGGAAAGATCGATGTGGTGGGGAAGGTGCGTACGCTGCATCGAGCGATGGATCAGTCCGTCGATTTGATGAAGCAAGACGGCATTGACGAAAACTGGGAAATCATCGTTGCGCATGTAGACAGTGAAGCGGAAGGACATGTTCTGCAAGACAAATTAAAGGCGGCATTCCCTGATGCACATCATACGCTGATTCCGTTAGTGAGCGTGGTATCGGCGCATACGGGGCTGGGCTGTCAGGCCATTCAGTATTTTAAGCGATATGGGAAATAGCGGGCAAATGCCTGCTTTTTAATTTAGGGAAAGGTAGAGGTAAATTAAAAAGAGAAAGTATCTCAAAACCATTCACATAGTAGGAACTTGTACTGGGAAGTGTTTGATGTAAAACGGTTGTGCTTTCTTATCCTGATTTCAGTTTATTTTCAGTTTTCCTCATTATACTGTTTACAGGGCATGGTCCTTGTGTTTTAATGTAGAAAGTGAGGTGAGAGGAATGCGGATACTGGTAGTAGAAGATGAGATCAACCTCGGCAGTGCGATCTGTGAATTGTTAAAAGAACAGAAATATCAGGTCGATCTGATCGATAATGGCGATGATGCGGTTACTTACGCCATGCTTCAGGAATATGATGTCATGCTTTTAGATGTCATGCTTCCGGGGAAAAACGGATTTGATGTCGTCAGAGAACTGCGTCAGCTTCACAATCAGGTGCCGGTGCTGATGTTAACGGCAAAGGATGATGTGCAGGATAAGATCCAGGGATTAGACAGCGGTGCGGATGACTATATGACAAAGCCGTTTTCCAGTGAAGAGCTGCTGGCGCGTATTCGTGCGCTTTCCCGTCGTCAGGGAGAAGTGGTGCTGGAAGAACTGGTGTTTGATGATCTGACCTTTCATCTTTCCAATCATAATCTGACCTGTAATGGTAAATCGATCCATTTGGGTTATAAAGAAGCTGAAGTGATGAAAGTTTTGATGCATCATCTGAATATGATCGTTTCCAAAGAAATGCTAATGCTCATGTACGGTAAAGAAGCAAGCAACCGAAAACAATAGATAGACCGCCAGCACTACACTATTCCGAACCAAAGACCAAAAGATAAGCATTTTGAGAAAATCTAAACTTTTGGATTTTCCTACAATGCCGACTACGGCGGAATCCCTCCCACTCCTTATATATTTCTTTCTGTATACATTGAATTTGTATTTAGTAAAATGCAGACAACACCACGGATCGGCTTTTGGCTGGACAATTCCAACCAAACACCGCAGCAGACAGTAGAAACCATTCTGAACGTTAGGAAGCCGGTATGATTGTTACATATAAGGGGAAGAAAAATTTCTTTTAGATACTTGTTTTCCTAAAACTGATGTGATATAATATAGTCAATTCCAGAAAAGGAGTAAAAAATATGCGGCAAGGTATTCTTAAATAAAACTATAATCAAATAGTGGGAACAAAGGATTATGATAGTCCCTTTTGTAGGGGCTTAGTTTTTTGTACCCAATTTAAGAATACTTTTGCCTTATCAATTTTGACATATCCCCAAAAACAGCACTCACAAACAGGTGTATGCTGTATATGTGTATGTCCGCAAATTATCATCCCCAGTGGTAAAAGTATTTTACTGCTGGGGATTTTTATGCCCTTCGGGGCAGTAAAGGGAGGACAATCACATGAAAATAATCAATATTGGAATTCTTGCCCATGTAGACGCTGGAAAGACGACCTTGACGGAGAGCCTGCTATATGCCAGCGGAGCCATTTCAGAACCGGGGAGCGTCGAAAAAGGGACAACGAGGACGGACACCATGTTTTTGGAGCGGCAGCGTGGGATTACCATTCAAGCGGCAGTCACTTCCTTCCAGTGGCACAGATGTAAAGTCAACATTGTGGATACGCCCGGCCACATGGATTTTTTGGCGGAGGTGTACCGCTCTTTGGCTGTTTTAGATGGGGCCATCTTGGTGATCTCCGCTAAAGATGGCGTGCAGGCCCAGACCCGTATTCTGTTCCATGCCCTGCGGAAAATGAACATTCCCACCGTTATCTTTATCAACAAGATCGACCAGGCTGGCGTTGATTTGCAGAGCGTGGTTCAGTCTGTTCGGGATAAGCTCTCCGCCGATATTATCATCAAGCAGACGGTGTCGCTGTCCCCGGAAATAGTCCTGGAGGAAAATACCGACATAGAAGCATGGGATGCGGTCATCGAAAATAACGATAAATTATTGGAAAAGTATATCGCAGGAGAACCAATCAGCCGGGAAAAACTTGTGCGGGAGGAACAGCGGCGGGTTCAAGACGCCTCCCTGTTCCCGGTCTATTATGGCAGCGCCAAAAAGGGCCTTGGCATTCAACCGTTGATGGATGCGGTGACAGGGCTGTTCCAACCGATTGGGGAACAGGGGAGCGCCGCCCTATGCGGCAGCGTTTTCAAGGTGGAGTATACAGATTGCGGCCAGCGGCGTGTCTATCTACGGCTATACAGCGGAACGCTGCGCCTGCGGGATACGGTGGCCCTGGCCGGGAGAGAAAAGCTGAAAATCACAGAGATGCGTATTCCATCCAAAGGGGAAATTGTTCGGACAGACACCGCTTATCCGGGTGAAATTGTTATCCTTCCCAGCGACAGCGTGAGGTTAAACGATGTATTAGGGGACCCAACCCGGCTCCCTCGTAAAAGGTGGCGTGAGGACCCCCTCCCCATGCTGCGGACGTCGATTGCGCCGAAAACGGCAGCGCAAAGAGAACGGCTGCTGGACGCTCTTACGCAACTTGCGGATACTGACCCGCTTTTGCGCTGCGAGGTGGATTCCATCACCCATGAGATCATTCTTTCTTTTTTGGGCCGGGTGCAGTTGGAGGTTGTTTCCGCTTTGCTGTCGGAAAAATACAAGCTTGAAACAGTGGTAAAGGAACCCACCGTCATTTATATGGAGCGGCCGCTCAAAGCAGCCAGCCACACCATCCATATCGAGGTGCCGCCCAACCCGTTTTGGGCATCCATCGGACTGTCTGTTACACCACTCCCGCTTGGCTCCGGTGTACAATACGAGAGCCGGGTTTCGCTGGGATACTTGAACCAGAGTTTTCAAAACGCTGTCAGGGATGGTATCCGTTACGGGCTGGAGCAGGGCTTGTTCGGCTGGAACGTAACGGACTGTAAGATTTGCTTTGAATACGGGCTTTATTACAGTCCGGTCAGCACGCCGGCGGACTTCCGCTCATTGGCCCCGATTGTATTGGAACAGGCATTGAAGGAATCAGGGACGCAACTGCTGGAACCTTATCTCTCCTTCACCCTCTATGCGCCCCGGGAATATCTTTCCAGGGCTTATCATGATGCACCGAAATACTGTGCCACCATCGAAACGGTCCAGGTAAAAAAGGATGAAGTTGTCTTTACTGGCGAGATTCCCGCCCGCTGTATACAGGCATACCGTACTGATCTGGCCTTTTACACCAACGGGCAGAGCGTATGCCTTACAGAACTGAAAGGGTATCAGGCCGCTGTCGGCAAGCCAGTCATCCAGCCCCGCCGTCCAAACAGCCGCCTGGACAAGGTGCGCTATATGTTTCAGAAGATAATGTAACGTCTTGCGCAATGCAAGCGTTCATTGCTGGCTATTGCGAAATATCATTGATAAAATCAGTATCAGAGAGGAGAAACTATTTTGAACCAGGAACAGACGAATATTACAACAGGAAAGCAAATACGTCATCTGCGAACACAATTGGGAATGACACAGGAAGAACTAGCCGGGGAATTGAATGTTACCCGGCAGGCACTATCGAATTGGGAGAGAGATGTTAATGAACCCGATTTAAATATGTTGAAAAAAATTTGCTTTCTTTTTGGAGTCAACATGGACGATTTTGCGAAGGAGGTAATAACAAAGATGGAAACATATGAAAAAAAGGAGAAACGACAATTTAATAAGTACGATATGGCAATTGGACTTTTTTATGGTGTTGGTATATTTCTTGGCATTGGTATTTTCTTTGTTGGCGGTTTTATGACAATGTCAGGTGCAGGGTGGGGAGCATCACTATTTGGCGGTGGCTGTTTTTCTCTTGTATTTGGCTTGATATGCCATGCAGTTATTACATTGAGAAGAAATGACAAATGATGACATATCCTGCTTTCTATACTTTTCGGTAATACCGAGTAAAAAAAGCCGCTGCTTTTGGCTTTCCAATAGCGGCGGCTTAATGCAAGCGGCGGCAAAGGGAAATATCCTTTGAATACCTTACAGAAGAAAAGTTTTGCAGCATTACAAAAATAAAAGCCTATACCATTTTGGAAAGAAAAGATACATAATAGTCAAGACGACAACAATCAGAAGTTATGGAGGGTAACAATGGAATATAGTAAGGAAGATTTAATGGAAGCAAAAAAGCAAATTTTGGGAGTGGGAGAGAACATGGGAACAGAGGAAAGTAAAAAAATCTGGGAGGAGAACGCACAATTTTGGGATAATGCAATGGGTGACGAATCTAATGAATTTCACAGAGAGGTAGTGCGCCCCAAAGTAACGGAACTTCTATCTCCTAATCCTGCGGATTACATTTTGGATATTGCGTGTGGCAATGGAAATTATTCTTCGTATCTTGCACAAAGAGGTGCTTCGGTTGTCGCTTTTGATTACAGCAAAAAAATGATAGAATTGGCTAAAAGACGGCAATCACAATATGCAAAACAAATTGAATTTTGTGTGGCGGATGCGACCGATAGAAAAAGTATATTAGAATTAAAAAGAAATCGAGCCTTTACGAAAGCAGTTTCTAATATGGCAATTATGGATATTACGGACATTGAACCACTTCTTATGGCTGTTTATGAACTGTTGCAGGAAAGCGGAATTTTTGTCTTTGCAACGCAACACCCTTGTTTTGTCACGTTGACTGAAAAATATATGACACCGCACAGTTACTATGATATAGCGATTGAAGGGCAACCGAAAGAGCAGATTTATTATCATCGTTCCATACAAGATATTTTTAACCTTTGTTTTAGAGCTGGATTTGTCATTGATGGATTTTATGAAGAATGTTTCAAAACCAACAAAGAAATTCCTATGGTAATGATAGTAAGGCTTAAGAAGGTAAAACGTGATAGCTTAAAATAAATTCAAGTTTGTCGGGTAAATAGCAAACCCAGCCGAGCCAGTCAACGATAAAATGAACGCCGCTTCGCGCCGTCGTTGACAGCCCCGCCCGTCTTTGCTGGTAGGCAATCAAGGGGCGACAGCAAGGAGTACTGCCGCCCCGCACTATTATTCAGAGAGGGGGAATTTCCATGACCGAAGATGAAGCCTACAAGGTGCATATCCAGTACACATTCAATGCCTTTTGCAAGGTAGTCATTCGTCACGCAGCCATAGATAAAATCTTGAAGCTGCGCCGGAGGTGGGAACGGGAAGTTTCCCTTGATTATCTGATGAGTGAAAAGTTTGTCCAGCTTGCCGAGCCGGAGTAGCTTGAAGAATATCTTTTTACCGCCTGCGGCCAGACCGCCGTTCTGTATCATGCGGAGCTTGCCGCCGCCCTTGCCCTTTTGCCGGAGCAGACGCAGGAAGAAATTTTTCGTTACTATTTCCTGCGCCAGCCGCAGCGAGTGATCGGCGTACATATTGGCCGGACACGCAGCACAGCGGGGCGGCATATCCGGCTTGCCTTGCAGCGGTTAAGGCGGCTCATGGAGGGAAATGACTATGAGTAAACTTCTCCCCTATGAAACAATCGTCAAAGCCCATGAGGGCGACCCGGACGCAATCGACACCATTCTTTCCCACTATGCCGGATATATCCGCTACTGTTCCAAAGTACACGGGAAAGTCAACGCCGAAGTTGAGGAACATATAAAGCAACAGCTCATTGCCGCCCTGTTCAAATTTCGCTTTGACCGATAAACAAAGAACAAACACTGGCTGTCATTAGCGGTTTCACTCCAGCCAGTTTACAATTCATCTATTCCTAAAGGAAGCAGGTCATAGTATAATAGAACCAACGACAAATATACTTTTAGGGGAGATATAGCAATATGAAAAGTAATAAATACTTAACTATTGGCTTATTAACAGGATTTATTGTCGGTGGTTGCATAGGTGTGTTGGCATGGGCGTTTTTGCAAAATCTTTTTGCTATTTCTATTTGTGCAGGTATCGGAATGTTGATTGGAATTGTTATAGGTACATTGATTGATTATGAAAAAAATAATCATCAAGAGAAATAGAAAAAATGCACAATGCCTTAAAGGGAAAACAGGAATTTATTGTGCTATCCATCATCGGGCCAACCTGACCTGAACTTTCAAAACTGAATATCCACCGCCCATCGGCGGCCAGCGAAAGCAGTAAGTCTGAAAAAGATTTGCTGCTTTTTTCTTTATCCGTTTGGCAAAATCGCAAAGTCATCCGTAGTAGGTAGGTGAAGCCGGAAACAAAAAATTTTCTGCGGCGGTAGCCAAATCTGCATTTTCTGTATTTCTAAGGCAAAGGAAAATTTGAGAAAATTCCCGGCAAGCGGGTAGCTGGCGGCCTTTGAAATGTATCTTTAGCGGAAAGAAAGAACTGCGGGTAAAAATCGCCCCACGCCGTAAGATTTTTGCAGAAATCCGGCCAAAACAGGCGGCAGCTATACGAGTAGTAAGTGCAAGGGGAAATCTACGGCTTACTTAGAGCAAGTTTCTACCACGGTGCCAAAATCCGCAATTCTGCGGTTTTGCCCCTCGCGGGAAACTTGTTGGGGAGTGCCTTCCCCAAACCCTGCTATGCGGCTTACGCCGCAAAAATATTTCTGTCCGGCAGACAGGAAATGCCCCGAAAATAGCTAACAGACCAGCCCATTTTTTGTGATAAGTGAAAGGAGGTTTACAGCCCATGCCGAAGCGATACAACACCCCCCACCGCAGCCATGTTGTGAAAACCCGGCTGACCGATGAAGAATACGCCGACTTCACAGAACGGCTTGCGCCCTATGGTATCAGTCAGTCCGAATTTCTCCGGCAGGCCATCCGGCGCACTACCATACGCCCCGTACTCCATGTGTCGTCAGTCAATGACGAGCTGCTCTCCGCTGTCGGGAAGCTCACAGCCGAGTACGGCAGGATTGGCGGCAATCTCAACCAGATTGCCCGCACCCTCAACGAGTGGCATAGCCCCTACCCGGCTATGGCAAAGGAATTGCGGGAAGCGGCCGCCGACCTTGCCGCCCTCAAGTATGAAGTCCTAAAGAAAGTAGGTGACGCCGTTGGCAACACTCAAGCATTTAGGCTCTAAGAACGCCGACTACGGAGCCGCCGAACAATACCTGCTCTTTGAGCATGACGAATTTACTATGAAGCCCGTCCTTGATGAAAACGGCAGGCTTATCCCCCGTGAGGATTATCGCTTGTCCACGCTGAACTGCGGCGGCGAGGATTTTGCCGTTGCGTGTATGCGCTCCAATCTCCGCTATGAGAAAAATCAGCGGCGGGAGGATGTGAAAAGCCACCACTATATCATCAGCTTTGACCCACGGGACGGGCCGGACAACGGCCTGACCGTAGACCGGGCGCAGGCGTTGGGGGAGCAATTCTGTAAAGAGCATTTCCCCGGCCATCAGGCCCTTGTCTGCACCCACCCGGACGGGCATAACCACAGCGGCAACATCCATGTGCATATCGTCATTAACAGCCTGCGGATAGAGGAAGTGCCGTTCCTGCCCTACATGGACAGGCCAGCGGACACGAAAGCCGGGTGCAAGCACCGCTGCACCGACGCAGCCCTACGCTACTTCAAGTCCGAGGTCATGGAGATGTGCCACCGGGAAGGACTTTACCAAATCGACCTCTTGAACGGCAGCAAGAACCGTGTCACAGACCGGGAATATTGGGCGCAGAAAAAGGGACAGGCCGCACTGGACAAGCAGAACGCCCCCATGATTGCAGGCGGTATCACGCCCCGGCAGACCAAGTTTGAAACGAACAAGGAGAAGCTGCGGCAGACCCTACGGAAAGCCCTTGCCACCGCTGCCAGCTTTGACGAGTTTTCCTCTCTGCTGTTGCGGGAGGGTGTGACCGTCAAGGAGAGCCGGGGGCGGCTGTCCTACCTCACGCCAGACAGGACGAAGCCTATCACCGCCCGGAAGCTGGGCGGCGACTTTGACCGCACCGCCGTCCTTGCCGTTTTGGAGCAGAACGCCCAGAGGGGCGTAACGGTTCGCTACACCCCGCAGCACCAAGCCGCCAGAGCCGCCGAACAGACCGCAGCCATACCCGAATACCTACACGCCGGGAAAGGCCGCTTACAGGGCGAAAAGACAGGGAAAATCGACCCCAGACAGGACAGTGTGCAGCGGCTTGTGGACATTGAGCAGAAGATGGCCGAGGGCAAGGGCAAAGGCTATGAACGATGGGCGAAGATACACAATCTGAAACAGGCCGCCAAGACCCTGACCATCTACCAACAGTACGGCTTTTCTTCCCCGGAACAGCTTGAAGCCGCCGTTGCTACCGCCTATCAGGAAATGCGCCAGACCAGCGGCGAACTGAAAGCACTGGAAACGAAGCTGCAAGGGAAAAGGGAGTTGCGGCAACAGGTACTTGCCTATGCCAAGACCAAGCCCATCCGCGAGGGGCTGAAAGCGCAGAAATCCGAGAAAGCCCGCGCCGCATACCGCCAGGCAAACGAGAGCGATTTTATCATAGCCGAAGCCGCCGCCCGGTATTTCAAGGCACAGGGGCTTACCAAGCTGCCCGGCCGAAAAGCGTTGCAGGCCGAGATCGAGCAGCTTATCTCCGAGAAAGACGGCCTGTACAACACCTATCACGAACAGAAGCAGCGGTTCAGGGAGTTGCAGACCGTCAAGCGGAACATCGACCAGATTTTGCGCCGGGAAGAGCCGCACCGCAGAAAGGAGCAGAGCCATGAACGATAAGCCGTCCCGCATGGACTACCGCCAGCACCAGGCAGCCCGCCGCCTTGTGCATGAGTGCTGTAACTACGACGAGGGGAACTGCCTGCTGTTAGACGACGGGGAGCCTTGCGTGTGCGTCCAGAGCATTTCCTATTCCCTCATGTGCCGCTGGTTCCGTGTGGCTGTCCTGCCCCTTGACGGGGAGCTGGCCGCAGCCCTCTTGTACCGGGGGAGCCGGAAACGCTGCGCGGTCTGCGGGGCGGCCTTTGTCCCCAAATCCAACCGGGGGAAATACTGCCCCGGCTGCGCCGGGTGCATGAAGAAACGCAAAGCCGCCGAGAGAAAGCGGAAACAAAGGCAGAAATGTCACGCTTTAGAGCCTTTCAAACCCGCATAAATCAAGGCTTTTTTCGTGGGTGTCAAAGGGTATGCGATACATTTATCCTTTCCCCCCGGAAATGCCGTCCTAATGCGTGACAAAGCCCAAAAACGACACAACACAGAGGGAGGTGATACTATCGCTGATTATATCAGGGCAGACACCACGCTGCCCGCCTATCTTCCATACCCCCGTTTCCTGCTGAAAATGGAGATTTCACAGACCGCCAAGCTGCTGTATGCGCTTTTATTAGACCGCTCCACCCTGTCACAGAAGAACGGCTGGCAGGACGGCGAGGGCAGGATATTCATTGTCTACCCCGTTGCGGAGATAGCGGAAATGCTGGACAAGGGTTGTACCGCCATCAAGGGAGCCTTGAAAGAACTGGACGCAGCCGGGCTTTTAGAACGGGAACGGCGGGGCTTCTCCGCACCCAATCGGCTTTATGTGAAAGTGCCGCCTGTCCCAGTGGTACGGTTTTCCGACCAACTGATGGCCGGAAAAGCGACCCTCATACAGTCGGAAAAGCGACCTTATGACGGTCGGAAAACCGACCCTATGATGGTCGGAAAACCGACCCCTAACAAAACTAATATAAACAACTTAATAGAGAACCAAACAATGAGAGCGAGTGGGGAGCCGCCCACAGCTTATGGCCGATATGAGAATATTTTTCTGTCAAAGGACGAATATGACGAGTTACAGGCAGAATACCCGGACAGGCTGGAACGGCTGATTGAGGAAATGAGCCATTACCTTGCCGCCAGCGGGAAAGCCTACCAGAATTATGCCGCCGCCTTGCACAGATGGGCGGCCAATGACAAAAAGGGAGCCGTAAAACAGGGCATCCCCGACTATACCTGTATGGAGGGAGAAAGCTTATGACAAGTGAAATCAAAGATATTTTGGAGAACATGACAACCGCCGCCCCGGAGATGGAGGACTATATCGGCGAGGACGGACTGCTTTACTGCGGAAAGTGCCATACGCCGAAAGAAGCCTACTTCCCGGAGGGTAAGGAGCTGTTTGGCCGTGACCGCCACCCGGCAGAGTGCGACTGCCAGAGAGCCGCCCGTGAGCAGCGGCAGGCCGCCGAGGAACACCGCCGCCATGTGGAAGCCGTGGAAAATCTGAAACAGAGGGCTTTTGCCGACTCAGCCATGCAGCAATGGACATTCGAGAACGACAACGGCAGAAACCCGCAGACCGGGATTGCCCGGCGGTATGCGGAGCATTGGGAAGAAATGCAGGCCGAAAACATCGGCTGCCTGTTCTGGGGGAACGTCGGCAACGGGAAAAGCTACCTTGCGGGCTGTATCGCAAACGCCCTCATGGAGAAAGAAGTCCCCGTATATATGACGAACTTCGCCGTTATCCTGGGCGACCTCTCTCCCGGCTTTACAGGCCGGAATGAGTATATTTCCCGCCTTTGCCGCTATCCGCTGCTTATCATTGACGACTTCGGCATGGAGCGTGGCACCGACTATGGACTGGAACAGGTATTCCATGTGATTGATACCCGATACCGCAGCAACAAGCCGCTGATCGCCACCACCAACCGCCCGCTGGACGAGTTGAAAAAGCCGACAGACACGGCCCATTCCCGGATTTATGACCGACTGCTGTCCATGTGCGTCCCGATACGCTTTACTGGCGTCAACTTCCGGCAGGAAACCGCAAAGCGGAAAATGGAAACCATGAAGAAACTGCTGGCTGAATGAAAGGAGTATTGCCTATGGAGAATATCAAGCAGCACGACCACCGTACCACCCGCCGCCCCGACTGCGTGACGGAAATCCGCATGGGGAATACCGTTCTTGTCGTGTCCGGCTTTTTCAAGAAAGACACCACCAGCACCGCCGCCGACAAGATGGCGAGGGTACTGGAAGCGGAAGCCGCTGCTACACAAAAAAAGGCGATTTGACAAGCTGTAAAGAAGCAGATTTATCACTTTTACCGCTGTACAGCCGCCCCTGTTCCGTGGTACAATGAAACCACGGAATAGTGGGGCTGGCTGTCGGAAACGGAGGATTTTATGTTAAGACAAGCCACCCAAAACCTCATTACCGCCCTTTATCCGAGATTGTCCCATGAGGACGAATTGCAAGGCGAGAGCAATTCCATTTCCAACCAGAAACGGATTTTGGAAGCCTACGCCAAGCAGAACGGCTTTACCAATCTGCGCTGGTACACCGACGACGGCTACTCAGGTGCGAACTTTGCTGAGGTTAGATAGCGATACTTTTTACATCTACCATGTTGCGGCGGTCATGGTTGACAACTTGCGTCGGCTCCTGCTCGGTATCAACCTGTCCGACAAAGCTGTAATGGATTTCGATTTTCCGGGTGTTGGTTTCCCGGTCTAATTCATGTATCAAAATACGGTCGATAAACTCATGGACGTTTTCATAGGTCAATTCCTGTATGTCGCTGTATTTCCCGACAATCTGAATAAACCTTGATATATCCCTTTTTCGCTCGGTAACGGTTGCGATCTGCTGTTGTAACTCGTCTATCCTTGCGGCAAGGGATTTCTTTTCGTCCTCATAGCCGGAAGTTAGAAACACAAACCGTTCATCTGTCAGTCTGCCTAATGCGTTGTCCTCATACAGCTTGCGGAAAAGCGTGTCAAGTTCGGTCATACGCGCCTGTGCTTTGAAAAGTTCCTTTTGCTGCTGCGCTAATGCCTTTCTCGCTTCCATGTCGCCGTACTCGGTAGCTTTACAGATAAAGTCCTGTTCGTGTTCCTTAACATACCGCAAAACCCGCCGCATATCTTCCAGCACTAAATCAAGAAGTACGTTTTTGCGGATATAATGAGAGGTACACTCGCTGCCTGTCCTTGCCCTGTTGCGCCATGCGCCGCAAGAATAGGAAAACTTGCGCGGCTCGATATTTACGCCCTGTTGGTAATACATCTTATGTCTGCAACCAGCGCAAAACAGCAAGCCGGAAAAAATATCAATCTCCGCTGCTTTTGTCGGGCGGTGGCGGGTAGCAATCCGCTTTTGCGCAAGTTCAAAGGTTTCCTCGTCAACAAGCGGCTCATGGGTGTTTGGGAAGAAATAGCGTTGTTCTTCTTCGTTCTTCCGGGTCTTTTTCGACTTGTAGGATACCTTGTGAGTTTTCGCGGTTATGGTATGCCCTAAATATTCCTGCCTTGCTAATATGTCATAGAGCGTTTTGTCCGGCCAAGTATAGGGGGCGATCATTGCCCGCTGATACCGCGCCTGTCCTGTACGCTGATAGCGCAACGCTCCAATCGTCAAGACTTTGTTTTCCGCAAGCCATTTTTGGATTTCGCACATACGCACACCGCTAACAAACATAGCGAAAACCTGTTTGACAATCGGCGCGGTTTCCGGGTCGGGTATAAGGTGGTGGCGGTTGTTCGGGTCTGGGATATAGCCGTATGGATATTCCCCGTTGACGCGCTCGCCTTTTTGCGCCTGTGCCTGTTTAACTGCGCGGATTTTCTTGCTTGTGTCGCGGGCGTAAAACTCGTTAAACCAGTTCCGCAAGGGGGTAAACTCGTTATCCTCCCGCGCTGTGTCAACTCCGTCGTTGATCGCGATATAGCGTACTCCGTTTTCGGGAAATACAATCTCTATGAGTTCGCCCGTTTTCAGATAGTTTCTGCCAAGACGGGAAAGGTCTTTGGTAATGACCGTCGCCACTCGTCCGGCTTCCACTTCCTGCAACATCGCTTGCAGCCCCTCGCGCTCAAAACTCACGCCGGAAAATCCGTCGTCCACAAAAAACTTTGTGTTCAAAAAATGGTGTTCGTCCGCATAGCGTTGAAGTATCATTTTTTGGTGCTGTATGCTTCCGCTTTCTCCGGCTTGCATATCCTCTTGACTTAAACGGCAGTAAAGGGCGGTGATTTTATTCGACTGTAACATTAGTCCTCCTTTCCGACAGCCGAATAAACAGGTATAATGTGTTGCTATCATTATACCATATCCCGCCGCCTAATGCACTACTCGGACGCTAAAAAGCCCGGATTTCCGGGCTTTTTCTGCAAATCCTTTACAATGAGTTTTTCAATCTTTTTATGGATTGTATCGGTTGCCTTTTCACTCGGCAACGCTTGAACAAGATAGGTGATTTTCCCTATTTTGCGTTCGGTTGTAATTGTCTGTTTTTTATCCATTAGAAAAACCTCCTTTTCCTGTATGGATAAACTATATTCGTCAAAAGGCAAAACGGGCGGTTGTTAGCTGCAACCTCACGGGAGTTTCACCCCGGCCCATGCTTATGGGTGCGCCGCGCAATACTTTGAGGGTGTTCAACGCGGGAGTATCATTGTGCCGCCTTGTATGTCGTCGCCCACAAGCTGCTAAACTTGTTTTACGGCGCGGTAGTTCTCGCTCGACTTTTCCCCAACGGGGAAAAGCGGTCATGGCGTACCCGCCGCCCGGCTCGGTACAGACGGAATGTACCCGTTGCCTGTTATGCTGCGCACCAAAGGCCGCTTTCTTTGTCAAGGAACAATAGGCTTTGTCGGCCTGTAACAGTACACCGTTTCCGATGTGCTGTTACGGAACGACAAATAGCCCATAACGGGAAGCGTGGAAAGGGGACACGCTCCCCGCATGGGCTAAAAGATTATCCTACATGAAAAGCAAGGGTGCGGGTAATAAGGCGCACTTGCAGCCTGTTACGCATTTCCTCGTCCACATAGGAATAGGTATTGCCCGCGTCGTCTTTCAGCGTGCGGGTACAAAGTTTCGCTATGTAACCCTCGTAATGCTTCAAGATCGCGCACATGGCGGTTGTGTCGCCGTTTGCCGCTGCGGAAATGACAGGGAACGGCAACAGATTTTCAGATTTCCTAACGGTATTCATCATCTGCTTTTCCCTCCAAATACTGTTTGATTTTCGCAAGCGCGGATTTCCTGTGCCGGAAAACCGTCGTGCGTACAACATTCAGCAGTTCAGCAATTTCCGCGTCGCTCATGTCCAAGAAGTAGGACAAAAGGATAATGTCGCGTTTCCTTTCGGGCAAAGCGTTAAGGGCTTCGGCAAGCAGTTCATTTTTGACGAGTACATCAAAGCCGGACACTTGAAAACGGAAATAATCGCTTTTGTATTCGTCCGTTGTGAAAAGCTGCGCGAGTTCGCTTTCGCTCAAATCCGAAAAAGGTACTTCGCGTGCTGCGCGTTTCGCAAGAGTGCGGCGGTGGCTTTTCGCTTCGCCAACCAAAGTTTTCTTTGCTAATGCGTCGTACTGATGTTGTATTCTTTCCTTGTCGGAAGAAGATAGCTCCATAGAGTTCACCTCCTTCCCGCGTGGAGTAGAGGACGGGAGTTAAGGGCTTGTCCTCTCTGCCCCTTTCGCTCCGTACCCGTTCGGGAGATGGCTCTTGAGTGCGTTTTTCAGAAAAAAGTTGAAAAAAGCAAAATGCGCCCGTCCGCAAGACGCGGACGAGCGCAAAGGAAATGTAAGAAGTATTTAGATGTATTGACAGTTCATACTCATAGCCGGAATATCCCGCTTGCGGAGCATAGCTTTTTTTGACCGCAAAGCATTAGGCGGGTTACAGTAAATAAAAATGGACACGGCGATACCTCCCCGATACCGCCGTATCCTTAAAAAAGGGCGACTTTAATACACTACCCGCAATCCATTCTATAATAGGGAACAGCGGCTTTTGCGCAATATTAAATAAAAAAGCCGATAACACATAGGTTTTTTGACCTAATGCGTTATCGGCTCTGCGTCTATGCGTCTGGCACTTTTAATCATTTTTTTTTGAATTTATTATATGTGTTAGCTAACTGTCCACAAGCCGCGTTAATCTCTCTGCCATGAGAAACTCTCATAGTAACTTCAAGTCCTGCTTGCTCTAATTGATGTTTGAATGCAACTATTTCCCGTTTCTGTGGTGCTTTAATTCTTGAATTGCTTGTTGGGTTGTATTGTAACACGTTAATCATAACTTTTTTGCCCCGAAACCATTTTGCAAGTTGTCTTACATCTGAGGGCCGGTCATTTATACCCGGTAAAAGCAAATACGCAAAGACAATTTTGCGATTATGCCTTTCAGAATAGGATAAGGCTTGCTTAACAACATCTTCAATAGCATATATGCGCATGTGAGGAATAATACGATTTCTTGCAGATTGTGTTGCTGCGTGTAAAGATATTGTCAACTGAATTTTAAGATGTTCCTCGCGCAATTTTTTTAATTGATCGACCGGACCAACTGTTGATATGGTAATGCCGTCGGTTGGAAAGTTGAGCCCATATCTATCTCGGAGAATATGGATTGCTTTTATCAAGTTGTCATAATTGAATAAAGGCTCTCCCATACCCATAAAAACGATACGGTTTACTTTTCGACGCAACAATATAATCTGTTGTACGATTTCTGACGATGTTAGATTACGAACAAAGCCATTTCGCCCGGACTCACAAAAAATACAACCAACAGGACAACCGACTTGTGTGCTCACGCAAACAGTTCCACCATCTCGCCGCTTGATAAAAACCGTTTCAATGTATTTGTTGTCTTTCAGTTCGTAAACATACTTTTCAGTATCACTGCTTTTGCAAATATTTTTTACCAACATTGATAGATTTTTTTTGCGTGGTAATTGCTTATATAATTCTTCATATAAGGCTTTTGCTTCATTCTCGCCAATAACTTCCGACATTTCTTTGTAAGTAAATCCGTATGGATCATTCCGTACTTCCGCAGGCGTATATTTAGGTAAACGTTTCATTTTTATATCCTTTCTTCTAAATAATAAAAGTTTGTTTTTCTGTATTTTTGATTACAATCTCTAATTTTTCTACATCAATGATATGCGTCAATTTGCATTTAGGGCAGAAAAGAGGAAAATCTTTTAATACAGTATTATGAAATACTTGAACTCTCGTCTTTCCGTTACAAATCGGACATTTTATCCAATATTTTTTAAGCATTATATTTCACTCGTCCTTTTTACACAAAAAAATGCAGGTCAATCCTCAACATGAGCATTGACCTGCATTTATAATGCACAGAGCAGTACAACAAAACTAAGGCATAGCTTGCACTATGTCTATACTATATCTATACGTCGTTAGTTTTTTGTATAGCATCCGCAAAATAAGCATGACAAAAAAGCCCATGTTGAAAATGGGAAAATCCTTTTTTTCAATGCTTATCTAATACGCATGCTATGCAACATAAACGCCGCCTCCTTTTACATAAATTTTATTTTATAAGAAAATCAGTCTACTGTCAATACACAACAGGAAGTATTTAACCTAATGATATGAATTGTGTGGACATATCCAAAAAGAAAGGTGAACTGTAAAATGTAACAGGGTGAATGAAAATGGCAAAAAGACCCGTACCATTGTACGACTTTAAGGCTTTCGGGGCAGCTATAAAAGCCGCGAGAAATGAATACGGCGAGAGCCGCAAAAAGGTAAGCGACGAGTTATATATTTCCCCGCGCTACCTTGCGAATATCGAGA
This sequence comes from Massilicoli timonensis, assembly GCF_900199515.1. Classification (GTDB taxonomy): domain Bacteria; phylum Bacillota_I; class Bacilli_A; order Erysipelotrichales; family Erysipelotrichaceae; genus Massilicoli; species Massilicoli timonensis. Next base: position 1,086,840 of record NZ_LT963434.1, on the reverse strand, counting down.
ACAAGGGACAACAGCCGAGTTTACAGGTATTCTATGACCTTGTAACCCGGTATCATATTTCGGTAGATCAATTTTTCTTCCCGAACAGCAATGCGGAGAAATCCACCGGGCGGCGGCAGCTTGACGCGCTGCTGGACGGTATGAGCGATAAAGGCATACGGATTGTAACCGCAACGGCAAGGGAGATAACAGAAGTCGAACAAGCAGAGGACTAACCTCACAATATGGGAAGCAGGAGATTGCAGCGCATAGGGGCTGCAATCTTTTTTTGCGCCAAATTAGAAAGAGAGTGCAACAAACGCTGCCTTTGAAACGGGATAAGGAGTAGATAGCAAGCACAGCAAACGAGTACCCGTTTGCGAAAAGTGCTTGTTGGGATAATCCCAAACCCTTATACCGAAAGGCGGTGCGGAAATGGAAAACCGAAAGAGAAATATACAGATGAAGTTTTACGTTACGGAAGAAGAAAAGCGGCTGATCGACGAGAAGATGAAGCAGCTTCCCATAAAGCAGTATGGGGCATACTTCCGTAAAATGGCGATAGACGGGTATATTCTTGTCGTTGACCGAAGCGACACAAAAGCATATATCCGGGAACTGCAAGCGGTGAGCCGGAACATCAACCAGATTGCAAAACGCGCCAATGCGACGGGGACGGTTTACAGGCAGGATATAGAGGACATTAAAAAGGCGGTGGACGAGATATGGCGGTTACAAAGACGCACCCTATTAAATCAACCTTAAAGGCTGCGATAGACTATATCTTAAATCCCGAAAAGACAGACGGGAAGCTGCTTGCGTCCTCTTTCGGCTGCGGGCTGGAAACCGCCGATATTGAGTTTGCATGGACGCGGGAAGCTGCCGGAGATCGCGGCACACATTTAGGGCGGCACTTGATACAATCCTTTGCGGTGGGAGAAACCACACCGGAAGAAGCGCACAAAATCGGCATGGAACTTGCCGGGGCGGTATTAGGCGGCAAGTATGAGTTTGTTTTGACAACTCACGTCGATAAAGACCATCTGCATAATCACTTGATTTTCAACGCGGTTAGCTTCGTTGACTACAAAAAGTACCATTCCAACAAGCAAAGCTATCACTTTATCCGGCGCACCAGCGACAGGATATGTAAAGAGCATGGGCTATCCGTCGTCGTACCGGGACAGGACAAGGGAAAAAGCTATGCAGAATACACCGCCGAAAAGCAAGGGACAAGCTACAAAGCAAAGCTGAAAACGGCGATAGATACTCTCATTCCCCAAGTGAAAGATTTTGACGAACTGCTGCGCCGCTTGCAGGAAATGGGGTATGAAATCAAACAGGGCAAATACATTTCCTTTCGCGCTGCCGGACAGGAACGGTTTACCCGCACAAAGACGCTCGGCGCGGCCTATACGGAAGAAGCGATAAAGGAGCGTATCAAGGGCGTGTATGTTGCCAAAACAAAAACGCTGCGGGAAGATAAGAAAATCCGGATTGTCGTCGATCTTGAAAACAGTATCAAAGCCCAACAGTCGGCGGGCTATGAACGGTGGGCAAAAATCCATAATCTGAAACAGGCTGCTAAAAGCATGAACTTCCTAACCGAAAACAAGATTGAGTATTATAGCGAACTTGAAAGCAAGATAGCCGATATTATGACCGCCCATGACGCGGCGGCAAGGGCGGTTAAGGACGTAGAGCAGCGTATGTCTGATTTGTCGCTGCTTATCAAGCACACGACCACATACCGACAATTAAAACCGATTTACGAGGAATACAAGAAGTCGCGGGACAAGGAAAAGTATCTGCGGGGGCATGAAAGCGAAATTATCCTGTTTGAAGCTGCGGCAAGGGCATTAAAGGAAATGCAGATAAAGAAGCTGCCCGATCTCGCCGCGCTGCGCAAGGAGTATAGCAGCTTAAACGACAGAAAAAGCAAATTGTATGAGGATTACCGCCAAGCGAAAAAGCAAATGCAAGAATACGGCATTGTCAAAAAGAACGTCGATAGTATTCTTTACCCGTCCCAAAGCAGGGCGCGGGAGCAGGAGCGATAAGGCGCAAAACATGGGGTGGCAAGTGGAACGTTAAGGGCTGAAAACGCCTGTGTTTCTGCGGCTTCCAGCGCGGGGAAACAGCATAGACGATAAAGTATATTCAAACCCGCAAAAACGGCTTTCTAATTGTCCACGCAAGGACAAAAAAAGAACAGGGGCGCGGTGCCGGAAATCGGCAACCGCGCCCCTGTTTTCTATGGGCTATTCCTCGTCGGTCAAGATAAACTCCCTTTCGGAAAACTCGCTGTCCGTCATGGCTTGCAGCTTGTTCACCGCTGCGGCGGCAAGCTGGCGCATATCCTCGTCCATGTAGGGCATGGCGGCAAGGATATTTTCAAGCGTTGTTTCCCGGCTGTCCTCGGCGTAGATCGCAACAATGTTTTCTTCCTCAATGGTAAAGCGGGTATTCATGCTATCAAACCTCCAAATCCTTTTTATGCTCTTTCTGTTTATCTTTCGGCTGCTGCGCTGCCTGTTTCTTGTATTCGTCCAGCTTCTTCAAAATGGACGGTTTTTTCTGCGGCTGTTCCCGTTTCTCGGCTTTTACCGCTTTTGCAAGGTCGGTAACGGAAATCGCTTCCCCCGCCTTTGCCCGCTGCTCAAAATCTGCAACGGTGGGCGTTTGCGGCGTATTGTTGATAAGCCCGTCAAAATTGTTGTCGTTCTGCTCTATGGTGTCCTCGACGTGCTTTAAGGGATTATCCCGCTGCGGCTGCTCGGCGGCTATGGCATAAGCCTGTGTGCCATTCCCCATAATGAGATACTTCCCGTCCTCCGACGCATGGTGAAAACCAAATCCCGCCGCTTCGATCTGTTCACGGCTCATATCGGTAATATGAAAATTGCCCCTCGGCGTTCTGACGGTTTCACCCGTCAAAAGGCTGTCGGGGGTCGCTTCCGGCTGCTGCTTTTCAAGCTGCCCGTCCTTGTAGGAATATCCTTGCGCCGCGATTGCTTCAAGGGTCTTGCCCGTAACGTCGCCATAAATCCGCTTGTCTGCGTCAACCAGCATTTGCAAAGTGTCTTGTACGGTGTCGGACAAGGCTTGCTGCTGTTCGGGCGGCAGCTTGTCAAATACGGGGGTCTGCTGCTCCTGCAAAAACTCCGGCACTTGCTGAAAACCGATACTGTCTACATAGTGGGCGGTGTCCTCGTCGTTCTGATGAAGCACAACAATGTCGGAAACGGAAAGGCTATGCCCCTTGAAATCGGCGGGGTGGTCGATATTAAACCTTTCCCAAATGTCGCCCAGCGTCATATCCTTTGTAAGCGGTGCAGTATAGACGAGTTCATAATTTACCCGGTCAATGGTAAGTCCAGCCGCTTGCAGACGGTCATAAGGCTCAAAGCGCAAGTCCCTTGTTTCGTCCCCGCGCTTTAACTGATAAATGGAAAAGGTATCGCCCTGCTCCTGCTCGGCTTGCCGCTGCTGCTGCAACTCGGTAAAATGCCCCTCAATCTCGGTAATGAGTTCCTTTGCGGTGGTCTGTATTGTTTCAAGGGACGCTTTTAACTCGGTCATTTCCTTGCCGCTGCTCCAACCAGCCACATAGCCGAAAGAGTAATCGGAAGTATCAAGGCCGAAATGCTGGCAAACCGTATAAGCGACGCTTTCCGCTTCTACCTCGCAGGTATGGCGGTCAACGCGGTTTTGCTGCTCCGGCGGGGCGTTTAAGTCTACGTCGTGCAGCTTCGCATGGGCGATTTCGTGAATGGCGGTCTTTACCGCCTGTAATTCACTCACGCCCTCTTTGATTGCAATACGCTTGTCGGTCAAACTGAAATACCCATTTGCGCCGTTTGTGATCTGCTCAAATGCAATCGGGACGGGGGACGCTTTTTCAAGGGCGGCGAAAAAATCCTCGTACTGCTCCACATCGGCAAGCAGCGGTTTAACGGAAAGGTCGGGAAACTCCTTGCCCTCGGTCTGCGAAATATCAAAGACGGTTATAACCTTAAAGGCGGGGATGGTGATTTCCTTTTCTTCCTTTACCACTTTTCCCTCGCGGTCAAGCATGGGCTTTCTCGTTTCGGGGTCGATTTTATCAACCAGCTTTTTCACCTTGTAGGGCGCGGGGGCAAAGATTTTAATGCCTTTCTCGCCTTTCTTTACATGGCGGTCAAACTCTTTCTGCCATTGTGAATAGCCCTTTACCAAATTGCCGCCCTGCATGGCAATTAGGATAGTGTTATTCAAGCTGTAATCGTGAAACTTCGACATGGCAGTAAGAAACTCTTTGTAGCGGTCGCTGTCAAAAATCGCCTGTACGCCCTGTTCCAAACGCGCGGTGATCTCCTTTACCTTTTCGGCGGGCTTTTCGGAAGTAAGGATAATGGGGACGACGGGGCGGGGCTGCTGCGGCTCTGCGGCCTGTGCGTCTGCTTGCTGCGTTTCGGCTGCGTCCATATAGGCTTTGTCCTGTTCGCCGCGCTCCGGCTGCGGGTAACTCATAATGCGGTATTCTTCCGGCACTTCGCGCCCCTCAAACTGCCGTTCCCACTCGTCGCCGCTTTCCACGATATAGCCGTACTCGGTAAACGCGCCTTTTTCCTGCGCGGCAGCGTTCCTGCCAAAAGTAGAAAGGTCAATGCCGCCTTTCCATTCTTCGGGCATTTGTACCATGCCGGATTGATTTAAGTAATAGTCGCCCAAATCGTGGTAGTTATGTACTTCGGGGATATGGACGTAGAAATCCACGTTGTAGGTGAAGTCAATTACCTGTCCAATATTTGCAAGCCCGTTTTTCTGCTGCAAGGCTGCGTTCAGCTTGCCAACCTCGGCGGGGTCAAGCTGTTCGAGCCGCGCCGCAAGAAAATTGAGTTCGTCCACGTCGGCGGCGCATACCATTTCATAAGGCAAGGCAATATGTTTCTCCGGGTCGTCGGAATAGCCGCGAATGGAAAAATCCTGCGGGTTGTCGGCGGTAATGCCGACGTTCCGCATAGCTTCGTGCAACTGCTCCTTTGTGGCGGGCATATCCAGCCAATAGCCGCCGGGGTCGCCCGCGTCAAAGCGGCTGCGGTTGCCTATCATAATAGAAAACTGTTCGCTCATGTGTTCACGCTCCTTTTCCTGCCCGGTATTTTCGGGGATAGCTGCCGCCTGTTGCTGCTGCGGGGGTTCTTCGCCCTCTATGGTGTAGTCCGGCATGAGCATACCGTTTACTTTGAAATAGTCGGCGTACTCCTGCGGGATAGGCGGGGAGATTTCCGTAAACAGACGGTCATACGCTTTGATACGCCCATTCAGATACTTTTCCATAGCTGCCTTGTCGGTGAAAACCTTTCTATCTTGTCCGGCAATCTTCGCTTGGGTTCTGCTTGGGCTGTTGGTGCGCACGCTCCATGTAAGCGTCCATGAATACGGGATAGATTTCTGCGCTTCTTTGTCGTAGCGGGTATTCTCGTAAATGTAGTAATTCATCTGATATACCCGGTTGCTGCGAATATGGCGGTTATGCTCGGTGGTCTGCCACTCGTTAGCGGTGTGCTGGACGTGCGGCGTTCTCACATATTCAAGTGTTTTATCCAGCAAAAGCGTTCTTCCCGCCTGTTCTTCCCATGCGGCGGCGCGTTCTTTAAGGTCGTCAAAAATCGCCTGTTCTGCCGCCGCGCTTTCGCTGCGCATGGAAAGTAGCTGCGCAATCGGCAAGGAAGCATAAGGGGCAATCTCCCTGTCCTTTGCTTCAAAATATATCCGGCGTTCTATCCGCATGGTTTCGGCGGTTTCCAATTTGTCATGGTCGTATGAGGAATACGGCATATTCTTTCATCACGTCCTTTCTCGGTCATATAAGGGTTTGGGACTATCCCAACAAGCAAAATGCCCGCGCTCTCTATGGGAAGCGCGGGCATTTCTCGCAAACGGGTACTCGTTTGCTGTGCTTGCTATGTAGTTGTTTTTATCCGTAAACGCCTGTTTCTCTCGCTTTGGGCTTTCTGTCTGCGGCGTATCTTTGCCGCGCAATCGGGGCAGTATTTCGCCCGGTTGCTGCCCGCCGCAAACGTGCTGCCGCATACCGCGCAACGCTTCAAATCGGTTTCCCCGCTGCGGGTGATCTGTTCGCAAAGCTGCCTGTCGGCGGGTAATACCGCTTCGCGGAAATAGCGGCATAGCAGCGAATAGCTGATACTCTGCACACAAACGCAAGTTTCCCCGTCGTCCAGCAGCAGACAATTCCCGCAATCGTTGTTTGCACAAGCGGCGCGGGTCATTTTCTTTACGGCGCGGTATTGCTTTTCATCAAGCCTTATCATTTTCGGTTCTGCTCGACGCGGAAGTTTACATACTTGCCGCCTGTGTCGGCAAGCAGCACAACTCCGTCAAAGGTCTTTCCCGTCTTGGTCGAGTACATACCTTTGATTTTTACCTTTCCGTCTTTCAAAAGGGCGGCGGCAATCGCCTTTGTGAAAGCCTTTTTGCGCTGCTCAAAAAAGCGGTCATTCTTCCACATCACAAAGCTGCAAGCCCTGTCGGAGCAGTAAAAGTTTTTCTTGCCCTCGTAAACCGTCGCGCCGCAACGGGGGCAAGTGCCGATTGCTTCCCGCTGCGGGGTAAACAGCTTCGCTTTATCCTCGGAAATCGCGGAATAGGTCTTGACAAGCCCCGCTGTCATTTCCTCAATGCTGCGCATGAAATCGTCCGGGCTGTCGCTGCCTTTGGCAATCCCGGTAAGGCGGGTTTCCCATTCTGCCGTAAGCTGCGGGGACGTAAGGACTTCGGGCAGGATAGCGGCAAGGTTATACCCGTCCTTTGTGGGGATTAGCTTTTTGCCCTTGCGCTCGGCAAAGCCCGCGCTAATGAGTTTTTCAATGATACCCGCCCGCGTTGCGGTAGTGCCTAACCCTTTGCGCTCTGCGTCCTCCGGCGTTTCTTCCTTGCCCGCGTTCTCCATAGCGGACAGAAGCGTATCTTCGGTAAATGCCTTTGGGGGCTGCGTGTAACGCTCGGAGATCTCCGCTGCCGGATTGTCAAAGGTCTGCCCCTCGGCAAGCGGCGGCAAAACGGTTTCCGGCTCTGCGTCCTCGTCCTGTTCCTCGGACGCGGCGCGGGACAGCTTTTCAATCTCACGCCACCCCTCGCAAAGCGTCGTCTTTCCCTTTGCGGTAAAGGTATAACCGCCGCAAGAGATAACCGCCGTAACCGCTTCATATTCATAGGGCGCGGCTGCGGCGCAAAGCAGCTTCGCGCATACAAGGGTCATAAGTTTTGTTTCGCTGTCGGTAAGGGAAGAAAAGCCCGTTTTCAAAAACTCGGCTGTCGGCAAAATAGCGTGGTGGTCGGTTACTTTGCTGTTGTCGCAAACCCTTGTAAGGTCTGCTTGCAGCTTCACGTCCCGCATAAAGGGAAGCAGCGAACAAAGCCCGGTAATGAGTTCCTTTGTGCTGCCCTCCATATCGGAAGTGATATATTTACTGTCGGTGCGGGGATAGGTCAAAAGCCGTTTTTCATAGAGGGCTTGCGCATAGTCAAGGGTCTGTTTCGCCGTAAATCCAAATAGGCGGTTTGCTTCCCGCTGCAAAGAAGTAAGGTCAAACAGTTTCGGCGGGGCTGCGGTCTTTTTCTCTTTTTTAAGAGAAGTGCAAACGGCCTGCGATTTCTCGCAAGCCGCTTTCATCTGCCGCGCCGCCGCTTCGTCGTCCTGCCTTTCGGAAAGGGCGGCAACGCCGCCAACGTCCAGCCGGACGACATGATATTTCTCTTTCTTAAAGCTGCTGATTGCATAGTCGCGGTTTACCAGCATTGCAAGGGTGGGCGTTTGCACTCTGCCGACATTCAATGTTTTATGGTAGAGGATAGAGAAAAGGCGGGTCGCGTTAATGCCAATGAGCCAATCGGCCTTTGCTCTGCAAAGCGCGGATTGATACAGGTTGTCATAACCGCGCCCGTCTTTGAGGTTTGAAAAGCCCTCGCGGATTGCGCTTTCTTCCATGCTGCTAATCCAAAGGCGGGAAAAGGGCTTTTTGCAATTCGCCTGGTCATAGACAAAACGGAAAATGAGTTCTCCCTCGCGCCCGCTGTCGCACGCATTGACAATCTCGGTAACGTCGCTGCGGTGCATAAGGTCTTTGAGAATAGAAAACTGCTGCTCCTTGCCGCTGGCAACGATAAACCGCCACTCCTGCGGGACAATGGGGAGATCGTCGTACTTCCATTTACGGTACTGCTCGTTGTAGGTCGCCGCGTCTGCAAGGCTAATCAAATGCCCGACACACCACGACACAAGGTAGCCGCCGCCCTCATAATATCCGCTGCACTTTTCATTTGCGCCAATAACGGCGGCAATCGCCGCCCCGACGCTCGGTTTTTCTGCAATTACCAATTTCATAGATTTTCGTCCTCCTGCTCGGTCTGTTCGGTTTCGACTTCTTCCGTTTCCTCGTCGTCCTCGTCAAAATCAAGGTCGTCAAGGTTGTTGCTGCCTTTCGCCGCGTCCTTTTTGGACTTCAAAATCTTAAAGTAGTAGAACGCGCCGCCGCCCGCTGCGGCAACAAGCAGCACGACAAGCAGAATAGCACCGCCCATGCCGCCGCCTTTATCTTCCTCCGGCTCCGGCTGCTCGGTTTCTTCCGGCTCCGGCTCGGCTTCCTTGCCCGCGCACTCGCTCATGTTGACGCTGCAAACGGGGCAATCGGTGTTGACGCTTCCGGCAACGCATTTTTCAGTACAGCTACAAGCGGGGGTTTCGGTCTGTTCGTCCTCCATAAGCTGCAAAAGGTCTTTTTCATCAACTTGATTGAGGAAATGGACGGTGTTTTCTCCGTCCTCGGCGCGGTCAATGATGATGTAAAAATAGTTTCCGTTTTTCGTAACGACGGTAATAAATTGTTTATCGCCGGACGCTTCGCCCGTTATGTCGTCCACAAGGCTCATGTTGCCCTCCGGCGTTAAGGGCTGCGGCTCATAGCCGCCCGTCGTTTCTTCCGGCTCGGTTTCGGTTACGGGGGTAGGCGGCTCGTCGCTCACATCACCGCCGCCCGCAAAAGCGGTAACAGAAAAGCCGCCCATGAGTACAAGGGCGGCAAGCAAAGCTGTAACGCTGCGAAACAGTTTTTTATGCTTCATCTTCGGTTTCCTCCTGTTCGTCGGTATAGTCTGCGTCCGGCTGCGGCAAAGCAATTTCGCCGCTGGCGTAAGCGGAGAGGAACGCGGCAAGCTGCGCCCCGTCAAGGTGTACCGCTTTCACCATTTGAACGATCTGCGCATTTTCTTCCTCGATTTTCTGCGCTTCAAGGTCTTTCAGTCTTTTTTGGTATTCAAGGATTTTCGCCCTCGTTTTCTCAATATCCCGTTCGATACGGTCAAGTTTCGTGTTTGCCATAGAAATAAACTCCTTTCAAAGTCAGTTGTAATGTAGCCGCCCATAGGCGTAAAAATGGGATTGCCAATAGCTTGTATCAAGTTTTGCGTATTGTATCGGGTCGCCACAATGCAGCATGACGGGGCTTCCGTCCCCGTCCTCGCCAACGTAGATACCCACATGAGATACGCCCGGTGTGTCGTATGTACCCGTAAAGAAAACCAAATCCCCCGGCTGCGGGTTGGAAACGCGGGTTGAAATGTTGTAAAGCCCCTGTGCCCCAAGTCTGCCCGTATTGTATAAGCCGCTGTTCGTCAGCACATAGCTAACAAAACCGCTGCAATCAAAAGAGGTTTCCGGGCTGCTGCCGCCCCACACATAAGGAAAACCGACATACTTTTCCGCTTCCTCAATGAGCCGCGCAAACTGTTCATCTTCCAGATAGGCGGGCGGGATTTCATAATCCGCTGGCGGGTTTTCATAGTATTTTGAAATATAGCCGGATTGCGGGAAAAGGTCGGGTCTGTTCCCAAGCGACGACATATACATAGCGTACATGGATAGCTGTTCCTCGCCCATAATGTAAACGGGAACATGGGAGAGGTTGAAGTTTTCCAAATCCACATTGAGAATGTAATAGTTATAGGCTACTTCAACGTCGTATTCGTTGCCCTCGCTGTCCGTCCGCGTTTCGGTGCGGTAGCGTACCTCGACTTCCTCCGTAACCGTCAAGATATACTGTTTATCAAAGAGCATTTCAAGGGTGCTTTGCGCTTCATCGAGAGTAAACACGCCCTCATGCCAAGCGGAGAGGATAGAGATTAGCACATACGGGTCATGCTCGATCTCGTCAGCCGTTACCCGGTATTCGTCATAGCCGGGGTATTCGCTTTCGATGTTATCCAGCATATCCTGTAACTCGGCTTCCATAGCGACATACGCGCTTTCTGCGCCTGTAATATCCGCGTCCTCGGAGAGATAGGACGACGCAATCAAGCCGCTGCCGCTGTTGCCGCCGAACAGGGAACAAGAGGACAAGCCGCCGAAAAACAGAAGCACGATAAAGGCAATCCCGCCCACGATCAAGCAGCCTTTCCAATGCCGGACGACAAAGAACGTCGCCCGTTTGGTTTCCTGCGCCGTTTTCTTCGCCGCCTTTGCGGTGGCTTCGGCGGTCTTTTTCACCTTGCCGCCCGTTTTCAACGCCTTTGCATACTGCTTTTTAATGCGCTGTTTTTGCCAAAAACGGGAAATCGGGTTGGAGTGCGCAAGGGCGGGGTTATCATGCAGCGCCTTTTGGTAGAGGAAATCGGCGTTTGCCTTTGCTGCCTTTTTCTCGGCTGCTGCCGCCGCCCGGTAAGGTTTCAGCTTATGGCTGCGTATGCCGCGTTTTACTGCCCGCGTCGTCATGCCGCCCGCTTTCTCGCCCACAAGTTCTATCCTGTGTCCGCTTTCCACACCGACGTTTTCTTTCTCCACCTCATAGATTTTTCCATGTACGGCGGCGTCCAATTCCTGCGCCGGACGGGATAACGGGTTATGACGCAACTTGCCGTTTGGGGGCTTATCCGTTTTTTCAAAAGCAAGGCGCGTCTTTGCTTTGCCTTTGGCTTCGTCAAAAACGCGCTCTTTTGTGATTTTGGTCTGTTTGGGGATAGCTGCCCGCGCTTTGTCTAAACGGTCAGCCGCCGTATCGGATTTTTTGATTGCCTTTTGCAGGTCCGGCGTTGCCCGTTCCGCTTCGGAAAACTGCAAGCGGGACGTATGGGTTTTAAGCTGTGCTGCGTCAAGGGTCTTTTTCTCCGCGCCCTTTTCAAAGTGGCGGCTAACCTCTGTGCCAATACGTTGGGTGGCTTTTTCCGCTGCTCCCGCTACGGGGGCTGAATAGTTTTCCTCCGGCGGTCTTTCGCTGATACTCGTTGTTTCGCCCGTCGTAAGGTTTTCCGCAACCGCCCCGTCGCGGGTCATTTTCTGCGTTACCTTGTCGGGGGCTTTTAATTCCTTGCTCAATGTTCATCACCTCCAATACGCTGTTTTGCAAGGGTGCAGTATTCGGGGTTGATCTCTATACCCACATAGCGGCGGGAAAGGCTTTTTGCCGCCGCTGCGGTCGTGCCGCTGCCTAAAAACGGGTCAAGCACAATCCCGCCGACAGGACAGCCCGCCAAAATGCACGTTTCCGCAAGTTTGGGCGGGAACGCTGCAAAATGCCCGCCGCGATAGGAAGCTGTGTTGATCTGCCAAACGTTGCGGCGGCTGCGGACGGGGGAAATCATTTCGTCGGTGTATGCGCCTTTCCTGCGGGGACGGTTGATTTTCTGCGGCTGGTTTTGCCCCGGAACGGTAGCGGCATATTTGTTGCCTTTCCCAACTCCGCTTTTCAGCCGTACCGCCGTTGTGGGGGCTATCGGCTCGGCTACTGCTTGCCAATCGTAGTAATATTTCTTCGACTTGGTAAGCAGAAACACATATTCATAGCAGCGCGTCGGTCTGTCCCGCGTGCTTTCCGGCATGGCGTTTCCCTTGTGCCAAATGATAGAACTGCGCAAATACCAACCGTCGCCCCGCAAGGCAAGGGCTACAAGCCACGGAATACCGATTAGGTCTTTCGGCTTGCAGCCGGGGGCGCGGTGGTTTACCGCCACTTGCTGCCCGTTCCTGCCTTTGGGATATTTCGGGTCTTGGTGGTCGGCTTTGCTGCCTGTGCCGCAATAAGTGTCCGCGATATTCAGCCAACAAGTACCCTCCGGCGTAAGCACCCGCTTTACCTCATGGAAAACCGCTGTAATGCGGGAAACATATTCCTCCGGCGTTGCTTCCCGCCCGATCTGCCCGTCTGTGCCGTAATCGCGCAAAGCATAGTAGGGCGGGGACGTTACGCAACAATCCATACAGTTATCCGGCAAGGTTTGAAGTACCTGCAAGCTGTCGCCGCAATAGATTTTGTCCGTTTCTATCCTCATGCCGACACCTCGCCGGGTTTGGTCGTCATGACGCGATAGAGTTCTGTATTTTGCGGGAAACGGTCAATAAAGGGCAAAATCACGTTGCCGTAGAAAATAAGCCCCTCGCCCGCTTCGGAATGGGTTACATAGGTCATTTGCTGCTGCGAAATGTTAAGCTGCTTTGCAAGGATTTCCCTGTCGCCCTGGGCTTGGTTGAGCATATACACAAAGTCCGAGTTTTCAAAGATGTTCTCCACCTCGCGGGACGACAACAAATCTTTCACGTTTTGGGTGATACCTGTCGGAATACCGCCCCACTTTCTAAAACGCTTCCAAATCTCAACGCTGTACGCTGCGGTCTGTTCCTCTTTGAGCAGCAAATGAAACTCGTCGATGTAATACCGCGTCGCCTTGCCCTCGCTGCGGTTTACCGTTACTCTGTTCCATACTTGGTCTTGGACGATAAGCATACCGACTTTTTTAAGCTGCGTACCGAGTTCCTTAATATCAAAGCAGACAAGGCGGTTATGAATGTCAACGTTTGTCCTGTGGTTAAAAATGTTCAAGCTGCCGTTTACATAGAGTTCCAATGCCGCCGCGATACGCTGCGCTTCCTTTTCCGGCTGCTTCTTGATTTCGTCGTAGAGGTCGCCCAAAATCGGCATATTTTTAGGCTTCGGGTCGGCAAGGTAGTTGCGGTACACGCTGATAACAGCGCGGTCAATCAAGGTCTTTTCAACAGCTTCCAGCCCGTTTTTACCTCCCATAATCAACTCACAAAAGGAAAGGATAAAATCGCTCTTTAAGGCTATGGGCGTGTCGCCCTCGCTGTAATTGAGGTTAATATCCATAGGGTTAATGTACTGCGTGCTGTTCTGCGAAACCTTGATAACCTGTCCTTTCAAACGTCCGACAAGGGGATAATATTCGGCTTCGGGGTCGCAAATGATAATGTCGTCGGACGTGATAAGAAAAGCGTTTGTGATTTCGCGTTTTGCAGAAAAACTTTTGCCGCTGCCCGGTGTGCCGAGTATCAAGCCGTTGGGGTTTTTCAGCTTCTTTCGGTCGCACAAAATCATGTTGTTGGAAAGGGCGTTTAAGCCGTAATACAATGCTTCGCCGCTTTGGAACAGCTCTTGCACCGTAAAGGGAACGAAAACGGCGGTGCTGCTGGTCGTCAAGCCGCGCTGGATATGGATAAGGTTTTCCCCCAACGGGATAGAGGACATAAGCCCCTGTTCCTGCCGGTAGTCAAGGCGGGTCAAAATGCAGTTGTATTTCTGTGCGATTGCCGCCGCCCCAAATACTTCGTTATCCAATTTCTGCTTGGTATCTGCAAGGTTTAAGACAAGCAGCGTGAGCAGAAACATTCTTTCGTTGCGGCTCTGCAAATCGCGGAGTAGGTTTTTTGCTTCCCCGCCGTAGGTGGCAAGGTCAGACGGAATAATATCCATGTCGTAGCCGCTGCGGATTGCTTTCTTTTGTTCCTCAATCTTCATGCGGTCAAGGTCGGTGATCTTGCGCTTAATCGTCTTGATTGCTTCGTTGTGGTCGATACTCTGAATGTGCAGATTAACGATAATCCCGTTTTCCGCGTCCATGAAGTCGGCAAGCATACGGTCGGAGAGTTCCGGCGCGACGATCTGCAAAAAGGAAACCGCACCAAACTTGCCGCCCATTTGAAACATTCGCCCGTCGCCAAATCGGAAAGAGGACGGGGCGATAAAGTCCTTGACGGAAAGCCCACTTGCGGGTAGCCATTCCCACGCAAAGTTAAAGCGTTCCCCGTCCGGGTGAAAAATCCCATGCAGCACTTCAAGACGCTGTTTCCCGTCCAATACCCGCGCCGCCGCGCCGATCACCTTAAAATGGTTGAGGGTGTCCGTTTCAATGCGGGCAAGACGCGCCCGCGCCGATCTAATGTCCTTTGCTTCAACGGTAAAGGTGAGAAACTTGGTCTTGATAAGCCCGTTGTTTCCGCGTTCAAGCTGCGTCCTAAGCATTTCGGTGTATTCTGCTCTGATACTGTCGAAGTCATCATTCTGCGGCGCAATCGTGATACTGTTCTTGAAATCGTCCTTGTTCGCATGGCGGCTGATTAGGGAAAGCTGCACGCTGATAGAAGCGTCGAACGAGTTATACATATCGCAAAGGGCTTCAAAAATGGCGGTTTTGTCGTCCGGCTGCGCAAGCTGATAGTTGATGTCCTCAAACTCAATGCACTTGGAATACCGCCCGTTTGCAAGGCGGCAAATCCCGTCCTTATACATTCGCTCAAACGGTATGCTGTCCTGCGCCGTATGGGGCTTCCCGTCGCCCTTTGCCTGTCGGATAAGGGTATCTATCTGTTTTCTTTCCTGTCGGGAAAGTTTACGCTTTTCGTTTTGGGTGTTTTTCTTTTCCTTTGACAATCGCCCGTACCTCCTTATCTAATTGCTCTTGCCGCGCAAGGGCGGCATAAAAATTGTTGGTCTGATAAGGTCGCTCTTTGGGGCGAAGAAACTTCACTTCCACAAATTGCCGAATAATCACTTCCAGCGGTTGCCCGTTTTTCTCGTACATGGCAAGCAAAAACATAGGCAGCATGGCAAGCACCATGCACAATGCCGCTGTGGTTGTTCCAACGCTGTCTTTTACCAAAAAGAACAGCGGCAGTCCGATTGCTACCGCCGCGCTGAAACAAATTAGCTGTCGTTTCGTAAGGTTGAACATTACCTTGCTTTTGATTTTTGTTAAGTCCTTTGGGACGGTTACATACGCCATTTCAAACCTCCTTTCTGCCCGGAATGTAATCTTCAAAACGGGGGACAGCATAGAAAAGCCGTTTGTTATTTACCCACCGTTGCAAATGGCGGGTAACAGGCGGGGCGGTTGGACGCTCGTAAATCATCACATACGGGTCAAAGCCCATAGCCCGCAAGGTGTTCACGCGGTATAAATCCTGTTCGTGAGTGCTGCCGTAGTTGGTAAGAACATACACGCGCCGCTGGCGGCTGCTCTTAATGGCGGTCAAATCCAAAAAACGTTGGAAATACCCGGTTAAGTCCTCGTCGGGATTATCCCATGCAAAATGTACCGCTTTTATCCGTACCCGATTTAACAGGCTGACATTATCCCTGTTCACAAGGCGAATATCCAGCCCTTGCGAAAAATCCACCCATGCGCGGCTTCGTATAAGCTGCTCAATGAGATTTTCATGGTCGGGACAGGCAAGCAGATTAGCGTCCATGATTTTTATTTCCGGCTGCCATTTCCAAAACTCGGACAAATCCGCAACCTTAACACTTTTGCGTCCCTCTTTACTGCTGACAATGCAAAACCCGCAATTTCTCGGACAACCCCGGCTTAAAAAGCCGTAGGCAATCCCGAAAAACTGCGGGTAGATAGAATAATCCGGGTAACTGTGTTCCACTTCCGGCGGCAAGCGGTTTTTCGTGTCGTAGCCCGTACCGCCGAAAATAACTTGTTCCGCGTTGGTAACGGTTATCGTGTCTTTGGAATAGGTGTCCGTAAAGACGCGGCTTTTATATACAAGGTCGTACCGCCCCTTTGCGTTCCACCATTCCACCGTATGCCCCTTTGCTTTATGATACGCGGATAGCTTCATCAAGCAGAGGTTGGGGAAATTATGGCTGTCAACGTCGATTAAACCGATTTTCAAATCATAACTCACCCCCTTAATGTGCCGAAAAGACGCTCTTTGCAAGGCTTCCCGTTTTGAAAAGCGTAAAGCACAAGAGGACGGTATAGCCCATGCAAGCCCAGATCGCGCCGGAAATGTCGTCGGTCGCTGCGATTGTTTGTATCAACACCGCATAAATGCCGACACACACCAAGATCAGAAACGCCTGAAAACCAAGCGCAAGCAAAGATTTTAAGTAATTCTGTCCCATGCTGCCCCATTCGTGATTTACCATTGTTGCCATAGGGATAGGGGCAACGCTCGTTACAAGATATATTTCAATCATGCGCCCATACACCACAAGCATAATGCAGATTGACAGGGCTTTCATGGTAAGCCCTACAAAGAGGGATTGAAACCATAACCCCAAAAGACCGCCCACGCTCATAGCGTCGAGTTTTGCTTCAATGTCGGTAATGACGGTGGTAACGTCTATGCTTGTATCGGATATGATAACCCCCGCGCTCTGATTGACGACGCTCTGCGTAACGTCGAAAACTCCCATGACGATGTTCCAAGTGTTTGTTACCAGCAGCACCGCAACAAAGGTCTTAAAAATCCATTTGAAGAAAATCCAAGTGTCGAGATCGTGCAGATTGTTTTTTTCAATTACAATCTGGATTAGTTCGTAGCACATGACAAAGGTAATGATAACGCCCGCAATCGGTACAATGACATTTTCCGAAAGGCTGCGTATCATGTTGAATATGCCCGCGTTCCACCCGGCGGGGGTCGTGCCGACTTGCGTTGCGATTTCTCCAACCTCTGTATTTACGCTGTCAAACAAGCCGGAGAGGTTCGATAAAATCCCGTCTGTCAAAATGCCACGAAACCAATCTTCAATCATCTGCCATATCAAAAGTTAATCCCTCCTTTCCCGCGCCCTCCCGTTTCCGAGAGGGCGCGGCGGGTGGTATTTGTTTTAGGCATTATCCAAAAAGTTTGGAAAGAAGCGGAACAAGGGTGCCGCCGATCAAAGCGACGCCGCCGCCCGCCATGAGCTGCTTCATGCCCTGGCTTTTTATTGATGTGCGATAAAGAAGTAATAGAAGTGTAAAAAATTTTGCCGTTCCTATCCGGCACTTGGCCATTGTGTCGGATAGGTCGGGCGGTTATTCTGGCAAGTCAATCTTGCCGACAAAGCTGTAATAAATCTCAATATCCTGCCTGCGGGTGCCGTTCTCGTCATAGCTGCACTCATGCACGACGATTTTCTCAATCATTTCCCGCAAGAGGGTGGGGGTAAGTTCCTCAAAGGCAAGGTGCTTTCGGACAATCCCCATAAACTTTTCCGCGTTGACGGTGGCGGCCTGCGACTTGTCCAGTTCCTCCTGCAAAGCGGCGGCGCGGTCTTTCAGTTCCCGCTGCTCCTGCTCATAGTCTGCCGACAGTTCCATGAAACGCTCGTCGCTGATTTTGCCGTTCACATTGTCCTCATACAGCCGCTTGATTATGCGGCTCACTTCGGAAATGCGCTCCTGCGCCTGTTCAAGCTGCTTCGTGGCTGCGGCGGTCTTTCTCTTGCCGCCGATCTCGTTCTGCTGGATAAGCAGCTTCACAAAGCGGCTCTCATGCTTGGCGGCGTATTCGGTCACCTGCCGGAGATTGGAGAGGACACCGGCGGTCAACAGGTCGGTGCGGATAAAGTGCGCCGTACAGTCGCGGGTGCGCTTCTTGTAACTGCCGCAGATGTAACAGTCCTGCTTGCGGTTCTTGTTCTGATACCGCTGCTGGTACATCACATGGCCGCAGTCGGCGCAGAACAGCATACCGGAGAACAGCCCCACTTCATCATAGCGGTTCGGGCGTTTGCGCTGCTTGCGTAACTCCTGCACGCGCTCCCATGTTTCCGTGTCGATAATCGGCTCATGGTGGTTTGGGAAAATGGCCTGCTTCTCGATGGGGTTCTCTACGCTGTGCTTGACCTTGTAAGAGGGCTTCTCCGTCTTGAAGTTTACCAGACAGCCGGTGTACTCCCGGTTTTCGAGGATATGAACAACGGTGTTTGTCGCCCACTTGCACTCATAGCCGGGGTGGTAGCGGCGGGTGCTGCCCGTCCTGCGGTATTCCAGCGTCCCCGGCGTGGGGATTTGCTGCTCCGTAAGCATACGGGCAATCTTGGTCGGTCCGTTCCCGGCAAGGCAAAGCTGGTATATCTGCTGGACAACCGGCGCGGTTTCCTCGTCAACGATATAGTTCTCGTCCTCGTCCATGAGGTAGCCATAGACCGGCTTGCTGGTAACAGGCTTGCCGCTCATGCCTTTTGCTCGTTTTACTGCCTTGATTTTCTTGCTCGTATCTCTCACCAGCCATTCATTGAACAGATTTCGCAGAGGGGTAAAATCGTTGTCCATGCCGCCGTTTGCGCTGTCCACATTGTCGTTGACAGCGATAAAACGCACTCCCTTTTGGGGGAACAGCATTTCCGTGTAAAACCCTACCTGCAAGTAGTTTCGCCCTAACCGGCTCATGTCCTTGACTATGACCGTACCCACTTTCCCGGCTTCAATGTCTGCAAGCATGGCTTGAAAACCGGGTCTTTGAAAGTTTGCGCCGGAGAAGCCGTCGTCGGTGTACCAGCGCAGATTGGTAAAGCCGTTCTGCTTGGCGTAGGTTTCCAAAATCCTTTTCTGGTTCGATATGGAATTGCTCTCGCCTTGCAATTCGTCCTCATGGGACAATCTCGGATAAAGGGCGGTAATGAGGTTTTGGGTGGCTTGTCTTAACATAAAATCCTCCGTTTCCGACAGCCAGCCCCACTATTCCGTGGTTTCATTGTACCACGGAATAGGGCGGGCTGTATAGCGGCAAAAGTGTAAAATCAGCTTCTTTATGATTTGTCAAATTGCCGATTTTTGTGTAGCAGCGGCTTCCGCTTCCAGTACCCGCGCCATTTTGTCGGCGGCGGTGGTCGTGGTGTCTTTCTTGAAATAGCCGGACACGACAAGGACGGAATTGCCCATGCGGATTTCCGTCACGCAGTCGGGGCGGCGGGTGGTGCGGGTGTCGTGCTGCTGTCTATCTGCCATAGGCAATACTCCTTTCAGTCGGTAATCAGTTTCTTCATGCTCTCCATTTTCCGCTGCGCGGTTTCCTGCCGGAAGTTGTCGCCGGTAAAGCGTACCGGGACGCACATGGAAAGCAGGCGGTCATAAATCCGGGAATGGGCGGTGTCCTCCGGGTTCCGCAGGTCGTCCAGCGTGAGGTTGGTCGTGACGATCAGCGGCTTGCCGCTACGGTAACGGCTGTCAATCACATTGAAAACCTGTTCCAATCCATACTCGGTGCCGCGCTCCATGCCGAAGTCGTCAAGGATAAGCAGC
The DNA here is from genome assembly GCF_900199515.1 of Massilicoli timonensis. Classification (GTDB taxonomy): domain Bacteria; phylum Bacillota_I; class Bacilli_A; order Erysipelotrichales; family Erysipelotrichaceae; genus Massilicoli; species Massilicoli timonensis. The sequence continues at coordinate 1,067,550 of NZ_LT963434.1, read as the reverse complement.
GGATAGCGGCAAAGGCGGGAAATGTACTCGTTGCGGTTCTCAAAGCTGGCGGCAAGGTCGTTGAGGATAAGGGCAAAGTTCGTCATGTGGACGGGGATTTCTTTCTCCATGAGGGCGTTTGCAATACAGCCCGCAAGGTAGCTTTTCCCGGTTCCCACGCCGCCCCAGAACAGGCAGCCGATATTGTCGGCTCGCATATCCTCCCAGTGTTCCACATACCGGCGGGCAATCCCGGCCTGCGGATTTCTGCCGTTGTCGTTCTCAAAAGTCCAGTCCCGCATGGTGGGGTCGGTAAAGCCCCGGCGTTTCAGTTCCTCCACGGTGTCAAGGTGCCTGCGCCGCTTCTCTGCGGCCTCCCGTTCCTCGCGGGCGGCTCTCTGACAGTCGCACTCTGCCGGGTGGCGGTCACGGCCAAAGATAGCAGCCTTATCCGGCGCAAAATAGGCTTCTTTCGGCTTGCGGCACTTGCCGCAGTACAGTAAACCGTCCTCGCCGGTGTAGTCCTCCGGCTCCGGGGTGGTGGCCGTCATATTCTCCAAAACAGCGTTGATTTCGTTCTTCATAAACTCTCGCCCTCCTTGCATGAGTAGTCTGGTATGCCCTTTTTCGGGGCTTTCTTGGCTGCGTCCTCCTGCGCCCATTTGTAGATTGTGGCGGCATGGCTCTTGTATCGCTTGCCGCTGGACGCGATATGGCAGGATAGCCGGTCAATGTAGTAGTTCCATTTGTCGGGCAGGTCTGCTTTCAGCCCGTCCAGTTCTGATTGCGAAAGAAAGACATTTCCATACCGGCCATAGGCGGCGCGGGCGGTCTGTCCCGTATCTAACTCTCGCTCTCTCTCTTTTTCTATCTCTATCTCTTTCTCTATCTCTATCTCTGGTGGACAAATGTCCGCTTGATATGGTGGACATTTGTCCGCCCCGGCCTTTGGCAAGGCTTTCTGCTCCTGCAAAGCCAGCCTTGCCCGCCGTTTCCGCTCCCCCTCGGTAGAGGATTGGCCGATAAGCAGTTCAATGTTGCTCATATACAGCGCACCGTTCTGTAACGGCTCCACAAGCCCCAGCTTCATAAAAATCTGCAAGGCTCGTTCTACGGTGCCGACTTGCTGGCGGGTAATGGTGGCAATCATCTGCGCGGTGTAGGGGATATTTTCATCAAGCTGCAACTTCCCGCCGTTTTTCAGCGATTTCAAGTACAATTTCAAGAGAATGTTGGAATAGAGGATGCCGTCCTGCATACTTTCCAGCAGCACGATAGCGTCCTCGTCAAAGTAATTCTCTTTCAGCTTGAGGTAGTAGTATTTTCGGTTGTCTGACATGGTTCCTCCTTTGGGTGGATTTGGAGCGTTTGTACGCATTTAGAACGCCGTTTCCGGGGAAAAGGATAAATGTATCGCGCACCCTTTGACACCCACGAAAAAAGCCTTGATTTATGCGGGTTTGAAAGGCTCTAAAGCGTGACATTTATGCCTTTGTTTCCGCTTTCGCTCGGCAGCTTTGATTTTCTTCATGCGCCCGGCGCAGCTGGGGCAGTATTTCCCCCGGTTGGATTTGGGGGCAAAGGCCGCGCCGCAGACGGCGCAGCGTTTCCGGCTCCCCCGGTACAAGAGGGCTGCGGCCAGCTCCCCGTCAAGGGGCAGGACAGCCACACGGAACCACCGGCACATGAGGGAAAGGGAAATGCTCTGGACGCACACGCAAGGCTCCCCGTCGTCTAACAGCAGGCAGTTCCCCCCGTCGTAGTTACAGCACTCATGCACCAGCCGCCGCGCCCGCCGGTGCTGGCGGTAGTCCATGCGGGGCAGGTTATCGCTCATGGCTCTGCTCCTTTCTGCGGTGGGGTTCCTCCCGGCGCAAAATCTGGTCGATATTCCGCTTGACGGTCTGCAACTCCGTGTACCGCTGTTTCTGTTCGTGATAGGTGTTATACAGGCCGTCTTTCTCGGAGATAAGCTGCTCGATCTCGGCCTGCAACGCTTTCCGGGCGGGCAGCTTGGTAATGCCATGCGCCTTGAAATACCGGGCGGCGGCTTCGGCTATAATAAAATCGCTCTCATTTGCCTGCCGGTAGGCGGTGCGGGCTTTCTCGGATTTCTGCGCCCGCAGCCCCTCGCGGGTGGGCTTGGTCTTAGCGTAGGCAAGTACCTGTTGCTGCAACTCCTTTTTCCCTTGTAGCTTGGTTTCCAGCGTTTTCAGCTTGCCGCTGGTCTGGCGCATTTCCTGATAGGCGGTATCAACGGCGGCTTCTAACTGCTCCGGGGAAGTGAAACCGTATTCCTGATACACATTCAGCGTCGCGGCCATTTGTTTGAGGTTGTGCATGGTCGCCCAGCGTTCATAGCCCCGGCCTTTGCCCTCGGCTTTCTTCTGCTCAATGTCCACAAGCCGCTGCACACCGTCTTGTTTCGGGGCGGTTTGAGGGGCTTTTGTGGGCTGTATGCCAGCTTTCCCACGCCGGGGGTATTCGTCGGGTATGGCCGCGGCCTTTTCTGCGGCTCTGGCGGCGTTCTGCTCCAAAACGGCAAGGACAGCGGCGCGGTCAAAGTCGTCGCCCAATTTTCGGGCGGTAATGGGCTTTGTCCTGTCCGGCGTGAGATAGGACAGCCGCCCCCGGCTCTCCTTGACGGCCACGCCCTCCCGCAGCAGCAGAGAGGAAAAGTCCTCGAATGAGGTCGCCGCAGATAGCGCGGCGCGTATGGTCTGCCGCAGCTTCTCTTTGTTCGTTTCAAACTTGGTCTGCCGGGGCGTGATACCGCCTGCAATCATGGGGGCGTTCTGCTTGTCCAGCGCGGCCTGTCCCTTTTTCTGCGCCCAATACTCCCGGTCTGTGACGCGGTTCTTGCTGCCGTTCAAGAGGTCAATTTGGTAAAGCCCCTCCCGGTGGCACATCTCCATGACTTCGGACTTGAAGTAGCGCAAGGCCGCGTCGGTACAGCGGTGCTTGCACCCGGCTTTCGTGTCGGCTGGCCTGTCCATGTAGGGCAGGAACGGGACTTCCTCTATCCGCAGCGAATTGATAACGATATGCACATGGATATTGCCGCTGTGGTTATGCCCGTCCGGGTGGGTGCATACAAGGGCTTGGTGGCCGGGGAAATGCTCGGCGCAAAACTTCTCGCCCAATTCCTGCGCCCGGTCTACGGTCAGGCCGTTGTCCGGGCCGTCCCGTGGGTCAAAGCTGATGATATAGTGGTGACTTTTCACATCTTCCCGCCGTTGGTTTTTCTCATAGCGGAGATTTGCCCGCATACAGGCAACGGCAAAATCCTCCCCGCCGCAGTTCAGCGTGGACAACCGGTAGTCCTCGCGGGGGATAAGCCTGCCGGTTTCATCAAGGACGGGCTTCATGGTAAACTCGTCATGCTCAAAAAGCAGGTATTGTTCGGCGGCTCCGTAGTCGGCGTTTTTAGAGTTGATATGCTTGAGTGTTGCCAACCGCGTCACCTACTTTCTGTAAGACTTCATACTTGAGGGCGGCAAGGTCGGCTATGGCGGCGCGTACCTCGCCGGACAGCGCATTGTAGGGTACGCCGTACTCGTTCAGATACCGGGCAATCTGGTTGAGGTTGCCGCCGATCCTGCCGTACTCGGCTGTGAGTTTCCCGACAGCGGAAAGCAGCTCGTCATTGACCGCCGACACATGGATAATTGGGCGTATGGCGGTGCGCCGTATCGCCTGCCGGAGAAATTCGGACTGGCTGATACCATAGGGCGCAAGCCGCGCTGTGAAGTCGGCGTATTCATCTTCGGACAGCCGGGTTTTCACAACGCGGCTGCGGTGGGGCGTGTTGTATCGCTTCGGCATGGGCTGTAAACCTCCTTTCACTTATCACAAAAAATAGGCTGGTCTGTTAGGTATTTCCGGGGCAGTTCTCGCAAAAAAACGGCCTGCCGAACGGAAATCTTTTTGCGGCGCAAGCCGCCATAGCAGGGTTTGGGGAAGGCACTCCCCAACAAGTTTCCCGCGAGGGACAAAACCGCAGAATTGCGGATTTTGGCACCGTGGTAGAAACTTGCTCTAAGACTGCCGCAGACTGCCCCTGTCCGGGTTTTTCCGTACATAGAGCGAATGGGGCGGGGCTTTCAGCCCGCTGTACGCGGCTTTTTTTCCTTTCGCCAAAGATACATTTGAAAGGCCGCCAGCTACCCGCTGAACGGGGACTTTTCAAATTTTCTTTTGCCTTAGTAATCCGAGCAACAGGGTTTTGGCAACCGGCGGGGCAGAGAATTTTTCTTTTCACTCCCTACAACACCAGCAAAGGCAAAAATGACGGAAATACTGGAAATTTTCTCTTTGCTTCTTAATACGGACAAAATTCAAAAATGCCAAACGGACAACAAAAAAAGCAGCAAATCTTTTTCAGACTTACTGCTTTTGCTCGCCGCCGGTGGCGGTATGATATTCAGTTTTTTATGGAGCCGTTTTAGTTCTTACTGCAAAGGTCTTTCTCTTTCCTGGACGACATCACTGTCAAATGCAACTTCAATCGTGGCGTGGTTTATTTCTGTCCCAGTAAAACATATAACATATTCATCATCTTTTTTTAGATTTTCAAGGGAAATCGAAAAGGCTTCTTCTTCAACACTTGTTTCCCATGTTTCACTCCATAAAACTTCATTTGTTTTATTATTTTTTACTTCTAAACTTCCATTTCCACCATCCATGTCCAAAGTTCCCGTAGCCGTTAAAGAATCCAAATCCTCTGATACGCAGAATAACTTCTCGTTGACAAACGGGTCTGTATCGTCATAATTCTCGTCTAATTCCATCACAATGGCTGTTGTATTTTGGCTTGATGCGTTTTTGGGGGTCGTACTAGAATTGGCACACGCCGTTAAACCTGTTATGCTGATAAGCATAATGAGAATGGCAATTCTTTTCATAGGGTTTCCTCCGTTGGGTTCAATCTGCCTTAAAAATAATTTTATCATATCCCCGGTGCAAAGTCCAGCCTCAACACTCGAACCGAAACTTAAACAGCGCAGCAATTAGCTGCTGCTCCACATATTCTTCAACCTCGGCATTTACTTGCCCGTTCACTTTGGAAAAATATCGGATATATCCGGCGTAGTGGGACAGAACGGTGTTCACCGCGTCCGGGTCGCCCTCATGCGCCTTGACGATTGTTTCATAGGGGAGAAGTTTACTCATGGTCTTTTCCCTCCATGAGCCGCCGTAGCCGCTGCAAGGCAAGCTGGATATGTCGCCCCGCTGTGCTGCGTGTCCGGCCAATATGTACGCCGATCACTCGCTGCGGCTGGTGCAGGAAATAGTAACGGAAAATTTCTTCCTGTGTCTGCTCCGGCAAGAGGGCAAGGGCGGCGGCAAGTTCCGCATGGTACAGAACGGCGGTCTGGCCGCAGGCGGTAAAAAGATATTCTTCAAGCTGCTCCGGCTCGGCAAGCTGGACAAACTTCTCATTCATCAAGTAGTCAAGGGAAACTTCCCGTTCCCACCTCCGGCGCAGCTTCAAAATTTTATCTATGGCTGCATGACGAATGACAATTTTGCAAAAGGCATTGAATGTGTATTGGATATGCACTTTGTAGGCTTCATCTTCGGTCATGGAAATTCCCCCTCTCTGATAATAGTGCGGGGCGGCAGCACTCCTTGCTGTCGCCTCCTTGATTGCCTATCTGCAAAGGCGGGCGGGGCTGTCAACGGCGGCGCGTATGCGCCGTTCATCTTGACCGTTGACTGGCTCGGCTGGCTTTGCTATTTCTGAAAAATACAAAGTGCTGCAATGGGAAGATACATACTTAAAAGGGATAATCTCTGCCATAGCCCTTCAAATGCAATTATTGTTCCTTTATAATTCGGCTTATCAGCCATTACAAATAGAGCAAAAAAACCTATTGCAAAGATAAAGCAAATTAAAGATAAAATTCCTAATAGCCCATTGGACACTTTGAAAAAGTATAATCCGACAAATAATGGCGCAAGTGTTAAAAGTAGAAAACCTATTACTGAACCATAACCATGTATCTTTGCGGAAAAAGTTTCAAGGTTTTTGGTTTCCCCAACTGAAAAAATCCCGGAAAGAATACAACCGCCTAAGGCGTAAATCACAATGACGGAAAAAAGCATTATGGATATAGAATTTGATACTTGTGCGACAGTAGGATATAGCTGCAAGGTGCTGATTAAAATTGAAACTCCAAACACAACCAACCAAATATTATAGATTAAATGCAACGGTGCTTTTGAATTTCCTAAAACGCTCATTACTTGTGTCAAATGACTATAGCCTTTGTAAGTGGGGGCTAATACAAACGGAATAATCAAATCAGCAATTAAAAGAAAGGGCAAAATATTTGAAAAGCTATTTTTCATCATCATAGCCTCCCTTGAAATGACCTAACCCTTTCAAAATTTTTACAGCAACCTCTTTCATTACATCGGCCTTGACTACAGCTATTCCTTGTTCTTCATCTCCCAAAACGAGTAGAGTATCTCCGGGATTTATGTCAAATATTTCTCGCGCTTCTTTCGGAATGACAATTTGCCCGCGCTCTCCAACCTTAACAGTTCCAAATATGTGCTTTCCCTTTGGCATGGACATTGTATAACATCTCCTTAATTCATATTTTTCATACTCACATGAAAAGTATACAATACTTCGAGAGAAATGTCAAATCACCTTGACAGATTACGGAATAATGGGGATAACCGTCTTTCATATTGTGGTGTTACTTTATGGCACATGAGCATTGGCTCCGGGATTGTCGTTGCCGTAACCCTCCATTAAGTTAATGGCACCCCAAATGCCAAGACCTGCGCCAAGCGCGATAACCAAAGTCTGCAATACACCAACTGCGCTGTTAAAGAAATCCATATAAACCTCGCTTTCTGCCGTTGTGCGGCTCAAAAAATGTTATGGAAAATGAAAAATGCCGCCGTTATTCTTCGGCGGCTGCGTCCTCGTCGGACAAATCTATTTCGTATATGTCAAAGGCTTCATCGGGCTTTACGATTGCCGGACGGGTAGACATATACCGTTCCACGTCAAAAGCGTTTCTTTTGTCGAAGTCGGAAAGGTATTTGTAGTTCGGGTGTTTCGTGATGTCGTATTTGTCGCTTAAAAAGGGACGCACACCGCGTAGCTGCAAAATACATTTCCCACCGTCCATAACTGCTATTTCGTCCTGTGTCATCAGCTCCTTTCCTAATTTTTGATAATTCAGTCCATGAGAAACCTGCGTGCCGCGATTTTCGGAAGTGTTGAAACTGTCGATTGTTTCCCGTCCCAAGTTATCCGAAATCTCTTTTGCATTTTTCCCACGTCCTCCCAAAAACAAGGTGCTGTCGGCATTATCAAGTATGATTTCTGCCGCGTCCCTGTAAATGGCTTTTAGCTGGCTCTGCGATTGCAGAATGATAGAAGCGGACATTTCCCTACTGCGGATTGTAGCAATCAATTTATCGAAGCGGGGTATCTGTCCGATGTTCGCAAACTCGTCAAGCAAAAAGCGGACGTGAACAGGCAATTTGCCGTTGTATTCGTCGTCTGCTTTATCACAAAGCAAGTTGAAAAGCTGTGATTGCAAAATAGCGATAACAAAATTAAAAGTGTCGTCGGTATCGCTCATTATGAGGAAAAGCGCGGTTTTCCGGTCGCCCAATGTGTCAAGTTCCAATTCATCATAGGACATGAGTTCCCGGAGTTCCTCTATATCAAAAGGGGCAAGCCGCGCACCGCAAGAAATAAGGATTGACTTTGCCGTTTTGCCCGCCGCCAATTTGTATTTTTTATATTGCTTTACCGCGAAATGGTCGGGGCTGCGTTCTTCCAAATCGGCAAAGAGCAGATCAACGGGGCTTTGGTATTCCTCGTCGTCCTCGCGTGCTTCGCTTGCATTGATAAGTTCAAGCAGCGTTGTAAAGTTCATTTCCTCGGCGGGGGCTTCATACCAAATGTAGCCGATCAACGCGCAATATAGTAACCTCTCGGCTTTCACCCAAAAATCTTCCGCGCTCTTTTCTCCCTCGCCTTTGGTATTGACGATAAGGGTATTGACAACCTTTAACACGTCCTTTTCGCTGCGGATATAGACAAAGGGGTTATAGTGCATACTTTTCCGAAAGTTTATCGTGTTCAGTACCTTAATGCGGTAGCCTGCCCGTTGCAGCAGCTTTCCGCACTCGATTAGGACGGTGCCTTTCGGGTCGGTCAAGACGTAGGAAGAATGAAGCTGCATTAAATTAGGCTTTACGAAAAACCTTGTCTTGCCGCTGCCGCTGCCGCCGATCACCACGACGTTTTTATTTCTCGCGTATTTCGGCTGCTTCGGGCGGCTGTTCATGGTAAGGCGTTCGGTCTGCGTCAAAATGATGTTGTTCTGAAAATCCGGGTCGATATAGGGCTTTATATCTTCGGCGTTGCCCCATGAAGCGTTTTGTCAAGTGTTATTTGGAGTTATTGACGCACAATCAAGGCGAAAGCGCGAAAGTGCAAAGCGCAAAGGGTCTGCACTTTGCGTTTTCAGCTTGCGGGTTCGGGCGGCTGCTTCTTCTTGATGAAGTTGTACCATTGACCGCCGACGCGCCTTGCGCCCAAAACACCGCCCATGTTGCGCTTGGCGTTCTGTACCGTCCTCTCGGATATTCCGGCTTCGGCTGCGGCCTTTACAAGGTCCTCGCTGGCAAGCTCTTTCCCGTCTGCAAGCAGGTCAAGTATCAGCCGTTCCGCCTGTTCGGTCTTGGTGGCGGTGTTGCCGCCCGCGCCGGACAGCAGCTCGTCGGCGGTAATGTCATACTCGCCTATCCACGAAAAGCCCGTTTCCGGGTCAAGGCAAAAGGCTATGGGCTTACCCTCCGGCGCAAGAGAAGATTTGTCATGGACGATAACGCGCACATTCGGTTCCCGTTTCACGCGCCCGATCAGCAGGACGCTCCTTGCTGCGGCGCGGAAGTCGATGGAGCCTAAACCCCGGTAGGCGCTCTGTCCTCCGGCGGCTTTGTTGAGGTGTCCGATTAGGATAACGGCGCACCCGGTACGCTCGGCAATCTCGGCAAGGCGGCGGAACATGGGGCGTATCTCGTTGGCCTTGTTCATGTCGGTTTTCTCGCCCACATACGCCTGTATGGGGTCAAGGATAATCAGCCGCGCCCCGGTCTGTCGGATAGCTCTCTCTATGCGCTCATCGGACAGGGAAAGCCCCTGCTTGCTCTCGTCAATGACAAGAATGCGGTCAAGGTCTGCTTCGGCTTCCATAAGGCGGGGCTTGATGGTGTCGCCCAAACCGTCCTCGGCAGTCTGGTAAATCACATTGAACGGCTCATGCACTGCCATGTGGGGGAACGGCTTGCGGTTGGTACAAGCGGCGGCAAGGCGTAGGGCAAAGGTGGTCTTGCCCTCGCCGGGGTTGCCCTGCACAATGGTTACTTTCCCAAAGGGGATATACGGCTCCCATAACCATTCGACGGTCTGCGTGTCCACCTCGCTCATGCGGATAATCTCAACGGTTTCTTCCTGCGGCGGCTCTTTCAAGCCGTAGACCGCTTCTCGCAAATACTTCCCGTCTGTGATTTCTGCCCGGTGCTGCAATACCTCGTTCCAATCCTTGAAAAGAGGGATAAGCCGGTGGACGGTGTAGCCCTCCGGCATGAGCTTCACAAGGCGGCTGCAAGCGTCGTTTCCGGCTTCGTCGCTGTCAAGGCAGAGATAAACGGTCTTGATGTTCGGACGGTCAGAGAGAAAGCGGAGCAGGGCTTTTTCTCCCACGCCGCCCAATGACAGGTAGCTTTGCTTCTGCCAATCCTTTTTGAACAGGCAGAGGAAAGAAAGCAGGTCAACGGGGGCTTCAAAGACAAACACTCTTTCGCCCTCGCCCCGGTAGCAGAAGTTAAAGGCTTTGTCGCTGCCTTTCACATCAAGGCGGAAGTTTCCCGCCGTTCCCTTGCTGTGGGCGTAGCGCGGTATTCCGTCCTCGTCCCGCCCCACAAATACGGCGTTGTGGTGGGCTGCGTCCTCGTAAATATCGCCGCTGGCAAAGAAAAAGCCCGTCACATCTTCATCAATGCGGCGGGCGGCTGTGAGGTAGTTCCTCGCTGTTCGGTTGTCGGGGCTGCGGGGCGGTAGCCGGAAGTCGGAGAGGGGCGCGGAGCTTGGTCTATCCGGCGGCGGTGCGGCTCCCTTTTCTCCTGTGAGAAGTTCAACGGCTTCGGTAAAACTCTTGCCAAAAAACTCCATGACAAAATCAATGGGGCCGCCGCCCTTGCTCTGGCTGTGGCGATACCACTTGTTGCCCCGGACGGTCAAGCTGTCGTGCCGTTTCCATCGGTATTCCTGTCCGGCGCGTTCCAGCGGTTCCCCCTGCGATTGCAGGAACAAAACAAGGTCGGCTTGGTTCGCCCGGTCTATCTGTTCTTGGGTGTAGTACAAAAAACTCACTCCTTTCATCGGTCTATGTCGTGCCGCTTTGTGCGGGTCTGTGTCTGCTCCGGCTGGTCGGCGCGGAGTGCAATATCCACGCATTTGCGGATTTTTTGAAGTTCGGAAACATCGGCGCGGGTATCTTTCAGTTTGGCATAATCGCTGTCCCTCTGTGTTTTGAGGTCGGCATATTCCTGTTCCCATTCCGCAATAGGCAAGGTCTTTGTTCCTTTCGGCAGATTTGCATGGAGATAGCGGCTTGCTGCGTTCCATAGGGTCAACTCGGCGCGGTGGGCTTCCTCGTACTTGTCGCGCTTGTTTGTCCAGCCGTTTTGCAGCTTTTTCAGCTCATCGTGAACGGGCTTGTACTCGGTGTAGTTCTTCCCGTATTCAATCAGCTTTTGCAGCTTCTTCATGCGTTCCTCGGCGGTTTTCATTCCTGCCCGGATAGTGTCGGCCTGTTCGCTGACAGAGGAAAGGGCTGCGTCCAGCTCATCAAGGGTAGAGATACCATGCTCGGTCAGATAGTTGACCGCTGCCGCTATGGTTTTCAGTTCATCGGCTGTGTGCTGTTGTTGCCAACGCTGCGAATACTTCCGGCTCTTTTCTCTCTGAACGCTCAAATACTTCATCAGCAGATTTGCAAGGCCGGGGGATTGTTGCGGCTGTTCCGGGGCGGTTTCCCACGCTTTGAACAGGTCGGCAATCCATTCTTTGAGCTTTCCAATCTGCGCTCGGATTTCCCGTATAAGGCGGTTTGCCTTTTGGATATTCCGGTTCAGTTCGCCTTTCTCGGTGGCAATACCTTTCTTCTCCATCTGGCAAGCCGCCACGCCCATGTGGACGGTGGGTATCTCGCCAATGCCGCGCTCGGCGTTGCTGCGGTGGTCGATACGCTCCGGGCTTCCGGCTCGTTCAAGGTAGGCGTTTGAAATATCCGCCCATGCCTTACGCCACAAGAGGGCGTTGCCCTTGTCGTTCCAGCCGGTCAGGTCAACTTTGTGCGTCTTGTATCTGCCGCTTGGCAAGCGGATACGCTCGCCGTTTTCATCAAGGTCATATTCCTTTTGGGACTTTGCCGCCCATGCGCCGCGCTCGTCAAGGGGGCGCATGGTAAGCATGATGTGACAATGGGGATTGCCCTTGCCGGTGTCGTGAATGGCATAATCAACGCACATTCCTCTGGAAACAAATTGAGAGGAACAGTATTCCCGGACAAGTCGGATTTGTTCCTCTCTGGATAACTCTATGGGGAGCGCCGCGTCAATCTCTCTGGCAAGCTGGGCGTTCCCGGCTTTCTCGTAAAGCTCCACGCTGTTCCACAAGGTTGAACGGTCAGAGAAAGAGGGCGGGGCGTGGGGTGGCAGCATAATTTCCGTATGGACAACACCGCCTTTGCGGGTGTAGTCGTGTGTCATTCCGTCCCACTCATTTGTCAGCTTTTCGCCGCTTCGGTAGGCGGCTGCGGCAACGGCTGATTTGCCCTTGCCCCGGCTGACAATGCTGATATTACAATGATAGATGGCTATGGGTATCACCTCCCGGATAAAATGAAAACCCGCAAAAATGGTACAGACGCCAAAGGCGGGTATACTGTTTTTGTGGGTGTGCAGGGATAGCCGCGTAAGCGGCGCAAGGGGTGCAGCCCCTTGTTGCGGCAAAGCCGCCAATGTCGGTCAGAGAGGGAAGCAAGCGGCTTTCTCTCTGTGCCGACAAGCCCTCGGCAGAGCGCACGCACCCGTAAGGGTGTATAAGTGCGCCCTTTGTACCAAAGGGATTATTCGCTTTTCCCGCCCTCGGTGCGTTTTTTCAGATAGCCCCGCGCTTCCTCGCTCGTCAGGGCAAGCCGGAGAAAGGCGGCGGCTTCTTCGTCGGTCATGGTCTTTGCTTCTGGCACAATGCTCTCAAAGACCGCACCCCGGACGATCAGCCGATGGCTGCGCGTCCTGCGTTCCTCTTGGGATAACTTTTGCCGCAACACCTTTTCCCGATTTTCAAGCTGCCGGATTTTCTTCTTCCCGTCCTCAATCTCGGCTTGCAATTCCTCGCGTTTTTTTCTCTCGGTTTCGTCATGGGTGGTCACTCCTTTCTACCTGTCGGCATAGAAAAAGGACAGTCGATTTCCTCGGCTGTCCTTTTGATTAGGGTGTTTGGTTTACTCCGTTCTGCTCAATAAATGGGAATATTAAATATCAATACGCCCTTTAATACATTCCTATTAAAACATCAGCTTCGATTGTCAAATGTGTGAGAGTACGCCAATCAACGCAATCTTTTTCAACGCAAAAGAGAAGCGGCGTCATTTCAATAAACGACATTCTTTGTTCTGATGACAACTGTACGGTGGCTGAAACCGTTTCTCTTGAAATGGTTTTAAGATATTTCTCAAAATATTCAACGACAGACTCATTTGAATAATCTGGATTTTTCAAGTGTGCTTGCACTTTAGTCCTGATTTCCCTCAAATGATTTTTCGTAGGAATTACTTTCACAACATATCCGTTAGGAGATAGCAATCGCTGAAATTCTTTGTAGTGTGCAGGCGAAAATATGTCTAAAATACAATCCATACTTCCGTCTTTCAAAGGGATTTTTGATAAGTCAGTAACAAACCACTTCACTGCTTTGCGCTTGTCTTTTTTTGATGCAATCTGTATTGCCTCCCTTGACAAGTCAAAGGCAAAGATGTTTCGTTCTGTTCTTTGCTGTATCTGCCTTGCATAGAAACCCTCGCCGCAACCAACATCTAAAATGTTTCTTATAGATGGCGTATCAGAAATAAACTGTATGATTTTCTCCAACACAACATCATACATGCCATACTCCAAAATTTGGTGCCGGTTGTCAAAAGACCGCTTGCTGTAGTTGGTTTTGGGCGATGATTTTAACAACAAATTTACATACCCATATCTTGAAATATCAAAGCAATGTCCATGTCTACAAATTAGGCTATTGCCTTGTATATCCATTGATTTTGTGCAAATTGGGCATTGAAAATAAACCTTGCTGTCTGCAAAGCGTGATAAATTATTATTCATTTGTTTTTCCTCCGTAATTACATCTCTGCTTCAATAAGCGAGTTATGCAATACGGATAACCGCAACATAACTCGCGGTTTTATCTTAATCTCATAAATGTAACCATTGTGTTGTCCTCCAATCAATTCCGCAGTATTACTCTGCTTTTAGAAAAAGTATAGCACAAAACTATGAACATTTCAACTCTATTTCAGCCTGTCGGCGACGTTGCTCTCTCTGGCATACCGCCCGCCGTTCCTCGCTGTATGGGGCGGTCAGACGGAAAGAGAAGCGGCCTTTCTCAATGTCAAACTCCATGCAGCCCGTTTCCGGGTCTGCGTCAGTCTGCTGGCAGATCGCCGGATAACGGCGGCTGTATGCAAGCAGACGCTTTTTCAAGGCGGTGTTGTGGGTGCGGATATGGATAAGGGGGTCTTTCTCGTCAAACCAAATATCGGTGGTCTTTTCCTGCTTGGTAAGCCCTGTTCTCATGCAAACTCCTTTCTGTGCCCCTGTTACGCAATAGGGGCATTTTTCGGGTGTTTTCTCCGGCTCTTGACTTGGAGAAAACGGCGTTTTTGACGATAAAAACCGCCCGGACGTGGAATGTATCGTCGGGGCGGCTGTTATCGCAAGATTTCCGATTTTTCCGGCTCTTGACCGTCAGACGCAGATAAACACGAACTGTCGGCAAGTATCGTCTTGAGCAGCTTGTCGCGGAATGTTTCTGTGCTGCTGTGATTGAAAAATAACTCCGCAACAATAGTCTGCCCGTTTCTCTGCGTCGTGATAATACTGTCGGGGTTCCGGGGCGCGGTGGGCGTCCCGTTCTGTTCTGTCATAGGCGGCTCCTTTCTCCGGGCGCAAAAGAGGGACTTCCCGTAGCCGGAAAATCCCTCTTGGTTGTCGGTTATTCTGTTTTACTGTGCGGGCTGTGCGGCGGCGGTCTGCGCCTTTCTCCTTGCCCGGTATTCCCGCGCCTTGATACGGTCATACTCCCGCTGCTTTTCAAGGTTTCGCGCCCGGTACTCCCTTGAATACTGCCGGTGATAGGCGCGGCTCTTTTCCTTTTTGGCTTCTTCGATTTCCTCCCGCATTTGCCGGATTTCCTGCTCCGTTGGCTCTGTAAGCTGTGTCACTTCGTTCTCAAATTTGCCGATATAGTTGAAATATATCCCGATGTGCTGAATGGCTTGTTTTGCCCTTTTCTTGTCGCGCTCATGCACTTCAATCCGGCTGATAAACTCGTTGAGAATGGCGGGGGTCAGGTCGGTAAAGGCAGCGTAGCGTTCCGTCAGCTTCAAAAACTTCTGCGCCCGTCCGCCCGCGTTCTCAAAAGCGGATAGCTGCTCTTGCAGCTCGGCAAGCTCCGCTTTCAGCGCATAGTATTCTTCTGAATACTTCTGCGACATTTGCTCATAGCGGTCTTGCGGGATCGTGCCGAGGGCGTTGTCCTCATAGAGCTTGTTCAGCACCTTGTCAATCTGTTCAAGGCGCGTCGTGATTTGCGGGATACGCTTCTGCTGTTTCTTGGTCTTGTCGGTCTGCTGCATGGCAAGGTTCTTTTTCACTAAGGCTTCAAATTCCGCCCAGTTGCTGATAGAATAGTCCTCGATTTTCTTCAGCACTTCCGCGATGGTCTGCATGAGCAAATCCGCGTCAATGATGTGCGGGGAATTGCATTTGGGGTTTTTGGCTTTTCCCTTGTGGTACTCGCTGCAATAGGCAACATGACGCTTGCCGCCATTCCGATAATCTATGCGAATGTGCATTTTCGCACCGCAATCCTTACAGAAAAGCAAGCCCGACAAAGGGTGGATTTCCCCGTCCCCGTTGGGGCGTTTGACGGGCGCATTTTCCAAAATCCGCTGTACGGTTTCAAAGTCGGTGCGGTCAATAATCGGCTCATGCACATTTTCGGTTATCTGCCATTGGCTCCGGTCTACATAGTGGTTCCGCTTGTCGCGGAAGTGCTTTGTGGTCTTGAAGTTGACAACATCACCGCAATACTCCTGCCGTGTGAGGATATGGGTCAGGGTGGCTTTGTTCCACTTATAGCGGTTGGCCTCATTGAGCGCCCTGTTTTTACAGGTTCCCCGCCCGCGCTCTTTCATGTAGAATGTGGGCGTTGGGATTTGCGCCTGCGTGAGATATACGGCAATTTGGTTTCGGTTTTTTCCGTCCAGAAACAGGCGAAAAATCAAACGAACAACTCCGGCGGCTTCCTCGTCGATAATCCAAAAATCCTTGTTGTCCGGGGATTTGACATAGCCATAGGGGGCTTCGGTGGCAATCGGCTTTCCACTCATGCCCTTCGTCTTAATGCCGGTCTTTACTTTCTTGCTGATGTCCTTTGCGTACCACTCCGACATGATGTTGATAAAGGGCGCAAACTCCAATGTATCGGGCTTTTCGCTGTCTATCCCGTTGTTGACTGCGATAAAGCGCACATTGTTCCGTCTGAATATCTCCATCGCATTGCCGACTTGGAGATAGTCACGCCCCCAGCGTGTCAGGTCTTTCATAATGCAGACACCGATTTTCCCGTTCTCTACATCGTCCATCATGCGGGAGTAGGCAGAACGGTCAAAAAATCTGCCGCTTTCGTCATCGTCAATGTAGTGCCGGATATTGGTTAAGTGCTGCCCTCTGGCGTAGTTCTCCAAAAAGATTTTTTGGTTCTGTATCGAGTTACTCTCACCGCCGTCCCTGTCCTCGTCGCCCACGGAAAGGCGGGAGTAAAGGGCTGTAATTTTACTATAATCAGTCATGTGCATAACCTCCTGTGCGTCCATATAGGCTTCCTTTACACTTAAAATTATGCACTCCAACGTGCGCTGCCGTATTCTGCGCCCTTGCGGTATTTGCGGGCATTTTTCCCTTTGAAATAGACAATCAGACGGATAACCACCGCGCCCACAATGCCAATAAGCAAATCCAACGGGTGAACGCTCGGCAAGGCATTTGAAAACGCTTCGGAAAATCCCTGTGTGATATTGAGTATCTTTTCGGAAATATCCGCGCCGGGGGCAAGCCGCACCGCCTGTCCCACCTTATCAAAGAGATAGACAAAGAACACATACGGGATATTCGGGATTATCAGCTTTTTGTAGTTTATCTGCTTCATATCTCGCGCCCCCTGTCTATTTTCTTTACCTTGTCGCGGGCGGCGTTAAGCTGCTTCGCCTTGTCCTTTGCTGCGGCAAGGGCTTTGCGGATAGAGGGCTTTTTATCCCTGTTCAGCTTCTTTGCGGAAAACTCTTGAAACGCTGCGGTCATAACGTCCGCGTCCCTGCCTTTGAAAAACACAAGGTAACGGGTCTGTTCGCCCTTAACCTTTTTCAGCGAAAAATCTATGTTGTATTTCTTCGCGGTACTCTCAAAGGCTTTGATATTGCTGTCGGTGATCTCGATGTTGGAAACCCCCGCATTTTGCTTCATAAGCTGCCGCATGGTCTGTTTCCCATGCGGTGCTTTGCTTTTCTGCTCCAAAAACTTCTTGATTGCTTTCTGTAACGCCTGTTCGGTAAGCCTTGCCGCGCCTTTTCCCACGTTGACGGATAGGGCAATCGTTTTTTGGGTTACTTCCTCCTGCAAGGTATCAACTCCTTTCCCGGTAAACTGCGGCTATGCTCATTTGCTGCCGTAAAAGTCGTGATTGACAAGGGCGGTATAGTAGCTGTCAATGGTACTCGGCGCGTTGAACAGCACCGCTTTTAGATACTGCTTGATGTTGCGGATTTTGGTTGTGTTCTCCCTCATGCAGTCCAAAACAAACTCAACGTGGCTGCTGTTCAGCTTCATAAACTTTGATTTGACAAGTTCGGCGGGGTAGTCGTCCCCGGCGATACGGATTGTCTTTCGGGCTGTGCAGACGGTTTCCAGCATGATTTCTACAATCTCGTCCAAACGGTCTTTATCCATTTTGGGGTCTTGAATGAGAATGTCATAGTCGATGTTTTCTTTGATGATTTCCCGATAAATCTCTATTGCACTGTTTGTTTTCGCTTCCGTTCTTTTCCTTTCCGGCGGCGCAGCCGCTTCGTCCTGCTCATAAGGCAAGGGATTTAGGGAATGGAAAGGAATGGAATGGGTACTTGATAGATCAGTAATTGATTGTTCTTTACTTGATATATCTTTATTTAATTGCGTTGGATTTTCCAACGTAGGTTTTTCCTGCGTAGGTTTTTCCAACGTTGGATTATCCAATGTTGGATTTTCCAATGTAGGTAAATCCAATATAGGCGGCTGTCCGCCGCTGGTAGCTGCTTCCGGCTCTCGCGGCTGCGGCTGCTCGTATATGACGTAATCTGCGCCCCGCAAGCGTCCCTTTTCGTCGCGCTCCCGGCTGCGCACGATATATCCGGCTTTTTCGAGTTCCTTTACCGCTTCGCGGATTGCGTCGATCTTCTCCCGGTTGATATGGGATAAGCCCGCAAGGGTATAATCCCAATCTTCGGGCAGCGAAAGCATTTGCGACAACAAGCCCTTTGCCTTTAAGGACAATTCCTTGTTTCGCAAGTGGTGGTTGCTCATAACGGTATATCCCGTATTTCGCTCCACTCTGAAAACTGCCATATTTCCTCACTTCCTCTCTTGGTATGCGTGGACAATTAGAAAGCCGTTTTCGGCTGTTTTGGTATTGCAATATGCCCTTTGCCGTTTTCGCGTCTGCAAAGCCGCATGACACAAGGGCTTTTGCCCGTCTATTTGTCCATGCTGGCGGGCGTTTTCCGCGTCCTTTTGCCGGGGCAATAGGGACACTCTTTGAAAACGCAAAACTCATATTTCCACCCGGGGCGGTAGAAACGGCAAGTGCCGCAATCTTCATCATCTCCGGCACAACCGGATTGATAGCGGTCAAATCCCGGCTTCTGCTGCATGAGCAGTTCAAATGCCCGCTGCTTGCCCTTTGTGAAATACATTCCGGCTGCACCTCCTTTCCTGCGGGCATAAAAAAACGGCGTTACTTTCTCCCCCAAAGGGGTTAAGGTAACGCCGTTTGTGTGCGTATTCAGTTTTTAACACATTCCCTGTCTATCCGCTGTCCGCAAAACCATTGATTTTATTAGCTTTTTGCCGCTATCGCTATCACACCTCATTATTCCAGCGGCCCGGATTTCAAGCCATGCTTGCAGACATTGAAGCCGGGAAAGTCGGCACCGTCATAGTCAAGGACATGAGCAGGCTGGGGCGTAATTACTTGCAGGTGGGATTTTACACGGAAATGCTGTTCCCTCAAAAGGGCGTGCGTTTTATCGCTGTCAATGACAACGTGGACAGCGCAAACGGCGGCATGGACAATGATTTTACCCCTCTGCGGAACTTATTTAACGAATGGCTGGTGAGAGATACGAGCAAGAAAATCAAGGCAGTAAAGAAAGCAAAAGGCATGAGCGGCAAGCCTGTAACCAGCAAGCCAGTCTATGGCTATCTCATGGACAAGGACGAGAACTATATCGTTGACGAGGAAGCCGCCCCGGTTGTCCGGCAGATTTACCAGCTTTGCCTTGCGGGAAATGGCCCGACCAAGATTGCCCGTATGCTGACGGAGCAGCAAATCCCCACGCCGGGGACGCTGGAATACCGCAGGACGGGCAGCACCCGACGCTACCACCCCGGCTATGAGTGCAAGTGGGCGACAAACACCGTCGTCCATCTGCTGGAAAACCGGGAGTACACTGGCTGTCTGGTAAACTTCAAGACGGAGAAGCCCTCTTACAAGGTCAAGCACAGCGTTGAGAACCCCATCGAGAAGCAGGCTATCTTCCCAAATCACCATGAGCCGATTATCGACACGGAAACATGGGAGCGTGTGCAGGAGTTACGCAAGCAGCGAAAACGCCCGAACCGCTATGATGAAGTGGGGCTGTTCTCTGGTATGCTGTTCTGCGCCGACTGCGGCCATGTGCTGTATCAGCAGCGGTATCAGAACAAGAACCGCAAGCAGGACTGTTATATCTGCGGCAGCTACAAGAAGCGTACCCGTGACTGTACGGCACACTTTATCCGCACCGACCTTTTGACGGCGGGCGTGCTTTCCAATCTCCGGCAAGTGACGGAATACGCCGCCAGGCATGAGAGCCGCTTTGTAAAGCTGCTCATCCAGCAGAACGAAATCGGCGGCAAGAGAAAGACCGCCGCAGCCACGAAGCAGCTTGAACAGGCCCAGACACGCATTGCCGAAGTGAACCGCATTATCAAGCGGCTGTATGAGGACAATGTAAGCGGCAAAATCAGCGACGAGCGTTTCATGGAGCTGTCGGCGGACTATGAGCAGGAGCAGCGGGAACTGAAAGACCGGGCTGCCGCTTTGCAGGAGGAACTTTCCAAGTCGCAGGCCGCCACCGTCAACGCCGAGAAATTCATGGGGATTGTGAGAAAGCACCTTGCTTTTGAAGAATTGACCCCCACCCTCTTGCGGGAAATGATTGAGAAAATCGTCGTGCATGAGTGCAGCTATGACGAGAACGGCACCCGCAGGCAGGACATTGAGATTTATTACAGCTTTGTCGGCAAGATAGACTTGCCGGAAGCCTAACGCCTGACCTATCCGACACAGCCCTAAGTGCCGGATAGGAACGGCAAAATTTTTTACACTTCTATTACTTCTTTATCGCACATTAGCAAATTGCCAAGGTATGGGGCAATGAAAGCGATGTGGAGGAGAACAACGTAGAAGCGTATATTTCCTTCTTAAGAAAAAAACTGCGTTATTTAGGCAGCAGCGTGCAGATCGAGAATATTCGCAAGGTAGGCTATCGTTTGGAGAAAGCATATGCTTCATAAACTGCATCGAAAATTTATCTTGATCAATATGCTCTGCGTGTTGAGCGTGGTGGCATTGGTGCTGGGCATCCTGTATATGACGACGACGAAAAAGAATGAAGAAATCGCGTATCGGCAGTTGAAACGGGCGTTAGAAGAACCGTATGCGGTAAAAAAGGAAGGCTTTTTACAGGTGCAGGTCTTTCAGACTGATTTTCAATTTCAGGTAATCAGAGGCAGCAATCCGATATTGGAACAAAGCGTCATGCAGGATATTGCCGATCGCATCGCACAAAAAAACGATACGTTCGGTGTGCTTTCCGCTTATGAGGCGCGTTACTTATATGAAGTTAAATGGAATGGCATTCAGATTGCCATCATGGATCGCAGTCATGAGAAGCAGGGCTTGCAGGCGCTGCTTGTAAACAGTATCCTGTTGTTTCTGTTGGCGCTTGTCGCTTTCATCATAATCAGTTGGTATTTAGGGAAATGGGCATTGCGTCCGGTCGATCGTGCATGGAAAGCGCAGAAGCAGTTTATCAGCGATGCCTCTCATGAATTAAGAACGCCGATCACGGTCATTTTAGCAAATACGAATATTTTGGCGCATCATCCGCAGGATGCGATCGCAGATCAGATGAAATGGATCGATAACACACAGACAGAAGCAAACCGTATGAAGCAGCTGGTGGAAAATATGTTGTTTCTTTCCCGCAGTGATGAACAGTCGCTGCATTATGAGAAAACACGGTTGAATATCAGCGATGTGCTGGAACAAAGTACGCTGGTGTATGAGGCGATCGCTTATGAATCGAAAATCACATTGGAAAGTGAAATCGAAAGTGATTTGTGGATCAAGGGCAATGAAGCGTTGATCCGGCAGCTGATCACCATTTTGATGGACAATGCCTGCAAATACTGTGAACATGAAAAAAGGATCATATTGCAGGCGAAACGGATACAGAATCAAGTGGAGATCGTACTTCGTAACACCGCAGCAAACCTTTCTCAGGAAGATCTAGAGCATTTGTTCGAGCGTTTTTATCGCAGTGAGAAATCAAGAAACCGCAAACAGGGCGGCTATGGGTTAGGTCTGTCGATTGCCAAGACGATCTGTGAAAAGCATCAGGGAAGCATCCGGGTCGAAAACAAAGATGGATTTGTGGTGTTTACTGTCATCCTGCCATTAGAGAAAGCGTAAGTATGAAACAAAAAAGCGGCATACTGATTGTAGTGTGCTGTTTTTGCCTTTTGCCCTTTATTGACCAAATGGTCGATTCATGCTATTTTTATAGAAACAACAGACAAGGAGATTGTTATGACAAGTGAAAAAACCGGAAGAAATAAAACGATCAATACCTCAGTAAAGGAAGGCGCGATTTATCTGGAGCGCTGCATTTCGGTTAAGGAAAAGCAGGATTCACTTGATCTTGTGATGGATAAAACAATTCTAGGCGACAGCATGCAAGTATGTGCGCTATTACCGGAAAACAGCGTGGATCTGATCATTGCCGATCCGCCTTATAATTTAACAAAGACTTTTAATGGCACTACTTTTTCAAAAAAGAAGGCAGCTGATTATGAAACTTATACAAGAGAATGGATCAGTGTCGTGAAACCACTGTTAAAAGAAAGTGGCTCGATTTATGTTTGTTGCGACTGGGAAAGCAGTCTGATCATCGGTAAAGTGCTGGCAGAGTTTTTTCATGTGAGAAATCGTATTACTTGGCAGCGGGAAAAAGGTCGCGGCGCTAAAGCAAATTGGAAAAATGGCATGGAAGACATTTGGTATGCGACAAACAGCGATCAGTTTACCTTTCATTTGGATGCGGTCAAAATCCGCAAAAAAGTAATCGCACCTTATCGTGTTGATGGAAAGCCGAAAGACTGGATGGAATCAGCGGAAGGGAATTACCGCGATACATGTCCTTCTAACTTTTGGGATGACATTACGATTCCATTTTGGTCAATGGCAGAAAATACCGCACATCCTACACAAAAATCTGAGAAGCTGATCGCGAAGATCATGCTTGCTTCCTCTTCCGAAGGTGATGTTGTATTTGATCCTTTTTTGGGTTCCGGTACGACGAGCGTAGTCGCTAAAAAACTGGGGCGTCATTATGTCGGCGTCGAACAAGATCTGAAATATTGCATATGGAGCGAGCAGCGCCTTGCAATGGCAGAAAACGATCCTAATATTCAAGGATATGTGGATGGTGTATTCTGGGAGCGTAATTCTTTGCCTATGCAGAAAAGCAGAAGCAATGCTTCACAAAGCCGAAAAAGAAATGATAAAAAGTCGAAAAAGGCTTAGGAAAAGATCGAATGATCGATCATTAAGTAAGATAGTGGAGGTGTCGGCAGATGTATCATAAAGAGGTTATAGAAGATCTGATTGCATTTATTGGCAGTTTGGATGGATTGGGAGATAAGACTTCATTGGCCGCTAAGGTACAACAGCGTTTCGCCTTGGTAAAAGAACGCAGCGTTTATTATGGAGAGTGGTTTGCAATCCGTTTTTGTAAAGCGTCCGGCAGTGCTTTTTCCAATACGGTACTTTCGCTTTCCACCTTACATAAATATGACAGGCTTCCCTTTATCGTTTGCCTGGTTACACCGTCAAAAAATATTTTGATGCTTGCTAATTCCACCTTTCTGCGCAAAATCAGCCATTCTTCACAGGAACTGCGTTGTGATAATATCGTGGGCAGCTTCAATGGCAGCGATATTATGCGTACTTTCGCAGGCGTAAGCAATGCTCCTGCACATTTCGCTTTTCTATTTGCATCTCATTGTAACTATCCTTTTGCGGAAAATTTAGCACGACTGGTGGAAGCCACCAATCAAATTATCCCGGTCGGTCATAAGTTCGTCCCTACAACTGAACAGCTGTCCTGTATCTATGCGTCTATAGACAGGACAAGATCTTTCTTTTTATCTGATGCCTATCAGATGTTAAATGATGATCTGGATCAGCGTGTAAAAGCCGTGCAATCAGAGATCGCGATTGCTGCCTTTATAGAGAATGTCAATTTGCGTGGCAGGATCATAGAATATCTAATTACGGCAGAGGACGATTTGAAAGATACATTGATTCATTGCTTAAAAGAGCATACACCGCTTCCGCAGATTTTTACTGCAGATAAATTAGGAGATTATGAAAAAGCGTTCACGCATTATCATACCGCAACCGATATAAGGACGAAAGTTTTATTTTTATCAAGCAATCCTAAAGGCTATAATATCGATAAAGTCCTTGCTTTCCTTTCGCAAAAGAAAAGCGTGTATTTGATTTATATCATCGCAATTGATGAAAAGAAACAGATCAGTACAAGACTTTGTTCCATGTATCACCGGCAGCTTTTATCAGCTACAAGAATCATCAGCCACTGGGCAGGGCGCAATTCCCGTGGAGTTACGCAATATGATGGAAAAGCGCTGGAAGAAATTGTTTTTCACTTCGATGAGACAATCGAAACGGATCAAGCAAAAGCGTTTTTAACAAAATGCCTGCATGATGAAAAAGCTTGCGTATAAGAAGCGGGAATAGGAACAGATAGATGTCTAGAAAAGAGTTTCTATCTATTTTGTTGTGATGGTTGATCATTATTTCTAATTATCAAAAGATGGCTTATCATCCATGATAAACCATCTTTATTTTCAGATCAGGCAATTTTGAGTGGTTGATCGCTTTAACTTCGTTTCAAATAGTATAATAGATATTCGCGATAAGCGCGTTTGACATTGCCCGGCGCCAGTTTCAAAAACATAATGATTCTCCTTTACAAAGGGAAGTCAGCCCTTTTACAGGCTGACTAGATTAAGATTTAGAATGGATAATGGAACGATAGCCTAAATAAGTGATATAGAAATAGGAACCGTATATGATCACAAGGATCGCTGCCGTATAGGCGGAGCTGGTGAAAATATCCAGTCTGCCAAATAGCTGCACAATATCACTGACAAAGCGTATGCCGAAGAAAGAATGGATCATACCTACAATCAGCGGTATGATGAAGTACAGCGAAATCTGTAACAGTACCGCGTGATTGATCATGCGTCTTTCACAGCCCAACTGTACAAGGGTTCGATAGCGCTGCTGGTCGCTGCTGGCGCTGGATAACTGCTGCAGTGCCAACATGACTGAGCAGGCAATCAGAAAGACCGTACCCAGATATAAGCCAATGTAGGTAAATACAGTAGAAAGGCCGACTGTATTGCGTCTGACATCCTCCTTGCCTTCTAAATCAATGGCCCAGTATTCCGCACCATCGGCAAGCTGATCTTCCGTTGTGTTCTCTAACGTATCCTGTACGCTTTGATAAACCGATTTGCGCCATTCTATGGATTCTTTGTCTTTAGGAGTTAAGTTGATGGCGGTGAGATTGAGCGGCGCATCTGCGGGAATCAGATTGTCCGGCACGACGATACCGAAAGCAATCACTCCCATATTCGGGGTCGTATAACCGTTGTATAACTGCTCGGATACGGCTTTGACACGAACCGATGTGCCATAAACCGACAAGACCGGCTTGTCTGACATCACATCCGCTAAATATTGATGGACCATGTCAGTACTGCTAAAGGCATATCCTTCCTTATCGCCAAGCGTGAGTTCCTCTTCCCCGATGTGGCGTAAAAACTGGTTAAATTCAGATAGTTTGACATATTGGATCGACGTATAAGAAGATACGTTTTTCAATAATGTCTGTGTGGTTTCCTGTTGTGCATATTTCGCTAAAGTATTGACAGGTTCCCCTTTATAAACATGGAAATAATGAATTTCCTCAAAAAAGTCTTTTTCCAAAACAACCGCCGCATCCGGATCACGCAGTCCATCAATTGAGATCGAGGCGTCATAAGGCGTTGACAGGATGACGGTGGAATTGATCGATTCCCGCAGTGAGAAACCGGTGGACAGCGCTCCGATGGACAGCAGCAACAAAATAGAAATAATGCTCATAGAAAAGAAATTGCTGTTGATGTTGGCGTTTAACTGCCGTAGGACAAACATATTCAGTTTGCGGTAATAAAAGCGCTTGCTGCTTTGAATGAATTTTAATAAAAAGCCGCTTAGTGAAAAAAACAGCAGGAATGTACCGGCCAGACCGCAAACCAGCATGATCTGCAGCTGTGTCGTGTCGATCAGATAGGCGCCGCGGGAAGATAAATAATAAGCATATCCAAGCAGCCCAAGCGATACCAGAAATAAGAATACTGACAGATACAGGTTTTGCAGATGGGATTGCTGATGCTTTTGATTTGCCTGCAATAGATCGATCAGTTTGAAACGGTTGATCTCAAAACTGTTCAAAATGATGGTGACCGTAAAGATCAAAGCAAATAACAGGATCGTCGCGATCGTTGCACCCCAGGAAAAAATAAAGTGATAGTTCAATTCCACTTCAAACAAAGAAGCCGTCAATATGCTCAAACACTGTGATAAAGCAATTCCCAGCATCATGCCCGCCACAAGTGAGATCAGACCGATCAATACGGTTTCATAAACCAAGATGCGGTCGATCTTGCCATTGGGCATGCCCAGCAGTTGATAAAGGCCGAATTCCTGTTTTCTTCTTTTGATCAGGAAACGATTGGCATATAAGATCAGGAAAGCAAATACGATCGCCACAAAGATCGACAGAAAATTCATGACGATACCGGTTGTTTCCAGGATCGCGTGTTCCATTTCATTTAGCGACAGCACTTCTTTCTGCTGCTGAAAGGAATTAAAGGTATAAAACAAGCAGACAGAGAACGCCAGCGTCAGGAAATAGATCATAAAATCACGATAACTCTTTTTGACATTCTGATAAGCTAACTTAAAGTACATTAGAGGAATCACCTCCAAGCAAGGTTACCACTTCGATGATGCGGTTAAAAAAGTCCTTGCGCGTGTCATTTCCTTTACGGATCTCATTGAAGATCTTGCCATCTTTGATAAATAAGATGCGGTTGGCATAAGAAGCGGAAAATGCGTCATGCGTAACCATCATGATCGTTGCATGATAGTCTTGATTCAGCTTTGTCATAGAATCTAATAACATCCGGCTTGACTTAGAATCAAGCGCACCGGTCGGTTCATCAGCTAAGATCAGCGTCGGATTGGTGATCAAGGCGCGAGCAGCCGCTACACGCTGCTTCTGACCGCCGGACATCTGGTAAGGATACTTTTTTAAGATATCGGTAATTTCCAGCTTTTCTGCTACTTCTTTTACGCTTGCTTCGATCTGCTTCGGCGCTACTTTGGAAATCGTTAATGCCAAAGCGATATTCTCATAAGCGGTCAAAGTATCTAATAAGTTAAAGTCCTGAAAGATAAAGCCTAATTCTTCCCGTCTGAATTTAGACAGATTGTTTTTCTTGATGCGGGTAATGTCCTTCTCATTTATGATGATATGCCCGCTTGTTACATGATCGATCGTTGCAATACAGTTTAGCAGTGTGGTCTTTCCGCTGCCGCTGGGCCCCATGATACCGATAAATTCCCCTTTTTCCACTTCAAAGGAAATGTTGTCTACCGCTTTGGTAATGTTGCCCTTGCTGCCGTAATACTTTTCTACGTTTGAAACGCTTAATACTGTTTCCATGTATAGTCCTCCTTATGATTTGAAAAGCGAAGATCCTCGCATTGCAGATATAAGATCCCGATTAAGAAAGCGGCCAATAAAGCCATGTGTACTTCTGTAGGGATCGGAAAATCAAACAGCATCGTGCTGGCATGATAGATCCCAAGCAGAACGATCAAAACTGTGATCAATGTATGTTTTTTCATCATATCCACCTCCGTTGTACCTGCATTATAAGATAAGCGATCCTTACAAGCCATAGAAGTGTCTTTCACTTTACTTACATTTTAGTAAGATAGTCAGATTGTAGCATACAATGAGGCAGATAAAAAGAAGCCGTTTGATACAAAGGCTTCTTGTTTGGGAGAATTGCCTAAAACTGGTAATGACTGCCCAAAGGAAAGGTAATGATCATGGTCGTTCCCTGCTGTGGGGTACTTTCTGCGCGTATGCCCAGATACATTTTGGCACACAGCTTCGCGCATAGATATAAACCGATGCCGGTTGATTTTTCGTGAGAGCGGCCATTGCTTCCGGTAAAGCCTTTTTCAAAAATACTCGGCAGATCGGCAGCGCTGATGCCGCAGCCGTTATCGCTGATGCGCAGGCAAACCTGCTGTTCTTCCTTGTTGGCAGAGATGGTGATCGTTCCATGATCATCGCAGTATTTCAAGGCATTGACGATGATCTGATCTAAGATGAATTCAAGCCATTTCCCATCGGCATATACCGTTTGTTCCAAATTGTCCAAGGTCAAAGTGATATGGCGGTAGATAAAGGAAGCGGCGTGTTTTTTGACGACCGCATGAACCGGTTTGGAAAGTGTAAGCTTGTTGATGATATAGTCTTTTTCCACCGTATTGCTTTTGGCATAAAAAAGCGCCTGTTCCACAAATCGTTCCACTTTCTTTAATTCCTCTTTCAAAGGCGTGCTGGTAGCGGAAGGATGATTGTCTAGGATGAGGTTTGCGGAAGCAAGCGGGGTCTTGACTTCATGTACCCACATCTCCACATATTCTTTGTATTCCTGCTGTGCTCGCCGATAAACGCTGATTTCATCGATCATGCTCTTATCGACTTCACTTAAACATTCATACAAGATGCGTCCATCCATAAACTGCGGTTCTTCCAATATTTCGGTGATCAGGTATTTTTTATCTAACGCATCCAGCGTTTCTTTTAGATCGCGATAGAAAAAATGACGGCGCTGATATTCCACAAATAAAATCAGCATGACAAATAATAAAAACATGACGTCGATGAAAACGATCTGATCCTGAGTTACCTTCGATACCGCTAAAAACAAGGTCGTCAATGAAACGACGAGCAAGGCGGCTAAGATCAGGTAGAGTTTTTCTTTTAAGTAATCAGTGATCTTCATAAATGATATACCCTAAGCCTCGTTTGGTAACGATAAAGTCATTCAGCTGCAAATATTCCAGTTTTTTGCGCAGTCGGTTGATATTGACCGTTAATGTGTTGTCATCGACAAACAGATCGCAATCCCACATGTGCTGCATCAATTCATTGCGGGAAACGATCTTGTTTTTGTTTTGAAACAGGCAGTGCATGATGCGCAGCTCGTTTTTGGTTAGATCGACCGTTTGATTCTTCCATGAGATCGTGCTTTTGGATATATCCAGCACACATTCGCCAATGTGTAAAGTCGTATTGTTGCCGGACTCATAGACACGCATCAAGACCCGCGACATATGTGCCAACAGTACCTGTAAATTATAAGGCTTGGTAATGAAATCATCCGCTCCTAGATTTAAGGAGATGAGTTCATCCATATCGGAATCACGGCTGGTTACGATAATGATGGGAATCTCGCTTGTTTTGCGGATCTCGCGGCAGATCACATGGCCGTCTACGATCGGCAGATTCAGATCCAGCAAGATCAGATGCGGCGCGCAGTGCTTTACGTATTCCACGACTTGTTCAAAGTCATCGGGGGTGCAGGTTTCATAACCGTTGTGATTGAGAAAACTGCATAATTCGGTACGAATGGTTGGATTATCTTCCACGATCATAATTTTATACATAAACATCACCTGCTCTTATGATAGCACAAAATCGCAAAATGTAACGCTTTTTTATGGGAAAACGCCATCTTGTGCGTAAGAAAGGCAAAAGCAGGAAATGCGAAATGAAGCGTTAAGAAAGCGGATAATGGGATATACTAACAACAGATGACACATAAAATAAGATGAGGCTGGTGGAAAGATGAAAGAGCGTATTTCACAACTTGTTGAGCAGGCAAAAGCGGAAGCGTGCAAAATGGGCAATCATTATGTGGGCAGTGAACATCTGCTGCTTGCATTGATGAGGCAAAAGGACAGTGCGTTTACCCGTTATCTGGAAAGGCACGGTGTCTTTTATCATCAGGTACAGGAGGATCTGATGGTGCTGTTTGGGATATTAGATGGGGTGATCAAGGAAGAGGACGTGCAGATGACGCAGGTGGCACAGGAGATCATTGACGATGCCCGCTCCTTGGCGGAAAAAAGCGATGATGAAGCTGAAAAGTGTCTTGGGAATGCCCTTTTGGCATATGAAAACAGTGTTGCCGGGGAGATGCTGCTACGCTATGGCGTCGATCTGGAGGAATTAAAAGATCAGTTGGCGGACGTAGCGGGCATACTGGCACGTTATGAGGAACTGTGTGATCTGGCGCAAGGCAGCGCATCAAGCTTGATCGGCAGAGAGCAGGAGCTGGCGCAGATCATGGAAGTGCTCTCGCGCAAAGAAAAAGCCAATCCGCTGCTGCTGGGCGATGCGGGCGTAGGAAAAAGCGCCGTTGTGGAGCAGCTGGCATGGCTGCTGAAAAAAGATCAGGTGCCGCAGCATCTAAAAGGCTGTCGTATTTATGAACTGAATTTGAATGCGCTGGTCGCAGGAACAAAATACCGCGGTGATTTTGAGGAAAAACTACAAAGGCTGTTACAAATGTTAGCGAAGTATCCGCATATCATCGTCTTTATTGACGAGATCCACATGATGATCGGCGCCGGCAAATCAGAGGGTTCGATCGATGTCGCTTCGGTGCTGAAACCTTATTTGGCGCGGGGAAAGATGCGCTTGATCGGTGCGACCACCTTGGAGGAATATGAAAAGCATATCGAAAAGGATCGGGCGTTGCAGCGTCGTTTTCATCCGATCGTATTAAAAGAACCGCAGGTGGAAGCGATGCGGCCTTTATTAAAGCAAAAGGCGAAGGAGTACGGCGCCTTTCATGAGGTAACGGTGGAAGCGGACGCACTGGATGCGATCATCGCTTATTGTGAACGTTATATGCCGCAGCGCCGTTTTCCCGATAAAGCGCTGGATGTGCTGGATCTGGCCTGTGTGAAAACGACTTTGCACGGAAGCAAGATCGTAACCAGAAAGCAGGTTGCGGAAGCGATGGAACAGATGACACATATCCCTTTTACCAAACGGCTTTATCACCGGCAGCAGGATGAACTGAAACGGTTATTTGCCGGTCAGGAGGAACTGGCGGACAAGATCGTTGCTTATTTGAAGCATCTGCGTAAAGAAGGTCCTAACCTTGGCGTTTGGCTGTTTCGGGGAGAAGCGCACAGCGGAAAAAGAAAGATGGCAAAAGCGATCGCCAAACTCTATTTTGCCCAAGAGGAAGTGTTTGCGTTAGATGGACGTACTTGGAAGCAGCAGATCGAGGAAGTGATGCGCAAGATCAAGCGCACGCCCTTTTGTGTGCTTTCCATTCATCATATCGAAGCGGATCCTGCTTTGGAAGCGCTGCTTTGTTCTGCTTTTGAAAATGGATCGTTAGAAACAAACGGCTGGCAGGTATCATTTCGGCATGTCTTGATCATTTTGCATGATGAAAAGCAGGAACTCCCGAAAGCGATGTATTTTACCAAAGCGTCTGCCGGTCATGCTTTAGGCATGGTGCAGCCGTATTTAGAAGCGTGCTTCACGTTTCAAAAGCTCAGTGAACAGCATCAGATACAGATCATTCAGAAAATGCTGGATGCCTGTCGGATCGAGGTGAGTGAAGAAGCGATCGGACAGCAGTTAAAGCAAAGCACTTCTTTGCGGGATGCCTATCATAAGGTGAAGCGAAATCAATTAGAAAAGGCGGGGATCGGTTAAGATTCCTTTCTTTTTGACGCTATTTTGGCAGCAATCACATATTTCTGTGTTACAATAAAAAACACAAATGAAACAAAGAGGATGGAAAATATATGAAATATAGTACAATCGTAGTAGCAGCGGGAAGTGGAAGCAGAACCGGCCTTGGTTACAATAAGATGTTTTACCGTCTGCCATCGGGCAGATGTATCATTGAAGAAAGCGTACGCTTGTTTTTGCGTGATGACGACTGCCGTGAGGTCATCATCGTTTGTCGCAAAGAGGAACAGGCGGATTTTCAAAAGCTGTTTGCGGCAAAGAAGATTCGTTATGTGAGCGGCGGAGCGACCAGAGGGGAAAGTGTTTATCATGGACTATGCACGGTAACGCAGGATCATGTGCTGGTGCATGATGGGGCGCGCCCTTATTTAGATGAAGAAAGCTTGAAACGGTTACTGAAAAAGACGGCGGAAACCGGTGCCTGTCTTTTGGCAGTACCGGTCAAGGATACGATCAAGGTCGTGGAAAACGGCTTGGTCAGCGCTACACCGAAACGGGAACTGCTTTGGTGTGCACAGACGCCGCAGGCTTTTTCCAGCGCTTTGTTAAAGCAGTGCTATGAAAAAACGATGAAAGAGCAGGCAGTGCTGAGCGATGATGCGGCAGTGGTGGAATATTGTGGGCATGCGGTCCATGTCGTAATGGGCAATTATGAAAACAGCAAGGTAACGACAGCGGATGACCTGCACTAGTGCTATTCACAAAGCAGGGTATTTACGTTATAATACAGGAGAAAGAGAGGAATTGCTTATGGAGTTTGT
The DNA here is from genome assembly GCF_900199515.1 of Massilicoli timonensis. Lineage (GTDB taxonomy): Bacteria > Bacillota_I > Bacilli_A > Erysipelotrichales > Erysipelotrichaceae > Massilicoli > Massilicoli timonensis. Next base: position 1,035,902 of record NZ_LT963434.1, on the reverse strand, counting down.
TTCGCTTTTGGGAACGGTGGTAATTGTGATGCTGTTGATCTGGCTGCTTCCTTATTTGTTGTGGTTTTTCATCATCATGGGAATCGTGATCTGGGTTGCCGGCTTTTTTACGCGCCGCAAGATCAGAAAACAGCAGCAGTCCTATTTTCGCCAGTTTCAGGATCAGACAAATGAGCAGAGTTCCTATTTTCACGATGATGATATCGAACGCGGGAGCGGCAGTGGTGATATCATTGATGTAGAATATAGCGAGAGGGAAGAATCATGATGCTGAAAAATGCGAGCTATGCGCAGAAGGAACAGATTCGATCGATCTGGCTGTCGCATTTTGCCAATTATGAAAAGGCAGAGGTCCAGCATTATTTCGATCACGGCTATGATGATCATGCGACGATCGTCATTGACGATGATGATAAAGTGATCTCAACGATCCATATGCGAGAAGAAACGCTGATGCTGATGCAGCAGAAGCTGGAAGTATCTTTTCTTTTGGGCGTTGCCACGATCCCGGATTATCGGCGCTGCGATTATATGAAAGATCTGATGCGTCATGTGCTGGATGAAGAAGCGCATAATCATCTGATTACGCTGATCGACGCCTTTTATCCGAAACTGTATGAGCCTTTCGGCTTTGTCAGCGTTTATGATAAAAAGCAGTATCAGATCTCGCATAAGTTATTGGAACAGGTCAGCAATGTCAATGTGCATGCGGCAAACAGCGGTGCACAGCTTTATGAAGTCTATCGCAAATATATTCGTCATTTTGACGCTTATATCGTTCGCGATGCCGGTTATTTTGACGAACTGATCGAAAAATATCGCTCAATCGGCGGCATTGCGGTCTATGAAACGGCAGCAGGCGTGCAGGGCTATGCCTGCTATATCCGTAAGGAGCATTATGCGGAAATTAGGGAAATCGTTTATCTCGGTTCTGCGGCCATCATGAAGCTGGCGCATTGGATCATGCGGGACGATCCTTATATCATGATCCATGTTTCACAGGATGAAAGCTTAGAAAAGCTGTTTCCGCTTGCGATACCCAAACGGGTGCCGCATATGATGGCACGTATCAATCACCCGGCGCTGTTTCAACGCTTATATGGGCAGAAAGCCGCTTCAACAAAGGAAGTGTTTGCCTCATTAAAGAAGCCGATGTTTCTGCATATGGAAATGTAAGTATCTGATCGATCAAAGAGGCACTGAAATAAAGTGCCCTTTTTGTATGCTTTTCATATGGGAGGACAAATACAAAAAGAAAAAGTCCGCCTTTACGAACTCTTACTTTTTGATCTTTAATTTGATTTGTTTCTCTTTTGTTACTTTCGGATGCTTTTGACGATAGTGTGCTGCCAGAAAGTGCAGCGCCGCATAATAGATCGCACCGATGCAGATCGCGCCGCAGCAAATCCAGATGACCACTTCATCGTATTCATTCTCAATGGCAAGCAATACGAACAAAGCGGCGAATACCAGATACAAGACGCCCAGCAGGATCAGTTTGCCCGTATCGGCCTTATCTGCTAAATTTTCGATCACGCCCGGTTTGTCAGAAACATCAAAATCGGGAATTTGTGTCAAATGCGGCAGCAGTCTGAAACGCAGCTGAAATTCCAATGCACCGATGATGACAACACCGATCAATGCGGCGATCAGTACATCGACATGAAACGAGTAAATCAGCGCAGCTGCGGTTACTCCTAAAATATAACGCATGCCGATCATCTGAAACGTGCTGTATTTTTCCGGAGTGATCACATATCCGACATGATTGCTTTTCTTATAATAAACATAGCGATTGTGCTTATCTCGGTAGATATTCCTGCCTTGCAAGACGACCTCTTTGTTTCTTGTAAATAAACCCATTCTTATCACCTCTGTTCTATATTATATATGGAAAGTAAAGCATCGTCCACAAGCAGATTACAAATTATTAGCGAAAGTTTTGCACTTATTAGCAATCGCTTCGCTCATTTATTGTATTTTAGTGCGCCTCGTTATATAATGATGCTGTAAAACTGAATACGCTATCATCAGTTAGAAAAGGAGAAAGATAACCATGATTTTTGGAAAAGATCAACAGACGCTCGAAAGCACCAAGAGCGTGTTCACCGCTACGGAAATTCACCAGCAGCCGGCAACCTGGCGTAAGACCATTGCCCAGATCAAGAGTGAAAAAGAAGCGATCAAAAAATTTATCGCCAATGTGACAAAGCATGAGGATTACGACATTATCCTGACCGGCGCCGGTACCAGTGAATTTGTCGGCAACGCGCTGTTCTCATACTTAAACAAACTGACAAACTATAAAACGAAGTCTTATGGGACAACGGATATTGTCGCAACGCCTGAAAACTATCTGTCTGCGACAAAGCCGACCCTGTTAATCTCGTTTGGCCGTTCCGGTAATTCGCCTGAATCAGTTGGCGCAGTAGAAGTTGCGGATGTCGTTTGCGGGAAAAACGTCTATCACTTGGTCGTAACCTGCAACCATGAAGGGGCACTGTCAAAAGCGGCGCTTACCAGAGATAATGTGTATGCGATCAATTTAACACCGGAAACGCATGATCAAAGCTTTGCGATGACGAGCTCTTATTCCAACATGATGCTTGCGACATTGCTGTGCTTCCACTTGGATGAATTAGAGGAAACGGCAAAGACCGTGGAAATGATCATCAAGTCAAGTGAAACATTCTTAAATGAAAACTGGAAAGAGATCGCTGCGATTGCCGATGCATATGACTTCAACCGCATCGTTTATCTTGGCAGCAACGCATTAAAAGGGGTAGCGCAGGAATCTCAGCTAAAAATGCTGGAACTTACGGCAGGTAAAGTCGCAACGATGTTCGATACGCCGATGGGCTTCCGTCATGGACCGAAATCCATCATCAATGATGAAACTTTAACGGTCGTATATTTGAGCGATGATCCATATACACGTACTTATGAAATGGATCTGGTAAAAGAAATGAGCGGACAGCGCAAAGGAAATAAGATCTTGGCTGTCAGCAACGCCTATGATGAAACCTTAAAAGGTTTGGTAGACTATTATTACGCATTTGAAAACGAAAGCAGCGCAGACAATATGTTCTTGGCATTTAACTATATTCTGGTTGCACAGGTGCTGGCGCTGTTCAAATCGCTGTCTTATGACATTACGCCGGACAACCCATGTCCAAGCGGCGAAGTAAATCGGGTTGTGCAAGGGGTTACGATTTACCCTTATACAAAATAAAATAGAAAAGGAGAGGAATTATGATTGGTATTATTGTTACAGGTCATGGGAACTTCGGTTCCGGATTAACGAGCTCATTGAAGCTGATTGCTGGAGAACCTACGGATTATCAGTATGTGGACTTTTTGTCTGAATACTCCGTGGAAGATCTGGAACGTGAATTGAATAAAGCGATCGACGCGCTGAAAGACTGCGACGGCATTCTGGTGCTTTCTGATTTAGGCGGCGGATCTCCGTTCAAAACATCGGTTGTATTGTCCATGCAGCATGAAAATATGGAAGTGATCGGCGGTACGAATTTACCGATGCTGATCGAAATGTCAATGGCAAGAAACTTTGTAACCGATGTGAAGGCATTGGCGGATATGGCGGTGAATACCGGTAAAGATCAGGTCGTACGCTATGTGTTCCAGGCAGTAAACAACGGACCTGCTGATGATGAAGACGGTATTTAGTTAAAACATTTGCGAAGAAAGAGGCTGTAAGGAAACAGACGATGTCAAAGATCAATGAGGTCGTGCGAAAAAGTTACAGCTTCTTTTTTTTGTTTGTTTTATGCGACTTGTTTTTATGGATTTGTATGTAAGCAAGGTAACAGAAGTGTATGAGTGAATTGCAAGCGTTTTGGCGATCTGTCATTTAAGAATAGCATGATGGAATCATGAAATCGGATATCCCCTGCAGGCAACAGATCTGTTTATCTAAGTCATGCTTCATGGAAAGCAAGTAAAAAAAGGAATCCTCACATCAATATCCAGGATGCAGGGGATTCCTTTTCATCGACTTTAAGAAGTGCGAGAAGTTAATTATAGATCGTTTTGGCATAGTCGGTCGGTGTAATGCCGAACTGCTGCTTAAACTTTCTTGAAAAATAGTGAATGCTGGAAAAGCCGAGCTTAGAGGAGATTTCCGAAATCGTATACATGGACTCCTTGATCAGCAGTTTGCTCTTATTCAGCTTCAGATCGCTGATGTACTGCTTTGGCGCAATACTCAAATTATTTTTGAACAATGTCTGCAGCGATGAACGGCTGATCGAGAACTTATGACAGATCTCTTCGATCGTAAACGATTCATAAATGTTTTCATTGATATAGATGATGATTTCATTCAGCAGTTCATTTTCAAAACGCTGCTGCATCGGTGTAGAGGCAACCGGCGTGCTGGAAAGGAAATCATACTGGAGCAGCTTGACGATCAGTTCTTTCAAATAACAAAGCATCAGCTCATTGTCATAGAAGGTCTCATTGCTGGAAACCTTGATAAAATTGTTCAGTGCGTTGTGGATGTCGCGATGCGCGTTGAATACACGGTTAGAGATGCGCTGCGCGTCAGGAAGGTCCATCTCGAAAAGAATCGTTAAATAAGAGCAGGACTGACGATCTGCCGTGCTTTGCGTATGAAACTGGTTTGGCGCATAGAGGATCAGATCGAAATTATTGAGCGTAAAATCTTTGCCGTCAATATTGGTGTGCAGGGTGCCGTGGTCGATGAAGGACAGTTCCCAGTAATTATGCTTTTCTCCCGGGAAGATATAGTTGGCATTGCGCACCTGATAGTAATAACCGAAGATCTCTTTCACTTCGAAAGTAGGCACTAAACGCTCATAAGTAACCGGTACTTTGTTAAAAGTAGGAATCATCGTCTTTTTGGCGCCATATGTATATAACAGCTCCACCCGTGAGGTGGAAGAAATGCTGATGAAATTGAACTTAACGCCTGCCTTGACCTTGATGATGCGGTGGATCACAAACTTCTCGTATTCCGCCGCGTCTTCATCCATTGAAACGACCAGCATGACGATGCCCTGCTGTACCTGGATATAGACGTCCTTATCAAACGACATGTATTCACGTATATACTTTTCTTTCAGGCGTATCGTGGATTCGATCAGCTTGTCATGACGCTGATTTAATTCTGAAATGATCTCGCCGTATTTATTAAAGATAAAACTGGTTGTACGATTGAACACAATTACCACCTCATAGGTAAAGTATAACAAATCTTCGCTTTTTTATAAAGTAAAAACGCAGAAAGAATGATTTGATAATGCTTTAATTAAACGCAGTTTTTCCGTTATTTCGCTGTAATTAAACTGTTTATTCACATTTTCTCACACAAATAGAATTAAATTTACAGTAACCTATACTATTTTTACTGCTGTATGTAAAATGTTGCCGATAGATTGGCGTTTATAGAAAAATCGTTTACATTTGATTAAAAAGTGCAAAACGACTAATAAAAAGTGTAAAGAAAAATAGGCACTCTTGTCATAAGATTAAAACGAACTCAAGGGTTTGCTTATTGCTTTGACTCATCACAAAGTAATAACGGTTTAAGTTCATGTATTGATAGAAGGGAGAGAGCATAATGCCAAATATCGTTTTAGTAAGAATCGACAATCGTCTGATTCACGGACAGGTTGCAACGATGTGGTCTGCAGTTACAGGTGCGAACTTGTTGTTGGTTGCAAACGATGCGGTCGCTACTGATGAATTCCGTCAGGGACTCATGAATATGGCAGCGCCTGCATACGCACAGACTCGTTTTTTCTCAATCGAAAAAACTTGCGCGATCATCGACAAAGCCAGCCCGGCTCAGAAAATCGCAATCATCTGTGAAACACCACAGGATGTCCTGCGCTTGAAGAAAGGTGGCGTACCGATTACAAAGGTAAACATCGGAAACATGCACATGGCAGAAGGTAAACGTCAGGTAGCTACTTCAGTAGCTGTTGATGATGCAGACGTTGCCGCATTTAAGGAACTTCAGGATTTAGGCTGTGAATTGGAAATCAAACGTGTTCCGGACACGGCTGCTGAAGACATTAGCAAATTATTTAAGTAAGAATTCAAACTGAATTCGCTCGAAAGGAGAAACACATGGATATTACTGTTGTACAGGCACTATTGATTTTCGTAGTAGCCTTCATTATGGGTATCGACCAGTTCAGTTTCTTAGAATCCCTGTACCAGCCAGTTGTTTTAGGTCCTATTATGGGTGCGATCTTAGGAAACTTTGAACTTGGTATCGTTGTAGGTGGTGCTTACCAGTTAGTACAGATTGGTAGTATGCCTATCGGTGGAGCTCAGCCACCTAACGCAATCATGGGTACGATCATGACTGCGGCATTCGCGATTTCTATGGGATTGGAACCGACAGCTGACGGTGTAGGTCTGGCTGTAGGTCTGGCTATTCCATTCGCAATCTTCGGACAGTACGCCGTAACATTGACTTTCACGATTATGTCAGGTTTAATGGCAAAAGCGGACAAAGCTGCTGAAGAAGGAAATCCTAGAGGCATTGCAATGGTTAACTACATTGAAATGGCTATCTTAGGTACATTATTTGGTGTATTGGCAGTTGCCGGTGTTTACGGTGCTGCACAGTTAGGTGACACACTGCGTGACTTCTCATTCCAGTTCTCTTGGGTAATGGCTGGATTAGATGCAGCAGGTGGCGCAATGAAGTTCGTAGGTTTCGCAATCCTGATGAAAGTTATGATGTCAGGCGAAATGTGGGGCTTCCTGTTCGCAGGTTTCGTTATGGCTAACCTGTGTGCAGCAGTTCCGGGTATGTCAGGTGCTACACTTCTGATGTGCGCAATGGTTGGTTTGGCAATCGCTCTGTACGACTACCAGATCAATACAAAGATCAAAGCAAATGCAGGTTCTAACGGAGGAGGTGTCACTGATGGCATATAATATTCCTGAAAAATATCAAGATCTGACACCAGCACCTCAGCTGGATAAGAAAACCTTGAACAAAATGGTATGGATGTCTTGCTTCTTACAGGCTTCATTCAACTATGAAAGAATGCAGGCTGCAGGTTGGTTATGGGGTATGTTACCAGGCCTTCAGAAAATCCATACAAACAAAGAAGACTTAAAAGCTTCTATGGCTCACAACCTTGATTTCTTGAATACACATCCATTCTTAGTAACATTCGTAATGGGTATCGTATTATCTTTGGAACAGAACAAAGTTGATACGCAGACAATTCGTTCCGTACGTATTTCTGCTGCCGGACCTTTAGGTGGTATCGGTGATGCGCTGTTCTGGCTGACATTGGTTCCAATCACAGCTGGTATTACAGCAAACATGGCACTGAATGACAAATCCATCTTAGGTGCGATTCTGTTCTTAGTGATCTTCAACGCTGTTCAGTTTGCAGTACGTTACTTCTTAATGCACTGGTCTTATAACCTGGGTACAAAAGCAGTAACGATGTTAACAAGCAACGCAAAAGAATTTACTCGTGCAGCATCTATCTTAGGTATCTTCACTGTAGGTGCTTTGATCGCAAACTACGGTGGTACAACTGTTCGTATCGCAATTGCTGATCCGGCAATCAACGTACAGTCACTGTTAGATGGAATCTTACCGAAACTGATTCCGTTGCTGATCACAGTTGGTCTGTTCGCCCTGATCAAAAAAGGATGGACTCCAATCAAATGTATCGTTCTGATCCTGGTTGTTGCAATCGCAGGTTGTGCATTCGGTATCTGGTCTGGTGACTCTAAAGCCATCGACGCAGAAGGTAATGGTATTCCAGGCGGTTATGATCCAGTTGTTGAATGGTACGAATTGCCACCTGCTGAATAAATCTTTTAGCTAAGACGATCAACATTGTTGATTAAATGCGAAGATAGAAGGTAACTCTCTTACTCTATCGTGATACAGACATGTATCAAAAGGGACTATGGCAACATGGTCCCTTTCCTTTATCAAGAAGAAAATGAGGTGCACTATGAGTTCAGTATCATTTTATATATTGGCAGGCATGCTGCTTGTGGTAGCGGTGCTGCAGATCGTGAAACAGCGTATCTATAAAAAAATGCAGAGCGCTTTGGACAGCGGTGATTATGACGGCGTCATTACAGCAGCGGGATCTTTTTTTGCCAAGTATCTGTATCGGCCATATGTGTTAGATCTGTTTCAGATCCGGGCATATTATCTGAAAAAAGACGTAGAAAACTTTGAAACGCTGCTGCGGAAGATGGTCGTAAATGACGCTTATAAGCCTGCTGAACGCAAGGAAGTCATGGAGCTTTATTATCATACTTTTTTGTTCAAAGAGAATCAAAAATACTGTGATGAGCTGCTGGAAGCGATCAAACAGACAAAAGATGAAAAGATGATCGCTTATGATGGAAAGCTGTATGAGATCGTTTTTCAAGATCGTACTGATATGATTGAGGAAATGGAAGAAATGATCAATTCTAAGAAATATTATGGAATTCCATTGGGTATGATCTTATATGGTATTGCATTGCAGTATGAAAAGCTGGCGGATTATGAACAGGCGGAAGTGAATTTCAGAACGTCGCTTTCCTGCTTTTATCCAGATTCCATTTATGCGGAAGCAGCAAGAATGCATATGAATGCGGCGGAAGATCATCTGCAATAAGGAACAAACCCCTAAGCCAAGGGGTTTTTATTATGTGAAAGTCGTTATATAATAGAATCCAGAAGGTGATAAGATGAGTGAACTGATCCGTGGAGTTGATTTAGAGGAAACGGTCTATGATGCTTTGGCACCGCTTTTTGCCAAAGGGATCTTTCGTAAAAAAATAAAAGAAAAGACACTGGCAAAGGTAACGGAGCTGTCGCTGATCCATGCCGATTTGGATCATCTGCGCTTCTTGGTGTATTTCCCGCAGTTGCGGCTTTTGAATATAAGCGGCAATCAGATCAGCGAACTGTCACAGTTAAAGCATGTGCCGCATTTGGAAACGCTGATCGTAAAAGGCAATCCGATCGTGGATTGGAGCGGTCTGAGAAAAGTAGCGGGGATAAAGGTACTGGATGCTTCTGACACGGCAATTACATGGCATGACCTGCGGTTTTTATCTCGTTTGGAAGAGTTGTATTTGAATCGCTGCAACTTGTCAGAATTGATGCAGTTGGAATGTCCGCAATTAAAAATCTTATCACTCGATCATAATCGGCTTCGCTCACTGGAACAAATCTATCATTATCCGCATTTAGAAGAACTGTATGTGAGCGACAATCATCTGCTTGATGCTTCTGCGCTCGCTTTATTAACCGATCTCAGCGTTTTGCACTTGGAGCATAATCTGCTTCAGCAAATGCCGGATGTTACGAAATTGACTCAACTGCTCTATCTGAATGTATTTGATAATTGTCTGTTGGATTCATTAGATGACTGGCGGGAAAAACTGTTTTATGTCGATACGCTGATCTTAGATGAACAGGATATCGCATATTTTGAATTAGACGATCAATACGATCACAGTAAACCGTCGATCCGCTATGTCGTAAGCAGTTGTCTGATGGGAGAACCATGCAAATACAATGGGAAAAGCAATGCCAATGAAACGATCATACAGTTTCTTCAGGGGAAAGACTATGTCTGTGTCTGCCCTGAGCAGTTAGGCGGATTGCCGACACCGCGGCCATGTGCCGAAATCAGAGACGGCAAGATCATCAATGAAAATAAGGAAGATGTGAGCGCAGCTTATCTGCTTGGCGCGCAGGAGGCTTTGCGCATTGCAAATGAGCATGAGGCAAATGTTGCGATCATGCAGGCGCGATCTCCCTCGTGTGGCAAAGGTGAGATCTATGACGGGACCTTTTCTAAAAAGTTGATTGCGGGCAGCGGTCTAACGGTGCGGCTATTTGAGAGAAACGGGCTCTATGTATGGAACAGCGACAGATTTGTAGAATATCTTACGAAACAATGCAAAATAGAACATCAGGAAAAAGCAAAAGACTGAAAAACTGTAAAAAAACGCAATTTAGCATTGTAAGTGCTATCAAAATAGAGTAAAATAAGAGCATAGAAGAAAGTTATTTTAGGAGGAATATGAAATGAAATCAATCAATGTTACAGTTGTGGATCCAGTTGGACTGCACGCGCGTCCGGCTACGATTGCGGTAAATGCAGCAAGCAAATTCAAAAGTGAAGTAAATGTTGCTTACGGCGGACGTGAAGTAAACATGAAATCGATCATGGGCGTTATGTCTTTGGGCATCCCTACAAAATCTGAGATTACGATTACCTGCAACGGTGAAGATGAAGAAGAAGCAGTTGCAGCGATTGAAGAAGTATTGCGCGCTCAGAAGATCATTGCTTAATCAGGATTCAGAAGGTGGCGTGAGCCGCCTTTTTTTACCCGATGAGCGTAACCGCTTACAAGAAAAGGAGAGAATCATATGAGAACAGAAGTATATGAATTTTGGAAGCAGCATCCAAATTTAGATCCGTCTCTCAAAGCGGAACTGGAAACGATGGATGATGCGGCTTTGAATGACGCATTTTATACCGATATTGAGTTTGGGACAGCTGGTATGCGCGGTTTGCTTGGCGTAGGCACCAATCGTATCAATCTGCATACGATTCGTAAAGCGAATGAAGGCTTTGCCCGCTATATTGAAAGCAATGGGGAAGAAGCGAAAAAACGCGGTGTGGCGATCGGCTATGATAACCGTCATATGTCCTATGAATTTGCGATGGATTCTGCCAAGGTATTAGCGAAGCATGGCATTCCTTCTTATGTATTTGCTTCTCTGCGCCCGACTCCGGAATTATCATTTGCGGTGCGTTATCTGCACTGTTTTGGCGGGATCATGGTAACCGCCAGTCATAATCCGAAAGAATACAACGGTTATAAGCTGTATGATGAGAAAGGATGCCAGTTAGTGCCGCATTTGGCAAAGCAGGTCATTGATCGCGTGAATGCGGTAGAAGATCCTCTTGCCATTACGGTTGATCTTAGTAAAGAGCAGGAAGCGTTGATCCATGTGATCGGTGAAGAAGTAGATGAAGCCTATTATGAAAAAGTAATGGGAATTCAGTTAAATCCGCAGATCAACAAGAGTGATGTACTGATCGTCTTTACACCGGAGCATGGAACGGCGAATATTCCGGTAAAAGAGTTATATACAAGATGCGGGTATCATTTTGTGGCAGTGGAAGAGCAATGTACGCCGGACCCGAACTTTTCCAATACGCCAACCCCGAACCCGGAAGAAAAAGGCGCCTATGAACTGGCGCTGCAATATGCAAAGAAAGCAGATGCCGATATTATTCTGGTATGTGATCCTGATGCGGATCGTATGGGCGTCGGTGTCAAGCATCAGGGCGAGTATGTGCTGCTTACCGGCAATCAGAGCGGATCGGTGCTGATCGAATATATTTTCTCACAGATGAAAGCCAAAGGGGAAATGCCGCCGCATCCGGTCATGTTCAATACGGTCGTAACAAGTGATCTCGGTGAAAAGATCGCAGCGAAATACGGTGTGGAAACGGAAAAGACCTTGACCGGCTTCAAATTCATCGGTGAGAAAGTCGCTCAATATGAGATCAACAATGAAAAACAATATGTATTCGGCTATGAAGAAAGCTACGGTTCTTTGATCAGTCCGTTCGTTCGTGATAAAGACGCACCACAGGCGTGCTTAATGCTGGCTGAGGCGGCTTGTTACTACAAAGCACAAGGGAAAACCTTGGTCGATGTGTTATATGGCTTATATGAAGAATTAGGCTACTATGAGGAAAGTCAGACATCATTGACATTGAAAGGACAGGAAGGCGCAGAACGTATCAAAGCAATCTTGACTGATTTAAGAAACAGCGATCTATCACAAATCAACGGTACAAAGGTCGTGAAGATGGAGGACTATAAAGAAGCCGTAATAAAAGAAAACGGTGCAGTCAAAGCATTATGCGGCTTCACTTCTTCAGACGTATTGAAATACTATTTGGAGGATGGCAGTTGGATTGCGATTCGACCAAGCGGTACGGAACCAAAGTGCAAGTTTTATTACTGCATCAAGGGCGATTCATTAGCCGATGCGCATGAGAAAACCGTACACTATCAGAAAGCGATGCAGGAACTGACGCAGTAGAGACAAACAGCAGGATCAGCAGTGGTTCTGCTGTTTCTTTGGTTTACAGGTTTCGCATATGATGGTAAAATTAAAATAGGAAATAGAAACAGAGGGGGATACGATGCTTACAAACGCGGAAAAAGAACAATTATCAAAACAAATACAGTTGTATCGCATGCTGAGTGGGATGAGCGTGCGCAGGTTTGCGGAGGCCATCCACATGAGCAGCGCCACCTTTGCGAAAATACAAAAAAAGGCAAGTGATGTTTCGACATGCACATATGATAAAATATTAAGCAATCTATGCCTAACCTATCATAAAGAGATCCCTGCCTGCATCAAAACGGAAATAATGGAACTGCACAAGGCACTCAACTATTTTGATCAAGAAAACTGTAAACAGATCATCGATCGCATACGGAAGCAGTTAGAGGCATATCAAAGCGAGATCAGCTGCGTCAATCTAACCGTATTCTTTCAAAATCTCAGTCGCTATTTTAGCCAACTATACTATTTAAGTGAAAACAGCATTCGCATTTTTATGCAATACCACGATATTTTCGGTAAAGAAATGTCAGAACTCATTTGTTTTTACTGTGTATATTCTTCTACGATGGTAAGTTTTCCTTTTGAAAAGCAATTATATGAACAGCATCCGGAACTGGAAATGATAGACTATCTTCCGATACAAGTGCATTTAATGACAAAATATCAGCATGATCATAATTTTGAAAAGATGATCCTATTAGGCGAAACAATAAAAGAGCGGGCAATCCAAACAAATAATCAAATCATGCTTTATGAATATTGGGATTGTATAGTCGGTTATTATGTGCAGATCGAACCGAATAAAATAAAACAGGCGTTAAAAGAGATGTATCGCTTAGCACAGACAAAAGATTTTCCGCTTATCAAAAAGAAGCAGTTTTATGGAAACTATGGGCGGTATTGCATGAAAGAACAAGATTATCAAACCGCATTGGATTTATTTTATCAGACATTAAAACTTCCCGAGAGCAATATGTATGTTTATTCTTGTGTTGTACTAAATATCTTATTTTGTGAAAGCCAGTTGGATGTGGCGAGCGATTTTCGTAAATTCAGGAAAATGAACCGACAGTATTTTGAATCAAAATCAGATTATGGATTGTATTGTTATTACTGCGAAAAACAAAACTTAAAGAATCATGAGAGATTAGCGTATTTGGAAAGAAAAGTGCTTCCTCATCTGACATTTTATGATAATGTTACCCGTTATCAAATAGACGTAGAGTTGGAGCATTTTCAGAATACGAGTAAAAAACTAAGCATATTAAAAAGGCTGAAACAGGAAAACGAAGATAAAAAAGTCAGCCTAAATTAAGAGTTTTGAGAGTTGTGTTTTCCTAGAGTCATCTTTTCCTTTCTATTTCATATAGTCTATGGTAATGTGGATTTAACAAGGAGGAAGATTGTATGAAGTTATTGAGAAAACTGATCTGTTTCATTTTGTTATTCAGCGCTTGTGCGGCTCTGTGTGCACCGGTATCCGCATCAGAGCCACAGCCATATCGAGATTGGGCTGTAAAAATGTAAATGTATCTTGTGAAATAAAAATGGAATGATCATTTAGATTGTTATTTAGGACAAGATTTAATAGATAAATTGATTTGTAACGATAATGAATGAAATAATTATTTAGATCAGACTAATGTGAGGAAAATATCATGAAAAAAAGAAGATTATGTATGCTCGGCTTATCGCTTGTGATGCTGTTGCTCAGTGCATGTGCATCAAAAAAGGAAGAGCCGCTGACTTTTGAAAAATTAGAGAAGCTGAGCGCATTTGTAAAAGAAAATGAAGATCTGCGCATGCTGGAGAGTACCGGTGATGATTTCTATTTTGTAAAAGAGAGCGATCAGGGAAGCCTTTTGAAAAAAACAGAACAAGTTTGGCGCTATGATGTGGAAAAAGATCAGCTTGAGGAATTGACGATTGGCGATGGACAAAGTCAGATCAGCAGTGTTTATGAATATGGCGACCGACTCTATTATGTGAAAAACAAACAGGAATATAATGAAACGACTTATCCGATCACGATTACGGTACATGCGATGAGTGATGGAAAAGAACAAAAATTACAGCGCTTTACCACATGGGAACGATATCGTTCTCCGATTTTAGTCGGTGAAAAGGAACACTGCTATTTATGGCTTGCGGCCATTACCCAGCCTTTGCGGGAAAATGGCGAAGCGAGTGAAAAAAGACTATTGTATCGCTGCCAAAACGATCATTTACAACTGCTATATGAAAAGGAAATCGTGCTTGCAAAGGATAGTGTTGCCGCAGAAAGCAGTTTGCAGTTAGAACAAAATGCGGCAGAGACGATTGCAGTAAATGCAGATGGTGTGTATTACCGCATGCTCATTGATGAGCAGCAGGGCGGCGGCGGGACGATCGGCTATGTGAAGCATGACAGTACACAAAGTTCGCTCTTTCGCTTGCAGCCATATGTGCGGGAAGAATTAGATGCAACCGATGAGATGCTGCTTTTACAGGACGGTTCTTCCGAAAATCTGAGCATCATGCTCAATGCGAAAATGGATGAGATGGAAGAATACCATTTTGCAGAGCTGGATGGTTACTGTGGTAAAGAACTGACAGCGCTAAAGGACGGTCTGCTGGCGGTGGGGTTAGCGCAGGGTACACAATTCTATGAGCTGCAGGAGCAAGACCTAAGCAAAATAGAGACGGATTTTACCGATCAGATCAAGACCTATCATGGGAACGGCACATACTTGCTTGTAGAAGGACAAAACGGTGATTTCTATTTAGTCAGGCGGGCATGAGCGATAAAATGAGAAGCAATAGAAGCAGGTGAAACTTTATGGGGATCATCTGCTTTTGCGCTTTACAGATCTGCTGAAAGCAAAAGGCACGATTCTCTTATTTAATTGTATGAAAGCGATTCTCTTATTTAATTGTATGAAAGCGTGTTCAAAGAAAGGAAAATAAGGTATAATAGAAGCAAAGTAAGGAGTTGTGATTATGAAAAAGAAGAGTGTGGAGGCGTTTTATCAGGGACACAGTTTGCGTGCTTATGAACTGTTCGGTGCACATCCGTGTGTGGAAAAGGGAATCAAAGGGGTTCGTTTTACGACCTTTGCGCCAAAAGCCAATAAAATACAGGTGATCGGTTCATTCAATGACTGGAGCTGTGAAGGACATTATATGAAAAAGGCTGATCAAAACGGTATCTGGTCCTGCTTTGTCGAAGGTGCGAAAGTGGGGGATGTATACAAATACCGTATTGATCAGTGCAGCGGCCGCATTGTCGATAAAATGGATCCGTATGCGTTTTACAGTGAATTAAGACCGAATACGGCATCTGTTGTTGCCGATCTCTCGATGAAGTGGAGCGATGAAAAATGGATGGCTTCCCGCAGCATTCACCTAGATCAGCCGGTCAATATCTATGAAGTACATATGGGATCATGGAAGCATAATGAGGAAGGCGGTTGGCCGACTTATCGCAGCATCGCCAAAGAACTGATCGCTTATGTCAAGGACCATCATTTTACGCATATCGAACTCATGCCGTTGAATGAGCATCCATTTGACGGATCATGGGGTTATCAGTGCAGCGGCTATTTTTCGGTTACCAGCCGCTATGGCAGCGCGCAGGATCTCATGTATCTGGTAAATGCCTGCCATAAAGCCGGTATCGGCGTCATTATGGATTATGTGCCGGTCCATTTTGTGCGTGATGATTTTTCATTGGCGCGTTATGATGGCAGTTGTGTGTATGAATATGAAAAAGATGAAGATTCTTATTCTCAGTGGGGCACTTCCAATTTTGATCTATGGAAAGAAACCGTGCGCAGTTTCTTGATGTCGGCAGCGGCTTTCTGGATCGATCGCTATCATTTTGACGGTCTGCGGATGGACGCCATCAGCAATCTGATCTTCTGGCATGGCAATAAAGACCGCGGCGAGAATCAGGGCGCATTGGATTTCATCAAACGCCTGAACTATCACTTGCATGAAGCTTATCCGGGCGTTATGCTGATTGCCGAGGATTCCAGCGACTATCCGAATGTAACAAAATCAACGCTTGACGGCGGATTGGGTTTTGATTATAAATGGGATCTGGGCTGGATGAACGATACCCTGAAATACTTTGAAAAAGATCCGGTGTATCGCAAATGGCATCATAATCAGATCACCTTCTCCATGGCTTACTTCTATTCCGAACGCTTTATTTTACCGTTCTCACATGATGAAGTCGTACATGGCAAAAAGACCATCATCGACAAGCTGTGGGGCAGTTATGAACAGAAATTCCAGCAGCTGCGCACACTTTATACCTACATGTTTACCCATCCGGGCAAGAAATTAAATTTCATGGGCAATGAATTGGCGATGTTTCGTGAATGGGATGAGGCAAAAGAAAACGACTGGTTCATGCTGACATATCCGGCTCATGACTCTTTTAACCGCTATTTTAAGGAATTGACAAAGCTTTACACGAGCAAAAAGCCGCTTTATGAAAATGACTATTCTTGGGATTCTTTCAAATGGATCGATGCGGATAATGCGGATCAAAATCTTTTCTCCTATATCCGCAAATCCGATACAAGCGATCTTGTCGTGATCCTGAATATGTCGCCGAATCTTTACGAAAAGCATAAGTTTGGAGTGGAGCAAAACGGCACTTACAAAGAAATCTTAAATAGTGAACAGGATATTTACGGTGGATGTAATATTACCAATCCGGATAAGATCAAAGCAGTAAAGGAAGAATGCAATTTCCTGCCTTATACCATTGAAGTAACCGTACCGCCGTTTGGGGCAGTGATCTTAGAAACACGCAAGCGCAGCAAGAAGAAATAACAACGGGAAAACGGCATCTGAGAAGGTGCCGTTTTTTCTTTGCAACAGCAGGCAGTCATTAAAAATATAAAAGTTTTGGTAAAAAGTGAAAAGATTATTTTTCGGGTGCGCATATTTTTATAAAATGAGGGGATATTACGGCTTGTATGAAAAATTTTGCTTAACAAACAGCAAGAAATTTGATAAAATCACAATGTCGTGTTAGGAGTGAAAAGATGAAAAAGAAGTTTCAAACAAAGGAAGAATTTAAGACAGAATTTGAGCGGCGCATCATCGAAAAATACGGCCGTTCGATCGAACAGGCACATAAAACCGAAAAGTATATGGTATTAGGGGAAATGATCCGCGACTATGTTGGGGTAAACTGGAAAGAAACAAAAGAAACGGTTGCCGGCAACGGAGAAAAGCAGATGTATTATTTCTCTATGGAATTTTTGATCGGACGATTGCTAACGAGCAATCTGATGAACTTGGGGATCTATGACATCGTGAAGGAAGGCTTGCAGGATTTCCATATCGATATCAATGAGATCGAAGATCTGGAAAGTGATGCGGGGCTTGGAAACGGCGGTCTGGGCAGACTGGCAGCGTGCTTTTTAGATTCACTCGCTTCTTTGAATCTGGTGGGGCATGGAAACTGCATCCGCTATGAATACGGTTTATTCCGCCAGCGCATTGAAAATCATGAACAGACGGAATATCCGGATATGTGGTTGAAGCTGGGGAATGTTTGGGAAGTGCGCAAGCCGAAACATGCCATCGAAGTCAAATTCGGCGGACATATCGAAATGTATATGGATGAATATGGCAAAACAAAGGTCAATCACATGCCGGAACAGGTCATTCGTGCCGTACCTTATGATGTGCCGGTCATCGGACGTGATACGAAAGTAACCAATACACTGCGTTTGTGGAGTGCAGAGGCGGCAGACAGTGTGATCAATAATGATTTTGCTTCCTATATGGATGATGTAAAGGCCATCTGCATGAATGTCTATCCGGATGATTCTACGGAAAAAGGAAAGTTGCTGCGCATCAAACAGGAATACTTTTTTGTGGCGGCAGGCTTGGCGCAGATCATCAAAGCGCATCTGCGTGTTTATCCTTCTTTAGACAACTTGGCAGAAAAGGTTTGTATTCAGTTAAATGATACGCATCCGGTCTTGGCAATTCCGGAGTTAATGCGTATTCTGATGGATGATTATGCATATGAATGGGATGATGCTTGGAATATTGTAACCAATGTAATTTCTTATACGAATCACACGGTACTGGCAGAAGCGTTGGAAAAATGGCCGATCAGCTATATCCAGCAGCTGCTTCCACGTGTTTACATGATCATTGAGGAAATTCATCGTCGTTTTGAGTTTGCCTTGGATCATCAGTACAACCGTCCTGATATCAAATACAGTGTAGCGATCTTAAAAGAAGGACAGGTACACATGGCGAATCTGGCAATCGTCGGCAGCCATCACGTAAATGGAGTTGCGGGCTTGCATACGGAAATTTTGAAAAATGATGTATTCAAGTCTTTCTATGAGATCATGCCGGAGAAATTCAGCAATAAGACGAATGGCATTACCCATCGTCGCTGGCTCCTGTATTCTAATCCACAGCTTACGCACCTATTAGATGAAACGATCGGAAAGGACTATCAGACACATCCGGAACAGCTGGAAAAACTGATGGCGCATGTGGACGATCCGATGCTGCAGGCGAAGTTTATGGATGTGAAACGGCAGCGCAAGCAGATCTTAGCGGATTATATCAAAGAAACTTTACAGATCGAAGTAGATGTCAATTCGATCTTCGATGTGCAGGCAAAGCGTCTGCATGCTTATAAACGGCAGCTATTGAATGTACTGCATATCATCTATTTATAT
This sequence comes from Massilicoli timonensis, assembly GCF_900199515.1. Classification (GTDB taxonomy): domain Bacteria; phylum Bacillota_I; class Bacilli_A; order Erysipelotrichales; family Erysipelotrichaceae; genus Massilicoli; species Massilicoli timonensis. The sequence continues at coordinate 1,017,059 of NZ_LT963434.1, read as the reverse complement.
CAGAAGATGAAAAAGGATCCGAATTTCCGTATTTACCCGCGTACCTTTATCTTTGCGGCAAAAGCGGCGCCTGCCTATACGTTTGCGAAACAGGTCATCAAGCTGATCAACTGTATTGCGGATGTGGTAAACAATGATCCGCAGATCGCACCGTACATGAAGGTCGTATTTATTCCGAATTACGGTGTCAGCATTGCGGAAATCTTAATGAACGCGGCTGATGTATCGGAACAGATCTCCACTGCGGGGAAAGAGGCGAGCGGAACCGGCAATATGAAATTCATGATGAACGGAGCGATCACACTGGGAACATTAGATGGCGCCAATGTGGAAATCGTGGAACGCGTCGGTTATGAAAACGCCGAAATCTTCGGCCTGCGTGCTGATGATGTAGCGCTTTTGAAACGGGAAAATGTTTATAGCGTATGGAATGTCTATAACCGTGATCCGGAAATCAAAGCTGTGGTAGAGGCGTTGGTAGACGGCACTTTCTCACCGGAAAAAGAGGATTTCCGTTTGGTTTACAATGAATTGATGTTCAAAAATGATGAATATCTGTTATTGGCGGATTTTGACGCATACAAGCATGCACAGACTCGCGTACAGGAACGTTATCAGGATAAAGCGGGATGGGCGAAGATGTGTCTGATCAATATTGCTAAGTCCGGCTTCTTCTCAAGTGATCGTACGATCAAACAGTATGCGGATGAGATTTGGAATATCCAGCCGATCGAAGTGAAATAAGGAACTGTCAATGTGCAGTTTCTTTTTTTATATTGTAATCGCTATCCTTTTATGTAAGTGAAGTTTTTCTTTCTAATAGCTCTGCTTTCTTTTGATTCTCAGTTTGCATCATATCTAACACTTTTGCAACATTGCATGGTATGATTGCATGGCTCACAGGAAAAGATATAATATGTTTATGATAAACAGCTATTATCTGGATCAACGATTAAGGAGGTTTGCGTTATGGAGGCTATCAAAATCATGCTGGTAGAGGATGATAAAATACTATCGGAACAGCTACAGTTATATTTATCTAGGTGGGGATACGATGTCGAAACATCGCGTCATTTTGAAAATATCGTAAATGACTTTGAAAAAATCAGACCTTGGCTGATTCTCATGGATATCAATCTGCCGCTCTATGATGGATTTTATTGGTGCAATCAGATTCGTGAGATATCAAAAGTACCGATTATTTTTATCAGCAGCAGAAGTGATGATCAAGATAAGGTCATGGCGATCACGCAGGGAGGGGATGATTATATTGAAAAGCCGTTCCAGCTAATATTCCTAAAGGCTAAGATCGAAGCATTGTTAAGAAGGACCTATCAATATAAGAGCGAACAAAAAGTGTTTCTTATGCCGCATGTCATCTATGACAACAGCACAAGCAGTCTGTACTGCAGCGATAAAAAAATAGAATTGACTAAATCTGAAAATATAATCTTAAGAGTTTTGTCGCAGAGCCGTCCACACATTGTTTCCAGAAGCCAGTTAATGGATGCATTATGGAGCACTGATGAATTTATATCTGACAATACGTTGACGGTGCTCATATCCAGGTTAAGAGCCAAAATAAAAGAATGTTGTCAAGCGGAACTGATCCAGACGAAGAAAGGACAAGGGTATTACATAGAATGAAATATTTTAAGCAAAGTTTTGTTTACTGGTTTACGATAGTCATCATTTTTCTTTTCTATCATTTTTACTTCGTTTTCCTGCTGCCAGAGATCAATTTTGGGTATCTGATCTATTTAGATATCCTGATATTGACGATCATGAGCGGTCTATTTCTTTTTACATTTTGTAAATATAGAAAAAAAGAAAAGAATAAACAAGAATACTTAAAGAGCAGTGAAATCATTGCACCGGATTTGACAGAGTTTGAAAACATTGATATCGCACTGCACGACCATGCGCTCTATCAGGCATATTTGCAGCAGGAATATGACAGGAATCAAGACTTGCAGGATTATATTGCGCGATGGTGTCACGAAATCAAACTGCCTTTGTCGGCAGCAATGCTAATGAATGAAGATATAAGAAATGAAGGATTACAGGAACAGCTAGAGAAAATGAACAATCAATTAAATACAGCGTTGCTGGGCTGTAAGGTGCAAAGTCAGATCTATGATATTCAAATTAAAAAAGTTGATCTTTCTGAATGTGTCAAAACAGCGATCAAGAATAATCGTTATTTTTTGATAAAGAATCATTTTTCTATCACAATCGACATACATGACAGTGATGTATATTCAGATAAAGAGTGGATGGTATATGTGTTGGACCAAATGATTGCCAATGCAATCAAATATGCAAAAGAAAAACCGTCGCTGAAGATCTGGACAGAAACAGCCGATCAGAGTGTTCATTTGTATATCAAAGACTTCGGAGAGGGAATCGGCGATGCAGATCTGCCGCGGATTTTTGAAAGGGGCTATACAGGCAGTAATTATCATAACGGGGAATATAAATCTACGGGAATGGGATTGTATATGGTGAAGCAGATCGTTGACAGATTAGGGCATTTTATTTCCGTAAAGAGCAGAGTTGATGAATATACTTGCTTCTGTATTCACTTTTCTAATAATGAATCTTACTTTCGTTTCTAATCTTACTGAAATGTAACGCTGATCTATGATATGTAACATGTATGCAAGGATTAAATGGCGGTATTTCTCTATAATGAAAATGAAATGGAGGAAACAGCTATGGAAAATAAAAAAATACTTGAAATTAAAAATCTAGTAAAAGACTATGGTACAAAAGGCTTTCGTACTAAGGTGTTAAGAGGTGTTAGTCTGGATATTTATGAAAATGATTTTATTGCCATCATGGGGCCGAGCGGATCAGGGAAAACGACTTTATTGAATATCTTGTCAACGATCGATCATGCGACAAGCGGCACGATCAGACTGAATGGCAAGGATATTACGCATTTGAAAAATAAGGAGCTGTCTAAGATCAGAAAAGATAAGATCGGTTTTATTTTTCAGGATTATAACTTATTAGATACGATGACGCTTCAGGATAACATCGCTTTGCCGTTATCACTGCATGGTACAGCTAATACAAACTGTATAGCAAAAACAAAAGAAATGGCTGCGTTGTTTGGGTTATCCACACACTTAAAAAAGTATCCCTATCAGTTATCCGGTGGTCAAAAACAGCGGGGCGCTGCTTGCCGTGCTTTGATTACTGCACCTGAAATTATTTTTGCCGATGAACCGACCGGCGCTTTGGATTCTAAATCAAGCCGGGATCTGCTGGAATGTCTAAAGCATGCGAACGAAGAGGGCAAAGCAACGATCATGATGGTCACGCATGATGCGTTCAGCGCTTCTTTTGCGAAAGAGGTGTACTTATTAAATGATGGGATGATCAAATGTAAGCTGACGAAAGGAAAGGACAGGAAAGAGTTTTATGATCGGATCATTGATGTACAGGCATCGATAGGAAGTGATTTTGTATGAGCATGTTGAAGCTGGCAATTCAAAATGCCCGTTCCGGCATGAGAAATTATCTTTCATTGATCATTTCTCTTGCTTTTACCATTTTGATTTTATGTAATTTTATCAATCTTGTAGATTCTGGCATACTGGATCAGTTAGGTGAGAGCAATGCACGCAATATTGAAGTGATCTTGCAGATACTGTCTTTTGTCATCGGCTGTTTTATGTTTTTCTTTATTTGGTATGCAACAAATGTGTTTTTAACAAAGTGTAAAAAGGAAATAGGAATATATGTATTCATGGGGTTGTCCAACCAAGAGATCGGAAAGCTCTATGCGACGGAAATACTTTTTATCGGATCAGCGGCACTGATAAATGGATTGTTGTTTGGTATTTTGACATCCCAGTTGTTTACGATGATTTTGATGCGTTTATCTACAATCAGCGTGGAAATTTATTTTGATGTTTCAGTACGCTCTTTGCTCATGACTGTTCTCATTTTTGTTTTTATTTACGGCATCTTCGTGATAAAAGGGTATCTCGATATCGTCCACAGCAGTGTGCTTGAAATGATAGCGGCAAACAGACAAAATGAGGCTGTTAAACAAAATAGATGGCTGCTTGCGGGCAAGGCGTTGTCGGGTGTGATCCTGATTAGTACAGGATGCTATTTTGCAATCAAAGATGCAGGCATGGAAGTGGTCGGAAATCTTTTGTTGGCGGTGGTGCTTGTAGTGACGGGAATCTACTTTATTTTTGGCGGTCTTATCCCTCTTCTTTTCCAGTCGCTGGCGCATAATAAAAAGTTCTTGTATAAAAAGGAAAGAAATCTTTGGATCAACAGTATTATTTTTAGGATGAAGAAAAACTATCGCACTTATGCGATCGTCTGCATCTTGATGTTATGTGCGATCACTGCACTGGCTTTTGGAATCGCAATGAAAAATCGCTATGATAATATCGTGCATTTTGAAAATACTTATACGTACCAGATCATGAGCGATCAGGCAGGATATCATCGTGAATTTCATAACTTAATTGAAAAGCAAAATGAGGTATCTTATCAATCAGAAGCGGAAATTACGATGCTGCATGAGCAGTATATCAGTGAGAAGTTTACGGTGCCGATCGCCATTATCGCATATACAGATGTGAAAAATATTGCGCAGACAACTGGTTTGCCATTTAACATAAAAGAACCGAAGGATGGGGAATATGTTGAGCTGAATCGGCTGTATCTTATGTCATTGACAAATGAAAGCATCGGCAGCACACAGGAGATCAATGGTATATCCTACACCTCGGTCGATCAAACGACTGCACCCTATTTGGGATATATGCAGGAAGATATGGACTATATGATCGTAAATGACAGCACTTACCAGCAGTTGAAGCTTCTTGGTACATCTGTTTATATGTATAACTATAAAATAAGTGATCCATCTCGATTTGAACGATCAGAAGCGGATATTCGCTCCAGTTCTCATTGTTTAGGACTTGTTAAAGTGGATCCTGAAAGAGCTGAGATTAGTTGGATCAAAATCTTATTTAGTGTATCTGTATTTATGTTCATGGTATTTATATTGGCTAGCGGCAGTATCTTGTTTATGAAGATATACAATGATTCGTTTGAAGAACAAGCGCGTTATCATATATTAAGCAAATTAGGAATAGATGATGATGTGATAAAGCGTTCTATTACTTATGAATTGCTGCTTACATTTGTTATGCCATTATTGGCAATGTCGTGCATTTCCTATTTTTCGATCAAGGCGATTGGGGAACTGATGCAGACAACCTTGCCGTTTGTGAATGTCATCAGTCTGGCGGTCATTTATGTTTGCTTTTTCCTGTTTTATCTTTTGTCCAGATTCCTTTATATCGGTAATGTAAAAAAAGCTGTAAACAGCATGTACGATTAAGCAGTGATGTTCTCATATCAATTGACAGGGATTTGTAATATGGTAAAAGGTATGTGTCGCTGATGAAACACATGCCTTTCTATGCGATGATTGTGCTATACTAAAGACATAAAAAGGCGAAGGCCATTCGTTCTTTGCCAAATGGGTGTTCTATTTGTTTTATCCGCTGCATTTACTGATTTTGGAAAGCATTGCAGTATCTGCTTTAATATTACCCAGGAAATAAAAAAGATGGCAGGATTACCTTGTCATAAAAAATGCTTCATTTGAAAGCATAGAGAGAATGTAAAGGAGGAAATCGCTATGATGGATTTGCATGTGCATACGCTTCATTCAGATGGTGCGTGCAGTGTGGAAGAAGTATTGCGGGAAGCACAGCGCAAGAACTTGGCCTATCTTGCGATCTGCGATCATGATACGATGGATGCGTGGCGTGATCTGGCCGATCCTAAGATCAGAAGCTTATTTTCCGGCAAGATCTTGCCTGCCTGTGAACTGACTTTTTCTTATCAGGGCATGTGTATGGATATGCTTGCCTATGGCGTTGATGAACAGGTGCTGGAGGATGCGGGGCTGCTGAAGCATCGTTTACAGGATGAAGTCATTGCAAGAGAAACAAAGCGGTTGCGACAGATGTGCGCTGTTTGTGATGCTTTGCATCTGCATTATCCATCGGTTAGCATCAAAGCGGGATATGAAAGAGCCAACGATGTGATCTGTGACGCGCTGCTTTCAGATGAAAGAAACAAAGCGATCCTGGAAAAACTGGGCATTGAAAACCGCACGACATTTTATCGTAATCACTATTTGAATCCATGCTCTCCTTTCTATATCAAAGAAGAATTTGACGCACCGCCTTTGGCAGTGTGCATGCGGGCAGTCAAAGCAGCAGGCGGTCTTTGCTTTTTGGCACATCCTTTTGTCTATGATGTCGAAGATCATGAAAAACTGCTGCATGATCTGTTTTTGACAGGAGGATGGGATGGTATCGAATGTATCCATCGCCGCCACAGTCGTGCGCAAAGTGAATGGCTGAGCGCGTATTGCAAAGCGCATGATCTTTACCAAAGCGGAGGCAGTGATTATCATTTGCCAAAGCATGACATGGGATGTGGCGATAACGGAAATATGGAAATCATGGAAGACATAGCAGCATCATGGCTTGCTTGCATGGAGGAGAAGTGGCGATAGGACAGGAATCGGGAAACTTCGCTTCGTTTTCAAAAAAGGTGTATGGTTTACGGGAATAAAGGGAAGAAAACATCGCTAAGAAAGCGATAATTTGTTATACTATAAGCAGGTGATCAAAATGAGGCAGCAGGAGTATTTTGAAGCATACTTAGATGATTATGATAAGATCGTCGTATATTTATCCAAGAACAGTTATAACGGAGAAAGCAACTGCTTTTATTTGCGGGATACGCTGGGCAATATTCAGGATTTGACCATTACGTCGATACAGCAGACGCCGCAGCAGTACAACCGCTATATTTTAAGAGTGAAAAAACCGCTGGTGATCGGTGAAGAATATGAGGTGCTGCACCAGCATGCAAGAGCGGCGATCCTACGCTATGGCTATATCGTGAAAAGAGATCGCTTTGATGAGGAGTTTGCCTATTATGGCAATGATTTAGGATGTGTTTATCAGAAGCAGGAAAGCAAGTTTACCTTATGGGCGCCGACGGCTTATCGGGTCAAGCTGGAACTGTTAAAAGAGGGACAGTATCGTACCTTTGAGATGAAACGGGAGCATAACGGCATATTTCGCTGTGTCGTAAGCGGAGATATGGAGAATGCGTCCTATGTTTATCTGGTAAAAGTCAATGGGGCATGGAAAGAGACGATCGATCCATACGGCATCGCTTCTACCTATAATTCCAAACGCTCGGTCGTCGTAGATAAAAAGCGGATCCGTATCAAGGACTATCCACTTCCGCCATTGCGCAATTACTGTGATGCGATCATTTATGAAACAAGCGTGCGTGATTTTACGATGCAGAGGGGATGTGGGGTTACTTATCCCGGCTCTTTCTTAGGTTTTGTGGAGGAAAATGAGCAGACCAAAGCAAAAATGTCTGGTTTCAGCTATTTGAAATCGCTGGGTATTACGCATGTGCAGCTGATGCCGGTCATGGATTTCGGCTCAGTTGATGAGCAGTACCAGCAGCTGTTTTATAACTGGGGTTATGATCCGGTGCAGTATTTTGCTTTAGAAGGCAGTTATGGCTTAGATCCGACCAATGCTTACAGTCGTATGATGGAGTTTGCACATTTGGTGGAATCCTGTCATAAAGCAGGCATTCGCGTCAATCTGGACGTGGTGTTCAATCATGTGTTTGAAGTGAACAGCAATGCCCTGCAGGCTTGTGTGCCGTATTACTATTTTCAGATGAATGAAGAAGGGGAATTATCAAACGGTACTTTCTGCGGCAATGATTTTGATTCCACGCGAACGATGGGCAGAATGCTGATCGTGCAGGCTTGCCGGTTTTTATGCGAAACCTATCGGATCGATGGCTTGCGCTTTGATTTAATGGGAATATTAGATACCCAGACAATGAATCTGGTCTATGAAGTATGCCATGCGATCAATCCGAATATTATGATCTATGGAGAAGGCTGGGATATGCCGAGCATGCTGGATTTTGATCAGCGCGCCTGTATCCGCAATCAGCATCTGATTCCGCATATCGCCCATTTTTCCGACCGCTTTCGAGATGTGGCAAAGGGGATGACCTCACAAAATGAAGTGGCGACAAAAGGCTATTGTACCGGAGCGACTTATCTGATCGATGTCATGCAGAACTGCCTGCTTGCATCAACGATGCCACATGGCGATACGGCGTTGTTTTCTTCGCCGCAGAATGTTGTAAACTATGTAGAGTGCCATGACAATATGACCGCATGGGATAAGATGCGTGAATGTTGTAAAGAAGATACGCGGGAAGTGCGCATGCTCAGACAGATCATGTTATTGGGAGCTACTTTGCTTGCACAGGGGATTCCTTTTATTCACAGTGGACAGGAGTTTGCCCGCACCAAACACGGTCTGCATAATACTTATTGTGAAAAAGATCAGATCAATCAGATGGATTATGACCGGCGTGATCGTTATCTGGAAATCGTAGAGGCTGCCAAAGCGCTCATTGCGATCCGCAAAAAACACGATGTATTTCGTTTCCCGGATGCGGCGTCGATTGCCAAAGGCGTTCGCTTTGAAGACATTGACCGGCAGGTATTGATCTATCGTCTGCAAAATGATCATGAAGAGGCAGTGGTGATCTTCAATCCGACTGCGTCGATCTATACGTATCGACTGGAATATGCCTATCGTCTGCTGTTTTATAACTGCAAGATCGAAAATGAATATAAACAAGATGATTTGATTATCGATAAGTATGCGACGATCGTACTGGTAAAAGAAAAATAAGAAACAGGCTGTCATGTAGATTTGAAATCTATACTTACAGCCTGTTTTTTCAAGATCGTGTATGCTTGTCTTGTTCCATTTTATACATGATCGTATTTAATTTCTTCTCAATGCCGATTTGACGGTAGATGACATAGCCAAGCAGTATGATCGGAAGAAATCGGATCGCAAAAGCAAGCAATGGGATACTGAATAATAGTTTATCTGACATAAATGATTGCTCCTTACCATTCAGGTGTAATTTTAATAACGGCTTCTCCAAATGCTGTTCCAGGATAAAGGTATACTTCTAGCGTCATCGTGCGTGTTCCACCGATCAATATATCGCTGTAAAATACTTGATATAAGCCAACGGCTACATTAGGATCACCAATTAAAGTAGAAGTTCCATATCGCTCTTTAATCCATGAACCCAAACTTGATCTAAAGGTACCGTTAGATATGCTGGTAAATTTCGATATATATGGATTTACTGTACCTTTGAATCTAGCGGACATATAGGTTAGACCGTTATTAAGAGAAAAAATTCTATCAAAAGATCCTACTGGGACAAATTCACGTGTGTTTTTCTTAACAGACAATTCTTCGCTCATGCTAATTGTTATTAAATTCCCTTCTTCATCATAAAAAGAATTTGTTTGTGCACTTGGATTTGACAAATCAAATGAAATAGTCAAATCCTCATCTTGAGAATGAGAAAGTACCGTGTTATGGGGTTGTTTAGTTATTATTTGTTCTGGTTCAGCAGCTTTTATGCTGTTGGTAGAAAATACAAAAGCAACGATTAGTCCTGATGCAAGTAAAAATGAACGTTTTTTCATAAATTATCTCCTATTTTGAATATTATTATCTTATCAATTCTGGTATGGTGTCGGCTTTGCAACTGAGGTAAATACTAATGAATGCGAAGTCATAAACATGTTGTATAATGATCTACAACAAATAAACCTTTTTAATTTCTTGCATAATTTCACCTCCTTGTTAATCTCACATTAGCATAGATTGTATGAAATAGAAAGAAAAAGATGATTTTAGAAAAACATGACTCTAAAAACACTTAATCTAGGCTGTTTTTTTAATCTTTGTTTTTCACTATCTGTTTTTAGTTGTGTTCTGAAAATAGTCTAATACTATCTCTATTTAATCATGGCTCATATATCATGAATACTAGATACACAAAATAAGATTAAATTCGAAATGGTCAATGAAAAAAACAGGCTGTCATGTAGATATGAAAATCTATACTTACAGCCTGTTTTTTCAAGATCGTGTATGCTTGTCTTGTTCCAATTTATACATGATCGTATTTAATTTCTTCTCAATACCGATTTGACGGTAGATGACATAGCCAAGCAGTATGATCGGAAGAAATCGGATCGCAAAAGCAAGCAATGGGATACTGAATAATAGTTCATCTGACATAAATGATTGCTCCTTCCATCGGTTTTATCGTATATGATTATATTAACATATAAAATAGTGAACGAGAATAAAAATCGTATGATCATGAAACGGCTGCTCTCAAAACAGATGATTTTTAGCGTTTATTTACGCTTCAGTTTCACGAAAGCGGCGAAGTGATCGCTGTGTTCTTGTTTGATCCGCACATGGAGTAGCCCGACTAGACAAAGATAAAAGAAAACCGGTGCATAAAAAGTGCATATTCGCCATAGCAGCATCATGGAAAACAATGTCGTATCTTGAAAAACAGAAGCAAATAAGAATAAGAAAACAGCCTCTGCGATTCCATGTTTTCCAACCATCGGGATCACCATCATAAGCAAATCGCAAAGAATTGATAATAGAAAATAGAAAATAGCCTGTTCAAATGACAGCGGCAGCTGCAGCATGCATGCACACCATATCAAGACACTGTGCTTCAAGATCAGATAACAGAGATGAATACAGAACTGATAAAGCATGATCTTTTTTTGTTGCCAGAGATGTGCCAGTACGTCCTGTGCTTGCATAAGCCAGGCAAATTTGCCCTTTGCATATTGAGGAAGCAAAATCAAACCGGCATTGAGGACAAATAACAAGATCATCCCAAATACGATGGATAAAATCGGTAAATAAAGAGTGGGATGCGTTGCATGCATCCATTTCGATAGTAACAGCAAGGGCAGAAAACTGATTCCTATTTGGGGAATGGCGTTGAGATAGCGTTCCCATAACAGTACACATAAAGAAGTGGATAGCGGGATGTGCAAACGATGCTGCTGGGTAAGGAGGATACTGTCGGGAATCGGGGGAAAAACAATAAGCTCTAATAAATGATTCATCGTATCAATATAGAGATAGCGGATAAAGGAAAGAGGTTGGATGGAGCGTAAATAAAGATAACAGGAAGAAGCATCTAGGAGCAGTAAAACAAATAAATAAATCAGGATAAAAGGAAACCAGAGCAAAGAAATCGTTTGTAGCTGCGCAATGCACTGGCGGAACGGAATTTGTGTGATGATGCGTGACAGAAAATAAAAAAGGATCATTATAAAAATAAAATAACTTATTTTCTTGACCATCGTATTCCTCCATATAGATCATTTTATGAAGAAATTGATGCGGAAATGTATGAGATACATATAGATCATAACAAAAGTATGGTAAAATGGGAAACAGATACAGAGGTGATGGCATGAACTGGGATATATGGATGAAACAGGAAGCGACGCTGCCATATTTTCAAACATTGATGAAGCAGCTAGATGAAGCATATGCGCATACAACGGTTTACCCTAAAAAAGAGGATCTGTTTTTTTGCTTTGCCTGCTGCCCATATGAAGCAGTAAAAGTTGTGATACTGGGACAGGATCCCTATCACGAACCGAATCAGGCCCATGGACTTTGTTTTTCGGTAAAAAAAGGGAATCCGATCCCACGCAGTTTAAGCAACATTTATAAAGAACTGCATGCGGATCTGGGCATTCCAATACCGAGTCATGGCTATTTGGAAGAATGGGCAAGACAAGGTGTTTTGATGATGAATACGGTGATGAGCGTAGAGAAGGGCAAAGCAAACAGTCATCGCAAATTAGGATGGGAAACCTTCAGCGATCATGTGATGACGGCGTTAAATGCACATGAAACGCCGATCGTATTTATATTGTGGGGCAATGCGGCGATGGAAAAGGGAAAACTGATTACCAATCCGATCCATCATTTGATCACTTCTGCTCATCCTTCTCCTTTATCTGCATCAAGAGGTTTTTTTGGCAGCCGTCCGTTTTCAAGGTGCAATGCGTTCTTAGAAAAAGATGGCTTGTCCCCGATTGATTGGAGGATCAGTGAATGAAACAGGAAACAGGGAAACTGATAAGAGAATTGGAGGGAAGGCGCGGCAGAGCTGACTTGGAACGCTTGCGAAAGGTGCTTCATCAAAAAGGCGATCCGCATCGGCAGATTCCCTGTGTGCATGTAGCGGGAACAAACGGTAAAGGTTCTACGACCAATTATATCCGCAGCATGATGCAGGAAGCAGGCTATCGGGTAGGTACCTTTACCTCGCCGTCGATGGAACATCACTTCGATCGCATCCGCATCAATGATGAACCGCTTGAAGAAGACTTTTTCCTGCGGGCAATGCGGGAATTCGATACATGGAAGCAGATGGGCATGACGATGTTTGAAATTGATTTTCTGATCGCGGCTGCCTACTTTTATGAAAAACAAGTAGATTTAGCCGTATATGAGGTAGGACTAGGCGGTGAAAAAGATTCCACCAATGTCATTGCACCGCTTGTCTGCGTGATTACCAATATCGGCAAGGATCATATGGAACTGCTGGGCGATACGCTTGAGGAGATCGCAGCAGCGAAAGCGGGCATCATCAAACGCGATACACCGCTGATCACCGCAGAAGATAAGCCGGCGTGTCTTGCGGTATTTGCCGAGGCATGTCAAAAAAAGCAGGCGCCGTTTACACAGATCGCCTCGATCAGCGAACCGCGTATCACGAAAGAAGGTGTTTCTTTCCGATATCGGCAGAAACGCTGGCAGCTTGGAAGCAGGGCGCTGTATCAGTGCAAGAACGCGGCATGTGCCATTGATGTGATCTTAACCCTTCGTGAAAAAGGCTTTTTGATCAGCGAAGAACAGATGGAAAAGGGATTGCGGAAAGCCTTTTGGCTAGGCCGCTATGAGATCTTGCGGGAAGAGCCGTTGTTTTTGCTTGACGGCGCGCATAATGTCGATGGCATACAGGCGCTGCTGCACAGTCTTCCCAAGCATCTGAACTTGCATATCATCTGTTCACCTTTGCAGGATAAAGAAACAGATCAGATGCTTTCTCTGCTTAAAACACTGGGAGAAGAAGTGGTGGTCGTACATTTTGATACACCGCGGGCGATTCATGAAGAACAGATCCAATCGCTTCCCGGTGTTGTTTGGGGCGGTGATTATCAGGAAGTGATACGACAGGCATGGTTTGGTAATGCGCCCACCATCGTTACCGGTTCTTTGTACTTTATTGCCGATGTCAGAAACTATTTGAAGACGTTAGGCGTGAAGATGCGATAAACATTGATACTTGTTCGTATAAAAAACAGCCGTACACAAGATCACAGCTTTTACGCTTGATACTTGTAATCGACTGTTTTTCTGTATCACTGCTTCTTTCTTAACAGTGCCGGAGCAACCCGTTCACATGTCTTTAAGATCGTATAGAGCATAAAACACTCAATCGGAAACAACAAGATGTTTTTCCATACGCGGATCGCCGCAAACAAGGCGCTGCCATAAAGCATATTGAGCCACAGGGAAGTCAAGATCAGATTCAATACGATCGTAACGATCGCTCTGGTGATGATCACTCTTTTCCAAGTAATCGGCTTATGATAAAACGCAAAGCCATAGATCAGTCCCAGTAACAGTTCATTGAAGGTGAAACCGATAAAAAAGATACTGGGGCGCATCATGAATTTGATCAGATCTGCGGCAACACCGCCGATCGCACCGAGGAAAGGACCGCAGCAATAACTGCATGCGGCAGCCGCCAAAGAGGTAAAGCTGATTTCAAGGATCTTGCCGATCTCAATGGTAAAAGAGCCAAGCAGCACATTGAGCGCGACAAACACTGCGCACAAGACCATCGCATGGACGGAGCGCATCGCTTTTAACGACTCTTTGCATATTAGCAAATACGCATTCATATAAAAAACCTCCTTTCGCTTTCTGCACAGGCAAAAGAAGGTTCACTTTTGAACGAGTGCAGCAGCGGGATGCAGACGATATACCGCAAGATTTCTTTTCGTCTTTCTGACAACTCCCCGTCCAGAAAGCACTTAACGCATATCGCCTTACTCTGCTAACGGTTCAATTATAGTAAAAATGTCTGATAAATTCAACAAATTATGTACGTCAAAATACTTTTATTTTGATAAACAGATGGTATAATAAAACACGAAGGATGAAAGTGAGGACTTTTAGTATGGTTGAAAATCTGATTAAGGAGATCAAAGGAAAAAATATTCGAATCGTTTTCCCGGAAGGCAGTGAACCGCGTATCTTGCAGGCGGCAGCACGTTTGCATCATGATGAGATCTTATGTCCGGTATTATTGGGAGATCCCGATGAGATCAAACAGGCGGCGCAGGATCTGGGATTAGATATTGAAGGCATCGACATTGTCGATCATCTGCATTTTGAAAGCATGGAAGAAATGGCGCGTATGATGGTAGAACTGCGCCGTGGTAAATTAGATCAGGCAAGTGCGAAAGCGATGCTGGAGGGAACCAATTATTTCGGTACGATGTATGTGAAAATGGGATATGCGGACGGCTTATTAGGCGGTGCGACCTACTCGACAGCCGATACCGTGCGTCCGGCTCTGCAGCTGATCAAGACCAAACCAAACAACAGCATCGTTTCCAGCTGCTTTATCCTGTGCAAAGGTGAAGAACGTCTGGTATTCGGCGATTGCTCGATCAACATTGCACCGACGGAAGATGACTTGGTTGAAATTACGATGGAAACGGCGAAGACCGCAAAATTCTTCGGTATCGATCCGGTTGTTTCGTTGCTGTCTTATTCTTCTATGGGCAGCGCTAAGGGAGAAAGTGTCAATAAGGTGCGTTCTGCTACACAGCGTTTGAAAAACATTACATTAGAGTATCCGGTAGATGGAGAATTGCAGTTTGATGCTTCCGTATCGCCGGTCGTGGCAAAAGTAAAGGCGCCGCAGTCAAAGGTTGCGGGAAGAGCCAATGTCTTTATTTTCCCGAATATTGATGCCGCAAACATCGGCTATAAGATCGCTTCTCGTTTAGGCGGTTATGAAGCGATCGGACCGATCCTGCAAGGCTTAAATGCACCGATCAACGATTTATCACGCGGCTGTACGAGTGAAGAAGTCTATAAGATGGCAATCGTTACCGCAATGGCTACTTTGATTCAATAATTAAATAAAGATATGTTACACAGCAGTGGACATATCTTTTTTTATGCTTAAATGAAGCAGGATGCGCTATAATGAAAAACAAAAAGCAAAGGAGAGAGAAAGAATGGAAAGAAAAGAGATCCAAGCATTTATCGAATATCTGTATGAGAATGAAAAAAGTGAACATACGATCGAGAAGTATGAAAGAGATGTCAAGCAGTTCTATCGGTATCTGAAAGATGCACCATTAGAGAAAAAAGCAGTAAGGGAATATAAAAACGAACTGATGAAAGAGTATGCCTTGCGCTCGATCAATTCCATGCTGGCATCACTAAACAGTTACTTTCGCTTCATCGGAAAAGAAGAACTGCGGATGAAAAGCATCAAGATCCAGAAAGAAGTATTTGCGGAAGAGCGAAAGAACTTAAAGAAGAAAGAATATCATCGGCTGATCGAAGCAGCACAGGGAGATGAGCGGATGAAGCTGCTGCTGGAGACATTGGGATCGACAGGGATGCGGGTAAGTGAATTACAGTATGTAACGGTAGAGAATTATCGAAGCGGAAGGATCAAGATCTATAATAAGGGGAAGGAGCGGATGATCTTGTTGCCGAAGAAGCTGATCCGAAAGATCAAGGCGTATGTAAGAGGGAGGAAGATCGAGAGGGGGAAGATCTTTGTGACGAGGAGCGGGAAGAGCATGGATCGGGTAGCGATATGGAGGAAGATGAAGAAGTTAGGGGAGAAAGCGATGGTAAGGGAAGAGAAGGTGTATCCGCACAATTTAAGGCATTTATATGCAAAGACGTATTATAAGGTATGCAATGATGTATCGAGATTAGCGGACCTATTGGGACACAGCAGTATGGATACAACAAGGATCTATTTGAAGGAGGGGATAGGGAGCTATCAGCGGGATATCGAAAGGCTGGGATTGATATAAAAAAACAACATAATAAACATTATGTTGTACGAAATAGAAAAAATAATCTATAAAACTATGATACAAGATATTTATACACTATTTTACAGTATTTGTAAACCGTTTTTCATAGTGATTTGCTATGATTTAATGATAGAAAAGTAATAGAAATTAGAGAAAATAAAGAAAAAAGGAAGTTCGCACACATCAAGTGTGCTTTTTTATTACAACATAATGTTTATTATGTTGTACGAATCTTATTAAGTGGACAAAGAAAGAGAGCAGTACCTGCAACATAATGTTTATTATGTTGCAAGAGAAGTCAAAGGAGGAGGAACAAGAGAATGGACAAGAGAAAGAAGATGAAAGCAAAAGCAGCGGCAGGGACAGCCTTATTATTAGGGATGAGCACGATCAGTGGGAACCTGGTGCATGCAATGGAACAGGGAGAACCTGTTGAAACAGGAGAAGTAAATGAAGTAGAAAGTAGTGGTATCCAGGTATTGGCAGATGCACAGGAAGAAGCAAAGTATGAGATCAATGAAACAAACTTTCCTGATGAAGGCATCAGACAGTGGATCGCAAACAATTTAAGTAGTTGGGATAAAGATAGTGATGGTAAATTATCACAGACAGAGTTGAATAATATTACTACATTCAACCCAACTGCTGATGCTGTAAAATCTAAATTGACCGATCTACAAGGATTAGAGAAGTTTCAGAAGATCACAACAGTGAATCTAAGCAGTGTACCAAACCTTACTAGTTTAGAAGGGTTAAGCACTATGACAGGGGTAACCAGTGTAACGATCAATGGAGCGGCACAGTTATCCTCACTGGATGGATTAAGCAATCTGAATAGTCTTGTTACAGTAGATTTGAACAATATAGCGAAAGTAACGAGCATAGATCCAGTATTAAATAAGAGCAGCCTACAGAAACTGATCTTTACCAATTCAGGAGTAGAAGGAGAGATCGATCTATCAAACCTGCCTGCATTGAAAGAAGCAGCAGGGTTCAAGAGCAAGATCACCGGATTAAAGTTTGGATCAGGTAATACCAATTTATATTTGATCAGAATGGCAGATATACCAACCTTGACAAAGGTAGAGGGAGTAGAGAACTTAACATGTACAGATGATAACGGAGTAGACTTGCGCTTAAACAACACCGGGATAACAAGTTTGGAAGTAACAGGAGGATACTTTGAGCAGATCCAGATGACAGGAGCAGGATCATTGACCAATGTAAGCATAGGCGATGGAGTAAGTGCAATCAAGACTTTGAATTTAAGCAATTCTACGAAGGTAACAAGCGTAAGTTTACCATCGAGTGGAAAGAGCATGGGAACATTGAACCTATCAGGTGCAACTGGAATTACAAGCATTACAAACTTAGACAAGCACTTAGGAGCATTAACGACATTATACATAGATGGGACAAGTCTGACAGGGACACCTACATTAGATCTGTCTAGTAATAGTACATTGACGACATTAAGTCTTGCGAACTTACCGGAAACAGAAGTGAAGCTACCAACAAGTGGAACTACTTTAACATCACTGACACTTAATAATGTGAAGTTAGAGAGCGACTTAAACTTAGATGCTTATACTGCATTGACATCATTATCACTGGCAAATCTAGATACCAAGTTAACCACTCTTCCTAGTGGTTTTACAGGAAACACCTTAACCTTGAACAATGTCAATACCGATTTAGACCTTACTTCTAACACTACGATTACGACATTGAACCTACAGAATATGCCAAAAGGATTTAAGGTGAAGTTTGGTACTAACAATACAATTACGACCTTAAATCTAAATGGAACAGACTTATCCTCAAAAGACAACTATACGATAGAAGGAAGCTTATCAAATCTTCGACATCTATTCATTGAGAATACAAAGATCAAGAGTTTCGATTCTTCATCAGTGAAAAATTTACAAAACATCAATCGAGTACTCATGAATAACAACGGTGAGCTGGAAAGCATTAAGGTTAGTGGAACTGATGGCAATAAAATCAAGGGATTATTTGCGGAAGATTGTGAAAATCTGACTTCTGTTGATGTAGAAGATAATCAAAATATTCAGATTCTTTCTTTATATAATGCTAAAAACTTAACAAATGATGGACTAAAACTGGCTGATAGGTATAAAACACTTGGTTTTATCGGTTTAGGAGGAACAGGATTAAGCGGAACTTTTGTATCGCCGTATTTGGAATCGAGTTATACTGATGAACTTGAACCTGATCCTAATGGTAATTCTTTCTACTTTGGAACCCAGATAGAAATTAACCGTACAGATATAGAAGTGTTGGATGTAAGCAATGGTGGGAAATTAAATACGATTTATGCAAGTAATTGTCCAAAACTGACTAAGTTTGAAGGAATAAAGAATCTAGAATTAAGACATATTGTTATAAACAACACGCCTAATCTGCATTATCTGGATCTTCCAAACTTTAAGAATAAGGGATATAGAGTAGTTAATATAAGCGGTACGGATCTCGCATATCTGAATCTTCCGGATGGTGTTACTACAAACTACAGTAACAATTTCTCAAACCTGGTAACGCAGTCTATTGATGTAGAGATCGGCGGCTATGATAAAGAGAAAGGTTATTGGGCGGATCTTAATGAGTCTTTCCCGGGTATTATCATGGATCATATCAGTGATCTAAAACCATTGGATGCAACTGCTAGAGCCAATAATATGCCATGGATCGAAGGAACTCGTGTTTATGGTATCAAGCCAAATGACTATGCAACTTATACTTATAAAATAAATGACATGTATAAGATGAATCCAAAGATCCACTTCGTCGATATCAAACTGGTAGACAAAGCAGAAGATGTACCGGTAGGAGATACAAATGTAGAGATCACCTTGCCGGGTGGATCAATAGCAGAATCAGATGGAAGCTTTACTACACCAGGCAATACGACCGTCAATCAGGATGGTACCATTACCACCGAAAGCGGTACAACGGTAACCATTCCGGATAAAGGATCAGAAGTATTGGAAAGTGGAGATGTAACGACATCAGGCAATACGACGATCAATAGCGATGGAACCATTACAACGGAAAACGGGACAACGATCAAGATTCCGGATAATGGATCAGTTGTAACAGAGAATGGTAATACGACCGTAGGCGATATCACGATCAACAATGATGGAACGATCACGACCGATGAAGGCACAACGATCAAGGTGCCAAGCACAGGAACGACGATCAAGGAAGATGGGAGCATTGAGACAAGCGGAGGAACAGTAGTGAATCCGGATGGAACGATCACCAATGCGAATGGCGATACGATCAAGCCGAATGGCAATGAAGTACACATTGATGAAAGTGGAACGGTTACGTTGCCGGAAGGTGGAGAGCTGACAGATGCAAATGGAGTAGTTAAACCACTTGCACCGGAAGCAGCAGTCAATGCGGATGGAACGATCTTGAACAATGGTGAAGAAGAGAACAGTGGAAGCATAGAAGCGATCACACCGGACAAGAACGGAAACAATGGCGGAGTGGTAACAGGAGATACGACACAGGCAGGCGTATGGGGAGCAGGAACGCTCTTATCAGCGATGTTGTTAGGTGTATTTGGTTATCGCCGCAAGAAAGAGAAAGAAGAAACGAAATAAGCAACAGAATGAATTGTGAGGAGGCTGCGAAATAAGCAGCCTTTTTACTTTCTGCTGACAAAATATGACCTTCCTCGCTTTGGGATGTGTGTATAGTAGAAGCAGAAAGCAGCTTCATTTATTGATAATGTTGTTTTCGCTTCCTGAAGAATAAAAAGTGTATGATCTTTGTAAAAAAATAAAGAAATGAGTCGGATATATGCACTTTTTATGTAAACGCATACATTTTTTTGCCTATTTCCGTTAAAACAGTAGAATTTTTTGTGTAAAAAAAGTATAATCTTTGTATAAGAAACCATAGGGGGTTATCATTATGAGACAGAACAACATGTTGGCCATGATATTGGCCGGAGGTCGCGGCACGCGTCTGCATGCCCTGACAAAAAAGGTAGCGAAACCTGCCGTCTTTTATGGCGGTAAATATCGTATCGTCGATTTCCCACTCAGCAACTGTGCCAACAGCGGCATCGAAGTGGTAGGCGTTTTGACCCAGTATGAATCGGTTTTATTGAACAGCTATGTGGCAGCTGGACAGCGCTGGGGCCTGGATGCGAAAAACAGTGGTGTTTATGTACTTCCGCCGCGAGAAAAGGAAGATGCGAATTTAGACGTATATCGCGGCACAGCTGATGCGATTTCACAGAACATCGACTTTGTGGATACCTTTGATCCGGAATATGTCCTGATCTTGTCAGGTGATCACATCTATAAAATGGATTATTCCAAGATGCTTTCCCATCACAAAGCATGCGGTGCGGATGCGACGATTGCCGTGATCGAAGTACCGATGAAGGAAGCGAGCCGTTTCGGTATCATGAATACCGATGAAACCGACCGCATCATTGAATTTGAGGAAAAACCGGAGCATCCAAAGAGCAATTTAGCGTCCATGGGTATTTATATCTTCGACTGGAAGCTGCTGCGCAAGATGTTATTGGCGGATATGGTGAATCCGGATTCCAACCATGACTTTGGAAAAGACATCATTCCGGCGATGCTGAAAGAAGATCGTCGCCTGTATGCATGGAAATTCAAAGGGTATTGGAAGGATGTCGGAACGATCGATTCCTTATGGGAAGCCAATATGGATCTGCTGGATAAAAACAATGAACTGGATCTCAGCGATCCAAGCTGGAAGATCTATACGGAAGATGTTACTTCAACACCGCACTATATCGGTGAAAACGGTGTGGTAAACCGTGCTTTTATTACCCAGGGATGTGTGATCGACGGGGAAGTAAAGAACTCTGTGCTGTTTACGCATGCAAAGGTCGGCAAAGGGGCAAAAGTATATGACAGTGTGCTGATGCCGGATGCCGAAGTAGGCGACGGTGCTGTTTTGCATCGAGTAATCGTTGCGGACGGTGTAAAGATCGGCAAAGGAGCTGTTGTCGGCAGCGCTGACAGTGAACATATCGAATTGATTTCAAAACGTGTAAAGGGGGTCGAATAGTATGTGCAACGCATTCGGCATCGTGAATTTCGCAGGATCAAATATTCATGTGGAGGGCATGCAGGATCATCGGCCGATCGGCGCTTTCTCCTTTCTGGGGCGTTACCGCACCATTGATTTTCCGATCTCTAATATGAGCAACAGCGGAATCAATCATATCGAAGTGTTTGTAAAAAGAAATCCGCGTTCTTTGACGGAGCATTTGGGCACCGGTAGACATTACAATATCAATTCTAAACGCGGGAAGCTGCATATCCTGTATACGGATGACAAGCTTCAGTCAGATTTGTATAACCATGATGTATCTGCGTTCATGTATAACATGGAATGTATTGAGAAAGTGCCATATCCTTATGTGATCATCGCACCGAGTTATATGGTGTATTCGATGGATTACAGCAAGCTGCTGGAAAAGCATTTGGAGAGCGGTGCGGATATTACGATCTTGTATCAGAATGTTGATACGGCAAAAGATGAATTTATGAACTGCAATGTTTTGAATCTGAACAAGCAAAAGGGCGTACTGTCGATCGAAAGAAACCGCGGTACGGCGAAAAACCGCAATATTTCATTAGATACTTATGTCATGAGCAAAGAGCTGTTTATGGAACTGGTAAAAAAAGCAGCTAAATTCTCATCTATGTATACGCTGCGTGATATCATCGACGATGAATGCAGCGAGCTGGATATTCGCGGAATCGCTCATCATGGCTATGTGGCTGCGATTTCCGATTTCAAGAGTTATTATGATGCGAATATGCGCTTGATCGACTATGAAACGGCACAGGATCTGTTTGCGCCGGATTGGCCGATCTATACGCGTACCAATGATTCCAGTCCGACCCAGTATTATGAAACTTCCAATGTGAAAAAATCAGTTGTTTCCAATGGCTGTGAAATTGAAGGAACGATTGAAAATTCGGTGATCGGAAGAGGCTGTATCATTAAAAAGGGCGCGGTGGTAAAAAACTGTGTGATCTTGCCGGGCGCAACGATCGGTGAAGATGTGCATGTGGAAAATGCCGTTGTGGATAAACAGGCGAAGATCGTGAGAGTAAAAGAAGTGGTTGCCAAAGTGGAAGAGCCTGCTTATGTCGGCAGAGGAGATATTCTGTAATGAGGATCTTACATGTTGCAGGGGAAGGGTTGCCTTTTATCAAGACCGGGGGATTGGCGGATGTCATCGGTTCTTTGCCGAAGGAATTGGCGCGCAAAGGCAATGATGTGCGCGTCGTCATGCCGCTGTATCTGAAGATTGCCAAAAACTATCATCAGGATTTTACTTTTGAAAAAGAATATGCGGTCTATATGAAATATGACTGGGTTCCGGTACGTTTATATAGTTGTTTCCATGATGACGTAACGTATTATTTCATAGAGCATCAGGGCTATTTTGAACGAGAAGATCTGTATGGCTATATGGATGACGGGGAACGCTTTGCTTATTTCCAGCAGGCGGTCGTGGAAATGATGAATCAGGTTGATTTTTTCCCGGAAGTGCTGCACTGCCATGATTGGCATACCGGCATGATCTCAGCTATGATCAAGGAAAACCATCGTGATGATTATCGCTATGCTTCGATCAAGCATGTCTATACGATCCATAATATGGCATATCAGGGCAATTTTGGAGCGGATATGCTGGAAAGCTGTCTGGGATTGCCATACTATCTGCTGGATAACGGTACGGTACGCTATGACGGCGGCATCAGCTTTATGAAAACGGCTATTCTTTATGCGGACAAGGTAACGACGGTTTCACCGAGCTATGCAAGTGAAATTTTGACACCGCAGTACGGAGAACATCTGGAAGGCGTTTTACAGATGCGTCAATATGATCTTTGGGGCATCGTAAACGGCATTGATGTGGAAACATGGAATCCGGCAAACGATCCAAAAATTCCTTATCACTTCAATAAAGTGAATGTAAAAGCGAATAAAAAGAAAAACAAATTGGCTTTACAGGAAGAAATGGGATTGGCGCAGGATGAAAATGTGATGCTGGTCGGCTGTGTATCACGTCTTACTTGGCAAAAGGGCTTCTATCTGCTGATGGAGCAGCTGCCGCAGCTTTGTGCGATGCCGATTCAGTTCGTTGTATTAGGAAGCGGAGAAGGCGCATTGGAAGAAAAAATGGCGCAGCTGGAAGAAGGCAACAAAGGGAAGATCGTTTTCTATCGCGGTTACAATGAAGATCTTGCGCATAAGATCTATGCGGCATGTGATCTGTTCTTGATGCCTTCGCTGTTTGAACCGTGCGGTATTTCACAGCTGATCTCGATGCGTTATGGCACATTGCCGCTGGTAAGAGAAACCGGTGGGTTGCGCGATACGGTTACACCGTACAATGAATATGACAAGAGCGGAAACGGCTTCAGCTTTACCAACTATAACTCCGGTGAAATGATGCATGTGTTAGGCAATGCCGTTGATGTGTTCTACCATCATCCGAATGACTGGCGTACGCTGGTGCGCAATGCGATGAATACTGATGTCAGCTGGGAAAAGAGTGCGAATGATTATTTGCGCCTGTATCATGAACTGACGGGTGATTAAGCATAAGGAAACACGTCCTGAAGGGGATGTGTTTTTTTCTTGGAAAATGCGCAATATAACTGAAATGTAATATTTATGTTTGGAAATCATGCTATAATACAGGCAGATAGCGAATGCTTGGAAGTAGGAAGAGATGATATGTCAATCATAAAAGAAATTCTAAAAGAAGTCGTATTGTCCGTCATGGTTGCGCTCAGTGCGTATGCACAGCCGAGTGTACCGCCGACTGCTCTGGATCCCGCCTCCTTTTCATCGGAAATCGGGGTGATCGATCAGTTGGTAGCCGACTACAATACATATAAAAATCATGTGTTTCATTATCGGCAGATGACGCAGGCTGAACAGGGTTATCGCGTCGTTTATCAGCGAGAGGACGGCGTGCAGGCTGACTTCTTGTTTCGTAAAGATGAATCACTGAAAGAGTTTCGCATTTTTGCTTATACGGAGGCCGGAAAGAAGCTGTGCGATGAAGGCGTTGATGTCGGCAGTATGCTTGCGTTCAGCATTTTTCAATATTCCCTTGCACCGGCGAATCACTATGATCTGATG
This sequence comes from Massilicoli timonensis, assembly GCF_900199515.1. Lineage (GTDB taxonomy): Bacteria > Bacillota_I > Bacilli_A > Erysipelotrichales > Erysipelotrichaceae > Massilicoli > Massilicoli timonensis. The sequence goes on along the minus strand of NZ_LT963434.1, from coordinate 992,737 downwards.
AAACTGTTTAGTGACTGGAATCAGAATCAAACCGTTACCTTGGATGATCCAAATCTTGGCGCACTGCGGATCACGCAAAGCAAAGGTGCGCATGTCATTACGATGCAGCTGCCGAAGCAGCGGGCGGAAATTGTCGGTAAACCGTTTTAGAGTGCCGCAGTTTCCGCATTTTTACGGATAAGGGAAAAAGAAATCTTGTATTTAGATAAAAAAGGATTACAATGATACTGTTTGATGAAGAGGTGTGATGAATGAGAAAAAAATGGATATGGCTTTGTATTGTGTCGGCAATGGTCGCGTTAGCAGGCTGTGATCAGGAAGAAAAGGTCTTGGATCCGAAATCCTTTGACAGCGAGATTGCCTTTGTTTATGAAAAGGTGGAGGCGTTTAATCAGGAAGAGGCATACGATTCGCTCAGTGAAGAGCATCATGTATTTGATTATCAATATCTGCGTGCTGTGGAGGAAGGATATGAAATGCAGTTTCAGCGCGGGGATGGGGTCATGGCGAAATTTTTGTTTCGAGAGGATGAAAGGCTGATGCAGATTACGCTGTATGCCGATGCAAAGGCAGGCAAAGCAATTCAGGAAAATGGGATCGATGTTGCCAGCATGCTGATGGACACGCTATTTCAAGCGGCAATGGATGAAAAAAATATTTATGACTTTATGTTGCTTTGCAGCGATTGGAATGAAACGATCAAGGTTTCGTTGGAGGATCAAAATCTGCATACTGTCATAATTGATAAAAAGAAAGAAACTTGTACGACGACCATCACTTTAGCCAAAGCGCGTCCGCTGCTTACAGAGGTATAGTGCATTTGCGATATTTTGTTTTTTTGCTATGTCAAGCGAAAATGAAAATGTCCCAAAAAAAGTCAAACATTAGCACCATTCATTCGGTGCTTTTGTTTTGCCACATAATTGAGATAAGAAGCATGTTTCCAAGGATGTGACATAGGCGGTATATAGTACTTTCTTTGTTTAGGTTTCTCATATTGTACATCAAAAGTTTTAGACAGTTCTTCATGTTCAGGAATTTCTACCATAACGAAAAGCTGATCAAGAATATTGACATATAAACTTCCTTCAAAGGATTCGATGACCATGGCTGTAGTACCTTTTTTCAAGTATGTCCTGATTCCATTTTTTGTAACAGGTATGTAATACTTGTTCTTATAGCGTATACAGTGACCGTTGTCTATTTTACGTGTACTCAATACAGCTAAGATTTGATTGATTTTTGTGTTCTCCGGTTGCTTTTCAAATACTGTTTTAGTATTATTTAAGGGTAGAGAGAACATGTCATTGAATTCTTTTATGTAGGAGTTTAAGAACTCGTTGGCTTCCTCTATGGTGGAAATACCTGCAAGTCTAAGTTCAATAGGTAAACGAGATTGCAGGGTTTGGTTCAAGCGTTCTACACGCCCTTTTGCTTGCGGAACGCTTGAACATTCTAATTCGATCCCTAATTGATGACAGGCATAAGAGAACTGTGTAAACGTGTCTTCTTCATCAGAAGATGCGTTTTTTCTTTTGTATTCAAAAACAGTACGACGATCTGTGAAGAACTTAGCGGGGATGCCATAAGCAGTGAGTATCTGGTAGGTAATTTGATAATAAGCATTTAATGTTTCCTGACGATCAAAATAAGCACCCACGATCATACCGGTGGCATCATCGATCGCTAAATGAAGATGGGAGATGGTATCACCAAACCAAAGGTGAGGAGAGGCATCCATCTGAATCAATTCACCAAAGTAAGCACAACGAGGACGGCGAGGATGAGCATCAGATCTATCTAAGCGTTCAAGTTTTTCCTCGATCTTAACCAGTTCTTTTTTAGAATTTGATCGTTTCTTATGCTCGCTCAAGATAGATTTCATTTTTTTGATCGTTTTCTTTCTTGCTTTAGGAGAAAGGATCCCTTCATCAAATAACCATTTCTTAATGGTAGAATCACTAACAGAAATATTCTCATTCTTCAAAAGGAGTTCAGAAAAATGAGTAAAATTGGCATCATGATATTTAGTACGATACAGATCGATCACTTTACGTCTTGTATCTTCAGGAATAGTGGTAGAAGGTTTCCTGTTTCTATTCTTATGGATAAAACCTTCTTTTCCTTCATTCTGATATAACAGAATCAAACGATTCACGGTACGGATCGTGCAATGCAATTTCAAAGCAGCGTTTTTCTTGTTTCCGTTGGTATCAACTAATTTTTTAATAATTTCATATTTATATTGTTCTTTCATTCTTAATACAACCTCTCTCATATTAACCTCTCTTTCACGAAAGGTTTATCATATATCACTTTTGGGACAAATTCAATTTCGTTTCATTAAGACATTATCATTTTCGATTCATAGCATTTGCGATATTTTGTTTTTTTGCTATTGACTAACAAACTATTAAAAACTATAATATCATAAATATATTTGGAGATAGAAAAAGGAGAAACAGCACATGGCACACTATTTTAATGAACCATCTCGTACTTTCAGTGAATACTTGTTAGTTCCGGGGTATTCTTCTTGTGAATGCACACCGGATAAGGTTTCTTTGAAGACCCCTTTGGTAAAGTATCGCAAAGGGCAGGAGGAACCGGCGCTGCACATGAATATTCCGATGGTATCGGCAATCATGCAGTCGGTATCAGGAGAACGCATGGCGACGGCTTTGGCAAGAGAAGGCGGCATCTCATTTATTTATGGATCGCAGACAGTGGAAAATGAAGCGGCGATGGTAAGGCGGGTCAAGGCCGCAAAAGCCGGATTTGTATTCAGTGATTCCAATATCAAGGTCGATGCGACATTGGCGGATGTCCTCGCCTTAAAGGAACGCACGGGTCATTCGACGATGGCGGTTACCGAAGATGGAACGGCAAACGGGAAACTGCTGGGAATCGTTACTTCTCGTGATTATCGGGTAAGCCGCATGAGCCTGGATACGAAGGTATCGGAATTCATGACGCCTTTTGCGAATCTGGTATATGCAAAAGAAGGCTGTACGCTCAGTGAAGCCAATGACATCATCTGGGAAAATAAATTGAACGCATTGCCGGTAGTAGATGAACAGCAGTGTCTGACTTCTTTTGTGTTCCGCAAGGATTATGATTCGCATAAAGAAAATCCCAATGAATTATTAGATGAACATAAACGCTATATCGTCGGTGCAGGTATCAATACCCGCGATTATGAAACCCGTGTGCCGGCGCTTGTGGAAGCGGGTGCGGATGTGCTTTGTATCGACTCTTCGGAAGGGTTTTCTCAGTGGCAGGCGATCACCTTGAAATGGATCCGCGATCATTATGGTGATTCCGTCAAGGTTGGTGCCGGCAATGTCGTGGATGCGGAGGGCTTTCGTTTCTTAGCGGAAGCAGGAGCGGATTTTATTAAGATCGGCATCGGCGGCGGTTCTATCTGCATTACCCGTGAACAAAAGGGAATCGGACGCGGTCAGGCAACAGCGACGATCGAGGTTGCCAAGGCGCGTGATGCATATTTTAAGGAAACCGGTATTTATATCCCGATTTGCAGCGACGGCGGTATCGTGCATGATTATCATATTACGCTGGCGCTTGCGATGGGTGCGGATTTTGTCATGCTGGGGCGTTATTTCTCAAGATTTGAAGAATCACCGACCAAAAAGGTTACGATCAACGGTACATATATGAAAGAATACTGGGGAGAAGGAAGCGCCCGTGCCCGTAACTGGCAGCGTTATGATATGGGCGGCGACAATAAGTTATCCTTTGTAGAGGGCGTTGATTCTTACGTGCCATATGCGGGAGCGCTAAAGGATAATGTGGCTTTGACGCTGAGCAAGGTCAAGCATACGATGTGCAACTGCGGCGCTTTGACGATCGAGGAACTGCAGCAGAAGGCAAAGATCACGCTGGTATCTGCGACAAGCATCGTGGAAGGCGGCGCACATGATGTTGTGGTAAAAGACAATACGATCGATGCGAAAGTAAAATAATGATAAAAGAGCGGTTGTGATGACCGCTCTTTCTTGTGCTATAATGAGCGCGAGGTGATGATATGAATATTCGCAAGGCACAAGCGTCAGATCTGGAAGCGATCGCAAAACTGGAAGCCATTTGTTTTCCTAAAGCTGAGGCGGCTGATCTGGCTTGTTTCAAAGAACGCTTTTCCGTGTTTGGAGATTGCTTTTGGGTGTTGGAAGATGATAGGGAAATCATTGGCTTTATCAACGGGATGTGCGTGAATGAGAGAGTCATTCGTGATGAGTTGTTTGAGAATGCTTCCCTGCACTGTGAGGACGGCGCTTATCAAAGTGTATTCGGTTTAGATGTGCATCCTGATCATCGGGGAAAACGATTGAGTGCACTGCTTATGGATGCGCTAATCGCCGACGCCCGCCAAAGAAAGCGCAAAGGCTGCATTTTGACATGTAAAGATCATTTGATTCCCTTTTATGAATCATTTGGTTATCGCCTGCTAGGTGTTTCCGCATCGGTTCATGGCGGGGCTAAATGGAATGATATGATCTTGGAATTTTAATCTCGTGAAATAATGGACAAAAGGCAGTTTTTTCATTTACGAAAAAAAGGGTTAGTGTTATAATAAGGGCGATTATTAAGGAGGACTTTAATCATGGCAAAAAGAACTGTAAAAGATCTGGATGTTGCCGGAAAACGCGTCATTGTCCGGGTGGATTTCAATGTGCCTAGAAAAGGCGATGAGATCACCAATGACAACCGTATCGTACAGGCACTTCCGACGATCAACTATTTGGTTGAAAACAAAGCAAAAGTGATCTTGATGTCACATTTGGGAAAGGTCAATCACAAAGACCCTGAAAAAACCGAAGCTGACAAAGCGAAAAACAATATGGCTTGCGTAGGCAAACGCCTGGGTGAACTGGTGGATACAAAGGTTACATTCGTTCCGGTTACCAGAGGTGAAGAGCTGGAAAAAGCCGTAGCGGAAATGAATGACGGCGAAATCGTGCTGATGCAGAATACTCGTTATGAAAAAGGTGAAAGCAAGAATGATCCGGAATTGGCAAAATACTGGGCGTCCTTGGGCGATCTGTTTGTAGAAGATGCGTTTGGTTCCGTGCATCGTGCGCATGCTTCCACTGCCGGCATTCCTTCCTTGTTGCCGAATGCGCTGGGCTTCTTGGTAGAAAAAGAAGTTTCCATGCTGGAAAAAGCAGTCAAGACACCGGAGCATCCGTTTGTGGCAATCATCGGCGGCGCCAAGGTTTCTGATAAGATCGCGGTAGTAGACAATCTGTTGAAGATCGCGGATAAAGTGCTGATCGGTGGCGGTATGGCTTATACGTTCATGGTCGCACAGGGCGGCAAGGTCGGTACTTCTTTATTGGAAGAAGATAAAGTGGAACTGGCAAAAGAATATTTGGCAAAAGCCGGCGGCAAACTGGTATTGCCGGTGGACAATGTGTGCGCTGACGCATTCAGTGAAGAAGCGAACAAAATGGTATGCAAATCAGGGGAAATTCCTGATGACTATATGGGATTGGATATCGGACCGGAAACGATCGAACTGTTCAAGAAGGAATTGGCAGGTGCTAAGACGGTCGTTTGGAATGGACCGATGGGCGTATTTGAAATGCCTACTTATGCAAAAGGTACATTAGAAGTATGTACGGCGATCTCTGAACTGCCGGGTGCAATGACGGTGATCGGTGGCGGTGATTCCGCAGCAGCGGCGATCCAGCTGGGCTTCAAGGAAAAATTCTCTCATATTTCAACCGGCGGCGGCGCTTCACTGGAATTTATGGAAGGAAAGGAATTACCGGGTATTGCGGTAATCGGTGATAAATAATGAGAAAACCTATTATTGTCGGAAACTGGAAAATGAATAAAACGATCGCAGAAGCCGTTGCTTTCATTGATGCGGTCGATGGCGTGTGCCATGATGGGGCAACTTATGGTGTCGGCGCACCTTTCTTGGCGCTGGCAGAATCGGTGAAGCATGCGAATCACTTGATCGTAGCGGCTGAAAACTGCCACTTTGAAGATTCCGGTGCTTTTACCGGTGAAGTATCTGTGCCGATGTTAGAGGAAATCGGTGTGAAATGGTGCATCATCGGTCATTCAGAACGTCGTGAAATGTTCGGTGATACCGATGAAACGGTCAATAAAAAAGCAAAACGTCTGATTCAGGCAGGTATTACCCCGATCGTTTGTATCGGTGAAAGTGAAGCACAGTATGATGCCGGTGAATCGGAAGCGGTGATTCGTTCACAGTTAAGCGGCTCATTAGCGGATCTTTGCGCGGATTGCGTAAAAGACATCGTTATCGCTTATGAACCGATCTGGGCGATCGGTACCGGCAAGAGCGCATCGGTGGAAATCGCACAGCAGTGTTGCCATATCGTACGTGATCAGATTGAGAAAATGTACGGCAAAGAAGCTGCGGAAGCGGTACGAGTACAGTACGGCGGATCGGTAAAACCGGAAAATATCGTTGAATATATGGCGCAGCCGGACATTGACGGTGCGCTGATCGGCGGTGCATCCCTGAAAGTGGACAGCTTTACCGATATCATCAATAAAACCAAATAAGGTTCTGAAACCAAAGCAAGAACACTGTCTGATCGGACAGTGTTTTTACTATTTATAGGGGCAGAACAGATCGGTGCGCCTAGGTCGTTCTTTCTCTATATGACAAAGGAACCGGTATGTAATAAAAAGCAGAAAAGACATTATTTTTGAAACAATTTTCATGTAAAAATGTGTGAAAAAGACTTGAAAAAATGTGAAAGAATATTATAATAACATCATAACACATCAGGAAAAGGAGTGAATTGTATGAAAAGGTTTAGGAAAGTGGCAGTTGCCTGTATGTCGATGGCAATGTTAGCCGGATGTGGCGGTGAAGAGAGCGCAAACACAGATGAAATCGTAATCGGGGTGAATTACGAGCTAACCGGAAATGTTGCACAGTATGGCATTGCTCATCGTGATGGAATCCAGATGGCGGTAGATGAAATCAATGCAGATGGCGGCATCAACGGCAAGAAGATCAAACTGGTAATTAAGGATAATAAGTCCGAAGCCGCTGAAGTTTCGGCAATGAGCGAATTGCTTGCCAATGAAGGGGCCGTAGCGATCCTAGGCCCGGCAACGACCGGTGCGACAGCACAGGCGTTTGCGGTTGCCAGCAATACGAAAGTGCCGACGATCTCGGCAAGCGCGACCGGCGACAGTGTGACACTGGATAAAGACGGCAATACCCTGCCATATGGGTTTATCACCTGCTTTACTGATTCCTATCAGGGCGGCGCAATCGCTGAATTTGCGATTGAAAAAGGCTATAACAGAGTTTTGGTGTTCCATGATACCAATGATTATGGAAAAGGGCTGTTAAATGCTTTTGAAAAGAGTTATAAAGGAGAAATCGTTTCCACTGAAGGCTTTAATACGGATGATAAAGATTTCAGTTCGATCATTACCAAGAATGCCGATCAGGATTATGATGCAGTCGTGATCTTAGGCTATTATGAAGCGAGCGGTCAGCTGGTAAAACAGCTGCGCAAGGGCGGCAATGACAAACCGATCTTAGGACCGGATGGTTTCGATGATTCGCGTTTCATTGATCTGGTCGGTGCGGATGACTTGAATAATGTGTACTTTACGACCCACTTTACAACGGTCGGCGATGATGAAGTCGTACAGAAGTTTATTGCGGATTTTGCGGAAAAATATGACGGTGCTACACCGGGCGCTTTCCACGCATTAGGCTATGATGAAGCATACTTTGTCGCTGATGCGATCAAGCGGGTCATGGATGACGGAAAAGATGTCACACCGGAAAATGTGAAAGAAGCGCTGGAAAATACAGAATCTTTCTCAATGGTAACCGGTACCTTCTCAATGGGCAAAGACCATCAGGCGAAAAAATCGATCAAGGTGGTTGAACTGCAAAACGGAAAACAGGTAAATGCGACGACCGTAGAAGCGGAATAAATCGAAAGAAAGGAAACAAGTAAATAGGTGAAATGTGAATTTCACCTATTTCTTTACTTGAACGATAGAATGAGGTGAACGATATGACAATTTTTTTACAGCAGCTGGTGAACGGATTATCGCTGGGCAGTATTTTTGCTTTGGTAGCGCTTGGCTATACGATGGTGTACGGCATCATCAAACTGATCAACTTTGCCCATGGCGATATTTATATGGTAGGCGCTTATATCGGCTATTTTGTCATTACCGGACTGCACCTGGGGGTCGTACCGGCAATCATAATTGCAATGGCAGCCTGCGCGCTGCTGGGTGTTGTCATTGAAAAGATCGCCTACAAGCCGCTTCGTCATGCGAGCCGCATCACTTCTTTGATTACGGCAATCGGTGTGTCGCTGTTTCTGGAATATACGATGCAGTATTTTATGGGAGCAGGTGTGCGTACCATGCCGGATGATGTCTTATTGGAAGGCGTCTTGCAGATCGGCGGGGTCAGTATCACTTATACCCAGCTGATGATCTTTGTGATTGCGGTGCTGCTCATGCTGTTATTGCAGTTCATCGTAAAAAAGACCAAGATCGGAAAAGCGATGCGTGCGGTTTCGACCGATCCGGATGCGGCGCAGCTAATGGGCATCAATGTCAATGCGACGATTTCCTATACGTTTGCGATCGGTTCGGCATTAGCCGGTGCGGCCGGTGTTCTGGTAGGACTTTACTATAACAGCATTTCCCCGTTAATGGGCATGACGCCGGGCTTAAAAGCGTTCATTGCGGCAGTGTTCGGCGGGATCGGCATCATACCGGGTGCGATGATGGGCGGCGTCAGCATCGGTGTTTTAGAAACACTGGTTGCCGGCTATGGCGGTTCATTATATAAAGATGCGGTCGTATATGTGATCCTTATTTTGATCCTGTTGATCAAGCCTAGCGGCTTGCTGGGCAAAAACGAGAAAGAGAAAGTGTAGGTGGCCGCTATGAAAAACTGGTTTACCAAAAACAATATTCGCTGGGCAGTTTTTACGGTTCTCGTCTATGCGCTGTTCCAGTATCTGATTTCCGTGAATATCATTAACAGTTATTATCAGGTCGTTTTATATAATATCGGCATCAATATCGTATTGGCATTAGGATTAAATCTCATTATCGGTTATTCCGGTCAGTTTTCGCTGGGACATGCCGGATTCATGGCGATCGGTGCTTATTGCGCAGGTTTGGTCATGTTGAAGGTTGACGGTACGGTTGGTTTTCTGGCGGGGATCGGCTTTGGCATCGTCATGACGGCACTTATTGCGCTCATCATTGCGATCCCGACCTTGCGTCTGCGCGGAGATTATTTGGCGATTGCAACGCTGGGTTTTTCCGAGGTGATTCGTATCGCGATCACCAATATGGATGATATTACCGGCGGAGCAGCCGGATTGAACAATATTCCCAAGATCACCAATTTCAACTGGATCTTCGGCGTAATCGTCATTTCACTGGTACTGATCGTGAATTTTGCCCGTTCTTCCCATGGGCGTGCGACCGCTTCGGTAAGAGAAGATGAGATCGCAGCGGAATCAATGGGCGTCAATACGACCAAATACAAGACTTTGGCATTTGTGATCGGTGCCTGTTTGGCATCGGTGGGCGGTGCGCTGTATGCAGGTAATTTCTATACACTGACGCCCGGTATTTTCGGTTTTATGAAGTCGGTAGATATCTTGGTGATCGTCGTCTTCGGCGGTATGGGTTCTTTATCCGGCAGTATCGTTGCGGCGTTTTTGTTAGGGCTTATCAACATGTTCTTAAATGACTATGCGGAACTGCGTATGATCATTTATTCGGTATTGATCATCGTCATCATGGTCTATCGGCCGAATGGCCTGTTTGGCAATAAGGAATTGAACATCAACGCCATCTTCAAGCGCAAAGGAGGAAAACGCTCATGAATATTTTAACCGTGAAAAATCTGACGAAAAATTTCGGCGGTCTGTGTGCGAACTCCAATGTGAATTTAGAGGTGAGGCCGCAGGAGCTAGTCGGTCTGATCGGACCAAACGGTGCGGGGAAAACGACGTTATTCAATATGCTTACCGGCGTATATGAACCAAGCGAAGGGGAGATCTTGTTTGCCCCAAACGGCAAGGAAATCAAATTAAACGGGCGCAAGCCTTATAAAGTGACAAAGCTGGGCATTGCCCGCACCTTTCAAAACATTCGTCTATTTACCAGTTTAAGTGTAATTGACAATGTCAAGATCGCCATGAACAAGGATGTAAAAAGCGGTGTGATCAGCAGTATTTTGCGGTTGCCTTCCCATTATAAAGAAGAAGCGCGAATGGAGCGGGAAGCGATGGAACTGCTGGCGATCTTTCATTTAGATGAAAAAGCAGATGAATTAGCCGGTAATCTCCCCTATGGGGAACAAAGGCGTTTGGAGATTGCCCGTGCCTTAGCTACAAAACCGAAACTGCTGTTTTTAGATGAACCGGCAGCCGGTATGAATCCGCAGGAAACAGCGGAGCTGACGGCTTTGATCAAAGAGATCAAACAGCGCTTTCAAGTAAGCATCGTATTGATCGAGCATGATATGTCATTGGTCATGAAGCTGTGTGAACGCATTTATGTATTGGATTACGGAAAGGTCATCGCAAGTGGTTTGCCGGAAGAGATCCGCACGAACAAGCGGGTCATCGAAGCATATCTTGGCGAGGAGGTGTAGCCCATGTTGAAAGTCGAAAATCTGCATGTGAAATACGGGGCGATCCATGCAGTCAAGGGGATCGATCTGGAGGTAAAAGAAGGAGAGATCGTAACGCTGATCGGTGCCAACGGTGCCGGCAAATCTTCTACCTTAAAAGCGATTTCCGGACTGGAAAAAGCTGCTGAGGGCAGCATCACGTTTAATGGACAGCCGTTAAATAAGCTGAGCGCGCGCAATATCATGAAGCTTGGCATTTCGCATGTGCCGGAAGGGCGAAGGATCTTTGCCGGTTTGACGGTGCTGGAAAATCTGGAAATGGGCGCTTATCTGCGCAAGGACAAGGCCGGTATCAAAGAAGATCTGAAAAAGGTGTATTCCCGCTTTCCGATCTTGGAAAAACGCAGCAGGCAGGATGCGGCTACGCTGTCCGGCGGCGAACAGCAGATGTTGGCGATGGGACGCGCTTTAATGGCAAAGCCAAAGCTTTTGTTATTAGATGAACCGTCTATGGGCTTAGCGCCGATCCTGGTGCAGGAAATCTTTTCGATCATTCAGGATATCAAAGCACAGGGGACAACGGTTTTATTGGTAGAACAAAATGCCCGCATGGCATTGTCGATTGCCGATCGCGGCTATGTACTGGAAACCGGGAAAGTCGTTTATGCCGGAACCGGTGAAGAATTAGCCGAGAGTGAAGAAATCGCGAAAGCGTATTTGGGAGGTTAAGCATGTTTGTAAAAAATCAAATGACGAAAGATCCGCTGTGCGTCAGCGTTGATACGAAGATCAGTGAAGTTGTGGACATTATGACTGAAAAAGGACTGCATCGTTTGCCGGTGGTAGAGGGCAGGAAGCTGATCGGTCTGGTTACAAAGGGCATGATCTCGGAAAAAGGGGCAAGCAAGGCGACCAGTCTGTCGATCTTTGAATTAAACTATCTGCTTTCTAAAACGACGGTAAAGGCCATCATGGAAAAGAACGTCATTACGATCGAGGAAGACGCGCTGTTAGAAGATGCGGCGCTGGCGATGCTGAAGCATGACATCGGCTGTCTGCCGGTCATCAACAAAGCACAAGAGGTAGTCGGTATTTTGACTCAGAACGATCTGTTTAAGGCGTTTATCGACCTATTAGGCTATCAGGAGCGCGGTGCACGTATCACGATCGAAGTGATCGATAAGCTGGGAGCAATCGAAGAAATCTCACGCGTATTTGTCAGAAATGAGGCGAATATAACCCATGTCGGGGTTTATCGCAAGGAAAACAATTTATGCGACATCGTGTTTAGAATTGATACGCTTGAAACCGATGCATTGGAAAAAGATCTGAATGCGAGCGGTTATCCGGTCGTTTCTATTATCAAAAATCCGGTTGTCTGATAAAAAACGATCCTCTTTAGCGGCAGTGTCTGAAAAAGAGGATTTTTTTGTGGAATAGGCAGAGATCATTTGTTCTGAAAAAACAGTTGTACTTTTGGTAAAGAAAGCTTGCGGGCAAAACGATCAGCGAGGAGGAGCACTTTGAATGGAAAGAAACCAGGAGCGCGGCAGTAAGTCTGTCATTTTTGATGGGAAAGCGTTATAATGAAAATAACAAAGGAGGCTTTTTGATGGAACGATTTACTTATGATATTAAAACGAAGATTTATTTTGGTGAAGGCGAGATCGCGCATTTAGGCGAAGCGGTTTCGGCATGCGGCAAGAAAGCGCTGGTCGTTTATGGCGGCGGCAGCATCAAACGCAACGGCATTTATGATGATGCGATGAAGTATTTGCGGGAAGCAGGTATTGCGGTCGTAGAATTAAGCGGTGTAGAACCGAATCCGCGTATTGAAACAGTCAGAAAAGGGGTCGATCTGTGCCGCAGGGAAGCAGTGGAGGTCGTGGTGGCGATCGGCGGCGGCAGTACGATCGATGCCGCCAAGGTCATTGCCGGCAGTGTCAGCTATGAGGGAGATGCATGGGATATTGTTTTAGATGCTTCCAAGGTCGTTTCAGTATTGCCGATCGTCAGTGTTTTGACATTAGCGGCAACCGGTTCGGAAATGGATACGTTTGCGGTTATTTCCGATATGCAGAAAAATGAAAAATGGGGAACCGGACATCCGGATTTTCGTCCGGTAGCGTCGATCTTGGATCCAACCTACACATACAGCGTATCCGCTTATCAAACAGCAGCCGGTACCGCGGATATGATGAGCCATATCATGGAAAATTATTTCTCTAATGAAAGTGGTTATATGCAGGATCGCGTTGCGGAAGCGCTCTTACAAACCTGCGTAGAATACGGTGTAAAAGCAGTAAAAGAGCCGTGTAACTACGATGCGCGCGCCAATTTGATGTGGACGGGCAGCTGGGCGATCAACGATCTGCTTTGTCTGGGGAAACCGGTGGCATGGAGCGTTCATCCGATGGAACATGAATTGAGTGCGTTTTACGATATTACGCACGGCGTTGGTCTGGCGATCTTGACACCGCACTGGATGGAGTACGTATTAGATGATACGACGGTAGAGAAGTTTGCACAGCTGGCAAGAAATGTATGGCATGTGTCACCGCACGAAACGGATCTGTATCAGGTGGCGCGGGCCGGCATCAAATGCACAGCCGATTATTTCAAAGCGATGGGCATCCCGATGACGCTGCGGGAAGTCGGCATTGATGAAACCCATTTTGATGAGATGGCAAAGAAAGCAAGTGAAGGAATGGAAGGCGCATACCGTGAATTATCACCAGAAGATGTGAAAGCGATCTATCAGGCAGCGTTGTAATAGTTCTTTCATGGAACCATAATAAAAAAGTTTTCAGGTCAAATGATTCTATCAAAAGGACTTGAAAACTTTTTTTATCATATACAGTTTCAACAAAAAGGGGGGTGCTTGTGGTGTTAAGCGCTTGATCGCATGCGCAGCACGCAGGTCTTATGTTTTCGCATATTTGTCAAGGAATGCGAAGATCGTATCATAGTACAGTTTGGTATCGACATCGCTGCTGGTGCCGTGTTCCGCGCCCTCTACGATCAAAAGCTCTTTCTCGTGCCGGTAGGACTCATAAAGCTCTTTTCCCATGTAAGTCGGCACATAGTCATCTGCGCCGCCATGGATGAATAAGATCGGCAGATCAGCATGCTGGATGGCTTCTAAGGCGTCGGCATCATAGAAATTAAAGCCGGCGCGCAGGCTGCCGATCAAAGCAGCAGACGGCAGGAAAGGAAATTCCGGCAGAGAAAAGCGCTCTTTTAACTGATCTTTGAACATTGCATAAGCAGAGGTGTAGCCGCAGTCTTCCACAACCGCTTTCACTTGCTTTGGCAGGCCTTCTCCCGCCGCCATCAAAACCGTTGCGGCGCCCATAGATTCACCGTATAAAACGATATTCGCTTGTTCATCATATGCTAAAATCTCATTGATCCAAACGATCACATCTCTTTTTTCAAAGTAGCCCATGCTCAAATAACGCCCTTCACTGTTCCCGCATCCGCGCTGGTCCGGTGTCAATACATGATAGCCGGCTTCCACGAAGGGTTTTACGGCAGGTTCAATGCCGTGGTGGTTGGCCGTATAGCCGTGCACCGCGATGATATAGTTGTGCTGATCTTCTTCTGCCGGCAGAAACTGTGCCCAAAGCTTTAATCCGTCTTCGCTCTTTGTTTCCCATTCCTGTACGGGAACAGAACCGATCCAAGCGTCAAATTCTTTCTGTAACTGGGTATCCTGTTTGGCATAAGGGTCATAATCGCCCATCGATCCGACTCTGCCGTTTTCATCTACATAAAGTGCATAATCGACTAAATAATTGCCGGCAAATAAGGAAATGGCGGTAAATAAAACGATCACCGTTGTTGTTAAGATGATCCAAAATTTCTTTTTCTTCCAAAACATCATGTCAAACCTCTCTTTCAAAACAAGCAGCATTATAGCAAGGAATAGTTTGATAGTCAAACATTTTTGACAGTGTGTCTGTGATGGAAGGCAGTTTATGTTGCGGCAGTTGCCAAAGAAAGGAGAAATGTAGTATGATAAAACAATAGGATAGCAAGGAAGGAGAATACATATGGAACCAATGATCGGTATGATCGGCTGCGGCAATATGGGACGCGCCATCGTAGAGGGTATCTTAAAAGCAAAAGTGGCAAAAGAAAATCAGATTTATGCGGCGAATCGACATTTAGAGAAGCTGAGCGATCTGGCAGAACGTGGAATAAAGACGGCAGGCAATTTAGAGACTGCGGCATGCAGCGATATTTTATTTTTAGCGGTAAAGCCGCATTTGTATCAGGAAGTCATCGAAGAGATCCGCGATGTGGTAAAACCGGATGTGATCGTTGTAGCGATTGCGGCGGGCATCAGCATTCAGACGGTAAAAGATCTGTTTCAGCGGGAAATCAAGGTGGTAAGAGCGATGCCGAATACACCGGCATTGGTGGGAGAAGGCATGAGCGGGATCAGTTTCGATACGCTGTTAAATGAAAGAGAAAAGAAAATGATCATAAAACTGTTTCAAAGCTTTGGCGAGGTGCAGGTAGTAGAAGAGCGTTTGATGCCGGCGGTTGGCAGTGCGAGCGGTTCTTCGGTGGCGTTTGTGTTTATCTTGATGGAAGCGATGGCGGATGCTTGTGTGAAGCTGGGGATGGGAAGAGAACAGGCATATGTATTTGTGGGGCAGGCAGTCAAAGGCGGTGCCGCCATGATGTTAGAAACCAAAAAACATCCGGGTGTATTAAAGGATATGGTGTGCAGTCCTAACGGTACTACCATCGCCGGTGTAAAAGCACTGGAACAAGCAGGCTTTCGCTATGCGGTCATGGACGCGCTGGATGCCTGTGCCAAACGAACGGAAGAAATGGCACAAGCGAGCAGTACGGTGAAAAAACGCTGATGACGAAGAAGGGAATGCTTTGGGGAAGCAAGGCAAACCGATAAGAGGAAATGGGCAGGGAAACGTGGCTCCTTGCGGCAATGTGCTTAAAAAGAGGGATCTAGTAAGGAAAAAGCAAACCAGATGCTGAGAGCGCTCAAAACGATAGGAAAAAATCAAAGAAAAAAAGAAAAATCTATTGCATTTTCTGATCATTCATATTACAATACAATGGCTATCGCCCTCGATAGTATCTTTATGCGTGGGAGGACGCGCAACCGTCCATCACAACCACAGCATAGGACATCAATTTATAGGAGGTGTGTCTTGTGAGTAAAAAAGTTGCGAAAGTTTGTAAGCTCCAGTTCCCGGCAGGGGGAGCAAAACCGGGACCGGCACTTGCATCAGCCGGAATCAACATGCCGCAGTTCTGTAACGCATTCAACGATGCGACAAGAGATCGTGCAGGTGATTTAGTACCGGTTATCATTACGGCGTATGAAGACAAATCATTCGATTTCGTCTTGAAAACGACCCCGGCGGCAATCCTGCTGAAAAAGGCCGCTAAGATCAGTAAGGCGTCTGCGAATCAGAAAGAGATCGCAGGTACGATTACGGTAGACCAGCTGCGTGAGATCGCTGAATACAAAATGCCGGACTTAAACGCCAATGACGTGGAAGCGGCAATGCGTATCGTTGCAGGCACTGCACGCAACATGGGAATTAAAGTGGAAGGCTTTGAATAAGAAAGGAAAGGTAGAACGAAATGGCAAAAGTTGGAAAGAAATACGCTGAAGCTGCTAAAAAAGTTGACCAGACAAAATCTTATTCAGTAGCGGAGGCCATGAATCTGGTAAAAGAAACAAGTTATGTAAACTTCGATGCGTCTGTTGAAGTGAGTTTCCGTTTGAACGTAGACCCTCGTCATGCCGATCAGCAGATCCGCGGTGCGATGGTGCTGCCGCATGGTACCGGCAAGAGCCAAAAAGTGTTGGTCGTTGCACAGGGACCGAAGGAACAGGAAGCAACGGAAGCCGGTGCGGATTATGTCGGCGGTAAAGAATTGTTGGAAAAGATCCAGAAGGGTTGGTTCGATTTCGATGTGATCATCGCAACTCCTAACATGATGGGAGAATTGGGAAAACTGGGTCGTATCTTAGGACCGAAGGGCTTGATGCCAAACCCGAAGACCGGAACGGTAACGATGGATGTTGCCAAAGCGGTAGAAGATGTGAAAAAAGGTAAGATCGAATACCGTGTCGATAAAGAAGGAAACATCAACCTGATGATCGGCAAAGTAAGCTTCGGTGAAGAAAAGCTGGCGGAAAACTTCAAAGCGATCTATGATGTGATCCTGCGTGCCAGACCGTCTGCAGTAAAAGGTGTCTACATGAAGAACGTCGTTGTATCTGCATGTATGGGACCGGCAATCAAATTAGATGTCGCAAACATTTAATGGGATTGACAAACAAATAAAATTTTATTAGAATACTGATGTTATCAATATACCATAGACAGTAACGGCTTAACGCTTAATCATGTTACCGAGGTAGAAAGAGCATATAAATACTTTCACTCGCACGTCTATTTGGGTGCGAGTGTTTTTATATCCTGCGGTATATTGTTACATATAAAAAACAGGAGGTGTAAAGTATGAATCAGGCGATAATCGATGCAAAGAAAGCAGTCGTATCGGAAATCAGCGAAAAGATGAAAAATTCCGCTTCTACGGTTGTAGTCGAATATCGTGGGCTGACTGTTGCGGAAGTGACCCAGCTGCGTCGCAATCTTCGTGAAGAAGGCGTCGAATTCAAGGTTTATAAAAATAAACTGGCGCAGCGTGCTGCAGAAGATGCAGGGGTAAACGCCTTAACAGAAAGTCTGACAGGACCAAACGCGATCGCGTTCGGTAATGATGCAGTGGCACCTTCACGGGTACTTGCGAAATTTGCGAAAGAACACGAAAATCTCGTATTGAAAGCAGGTATCGTTGAAGGAAAAGTAGTTGATGTAGAAACGATCAAACAGTTATCTGCACTACCAAACCGCGATGGCATGCTTTCCATGCTGTTAAGCTGCTTACAGGCGCCGGTGCGCAATTACGCATGCGTTGTAAAAGCAGTTGCGGACAGCAAAGAAGAAGCCGGTGCTTAATTTCCGGCACACACATTTTTATAGGAGGATAAAGGACAATGGCAAAATTAACAAATGAAGAAATCATCGCTTCTCTGAAAGAGATGTCAATTCTTGAATTAAACGATTTAGTAAAAGCAATCGAAGAAGAATTCGGTGTTACCGCAGCTGCACCGGTTGCAGTTGCCGCAGTTGCAGATGACACTGCAAGCGCTGGACCAAGCGAAGTAACTGTTACACTTACAGATGTTGGTGGAACGAAGGTTGCGGTCATCAAAGCCGTACGTGAAATTACTGGTTTAGGTCTTGTAGAAGCTAAGGGCATGGTTGATAAAGTACCTAGCGTAATCAAGGAAAACATCAAACCGGAAGAAGCGGAAGAAATCAAGAAGAAATTGATGGAAGCCGGCGCTTCTGTTGAAGTTAAGTAATTTTATCTTTACACACTGTTTATAAAAGGGCCTTTTCTGAATCGAGTAAGTTGAGGCTCTTTTCACCTAAAGAAAGGACGATTTTATGGATCATTATTTTACGGACAATCGTCATTTGGCAGAGAACCGGAAGGAACTATCTTTCCGGTTTTGGTGTTTTACTTTCTATTTTCAAACCGATAACGGTGTCTTTTCCAAAGATGCGGTGGATTTCGGTTCGCGGGCATTGATCGAAACGATCGCCAAGCAGGGGGAACTGCATGAGAAGGTATTGGATATGGGCTGTGGTTATGGACCGATCGGCATTACCTTGAAAAAGCGTTTTACAAAAAGTGAAATGCACATGGTCGATGTCAATCCGCGCGCGGTGCAGCTTGCTAAAGAAAACGCCATACGCAATGAAGTGGAGGTGTCCATTTGCGTATCGGATCTTTATGAAGCGGTGGCAGATCATGATTTCAGTGAAATCATCACCAATCCGCCGATCCGTGCGGGGAAGCAGGTCATTTATCAGATCTTTGAAGGCGCTTATGCACACTTGCGTGATGGCGGTGTGCTTTGGGTCGTGATCCGCAAACAGCAGGGGGCGCCCAGTGCGAAGGAAAAGATCGCTTCCGTGTTTGGCAACTGCGAAATCATGGCAAGAGAAAAGGGATACTGGATCTTAAAAGCGGTAAAACGGGTATAATGAAAAAAGGGGATAAGGTGGAATGTTTTTCGCACAAAGCGAAGGGTATCGTAATGACTGAGAAATCCTGGTGATTTCCAGAAAAAACATTGACAACTTGACATTCTGTTGCTATTATAATAAATTGCAAAATACTATTTAATTAGAATGGATTTTTATGCCCGTTTTGGGTGATAAAAATGTGCAGAAAGGATGGCGTGCATGGATAAAAAACAGACGTATCGCGTCGTAAATGCCGGTAAAAAGGCACAACGACGAGATTACTCAAAGGTAAGCGGGAATCTGGAACTGCCAAATCTGGTAGAAGTACAGACCAACTCTTACGAATGGTTCAAAAATGAGGGAATCCGCGAAGTGTTCGAGGAAATATATCCGATTTCCAACTATGGCGGCAATATCAAGCTGCGATTCATCGACTATGAGTTCGGCAAGCCGAAATTCAATGCGGAGGAATCAATGTTCCGTGAATGTAATTTCGCGGCGCCGTTAAGCGCAAAAATGGAACTGGAAATAACGGACAATGCGACCGGTGAAGTCATGACGAAGCCGGAAGATGTATATTTCGGCGATTTCCCGATGATGACAGAAACAGGTACATTCATCATCAACGGAGCGGAACGAGTCATCGTATCGCAGATCGTTCGTTCCCCGGGCGCTTATTTTTCGACCGGTTATGATGAAAGAACGGGAAAAGACAGCTTTGCCTGTGAACTGATCCCAAGCAGAGGTACTTGGCTGGAATTTTTAACTGAAACGAAAAAGACGTCCGGCGGACGTGTTTTGAGCGTAAGCATTGACCGGAAACGGAAAATGCTTTCTTCGATCCTGTTTAAGGCAGTCGGGATGTCTGTTGATTTAGATCAGAACGAAGATGCGTTCAATACCGCGCCGATCAAAGCATTCCTGTCTGCACTGGGAAGAAATATCGAAGTGGATCTGCCGGAAAATGCGGATAACAGCGAGTTCTTTGACTTATATCAGATTTTATATAGTGCTTTCTTCGGCAAATATGAAGAAGTGGAAAACACATTGGCGCAGGATAAGGTAAAAACAACACAGGAAGCGCTGCTTTCCATCTATGAAAACCAGCGTTCTGATGAAATTCCGACATTAGATGGATCGATCAATTTAATGAATGCGAAATTCTTTGATCCGCGCCGCTATGATCTGACCAAAGCGGGACGTTTTAAGCTGCGTAAAAAGCTCAATGCGATCAACCGTCTGGAAAACAACTATCTGGCGCAGGATATCGTCGATGTGAATGGCAATGTCGTATATCCAAGCAGCACGCTGATCCACCGCGATGAGCGGGAAGTGCTGCGCGGAGAACTGGCAAAGGGCACTTATATGACCGCTTTCCCATTCAATCCTGTATTCACTTATCCGGATAAAGTAAGCGTGGAAACGACGGTGGCAAGCGGGCTTGTCGGCCGTGTTTTGGCAAATGACGTGGAACTTCAGGATAAAGTGCTGTACGCCGGCGATGTATTGCATGCGCAGGACGTGAAGAAACTGTGTGCTGAAATGGAAAAGGTTACAGTTTACGGCGGTGTATATGCGAAAGATGTGCTATTGACGAAAGAAAATGTAAAAGCGGTGCTGAATTATGGACAGCGCATGTATGTGCTGGCACGTTTGAGCGATGGCAAAGGCAATGATATTGTGGACGCAGACGGCGATCTTTATACGGCAGGCTTTACACCGAAAAAGCGCAACGAATTGCTTTCCGCAAATGCCGTTGATGAAATTTGCGCATTGGTAGAAGCAGGTGAGGAAGTGCATGCTTGGCTGGTCGGTGCGGCAATGCAGGAATTGTTGATCCGTACAGCAGACAGCGATGCGATCGTTCGCGTATTGGGCAATGATCCGTTTGCGAATATGCACACGATCACGATTTCCGATATGTATGCGTTGTATGCCTATAATCTGAATGTGATGGAAAATGTCGGCACGACAGACGATATCGATATGCTGGGCAATCGTCGGATCCGCTCAGTGGGAGAATTGATCCAGAATCAGTTTAGGATCGGCTTGAGTCGTATGGAACGTGTAGTAAAAGAAAGAATGTCGATTGCGGAAATCGCAACATTGACGCCGAAAAAATTAACGAATATCCGCCCGCTGACGGCAGCGATCAAGGAATTCTTCTCCAGCTCGCAGCTGAGTCAGTTCATGGATCAGCAGAATCCGCTTGCGGAACTTACGAATAAACGCCGTATTTCGGCGCTGGGACCGGGTGGTTTGACCAGAGATCGCGCTGGTTTTGAGGTGCGTGATGTGCATTCTTCTCATTATGGAAGAATTTGTCCGATCGAAACGCCGGAAGGTCCAAACATCGGTTTGATCTCTAACTTGACGACTTATGCGAAGATCAATGAATATGGATTTATTCAAACGCCGTACCGTATCGTTGCCAAAGACGGCAGTGTATTGGAAGAAGCCGTTTATCTGTCTGCGGATGAAGAAGCGGACTACATCATTGCGCAGGCGAACGAAGTGGTAAACGGACATTTGGTTAATGAACAGGTCGTAGCCCGCTTTAAGGGAGATACGATCTTGGCTGCTCGTGAGCAGGTTGAACTAGCCGATATTTCACCGAAACAGATCGTATCGGTAGCGACTGCGTGTATCCCATTCCTGGAAAACGATGATGCTTCTCGTGCTTTGATGGGTGCGAACATGCAGCGTCAGGCAGTGCCGCTGTTACAGCCGCATTCACCGTTTGTCGGAACCGGTATCGAACATAAGATTGCCAAGGATTCCGGCGCCGGTATCGTTGCGAAGGCAGACGGGGTCGTTGAATATGTGGACGCACAGCGTATTGTCGTGGCGGAAGAAGACGGTAATAAACGTGAATACAATGTGAAGAAATTTACGCGTTCCAATGCGGGAACAAGCATCAATCAGGTGCCGATCGTACGCCGCGGAGAACGGATCGAAAAAGGTGATATCCTGGCAGACGGTCCGTCGATGGAAAACGGTGAACTGGCGCTTGGCCAGAATGCGACGATCGCCTATATGACATGGTATGGCTATAACTATGAAGATGCCATCATTATGTCAGAACGCTTGGTGCGTGATGATATTTATACATCGATCCATATCGAAGAATACGATATCGACTGCCGTGAAACGAAACTGGGGCCGGAAGAAATCACGCGTGATATTCCAAATGTCGGCGAGAATGCGACACGCAATCTGGATAGCCGAGGAATCGTCATGGTCGGCGCCGAGGTAATGGAAGGCGACATTTTGGTCGGCAAAGTAACGCCGAAAGGGCAGAGTGAAATTTCTCCGGAAGAGAAGTTGTTGTTGGCGATCTTCGGTGAGAAATCACGAGAAGTGCGCGACAATTCCTTAAAAGTGCCGCATGGCGGTGCGGGCATCGTACATTCGATTCGCTCTTTCAAACGCAGTGAAGGGCATGATTTACCACCGGGCGTCAATGAAACGGTAAAAGTTTACATCGTGCAGAAACGTAAGATCTCCGAAGGAGATAAAATGGCGGGCCGTCATGGTAACAAAGGCGTCATCTCCAAGATTTTGCCAATCGAGGATATGCCTTATATGACGGATGGAACACCGATCGATATCATGTTGAATCCGTTTGGTGTGCCTTCCCGTATGAATATTGGACAGGTACTGGAAATCCACCTTGGCTATGCGGCTAAGAAATTGGGCGTAAAATTCGCAACACCGGTATTCGACGGTATCAACAATGAGGAACTGCGCGATATCATGGATGAAGCGGAAATGACGAAAGACGGCAAGATGGTGCTCTATGATGGTCGCACCGGAGAAGCGTTTGATGAACGCATTTCCGTCGGTGTCATGTATATGATCAAGCTTGCCCACATGGTAGATGATAAACTGCATGCCCGTGCGACCGGACCTTACTCTTTGGTTACACAGCAGCCGTTAGGCGGTAAAGCGCAAAACGGTGGTCAGCGTTTCGGTGAAATGGAGTTCTGGGCGTTAGAAGCATATGGTGCAGCGCATACGCTGCAGGAAATCTCAACGGTAAAATCGGATGATATCACCGGACGTACGAAAACATATGAGGCGATCATCAAAGGCAAGGATATTCCGGAACCGGGTATTCCTGAATCATTCCGGGTGCTGAAGCATGAGCTGCAGGCACTGGCGATCGATGTGAAATGCTTGGATGAGAACGGCAATGAAGTGGATCTGCGCAAGCAGGATGAAGACAGTACGCCGTTGCCGCTGCCGATCATGGAAGAGCGAAAACCGGTAGATTCGCTACTACCAAGTGAAGAAGCAGAGGAAGATGCGTTCATGGATAAAGAGGAAGCAGACGGTTTGGATGTGGACGCTTTGGAAAATGACGCTTTTGAAGAAACATTAGACGAAGAAAAGGAGGCGTAATCAAATGGGTGTTAATAACTTTGCCTCCATTCAGGTATCTTTGGCCAGTCCAGAGAGAATACGTGAGTGGTCTTATGGAGAAGTAAAAAAGCCGGAAACGATCAATTACCGTTCCCAGAAACCGGAACGGGACGGCTTGTTCTGTGAAAGAATTTTCGGTCCGAGCAAAGACTGGGAATGTTATTGCGGAAAATATAAAAAAGTGCGCTATAAAGGGGTAATCTGTGATCGCTGCGGAGTGGAGATCACAAAATCAAGTGTTCGTCGTGAACGCATGGGACACATTGAACTGGCAGCGCCGGTGGCACATATCTGGTATCTGCGCGGAATCCCATCTCGCATGGCGCTGTTACTAGATGTTACGCCGAAACAGCTGGAAGAAGTCGTTTACTTCGTGAGCTGGATCGTAACGGATCCAAAGGATACGAAATTATTGTATAAACAGATCTTATCGGAAAAAGAGTATCGCGAAAACATGGCGATCTACGGGCCGGGTTCTTTCAAGGCTCAAACCGGTGCCGAAGCGATCAAAACACTTTTGGAAGAAGTGGATCTGGAAAAAGAATATCAGGAAATCCAAACAGCATTGACCGATGCACAGGGTGAGAAACGCAAGAAACTGATCAAGCGTCTGGACACGGTAGATGCTTTCAGAAAGTCGGAAAATCGTCCGGAATGGATGATCCTGACAAATGTTCCGGTCATCCCGCCTGATCTAAGACCGATGCTGCAGCTGGATGGCGGCCGCTTTGCGACAAGTGATCTGAATGATCTTTATCGCCGCGTCATCACTCGTAACAATCGATTGAAAAAATTATTGGAACTGGGAACACCGGCAATCATCGTTCAAAATGAGAAGCGTATGTTGCAGGAAGCAGTCGATGCGCTGATTGACAACGGACGCCGCTCCAAGCCGATTACCGGCGCCGGTGGACGTGCATTGAAATCGCTGTCTCATTCCTTGAAGGGGAAACAGGGACGTTTCCGTCAGAACCTGTTAGGAAAGCGTGTCGATTTCTCCGGCCGTTCCGTTATTGCGGTAGGACCGGATCTGAAGATGTATCAGTGCGGCTTGCCAAGAGAAATGGCAATTCAGTTGTTCAAACCGTTTGTGATCAACGAGATCGTGAATCGCGAGATCGCAAGCAATCCAAAAACGGCAGAAAAACTGATCGATCGCCAGGATCCGCGTATCTGGGATATCGTAGAGCAGGTCATTGACGGCTACCCGGTATTCTTGAACCGTGCGCCGACTTTGCATCGCTTGGGAATCCAGGCCTTTAAGCCGAAACTGGTAGAAGGACGCGCCATTCGTCTGCATCCGCTGGTGTGCGGCGCCTTCAATGCCGATTTTGACGGCGACCAGATGGCGGTGCACGTACCGTTGAGCGAAGAAGCACGTGCCGAAGCATTGATCTTGATGCTGGGCTCTCACAATATCCTCGGTCCTAAAGATGGGAAACCGATCGTAACACCGGGACAGGATATGGTCATGGGAAACTTCTATCTGACGATGGAAGAAACCGCTGAGGAGCTGCGTCATGAAGCAGATAAATATTTGTCAGTCGGTTGTCCGGATGCGGCGGAAATGTGGAATACTTTTGCCCGCAATGAAGGACATGTGTACTTTGATCCAAATGAAGTGCTGCTGGCATATGAAAATAAACAGGTGCATCTGCACTCCCGTATTGCCATTTTGGCAAAATCATTAAAGAAAACATGCTTTACGGCGAAGCAAAATGAGATGTATCTGATCACGACGGTCGGAAAGGTCATTTACAATGGCATGTTCCCACACGATTTCCCATATCTGAATGAAGTCAGCACCGAAAACTTTAAGGCTACGCCGGACAAGTATTTCGTGCCGATGGGAACGGATGTAAAAGAAGCGCTGAAAGATATTGAAATCGTGGCAGCCTTCAAAAAGAAGGATCTGGGAAAAGTGATCGGTGAAGTATTTAAGCGTTATGATGTAGATACGACATCAGAAATCCTAGATGAAATTAAAAATATGGGATTCAAATATTCTACCGTTGCCGGTATTACAGTATCGTTAGCCGATATCGAAGTAGCGCCGAACAAGGCGGAATATGTAGAACGCGGCAAACAAGACGCCGCAAAACTGATGAACCTGCGTAAAAAGGGAAAAGTAACGATGGAAGAATGGGAACGTCATCTGAATAAGCTTTGGGCTGATGTAAAAGATGACATTGCCGGTGCGCTGATGGATTCATTGGATCGTAAAAATCCGATCAATATGATGGCGCGTTCCGGAGCCCGTGGTAACATTTCAAACTTTACCCAGCTGGCCGGCATGCGTGGTTTGATGAGCAAGCCTTCACAGTCGAAGAGTGCGAACGGTGAATATGTGCCTTCGATCATCGAGGTACCGATCTATTCCTGCTTCCGTGAAGGGTTGAACGTATCGGAGTTCTTTATCTCCACTCATGGTGTGCGCAAAGGTCTGACCGATACCGCTTTGAAAACAGCTGAATCAGGTTATCTGACACGTCGTCTGGTAGATGTTGCGCAGGATGTCGTGATCCGTCAGGAAGACTGCGGCAGCGATCAGGGCTATTGGGTAGAAGAATTGGTGGATCGCAAGACTAATTCTGTGATCGAATCCTTCTATGACCGTTTAGTCGGACGTTATAGCAAGCAGGCGGTTCTGCATCCGCAGACCGGTGAAATGATCATCGACTCCGATGAGTTCATTACCGAAGACATTGCAAAACAGATCGTAGATGCAGGTATTGAGGGCATGTATATCAGAAGTGCTTTCACATGTAAGTCTATTTACGGTGTATGTAAAAAATGCTACGGCAGAAATATGGCGACCGGTAAGGATGTGGAAGTCGGCGAAGCAGTCGGTATTATGGCGGCACAGTCAATCGGTGAGCCGGGTACGCAGTTAACCATGCGTACGTTCCATACCGGAGGGGTTGCCTCTGCGGACGGCGGTGATATTACCCAGGGTCTTCCGCGTGTTGAAGAACTGTTTGAAGCACGCTGCCCGAAAAGCGCAGCAGTATTGGCGAAGATCAGCGGTGAAATTACAGCGATCAATCGCTTAGACGGCGGACAGGAAGTCATCATTACCAATGAAAAAGAAAGCATTTCCCACAAAGTGAACATGGCGCAGGCGCTGCGTTCTTGGATGAAGGTCGGAACGCATGTGGAAGCAGGCGACAAGATCACGGAAGGTCAGGTCGATCCGAAAGAACTGTTAGAAGTTGCCGGTGTCAAAGAAGTCCAGAACTATATCTTGAAGGAAGTGAAAAAAGTATATGCGAGCCAGGGTATCGAAATCTCTGACAAGCATATCGAAGTTATGATTCGCCAGATGATGCGTAAAGTGATCGTGCTGGAAGGAAATGATACTTCCTTGAATCCGGGCATGCAGGTTTCTTTGACGGAAATGACCAAGATCAATCGTGAGGCTTTGTTGTCGGGGAAACGCCCTGCAACGTTCTCACCGGTATTACTGGGTATTTCCAAATCATCTGTAGAAACTGATTCCTTCTTGTCGGCAGCATCATTCCAGGAAACGACGAAGGTGCTGACCGATGCGGCGATCAAAGCGAAGAAAGATCATCTGATCGGTCTGAAAGAAAATGTAATCGTCGGCAAGATGATCCCGGCTGGTACCGGATGCAATGCCGATCGTGAAACTTCTCGCCAAATTGCGGCATTGGCAGCAGAACTGCGTGAGAAACGCTTAGAAAAGCAAAAACAGGATGATGACATTCCGGCATTTATGAATTTTGTGCCGCAGCAGGAAAATGTAGTTGCACAGGAGGATCTTGCGGAAATGTCTGAAACGACTTTGGAAGAATAAGTCAGTGATCAAGGGCTTGGCATATTGCTGGGCCCTTTTGCTATATAAAGGGACGAATAGTCTAAGTGATGCTTTATTAAATCACTTAACTGTTACAGCCTCATAATGATTTGATGATGCAGACGAATATATAATTTAGGGAATAACATTTTTGGTTTGCGGCAGCCTGAATTTCAAAGGTTTTCGGTAAATTGGAATAGGGACTTCTGATTATTTAGCAATCGTATGACATACAGTAAAAGAGAAAAGCAACAAGCTAGGTGAAAAGGAGGGAGGATAAAAAGAAAACTGCTGAATAAAATCTAAAATAAAAGAAAAAAGATGGAGAAAAGCGAAGGGAAAGAAGGCAAAAAAAGACAAGGGAAGGGAGAAGGAGAAGGGAGGGGAGAAAAAACGGAAAAAAATAAAAAAAGGGATTGACATAAGGGGAAGGAATTTGATATTATAAGCGAGCACCGAAAAGGGGTGCGAGAAGTCGGTCTTTGAAAACTAAACAGGAAAACGTCAATTCAAACCCGAATCGAAATGATTCAAGAAAAAGGAAAGAGACGCTAGAAAGCGTAAGAGCTAAATCAAATGGAGAGTTTGATCCTGGCTCAGGATGAACGCTGGCGGCATGCCTAATACATGCAAGTCGAACGGACGGAAGGTGAGCTTGCTCATTGGAAGTCAGTGGCGAACGGGTGAGTAACACGTAGGGAATCTGCCCATGTGCCCGGGACAACAGATGGAAACGTCTGCTAAAACCGGATAGGTGGCAAGGAGGCATCTTCTTGCGATTAAAGGGGCTACGGCCTTGAACATGGATGATCCTGCGGTGCATTAGCTAGTTGGTGAGGTAACGGCTCACCAAGGCGATGATGCATAGCCGACCTGAGAGGGTGAACGGCCACATTGGGACTGAGACACGGCCCAAACTCCTACGGGAGGCAGCAGTAGGGAATTTTCGTCAATGGGGGGAACCCTGAACGAGCAATGCCGCGTGTGTGAGGAAGGTCTTCGGATCGTAAAGCACTGTTGTAAGAGAGGAACGGTATCCAGAGGGAATGCTGGGTAAGTGACAGTATCTTACCAGAAAGCCACGGCTAACTACGTGCCAGCAGCCGCGGTAATACGTAGGTGGCGAGCGTTATCCGGAATCATTGGGCGTAAAGGGTGCGTAGGCGGCGAGTTAAGTCTGAGGTAAAAGGTTGCAGCTCAACTGTAACAAGCCTTGGAAACTGACTGGCTAGAGTGCAGGAGAGGGCAGTGGAATTCCATGTGTAGCGGTAAAATGCGTAGATATATGGAGGAACACCAGTGGCGAAGGCGGCTGTCTGGCCTGTAACTGACGCTGAGGCACGAAAGCGTGGGGAGCAAATAGGATTAGATACCCTAGTAGTCCACGCCGTAAACGATGAGAACTAAGTGTTGGGGAAACTCAGTGCTGCAGTTAACGCAATAAGTTCTCCGCCTGGGGAGTATGCACGCAAGTGTGAAACTCAAAGGAATTGACGGGGGCCCGCACAAGCGGTGGAGTATGTGGTTTAATTCGAAGCAACGCGAAGAACCTTACCAAGCCTTGACATACCGAGCGAAGGCGCAGAGATGCGCTGGAGGATAACTGGGATACAGGTGGTGCATGGTTGTCGTCAGCTCGTGTCGTGAGATGTTGGGTTAAGTCCCGCAACGAGCGCAACCCTTGTTTTATGTTACCAATATTAAGTTAGGGACTCATAAGAGACTGCCGGTGACAAACCGGAGGAAGGTGGGGATGACGTCAAATCATCATGCCCCTTATGGCTTGGGCTACACACGTACTACAATGGCAGTTACAAAGGGCAGCGACCTAGTGATAGGGAGCGAAACTCGGAAAGGCTGTCTCAGTTCGGATTGAAGTCTGCAACTCGACTTCATGAAGTCGGAATCGCTAGTAATCGCGAATCAGCATGTCGCGGTGAATACGTTCTCGGGCCTTGTACACACCGCCCGTCAAACCATGGGAGTTGGCAATACCCGAAGCCGGTGGCATAACCGAAAGGAGTGAGCCGTCGAAGGTAGGGCCGATGACTGGGGTTAAGTCGTAACAAGGTATCCCTACGGGAACGTGGGGATGGATCACCTCCTTTCTAAGGAGAAAGAGTGTAAGAGGACGGATTCCTGTTTAGTTTTGGGAGGCCGAGAGGCGACCCAAGGGAACTCGATCTTTGAAAACTGAATAAACAGAAGACATACATGATCTTTCTGAAAAGAAACGGAAAAACTAAGGAACTGAGGAAAAGCAGTTAAGAGAAAAAATAGTTAAACCGTTCACTGAAGCAAGAAGAAGCGAAAGCACGAACATGCGGAAAGCATGAAGTGATCAAGTAAGGAAGGGCGTATGGTGGATGCCTAGACACATAGAGCTGAAGAAGGACGCATCAAACGGCGAAACGCGACGGGGAGTGGTACGAGCGCAAAGATCCGTCGGTATCCGAATGGAGGAATCCGGCATATCGAGAGATATGTCATCCATGGCTGAATACATAGGTCATGAGAGAGCAACCCGGGGAACTGAAACATCTAAGTACCCGGAGGAAAAGAAAACAACAGTGATTCCCAAAGTAGCGGCGAGCGAAATGGGAGGAGCCCAAACCAAGAATATCTTGGGGTAGTAGGACCACAAGGAAGCTATATTCGAAGATAATGGAATGGCATTGAAAGGCCAGCCGCAGAGGGTGCAAGCCCCGTACATGAAATCAGAGGATAGGCGAGTGGGATCCTGAGTACGGCGGGACACGAGGAATCCTGTCGGAATCGGCCGGGACCATCCGGCAAGGCTAAATACTCCTATGTGATCGATAGTGGACCAGTACCGTGAGGGAAAGGTGAAAAGAACCGCGGGAGCGGAGTGAAAGAGAACCTGAAACCATATGCTTACAAGAAGTCAGGGCCCGTTAAAGGGTGATGGCGTGCCTTTTGTAGAATGAACCGGCGAGTTACGATAACGTGCGAGGTTAAGTAGGAGATACGGAGCCGAAGCGAAAGCGAGTCTTAATAGGGCGTAAAGTACGTTGTGGTAGACCCGAAACCGTGTGATCTAGCCATGGGCAGGTTGAAGTTCAGGTGAAACTGAATGGAGGACCGAACCGACTACCGTTGAAAAGTTAGCGGATGACCTGTGGCTAGGGGAGAAATTCCAATCGAACACGGAGATAGCTGGTTCTCCCCGAAATAGCTTTAGGGCTAGCGTCGAGGCAAAGCGACTTGGAGGTAGAGCACTGAATGTACGATGGCCCCATCCCGGGGTACTGAGTATAATCAAACTCCGAATGCCAAGGAAGCATACTCGGCAGTCAGACTGTGGGTGATAAGGTCCATGGTCGAGAGGGAAACAGCCCAGACCGCCAGCTAAGGTCCCAAAATACATGCTAAGTGGGAAAGGATGTGGGGATGCACAGACAACTAGGAGGTTGGCTCAGAAGCAGCCATCCTTGAAAGAGTGCGTAACAGCTCACTAGTCGAGTGACCCTGCGCCGAAAATGTACCGGGGCTAAGCATGATACCGAAGCTGCGGATTTGATGGAAACATCAAGTGGTAGGGGAGCGTTCCATGTACGTAGAAGCCATACCGTAAGGAGTGGTGGAGAGCATGGAAGTGAGAATGCCGGTGTGAGTAGCGAGATGTAGGTGAGAATCCTACACACCGATAGCCCAAGGATTCCAGGGGAAGGTTCGTCCGCCCTGGGTAAGTCGGGACCTAAGGCGAGGCCGAGAGGCGTAGTCGATGGAAAGCAGGCAGATATTCCTGCACCTGCGATGGGAGCGAGGGAGTGACGGAGAAGGCTAGTCTGACCCACTGAATGGATTGTGGGCGAAGCGTATAGTAGGCTGATAGTGAAATGCGTCAGCAGGATATAAAGCGTGACAGGTAAGCGAACGGCTGCGGCCAAGTAGCGAAGCAGATGATGCCAGCTTCCAAGAAAAGCTTCTAGCGATAATCCCATAGCAGCCCGTACCAAAACCGACACAGGTGGGCAAGGAGAGGATCCTGAGGTGAGCGAGAGAACTGTTGCCAAGGAACTCGGCAAAATGACTCCGTACGTTAGCAAGAAGGAGTGCACGAAAGTGCCGCAGTGAAGAGGCCCAAGCGACTGTTTAACTAAAACACAGCTCTCTGCGAAGTCGAAAGACGAAGTATAGGGGGTGACGCCTGCCCGGTGCTGGAAGGTTAAGAGGAGTCGTTAGGAGGAATCCGAAGCGATGAATTGAAGCCCCAGTGAACGGCGGCCGTAACTATAACGGTCCTAAGGTAGCGAAATTCCTTGTCAGGTAAGTTCTGACCCGCACGAAAGGCGTAACGATTTGGGCGCTGTCTCGGCAGCAGACTCGGTGAAATCTTAGTACCTGTGAAAATGCAGGTTACCCGCAACTAGACGGAAAGACCCCATGGAGCTTTACTGCAGTTTGATATTGAACTTTGGTCAGTCATGTACAGGATAGGTGGGAGACGAGGAGACATGCACGTCAGTGTATGAGGAGTCGCTGTTGGGATACCACCCTTGGTTGATCGAAGCTCTAACCTGGTACCTGAGACAGGTATGGGGACCGTGTCAGATAGGCAGTTTGACTGGGGCGGTCGCCTCCCAAAGAGTAACGGAGGCGCCCAAAGGTACCCTCAGATTGGATGGAAACCAATCGGCGAGTGCAAATGCAGAAGGGTGCTTGACTGTGAGACAGACAAGTCGAACAGGGACGAAAGTCGGGATTAGTGATCCGGCGGTGCCGAATGGAAGGGCCGTCGCTCAACGGATAAAAGCTACCCTGGGGATAACAGGCTGATCTCGCCCAAGAGTTCACATCGACGGCGAGGTTTGGCACCTCGATGTCGGCTCATCGCATCCTGGAGCTGAATTCGGTTCCAAGGGTTGGGCTGTCCGCCCATTAAAGCGGTACGCGAGCTGGGTTCAGAACGTCGTGAGACAGTTCGGTCCCTATCTGTTGTGGGCGAAGGAAATTTGAGGAGAGCTGTCCTTAGTACGAGAGGACCGGGATGGACTCACCGCTGGTGCACCAGTTGTCCTGCCAAGGGCATAGCTGGGTAGCTAAGTGAGGAAGGGATAAGCGCTGAAAGCATCTAAGCGCGAAGCCTACTCCAAGATGAGATTTCCCATTCGAAAGAAGTAAGACCCCTTGAAGACTACGAGGTAGATAGGTCAGAGATGGAAGCATAGCGATATGTGGAGTTGACTGATACTAATCGGTCGAGGACTTGATCACAAGCAGGGAAGGCATGTAAGGAATCTGATATTCAGTTTTGAAAGGTCGAACCTTTCAAAGGATCCGGTGATGATAGCGGAGTGGACACACCTGTTCCCATCCCGAACACAGAAGTTAAGCACTTCAGCGGCGACAATAGCTGGGCTTGCCTCAGTCAAGATAGCACTTCGCCGGTCCTTCTTGCCTCTAAACGAGGCTTTTTTTATGGTCAGACAGCAAATACCTTCTCTTCCTCTAAGAAGAATCGTGCTTGCTTTTTATTGTTTTCTTTTGATCAGGGAGAAATTTTAGTGCAACATTATTTTCATTATTTTTTAATTTAATGATTGACAGTACATCCTTCCGGTGTTATTATTTGTAAGCTAGTGAAAAAATGGTCCCCGTGAATGGGATCAAAAATTAGAGCTAGAAATGACACACCCGGAAATGTGTGTTAGAAATGATTGCTTGAAAGGAGGATAACATGCCAACAATTAACCAGTTAATTCGTAAAGGTCGTGAAAGTAAAGTGTGGGTTTCTAAATCACCTGCTTTGAATAGAGGTTACAACTCATTAAAGCGCCGCCCTACTAACTTGAGCGCTCCGCAGAAACGTGGAGTATGTACCCGTGTCGGTACGATGACACCGAAAAAACCAAACTCTGCGCTTCGTAAGTATGCCCGTGTTCGTTTATCAAACGGAATGGAAGTAACAGCATACATCCCAGGAATCGGACACAACTTGCAGGAACACTCAGTTGTTTTGATCCGTGGTGGACGTGTAAAAGACTTGCCAGGTGTTCGTTACCACATTATCCGTGGTACACTGGACTGCGCAGGTGTGGCAAATCGTAACCAGAGCCGTTCTTTATACGGTGCGAAAAAGCCAAAAGCTGCTAAGAAATAACATCAGTGATGAAAGGAGGAAATTAAGATGCCAAGAAAAGGACATATCGCGAAACGTGATGTACTGGTAGATCCGATCTACAACTCCAAGTTGGTTACTCGTTTGATCAACAAAATCATGATTGATGGAAAAAGAGGTGTAGCACAGACTATTCTGTACAACGCATTTGATATTATTGAAGTAAAAACAGAACGCAATCCAATGGAAGTATTTGAACAGGCAATGGAAAACGTTATGCCGGTTCTGGAACTGAAAGTACGCCGTGTCGGTGGTGCAAACTACCAGGTGCCGGTTGAAGTTTCACAGGAACGCCGTTTGACATTAGGACTTCGCTGGATCGTAAACTATGCTCGTTTAAGAAATGAGAAAACGATGGAACAGAGATTAGCTGCAGAGATTTTAGATGCGGCAAACGGTTCCGGCGCTTCCGTTAAGAAGCGTGAAGATACGCATAAGATGGCAGAAGCAAACAAAGCATTTGCCCACTATCGCTGGTAGGAAAGGAGTCAACTATGGCACGCGAATTTTCATTAGAAAAAACACGTAACATTGGTATCATGGCTCACATTGATGCCGGTAAGACAACAACTACCGAACGTATCCTGTATTATACCGGTGTCAACCATAAGATCGGTGAAACGCATGACGGCGCTTCCACGATGGACTGGATGGCACAGGAACAGGAACGCGGTATTACCATTACTTCCGCAGCTACGACTGCACACTGGAAGGGACATCGCGTCAATATCATCGATACACCGGGACACGTAGACTTCACGGTCGAAGTAGAACGTTCTTTGCGTGTATTGGATGGTGCGGTTACGGTTCTTGACTCAAAAGCAGGGGTAGAACCGCAGACCGAAACAGTTTGGCGTCAGGCTACGACATATGGCGTTCCCCGTATCGTATTCTGTAATAAGATGGATGCGACCGGTGCGGACTTCATTATGTCATGCAATACGATCATTGATCGTTTAGGCGCAAAATCTTGTCCGATTCAGATGCCGATCGGCGCTGAATCTGATTTCCGTGGAATCTGCGATATCATCGAACGCAAGGCATTCTTATACAAGAACGACTTAGGCACGGATATCGAAGAGATCGCCATTCCTGAAGATCTGGTAGCGATCTGTGAGGAATACCGCGGCAAACTGCTGGAATATCTGGCAGACTATGATGAAGATTTTATGATGCTAGTATTGGAAGGGGAAGAACCTTCTGTTGAAGAAATCAAGCGTGTACTGCGTATTGCCGTATGTAAAGGTGATTTCTTCCCGGTATTATGTGGATCTGCATACAAAAACAAAGGTGTTCAGTTAATGCTGGACGCAGTCATTGATTATCTGCCATCACCATTAGATGTACCGGCAATCAAAGGTACGACAGAAGATGGTACGGAAGTAGAACGTCATGCAAGCGATGAAGAACCGTTTGCGGCACTGGCTTTCAAGATCATGACTGACCCATTCGTTGGAAAACTGGCGTTCTTCCGCGTTTATTCCGGTACGGCTAAATCAGGAAGCTATGTATTAAATGCGACGAAGGGGAAAAGAGAACGTTTCGGTCGTATCGTACAGATGCACGCCAATGCCCGCAAGGAAATCGATACGGTTTACAGCGGAGACATCGCGGCAGCTGTCGGCTTAAAAGATACGACTACCGGTGATACACTGTGTGCAGAAGACAGCCACATCATCCTGGAATCCATGGTATTCCCGGAACCGGTTATCCGTATGTCACTAGAACCGAAAACGAAGGCGGATCAGGACAAGATGGGTCTTGCGCTGTCAAAACTTGCTGAAGAAGATCCAACCTTCAAGACTTATACCGATAAAGAAACCGGTCAGACGATCATCGCCGGTGTCGGAGAGCTTCATTTGGATATCATCGTGGACCGTTTGCGCCGTGAGTTCAAGGTTGAAGCAAATGTCGGTGCACCTCAGGTTGCTTATCGTGAAACGATTCGTCAGAGCGCTGAATGTGAAGGAAAATACATCAAGCAGTCAGGTGGCCGCGGTCAGTATGGTCATGTATGGATCCGTTTTGAACCGCAGGAAGAAGGAAAAGGCTTCGAGTTTGTCGATGCGACGGTCGGCGGAAGCGTACCGCGCGAATACATCAAACCGACAGGCGAAGGCTTAGAGGCTGCTTTAGAGCACGGTATGCTTGCGGGTTATCCGGTCATTGACATCAAAGCGACTTTATTCGATGGTTCTTACCATGATGTCGATTCCTCAGAAATGGCTTATAAGATTGCCGCTTCCATGGCTTTGAAAGAAGCTGCGAAAAAATGTAAGCCGGTTATTTTGGAACCGATCATGGAAGTAGAAGTAACAGCACCAAGTGAATACCTTGGTTCCGTTATGGGTGATGTAAGCTCCCGTCGCGGTCAGATCACGGATCAGGAAGAACGCGGTACGGCAATTATCGTTCGTGCGATGATTCCGTTATCAGAAATGTTCGGCTATGTAACCGATCTGCGTTCATTCACACAGGGACGTGGAAATTACTCGATGAAGTTTGATCATTATTCCGAAGTGCCTAAGAGCATCGCGGAAAAGATTATCAAAGAAAACGCATCAGAAAATTAATTTAGAGGTTGCTTTTAGCGCATACTTGAATTAAAATAGTATCGTATAAATATAGGAGGATATTTAACAATGGCTAAAGAAAAATTTGACAGAAGTAAAACGCATGTTAATATTGGTACGATCGGTCACGTTGACCACGGTAAAACAACTTTAACTGCGGCAATCACTAACGTACTTGCTTCTAAAGGACAGGCTGAAGCACAGGCTTACGATCAGATCGACGGTGCTCCTGAAGAAAAAGAACGTGGTATCACGATCAACACGGCACACGTAGAATATCAGACTGCAACACGTCACTATGCACACGTGGACTGCCCGGGTCATGCCGACTATGTAAAGAACATGATCACCGGTGCTGCACAGATGGATGGTGCGATCCTGGTAGTTGCGGCTTCTGATGGTCCTATGCCTCAGACTCGTGAACACATCTTATTGGCTCGTCAGGTAGGTGTTCCTTACATCGTTGTATTCCTGAACAAGTGCGATATGGTTGACGATGAAGAATTGATCGACCTGGTTGAAATGGAAGTTCGCGAACTGCTGAACGAATACGGATTTGACGGCGATAACGCTCCGATCATCCGTGGTTCTGCATTAGGTGCACTGAACGGCGAAGCAAAATGGATCGGTGCGATCGACGAACTGATGGATGCTGTTGACAGCTACATCCCTGATCCGGTTCGTGAAACAGATAAACCGTTCCTGATGTCTGTGGAAGACGTTATGACAATCACTGGTCGTGGTACGGTTGCAACCGGACGTGTTGAACGCGGTATCGTAAAACTGGGTGAAGAAGTTGAAATCGTTGGTATCCATGATACTCGTAAAACGGTTATTACCGGTCTGGAAATGTTCCGTAAACAGTTGGAATTTGCGGAAGCCGGCGATAACATCGGTGCACTGCTTCGTGGTGTAAACCGTGATGAAATTCAGCGTGGACAGGTTTTGGTAAAACCGGGTACTGTTCATCCACATACAACTTTCAAAGCACAGGTATATGTACTGAGCAAAGAAGAAGGTGGACGTCATACTCCATTCGTTTCTAACTACCGTCCTCAGTTCTACTTCCGTACAACTGACGTAACTGGTGTAATCACATTGCCGGAAGGTACTGAAATGGTTATGCCGGGCGATAACGTAGAAATGAACGTTGAATTGATCGCGCCAATCGCAATCGAAAACGGTACAAAGTTCTCTATCCGTGAAGGTGGACGTACTGTCGGTGCCGGTAACGTAACTGAAATCGTTGAATAGTTTTTAGTTTTTCAACAAATCAGAAGATAGAGGGTTTCCTAAGGAAATCCTCTTTTTGATTTGAAAAGACAAAATGGAAAGGCTGAGACTTCCTGTATTTACATTCGACGTGAAAGATGATACACTTCTATGCGCAAAAGATAGGTGATAGAAGTGGAAAAACAAATACGAAACTCATTTATATTATTTTTGACTGCGACCATCTGGGGAACTGCCTTTGTGGCGCAGAGCGTGGGAATGGAACGAGTAGAACCGCTGACTTTTAATGCGGTACGATGCTTGATCGGCGGCTTGTTCCTGCTTCCTTGCATGGCGCTGCTCAATCACCTCTTTCCACAGCGAAAGCAGGCGCTTGCTTCACAGCTTCATTATCCTTCGCTGCGTCATAGTGCGTTATTTGGAGGAATGATCTGTGGTCTGCTTTTTACGTTTGCTTCCAATTTGCAGGCATATGGAGTAAAATATACAACGGTGGGGAAAGCCGGTTTCATTACCTCCAGCTATATTGTGATCGTGCCCTTGCTCGGGCTTTTTATGAAGAAAAAAGTCAAACTTAGGATCTGGATGGCCGTCGCCATCGCAATGAGCGGTTTATATTTGCTTTGCATGGGTGAACAGGTTACGTTTGCGCTGGGTGATCTATTGGTGTTTCTAAGTGCGATTTTGTTTTCTTTGCATATATTGGCGATCGATCACTTTGCGTCGCGCGTCGATGGTGTATTACTTTCCTGGATGCAGTTTATGATTTGCGGCATATTGACTTTGATCGCGGCTTTCTTATTTGAAAGCAGTGATATAGAGGCGCTGCTTGCGGCGGCGTTTCCGCTTTTTTATGCGGGGATCATGTCGTGTGGAGTTGCATATACGCTGCAGATTGTCGGGCAGAAGGATATGAATCCAACAGTTGCGGCGCTGATCTTGAGCTTAGAATCCTGTATTTCGGTAATAGCCGGCTGGATCTTTCTGCATGAAGTATTAAGCACAAAGGAAATGATCGGATGTCTGCTGATGTTTGTGGCGATCGTGATCGCACAGCTGCCGCAGCGAAAAAGCGTCAAAGAATCGGATGGTATTTCAAACAAGTATAGCAGTTTATCTAATATGGAATAAGGAGCAGGTTTTCTCATATTTAGATGAATGATGATGAAAAAAAGGATCAATGGCAATCATCATGCGTTGTGCCAAGATCCTTTTTTTGTGCATGCGGACATAGAAAAACAGAGCGAAAATATTGTAGAGATGCGGGTGCTTTATACATGAGGATTATAAAAATAAGCATAGAAAAAGCAAAATATTCCATAACTGTAATAATGACGGAGATTGCGAAAAAGTGGTGGACATCAATGGGAGAAAGGATATGGATCAGGGAATGCAAGAGTGGAAATATGCGTGATAAACTGGTCGCTTTCTCACTGCAGATCACTGAATTAAAAAAGTAAAAAAAGTGCTTGCATTCAGTTAGGAGTATTGCTATAATATCGTTACGACCGCACGGACGTGCGAGGTTGCCGACACACCGACAAGCGTTGTCATGGATAACGGTGTATCGGGGAATTCGCATCGAGCGAGTCAATCATGATATTGACGAAAGGAGTATTATTCATGGCAAAAAACAGCGTAAGAATTCGTCTTAAAGCTTACGAGCACAGAATCTTAGATGCATCTGCAGAAAAGATCGTGCAGGCGGCACAAGCTCACGGTGCCAAAAAGATCGTTGGACCGGTACCTCTTCCAACGGAAAAACAGGTTGTTACAATCTTAAGAGCGGTACACAAATACAAAGACTCTCGTGAACAGTTTGAAATCAGAACTCACAAGCGTTTGATTGAGATCGTCGGACCGACAGCAGAAACTATCGACTCTTTGAGCCGTTTAGAACTGCCAAGCGGTGTTGACATCGAAATCAAGCTGTAATGGTGGAGGTGAACATCATGAAAGGAATCTTAGGACGCAAACTGGGTATGACGCAGGTATTCACAGAAGACGGTACGTTGATCCCGGTAACTGTGGTAGAAGCAACACCAAACATTGTGTTACAGAAAAAAACAATGGAAAATGACGGATACGAAGCCGTACAGCTGGGCTTTGAGGACGTAAAAGAAAGACGCGCGACGAAAGCGGCGCTGAAGCATGCGGCTAAGGCCAATACTGCACCAAAGCGCTTTGCCAGAGAAATTCGTTCTGCAGAAATGATGCAGTATGAAGTCGGCGCGGAAGTGAAGGTAGACATCTTCGCAGCCGGTGATGTTGTCGATGTAACCGGAACAAGCAAGGGAAAAGGCTTTATGGGCCAGATCTATCGCGGCAATGGACACTTAGGTCCGGCAGCGCACGGTTCAGGACATCACAGACATGTCGGTTCATTGGCTACTTTGGGTATTACCTCTCGTGCAGGTAAGATCGCCAAAGGAACGGTTATGCCGGGTCATGAAGGACACAAAACAACAACAAACCAGAATTTGACGATCATCAAGGTGGATGTGGAAAACAACTATCTGCTGATCAAAGGAAACGTACCGGGACCAAAACGCGGTATGGTTATGGTTAAATCCGCAAAGACATCTAAAGGAAATAAACCGGCAGTTGCTTTGGTGGATTACACAAGTACAGAGGAGGAATAAAAGATGCCTAAGTTGGTAGTATTGAACCAGGAAGGCAAAGAGCTTCATGAAGTAACTCTTTGCGAATCTGTATTTGGCATCGAGCCAAATCAGCAGTGTATCTTTGATGCGATCGTGATGCAGCGCGCAAGCATGCGTCAGGGAACGCATGATACAAAAGGGCGCAGCGAAGTAAGCGGCGGTGGACGCAAGCCTTGGCGTCAGAAAGGCACCGGACGTGCTCGTCAGGGTTCTATCCGTGCAACACAGTGGCGCGGTGGTGGAACGGTGTTCGGCCCTACGCCTAGAAGCTATGCTTACCGCTTAAACAAAAAAGTGCGTCGCTTGGCACTGAAGTCAGTTCTGAGTGAAAAAGTGCTGGAAAACGCGATGAGCGTTGTTGACGCTTTCAAACTGGAAGCGCCGAAAACAAAAGAATTTGTTAAGATCATCGATGCGATCAAAGCACCGAAAAAGACCTTGTTTGTCGTTGACGGTGAAGAAGATTATGAAAACGCGTATTTGTCAATGCGCAACATCCCAAGCATGATGATGCTGACTGCTGATGGAATCAACGTGTATGATATTGTGAATGCAAATCAGATCGTGTTTACGGAAGCAGCGTTAAAAACAGTTGAGGAGGCGTTAGGAAATGAATAATTACAGAGATATTATCATCCGCCCAATCATCACTGAAAAAACCATGAAATACATGGATGCAGACAACAAAGTAACATTCGAGGTGGCGAAAGGCACGAACAAGATTCAGATTCGTCAGGCCGTAGAAGCAATCTTCGGTGTGAAAGTAGAACAGGTAAACGTGATCAACGTGAAGCCGAAAACAAAGAGAATGGGTAAATATGTCGGTAAGACAAAGGCTGTTCGCAAAGCGATCGTAAAGATTGCGGAAGGACAGGATATCAACTTATTCGGTGAAGAAGCCGAATAATCGGGAAGAAGAACGCTATTTCCCGACTAAATATTGCGTAAGGAGGAAAAATCATGCCAATTAGAGCATATAAACCGACCACTAACGGTCGCCGTGGTATGACGAGCTTGACGTTTGAAGAAATCACGACAAGCAAACCGGAAAAATCGCTGCTGGCCCCTTTGAAGAGCAAAGGCGGACGTAATAACAAAGGACGCATCACGACGCGTCATCAAGGCGGCGGACACAAACGTGCATACCGTATTATCGATTTCAAAAGAAATAAAGATGGTATCCCTGCAAAGGTAGCAACGATCGAATATGATCCGAACCGCTCGGCTAACATCGCCCTGCTGCACTATGCAGATGGAGAAAAACGTTACATCTTAGCGCCAAAAGGATTAAGCGTAGGTATGAGCGTGATGTCCGGCAAGGGTGCTGACATCAAAGTCGGAAACGCATTGGAATTA
Organism: Massilicoli timonensis; assembly: GCF_900199515.1. Taxonomy (GTDB): domain Bacteria; phylum Bacillota_I; class Bacilli_A; order Erysipelotrichales; family Erysipelotrichaceae; genus Massilicoli; species Massilicoli timonensis. The sequence continues at coordinate 951,787 of NZ_LT963434.1, read as the reverse complement.
AGAGATATGCCGGAAGGTACTTTCATTCACAATGTGGAATTAAAACCGGGAAAAGGCGGACAGCTGGCTCGTTCAGCAGGTGTGTCTGCACAGATCCTCGGTATCGAAGAAAAATATGTAACCATTCGTTTGGCATCAGGCGAAGTGCGCAAGGTACTGGCGAACTGCCGTGCTACGATTGGTCAGGTCGGCAACGAAGATCATTCTTTGGTGAACTTAGGTAAAGCCGGACGTTCCCGCTGGAAAGGAATTCGTCCGACAGTGCGCGGTTCTGTTATGAACCCGAACGATCACCCTCACGGTGGTGGTGAAGGACGTACACCGGTTGGACGTAAATCACCGATGACTCCTTGGGGTAAGAAAGCTATGGGTGTGAAAACTCGTAAGAATAAGCTGGCTTCTACGAAACTGATCGTACGTCGCCGCAATGCTAAGTAAGCGCAAAGGAGGAAAATGAGATGAGTCGTAGTTTGAAAAAAGGACCTTTCTGTGACGACCACTTGATGAAAAAAGTGGAAGCCCTGAATGCGTCAGGTAAAAAAGAAGTGATTAAAACTTGGTCACGCCGTTCAACTATCTTCCCACAGTTCGTAGAACACACTTTTGCGGTTTACAACGGGAAAGAACATCTGCCTGTATATGTGACAGAAGATATGGTAGGACACAAGCTGGGTGAATTTGTTCCGACACGCAAAAACGGCGGTCATGGAACAGATGACAAGAAAGCTAGACGATAGGAGGAGAAATCATGGAAGTAAAAGCTACTGCAAAAACATTGAGAATCCCACCTAGAAAAGCTCGTCTGGTTATCGACCTGATTCGTGGGAAAGACGTTGCGGAAGCAGCCGCAATCTTAAGATTTACGCCGAACGCAGCGGCAGTTGCCATTGGTAAAACCTTAAAATCAGCTGTTGCGAACGCGGTAAACAACAATGACATGGATGAAGAAAAATTATACGTGAAAGCATGCTATGCAAACGAAGGCATCACTTTGAAACGCTACATGCCACGTGCAAAAGGATCTGCAAGTGCGATCCACAAACGCACCAGCCACATTACTGTTGTGGTTGATGAGCGGGAATAAGGAGGTTTGCTCATGGGACAGAAAGTAAGTCCGATCGGATTTCGTGTCGGCGTCATTCGTGATTGGGAATCAAGATGGTACGCTGACAAGGATTATGCCGATCTGTTGTTAGAAGATATTAAAATCCGTGAATTCCTGATGGCTGAGCTGAAAACGGCTTCGGTATCAAGAGTTGAAATTGAACGTTCTAAAAACCGTGTGGAAATCATGATCCGTTCTGCTCGTCCGGGTGTGATCATCGGCACAAACGGTGAAAACGTAGAAAACCTGAAAAAGAAACTGGAAAAGATGACCGGTGGAAAAAATGTATTCCTGAAAGTGCTGGAAATTGCCAATCCGGATCTGGACGCAAGACTGGTAGCTCGTTCGATCGCAGATCAGCTGGAACAGCGTGCGTCATTCCGTACAGCGCAGAAAAAAGTGATCCAGAGAACGATGAGAAGCGGCGCAAAAGGAATCAAGACACTGGTTTCCGGACGTTTGGGCGGTGCCGATATGGCGCGCAGCGAAGGCTATTCAGAAGGTGTAGTTCCACTGCATACATTACGTGCGGATATTGACTATGCGCATGAAGAAGCAGCGACTACTTATGGACGTCTGGGAGTAAAGGTTTGGATCTGCCGTGGTGAAGTGCTGCCAGGTCAGATGGTAAGTGAACCGGAAGCACCTAAGGGCGGTAATGACCGTCGTCGCCGCAACAACCGTCGTCCTAGAGGCGGACGCAGCGACAATCGCAATGCGAACCGTGTAGAAAAAACGGAAGTAAAAGCAGATGCTCCTAAGACGGAAGGAGGTAACTAATTATGTTGATGCCTAACAGAACAAAATATAGAAGACCTCACCGTTTAAGCTATGAAGGGCGTGCGAAAGCAGGACGCAGCGTTGCTTTCGGTGAATATGGTCTGGTTGCTGAAACGGGTAACTATGTAAGCAATCGCCAGATTGAAGCAGCACGTATTGCCATGACTCGTTACATGAAACGTGGCGGTAAAGTTTGGATCAAAATTTTCCCTCACTTAGCAAGAACGAAGAAACCATTGGAAGTACGTATGGGTTCCGGTAAAGGTGCGCCTGAAGGATGGGTAGCAGTTGTAAAACCGGGCCGCGTAATGTTTGAGATCGCAGGTGTAAGTGAAGAAATCGCGCGGGAAGCATTCCGCCTGGCTTCTCACAAACTGCCTGTAAAATGTAAATTTGTACGGAAAGGTGAGGAGGAGTAAGACATGACAGCGAAAGAGATCAGAGAAAAAAGCAACACTGAATTACAGCAAGAAATCGAAACGCTGAAAGAAGAACTCTTTAACCTTCGTTTCCAGCAGGCAGTCGGCAACTTAACCAACACTGCCCGTATGAAAACCGTTAAGAAAACCATTGCACGTATCAAGACCATCTTGAGCGAACGTGAAAATGGTTCTCAGGAATAAGGAGGATCGTGTAAATGGAAAGATCTAACCGTAAAGTATATCGTGGAACTGTTGTTTCCGATAAAATGGATAAAACAATTACTGTTGTAGTTGAAACAAAGAAGATGCACCCATTATATGGTAAGCGTCAGAAATATTCTAAAAAGTTCAAAGCGCATGACGAGATGAATGAAGCGAAGATCGGTGATGTTGTAGAAATCATGGAAACACGTCCATTATCTGCAACAAAGCGTTTCCGCTTGGTTCGTATCGTGGAAAAAGCGGTTGTACTGTAAGTCAGGAGGTAAGCGTATATGATTCATAACGAAACAAGACTGCGCGTTGCTGACAATACCGGAGCTAAGGAAGTATTGGTGATCCGTGGCTTAGGCGGAAGCAGACGCAGAAGTTCTAACATCGGTGACATCGTAGTTTGTACTGTTAAGCAGGCAGCTCCTGGCGGAACTGTTAAAAAAGGTGATGTTGTGAAAGCGGTCATCGTTCGTACGAAATACGGTATCCGCAGAAGCAACGGCACTTACATCAAATTCGATGACAACGCTGTTGTAATCATCAAAGACGATAAAACACCACGCGGCACTCGTATTTTCGGACCGGTTGCCCGTGAACTGCGTGACAAAGACTTTATGAAGATCGTGTCTTTGGCACCGGAAGTACTGTAAGGAGGTGCCCCTAGTGAAAATCAAAAAAGGTGATAAGGTAAAAGTTATTACAGGTGCTTACAAGGGCACTGTTGCAGAAGTAATCAAAGCTATGCCTAAGGAAAACAAGGTTATCGTAGAAGGTGTCAACATCGTAAAGAAACACCAGAAACCGACTCAGGCAAATCCGGACGGCGGCATTATTGAAAAAGAAGCGCCGATCCATGTATCCAATGTGATGGCTTACGATGCCAAGGCAAAGAAAGCAAGCCGTATCGGGTACAAAGAAGAAAAAGGCAAAAAAGTTCGCGTCCTGAAGAAAACCGGCGCGACGATGAAGTAGGAGGGTTAGAGCATGAACCGCCTAGAACAGAGATATAAGGAACAGGTCGTTCCTGCATTGATGAAACAGTTTCAGTATTCTTCTATCATGCAGGCACCGAAAATTGAAAAAGTGGTAATCAACGTCGGTGTTGGTGATGCGATCGCCAATCCGAAAGCGATGGAAGAAGTTGTTGCGGAGATCACCCAGATCTGCGGTCAGAAGCCAATCGTAACAAAGGCAAAAAAATCCATCGCGAACTTCAAGCTGCGTGAAGGTATGGCCATTGGCTGCAAAGTAACCTTGCGCGGTGAAAGAATGTATGAATTCCTGGATAAGCTGATGAACATCTCGCTGCCTCGTGTACGTGATTTCCGCGGTGTTTCCAAGACGGCCTTTGACGGACGTGGAAACTATACGCTGGGTGTGAAAGAACAGATCATCTTCCCGGAAATCAATTATGATAAAGTCAATAAAGTGCGTGGTATGGATGTTGTGATCGTAACGACAGCCAATACGAACGAAGAAGGCGCTGCCCTGTTAAGCGAAATGGGCATGCCGTTCAAGAAATAAGGAGGACTTGACTTATGGCAAAAAAAGCGATGATTAACAAAACAAACCGTCCTCAGAAATTCAAAGTGCGCGAGTACACACGTTGTGAACGTTGTGGACGTCCTCACTCAGTATTACGTAAATACAAACTGTGCCGTATTTGCTTCCGCGAACTGGCTTATAAAGGCCAGATCCCTGGAGTAAAGAAGGCCAGCTGGTAAAAAGGAGGAATAGGTCATGATGATTATGACAGATCCAATTGCAGATATGTTAACTAGAATTCGTAACGGCCTTCAGGCACGTCACGAAACAGTAGAAGTTCCTGCAAGCAAAGAAAAAGTGGAAATCGCCAGAATCTTAAAAGAAGAAGGTTTCATCACTGACTACAGCGTAGAAGGTGATGTTAAGAAAACAATGACCGTTGTTTTGAAATACGGACCTAACGGTGAAAAAGTAATCAATGGTCTTAAGAGAATCTCAAAACCGGGTCTTCGCGCATATGCGAAAGTGGACAAGATCCCTCGCGTATTAAACGGACTTGGTATTGCGATCATCTCCACTTCTCACGGTCTGATGACTGATAAAGAAGCAAAAGCAAAACATGTCGGCGGCGAAGTGCTTGCCTACATTTGGTAAAATCTGGAGGTAAAATACAATGTCACGTATCGGTAATAAAACGATTACCATTCCTGCCGGCGTAGAAGTTACAGTAGCCGCTGGGAATGAGGTGACTGTTAAAGGTCCAAAGGGAACTTTGACTCGTCAGTTCTCTGACATCTTGGGCATCAAGATCGAAGAAAACATTTTAACTGTAACAAGACCGAATGAAGAAAAACATACAAAACAGCTGCATGGTACGACCCGCGCCCTGTTATTCAACATGGTGGAAGGTGTATCCAACGGCTTCAGCAAAACGCTGGAATTAGTCGGTATCGGTTTCCGTTCAGCGGTATCGGGAAACAAGCTGACTTTGAATGTCGGTTATTCACATCCGGTTGAATTCATTGTTGAAGAAGGCATTAAAGTAGAATGCAAATCACCAACGGAAATCGTCGTTTCCGGAATCGATAAACAGCGTGTTGGTGAATGGGCTGCAAATATCCGGGCTGTCCGCAAGCCGGAACCTTACAAGGGCAAGGGTATCCGTTATCAGGGTGAACATGTTCGTCGTAAGGAAGGTAAGACAGCCGGTAAGAAATAGTGGGAAAGGAGTTAGAAGCATATGTTAAAGAAAGTATCTAAAAACGTTGAACGTCAGCGTCGTCACTTACGTGTACGTAAAAAGATCAGCGGAACTCCTGAATGTCCACGTCTGAACGTATTCCGTTCAAATGCACACATTCATGCACAGATCATCGACGATGTGAATGGCAAGACACTGGTTGCCGCAAGCAGTGTGGAAATGAAATTAGCAAACGGCGGAAATGTGGAAGCTGCGAAAGCAGTTGGAAGCGAAATCGCTAAGCGTGCAATCGCTGCTAAGATTGAAAATGTAGTATTTGACCGTGGCGGTTATGTTTACCACGGACGTGTTCAGGCCCTGGCAGAAGCAGCCAGAGAAGCCGGACTGAAATTTTAGGAGGTAGCGACATGGAACGTAAACCAAGAAAAGATCGTAACGTTGAAAAAGAATTTGAAGAACGCGTTGTCACGATTAACCGTGTTACAAAAGTTGTAAAAGGTGGACGTCGCTTCCGTTTCGCTGCACTTGTTGTAATCGGTGATAAAAAAGGCCGTGTCGGTTTCGGAACCGGTAAAGCCAACGAAGTACCTGACGCAATTAAAAAAGCGATCGAAGACGCTAAGAAGAATGTGATCAATGTACCTATCGTCAATGGCACTACCATTCCTCATGAAGTTACCGGACGCTTCGGAGCCGGAGAAGTATTCCTTCGCCCTGCTTCAGAGGGTACTGGTGTTATCGCCGGCGGTCCTGTTCGTGATGTATTGGAAGTTGCTGGTATTAACGATATCCTGACGAAATGTATCGGATCTCGTACTCCAATCAACATGGTACATGCAACTGTATCTGCGCTGCAGTCATTGAAAACGGTAGAAGAAGTTGCTCGTCTCCGTGGTAAAAAACCAGAAGAAATTCGTGGTTAATAGGAGGAAACTGACATGAAATTACATGAAATGAAATACACAGAAGGTTCCCGCAAAAGCCGCAACCGTGTAGGACGCGGTCAGGGATCCGGTAATGGAAAAACTGCTGGACGCGGTCAGAAAGGACAGGGTTCAAGAAGCGGTGGCGGTGTTCGCCTTGGCTTTGAAGGTGGACAGACGCCGCTTGCAAGACGTTTGCCGAAACGTGGATTTACGAATTTTACACGTAAAGAATATGCAATCGTTAATGTTGAAAGCCTGAATCGTTTTGAAAACGGAACAGAAGTAACTCCGGAACTGTTAATTGAAACCAAGTTAGTTCGCAAAGAACTGGATGGAATTAAGATTTTAGGTCAGGGAGAATTAGAGAAGACATTAACTGTAAAAGCACATAAATTCTCTAAATCTGCTGTGGCTGTTATTGAGCAGGCGGGCGGAAAAGCAGAGGTAATCTAATATGTTCGCCACTGTGATCAGCATGTTTAAGAATAAAGATATTCGTAATCGCATTCTTTATACTTTGGCAATGCTGTTTGTATTTCGATTCGGTGCGGCGATCATCGTGCCGGGTGTAGATACGTCACAGTTGATGCAAGGGGTCAATACGGGATCATTCTTAGATATGATCAACCTGTTGGGTGGAGGTATGATACAGCAGTTGTCTATCTTCTCCCTCGGGGTCGGACCTTACATCACTGCTTCTATCATCCTGCAGCTGTTGTCCATGGATGTAATTCCTTATTTTACGGAATTAAGCAAACAGGGACAGAGCGGGAGAAAACAAATTGACAAATATACGCGCTATCTGGCAGTGATATTAGGCTTTATTCAGGCCTTTACGATGATGCAGGCATTAAACAGCCAATACAGCATCATTGCCGATACGGCGTTGTCGAATTATTTGTATATCGCAACGATCTTGACTGCCGGTTCGATGTTCTTATTATGGATCGGTGATCGTATTTCGACAAAGGGCATTGGAAACGGCGTTTCCATTTTAATCTTTGCGGGAATCGTTGCGCGTATGCCATCTGAATTCGTAAGCGTGTTCGAACAGATGGTCGATACATCAAGCAGTTCTGCCATGTTTAATGGCATTCTGGAATTCTCGCTGTATGTGGTCGTATATCTGATCATTATCGTAACGGTTGTCTTTATGCAGACAGCTGTGCGCAAGATCCCGATCCAATATACGTCAAGTACCGTACAGATGCAGAAACGCGATATGACTTATCTGCCGTTAAAGATCAATTCCGCAAGTGTCATTCCGGTCATCTTTGCGAATGCGATCATGGTTGCACCTTCTACGATTGCTGCCTTGCTGGGCGCTGGAGAAGTGGCGACAACGATCCAAAGCTATACGGATATGACCAAGCCGGTCGGATTAACGATCTATGTGGTATTAACGATACTGTTTACTTTCTTCTATACGAACTTAACGGTCGATCCTGCTAAGATTTCAGAAAATCTCGGTAAGTCCGGAACTTATATTCCGGGAATCAGACCGGGCAGTGAAACAAAACAGTATCTGAGCAAAGTGCTCAACCGCATTACCGTGCTGGGAGCACTATGGCTGGCTGCGATCGCGTCGCTTCCATATGTGATCGTGATGTTCACCAATTTGCCGCGTTCTATCGGTTTAGGCGGTACGGGGATCATCATCGTTGTCGGGGTAGCGATGGAAACGGTAAAAGGCCTGAAAGGGCAGCTGACACAGAAATCATATCGTGGCTTTATTCAACATTAAGAAGGTGAGTACAGATGAATATTTTGATTATGGGAGGACCGGGTGCCGGAAAAGGCACGATGTCCGCGAAAATCGTTGAAAAATATCAGGTAAATCACATTTCAACCGGAAACATTTTCCGCAGTGAAATCAAAAATGAAACCGAACTGGGCTTACAAGCCAAAAGTTATACAGAGAAAGGTCTGCTCGTACCGGATGAAGTAACCAATCCGATGGTAAAGAGCTTTCTTGAGAAGCTGGACAACAAAAACGGTTATTTGCTGGATGGCTATCCGCGTACGCTTGATCAGGCGAAAGCATTTGATGAATTGACTGTCGGCAGTGATCTGGCAGTGGAGAAAGTCATCGCTTTAGAACTTGATTTTGAAGTTTTGAAGGATCGTATCACCGGCAGAAGGATCTGTAAGAACTGTGAAGAAATCTATCATATCAAAAATCATCCGTCCAAAGTGGAAGGGGTTTGCGATAAATGCGGCGGTGAATTATACCAGCGCAAGGATGACACAGTGGAAAGCTTACAGGTGCGCCTTGGTGAATACAGCAAATCAACGGAGCCTGTACTTGCCTATTATGAAGAAAAAGGTCTGCTTACCCGCATCAATGCGGATCAGCCGATCGAAGCGGTTTGGCAGCATGTCATGAACGCTTTGGAGAAGTAAGTGGCACTCTGTAAAACCGAAAAAGAAATCGAATATATGCGTGAAGCGGGAAGAATTGTGGCATTGGCACACAAAGCCGTACAAAAAGAGATGAAACCGGGAATTTCGACAAAATACTTGAATAAGATAGTTGAAAATGTTATTATATCACATGGTGCATCTCCTTCCTTTAAGGGACTGTACGGGTTTCCCGCAGCAGCGTGTATCTCCGTAAATTCTGTGCTGGTGCATGGAATTCCAGATGATACGATACTAAAAGATGGAGATGTTGTCTCAGTAGATATTGGTGCCTGCATTCACGGTTATCACGGCGATTCGGCATGGACTTATGGGGTCGGTGCGATCAGTGAGGAAGTGCAAGAATTGATGGATGTAACCAGACAATCTTTATTTGAAGGATTAAAACAGGCAAAAGCTGGGAATCGTTTGACCGATATATCACATGCGATTGGAGAATACGTGTTTTCGCATGGTTTTTCCGTTGCTAGGGATTTTTCCGGTCATGGAATCGGCACAAGTGTGCACGAAGATCCCAGTGTTCCTAATTTTGGCCCGTCTGGAAAAGGTGTCCTTTTGAAAGAAGGCATGACTTTTGCGGTTGAGCCGATGGTTCTGATGGGCAAGCCTCATGTCAAAACGCTGCACGATGGATGGAGCGTTGTGGCAAAGGATGGGAGGCCGACTGCACATTTTGAACACACAATCGTCATCACCCGCGATGGGTACGAAATACTTACCACTTTAACCGATAAGGAGGATTGCCAAAAGAATGGGTAAACAAGATGTTATTGAGATCGAAGGCACAGTAGTCGATACTCTGCCTAACACGCAGTTCAAAGTGAAATTGGTAAACGGACACGAAATACTGGCTCACGTTTCTGGTAAAATCCGTATGCACTACATCCGCATTTTACCAGGGGATCGCGTAACCGTTGAAATTTCACCTTATGACTTAACACGTGGGCGCATTACATTCCGGCATAAATAGTGCCACAAGGAGGAAAGACGCATGAAAGTAAGACCGTCAGTAAAACCGATCTGCGACAAATGCCGCGTAATTAAACGCAAAGGTCGCGTTATGGTAATTTGTGAAAATCCAAAACACAAACAAAGACAAGGAAACTAATGGAGGTAGAAAAACAATGGCTCGTATTGCAGGTGTAGACATTCCTAACGACAAGCGTGTCGTAGTGTCTTTAACTTATGTTTACGGTATCGGACGCACCACTGCTTCCAACATTTTGAAAAAGGTTGGGATCAGCGAAGATATCCGTGTCAAAGATTTAAGCGAAGAACAGATGAATCTGATCCGTCAGGAAGTAGACGGTATCAAGGTAGAAGGTGATCTTCGCCGTGAAGTATCATTAAATATCAAACGTCTGATGGAAATCGGATGTTATCGTGGAATTCGTCACCGTAAGGGACTTCCGGTTCGTGGACAGCGTACAAAGACAAACGCGCGTACACGCAAAGGACCAGCTCGCACAGTAGCAGGTAAGAAGAAATAGGACGATAGGAGGAAGTAAAGATGGCAAAGAATACAAAAGCCGGTTCACGCAAACGTCGTGTCCGCAAGAATATTGCCCGCGGCTGCGCGCATATTCATTCAACTTTTAACAACACAATCGTAACTATTACTGATGAAAGCGGAAATGCTGTCGCATGGTCTAGCGCAGGTGCATTAGGGTTTAAGGGTTCTCGTAAATCAACACCGTATGCAGCACAGTTAGCAGGTGAAGCAGCAGGTAAAGCTGCCGTTGATAATGGTATGAAAGCAGTTGCAGTCAGCGTAAAAGGACCTGGTCCGGGACGCGAAGCTGCAGTAAGAGCATTACAGGTTGCAGGATTGGAAATTACAATGATCAATGATGTAACTCCTATTCCTCACAACGGATGTCGTCCACCAAAACGACCACGTGGTTAATCTTAACCGAAACAGAGGAGGTATCATATGCAGAAATTCGAACGTGCACATTTTGAAGTAAAGGAATATGTTGAAGATGAGCATTATGGAAAGTTTGTCATCGAACCTTTGGAAAGAGGATTCGGTACAACGATCGGTAATGCGTTAAGACGTGTTCTGTTATCCTCTTTACCCGGAGGAGCTGTATTTGCAATCAAGGTAGATGGTGTTTACCATGAATTTACCGCGATTCCGGGCATCGTAGAAGATGTTACGGCAATCATCTTGAATATCAAGAAGTTGATCATGACCATTCAGGATGATGAAGTTTATACACTGCGTATCTCTAAAAAAGGACCGGGTGTCGTAACCGGTGCTGATATTATCTGCCCTGAGGGCGTAGAGATTTTAAGCAAGGATCTGCACATTTGTACCTTAGCGGAAGGCGGATCTCTGGAAATGGAATTACAGGCGCGCGTAGGTCGCGGTTATGTGAGCTCCGATACAAACAAACAGCTGTATCAAACCCAGAACCAACCGCTTGGCACGATTTATACCGACTCTATTTATACACCGATCGAAAAGGTTTCCTATAACGCAGAGCCAGCACGAGTTGGACAGAACGCGAAGTATGATAAATGTACGATGGAAATCTGGACGGACGGATCCATCACGCCGCAGGAATCAATCGCACTGGCATCTAAGATCCTGGTCGATCACCTTGAACTACTGACTCATGTTCATGAAGAAGTGAATGACATGGATTCAGTGATGAAAGAAGCGCAGGGTGAAGTTCCAAATAAAGGCTTGGTAATGATGATTGAAGATCTTGATCTCTCTGTACGCAGTTATAACTGCTTAAAACGTGCCGGCATTCAGACGGTAGAAGAATTAACGCAGCGTACAGAAGATGAAATGATGAGAGTTAGAAACTTAGGCAAAAAATCACTGAAAGAAGTGAAAGACAAGATCTATGACTTAGGATTGAGCTTTAAGTCATACGAATAGTGAGATAAGGGAGGTTATTCACGATGTGGAATCGTAAATTAGGACGTACAGCCGACCACCGCAAAGCGATGTTCCGTAATCTAGCAACATCACTGATCATCAGCGGACAGGTTGAAACAACAGAAATGAAAGCAAAAGAACTGCGTTCCGTTGTAGATGAATTGGTAACACTTGCTAAGCGTGGCGATTTGCATGCACGCCGTCAGGTGGCAAGCTTCGTTCGCGATGTTGTTGCCAATGAAAAAACCGGACAGACAGCTGTTCAGAAACTGTTTGATGAAATCGCGCCGATGTATGCACAGCGTAACGGCGGTTATACTCGCGTCATCAAGACAAGAGTACGCCGCGGCGATGCAGCATCTATGGCAATCGTTGAATTTGTAAAATAAAAAAAGGGTCTTTCTTGAGGCTGGTTGATAAACAGGCTTCAAAGAAAGATCTTTTTCTATGCAAAAGGAGCAGATTGGATAATAAGCGCGTATTTTGATGCGTGCGTTGGTAGTCTTTCAAAGCGCATTCTTGATCTTGTTAGGAATGTAGAAAAAAGACCAATGCGATTGCTGATCGTAATGATCATTTCTTATCACAAATCGGTTAGTAAAAAAGCGTTTATTCGCATGATACGAATAGACGCTTATCGATGTCCATAATAATCGCGTAAAAAACGTTCTTTATACTCTGCAAAGTTGCCTTGGATGATTGCTTCACGCGCTTCTTCAGTTAAACGAATAATGAAACGCAGATTGTGCATAGATGCTAATTTGAAGTAGAGACTGCGCTCCTCAGGATTTTCTGACTTCAATAAAGCACGCAGCTGAGAACGTGTGTAGCCGGCCTTGCAAGTAGGACAATCACAGTGTTCATCCAGGAGTTCATCGCTGTCCGCGAATTTCTTGATATTGATATTTCCGTATTTGGTATAAATGCGGCCATGTCGTGCTTCTCTTGTCGGTGCAACACAGTCAAAGGTATCTGCACCCATTTCCGTACCGATGAGAATATCATCAGGACGCGACAATCCCAATAAATGGCGCGGTTTTTGTTCCGGCAGTTCTTCGTTGCACCAGCGCAGGATATCACCTAAGTTTTCTTTTAAGAAGGCGCCTCCTAGACCATAGCCGTCAAAGTTCATTTTCGCGAATTTTTTAGCGGTAGAACGCCGCAGATCTTCCCATCTGCCTCCTTGGATCACACCATAGAGCGCCTGATGATAGCCAAGATCATCGCAGTGCTTTTCATGCTCGTTCAAGGAGCGTACCGCCCATCGTTCCGTTCTTGCCAGCGCTTCGACATTGTATTCATAACTGTCCGCCAGTGAAGTAAGCTCATCATATGCCATATGAATATCAGCACCGATGCGACACTGGATCTGCATCGATTCTTCAGGGCCGATAAAATCAAGCTGATTGGTGAAGGGATCCACAAACTGTACGCCATCCTCGCTTACGGTCGTAAGGCGATCTTTTGGATCAGTATTGACAACCTCTTTTTCCCGCTCCATGCTGACGACCTTGCCTAAGCCAGATCCCAGCGACATTACCTGAAAGCCGCCTGAATCTGTTAAAGTAGGGCCATCCCAACCGGACCATTTTGCCAATCCACCCTGTTTCGCAATTTCAACAGAACGGTTGCGCAAATGATAGCCATTGCTGAGCATAGCCTGGGCACCGACGCTTTTTAATTCCTCCATCGAGAGAAAGCGTACTTCGCCTTTGGTGCCTACTGACATGAAAGCCGGTGTTTGGATGTCGCCATGAGGCGTGTGGATGATTCCGGCCCGTCCCAATTTACCCGGTATTTTTTGTGTAATTTCAAAATAAAAGCGGTTATCATTTTGATACGTATCTCGATTTCTTTGAACAGATTTACCGATCATAAATACGATCCATACACAAAGCAGACTTAGCAGGATACCGGCTCCATAATTGATAAAAACGGTAAAGAGGACTTCTTTTGGTGAAAAAAGTACAGATATACCGATCACGCCAAACACTGCGACCGCCAATAGCTGAGACAGTGCAAATGAAAGCATCAGAGGATTTTGTCTGCGAACGAACCAATCATTGAGGAAATTTGCGGCGAGATAAGCGCATAGGAGCGTTCCCATCAGCCACAGCCTATTCTCCTCTATCTTCAACAACCACGCGCTCACAATTACCGCAAGCTGTGCTGTGAAAGCAATCAAGTACACACTTTTGACCATTCGGCTGTCATTGGCTTTGGCAAGGTAACTGCCGGCCAGATAAGCAAAAGGGAAAAAAGAAACACCTCCGTTCAATTGCATGTCCAAAAAGTGTCCAGATTGTAGTGCTGTTAAGTTTGACAGCAGCAGAACGCCTACGGAAACAGCCGCAGGCAGGATCAAATGTTTCTGTCTAAAATTCGTCATAAATGTATTATATCATAGAGAGGATAGAGAAAAAAAGGCATAGAGAGAAAAATGAAATCATAAAACTCATAATGATGTAAAAGAATGAAAAAGAAAGATGCAAAAAATAAACGCTCCTACTTGTATTACTTAAAAAAAGTGCTATAATAAAATCAACATATGAACAACTGTTCATATAATAAAATGAGAGGAGCAGAAACAATGAGAAAAACATATCGAATCGAAGTGGACTGCGCAAACTGCGCAAATAAAATGGAGGAAGCAGCGAAACGCACAGAAGGCGTCAAGGATGCCAGTGTCAATTTTATGACCTTGAAAATGTCAGTGGAATTTGAAGATGACGCTGATGTGAAAACCGTCATGGAACAGGTGCGTAAGGCGTGCAAGATCGTAGAAGATGATTGCGAAATCTACCTTTCTTAATAAGAATAGGAAGATTTATGATAGATTGGAGCGATGATGATGAATCATAAACAAAAACGAATGCTGGGACGTATCCTAGTTGCGGCAATAGGCATGATCCTATTGCAGTTTGTGAAATTAGAAGATTTTGCGCAGTGGGCAGCTTATATGATCCCTTATCTCATTATCGGCTATGATATCCTAAAGAAAGCTGTTAAGGGGATTCTCAATAGGCAGATTTTTGATGAAAACTTTTTAATGGCGATCGCGACCGTCGGTGCGATTTTGCTTGGAGATTATAAAGAGAGTGTTGCCGTTATGCTGTTTTATCAAATCGGTGAGCTGTTTCAAAGCTATGCAGTCGGGAAGAGCCGCCGCAATATCAGTGCTTTGATGGATATTCGCCCTGACTATGCCAATATGGAGTGTAATGGAGAAATCAAAATGGTGGATCCACAGGATGTGCCGATCGGCTCGATCATCATTGTAAAGCCGGGAGAAAAGGTTGCGATCGATGGAATTGTGATAGAGGGAGAAACCACCTTGAATACTAGCGCCTTGACCGGGGAAAGCCTGCCGCGTGAAGTGAGGGTCAATGATGAAATCATGAGTGGCTGTATCAATCTAAACGGATTGATCAAAGTAAAAACAACAAAAGAATTTTCGGAATCAACCGTTTCCAAAATATTAGATTTAGTAGAAAATGCCAGTTCTAAAAAATCGCGTTCCGAGAATTTTATTTCAAAATTCGCACGTTACTATACACCGGCAGTTTGTTACAGTGCGCTTGTATTAGCCCTTCTGCCGCCGTTTGCCGCGATCATCTTAGGCATGGATCCGATGTGGGAAGAGTGGATATCCAGAGCGCTGACTTTCTTGGTGATCAGCTGTCCTTGCGCCCTTGTCATCAGTATTCCGCTTACCTTTTTTGCCGGTATCGGTGGTGCCAGCAAGGCTGGGGTTTTGGTAAAAGGCTCCAATTATCTGGAAACACTGGCACAGACCCGATATGTCGTCTTTGACAAGACAGGAACGATGACAAAAGGAGAATTTGCACTGAGTGGAATCCATCATGCGGTAATACCGGAAGAAGAACTGCTCGCTTATGCGGCGTATGCGGAAGCGAATTCCACGCATCCGATTAGCAAGAGCATTCAGGAAGCCTATGGCAAAGTAATCGATGGAAAACGCATCAAGGCTGTAGAAGAAATCAGCGGACAAGGTGTGATCGCACAAATTGATGATACCAAAGTCATGGCGGGAAACGGACGTTTGATGAAGACGCACCATATCCCTTATCAGGAATGCAGCGGTATCGGCACAAGCGTGCACATCGCTTTGAATAATCAATATGCCGGACATCTTTTAATAGCCGATCAGATCAAAGAAAGCGCCAAGGCGGCGATTCAAGAGCTGAAGAAAATCGGCATCAAAAAGACGGTCATGCTGAGCGGTGATCGGGAACATGTCGCAAAAGCAGTTGGCAAAACCTTGGGAATTGATGTATTATATAGTGAGTTATTACCAAAAGACAAAGTAGAAAAAGTAGAAGAGCTGCTTGCAAGCAAAGACGCAAAGGCAAAAGTAGCTTTTGTGGGTGATGGCATCAATGACGCACCGGTGCTTTCAAGAGCTGATGTCGGGATCGCCATGGGAGTGCTGGGAAGTGATGCAGCGATCGAAGCCGCAGATGTCGTCTTGATGGATGATGATCCGCTCAAGATCGCAAAAGCGATCCGCATTGCCAAAAAGTGTATCCGCATCGTATATGAAAACATTTATTTTGCTATCGGTGTAAAAGTGCTTTGTCTGCTGCTTGGAGCAGTGGGAATCGCCAATATGTGGCTGGCGATCTTTGCGGATGTCGGAGTCATGGTAATCGCTGTATTAAATGCGATCCGCGCCTTATCGGTGCAGCGATGTTAGTGAGGTAGAAAATGGAAGAACAAGTATTGGAATGCTGTGAGAAAAAAGAAGTACATGCGGAGCTGTTGAAGATCGTGGCAGAAAAGATGCCGCCGGAATTGAAATTATATGATCTGGCTGAATTATTCAAAGTATTCGGTGATTCGACACGTATCCGTATTCTGTTCATCTTGTTGGAGGCGGAGGTCTGTGTCTGTGATCTGGCGGAAGCTTTGCATATGAACCAGTCCGCAATTTCTCATCAATTACGTATTTTGAAACAGAACAAGCTGGTCAAAAGTCGGCGGGAAGGCAAATCAATTTTCTATTCACTTGCGGACGATCATGTGCGAACGATCATTGATCAAGGCTTAGAGCATGTGGAAGAAGAATAAAGAAATAGTTGCTTCTTGATAAAAATAAGGAAATCGTGCCATATGAGAACAGCGAGCGTATCGTTTTCTCAAAAAGCAATGGCAAGCAGATTTCCTTTTTTATCATGGCAGATTTAGATAGTGCAGGATACCCTGATAGATCGCATAAGCAAATTGAAACTGTTTTGTACGCAGCAGTGCCGCATCTTCACTGTTGGTCAAATAGCCAAGTTCTACTAAGATTGCCGGCATGGCCGTTGCTCTTAACACCAGCAGATTGGGATTGGCCCGCACCTGATTGTCAGGGATCGCGATCTCGCTCGTAATGGCATCTAATACCGCTCTTGCCAGCATAGCAGCAGTGGAAGGAATCTGATATACATATACTTCACTGCCGCGAATGAGCGGATTGGCGTTGGCATTGCAGTGAATGCTGATAAAGTAGTCGGCTCTCCAAGTATTGGCCATCGCTACCCGCTCTTGCAAAGAGGTAGCGGAATTGGTACCTAATACCTGAGTGGAGGAAACACGGCTGCTCATGACTGCGAAACGTGTATCATTCTGTAAGAAATTCATCAGATAGATGCCGACCTGATAATTGATCGTCGCTTCCTCTAAACCGTTGGCAGCCGCTCCGCCGTTGATAGAACCGGGATTATGACCCTGATCGATAAAGATCTTTACTGCCAAAATTTCACCTCTTTCCTAAATTATCCTATGCATCAGGTAAAACCAGGTGCAGAAAGTAATAAAGAAAGACCGTGATAGCTTTATGCGCTTTTTTGCGCTTGGCTGATCAAAAAATAGGATTTATGCCAAACATAGCGATAATTTCATGCGAATCATGTTATACTATGGATAAAGCAATACAAAAGTAAAATTGCATCTATGGGAGGAATCATATGAAACGACTAAGAAAAAGCACACTGTTTCTGGCAGCGGCACTTCTCATCGGCACATTACAAGGCTGTGGAGGGAAAGACCCGAAAGAAGAGCAGAAGAAGTTTGATGCGTTCGTAGAACAGGATTTTATCAATACGATGGAGTCAGACTATGCCACCATGCATCAGCTGATGGAACAGCCGGAAAAATTTGGTGTAGATGAGGAACAAGTGGAGGTAAGCCTAGGCGCGCGGTATGATGAAGAAACCTTAGCTGCGGGAAAAGCGGAAAGAAAAAAGACGATCGATGCCTTTGGGGAGTTTGATCGATCGCTGCTGAATGAAAAACAGCGTCAGCTTTATGATCTTTATGCATTTAATTTTGCGATCGAAGAAAAACTGTTGGAAGATCGTTTTGATTATTATGAATGCCTGTTTTCCAGTGCCGGCGGGTTACACTATGCTTTGGCTACGACCTTTGCGGATTGGGAACTGCGCGATGAAAAAGATGTACAGGATCTGATCGTGATCCTGCGTGATACAAAACCATATGTAGACAGTGCACTGGATTATACCAAACGGCAGGAAGAAAAAGGTTTGTTGATGCTGGATCTGGAAAGCATCATCGAACATTGTGACGGTATTTTGGAAAACCGGGAGAACAGCGCGGTCTTGGCTTCTATCTATGCGCGTTTAGATGCGCTGGGGTTAAGCGCTGAACAAACACAGGCTTACAAAGAAGAGTTGAAAGCGGCCTTTGATGAATCGTTTATTCCTGCTTACGAGGATATTCGTGCAGCCATGATCGAATTTCAAACAGATGGCGATAATCATATGGAAGGGCTGGCACAGTTTGAACATGGCAAAGAATACTATGAACTGCTGTTTCAGGCGGGGATCGGTTCTGATCGTTCGATCGATGAAATCGAAGAATGGATGACACAGGAATTTGAGAACGGCTTTAACGATCTTTATGAGGCATTGATGAGCGATCCAGAGGTAATGGATCAGCTGTTGGGAGAAACAAGCACCGGCTTTGGCGATTATGAAAGCATCATGGAATATCTGAAAGGCCATATGTTTGCGGATTTTCCTGAAATCAGCGATACGAAATATGAAATCATTGCGCTCAGTGAAGAACTTGGCTCAGATTCAGGTATTGCCGCTTATTTCAATCTGCCTGCTTTTGATTCAACACAACCGCATCAGCTTCGGGTAAATCCGCTGTACGGCGATGTCGGCAGCGTCTCTAACTTTGTAACGGTAGCACATGAAGGATACCCGGGCCATATGTATCAGTTTACCTATGCACTGGAACAAAACCAACATCCTTATCTGACGACCTTAGGTAGAAATCAAGCATATTCTGAAGGCTATGCGATCTATGCCAGCTATCAGGCGCTCGCTTATTTAGATGATGTTTCGGCGGCTTATCAGAAAGCCTATATCGCCAATGAGGAGATCAGTTATGCGGTCATCATCTTGGCAGATATCGGTATTCATTATAAGGGATGGGATCTGGAAACATTTGGGGATTTCATGGAAGAAAATATGCTTAGCCTGAGTGAAGAAGAGATGCGTGCACAATATATGCAGCTGCAAAATAATCCGGTCATGTTTGAACCTTATTATATCGGTTATCTTGAAATCATGGAGCTGCGGGAACAGGCAGAATCGGCATTAGGCGATGATTTCGATGAAAAAGCGTTCCATGAGGCAATCCTGGCATGCGGCGCTTTGCCGTTTGAACAGATCCGTGAGGAGATATCCGCTTATATTGACACAGCGAAGTAAAATAGCAAGAAATGGAGGTGTGAGAGGACAATGATCGAGATTCGTCCCTATCAAGAACCGGATTTCAATCGTTTAGCAGAAATACATGATGCGGCGCGGCGGCAGGAATTGGCAGCTGCTTCCCTGTCCTGTGCATTTGTGCCTTTTATCATTGCTTCAAAAAGAGAAAAGCTGTTTGCTTATCAGGTTTATGTTGCGCAAAAGGATCAGAAAGTCGTCGGCTTTATCGCTTTTCATGAGGATGAGATTGGCTGGCTGTATGTCGATGTTACACGGCAAAAAGAAGGCATCGGCAGTGCTTTGGTGGCGTTTGCGCTTGCGCATGGAACATCTGAGATGGAACTGGAAGTGATACAGGGCAATGAACAGGCAAAACGGCTTTATAAAAAATTCGGATTCTATGTAAGTGAAGTAAAAAGCGGCCGGATGCCGGGAAATGAAAGCATCACACTGACGGTCGATGTGATGAAAAGAGGCGCATAAGCAACATCTAAAAGCAAAAATATATACTATTTTGCACTTACGAAATAAAAAAATACATGCTATAATAAGAACGTAACAAAGCAGTACACAGTAGTTTCACAAATGGATGGATCATGCAGTGTCTGCTTTTTCTTTTCAAAGGAGGGTTGTATATGTTTCGCAGCGGCGATATTGTGCTGTATCGACTGGATGTATCTCAAATCAAACAAATCAAACAGGAAAAGGATCGAACATTTTATTTATTGTATTCGCTTGGATCGGAGTATTGCGAATTTAAGGTGCCGTGTGATAATGCCGGCGGACATCTGCAATCACTTCCAAGCAAACAAACATTGGAACACTATTTAGATGAGATGGCGGATCTGGTATGTTTTGAAATACCGCGTAATCCCGGCTTTCAATATTATCAAAATATCTTGAACTCGGTCGATCTACGGGATTGGTGTGCCTTATTAAAGACGCTTTATCGCAACCGCTGTAATGCGTTAGAGCATGGGAAACGCTTTAATCAGAAGCAGAGTCAGTATTATGAGTATGTATTGGAAAAACTGGCAACGATCTATTCGTTTGTGCGGCATCAGACGATTGATTCCTGCAAGGCGTTATTGGAACAGACCTTGGAACAGATTTATGTGGCAAATGGAGCCTGATAAGAGATAAGTCATATCATGAATAAAGTCCGATCGGGCTTTTTTTCTGTTTAGAAACATATACTGAAAGGGGTGGATGCGATGAAGCAAAAATGGAAGTATGGCTGTATAGCGCTGGTGATGATAGCTGCGATGCTGATCATGACTGAGGCAGGTGGAAAAAAGATACAGGATGCTACCCTGTCAGGGGTAATGATCGTCATTGACAGCGGACATGGCGGCAAAGACAATGGGGCAATGGCAAATGAGGCGAATGAAGATGAGATCAATTTACTAATCGCGAAAAAAGTGAGAAAAGCGTTAAGGGAGAAAGGTGCAGGAGTCGTGATGACGAGAACCGGCGATTATGATTTGGCAAGTGAAAATGCCACTTCGCGTAAAAAGGAAGATATGCGTAAACGGGTGGAGATGATCAATCAGAATCGTATCGATCTTTTCATCAGTATCCATCTGAATGCTTATCCTTCGGCTGATGTGCATGGCGTACAGATCTTTTATCAGAAAGGAAATACAGATGGTGAACTGCTGGCATCCTATATTGCGGAAGCGATGGATTCGGTCAGTGATCATGTGATGCATAACAAGGCAGGAGATTATTATATACTGAATGAAACAAGATCGACGGGATTATTGATCGAATGTGGATTCCTGTCAAATCCACAAGAACAAAAGCTGCTTCAAGAGGAGGATTATCAGTTAGAATTGGCGCAGGCGATCGTTTCCGGGATAGAAGCGTATTTTGTTGCATTACAGTGAACGGGCGTGAAGAGAATGAATGTTTCATCAAAAGGGCAATCGTGTAAATATATAAAAAAAGCGCATAGGAATCAAACCTATGCGTTTTGTTAAAAATTTGGTGGAGCTAAGGGGATTCGAACCCCTGACCCCCTGCGTGCAAAACAGGTGCTCTCCCAGCTGAGCTATAACCCCATGTATATCAAATTCGATGATGGTGGGCCTGAATGGACTTGAACCAACGACCTCACCCTTATCAGGGGTGCGCTCTAACCACCTGAGCTACAGGCCCTTGTCATCGAATGCTTTGTTATATTACCATGTTCTTTTTTTATTGTCAATATATTTTTGTTTATTTTATAAAATTATGAGAAACACCCAAAATGCACTATCTGAAAAGGATTTCTGCTTGATCAAAAGAGCATGCGCGCTCTTTCGTATCGTTGTAAAAGTCGCTTGGTACAGTGATAAACAGATGTTCTCCTTATATAAGTCAAATAAAATGCGGTGTTTGATAAAAAAGACGCGCATGCGCCTTTTCTAAATGATCATCCTTCCAGCAATATCGCTGCTAACGCCGTTGGCAAAGCCTCGATCAGCAGGGAACTGAGCTCCTTGCAGGACATCCTCATCCCGCTGCGTACCCATTCCGCCGTCATATAGATGCTGGCATGACAGTACATACGAAGCAAAAATCGTAGATTACCGTCCAGTGGCTGTCCGCTTTTTTTAACGATGATTCCTTCATAAAAATGCAGAATACAGTCATAGGCATAATTAAACAGAGAGTTTTGTTTACCATAGAGGAAAGCTTGGGTAAAAAACAGTTTTTCTTCCTTGATAAAAGTAAACTGTTTTTCCAGTCCCTCCTGTAAGGTGCACTGCACACCCATCTGTTTGAAAGATTTCTGTGCCAGTACATCAAAATACCAGTTTACCAGATCATATTTGTCTTTGAAGTAGCGGTAAAAGGTCTGCCGGGTAAGACCGGCCTTTTTCACAATATCCTTTACGGTGATTTTTTCAAGTGGTTCATGTTTCATCACTTCAATGATGGCATGGGCGAAACGATACTTAGTCTTATCATAGGCTTGCATACCTACCACTCCTTTATAATTTAATCATAACATAATCGAAAAGGAAAATTCAAATGGACCACTGGCGGGAAAGCTTCTTTCCGCTTTACGCAGCATCGTATGAATGGCGGCGATAAGATAAGCGGACGATGCCGTTTTTTGCCTGACATGTGCGAAGTTTCAAACGTTTCAAAGGGCAGGAAGAAAATAGCGGAATGCCTTTTCCAAGGATAACCGGGATCATAAAGAGTTCATATGCATCAATGAGATCTTGTTCGATACATTGCTGGATCAGCGATGCGCCGCCGCAGAGCCAAATTTGTTTGCCCTCTTGCTTTTTAAGTGCATCGATCACATCTTTGATTGGTTGTGCAAGAAAGGTAATACCTTCCTGCTTCAGATTTGTTTGGTGGGTAAACACATAGGTGTGCTGCTTGGCATAAGGCCATTCGTCGGATAATTGACAAATGATGTCATAAGTACGTTTCCCCATCAAGACTGTATCTACGTTTTCAATGAAAGTGTCATAATCCAGATCCGGCAAGGTCGGATCATCTCCATACATCCAGTCCATCTTTTCCGCTTCATCGCTGATATAACCATCTAAACTTTGACAAACATATAAAATGACTTCTCGCATTTGTTTCATTCCTTCCTGTTTTTTAAGAGTAATACGATAAATGACAGAGTGCTTTTAGATCTGAAACAATCAGCCGGACTTGCATAGTTCTTCCAGTTCCGCTTCTGCCATAGTAGCACCGGGAATTTCTAATAAGGCAATGATCGTATCGCCGCTGTTGATCGTGGTTGTGCCTTTCGGCAATACTTCCTCTACGCCCCTATGGATACCTACCAATAAGCATTTAGAAGGCCATGCAATGTCTTTGACCTGCCGATTTTCAATGACGGAACCGATTTCCACGATTACTTCTACCAGACGCTTCTGTTCGCTTCCATGCTCTAAATCCACTCCCTGACGGCGTAACAGCCGATCGAGCAGACTTTCATAGATCGGCTTGCTTTTCATAAAATGAGCCGTTACGTAGGCAACGATAGAAACAAGCGCCAATGATAGTAAATGATGCAGAGATCCGGTCATTTCCGCAATCAGTACGATGCCGGTAATCGGTGCTCTTACGATACCCGCAAAAAAGCCGGCCATTGCGATGATGACGAAATTAGTGAAATAAATCGGATCGATCATCCATACCGATAAAGAAATCTTACCGAAAATAGCGCCGATATAACAGCCCAGCACCAGCAAAGGAAAAAAGATGCCGCCCGGCGCACCGGAAGCGAAGCTGCACAAAGAAAATAAAAATTTAACGATGAGCAGGAAAAACAGAGAAGATAACAGCATTGACTCATCCAACAGTGAGGTCATATGATGTCCGCCGCAAAGCACCTCCGGAAATACGAAAAACAGGAACCCGGATAAGAGCAGCGGGATATAAACACGTTGATGTGATTTCAGAAAGGGGATTTTCTCATAGAGACGCTGCCCTTGTAAAATGGCCGCATTATAGCCAGCTCCTAAAACGCCGCATACTATACCGAGCACGATGATCAACCCATAACAGGAAAGCGGCAGTACCGCTTCTACTTGAAAAGCCAATGCCGGTTCCAATCCAAATACGTACTGTGATAGAAAATCACCCATGATCGAAGCACACATGACCGAAACGATGGCGGACATCGAAAAAATTTTGTGGATTTCCTCCAATGCAAACAAGATTCCCGCTAAGGGAGCGTTAAAGGCCGCAGATAAACCGGCGGCCGCACCGCATGTGATCAAATAACGCTGCTCGACTTTGATGCGCCGAAAGATCTTAGAAAAGCCTTTTCCACACATTGCACCTAACTGAATGCTCGGCCCTTCTCGTCCTAATGACAAGCCGCCCAGCACCGCACATGTACCGCCGATGATCTTGGCGATCAGCACGCGATACCAGCACTGATCGATTTGATTTTGCACTTCTGCTTCTACTTGTGGGATCCCGCTACCGCTGATAAAGGGTTCTTTTTTTAATGCTTGTGAAATAATAAAGCCTAAAACAAATAAAAATAAGAACAGCGCAATCAGATAGATCCCATCCTCTTTTACCAACTTTGCGATCTGATATACAAATGATTCACTTTTTCCTAATAAGATTCGATAAATGATGCTGACGATCCCTGCCAGCAGACCGACGATCGATCCCTCTAAGATCAAAATATATTTCAAGTGACTGCGTGCATGCAATAAAGCTGTTGTCTCTTTCCTGCTTTTCATATGTTTCTCCTATTTTCATACGTTTTTACTATTATAACATAAGAAGCAAGGCTCTTTTCTTTTTCTTTGGTTCTGTATATAATAGCCATAACAACGAATACTGATATGGAAAGGAGTGATGACATGTCTGAATTTACAAGTGTGGTTATCGGTTTGTTGATTCCTTTTGTCGGCACGACACTAGGCAGTGCCATGGTCTTTTTTATGCGCAATGAGATGAAAGAATGGGTGCAGAAGATCTTGCTTGGCTTTGCATCAGGGGTCATGGTCGCTGCCAGTGTTTGGTCGCTGCTGATTCCTTCTTTGGATGCCTCTGCACATTTAGAAAAATGGTCGTTTGTACCTGCGGCAGTCGGTTTTCTTGCCGGTATGGGATTTCTGCTCTTATTAGACAGTGTGATCCCGCATTTGCATTTAGATAGTGATCAGCCGGAAGGGGTGAAATCCCATCTGAAAAAGAATACGATGCTGGTATTGGCGGTTACTTTGCATAACATTCCGGAAGGAATGGCGGTGGGCGTCGTGTTTGCCGGTTTTTTAGCCGGTAATGTCAATTTGTCACTAGCGGGAGCGTTTGCTTTGACGATCGGGATCGCCATTCAAAATTTTCCCGAGGGCGCCATCATTTCCATGCCCTTAAAAAGTGCATCGCATTCCAAAAGCAAATCCTTTTTCTATGGCATGATGACGGGCATTGTAGAACCGCTGGCAGCTGCTTTCACGATCCTGCTCACCAACTTTGTCGTACCGATCTTGCCGTATTTGCTTTCATTTGCGGCCGGGGCGATGATTTATGTCGTGGTAGAGGAATTGATTCCGGAGGCACAGCATGGAGAGCACACCAACATTGCAACGGTCGGTGTAGCGTTCGGCTTTGTGCTGATGATGATATTGGATGTTGCGCTTGGCTGATGGCTTTGCGAATCGCTGTAAAGCGAGAGCACAAATAATAAAATTTCCATGTGCGTACTTTCAAATAAGGGAGGACGCGAATGGGGAAATAGGAATATAGAAACAGAATAGAAAAAACTCGCATCAGGCGAATAGGATCTGCGATTGCTTTGCAGAATCTTGCCATAGGCGAGTTTTTTATATGGGTTTGCTTATTACAAGCTGTAATAGTGTGTTCTTTTAGAAGAGAGGTTTTGAGAAAAGAAATACTGTTTACTGATTACGATAAGCGGCAATGATCGCTTTGATCTTAGCGGCATTTTCCGCAATCTCATCACTGCTTCCCTTTGTGAGCAAGCCGCCGAATCCACAGACATCGACTCCATTTTCCAGCCAGTTTTGCAGATTATCCAAATGGATGCCGCCGGATGCGAGGATCGGCATATCAGGAATCGGTGTTTTGAATACCTTTACCAGCTTTGGACCATAGAAATCGGAGATGGGGAAGGCTTTGATGAAAGCCGCTCCGCTGCTCAGCCCTTCGATCGCTTCGCTCAATGTCGTACAGCCCGGTGCATAAGGAATCTGATAGCGATTGCACATTTCCGCGACACCTTTGTCAAAATTAGGAGCGATGATGAACTGTGCGCCGTGCAAGATCGCATGCCGCGCCGTTTCCCGATCCAGCACCGTCCCTGCACCTACACAAAGCGCATCACCGTATTTCTGCTTTAATCCTTCAATGATCGTACCGGCATTATTTAAGGTATAGCTCATTTCCATGACCGGCACGCCGCCCTTGATACAGCCATCGGCAATTTCACAGGCACGCTCCAGTGTTTCCGCACGCACGATTGCCAGTGCGCCGACTTCATACATGCGCGCAGTCGTCTTCATTTTTTTCATGATCATAGTTGCATTGTCCTCCTTGCATTTTCATTTTACTAAAGAAAAAGGGAGGCTTACAACAAAATAATGGTACAAAAAATGTCGCTTTTTTCGTTCAAATATACAAAAAATAGACTATTGCCGCTTAGACGATTATAAAGGAAAACACAGTTCCGTAAGCACAATTGAAAAGATGTTGCAGAAATCACACTGAAAAGGATTGTAAATAGCATGCCTGTTTTCTTTCAGTCATCTCAGTTGCGAAGAACCGCTCATTTCATCTATACTGATAAAAAAGGTGGTTGGCTATCATGAAAATACAGAAAAGAGATGGATCCTTTCAGGAGTTTAACGGGCAAAAGATCGCCACAGCGATCCAAAAAGCGTTTCAAAGCGGCGATACGGAAATCAGTCCTGCAATACTGCAAGAGATCGTACGGGAAATTACAAGACAGGCAGAAGCAGATGCCTCTTTATTGCGTGTAGAAAAGATACAGGATCTGGTGGAAGAACAGCTGATGCACCACCGCTTTTACCAAGAGGCAAAGCGTTATATTTTATATCGGCAGAAACAGGCGGAACATCGCCAAATCATAAATGAACTGTTAGCGTTAACGCATAATGAGGCCTTGCGCAAGATCATGATAAAGATCCAAAAGGATTACCAGGAAGATGTTTACGATCTTCGTCATTTGCATGCAAAGTTTCAATCATTCATAAAAGCGGATATGAATGCCGATGCACGCTTACAGATGTTGATCAAAGCCTGTGTGGAGCTCATCAGCAAGGAAGCGCCGAAATGGGAGTACATCGCTTCTTTGTTTTATGCGTATGAACTGCATGCACAGATCGACGCACGGATGCAGAAACTGGCAATTTCCTCTTTTTATGAGAAGATCCGCTATCTGGAAGCAGAGGGCTATTACGGCAGTTACATCCTAGCGCATTATCAGAAGGAAGAAATCGACGCATTAGAAGCATATATGCAAGATGAAAGAGATGCTTTGCTTACCTTCAGCGGATTGGAACTGATCAAGAAGCGATATCTGATCTGTTCTCACTCCCATGAGGTTTTAGAAACACCGCAGGAGATGTTTATGGGAATTGCCATGCATTTGGCAATGAAAGAAAACGATCGGGTGCACTGGGCAAAGGAAATCTATGATATTCTAAGCAAATTACAGGTAACGATGGCGACGCCGACGATGGCCAATGCCCGCAAACCATACCACCAGCTATCCAGCTGTTTTATTGACACCGTGGCAGATACGCTCAGCAATATTTATAAAAGCATCGATAATTTCGCACAAGTGTCAAAGTATGGCGGCGGGATGGGATTATATTTTGGCAAAGTACGCGCCAACGGCAGTGATATTCGTGGCTTTGAAGGAGCTGCCGGCGGAGTCATCCGCTGGATCAAGCTCGTCAATGATACGGCAACCGCAGTCGATCAGCTAGGTGTACGACAAGGCGCGGTAGCCGTGTACTTAGACGCATGGCATAAAGATCTGCCGGAGTTTTTAAGTCTTAGAACCAACAATGGCGATGACCGCATGAAAGCACATGATGTATTTCCTGCCATCTGCTATCCGGACTTGTTCTGGAAAATGGCAAAGGAAGATCTGAATGCGACATGGTATTTGATGTGTCCGCATGAGATCCACAAGATCAAAGGTTATCACTTAGAAGATTATTATGGAGCAGAGTGGGAGAAACGCTATTTTGAATGTGTGCAGGATGCCAGGATCCCTAAACGTGCCATGGTATTAAAAGATGTCGTGCGGCTGATATTGAAATCGGCAGTAGAAACCGGAACGCCGTTTACCTTTAACCGCGATCATGTCAACCGCATGAATCCCAATCCGCATAAAGGCATGATCTATTGCAGCAATCTATGTACGGAAATCGCACAGAACATGAAAGCGATCGAATTGATGGAAAGCCGGATCGTGGAAGTCGGCAATGAGAAAATCGTAGTCAATCAAAGCAAGCCGGGGGATTTTGTGGTATGTAACCTCGCCAGTCTGTCATTGGGCAATATCGCCGTCGAAGATGAAGAAGCGCTCGCCCATATCATCAAAGTCGTGGTACGCGCTTTGGATAATGTCATTGATCTCAACTATTATCCGATTCCCTATGCAAAGATCACCAACCAGATGTATCGTCCGATCGGTCTTGGGGTCAGCGGGTATCACCATATGCTCTGCAAGCAGGGAATCCGTTTTGAGTCTGAGGAGCATTTGCACTTTGTTGACGAGCTGTTTGAAAAGATCAACTATCATGCGATTTCCGCAAGTCATGCATTGGCAAAGGAAAAGGGACGTTATGCACAGTTTGAAGGAAGCGACTGGCAGAGCGGAGCTTATTTTACCAAACGCGGTTATCACAGCGAAGCATGGAACCAACTTGCCGAACAAGTCGCAGCCGATGGACTGCGCAACGCGTGGATCATGGCGATCGCACCGACCAGTTCTACTTCGATCATTGCCGGTACGACGGCCGGCATCGATCCGATCATGAATAAATATTTCTTGGAAGAGAAAAAAGGCAGCATGATCGCCAGAGTAGCGCCGGATCTGAATGCAAAGACCTTCTGGCTGTATAAAAACGCACATACGATCGACCAGAACTGGATCGTTCGTTCTGCCGGCATCCGTCAGCGCCACATCGATCAGGCCCAATCGGTCAATCTGTATATTACCAATGAATTTACACTTCGCCAGGTATTGCAGTTACTGATCCACGCATGGGAATGTGGGGTAAAAACACTGTATTATGTTCGCAGCAAGGCATTAGAAGTAGAAGAATGCGAATCATGCGCATCTTAGGAAAGGAGCAGCTATGAACGATTTGAAACGGAAACCGCTGTTTAATGAAAGCGGTGATTGCGAGGTAGGAAAACGTCGCATGATCAACGGCAATACGACCAATCTGAATGATTTTAACAATATGAAATACAGCTGGGTATCAGACTGGTACCGACAGGCGATGAATAATTTTTGGATCCCCGAGGAAATCAATTTGAATCAGGATGTGAAAGATTATCGAAAGTTAAGCAAGGCAGAAAAAACGGCATATGACAAGACCTTATCCTTTTTGATCTTTCTGGATTCCATACAGACAGCCAATCTGCCTAATGTGGGTGAATACATTACCGCCAATGAAGTCAATCTCTGTTTGACGATTCAGGCATTTCAGGAAGCGGTGCATTCACAAAGCTACAGCTATATGTTGGATTCGATCTGTTCACCACAGGAAAGAAACGATATTTTATACCAGTGGAAAGATGATGCACATCTGCTCGCAAGAAATAAGTTTATCGGTGATCTCTACAATGATTTTCAGCTTCATCGTGACAGCTATCACTTAATGAAGACGATGATGGCCAATTATATTTTAGAAGGCATTTACTTTTATTCCGGCTTTATGTTTTTCTACAATCTGGGAAGAATGGGGAAAATGCCCGGTTCGGTGCAGGAGATCCGCTATATCAACCGTGATGAAAACACGCATTTATGGCTGTTTCGCTCCATGATCTTAGAATTGCAGAAAGAGGAACCGCAGTTGTTTACGAAAGAGCGTATCGAAGAATATCGAAAGATGCTGAAGCAGGGCGTAGAGGAAGAAATCCGCTGGGCTGCCTATGTGATCGGCGATGAGATCGAAGGATTGACGATGGAAATGGTATCGGCATATATTTACTATTTGGGAAATCTGCGCAGTACCTCACTTGGCTTTGGGGTTCTTTATGAAGGATATGAAAAAGAGCCGAAATCAATGGAATGGGTATCCATGTATTCCAATGCGAATCTGATCAAAACTGATTTCTTTGAAGCAAAGTCCACCGCCTATGCGAAAAGCACGGCGCTGGTAGATGATCTGTAACAGGCAGGATAATCTGCCTTTTTTGATGGCGAATCAGTGATAAATCAGGATATGAGCGGCTATGTTTGAGAGAAATTGACTGGCGGTTTGTTCTATGCTAGAGTTATACTGTATGTTGTAATGACAGCAGGAAGCAAACCGATCAATGATAAAGGAATCGGTGCGGATGGGAGGAAGAAATGATGTATCGACTGATTGCATGTGATATTGATGAAACATTGTATGAAGCAGGCAAGATCGCGCCGGAAAACATAGCGGCAATCGACGCTTTTATCAAACAGGGAGGCCGCTTTGTATTGGCGACGGGGCGTCCGGGATTTACGTTAGAGCCGATGTTAAGACAACTGCACCTTTGGCAAAACCCTGATGAATATCTGTTGGTCAACAACGGTGCCTTGATCCTGTCATGTGCTGACCTGCACTGTGTGAAGAAAAGTGCGATGTCTTTTGATCTGGCGCGGGAGCTGTTTGCGTTTGGTCAGCAGTTTTCCGTCTGCATACAGGTGTTCAGTGAAGATACCTTGTATATCTATCGGATCAATGATGATGAAAAAATGCGTTTGGAATATTTTGAGGCAACGCATTATCAGGAAATCGAATCATTTGATGCGTTAGCGGGCGTGGAGATCATCAAGATGATGTATCAAAATAACGATATGGATTATTTGTATGAAATAGAAAAACAGATGCCGAAGGAATGGAAGGACGCACTTTCGCTCTCTTATTCCAGCAATCGCTATATGGAATTAAATGATCGCTCGATCGACAAAGGCAAAGCATTAGCACAGCTGGCAGAGCTATTGCATATTGCGCGAGAGGATATCATTGCCATCGGCGATAATGCCAATGATGCCTCGATGATCGCTTATGCGGGACTTGGCGTATGTGTTGCCAATGGACAGGAAGCCGTTAAGCAAGTTGCCGATCATATTACGAAAAATGATGCTTTGCACGGGGCGGTCGCGGAAGTCATTTGGGAGTTTGCCCTGCCCGCAAAGAAAGAGGTACAGCTTGTATGCTGTGAAACAAATGCGCAGATCAAGGCTTTGGCAAAGCTGGCTGATGGAATCTGGCATGAATACTTTGTCGCTTTGTTAAGCGCTGATCAGATCGATTATATGGTGGATCGCTTTCAAAGTGAAACGGCGCTCCACAAAGCGATCAAACAAGACGCCTATCAATATTGGATCGCCTATTTGGGAAAAGAAGCAATCGGTTATCTGGGGGTTTGCCCCAAAGCGGATACTTTGTTTTTAAGCAAGCTGTATCTAAAGAAAGCATACCGAGGCAAAGGATATGCGAACATGATGTTAAAACAGGCGGAACAGACGGCGAAACAATACGATCTGCCTTCCATCACGCTTACCTGCAATAAGTACAACACACATTCTTTAGATGTTTATCGGCATAAGGGCTTTGTCATTTGTGATGCGGTGGTAAGCGATATCGGGAACGGTTATGTCATGGATGACTATATTTTAACGAAATCGTTGAAAAAATAAGCATTTCAGTTTCTTCTATGCGCAATTCGCGTTATAATAACCTTAAATAGGAGGCTGATGAGCATGGTATATAACAAAACGATCGACGGTATTGAAATTTCTTATAATTTAGATGTAGAGGAAAGTGAACTGCATAACTACATCCGTTATGTAAAAGAGAAAAATCCGGGACGTGATATCGAATCGATCTCTTTGGATTTTGACGGTGAGGAGGTCGGTGTCGGCTATTATTTGGCGCCGATGAAATTTGAGAAGATCAGAAGAATCACCGGTTATTTGGTAGGTACGCTGGATCGCTTCAATGATGCGAAAGCAGCGGAAGAAAGAGATCGGGTCAAACACGCATAAGATACACATGGCGACATGTGTGTCTTTTCTTTTTCGCTTAGATTCGCTATAATGTGACAAAGGAAGGATGCCGATGAAACAGATCATACATACTTATCGAATCCATAATCTGATCAAACGTGTCGTGGTGGTCCTATTCACGCTGCTTTTGGCGATGCCGGCCTTTGTGCTGATCGCACAGAAAGTGAAATATTACAATGCACCGGTCAGGATCAGTTATTTTTATGAAGCGCTGCGCAGAGAAACGGATACAGATGCTTTGCAATGCCTTTTTCAAAGCGACTGTCTGTATAATCAGCGAATGGACTGGCGCAAGCAGGAATTGTATGGCCCGATTGCCATAAACGGGGAAAAGGTGTACCTGATCAAAATGGATGACGCTTATTTTGCGGCGATGATCGCAGATGGAAACAGTGAGGAAACGGTCGGAGGCATTCATACACAGATGGATCAAAAGATGCGGGAAGAAATTGATCGATACGTGGAAGAGCAGGGATTAGTAGAGGAAGAATTGCAGTTTTCCTATCATATTGCCGCGTATGTGCTGCATCAGGGATATGTCGGCAATCTTTCAAAGCCGCTTTTCTGGGGATTTTGTATTTGGATCATAGCTGTTGTGATCGGCGGTGTGATCATGCTTATTTTGATCCGGTTCAATGATGAAGCCAAGGCCTATCGCGCTTATCGTCTCCTATCAGTACAAAACCGCCGCGAAGCGGATCGGGAGGTCTGTCATTTGGCGCAGGTAAAAGACCTGTTATTCGGTGCACATCTGTTGTACTACCGCTGTAAAGAAAAGGGGGCGATCCATGTTTTGCCTTATGCTAGGATCGTCTGGGCCTGTTATTCTAAAGAATCGATTTTGCTTTATGACCGTAATCATAAAAAAAGCCGCATTCCGGTATCTTACGAGGACTATTTACGGTTACAGAAAAATGCCCCGACGGCTTTATATGGCGAAGAGGAAATCAATGCGCATTTGGCGGCGCATGATTTTGACGCCTTGTTAGAGAAAGCGAAACAAAAAAAGCTGGACATCTGGAGAAAGAAACAGTTTCCTTATCAGGATCAGGCATTTTCAGAGGTAAAAGAAACAGAAGATGAACATGACTGAGAAATGCAAAGTACAAAAGCAGGTATGAAATGGTTTTGCACTCTTTCTCAATGGACGCTTTCATGATATACTGGACAGGAAAGAAAGAGAGGAACCAATGATGAAACCAAATAAACTGATCGATCATACTTTATTAAAACCGCAGTCTGTCAAGGAACAGATCGAAACCTTGTGTGAAGAAGCAAAAACTTATGATTTCGCTTCGGTCTGCGTCAATCCATACTGGGTATCCACCTGTGCCGCGCTGTTAAAAGGCAGCGATGTCAAGGTATGTACGGTAATCGGCTTCCCGCTTGGTGCCAATACGACGGCGGTCAAGGCCTTTGAAACCAGAGATGCGATCGCCAACGGCGCTGATGAAATCGATATGGTGATCAATATCGGGGAATTAAAAGCGGGAAATGAAGAAGCGGTGCGTAAGGATATCGAAGCGGTGGTAGAAGCGGCGCAGGGCAGATGTGTCAAAGTTATTTTGGAAACATGCCTGTTGAGCGATGCGGAAATCGTAACCGCTTGCCGCTTATGCATGGATGCCAAGGCGACCTTCGTAAAGACTTCCACCGGCTTTTCCAGTGCAGGTGCAACGGTCCACCATGTAAAGCTCATGAAGGATACGGTAAAAGAGGCATGTGAGGTAAAAGCAGCCGGCGGTGTACGTTGTAAAGCAGATATGGATGCGATGGTAGCGGCAGGGGCAACTCGGATCGGATGCAGTGCCGGCGTTGCGCTCATGCAGGGAGAAAGCAGCGAAGAAAGTTATTGATTCGATGTAAAAAAAGTATTTGGCAATGAACGTCAAATACTTTTTTATCTTTAGGATAGAACTTCGCAAACTATTTCTGATAAAGCCGGCGATAGATGCGGATCAAGAAAAAGCAGGCGATGAAAAAACTAAGCCATTCGGCGGCCGGTATGGATAACCATACACCGTTTTGTTCAAAGAACGGCGGCAGGAGCAGTAAAAAGCATAAAACAAAGATAATGCCTCGGCCAAGTGAAAGGATCGTACTTTCGTTGACCGCATGAATGCTGCTGAAAAAAGAAGTGAGCGAAACACTGATGCCCGCTACCAAAAAGGCCGGGAAATAGAGCTGAATACCGGTCTTGGCAATCGCTTCCAATGCCGCATTGTGATCGGAATTAAAGATCGCGATCAGCTGTGTCGGAAACAGAAAACCGATGCCGACGAACAAGATCCCTAAGCTTGCCGCAGTCACAACAGCATAGCGGGCAGTCTGAAAAGAAAGAGAAATCTGTCCGCTGCCGTAAAGATGAGAAATGATCGGCTGGATGCCCTGTCCGATGCCGGAATAGATCGCCTGAATGATGAGCGCCAGATTGGCGATGATACCATAAGCGGCGATCGCCGTATTTCCGCCATACTTCAAAAGCAGATAGTTAAAGGCAAGCATAACGATACCGGAAGAAATCTCATTGATGAAAGAGGGAATACCTATGCGATAGATCGATCCCAGCAAAGCCAGCGTCCATTTCGGCTTGTGCCAGTGAAAATGATTGCGATGGCGCAGTTTGTGGGTCGATAAGATCAATAGCGAGGTAAGCGGGGAAAAGCAGGAAGCAAGGCTGGCGCCGAATAGTCCCCAGTGAAAATGATAGATGAATACATAGTCCAATACGATGTTGACCAGATTGCCGATCACCATTGCTTTCATGGCCAATGCCGGCGCGTTGTCATTGCGGATCATGCAGATAAACAACTGGTTGAACTGAAATAAAAAGCCGAGCGTAAGCAAAGGAAACAGGTATTGCGCCGTATCTGTTGCGATCGCTTCATTGGCGCCCAGTAAAACAGCGAGGGGACGAGTGAAAAAAAGCCCGGCTACCAATAAGAGAAGGGATTGTAATAACGCCGCTACTAGTCCATGGGCAAACACCGCATCCGCTTCCTTGTCATGTTTTCCCGCCTTTAACAAAGCATAGCGGGTCGCACATCCCATGGCGCTCATGATCGCCATTGCACTGACAAAGGAAAACATCGGCAGCGCCACATTCAAAGGCGCCAGCGCATGAGAACCGATGCCGTTCGCAATAAAAAAGGTATCGGTAAACACATTGAAGGACAATCCTGCCATACCGATGACACTGTTGCTTACATAGTGAAAAAACATCTTTTTCAGATGATGCAAGGATAAATCATCCCATTCCATAAGATCCCTCTTTTCTCAAACTCACACTATTATAAAGAGGAACGAAATGCTTGTCAATGAAAGCGCTGTTTTTCTTTTGGCCATCAAATACGGAAAAGAAAATTTGACGATTGACTTACCTATCTGTTGTTTGGTATAGTAAATTCTGTAATTGGTATAGTATAGAGGAGGGATCGTATGCATATTTTGAAGAACAGAGATTTTTTGCGCTATTACTTTAAGCTGACACTTCCGGTCATGATCCAACAGCTGCTGGTCAATCTTGTCAGTATGTGTGATACATTGATGATTTCATCAGTAGGGGAAGATGCGATCAGTGCGGTGGCAGTCGCCAATAAGTTTTTCTTTATTTATTCGCTGGCGATCTTCGGCCTTACCAACGGTGTCGGCTTATATATTTCTCAATACTATGGGGCAAATGATCAAACGAGTTATAACCGGGTATTTCGCTATGGCAATGTGCTTTGCATCATCGTCGGCGCTCTGGTAAGCGTATTTTTATTTGTGAACCCGGAAATTACGATTTCGATCTTTGTGAAAAATCCGCGTGTCATTGCCATGGGCGTAGAATATGTCGAAGTGCTGCGTTGGTGCTTCATCCCTTTTGCGATTGCCGGTATGTGCTCGGTCGCATTCCGCGTTATGGGGCATCCGCAGATCCCGATGGTATCGGGGCTTGTGGCATTTATTACAAACGTCGTGCTGAATTATCTGCTGATCATGGGGAATTTCGGCTTTCCACAGCTGGGCGTGGCAGGTGCGGCGATCGCAACCTGTATTTCCCGCTGGGTGGAAATGATCCTGCTGCTTGTGATCGTCAATCGCAAAGACAGCCGCATCCGTATGCATGTCGCTTATGGAAAATTGCCTTTCTCATTGAAGAAAGACATCATTGCCAAAGCAATTCCGCTGATGTGCAATGAAGTGATGTATTCATTGGGATTAAGCATCGTTTTCTTGAACTTCAGTTTTATGAGCGAAAGCTCGATCCCGGCGCTTACCGTTGTAGACAATATCAATAATCTTGTTTATGTGTTATTCAGCGGGTGCGGCGTAGCGATCGGTGTGATGGTCGGCAGTGAATTAGGCGCCAACCGCATTGACAAAGCCAAGGAAAATGCGAAAAACATGATCTGGATGGCGCTGCTTACTTATGCGATCGGCAGTGCTTTGATCTTGATTACTTCCGGTATCACGCCAAAAGCCTTTTCGCTTCGCGCTGACAGCCTGCATTTGGCAACGCTGCTGCTGATCGTAAAATCATTGCTTTCGTGGACGCAGGGCTATTCCAATACCATTTATTATATTCTGCGTTCCGGCGGCGACACCAAATCGGTGCTGATCATCGACGGGCTGTTTACCTGGCTGGGACCGGTATTGACTTCAACGATCTTTTCCCGTATTTTTCCGATCGACTTCCTGTTTCTTTATATTGCCGTGGAAGCGATGGGACTTGTAAAGGTATGTATCGCAACGATGTTTTATCGCAAAGAAAAATGGATCCGCAACTTAACGCAGCATGCGTAAAGGAGCAATAAGATAAAGAAAGCAGACCGGGCAAAGTCTGCTTTTTCCTATCCTGCATGGAAAGCAAACGGTGCAGGGAAGAGAAAGATTTAGCAGGCAATCATTTTCTTTTCCTGCCATTTGACAGAAACGATGCCGATGCATGGAAGATCATAAGGCATAAAATAAGCACCAGATGAATCTGATGATCTAGGATCAGTAAGCGAATACCACTATTTGCAGCTGTTTTCAACAGCCAGGACAGAGAAGGTATTATTTTAGTTTGACATTCATAGTAATTTCATTATAATAATTGATAACGAGTATCAATAATAAAAGATTTGTACGATTTATGATCTTCTTGAAAAAGATATGTCCGGATTACTTCTGATCTATGTAAAAAGGATCTGGTACATTGTGCATCCGTATGAGTTATAATTGATAAGCGTACAAAGGAGGAAAGAAATGAGCAATATCATTCAAATTGATCATCTGAATAAAAGCTTTGCATCAGTCAAAGCAGTTCAAGATTTAAGTTTTCGG
This sequence comes from Massilicoli timonensis, assembly GCF_900199515.1. Taxonomy (GTDB): domain Bacteria; phylum Bacillota_I; class Bacilli_A; order Erysipelotrichales; family Erysipelotrichaceae; genus Massilicoli; species Massilicoli timonensis. The sequence goes on along the minus strand of NZ_LT963434.1, from coordinate 914,535 downwards.
GTAAAAGAGGGCAGTCTATTTGCCTTTTTGGGAATCAATGGCGCCGGGAAATCAACGACAATCAATATCATGTGCGGACAGCTGGCAAAAGACAGCGGACGTGTCTTGATCAACGGCCATGATTTAGACCGAGACAGTGCACAGATCAAGCGGGATTTCGGTGTCGTTTTTCAGTATTCTGTTTTAGATGCGGCGCTTTCGGTTTATGATAATTTAGAAAGCCGCGCCGCTTTATATGGCATGAGCAAGACCGAATTTAAGCAAAGACTTGCGGAATTGGCAAAACTGCTTGATTTTGAAGATCTGTTGAAACGCAGTGTCGGTAAATTATCAGGCGGACAGCGTCGCAGGATCGATATTGCCAGAGCGCTCTTTCATAAGCCTAAGATCTTGATCTTAGATGAACCGACCACAGGTCTTGATCCGCAGACGCGCAAGACCCTTTGGAATGTCATAGCCGGTCTTCGCAAAAATGAAAATATGACGGTATTTTTGACAACGCACTATATGGAAGAAGCTGCGGAAGCGGACCATGTCGTGATTATTGATGATGGCAAGATCATTGCGGAAGGCACGCCGCTCGCATTAAAAAACAAATATGCGGATGATCATGTTACGATTTATGGCATAGAGGAAGATGCTGTAAGAAGTCTTGGTCTGCCATATGAGCAGGTGCCAAACGGCTATCGGCTGACGCTCGCAAATCCAAAAGCTGCCACTGAACTGATCCTGCATCATCCGCAGTTGTTTCAGGATTATGAGATCACAAAAGGGAAAATGGATGATATTTTCCTTGCGGTAACCGGAAAAACACTGGTGGAAGGAGCAAACTGATGAGTGCATTTTTGATATTAGTAAAACGAAATATAAAATTGTTTTTCAAAGATAAAGGTATGTTCTTTACCTCTTTGATCACCCCACTGATCCTGCTTGTACTATATGTTACTTTTCTTGGAAATGTATATCGTGATAATTTCACATCACTTTTGCCGGATACGTTGCAGCTTTCAAGCGGGTTGATCGATGGTTTGGTGGGCGGTCAGCTCGTTTCTTCGATCCTTGCTGTTTCCTGCGTGACGGTTGCGTTCTGTTCTAATTTCCTGATGGTGCAGGATAAGGTGAGCGGCGCGATCAAAGATTTCCGGATAGCACCGATCAAGTCATCTGTGCTTTCTTTAAGCTATTATATGGCAACCTTGCTCTCCACGCTGATCATTTGTTTGATTGCAATGGGCATCTGTCTTGGTTATTTGGCTGTGGTAGGATGGTATCTGTCGTTTGCGGATGTTTGCTTTTTATTCTTAGATATTGTGCTGCTTGTTTTGTTTGGTACGGCACTGTCTTCGATCATCAATTTTTTCTTATCGACGCAAGGTCAGATTTCCGCAGTCGGTACGATCATCAGTGCAGGGTATGGCTTTATCTGCGGCGCTTATATGCCGATTTACTCATTTGGCGAGACATTACAAAAGATCATCTCTTTTCTGCCCGGCACTTATGGCACATCACTGATCCGCAATCATACTATGCAGGGGGTACTTGCGGAAATGAAGGCGCAGGGCATCCCGGAAGCAGGCATGAAAGAACTAAGGGATCTACTTGACTGTAATCTTTATTTTTTCGGGCATCAGGTCGATCTGCCGGTGATGTATCTGATCGTTGGGATTGCCGTTGTGGTGTTGATCATGTTGTATGTGCTGTTAAATAAATGCAAGAAACAGAAATAGAGTTTATGGGAAACAGAAAGAACAAACGCTTTGTTCATTTCATCAGGCGCTTTGTTCTTTCTTTTTTATGTGCTTTCCTCTATAATAGGACTGGTAATGTTTCATCAGAAAGGGTGTTTGGTTTGAATCAAGTAAAAAATATCGTCGGCATCTTAGCCGGCAATACATTATATGCGCTGGCCGTTGTGTTGTTTATCGTGCCCAATGAGCTGATTACCGGAGGAACGACCGGAATGGGGCTGCTGTTTGAACAGGTGTTAGGTGTGCCGTTAACGCTGTTTGTATCGCTTTTTAATATTGCGATGTTTTTGCTGGGCTTTTGGGTACTGGGCAAACAGTTTGCGCTGACGACTTTGATCAGTTCTTTTTATTATCCGTTTATTTTAAGTATCTTGCAAGGCTTTTTGGGAAATGAAGTCATGACGCAGGATCGTTTGCTGTCCTGTATTTTGGCGGGACTGATGATCGGTGCGGCAATCGGCATCGTGATCCGCTGCGGTGCCAGTACCGGCGGCATGGATATTCCGCCGCTTGTTCTGCACAAGAAAATGGGCATCTCGGTATCGCTCAGCATGTATGCGTTTGATTTTGTGATCCTGCTTGGACAGATGGTCATTCGTGAACGGGAAATGGTGCTGTACGGCATTTTGTTAGTGCTGATCTATACGGTGGTCTTAGATAAGGTATTGGTCATAGGCAAATCCCAGATACAAGTAAAGATCATCAGCAAAGAATATGAGCACATCAATGAGATGATCATCCATCAGTTAGATCGCGGTACGACGCTGATGCATGCAGAAACCGGCTTTAAGCACAGCGCATATCCGGTAATTCTAAGTGTTGTGAGTCCCAGAGAGCTTACCCTTTTATGTGATCGGGTACATGAGATCGATGCCGATGCTTTTATGATCATTCATCAGGTCAATGAAGTAAAGGGGCGCGGTTTCACCATGGCCAAACACTATGAGTAAGAAAGAGGGAACAGTCATGAAACGCAAGTATTTCTTTTTCGATATTGACGGTACGCTTACTAGTTCCAAGGTGTTTAATCTGGTGCCGGAAAGTACAAAGCGCGCCTTATGCGCATTGGAAGCGCAGGGACATTTTGTGGCGATCGCAACCGGACGGGCCCATTTTCGAGCCAAGGAGTTCGCGCAGGAACATGGCATTCAAAACATGGTGTGTGAAGGTGGGAATGGATTATACTTCGGCGGTAAGCTGATCGCCTATGAACCATTAGCCGATGATCTGGCGATCGCCATCATGAAAAAAGCCGAGGCACTGGGGTTCCCGCTCGCTGTATCATTGACAGATGATCGGATCCGTCTGACCAAAGACGAGCGTTTTGTCAAACAGTGTCCCGGTGCGCAAGGATTTGTGGAATTACAGGTCGAGCCACACCTGGATCTTGATGCACTGCATCACATTCGTCGTTTTATGATCGCCATGCGGCCGGATGAAGAAGCAAAACTGCCGGAAATCAAGCAGATCGGTATGATGCGCTATGATGATAGTTTTGTCATTGTGGAACCGGATGATAAATACAAAGGGATCCTGCGTATGGTAAAGGAAGCAGGCGGTGATCCGCAGGACATCGTAGTATTCGGAGATGGTCTCAATGACCGCAAGATGTTTGAACAGGCGCCCTTTTCCATTGCGATGGGCAATGCGATCCCCCAGTTAAAGATGCTTGCCGATTATGTGAGCGATGACAGCGATCATGACGGCATTTGGAATGCCTGCGTGCATTTTAACTGGATCGAGCCAAAATAAAAGCGTGGCTGCACACGCTTTTTTACTTTAAGATGCTTTGAATGGCAATGCAGTCCGGTCCACCCTGGGTAATAAAGACCGGGGATAATTCTAACATCCAGATCTCACAATCCGGAAATGCTTCCTGTATGACCTCTTTGGCGATCATGGCTTTTTCAGGACAGAGCGCATGGGAAATGGTGATCAAATGATTACCGTCGACACCTTTTACTTTCAGATCCTCCGCTACCATCTGAAAAGCACCGCGTAAGGTACGCTTGATCCCCAGCTTTTCCAGTTTCTTGACATCGCCTTCCGTAAGGGTCATGATCGGCACCATTTTCAAAAGTCCGCCAATCGTTGCGGCCATCGGTGTCAAACGTCCTCCTCTTTTTAAGAAAGCGAAGTCCTGCGGCATCAAATATGAATAACTGTTGTCGATGCTTTTTTGCAACTGATTTAATACCGCATGCACATCATCACTTTCCTTAGTTAAACGAATGGCTTTTTCCAGCAGATAGCGATGTGGCCCACACAGTGTTTTGGTATTGACGACATGGATCTTTTCTTTATGCGCACTGTTTTCCCTTGCCCCGCATGCGCTTTGATAAGTACCGGACAGACCGTCCGCCATCGCCAGATCGATAATATCGTCATTTGGATAACGCTCATATAATTCCATCTTTTCGCCGATAGAAGGCTGAGAGGAAGAAGGAATGCCGCCGTCCTGTATCAGTTTGATGAAATCGGCGGCGTTGATATCGGCATACTCGCGATAAGTATTGCCGTTGATATTGACGGAAAGCGGGGTAACGGCTGCGCCGATCGCCTCTGCATCCTTAGGCGCATATAAAGTAGAAGTGTCGCTGATCATTCGTATCATCGTGTAATCGATCCTTTCTGTAATAGTTCTCCATAATTCTATCTAGTATTGAATACTAGGTAAAAGATAGCACGAGATTGCTTCACTGTCAATATAAATAGTATTAAAAACTAGATTATGTGATTATTCACATAATATTTGCCAATTTTAAGCATTTCCGCTATACTATAAAAAGAAAGAAAGGAAGTGCAGATCATGGAAGATCCGATCATCTCACAGGAATGGATCACTTCATTAGAGCAGTTTCATCTGCCGAGGTGGGAGGAACTGCCCGATTTTGAGATCTATATGGATCAGCTGATTACGATCGTTTCCCAATACGTCGCTATCTTTCAGGATAAAGAGGGAAGCATGATCACTGCTTCCATGATCAATAACTATGTCAAGGCGAAAATCATGCCAAGACCCCTCAAAAAGAAATATAATAAAGTGCATATCGCATATGCGCTGGCCATTACCATTTTGAAAGAAGTGCTGACGATTTCAGAGATTCGCGACGGTATTGAGATCCAGTCAGAGCGTTCCGGCTTAAAGGGTGCCTATCATATTTTTTGTGATGAACTGGAATTAGCGACCAGTACGGTAGCCAAAGCATTGAAGAGCGGTACGCTTCCCTTTGAGGAACTGGTGATCGCTTCCGATAAGATGGCGATGAAGCTCTGCACGTTTTCGCTCATCAGCAAGCTGATCACACGCAAGATGGTGGCAAAGAGCATGCAGTTGAAGCGACTTGGCGAGCAGGGATGTGCTGATTCTATCGAGTAGTTTTATCATATTGTAATTACAAATAGTGAATAAGTGCATAACTATGCACTTTTTTAACATTTTTTCTCATATAGATTTATTTGACGAAGCCCTATTTCAAGTGATATAGTAAGATGGAAAAGAGGTGATGCGTGATGCGTAATGTAAAAGAATTGGTATGGGATTATGGAATCGTGATCATCGGCAATTTCCTGCTGGCGGCCGGCGTCGTATTGTTCATTTTGCCTAATGATGTACTGACCGGCGGAGTAGCCGGTATTGCGGTGGCGCTGTTTCCAATATTCCATATTCCGACCGATCTCATGATCAATGCTTTGACGATTGCTCTATTTGTTCTGGGCGCTTTGACGTTAGGTAAACAGTTTGCCATTAAGACATTATTGAGCACCATCTGTTATCCGGTGTTTATTTCCGTGTTAAGCAGTTCTGTGCATGCGATCGAGATTACCGACAATCAGCTGCTGGCTTCTATTTACGGCGGTGTGTTGATGGGGGCGGGCGTCGGTCTTGTCTTTCGTACCGGTGCCAGTACCGGCGGTATGGATATTCCGCCGCTCATCGTCAATAAGATCACAAAGTGGCCGCTGCCGACCTTGGTGCTGGTAACCGATGGATTGACCGTATTGCTGGGGGCATTGGTGTATGGTGTCGAAGCTGCGCTCATCGGTATCATCTCGGTTTGGCTGAGCTCTTATGTGATCGATAAAACGATGATGTTCGGCGGGCAGGCGACCAAGAATGTCATGATCATTTCCAAGCATCAGGAAGAGATCTTGCAGGTCATCTATCAGGATCTGGGCAGAGGTGCGACGATCTTGGAGGCAAAAGGCAGCTATACCAGTGAAAACCGTCCTGTGCTGATGGTTTGCGTATCAAAGAAACAGTACCCGCTGCTGAGCCATGAAATCAGCCGCATCGATCCTGAGGCGTTTGTCATCGTGATGGATGCCAATGAGGTGCAGGGATATGGCTTCAGCTACCTGGAAGAAATGTAAGATCAAACATCATGATCAGTGAGGAGAGGATACCATGATCGCATATAAAAAATTAGAAAGCGGCGATGAACGATGGCTGACCAAAGTGAATCAAACCTTTCGCGGCTGTCAGATCAGCGAGGAAAAGGCGGAAGCAGTGCTGCAGGACAGAAAGATCCGGGTGTATATCGCTTATGAAGCGGATACAGTCTGCGCTTATACGCTTGCTTATGTATTGCCGCGCATCGACAACGGCAACGCGATGCTTTTGATCTACCACCTGTTTGTAGAAGAAGCTTATCAGCGCCGTCATATCGGTGAAACGCTGATGAAGATCGTGCTGGAAGAAGCAAAAGCGGAGCATCTGCACTATATGTTTTTGATCACACAGGACGACAACGAAGCAGCCAATGCTTTGTATCAAAAGGCAGGCGGTGAGCTGCATGCGCATAATAAAAATATTTATTACTGGTATGGAAGCGGGAAACCGCAGGTTTAATGGACAGAAAGGAATGTTTGCTTCATTCCCTTCTGTCTTTTTTTACAGGGCTTGAACTAAGCGAAAAAAAGCTTACATTGTATGATATAATACAGATAATAGCAATTACTTGGAGGTACGCCATGAAAAAGTTTGAACGCATCGCCGTCATGCTTGTCCTATCGATCATCTTTACGCTGTTTTCTCCATATGGCGTTTATGCCGAAGAAGAAACGCTTCCAGCCGATGCACGCTATCATATCGTCGATTATTTGGAAAGCGGAAAGGTAGAGGAATTTGCCTCTTTTGACAGTTATGAGGAGGCGCGCACGATGTATGATGCCGTATTGGAGGAAAAAAACAATCCGGCGATCGTGCATCAGGGAAAACTGATTTTGGTGCGGTATGGCTTTGTGAGCTTTCGCAGCAGTGATCTTTGTGATTACAATGTGGAATACACGAATGCCGATACGAGAGAAAACGGCTATCTCAACGGCTGCTATGCCAAGGACGGCTTATTTTTGGATACATACAGCGACGGCGTACAGGTAAAATTTCAAATATCCGGGGTCAATGCGTGGGCGGCGTTAGCGGATGTCGAGATCATTCCATTGCAGGAGGCGGACAATTTATCATCTTATCGGATCTCCAAAGGGCACTTGATCCATGATTTATCGAACGGGATCCGTGAAAGCGGATCTTCTGCCAGCATCCGTTTAGACGAAGCGCCTTCCTTTATGGAAGAGCAGACGACCTATTACAGCTATGACGGCATTTACTTCTATCAGGAAGATGCGATCAAAGAGATGATCGAAGATGCGCGGGCAATGGATCATCGTCATGCGGTCAATGCTTCTTCACCATATTATAATTATTATCAGTATGTATCTCATCGCAGCAGCAGTGTTTACAGTGCGGAAGAAATCGAGGATTATCTGAAAGAACAGCGCGGCGCTTATGCTTCGCTCACCCATTTTTTGGACGATGATCAAGATGGGATCCATGATGTATTGACCCAGTCTTTGTTAAGCGGCAGCGCAACTGCCTTGCTTCAAAATCAGAACCTTTATGGAAGCAATGCCTTGATGATGCTGGCGGTGTCGATGAATGAAAGTGCGATGGGAAGAAGCAATCTCAGCTATCTGAAAAATAATTTATTCGGTCATGCGGCGTATGACAGCAGTGCGGCGGAAAGTGCATCACGCTATTTGCATACAGGAGAAAGCATCAAGGTGCATGCGGACGCTTATGTATCGAGAAGCTATGCCGATCCAAGTGCGTATATGTATCATGGCGCTTATTTCGGCAATAAACAAAGCGGTATGAATGTCAGTTATGCTTCTGATCCTTACTGGGGAGAGAAAGCGGCTTCTTATTTTTACCGCATGGACGATGCGCTGGGTGGCAAGCAGAAAGAGGCATATGCGCTTGGAATCGTGAATATGGCGGCGAAAATACCGGTATATGATTCGACCAAGAAGAAAAAGCAGAAGGTCCTATATGAAGTCGATCATCTGCCCCAATACAGTTTCCTGATCTTAGGGAAAGTGGAAACGAGCGCACAGGATTATTATCAGATCCAGTGTGATCCGCTGCTGGAGGATACAGAGGAACATTATTACCGTTTTCAAGATAATATCGGTTATATTGAATGTGAAGCGGTCGATACAGTGCTTAACGCATCGGCGCTGAAAAAGCAGGCAGAGTATGCACGCATGACATTTGACGCGGGAAAAGGGCGCTTTGAAAACGGCGAAAAAAAGCTGGTAATGGACGTGCAGAAAGGAGATCTGCCGGCAGTGGAAGCACCGCAGCGAAAAGGCTATCTGTTTGCGGGCTGGGACAAAGAGATCACTGCTGCCAAAAAGAAAACGACCTATCGGGCGACTTATACGAAAATACAGTCAGTTGAGTGGGAAGAACCGAAAACATCGTATGGCTATGGCGATACGCTGGATGTAAATGGCTGTGTCTTTACCTTTACCGCTAAAAACGGCACACGCCAAAAAGTACCGCTCACAAGTGAGATGGTATCCGGCTATGATATGGAGAAATTAGGCAAGCAGAAATTACAGATCCATGTGCTGGGCAATACCTATACTTATACGATCGAAGTAAAGGAAAACAAAAAACGGATCAAACAGCAGGAAACACAGACAGAGATCAATGCGATCATTGCGGACTTTGCGAAGCGAAATGTGATTTTTACCGGTGCTGAGAAAAAACGGATCTTGGCAGCGCGTGATGCTTATTATGAAAGCAAGCCTAATTTGAGCATGTGGGAGATCCGCGAATTTGAGAAAATCGTTTCTCGTGTCGATCAAAACAGTACGATCACCTTGCACGCATCAAAAGAAACGGCCGGTATATCCGGAGCGACGCTTGCTTTTCCATCAGCGGAAGAAACACGCACCATTCAGATGGAGATCGATGAAAATGTGAAATCCAAGCAGCAGCTGCTGTTAAAGACAACTGCTAAAAACAATGGTTATGAAGCAGAGGCGTATTATCGTCTTGTGATCAAGGAAGAGGATCGGGTCTATGAAACACTGGACGTGCCGCTGATCTTGTCTTTGCCAAAGCCGGAAAAAGCAAGTGATCAGGACGTTTATCAGGTGTACGCATATGTCGATGGGGAAGTGATCCGTCTGGAAACGACGCAGACCCAAAATCAGATCAAATGGAAGACGAAATATGCGGGCAGCTTTGCCATTGTGAAGCAGAAACAAAACGATGTCAAAGCAGGAGAAGACATTGCGGAGTTTACTGCGATCAGTGAGGACCCGGCTTATCCTTGGCTGCCTTATGCGATTGCGGCGGCACTGATTGCCGTGTTGGTTGGGGCAGTGATCCTGGCATTTCGCTATCGCAAAGGGCGTCGGCTGTATCATAGGAAAGTGACACATCTGAAAAAGAATCGATGAAAGCCTGTGTTTATAAGTGAAAAATTAGATGACACAAAATACTGCAAATCGGATAAAAACGTAAAAAATGACTGTAATTCAATGAAAAATAGGCAAAAAAACTGTCAAGCGAAAATGAAAATGTCCCAAAAAAAGTCAAACATTAGCACCGTTCATTCGGTGCTTTTGTTTTGCCACATAATTGAGATAAGAAGCATGTTTCCAAGGATGTGACATAGGCGGTATATAGTACTTTCTTTGTTTAGGTTTCTCATATTGTACATCAAAAGTTTTAGATAGTTCTTCATGTTCAGGAATTTCTACCATAACGAAAAGCTGATCAAGAATATTGACATATAAACTTCCTTCAAAGGATTCGATGACCATGGCTGTAGTACCTTTTTTCAAGTATGTCCTGATTCCATTTTTTGTAACAGGTATGTAATACTTGTTCTTATAGCGTATACAGTGACCGTTGTCTATTTTACGTGTACTCAATACAGCTAAGATTTGATTGATTTTTGTGTTCTCTGGTTGCTTTTCAAATACTGTTTTAGTATTATTTAAGGGTAGAGAGAACATGTCATTGAATTCTTTTATGTAGGAGTTTAAGAACTCGTTGGCTTCCTCTATGGTGGAAATACCTGCAAGTCTAAGCTCAATAGGCAAACGAGATTGCAGGGTTTGGTTCAAGCGTTCTACACGCCCTTTTGCTTGCGGAACGCTTGAACATTCTAATTCGATCCCTAATTGATGACAGGCATAAGAGAACTGTGTAAACGTGTCTTCTTCATCAGAAGATGCGTTTTTTCTTTTGTATTCAAAAACAGTACGACGGTCTGTGAAGAACTTAGCAGGGATGCCATAAGCAGTGAGTATCTGGTAGGTAATTTGATAATAAGCATTTAATGTTTCCTGACGATCAAAATAAGCACCCACGATCATACCGGTGGCATCATCGATCGCTAAATGAAGATGAGAGATGGTATCACCAAACCAAAGGTGAGGAGAGGCATCCATCTGAATCAATTCACCAAAGTAAGCACAACGAGGACGGCGAGGATGAGCATCAGATCTATCTAAGCGTTCAAGTTTTTCCTCGATCTTAACCAGTTCTTTTTTAGAATTTGATCGTTTCTTATGTTCGCTCAAGATAGATTTCATTTTTTTGATCGTTTTCTTTCTTGCTTTAGGAGAAAGGATCCCTTCATCAAATAACCATTTCTTAATAGTAGAATCACTAACAGAAATATTCTCATTCTTCAAAAGGAGTTCAGAAAAATGAGTAAAATTGGCATCGTGATATTTAGTACGATACAGATCGATCACTTTACGTCTTGTATCTTCAGGAATAGTAGTAGAAGGTTTCCTGTTTCTATTCTTATGGATAAAACCTTCTTTTCCTTCATTCTGATATAACAGAATCAAACGATTCACGGTACGGATCGTGCAATGCAATTTCAAAGCAGCGTTTTTCTTGTTTCCGTTGGTATCAACTAATTTTTTAATAATTTCATATTTATATTGTTCTTTCATTCTTAATACAACCTCTCTCATATTAACCTCTCTTTCACGAAAGGTTTATCATATATCACTTTTGGGACAAATTCAATTCCGTTTCATTAAGACATTATCATTTTCGATTCATATAATTCAATGAAAAATAGGCAAAAAAACTTGACTGTTTGAGCATTGCAGTATATCCTATATTTAAGAAAGTTATCACAATACATTCGTTTTGATATTCCGTTATAGAGCATCATTTGAGTGTTTGTATGGCTCTTCTGGGAGGTGCGAATATGTTTACAGGTAAGGTAAAATGGTTTAATGCTGAGAAAGGTTATGGATTCATCACAAATGATGCAGGAGAGGACATCTTTGTTCACTTCTCTGCGATCAATGCGGAAGGATACAAAACACTGGAAGACAATGCGACTGTAACTTACGATGTTGTTGAAGGCGACAGAGGTCCGCAGGCAACAAACGTAACAGTTGTAGAATAAAAATCAGCGAGGAAAGTCCGGCGGGTGCCGGGCTTTTTCTATGAAAGCCGCATTTTATAAAATGCTTGTCATGAAATCGATCTGTCGGTATAATGAAACGTAAATAAAAACAAGAGGAATGACGGCGGCAAACAGCCGGATCATAAAAGGAGTGAGGGGATGAAGCGTGAAGTGATCAGGCAGGCATGGGGAAAAACGATACCGGTCATGGCCGGTTATCTGGTGCTTGGCATGGGGTTTGGAATATTGATGAAAGCAAAGGGTTATGGGATGGGACTTGCCCTTTTGATGAGCGTATTTGTTTATGCCGGCTCTTTGCAGTATGCGGCTGTTTCGCTGTTCAGCAGCAGCGCCAATCTATGGATGGCAGCTATGACGGCGTTTATGGTCAATGCCCGGCATCTGTTTTACGGGCTTTCGATGTTAAAGCGCTATCGGGGCGCAGGATGGAAGAAACTGTATCTGATGCATGCTTTGAGCGATGAAACCTATTCTTTGGTCTGCAATGGTGCGCCAAGCAACGTAACAGACCCACATGCCTATTATTTTTATGTTTCGCTTTTTGATCAGCTGTACTGGGTGATCGGTACGCTTTGCGGTTCCCTGCTTGGTACGATCATTCCCTTTGATCTGGCGGGCATCGAGTTTTCGATGACAGCGCTGTTTGTTACGGTATTTGTAGAACAGTGGATCAGTGTGAAAGAGCATCGTCCGGCCTTGATCGGTCTGGGTGTTTCCGCACTTTGTTTGTTGCTATTTGGAAAAGATAACTTCTTGCTTGCGGCGATGGTGCTGATCTGTATCTGGCTGTGTGCGATCCGAAAAAGGCTGCGCCAAAAGGAGGCGTTAAAATGATCGAAAATCCTTTGTCCATGATCGCTGTCATGGCGCTTGTAACACTTTTATTGCGTACATTGCCGTTTATCCTGTTTCAGAAAAGACGACCGTTCACGCTGATCGAAGATCTGGGTGCGTGGCTTCCTTATGCGATGATGGGCATGCTTGTGGTCTATTGCTTAAAGGATCTGCCGTCTGTCGCAATGACGCATGCTTTTTTACAGATCGGCTGTGTGATGCTCGTTGTGCTGTTGCAGGTATGGAAGCGAAATACTCTTTTCAGCATCGTCCTCTCAACGCTCTGTTATATGATCCTGCTTCCTTTCTGTTAGAAATTTTGGTTTTTATTTTAGAAGCAAAGCAGTGAGAAAATGGGTGGAAACATGGATTTTCGACAATAAACGACAGCACGTTTCCACATCTCATTGTTAGATCCTCATGAGAATAAAAAAACATTCACGCAAACGGTGAATGTTTTTCATTAACAGCGCTTAAGCGGCTTCCAGCTGCGCGATACCTTGCTGCAGGCGTTTGATCGTTTCGCTTTTGCCTAACAGGAAGGCGATTTCCGTTGCGCCGCCTGCCGTCCGTTCTTTCCCGGATAAAGCGGTACGCACCGGCCACAGCACCTGTCCGTTTTTTAATGCGTGCTCTTTGGCGATCGCACAAAGTGTTTCATACAGCGCTTCATTGCTCCATTCTTCCTGCTTCTCCAAGACCGGTACGACCAGTTTCAATGAGGCAAGGGCAATTTCCGCGTTGGTTTTCATTTTCTTATGCGTATATAACGCATTGTCATAGGATGGCAGCGCATTGAAGAAATCAACAGCGTCTTTGATCTCGCCGAACGTTTCAATACGCGGCTGGATGATGGCGCATAACGCTTTCAGATCGATATCCGGATTTTCGATCGCTGCTTTTAGATACGGCAGAGCATGCGCATAAAACGCATCGCTGTCCATTTTGTGAATGTATTGCGCATTGACCCACTTCAATTTATTAACATCGAATACCGAAGGCGCTTTGGAAAGACGATGTTCGCTGAACTGCGCGATCAGTTCTTCTTTGCTGAAGATTTCTTCTTCTCCCTCCGGCGACCAGCCTAACAGCGCCATGAAATTAAACATCGCTTCCGGCAGATAGCCGCTTTCATCGTATTGTGAAATATACTGCATGATCGAATGATCGCGTTTCGACAGCTTCTTTTTATTTTCATTGACGATCAGCGTCATATGTCCGTATTTCGGCGGTTCCCAGCCCATCAGATCATAGATCATCAGCTGTTTCGGCGTATTGGAAATATGTTCTTCACCACGGAATACATGGGTGATATTCATGAGGTGATCATCGACCACGACCGCAAAGTTATAAGTCGGGATCCCATTGCTTTTTACGATGACCCAGTCGCCGATATCCTTGGACTCAAATGAGATCGTACCACGGATCATATCATCGAATGTATAGGTCTTGCCTTCCGGTACTTTGACGCGAATGACATACGGCATGCCTGCCGCTTCTTTCTCTGCGATTTCTTCCGCACTTAAATGGGCGCACTTGCGATTATACATCGGCGCCTGCCCCTGCGCTTCCTGAATGGCTTTGACCTCTGCCAGCTCTTCCGCTGTGCAAAAGCATTTATATGCATAGCCTTTTTCCAGCATCTCATCGACGATCGCACGGTAAAGATCCAATCTTTCCATCTGACGATAAGGTCCGCATGCCCCCGGCTTCTGCGGTGATTCATCAGGATCGATGCCAAGCCAGTTCAAATAGTGCAGCTGGCTTTCTTCGCCCCCTTCAACATTTCTTTCAATATCCGTATCTTCGATTCTTAATACAAAGTCCCCGCCGTAATGCTTCGCGAACAGATAGTTGAACATGGCTGTCCGCGCATTGCCGATATGTAAAAAACCGGTAGGACTCGGCGCATAACGCACTCTTACTTTATTCATCAGTTTTGCCCCTTTCATTAGCCTTTCCATTATATAATAAGAAAGCGACAATCGCAACCGCAACTGTATTTTCGTAAGCGGCTATGATAGAATAAAAGAAAAGAAAAAAAGGAAAAAGAAAGGAGGCGCGCGATGAAACTGATGCATATTTCCGATCTGCATTTAGGAAAACGTCTGCATGCATGCAGCCTGCTTGAAGATCAGCGCTTGATTTTAGATCAGATCGTTTCGACAGCGGTAAAAAAGAACATTGACGGATTGCTCATTGCCGGTGATATTTATGATAAAAGCATACCGAGCGAAGAAGCGATCTTATTATTTGACGCATTTTTGAAGCAGCTCAGCATGCATCGGATCAGTGTGTATCTGATCAGCGGAAATCATGATTCGGGCAGACGGCTTGCGTTTGCGGCTTCCCTGCTGCAGGAAAATGATATTCATATCGCTTCTCTTTATGATGGAGCGATCACTTCGGTGGAAAAGGAAGACGCGTTTGGCACCGTGGTGTTTTATTTGCTTCCTTTTGTGAAACCGGCAATGCTGCGTGCACTTGATCCCGATGTGCAGATCGATACCTATGAAGATGCGTTTGCTTTTTTATTGAAGCAGATCACGCTTCCGAAAGACAAACGCGCAGTGCTGCTCGCACATCAGTTTTTCAGCGGTGGAGAGAGCTGTGATTCTGAGCGTTTGTGCATCGGCGGCAGTGAGGAAATCAGTGTTTCTTTATTGCAGGGCTTTGATTACGTGGCATTAGGACATCTGCATAAGCCGCAGCAGGTGGGAAAGGCAGCGATCCGTTACAGTGGTTCGATCTTAAAATATTCTTTCTCAGAAAGCGATCATGTAAAATCTATGACGATCATTGAATTGAAAGAAAAAGGAAAGGTGCAGATCGATACGATCCCTTTTCAGCCGCTGCACGATGTAGTACAACTAAAAGGCACTTATGCAGAGGTTACAAGCAAAGCCTTTTATGAAAATAAAAATACCGATGATTATCTGCATATTACCCTTTGTGATGAAACGGAAATCGTGAATGCTATGGGCAAGCTGCGTACGATTTATCCCAATCTGTTGAAGCTGGATTACGATAATCAAAGAAAGCAGGAATCCATATTGCGCAATCAGAGCGTCGATCGCAAGAAAAGCGGAACAGAGCTGTTTGAAGAATTATACCGCATGCAAAATCATCAGGAAATGAGTGAGGTACAAAAGCAGTATATCCGTTCGCTCATGGAAGAAATCGAGGTGGAATCATGAAACCGCAGACTTTGATCATGTGTGCGTTTGGTCCTTATGCGCAGGAAACCACACTGGATTTTACGAAACTGCAAGACTGCGCGCTGTATTTGATCAGCGGCGATACCGGTGCGGGAAAAACATCGATCTTTGATGCGATTGCGTTTGCACTGTATGGGGAAACAAGCGGAAAACAGCGTGCCGGGGAGATGCTGCGCTGTCAATATGCAGATGTACGGACAGAAACCTATGTCGATTTGCGCTTTGTGCATCAGGACCGGATCTATCGCATCAAACGCACGCCGGAATATACGCGTCCCTCTAAGCGAAGCGATGCTTTGATCGTTCAAAAAGCGAGTGTTGAACTTTATTTGCCGGATGGCAGCGTCATTGTCAAAAACAAAGAGGCGACCAAACAGATCGAAACGATCCTTGGCGTAAACAGTAGTCAGTTTTCCCATATCGCCATGATCGCACAGGGAGATTTTTTGAAATTGCTGCTGGCTTCGACCGAGGAGCGGAAACAGATCTTTCGCAAGATCTTTCACAGCGATGTTTATTTAGAAGTACAAAACCGTATCAAGCAGGATTATCTCATGCAGCAAAGTGATGTCCGCCGGATCCGCAATGCGATCGTACAGGATATGCAGGCGATCGAAGCGGACGAAACGATCTTGGAGGAGTGGATCAGACAGGCGCAGGAGGGGATCGGTATGGAAACGGCGCTTGCCTATTTAGAAGAGCAGATCGGGCAGGATCAACATGCTTTGCAAACACAGAAAAAACAGCGTGAAGATCATCGGCAGATGCAGGATCACCTGCGTAAACAACTGGAAGAAGCAGAAAGACATCAGGCTTTGCAAGAAGAAAAACAGCGTTTGGAAGAACAGCTTGCCGTATGGAAAGAAGAACTGGAAGCGATCGAAAAGCAGCTTGCAGACAACAAACTGCAAAATGAACGCGATCAGCTGCTGTTAAAAAAACAGGCTTTGGAAAGTGCCAAATCCGATTATGAAAAACTGGCGCATCTGGAACGGGAAACTGCGGCAGTCGCGTTATCACAAAAGCAGGAGGAAGCACGCTTACAGGAATACCGACAGGCTTTTTTCAAGGCGCAGGAGCACTATGAGCAAATGCAAAAGCAGGAGCGGGAAAGCGAGGATGCAGCGCTGTTATTATTAACACAGGAGCAGCGCTTAAAAGAACAGAAACAGCGTTTTCAACAGTTAGAAGAACTGCATACACTGGAAAAAGAACTGATGCAGGCAAAAAAGATTTATGTGCGGGAACAGGAAACGTATGTGATGATCGCCAAGCGCTCAGAAACAGCACAACAGGCTTACCAGCAGGCATCAAAAGCACTGCTGGATGAACAGGCCGGCCTTTTGGCACAGACCTTGATGGAAGGGAAGCCATGTCCGGTATGCGGTTCGCTGCATCATCCAAAGCCGGCCGCACGCAAGCAGGAATCGATCGATGAAAATACGGTGCAAAAGCTGCGTGAAGAAAGCCTCCGCTTAGAAGAACAGATGGTTACCGCCAGCCATCAGGCCGGCAGTGCCAAAAGCAAAGCAGAGCAGTTGCAGGAACATTATGAGAAAGCCTATCGAGCGTTATCTTTAGCAAAAACAGATCTGCAAAAGGCGTGTGATGCTTTGCGGGCACACATCGATCAAGAGCAAACGCATTATGAAGCCTTGAAACAGGAAGCGCAGCTGCAAAAACAAAGGCGAGAAGAATTGCCGTTGCAAGAACAAAAGGCAAAACAGCTGCAAGAGCAAGTGCGGCAGCAGGAAATGAACTTATTTCAAAGTCAAAGCAGCTATCAGAAACAGACGCAGGCCTTGGCAGAGCAAAGAAGCAAGCTGCAATATGCAAGCGAACAGGAAGCGCGTTTCGCCTATGAGGCTTGTATCAAAGAAATGCAGGAATTAGAGCATATGCTCATAACAGTGAAAAAACAGCAGGAAAGCAAGCAGAACGCCTATTTTCAGGCACAGGGGCGATTGGAAACCGTTGCAAGGCAGCTGCACACTTTTACGCATGGAGATCCTGTCAGATTAAAAGAAAAACTGACTGCTGCGAAAACGCAGGAAGAAATCATGGAACAAGCTGAGCAGCGTTTATTTGTGCGCATCACAGCGCATCGCAAGATCTATGACAATATCAAGAAGCGCAGACAGGCATTAAGCAAAAGCGAGGAACGATTGACTTGGCTGAAGGACTTGTCGGATACAGCGAATGGGATGCTGAGCGGGAAAGCGAAGATCATGCTGGAAACGTATGTCTTGATGAATTATTTTGACCGTATTCTCGCCCATGCCAACCTGCGCTTTATGATGATGTCAAAGGGACAGTATGAATTACAGCGCAGACAGGAAACGGTCGATCATCGTGCACAAAGCGGATTAGAATTAGATGTGCTGGATCATTACAGCGGCACCTTGCGAAATGTGAAAACCTTATCCGGCGGCGAGTCTTTTCAGGCATCTTTGGCACTGGCATTGGGATTAGCCGATGAGATCCAGCAGCAGGCCGGCGGGATCCATTTGGATACGATGTTCATTGATGAAGGCTTCGGTTCATTAGATGAGGATGCACTGGAGCAGGCGATCTTGACCCTGGAAGCACTGCGGGAAGGCAATCGTCAGGTCGGTATCATTTCCCATGTCGCAGAATTAAAGCAGCGCATCGACCGTCAGATCCTCGTTATAAAAGACAAACAGAAAGGAAGCCGGATCAAATTGCTTTAGCAGGAAATACGTATGTCTTTTTATCAAAGCAGCACATTCCCAAAATAATTGATATGCAAGGACTGTCAAGCTGAGGAGGCAGTCCTTTTTTACGCATTGTTTTGTGTATGATGAATGATTAAGTTAATAGCGGTCAAACGAGGAATTTGCGAAAAATAGTATTTTGTTATTGACAAACATAGAATTAAACTATATAATTGCACATGCGTAAACGATATTGGGGTATAGCCAAGCGGTAAGGCACCAGACTCTGAATCTGGCATTTCCTTGGTTCGAATCCAAGTACCCCAGCCATAGAAAAACAATGCGGGCCTGTGAAAGGCTCGCTTTTTTGCATACAGAGAATAGCAGGCAGGATAAAAATAAGCGTATCGCATCAGTTTCCACCCTATAAAAAAAGTGCTATAATAACAGACAAATGGGAGGTTTTTGTTATGATCATCAAAGAACGGTTAAAACAGCTGCGTAAATTGATGAAGCAGCATCATATGGATGTTTATATCGTACCGACATCTGATTTCCATGAAACGGAGTATGTCGGGGAATATTTTAAGGCAAGGCAGTTTCTTTCCGGTTTCAGCGGTTCAAACGGCACGCTGGTCGTTACTGCGCAAAAAGCGGGATTATGGACCGATGGACGTTATTTTATCCAGGCAAAGGAGCAGTTAGCCGGCAGCGGCATCGACTTGATGAAAATGGGAGAACCAGATACGCCGGATTTACTGGATTATGCGGTAACGGAATGTGAAGAAAACGGCATTGTCGGTTTTGACGGCAGGGTGATGAATGCCAAAACGGTTTTAGAGCTGAAACAGAAGCTGGAAAGCAAGCAAGGCAAGATCGCGGTCAAATATGACCTAGTTGATTTCATCTGGGAAGAGCGTCCCGCACTGCCGATGGCTAAGGCTTTTTTACTGGATGAGAAATACTGCGGACAAGGTGTAAAAGAAAAACTGGCATCCATTCGTGAAAGATTGGTAAAAGAGAACGCAGATGCGATATTGTTAAATACGCTGGATGATATTGCGTGGACGTTTAATTTACGCGGATTTGATGTGAAAAACTTTCCGGTGGTGCTGGCATATGCCTATATTTCTCTTCACAAGGCGTACCTTTATGTAGAGGAAAAGAAGCTGACAACCGAGATGAAGGATCATTTTACCGCTTGCGGTGTTACCGTCAGACCATATGAGCAGGTATATGAAGATCTGCCGGAATATTCTGAAGGACGCATGTTAATGGATCTTGGCAAGATCAATTATGCGCTGTATAATGCCGTTACCAATCAAGCGGGGATCATCGATCAGCCAAACTGCACCCAGATGATGAAAGCGGTAAAAAACGAAACGGAAATCGAGCAGACCATAGCAGCCCATGTGAAAGACGGTGTAGCCTTTACGAAATTCATGTACTGGCTGAAAACCAATGTCGGCAAGATGGAAAT
Organism: Massilicoli timonensis; assembly: GCF_900199515.1. Taxonomy (GTDB): domain Bacteria; phylum Bacillota_I; class Bacilli_A; order Erysipelotrichales; family Erysipelotrichaceae; genus Massilicoli; species Massilicoli timonensis. The sequence goes on along the minus strand of NZ_LT963434.1, from coordinate 894,822 downwards.
GACCGAACTCAGTGTGCAGCAATATCTGGAAAACAAGCGGCGGGAACAGGACGGCTTTATCGAACCGAGCTTTGATACGATCTGCGCATACAAGGAGCATGCGGCGATGATGCATTACAGTGCAACGATTGCCAGCAATGCGTCATTACAGGCAGAAGGCTTATTGTTAGTGGACAGCGGCGGTCAGTATCTGCAAGGAACGACCGATATTACGCGCACGATGGCATTGGGTACGATCAGTGAACAGCAGCGTCATCACTTTACCGCGGTGCTGAAAAGTGTCATTCATCTGTCAAAGGCGGTATTCTTAAAAGGCTGCCGCGGCATGAATTTAGATATTTTAGCAAGAGGACCGATCTGGGAAATGGGCATTGATTATCGCTGTGGAACCGGACATGGCGTCGGTCATGTCTTAGGCGTACATGAAGGTCCTAATGGTTTCCGCTGGAAGATCGTGCCGGAGCGAAACGACAGCTGTATCTTGGAAGAGGGTATGATCACGACCAATGAACCGGGCATTTATATCGAAGGCAGTCATGGCATTCGTATCGAAAATGAAATGGTGGTGCGTTTCAAGGAACAAAACGAATACGGTACATTTTTACGTTTCGGTACTTTGACCGTTGCCCCGATCGACTTAGATGCGATCGATGCCGATATGCTGAATCAAAGCGAAAAAGCATGGCTCAATGCTTACCATCGCTATGTGTTTGAAACACTGTCACCGTATCTATATCAAGATGAGATCGACTGGCTGAAACACTATACACGCGCGATTTCATGAAAGAGATCTTAATATCGGTGCGTTGTCTGCACTGTGGGCATGTATCCTATGTAAAAAGCGAACAGTTGATTTCCGCGACATTAGAACCGGAAATCCGGGAAGCGATCTTAAAGAATACTTATTTTCAGGGAACCTGCTCCTGCTGTGGACAGCCGTATGCTTATTTTCATCCGTTTTTGTATGTCGATCAGGCACATGATTTTGTGATCTACGGGGCAATAGATGAAACACAAAGCGATAGGGGGAAATGGGAGCAATACGCTTCAAGGTATGCGCACAGCGTAATCGTCACCTCACCGCCTGCCTTGCGGGAACAGATCCTGATCTTAGAGGATCGGCTGGATCCTAAAAAGATCCGGCACTTAAAAACGCTCCTGCAAAAGAAAAAAACGCAGTATCACCGTTTTTCCTATGAAGGAAAAGAGGCAGACTGCTATTGGTTCAGCGCCGAAGATGAAAACGGCGTCAAAACACAGTTGGGTATTCCCATCTGTCGAGAAAGGAAGAAAGACTTATGAAATTTTTATTTCAGCACTGCAATATCAATGTAACCGATCTGGATAAAAGCAAAGCGTTCTATAAAGAGGCTTTGGGGCTTCACGTCGTTAAGGAAAAACAGTATGACAACTTTACTTTATGTTATTTAAGCGATGAACAAAATCTGTTTCAACTGGAGCTGACATATCTCAACGATCATCCGCAGCACTATGATCTGGGTGAAAATGAAAGTCATTTATGCTTTGTCTGCGATGATATGGAAAAAGCGCACGCGCACCATGAAAAGATGGGATGTATTTGCTTTGAGAATCCGGCAATGGGCATTTATTTCATTCATGATCCCGATGACTACTGGATCGAGATCGTTCCTCAGAAATAATCGAAAAAAACGCATCATGTCAGCGCATGGTGCGTTTTCCTTTTATAGCGTAATGCTTTCATTGGGCATCAATACATGAAGTCCCTGATCCTCTTGTAATAACGGATCCTGTGCGATCATCGCTTTTACCTCATCGATGCGATCCGCAAAATGAATGGCGATTACATGCTTGGCGAAAACCGCTTTGCGAAAAGCGCGGATGCCATCTAATGTCTGTGCTTCCAATCGGGGATCGATCGGATAAAACGCGACATCGATCGAGCAGTCATGCAGTTTTTGCATCGCTTCTTCAAATACCTGTCTTTGCCAGATGAGAAAACGGCGGTCCGATTCATTTTCACACGGCCAATTCCACAAATGTAGATCGCCGCTGTGATAGATCTGTTTTCCTTCCACGCTTACCAAAAACGCCACGCCTTCATCATTTGAGGCAAAGGTCGTTACTTTCAGATCTTTGATATAATGCGTTTCGTTCTTGCCGCAGGCATAGTAAGGGAAAGGCGCTAAAATATCCTGTGCAAAGATATAAGTAACATCGCGGCAGTAGGAAAGCAGTTTGAAAATAGCAGGCTGATAGTGATCGTCGTGGGCATGCGACACAAATACACAGATCGTTTTATCGCAAGGCAGCTTTGGCAGTTTACCCTTCCAGTAATCAAAGATCAGAATATGCGAACTTAATTCCACGATAACACCGGAATGATATAGATAAGTAATTTTCATAAAAGACCTCCTTCTGCACGTTTGCTTCCATTATAGCACAGCTTAGAAAGGACTGCACAAAATGAATGTAAGCGGTTGAAAAAGGGGGTTGTAATTATAAAATAAGGGAGTATAATTAACTTAAAGTAAAGACTTTATTACAAATTGGGAGAATTGATATATGAGTTTTCATTACATTAAATTAAATCGAGTTGTCGCCACACCGCTGTATTATCAGCTGGAGATGTGCATGGAGCAGGCAATCAAAGAGGGGATCTTAAAGCCGCATGAGAAACTGCCGACAGAAGAAGAACTGTGCAAACGGTTTCGGATCTCTCGCCCGGTCGTAAGACAGGCGTATGCGGATCTGATCAATAAGGGCATGATCGCCCGCCATAAAGGGAAAGGCACTTTTGTCAAAGAACCGGAAATCAAGGGCAGTTTTTTCAAGGAACTGATGAGTTTTCACACGGAGATGAAGAAACTGGGCTTAGAAGCACGCACCGATCTGTTGAAAAGCGAGATCCTGGAAAAGGATGCAGAGGCGCAAAGAGAGCTGCAGCTGAGTGAGCAGGAAAAGGTGTTCCATATGCGGCGTTTGCGTTTTGGCAATGATATTGCGCTGGTATTGGTCGATACCTATCTGCCGGCGAAGCAGTTTAAGGGCATAGAAGCGGTCGATTTTGAAAAAGAGGCATTATACGATGTACTGGAAAAACGCTATCATGTCAGTGTGATGCGTGCAACCAGAACGATCGAGGCATGTATCGTCGATAGCAAAGATGCGGCGCTGTTAAAGGTTGGAAAACAGAGCGCAGTACATAAGGTCATTACCATTGCATATGATGATAATGATGTGCCGATCGAATATTCGGTTGCGATCTATCCCGGCGAACGCAATGTGTTTGATGTCGATATTCGTAAATAGAGCTTAGTATGTTGCGGAAGTGTGCTTGCTCTGGGTGTATCGGCATATAAAAACAGAAACACTGAACAATAGAAACGCATCATGACCGAATGAAGAAGCAGGTGAGAATACCTGCTTTTTATCATGTTTCGTGATTGATTTACGATTTAGGATTGACAACATCAATTCCATTTTGGTATAGTAAAACATGAAATTGGTATGGTACAGGAGGTTAGAATGAAGAAGGCAGTAATTTTTGATATGGATGGTGTATTGATTGACAGTGAAAGTGTGTATCGCAAACAACTGATCGATTATCTGAATGATAAAGGAGCGGTTTTTACCGACAGTGATTTGAATGCGATCGCCGGCGGTACTTCCAAACATTATGATGCACTCTTTCATCGGCTGCTTGGAGATACGATGGGAGAAAAAGAAGTGTTTGCGGAAATGAACCAACGCTATGGTCGTTTTCAGGATTGGAAAAGCGTGATGTTTCCGCATTTGAAAGAACTGATCGAATATTTGAAAGAAAAAGGATATCGCATGATCGTCGCTTCTTCTTCACGTATGTTTGAAATTGAAGAAATCGTGAAAGCGATCGAATTAGATTCTTATTTTGAGTTCTATTTAAGCGGGGAGATGTTTCACGAATCAAAACCGAATCCGGCTATCTATATAGAAGCCGCAAAACGATTGGGATTAGACGCGTCAGAATGTATTGTGATCGAGGATAGTACCTATGGCATTGAAGCAGCGGTGCGCGCGCATATGAGCGTCATTGCCCGCAGAGATGATCGCTTTGGGTATGATCAAAGTGAGGCTGATTATTTAATCGATGATTATCGGGAAGTGAAAGCGTTGTTAGAGGTAATGGAATGAATCGGGCAAAGGGAAATGCGTTGATCTTTATAACGGCATTCTTCTGGAGCTTAGGCGGCTTGCTTTATCGTATGGTTGATCTGAATGCGGTGCTGATTGCCGGTGTAACCTGTATGATCGCCTATGTGATCATGGGCATTTATCGTAAGAGCATGCGTATCTCATTAACGAAGACCGCGGCGCTTGCCGGTTTTTGTTCCTGTATGACCAACATTACCTTTATATTGGCAAATCAGATGACAAGTGCTGCCAATGCGATCGTCTTGCAATACGCATCGCCGATTTTCTGCCTGCTTTATGAATGCCTTTACTATCGCCGTCGTCCTGCTTGGAAGCAAATGGCGGTAATCGGCATGGCGTTTGGCGGGCTGATCCTGTTCTTTTTCGGGAAATTAGATCAGGGGGCGATGTTAGGCAATCTGTTTGCCATCATATCCGGAATTTTCTTCGGCGGTGTGTTTTTCTTAAATACTTTACCGCAGGCAAGACCCAGCGACAGCACGCAGTTTGCCTATCTTTTACAGATCGCCATTTCCCTGCCTTTGTTAGGGCAGTTATCTTCCTTAAATCAGGAAGGCATGCTGGGACTGGCGCTGATCGGCGTATTGCAGATGGGCTTTGCGGGCATCACTTTTGCGATCGGGATCCGTCATACCGATTCCATCAGCGCCAATTTGATCGGTATTCTGGAAACGATCATGAGTCCGCTTTGGGTATTCCTCGCCTATGGGGAAGTACCGGGAACTTATGCGTTTTTGGGCGCTGCGGTCTTATTGGGAGCGGTATGTATCAATATCGTGATCAATGCAGAGCCTAAAGCAAAGCAAAAGGAAGCTGATCTTTCAGATACGAAAGCATGATGCAGATCATGTAAATAATTGGAAGGGGATTGCACCTACAAAAATGTTATTACATATTGACATATTCAAAGAAACGCAGTAAAATTTCCTTAGAAAACGGTTACACAACGCTATTGTGTCATATCTGATATAGGAAAAGGAGAGATGATTATGTCAGAACCAAATATTTTATTAACACGTATTGATAACCGATTGGTGCATGGACAGGTTGGTAATGCCTGGGTCGGCGCAGTCGGACCGAATCTGATCGTCGTTGCCGATGACGATGCCGCAAACGATCCGGTACAACAGTCTTTGATGAATATGACAGCGCAGTCTGTCGGTGTGGGAATTCGTTTCTTCACTTTGCAGAAAACGATCGATATCATTCATAAAGCAAAGGCGTCACAAAAAATATTCTTGGTATGTAAAACACCGCAAAATGCACTGAAGCTGATTCAGGGCGGTGTTCCGATCAAGGAACTCAATGTCGGCAATATGCATGCGAGCGAAGGCAAGCATGTATTGAAAGAATCCCATGTATATGTGGATGATGCGGACTTGAAAACATTTGAGGATATCAAGGCATCCGGTACGAAGGTTTATATTCAGATCGCGCCGGGCGACAAGAAATACGATATCTAATTACATTCGGTTTTTATTCAGCTGTTTGGGGATAGCTGATAAAAATATTTCATCATGAAAGGAGAGAGGTTTTGATGAATGAAATTACATTAATTCAAGGACTTCTGCTGATGATTGTCGTTTTCATCTGTGCATTGGACCAGCAGATGGAAGCATTCTATTGGTTCAGACCAATGGTAGTGGCATTCTTCTCAGGTATCGTTCTTGGAGATATGGAATTAGGCATTAAGGCCGGGGCCGTTGCCGAACTTTCATATCTGGGCTTGCTTACCGTAGGAGGTACCGTACCGCCTGATCCGCTGATGGCAGGTTTCATGACTGTTGTCATCGCTTATACGACAGGCAGAGGTGCTGAAACAGCACTTGGTCTTTCCTTGCCATTTGCTTTATTGGCACAGTGGTTAGGTATTTTCTTCAACACAGCTTATTCAACTGTTGTTCGTATGTGTGAAAAAGCCGCTAAAGCAGGGGATACAGGTAAATTTACACGTATCTGCTACGGCGCTTGGTTCGTAAAGTCAGGGGCAATGGCAATCGTTGCGTTCTTGGCTGCTTATGGTTTACAGGAACCGATCCAGAACTTCGTTAATGCCTTCCCAACAGAATTGGTACATGGCTTTGAAGTTGCCGGCAACATGCTTCCGGCAGTAGGTTTGGGTTTATTGTTGATGGTTATGTTAAACAACCAGAACATTCCTTATCTGTTCATCGGATTCTTCATGGCTACTTTTACCGGAGTTGACAATGTACTTCCGATTGCGATGGTTGCAGTTGCGATTGCTTATATCGACTATCTGTACAACCAGAAAATGAAAGCTGCTTCTGCGGCGGCAGTTGCAGTAGATGGAGGTGACGACGAAGATGGCATCTAATTACAAAATTACAAAGAGCGACTTAACAAAGTTAGGTTTGTACTCAGTTATTGAACAGATCGGTTTCAGTTTTGAACGTATGCAGGCGCTGGGCTTTACTTGCTCTATGTTGCCTACCATTAAAAAGATCTATGGTGATGATAAAGAACAGTTGGCTGACTTCATGACCAAAAACATGGAATTCATCAACACTGAAATGCACATGGCAACTTTCTTGATGGGTCTGATCGTTTCTATGGAAGAAGCTGGAGAAGATCGTACCTTGATCTGCAATATCAAGAACGGTTTGTTTGGACCATTGGCAGGACTTGGAGATGCGATCTTCTGGTTTACGCTGCTCCCTATTTCTGCCGCAATCTGTACTTCATTAGCACAAGACGGTTCACCGCTTGGACCGCTTCTGTATATCGCAATTTGGTTCGTATCAGCGATCTCTCGTATCTGGTTTGCTCGTTTGGGTTATAGCTTAGGTACAAAAGCGGTTTCTACGATTTCTGAAAATGCGAACGCGATCACTCGTGCCGCAGGTATCTTGGGTGTCATGGTAGTCGGCGGGTTGATTCCGACTTATATCACATTTGCATTTGGCGAAGGCTTAACTTACGGTATCAATGAAGCTACGGTACAGAGCATCTTCGATAATGTTATGCCAAATATCCTGCCGCTCGGCTTTGTATTCTTAATTTACTACTTGTTCAAGAAAAAGAACATGTCTGTACTGGCAGTTATCTTAGGAATCATCGTATTCGGCATTGCAATGTCCTATTTAGGATGGATGTAATCTGATAAATAACTGTTAAAAAGGACTTCCGCGGCAGCGGGGGTCCTCTTTTTTTTGAAATGTTAGGACATTAGTGTGTTTATTGACAAATGGAAACAAAGCATGACAATAGGAAGATGTGTCATAAATAAGGAGATATAAGATGAAAGAAATGGTTAATTTCGATGAACAGAACTTTTTGAAGATCGGAGCGTCTATTTATGAAAAGCGTTCGATGATCGAGCATATTGCGGAAGTGATCTGCAAAGAAGACTTTACCAACCTGTTTTTTACTTCCAGCGGCGGCAGCCAGGCGATGATGGACCCATTTTGGGATATGGTAAATGAGATGTCGGATATTCCGGTATACCGCATGATTTCCGCAGAATATCTTGCCTGCGGTCATAATCAGGTAAAGGAAGGAACCGTTGCTTTTTTAGCGTCAAAGTCCGGCGATACGAAAGAAACGATGGCAGCTGCCAAAGTATTAAAGGAAAAAGGGGTGCGACTGGTATCGGTGATCGGTAAAAGTGATTCGCCGTTAGAGAAGATCAGCGATTACAGCGTTGTTTACGGAGATGGACGGCCACAGGAACTGATCTTGTATTTGTTGATTGGGAAGCTGCTTCATATAGAGGGCTATTTTGACGCATATCCACAGTTTGCGGATGAACTGAAGCATTTGCCGCAGGTATTATGTGATGTGCGTATCGCCGTTGATGAAAAAGCAAAACAGTATGCACAGGATTATCATAAAGAACCATACAATATCTGGATCGGCTCAGGCAACTGCTGGCCGGTATGCTATGCGTTCGCCATGTGTGTATTGGAGGAAAGTCAATGGATCCGCACCAAGTCGGTATCTTCGCCGGAGTTTTTTCATGGGACATTGGAACTGGTAGAAAAGGGTGTGTGCTGTACACTGGTGGTGACAGAAGGCAAAACAAGAGAACTCGATCTGCGGGTAAAACGTTTCTTAGAAACGCATACGGATAAATTCACATGCTTCGATACGGCGGATTATCCGTTTGCGGGCATCAGCGATGCGTTCAGAGGCATCTTGTCGCCGGTCGTGATGAATGCGATCTTGCAGCGCATTTCCAAAAATATGGAGGCAGTTACCGAGCATTCACTAGACATTCGCCGTTACTATCGCGTGGAGTCTTATTAGGAGCGTATTTATGAGATTAGTGGGAGTAGGCGATAATGTAGTAGATCGCTATCTGAACTTAAAAGTCATGTATCCCGGCGGCAATGCCGTCAATGTGGCGGCACATGCGGCGCTTTTAGGGGAGAAAAGCGCCTATTTAGGCAGAATTGCCGAAGATACAGAAGGGAAACTGATCAAAGAGAGCCTGTGTGATCTGGGAGTGGATCTTTCCCATTGTGAATTTGTGAAAGACGGTACGACAAAGAAATGCGATGTGAATGTTTATGAAGGGGAACGGGAGTTTGTCAAGGTAGATCTAGGGAAGAATTGGCCCGGCGCACCGATGTTAAAGGAAGCCGATCTGATTTATTTGGATACGTTTGATGTGATCCATTCCAGCTGTAACGCCCATATGGAAGATCAGATCGCTCTATTGAAGCGTTGTCATGGGGTGATCACTTATGATTTCAGCACCAAGGATAAATATCGGACAGACGATTATTTGAAGAAAGTGTGCCCTTATTTGGATCTGGCGCTGTTCTCCTGTGATGATAGGAGCGAGGAGGAACAAAAGGCCTTTGCCCGTGAAATACATGCTTATGGTGCAGTGCATGTGTTGATCACGGATGGTGATGGGCAGTTGTTTTATAACGGCAGCGATTTTATACGCGGTGCGATTGCCTATGTGGAACCGCTGGATACGATGGGTGCCGGTGATTCTTATTTAGCTGCCTGTGTTCGTGAATTGGTGGATAGCGGCTGGCAGAAAGGGCAAGTACTGTCGGTATCGCAAATGCAAAAAGCGATGGAAGCAGGGAAGCGTTATGCGGCGCAAAACTGTCTGCGCGCAGGAGGTTATGGCTATCCACGTAAAATGATGGAGTAGAAAAAGGAGAAAACAGGGCCGCAAGCAGATAGAATGTTCTTTTTCATTAGATAAGCAGTCAATTCTATGTTATAATGTTATAAACTAATAAAATTGTAAGAAAGGAGCGGCGCGCCATGGATAAACTCTATGAAAAACTTGTTCTGCAAAGACAGTCCGCAATTCCGCTGTATTATCAGTTTAAGCAATTCATCATTGACAAGATCGAAGCCAATGAATTGCATGAAGGAGATCTGATTCCGACGGAAGAAGAACTGTGCAAGCTGTATGCCATTTCTCGGCCGACGCTGCGACAGGCTTTTGCGGAATTGGTAAATGAGGGATATTTGACCAGACAGCGGGCAAAAGGAACATTTGTGGCAAAGCACTCGCTTTCCTCTAAATTTGTCAATAAGATCATGCAGTTTAATGAGGAGATGGAAGCGCTTGGTGTAACGCATCGCACAGAGGTCAAAAAATGTGCGGTGGAAAATGCTTCGCCGGAAATTGCTTCGGCATTGCAGCTGCGTGATGGAAAAGCGATTGCACTGCAGCGGCTGCGTTTTGCGGATGGCGAACCGCTGGTCTTTGAGTTTACCTATATTCCTTACAGGCTGTTTCGCGGGATTGAAAATCTGAACTTTGCGAAGGTATCGCTCTATGAAAATATGAAAAAAGAGTATGGTTTGTATGTCGCAAGAACGGAAAAAAGTGTGCGTGCCATCGCGGCGACGGCTGAGATCGCGGAAATGCTTGGAACAAAGGAAGGTGCACCGATCCTACGCATCGTAACGAAAGGATTTTCAGTTGAGAATCTGCCGCTGGAGTATTCGATCGCATATTATCTGAGCGAACGCTATAATATGCGTTTAGATGTCGTATCACCTGATTTTAAGGGGTGCATCAATCAATAAGGAAAAAGAAGCGAAGGCTTCTTTTTTTAGGATAAAGGGTGTTTAAGGTAAACCGATTGTGTGAAAAAAAGGAAATGACTGACAGAAAATATTTACATCCTTATTCCAATATGATATAATGTCATTACAAATGAAAGCGGGTGTAAATGTGGATGCAAAAGAATTAGCTGCTTATATTGATCATACGAACTTGAAACCGGATGCGAGCGAAGCGGACATGAAAAAGCTTTGTGAGGAAGCAAAAGAATATGGCTTTTGCATGGTAGCCATTAACTCGGTGCAGACTTCCTGCTGTAAAAAGTGGCTGTGCGACAGTGCTGTGCATGTAGGCGCCGCCATCTCCTTCCCTTTGGGGCAGACGACCATTGCAACAAAACTGTTTGAATGTGAGGATGCACTGCGAAATGGCGCCGATGAAATTGATTATGTCGTCAATTTGACAAAAGTAAAAGACCATGACTATGCGTATATCGAGGATGAGATGAGACAGATGGTAGCGCTTTGTCACAAGTATCATGTCATTTGTAAAGTAATTTTCGAAAACTGTTATTTGAATGATGAGGAAAAGATCCAACTATGTGAAATTGCCAATCGTGTCAGACCCGATTTCATTAAGACAAGCACCGGTTTCGGTGTTGGCGGAGCAACCCTTGAAGATGTCAAACTAATGGTAGAACACGTCGATGAAGCGATCGCGGTGAAGGCGGCAGGCGGTATTCGTGATCTGGACACGGCGCTTGCCATGATCGAGGCCGGAGCGAAACGAATCGGCACAAGCAGCGGCATCTCATTGATTCATGAATTGACAAAACGGAAAGAAAGCTGTTAAGAGCAGCTTTTTTTCATGATAGGATTTTAAGATGGGCATTCATTGTGTTTTTGATAAAACTTCGCTATAATCATTACAGTTAAATTGAGGTGAGCAGATGAGAAAAGTGGAATTGCTTGCGCCGGCTGGATCAATGGAGGCGCTTGAGGCAGCGGTACAGTGTGGGGCAGATGCTGTTTATTTGGGAGGACAGGCATTTGGGGCAAGAGCCTTTGCGGCTAATTTTGATCGGGAGCAGTTAAAAGAAGCGATCGCTTATGCACACCTTTATGGGGTAAAGGTCTATGTAACGGTCAATACGCTTGTTTACGAAGAGGAGATGGAAGCTTGTCTTGCTTATGTGGAAGAATTGCAGAAAAGTGATGTAGATGCCTTGATCATTCAGGATTTAGGGGTGCTGCGTCTGATCCATTTGCATTTTCCGGATATGGAGCTGCACGCTTCTACACAGATGCACGTGCATCAGGAAGACGGAATCGCCTTGTTGAAGGAATATGGCGTAAAGCGTGAGGTGGTTGCCAGAGAAACGAGCTTGGCGGATCTGCGCCGCTTTTGTGAAACAGATGTGGAAATCGAAGCATTTGTGCATGGTGCGCTTTGTGTCAGCTATTCGGGGCAGTGTCTGTTAAGCGCCGATTTATTCAAGCGCAGCGGTAATCGGGGCATGTGTGCGCAGCCTTGCAGGATGCGCTATACGCTTTTAGAAGAAGGACAAAAGGTCGCATCGGCCGGCAGTTATTTATTGTCGCCGAAGGATCTTTGTACCTTAGATCATATCGGGGATCTGATCGATGCCGGGGTTGCTTCCTTCAAAATAGAGGGGCGCATGAAAAAAAGTGAATATGTGGCGCAGGTGGTAAGCAGTTATCGCCGTGCCATTGACGCGCATTTACAGAAAAAAGCTTATCACAGCAGGCAGGATCTGCCAGCCTTGCAGCGATTGTTTCATCGCGGTTTTACGCTGGGACATCTGTATGAACAAAGAGGACCGCAGCTCATCAATCAATATCGCCCCAATCATATGGGAGTAGCACTTGGCAAAGTGGTATCGGTGCGCCGGGATCGCATTTCTGTTTCTTTGTGTGCAGATCTGCATCAGGGTGATGGGGTGCGTATTTTGAAAGCAAAAGAGGATGATGGCTTCATCGTCAATCGTATGTATGATACAAGCGGCAGGCTGATTTCTCACGCCAAGGCCGGTGAACAGGTCGCGCTTGATAAAAGAGGCTATGTCGAGGTCGGTGCGAAACTGATCAAAAGCAGTGATGTGCTGCTGGAACAGGCATTGCAGGCACAGGTAAAGGCAAGACCGCGTAAGGTCTTGATTAAAATGCGTGCTGAATTGAAAGTTGGTCATGTCGTGCGGCTTTGGGTGAATGATGGGGAGCGGGAAGTATATGCGGAAAGTGAGATCGGTTGTGAAGCGGCAAAAAGCGCCGGCATGGGGAAAGAAGCGATCGCGAAGCAGCTGTCTAAATGCGGCGATACGCCTTTCCAAATCACATCTATGCAGATCGAGGTGCAGGACCACTTGTTTATCGCCAATAAGGCGTTAAATGAGGTGAGAAGAAATGCTTTAGATGCCTTGGCACATAAGCGCATGCGCCGTTATAAAGAAAGAACAGTGTGGAAAGAGGTGGAAGCGATCGCGTCATCGCCTCAGAGCGTTTATCCGCTAAAGGTGTATTATCATGTGCACCAAAGCAGGCAGGCAGCGGCGTTAAAGGATGCAAAGGGAGAAATCGTCGCTTACGGAACGCTTTGGGAAACACTGCGAAAAGAAGGCATCCATGCGATAAAAGGTGCATCACGTGTCAAAACGCATCCTTATCAAGAGGAAACCCTGATTCAGGAAATCGGCGGTTTAAGATCGAAAAAGGCAAAGATCAGCGGTGCATCGCTCAATGTGGTAAACGCTTCGGCGGTACGTTTTCTGCAAGAATATGGCATAGAGGATATCTGCTTGTCAGATGAATGTGAAAAAGAACAGGCAGCAGCCATCATCAAAGCATACCGACAGCGTTTCGGTACGACCTTTCAGGCAGGTATCAAGATCTATGGCAGAATGGAGGATATGATCTCCAAGCATTGTGTCATCGCTGATGTATTGGCGAACGGTGCGATCCATTGCGGGAAATGTCATGCGCATCACTATGCCTTGCAGGATGAAAAAGGACGCCGCTTTCCATTATATGGTGATGAGGATTGTCTGATGCATGTGTTATCACCGCAGGTACGCGATTGGATCGATGCGCTTCCTGCATTCTATGAGGCAGGTGTGCGCAGTTTCCATGTGCATTTCTATGAGGAAGAGGAAACGGTGATCAAGCAGATCGTGAAACGGATCGAAGCGAAGCGGGAGCAGCTTTCATGAAGCAGAAAGGCTTGTTGGAAGGAAAGGTATCGCGTGTTTATATCCGCTATCTGATTCCCACGATCATCGCGCTTGCTTCTCAGTCTTTGTATTGTCTGGCTGATGTTTATTTTATTGCGCGGGGAAGCGGCAGCGTTGGCTTAGCGGCGCTCAATATCGCAATGCCGATCTTTACCTTCTATTCGGCATTCGGTTTGCTTATGGGGATCGGCGGGGCAACGACCATCTCTATTTTAGAGGGACAAAACAAGCTCCGTCAAAAGCATGCGGCTTTTACGCTGGCACTGCTGTTTACGATCGTTGTTACCTTGCTTATGACGATCGTGGGACTTCTTTTTATGGAGGAGATCGCTTTGTTTTTAGGGGCAACCGCAGAATTGCTGCCATATGTCGTCGATTATATGACGCCGATTCATTTATTGAGCGTATTTGCGGTCTTGTCTTATGCGCTGCAAGTACTGATACGCGGTGATCATGCACCCAATTTGGTAATGGCGGCAATGCTGATCAGCAATTTCACGAACATCGTCTTAGATTATGTATTTGTCGTGCTGCTGGATGATGCGATGCAGGGTGCGGCGATCGCGACCGGGATTGCGCCGATCATTGCCGTTTTCCTGTTATCGACACATTTTTTCAAAAAGGACTGCTCCCTGCGCTTCACAAAACACGGCTTTTCCTTTTCGCTGTTAGGGCGGATCTTTGCGAATGGCATGGCAAGCGCATTGATGGAAATCAGTGTCAGTGCGGTGGTGGTCGTCATGAATTATGTGATCCTGCGGGTCGGCGACGCGCTGTATTTGGCGGCCTATGCCATCATTACCAATATCGCCTATGTCGCAAAAGGCATCATCAATGGCTTTGCCCAGGCGGCCCAGCCGCTTTTTTCCACGAATTTCGGTGCCGGACATTACAAACGGGTGCGGCATAGCTTCTATGTGGCATTTGGCATCACCTGCATGAGCGGTATCGGTGCCTACCTCATGATGGCCGTTTTTCCGAATGCGGTCGTTTCGCTGTTTGCGAGTGGAGATCGCTCGCTTAGTGAAATAGCGGCGAGAGGCGTGCGGCTTTATTTTCTCTGCTTGCCTTTTCTCTGCGCCAATACGATGATGATGTATTATTTCCAGTCGATCGAATTGGCGTATCGCTCGATGGGACTTAGCCTTCTGCGCGGTTTTGTGCTGGTCCTGCTTTATTTAGCTCTGCTCAGCACCGCTTATCAGATGAACGGGGTATGGCTCAGCGTGAGCGCGGCGGAAGGGACGTCCTTTTTACTTGGCGGCGGGATGGTGATCGCCTATATGCGAAAGGAAAGAAAGGAGCGTTTAGATGTTACGGATCTTGGTCATGGTATCGTTAAATGAAGATGAAAAAATGCGGCTGGAGTCGTATTTGTTTGCCCATTATATGTATGCGGAAACACCTAGTAAGGAACAGCTTGTGAATGCTGATATCATCATCGGCAATCCCGGCAAAGAACAGCTAAAACAATGCCGGCGGTTAAAATGGGTGCAGTTGATGAGTGCGGGAAGTGATGCGTACTATGATGATCCGATGTTTGAAACGGTGTATTTGACGAATGCGAGCGGAACCTATGGCTTGTCTGTCAGTGAACATATGATCGGCGCGCTGCTCTTTCAGTTTCGCCGCTTCAAGACCTGTCAAGCGCATCAGCAGCAGCGGATCTGGGAAAACAGCGGTGAAGTGCGCTCGATCGACGGATGCAATGTGCTGATCCTGGGGCTTGGGGATATCGGCTCTTCCTTTGCCAAACGCATGCATGCGATGGGTGCCTATACGATCGGGATCCGTCGTCATCATCAGGAAAAACGGCCTGCTTACATTGAGGAGCAGTATGGCATAGAGGCCTTGGCTGATGTCCTGCCGCGCTGTGATGTCGTCGCCTTGTGTCTGCCAAAGCATGAAAGCACACATCATATCATCAATGCGGACATGCTGGAAAGGATGAAAACAGACGCGGTCTTGATCAATGTCGGCAGAGGCAGCGCTGTTGATACAGAAGCTTTGATCAAAGCGTTGAAACAGAAAACGATCGGCGGTGCCTGTCTTGACGTATTCGAACAGGAGCCGCTGCCGCAGACCCATCCGCTATGGGACTTAGACAATGTTTTTCTTACTTCGCATTGTGCGGGAATCTGGAACGCTCGGGCAACGCGCAACCGCTTCCTTTGTCTGGTAAAAGAAAACTTAGAGCGTTTTATGAAAGGAAAGCCACTGTTGAATATGGTCGATCGACAAAGCGGGTATCGCCAATTTGATGAGGATCTGATGTTTCGCTGAAAAAGGGATCGTGATTCACCGCAAGAGCACTAGGCTGCTTCGTATGCATCAAACAAAAGGAAATACCTGATTGATAGAAAAAAAGACTGCGAGACAGTCTTTTTTGAAGGAAGAGGAACATTCGTCATTTTTATCATGACTAGTCTATTATATGAGGATCGATCGTATTCGGTGCTTCTTCGATGTCATGAAGGTCTTGATCGGCAGGTCCTTTTATCAGTTTTCCATCATAAGTAAAGCGTGAACCGTGGCATGGACAGTCCCATGTTTCATCAACGGCATTGTAGTTAAGGATACAGCCAAGATGGGGACAGCGGATATTGACGATCGACAGCTTCCCATCTTTTTCCACCGCACCGTAAACGGTGCCGTTTTCATGGAAGGTGCGCACATGAAAAGGGTAGTGATCAGGGAAAAAGGATTTTATGTGGCTGGTCAAGTAATGTTTGATCATCTTCATATTTCCAAGGAAATAACTGCTTTGAAAGATTACCTGACGGCGATGGGGTGCAAAAAGCGCTGCGTAGGGCGTCATCTCCACCAGTAAATTGGCGACCATTGTCTTGGCGGCGACCACGCTCATCGTATTGCCCCATTTACCGAATCCGCTTGCGAATTGTATGCTTGGATCATCGGCGATCAGATTGCCGATGAAAGGCAAACGGTCATGTGATACATAATCTTGATTGCGCCATGTAAGGATCGGCTGTTTCAGCTGAAACTGACGGGTGCACATCTTGACCCACCGGTCATGATCTTCCAAAGTCATAAAACCGGCATGATGCTGATTGCCGCTTAAAATGGCCAATACGCTTCCATCATCATCTATCTGCGTGCGCGCTGAAAAGATGTGATCGCTGTCGATGTTGATCATCATCGTATCATGCAGCGGATAGGCGCTTTTGGCAGCCAACAGATCGCCCTGTACGAAATCCACCTTGGTAAAAAACAGATTGCCATGGTCACTGATCGGGAAATGTGTTGCCATGATGATTGATTTCGCATGAATCGTGCAGTTGTTGCAGGTAATGGCGTAACCCTCTTTCTGCTTGTTGATCGCAGTTACGGGACTGTGCTCATGAATGGCAACACCGTTTTGATGCATACGCTGTGCTAATTCCAGCATAAAGTGATAAGGGTGGAACTGCGCCTGTTTCATCATTCTCAATCCCTTGACAAAAGGCATCTCATAGGGCGGCTGAGTAACGACTTCATAAGGGATCCGCAAAGCATCATATGCCTGCCGCTCTTTTTCTAGTGCTTCTTGTTCCCGCTCGTCAAGCGCCATTAACATTGCATCTACACGCCGAAACTGACAGTTGATCTTTTCATCGTTGATCAGATCTTCCAAAGCGGTAATGGCATCACGGTTTGCTTCATAGTAAAGCCGTGCTTTTGCTTCACCGTGGGTCTTGATCAGATCGCTGTAAAGAAAGCCCTGCTGTGCCGACAGCTTGCCGGTGTTTCTGCCGCTTGCCCCCTGTCCGATCCTTTCTGCCTCTACTAAAGCGATCCGGCGATCGGTATGGCTCAAATAATAGGCGGACATCAAACCGCACATACCGCCGCCGATCACCAGCGTATCCACATGGATAGAATCGCTTAGTGACGTGTAAGCTACAGAAGGTTCTTTGATCCAGTAAGAACGTTTCATTTGTATATCACCTCATGATTAGTATGAGGATAAAACCCTTGCTTATGCGTTAAGGGAAACGGGAATCTTGAAAAGTTGATGAAAATGAGTGAAAACGCTTGCATAAAATGAAATTCATAGTAAAATAAAAGTACAAAGAAAACAAGTAGGAGCGTGATTGTCATGATGAGTTATGGCGGCAACAACAAAAATCCTATTGCGGTTGGCGACAACCTAGTTTTCGACAGGGCTTTCTGAATGACGCTGGTGTTAATATGCTTGCGTCATTTTTTATCCCCGTTATTTATCTTTCATGATCAAATATCATATAAAAGGAGGAAGGTATCATGGATCAATTCAACAAAGTATTTTGGGACGCTTGCGGAAACGGTGATTTTACCGCAGTATGCGCGGAAATGGCAAAAGGAGTGGATATCAATTATCAAAACGGCGACGGCAGAACGGCACTGATGCGTGCCGCAAAACGTGATTATAAGGATATCGTGCGCGTATTGCTGGATAACGGCGCCGATGTAAACATCGAAGATCATAAAGGAAAGACCGCTATCATGGGCGCAGCGAAAAAAGGCAATAAAACGATCTGTAAGAAGCTGATCGAAGCCGGCGCCGATGTCAATAAACAGGATGATCGCGGGCGCAATGCGTTGATGCGGGCGGCTTTTTTAGGACAGGATCGCTGCTGTGAACTGTTGCTGGATCATGGTGCGGATATCAATGCGCAGGATGAAGTGGGACGTACGGCTTTGATGGAAGCGTGCGTGGCGTTCAAGAAGGATACGATTCGGTTGCTGATCAGCCGCGGCGCCGATGTGAATGCGTTTGACAACAATGGTTGTACGGCGCTGATGCGTGCCGCATACGGTGGATATGTGTCGCTTGTGGAAGAACTGTTAGCGGCCGGTGCGGACAAAGAGATGGTGGATAAAGAAGGAAACAAGGCGATCCACTATGTAAGAGAACACTGCTTGGCTCAGTTAAAGCCGATCTTGAAATAGGAGGGAAACGGTATGCGGGATTATTTAGCTCATGAAGTGCGCAATGTCAGTGTATTGGGACACTCCGGTGCAGGGAAAACGGCAGTATTGGAAGCGATGCTTTACTTTACCAATGCGAGCGATCGCTTTGGCAAGACCAGTGAAGGAAGTTCACTGATCGACTATGATGCGGAAGAAATCAGACGCGGTATTTCTGTCTATACGAGTTTAGTGCCGATCGAATGGAAGGAGAACAAGATCAATTTCATCGATACACCGGGTTATTTGGATTTCATCGGTGAACAGGAGGCAGGACTTGCGGTCGGCGATAATGCGCTCATCGTTGTCGGGGCAAAGGACGGTGTGCAGAGCGGTACGATCAAAGCGTGGGAAGCGGCACAGGCACATAAACTGCCGACGATTTTCTTCATCAATAAAGTAGATGAAGACCATGCTTCTTTTGAAACGGCTTATGAAGGACTGCGCGATGCGTTTGGCAAAAGCGTCATTCCATTTGAAGTACCGATTCGGGAAAACGGCGAAGTGATCGGCTCGATCAATATTTTGCGTGATAAAGCGTGGTATTTCAAAGGACCGTTGGCGGATCCGCAGAAAGCCCAGCCGATTCCGGATGATTATACACAGCAGGTAGCGGCTTATCGTGATCAGATCGCCGAAGCGATCGCCATGGGTGATGATGAGCTGATGGAAAAATATTTCAGCGGCGAAGCGTTTACGGAAGCAGAATTGACACGTGGGGTGCGTATCGGCGTGCGCAGCGGCGAGATTCGTCCGGTATTCAGCGGCAGTGCGATCAATTCCACCGGTATTGAACGTTTAATGGATCTGATCATCAAATATTTCCCGGCTTATGGAGAAAGCGGCAGTTATGTGGCGATGGAAAACAATGAACCGGTAGAATTGGCAACCAATGAGAATGAAGTGCTTTCCGCACAGGTATTCAAAACGATCGTCGATCCGTTTGTCGGCAGGATCTCTTATTTGAAAATATTGTCCGGCGTCATGAGCAGCGATTCGCTCGTTTATAATACGAATAAAGACCGCAGTGAAAAGATCAATACGATCTATATCATCAAGGGAAAACATCAAACTGCGGTCGGTAAGCTGTTTACCGGCGATATCGGGGCAGTTGTGAAATTACAGGCAACGCAGACCAATGATACCCTCTGTGATAAGGATCGGCGCATCTTGATCGATCCGATCAAATTCAGTGAACCGATGCTGGCAATGGCGGTCTCACCGAAGACGAAAAATGACGAGGATAAGATGAGCAACGGCTTACAGCGGATGTGTGAAGAAGATCCGACGATGAAAGTCGTCAATAACCCGGAAACAAAACAGATGGTATTATACGGTGTCGGGGATCAGCATATTGAAGTGATCTTGGCGAAGTTAAAAGCCAAATATAAAGCAGAGGTATTATTGGAAGAACCGAAGGTGCCGTATCGGGAAACGATCCGCAAAGCGGTAACCGGCGAAGGCCGTCATAAGAAACAGACCGGCGGTCATGGACAATTCGGACATGTATTCGTTGATTTCTCACCGAATGAAGACGAGGAAGAAATGGTATTTGAGGAAAAAGTATTCGGCGGCGCCGTACCGCGTCAATACTTCCCGGCAGTGGAGAAAGGCTTGCGAGAATGTATGGAACATGGTGCGCTTGCCGGTTATAAAGTGGTGAATATCAAAGCGGTGCTTACGGACGGTAAATATCATGATGTCGATTCATCAGAAATGGCGTTTATCATGGCGGCACGTCTGGCTTTTAAGGACGCGATGGCAAAAGCCAATCCGATTTTATTAGAACCGATCATGCAGGTAAGCGTAAAAGTGCCGGATGAATATACCGGAACGATCATGGGCGATTTCAATAAGCGCCGCGGCATGATCATCGGCATGGATCAGCAGGATGGCTATCAGTTGATCCAGGCGCATGTGCCGATGGCGGAAATGATGAAGTACCCGATCGAGCTGCGGGCAATGACGCAGGGACGCGGTACCTTTACACAGGTGTTTGACCGCTATGAACCATTGCCTGCCAATCTGGCAGAGCGCGTGATCGCGCAGGCAAGAGCGGAAATGGAAGAATAACAAGCAGGAAAAGGAAGAGAGCCTGTCGGTTCTCTTTCCTTTTATGAAAAAGGAGGGGAAGCAGTGGCAAACTATTATTTGAGTGAATCCGGCAGTATCTTCAAGGTGCAGGGAGAAGGGGCCTTTATTTATTCCAAGGTTACGCACAGCTTTGAGAAGTGTAATCTGTATGGAGAGATCCTGCGCTTCAAAGAGAATTTTCAAGAATTAAGCAAAGCGGAAGCGCTGCATTTGATCCGCAAGGAGGATGCGTCCGGTGCACCGCCGACCAAACAGTATATGAAGCTGCATGAGGCGATCCAGTTTGCCTGTGTCGCTCATGAAGGACAAATGCGCAAGGGAACAAAAATTCCTTATATCGTGCATCCTTTTGAGGTCGCGCAGATCTTGACGGATGCGGGCGCTGAAGAAGATGTCATCATCGCCGGTCTGCTTCATGATACATTAGAGGATACGGGAACAAGCAAAGAAGAGCTGGAACAGCGCTTTGGCAAACGCGTGCGGATGCTGGTGGAAGACTGTACGCAGGAAGAGGGGAAATCATGGGAAGAGCGCAAACAGAATTATGTCAATTATTTGGAAACGAAGGCTACGCTGGATAATCTGATGATTTCCTGCGCCGATAAGCTCGCCAATTTACGCAGCACCAAAGCCAATTATTTACAGGAGGGCGAGGCGGTGTGGAATCGTTTTAACCGCGGCAAGCAGCACCATTGCTGGTATTTTTCCAAGCTGATCGACGCATTTTCGCCGCTTCAGGATTATGCGATGTTCTGGGAGCTGAATACGATTTATAAAGAGTTATTCGTGTCCTATTTCAAGGAAAAAGACACCATTTATCAAAGCAATGGACAGGAAAGCTACTGTTATCAGAAAAGTATGATGAAATGGCAGGCAATCACGACCCCTTACAGTGAAATCGAAAAACTGGAACCGATTTCCATCGCTGATGCGAATCATTTGATCGAACAGTGGGAAGATGAAGCGATTGCGAAGAAACAGTAAAAAAATGAGGCACTGACAGGTGCCTTGTTTGTTATAGGGGGGGGAAAAGGAAGTGAGGAAAAAATGGAGCTTCAAGAGTTTGTTCATCTGGGAGTCAATAAAACGGAGTTTTTTATTTTGTTGGTATTGTCAAATGAAGTGTGTCATACACAAAGAACGCATTTTTCTACTATGGATCTAATGAAGCCAACACATTACAAAATAGAGACAGTTGAGAAAGCATTGAGAAAACTACTGAAAAAAGGACTCATTCAGTGTGAGGGAAAACAATATAAGATAAAGGATGCGTTAAAGCTAACGCAAGCACAGTTTCAGATATTGAAGCGGTTGAACGAAGAAAAGATCGGGGAAATAACGGCAGATGGATGGCGATGTATCTTGTTTGCGCTGTTAGAAGAAAGTTGTTCGATTACGGAATGTGCAGAAAAATATAAATTGAATAGGAAGTATTTGCAGGAAGCGAGTGAAAAAATGTGTGACAGTCAAATTTTAGAAAAAACAGACCAGGAGCGCTTTCAATTACGTTCTTATTGGCGAAACAGCGCCTTAAAAGCAGTATTAAAGGCATGCTTTTTACAGTCGCTTCTGCCTCAAAAATATCATTGCCATGATCCAATGGAAGAAATCTGCCGTTTTCACTGTGATCCGATTAGCAAGGATCTGGAAAAGCCGGGAGAGCATAATTGGGAATTGTATCGTTTATTAAATTGGAATGATTTTGGCTATTATGATATTATGCAGTCATTTTGGGGAATCTGTAAAATCGGATTGCGATTGCCTTACGCAGATAAAAAGTATAATTTAGATCAAATAGGAAAAAAGGAATTTGTACATCGTTATGTACTGCATGATGAAAAAGTTGTCGGGGAATGGGAAAAGCTGACCAAAGCCTTTCCTAAATTAAATGTATTGATACAACGAGTTTATTCAATTTCTAATATGATGCCGCTGCCACAAAATATGAATCAGTACAAAGGCATCGGCAAATGCATCATAAAGGACAAAAAATATGAAGCGCATGATCAGTTATCTTTATTTGTGGAATTGATCGAACTTGCGCTTAATGAAAATGAATGTAATCTTGTGAAAACTAATTGTAGAGGAGCGATCGTTTCGAAAGCGGATAAAAAGGAATTGGAGAGATGGAAAGCGTTTTTAATAGAGAATCAAGTACACTTGGCATTAGAGGAGGAATTTGGTGTAAAGGATGGACGTTTGTATGGAAAAAAACTGTTCACAAATGCTTCCTTAGATTATAATTTTGATAAAATAAATAAAAGCGATTATGAAAAAATGTTAGACAACATTGTATCACGCATGGATAAACGAGCTGATAAATTGGCAGAAATGATTGATGCGCATGCTATAAAAAGATAAGACGAGGCATCCATATAAAAAGGGCTGATTGGCCCTTTTATTTCATGTAAGCATTCGTATTGTCGCGCATTGCTTCATAGATAAAAGTCGTTTTGTCACAACGAATATAGCTTTCGGTATATTCGACCAGATTGCCTGCTTCATCTATGCCGGTAAATTCAAAGTAGTAAAGCGGATCACCTAGCGGGATGCTTAACTGTTTCGCCAGTTTTTCGTCAGCCGCAATGATGATGAGCTTTTGTCGAAAAGAAACCGGGAGATGTTCGCGGCTGCGCATGTATGCATAAAGCGATACATGGGCATAGTCATATTCCGCAATATCAGGAAAGTAGTGCAGCGGCAGATAACTGTATTCCACGGCAAAAGAATCATCGTCTGCACAACGAATACGCGTTAAAATGAAAAGCGGCGTATGCAGAGGTACACTTAATTTATCGGCAAGATAAGGAGATGCCGGTATTTCATCACTGATCAGCACTTTGTCTTTCTTACGGATCCCGCGTTCCTTGAAGATGGCGCTTAGTCCCATCGTATTAGGACTGTTCCATGAAAATTTGCCGGAATTACGTTTGATCACAAAGGTGCCTTTGCCTTTGGAGCGTACGAGCTTGCCTGCTTCGACCAAAGCGTTTACGGCATTTTGCACCGTCAGACGGCTTACCTGATACTGTGCTGCCAGTTGTCGTTCACTGGGAATCATCTCTCCCGGCAGAAAGGTGCCGTCATTGATCTTTTTCAACAAATCCTGCTGTATCTGCATATACATCGGCTGTTTGTTCATTCGCTTTCACCACTGCTTTCATAGATGAAACGATCCGGCTTCATATAGCTTTGCGCAAATTCGATCGCTTGTCCGCTTCGATCATATACGACCCCCTCCTGTTTTACTAAGAAGCAGCCTTCCTCCACTTGAAGCAGATCTGCGATTTCCCGATCACAGCGCTCTACCAAGATCGATTGTGCGGAGCGATCCAGCCAAAACTGATAATGATCTTCTAAGATGCCATATAAAGACTTTTCATGAAACGGCTGTGTTTCAAAATCCGGTACCAGCGTTTTAGGAAGATAAGAGATTTCTAAGGAAACCGGTTCACCTTCGATTTCCCGGATCCGCTTTACCTCATAAGCCGCTTTTTCCTTTGTCTGCATTTTTTCCTGTTTGTCAAGGGGAAGCGCGACTTCTTTGATCGAGACGACATGAAGCCGCAGCAGTTTTCCTTCCTTTAACATCACTTGTGTCGTGGAAGCAAGACGCGATACATTTTTAATGATGCGGCGCTTAGAAGCATAGTAGCCGCTGCGGTTGCGGGAATAGATCCAGCCCTCCTGCATCAGCAGTTTCAATCCGGTGCGGATCGTCGCCCGCTGCACATGCAATAGCTGCGCCAGCTCTCGTTCACTGGGCAGCTTTTCCCCTTCGCGGATCGGCCGGTGCGCAATCATATATTTTAATTCATTGCAGATCATAATATCCTGTGTCAATCGTTTCATAAAATACCTCGGTTTACCTGTATCTTACACGTTTCTGGCGTATCTGTCAAAAAAAGCAGAAGAATTTTCTGCTTTTTCTCGTTTTGCTTCTTTTTTACAGTTCGTCCTCATTTGTGGCAAGCGGACTGTTGGTACGGTAATTTTCGCTCTTGCTGGAAGCGATCTTATCAAATTCCTTAAACATCGGATGTTTGGACCATTTCTTTAATTCCGTCGTAACCTTGTAAGCCAGATACTGGAATGGTACGACTTCATATAACGGCGCAACATTTGGGCAAGTCGCATGTTCGATCGAGATGATGCGATCACCTTTGCGGTTGTTGGAAATCATGAACGTCTTATCGCTGACAGCGCTTGTCGCATCATAGATCTGGGCGATACGACTGCTGGTCTCATCGTGGTTGTCAATGAAGAATACCGGATAATTCGGGGTCAGCTGTAGGTTTGGACCATGGATATATTCCTCGATCTCATAAGCGAAAGAAGGAATCTGGATCGTTTCACCGATCTTCAAAGCGCCTTCTAGTGCCGGGCCCATTGCCGCACCGCAGCTGCATACATAAACATGCGGCATGCTTAACAATACTTTTTTGTTCTTTTCATAGAAAGCCAAAGTCGCATCATACATCTCTTTATGGCAGGTAAATGCCAGTTCGATCTGATCGATGAAATACTGATAGCGTTCTTCATTGATACGTCCGGTTCTTAACGCCGCCTCCAAAGCAAACAGCATCAGGTATTCACACAGCGTAACAACGCCTTTGGTTACATAGCCGACCGTTTCTACGCCAACGCCATAGTCCACTAACAGATCACAGTGGTCTTTCATATCGGAATTGACATCGCCGGTGATGCCGATCGCCTGTTTGCCCATCGCTCTTAATTTATCTAAGGCCGAGATCGAATTGGTGCTGTAACCGCTCTGACTGATGACGAATACCATCGTATCATCGCTCACTTTGTTTTCATAGTGTTCAAAGGTAAAAGGTGATACGACCTTTACTTCCGCATCTAATACATCACGCATGAATACTTTGGCGCAGTTAGACGCATTGCTGGAAGAACCGCAGGCAACGATGGTCACGTCTTTATAGTTGTTTTTCACATACAGATCGACCAAAGATGCAGTTAATTCTTTTCGCTTACCTAAATTTTCCAGCCCGACTTCTCTTGCTTCCAAGATAAAATCATTCATGTTTTTCTTATTTTCGCTCATAATGTCCTCCTTAGTTATGGCTATACCAATTTATGCTTTTACTATACCAAATTGTTATGACAAAATCAATACCAAATCACCTGAAAATAAGAAAAGCGCCATGTCCGCAACATGACGCTGTATTTGATCAAAAAGAATAGTGAATGCTGGAACGATAGGCCTGGTACAGTTCTTCGTTTTTCGCATCGCCGCCGTCTAAATTGGCGCTGTAGAAGATCGGCGGTGTCTTCATGCCCAGATCCACCAGACGCTGTGCCAATGCCGCAACGATCGCATTCAGCATCACGGCGCCTGCTACGGTAGAGGTAGGCGATACCTTTTGTTCCAGTCCGCTGATGGAAACACAGGCATCGCCGATATCACCGTGATTGTCTAGGATCAAATCGGCCAATTCAAACAGGCGTTTCCCGCTTGGATGACGGGAAGAAACACTTTTTGAATAAGCGAGATTGGTGATCGCGATGACTTTGGCATGATGTTTCTTGGCTTCCATGGCGATTTCGATCGAGACCGGATTGCGCCCGGATACGGAATGAATGATCAAGACGTCGCCCTCTTGAAACGATACCTTGCTGTTGGCGATCTGCGTGCCATAGCCGACGCAGCGTTCCATTTTCGATGTCAGGGTGATCGGTTCATTGTCTAACATCAGCTCTCTTGCAAAGATCGGATTGAAGAGCATGAGCCCGCCGGCACGATAATACAGTTCCTCACTGAGGATACCGGCATGACTGGCACCGAAGGTATAAATGGAATGATGATCCATCACACACTTCGCTAACAGTTCCACACATGCTTCCATGGCACCTGTTTCTTCCTGTTCGATGCAGCTTAACAGTTCATGGATGCGATCTAAATACAGAAACTGCATAAAACGCCTTCTTTCTATGCGATCAATCCGGCAATAAAGCCTTCGATGATGCCCCACAGCGAGAAGTCCTGACCGCCGTAGACTAACATCCACTGCTGGATCGTGTTATTGAAGAAGTAAGCGCCGAAGCCTACCAGCAATACCATAACGACTCCGGATAACGCCGCACCGACGATCGCACCGCGTACCCCGCCGGTCGCATTGCCGACGATCGCCGCACAGCCGATCTCAAAGAAGCAGGTAGAGATCAGCGGAATGATAACGGTCGGGAACATGCCGGCAGTCAATAAGATCGTGATCGTAGAAGTGACCATAGCAACTAGGAATCCGATGATCAAGGCATTTGGCGCATATGGGAAGATAACCGGTACATCCAGCGCCGGGATGGCATCCGGTACAAATTTATCGGCGATTCCCTTAAATGCCGGTACGATTTCCGCGATCAGCATACGCACACCCTGTAACATGATGGTAATGCCGACACCGAAATAGATGGCATGGGTAAAGATATAAGTGAAAACACCGGTCGAAGCTTCGCTGTAGCCCCATACGACGGCAGGATCATAGCCATTGCCAAGCAAGATGAAATACATGACCAGATAAGTGATCGCGATCGCAAAAGAACCGGTGATCGCAATTTCACGCAAGAAGCCGAAAGACTGCGGGATCTTCAGATCTTCTGTTGATTTGTTCTTGTTGCCGATGACTTTACCGATCAAGCCGGACATCACGGAAAGACAGGTTGTCGGATGCCCGATGGTAAAAGAATCATCACCCGTTACCTGTTTCACAAACGGACGCATCAGGTTCGGTGAAACGATCATATACACCGCAGTAAAGACAGTCGCCAAAGCGATCAGTTTACCACCGGTCAATCCGGCATCTACGCCGGCTGCGATAAAGACAAACGGAAACCAGTAAAGCATATGCCCGGTCAAAAATACCGATTTCCACTTCGTGAAACGCGCCACCAGCAAGTTGATGGCAAAAGCAACGACCATAACGATACCGATCTCAGTACCAAACTGCGCACCGATATCAACAGTGGTGGAAGGAATCGCCTGCGGCATCATCGTATTGAATGCCGTAGCGATACCGTCAATGGAATTGCCGGTAATCAAACCGGTACCGGTCGATAAGATAAAGAAACCAACTGCGGTCATACAGGTGCCGCGGATGACTTCCGATGCGCTTTTCTTCTGCAAGAGCAGACCGATCATGGCGATCAGCGCAATAAAGATCGCACCCTGACCGAAGATCTCATTGATAATAAAATCTAAAACTACCATAAAGTAAACCCCTTTCTATCTTATTTCAATGTTTCAAAGTAGGCGAGTGTCTTTTCTTCCACTTCCGCCTTGTTCATGAAATTGCCGATGACGACAACCGGCACGCTTGCCCGATCTTCAATGCGTTCTGCCAATTCTTTGGAAATAAAGATGACATCGCATTGATTGGAAAGACAAGTTCCGACATCTCCGCAAAATGCTTCAATGGCAACACCGGCTTTTTTGGCAATGGCTTCGATGTTCATGCGCAGCATCAGCGAAGAACCGCAGCCAAATCCGCATACGGTTTGGATCTTAGGTACTTTCATGATGTTCCTCCTTTCTCATCTATGCTTAAAGTAGAGATACTTTAGGCTATTGATTCAATAATTCATACAGCGCTTGTACGCTTTGACAGGCACAGATCTGTTCGATGATCTCTTCCTTCATCAGCTTTTCCGCAATCAGTGATAACTGTTTCATGTGCGAAGTCTTATCTTTGCAGGCAAGGCACATGACGACTTTCACCGGGTCATTGTCGCTGTGAAAGATGACATCTTCCACAAAGGTTGCGATGGAAATCTCGCTTCGTTTTACCGCATCGCTAGGTGCGGCATGCGCTAAGGCAAAATGCGGCATGATGACGATGTATGGTCCCAACGTCTTGACGCTGTTGATCATGCTGTCGACATACGCTTCCTTGATCGCTTCACTTTTGATCAGCGGAGCGGCTGCCTGTCTGATGGCGTCCTCCCATGAATCAGCATGCTGATTGATTAAAATATGATGAAAATGTATCACTTCTTCCATTGTCTTTCTCCTTTCAGTCGTGCATGGATAAGATCGCCTGCACATCGACGTCTTTTGCGCACAGTGTCTTGATATTGCGCTCCTTTTCTAAAATATATGCCAAATTCAATAAATCGTTGTCCTCTTTGTCATGGATCCCCAATACGACGATGGTATGAACGCTTTTTGCGTTGTGATCACCGAAAAGCAGCGGCTGATGCATCGTAAGCAGCGCCGTGCAGTTCTCTTTGATGCCGTCATGGATCCCGGCATGGACATAAGCACAGCCCGGTGTCAAGACCATATAAGTGCCATAGTTTTTTACCGCGTCGATCATAGCGTTCACATAGCGCTGTTCGATCGCTTGCTTCGCCAACAGCGGAGCGGCTGCCAAGGCGATCGCCTTTTCCCAGCTTTCACAGCGTTCGATGACCTGTATGGCGTCTTTTTCGATATAATCACTGATCGCATGCGGTATTTTTGCGATTTCACTGCTTTCGCTGGACTTGATAAAGTGATCGCACATCTTGGAATAAGAATCCTGAAACAGGCGATTTTTGATCTTTTCGATGTCGCTTGCGGATAGCAGCGGATTGACGACCAGCACCGGAATATCATTTCGTTCATAGGTATTGGTGGAAATAATGAGATCCACTTTCTGCTTTGATAAAAATATTTCCGCTTCGGCCTTTGACATCGGACCGTCGACATGACATTCGGCCAACGTCTGTTCGATGCGGGTCTTTAGGATAGCGCTGCTTGCCAAACCGAAGGAACAGACCAGCAAGATGTGCAGCGTAGTAGATGCTTTGATATTGCGTTCATAGATCGAAGCGATATACATGGCGATATAAGCTGTTTCATGCTCGTTGAAATGAATGTGAAAGCGTGTTTCCATGAGCGAGAGCTGCTTGCGGGTAAACGCATAGATCAAAGAGATCGAAAGCTTGATTTCTTCCAACAGTTCATTGCGTATGGCAATGTGATTGCGGATGCGGTAGATGGCAGAGCGAATATGGATCGTTAATCCGCGTATCATTTCTTCATCTTCCAGTTCATCAATGTGGTGCAGCCTTTTTAAGGCGTCCAGCAGTTCATGAGAAATCAGATAAGCGTCATCGTAGATCGTTTCGGAAGCATGATCCTGCTGCATGCGTTCACTCAGCATAATGGTGCTGATATAGGCGCGTTCCGCTTTTGCGCTGATATAAGGCGTCAAGGTATGAAACAGTTCTTCCTCTTGCTTTTGTAATCGTTTGGCACGTTTTAGACAATGCCCTTGTTCCATGCGCCATAAAAAGAAAGTCAGCAGCAGCGTCAAACGGTTTTTATTGACGAAACGAATGCTGTGGGCATGTTCGATTTCCCGGATCATTTGGGATATGACGCTGTCATAGCGTTCACTTGCCAGCTGTAAAGGAACGGCGTTGCTTACGATCAGCGGATATTCATTTACCATCTGCAGGAAAAGCTGCCGCAGCGCACGCTCATCACCGCTTAAAGAAATCCCGACGCCTTGCTGCTTCGTGATATGCAAAGCGTTCTTTTTGATGATCGCTTCAATTTCCGCAAAGCTGTTGATGATCGTCTGCCGGCTGACTTGACACGCTTCTCCCAGTTCCTGAAAGGTACAGGAATCATGAATCAGCAGCAGTGTCAAGATCAAGGCATGGCGTTCCTCTTTATTGAGGTAATGTCCATCGCTTGCCTCCAGCATCTGCTTTAATTCCATTCGCTTCTGCACATCTATGAAAATGCGTACGCCGATTCCGCTTTTGCGCACGATCAGAAGCTGCCGTTCTTTCAAATAGGCTTCGATCTGATCAAGGTCATTGCGGATCGTACGGATGCTGACGGAAAAATGCTCGGCCAGCTGTCTGCCGGTGAGATAATCGTTCTGCTTCAGCAGATATAAGGAAATATCTTTCTGTCTTTTGGTTAAAGTGATCATGGCCGCCTCCTGTTTCCATTATAAAATCGTCCTGTTTTTTGCCAATACCAATTTTCACCCAAACAAGTGGCAATTTTTGTACTATTTCCCTGCGCTTCCACATCTTTTCTTACCTTTGCCAAGGGAAACAGATCAATATAACAGGAAATACTTTTTAATCAAAGTTTGACATTCAAAGTAATAAGTGCTATCATAGCGAGTATGTGCAATGGCACATGGGAGGTATTATGAGCAAGAAAACAAAGAAAATATTAAAAATTGTCGCTGCATCGGTCGCAGCTGTGCTGCTTGCGGTATGTATCGGCATATATGCGCTGTTCCACAATGAGATCAGCACCCTTCGATCATTAGAGAAAGTAAATGATTACCCGCTCTATACGATGGATTATCAGGGTGATTATGGCTTAGATGCGTTTTTGGAGCAGGGCGGCGCTTCTAATGACGGGGAACTGGTATCGTTCGTGGTAAAAAGACTGTTAAAAGGCTTGCCGATCGAAATCAATATTCCCAGTCTTGGCTGTTCTACTTTTACGGCAACGACACCGGACGGCGATTACTTGTTCGGACGCAATTTCGATTTAGATTATTCACCGGCCATGCTGGTACGCACCAAACCGGACGACGGCTATGAATCGGTTTCTATGGTAAACTTAGGCTTTATCGGTTATGGAGAGGAAAAACTGCCGGATAGCCTGCTTAGCAGCATCACGACATTAGCCGGTCCTTATGCCCCATTAGACGGCATCAATGAGAAAGGGCTCAGCATCGGCGTCTTGTTGATCCCAACCGAGGAAACCAATCAGGATACGGATAAGACCGATATTACGACGACAACGGCGATCCGTATGATCTTAGATCGCTGTGCGACGGTAGAAGAAGCGGTTGCGCTGTTAGAGCAGTATGATATGCATTCCAGCGCCAACAGCTGCTATCATTTCCATATTGCCGATGCGCAAGGCAATTCAGTGATCGTAGAATACATCGACAATGAAATGAAGCTGGTAGAGCCGCAAGGCGCTTATCAGGCGGCAACCAACTTTTTATTGACACCGGGCGATTATGATTTCGGTCATGGGCAGGATCGATATGAAATCTTAACGACAGAGCTGGATGCCAAAAACGGCGTGCTTTCAGAAAAAGAAGCGATGGAATTGTTGAAAAGTGCATCACAGAAGCCGCATAAGACGGACAGCGGCAGCATCAGCTCCACCCAGTGGTCAGTTGTTTACAACAACACCAAACGCACGGCTACGATTTCCATGGGCAGGGATTATGAACAAACCTTTGAGATATCCCTGTTTGATGAAAAATAAAACTGAAAAAATGATGCGCAGAGAGCGTGTTGAAGCAGACAGACGGTCGCAGAAAAGAACAGATGACCGTTGACAGACAAATAAAAACCGCTGTTTCTTTTAAGAAGAGCGGTTTTTATTTGCATCAACAGCTTGTGATCGTTTGCTCGCTGTTTTTTTTCATTATGAACAAGTAATGGGAACTTATCGATCAAGTCCGTAATAGGCGCTGTACGTTTCGATCAAATAATCGATGTAGCAGTTAGGGTCAAAGGGCTTGCCACACACGGCCATCATGATCTCTTCCGGTGTTTTCGTTGCCCCATAACGGTGGATATGTTCTTTCAGCCAATCCATAATGATGTCGAAATCACCTTTTTTCAGTGCTTCATCTACATGGATATCTTTTTGCATCTGGGCAAAGAACTGTGCCGCAAACGCACTGCCTAACGCATAAGTCGGGAAATAGCCGAACATGCCGTTTGCCCAGTGCATATCCTGTAAAATACCTTCAGCCGGCTTGCTTGGACGGATCCCCAGATATTCCTCATATTTATCTGCCCACACTTTATCTAAATGCTCTAAAGGCAGATCCTCATTGAAGATCATCTTTTCCAGCTCATAACGGATCAGAATATGGATCGGATACGTCAGCTCATCGGCTTCGGTACGGATCAGCGATGGTTTAGAAACGTGCAGCAGCTTGATGAAATCATCGAGCGTCAGTGCTTCTAACTGTTCCGGGAATCGTTTTTTTAATTGCGGGAAGTTGCTTTCCCAAAATGCCCGGCGTCTGCCGATATTGTTTTCCAGTAAACGGCTTTGACTCTCGTGCATACCCAGTGAAAGACTGTCGCCCGCCGGCATGCCATCATAAGCGCGATCCACCTGCATGCCATACAGCGCATGTCCATATTCATGAATGATCGAGAAGATCGAAGAAACCAGATTGTCTTCCACATAAGCGGTGGAAAGACGCGTATCATCGGCACAGATCTTAGAGGTGAACGGATGCATCGTAACGCCCATATAGATCTTGCGCGGGTCATAGTGGAGATATGCCTGTAAATCATGCATGACTTGTTCTTGTACGGCGCTGTCATAGTGCTGATGCAGGATCGTATCGTCGATCGGCTTGCCTTCTTTTTGGAGACGTTTGATAAAAGGCAGCAGTCTGCTTTTGATCAGGGCAAAAAATTCATCATAGGCTTCCATGCTCATGCCCGGCTGAAAGCGATCTAACAGCACTTCATAATCGCTTTTCTCACTGTGCAGGTAAGAAAGTGATTCCTTCAACATCGTAATGACTTTTTGTAAATGCGGTTCAAACAACGCATAGTCATTTTGCTTTTTGGCTTCCTCCCAGGCGCTGGAAGCATCACCGACACAGTTTTGATAAGCAACATAAAACGGTTTCGGCAAAAAACGCAGTTCCTCTAGATCTTTTAACAGCAGCTTGGCATTGATCAGATCCAGTGCATCGCTATCCTCCATCTTGACGATCGCTTCTAGTTTGGCGATCGCATCGGGATCAGTCAAATGACTGAATAACTCTCCGCTGAGGATCGCAACACATTTATTGCGGTAAGGTGCACCGTCTTTTGGGGCAACGGTAGACTGATCGAAATTCATGATCGACAGCGCACACTGGTAGGCGCTCAACTTTTCCATATAGGAAGTTAAAAAGGCACTTGCTTCTTGTTTTGTCATTTTCATACCTGATTTCAGTATCTGAAATCTTTTCCTTTCCGTAACTGTTTTTATTATGATACAATTAGTTTATAAAATCAATCATAGAACATCATAAAATACGGTATGATAAAGCATAGCAGAGTCAAAAAAGCGAGGTGAAGCACATGTATATGAAATGTGTCGGATTATTAGAGAAACGCGGTGTGCGCAGAGAGGATATTGCGGAATGCGTCTTATTTTTGCAGAAGCAGTATATCGAGGATCTGCATGTAACCCAGTGTCTGAAAATGGTAGATGACGTTTTGCATAAGCGGGAGGTGCAGCACGCGATCATAACGGCAATCGAATTAGACAGGAGCGCGGAACAAGGCAGTATGATCGATCAGGATCTGCGCCGTCTGCTCATGCAGGATGCGCCGCTATATGGCATTGACGAGGTATTGGCATATGGTATCTGTCATTTGTATGGGTCGATCGCCATTACCAATTTCGGTTATATCGACAAGGTAAAGCCGGGAATCATCGGCAAGCTGAATACACATCAGGAAGGCGTGTGCCATACATTTCTTGATGATATCGTCGGTGCGATCGCCGCAGCGGCAGCGGGAAAACTGGCGCATGGAAACAGCAGAAGCGAGCAGGAGGGATAACATGACACAGCGAAAAGAGCAGAAACAGATTCCCTGCGTATGCGATAAGCATTATATCAAGGAACAGCTGCAGGGCATGGGCGTACGCAAAGGCATGGTGCTGCTTGTGCAGGGCAAGATGGAAAAGCTGGGGAAGATCATCGGCGGCGCGCAGACACTGATCGATGCGATCATGGAAGTGATCGGCTATGAAGGCACGCTGGTCATGCCTGCTTTTACACCTTATAAAAAAGATCCCGCATGCCTGTGGGATGGCAAGGAATATCGGGAGCAGTGGGAACAGATCCGCAAAGGCGAGCGTCCTTTTGATCGCAAGCTGGATGCGCCGCGCAATACATTAGCTGCCCAATTTATGCGCAATGAAGGCGTGCTGCGTTCCCATCACCCGCTTTATTCTTTCCTTGCATGGGGCAAGTACGCAAAGGTAATCGTGGAAAAGCATCCGCTGCATTTCGGCTTGAATGAAGAATCACCGCTTGGCAAGCTTTGTGAGTTAAATGGCTATGTGCTGCTGTTTGGATGCGGCTATGCTTCCTGTGCCGTATTTCAAATGGCAAACCATGCGTTAGATCTGCCGGTGCGTTTGGTAAGCGTACCGATTGCCAAAGGCGGGGAAACAGCGTTTCAGGAGCTGTTGGATATCCCTTATCAAAACGACGTGTTTCAGGAAGTCGGCATGGTCATGGAGGATCGCAAGATCGTTGAATTTATGTATATCAACAATGACCGCTGCCGTCTGTTTTCCGCAAGAGAAGCAGTCAATATCGCCATTACATACGGACATTTGAAAAACGGTGCGTTCGCTTAGCGATCAAAAAAAAGGACAGATGTCCTTTTTTAGTGCGCAGCTTTTATTTTTTGACCCAGCGCCCATAGATGCCGCAAGGCAACGTAAGCGCAGAAGCGCTGATCGGCAATGTATTTTCACCTGCTTCGATCACGCCGTTTGGATGTTTCTTCATCACGGTAGACGCCAAAATGTTTTCTAATGCGGTCGGCGGGAAACCGGTCGTATAAGCGTTGATCAAAAAGAACAGCGGATCATCGTCAAGGATTTCCATACATGCGGCAACCAGCGGATATAACTGTTCTTCGATCTTCCATACTTCTTTATTGGGACCGCGTCCGTAGCTGGGCGGATCCATGATGATCGCATGATATGTATGACCGCGCCGTTTTTCTCTCGCCACAAATTTTAAGACATCGTCAACGATAAAACGGATCTTTTTGTTTTCCAAATGGGATAACGCCATATTTTCTTTTGCCCACTGCACCATGCCCTTGCTGGCATCGACATGCACGACTTCCGCCGCCCCGGCTGCCGCACAGGCCATACTCGCCCCGCCGGTATAAGCAAACAGGTTCAGGACGCGGATCTCGCGATCGGCGTTTTTGATCTGTTCCATCATAAAATCCCAGTTGCTTGCCTGTTCGGGAAATAAGCCGGTATGCTTAAAACCGGTCGGCGACACCTTAAAACGCAGATCCCGATAGGAAATGACCCAGCTCTCCTTTAACGGCTTTAAGTATTCCCAGTGTCCGCCCCCTTGCTTTGAACGATGATAATGCGCATGGGGATGCTTCCACAGCTTGCTTTCCTCCTGAAGCGGCCATAGGGCGCTGGGATCGGGACGCCGCAGGATCACATCTTTCCAGCGTTCCAGCTTTTCATTGTTTCCGGCATCCAGACATTCATAGTCTTCCCAGTGCAGCGCAATTTGTTTCATCATGGCTCCTCCGTTCTTTCTTTTTTCTCATTGTCTATCATTATAGCATGAGATAACATCATTTCACATAAAAAATGACAGGAAATCAAACGGAACTGTGATAAAATAATAAGAAATAAGTGTATCGGAATGAGAATAACATAGAGAGAACAGGAAGGAGTGAAAGGATGTTGAATCGTTTATTGGATGACTGCTTTTTAAGCGAATTTCAAAGCGAAGTGATCGAGGTGGAGGAAGAGAACGGCCTGTACTGGCATGCTTTGCGGGAAACGATCTTCTTTTATGAGGGCGGCGGCATGAGCAGTGATGAGGGGGTCA
Source organism: Massilicoli timonensis (assembly GCF_900199515.1). Classification (GTDB taxonomy): domain Bacteria; phylum Bacillota_I; class Bacilli_A; order Erysipelotrichales; family Erysipelotrichaceae; genus Massilicoli; species Massilicoli timonensis. Next base: position 858,731 of record NZ_LT963434.1, on the reverse strand, counting down.
TCGCCAATCATCCGGTCTTGGCTTTAAGAGAAAAACGCGGTATGCTTTGGCATTTGTTGGATGTGAAACTGAGCGGACAGGTGCATCTGTCGATCAATATGCACGCGCGTTTTCGCAAATGTCAGATCCATACGGCGCAACATCTGATCTCGGCGCTGGTCAATCAGGTTTATCATACCGAGGTCTTGGCGCATCATGTGAGTGATGAACAGAACGATATTGAGTTTAACTTAAAGAGCTTCAGTGAAAAACAGGTCAGTGAATTACAGATCTTATGCAATGGCCTGATTCGCGACGATCTGCCAATCAAGGTGTTTTATCCGACCCATGAAGAAGCGATGAAGCACGCCCCGCTCAAGCGTTTGGCACATGATGATCTGCGCGTCGTCAGCATCGGCAATCTGGATTATAATCCATGCGGCTGTATGCATGTGCCAAGTTTGCGCTATATTCAGTCGATCTATATCATGGGCTATGAAAAGACGACAAACGGCTATAAGATCCTATATCAAGCCGGCGATCAGCTGCTGGAAAACATTGATAAACGCTATACGGTGCTGGATGAAGCGGGAAAAGCGCTGGCCCTGCCGCATCTTTACATTAACAGCGGTATTTATAAGCTGGGCAATGAGGTCAAAGCGCTGAGTGCCGATCTGATCGTTTGGAAGCACAAGTATTATAAACTGGGCGCCGCTGATTTGGCGAAGCGTTTTCCGCATACGATCTTTATGGAGTTTGATGATATTGACGTGAAGTCGCTTTCTCAATATGCGCGCTATATCGTATCGCATTATGAGCGGATCGTCGTGTTTGTGGCAAAGATCTATGACAGTGCGCAGGTCGTGATCGCCGTTTCTTCCACTTTAGAAGAAAAAGCCGATGATTTATATCGCCGCATTGCCCCGGTATTGCATTTGCATGGCGGCGGCAATGAAGTGCTGGCACAGGGCGGCGGCGCTTGGCATAAAAATTTGTTTGAACAGATAAAAATTTTGCTTACAGCAGAATAAATATGCTATACTTATAAAGCGAGAGGAGTTGTCAATGTGAAGAATTTTAGGAAAATGACCCTTGCTTTGTTTGCCTGCCTGCTGTTTACGGTAAGCGGCTGCGGCGGCGAAGACAGTGAAAAAGAAGAAGCCAATAAAAAGGTGAAACTGGTAACCAATGAGATATATGAAGCACCGCAGGATCCAAACAATACGCAGACCGAGCTGTTCAATCAGCTGAGCAAAGCGTTGAAGGACGGAGCGGATGAAGAAAAATGTGCAGAGCTGGTGGCAAAGAATTTTGCCTTTGACTTTCTGACGCTGGCGAATAAGAAAGACGGTACGGATATCGGCGGTCTGACGTATCTGCCGCAGGATTACCGCGAGGAGTTTTCCCTGTATGCGCAGAGCAATTATTACAACAGCTATGCGACGATCGTAAAGCAGTATGATAAAGATTCTCTGCCGCAGATGAAGGAACTCAAAACGGAAAAGATCACGCCTTCTTCACTTTATATCGGTGAAACGAGCGGGGAAGGTTATATCGTATCCTTAACGGCGAAATATGAGAATACCGAACTGTCAAACGATGCGCTGAAGACGTCTATGAGCATTCAGGTCATGAAGAATGCGCAGGGGCGCTTAGAAGTGATCGGATTAGAATAAAAGCTGAGCAATCAGCTTTTTTAGATGGAAAGTGAGGCTAAAAAATGGAAATCGAATTACTGATGGAAGGCGCGCTGGGGAAACTGGAGCCGGAAAGCTTTACCAAGCAACTGCGAGAGCTGGGCGAAAAGGAACAGATCAAAGTGGAGGACTATGGCGATCTGGTGCAACTGCACCTTTGTCCAAATGGGATCATTTCATGTGTGTATGAAAAAGGCTTTGTGAGCTTAACGGCGATCACCAGTTATGCCGGTGCGGGGTTTCATCATGCGGCTTTGAGGCTGATGCAAAAGATACAGGAGGAAAGCGAGATCGATTTTTCTTTGCAGGATTCCAGCAATTATCTCACCCATCAGGATTTTGAATTGCTGGAAGCGCACTTTTATGAATGGCTGGAGGAAATGCGGGAACAGATCATCGGCGCTGCTTTTGATGCACAATTCATGATCGCATGGGATCATCAAAGCTATGAACCGCAGCCAAAGGAAGCACATGTGATCACCCCGCTTGGCTACTTGTCGTATGATGAGATCGCAATGAATGAGGCGCCGGAACTGGCACAGCGTGTATTTGTTTGGAATCAGATCGAAAAAGACGCGTCCTTTTATCGCAATACCGCTTTGGCGCTGTTGTGGAAAGAAGGCTATTTTACTTACGCCAACATGAATGAAACGACCAAACAGATTGCACATGAGATCGTGGATCGCTTTGAGATTGCCTATGAAAAAGACGCGCAGATCGCGATTCCGATGCACGCGTACAGTGAATTGTGTCAGGTGCTGGGCAGAACGCCGCAGATCCATCTGGCGCATAAGCTGGATGAAACAACAGCTTTCGGATACCGCCGCCATCATGTATATTATCCTTTTCACAACTGGCGCATTGCCGCCATAGGTACGTGTGAAAAGCAGGAAGATGCTTTCAGCGATGCGCTGATCTTGATCGGACCTTATGAAAGCGAAAACGCACCGTGGTCATGGATGATGAAAGCAACGCCTGTCCCTTTGCGAAAAGCGGCTTATGAACATGCGCTCGTGATGGATGGGGAAGGCTTGCAGGGCAGTTATCGTTTGATAAAGGAAGTGGATCATCAAGTGTTAGATGCGCAGATCGTGCATGATGAAGAAGCGCTGCAAGTGCAGTTTATCTATCAGGAAGCTGCCTTATTGGAAACAGCGCTAGCACTGTTAAAAAAGATGACTTACATCAAAGAAGAAACGCCAAAGACACAAGCATAAAAAAAGCAGCATGCACGCTCACGCATGTTGCTCTTTTTTTATGGCTGTACCGTTTGTGAAGTATCCGGTGTGCTTGGATCGGTTTCCGTATTTCCTTCATCCGGCTCGCTTGGCGCAGTCGTTTCTTCATTGCCGCCGGTGCTTGGCTCGCTTGGCTGCGTCGGCGTTGTCGGCTCGCTTGGCTCACTAGGAGTCTGGGTCGGCGTATCCGGCAAGATCGTTTCTTCATTTATGACGGCTTCCCATTGTGATGTGTTATCGCCTGCCCATAAGAAGTTATAATCGCTTGATACATAGACCCGATCTTTTTCTAAATTGTTGAGATCAAAAGCGAAGGTCGAAAAATTCATCAGCTCGCAAAGTTCTTGATAACGATCGATCACCGCCTGAATATCATCTTTATTTAACAGATAAACACTGAGCGGAAGCGCGCTTCCCATGCTGGCAGTCGCAAGCATATCCGAATAGCCGTTGTTCAAAGAGATCGAGGAGAACGTCCACTCCTGCGGATGATCCAACTGATAAGAAATGAAGTTGGTTACTTGTTCGATCGGCATATTGGTCGCACAAAGGCGAGTCGCAATATCCATCAGCTTTTCGATCTTACCGACGTTGCCGATATGCAGCATACGTTTGACGATTGCTTGGAATACGCGCTGCTGTGCCTGGTTGCGCGATAGATCCTGATCGACATAGCTGTGGCGATGACGGGCATAGGCAAGTGCCTCACGGCCGTCGATCCGTTGTTCGCCCTTGCTTAGACAGATCAAATCTTCCTGTGCAAAGCTGCGGTTTTCATCCTGTTCACAGAAATCAAGCGGAATATCGATGTCAATGCCGTCCAGTGCATCGACGATCTCGATAACGGAGCTGAAATTGAGCTTCAAATAGAAATCTACATCAATACCGAACAACTGTTCGATCGCCGTTACCGTATTTTCACTGCCGGAAGAACCGGTATGCGTCAATTTGTCATTGCGGTTGCCCAGTGCCGGATTCGGCACAAAGCTGTCGCGCGGAATGGAGATCATTTCCACGTGTGCCGCAAGCGGATTCACGATCAGCAACATATTGACATCACTGTTGTTATCCGTGTTGATATCGCCGGTTCCTTCATTTCCGGTAATAAAGATCGTAAAGGTTTCATAGCGGATATCCTTTTCACTGCCGTTTGCGGTAATGGTTTTCTTTTTCTTATAGGTCTGAATGATGCCGGTATCGCTCTTTACCGCAGCAATGCTTTGCCCCAGCGTCTGATAAGCGGCGTCGGTAATGACGATCGCATCGCACTTTTCATTCAGCAGATCGCTGATCATCGTACTGTAATCCAGTTTTTCCTCAAATGTCACATCTTTGGCTTTCTTGGATGCAGTGATCTTCTTTTTTACATATTCACCGTATTCTTTGTCGTTGCCATCTTGGATTAGCACCTTTTTATCGCTGAGATCGGCAATCGCATCAATTCCGCTGTCATTTCGCACAACGACATGGATATTGGTGTAGCCGATGGTTTCCGCTGCGGTGATCTTGCGGGTAGAAGATTCCACATTGCCGATCGTTACTGCCGCAAATGTCAAACCGATGCACAGCAGCACGATAAGCACGCGTTTGATCCACTGGATCCACTCTTTGACTTTCGCAAAGATCATCAGGATAAAGATCAAAGCAAGCAAGACCAAGATCAAAATGATCATGTATAAGTATTTATCCGGCAGAAAGCGGAACGCATAAAGCCGATATACCAAATAGGATCCCGCTGCCACAAACAAAACCGCCAGCAGCGCATCCCAGAATTTTCGAGATTTTAATAATTTCATCAATATCACCTCAATATCAGTATTATACACGATAATAGGGCAAGATAACTAATAAAATTGTAAAAAGAATGAAAAAGAAAAGATCGGAAACAGACAGCACTGACAGATGAAATGATTGAAATAACCGCTTTCCATCGTTTGCGCTTAGATAAAGAGTAAGAAAAATGCACTTCACGATCTAATAAAAAAGCCCCTGTAACAGAGGCTTTTTCAAAAGTAACATCAATGTGGATACTGCGCATCGACATCATATACGACGCCGTTGTTTTTTAATTTCTCATAAGTCTTGCCATGCAGATCATCTAAATCAAAGCTGAAATCGGAAAGCTTTTGTGGATCGATAAAGGAATCGATCGCTTCTCTTACTTCCGCCACATCTTCTTTTGAGAACAAATAAACATCTAACGGTCCCAGATCCGGCGCCGACGCATTGATCCTGCTGTCGAAAGTGCGGTCGCTGATCGTAAGCGAAGAAATCGTCCAAGCTTCTCCGTCTTCCAGTTCACTGGCCGCAAAAGCAGAAATCTCATCGCCGCTGAAGTTCGTCATGACATAATCGCTGACATTGCCAAGCAGCGTATCCACTTTGGTGATGCCGGATGGCGATAGGATCTTCTTTACGATTCCCTTGACGATATCGACCTGCGCTTTATTTCTGGAAAGGTCCTGATCGACATAGCTGTCGCGGTGGCGGGCGTAGGCCAAGGCCTGTTTGCCGTTTAATTCCTGAGGACCGGCATTCAGACAGATCAGATCTTCCTGTGCAAAGCTGCGGTTTTCATCCTGTTCACAGAATGTGATCTGGACATCGACGTTAATACCGTCTAACGTATCGACGATTTCGATCAACGATGAAAAATTGATCTTCACATAGTAATCGATATCGACCTGAAACAGATTTTCGATCGTCTGCAATGTATTCTCCACGCCATACATGCCCGTATGCGTTAATTTATCATTGCCATATTCCAAAGCCGGATTTGGCAGATAAGAGTCACGTGGAATATTGATCATCTTCATCTCATTGGTGATCGGATTGACCAGCATCAGGATATTGACATCGCTGTGCAGATCGGTGTTGAGTTCGCCTGCTTCATCCATACCGCTGACGAATACGACAAACGGCTTTTCGGTAATGTCGATATTGCCGCTGGAGGTATGTTCTTTGGTATAGGTGATTTCGCTTAAAATGCGTACGGAAGCAGACAGGTTCTCGTTTTTGCGGGTCAAATAGTTGTACTGTGACTGCGGTACGATGATCGCATCGCACTGTGCTGCCAACAGCGCTTCACTCATATCCAGATAGCTTTCATTTTTCTCATAGCGAATATTCGCCACTTCTTTATTTAACGCTTCCTGTACTTTTTTGCCGATATCCGCATCGGTGCCGTCATGATAAAGCACGCTCTTTTGCGAAAGCTCGCTCTGTTTTTGAATATCACTGTCCGCTTTTACCAGTACATAGGCGATTTCCGTCGTCGTGGAATTGCCGATCTGGTAAATGCTGTCCTTTAAGCGCCATACAAACAATGTGCCGACACTGGTGGCGATCGCAATCAAAAGCAGTAAAAATCGTTTTACGACGCTGATCCAGCGTTTGGTGCGCACGATGCTTAAAAAAGCTAAGATCAATAATACAAACGATAGGCCCAGCATGATCAACATGACCCATTTCGTCGGGATCACCTTAAATGAAAACAAGGAATATAGAAAGGCAGCGCTAGTCAAAACCGCAATGATCGCGATCAATACATCAAAAGAAGAACCGCGTTTCAGCTTGACCGGTCTGCCGGATGTCCTTTTTCTTTGTTTCAAGTTTTATCACCTCGTTTTCTAATTATAATACAGATTGAAATAATAAGGAAGAAAAAAACAGACAGAAAATCTTAATTTTACTGAAGTATATGGCATATGCGCAAGCATAGCTGCCTTGAAATTTCGCTGTACTGTCTTTATAATGAAATAGAATGAAAAGGGGAAATCATCGGTATAACAAAAAAGAGGAGGGACGCACATGGCGCAGGAAAATCAAATGAAAAAAGCGATCTATGACGCACTTTGTATAGAACTGGGAATCCAACCCATTCAAGTATTGAAAGAGGGAAACAGAGAAACGCTGAAAGGCTTTACCGCACAAGGGCTGGCAGATCATTTTCAAGTAAGCCGTAATCTGATTTCTCATTATCTCAACCAACTGTTTGCACAGGATCTCGTCTTTAAGATCGACAGCAGACCGGTTTACTACTTTCCCAGAAAGGCATTCCTTGAACAGTTCCATTTAGAAGCGCTTAGCCGAAGCTATACAAGCCTTTTAGAACTGATGGAAGAAATCACCCTTGCGGAAGGAAGATCCGCTTCTTTCTCTTTGATGATCGGCGCAAATGAAAGTCTGAGCTATTGCATCGAGCAGTGCAAAGCGGCTATCAGTTATCCGGGGCAGGGGTTGCCGATTTTATTGAATGGACCGACGGGAACCGGAAAATCCATGTTGGCGAGCTGTATGTATGAATATGCGAAAGAAACAGGACGCATTCAGCCAGACGCCCGTTTTGTAACGGTAAACTGCGCCGAGTATGCCAATAATCCGGAACTGTTGCTCACCAATTTATTCGGCTATAAAAAAGGTGCTTACACCGGGGCGGATAAAGATCGTCAAGGGCTTATTGCGGCTGCTGAGGGCGGTGTATTATTTTTAGATGAAGTGCATGCCCTGAAGCCGGAGAGCCAAGAAAAGATCTTTCTGTTCATGGATAAAGGCATTTATCATATGGTGGGCGATAATGATACTTGGTATGAGGGCAGTGTGCGCATGATCTTTGCGACGACCGAGGATCCCAAGACCTGTTTATTGAAAACGATGCTGAGGCGCATTCCGATCACGGTCAAACTGCCTTCTTTGAAGCAGCGTTCCCGTGCCGAGAAAAAAGAACTGATCGCTTATCTGTTCAAGCGTGAAGCCAAGGCGATCCATCAGTCGATCCGTATTTCCAAGCTGGCTTATCAGGTCATGGAATCAGTGGACTATTTAGGCAATGTCGGAGAACTGAAAAACTATGTCAAAGCCAGTGTGGCAAAAGCGCTGCTGCATCGCGGCGATACACAGGACGTGGAGATCCATATTTATGATCTGCCTAGTGAACTTCTGGATATGCAGCGGCGGGAAGTGCCGCAGGCGCAGTTTGACGATCATACGATGATCGATCTGGAAGTGATGGAAGATGAAAAGCGAAACAGCCAGCTGTATCAGTTCAATCTTTCGGTCCTGCGCAGCTTCTCTACCTTTCCAAACAAAGAAAGCAATTTTCCCGCATTCGCGTATTCCATGCACGAGCGCATCGAACAATACATTGATGATCTATATTACAGTGAAGAAGAAAAGGATTCTCCCAACAGTAAATTCGTCTATAACCTGCTAAGCAATATCTTTCAGATCATCGCTTCCAAATATCATTTGGAGAAGGTATCCAACAATGAAACGATCATTTTATCAAGACTGATCATGGATTATCTCAATCATGCAACGGTCAGAAAAGCCTTCAGCCATACGCTGAATCAAGAACTGAATCAGTGCTTAGAGCTGATCAAGACTTATTATCCGCTTGATTACAGCGTAGCGGTGGATGTCGCGGCGCTGATCGAAGACGCCTTGCATTTACATATCGGCAGGATCGGACAGATCAATGTATTTTTATTCTTCCATTATTTTGATCGAGATATGAAAAAGGCGGCGATCCCCGGCATTATCATCGCACATGGCTACAACATCGCCAGCAGCATTGCGGAAGTTGTCAATCAGCTCCTGAATCGAAAAGTATTCGATGCGATCGATATGCCGATCGAAAGTGATTTTACTTTGGTCGTTTCCCGTCTGCGTGAATATCTATTGCAGAAAGAGGGCTGCCGTGAATTCATCGTCATGGTCGATATGGGATCGTTAGAAGATATATATGCTTATTTAGAAAATGTATCGAATGTCGATCTGGGCATCATCAACAATGTATCGACCAAACTGGCACTGGATATCGGTTCCATGATCTTAGATGGCAATTCGATCGATCAGATCTTGGAAGAAGCCAGTATCCGCAACCAACACCGTTATAAGATCATCTCTAACCGCAAGAAACAAAATACGATCTTGACCGTATGTGAAACCGGCATCGGCACGGCTGAAAAGATCGCTTCTTTGATCGAGCAGTCGCTGCCGCAGGCAGTGGACATCAAGATCATTCCTTATGACTACGCGTCCCTTTCTACGATTGGTATCCATGATCCGATCTTTCAAAAATGCAATGTCATCGGCATCGTCGGAACAAAAGATCCGCAGATCGGCATCTGCTTCATCTCGATCGAAGAACTGCTGGAACAAAAGCATTTGGATACGATCTTGGCGATCTTTGCACCGTATTTAGATGAAAAGCAGATTACGGTGTTCAATGAAAACATGATCAAGTATTTCTCTATGGATCATCTGCTTGGCTATCTCACGATCTTGGATACGGAAAAGATCATGGACAGTGTACAGGATATTATCGCAAAACTACAAAAGGGCTTGCAGATCGTCTTCCCTGCTGGAGTCGTCATGGGATTGTATGTGCATATCGCCTGTCTGATCGAGCGTTTGATCATCGACAAGCAGGCTGTCTATTATGAGGATGTGGATAAATTCACTGCCGCGCATCCGGATTTCATCAAACTGGTCAAAACGATTTTTGCGGATGTAGAGCGCATCTACAATGTGGAAATTCCGGTCAATGAGATCGCTTATATCTATGCGTATATTTATCATCGTCCTGTTAAAAGTGTCAATAGAAACGAAAATAGTGTCAATGACTTTGAAAATCTGTAAATTCTGTTATTTGTCACATGGAAAAAAATAAACTGATAAAACCGTTGTTTTATGTAGTTGAAAGCAGCGTGCCGACTGAAATGAGAAAAGTTGGCACGCTTTTTGCTTATAGATAAGTGAAGCGAATCAGTGGCAAAGGAGGGATGGAAGTTGCGAAAGGTCATACTGGCATCGCATGGCTCTTTGGCAGAAGGAATGTTCAGTGCCGCACAGATGATCATCGGCGACTGTTCGGATATAGATGTATATGGATTAGATTGCTATGGACAGCCGCAGGTAATTTACCAGCATATCAAAAAACAAGTTGATACGCATGAAAACTGGGAATTTGTCATATTATGCGATATCAACGGCGGAAGCGTACACAACCAGTTGATGCAGCTGATGGATCATGAAAATGTCTATCTAGTAACGGGAATGACGCTTTCTATGGTGCTGGAGCTGAAACTGAGCAGTGAAGATGCAAAGGTGCGCCCGCTGCTTAACAAGGTGGTGAACAGTGCGAAGGAAAATACGCTGATCTTTGATCACGATAGTGTTGTTTCAGAAATTGCGAAAGGATTGGAGGATGACTGTTTATGGTAGAACTATTGCGAGTAGATGATCGACTGCTCCATGGGCAGGTGGCGACGACATGGACCAACGCGGTCGGTCCGGAGGCGATCTTGATCGCCAATGACGAGGCTGCCACCAATGAAATGAGCAAGCTGGCCTTAAAGATGGCAAAGCCGGCAGGGGTGAAATTGGCAATCAAAACGATTGAGGACGCGATTGCTTTGTTGAATAATCCGAAAGCGAAAGGGATCAAGATCTTTGTGATCACCAGAACGATCGAAGACGCTGAAAAACTGGTTGCACATACCAATCAGATCGACAAAGTCAATGTCGGCGGCGTGAAGAAAAAGGAAGGAGGAAAGATGGTAGCGGCAGGAATCTATTTGACGGAAGAAGAAATCGCGATTTTACGCCGTATGCGCAAGAAAGTTACAGAACTGGAACTGCGTATGGTTCCAAGTGAATCGAAGCACAACATTGATAAAATTTTAGGTTAAGGAGGAAATGATTTATGACTGAGGCTATTTTAGTCGGGATTACCGTTTTTGTATTAGAGTTTATCGAAACATGGTTCTCGTACCCGATGACGACCAGACCATTAGTGGTCGGTACGGCAATCGGTATCGTACTGGGTGATGTGACGACCGGAGTAACGGTTGGGGCATCGTTGGAACTGGTATTTATGGGGGTCATGGCAATCGGAGGTACCGTACCGCCGGATGCTTGTTCAGGTACTGCCGTAGGAACGGCTTATGCGATCATCTTAGGGCAGGGAGTAGAGACGGCGTTCGCCCTTGCAGTACCGGCTTCCATGCTTTGTCAAATGCTGTTTGTACCGCTGGTTGCACTTCGTTCTTTATGGAGCCCATTGATCGACAAATGGGTAGAGAACGGAAACTGGAAAGGTTTGCAGCGTATCGTACCGGTTGTATCAGGCACGATGTATGTGTTCAAAGGACTTGTTTGCGGTGCTGCGGTCGCTTTGGGATCCAGCGCGATGGAAGGCATCATCAATGATATTCCACAGGTATTATTAGATGGTATGGGTAATGCGTCAGGCATGCTGGCGGCAGTCGGATTCGGCTTATTGTTAAAGATGATGTGGACCAAGAAATTAGCTGTCTATTATTTCTTAGGTTTCATCATGGCGGCTTACTGCGGCATGCCGTTAATGGCGATCGCGATTACCGGAATTATCTTGGTCATCATCCTGTATTTTGAAGGAGAAATGGCAAAGCGTAAAAATACGGTAGCATTGGCAACAGCTGATGACAGTGAGGAGGAATTGTTCAATGATTAAGGATAAATTAAATTTGACGCAAGAAGAAAGCAAGATGTGTTTCCAGATCGCTTTGCGTTCACATACGATGAGCGCACCGTATAACTGGGAAAAAATGCAGGCGCTGTCGTTTCTTTATACGATGATTCCGGTCATCAACCGTTTCTATGATAAGAAAGAAGACCGCATCGAGGGTTATAAACGGCATTGGGAACTGTTTAATACGACGCCGACCGTATCCGGTTTTATTACCGGTCTGGCGGCTTCTATGGAAAAACAGGGAGCGGAAGATGCGAATTTCGATAAAGCGTCGATCAATGCGGTCAAAGCGTCGCTCATGGGACCGTTTGCCGGTATCGGTGATTCGATCTTTCAAAGCACATGGCGTGTCATTACGATGGGTATCGGATTATCTTTGGCTGCGAATGGCAGTATCTTAGGACCGATCATGTTCTTGGTATTATATAATGCACTGGCGATCCCGGTACGTTTCATGGGTCCTTATATCGGTTATGGATTAGGTTCAAAATTCATGTCGCAGGCAGAAGAAAGCGGCATCATGAGCTTTGTTACCAAAGCTGCCAGCATTGTCGGTTTGATGACCGTAGGAGCAATGACGGCTACGATGGTATCTATGAAGATCGCATATGTATTTGAGATGAACGGCGCAACCCAAAGCATTCAGGATATGATCGACACGATCTTCCCATGTCTGCTTCCGCTGCTGCTGACCCTTGGCTGCTTCAAGCTGCTGAATAAGAATGTCAAACCGACAGTCTTGATCTTTACGATCATGATCTTGGCGATCTTATTGACTTATGTCGGTATCTTATAAAATGTCTGAAAGTAAATAAAATCTCTCTATGCGGTGATAGGCATCTGCGCTTATCACCACTGATGAAATAAGCAAACCCAAATGATGAAGATGAGAAAATGATAATGACAAAGCAATGAAGGAGGAGTTATGTTAACGTTAATGGATATGATCGAGCGGGTACCTTCCGTGATCGAAGCAATCTTGGAAAACCGCAAAGAAGCGACAAAAGAGATGATGGCATATATTGCCCCGCGTCTACAGGAAATTGATGAGATCGTATTGGTGGGATCGGGTACGAGCAATACATGTTCGCAGACATCACGTGAAGTTGTGGAAGAAGTGAGCGGCATCAGCACAACAGCGATCTTGCCAAATGTATTTCTGGCAAAGAAAGCCTATAATCCTAACGCGCTCTATCTTTTTACTTCTCAGTCCGGCACTTCCACACTGACGCAGGAAGCGCAGAAAAAGATGAAAGAAGCAGGCAATCTAGTTGTTGCCATGAGCGAAGCCAATACGACCCCACTGGCAAAGGAAAGCGGTGCGCATGTCGATATGGGATGTGGCAATGAGGAGTTTGGACAGCGTACGATCGGCTATTGCGCTTCGATCCTGACGCAGATCATGATCGGCATGGAAATCGGCCTGGCAAGAGGTTATTTAAGTGAAGAAGCGTATGAAAGTTATTTGGCGGATGCGCGTCGTGTGCCGGCCAGCCATAAGGCGATCTGTGAAAAAACGATGAAATGGTTTGACGACAATAAATGGAAACTCATGAATGTAGAAAGCTTTGCTTTATACGGTGCCGGTCCTTTGTGGGGCGTTGCTCAGGAAGGCGCGTTAAAGATCTTGGAAATCGCAAAGCGGTTCTTATGTGTCGGTTATGAAATGGATGATGGCATGCATGGACCGACGATGGGCTTTACGAAGAAAATGGGCATTATCATCTTAAATGACGGACGAAATGAAGGAATCGCAAACGGTTTGGCAAACTATGTGAAAAAAGAAGTCGGTGACTGCTTTGTGATCGGACAAAATACGATAGATGCGCGTGATCTTCCTTTTGATGCGGTAGGCGGCGTGTTCAGATGTTTGGAGTATGCGCCGGTCGTAGAAATTCTGGCGCATCGTTTGGCGGCAGATTACGGCATCGTGACGAAAGAATGGAAACTACAGGATCCGCTTCCGGAGGCGAAGTATTTTAATACACACGACGAAGAATGAGCAAAAGGGAAGCGATCGCTTCCTTTTTCAAAAGAAGGCAGGTGAAGGGAATGGGAAAAAAGCAGTTTTATCGAAGCATGATGGTGATCGCAATGCCGATCGCATTGCAGAATCTCATCACGGTCGGCGTATCAATGATGGATACGCTGATGCTGGGCTCGCTTGGAGAAGCGGCGCTGTCCGCCTCGGCTTTGGCCAATCAGCTGTTTTTTATCTTTACGCTGGTGATTTATGGAACTGCCGGAGGAACCAATGTGCTGGTGGCACAGTTTTGGGGCAGGAAAGATCGAGAAAGCATCCGCAGAACACTGGCTTATACGTATCGGATCGTTCTATTGTTCGCTTTTATCATGGTCGCGCTTTCTTTGTTTGCGCCGCGCATGGTCATGCACATCTTTACAAACGATCCGGAAGTAATCGCGCTGGGAGCAGATTATTTGCGCATCGTCAGTGTTTCCTATCTCTTTTTCGGCATTGCGACGATCAGCGGCAATGTGCTGCGGGCTGTGCGAACGGTGCGGATCGGACTGATCGCTTCGCTGGTGTCACTGTCTGTCAATATCGTTTTGAACTGGATCTTGATCTTCGGTAATCTGGGCATGCCCGAAATGGGAGTCAGCGGTGCGGCCTTAGCGACGACGATCGCCCGTATTTGCGAATGTATCACCGTTTTGGTTTACATGAAATATTTTGAGAAAAAGATCATGTTGAAAATACGCGATCTGCTTCATTTAGATCGTTCTTTACGCAGGCGGTTCATACAAAACAGCGTGCCGGTCATCTGCAATGAAATGCTGTGGTCGCTTGGCTTCTCGCTGCTTACGGTCATCATCGGCCATATGGGAACGGCAGTAACGGCTGCCTACAGCATTTACAATGTCGTATCGCAGCTTTCTTCGGTCATGTCGCAGGGGATTGCGGCAGCGGCGGCAGTCATCGTCGGCAACACGATCGGTGCGGGGAAGCAGGGACAGTTAAAGGAAGTGATCGCCCGTTTACAAAAAGCGGCGGTCGGGGTCGGTCTGTTTGCGTTCACATTTGTATTTTTAAGCCGTTATAGTATGCCTTTTCTTTATGACATCAGTGCGGAGAGCATGGGCTATTTAATGGATATTTTGTTGATCGGTGCATTTTTGGAAGGACTTCGTCCCAACGCATTTGTCAATATGATCGGGATCTTGCGCGGCGGTGGCGACGCTAAATTTGTCTTGATCAATGATATTCTCTTCCTTTGGACGATCTGTATTCCGCTTGGCTATCTCTGTGCCTTTGTTTGGAACTTGCCGGTTTGGTTTACTTTTCTGGTGCTGCGCTTTGATGATGTGATCAAGTTGGGAACGAGCACGATACGCATCATGCAAGGCCGTTGGATAAAAGATGTGACCAGGGAAGAAAAAACGATAAATGAAACGGAGGTATCTATATGAAAGAAGCATATCGTTGTTTATTTGAACCGATCAAGATCAATCAACTAACCTTGCAGAATCGAGTAATTGCGGCTCCTACCTCACCTTTTTCGATCGACAAGATCGCTTGTAAGGCGGGATTGATCGTAATGGGAAGCGGCGGGATCAATGTGAAAGGAGCATGGTGGGATACGCCTTATCTGTTTTCAAAGTATGAACGGGAAAAGACGCGCCATACGCTGAATCAATTAAAAGCGGGCGGTTCCAGAGTTTCACTGGAATTGATACACATGGGGCTTTATAACCGCGGAGCAGAAACGGTAGGACCTTGCGACGGCGTCAATGATGAGGGGACACGGATTCGCGCGCTCACGGAAACGGAACTGGCGGAACTTGCCGAAAAATTCGCAGAAGCGGCGTTAGATGCCAAACAGTTCGGCTTTGATATGGTCATGCTTCATTTTGCGCATGGGTGGCTGCCCGCACAGTTTTTATCGCCGGCTTGGAACAAACGCACGGATCATTATGGCGGCGTTTTGGAAAACCGCATGCGTTTCCCGCTTATGATCTTAAAGCAGGTACGAAAAGCGGTCGGTCCCGATTTCCCGATCGATCTGCGAATCAGCGCGGTGGAATGGATCGAAGAGGGCATCACTTTTGCGGATACGAAGCAGTTTTTAACAGAGGCGCAGAAGTATGTAGATATGATCAATTTGTCTGCGGGCACGGATATGAATAAACAAGGCTGTATTCATATGGCGACGACTCCTTTTGCGCCGCATAATGTCAATGCGCATTATGCACGGGAATTAAAACAGACGCTTGCTATTCCGATCGCGGTGGTCGGCGGGATTTTAGAGGCAGATGACGCGGCGGCGATCTTAACGAAGGGACAGGCTGATCTGGTTACGATCGGACGCGCATTGATTGCCGATCCTAAATGGCTGCGCAAGATTATGGAAGGAAAAGAAGAGGACATCGTTCCTTGTTTAAGATGCAGTTATTGTTTACACTGGACCACGGATCGCATCAATGTCGGATGCAGCGTCAATCCACGCTATCTGAATGAAGATCTGCTTCCGGAAACGATCGTTCCCGCTGCGGTTTCTAAGAAAGTGGTTATCATCGGCGGCGGTATCAGCGGCATGCGATCAGCGATCACCTGCGCAGCCAGAGGGCATCAGGTCATCCTTTATGAGAAAGAAAAAGACTTGGGCGGAGTTTTGCGCTTTTGCGATCATGTGGAAGATAAAACCGAATTGCGTCGATACCGCGATTATTTGATCCATCAGATCAAACAGTTGCCGATCATACTTAAATTGGGAGAGATGCCGAGCCGTGAAAGCTTGCTTGCCATGGAACCGCAGGCGCTTTTGATCGCGGTAGGGGCAGTTTCTATTATCCCTCGGTTAGAGGGGAAAGCATATGCGATAAAGGCGCTTGACGCTTATGAGCAGATTGATTCGTTATCGGATAAAATCGTCATCATCGGCGGCGGCAGCATCGGTTGTGAATTGGCGCTTACACTGGCAAAGAAAGGACGCCATGTTACGATCTTAGAGGCGGGAAGTGTTTTACATCGTCAGGATAATCGCGCTTATGATCTTGCGATAGAGGAACAGTTGGCAAAGTATAAACAATCCATTTCCATATACAAAGAAGTCGATTGCAGCGAAATTACGGCGGAAGGCGTATGGAGCAAAGACGGTATATTTTATGAAGGACAGGTAATTTTAGCCTGCGGCATGAAACCGAATAAAGAAATGGCAGAGCGTTATCAGGGAATCTGCGCCGATACTTATCTGCTCGGCGATTGTCGAAAAGTCGGAAAGGTCAAAGATACGAGTGCGGACGGCACCTTTTTGCCATACTATCTTTAATTGATAAGGAGGGATCAGATGAAAAAACTGTACCATCGCATAAAAGACCCGCTCGGATTACATGCACGTCCCGCTGCTAAGCTGGCAGAATTAGCAAGAAGCTATGCTTGCAGAATCACGATTCATTCAGAAGATCGATCGGCAGTGGCAACCCGGATCGTCGATGTGATCGAACTGGGCATACGCCACGGTGAGCAGATCTGCATCATCGTCAACGGCGAACAGGAAGAAACAGCCTGTCAGGCATTGATCGATTTTTGTCAAAAGTATTTATAGAGGGATGCTTATGTATCGAATCGTGATATTTGACTGTGACGGCACGCTGATGGATTGCAGCAAGATGATCACCCATCTTTATGAGGGCTATCATAAACTGTATCCAGATCGCAAAGCCCTGCCATATGAACACTTTATTCCCTGCTATTATATGAGTGATCGGGAAACGCGTGCATACCTGCACATACCGCCCGAAGAGCAAGCCTTGTTTCAACAGGTCTGTTTTGGGGAAGCAGATGACTTTATGTCAGATATCGTTGCTTTTGATGGAATCTTGGAGGTCATGCGTACCCTGCATGCCTATGGGATCCGTTTGGGCATCAATACCTCTCGCAATCGGGAAGGGTTTACTTTGGCCAAGCAGCAGTTACAGGATGTGTATGATCTTTTGGAGGAGGATCTGATTGCCACAAATGATCGCATCGCGCATACGAAACCGGCGCCGGATTCTTTATGGTTCATTCAAAAACAGGCGCACTGTGATGTAAGTGAGATCTTATTTGTCGGTGATTCTATCAATGACGCACTGTGCGCAAAAGCGGCAGGCTGTGCTTTTGCTTTCGCCAAATGGGGCGCTGTCAGCGATCAGCCGGTTCCTTGTGATTTTATCTTACAACAGCCGGATGATCTGTTGCAGGTGGTAATGAGAAAAATAAAAGTGTAAAACGGTTGTCAGGGAAAAACGAACGTCTTGAAAAAAAGGGTATAGAGAATGTTTACGTCTCATTTTGGGCATAAAAACATCGTAAAACAGCGGTTCTGTTACGATCTTTCATCATTTGCTTGACCCGTCTTGAAAAAACTGATACAATCCATTCATTCTGTGATATACTGATGAAGAAATGGAGGGTGTGTATGGACAGCAAACTGAAACCGAAAGACCAGTTTTATGATGTCATGACAGTCATTGGCGGTACATTGATCTTCGCGATCGGCGTCAATCTGTTTATCATGCCGCTTGGCTTTTACAATGGCGGCGTTCTTGGAGCTGCGCAGATCATTCGTACCTTGCTGCAGCGTGTCGGCATGACGTTCGGTGGGATGGATATTTCCGGTGTTTTGAACTTTTTGATCAATTTACCGCTGCTGTTCATGGCCTATAAGGTAATCAGCCACCGTTTTTTCTGGAAGACCGTCGTTTCGCTGTTTTTTACAACCGTATTCTTATCGGCGATCAGTGTTCCCAAAACGGCACTGGTCGATGATGTACTGGCGAGCTGTCTGTTTGGCGGGATCATATCGGGGGTTGGCCTCGGCTTAACGCTGAGAGCCGGCGGAAGCAGCGGCGGCGCGGATATTTTAGGGGTTTATCTCGCGTCAAAGTATTCTGATTTCAGCGTCGGAAAAATGTCTCTGCTTTTGAATCTTTGCATCTATATTCTATGCGCAGTGCTGTTTGAACTGCCGACCGCACTTTATTCCGTGCTGTATTCGGCGGTAACGACTTTTGTCTTGGATCGCATTCACTATCAGAACATCAATATGTCCGCCATGGTCTTTACAAAGGATGAGCGGGTCTATAAAGCGATCATGGAAGGCTTGAGCCGAGGCGTTACGTATTGGAAAGGAAACGGCGCATATACAGAGAAGGGAACGTATATCGTGATCGTGGTCGTTTCTAAATATGAAGTCAGCCGATTGAAGAAGATCATTTATGAAATTGATGAGAATGCGTTTGTGATCTTCCATGAGGGCATGAGCGTCAGCGGTAATTTTCAGAAGCGATTATCATGATCGTATGAAACAAAGGAATTGTAAGGATAAGATCCCACTAACGCAGTGATACAAAAAGGTGTCTGTGTCGGTGGGATTTTATATGGAAAAATGATGCGCATTGATACAGCGGAAACTTTTCGGTGTATGATCAATTTATGCGGATATATGATAAAAATTATAATAAAAATTAAAGTTTTTTCGGATTATCAGTAAAAACTATTGTTATTTTATAAGTTTTTGGTTATACTCTGATTAAGAAATAGGGAGATGATAAGATGATCATAAGACCATATTATATGAAACGATTAAAAACGTATCGTGACGTTCCCTTAGTAAAAATTCTTTCGGGCATTCGTCGCTGCGGCAAGTCCACCATTTTAGAAATGTTGCGTAATGACTTATTGGAAAGCGGTATTGCCGCAGATCATATTATCAGTATGCGTTATACCGCAGAAGATTTTGACGCGGGAATGAGCGATAAAGAAATGTATGACGGTATCAAAAAACAGATGAATAAAGAAGGGCGGTATTATCTGCTTCTTGATGAAGTGCAGGAAGTGAGCGGCTGGGAAAAAGCGATCAACAGCTTGCTTGAAGATGAAAACGTCGATCTTTATGTAACCGGCTCTAATTCTAAACTGATGGCAAGTGAAATTTCAACTTATCTCACAGGCAGATATATTTCCATTCCGGTTTATACGCTGTCCTTTGCTGAATATTTGGCATTTAAGAAAGAAAGCAGTCTTTCGATAAGAGAACACTTATCTGATTATATTCGTATGGGCGGCTTTCCGATCGTTGCGATCGGTGATTTCGATGAAGGCTCTGCTTATCAGATCGTAGAAGGGATCTATCATTCTGTCATTACAAGCGATATTACAAAACGGCATGCGATTACGAATTATGATCTGTTTAATCGGGTCGTTCTCTACATTGTTGAAAATGTCGGTAAAACTTTTTCTGCCAATGCGATCGTGAAGTTTTTGAAGAGTGAAGGCCGTTCTTTGTCTGTTGAAGCTGTGTATAACTATTTGGAGTGGCTGGAAAAAGCGTTTATCATCTATCGCTGTCGTCGCTACGATTTACAGGGAAAATCAGTTTTGAAAACACAAGAGAAATTTTATCTTGCCGATTCATCGCTGAAATACTGCATCATGGGATTCAATCCGAAATCACTTGCGGCAATGCTTGAAAATATCGTCTATTTTGAGCTGCGCCGAAAAGGCTATGATGTCTATATCGGCAAGCATGGTACAAAGGAAATTGATTTTGTTGCAGTGCGGCGTGATGAACGGATCTATGTGCAAGTGTGCCGGCAATTGCCGGAAGAATCTGATCGGGAAATTGCCAATCTTCTTGCAATAAAGGATCATTATCCAAAATATGTTGTTACCTTAGATGAATTTGCGGCGGGAAATAGCAATGGGATCAAAATCGTGTATTTGGCAGATTTTCTCCTATGTGAACAATATTGAGGAAACAAGATATAAAATAAAACCTTCTATGAACAGTACTTTCTTTTCTGTGCATAGAAGGTTTTTATCAGCGGTCATTTCCGGTGCATTTGTCGTAAATGATCTTTAAGCCTTTGAATGTCAGATCCGGATCATAGAGATCGATCAGATCGGTTTCTTTATAGAGGATTCGTCCCAAACCGCCGGTCGCTACGACTTTCATATCGGTCTTGAGCGCGCGCTTAAATTCTTTGATGATATATTCTACCTGTCCGATGTAGCCGTAGATCAAGCCGGCCTGCATGGAAGAAACGGTATTTTTACATAAGATCGAACGCGGCTTCTTGATTTCGATTTCCTGCAGCTTGGCAGCTTGGGTCCAAAGCGCCTGTGCACTGATCTCAATGCCGGGTGCGATCACACCGTATTGAAAGGTCGTATCAGCCGCAATGTAGTCATATGTGGTAGCAGTACCGAAATCAATGACAAGCACCGGTCCCCCATAAGTATAATAAGCGCCTGCCGCATCGACGATTCGATCGGCGCCAAGCGTGCGCGGAGAGTCTGTTTGTACGGAAATGCCGGTACGAATGCCCGGTCCGATGATGATCGGTTCTTTTTTCAGATATTTGCGTACACCGTTATTAAAGGAGTGCATGATCTTAGGAACGACGCTGGCGATGATCACATCGTCGATTTCGTCGATCGTAACCTGATTCGCAGATAAAAAGGACAGGATCGAAGAGCCGAATTCATCGCTGGTACGCTTCAATTTAGTGGTTAAGCGGAAACTGCCGAGCAGCGTATCGCCGTCATAGATCCCTAAGGTAATATTGGTATTTCCGATATCAACTACTACTAACATTTCTAATTCCTCATTTCTTATGGTACAGCGCAATCAAACGCTCCCAGATTTCATAGGCCAATGCCGATTTATCCATGATCGGCAGTTCTTCACTCTGTGTTTCACTTATGATCGTAACGATATTGGTATCACACTGAAAACCGGCGCCGCTTGTTTTCAAACTGTTGGCAACTAACAGATCACAGTGTTTCTTTTTGAATTTGTCGGTCGCATGCGCTAACAGATCCTGTGTTTCCATCGCAAATCCGCATAAGACGCATTTGGCGGAAACATGTTCGCCCAGCCATGCGAGAATATCCGGATTTTTGGTTAATTCTAAAGTCAAAACAGCATCGTTCTTTTTGATTTTTTCAGCTGCAATGGAAGAACAGCGGTAATCGCCGACCGCCGCCGCCATGATGATAAAATCAGCATCCGCATAAGTATCTTTTACGGCGGTGAACAGTTCCTGTGCACTGGTAATGGCGACATCGTCTGCCCCATATACCGCAGGCAGATTGATCGGTCCGTGGATGTAAGTTACCGATGCGCCTAGACGCTTTGCGGCAACTGCCAAAGCATGTCCCATTTTCCCGGACGAATGATTGGTGATATAGCGAACCGGATCGATCGCTTCCTGTGTCGGCCCGCCGGTAATGACGACCTTTTTGCCTTGCAGCGGTTTTTCCGTCTGTAAAGCGTCTTCGATCGCCTCCATCAAGATCGAAAGATCAGCGAGTTTCCCGCTTCCATGATCCCCGCATGCCAGAAAGCCGTTTGCGGCATCGACTACGTGATAGCCATAAGATCGACAAAGCGCCAGATTGTTTTGGGTAATCGGATTTTCATACATATTGGTATTCATTGCCGGAGCGATGATCTTAGGACAGGTTGCCGCTAAAAAAGTCGTCGTCAACATATCATCCGCAATTCCATGTACGATTTTCGCAATGACGTTGGCAGTCGCCGGTACGATCATAAAGACATCTGCTTTTTTGGCTAGTGAAATGTGTTTGGTGCTGCGCACGACATGCGAATCGAACATATCGACGCAAACATTATGATTGGTCAAAGCCTCAAAGCTTAACGGCTTTACAAATTCACATGCGTGCGGGGTCATGATGACCTCGACATCATAGCCTTTTTTGATCAGATCACTTGTTAATTGAACGCTTTTGAAAGCCGCAATACCGCCGCTTATGCCAAGCAGGACCGTTTTCTTTTCCATTTGTTTTACCTCGCTGTCTTCAGTGTTGTTAAGCGTTTGTATGAAAGTATTTGCGTGTCATAGGCGCCAGCGCTTTGCAGATCACACAGACCATGACTGCCGCTGCGATTGCCTCGATCACGCCGTTATAAGTAACGATGCCCATGATTGCGCCGAGCAGCAGATCGTAGCTCATATCAAGCGCCGCCGCATAATCCGGACCGAAAAATAAATAGATGCCGCCCATTACTAAGACCGTATTTGTCATTGAGCCGGCAAATCCGCAGATTACCGTTGCGATGGAATCATTGGTGCGTAAATTTTTCAAGAAACGATACAGCAGGGCGCTGACGACTCCGATCATGATACGCGGTACGATGGCAATGAGCAAGGAGTAGAAATTGCCGCTGACTGCTCCGATGCTGTAAAAAGGAGTAAAGACGAATGAAGTAGGCACCGGGTTGATCGTGGCGTTGATCACCGAACAGATCCCGAATACCGCCCCAATCAGACTGCCGCCTTTTACGCCTAATACGATTCCCGCAATGATAACGGGAATGTGCATCGTCGTGATCTTGATGGCGCTTAGAGGAATAAAGCCAAGCGGCGTAAACATCAGCACCAGCTCGATCGCGACAAACAGGGCATAAAACGCCATTGTCGTTGTTTGTTTTTGTTTCATAACTTACCTCCGCTGCTACTCATAGAAGATGTAGCGCATATAAAAATGCCGTATTTTAAGCACAGACAGATACTTACTGTTCATCGTCCTCACGATTATTCTGCCCTAATCAGGAAAGGAGAACGTTCTCGGAATCAGTAGTTGTGAAAAAAATATTTTTTGGCTTATACATTATATACCTTTTTAGAAAAGAGTACAATAGCAATTAAGACTGTTAAAAAGAGCCTTTTCTGCCTTGTTTTGAAGCTGCTGATCTTTTACTATGCCGCATCTTTGGGTAATGGATGCATACCTGTTCTATCAATACCAGTCAATAAAAAAACATCATGGGAATCAAGCATACACAAAGCGTTTTTCCAATGATGTCTATGATCATAATTCGTAATAAAAAGAAATGACAGACAAAGCATAAAAGGCAGCGGTCTCCGCCCGTAGAATTCTTCCTCCCAGCGATACACAGGCAAAATCATGTTGCCGCAGCAGTTCCACTTCTTCCTTGGCAAAACCGCCTTCCGCACCGATCACGATCAGCACATGCGAAGGTTTTTTGTGCTGCGCCAATAATGATGCAAGATGCTGCCCTTCCAGATCCGCGTCTTCATAGGCAATCAACTTTAAGGCATTCGGCTGCGTCCATTTTGTAAGTTCCGCAAAAGGAATCGGCGCATGTACTTTCACAAGAGCAGAGCGCTTGCACTGTTCACATGCTTCCTTTGCGATCTTGTTCCAGCGGGTCAGTTTTTTATCCTGCTTTTCCGCTTTGTTTTTTACGACACAGCGACTGCTGGTAAAAGGTATGATCTGTTCCACTCCTAACTCACATGCCTTTTGGATCAGCAGATCCCATTTATCACCTTTGATCAATCCCATTGCCAAAGTGATGGGAACCGCTGTCTTGGTCTTATCTTCGATCCTTTCATAAGGCAGTGCATAAACCGCACCGTTTTCAAAATGCAGGCGGGCATAGCACAGCTGTCTTTCATCACATAAGCGAATGATGTCGTTTTCCTTCATGCGCAGCACATGTGAAATATGATGAAACGCCTCGTCATCCATTTGGATCGGCTGATCTAATACAATGTGCTCTTTTACAAAATACTGCTGCATAACAAGCTCCTTTCTGTTAGCGGGCAATGGTATAGCCGCGCCCATGCACTTCGGTCGTTTCGTTGATCATCATAAATGCTTTGTCATCGATGCGCATGACGATCTGCTTTGCTTCGGTCAGCTTACGATGGGACAATACGGATAAGACTGCCTTTTGTGCCACCTTTCCCCAACCGGTTTCAATATCCACAAGCGTAACGCCGCAGTCCAGATCATGTAAGAAAGCATCTTTTATTTCCTCATAGCGATCGGAAATGATGAGCATCTGCATCTGTCCTTTGCCAAACAGCAGCACTTTATTGATGACAAGCGAGGTAAGCAGAACGACCATGATTCCGTGCAATACCTGACTGGTGGAAGAAAAAGCCATCTGGGCGAGCAGGATCGTCGTATCAAACAGATAAAGCGTAACACTGACCGGCAGATCGTATTTCTTCTGTAAGATCAGCGGCGGGATGTCCATGCCGCCGGTAGATGCGCCTGCTTTGATGACAAGTCCGATGCCAACACCGATCAACAGACCGGCATAGACCGCTGAAAGCAACAGATCATCGCTGAGATCCTGTAATGCGTCCATCGAAGAAAACACATCGAGAAACAGCGGATAGATCAGGGTGGATAAAATGGTCGTCAAGGCAAACTTTTTACCGAGGATCCAAAAGCCCAGCACAAACATGACGATATTGACGATCAATACGCTGAGGGAAATGCGCAGACCGAAAAAATGTTCGCCGAGCAGCGCCAGTCCGGTCGTTCCTCCTGCAATCAGGCGCGCCGGCAAAATAAACGCCGCGATGGCAAATGCCAGTATCGCATTGCCGATCAGGATCAGAATGATCGTTTTACATTGTTCTAATAAGCTATGCTTCATATAGGCTCCTTTCCGGCATCATTTCAGAAAACGCCGAATGATTTGATCTTTTGCTTTGGAATAAGGACGAAAGCGCACCGGCACATCTGCCCTGATCGCTTTTTTGACGATGCTGCGGCGATGCGAGAAGGTACGAAAGCTCTCATAGCCGTGATAACTGCCCATGCCGCTGTTGCCGACCCCGCCGAATCCAAGCCGGGAAGTCGATAACTGAATGATCGTATCATTGATGCAGCCACCGCCGAAGCTGCAGGCAGAAAGCACTTTTTTCACCGCTTTTCGATCTCGGGTAAACAAATACAGCGCCAACGGCTTTTCCTGCTTCTTGATCAGCTGAATGGCCTCAGGAAGACTTTGATAGGTAAGGATCGGCAGGATCGGTCCGAAGATCTCCTCCTGCATCAGCACATTGTTTATATCATTCAACTCCACCAAAGTCGGTTCGATCAACTGCTTCTCTTCATCAAATCTACCGCCGTATAACAAGGATTGATCGTTTAATAAAGCACATAGCCTGCGCATATGTTTTGCATTGATGATCTTTGGCAAATGGGGATCCTGAAGCGGATCACTTGGAAATGCCAGTTTGATCTGCGTGATGATTTCCTTTACCAGCGCCGCCTGGATCGTTTCATCGACCAGCAGGTAATCAGGCGCTACACAAGTCTGTCCGCTGTTGAGAAACTTGCCGAAGACGATGCGCTTCGCCGCACTTTTCAAATGGGCGCTGCGCTCTACGATACAGGGACTTTTTCCACCCAGTTCCAAAGTAACCGGAGTCAAATGACGGCTTGCTTTTTCCATGACGGTCTTTGCTACGGCAACGCTGCCGGTAAAAAAGATGTAGTCAAAGCGCTCCTCCAATAACTGTGTATTGGCTTCTCTGCCGCCCTCTATACAAGTGATAAATGCCGGATCAAATAATGCTTCTATCATCTTTGCCAGTAGGGAAGAGGTATGCGGCGCATAGGCAGATGGTTTTAAGATCACACAGTTGCCGGCCGCGATCGCGCCGATCAAAGGCTCCATGCAAAGCAAAAAAGGATAATTCCAAGGCGCCATGATCAATACGACCCCATATGGTTCATGATCATAAAAACCGCGGCTGTAAAAATGGGCAAGCGGCATTGGCACCGATACCGGCTTCATCCATTTGCGCAGATGCTTCATCTGAAAACGCAGTTCACTCAGCGTCATGCCGATCTCGCTCATATATGCTTCGCTCGGTGCTTTTCGCAAATCCTGATATAAAGCGTCCTGAATCATTGCTTCATGCTTATGGATCCAGGCTTCGATCTTGTTTAATGCCGCCATTCGATGCGCATAAGACTTTGTCTGTCCGCTTTGAAAATACTGACGCTGTCTTTCCAATTGCTGCCGCAGTTCCATACGATCCCTCTTTTCTTCATTCGCATAGCTGATCTGATATCATCACGTTCATCATCATTTTCATGATCTTCCATGCACTATGGTTATTGTATCATAAAAGATCCGTCTAAGTGGTGGAAAGTCATAAATTATGGTATGATACTAAAAAAGGAAGTGAATTTATGAATGAAATGATTACCGCTGCGTTATATCAAGAACGCAGACTTGCCCTGATGGAGCAGATGGATGAAAAAAGTGTCGTGCTGCTTTTTTCGGGCAAGACGATCATGCGCAGTGCGGATGAGGAATATCCGTTTTCCGTAGATCGTAGTTTTTATTATTTATGCGGTATTGACCGTGCGGATATGGTATTGCTCATGCACAACTTGCAGGGTGAGGTCAAAAGTGAATTATTTATTCCGCCATATGATGCAGAATTGGCAAAATGGGTCGGTCCGCGCATGAAAGAGAAAGAAGCAATGGAAATCAGCGGAGTGGACGCGGTTTATCCGATCGAACAACTGAAGGAACATCTGCATGATAAGATCGTTTATCATCGTGACGGCTGTCCGCTGACATTCGGCTTAGATTTATGGAAATATCGTGTCGATCAGGACGATACGCCGGCGCATGCGTTTGCGGCTTATGTTCGTCATCAGTATCCGGACTGCTGGATCAGCGATATTTATGATCGTTTGGTGGCTTTGCGTATTGTGAAATCAAAGGCGGAAATCGCTTGTATGCGAAAAGCCCAGCAGACGACCAAGCAGGCGATCGAGGAATTGATGGCCTATGCCAAGCCGGGAGTCAATGAACGGGCATTAGAGGGCGCATTTGATTTTGCACTGGCAAAGCAGGGCGTAAAAGAGCATGCGTTTCCGAGCATCGTAGCCGGCGGAGCAAGGGCGACAACGCTGCATTACAGCGACAATGACCAGATCGTAAAAGACGGCGAACTGGTATTATTGGATCTGGGCAGCACCCATCAGCATTACTGTGCCGATATTTCCCGCACGTTCCCGGTAAACGGCAAATTCACACCGCGGCAGAAAGAATTATATGAGCTGGTCTTGGAAATACAGGAAAAGATCATCCATACAGCGAAAGCGGGAATGGAACTGCGCGATCTGCAAAATATGGTCATCCGCCATTATGAAGAGAATCTGCATCGCTTGGGATTAGATCGAAACGGCAAGCAAGTAGCAGACTATTATTGGCATGGCGTTTCTCATCATTTGGGATTAGATACGCATGATATCAGCCTGCGAAATGAGCAGGTGTTAGAACCGGGCATGGTCATTACCGTAGAGCCGGGCATCTATGTGGAAGAAGAAGGCATCGGTATCCGCATCGAAGATGATATTCTGATCACGGAAACCGGGGCGATCGATCTGTCGGAAGGTATCTTGAAAAGCGTGGAAGAGATCGAATCGTTTATGGCAAAGGCGAAGAAAGAAGCATAAGACGTTATGAAGCCATATCGTATTTTACTGTTTGATGCCGACGATACTCTGTTTGATTTTCAGAAGGCGGAAGAGCAGGCATTAGACAAAGCATTGCAGATGCACGGTTTTCCACATGATGAAGCAATCAAACAAGATTATAAAAAGATCAATTCAGAATTGTGGCAAGCGTTTGAAAAGGGACTGATCGACAAAGAGGCGATCAAATCCCAGCGTTTTACCCGCCTGTTTCAACAGTATCAGATCGCCTATGACGGCACTTTATTTAATGAGGAATATTTGCGCTATTTGGGAGAAGGCAGTGATCTTTTGCCGGATGCGCTAGCGGTATGTGCAAGACTGGCTGAAGATTTTGATCTCTATTTGGTTACCAACGGCATTGCCCAGACCCAGCGAAGCCGCTTAGATCGATCTGCCTTGAAGCCTTATATCAAGAAGATGTTTGTATCGGAAGAAAGCGGTTATCAAAAACCGCAGAAGGAGTATTTTACGTATGTGGAAGCGCGTATTCCTGATTTTGCACATGATCAGGTGCTGTTGATCGGCGATTCGCTCGCTTCGGATATGACGGGCGGGATCCATGCCGGCTATGATGTATGCTGGTTTAATCCTCATCATAAGCAAAATAAGGGGCATTTGCCACTCACTTACGAAATTGATGATCTGCGCGCATTATTTGATATTTTATATGGAAGTGAAAAGAGGTAAAAGCATTTATGAAAAGAAAGCACATTCGTATGCTGCTTATGACGGCATTGTTGCTTAGCTGTACGGCGTGCGGTTTTTTCGGCAAGGAAGAAACACCGACAGCGCCTGAAAAAGAAGCAGTGAAGCAGGAAGAAAAAAAGAAACAGGAAACACCTGTAACCGATGCGGCGACGCTGCGCAAGCAACAAATCGAAAAACAGGCGGAAAGAATGATGCGGGAGATGACGACTTATGAGAAGCTGTGTCAGCTGTTGATCGTCAGTCCGGAGAGCTTGACCGGTGTGGGACCGGTAACGGCTGCATCGGATGTCAGCGCACAGGCGTTAGCGAAAATGCCGGTCGGCGGTATTTTATACAGTCGTCAAAATTTCATCAGTCAGGAGCAGGTAAGGACGATGCTGACCAATTTGCAGAGCTATGCGAAGATCCCGCTGATCTTGACTTGTGATGAGGAAGGCGGTCGGGTCAATCGACTGATGGACAGCGTATCGACGACCTATATCGGACCGATGTTAAACTATAAGGATCAAGGCAGCGATGTCGCTTATCAAAATGCGTTTACGATCGCTTCCGATATGAAAGCGCTCGGTTTTAATTTTGATTTGGCACCGGTGGCAGATGTGTGGTCGAATCCGGCCAATACGGTCATCGGTGATCGGGCGTACAGCGATGATTTTCATGAGGCAGGGGTCTTGGTGAAAGCGGCGGTACAAGGGTTTCACGATGGCGGTGTCGGTACGGCATTGAAGCATTTTCCGGGACATGGTGATACTTCGGCTGATACGCATCTGGGTGCGGTTTATGTGTATAAGTCGCTGGATGAACTGCGTGGGAATGAATTATTGCCGTTTCAATCCGGCATAGAAGCCGGCAGTGATATGGTAATGATCGCACATTTGATCTTGCCGGATATTGATGATCAGCCGGCTCCGTTTTCAAGCAAGATCGTTACGGATCTATTGCGTAAGGAACTGCATTTTGAAGGGGTCGTCATTACCGACGGCTTGCAGATGGGGGCAATGAGCGATTATTACAGCAGTGGAGAAATCGCAGTGCGGGCGATATCGGCAGGGGTAGATCTGCTGTTATGTCCGGATAATCCGCAGGAGGCTGTGTCCGCGCTGCAAAATGCGCTGGAACAGGGAGAACTGTCGCAGGCTCGTATTGATGAAAGTGTCAAACGCATCTTGGCAATGAAGATCAATCGCGGAATCATTCCTTTGGAACAATCGTAAAACAGCAGTTCTGTTTTCTGCCTTGCATAAAAAGTGTAAGCAGCAAAATTGATAAGGAAACGGCATCGGTTGCGGTGTCGTTTTTGTCCTTATATACGGGCAGGCACACATCATATTTGATTTAGGGAGAAAAAGATCGTTGATTTGACTGAGGCAAACGTAATTAAAATCAGATAATAAGGAATAAAAAAATCTTGCTTTATGATGAAATGGCATATCTTGATGATAGGCTCCCCTGCATGTATTAGGGAACATTTTAACTTAAATAAACAATGAAAAGTTCCCTAAAAGAGGTTGAAAATTAGGGAATTTTTTGTTATAGTTTATATGAGATTTGTTCCCTAAAAGGAGGTGCTGTTATGGCAGCCGCATATCATGAAATTCAGGAATTACTTAGAACTCGTGCAGATCTTCAAACAAGACTGCGTCTATTGCCTTATGATGGAACACCGGAAATCAAAAAGCAGGGTAGCGGAACCTATCTTTATGTTAGAAAGCGAACCGCGGGAAAATTGACTTCCATCTATGTAGGAACATATACGGAAGAACTTTATAATCTGCTTCTTCGCAATGCCAGAGAAGCCAGAGAGATTAAGAAAGAAATTCGCAACATTGAAAAACAGCTTGCTGCTGTCGGATATGTGGAAGACGGGCTGACTGCCGATATAATCAATAACATTGCCTTTGCCCGCGCCCATATGAAAATAAATATCTATGATCAAGCGGTTTTGGAAGGAATTGCAACTTCTTTCCCACAGACAGAAGAAATCATAGAAAACGGAAAGGTCTTCGGCATGAATGCAACCGATGTCCAAAAGATCTTGAATTTGAAACACGCATGGGAGTTTATTCTCGATCGTGATGTCGTCGCAAGCCATTCTGATTACTATATGCTTAGTTATATTGCAAGGCTTGTCAATGAAGGCTTTTTTGCAGAAGGTGGACGGATCCGCGGGGTTCCGGTCACCATTGGCGGTTCATCCTATATTCCGCCATTGCCTAATGAGATAGATGTTAAAAATAAAATTCGCGAGATTACGGAAGCAAACGATGAAATTATCAATATTGCAATCAACCTGTGTCTATATTGTATGAAAACACAGATCTTTCTAGATGGCAATAAACGCGCATCGGTTATTTTCGCAAATCATTATCTGATTGCGCATGGAGGCGGCTTTTTGGTGATTCCTGAAAAGGAAGTTCCGGAATTTAAGAAACTGCTTGTGAAATACTATGAGGGCGAGGATCGTTCTGCTATTGTCGCTTTTATGAAAGAACGATGCTGGAAAACAATGTAAGACCAACTATAAATAGAATTGGGGAGCATTTGCTGCAAAAGCAGCATCCGCTCCCCAATTTGTGATTGATTCGGTCGAAATCATGATAATGAAACGGCAATCCTGTCGATCAAGATCTGCCGCTTATCGCTATCATGATTCCACTGCTTCTTTATAAATCGTCCGCATTTCTTTTTCAGTGATGATCTCTTGTTCCACCATCGCTTCCAGTACCTGTTTCTGCCGCTTTTTTGCTAGTTCATAACCATCGCTCAACTGATAATTGGCAGGTGCCTGTGGTAATCCCGCAAGCATGGTCGCCTGTGCCTTTGTCAGTTGATCCGGTGTCGTATGGAAATAACCTTCGCAGGCTTCTTTGATTCCATAATAGCCATCACCGAAATAAATGACATTCAGGTACAGCTCCAGTATTTCATCTTTTTCTAACATGCTTTCGATATCATGTACGAAATATAATTCACTGACTTTGCGAAGCAGCTGCTTCTTCTGATTAAAATATAAGTTTTTACATAACTGCTGCGAGATGGTACTGCCACCCATCGCATACTCATGTTCTATTACATTGGTAAAAAAGGCTTCAATGATATTGCTTAAACGAATCCCGCCGTGTTCATAAAAGGCAGGATCTTCGATCGCTAAGATCGCCTCTATGAAAAAGGGATCGATTTCTTCGATTTCTACATAGGAAGGATTTTCTTTTGCTTGTGAGATCACTGCTGCCAAAGGGCGTTCATTGATCAGTTCTTTATATTTTAGATAGCCGCTGATCAGCAAGCCGGCTAAGACGAGAAGCAAGACTGCTGCGACTGAGAGGATCGCTTTTTGGTAGCGTTTCACAAGGATACCTCCTTTTTTTCAGTGAGTGTATTATAACATGAAAAAAGAAAGATGAGAATATGCTCGTTTTCATACTTGCCGATTGCAAAATAAAAAGAGAAAATGAAATCATTGATCCCCGTCAATTCTATCATTTTCTCATCTTGTTTTTATGGCCTGACGATCAGATAAATTGCTTTGCTTTATGATCGTAGTGTTATTCACTGCCATTTATCTTGATCAGGTCATAGGATGAGAAGATCAGTTTCATTCATGATTTAAGTAAACATATTTTACGCTTTGAAAATATGTTGAATCTCCCCCAAAACTGTTTCTCAATGACGCTTTAGCATTGAACTAGAAAATACCTTGTTCAAGTATCCCATTGCTTCCTGCGCATAATTCCGGCGCATCTTGCGATTCGTTATTTGCGTTGAGGAGCAACGGTGAAACAAGAACAGCAGTCAAAAAGAAAGCTGATAACCATTTCCGCATTAGATTCACCTCCCGCTCATAAGTATATGCAATTACACTCGGAGTAGATGAAAAGTGGAAATTCATGTTATTTTCATAAGATATTTTACAATTATTAGGTAAAATTGCATAAAATAGCGGGAGTATGTTCAGCTGTTCATGACTTTTTCGTAAAGTTTATAAAAATATTTTTGTTTATTGCAGCGTATGCAGATCTGAGATAGATGGTCGAAAACGATACTGAAATAAAAGGCATTACATCTGATTTCATTTTGAAAAAAGTAAAATTTTGGTAATAAAACAGATGTAATGTAAGAGTATTCATTATTTATTATTGCTTCATAGAATAAGTAGACTAATTGTAAACATGGGGTTACTTGATCAAGATAGGTTTTAGCACATGTAAGAATATCAAATAGCGCTTGTTTGTTTAATAGTGTTTTGTTATGTTCAAGACATCTGAATAAATAGGGAAGATCATAAATAGATTTGCGTGGATTATACAAGATAGCTTGCTTAAAAGCCGATAGTGCCTCTGCATAATAGCCTAGCTCAACATAGGTAACTGCCATATTGTGATAAGAAGATCCGAGCAAATGATACTGCTTCTGCTTTTCCAACAGTATGATTGATTTATGCAGATACTCTATGGAAGATGTCTTATTAAAATAATGATAAGAGATGCTTAACATGTTATACACTTTTGCCAGATAATACTCAGCGTTCTGTCTTTTCAAAACAGGGAGCAGCGCTTCTAATTTGGCGATTGCTTTCAGATGCTCATTCTTGCGAATCAGAGCCGTACATTTCAGAAGATCCAATACGATGCTGTTCATCTCTAATTGCTGTGCGTCATGCAATAGATTCATATAATGTGTTTGACTGTATGCCACCATACTGAAATAATAACAGCCGATTTCCAACAAGATCGGTTTCAACAGCGGGTCTATATACGCTTTGATGTCGTAGAAAAGATGGATATCGGCAGGATCGACGGATAGATTTTCATGATAATGGGCAATTAACAAATACATCTTCTCCATTTCACGATAGTAGACAGAAGTGCGATACGGCTTCAATGACCGTACTGCCTGATTGGCCAGATCAACAAGCTTTGCTTTCTTTTGTTGTTCCGCTGCCAAAAACATACAGGAATGGAGTTCATTTAACAAAGCAATGAGGGAAGGCAGATAGTAATAGCAGGTATTTAAGTTCTTCAACAGTAAATGATAGATCTCATAGTTGTCGCTCAGTTTCCCATTACATAGATCATGATACTTTTTACCGGTGCAGATCCGCATGCTATGCGCATCTAATAGAAACCGGGATTTGGTATAACGGGGACTTTTCGTCATTTCGAGCAACTGTTGGCGGTGGTATTCAATCAGAAACATAATCATAGGCAGGTGTGCTTCCGCAATCCTGACCGGTGTATTTTGTTTCATATCATAACTTGCCTTCTTAGAAATTACAGTATTGCTGGATGGCTCTTTCTAACCGGAAACGGGATTGATTGGAATTGCGAAGCTGGCATAATTCTTCCATTTCGCTTTGAAACACATCGACGATCAATGCACGATGATAACTGCCCTTTAAGTAGAACGGACAAAGTTTCAATAAATCGTGCTTTAAGCGGGTTGGGTTTTGTTGGGTGAGCTTTGCTTCCATATAATGCAGATAAGGCAACCGCTGCTGTTCATCCGGATGGGAAGCGATGATTTCTTTTGTAATCTGTAATAACTGCGCGTTAGGCAAATGGATCAGTTTCGCAAAATACGCATAATAAGGAAAAACGTAAATCAACTGATCGGGATAATGATGATAGATCCGATCTAATGCGGCGAAAGCCTGTTCATACTGCTGTTCTAAATAATAAGTATAGGCATATAACTGATACACCATGACCTTTTGGCTGGGACGCAGTAAGCGAAGATCGGCACTGATGCTTTGCATGCGGGCAAAAAACGCCGTGTGATCTAATTCCATATCCACCATTGCCTGCAATAAAAGCGTTTCATCATATAGATGGGCATAGCCGTTTTCCGATGCGAAGACCTGTACTTTTCGGCACAGCTGATAAGCAGTCAGCGTATCATAGCGATTAACGAGATAACGCGCATAGATAAGCTGATGGATCGGCTCAACGACCTGTTTGTCAAAGCCTAATACTTGTATGCAAAAATCGGCTTGCTTGAAGTCATAGCGAATATGAAATAAATATTCAAAGAGAACATAATGAAAAAGCAGCATTGCATCGCCTTGGAAAAGAAAGGAGATGTCACACAGCGTATTTATTTCTTTGGTGTAGAAAACATGCGGATCACTGATCTGATAAAGCGTTTCAAACAAAAGCAGATGACCGTGAAAATAAAGATCATCCTCTTTTGAAGCAAGCAAACGCCGGCAGTCCTCCAATTTCTTTCTGAATGCGGTTAAATCCTGATAAAACAAGAGCAGCAGTTTGGAATAGAAGGCTTTGATCTGTTCATCGAGCTGCGCATCATAAACAAGAGAAAATCCGAGTTTATCGGCGAGCCGTACATAATATTCCGATTTGACCGGAACATGGTGCGTCATACGAGAATAAACGCTGCGGGTACAGATCATGTCAGGTTGTCCATCTTGAATGAAATCGGTGATGTTTTGGTGAGGATAGCGTTTTTGGTGATAATAAGCGATCAGCTGTCCGATGGTTGGTTTTATAGATTTTGATAACTTGCTCATAGCAATACCTCTCTTAAATATAGAATCGTTATGTCATAAACGTATGAAAAGTAATCATATTGTATCACAAGAAAACAAAAAAGAAATCCTACAGATAAGAGAAAATAGCGGTTCAGGCGAATAAGTGGGGCAAAGGCAGAAAAAAGAAAGCGGATCGATCACTGAAAAAGATAAATCAGTGTTATAATGATACAGTTGAATAGGAAAGAGAGGCATCGGGTAATGACGGCAGTTACGATTATTTCGGGATTTTTAGGTGCGGGAAAGACGACGCTTATTCGTGAGTTTATGAAAAAGCTGTATGCGAAAGAGCAGATCGTATTGATTGAAAATGAGTTTGGCGAGATCGGAATTGACGCAGCTTTTTTGGAAAATACCGGCATTGCGATCAAGGAGATCAACAGCGGTTGTATTTGTTGTTCGCTGGTCGGTGATTTCAAAACGGCGCTGTTACAGGTATTGGAGCAGTTTCATCCTGATCGTATCATCATTGAGCCAAGCGGTGTGGGAAAGCTTTCCGATGTATTAAAGGCGGTCAAAGAAGCGGATGCGCGCTTAATGATCGATAAAGCACTTTGTGTGGTGGATGTAAAGAAAGGGAAACTGTATGCCAGAAACTTCGGGGAATTTTTTCGCGATCAGATCGAATATGCGGACGGTGTATTATTAAGCAGGACGCAGTACGCATCCGCAGAAGAGATCAGCGAGGCAGTCATGGTCGTGCGTGGAATTTGTGAAGAAACGGCGATCTGTACGACCCCTTGGGAGGAACTGGATCAAAGGGCATGGCAAAATCTGTTTGCCCATTTTAAGCGGAAGCAATATCATCATTTCTCACAGGAAGAAGCACATGCGCATCATCACCATGCACATGATGAAAAGCACCACCATCATCATGCGGATGAGGTGTTTGCTTCTTTTGCCCGGGAAACGATCAAACTTTATACGAAGGAAGAAGTAAAGCATATTGCGCAGGAACTGGCCGAGCAGGAAAGCTATGGAACGCTGCTGCGGGCAAAGGGAATCTTACTTGGTGAGCAAGAAGCCTATCAGTTTGATGTAACGCCGCATGAATATGAAGTGCGATGCGCGACGGCGCAAAAGCAGGGGCGTTATTGTGTGATCGGTGCTAAGCTGAATGAGGATGCTTTGCGCAAGCTGTTTGAGGAAGGATCATGAAAGAGTGTTTGCTGTATGTGTTCAGCGGTTTTTTGGAAAGCGGGAAAACGACGCTGATTCAAGAAACCTTGCTGGATCCGCAGTTTCAAAGTGATGAAAGAAATCTGATCTTGGTATGCGAGGAAGGAACAAAGGGCTATGACGACGCTTTTTTGAAGCAGGTCAATGCGCAGATCGTGATGGTTGATGACGTTTCTCAACTGAATGAGGATTTTTTGGAAGCGTGTGAACAGCATTGTCATCCTGATCGGGTGCTGGTAGAACTGAACGGCATGTGGAGCGTCGATCGCTTTTTGGATCTGGTATTTCCGCTGCGTTGGATCTTGGTACAGATCTTATCAACGGTCGATGCGTCTACCTTCGATCTGTATTTGACCAATATGCGCAAGATCGTATATGAACAGCTGCGGCACAGTGAAACGATCATTTTCAATCGCTGTAACAGGACGACGAATCAGCTTTATTTACGCAATAATATAAAGGCGATGAATCGCGGTGCGCAGATCATCTATGAAAATGAAAACGGTACGATCGAGCCGCTGCATGAAGCGAGTCTGCCTTTTGCCATGGATTCATCTATTACGCTTTCTGATCATGATTATGGCATCTGGTATATGGACGCGCTGGAACATCCGCGCAAATATGAGGGCAAGCAGATCACTTATCAGGCCAAGGTGTATCCATCGCCGAAAGCGCAGGCGAGTGCCTATGTGCTGGGCAGAGAAGCGATGGTGTGCTGCAGTGAAGATACTTCACTGATCGCTTTATGGGTCTTTACAGAGCAAGAACTGCCGGAAGTGGGAACATGGCTACAGATCAGCGGCACGATCAGCGTCGCATATGATGCGGATTACGGGGGAGAAGTATGTATGATCAAAGAAACGGAAAGAAAGGTCATCACCCACTTGGAGGATTATGTTTATTTTACATAAAAGACCGCTTTCAAAGGCATAAAAAAACATAAATTCAGGGAAACAAGCCATTGAATTTGTGTTACAATAATTACGTTATTTTTGAATAACAAGAAAAAAGTAAAAAACGGACAGGGTACATGCGGTTTGCTTTTTCATCGATCGATTTCGATGGACGAAAAAACTTCATGCTGTGCTTTGCCAAAGTGAAGGTCGTAAAAGAATGGTACGCTTTTAGGATCTTCAGGAAGAGAATGAGGATGGAGGACAAGCAGACAAATGAGTGGATTTTTTGGTGTTGCATCAAAGAAAGATTGTGTACTGGATTTGTTTTTCGGGGTCGATTATCATTCGCATCTGGGTACGCGGCGTGCCGGTATGACGGTGCATGGCGAAGAAGGATTTAACCGCGCCATTCACAATATTCAAAATTCGCCGTTCAGAACGAAGTTCGAGAAAGACATTGAGGAGTTTAACGGTAATTTGGGGATCGGCTGTATTTCCGATAATGAAGCGCAGCCGCTATTGGTAAAATCGCATCTTGGTTCTTTTGCGATCACGACGGTCGGCAGGATCAATAACTTAGAGGAACTGCGTGATCTTTGTTTCTCCAAAGGCGCGACGCATTTTCTGGAGACCAGCAGCGGGGTCATCAATCCGACGGAGCTGGTGGCGGCATTAGTCAATCACAAGGACAGCATTGTAGAAGGTCTTACTTATGTGCAGGAAATCGTTAAGGGATCTATGAGCATTCTGCTGATGACGGCAGAAGGCATTTATGCGATGCGTGATCGCTATGGACGTACACCGGTCATCATCGGACAAAAGGACAGCGGTTACTGTATGACATTTGAAAGCAGCGCCTTTTTGAATCTCGGCTATCATCATTATCGTGATCTGGGTCCGGGAGAGATCGTGTATATCACGCCGCAGAAGGTGGAACAGAAAAAAGCGCCGCAGGAGGAAATGAAGATCTGTTCATTTTTATGGGTCTATTATGGCTATCCGACTTCTACCTATGAGGGCATCAATGTCGAATGTATGCGCAATGAATGCGGAAAGCTATTGGCTCGACGCGATATGGAAGCAGGCGTGCATGTCGACAGTGTTGCCGGCGTACCGGATTCCGGGACGGCGCATGCGGTCGGCTATTCTAATGAATCGCATCTGCCTTTTGCCAGGCCCTTTATCAAATATACGCCGACATGGCCGCGTTCTTTCATGCCGGCAAGTCAGAAACAGCGTAATATGATCGCTAAAATGAAGCTGATCCCGGTCAAGGAAATGATCCATGATAAGAAATTATTGCTGATCGATGATTCGATCGTGCGCGGAACACAGTTAGGAGAAACGACCGAGTTTTTATATGACAGCGGGGCAAAGGAAGTGCACGTACGTCCAGCCTGTCCGCCGATCATGTTCGGCTGTAAATACTTAAACTTTTCCCGTTCCAGTTCGGAAATGGATCTCATTACCAGAAGGGTGATCCATCGTTTGGAGCATGATCATGTAACCGATGAGATCTTGAAGGAATATGCCGATCCAAACAGCGAACGCTATGCGAAGATGTGTGAAGAAATCAGAAAGATCTCTAACTTCACGACGCTGCGCTTTCATCGTTTAGATGATATGGTGGAATCGATCGGTTTACCGAAGTGTAAGCTCTGTACGTATTGCTTTGATGGCAAAGAGTAGATAGAATATGGAAAAGGGATGATGTGTCGAACATTTGTTTGCCATCATCTTTTTTATGGAATACGATCATTTGCGAAAGAGAACGGTTTTCTTTTGGAAGCGCTGTGCTATAATGAAATAGACCATAAAAAATAGAAAATGAGATGAGGTAGGGAAAAGATGGAAAAACTGCGGGTAGAGTGGAAAGAACTGTTATCGGTCGTCATCGGTTCGATCTTGTTTGCGGCCGGTATGAATCTGTTTATCGTGCCGATGGGGTATTACAGCGGCGGCCTTTTGGGGGTATCGCAGATCGTGCGTACCATTTTGATGGATATTTTGCATATCCCGATTCCCGCCAATGTGGAAATTGCCGGCATCTTGAATTTTGTTTTGAATATTCCGCTGTTTATGATCGCATATAAGGATATATCAAAACGCTTTTTCTTTAGAACGCTGTTGAGCGTTGTTGTACAAAGCATCACCCTGACGGCGATCTTGATTCCGGCAGTGCCGTTTTTAGAAGATGCGTGGATGACATGTTTAGTAGGCGGCGCGCTTTGCGGGGTCGGCATCGGATTGGTATTGCGCGGCGGGGGATCCGGCGGCGGAGCGGATATACTCGGCGTATTATTGACGCAGAAAATTCCCGGTTTCAGTGTCGGCAAGATGTTTACCGGATTCAATCTGATCGTCTATGCGCTTTGTGCGGTCTTGTTTAATCCGATGGTGGCGCTTTATTCCATTATTTATTCCGTTATCATGTCAACGGCGATGGATAAGATCCATTATCAAAATATCAATATGACGGTCATGATCTTTACGAAAGTAGATGGCATTGATACACTGATCAATCAAACGATGGTGCGCGGTGTTACGAAATGGGATGGTTTTGGTTCTTATACCAATGAGAAAACCCATGTGCTGGTAACGGTCATTTCCAAATATGAGGTCAGCCGCTTAAAGAAGCTGATCCATTCCCTTGATCCGAAGGCATTTGTGATCTTTAATGAAGGAATGAGTGTCAGCGGCAATTTTGAAAAGCGTTTATAAAACAGCTGCATATAGAAAAAAACGATTCGATCAGACATGCGAATCGTTTTTTAGTTTCGTTATTCACTGCTTTGATACAGGCAGATAGATGGAAAAGGCACAAGTGCATGATTTGCGTAAGATCTTGTTACTTTGGCAAATAGGAAAGTGGGATCATCTGCTTGTCTGCATAAAGGAAAAACGGCATTTGCTTTTCATAATGAAAAGCAGAATCGGTAAACAGCTGATAGTAATCATACAGCGTA
The DNA here is from genome assembly GCF_900199515.1 of Massilicoli timonensis. Taxonomy (GTDB): domain Bacteria; phylum Bacillota_I; class Bacilli_A; order Erysipelotrichales; family Erysipelotrichaceae; genus Massilicoli; species Massilicoli timonensis. The sequence continues at coordinate 818,709 of NZ_LT963434.1, read as the reverse complement.
AAGATCGATAGATCGGTGGATATGCTTTGATATAAAACATAGCAGTCTTTTAAGGAAAGCGTGTGTGCTTCGTCATTGAAGTAGGTGATGATCTGTTCAAACTGATCCTGCTTGGCATTCTTTTTCAGATCGAGCTGATCGGCCATTTCTTCGGTATCGAGCAGCACATGGTGATCGATGGATAAGGAGAAAGCATCGCCGATCGCCTCTTTGATACAGGAAACAGCAGTCTCATTTTCGGCGAAATCTGCCGTATCGGTAATTTGATCGTGGAGGCAGGGAATCGGCATGGCGCTGTTTTTGGGAATGGCTAAAATCTGAAAATCGCTGCCTTGATTGGCAATGACATAATAAGTATCATCGCTGTTTGGAATCAATAAAACAGCGCTGTTATGGTTAGCGGCAACGGGCTGAATGAACGGCAAAAGCAAAATCAACAGTAAGATCATTTTTTTCATAACGACAACCTCTTTTCCTATCAGATAGTGCTAGTATGGTAAAGAGATCGTATGCTTATACCATTTCGATCGAAAAAAAGAAAGGAAAAACAGAACGATAGGATTTCATCTTTGAATCACAGCAGTCAATGCACTGTCGTTATCCATAAGCTGTACTGAAAAAAAGAATAATTGTATAAAAATGAACACAAAAGCAGTAAAATTTAAGTAAAAATTAAATTTTATTAAGGAATATGGGGTTGCAATGTTCAAAATAAGGTCTATAATAGTTAATATTGAACAAAGGAGTTTGCTTATGAAAAAATTATGGGTCGCATTGCTTGGCGTAGCGATCGTACTTTGCGTTTACAGTGTGAAAGCGCAGGGCGGTACGATCATCGTCTATTCTTGTATGGAACAGTTTCGCAATGATCGTATGCAGGCGGAATTAGAAAAACAATTTCCGGATAAAGAAGTGATCGTCATGTATGTGCCGACGGCGAAAGCGGCTGCGAAGATCAGTGTTGAAAAAGAACAGACCGATGCGGATATCATCATTGATATGGAAACGGCATATATGGAGAAGATCAAAGAGCAGTTGGCGCCCTCTGCACAATATTCTAAGTTAGACTATGTAGATGACGCAAAAACAAAGGATGATCGCTATGTGATCTGGAATCGTCAGGCCGGCAGCATCATTGTGAATCACAGCGTGTTAGACAAGTATGATCTGCCAACGCCGCATACTTATGAAGATCTGTTAGATCCCGCTTATCAGGGACTCATCGCAATGCCTGATCCTAAATCCAGCGGCACCGGCTATTTCTTTTTGAAAAATCTGGTCAATGTGTTAGGCGAGGAAGAGGCGTTTGCTTATATCGATCGGCTGGCCGACAATATCAAGCAGTTCAGTGAATCCGGCTCGGGTCCGGTAAAGCTGCTGGTACAGGGAGAGATCGCCATCGGACTGGGACTGACGTTTCAAGGTGTCAGTGAATACAATGAGGGCAATGATCTGGAAATGCTGACGCCGGAATACGGCTCTCCTTATTCCATGACCGGAGCCGCCTTGATCAAAGGCAATGAAAATGATGAAGAAGTACTGGAAGTGTATCAGTATCTGATCAATGAATATCTGGTCATTGACAAGGAATATGACTCTCCGGAACAGATCTTGAAAAAACAAAACAACTATATCGAAAACTATCCGAAAAACATTCGTTATGCCGATATGCAGGGGATAGAGGACTTACAGGAGAAAGAGAGGCTGCTTGCGAAATGGAAGTATTAAAGCAACAAAATGTGAAATTACAGGTGCGTGATCTGAAAAAACAGATGAACGGAAAAGAAATCTTAAAAGGCATTTCCTTTGATGTGTACGACGGAGAGTTTTTGTCGGTGCTGGGGCCGAGCGGATGCGGGAAGACGACACTGTTAAGGATCCTGATCGGCTTGGAAACAAAGGATGCAGGTTCTATCATCAAAGAAGGACGTGAGATCTCGGCGCTTAAACCAAGCGATCGCGGCATGGGCATCGTCTTTCAGAATTATGCGCTGTTTCCCAACATGGATGTTTTAGAAAATGTATCGTATGCGTTAAATGTGCGCTATAAAGACAATAAGAAGGCAAAGCAGATCGCCGCGGAAACACTGGAGGCGATCGGCTTAAAGGATCAGCTGCATAAAAAACCCTCACAGTTGTCCGGCGGTCAGCAGCAGCGTGTGGCGATCGCGCGTACTTTGGCGTTAAATCCGGATATTATCTTGCTGGATGAGCCGATTTCCGCATTGGATGTGTCGATGCGGGAGGTAATGAAGCGGGAACTAAAGGAAATTCAAAAGAAATTCAGATCGACGATGATCTTCATCACGCATGATCAGGAGGAAGCGTTTTTCTTGTCGGACCGCATCATGATCATGAGCGAGGGTAAAATCGAACAGATCGATACGCCGCGGGAAATTTATGATCACCCGGCAAATGACTATGTTCAAGATTTTGTGGTAAATCATTTGGATCAAAAATATGAGTCGTTATTAAAATGTACCGGTAAGAAGAGCGGAGATGAACAGCATGCGCAATAGAAGCTATCACAGTATCCGGGTTTTGATCATCGTATTTCTTTTGATCAGCGTCGTTGCGCCGCTCATTACCCTGTTGTGCAATATTCATGTAGACGATATTCCCAAGATCATAGACGCGCCGCAGTTTTGGCCGATGATCTTCAATTCTTTGTTGGCGAGCGCTTTGGCGACGGCGATTTCAGTTACGCTGGCTTTGGCGCTGGCATGGTGCGTCAATCGCAGTTCGATCAAGATGAAAGGACTTTTTTCCGTCTTGTTTACGCTGCCGATGCTGATTCCCAGTATTTCACATGGGATGGGGCTGGTGCTGTTATTTGGCGACAATGGACTGCTGACGAATTTATTCGGTGTGAATTTGCCGCTGTATGGTTTATTGGGCGTTGTGATCGGTGAAGTGCTGTATAGCTTTCCGGTCGCTTTCCTGTTATTCACCGATACATTCCAGTATGAGGATTATACGATCTATGAGGCGGCGGAGGTGCTTGGTCTCAGCAAGTTCAATCAGTTTGACTGCATTACGCTCGCCAATATGAAACGGCCGCTGCTTTCGGCGATCTTTGCGGTATTTACGCTGGTGTTTACGGATTATGGGGTGCCTTTGGTATTAGGCGGTAAGATGATGACGATTCCGGTCTATATGTATCGTGAGGTCATCGGTCTGCTTGATTTTTCAAAGGGTGCGATCATCGGGATCTTGCTGCTGATTCCGGCTGTCATCGCATTTATTGCCGATCTGCGCAATAAAGACGGCCAGCGCAGCAGTACGATCGTACGCGCTTATGAGATTCATCCAAACAAAGTGCGGGATGGGTTATCCTACCTGCTTTGCATCGTTACGGTGGTGCTGATCTCCCTGCCGATCCTTACTTTTGTTTATCTCAGCGTGGTAAAGCAGTATCCGATCGATCTGTCGTTTTCACTGGTAAATGTGGCAAAGGCATTTGATCTGGGGCTAGGCATGTATTTGATCAATTCCCTTACCATCGCCCTGTTTTCCGCTTTGATCGGTGTGCTGCTCACTTATTTTGCGGCTTATATCACCGCTCGTTCAAAGCGAACCTTTACGACGATGGCGCTGCATTTGATTTCGATCTTATCGTTGGCGATACCGGGAATCGTGCTTGGTCTTTCCTATGTGCTGTTTTTCAAGGGCAGTGTGATCTATGGCACGCTGGCGATCTTGGTGCAGGTCAATCTGGTGCATTTCTTTGCCTCGCCGTATCTGCTTGCCTATAATTCTTTCAGCAATTTCAATGAAAATTTAGAAGATGTGTCGATGACGCTGGGCATTTCCCGCATGAGGATGTTGAGCGATGTCTACATGCCGTGTATGAAAGAAACGCTTTGTGAGATGTTCAGTTATATTTTTGTCAATGCGATGGTAACGATCTCGGCGGTTTCTTTTCTGGCAAACTTTAAGACGATGCCGCTTTCCCTTTTGATCCCGCAGTTTGATTCCCAGTCGCTGATCGAGGCAACCGCCTTTATTTCGGTGGTGATCTTAGCGGTCAATGTATTGATGAAGATCGCGGTGTTCTTTGTCAAGCATAGGATCAAACGCTATGAATAGCGGGACTGCTTTCAAAAATCAATAAATGACTTGTCTATGTGCATAAGTCTGGTAAAATAGGAAATAGCTGATAGTAGAGGATGGAGGTAAACCGGATGGATCAAGATGCACTGGAATTATTGAAAATACGGTTGGCGACACTTTCTGCGATCAAAGGAATGAAAGTAGATGAAGTGCTGAAAAAGGCGGTGGTCGCTGCGCTTGACGATACATTAACACTAGTGGAAATCGCGCGGATCGCACAGGTGCTGGAAGTAGAAGCGGCGTCGCTTTTTGAGAAATAAATGCTGACATGGGAAACAGACTTTTTGAAAAGAGATGTGAAAAGTCTGTTTTTTTCGTGAAATGTATGGATTTTATGACAAGAAGCAGTGCCTTTTTCTATAAAATCAGGTATAATCTCTAATGTGAGGTGGCAAGTATGAAAAAACACAGATTATCGATTAAAGCCAAAAAACGATTGATTGCGGTATTAGGCACGGTCGTGGTGCTGGTGCTCGCAGTCGTGATCGGCGGCAATTTATATATTGATTCGATCTTGAACAAGATGAATCAAAAAGATGCGATTTCTAAAGAGCAGGGCGGCGTATCGGAAGAATCGCTGTCGCTTGAAGAACGCTACAATGTGATCAATATTGCGCTGTTGGGTGCGGATGGTACCGAGAATGACACATCACATCGCACCGATGTCATGAAGATCATATCGCTCGATTTCAACAACGATAAAATTACGATCAGTTCGATCCAGCGCGACAATCTGGTCTATATTCCGGGAATCGACGACTACAATAACTTCAATGAGGCGTATTCCAGCGGCGGTGTAGAATCGGCGCTGCAGACGCTGAATTATAATCTGGATCTGGATATTACGCGCTATGTGCTGTTTGATTTTAATTCCGTACCGAAGATCGTCGATCTTTTGGGCGGCGTTTCTTTGTCGCTCAGTGCGGCGGAAGCGGGACAGATCGGTCTTTCCGGAGGCGGTGTTTATACGCTAAACGGCAAACAGGCGCTGGAATATTCGCGTATTCGTAATCTGGACAGCGATTACGGCAGAATGAACAGACAAAATCAGGTCATCTTGGCGATCGTCGATCAATTCAAAAGCAGAAGTCCTTTTGAACTGCTGGATATCGTCAATCAGGTCATGCCGTACATTGAAACAAATGTCAGCAATTCGGAGATCAAGCGTTTTGCCATGAATCTGCTTTCTTTTGATCTGGGCAATATCACACAGCTGCAGTTTCCGGAAAACGGCTATGAAGACATTGAAGCGACCGTGCCGATCGGCAATACTTCGATTCATTATATCTTAAAAGATTTCCAGGGAAATGTGGCGATGCTGCATGAACATATTTACGGAGTGAAAAACTATCAGGTCAGTGATCGTCTGGACGCATCGATCAAACGGATGCGGGAATTGTATCTGCCTTATTGATGAGCAGTTAAGGAAATGAGGAAGCAAGACGTGAAAGCGGAAATCGGATTTGTCATTTTGCATTATCAGGTACTGCAGGAAACACTGGCTTGTATTGCTTCGATCGAAGCACATATCGATACGGCAAACTATGCGATCATCGTCGTGGACAATGCATCGCCTAATGGAAGCGGCAAGATACTAGCGAAACGCTTTGTAAATAGTGAGCGTGTGCAGGTGATCGTGAATGAAGAAAACTTAGGCTTTTCACAAGGAAACAATGTCGGTTATCGCTGTGCGAAAGCGCTTGGCTGTACGTTTATCTGTTTATGCAACAATGATACCGAATTGATGCAGGATGATTTCTTACAGGTGGTAAAGCAGGAATATGAAGCATCACACTGTGCCGTGATCGGTCCGCAGATTCATTTGCCGGATGGCAGTATTTGTGCTTATCCGAAAAAACTGCTGCGATACAGTGAATTGGATGCGGATCGTCTGCGGGTCAAAAAACTGATCAAACGCAACAAGTGGTTGATAGAATCACTGCATTTATTTCTTTACAAGTATATCGGCAAACTGATTCGCTGGCAGAAGATTCGTCATCGCTATCGTGAAGAACTGCCGATCGAGGGAAGAATGGAAATGGTGCGCTTACATGGGTGCTGGCTGATCTTTACGCCTGTGTATGTGGCGCAGTTTGATGGATTAGAGGTCAGAACGAAGTTTTACGGAGAAGAAGACGTGCTGTTTGTACGGTTGATCCGCCATCATTTATTGAGCGTCTACCAGCCGCGCTTAAAGATCCTGCATAAAGAAGAGGCGGCGACCGGTGCGGCTATGGGAAATAAGGATCGAAAAAAACGGCTGTTTCGCTATGAAACGCACTTACAGACGCTTGCTATGCTGCAGGCGCTGTATGAAGAAGATTTAGAAAGTCTGGACGGCTATATTTAGAAAAGCGTAAAAGGAGGAAGTACAATGCCTGCAATCAGTGTAATTATACCGGTCTATAACGCACATGTTTATTTTGCCGAGGCACTTCCTGCCTTATTGCACCAAACCTTTCAAGATTATGAACTGATCTTTATAAATGACGGTTCAACTGATGACAGTGAAGCGATCTTACAAAAACTGGCGCAGGAGGATGTGCGGGTGCAAGTCCTGTCACAGGAAAACAAAGGACAGGGAGCAGCCCGCAACAAAGGAATCGATAGGGCTAAGGGCGACTTTATCTGCTTTGTGGATATTGATGATGCGGTGTCTGAGAAGATGCTGGAAAGGCTGTATCAGAAAGCGCAACAAGAAGATGCGGACATTGTCTGGTGCAGTGCCAATCTCATCAAAAACGGCGAGAAGGTCGGCTGCTTGGACGATACGACCATTTGGAGCGATGATGATGAAAAAAACTATGTGCTGCATCATGCAAGTCCTTGGCGCAAGCTGATCAAAAGACAGCTGCTTATAGATCATGCGTTATATTTTCCGAAATTGCGCGCCTATGAGGATCTGGCAGTCGTGCCGCATTATGGGCAATATGCGAAGCGGATCGCTTATGTGGAAGAAGCGCTGTATGATTATGTCCTGCATGAAGGATCGACGATGCATCAAAGTACGTATAATGACAAGCTGGAATGTATTTTCCCCTGCATGGAACATTTATATAATGGCTTTGATGAAGCGCATCGCGTGCGTTATCACGATGAGCTGGAATATTTATTTACGGATCATCTGCTTCATGCGGCGTCACTTCGCTTTTTCGCCTTTGCGCAGGGGAAACAAGCACTGGATCGAATCGTAAAGGTGATGCAGACAAGATTTCCCGATTGGCGAAAAAACGTATATGTGAAGCAGAAAAATTGGAAATATCGGCTGATCTGTACGCTGTTTTATCAAAAACGGTATCGGCTGTTAAAATGGCTTTTGCGATAGCGAGGAAACTGAAATGAAAAAAAAGGTGTTGTTTGTCGTAGATGAAAGGCAGATGGGCGGGGTATCGGCAGTATTAGAGGATCTGCTTCATCTGCTGGATCATGAAAAATTTGATGTGGATGTGCTGGTGCTCCACGATCGCGGCGATCGCTTACAAAACCTGCCGGCAAATGTGCGGGTCTTTTTCGGGACGCCTTTTTTTCGGGCGATCGACTGTTCGCTGAAAGGCGCACTGCATAATGGCGATCTAGGTTTGCTTGTTCATAAGCTGCGCTTGATCTTTTTGATGAAAACCGGACGGATCGCGAAAAAGATCATGAAAGAGCGCCGGAAATTATTGAACAGCAGCTATGATGTGGAAGTGGCGTTTAAGGATGGCTTCTGTGCATTGTTCAGCGGTTATGGCGATACGCCGATCAAACTGCACTGGCTGCACAGTTCCTATCGCTATGATGATCCGACTGCGCACTATACATCGCTGTTTGAAACAGTGCTGCCGCGCTTTACTAAGATCGTTGCGGTCTCTCATCAGGTCGAACGGCAGTTTCAGGAAATTTATCATTTAGAAAATAAGACGGTTGTCATCGCACCGCCGATCGATGTAACGAAGATCAAACAGGAAATGGCAGAAGAGCCGTCCTGTGAGCTGACAAATACTTGTTTGCAGATGGCGGCAGTGGGACGGCTTCATCCCTTGAAGGGCTTTGATCGCTTATTAGATGTCATTGCCCTAATGAAAAGGGAAGGGTTGATGGAACAGGTACAGGTACATATTTTCGGTGATGGGGAAGAACGGGAGCAGTTGCGGCAGCAGTGCAAGGCCTTGGGACTGGAACAGGAAGTCATATGGGAAGGGGCTTGCGTGAATGTAGCGGCGAATTTGAAATGTTTTGATCTGCTGCTTATGCCTTCTTATGCGGAATCGTTTGGATTGGTCATGCTGGAAGCATTTTTATGCGGCGTGCCGGTATTGGCAACGCGTACTGCGGGCAGTGAGATGTTAATGACAGATGATCGATACGGCTGTCTTTGTGAGAATAGCAGGGAAGGATTTGCGAATGGGCTTCGCAGGATCTTGCGGCAACCTGCACTTTTAACAAAATGGAAAGCCGGCTTAAAAAACTATCAATATGATTATGCGGCGATCATGAAGCAGATCGAGAGCCTGTTGAATGGAGAATGTGTATGATAAAAGTCAGTGTAATCGTACCGGTTTACAATGTGGAAGCCTATTTGGAGACATGCCTGGAAGCTTTGGTAAAACAGAGCTTGAAGGAGATGGAGATCATTGTGGTAAATGACGGCACGCAGGATGATTCACAAAAGATCATTGATCGTTATGCAAAGCAGTATCCGGATCGGATCAAAGCCTATCAAAAGGAAAACGGCGGGCTGAGTTCTGCCAGGAATTATGGGATCGAACGGGCACAGGGTGCATATCTGGCGTTTGCGGACAGTGATGATACGGTTTCTGAAACGATGTATGCGTCAATGTATCAGAAAGCGGTGGAAGGAAATTTTGACTTGGTCGTCTGTGATTTTTATGAGATCCGTAGTGGCAAAGCGATCGCTTGTTCCTGCCACGTCGAGCAGGATCTGTATGGAAAAAAAGCGATTCAAGCGCATATGATCTCGTTTTATCCTTCCGCATGGAATAAGCTTTATAGGCGTGCGTTGTTTGAAAACCTGCGTTTCAAAGAAGGCATTTGGTTTGAGGATGTGGAGCTTGGCTATCGCATGCTGCCGTATGTAAACAGCATCGGTGTGGTGCATCAGCCATTTTATCGGTATTTGATCCGGACAAACTCCATTAGCAATAGCGTCGATCCGCGCATTTATCACTGCATTGATAATTGGAACGGCATCTTGGCATTTTATAAAGAAAAGCATTTGTATGAAAGTTATCGGGAAGAACTGGAATACTGTTATGTGCGATATTTGTTTGCGACATTTATCAAGGCGGCTGCGAAATATGACCGAAGTGAATATCGAAAAGCGGTCGTGCGGGCAATCGATGAGGTGAACCGTCATTTTCCGGATTATCGAAGCAACCGCTATTTGCAAGAACATTCGGCGAAAAACTGGTATTTGAAGCGGTTTAACCGCGCGGTGGCGTGGCTGGCGTATGGTTTTTTGGCGAAGGAAGCGAGGTGAGCGAAGTGAGAGTATCGGTTGCGATGTGTACCTATAATGGGGAACGATTTATCGAGAAGCAGATAAAAAGCATTTTAGAGCAGAGCAAAGCGGTAGATGAGATCATCATTTGTGATGACGGCTCAAAGGATCAAACGCTGGCGATTGCGGAAAAATTGCTGGCGGAAAGCACGGTTGCTTATCGGATCGAAAGAAATGAAGAAGCATTAGGGGTCGTGCGGAATTTTCAAAAGGCCTATCAGCTGTGCGGCGGTGATTTGATTTTCAGCTGTGATCAGGATGATATATGGAGAAGTGATAAGGTAGCGGTGATGGTCGATTATTTCGAGAAATATCCCCGTGTTAGTTTAATTGCGAGCAATGCAGTATTGATTGATGAGCATGATCAAGCGATGAATTTGACTTTGAGGGAAGGCTTGCTGTTTGATGCCGAGAAAGAGGAGTTTCATTTGTTTCCGCAGCTATTGAAGCGTTATTGCATTACCGGCGCGACGATGGCAATGAGAAAACGATTTTTTGAGGAGTGCTTTCATGTCAGTGATCTTTGGTTACACGATGGTTTATTGGCGATGATGGCCGGTGCAGCGGATTCTTTATTATATTTAGATGAAAAATTAACGTACTATCGTTTACATGGCAATAATGTGTGCGGAATTGGAGATACTACATTGCTGCGTGATGGTACGCCTGCGCAATTAAAGCAAGCGTTTAGCCGCAATACAAAAAAGACGATCCTGCATTCGCCGTTTTATTATCAGGATCATGCGTATGAGCATTATCAAAGATATTATGAAGTCTATGAATTTTTGAAAAAGCATGAGAGCAAGGATGAAAATCTGAAACGATTAACCGAGTGTTTGGATTTTTGGCGCTATCGCAATCAGCTGCCATCGCTTTCCTGGCGAGAATTTCTAAAGAAAAGAAAACAGATGAAGCAAAACAGAGCCTATGAAAACTATATGGATGATCCGTGTTTTTACCGTGGAGATCTCTATTTTTGGTTCATTTATCATATCTTTTCTCGTTATAATCATCATCATGATATAAAATCATGCTGAAAATTATGACAAAATAAATGGATTTTGTTATAATCAATATATTGTAGAGATAGGTGATAACATGCAGACGAAAGAAAATGCGATCGAAGTCAGACACTTATACAAGAAGTTTAAGGTCGTGTATGACAAGCCACAGACATTAAAAGAACAAATCATATCTTTCCATAGAAAGAAGGCGGAATACCGCAGCGTTTTGGAAGATATTTGCATTAATATAAAAAAAGGTGAAACCGTTGCTTTGATCGGTACGAATGGAAGCGGAAAATCAACGCTTTTGAAACTGATGACAAAGATTCTTTATCCCAATGCGGGAGAATTGAAAACTTATGGAAAACTGACTTCCCTGCTGGAATTGGGAGCAGGCTTTCATCCGGATTTTTCGGGAAGAGAGAATATTTATTTTAATGCTTCGATCTTCGGTTTGACCCGGAAGGAAATCGATGCGCGGATACAAGACATCATTGATTTTTCCGAGTTAGGCGATTTTATTGATAATCCGGTACGTACGTATTCTTCGGGCATGTATATGCGCTTAGCTTTTTCGGTTGCCATCAATGTCGATGCGGAAATTTTATTGATTGATGAAATATTAGGCGTCGGCGATCAGTATTTTCAAGATAAATGTTTCAGAAAATTAGAAGAACTGCGCGATGGCGATAAAACCGTGGTGATCGTTTCTCACAGCTTAGATACATTGAGAGAGCTGTGTAATCGGGCAATTTGGATCTATAAGGGAAAAGTCCAAATGGATGGAGAACCCAATGAAGTAATTGACGCTTATTTGCAGCAGGTCATCTTAGACCATAAAGCGGACAGTAAAAATCAAGTGATCGAGAAAAAAGACAAATATGTGGGGCATATGGTAATCGATTTCCCGCAAAACGGAGCAGTGCTTTCACATAATGAAAAACTGAAATTACAGGGTTGGGAATTAAGCGATTGTCTGCATGCAAGGCTGGAAGTCATGATAGACCGTCAGGAAATCACTGCAATCGATCGCATAGAGCGAGCGGATCTGCTTATCATTTATGAAAATCAATTTGGGGGTTACGCGACCAATCCGACCCCCGGGTTCCATGCTGAAATAGACGTTGCCGATCTTGTGAACGGCACGCATCATATTAGTGTAAAGGTATATGATGAAAACGAACAGTTGCTGTGTATGGAAGAAAGAAAATTTGAACTGATATAAGAGGTGGTTTTATGAGCTTGATAAAAGAACTCTATGCTTATCGGGAGTTGTTGAAATCAAATATCAAAAAGGAAATCAGAGGGAAATACAAAGGCTCCTTTTTAGGCGTACTGTGGTCTTTTATCAATCCTTTGCTTTCCGTATTGGTATATGCGATCGTCTTTCCCTATTTAATGCGCAGCACGGTGGATAACTATTTGGTATATTTGATTACCGGAGTAATTCCGTGGACCTTCTTCACTACGGTAATGAGCCAGGGCATGGCTTCGATCAAAGTGAATGCCGGTATTATCAAGAAGGTGTATTTTCCAAGAGAAATCCTGCCTTTGTCAGTGGTTTCTGCCGGTATCATCAACTTTTTCATCTCTTGTGTCATCATTTTGGTTTTCTGCGCTATTTTCGCAGTTGGCTTTTCTTGGCATTTGCTGCTGCTGCCGATTGCAGCACTGCTGCAGTTTCTGATTTGTTTAGGATTGACATTAGCGTTTAGCGCCATCAATATTTACATAAAGGATATGGAGTATATCATCAATTTTGTGATCAATATGCTGTTTTACGGTACCCCGATCTTGTATGAGCTGAGCGGTTTTTCAACACAGGTGCCGGCTTTTCTGCTTTGGTTGGTAAAAATCAATCCGTTTACGCATCTGATGCAGATTTATCGTGATATTTTTATGTACCACCAATTGACCGATATCTGGAGCTGGGCTTATGTCGCATTGATTGCGCTTGTTTGTCTGGTATTGGGACTGTTCATCTTCAAGAAATTAGAAAAGGGATTTGCTGAGGAGGTTTAGTATGGGCAAGAAAACTAACACTGTTTCAGTAAAGAAAAAATACATTTCGGGCGTGCAAAATCCGAAATTGGGAATCATCTACGAATCTGGGGACGCCTCTCCAGATTTTCGAGTATATGCCGATGGAAAACCCCATTCTTATCACATTAAGAAATTGGTAAAAGAATTGCAGTATTTACTGGAGATCGATTTTGATAAGCAGATCAAATCGGTGGAAGTAAAGATCGTGGAAGAAGAACGGGAAATCTCGCTTTTGCGCTATCGCAATTATTTCCTGAAAAGGATCGTTTTCAAAATAATCGGCATCATTCGACAAAAACTGGAAAGTGTGATGATCTTCTTTTCGGTGAGCGGACGATTTTTGAAATTATTCTGGAAAGAGCATCATCTGTTAGTGCCGCCGCGTTTATGGAAGAAATATCGCTATGATTTTATGATGAGTTATCGAAACGGCGCCAATCAATTGTTTTATGATCCGTTTGTGCCGAATGAATATCGAAAATGGCTGTTAAAAAACGAACAGGCAGAAGTGCTGAAAGAGTGGTCTTATCAGCCTTTGATCTCTGTGCTGATACCGGTCTATAATGTTTCAGGGGAGTTGCTTTCCGCATGTATTGACTCAATCCTTGCGCAAAGTTATCCGCATTTTGAAATCTGTATTGCAGATGATCATTCCACCAATCAGGAAACGCTTGCCACCTTAAAGGCTTATGAGCGGAAAGATGATCGTATTAAGGTCGTATATCGAGAAGAAAATGGGCATATTTCAAGAGCGACGAACAGCGCTTTGGCAATCGCGCAGGGGGAATTTGTCGCGCTGGTGGATAATGACGACATGTTGAGTGAAAATGCTTTATATGAGAATGTAAAAGCGCTGAATCGAAATCGAAATCTTGATTTCATTTACAGTGATGAAGATAAATTGGATATGCAGGGAAAACGGCAGGATCCCCATTTCAAAGCGGATTATTCGCCGGACACACTGTTGAGCATGAATTATATATGTCATTTGGCGGTCATCAGAAAAACGCTTATTGAAAAAATAGGCGGTTTCAGCGTCGGTTTAGAGGGGGCGCAGGATTATGATCTGTTTTTGCGCATAAGCGAGGTCACGGATCAAATCTATCATATTCCTAAGATCTTATATCATTGGCGAATGATCGAAAGTTCCACGTCGATGTCTTTGGACAACAAGGATTATGCGGCAGATAAAGGAAAAACGGCAATCGAGCGGGCATTGCAGCGAAGAGGCATTGACGCAAAGGTGGAGATCGATCCGATCAGTCATTATTACCGTGTTGCCTATGAAAGTGAAAAACCGCTTGTCAGTATCATTATTCCGACACGGGACTATGCCGATATTACGGAAAGATGTTTGTGGTCGATCTTTCATAAGACGACTTATCCGAATTATGAAGTACTGCTGGTAAACAACAACAGTGAAAAAGAAGAAACTTTTGCCATGTTTGAGAAATATCGGACGACGTATCGAAATTTCAAAGTGATCGACGCCAATATGGAATTTAATTATTCGAAGATCAACAATTTGGCGGTCAAAGAGGCAAAAGGCGAAGTCATCGTACTGCTGAATAATGATACGGAAGTCTTAACGGATCATTGGTTAGAGACCATGGTCGGCTATGCCATGCAAAAGCATATCGGCGCAGTCGGAGCGAAACTGCTTTATCCGGATATGACGGTACAGCATGCCGGCGTGATCATCGGACTGGGCGGCGTTGCATCACATGCGTATATCGGTGCAAAGCAAGAGGATCCAGGCATTTATGGAAGACTGCGTGTTCCGTACAATTATTCGGCTGTCACTGCCGCATGTCTGGCGGTTCGTAAAGAGTTGTTTGAACAGGTAAACGGTTTGGAAGAAACATTGACGGTTGCCTATAACGATATTGATTTTAATTTGAAACTGCTGGAAGCGGGCTATTTTAACGTATTGGTGCCGCAGGTAGAACTGATTCATCATGAATCGAAATCTAGAGGTATGGATACTAACAGCGAAAAATACAAGCGGTTTGTGAAAGAGCAGAATTATATGTATGAGAAGTGGGAGAGCGTCATTAAAAACGATCGTTTTTACAATCCGAATTATAGTTATAAACTTTGGTTCGTATTAGATAAGTAAAGGAAAACGCATCTGTCTTTGGTAAGGAGTGATTGAAATGAATTGGGGAATGTCTTTGATTTATCTGCCGATGATGTTTTTCATTTATTACAATGCAGGTAAAATCATCTTAAAATCGGCAAAATATAAAAACATCACGGTGATCAAGTCAATAATCAGCGGGTTTATTGCCGTCTATTTTATCAATTTTATAGTTGCTCTTCCCATTCAATTATTGCGTTTGAGTTGGAATATCTACTTTTACGGTATTTCTTCGGCGTATTTGCTGTTGATAGTCCTTATTGTAAAAATAAACGGTATAAAACCGAGTTTTGATTTCGACAGGGACAATTTGCTTTCTTTTGTTAAGCGCCATTTAAGAAAATACTGGTTATTGTATGCGCTGGTAATTGTTTTTTCAATATTATCAATGGCAAATCAGCAGCCGTATTATTCTATGAACTATGATGACCCTTACTATATCGGAAAGATCGTTCATTTGATACAATCACCGGCGGTGTTGAATGAAAACTACTTCAACGGCGCGCTTACGACCGAAACGGTAGGTTTGGAAAGATTATTGAATACATATGAATTAGGATATGGATATTTTGCGACTTTATTTCATATCTCTGTTCCCTTTTTTTGCAGAGCTACTATGGTGATACATAATTACATTTTAGTATTGCTTGTGTATTATGCTTTAGCAGAGGTATTTGCGGGGAAGGAAACGGCTTTGTCTCAATATGTGTTATTGCCGTTTGTTGTCTTTATTATTCCGTTTGGTTATCTGAATGTAGAATCATTTATACATATGTATGATGGCTGGCAGTTTCAGACAGCAATATTTTATGGTGGTTCTGTTGTGAGAGTGACAGCAATTCCTACGATTTTATTATTTGCCAAAGACTTATTGGAAAAAATAGATTTCAGAAAAATTATATTCATGGGAATGATTTATCTGGTTATGTTATCATTTTCATCTATTTTTATACAAATAGGAATACTTATGTTTCTTATTTTGATATTTATAAAAATCTGGATCGTATATCGGGAAACATCTATAAGAAGCAGAAAAATATCGGCTGCTTTATCGGGGGGGCTATTGCTGGGACTTGTTTTATCTGTGAGCCTTATAGACAAAAATGCGTTGCCTAGCATTGCCGAAGGAGAATCGTTTTTCATTGCATATATCAATGACGGAGCTTTTTTCGCATATGGCTTTATCATTCTGTTAGCTACATTTCCTTTATGTAAAGACAGTATAGGAAGATATCTGATACTTGCGGTTACGCTATTTTATCTGTTTTTGCGACTGAATATTTTTGAACAATTACTTGCGATTACTTCCTTTGATCTGTTTTTTGTAACGCTCAGAACGATTGCTTCGGTTGAGCACATGTTGCTGTTTTTTATAGGGGTTATTTTGGTTAAAACAGTTGAGAGGATCAGCCTTACTAAATGGATTGCATATTTTGCGGCAGTTTGTTTGACAATGACGGTCGTTTATTGGCTTAAAAATATCGAACGCTTTAAGTTGTATGAATATCTGGGTTCCGGCGTCAATAAAGACGGATATTCGATTTCAAGACTGTTACACAATGATCAGATGATTCCAAACCTTATTTCAGAAACTGGCAAATATTTTGAAACATTGGATTATGGAAATTATAAATTGCTTCTTGCAGAATCCTACTCGTATGATAATACCGAACTAGATTCAATGGGGTTTGTCATGGCTTCTAATAGAATTGAAACGTCATTGAGAGGCGGATGTGGCTTAACACAAACTGAGTATGACACGGCTCTTGATTATTTCAGAGGTGAGAAAACATATTCAGAATTAAGTATAATCGTGAAAAAAAGAGAAATTGACTACATTTTGATTGGCGATGAAAAACAATATGAAGAATTATTAGGGTATAATAAAGAGTGTGTTATGACTTTTGAAAATGGAACACAGAGAATGTTTTGGTTGATGAAATTAAGGTAGGGATAAATATGAGGACTTTATTAGTGATACCTTCATACAATGAAGCATTGAATATCGAAAATGTGATAAAAGATATTCAGGAAAACGCAAAAGGGATCGATTATGTGATTGTAGATGACGGATCAAAAGACAATACAAGAGAGATCATAGAAAAAAATCACTTTAATTGTATTTATGGATTTATGAATCAGGGGTTATTCGGTGCGGTGCAGACCGGTTTCAAGTATGCGCTTGAATATGATTACGATATTGCGATTCAGTTTGACGGCGATGGGCAGCATCCCGCTTCAGCCGTTGCAAAGCTGGTGGAAGCGATCGAAGCGGGCAATGATATTGCGATTGGTTCACGCTTTGTAAGTGAGAAGAAGCCCTTTACCGCAAGAATGCTGGGAAGCAGACTGATTGCCTTTTCAATCAAGCTTGTAACCGGTAAAACGATAAAAGATCCTACCAGCGGTTTGCGGGCATATGGGAAAAGATGTATTGCCGATTATGCAAATGATATGAACAATCCCCCGGAACCGGATACACTGGTTTACATGCTGCGAAAAAAGCGGAAAATAACAGAAGTACAGGTTACGATGCGGGATAGAGAGTTCGGTGAATCCTATCTGAATTTATCCAATACGATTAAATATATGTCAAGAATGGCGATTTCAATTTTTATGATACAGCCATTTAGAAAGGTGAGGTAAATGCCATGAAAACATCTTTACAGTTATTTTTCTTGATTGCGAGTTTCTTTATCTTTCTTTTTGTAGTCAGTAAGATTCGCAAGCATAAACTGAATATTGATGATGCGCTTGTGTGGATCTTATGGGCGCTGCTGTTACTGGTATTCAGTATTTTTCCGAAAATTGCGTCATGGATCTCAAAATTTTTGGGATTTCAATCACCGAGCAACTTTATCTTGTGCTTGTTTATCTTCTTTTTATATTTATTGCTGTTCTATCAGTCTATTACCATATCTTTATTAAAGGAGCGAAACAAGGAACTGATACAGAAACTAAGTTTGCATGAATATAAAAACAGGAATAAGTAAAGGAAGACGCGAATATGAAGATTGCGATTTTTTCCGCTCAGTTTTTGCCTCATATGGGCGGTGTTGAAAATTATACTTATCACTTAGCAAAAAAAATGATAGCTGAGGGGCATCAGGTATCTGTTATTACCTGTAATCTCGGTGGTTGGGATAGAACAGCTGATTTTGATGGTATTCTTGTATATAGATTTGATGCATTTGATTTTATTCAGGGAAGATATCCGATCGCTAAAAAGAACCGGGCAAATGCGAAGCTGAAAAAAGAGATCAATCGCTTAGAATTCGATTATGTCATCGTCAATACTCGTTTCTATCTGCATTCTTTGTATGGAGTGAATTTTGCGAGAAAAAAACATATTCCCTGCATGGTGATTGAACATGGTACTGCGCATCTAAGCGTAAATGTAAAACTGTTAGATGTGATCGGCGCTGCATATGAACACGCTTTAACTTATTTAGTAAAGAAAAAATGTGATACTTTTTATGCCGTATCAAAAAACAGTGGAAAGTGGCTGGAGCATTTTCATATTCATGCGCAAGGGGTGTTATACAACGCTGTTGCCGATGATGAGATTGAAGCGATCATACAGGAAAAAAAGGAAGCAGTTAAAACAAAACTGCATATTCCAAAACAAGATCGGGTCATTACTTTTACCGGTCGTCTAGTTCAAGAAAAAGGAATTTTGCAGCTATTGGCGGCGTTTCAAGCGGTTTTACCAAAGCATCTGCATCTTTGTATTGCGGGAGAGGGAATCTTGGAAAATACCGCGCAGGCATATGCCGGTGCACAAATACATCTACTGGGCAGATTATCTTTCAAAGAGGTAATTGCATTGTTAAGCGAATCAGATTATTTCATATTACCATCAGATTCGGAGGGCTTTTCCACTTCTGTTTTAGAAGCGGGAATCTGTGAGTGTTACATCATTTCATCAGATGTCGGCGGTATTCGGGAAGTAATATTAGACGATACATACGGAATGATTTTACCAAACAATCGAAAAGAAGATATTGCAAGGGCGCTTTCCGCTCTGCCAAATCTTAAAGAGGAGGACTATCGCAAGGCAATTCAGCTTACGAAAGAAAGAATCAAAACTCATTTTACTTGGGAAATCACATATCGTAAGATCATGGAAATCATACAAAATCAAACAAGCTAGAGAGGAGAAGCACAATGGGAATTTCAAAGGGTTATGACGATGAAACACTGAAAAGAGTGCAAGAAGTACAGTTGGGCATTCTGAAATCGTTTATTTCTTTCTGTGACAAACATGATTTACATTATTTTATGACTTATGGTTCAGCGCTAGGAACAGTGCGTCATCACGGTTTTATTCCATGGGATGACGACATTGATGTAGGCATGCTGAGACCGGAATATGAAAGATTTTTAGAATTGTTTGCGAAAGAGGGAATAGAAAATCTAGAGATTTTAACGCCGCTTCATAACGAAGCGTTTGCGAGCAGAGTAACTCATTTACAGCGCAAGGACACGACTTTTATCAGTGAATATTCAAAGGATCTGAAGTGTCATACAGGCATCAACATGGATATTTTTATCTACGATAAGGTAAGCAATGATCCAAAGATCAGAAAAAAACAGTTTCACTATACCTATCTTTTAGGTAAGTTGTTGTTTTTGAAGGGAACCGCAAATCCGAATATTCCGGCAAAAGGGCTGAAAGGAAAGCTTTATCATGCTGCTTGTATCGTGATTCATCATTTTTTGAATCTGTTTCGAATCAAAGCATCCAGCATCTATAAAAAAATGATGCGATATGCGATGTCGGCAAGTCATGAAGACAGCGCTTATGTTGCCCATTTCGGCGGATATCGGACAGAAATCGGCGTTTTCTCAGTGGCGGATGATATTTTTCCGTTAAGAAAAATGAAGTATGAAGAGATCGAGGTAAATGTGATTTATCAGGTAGAGAAGTTTTTGACTATATTTTACGGCGAAAAATACATGGAAATGCCGCCGGTGGAATTGCAAGTGAATCATTATCCGTATAAAATAGAGTTTGGTGATTACGATGAATGATTTTTATGATCGGCTGCTCAATAAAAAAGTCAGTTTGAAAGATAACACGATTTGGTATACGGCAGGCTGTTTATGCAGTTCCGCATCGTCGTTTTTATTGCTTTTGCTGGTTACGCGGACTTTGGGAGCGTTTGAAGGCGGCGTATTTGCGATCGGCTGGACGATTTGTCAGTTATTGCTGACGGTGGGGCGGTTTGGAACACGCAATTATCAGGTTTCCGATATAAAAAAAGAGTTTTCATTCAGCGATTACTTTTCATCTAAAGTGCTGTATATCGTGTTTATGCTAATCGGCTGCGCAATCTATGCTTATCTGTTGCGGTTGAATGCTTATAAGACGCAAATTGCTTTTTTGCTTACGTTCTTTGTGATCCCGGAAGTGCTTGCAGACGCCTTTGCCGGTAACTTTCAATTTCATAATAAATTGCATATATCCGGAAAATCTACGGTTGTGAGAACATCGGTTTCCGATCTTCTTTTTCTTGGATTGCTCCTTGTCGGCGGAAAGTTGAACATATCGATTTTAGCGGCGACTGTATATGGTTTGTTGTGGCTTTATTTCTTCGATTATAAATTGACGATACGATCAGGAGAAAAGATCTGGCGTTTCGATATCAAAAAAATTATGAGATTGACATATGTGTGTTTTCCAATCTGTGCAAGTGCGTTTTTTACGAACTTGATCATATCGATCCCGAAAAATGCGATAGAACTTGTGTTAAATGAAGAAATACAGGCGATCTACGGTGTGATCTTCATGCCCTCTTCGGTAATCAATATGTTGGGAATGTTTGTGTTTTTGCCGCTGTATGGAAGAATTGCGTTGTTTTGGAATGAGCATAATCTTCATCAGTTTAAGCGCATCGTTTTTCAAAATATTACATATATCATCTTTTTGACAGTAATTGTCATGGCTGGTGGATATTTATTGGGGATTGAGGTTCTAAGCTTTATCTACAATATCGATCTGACCAATTATAAATTGTCATTAATGATATTGTTGCTTGCTGGGGGAATGAACTGCTTTGTGGTCTTGGTAAATTATCTGATAACAGTGATGCGAAAACAGAAATTTATGTTGTTCATATATATCTTTGTGAGCATTGTCATGCAGTTGCTGGCAGTTCCTGTAACAAAACAGTTCAATGTAGAGGGGGCAGCGACTTTATATCTGGTATCGATTTCTTTCATCGCATTTTTGTTGTTGCTTGTATTCATCGGTTCATATAAAAAAGAAAGGTAGGAGTGATCGAAATGAAAGTAACTATTATCGGCGGAGGCAATATCGGCACGTTAATGGCCGCGGAATATGCGGACAAAGGGCATCATGTAACTTTATATACGTCGAAGCCGGAACGCTGGAGTCAAAAAATCAAAGTATATAATGCCGAAGAAGAATTATTGAAAACAGCAGTGCTTCATAAAATAACCAATAATATGGAAGAAGCGCTTGCTGATGCGGAATATGTTTGGGTGGTAACACCGGCACAGACATTTGAAAACATGGCGGAGAAAATGCTGCCATATGTGACAAGTAAGCATAAGATCGGTATTGTTCCCGGTACCGGCGATGCTGAGTTTGCTTTTTATCAGTTTATTCAAAAAGGCTGTACCTTCATCGGCTTTCAAAGAGTGCACAGTGTTGCCCGCTTAAAGGAATATGGACATTCTGTATATGAATTGGGAAGAAAAGCAGAACTGCGCATCGGTGTGATTCCCGCTTCTATGACGCAAATGATCTGCAATGAGGTAGCCGCGGTCCTTGAAATGCCATGTGTTCCTTTGGATAATTATCTTTCGGTTACTTTAACGCCTTCTAATCCGATTTTGCATACCACAAGATTGTATACAATGTTCAAAAACTATCGGGAAGGTATGAAGTATCCACGAAATTTCTTGTTTTACGAAGAGTGGGATGACGCCTCTTCACAAATGCTCATTGACTGTGATCAAGAACTACAAACATTATGCGATACCATTCCTTTAGATTTAACAAGTGTTGCGTCGCTGCAAGATTATTATGAAAGTCACAGTGTAAGGGCGATGACAGAAAAAATCACATCGATCAAAGCGTTCAAAGGATTGACTTCCCCGATGAAAAAGGCAGTAGACGGAGATGGCTGGATCCCGGATTGGGAGTCTCGCTATTTTACTGCCGATTTTCCATATGGACTAAAAATCATTAAAGATTTGGCCGTGCTGTTTCATGTTGCAACACCGCATATAGATGAAGTTTATAATTGGTATGAACAAGTAGCCAAACAGCCGCATCATAAAGTATTTTCATTGACCATTACCAAAGAACAATTATTGCGCTTATATCGATAAATGCGTATAGGGAGGATGAATGATGGAACTGAATCGCTGCCAATTTGAATTGCTTTCTTATATAGAAGAGCATGGAAAAAAACACTATTCTTGGAGAGAATTAGCAGACGCCTTAGCTATATCGGGAACAGCTGTCATAAAAGAACAAACTTTCCTATTAGAAAATCACTTGCTTGCACAAGCAGAAGACAATGCTTTGGAAATCACGGAAAGCGGTTTGGCTAGTCTGGAGCCGTATCGTGTGGAAAGAGCTGTAATTTTTGCTGCTGGTTTTGGTTCTCGGATGGTGCCGGCCACACTGGATACACCAAAGCCTTTGGTCATGGTAAATGGAGTCAGGATCATTGATCGTCTGCTTGACGCGCTGGTAAGCAAGGGAATTTATGACATTACGATCGTAAGAGGCTATTTGAAGGATAAATTTGATGAATTGCTGGTTAAGTATCCGTTCTTAACATTCATTGACAACGACAGATATGAGACAGAAAACAATATCTCTTCGGCGCTGTTGGCAAAGGAGAAAATTCGCAACTGTTATATCTGTGCAGGCGATCTTTTGCTATCTAATCCTGCGATTATTAAAAAATACCATTATCAAAGCAATTATCTTGCTTCCTATGCTTTGGAAACAGATGATTGGTGCTTTGATTTTGTAAACGGCTATGCCTCGCATTATCGCAAAGGTGGCACGAACTGCTTTAATCAGTATGAAATTACATATTGGAATGAAGCAGATTGCAGAAAGTTGGTCAAGGATTGGGAAGCGGCTTATGCTTTAGAAAAAGGCTATGATCTGTTTTGGGAGTTCATTCCATTGGTTTTATATAAAGAACATTATCAAGTAGAAATCAGACAATGCAGAAAAACAGATATTATGGAAATTGATAATTTTTATGAACTGGCTGAAATAGATCCGCATTATCGAAACATGCAGACAGAGAAATAAGGGAGGACATTGTATGAAGTGCTATTGCGGAACGATTATTACAGTCAATGCGAATGATGATGTGGTAAGATACTTGGTGGAAGATAAGGGAAAAATCATCTATGTTGGAAATGAATTGCCAAAGCAGTATCAGAACGCGGAAATAATAGATTTGAAAGAGAAAGCACTGATTCCTGCTTTTGTGGACACGCACCAGCATTTTGCTTCTTTTTCTACCTTCCATAGCGGCTTGAATGTCATGGGGGCGACCTCTAATCGAGAGATTGCGGAAATGATCAAAGCGTTCGCAAAGTCGAAAAAGGCGAAGACCCTGATCGTATTTGGTGCTTCTCCTTATTCAGTTGAGGAGAAAAGACTGATTTCGCGCAGTGAATTAGATGCCGTTTGCGCGCAACAGGAAGTAATGGTTGTAAAATACGATGGACATGCCTGTGTTGTTAACTCCAAGCTGCTCGGTAAAATGAAGGATAAGGTACAGCATCTGCGCGGCTATCATGAGGAAAGCGGCGAAATGAATCAAGAAGCGTTTTTCGCATTTTCCAATTATATCACTAATTCACTGTCGTTAGTCGATCTGATTCGTAATATGCAGGAATCGTTAGATTTTCAGGCGAAGCGAGGAATCGGCTGTATCCATACGGTAAGCGGTGTCGGATTCAAAAGAGATTTAGATATCACTTTAGAAAAGCTGTTTGCGCAGTCTTTGCAAAACGGTTTTCAAATCAGAGTATTTCCCCAGTCACTCGATACAAAAGCTGCGCATAGCAGAAAACTGCCGCGGATCGGCGGTTGCTTTGCCTGTGCGTTGGATGGTTGCTTCGGTTCTCATGATGCGGCGATGAATGAAGCGTATACAGATGAGGAGGGTGGCAACGGCGTTTTATATTACAGTGATAAGAAAATCATTGCATTTTGTAAAAAGGCAAATCGAGAAGGATTACAAATCGAACTGCACGCAATCGGTGATCAAGCGTTTGATCAGGCGTGTCGTGCCTTGAAAGCAGCGTTGGATGACTATCCTAGAAAAGATCATCGCCATGGAATCATTCACGCATGTCTGCCGACAGAAACCGGCATGACGATTTGTAAAGAATATCAGATTCAACTACTGGTGCAAAGCGCCTTTATTGACTGGAAGCAAGAGCCGGATTCATATTTAGAAAGCATTATGGGAAAGAAACGGGTAAAGCGGTTAAATCCGCTGCGTACCTTTATGGAAAATGGCATTGTATTAGCAGCCGGCTCTGATGCACCATGCACAGATCCAAATCCGATTGACTGGATGGCAAAAGCAGTGAATCATAAAGAAGAGGCGATCACTATACATCAGGCACTTAGAATGTGTACTTACAACGGTTATTATGCCTGCTTTGATGAAACCGAAAGAGGCAGTCTGGAATGTGGGAAAATAGCAGATATGACGGTTTTATCGCACAATCCATATGCGATGAAAAAAGAAGAATTGCATCATCTACAGGTAGAAGGACTGATCCTGAATGGAGAACCGTATAAAAGCTGTAAGATGAATGTAGTAAAAACAGTTTTATCAGGATTACTCAAAAAAGGAAAGGTATAGAATATTTTAGCAGATTAGGAGATTCTATCATGACAAAAGCAGAGTTTACGATCTTGAATCATTTATATGAGAGAGGGACCGAAAGAAAAAATGAATTGCCGGAAGTGGCTTTGACACAAATACTTTCAGATTCGCTTTCCTATGAACGTTTGGTTGGGAAAGGATATATTGATCGTCACAGCGGAAAGATCACAGCTGCGGGAATACAGGCGCTGGAGCCTTATCGGGTAGACAATGCCATTATTATGGCGGCCGGTGCTTCTACAAGATTTGTCCCTTTATCGCTGGAAAAGCCGAAGGGTTTATATGAAGTAAAAGGAAAACGCTTGATCGATCGGCAGATCGAACAATTACAGGAAGCCGGAATCAAAGATATTACCGTTGTATTAGGCTATAAGAAGGAAATGTTTTTTTACTTAAAGGAGAAGTATCAAGTGAAATTCATTTTTAATGCGGCCTATAATATAAAAAACAATATCGAAAGTCTGTATCTGGCACGGAATGAAATGAAGAATACCTATATTTGTTCCTGTGATAATTATTTCATGGATAACCCTTTCCATCAGTATGAATATCAGTCATTTTATGCGGGAGTGACGGTACGGGATAGAACAAATGAAATGTACGTGGAAACTGATGAACAAATGCGTATTGTGGAAATGAAGAAAGGGAAAGCCGAAGGCTTGATTTTAATGGGACATGCCTTTTGGCAAAAGCCATTTGCGTCTAAGTTTCTTGAACTTGCTGAAGCGGATCGAAGCATCGGCATGTATGATTCTTTGTTTTGGGAATGGCTGGTAAAGGATCATTTACCGGAACTGCCGCCGTTTTATTTGAAAGAGTATGCAGCGAATGTTATCTTTGAGTTTGATTATTTTGATGAACTGCGTAAATTTGATGAACAGTATATCCATCATACCCAAAGTAAGATCATCAGTAACATTCAGTCGGTGTTTCATTGTGAAGAAGCTAAGATCTGTCATTTTAGAAAGGTTGAAGAAGGAATGACCAACACTTCCTTCATCTTTCAAATAGATGGCGTAGATTATATTTATCGGCATCCCGGTGATGGCACAGAAAATATTATCAATCGAAGTCATGAAAAACGCTCGCTGGAAATCGCAAAAGAATGGGGCTTTGATCCGACTTATGTGTATATGGATATAAACGAGGGCTGGAAGATCTCGATTTATATTCCTTCTTTTCGCGAACCGGACTATCAAAACTTTGATGATACTGAGAAAATTTTGGCAGTGCTGCGACGGCTGCACGCAATTCCGGTTTCAGTTGATTATGGTATGCGTCCTTGGGAAGACGCGTTGACAATGGAAGAACTGCTGGTAAAAAAAGATCCTTCTTGCTTTCACACTTTTTATCCATTGAAAGAAAAGATTGGGAAGCTGTATCAAATGACAAAAGCGGACGGAGTGAAAAAGTGTTTTTGTCATGGGGATACGTATCGGCCTAACTGGATGATCAAAGCAGATGAAGATGTGATCTTAATTGACTGGGAATATTCCGGATATTCTGATCCCGGTATTGATATTGGTTATTATATCGTCGATGCTATGTACGAGTTTGATCAGGCAGAGCAATTTATTCGTGCCTATCTGAAAGAAGACTACAATGAACAGCGATGTTTCCATTATATGGCATATACGGCAATCATTGCATATTATTGGTTTGTATGGGCAATGTATCGGGAATCTTGCGGTGCAATCATGGGAGAATCACTGTACCAGTGGTATGAAATGGCGAAAAAATATGCAGATCATTTGTTGTAAACATAGTATGACTTTATGATAAAGTAAATAACCCTGTGTCTAGGCATATACATTGTGATATGTTTCGATATAGGGTTATTTTCGTATGTGGCTTAGGAAACAAGGCATTTGATAAACACGTGTGTTCGAAAACAGTGCAGCTGGAAAAAATAAATGGTAGGAAGCAATCCTTTTTTCTTAATGAAGTAAAGTGACAGATTTATTGCTATTATATCTCTATAGAGATATAATATAGATGCAAATGAAGCAATTAATATATACGGAGGAGAGACAATGAATAAAGTAATTTTTTATCATGGGTCTGCGGAAATCGCGCAGAAACCAGTTTTGGAAAAAGGGAAAAGTTATAATGATTATGGCAAGGGATTTTATTGCACAAGATACATGGAGTTGGCAAAAGAATGGGCATGTACTGAAGGAACAGATGGTTATGTGAATGAATATGAGATTGATACAGATGACTTAAATATTTGTGATTTATCCGGTTCAGAATATACCGTTTTACACTGGCTTGCATTGCTGATGGAACATCGCAAAGTTGATTTAAGAACACCGATCATGGAAAAAGGTGCTGCATGGTTGAGAAAAAACTATTTAATCGATATTTCGGAATATGATATGATCATCGGGTATCGCGCAGACGATTCTTATTTTAGTTTTGTACGTTCTTTTTTAAGTAATGAGATTTCATTAAAACAACTAAACTATGCAATGGCACTAGGGGAGTTAGGCAAACAATATGTTTTGAAATCACAAAAAGCATTTCAACATCTTTGCTTCGTATCCTTTTATCCAGTAGATGAATCGATCTATTATGCAAAGCGAATGAAGCGCGATCAAGAAGCGCGGCTTGCATTTAGAAAAGTGATTTTGCAAGATGATATAGATGGTCTGTATATGAGAGATATGATCAAAGAGGAGGTACTGCCAAATGATCCACGCTTACGATGAAAGTTATGTGCACGATGCGATGTGTATTTTAGGAGAAGCTTTTGAATATGCACAAAATACATGTGATATTGCATTATCTGATTTTTATGCCATGCTTTTTGTTTCACATGTCGGCAAACAGTTTGAAAAGGGCAATCCTAAATATGTAGCAGGACGAACAGGAGCGGAATTGGTCTTAGAACTGCTTTCCGAATGCGGATTAGTGCATCATGAAAAAAAGCGGGAAGTGTTTTATGATTATGCAGAAGCATATTGGTGCGGCTGGATTTTAGCATATTATCAGTGGTATTCCGGTATGACTTTCAAGCAGTTGTCTTATTATATTACAGTAACAGATCTGATCAATTTATACAGTTCTCTGCATGAAGCGTCGGTTCATAAATTTACGGACGTCATGGAAAAACGCATCAGCCGCCAACCGCATCGATCAAAGTTACAGAAATATCGGTTGTTGCAGGGATACACGCAAAAAGAATTGGCAGAGCAGACAGGTGTTGCCCTTAGAATGATCCAGCAGTATGAGCAAGGGGCAAAGGATATAAAAAAAGCTTCAGCGATCACGGTTTACGCACTTGCCAATCGGCTGCATTGCTCTATGGAGGATTTATTAGAGTAACATTCTTATAAAAAAGAAGTGATTTGGAAGCAAACTGATCTTTTCTTTATTTATCACTTGACCATGACGTAACGTCATGGTTTATTCTTTATCCGTATACAGGAGGTACTGATATGAAAGGAATCATATTAGCAGGCGGCAGTGGAACCCGCTTATATCCACTAACCAAAGTAACAAGCAAACAGCTGCTGCCGATTTACGACAAACCGATGATTTATTATCCAATGAGCATTTTAATGAGCGCCGGCATCCGTGAGATCTTGATCATCTCTACTCCGGATGATACGCCGCGCTTTCGGGAATTACTAGGCGATGGACACCAGTTCGGCGTAGAACTGCAATATGTCGTTCAGCCTTCACCGGATGGCTTGGCACAGGCTTTCATCCTCGGCGCCGATTTTATCGGAAGCGACAGCTGCGCGATGATCTTAGGTGATAACATTTTCCATGGGCACGGACTTACCAAACGTCTGCGCGCAGCCGCATCTAAACAAAGCGGCGCAACGGTTTTCGGCTACTATGTAGAAGATCCGGAACGCTTCGGCGTCGTGGAATTCGATGAAAACGGCAAAGCGGTTTCCTTAGAGGAAAAACCGGTGAACCCGAAATCAAACTATGCGGTAACGGGCTTATATTTCTATGATAACAAAGTAGTGGAATATGCGAAAAACTTAAAGCCGAGCGCACGCGGTGAATTGGAGATCACCGATCTAAACCGCATCTATTTAGAAACCGGCGCTTTAGATGTAACACTGCTAGGTGATGGCTTTACTTGGTTAGACACCGGTACACATGAATCATTGGTAGATGCCACCAATTTTGTAAAGACGATCGAAGAGCATCAGCACCGCAAGATCGCCTGCTTAGAAGAAATTGCCTTTGACAACGGCTGGATCGATTTGAAGCAATTAGAAGAAACCTATGAGATCTATAAGAAAAACCAGTACGGCGCTTATCTGAAAAAGATCATGGATCGCAAATATGTCGATAAGGGAGTGAAAGCATGAAAGTAATCGAAACCAAGATTCCCGGTGTTTTGATCATTGAAACCGATGTGTTCGGGGATCACCGCGGTTATTTCTGCGAAACCTATTCAAAACCGAAATATGAAGCGCTGGGCATCTGTGTCGATTTCGTACAGGACAATATGTCTTTTTCAGCGCAGCAGGGAACCCTGCGCGGCTTACACTGGCAAAATCCGCCCTATGCACAATCCAAACTGGTATCTTGCAGTAAAGGCAAAGTCATCGATGTGGCAGTAGATATTCGCAAGAACAGTCCTACTTACGGCGAGTGGGTCAGCGTGGAGCTCAGTGCGGAAAATCATCGCCAGTTTTTCATACCGCAGGGCTTTGCACATGGCTTTTTGACTTTGACGCCGGATGTGGAATTCCGCTATAAAGTAGACAATGTCTATAACAAAGAATCAGAGGGCGGCATGCGCTACGATGATCCGAGTGTACAGGTGGACTGGGGTTCTTTGTTAAATGGAATAGAACCGGTCTTAAGTGAGAAAGATAAAAACGGACCTACTTTAGAAGAAGCAAACAATCAGTTTGTATGGGAAGGAGAATAGTGATATGAAATATTTAGTAACCGGAGGCGCCGGCTTTATCGGCGGCAACTTTGTACATTACATGGTAGAAAACTATCCCGATGATATGATCGTCAATCTGGATAAATTAACGTATGCGGGCAATTTAGAAACCTGCAAGCCGGT
The DNA here is from genome assembly GCF_900199515.1 of Massilicoli timonensis. Taxonomy (GTDB): domain Bacteria; phylum Bacillota_I; class Bacilli_A; order Erysipelotrichales; family Erysipelotrichaceae; genus Massilicoli; species Massilicoli timonensis. The sequence goes on along the minus strand of NZ_LT963434.1, from coordinate 788,954 downwards.
GGAAGGAAAGCCTAACTACCGTTTTGTGAAAGGTGATATTGCCGATCGCGCGTTTATCTTTGATCTGTTTGAAAAAGAACACTTTGACGTAGTCGTCAATTTTGCGGCGGAATCACATGTGGATCGCAGCATCGAAGACCCGGAAATTTTTGTCAAGACCAATGTGTTAGGAACAACGACACTGTTAGATGCCTGTGTAAAGTATGGCATCAAGCGCTATCATCAGGTATCGACAGATGAAGTATATGGCGATCTGCCTTTAGATCGTCCTGATCTGTTCTTTACCGAAACGACACCGCTTCATACTTCCAGCCCTTACAGTTCGGCAAAGGCAAGCGCTGATTTATTCGTATTGGCCTATCATCGCACATATGGGCTGCCGGTCACGATCTCTCGCTGCTCCAATAACTATGGACCTTATCATTTCCCGGAAAAGCTGATCCCGCTCATGATCTCAAGAGCGCTTGCTGATGAAAGCCTGCCGGTTTACGGTACCGGAGAAAATGTCCGCGACTGGCTGCATGTCTATGATCACTGTGTTGCCATTGATCTGATCATTCGCAAAGGCAAAGAAGGTGAGATCTACAATGTCGGCGGTCATAATGAAAGAACCAATCTGGAAGTCGTAAAGACGATCCTGCATGCGTTAAACAAACCGGAATCCCTGATCAAATATGTGGCGGACCGCAAAGGACATGATATGCGCTATGCCATTGATCCGACCAAATTAGAAACCGAACTGGGATGGAAACCGAAATATAACTTTGACACCGGTATTCAGCAGACGATCCAGTGGTATTTGGATAATCGGGAATGGTGGGAAAACATTTTAAGCGGGGAATATCAAAATTATTTTGATAAAATGTATAAAGAAAAAGGACGCGTTTAATATGAAGATCTTAGTAACCGGAGTAAAAGGACAGCTGGGATATGATGTCGTCAATGAGGCAGAGCAACGCGGTATCGAGGCAGTCGGTGTTGATATTGAAGAAATGGATATTACCGATGCGTCGCAAGTCGATCAAGTGATCAAAAGCGGTCATTATGATGCGGTGGTACACTGCGCTGCGTGGACGGCGGTAGACAAAGCTGAGGAAATGGTCGATGTCTGCCGTAAAGTCAATGCGGAAGGAACTGCCAATATCGCCAAAGTGTGTGCAGAGCTGGATATCCCGATGATGTATTTTTCAACAGATTATGTATTTGATGGAGAGGGAGTACGCCCTTGGGAAGAATACGATGAAAGACATCCGTTGAATGTATATGGACAGACCAAATATGAAGGGGAATTGGCAGTGGAAAAGCTGAAAAAATTCTTCATTGTCCGCATTGCTTGGGTATTTGGGAAAAACGGCAATAACTTTATCAAGACGATGCTGCGTCTGGGAAAAGAAAAAGGTGCCGTCAGTGTTGTCAATGATCAGATCGGTTCACCGACCTATACGTATGACTTAGCGCGGCTGGTCGTCGATATGATCCAAACCGATGCTTATGGAATCTATCATGCGACCAATGAAGGACTTTGCAGCTGGTATGAGTTCGCCTGTGAGATCTTCAAACAGGCTAAAATGGATGTTGCCGTAACACCGGTCGACAGCGACGCTTTCCCGGCAAAAGCAAAACGTCCGAAAAACAGCCGGATGAATCGCAGTGAACTGGATAAACATGGTTTTACCCGTTTGCCGAGCTGGCAGGACGCTTTATCCCGCTATCTGAAAGAAATTGCCGAATAGAATCGAATCAATATTAGGTGAAGGCATGAGAAAGGTGTGCTTCGCCTTTTTTGGTGAAGAAAGAGTAATCTAAACTTTCGAGTGGTTTTGAGAAAATGAACTCTAAACTTTCGAGTGGTTTAAGATGAGATAAAAGGTGGTATATTTAGTACAAGTAAGTACTAATGAACCACCTTTTTATGTGTCGAGAAGTACGATTCATTTATTTATTTGTTTTTATTATATTTGCCTCTTCTTTTGCCTTGAACTTTATTAGATTTTAATTGATTTGTAATTGAATAGAAAACCTTTGGATTTAAAGCAAAAATACATCTTTTTCTAAAACGGATAAAATTAGATACTCCTTTTGATACAGATAAATATGTTCTAATTTGCCCATTGATATTTTCACAGAGTGCATTGCTTAGTTTGTGCTCATCAAAAGGTCTTTTGAATGAATTAAGAATTTCTGGTTTCCAGTTTTCAAGTGTTTGAATAAAATCATGGAACTCTGATATTCCTGATTTTTTAAAAGCTTCTAAAATAGAATTGAACCATTCCTCACAATTTTCTTCCGTTGCATTTTTATTAAAGGTTAAATACATCTCTTTTAGGTGATATCCTAAAGCCAATGTTTCACTAATCTCAAGAATTAAATCAAGTAGCTGTCTTTTGTTTAGTTTCATTTTGAAGCGATTATTGTAGACTGGTTCATTATCGAGAAAAACATTCTTTTCAATTAAGTCTTTCCATGTTTTGAGTAAATAGTAACTATCACTGCCATATTCTACCTGATACATGATATTAAGACGTATACGGCGGAAACTAGTCATTAAATGTTCGACAACATGAAATGGATCAACAGCTACAATGCAGTTAGGGAAATACTTATTCGCTACTTCTTTATAAGGAAACCACATATCAATGGTTACATATTTTACGTTGTTCCGTTCTATTTGAGGAATCTTTTCAAAATAACGTTTTAATTCTGCTTTAGAACGAGATGGAAGTATTTCAAAAAGAGAACGTTTCTTATTATCCACCATCACACATAAATAAGCAGAATCTTTTCGTTTTGCCATTTTTGAATGAATCTCATCAATCCCTATAGATTCAGGTAGAGTGATTCTAGGAATGTTTACGAAGCTATCAAAATATCTTTGTACTTGGGTAGGAGAGATATGGTTCAGCTCAGCTACCATTTTATATGAATAATTCAAATTAGAAAGCTGCTTCATAATGTTTTCAAAAGAAAGATAAGAATTTCTAAAGTTAGAAAAAGTGAAAGGATTTTTCCCAGAGAAAGTACGCAAGCATTCGTTGCATTGATAACGATGGTTATAAAAGATAATTACCGCTTTTCTATCTGTTAGTTTAGGGTGATTGATTATTTTAGGTTTCGAATAGCCATTGGCATGAACGACACCATAACAAAAAGGACAAAATAAATCACCATCGTGGTTTAAGACGATATGAAACTCAGTTTTATCCTTACTAGTAACAACATTCATTTTTTTAATCTTTTTTCTATCAATATTAAATAAATCTGTGATAAAATCATTCATAGGTTAAATACCTCCTTCGTGTAATTTCTTCTCGACAAAGAAATCATATCACGAAGGTTTTTTATTCACCCACACAAAATGTTAGAGGTATCTGAAAAATACCACACATAAGTTTAGGGCGTACCCACACCCACACGGAAGTTTAGAGCGCCGAAGAAAGAAATGTTGTGATCGCTTCGAAAACAGGTGAAATGGATTTGAAAAAAAACATATTTTTCGGTAGTCAAAATGAACGATCATCGCTATAATAGCAGTATGAAACGATACTATTTCAGCGGTGAATTTGCGAAGCTGGCAAATGTTACCCAGCGTACCCTTCGCTATTATGACAAGATCGGCTTATTGAAGCCGTCTTTGATCATGGAAAACGGCTATCGCAAATACAGTGATGATGATTTGATCCAACTGCAAAAAATCGTTTTTTACAAGCAGCTGGGATTCTCTTTGGAAGAGATCTTTCCGATGATCTTGAATGAGGATCGTCATACGCTGAAAGAATCCTTTGAAACACAGATCGCTTTCATTGATCAGCGTCTGGCGCACTTAAAAGGGTTAAAGGATTCTTTGCGTACCGGGATTTCCTTATTGGAGAAGCAGGAACTGAATGCAGAACGAATCGCGGCGCTGATTCGACAGACGACGCAAGAAGAAAAAATCATCTCGCATTATAAAGATGCGACCAACCTCAATGTGCGCATTCACCTGCATGAGCGTTATTCGATCAGCCCGATCCACTGGTTTGACTGGCTTTATCAGCAGATCGATTTTTCCAAGGTAAATAAACTGCTGGAGCTGGGATGCGGGAATGGCAAACTGTGGGAGTATCATAAGATCAATGTGCGCAACCGGGAGTTTTTTCTGTCTGACATTTCCGAAGGCATGTTGGCACAGGCCAAGCAGATCGCCGGCGATGATTTCAGTTATCTTGTCATTGATGCCAAACAGATCCCTTTTAAGAATGCTTACTTTGATACGGTGATCGCCAATCATATGCTGTTTTATGTGAAGGATGTGCAGAGCTGCCTGCATGAAATCACGCGGGTCTTGGGAAAACAGGGCATTTTATATTGCAGTACGTATGGCAAAGCACATATGGCTGAATTAAGTGAACTGGCAAAGGCATTTGATGAGCGGATCTCATTATCTGATGAATGTTTATATGAACGCTTTGGCTTAGAAAACGGCCATGCGCTGTTAAAGGAGCATTTTGCACAGGTACAGTTCGTGCGTTATGAAGATAAGCTGGTCGTAGATCAGGCACAGCCGCTGGTCGATTATATTTTGAGTTGTCATGGCAACCAAAACGAGATCATCGGCAATCATGTGCCGCAGTTCAAACAGTTTATCGAAACACAGATACAAGAACAGGGTGCGCTTACCATCACCAAGGATGCCGGACTTTTTATCTGTTCCCATCCCCTTATAAAAGCATGAAGCAATGTTTCTTTTACAATCTGTCTTGGAAGCTATTGGGATAATGGCATGACTTATGATATAATCTAACTGGTGATTGGATGAAGAAAATACTGGAAAAAGTATATCAGGATCGGAAACAGGCTTTTTTTCAGGAATTGAGCGAAAGTTTGATTCATGGAGAGAAGCGTTTTATTGTAACTGCCAATCCGGAGATCATCATGGCTTCCTTGGATTCAGTGAGAATTGCCGCGATGTTATTAGATGAGCGAACAGAGATCATTGCCGACGGCATCGGCGTGGTAAAGGCCTGTCATCGCATCGGGAAACGATCGGTGGAAAAAATTGCGGGCGTAGATGTAGTTGCGCATTTATTGGAAGAGGCAAACCGCTGTCATAAAAAGCTCATGGTGCTTGGCTGTACGCAGGAGGTACTGGATCGCTTTGCAAGGCAGATCGAAAAGCACTATCCGCAGATCATCGTCACAAAACTGATTAACGGCTATGTTGCGGATAAGGAAGCGGCCCTGCTTGAGAACTGTAAGGAGCAGGCGGATATCGTATTGGCGGCATTAGGTGTTCCTGCGCAGGAACTTTTGCTTTATCAGTATTTGGATCAGTTTTCATCAGGCATCTTTATCGGGGTCGGCGGCAGTATTGACGTCTTGAGCGGTACAAAGCGGCGGGCGCCGGATTTCTTTGTCGATCATGGCATGGAATGGCTGTATCGCATCGGCAAGGAGCCGAAGCGCATGAAGCGTTTTTTGAAAAATAATATCCGTTTTGTAAGAGAAATAAAACGATTGAAGTAAGGAGGCGGCGCATGCGAAAGATCAAAGTAATGTGTGTGTTTGGGACAAGACCGGAAGCCATCAAGATGGCGCCGCTGGTAAAGGAATTAAAACGGCGTGAAGAGATCGACTGTACGCTTTGTGTAACGGCGCAGCATCGGGAAATGCTGGACCAGGTGCTGCACGCATTTGATCTCATTCCGGATCATGATCTGAACATTATGAAGCAGGGACAAAGTTTGGCAGATGTAACGACAAGGGCGCTTTTGGGATTACAGGAAGTGATGCGGCAAGAGCGTGTGGATATCGTGTTGGTGCATGGCGATACGACGACGACCTTTGCCGGTGCGCTTGCGGCTTTTTATGAACAGATCGCGGTTGGACATGTGGAAGCGGGACTGCGTACTTGGCATAAATATTCTCCTTATCCGGAAGAAATGAATCGGCAGATGGTCGGCGTGCTGGCAGATCTGCATTTTGCCCCAACCAAACAAAGCGCGCAAAATTTGTTAAGGGAAGGGAAACGTCCGGAAACGGTCGTGATTACCGGCAATACGGCAATTGACGCGATGGCGACAACGATAAAGAAAGATTATACCCATCCGCAGCTGGAATGGGCAAAAGGCAGCAGGATGATCCTTTTGACTGCGCATCGAAGAGAAAATCTGGGTGAACCGATGCGGCAGATCTTTCAGGGAATCAAACGGATCATCGAAGAATTTGACGATGTGAAGGTACTTTACCCGATTCATAAAAATCCTTTGGTCAGAGAGATTGCCAATGAGGTATTCGCGGGAATGGAGCGTGTACGGCTGATCGAACCGCTGGAGGTGCTGGATTTTCATAACTTCCAAAATCAAGCGACTTTGATCTTGACGGATAGCGGCGGCATTCAGGAGGAAGCGCCCTCATTAGGCAAGCCGGTGCTGGTACTGCGTGATACGACGGAACGCCCTGAAGGCATTGCGGCCGGTACGTTGAAACTGGTGGGCACAGAAGAAGAAACGATTTATCAGGAAACCAAAAAACTGCTGTGTGATGCACAGGCATATGCGGCCATGCACCATGCTTCTAATCCATATGGTGATGGGCATGCGAGCGAGCGAATCGCCGATGCGATCATTTCATGGTTTGATGATCGGCTGAAAACGGAAGAACCGTGCGAAACGTTGAAGCAGGAAAAGAAATAGCGATGGGAGGCTCTATGGTATTATTACTGTTTATCGTAAAAGAAGAAGATCGCGACAGTGTCAGCAGTGCATTAAGCGAGCATGGCTATCAGGCAACGATGATCGCTACGACCGGGGAGTTCTTGCAATATGGCAATACGACTTTTTTGCTTGGATGTGAGCCATCGCAGATCGATCAAATCGCGCAATGTATCCAAGCGCATACGACAGTGCGTTTTGTTGAACACGTGGAAGAAGCGAAAAAGGCGCTGTTGCATCGGGCGGCGATCTTTGTTTTGCCGATCGATCGTCATGTGGCACTGCCGCAGTGGAAGGAATCATGAAGAAGCGTGATCGCATTTTGATCGGCTGCCTACTTGTCTTGCTTTTGCTTGTCATTAGCATCATGTGGATGAGCCGGGAAAAACCGTTGGCTGAAAAAACAGATCGCATTGCGATACTCGGTTATCATCATTTGGCAGAAGACGGTGATAAATATCGTGAATATTTGTTTGATCCATGGACAGCAACGCTATCCTCATTTGAAAGACAGATGCGTTATCTGAAGGAGAACGGTTATCATACGATCTCCCTTGATGAACTTTATGAGTGGTATGAGGGGAAGCGGGAATTAGACAGCAAGGCAGTGGTCATCACTTTTGATGATAGTTATTATTCCACCTATGAACTGGCGAAACCGATCTTGGAAAAGTATGGCTTTGAAGCGAGCACCTTTGTGATCGGATACAGCATTCCATATGACTATGAAAAATGGGATCCGCCTTCTAAAGCACATATTCCATATGATTTACTGCAAGATGATCGCACGATGCGCTACTATTCGCACTTTTACCATCTGCACCGTAAGATCGAAGGCACGTATGCGGTCAATGTTTATAGTGAAAAAGAACTGATCGAAGATATCAAAGCAGCCAAAGAAGCGGTTTCTACTGATTATATGGCATATCCATACGGTAAATATAACGATGCGGTAAAAGCCGCACTGCGCAGGGAAAAGGTAAAACTGGCATTCAGTTATCATCAATACCATAAGATGAAACGCAGTGATGATGCTTATGAACTGCCGCGTTTCAGTATCAACGCCTATACGCCGATGTTTCTGTTTCGCTGGTATTTGAATCAATAAAGAAGCAAGGCAAAGAAAACGGTAAATATCATATGCAAATGAAGAAAGAAGCGTTTTTTGAAAAAGGAAAGACGCTTTTTTGTATCATTAGGCGATAAAACAGTTTCCATAGAAAAAGCCTACCTGTAAAGATGTTCCTCACATAAGATACAGTGGACAACAGATAAGTCCAAGGAGGAAAATCATATGACTTGTAGAAGTAATCGTTTTATCGCAGATGTCAGAGTGCGTGAAGTAGGCAACAATGGCAATACCAATCGCTGTGGCTGTGGTTGTGCGCGCCATACCTGCGGCTGCCGCAATCAGTGTGGATGCCGTCAGTGCGGATGTCGCCGTTCTAACTGTGGCTGTGCAAACCGCTGCTCTCATTGGCGGGTAAACGCAGTCGTTGAAAATCGCGGCGGCTTCGGTCCGTTTGGCGAAGAACAGGGATTTGACAATGTCTTTGCGGAAGAAGCAGCAGAAGATGGCCACTGCTGTGGAGAGGGCAGACTGTAATTTTGAAGCAGAGCTGCTAAAGCAAATTCAGATTGTTGAACAGCATCGCAAAACGGTGTATCGTTATTTGGAACAAAATCCGGATGACTGCTGTGCAAGACGCGCTTATCGCTATTATGAGCGTCTTGTCTGCTGTTTGATGAAGCAGTATGAGGAACGCTTTGATAAATTGGACGATTCCTTATGAAAGGAACGGATGCGATCGTCAAGCATGGCAAATGAAAAAGCAAAGGGCAGGAGAAGTCCTTTGCTTTTGTGCATCGTGCTGTTTTTTTGTTGATAAGCAGTGCTTGCATCTTGATAAGGACTTGGTTACAAAGAAGAACAAGAAGAAATAGAGGCGAAAGAGGAAAGGGAGCATGAAGGAAAAAAGTGATAGTGGAGAAAGGAAAGAGATGATGAAGATGATAAAGTAATAAGCAGGCAGTAAGCGTTATTGGGAAAACAGCAGCAATCAACAGAAATCATTTCAGTGAGCAGGAAAACTTGTAAAAATTGTTTTCCCTTCTTCTCCTGCTTATGGTAGAATACGATCATTGGAGAGTGAAGAAGATGAAACGATATGTCGTATGGGATTGGAACGGAACGCTGTTGAATGATGTGGAGCTGGGATTTCAGACAATCAATGTGCTGCTGCGGGAAGAAGGATTAGCACCTCTGGCAACACTAGCACAGTATCGCGCGGTATTTCAGTTTCCGGTCATCGCTTATTATGAAAAAGTCGGCTTTGACTTTGAGAAAAAGCCGTTTCCGATACTGGCACAACGCTATATGGAGGTATATCAGCCGGCTTCTCTGCATTGTTCTTTATATGCACAGGCAGAAACGGCATTGGCAAGTTTACATCATAAAGGGAAAGAACAAATCTTATTGTCAGCTTCACAGTTATCTTTTCTAAAGGAGCAGCTGGCACAGTATGATATCAGCGATTATTTTTCAGATATTTGGGGTTTATCGGATTATTATGCGCACAGCAAGGCAGAATTGGCAAAACGGATGATAGAAGAAAAAGGGCTGCGAAAAGAGGAAGTCGTGTTTATCGGCGACAGCGTACATGATTATGAAGTAGCTTGCAGCGTTGGGTGTACGTGTATCTTGGTGGCAGCCGGACATCAAAGCAGGGAAGCATTGTTAAAGTGTGATGCGGAAGTGGTGGAGGATCTGCTTGGTGCGATGGCTTTGATCGAACAGATGTAAAATGAAAGCGACCAGCAAGACAGAAAAGGGCAAAAAAACAGAGTGCAGCAGAATCCATGCAGATAGTAAGGAAATGATGAAATGAAACGGGGCGCTCGCATTAGGCAGAACGCCTTTTTTTCATGGCTGCCATAAAGAAGCTGCGCATAAATGCGGCGAATGAGCGGAAAAGAGCAGGAATTGCTTTCTCTGATGAAAAACGGTTTCCAGCAAGAGCGAAATAGTTTATAATAATCACGTTGAAAGAAAGGGATATGAGGCACATCGCTTCATACTAGGAAAGGCGTATGACACTAGATGCCAATCGATTATTGAAAGCTGCCAGCGTTGCCGGACGTATGCTTTTGGAAAGCGGTGCGGAGACGTATCGGGTCGAAGAGACGATCATTCGGATCTGCAATGCTTACGGGGTACAGCATGCCAGCAGTTTTGTCATGCCGACCGGGATCATGACTTCTTTCTTTTATGAGGATCGCAATTATGCAAGGGTAGAACGAGTCTATGAACGGGGAACGGACTTAAACAAGATCCACTTGATCAATGATTTATCACGGCGTATCGGTGATGAAAAGATTTCGGTTCGTGATCTGGAAGCGGAACTGACCTTGATAAAAAACGGGCAGCGATATTCGGAACTGCTGATTTGGCTGTTTTCCGGGCTGAGTGCATTTGGTTTTGCGTTTTTTTTCGGCGGTGGATTGGGTGAGGCGTTTTCCAGTTTCTTAGTGGGAATGGCGATCAAAACAGTCAGCTTGAAAATGGAGACGCTGCAGATCAACACTTTTTTTAATATTGTTGTTTCTTCGGTGGTAGCCGGATTTTTATCGGTGTTTACGGTGTGGATCGAAATCGGAAGCAACTTGGATATCATCATTATTTCCAGTATCATGCTGCTGGTGCCGGGCATTGCCATTACCAATGCGATCAGGGATACGGTTGCCGGTGATCTGGTGTCGGGACTTACACGGGCTTGTGAAGCATTTTTGGTTGCAGTGGCGATTGCGCTCGGTGTCGGGTTTGCGCTTAGTATGTGTATGAGCTGGATCGGAGGTGCTTTATGAGCGATCATCTTATCGTTGCGGCAATTTCTGCTTATTTGGCAACGTTGGGCTTTGCGATCTTATTCAATATCCGCGGGGCGAAACTGTGGGCAGCGGCGGCCGGCGGCAGCATTGGCGGTTTTGCATATGTGTTTTTGGTAAAACAGGGAATGGGGGCAGTGATGGCGCTGTTTCTTGCGGCGGTGCTGTTTTCGCTGTATTCGGAAATCTGTGCGCGCTATTATCGCACACCGGTTACGACATTTGTGATCTGTGCGCTGCTTCCGCTGGTGCCGGGCGGCGGTATGTATGAAACAATGGTGGAAGTATTGCAGGGAGATATCGATCAGGCGCTGAAGATCGGACTGGATACCTTATCGAAAGCCGGAGCCTTGGCACTTGGCATCGTGGTGGTATCTACTTTGACAAGATTGTATTTTGGGTTAAAGGAGAAACATCAAAGACGAATAAAAGCACATGAAAAGTGTTAAAAATAAATGAATAACGGAAATAAGGCAGATGGGTAAATGAGAAATGTGCCGGTGCATCAGTGGAAAGGAGCGATCGTATGTTGTTGAGCGCAGAACGATTAAAGAAATATCACAATGAGAAAAGGATTTTGGAAAACGCTTCTTTTGCGATCGAAGCACAGGATAAGATCGGTGTGATCGGTGTCAACGGCACAGGGAAATCGACACTGCTCAAGATCCTTGCCGATAAGGAGCATTATGACAGCGGCAGGATCATCATGAAAAATGGGATTCGCATTCATTATCTGCCGCAGACGCCGGTATTCGAAAAAGAAACGATCATGGAGGAAATGTATCATCGCAATCATATGCAGGAAAGCCCTGTTGAGTAATATGAAATTCGTTCAATTTTGACAAAGCTGGGCATCTTTGACTTTGAACAGCCGATCGCCGCTTTATCCGGCGGGCAGAAGAAACGGGTCGCTTTGGCATGTGCCCTGATCACAAGATGTGATTTACTGCTGTTAGATGAGCCGACGAATCATTTGGATCGTGATATGGTGGAATGGCTGGAGGGATATTTGCTAAAGAGCCATTGTGCGATCTTTATGGTAACGCATGACCGCTATTTTTTGGATCGTATCTGTACGCGGCTGATCGAACTGCATCAAGGGGAGCTGTACGTGCATGAAGGCAATTACAGCGACTATTTAGAAGCAAAGGAAAAACGGCTGGAGCTGTTAAAAGAGCAGGAGCATAAACGCCGTCAGTTATATCGCAAAGAATTGGAATGGGTAAGAGCAGGCGTGCAGGCGCGTACGACGAAAAGCAAAAGCCGGTTGCAGCGTTTTGAGGAGCTGCGCAAGAAGCGTTATGAGGAAATCGAAGAGCATATTCAGATCGATACGGTCGTGTCGCGTTTAGGAAAGAAAACGATCGAATTGGAGCAGGTGGGCTTTGGCTATGGCGAAAAAGAATTATTTCATGATGTAACATATCATTTGCTTAGACGTGATCGGGTTGGGATCATCGGGGCGAATGGATGCGGGAAATCGACGTTGTTGGATCTGATCGCAAAGGAAAAAACGGTGAAAAGCGGAATGATCATTTATGGGGAAACGGTACGAATCGGTTACTTTAAGCAACATGATGTGGAAATGGATGGGGAGATGCGGGTCATCGATTATATCAAGGAGAGCGGGGAGGTGGAAATGCATGATGGAAGCAGGCTGAATGCTTCACAGATCTTAGAGCAGTTTTTATTTGACCGCAATTTGCAATATGCAAAGATCGGCAGACTGTCCGGCGGTGAGCGCAGACGTCTTTATCTGTTGAAGATCTTGATACAGGCACCGAATATCTTATTGTTGGATGAACCGACGAATGATTTGGATATTCAGACTTTAAGTGTATTGGAGGATTATTTGGATGCATTTGAGGGGGCGGTGATCGCTGTCAGTCATGATCGTTATTTTTTAGATCGGGTTTGTGATAAAGTGTTTGTTTTTCAGGAAGATGGAACATTGAAGCAATATGCGGGCGGATACAGCGATTATCTGGCAAAGATGCAGGAAGGTGAGGAGGTTCAAAAGTGCACACGATCCGTTGCAAAAAGCTGGAAAGATGCGCAGGCGCCAAGATTCACCTCGGCGGAGAAAAAGGAATTTGCGGAAATTGATGATCGATTGGCAGAAGTGGAAGGGAAGATCGCGGCAGTGGATCAGCAGATGGAAACGGCGGGAGATGCGTTTGCCTTGCTTCATGAATTATCTGTCAAGCGTGAACAGCTGGAGCAGGAATTAGAGGCGTTGACGCAGCGCTGGATGTATTTACAGGAGAAAGCGCAGGAAATACAGGAATATCGAAACGGCAGACAGGAAAGCAATCGTGATGATTCGTAATAAAACTATGGAAATCGACAGGGAACTGTGGTAAACTTTTTTACGATAAAAGGAGAATAGAAAATGGCAGATAAAATTATTGTTTTGGATTTTGGAAGTCAGTATAATCAGTTGATTGCGCGACGGATCCGTGAGTTTGGCGTTTACAGTGAACTTCATCCTCACACTTTGACGATTGCGCAGATCGAAGCGTTAGGCGATGTGAAGGGAATCATATTCAGCGGGGGGCCGAACAGTGTGTATGATGAGGATTCTTTTCAGTGTGATCCGGCTATTTTTGAGAGCGGTATTCCGATCTTGGGTATTTGTTATGGCATGCAGATGACGCATTATATGAACGGGGGCAGCGTGAAGGCATGTGAGACGAAGGAATATGGCAGAACACAGATCGAGGTGAAGGGGGATTCTGCGCTGTTTAAGGGACTTCCTAAAATGCAGACGGTTTGGATGTCGCATGGGGATCAGGTGGATGTGCTGGCGGATGGATTTACGGTGGAAGCGTCGAGCGATACTTGCCCTTACGCGGCAACGGCTCATGCCGAGAAGCAGATTTATACGCTGCAATTCCATCCGGAAGTCAGAAATTCGGAATTCGGTCTGGATATTTTGCGCAATTTCGTATTTGAAATCTGCCATGCGAAAAATGACTGGTCGATGCATTCTTTTGTAGATATGCAGATTGAAAAGATCAGAGCAAAGGTTGGAAAGGATAAGGTGCTGTTGGGGTTATCCGGCGGGGTGGATTCGTCGGTAGTGGCGGCGCTTTTGCATAAGGCGATCGGGGATCAGCTGATCTGTATGTTTATTGATCATGGCTTGCTGAGAAAAGGGGAAGCAGAGGGCGTCATGGAGACGTTTGGCCGGGAGATGAATGTGCATTTGGTAAAGATCGATGCGAAAGAGCGGTTTTTGGCGAAGTTGAAGGGGGTCAGCGATCCTGAGCAGAAGCGTAAGATCATCGGGAATGAGTTTGTTTATACATTTGATGAGGAAGTGAAGAAGCTGACGCAGGGTGAGGATATTAAATGGCTTGCGCAGGGGACGCTTTATACGGATGTGATCGAGTCGGGGACGAAGACGGCGCAGACGATCAAGTCGCATCATAATGTGGGGGGATTGCCTGCGGATATGCAGTTTCAGTTGATCGAGCCGTTGAATACGCTGTTTAAGGATGAGGTGCGTGCGCTGGGTACGGAGTTGGGGTTGCCTGATGAGATGGTATGGCGGCAGCCGTTCCCGGGGCCGGGGCTTGGAATTCGTATTCTGGGGGAAATTACGGAGGAAAAGTTGGAGATCGTTCGGGAGTCGGATTTTATCTTGCGGGAGGAAATTGCGAAGGCGGGGCTGGATCGTGAGATTTGGCAGTATTTTACGGCTTTGACGAATATGCAGAGTGTTGGGGTAATGGGGGATCAGCGGACGTATGATTATGCGGTGGCGATCAGAGCGGTGACTTCGATTGATGGGATGACCGGGGATTGGGCGAAGATTCCGTATGAGGTGCTGGATGTGATTTCGGTGCGGATCGTGAATGAGGTGAAGCATGTGAATCGGGTGCTGTATGATGTGACGAGCAAACCGCCGGCGACGATTGAGTGGGAATAAATTGAAAAAGTCTGAAAACCCAGTAATAATGCGGGTTTGCAGGATTTCAAAACCCTCGTTGATAAGATTTTGATAAGATTGCACTTGAACCCCTTTATCGGATGTATCAAGTGGTTTGTGGGTAAAGAGTAATTTCTGAAGGCTCACAAAAACTCCATATTAACATTAAACCCCGTACTGACGGAATAAAGTCAGTACGGGGTTTTTGTCGTTTGCAGGGTTATTTCAGTTTATCCTTAAAGGCTTCTACAAAGGCATCGCTGAGTTCCTGTGACGGAACTTTCGCCCAATGCTGCGTGGTATCTTTTTCGGGATAAGTATAGCGCCACTCATCGTATTGCTCTTTGGAAATCTCGCCGTTTCTGTATTTTTCAGCCTGTTCTGCCCAAGCAATAAGCATTTGGAAAACAGAGCGGTCAACATTCGGCTTGTTTCCGTCAAAGACGATATGTACTTCGTTTTCATTCTTCTCCACTCTTACGCCGTGCAAATCCTCCACGGTAAAAAGAGTATGTATAAAGCCGAGATCACTGTCAATATCGGGAATTCTGAGTGCCAAAGGCGAAACCTCAAGTACGCCTGCAAGAGCCTTTACCAAATCCTCTTTCGGCGTTCTTGATCCTGATTCATACTGTGCCATACGAATGTCAGCAGTTTTTTGCGGAAAGCCCACAGCCTGACCGAGCCACTTTTGGGTCATACCCCTTAAATTTCTAAAGAAACGGATTCTTTCACCGATTGCCATTGCGCTTCCTCCTAACGATCTATTGATAATATACATTATACAGATACGCTTAGCATATGTCAAGACTACAAAAACAAAAAAGTTTAATATTTTCTCGTAACCACTTGACTTTACGGAATTTGCTTAGTATAATAATGATACAGACTTAAACTAATAGCGTTAAGTCTGTGAAAACTGAATAACCGTCGTACACCACGGTAATGGCGTACCCGCCCGGGCAAATCGGAAGGCGGTCAGAAAGCATTCCGACACGAAATAAGGATGACTATTTTTAAAGGAGTTGATTTTATGACAGATAAGACTTTTATGCGAGCAGATGAAGTTGCAGAGGAACTTGATGTTTCAAAGGCTTACGCCTACAAGATTATCCGACAGCTCAACGATGAACTGAGAGCAAAGGGATTTATTACAGTTGCAGGGCGTGTCAGCCGACAGTATTTTAGTGAAAGAATTTACGGAGCAGAAAGGAGAGATGATTAATGCCCGTTTACAAGAATAAAGACAACGGCACTTGGTATGTGATGACGCAGTATACCGACTGGAAAGGCGAACGCAAACCAAAGTGCAAGCGTGGCTTTGCCACAAAACGAGAGGCGCAGGATTGGGAACAGAAATTTCAGCAGCAAAGCTCAGGAGATTTGGATATGCCCTTTTCTGCCTTCGTTGAAATTTATTGCAGAGAACAGCAGCCACGATTAAAGGAAAGCACTTGGCAGACCAAAGAGAACATTATTCAGCAGAAAATTCTGCCGTACTTTAAAGACCGCAAAATTAACGAGATTACCACCAAAGATGTGAGAGCGTGGCAAAATGAAATGCTGGCTTACCGCAACGAGGAAAACAAGCCCTACTCATCATCTTATCTTAAGACTTTGCACAATCAGCTTTCAGCCATCTTTAACTATGCAGTCAGATTTTATGACTTGCGCAGCAATCCCGCCTCAAAAGCAGGCAATATGGGCAGTGAGGAACGAAAGGAAATGCTGTTTTGGACGAAGGAAGAGTATCAAAAGTTTTCCGAGGTGATGATGGATAAGCCGCTTTCCTATTACGCATTTCAAATGCTTTATTGGACAGGTATCCGTGAGGGTGAGTTGCTTGCTCTTACCCCTGCCGATTTTGACTTTGAAAAAGGAACGGTAAAAATCAGCAAGACTTATCAGCGTTTGAAAGGTCAGGATGTAATCACCTCACCGAAAACAAAGAAAAGCAACCGTACCGTGCAAATGCCTGATTTTCTTTGTACCGAAATGCAGGAATTTTTCAGTATGCAGTACGGGCTGAAAAAGAAAGACCGTGTTTTTACCGTTACCAAAAGCTATCTGCACCACGAGATGGACAGGGGTGCAAAAGAAGCCGGGGTAAAGCGTATTCGTATCCACGATCTTCGCCACCCGTATGTCAAGCACACGACAAAAAAATATAATTCTGAAAAGCAGAAAACCCAAACTACCAATCTTAGTGCTGATAGTCTGGGTTTTCTGTTTTTGCTTTTTATTCTACGACTTTGCCCGTAGTATAGGTGGGATTATCTCCATCATTTCCTTCAAAGACTACTTCTGTTGTAGCACCGCATTCTTCACAACGGAGATATAGTTTTTTCACCATTCCATCTTCATCCGAATCATCACCATCAATGCTTAATTTCTTACTTTGGCAAACTGAGCAATGGTATTGAGAAAGTGGATCGAAAACTTTCTGAAGGATGTTTTCATAAACGCCAACAAGAGAAATACAAAGCGTAACACAGGTTGAGGCTTCGTAGTATGTAGCACTACGCGAATGTGTAATCTTATTGGCGTAATCCCAGGTGGATTCTGTTAGTTTCTTAATAATACTTCTGTAATCTGCGTTTTCCGATCCTTTCAAATAGAACTGAATAAATAGTTCACATTTTCGCTTGAAATTCGATGCTTGGGGCTGCTCCCCATCACCAGCCATTGCAGGGGCATAAATGTGGTTGCCGAGCTCAATCAATGTTTCTCTGCACTGAACACCTATCGCTTGAAAATCTTCAATCTCCTTAGCGGTATCAATTAGCGCAGCGACACTTTTGAGCTTTCGGAAAAGTTGAGGAGCAATTTCTGCATCGAGCGTCACACCATTTACAAAATCCTCTGGACTATATTCACCCTGGGCTGCGCTCATTCTCTGCATTAAGCCCATGTGGAAAGAATACACTTCATCTGCTCCAAAATAATATGCACTTTGGGGATAGAGATTCATCGGAATCCCGTCGCCCTCCACTACCCACCAATCTCCATCAGTATCGGTTTTGACATTCCAGACGCGCACATCAACACCCAAATCATCGAAGTGTTGCTCTGTTTTTGCGCTCAATACTGTGCATTTCCCTTGAGATTGCCATTCTACATAGCTTTTCACATCTTCAAATGTTCGATTTCCCATTTTTGTTCCCCCTGGTACAGCTTTCATAGTAAATAGAATTTAACTATATTGTACCACTTGTCGTTTGACTATAAAAGCGCCAAAGAGCAGAAAACCCAAGCCACTAAGATGGATTTGATGGCCTGGGTTTTCCGTTTTTGTATCTTCAATTATCCAAAGAGGTCATGGACCTTGTAAACAATCTCAATGCGATTGTCGGGGAATACATACACCTTTTCAATCAGCAGATCGGTCAACTCGGAGGTTAGCGCATCTGCTTCCTCAATCGAGTGAGCAATCTCTTGTCGGCTGCTTTGGCGGGCCTGTTCTTCCCGCTTCAACTTTGCCTGAGCGGTGACAGCAGCATAGGCATTTTTGACTTTCAGTATTTCTGCGTCATAAACTGCTTTCTCCGATTTATATGTGTCCAGCTCGATCTGCCCCAAGAGATACCGTTCAAAGAGAGCTTGCTTCTGGTCCTTCAGAACTTCCATCTGCTTCTCATACTCAGAGCATTTGGCAGCGGTGGCCTCCAAGTGAATGGTGCCGTCTTTATGTACGGGCAGCAGGATTTCCAGCTGCTTTTTCAAAGTGAGGAGGACGGCTTCCTCCAGACCGGCAGCATCTGCCCGGACATCTCGGCAGCGGCTGTTCACATCAGCGGTAGAATGGCGGCACATATAAAATGGTCTTTTGGGGACGATGCGGGAGAGTGCATGATCACAGCAGCCACAATAGACCTTGCCTTTTAGTGGGTACTCCCTGGTTTTCTTGGTCGGCAAGGAGAATCGGCGCTGCACAGCCTGCACCTTTTCAAATAGTTCTTTATCAACGATTGCCGGATGATGGTCTGGGATAATGAACCACTTGTCCCGGTCCTTCTTGCGGCTCCTTGTGCCGCCCACTTCAATGACTGCACGACGCCCGATGACATAGGAGCCGATATAGCGTTCGTCCTCCAGGATACGGAGAACCGTAGAACTGCTCCAGCGTCCACGGGAGCGGGAGACATCGTGGTACTGCTGCCCATGAGTTGCTTTGTATTCTCCGGGGGTCGGGATGCCTCGCTTAAAGAGTTCCCTGGTAACGGCTGCCGCTCCAATTCCGGTTGCGGCAAGTTGGAAAATAAGCTGTACCACAGCAGCGGTTTCCGGGTTCGGTTCCATTCTGCCATCGGCGCTTTTGCGATACCCGTAAGGGCAAACTTTGCTCTGGTATTCGCCGCGCTGCATTTTGGCGTACTTGGCGCTTTTGGTCTTGATGGACATATCACGGCTGTAATACTCGCTGATCAGATACTTGAAAGCTACATCCATACCGCCAGTATCGCCCTTGTGCTGATCGCTGTCAAAATCATCGTTGATGGAAATGAACCGGGTGTGAAACAGCGGGAACACACGCTCAATGAAATAGCCAGTCTCAATGCTGTTTCGTCCAAATCGGGAAAAGTCTTTTACGATGATACAGTCGATCTTATTGGCCCGTACCATCTCAATCAGCTCCTGGACTTTGGGACGCTCAAAGTTTGTCCCGCTATACCCGTTGTCGATAAACTCAAGGACTTCTGCATGAGTGGACTCCGGCATGGAAGAAATAAATTCGTTCAGCGCAAGGTGCTGGTTTTCAATGCTCATACTGTCGTATTTATAATCCTCCAGGGAAAGGCGGATATAAAGGGCAATCACATATTTCTGCACTGGCTCAGCACCTCCTCACAATGCTCAAATTCGCTCTGGAAGCGGAAACGAACCGTAATCCGCTTTTCTCTTGAGACCTCTACACGGTCAATCAGGCGGTCAATCAGAGCTGCCGTCAGCTGGCGATCTTCCTTGATATGCTGTGCATCCTGGGACAGCATTTTATACTGTTCCAGCTGCTTGGCGAGAATCGCAAGCCCTGCTTTCAGCTGCTCGATTTCTTTGCTGATGGCCTCGATTTTGGCTTCGTATTTTTCTTTGAAGGTAAAATACTCGTCTTTTGAAAGACGGTTCTGGATCAGGCCCTCATACAATCCACGCTGATAGGTTCGCAGCTGCTGGATTTCCTGTTTCCGGCTGGCGATTTTAGCCTGTATGTTTTTCTGTTCCTCGGCTTCTTTGGAGAGGTTTTCCAGACCAAGAGAGTATTGCCCCAGCGTGGTATCAAGCTGTTCCTGTATCATATCGGCCAAGGTATCCAGCAGCTCTTTTTCAAAGATAAATGCACCAGGACAAACGCCCTTTTTGATACGGTTGTTGCTGATACAGTGGTAGACATATACCTCCTGTGACTTTCTGCGGACGCATTTCTGTCGGTGAAGGCTGCGTCCGCAGTGGGCGCAGAAGATTTTGCCTTTCAAAAGATTGGGGGACCAGGAATGGATCTCCCTGTCTTTTGCCTGCTGTGCAGCCTGGTCCAACGCTTTCTGAACAGCGGCAAACAGCTCCCGGCTGATGATGGCTTCATGGGTGCCGCGTACCGTTGTCCATTCATCGGCGCTGGCTCTGACCTGCTTGTGGTCAATGATTTTAGATACCCCTTGCACCAGATCTCCGGTATAAACCTCTGCGCGAAGAATTTTGGCTACGGTGCGGGTTTGCCAATGCCCATTGCCTACCAGATTTTCATGGGTGATCTCTCCCAAAGTCCTCTTGTAGTGGCTGGGAGAGAGATACCCGGCCTCGTTCAATCGTACCGCTATGGTGTTTAATCCTGCGCCCTCGGCGGCCCATTGGAACATGGTTTTGACTACCTCGGCAGCCACAGGATCAACAATCAGCTGGTGGCAATCATCTGGAGCTTTCAAATATCCATAGGGTGTGCGCCCACCAACATACTTGCCGTCTTTCATGGCCTGCCGCTGCTGGGCTTTGATTTTCCTGGCAATATCCATCGCATAGGCTTCGTTAATCATGTTCCGCAGCGGGATGATGATACCATCGTGGGCATTATCCGGGGAAGAAGAATCGTAGCGGTCATTTACGGCAATAAAGCGGACTTTCTGCATGGGAAAGTAACGCTCGATATAGTAGCCTGTGTCTATGACATTTCGCCCCAGGCGGGAGAGGTCCTTTACAATGACGCAGTTGATAAGACCCGCTTCAATATCGGAGAGCATCTGCTGGAAGCCGGGGCGGTGGAAGTTCGTACCCGTTGCGCCATTGTCAATGTAGGTCTGTACCACAATAATCTCCGGGTTCTGCTCCAGATACCGGGCGATAATCAGCTGCTGGGTTTCGATAGAAACGGTGTGGGTATGCTTATCCTCAACGGAAAGCCGCACATAAACTCCAGCGCGGCAAGAGGGATCTATCTCCGGTGCAGGGAGCACCACAGTTTCCTTTCTGCTTTTTCTTGCCACAAATCATCCCACCTTTCTTTGGCTTGTTTGCTCTGCCAGCTGGATCAGCTGGATCGCTTTCTGGTATTCGTCCTGGTATGTAAAGGTGATCTCCAATTCCTTTTTTCCAATCACCTTGATACTCTGTATCATGTGAACCACAGCTTTGCGGTCCAGGGTCTCCATCGTAGAAAACTGTGTGAAGTGGGAAATCCAGCGGTTCCGTTCACTCCGGTTCTCCAGAACATCAGCCAGCTTTTCCTTTAAGACCCGAATACTCTCTTTCGCGTTTTCCGCAATCCTCGTGTATCTGGCCTTATAGTCGGTATATTCCTCTTTGCTGATGGTGCCGGTAATCAGGCTTTCATACAGTCGGGCCTTAAATTCAAGCGCCTGTTCCACCTGCTGCTCATTGGCGGCGATGTGGGAGGCGTATTCATTGGCAAGTGCTTGGTTGATGCTGCTCTGGTCGATGCCGTCCAGGATGGCTTGCAGGCAGCTTACATTGTCGATGTAGCCTTTCAGACTGTCCTTGACGCACTCTACAAGATCGCTTTCCTTGAGCATTACCGGGTTGGTGCAGCCATGCTTTTTCCCGGTGGGGCAATAATAATAGTGATATTCCTTGCCCTTGACCCGGTTTGTTTTTCGCGTCATGCGGCTCCCACAGCACCCGCAGATCAAGACGCCGGAAAACAGATACACTGTATCCTGCTTGGGAGAAGTCCGGGTATCCAGTCTGCGGATACGCTGGACCAGTTCAAAATCCTGCTTGGCAATCAGCGGCTCATGGGCATCAGGAACGCGAATCCATTCAGAGGATGGCCGCTGCTCCATCTGCTTGATTTTATAGTGCGGGGTGCCTTGCTTCCCCTGTACTAATGTGCCAATGTAGGTTTCATCCTGCAAAATACGAATAATCGTTGTAGCAGACCACTTGCAATCCTCTTTGTCGGCATAGCCGTGTTTGGCATAAGGGAAACCATTGTTTTTCTTATAGGCCAGTGGCGACAGGACGCCCATCTCATTTAAGGTAGTGGCGATCCGCAGGGCGCTTGTCCCATCCAGACGCATACGGAAGATGTCGCGGACAACGCGGGAAGCATACGGGTCAGGTACAAGCAGATTTTTGTTTTCCTCGGATTTCATATAGCCGTAAACAGGGAAAGCTCCAACAAAATCTCCGTTCCGCCGCTTTATATCCAAAGAGGTACGGGTCTTGATGGAAATGTCCCGGCAGTAGGCTTCGTTCATAATGTTCTTGACGGATACGGTCAGATCGTCACCGCTGCCTTCATGGGCGGTATCGATGTTATCCGTGATGGCAATAAAACGAACCCCATAAGTGGGGAACACCCGGCGCAGATAGCGTCCGGTTTCGATGTACTCCCGTCCCAGACGGGAGAGGTCCTTTACAATGACGCAGTTGATCTTGCCATCGGTGATGTCCTGCATCATTTCCTTAAACGCCGGACGGTCAAAAATGATACCGCTGTAACCATCGTCGATTTTTTCGGATACGATTTGAATGTCCGGGTTTCGTTCAATGAAGTTCTCAATCAGCTTCCGCTGGTTGGTAACGCTGTCGCTCTCGCTGGAGCGATCATCGGTGTAAGACAGACGAATGTAAGCTGTTGCCTGATATTTTGGCATGAAAAAGCACTCCTTTCCTCCTGGAAGCTCCCGCAAGAAAAGAGTGGATTTCGAGGTTTTCAGTTTTCATCCTTTTCCATACACATCGTAGCACGCTTTTGGAAAAAGAGCGAGGATGTCGATCACCTTAAAATCCCTTGCAGGCATTCCTCCAATGTGACCCCGTTGCTGGCAAATGCGGCGTTTACCACAAAATCACCGCAGCGAAAGCGATAGGGATTTTTGATCTGGTGAAGAAAGGCCGCGATTCGTTCCTCTTTGGGGAGGTCTTTGTCTACCGTGACTTCACGGATGTCAACCAATTCATCGGTTGATGTTTGTGTTAGCTGGCTCATAAGGGTTCTCCTTTCTTTGAAGTCGGTTTCAAAATCACATGAATGAGCTGGCAACCAGAGCTGCCAGCTCATGGTATCTGACTTTGAAAAGAAAGGACTGCACCCAAATGATGCCTTGTTGTTGCTAACAGCAAATGGACGCAGCCTTTCAGATAATATCCGTTACTTTCGTCACATTTGCCACGCGCCCCTGACGATAGGGACATTCCTGGTCTCCGCTGGCGCGGCTGTCATAACTCCGCAGCGTCGTTTTGCTCGTGCGCCGCAGGGTTCCCCCCAAGTCTTTAGGAGGCCGTGAGGAAGTATCTTTAAGCCCCCATGCAGTCACCGCGACCCGAAGTGCCACCTCCGGGTTTCAGGCTTGCGTTGATCGCTCAGGACAGCCGGTTCATCACCTCCTTGGCTTGTCCTTCTTGGCGGCGCGCCTGATTCGCTCGTACATGGGCTATGTACCAGAAATGCCGTCTATTCGTTTGTCAAAGAACAGAGAAGAAAAACTCCTTCTTGACAACCATGACAAAAATAGATGATTTGTCCTGTCTGGTAATGCGATTTTTTGAAAATATTTTTGGTCTTGCCGCCTTACAAGGAGTTTAGTGAAGAGCAAGTACCCAGCAAGCACAATAAAATAGGTACTATCGTACCCTAAAATACCTTTTATAAGGTTCTTCCGGCAAGAAAATGGGCACGATAAAATATTATTAAGGAGACGATAGTGCCTATGGAACTGTTAAAAGAGCTAGGACGAAGGATACAAAAAGCGCGTAAGGAAAAAGGTCTGACGCAGCAGGAACTCGCAGATCTGAGCCATGTTTCTCTGAAGCACGTTCAAGGCTGCGAAAGAGGGGTGAAAAACCCTTCTTTTGAGGTTCTACGCGCTTTTGGCAAAGTCTTGAATTTATCTTTAGATTCCCTGATGAATCTCGATCTGCCAGAAGATGAGCAAGCCGCCAACGATATGCGGCAGCTTTATCTTTCGTGCCCTCCGGCTGCCAGAAAAGTGCTGTTAAATTCGACCCGTGCTTTGGCCGATGAGCTAAAAGAGATGGTGCAGACGGCCGGGGTTGATCCAGATGAACATTTAGAGGATAAGTAAGCCGGTGGAGGAATAAAAATCCCCCACCGGCTTTCTTTTGGCACTATGCGGCGGTCAGATTATCGGGCCGTGTCCAGCAGACGTGCCAGCTTCTTCAGCCCGCGCCGGATGCTCTCCCACACGCGGCGGCGGTCAGCGCCCTCGATTCGGGCGATCTCGGCCACCGTCATGCCCAGGTAAAACCGGGCGTAGATACGCCGGGCCTGGATGGCGGTCAGCTGCATCAGCGCGGCGTACACTTCCTCCCGCAGCTGCTTCTGCTCCAGAATTTCCTCCGGGGTGAGCGGCCGGTTGAGGGCATCGTTTTCAATACCATCCTCCCGGTTCAGAGAGTAATGGGCCTTGTGCCGGTACATCCGGCGTTCGTAGGCGGCATCGTCCTGCTCCTGGCCCCGGATCGCGGCCAGGACTTCCTCAGCTACATCCACAAAGACATCGGTTTTATACACATCGGGATACAGTTCCCGAAGATTGATCTTCTGCATTATGTACCTCCATTTCGATTCACGGGTTGACGGGTGAACAGAAACGGAGGCGGTGGGCGACACCGTTCGGGATAATTCCCGAAAAAACGACAAGCAAAAGCGCCAGCATCCGGTGTGCGGCGGCTGGCGCTTTCGAAAGGGATTTGATAGTGCTTCTGAACCAGCCATGATAGTGCCTGTTCAAAAGCAGATGGAGACCGATAAACGGTCAGGATTTTTTTAGCAGGTTGATTCCTGTCAGATTATGTCGAAGCTCTCTGTGCTTCATGGCGGCTCCCTCCTAAAGCCGCCGTGTCAGCGTATAGGCGTCACTCCTTTGTCGAGGGTATAAGAAACGGCGGCCTTGATGTACTCAAAACCGCCGCAGTATCCTGAAAATCCATTATGGGCGCACGAAGCTACCTGCCCTGCAACGGTTTTTTTCTTTCCCCGTCAGGCGGGGCAGGATAGCTTGGCTTATTCGGTTTATTCTTGCTCTTGTGCAGCTGCCTCTTTCAGCCGTGAAAAGCTCTCATCGCTGATAATATGTTCAATCCGGCAGGCATCTTCTTCCGCCACTTTCGGGTCAACTCCTGCGGCGATAAGCTGCTCAGTAAAAAAGCAGTGCTTTTCATAAATCTGTTCAGCAACCTCTCTGCCAATATCGGTCAAATGGAGAAAATGATTTTCGTCCATTGTGAGAAAGCCGCCATCTTTCAGAGTATTGACTGCCACGCATACACTTGGCTTTGACACACCCATGTGCCGGGCAACATCTACAGAGCGCACCATACCGAGTTTCTTTTGGAGAACAAGGACGCTTTCCAGATAGTCCTCCCCGGACGCATGAAGTTTCATTTTTGAAATTCCCTCTTTTTCTATATTGATAATCAATCTGCGCTTTGATTCATTATCTTAATGGATCTTTGTAGCTCTTTGTGAATATGAACCGCAAATACAACCGTTACAAGAGTGGTTAAGATGTCTGCAACCGCCTGTGCCCATATCACTCCATTTAGTCCCAAGATTCCAGGCAGAATTAGAATGACCGGCATAAACATAATCCCTTGCCGACAAATGTTTAGGAAACCACCCCCCAATGCTTTTCCCATGGAGAGATAGAGCGTAGAATAGGTAAACTGAAAACCAAAGGTAAAAAACAAAATTGTGTTTGCTTTTAGAGCCGGAACGGCAATCTCCAGGACTTGCGGATCATCGCCAAACAGGGAGAGAATAGGCGTAGCCAGTAGGAAAATCAATATCGTCCATGCGACACAAAAAATGGTAGTCCACTTCATACAGCTCCGGATAGCTTCGTTTAAGCGAGAATAGTTTTTTGCTCCGTAATTGAACCCAGCCATGGGTTGAAAACCTTTCATATACCCGAATACTACATTTACCCCCAATGTCACAATCCTCAGCACAATGCCCATGGCCGCAATCGCGTCCTCGCCATAAACTCCGGCAGCGGCGGATATACGGCTCATGGAAAGACTGGAAAGCAGCTGAAGCAACAGCATGGAAACGCCCACCTTCAAAATCTCACCATAAATTCCGACAGAAGGCTTAAATTTGGAAAAGGCAATCTTCAGATAGCTCTTTCCACCCACGAAAAACCAAACATAGATGGCACTGGTAACAATCTGTGAAATCAACGTGGCGACCGCAGCACCACGAACCCCCATGTTCAAAGAAGTAATACAAATCGGGTCTAAAATTACATTGAGTACCGCGCCACCGATCATTGCAGTCAGCGAAATATTGGACGCTCCCTGGGCAACGGCCAGATTTCCCGCAGTTACATTCGCTGTGCTGAAAACAGTGCTGATGATAAAGAGCACAGCATAGTCCTTTGCCAAATCAAAGATGGAAGGGATTGCTCCCATAAATTCCAGGACTGGATTTAATGCCACTAATAGTATCACGGCCACAAGCAGACCAGTAACAATGCTACTGAACATGGCGGTAGAAGCCACCCGCTCCGCCATCTCTTTGTCCTTTTTTCCGAGGAGCCGGGAGATATAGGAACCCGCACCGGCACCGAATGTCAGCCCAATGCCGGAAAAAATCAAGGAAATGGGAAAGGCAACTGATACAGCGGCCACTGCCTGTTTTCCAAGGCCGGAAACAAAATATGTATCTACCACGTTGTAGAGCGCAGTCACCAGCATACTGATGACCATTGGGATTCCCAACTGAAACAACGCTTTTGATACGGGTGCTTCACTCATGAGTTTGATACGATCCGTTTTCATCTTCTTACTCTCCTTTCGCAATCCAGGCTTTTGCCTTTTCCTGTTCCTGGATCATGGAATAATAGTGTCCTCTCTTTTTGAGCAGTTCTAAATGTGTTCCAATTTCTTCAATGTTCCCATTGTTTAATAGGATGATTTGATCGGCATTCTGAATAGTGTTAAGCCGGTGCGCTATGACAAAAACTGTCTTTCCCTTCATTAAGTGGTCTAACGCCCGGTTAATCCGCTCTTCGTTATCTGCGTCCAGTGATGCTGTGGATTCGTCCAATAACAGAATAGGAGCGTTTTTCAAAATAGCTCTTGCGATAGCTATCCGCTGTTTCTCCCCTCCAGACAGGGAAGCTCCACCTTCTGCCAAAACTGTGTTATATCCGTCCGGCAGTTTTGAGATGAAATCGTGACAGCACGCCGCCTTTGCCGCAACGATGACTTCCTCCATGGTCGCATCCGGTTTTCCAACACGAATATTATTTAGAATCGTGTCGGAGAGCAGTGTATTTTCTTGGAACACAGCGCTGATTGATTGCAACAGACGATCTGGCTCCAACTCTCGAATATCCCGGCCACCAATGGTAATTACACCTGAACTTACATCCCAAAAACGCGCGATCAGATTTGCAACCGTCGATTTCCCAGAGCCGGATGGGCCTATCAACGCAGTCACACTTCCTTCTGGAGCTGTAAAGCTAATGTGATGTAGCACTTCTTCTCCGTTGTCATAGGAGAAGCAAACCTTTTGAAATGCAACATCATACTGTTCCAGAGTAAAGCTATCATCCTGATAGGGCAGCGGGGCATGGGACATTGCTTTTTCCAGATTATCTGCAGCCAGTTTCAAGTCCTTGAGCATAATGTAGTAATGCTCAAAAGAGATTAGCAGGCCGGAGATTGCCATGCTCATAATAAGAAACGCAATAAAGGATTCATTTGGAATCTGCCCGCCCAGCAATAAATAGCTGCCCCCCAACAGGACCAATGGCATCAGAAAATTGACAAGGATCGAGTAAATCGCCGTAGGCGGAGCCATCTGACACTCAATTTGTACGCTGATTTTCCGTACTTTTTCCAAGCTCTCCAGCAGGCGCTCAAAGTGGGTGGAAGTCATGTTGTGGGCCTTGAATATTTTAATTCCTTTGATGTACTCCATTACGGTAGAGACCATGCGGGCCGTCATTGTCCTCTTTTTTGTTCCGAGTTGCTCTACCAAACGGTTTCCCCAACGCAGTAACGGAACAGCAAAAAGGAGAACCACGCATTCCGCCAGTGCAAGTTTCCAGTTGATGAAAAAGGTGCCAACCAGTATAAGACCGCAAAGAGTTACGGTTTTCATCAGGAAAGACAGTGCATGAGACAAAACGCCCTCGAAGCTCCCCATGTCGTTCGTCATGGTATTGATCAGGTATCCCGTACTGTTCTGGTTGAAATAGCCAAGACTCAATTTACGGAAATGATCAGCCAGCTTAATTCGGAACTGTCCTGTTACATTGAAGGCTCTTTCAAAACAAAGGAGATAGCTTTTCCGGTAAACGATGATCCGATAAATCACCCCCAACAAGCAGGCCAGTGTGTAAATGCCAATTTTGTTCATGGTAAGTGTGCCGAAAAAGAGATCCAGCACCGTTAGATACAGGACAAAATAAAGTGCCATGCTGCCCATGGAATCAATGCACATAAGAAAGATGGGAAAATATAATTCCTTTTTGCTCTTTCCAATCAACTTTTGAATTGTATGTAGCATCAGACCGCCTCCTTTCCCAAATAAGCCTTCCACATATGACTGTATATCCCCCCGGCAGCCACCAAGTCCTCATGCCGTCCCTGTTCTACAATTTGACCAGCATCGAATACCACAATGTTATCTGCGTTTCGTATGGTATGCAGACGGTGGGCAATCATGATGGTTGTCTTTCCTTTCAAAAGGCTTTGAAGGGCGAGCTGGATTTTATGTTCGTTTTCAATATCAGAATAGGAAGTCGCTTCATCAAAAATCACGATGGGAGCATCCTTCAGGATAGCACGGGCAATGGCGATCCGCTGCTGCTGGCCTCCGGACAACTTCACTCCCTTATCCCCAATTCTCGTCTGGTATCCTTGCGGAAGTGTGCAGATAAAATCATCGATCTGCGCGGCCTTGGCAGCGGCTATGACCTGCTCCTCCGTTGCATTGCTTCCCATACGGATATTCTCAAACAGGGTATCCTCCATCAAGAAAACATCTTGAAACACAAACGCTGTCAAATCCATCAGCGATTCGGAATCTATATCTTGCAGGGGAACTCCGCCAATAGAAATCGTGCCACTGTCTGTATCCCAATACCGTCCAATCAACTGGGCCGCAGTTGTTTTCCCGGCACCGGATGGACCGACAAAGGCGGTCAGTGTTCCGGGGTTCAGCGTCAGTGACACATGGGAGAGAGCCTGTCTGTCCCGGTCATATCCAAAGCACACATCATCGAAACGAACTTCATAACTCCCGGTTTTCGGAAGTTTCTTATCACCGCCACAAATGGGCTGGGTATTTAAGATTTCTTTAATGCTGGCAAGCCCGCTTTCCAGCTCCATGTGCCCCATCATGATATTCAGAAGACTGAAAAAGGCGCTGTAAAAGCACATCGTCAACAGGATAAACAGCAAAAAGACTTCCGCGGTAAGTCCCCCGTTCAAATAAAGAAGGCCCCCGATAGGAAGGGTAAACAAAATACCAGAATCCAAAATAACAATCGTAATGGCAATCGGTCGGCAGGAGCAACCAGCCATCTTTTTCAGACATCCGGTATAAGCTAAAGCTGCCGAACTGTATTTTTTGAATTTCTCTGCTGTAAGTCCATACATTTTGATAATGGGCATACAGCTTACAAACTCATTGACAGAGCCAGACAGCTCCGACATGGTTTTCGCATATTCATTTGTCAAATCTGGGTATCTCCGCATCATTGCCATAGGAAGGGCGATTCCTAAAACTGCAGGAATCAACATACACAGAGCCATGACCGGTTGGAGAAACAGAAGAAGCAAGAATAGCAGCACTGGAACCACAATCGCCTGTGCAAGCTCAATAGTATTGTGAGCAATAAAGTCTTCTAACCGTCCAATATCATCGAACAATGCTCCTTTCAGTCGGCCAGGTGCATGGTCATGGAAAAAGCCGAGATTCAGCCGGGAGAGATGTTCCAGCACACGGAGTTTCAGGCGGTGCATGGTATTGAATGCTGCCGTGTGTGTGCAAATAGTGGCACATGAGAGCAATACATTTTGTAAAACAGCAGCCACCACGGCAACCATAGCCCAAAATAGGGCGTTGGAGAAAGAAAGCGTTTGCCGGATCAGAGACAAAATCATCTGATAGATTACAAAATACGGTACAAAGGAAAGCGCCGAGCAGAGTATCGCCAAAAAAATACCGGCTGACAGTCTACCGCGCTCTTCTTTCATCAATGTTAGAACGCTCAAGGTATTTTTGCGTTGCATATTGAGCCTCCTCCTTGTTAGATTTATTCGTTAGAAGCAGCTAACCACATGGCTATAGATTACAACCTGGAAAAGCAAAAATCAATTATTCTGTTCATTTCAAATTTGATTTTCAATCCGGTGAAAAAGCATTGTAAACACAAGGGTTTTGTCAACTTTTTGCCAAGCGTTTTAGAAATATCTTGATATAAAAATACTTGATTGTGATACTATCTTGTGATATGCTGAACATATGGAGGTGAACCTATGGAACAGACCGTAATTGACTATTATATGGATCTGCCAAAACACTTGCATTTTGTGCGTGTGGCAGAGCAGTCAGATGAATGTTGTGACACTTATCGGATGTTGTCCGATTATGGTTCTGGCAGTGTTCGCATTCTCAATTTTCACCAGCAGTTTCTCATTGTCCTGGCGGATTTCACGCCACAGGAAAATTTTGAAAAGGTTTCAGAAATTAAGCAGGAGTATTTTGAAATCAGCCAGTTCGAGACAGATTCCAGCTCTTTCAAAGTGGGTGGGCGCAAAATCAAACAAGTGGATCGAGGAATCTGCTGCTATGCAAACTCTCACAAGACTGCTTATGCGTTTTGCGAAGCTGGCAAGCCAACCCGATTTACCAAGGTGATCGTTACCCGCTCCTATTTTGATCAGTTTTTACAGCGGCGTTATGGAGACACCTATGAAACTTCCAAAAATGCGCTGGATTATCTGTTGCAAAACCCCAACTCACCTGAATTGAACTTCGTTTTTCAGCAGATCAAGGACTGCCCTGCGGAGGGGAGCGCTCGCACACTCTACATGGAAGGAAAGGTCATGGAGCTCCTGTCGTTGGTTACACATAATTTGGAGCAAGAGCAAAACCGGCGACACCTGCCGGTTAAATTGGATAAAAAGGATAAGCGATCTCTCGGAAAGGCTGTTACGCTGATGAAGCGGGATTTGGCGGCTTACCCTTCGATCTCCGAATTGGCTCAAACCGCAAATATGAGTCCCTCCCGTTTCCAGATGGCTTTTCGACAAGTGTATGGAACGACAGCCTATGAATATCTCAAGGTCATGCGAATGAACTACGCTTTGCTGCTTCTTCAGGATTCGGATGATAGTATCCGTACCGTGGCTCTCAAAGTGGGCTATCGAAATGCAGGTCATTTTTCCAAATTATTCAGAGATACCTTTGGCATGGGGCCACAAGAGTACCGCAACATTCACAAGATTAAATGATAATAGTGTCACGATACAGTTTTTATCTATCACAATATTTTTAATTTTTTCGTTTGTATCATGGAAAACCACTGGGTTTAATGGCGTTTCCAACGATTCCTAAATTGTACTTTCCAATATCGCCACACTATTGATAGTAACGCTGATTTAATATAAAATGTGGACTGGTTAGTTTCAGCTAATCACTCCACATTTTTATTTTTGCAAGAAGGGAGAGAGGAGGATTTTGCATTTCATAAAAAAACTGATAAGAGTTCTGATCGTGCTCATCGGTGTGAGCCTGCTGTCCTTCATTTTGGCAAATCTATCCTCGGTCGATCCAGCAGAAGCGATTGCCCGACGTATTTACAGCAACCCAACACAAGAGCAGATCCAAGACATTCGTACAGAAAAAGGGCTGGATCAACCAATCCTGACACAATATGCTCGATGGGTCGGCAACTGCCTGCGCGGAGATCTCGGGACTTCTTATCAGAGCAATCAGCCTGTAATACAGGAGATGGCAGGAAAATTGACTGCTACGCTTTTTCTGGTGGGAATGGCACTGTTATGGATTGTCCTGATTACCATTCCGCTTGGAATTGTGTCAGCAGTCAGAAAGGATCGGTTTTGCGACCATTTGATTCGGATAATTACGATTCTTGGGATTTCCATTCCTGCTTTTTGGCTTGGGTATCTTCTATTAACCGCTTTTGCAATTCGTATTCCGGTATTCAAGGTCGTGGATTACGGAAATTTGCGCAGCCTGATTCTGCCGTCGATCACACTGGCGGCATCAGTTGTGTCTTCTTCCGTCCGGATGCTCCGGGCCACGATCCTGGAAAATCTGAAAAAAGATTATGTGATTTACGCACAGGCCAGAGGACTGTCTACCGCTCAGATCCTTTGGAAGCATGTTCTGAAAAATGCCTTGCCCCCTATGGTCACCTTGTTTTTCCAAAACATTGGGATGATGATTGGCGGTAGTGCCATTGTGGAGAGTGTGTTTTCCTGGCCGGGGCTGGGAAATTATTTTGTCAGTGCCATTGTTAATCGGGACCTTCCTGTTATTACAGGCTGTGTTTTGGTTCTCGGACTGATTTTTGTTATCTGCAATACGGTAGGAGAACTGGTCAATCGAGCGTTAAATCCACGCATGATAAGCGGAAAGGAGGGCAAGGTAGTTTGAGGAATAAGCTGTTACATAATCCACAGGCTGTCATAGGGACCCTTTTAATTGCAATCATTCTGCTTATGGGCGTGCTTGCTCCTTTTCTCGCGCCTCATGATCCTATGGCGGTTGACATCACAAAAAAATTTTTAGAACCATGCAATGAGTATCCTTTCGGCACAGACCAGTTGGGACGCTGTGTTTTATCACGTTTATTGTATGGGGCCAGATACTCTCTTGGCCTGGCGTTGCCGATTTTAGCATTTCTCGCTTTGATCGGTACAACGCTTGGTATGTTGTGCGCTTGGTTTGGCGGGATATTTGATCGGCTTATGACCATTGTCTGTGATATTTTTATGGCTTTTCCACCGTTGGTCATCGTACTGACTCTTATTGGTGTAATCGGTCAAGGAGCGGTCAATCTCATTCTTTCCATTATCCTTTCCATGTGGGTATGGTTTGTAAAAGTAGTTCGCAGTTATGTTCTGATAGAAAAAGACAAGGATTATATCACTGCTGCAAAAATTTCCGGGTGTAGCGGGGCAGACATTTTATTCTCCCATATCTTGCCCAATATCCTGCCGTTGCTTGTCGTTTACTTTAGCACAGGCATCGCTTCGATTATTCTGATGATTTCAGGCTACTCATTTCTTGGCCTTGGGCTTGGAAATGATATTCCGGAATGGGGTGCAATGCTGAACAGCGCCAAGCAGTACCTTTATTCAAATCCCATGCTGATTGTCTACCCCGGCACCTGTATCCTGTTGACTGCAGCTGGCTTCAACCTTTTTGGTGAGGCCCTGCGCGATATTCTTTCTCCGGAGGAGGAATGACATGGAACCATTGCTTACAGTCAATCATTTATCAGTAAGATTAAAGAAAAAAGGTACTTCATTAGTAAACGATGTGAGTTTCCAAGCCAATTCAGGTCAAATTTTAGGAATCATCGGGGAAAGCGGTAGCGGCAAAAGCATGACATGCCGGGCCTTGATGGGGCTTTTGGACCCCAGTCGTTTTCTCATCAGTGGCGAAGCTCTTTTCAAAGGTCAGGATTTATTCAAGCTACCATCGAAAAAACTGCGGCCGTTGCGTGGAAATCATATCGCTATGATTATGCAGAATCCCATGACTGCTTTCGATCCTGTTACTCGTATTGGCAGCCAAATGGTGGAGACCCTTCGCGCACATCAGCAAAGCTCCAAGGAACAGGCCATAGCTTCTATTACGCAAGAATTAGCCAAACTTGGTTTGGATGATGTTCCCCGCATTTTGAACAGTTATCCTCACGAACTGAGCGGTGGGATGTTACAGCGGATCATGATTGCACTGGCTTTGCTACTTTCCCCGGAGCTCATCATTGCGGATGAGGCTACGACTGCGTTGGATGTACATACACAAGCAGTTATTTTGGAAGAGTTTACTGCTATTCGTAATGCGGGAATTTCGATGATTGTTGTCACGCACAATTTTGGCGTCCTCGCAAAACTGGCAGATGATGTAGTGGTTCTACATGACGGTTCAGTGGTAGAACACGGATCTGTATATCAAATTTTTGATAAACCTACGCAGCCTTATACGCAGGAACTATTGCAAGCAAGCAATCTGAAAAGGGGGTGATTCTGTGATAGAAGTTCGACACTTGACAAGAACTTACTTGTCACGCAGATCGCCAAAAAGTAAAGAACCATTTGTATCCGTAAATGATGTTTCCTTTTCTCTGCTGGAAAATACACCTTATGCACTGGTCGGAGAAAGTGGCAGCGGAAAGAGCACGCTGGCGATGATGCTGGCAGCCATACTTCCCCCCACAAACGGTGAGATACTGTTAGACGGAAATAATATCTGGGCCCTCTCCCCCAAGGAACTTCGGCTGATGCATGGAGAAGTTCAATTAGTTTTACAAAACAGTCAGGGAGCGCTTGATCCTCGACGTCGCATCTATGAGAGCATTGCGGAACCCTTGCGAAAATTACGGCATCTTACCCGGCAGGAAGAACAGCACACAGTACATGACATTTTGCACAAAGTACAGCTGCAGGACGATATATTGATGCGTTTTCCAAGTGAACTTAGTGGTGGCCAGCAAAGCAGGGTTTGCATTGCGCGAGCTATGGCGCTTGCTCCGCGGCTGGTGATTTTCGATGAGTCCGTCAGCGGACTGGATGTTACCGTCCAGAAAAAGGTTCTGGACCTTCTTCTGAATTTGAGACAGGAGTATCAAAGCACCTTTCTGTTCATCACACATGATATTGATGTGGCACTTTACATGGCCGATCATATTTTTGTCATGAAAGAGGGAAAAATCGTCGAATCCATTACTGACGCTCATGGATATGACGACTTTAACCACCCATATTCGAGGGAGTTGATCGAATCACTCCCTCCCAAAACACCTTATAATCGTTAGGAGGAATCATAATGAAACGAATTAAAAAACTACTGGCACTGCTTCTTACTGCAGTGATGACCACCTTATCTTTTTCTGGCTGCGCTTCAGACCCCGATTCGCCCCCTTCCACCAGCCAAGAGAATACCGTCAAAGAAGTGACTTTCTGCGAAAGCTGGGATTTTGAAGGCGGCTTCTTTTCACTCCAGGCACCCAATGTGACCAATGGTACTTACGGTCTGTATTACTTCCTGACAAACTTTTATGAAACGCTGGTGCGATATGAGGATGGAGAAATCGTTCCTGGCCTTGCGGAGCGATGGGAAGTATCACCCGACGGACTGACTTATACTTTTTATCTGAAGCAGGGAATAAAATTTTCAGATGGGACCGATTTTAATGCGGAGGCAGTCAAAATCAATCTGGATAATATACCGGGAATCCTGGCCGAGTTCAACGGTGGCTGGGGGCTAACCAGCACCCTGTTGGATGAAGTGACTGTTGTGGACGAATATACTGTGGCAGTCAAGCTAACAACACCATATTATGGTGCTTTGCAGGACTTCGCTGTTCCCATGCCTATGTCGATGATGTCCCCTGCCGGATACAATGAAGACGGAAGCCTTGCCGAAATCACCAAGACAAAAACGCTCGGCACCGGTCCGTATATGTACGATGGACAGAAAGAAAATGAAATCTATACATTTGTACGCAATCCATACTATGACCGTGGCGAATCCGATGTGGATGTATTCCATGTGAAAGTTATTCCGGATAATGATGCGAAAGTTTTAGCTCTGCGTAACGGCGAAATCGACATGATTGTTGGACAGGCTAATCTCACTTATAATACCTTTGAGGAATTGTCCACCGCCCCGGGATTTACTGCTGTTTCTTCTGATGCCACCATCCAGAGCCGTACCATGGGATTCAATGTTTCACACGCACCTTTTAACGATCCTGCCGTTCGGTTGGCCGCAAACCATGCAATCGACACACAAAATATCTCCACAAACATTTTCTATGGTGTAGAAACTCCGGCTGATTCGGTTCTGGATAAAGAGTTGCCCTATTGTGATGTGGATACCGGAACTTATGAGTATGATGTCGAAAAAGCAAAGCAAATTCTGGAAGATGCCGGATGGGTTGACAGCGATGGAGATGGTATCCGTGAAAAAGATGGCGTTAAGTTGTCCGGGAATCTTCTTTACGCCACCGATCAGGCTTCCCTTGGAGATTTGTCCTCAGTTCTCGCCGCACAGCTAAAAGAAGTTGGCTTTGAAATTACCCCGGTGGGTAAAGAACAGATGGTTTATTTCCAGGACATCTCCAATGGAGATTTCGATTTAGCGATTGCAATTACAAATGCGATCCCCTCCGATCCATATCTGTTAATTTCTCGTTGCCTGACAAACACTGTCATTGATAACTATCTGGCTCAGGGGTTAGCCGGTATGGAGAATGCAGACGAACTCATCAACAGCCTTAATGCGATGACAAATGAGGACGAGATTCAGAGCGTTTACAACACTCTGCTTCAAGAGCTCCATGATGAAGCAACGATTATTCCTCTGACTCGCGTGAAGGGGATGGCTGCATACGATACGAATGTCATTTCCAGCTATGAGTTTTATAATCAGCCGGATTATACGGATGTATCCGCCATCATAATGAAGTAAAGAATTACGGCCAAGCGCCCAATTTTCCCGCTTGGCCGTAGTCTTTCTTGCTATGGGGGCACTGGCCTTTAATTCCCCCGTCACACCCACCGTTTCCATCATGCAGGGCAGCATGGCCTCCATACGCCTTTAATTTCTAAAAATGATTAAACTTTATTATTGTGAAAGCCTTGCTTTTCCACCCGTGATGTGTAAGCTGTGACTCACACAAGGCACAAGCCCAAGCACAAAAACGAAAGGTGGAAATGATAATGAAAACAGGAAAAATTACGGCGAAACTGAGGGACGCGGTTCCGGTTTGCCTTATGGTAAACGGCGAGGAAGTCAAGCGGTACAAGAACATCGAGTTGCCGGACGAGCTGAAAGAGGTGGAAATGACCGACTTCCATTTCAACGTACACATGGACGGGAAGATCACCTTCGAAATCCACTATGAGGAAGGCGCACTGCCGGAGATATTCCCGGAGGCCCGCACCAGAGTAAGCCGGGCGGCGAAGGCCGCAGCCAAAGCCGCCACGCAGGAAAGCGCAGAGGTTATGACCGTAGAGGCTACCGAGCCGGAAGAAAGGTCACAAACCGAAGAAATCCCGGCGGAAGAACTTGGTGAGCCTGCCACAGAGGAAAGCGGGCCGGAAAGCATCGAAGCGACCTATCATGTGACAGGCGTGCGCCGCAAGGAGCTGGTGGCAGCAGTAGGCGGCTTCATTGGCGCAAAGCCGGAATATCTGAGAGCGCCGACATACGCTTTCGCAGTAGGAAGCTATAACATTGACAAAGAAGGAACCTTGACCGGTCCTGAGAATCCAGCGCTGATCGAAAGTCTAAAAGAACAAGGCTTCATTGCAGCAGAATAAATCGAGAAGGCCCCGCTTCGGCGGGGTCTTTCTTGGGTTATAACATGCTTCCCTTTTGTAGCTCGATATACTATAATCAGAAAAACAAAAACGAATTTGTCAAATGGGAAAGTGAGAATTAACTATGGATATATATAATGCAGGAAGCAGGGTAATGAACACTTACATCTATCATACGGTAAATGGATATATTATGATTGATACAGGATATGAACACAGTATGAAAAACGTAGAGAAAAGAGCTAATAAGCAAGGTATAGCATTTTCTGAAATTAAATATATCTTTTTAACTCATGCTCACGATGACCATGCAGGTTTCTTAAACGAACTATTATCGAAATACCCCGAATTAAAGGTTATCATAAGTCACCTTGCTATGCCCACGCTATTAAGAGGACAAAATTCATTTGTTGGTGGTTGCAGTAGTTTGAGTGCATTGATATTTTGTAAGTTCATGAGGATTGTCGGCCATGGTAATCATCTCTTCCCTGCAATCGACAAAAAATATATTAATAGGTTTATAGAAATAACCCCTCAAAATTTAACAGAATTGGAGAACATATTACAAGGAAAGATTTTATTTACACCAGGACATACTTGTGATTCCATTTCTCTTAAATTAGGTGATATTATTTTTTGTGGAGATGCTGCGATGAATGGTATACCGAGTCTAAGAAAAATCACGATATGGATTGAGGATAAAAATGCTTTTCAAAATTCATGGAATATACTGATTGACGAAAAAGCAAATTGGATTTATCCTGCACATGGAAAACCATTTAGACCAGATGATTTGAAAAAAAACATAAATTACATACGCAAAATAAAGCTTTATAAATTAAAATGATTTGTGCAAATCCTAATTCGCTGTTTTGATTAGCCCCGCTTCGGCGGGGCCTTTCCTGTCCTCAGTGAAAAAAGATATGTTTTAAGACCTTTAGAGCTTGCTTTTTGACAGGTGGTGTGTAAGCTGTCACTCACAGAAATAAAACATATCTTTAAGGAGGACGCCATCATGCTGCAAATATCTGAAATTGTAAGAAAAACTGAGGAAATGTTCGACCTGTTCAATAAGCATTTTTACGAAGGAGAGCTGAACCGCCCGGCCATCACTGTATCACCAGACGGAGGGCGCGGGGCGTATGGCTGGTGCAGTATCAACGAGATATGGAACGCCAGCGGTGAGAAGTATCGGGAAATCAATCTCTGCGCCGAGTACCTTGACCGGCCCATCTTCGAGCTGGCAGCCACGCTTCTGCATGAGATGGCGCATCTCTACAATCTGGTTCATGGCATCCAAGACGTAAGCAACAACGGCTACTACCACAACCAGAAATTTAAGGCCACTGCCGAGGCTCACGGCCTGCGTATCGAGAAGCACGCCAAGTATGGCTGGACGGTAACAACGCTGGCCCCGGAGGCGGAGGCATGGATCAGAGAAACTTTGGGCGAGGACAAGATCAACGCCAGCCGCTTGCCGGTGGAAGGCACCACCAAGGGCGGAAGTAAGAAATCCATTAACCGCAGCATCAAATATGTCTGCCCCTGCTGCAGCACCATTATCCGGGCAACGCGGGAGGTCAATGTAATCTGCGGGGATTGCGGCGAGGCTTTCGAGCGGGAATAAAACAAAAGCGGGAGCCGCAAGGTTCCCGCTAAATTGTTCTCATTGAAAGAGGTGACGCTGTCCGGGAGTGGATACTTTTTAGCGTTTCCTCGGTTCTGGCATATACGGGCCGGGCAAGGGTGTGCAAAAATGAGCCGCTATGGGACTTTGTGATCGCCGCGATAGGAAGTGGGCTGATGGCGGCCTATTCCGCCAAGTCCCCGGAAAACAGAAAAAGCCCGGAAAGCCCATAATATCAGGCTTTCCGGGCATAGATACAAAAACAGCCCTCCGATTTGGAAGGCTGTTTTTGTATTAAAGATTGTTCCTTAATATGGTTCGATGCCATTGACACTCCCCTTGAAGATGGAGCTGTGTTCTTTGCCGCCGGGGTGTTCTATTAACCTTATCCATCAACGCATCCAACGGAATATCCCGAATGTCAACACCGCCGATTTTAATACTTCCGTCCGTCACATCATAAAATCGGGAGATCAGGTTGGCTATGGTACTCTTACCGCCACCAGAAGGGCCGACAACGGCTGTTACCTTGCCCTGAGGCGCAAGGAAAGAGACATGAGCCAGGGCCTTGACTTGGGAATCAGTTTCATAGGAAAAGCTGACATCCTGAAAAGCAATGTCATAGTTTTGTATAACAGCCGAAGTATTCTTTTCTGGCAGGACCGGGATACGCAAGATTTCATCCATGCGCTCTACACTGCCGTCAATCTGCGTAAAGGACTCCGAAATAAACATGATTTTATTTAGGATGCCAGAAATCGCATGGACAATAATCAGGTAGAAAATAAATGTCAACGAATACTCTCTGAAATCCGTAGTGTGCATCCCGATCAGAACACCCACCGGAATTAAAAACAGATAAATATTGTTGATGATTGTGGTAAATGCAGGCATACAGTTTTGCCAGCCCAATGCGTACTCCAGCACGAAAGAGGTATAGTCCGTAATGGATTTGCTCAACCGCTTAAAAGAATCTGCGGTCTGATTAGTAATAGTTGACTTGATGGGACGAAACGCTCCATTTCTCGCTGGCTTCTTTGATTGTCATGTAGTCTATATTCTCAAAAGAATTTCAAGAAATTAGCCCATTCCTATGTCAGCAAAGATAAAATCGGCAAGCAATGCTCCTGGATAGCCATTCGGCTTCCGGCGCTGCTTGTTGAGGGTATCCCCCAAGCCCCCATGAACGCAGAATTTCATTCTGCGGCTGCGCGTCCGTTAGACGCTTTTATCAGGCTAAGAATAGCCCCGAATATGACTTTTGAGGGATCTGTTCCATTGACAGCAAAAAAGAATCGTGAGGCTAATTTGCTGCCTACTTTTTTGGCTGGGTTCAGTCTATTCTTTTCCCCCTTGATCCGACAGGGAAACAGACACTTACGGGCAAAGAAATAGTAAGCGGCTGTGATGATGGCACATTTTAATCAAACAGCCAAGTGAAATATGATTGGAATGGGCAACTCGAAATTTTGAAGTTGTGCAGCAACAGCTGAAGCTCTTGTTGGGAATGGGTAGAGTTGCATTGGCTGGTTCATACTTTTCGAAAAAATGCTTTATGATGGTGTCCAAATCAGGAAGTGTCATTCGTTATTGCGTATGGACAGGACCAACGATTTTAGAACATACTATACTGAATCGAGGTGAGTGTTTTGAAGTTCTTTAATTAGTCGGATAATAATGGAATCAAGTTTGATAAAAGGGGAACTTGCATTTAGTTGTCTTTTGGGGTATCAAGGAGTATTTTTGCTCACATTAAAACAATTAAAAAATGAAGGGAGTCTTGCTTGTGGAAATATTATTCTTTGTTATATCAGTTCTTGTCGGTGTTTTGACGGAAGGTGTGGCTGTCAAAGTTAATATGGCTGGTTTGGGGATTATGGTCGAAATAGCTCTTGTGGGTGCTGTTATTTTGTGGAACATTCGTCATAATAAAAAATAAAAGCAGTGGGTGCGCTGTCCAGTTACAGCTCACCCACTGCTTTTTGTGAAACAAACCTTAGTATTCAGTGATAACGCCAGTATTGCTCATTCGGATAGCTTCTTCAACCATTTTTTCTGTACCCCAGGAGAAACCAATTCCAAAAGATGCGGGCAGAGAAAGGGAAGGAGAAACTACAATAGTTGTGTGACCATAGCCGAATACAAATGCAGCCTCTTTGATATAATTCTTCATTCGTTTATATCCCGTAAACGAATGAAGGGGGTCATTTTGGACAGTTAATCTGAATTTTTTTAGAACTTATTGATTATTCTTTTGTACACCTTCGGCCAGTTTCAGTATTGTGTCTTTTGGCAAAGAAGCTGTAATGCAAAAGCACATATTTTCCTCTTCTGATACCCAAACTAGCCCGTTAGGAGATGTTTCCTGGCTGGCTTGGTAGAAGTCCGCTTTTACGTTTCCTATTTGAACTGATTGTACCTCGGTGTAGTCCGCCATCATAAACAAACTTGTGGCATCATCTCCTTGTAAATAGGAGAAAAGAATACGCTGTCCAGAATCATTAGCATAAGTGAGATATGAGCTGTTACCAAGACTCTGTTCCTTTTGGAACGAAAAACCTTCGGGTAACCATGCCAACTCATAATCTACAATTTCACTTTCTTGCGGCGCTTCACCAATAAATCTGTACTCAACAAATGCCTCGTACTTTTCCCGCACCCATGCGAAAAAAGCAGCTCTGGCTTCAACATCAACGGTCAACCATGTACCGCCAGCGAGAGCTACCACAAGAACAAAGCAGGCTGCATATTTGGGCAGTTGATAGAACACAGGATGGTTTGCTTTGCGGAAGATTCGGCGCATTTTTCTTTGAAACGATGGGGAAAATTCATGTTTACAGTCTGCTGGAGCGGGGAGCGAATTCCTAATTGCCTGATCCGCTTCAGCTGCCGCTTTTTTCAGCATTTCTTCGCTTATCACAGGATTCCCGCCTCCTCACACAATTTTTTCAATTTGTTTTTAGCCCGCTGATCCAATTTGATTGCAGCTGCAAGGGAGATGTCCATTATGTTGGCAATCTCTCTAACACTGTATCCATGATGATAGCGAAGCAATATCATTTCTCGATAACGGGCAGGTAATTTTAAGATGCATTTTGTTAAATCGTTATTCCCTTCATAATGTGCCTCTGTCCCTTGAATATCATCAATTAGTTCGACAGTCTGGTGTTTTTGCCGCTTTCGGTACTGATCTATTGCTTTATTCTCAACAATAGTAACGACGTAGCTATGCGTTTTTGGACACACCGGCTCACCGATTTTTTTAATGTTTTCCGCCACCTTTACAAAAGCCTGATGTACAGCATCCTCGGCATCCTGCTCATTATGTAAAATATCATAGGCCACATGGAACATGAGCCCTTTATACTCCAGATAGATCTGTTCAAATTTTGACCGTTCCTCTGGAGTGTCAATCATTTGCAAGTATATTAGCATAAATCTGCCCTCCCGCAGTTGTTACCATTAATTATACCGTAAACCACGCCTACTTTCTATGCCCAACGTAATGAGGGCAGAATAATTTGGAAGGAATAGAGGTTGCAACAGTTTAAGAGAAAGTAAGCCGATAACAACAAGGGGTACATGAAATGAAACGACCTCGCTTCAAATTTTTCCGCTTATAAGGTCTTATCGGCCATGCCCATGGTCTTTATCTTCCTGTCTTTCTTCCTCCATGCTCATAAGTCGATCCACATTGTTCTTGACGGTCAGCAGCTCCCGCATGGTGGCGCGGGCCTGCCGGTACTCTCCGTAAGCCTTTTTCTTGTCCGCCAGCAGCTGGGCATACTCGGTCTGAAGCTCCTTGATGGTGGGCAGCTTCTTCACGTTCAGCTCGTTGAAGGCTTCCTTGGCGGCCTGGTGCAGCAAGATTTCCTCCTCATGTTCCTGCCGGAATTTCCGTGAATACCCGGCCTTGCGATAGGCCACATAGGTGTTACGGGTCTTGGCGTAGTTGACGATGTGGGTGCGCAGCACGGCAATCTCGGCCATGCGCTTCTCGGCGGCCTTGATCTGATCGGACAAAGCATTGTAGCGGACCGTCGCCTCTGCTGTTTTTGCTTCCAGATTGACATAATCCAACAGCCCATGTTCGGACAGGTAGTTGAGGGTCTGCGCCATCTGCTTGAGGTTGAACACCTTTGCCCAGCGGGCATATCCGGCGCCTTTCCCTGCCTGCAATTTTGCCTGGATGTCCACCAGCAGATTGACCTTGGACGGAGCGGCCTGCGGGACGGCTTGCTTGCGGGGCGTATGTTCTTTTTGGCCGGAGAGGACCGCCAGCAAATCGTCCAGCGTGTAGCCATCTCCCATCCGGTCAAAGCGGACGTTGTTGCCCCAGCCCTCCGCGCTGATGGAGATGGTCTTGCCCCGCCGGTGAACGGTAAAGCCGTCCTGCTCCAGCAGGCGCAGCAGCTCCTCCAGGCTGGCCGGTTTCTGTGCCAGCGCCCGGTCGATGGCCTGGCGCAACAGCTCCTTGTGGGAGGGCTTGGCCGCATCGCCCAGCCATTTGTTGTAGCTCTGGCCGCGCCGCTTGGGAGCCTCCACAATGGAGTAGCCGTTCTCGATGCAGATGGTGTCGCTCAGGCGGTGGACGGCGCGGGTGCTGCCCCAAAAGTTGCGGAAC
Organism: Massilicoli timonensis; assembly: GCF_900199515.1. Taxonomy (GTDB): domain Bacteria; phylum Bacillota_I; class Bacilli_A; order Erysipelotrichales; family Erysipelotrichaceae; genus Massilicoli; species Massilicoli timonensis. The sequence goes on along the minus strand of NZ_LT963434.1, from coordinate 745,179 downwards.
TTGCGGTCACACTCCAGCGTGGTGGAGTTCCATATAATATGGTTGTGGACGTGAGCCTTGTCGATGTGGGTGCAGACGATGAAAGCGTGCCTACCCTTGGTGAAGCGCCGGGCCAGCTCCACGCCCAGCCGGTTGGCTTCTTCCGGCGAAATCTCGCCCGGAACGAAGGATTGCCGCAGGTGGTAAGCGATCACATCGTCCGCACCGCGCACCCGGCCAGTGCGGGCGGCGTAGGTCTGCTTATCAAGAAGGAACTGGGCGTCGGCCACGCGGCTGTCGCATTGGTAGCTGGTGATGAGCCTGCCGTGATCGGTCTTATCGGGATTTTTTACATAGTCGATGATGTCGCTGATTGCCCTGCCGACCGTGCGGCCCTTGCCAGCGTGAAGCGGCATGATGCGGGTGGTGGCCATAATGATTTTCCCTCCTTTTTAACAGACGCTGTCTGTTGAATTGATTTGACTGATCAAAGGCGATGCCGAATCGCAGCTTAATTCGCCAGACACTGTCTGGCATTTTCCAGAATCACAGAGAACCATTTCAGAATTATATACCCACGCAGAATGGGTTTGATAATGCGTGAAAAATCCCGTATAATAAAAACGTATAAATCCACATCGAAAGGGGGGCTGTTGCTCCTATGACAGAAGCCGAACTTCTGAAGCTGATCGAGGACGGCGAGAACATCCGGGTGGAGTTTAAGAAATCCACCACCGAGATTACAAAGGATGTTTACGATACCGTCTGTTCTTTTTCCAACCGAGACGGTGGAATCATTCTCCTGGGCGTCAAAGACAACGGGGAGATTTTGGGTGTTGCCCCGGATGCGGTTGACCGTATGAAAAAAGACTTCGTGACTTCCATCAACAACGGGCAGAAAATCAATCCGCCTCTGTACTTGCAGCCGGAAGCCTGCACCGTAGACGGCCGCACGCTGCTGGTCATTCAGGTGCCGTCCGGCAGCCAGGTCTGCCGCCATCACGGGCGCATTTTTGACCGCAGTCACGAAGCAGATATTGATATAACCGACAACTCCGACATGGTGTACCAGCTGTACGCCCGGAAAAGCGGCAGCTATTTTGTAAACAAAGTGACCCGCTTCCAGATGGACGACCTGCGCCCTGACCTGATGGAGCGCGCCAGAGCCATGACCACCAGCCGCACGGCCAACCATCCGTGGAAGTCCATGTCAGACGAAGAACTGCTGCGCAGCGCCGGTCTCATCTTAAAAGACCCCGAAAGGCAGCTCGAAGGCATTACCCTTGCGGCGATTCTTCTGTTCGGGAAGGACAGCACGATTCTGTCCGTATTGCCGCAGCACAAAACGGACGCCATTTTCCGGGTGGAAAACCTGGATCGCTATGACGACCGGGATGTCATCATCACAAATCTGCTGGAGACCTATGACCGGCTGATTGCGTTCGGTCAAAAGCACCTCAGCGACCCCTTTGTGCAGGAGGGCCTCCAGAGCGTCAGCGCCAGAGACCGCATCCTGCGTGAAATTTTCTCCAACAGCCTGGCGCACCGGGATTACTCCAGCGGCTATGTGGCAAAATTCGTAATTGAGCGTAACCGGCTCTACACCGAAAATGCCAACCGTTCCCACGGGCACGGCGCTCTGCACCTTTCCTCCTTTGAGCCGTATGCCAAGAACCCGCCAATTTCCAAAGTGTTCCGTGAGATTGGACTGGCGGACGAGCTGGGGTCCGGGATGCGGAATACTTACAAATACACGAAGCTCTATTCCGGTGGAACCCCGGAATTTATCGAGGGCGATGTGTTCCGCACCGTGGTTCCGCTGGCCCCGATTGCGGTGGAAAAGGTTGGGCCGCAGGACGAGACCCAAGTGAGGACCCAAGTGAGGACCCAAGTGAGGACCCAAGTGAGGGCCCAAGTGGGAACCCAAGTGACACTTACAGACCAGATTTTAGCCTTTTGTGCAGAACCGCGCTCGAAAGCTGAAATTGCGGAACATTGTGGGTATAAAAACACAAAGGGATTTACAAAGAGGTACTTGCGTCCACTGCTGGACAATGGACAGCTGCAAATGACCATCCCAGATAAGCCCAGAAGCCAACATCAAAAATATGTAACGGTGCAAAAGCCTGCACCAGAAAATTGAACCAAATCAGGGTGTCGGAGGAAGTTGTATGCTCCGACACCCTGATTTTTTATATGCCTTTGATGTGCGTGGACTTTACTTTCATGCTAATCTCATCGCTGAAATTAGCACGAAAGTAAAGTCAAAAAAATTGCCGGGCAACTACTCCCGGCAATTCTGCATTTTCGATTCATCCATACACCGCGTCCTGGATCACATACCGCAGGTCCTGTACCTTGCCCACCAGCCAGACGGCGGCCATCGGCAGGCCCAGCGGGCTGACCAGGAAGGCGATCACCAGCAGGATTACGCCGTTTTGCGGCGAGTAGGTCACAAGCACCGCGATCCCCAGCAGCGCCACCACCGTGGAGACCAGGCCGAAGATGAAGCTGGACACATACAGCAGCCAGAAGCACAGCCAGGTGAACAGCGTCAGCGCCAGCACCACCGGCACGGCAAGGATTTTCAGCCCCAATTTCAAAATAAACAGCACCGCTCTCATTTCAGCGCCTCCTTCCGCCAGTCCAGGTAGGGCTGGCACAGTTCTTTCACGGCTTTTTCATCGGCTTCTGTAACTTCCCGGCGGCCTTTCGTCCGGCGGAGCAATTCAAAGTCCTGGTAATCCGTGAGCAACAGGTCAAACAGTTCCTCCGGGATTCGGCAGAGGATACCGTCCACACAGTAGCGGGAATCCTTGTTCCAAGTCAATCGGACATAGCCGCGTTTGCACGGGAGGACTTCTTCCTCCGGGTCACACAGCAGATACTCTTGAAACAACTCCAAGATATTTTCAAATGTCAACATCAGCCTTCACCTCCGTTTCTGATGATATTATCGCTTGTGGTTTGTAAAAGTGCAACGATACGGGGTAGAGTAGGTTAGAGGGCTTTGGCCCTCTTTCCCCTCATCAAACCGTGCATGAGGTTCTCCCTCACACGGCTTTCCGACATTCTTCTTTCTACAGCATTACGTCATGCTCTAGCCATTTTCTTTAATCCTTTTTCGTAAATGCTATTTCTAACAAATCCCACCTTTGACATATGGTTACGCCTTTGGTGTTTCTTGTTATACCATCTTGTAAAAGTACAGATAATGTACCAGTCGAGCGTCTGCATCCACCTTTCGTTTGTCTTGGTAGAATAGTAATTCTTCCACCCTGTGATTTTCGGGTTCAGATTCTTTATTAAATCTTCCTCTTTTGCTACCAGCAGACTTCGGCTGTTTACATTCCTTTTGATTTCTGCTTTCATTTTCTTCATGGCTTTTCTGCTTGGATACTGATATGTTTCCTTATACAGTTGTCCTTTGCTTGTTTCCGTTGTCATTCTTCTGTGATGCATTCCGAGAAAATCAAATCCCTCTTTTCCATCCCACATGCTGACAATCTTCGTCTTCTTTGGATGCAGCTTTAAGTCCAGTTTTGCCATGATGTAACGCAATAAGTTCAGTGCATGGTTTGCACTTTTCTTATTTTTGCAAATGATTACTGTATCGTCTGCGTACCTCACAAGAATACCGTGGGTGAGTCCATACTTTTCCCACAATCTGTCCAGTGTGTTCAGGTAGATATTTGCCAGTAACGGAGATATAACTGATCCCTGACTTGTGCCCAGTTCAGAGATTGTCAGTATATTCCCGTATAATACTCCTGATTTCAGCCATTGCCTTATCAGCTTTTGTATTCTCCGGTCTGATATTCTCTGTTCTACTAACACCATCAGCTTGTCCTGGTTTACATTGTCAAAGAATTTCTCAATATCTGCATCTACTACATAGTAGCCTTTGTTGTTACATGCTTTTCTGACTTTTTCAAGCGCCTGCTTAGCACTTCTTTTGGGTCTGGAGCCATAGGAGCAGTCTCTAAAATCTGCTTCAAAAACTGGCTCTATAGCTATCTTTGCAGCCATCTGCACGATTCTGTCTTTGACCGTTGGTATTCCAAGGGGTCTTTTACTTCCGTCTGGCTTTGGTATCATCACCCGCTTTACTGGGGACGGTTTGTATCTGCCGTCCGCCAGTTCTGCTTTTATATCTGTCAGATATTTCTCAATTCCTATCGCTTCAATATCCTCAATTCCGATACCATCCACTCCATTGGAACCCTTATTAGCTTTTACCCGTTTCCATGCCTCGAAAAGTACATCATCCCGGTATACTTTATCGTATAGTGCATGAAATCTTCGGCTAGCACATTTCTTGGCTGTTAGATATAGTTTGTTTTGAAGTTGTCGAACTTTTTCCTTGGAGTTATTAGTCTGCATGACATTCTCTCACTCTTACCCTCTCTACAAACATGAATGAAGTAAGGAACCTTCCCATAGACTGCGTTTTCTTGCACAGCCATTATCGGTACTATGTTCCTCTCCGACTCCCTCCCATCAGAAATACGATTTCGCCAAGCTTATACGCTTTCTCTTTACCCTTCGGTGATGGGTAGGGTCTCTCCAGTTCCGAACCACACTTTTCATACATACCGCTTCCTCTATACCGAGAGATTCTTCCGTGCTGCTTTCCAGTTTCTTCACACGTTCCATGGTTTTCGCCCATATTCGCAGGACTCAACTTCTCTTTGCTCTCTTTCGAGACCTTTTTAACGATACGGCAGAATTCACTTTATGTTACGGTCTGCATGATTGCTCGCTCCTCTTATCGAGGCTACTTTATCCACTCGCTTAGTACCCTGCATTACTGCAACGCACCGAGTTTAGCTACACAGCTCACTGGCGATTACTGTGACCGGACTTGCACCGGCTAGTGTGGTCCAGCTTTGCTGGACACACCAAAGAAAAAAAGAGGGAGGCCCGGCGCAGCCGCACGCACACGCCGGACCTCCCTCAAAGCCGGGGCGTATGCCCCTGTCACGACAGCTTTGCCAGCTGGGTCAATACCTGATGCACCCCATCCCACAAAGCCTCCTGCCGCCGGGATATATCCTCCAGGTCGGCGTCGTAAATGCGCCCGGTTTCATGCACACGGCGGGTCAGCTGGTTCAGGTTGTTGCTGGAATAGCGCATCAGGGACACCAACTCCTTCAGCTCCGGCAGTTCCAGGCGCACCACATAGCCGTCCAGGGCCATCTTGCGCAGGTAGGCTTCCCGGTTCTTTGTCCCCAGCTGGACCATCTTCTGCTCGATCAGCGCCAGTTCTTCCGGCGAGACCCGGAAGTTCAGCTGCACCTCCCGTTTGCGCTTGGGGGCGCTCACCGCTCCGGCTCCTTTTCCTTACGAACGGGCGCTTTCTTTTCAGCGGAACGCGGCTCCTGTTTCAGCTGGCGGCGGACCGAAGGGCGGCGCTGGCGCAGCTCCTTGGAGCGGTCCTCGCTGGCCAGGATGGTAACATAGGTGCCGGGCAGGTCCTTCATGCCGGTGATCGCCAGACTGCGGAACGGCAGCAGCGCCATCAGCCGGTCATGAGCCTGGGTGCCTGCGCGGGCCAGAAAGTCCGGCGAAACGCGGGCCATGTAGTGGGTGCCGTGGGGGCTGTTGGGCGTATCCGGCGCACGAAGCTCCTGCAAGAGCCGGACGGCCTCGGCGCGGATTTCCTCCGGTGTCAGCGGCTGGAGCCGCAGATAGTCCTGCCGCGCCTGGCTCAAGAACAGATCGACCAGGCCGGAGTGGCTGTCCACCACAAAGTCCAGGTTGCGTTCGCCGCCAAAGCCGTCCGGGTTGGGCGGGATGTCCACCGTCCTGGCCCACGCCTTGTTGGCCGGGCTGAAACGCTCATCCCAATCTTTCTGCTGCACGGTGTTTGCCAGCACATAGAGGGTGCGGGTATAGCCGAACTGCTCGATCACCTGGGGTACCGCGTCCTTGTCCAGCCGGCTGTCCCGGTAATGTTCCGAAATGGACGCCTCGATGGCCTCCTTGCAGGCGATGTTGGCGCGGCGGGACGCCCGGTACAAATCCAGGTCGCCCTGTTCGCGGGCATAGGCGGCGTCGTGCCGGTAGAGCGGCAGTTCCCGCTGGGCGTCCAGCGCCGCCTCGGCCCGCTGTTCGATGCTGTCCCGCACCACATCCATGTAGGAAATTTCCCGGTCAGAAAACTCCTTGTAGACATCGGCCAGCGGGGACGGCGATGCCAGCAGCGCGGCGGCCCGGCTTTGGGGCAGGTCAAGCTCCTCCATCGCCATCAAAATGTCCTCCCGGACCGTGTACTCATAGGTATGCTTTAGAATTACCTCCGGGGGCTGGCTTTTCAGCCAGTCCCGGAACTTGTCCTGTTCGGCGGCCATCTTTTCATAAAGGGCCGTGTTTTTATCGGTATTCATCTTATCGCACCTCCTGTTCGTGGTGTTTGGGTTTCTTTTCGGGATTGCGCGGCGGCACCGGGCGTTTCAGCCCTTCCAGCACCGAGGGGCGGCTGCTCTTGGCAAGCACCGCCTCCGGCGCAGGGCGGCCCCGGCCGTCCATATTCAGCAGTACGTCCAGTTCGGCCAGCCGGGCGGATTTACCCCGCAGCTCCTGTTCCTGGGGGAAGGGCTTGCCCTCCTCCGCTTTGGCGGCGGCCTGCTGTTGGTAGAGATTGTCCAGCTGGTTCTTCACCGCCTCCAGCCGCTGGGGCATCTGGCTGAGCGCATTGTCGATACGGGTGAGATTTCCACGGGGGTCTGTGCCAAGCGTCGCCCGGTGGGTCATCTGGCCTTTCAGCAGGAGCATATACTCCTGCCGGAAAGCGTCAAACGACACCGACATGGTGAAGCCCCGGTAACTGCCCACCGGCACCGGGTCGGCCCCTTTGACCTCCTTGCAGGCGTCCAGCAGCGCGGCCCCAGCGTTTTCCTTGTCGGTGAGGGTGTCGCCACGGACTTCCATCCCGGCAAAGCCGTCCTCCGGGTGGGGATGGGCGGCCAAGGTCGCCATATCGGCTTCCAGTCCGGCGATAAACCCCTTGTTTTTCTCGATCTCCTCCGGGAAGGTTTTCAGTAGCTGGTCCTCCAGGCGGTACTGTTTGCTCTGGTGGTCGGCCTTCATCAGCTTTAACCGCGCCACGTCCACATCCAGGTCCATGCGTTCCTTGATGCGCGGGTCCCCGGCGCACAGCGCCTTGATCTCGGCAAAGGACAGCGCCGTTTCGTCCACATCGTCGCAGCTTCGCACCGGCGATTTGGAGGTCATGATCTGGCTGATGAATTTCTGTTTGTTTTCCACCGTCTGCCAGAGGTAGGCGTCGAAAGTCCCCTCGGTGACATAGCGGTACACATGGACGGTTTCGTTCTGGTTGCCCTGGCGCTCGATGCGTCCCTTTCGCTGGGCCAGGTCGCCGGGCCGCCACGGGCAGTCCAGGTCATGCAGCGCCACCAGGCGGTCCTGCACGTTGGTGCCCGCGCCCATTTTGGCCGTGCTGCCCAGCAGGACGCGCACCTGGCCGGTGCGGACCTTGGAGAACAGCTCCTTTTTGCGCACCTCGGTGTTGGCCTCATGGATAAAGGCAATCTGCTCGGCGGGTACGCCCTGGGCGATGAGCTTCTGCCGGATGTCCTCATACACGGTAAAGGCCGGTTCCGGCTCATCCAGCGGCACCGCGTCCTCCAAAGCGTGGAGGGTCGGGTTGTCCAGCGCCTTGGCCACCTTTTTGGCGGGTTTGGCCTGGGGCGTGGAGATGTCGCAGAACACCAGCTGGGTCAGCTTGTCGGCCTCGCCATCCCGCCAGATCTGCATGATGTTGTTCACGCACTGATTGACCTTGGTGCCCGGCTCATCCGGCAGCAGCTGGTTGATGATCCGCTGGTCCAGCCCCAGCTTGCGCCCGTCGCTGGTGATCTTGAGCATATTGTCTTGGGACGGGTCCACTGTACCGCTGTGTACCAGGGAAGCGCGCTCCGAGAGCGCCTTCACCATTTCCTGCTGCTGTTCGGTGGGCTGAGCCACGATGTTGTGGTACTCCACCTGGGGCGTGGGCAGGTGCAGCTGGTCGGCGGTTTTGATGTCCGCGATTTCTTTGAACAAGTTCATCAGCTCCGGCAGGTTAAAGAACTTGGAGAAACGGGTTCTGGCCCGGTAGCCGGTGCCCTCCGGGGCCAGCTCCAGCGCCGTCACGGTTTCGCCAAACCGGGACGCCCAGCAGTCAAAGTGGGCCATGCCCAGCTCTTGCAGCCGGTCATATTGGAGATACCGCTGCATGGTGTAAAGCTCGGTCATGGAGTTGGAAACCGGCGTGCCGGTGGCAAAAACTACACCGCGCCCGCCTGTGATTTCATCCATGTACCGGCACTTGGCAAACATATCGCTGGATTTCTGCGCGTCCGTAGTGGAAAGGCCCGCCACATTCCGCATTTTTGTATAGAGGAACAGGTTTTTATAATTGTGCGCCTCGTCCACAAAGAGCCGGTCCACGCCCAGCTGTTCAAACGTCACCACATCGTCCTTGCGGCCCTCCGCTTGCAGCTTTTCCAGCCGCGCCTCCAGAGACTTTTTCGTGCGTTCCAGCTGCTTGACAGTGAACCGTTCCCCGCCGCTGGCCTCCACCTCGGCGATGCCCTCGGTGATTTCCCAAATCTGCTCGTGCAGCAGTCGCTCCTGGCGTTCCTTGCTGATGGGGATTTTCTCGAACTGGGAGTGACCCATGATGATGGCGTCATAGTCGCCGGTGGCGATGCGGGCGCAGAACTTCTTGCGGTTGTGTTTCTCAAAGTCCTTTTTGGTCGTAACAAGAATGTTGGCGGACGGGTACAGACGCAGGAACTCCGAAGCCCACTGCTCGGTCAGGTGGTTGGGCACCACAAAGAGGGATTTCTGGCACAGACCCAGCCGCTTGGCCTCCATCGCGGCCCCCACCATTTCAAAGGTCTTGCCTGCGCCGACCTCGTGGGCCAGCAAGGTATTGCCGCCGTACAGCACATGGGCGATGGCGTTTTTCTGGTGTTCCCGCAGGGTGATGGCCGGGTTCATGCCGCCAAAAACAATGTGGCTGCCGTCATATTCGCGGGGCCGGGTGGCGTTCATTTCCTCGTTGTACTGGCGTACCAGCGCCTGCCGACGCTCCGGGTCACGCCAAATCCAGTCGCGGAAAGCGTCCCGGATGGCCTGTTGTTTTTGGGCAGCCAGGGTGGTTTCCTTGGCGTTCAGCACCCGGCGCTCCTTGCCGTCTGCGTCCTCCACGGTGTCGTAGATACGCACGTCCCGCAGATTGAGGGAATCTTCAAGGATTTTATAGGCGTTTGCGCGGCCGGTCCCATAGGTCGAGTAGGCGGCCACATTGTTTTGCCCCACGACATTTTTGCCGGAGATCTGCCACTCCGCCGTAAAGGGGGTGTAGTGGACTTCAATGCTGCGCTGGAGGTAAAAAGGCGTGTCGAAGGTCTCGTACATGAATTGCTGGATGTACTCCTTGTCGATCCACGTTGCCCCCAGCCGCACCTCGATCTCGGAAGCGTCCAGGTCCTTGGGCTGGGCGGCAGTGAGGGCCTCCACGTTGACCGTAAAGGCCGGGTCTTGCTCCGCCGCACGCTGGGCCTGGCGCAGCTTCCGGCGCACGTTGCCGGACAGGTATTCATCGGCGGTCACATAATGGGGCGTCCCGTCCGGCTCAGTCTGGCCGGGCACACGGAAGATGACACCGCGCAGCTCGTCCGCCAGTTCTTCGCCGGTTTTGCCGGTAAGCTGTTCCATGTAGGCCATGTCCACGCAGGCTTTCTCCGAGATGGAGACCGCCAGCGCCTCGCTGGCCGTGTCCACGGTGGTGACGGCCTCATGGGGTTTGATAGTGCGCTTGGTGAACATATCTGCCTTGCGTTCCAGCCTGCCGTCCTCGTCCAGCACCTCCAGGGCGCAGAGCAGGTAATAGCTGCTGTCATCGGAAAAGGCCAGCCGGTTTGCCCGGTCATTGATAAGGCCGTACTTGGCAGAAAAGGCATCATAGAGCCGGTTCAGCTCGGCCATCTGTTCCCGGATGTCGGCATCCGGCGCGGCGGCGTCCATCTCCAGGTCGATGAGCCGCTGCACACAATCCCGCAGCCCCACCAGCCCTTTGACGCGGGCCTCGGCGGTGGCGTTCAGGTCGGGGCGCACCATGCGGCTGTTTTCCCGGAAGTACACCGCGCCGTCCACCACCGTGTAGGAGTAGTTCTTCACATTGGGATCAGCCGGGAGGGATTCGTCGATGTCCTCGCCCTCGCCCAGCTCCGGCAGCGCGGCCTCCTGGTAGGTGCCGCGAATGTACTTCACGGCATCGTGCAGCTGATCGGCCAGCTCCAGCCCCTCGATGGGGGCCACGGTGTAATCCTGTTTGCCGTATTGGGTGCTTTCGGCGGTGGGCCGCCCCAGCACCATCTCCGGGTGATCCAGAAAATACTGGTTGACCGTGAAGCCTTCCTCGGTCCGGCCGGTTTGGGTCCAGTCCGGGGCGATGTCCAGCGGGCGGTCCCGCTTTTGCAGAAACAGGATGTCGGACACCACATCGGTCCCGGCATTGGCGCGGAAAGCGTTGTTGGGCAGGCGGATCGCCCCCAGCAGCTCGGCCCGCTGGGCCAGATACCGGCGCACGGTGGAATCCTTGGCGTCCATTGTGTAGCGGCTGGTGACAAAGGCCACCACGCCGCCGGGGCGCACCTGGTCCAGCGCCTTGGCAAAAAAGTAGTTGTGGATGTTGAAGCCCAGCTTGTTGTAGGCTTTGTCGTTCACCTGGTACTGGCCGAAAGGGACGTTACCGATGGCAAGGTCATAGAAGTCCCGCCGGTCGGTGGTCTCAAAGCCCGCCACGGTGATGTTAGCCTTGGGGTAGAGCTGCTGGGCAATCCGCCCGCTGATGGAATCCAGTTCCACGCCGTACAGACGGCTGCCGGCCATGCTCTCCGGCAGCATCCCGAAGAAATTGCCCACACCGCAGGACGGTTCCAGAATGTTGCCGGTGCGGAAGCCCATCTGTTCTACCGCGTCGTAGATGGCGCGGATCACAGTGGGGCTGGTGTAGTGGGCGTTGAGGGTGGAGGCCCTGGCCGCTTCATATTCCTCCGGGGTCAGCAGTTCCTTCAGCTCCGCATACTCAGCGGCCCACGCGGGTTTGTCCGGGTCGAAGGCATCCGCCAGCCCGCCCCAGCCTACATATTGCGAGAGAATATGCTGTTCTTCTGGGGTGGCATAGCGATTTTCCTGCTCGATCTGCTTCAGTGTGGCGATTGCTTTGATATTGCACCAGAATTTTTCCTTTGGCCCGCCTTTCCCCAGGTCATCGTCCAGAATGCGGAAATTCTCAGGCGGACGCGGTTCGGGCGGCGTGGCTTCCGGCTGGTCAACGTGCAGCCGTTCCACCACTACGTCATAGGGCAAATGGTTCTGTTCGCCAGGATAGACGGTCACCGGTTCGGAATGGAACGCCGGGGCCTCGGCGGCGGGTTCCTCGACGGGCTTGGCAGCTTCGGCAGGTTCTTCCACGGCAGCAGGGGCTTCCATGTACGGTTCGGCCTGCTCCTGCCCAAAGCCGTCCAGCTGGCGGGCATACAGCCCGCGCAGCAGCGGCGCGACCTCATCCCAGCGAAAATACAGCATGGCCAGCCGCTTTTCGTCAGCATCCAGCACTTCAAGCTCGATGCCTTCGGACGTGGTGCGGTAGTCGGCGGTGTCGCCGGTCTCCAGCTCCATCGTCTCCACGATGCCGGGGAAGGCCCGGCCCAGCCACTGGGCAATCTCGCGGTTGGGCTTGCCGGTGTGCAGCAGCTCGGACAGCTCCGCCTTGTCCGGCGCGCCGATCAGGCTGTGGGCCAGCACGTCCCGCAGGTCCTGGTCCGCCGTGTCGGGGTTTACAGGCAAAAATTCGTTGATGGCTTCGTTGCGGGTGTCCGCACGCAGCAGCGTCTCGAACCGCTCCTGGCTCTCGGCCCGGAAGATGGGGTAGCTCATGCCAGAGGGCAGCAGCTGCACCGTGTCCTCCCGTAGCTCGGTGATCTGGTATTCCTGATTTTCCAGATAAACGGTATCACCCACATGGTAAGGGGGTGTTGCAGGGTCAGAGGCGGTGGGGGCCTCTGTTTCCGGGATGGCCTGCCGGATGGCTTCATATTCCTCATCCGATACGGTAATATCCATCTCATGGGTAGGTTCGCCGCCGCCGATGGTGAGGGTGTCTCCCTCGCGGGTGACGGGCTGGCCGGATAAGTCCGGCGCAGGAGGCTCCGCCTCGGCCTGTTCCTCGGCTGAAACAGCCTCCACATCCTGCATCACCTGTTGGATAAACGGGTCGTTGTCCAGTTTTTCCGGGGCTACCACCTGGCCGTTCACGATGCCGCGCTCGGCCAGGGCTTCCCGGATGGCGATGGGGTCGATGTTGTCAAAACGGTCCTGTTCTTCTTGGGTATAGAACCGATCTTCCTTGATAAGCTGGGCGATCCGGCGCTGCACCTTGGGCCAGGGCAGCATCGTTCCATTGGGGCTTTCCGGGCGTACTGCAAACGGGGTTTTGCCGTCGCCGCCGTCAAACTCATGGGCCAGCCATGCGGCGGTATCTTTTTCCCGCGTATGGTCTTTCATGTAGCGGACAACGGCGTGCTTGCTTTCGATCTTGCCGTTCCAGTCCTGGATAGCTCGGTCAATGTCATTGTCCGAAAGTGGGCGCAGCAGCTCATGGAGCTTGGGATAAGTCTCAGCGATGACTTCACGATGAAGGCGCTGCCGGAACTCCGGGGTGTAGGAATAGAGGTGAAGCAGCTCCTTATTGCCAGACGCTAAAACAGCGCGCTGGATAGCCGATCTTCCTTCGATCACGGCGCTTTTATAATCACTGTGACCGCAGGTGTTCTGGTATCTGGTGTCTTTGGTAACGGCCTCCAACACAATGGGTTTGTATCGCTCATGCAGCTCCCGGAGAGTGAGCCTTGCCGCCTCCGGCTCATGGTCGGCAGCTTCTGGCTGCGGCTGTTCCTGGGCAAAAGAAAAAGCAGAGGGCGTTTTCACACTCTCTGCTTCGTCGATCTGTTGAATCTGTTCCGCTTCGGTGAGGAACAGGTTTAAGGTCAGCTGTTGATAAGTTCCGCCAGCAGAATCTCCTCCGCCTGGGCTTTGCAGGTGTTCATCAGGCCCACCCACTGCATCGGGTCGGCGGCTTTCAGCGCCTCCGTCGCGCCCGCCGTCTCGGCTAGTTGGGGCATCATCTGCTCCAACCGCTGGTTCGCCGTCTCGTCGATCTCCCGCAGGTGCGGGTACAGCTTCTCGGTCATCAGCAGCTGGTTGTACAGAATGGGCCGGTGCTGCTTCAGGTACGCTTTGCGCATCCTGCCGTACTTGCCCAGGGGCTTCTCCGGCTGCTCGCTCAGGCTCAGGTCGGGAATCAGGTAGTCCCCGTTCTGAATGTAAGTCAGATTGTTCTCCATGTGTGGCACTCCTTTCCGCGCTCTTGGCGCGCTCATAGTTCTGGATGGTGACGCCGATTTGCCGCAGCACCTGCTGGTTTGCCTGGCTGACGGCTGTTCCCAGCGCCCCGATCACAGCGGGGGTGTTGAAGTCGAAAATCGGCATGAAGTCCTCATGGCTGAAATATTGCTCCGGCTCCAGCCCGCAGCGGGACATCAGGGCGTAGGTGATGCTGACCGTGGCGGCGGATTTGAACTGGACTTCGATGTTGTACTCATCGTACTCCTCCAAAAAGGAACCGTCAACGATAGGGAGAATATCCCGCCGGTGGTCAGCCCAGTATTCCTCCGCCAGTTTGGCGGCCACATCGGCCAACTGCTGGGCCAGGTCGCCGCCGCTCACATCATAGTTTCGCTCCAGCATCGCCATGACCGGCGCGGTGTGTTCCTCGTTCAGCGTCCACAGCCAGGGGGTGCGGGAATGTTCGCGGGTGCCGGTGTCGGAAATATCAAATACATACCGCAGCCGGGGCCGGTCCCCGGAATCATCCACCAGGGCGATGCCCTTGGACCCGCGCCGCACATACCGGCCCATGCGGTTGTTCCACAGGTCGTATTCGGCGCAGGCGGTGGCGTCCGGGCGCTGGGCGTAGATCATCAGCTGCTCATGGAACGGATATTTGTAGAGGCGGGCGGCGTTGGTGAGAAAGCCCGCCCACTCCTGCCAGCTGCCGGTGAGCTGCCGCGCCACCTGATCGGCCATCTGCGCATATTGTTCTGCTTTGGTTGGCATGGGGTTCTATCCTCCCTTCCTTCGGATATGAAAATGGGGCGGCACGGCGGCCGCCCCGGCTGGTTAAAACAGGGGGTTACTCGTCAAAATCCGGGTACAGCTCCAGCTCATCAAACTCGGCGTCAGTCATGGCGCGCAGCTTGGCGAGGGTACTGTCAGTCAGAGCCAGCAGCTCGGTCTCGTCCGGCGAAAGTTCGCCGCGCATCTCGGTCAGGGCCTCGATGGCCCCCTGGCGGGTGCCGGGGTTGTAGATACACAGCAGGTTGGTTTCCTCAAAAGTCAAAGCGTTCATATCAAAGCTCCCTTTCCGCGCTCTTTTTGGGCGCTGATTTTTTGTGTTCGGGTTTGGGCTGGCTTTTCAGCTGCTCCACAACGGACTTCTTCTTATCCCGGTCCTCCCGGTGAGCGGCGGCAGCCAGGTCCATCAGCGAAATAGGCTGGCCGCTGCGGGCCTGCTGTTCCAGCTGGGCCACCGTCGGTTCCTTGGAACCGTTGTTGAGAATCCCGTCGATCATGCCGTAATCATCTTCCACGGCCATCTCCGCATTTTTCAGCGGATTGTCCGGCAGGAAACCTGGCACCTCGGCAAAGCCGAAGCTGTCGCAGTAGTGACAGGATACCTTGCCGTCCCGCTTGATGGCAACAATGTCGCTGACACTCATAGACGGGTGGCGGTAGTCGGCGGGGTGTTCGTTATTGAAGCGGTATTCGAGATTGTCCAGCACGCTGCCTTTCAGGTCGCCGGGGGCCAGCGGCGCGGTGTAGACCAGATCATAATTGTCCCGCTGCACCGTGCGTCCGATGGACTTGATCCATTCCAGCCCCTCATAGCGGATGTCCCGCAGCTCATCGGTGTGCTTCACCTGGTAGATGGCAAAGCAGTCGCCCTTGTGGCCGAGGAACGCCTGTTCCCGTTCCTGCTGGTGATCCATACGCTCCTTAACCTGGGCATCGAAAGCCGGGCTTTCCTCCCATTCCTCGCGGGTGACGGCGAAGATCCCGTCATGGGCGTCCAGGTCAGTGGTATCAAAAGCCATCGCCGGATTCTCGCCCTGCTGAACCATGTAAACGGTCAGGTCCTGCGCCATCAGCTCATAGGCGCGTTCTTTAGAGAGGGGCAGAAGGTCCCCGTCCAGATAGCCGCATTTCTCCAGATCGTCCTGGGTCAGCGAGGGGTCGGGCATAGGGTATTCGTCCAGGTGCTGTTCCGGGGCGTCCGGCAGCATGGTAGTTTCCGGCGTGGTGGCTTGGGCCGCTGTCTGCATCTGCTGGACAGCCGCCTCCTGCAAAGTTTCGATCATGTTCAGTGGCGCATACTGAATGTTCTGGCCACCCAAGTCGTACATCTCACAGATTTTCAGAGCGGCGGTGGACAGAGGAAGCTCCGGGGCGTCCAGCTGGCCGCCGTCCAACTGCTTCCTGGTGGCGGCATCGTAGAGTGTGTAGTCCCAGCCGGTGTTGCAGGACTGAACATGAAGATAGGTGGCATCATCAACCAGCAACAGGGCCTCCTGGGCTTCGGCGCTGGGAGTAGGTGCGTCGGGTGTTTCTTCTGCGGGCTGCCGGGGTTCAGCCTGTTCCGGCTGGGCGGTCAGGTCAATGCCGCGCTCCTTGCAGATAACCTTATAATGCCGGTCAATATCAGAAATCAGCTCACCGGCCGCCTTGTTGATGGTCTCCAGACTGGCCCGCAGCTCCGGCAGCGTCTTGTCCTGGCTCCAGGTGGCGATATAGCCAAAGCTGTTGTCGGCAGTCTGGATGCCGTAATACTGGCAGACGGCGTAGGAAATGCTCTCGGCCTCCACCTCCTCGGTGTTGCGGTTCTTGACAGCCTGTTTCACCGCCGTCAGATCTTTCTCCACCTCCAGCCGCCACTCAAACTGATTTTCGTCCACATAGCGCCAGTCATCCTCGGCGGCGGCCTGTTCCGCCTCTGCTTCGGTGGCGAAGTCCAGGCGATAATCGTGCTTGACACCGCCCCCACTCACCATCACGATTTTCCAGGTCGGCTCCGCCTCATACTTTTTGGGGTCGTGCAGCTTGCTGTGGGCGATCTCATGGACGGCGGCGGAAACGGTCTGTACCTCGCTCATGCCCTCCCGGATGGCGATGCGCTGCCGGTCCGGCGAGAAATATCCGTCCATGTTGGCAGCCATCGGCTCCACAGAGAGCGGCACCGGCGCGGACCGGCGCAGGGCCTCCATGAAAGCCTCATAGTTCTGGACGTTCCCGGAAAGGGTGGACGCCAGCTCCGGCAGGGGCTTGCCGTCCGTCTGGCTCACATCGAACACCTTGACCGGGCGGAACATGGGAATCTCAACTTCCCGTTCCTCCATGATGACCTTGCCATCCTGATCCAGCATAGGTGCCTTGGTGTCCGGGTCCAGCTTCTGTTCCTCGATTTTCTTCTTATATGGTGTCGGGGCAATGATGGTGATTCCGTGTTCACCGCGCTTCACATGGCGCTCAAACTGATTTTTCCACTTGTTGTACCCGGCCACCAGCGTGGCGTCCGGCTTCTGCATATAGATGAGCATGGTGTTGTTGACAGAGTAGCGGTGGAACCGGGACATCACGGACAGGTAGCGCATATACTTTTCGCTCTCGAACAGCTCTTTAATGCCCTGCTCGATGCCTGCCGTGATCTGTTGCAGCCGTTCCCGGTTGGTGGGTTTGTCAGCCATGATTTTCACTCTCCTTTCTATGGCCGAAAGTTCAGTGGTGTGTTCTGCGATCCACTGGTCCTGTTCCTCGGTACTGCTGTCGAGAAAAGTGTCCAGCAGATAGCCTATGTACTCTTTTTTCTGAACAGCCTCCAAAAAGCGCGGGTGCGGGTCCTCGTCCGGCGTCCTGGGGGAATAGTCGGTCTCCCATTTTCGGAGCAGGTGGTAGTAATCCGCCAGAACGCGCCAGGCGTGTTCCCGATTTTCTTTCCTTGCCTGCGCCTCGGATTTCTGCCGGACATGGTTTCGCCGGATCGGGGCCTTGCTGTCATAAGAAAGGCCAAAATCCTGGGCCAGCTTTTCAGCGGCCCCCTTGGGGGACAGGTCATAGAGCCGGGCGGTGAAGTCGATCACATCGCCGTCTGCGCCGCAGCCAAAACAGTGGAAACGGGTGTCCACCTTCATGCTGGGGTGGCGGTCATCGTGGAAGGGGCAGCAGGCCATACCGCCGCGCCCCACTGCGATGCCGTAAAGCTCCGCCGCCTCTCTGGCGGTGACGGACTGTTTTACGACTTCAAAGACGCTCTCGCCCATGCTTACTTGCCGCCCGCTTTCGGGACGGGTGGTTTGTACCCGGCGGCCTTGGCCCGTTCGCTGGCGGCCTTGCGGCGCTCGGCGCTGTACGGCTCCCGCACCGATACGCAGCGTTTGGGCACCGTAAAGGTCTGACGGTCCTTTTTCACGATCTGGTCCGGGTATTTTTCCGCCAGCCGCCGCAGCTTTTCCAGCAGGCGCGGGTCGTGGGAATAGACCTCGGCGGTGGCCTCGGCCTGGTTGTAGAGGATAATCGTTTCCTGTTCATACAAACTCAGTTTCATTTGCCGCCGCCTTTCTGCCGGTCAAATTCCAGCTTGAAGTTGACGTACTGGCCGGTATCTTCCAGCACCACGGTGGCGTCGTAGGTCTTGCCGCTTTTCTCGGAGTACAGCCCGGTCACATGGGCGCGGCCATCTTTCAGCAGCGCCGCCACAATGGCCTTGGTGGGTTGTTTGCGCTTCGCTGCCCACCAGTTGTTGTTCTTCCAGATCGCAAATTTGCAAGATTGGTCCTGACAGAAGAAGCCTTTTTGCATTTCTGCAATTTCACCGCCGCAGCGGGGGCATTTGCCCACCACCTCGCGGGGCGGGGCAAACAGGTACTCGCTGCCCTTGATGACCTGATAAGTTCCCACCAGCTCCTTCAGCATGGCGGTGATCTCAGCCATGAAGTCCTCCGGGGCCAGCTCGCCGCGCTCGATCTCGCCCAGCCGGTACTCCCACTCAGCGGTCAGCAGTGGGGATTGCAGTTGCTCCGGCAGGACGGTAATCAGGGAAATGGCATCGTGGGACGGCAAAAGCTGCACGGTTTTCTTGCTCTTTTTGCGTTCCAGGAAGCCGGTGGACACCAATTTCTCTAAAATTCCGGCGCGGGTGGCGGGGGTGCCCAGCCCCTTGCGCTCGGCGTCCTCCGGCATATCGTCTTTTCCGGCAGTCTCCATCGCAGAGAGTAAGGTATCCTCAGTGAAGTGCTTGGGCGGGGTGGTCTTGCCCTCCTTGACGGCGGCACCGGCAACCGGCAGCGCCTGGCCCTCGGTTAGTTCCGGCAGGGCCTTGTCCTCGGAATTGCCGTCCGGTTCCACATTTTTCATGCTGGCCCGGTAGGCGGCGTCCAGCGCCCGCCAGCCGGGCTGCTTCACCGTGCGGCCTTTGGCGGTAAACTCCGCACCAGCGCAGTCCACAACAACGGCGGTTTCTGCAAAGTTATAGGGCGGGGCCACCGCGCACAGCAGCCGCAGCGCCACCAGCTCCAGAATGGCCCGTTCACCCACCGGCAGAGCGGACAGATCCGCCTCGCGGATGTTCCGGGTGGGGATCACCGCATGGTGGTCGGTCACTTTCTTGTCGTGGATGACCGCCGCCGCATCGCAGGAAATGGCGATGCCTTTGCGAAACGGCATGGCGTTGGCGACCAAATTCACCAGCACCGGCAGGCCCTCGGCCATGTCGGAGGTCAGGTAGCGGCTGTCCGTCCGGGGATAGGTGCAGAGCTTCTTTTCATAGAGGTTTTGCAGGTAGTCCAGTGTCTGCTGCGCCGTGAACCCCAGCAGGCGGTTGGCGTCCCGCTGGAGAGTGGTGAGGTCATAGAGGGCAGGCGGCTTCTCGGATTTGTCCCTGCGCTCCACCTGCTTGACCGTCACCGTACCGCCCTGGCAGGCAGTTTTCAGCTGTTCGGCATCGGCTTTTTTGTCCATGCGGGCGCTGGCAGCGGTAAAACCGGGCAGGTCCAGAGCCACAGAATAGAACGGCACCGGCTTGAAGGCGTCGATCTCTGCCTCCCGCTGGACGATGAGGGCCAGCGTCGGGGACATGACCCGCCCGATATTGAGGGTGCGGTGGTACAGCACCGAGAACAGTCGGGTGGCGTTGATACCCACCAGCCAGTCGGCCTTGGCCCGGCAGAGGGCCGCCTGGTGCAGCCCGTCATAGTCCGCGCCGGGGCGCAGGTTGGCAAAGCCCTCCCGGATGGCAGAATCCTCCATGCTGGAAATCCACAGCCGTTTCATGGGCTTCTGGCAGCCCGCCAGGCAGTAGACCGTGCGGAAAATCAGCTCGCCCTCGCGCCCGGCGTCGCAGGCGTTGACTACCTCGGTCACGTCCTCCCGCCGCAGCAGGGTGCGCAGCACATCGAACTGATCCCGCTTGTCTTTGGCGATGGTGAAGCGCCAGGACTCCGGCAAAATGGGCAGGTCATCATAGCGCCACTTGGCGTAGTCGGGGTTGTAGGTGGCGGCGTCCGCCAGCCCGGCCAGGTGCCCCAGGCACCAGCTCACCAGCCAGCCGCCGCCCTCCAGGTAGCCGTCTTTGCGGGTAGCAGCGCCCAGCACGGCGGCCAGGGATTTTGCCACAGAGGGCTTCTCAGCGATCACCAATCGCATCTTCCTCTACCTCCATTTCTTCGTTGGATTTTTTCAGTTTTCTGGAAACGCTGTTGCCATCGTCCAGAAGGCAGTCATAACCGACGTTGTAATCATAGCGGTACAGCTTTCCCAGCAGGTCGTTGATGATGACACGGCAGGCCAGCAGCACCCGCGTCTTATCCACCTGCATGAGCTGGTAACGGCGGTAATCGCTGAAATATTCCTCGCGCAGATGTGTCCGGGCGGCGGTTTCCTCCATCAGAATGTCGATCACGTCCTTGTCGCCGTCCTCTTTCGCGCCCTCGGCATAGTTCAGCATCTCCATCACCATCGGGAAGCTCTGCTCATCCATCGGGGCTTCCTCTTTGAGATAGCCGATCAAGGCGCGGAACAGGAACCGGGCCGCTGTCTGCTCCGGCTCGGTCAGAGCGGAAAGGGTTTCCTGCCCGCTGGGTAGAAGTTTGTTGCAGACAAAATCGTGGACCTCGCCGCGGAACAAGTGGCGGATGGCGTCGATGGACAGCGCCGGTTTGGAGGTGTCTGTATCGTCCTCCACTTTGTAGATTTCAAATTCTTCTTCGTCTGTCTTTTTGCGCACCTTGGCGAGCGCCGTGCAAACGATGTCGCCGCCAAAGTAGACGCCGAAGCAGATCAGGTCGAACACAATGAGAAATTGGATAAAATAATTCATTTTGCTTTTCTCCTTTCGCGCAGCCACGCAGTCAGTTCTTTGTGGCAGAAGCCCACGCAGGGCTGGCCGGGGCGGTAGGTTCCGCAGCCATAGCAGGGGTGGCCGGGAGATAAAGAGGGAGGACGGGAAGCTGCCTTCCCGCCCTCCGGCCTGCGCGTCATCATGGGTTCATAAGGGCTGTCGGTGAACCGGGTCATTTGGCCGGGTTCTCGCTTTCCTCATCGCCGCCCCCGCCGGCGTCCTCCGGCTCGTCAGATTCCTCGGTCTCCCAAGGGTCCTCGTCCTCCTGTTCGGTATCGTCCTCGCCGTAGTCGTAATCATCCAGGTTGTCGCTGCCCTTGGTCTTGGGCTTCTGCTTGATGAATTTGAAGTAGACCAGCGCACCGATGCCGCCCAGCACAGCCAGCACCACCAGCAGCATCGCCGGGTTCAGCCCTGCCGGTTCCTGTTCCGGCTCCGGCTCTGTTTCCGGGTCAGGGGTGGGTTCCGGCTCCTGGCCCGTACACTCTGCCATATTCACGGCGCACACCGGGCAGGCCGTATTCACCGCACCGGCGGCGCACTTTTCCGTGCAGTTGCAGACGGCGGGCGTTTCCTCCGCCGTCTCGCCGTCCTCCATCAGCGCCTCCAGGTCGGCCTCGTCCACCTGGTTCAAGAAGTGGACGGCGGTCTCCTTGTCCTCGTTGGCGCGGTCAATGAGGATGTAAAAATAGTTACCCGCCTTGGTGGTGACGGTGATGAGCTGCTTGTTGCCGCCAAAGTCATCCACCAGGGCGGCGTTGCCCTCCGGGGTCAGGGCGGGGCTGTCCTCGGTTTCCTCCACCACCACGTTGCTGTCGTTGGTGGCGTCCGCCGCCGGTGTGGCCGTGGGCGCAGGGTCAGTGCCCTGGGCAAAGGCGGTCACAGAGAAGCCGCCCATCAGCATCAGGCAGGTGCAAAGGGCGGCAAAGGTTCTGAAAATCTTTTTATTCTTCATGGGTCATTTCCTCCTGTTCGGGATTGGCAGAACCCACCGCCCGGCCGGGCACCATGCCGCCAGACAGCATGGCGGACAGCTGGGCCGGGGTCATACGCAGGGCGCGCACCATCTGGACGATCTCCAGGTTCTCCGCCTCGGTTTTCTGCGCTTCCAGGTCTTTCAGCTTTTCCTGCTGTTCCGCGATCTTCTCGCGGGTTTTGGCGATCTCCTGGTCGATGCGCTCGATTTTGTTTTTAGCCATAGTCAAATCACTCCTATTCTTCATAAAAATTTGTCACCAGTTCATCAAGCCGTAGCCCTTGATGCACTCGTAGGTCAGGGAATAACTCTTGATTTTGCAGGCGTCGCCGGAATTACCCTCTACGGTGTAAACCCGGCTGCCGTCGGTGCCCACTACGATGCCCACATGGTCGGCGCTGCCATCCAAGTCCCAATCGAAGAAGATAGCGTCGCCTGGGGCGATGTTGGCGTAATCCCGCCCGCCCCATTGTCCGTGCGACTGGAACCAGGGGATGCCCTGGGACTGGCAGGCGGCAAAGCGCGGCTCGGAAAGGCCCATCTGGCCGTAACACCAGGACACGAAGCAAGCGCACCACTCCACGCGGGAATTAAAGCCGTACCAGCTCCAATAGGGCTGGCCGCCCACGTTGCCCACCTGGCTTTTGGCGATGTCCACCACCGCCTGATTGCCGGGCCGGGTGCCGTTGACAAACTCCACACCGGCCAAACTCTCGGAATCGCTGGTGTCGGCGGACCCGCCGCCGAAGATCAGGGGCTTGTTGCCCAGCGTCTGCCGGTACACCTGGTACATTTCCAGCTGATCCGGCGTCAGCAGCTCCAACGCCACGGAGGAGATGGGCTTGCTGGTGAGGGTCACATTTAAGATGTAGTAGTTGTAGGGCACTTCCACGTCATACTCGTTGCCCTCGCTGTCTGTCCGGGTCTCGGTGCGGTAGCGCACCTCCACTTCCTCGGTCAGCGTCAGCTGGTATTGGGCCGCGAAAATGCGTTCCAGCTCCGCCTGGGCGCTTGCCCGCGTGTAGCCTTGCAGCACAGCGGACAGGTAGGCCGCCAGCTCGTGGGGGTCGTGGCCGATCATATCCAGGTCATAGCGGTACTCGTCATAGCCGGGGTGGCTGCTCTCGATGTTGTCGATCTCGGCTTGCAGCGCGGCCTCCTTGGCGGCGTAGTCGGCCTCCACCGCCACCAGCTCCGGGTCATCGGAGGGGTAGGTGGTGCCGGAGATCGCCGAACCGATGCTCTGCGCCATCATGGAACAGGAGGACATGGTGTTGAGCAGCAGGCAGACCAGCAGGAAAATCGCCAGCACGATGCCGAAGCCCTTTTTGTGGCGCATCACATAGGCCCCGGCCTGCTGGGCTTTCTCCTTGACCGTCTTGGCCGCCTTGCCGGTCTTTTGGGCGGCACCGGCGGCGCTCCCGCCGAACTGTGCGGCCCGTTTGGCGGCGGCGTACTGCTTCTTGATCTGCTGTTTCTGCTGCCAGCGGGACAGCGGGTTGCTGGCTGCCGCAGGGTTTTCATAGACAGACTTCTGGAACAGCGCCTCGATGTTGGCTTTTTCCAGCTTCCGCTCGGCCTGGGCGGCCTTGCGGTAAGGTTTCAGTTTGTGGCTGCGGTAGCCCTCCCGGACCAGATGCACGCCGGTCTCTACGGCTTCCTCGGACTTGTGGGCGCTCTCCACGCCCACGTTATCGTCCTCGGTCTTGCGGATCTCCTGATGGAGCTTACCCGCCACCGCGTTGCCCGGCGCGTCCCGCACCGTATGGGACAGTTTGGAGGGCGGCCGGGGCTTATCCTCCAGCACCAGCTTGGTCGTGACCTTGCCGGTCTTGGGGTCCACCTCGGCCCGCTTGACCTGCTTTTTCGGGATTTTTGCCTGCACCTTATCCGCTTTGGCGGCAGCCTTTTCCGCCTTGCGGATGGGCTTTTCCAGCGCCGGGTCCGCCCGTTCTTCCTCCGTGAAGCGCAGGCGCGGTTCCTTAATCAAACCATTCCCCCAGCATGAGGGAGGCCGCCATGCTGGAAAGCTCCGCATAGGCCGCCAGCCCCAGCGGACCCACGAAGCGGCACTCGGTCAGGCAGGCGTAGAGCTGGGCCACTACGTCGGCCAAAATCTGGACCTCGGTGCCCTCCAGCACAGTCTCACCGGCCTGCCCGCGCTGGACCTTGGCGGCGCACAGAATCTCCACCAGCCGCAGCAGGCCGGTCTCGCCGGTCTCGGTCAGTTCAGCGGCCTGATCCGCCGCCGTGCGGCACTCGGAAACAGCGTCCGCCATCGCCGTCAGGAGCGCGGTGCGCTGGGTTTCCAGCGCCCGGTCCAGAAACATCATGTGGTCGTTATGCAGAATTTCGGGTTTCATCGTCTATCAGCCTCCTTCATTTCCTGGGGTTTGGTCGTCATAATGCGATACAGTTCGGTGTTTTTCGGGAAGTGATCCACAAAGGGCAGAATCGTGGAGCCGTAGAACAGCAGCCCCTCGCCCTCGCCGGAGTGGGTCACATAGGACAGCTGGTGCGGGGAAATGCCCAGCTGCCGGGCCAAAATCTGCCGGTCACCGCCCGCCTGGTTGAGCATATACACGAAGTCGGAGTTTTCAAAGATGTTCTCCACCTCGCGGGAAGAAAGCAGGTCCTTGACGTTCTGCGTAATCCCGGTCGGGATTCCGCCCCACTTTCTGAACCGCTTCCAAATCTCCACCGTGTAGGCGGCGGTCTGTTCCTCTTTCAAGAGCAGGTGCATCTCGTCGATGTAGTAGCGGGTGGACTTGTGAGCGGCCCGGTTGATGGTGACGCGGTTCCACACCTGGTCCTGCACCACCAGCATCCCGATCTTTTTGAGTTGCTTCCCCAGTTCCTTGATGTCATAGCAGACAATGCGGTTGTTGATGTCCACGTTGCTGCGGTGGTTGAACACGTTGAGGGAGCCGGTGACGTAGATTTCCAGCGCCGTGGCGATGTACTGCGCCTCTTTCTCATCCTGCACCCGCAGCAGGTCGTACAGGTCCTCCAGAATGGGCATATTCTCCGGGCGCGGATCGTTGAGGTAGTCCTGATACACCAGCCGCACACAGCGGTCAATGATGGTTTTCTGCACCGGCTGCAACCCGTCCTTGCCGCCCACGATCAGCTCGCACAGCGACAGGATAAAGTCGGATTTCAGGGACAGCGGGCTTTCATCGTCCGAATAGTCCAGGTTCAGGTCCATCGGGTTGATGTAGTTGGTGGAGGTGGGCGAAATCTTGATGACCTGCCCGTGCAGGCGCTCCACCAGCGGCGCGTACTCGGCCTCCGGGTCGCAGATGATGACATCATCCGAAGTCAGCAGGAAGCAGTTGGCGATCTCGCGCTTGGCGCTGAACGATTTGCCGCTGCCCGGCGTGCCTAAAATCAGGCCGTTGGGGTTTTTCAGCAGCTTTCGGTCCACCATAATGAGGTTGTTGGACAGGGCGTTGATGCCGTAGTACAGCGCCTCTTTTCCGTTTTGAAAAAGCTCCTGGGTGGTGAACGGCACGAAGATGGCGGTGGAGCTGGTAGTCAGCCCCCGCTGAATTTCCACCTGGTTCAGCCCCAGCGGCAGAGAGGACATCAAGCCTTCCTCCTGCTGGAAGTCCAGCCGGGTCAGCTGGCAGTTGTACTTCTGCGCGATGGAGCTGGCCTGGAAGATGTTGTTGCCCAGCTGGCGGGGATTGTCCGCCGTGTTCAGCACCAGGAACGTCACCAGGAACATCCGCTCGTTGCGGCTTTGCAGGTCCTGCAACAGCTTCTTGGCCTCGGCCCCGTAGGTGGCAAGGTCAGAGGGGATGATGTCCATGTCATACCCGGCGCGGACGGCCTTTTTCTGTTCCTCGATCTTGCTGCGGTCCAGGTCGGTGATCTTGCGCTTCACCGTCTTGATGGCCTTCACCTGGTCCACCGACTGGATGTGCAGATTGACGATGAGGGAACTTTCCATATCGAGAAAGTCCGCCAGCATACGGTCATTCAGTTCCGGGGCCAGAATCTGCACGAAGCTGACAGCCCCGTACTTCTTTCCCATGCGGAACTGCTTGCCGGTACGGAACTCGAAGCCGGACGGGGCGATAAAGTCTTTGGTGGAAAGGCCGCTGGGGGCCAGCCAGTCCCACTCGAACTGGAACGGCGCCTGCTCGTCCATGTGGAAGATGGCGTGGAGCTGGGCCAGCCGGGCTTTGCCGTCCAGGACCTCGGCGGCCACGCCCAGCCGCTTGAAGTTGTTCAGCACATCAGTCTCGATGCGCTCCAGACGGGGCTTGGCGGAGCGGATGCTGTCGGCCTCGATGGAAAAGGTCAGGTACTTGGTCTTGATGAGACCGTTGTTGCCCCGCGCCAGCTGATTTTGCAGCATCTGCGTGTACTCCACCCGGATGGGGTCAAAGTCATCCCCCTGAGCCGGGATGGTGATGCTGTTGGCGAAGGTCTCCTGGGACGCCGCCAGGTTCAAAAAGGACAGCTGGAAACGGATGGAGCTGTCAAAATAGTTGAGAAAATCACACCATCCCTCGAAGATGGCGGTCTTGTCCTCGTTCTGGCTCAGCTGGTAGTTGATGTCCTGGAACTGGATGGTCTTGGTGTAGCGGCCATCCGCCACCTTGCAGATGCCGTCCGGCCACATCCGTTCATAGGGGATGCTGTCCTGGGCGGACTGTTCCTTTTTGCCTGTGCGGTTGGCGCAGGCAATCGCTGCCTCGATCTGTTTTCGTTCGACGCGGGTCAGCTTACGCCGGGGTTTGGTCTGCGGCTCTGCCGGTTCGGCCTGCCGCTTTGTCTTTGCCGCGAACAATGTCATACACCTCCTTGTCGAGATTTGCCTGCCGCTCCAACACGGCATAGAAGTTGTTGGTGCGGTAGGGGCGCTGCTTGGGCCGGATGACGGCCACCTTGAGGATGTTGCCGATGATCTTTTCCAGGGGCTGGCCGTGTTTTTCATACATCGCCAGCATGAAGAAGGGCAGCATGACGAGCATCATGCACATGGCCGCCACGCTGTTGCCAGCAGGACCCCGGAGCAAAAAGAAAAGCGGCACGCCGATGAGCGCCCCGCAGCCGAAGCAGACAAGCTGCCTCTTGGTCAGGTTGAATGCGACCTTGGTTTTGACTTTCGTCAGGTCTTTGGGTACGGGTACATAAGCCATACGTTTTTCCCTCCTTTACGGAAATTCGATAGAGCTATTTACTTCATTGCCCCAAACGTCCCATCCAGGAGAGGCTTGGCGGGCAAACAGCTCAATTCTCGGCAAATCGCCCATTAGTTCCAAAATGCGATCTCTCACAATATCAGGTTTCTTGCTGTGTTGCTCAATAGGTGCAAAAACCAGCTGCCGGACACTGGCATTCTTCCTTTTGGGTTTTCCTTTCACAGCCAACAGACAAATCTCTGCATTGCTTCTTGTCCACCAGCCAAGCCCTAAGAAGAATCCCTTGCCGGATTTATTTTGCTTGAGCCAGACAAACGCAACCGTTTTGAAGGTGAATCCCCACGCTTTAATGAGGTTCAACGCTTCCGGCAATTTGGGAAAAGTACACCATAAAAATAAAACACTGGTATCAGCAGCCAGCGTAGATACCGGAAGTTGGTACAGCTGTTCGTCCGACATGGTTGGGTAATGATTTTGGGCTGCCCCCTGCACCTTGCCGCTGCGGTAGCTCCAGGGCGGGTCTGCATAAATAATCTGATATTTTCCCATGCGGAAGCCTCCTCAGTGCGCTTGAAACACTGCTTTGGCGAGACTGCCGGTCTTGAACAGCGTGAAGCAAAGCAGCACCGTGTAGCCCACGCAGGTCCAGATTGCCATGATGATGTCATCCTCGGTGGCGATGTTCTGCACCAGCACGGCGTAGATCGCCACACAGACGATAATCAAAAACGCCTGGAAGCCCAGCGCCAGCAGGCTGCGCAGGTAGTTCTGGCCCATGCCGCCCCATTCCTTGCCCATCATGGTGGCCATCGGGATGGGGGCCACCGACGTGACAAGGTAAATTTCGATCATGCGGCCATAAATGACAATAAAAATGCAGATATACAGCGCCCACATGGTGATGCCAATAAAGAGCGACTGGAACCACAGGCCGAACAGCGGCCCCAGGTCCATATCCATCAGCCGGGACTCCATATCGGTCATGACGGCGGAGATGTCGATGGAAGCGTCCGAGCCGATGATGCCGGACGCCTGGGCCACCACGCTTTGGGCCATGTCGAACACGCCCATGACGAGGTTCCAGGTGTTGGTGACCAGCAAAATCGCGGCGGCGGATTTGAACATCCACTTGAAGATCATCCAGGTGTCCACATCATGCAGGTTGTTACGGTCGGTTATCATCTGGATCAGCTCCAGCGTCATCACGATGGCCAGGATCACGCCTGCAATCGGCACCATGATGGAGTTGGAGAGGCTCTGGATCATGTTGAAAATGTCGCCGTTCCAGCCCTGCGGGGTCTGGCCCACCTGTACGGATATATCCGCGACCTGCTGGTTCACGCTGTCGAACATCCCCGTTAAGTTTCCCATGATACCGCCCACCAGCATTTCTTTCAGCCAGTTGGTCAGGGCATCCAATAAGAAATCCATACGGTGTCAGCCTCCTTTCTGCCCCTCCCGCGCACAGCGGGAGGGGGCGAGGATTTCAGCGGGAAACGATCAGACGGTGAACAGGCCGGACAGCAGGGGCACCAGCACCATGCCGACGATGGCGACGCCCGCGCCGGCCATGAGCTGTTTCATGCCCTGCGATTTCGCACCGGGGTTGTCGTTGCCATAGCCTTCCAGCAGGTTGATGACACCCCACACGCCGAGACCGGCACCGAGGGCGATAACGAGGGTCTGGAGAACGGTAATTGCCTGATTGAAAAATTCCATAAATAAAGTTGGCCGGAATCAGTTTGAAAAAGATTGATTAGTTATGGTTCATAGGCATACAAAAGCCGGACAATCCGCCGCCCGGTTTCCGGGCTGGCTGACTCCGGCCTTCCTCCTTTTTCATTATTTTTGATAGAGATCGTCCGCTTTGTACGCCGATGGCCCCAGCGGGGCGGTTGTGGCGGATAGATACGATCACTCCCTTCTAAAGCGGAACATCATTCGCCAGCTGCGGCGTCGATCTCATACACGTCGCAGACCTGGTTGGTTTTGAGCTTCAGCCGGGCCTTGAGATAACCTTCGATGTCAAAGGCGTTCTTCGGGTCAGCGTCAGCGGTGTACTTGTAGTTGGGGTGCTGGGTGATGTCGTACTTGTCCGACAGGAAAGGCCGCACCCCGCGCAGCTGGAGGATGCACTTGCCGCCGTCCATGACGGCCAGCTCATCCTGGCTCATCAGCGCCTTCCCCAATTTTTGATAGTTGAGCGAGTGGGAAGTCTCCCGCCCACGGCTCTCGCCGGTGTTGTAGGTGTCGATGGTCTCTTTTCCCAGCACGGCCTCCAGCTCCTTGAGGGTGGTCGGCTCCTTGCCGCCCAGGAAGATGGAGGAATCCATGTTGCCGATGATGGTATCCGCGTTGTCCTTGTAGATGGCCTTGAGCTGGCTCTGTGCCTGCAAGACCAGGCAGGCGGAAATCTCCCGGCTTCGGATGGTGGCGACCAGCTTTTCCAGTTTTGGGATTTGCCCAATGTTGGCGCACTCGTCGATGAGGCACCGCACATGAACCGGCAGCCGCCCGCCGTACACATCGTCGGCCTTTTCACAGAGCAGGTTGAAAAGCTGGGTGTAGCACATGGAGATTAAAAAATTAAAGGAATCGTCCGTGTCACTCATAATCAAAAACAGCGCCGTCCGGCGGTCGCCCAGGGTGTCCAGCTCCAGCTCGTCGTAGGACGTGACCTCCCGCAACTCCGCAATGTCGAACACCGCCAGCCGTGCGCCGCAGCTCACCAATATGCTCTTAGCGGTTTTGCCCGCGGCCAATTTATATTTGGCATATTGCCGCACCGCGAAGTGGTTGGGGTCCCGCTCTTTCAGCTCATCGAACATCAGGTCCACGGCGTTTTTGAACTCCTCATCGTCCTCCCGGACCTCCATGCTGTTGATCATCTCGATGAGGGTGGAGAAGTTCTGTTCCTCCACCGGGGCCTCATAGTGGATGTAGCCGATCAGCGCGCAGTACAGCAGCGTTTCCGCCTTGACCCAGAAATCGTCCCCGGCCTTGCCCTCTCCCTTGGTGTTGGCGATCAGCGTTGTCACCAGCTTCAAGATGTCCTTCTCCGAGTGGATGTAGCTGAAGGGGTTATAGTGCATGGACTTTTTGAAGTTGATGGTGTTCAGCACCTTGATCTGGTATGGCTCATACACGATTTTGCCGTGTTTGTCCTTCACCGGCTTGCCGTCCTTGCCCAGCTTGGGCGCACCCCGCTGGAGCATTTTGCCGCACTCCACCAGGATGGTGCCCTTGGGATCGGTAACGACGTAGGAGCTGTGCATCTGCATCAAATTCGGCTTGAGCCAGAAGCGGGTCTTGCCGGAACCGCTGCCGCCGATGACCAGCACGTTCTTGTTGCGGGCATACTTGGGGTTCTTGGGACGGCTGGACATGGTAAGCCGCTCGGTCTGGGTCAGAATGACGTTATTCTGGAACACCGGGTCGATGTAGGGGGCAATATCCTCATGGGTGCCCCATCGGGCCGAACCATACTCCACGTTGTGGCGGTATTTTTTGGCGTTCTTGCCTTTCAGATACACCGCCAGCCGCAGGCCAGCGCCGCAGCAAAGCCCCACCAGCAAATCCAGCGGGTGCAGGCTGGGCCACCAGCTCTCCAGCGCCACCGGCAGGGTGGAGAAGAATGAGAGCATCTTGGCAGACGCATCCGCGCCGGTCGCCAGCCGCCAGGCTTCCCCCAGGTTGGTTGCGAACAGGCCCAGCAGGAAGTAGGGCAGGTTCAGCAGAACCAGCTTTTTGATATTCAGCTGCTTCATCGTTCCAGCTCCTTCCGGCGGCTGCGGTCCACCACGGTATTTTTGAGCAGCTCCTTGAACTGGGCCAGTTTTGCCAGCACGGAGGGGCGCTCGCTGCGGTCGGCCTTCTTGACCTTTTTCTGGGTGTATTCAGAAAAAGCAGCGGTCAGCGCGTCGGCGTCCCGGCCCTTGAAGAAGATCAGATACTTGGGCGGCGAGGCGCTGCGGTCCTTTTTCACCGCATAGTCCACGCCGTACTTGCGGGCGATGCGCTCAAAATCCTTGATGGACGGGTCGTTGATCTCGATGTTGGAGACGCCCTGGTTCTGCCCGATGAGCTGCTTCACGGTCTGCTTGCCCTTGGGGGTGACGGGGGAATCCCGGCCGCGCTGCTTTTCCAGCTTTTTCTCCCTGCGGTGGGCCATGTACTTGGATATGGCGGCCTTGAACAGCCGCCCGGTGAACTTTGTCCCGCTGACGATCAGCGTCAAAGTCCTGTTTTCCACTTCCTCCTGCATAGGTCATCGCCTCCTTTCCACGGATTTTGCAGGGGTGGCGCTTGATACTAAGGCGGGACCACCAGCCGCCGCAGCAGATACCGGCCTGTCATACCGTCACCAGGATCAGCGATCGCAGTTCCGCAAAGTGCAGCTTGCCCTTGGGCGTCACCAGCGTGTAGGAGCCGGTGTGGCCGTTGCGGCAGAAATCCTTCACACAGAACAACCCCTCGTTGGCGCTCTTGGCGTAGGGCAGCACACAGCCAGAGGGGGTGCGGTAGACGTACCGGCGTTCCAGCAGAAAGCGGACGAAGCGCCGTTCCGGCACCTCCAGCTCCTTGGCGGTGGTGCGCAGGTTGGTGCTGTGCCGCAGGTCGATAAACAGGTCGTAGTAGACGGCCTTGCCTTGCAGCCGGGCGTTGTCCGCTTGCAGTGCCGCGTTTTTCTCACGCTCGGCCAGCAGGTCGGAGCAGAGCTTCAGCAGCGCCTCCGGCGAGGTGGCGACCTCCCACAGCTTTTCTCTGGTGAGGTAAGCTCCGTGCTGGCGGATGCTGGGCAGGACTTCATCGAACACCCAGCGTTCAAATCGCTCCGCCGAGGGCAGCTTGCTGTGGACGATGAGCCGGTAAACGTCGCCTTCGGGGATAAAGAGCATCTCCACCATCTGTACGGCGGGTGAGCCATCTGCCTTCTTGCCGGTCTGGACCCCTATGGAACATTTCGTTCCACAGCGGGTGTGGTCGCGGACGGCCTTACGGGGATTGGCATATCCCAAAGCAGTTGCTACATCCGTTCCGCAGAACAGCACCTTGCCGTCCTGCTCAAAAGTGCGGATGCTTCCAAACTCCGGGTTTTTGAAAATTTCCATCTGGTTCATATCGTGCCTCCTTGGGCGGTGCAGCAGAAAAGGCGGCCATTACCAGCCGCCTGCGTGCATATCGTGGTTGACCTGGGCCGTGTAGTGATTGTTCATGGTGGTGGGCGCGTTGAACAGCACGGTCAGCAGGTACTGCTTCATGTTGCGGACCTCGGTGGTGTTGTTGTGCAGGCACTCCATGACGAACTCGATGTGGGAGCTGTCCAGTTTCAAGAACCGGGACCGCACCACCTCATGGGGGAAGTCCGCCCCGGCGATCCGGGTGGTCTTACGCCTGGCGCAGACCGTTTCCACGATCAGCTCCACGATCTCGTCCAAATCCTCCCGGTAGGTGGCAAACTCCCGGCACAGGTGGTCGTACTCGATGTTCTCCAACACCAAATCCCGATAACTCTGCATTTCTTCCACCGACATTGCATCCCGTCCTTTCCGTTCCGGCGGCCTGGCCGCCGCAGTTTCCCGGAAGGGAATGGAATCGGTACTTGATCCCTGGGTATTTGATTTTTGGGTCTTTGATTTCTCTATATTTAATTCTGCGGGCTTTTCCGTATCCGGGCTATCCAGATACGGGTTTTCCGTATCTGGTGAAGCCGTATCCGGCTGGGGCTGCTCATAGATGACATACTCGGTGTCGCTGATGCGCCCCTGCCGGTCCCGCATCTGGTGGCGGACGATGTACCCGGCGGCTTCCAGCTCCCGCAGCGCCCCGCCGATGGCGTCCACGCCCTCCTTGCAGATTTTGGCGAGGCCGCGTGTGGTGTAGTTCCAGTCCTCCGGCAAGGACAGCATCATGGAAAGCAGCCCCTTGGATTTCAGCGACAGCGCCTTGTCGCGCAGGTGGTGGTTGCTCATAACGGTATAATCACGGGTCCGTTCAATACGAAAAACGGCCATTTCATCACTCCTTTCGGCATTCATGGCATGAAAAAAGCCGCAATCTTCAAAAAGACTGCGGCGGTCAGGTGCGGTCGTTCCGGCTGCGCCAGGAATACGGCGGCTTCGGCACAGGGGGCCGGGTAAAAACGTCCTGCGCGGTGCCGAAGGGCAGGCGCTGCATTACCTGGTCGATCTCGGTGCTTTCCATGTCATGCTGGGATTGGCAGTGTTCGCGGATGGCTTCTTCAATGTCTCTAACGGTACACATAGTTCAGTCCTTTCTTGGCAAGCGGTGGGTTTACGGGTGGCGGCGCTTTTTCTTCGGCTTGAAGTCGATGATGTGCCCCTCGACAACGTGGGCATGGCGCTTAATTTTGATCTGCTGGCTGCGCTGGGCGTCCAGGGCCTGCCGGTAGCCGTCCTCGGTGAGAAACAGGCGCACCTCGTCGCCGGGGCTGCCGTAAGGGGTGCGGGGCTTGCGGACCGCAAACTCCACCATCCAGCGGGTGCTGTCCTGAAATCGCTCCACAGCCAAAATGTTATGTCCTTTCAGCTCGCGGGCTGAAATATCCCTCATAGGCAACTCCTCTCTCAGCGTTCATGCTGTTGCTGGCGCTTGCGCTGCCACTGTTCCAGCAGCTTGATGATGGTCTCCTGCATCCGCTGGGGCGTATAGCTCCGGGGAAAATATTTGCGCAGGGTGTCGCTGGTGAAGGTGATCTTGTCCAGGTCGCTTTTCTTTTCTTCGCCCATGATGACCCGCATCATGTCGAGGGTCAGGTGGCCCTCCTGGCTGTACTTTTTCAGCCGCTGGGCCTGGGAGAGCGACGGCGTGGCCTGTTCGCTGTCCATCGCGTCCAGCAAATCCACCTGTTCCTCTTTTTTGAGGAAGGACAGCTCGTAGGCCGGATTGAAGGCGATTTTCTTCTCGTCCACCATGTCCAGCAGTTCGGGAATTAGCTCGGTGAGGCGGATATAACGAAAAATCTGGTTTTTACTCTGGCCGACCTGTTCAGCCAATACCTCGCTCGACTTCTTCCCAAAATCGTTCCCAACTTGGGAACAATTTTCTTTGGACGGTCTGCCAGCTTGTCGCTTCATAGCTTCCAGCTTCATCTTGTAGGCAAAAGCCCTTTCACTGGGGAGCAGGCTTTCCCGCTGCAAATTGCTGTCAACCATGATGATGGTGGCCTGGTCATCGTCCAGGTCGCGGACAATCACCGGCATGGTTTCTTTACCCGCCAGCTCGCTAGCTCGGTGCCGCCGGTGCCCGGCAACCAGCTCATAGCCGCCATTAGGGTCCGGGCGGGCAATGGCCGGGACCAGTACGCCGTACTGCCGGATGCTGTCGGCGGTCTCCATCATGGCCTCATCGTCCTTGACCTTAAAGGGGTGATCCTTGAATGGGTGCAGCTCCGACAAGGGAATTTCCATGACTTTTTCACGCTGGGCGTCGGCGCGGCTTTCCTCGGTGGAAAACAGGTCATCGACTGAGGCCAGCTCTACTTTTTTCGCGCTGCTTTTCAAGTTTTATCACCTCCCGCGTCAGATTTTTATAGGCTTCCGCCACCTTGCCGCCGGGGTCATGTGCGAAGATACTCTTGCCCTCGGCGCTGATCTCCTTGGCTCGAACCGAGTGGGGAATCTCGGTGCCGAACACCTTGATTTTGCTGCCGTAGGTCTCCCGCAGCAGGGCGGCGATCTCTTTGGCAAAGTTGGTGCGGTTGTCCACCATCGTCAGCAGAATACCGTCGATCTGGAGCTTGGGATTTAACTGCCGCTTGACCTTGTTGATGGTGGACAGCAGCTGTTCCAGGCCCTTGGCGGGCAGATACTCCGCTTGGACGGGGACTATGATCCTGTTGGCGGCGGCCAGCGCGTTGACCGTGAGCATTCCCAGGGAGGGTTGGCAGTCGATGAGGATATGGGAATACTGTCCCTTCACCGTGTCCAGATACTGCCGCAGAATCGTCTCGCGGCTCATGGCATTCACCAGGGATACCTCCATGCCGGAGAGCTGGATGTCGGCAGGCATCAGGTCCACGCCCTCCGGGTGGTGCAGGATGCCCTCGCCGGGTTTGATCGGGTCGTCCATGAGAATACGGCCCATCGCATCGGACAGGGTAAAGGGCAGCTTGTCCGGCTGCGGGTTGCCCAGGCTGATGGTGAGGCTGGCCTGCGGGTCAGCATCCACCAGCAGCACCTTCTTTCCGGCCTGCGCCAGCCCGATGCCTAAGTTGGCGCAGGTAGTCGTTTTGCCGACGCCGCCCTTCTGGTTGGCAACGGCGATGATTTGTGGGTTCAATGACTTCACCTCATTTCTGATTGGGTGTTGTCATGTGCCTGCATAACAGCCCTGGAAACAACAAAAGCCGCCACTTAAAACAAGTGACGGCTTCGCTTAAATCCAATATTCTGTTGTGTTTGGAATCAAAAGGTTTTGAGTTCCTTTCTGCTATTCATTTGTCGTTAATGAAACACCTCCTGCAATTCGACTTATTTCAGTATGATTTTTCGGTTTGGAAAAGGATGAAAAAATCAGACTGAAAACCTCAAAACCCTTGATCCTACGGGGCTTTTCCGGTTTGTCGTAATTATACCGTAAGGGCACAGCCATATCAGTCTTTTAATTGATATGGGATTTTCCGCCGTTGCTATTGCTGACCGAGTGGGACACGAAAGCATAGAAATCACTTACCGCTATGCTCATCTATTCCCGTCAAAACAAAAGGAAATGGCAGTTAAACTTGATTTTATGAATAAAGGAGTGTGATGATATGTCAGCTAAAAATGTAGACCGCCACAACCGTTTCCGCAGTATTACCGTAGGATTTCGAGTATCACCCGAAGAACAGGAAGAACTCAACAGAGCAGTTGCTCTTTCGGGACTGCCGAAACAGGAATACTGTTACCGCAAGTGTATGGGGCGTGAGGTAGTGGTTCAGCCAAATCCGAGAGTTTATAAGGCGCTGAAAACGCAGATGGCATTTATCCTTGAGGAATTACAGCGTATTGCCGCAGGTGAGAATGTCCAAACGGAACTGCTCGACACTATTGACCTTATTGCCTTTACAATGCACGGACTGAAAGGAGAGAATGCAAATGAATGATAAAAAAGAAATGACCGCCCGAAAATCATCTGTTGGCGCAGATGAAAGGCAGTCACTCAATGTATCTGTTAATAGTATAACCACATATCACTTGAAAATCAACACTTTTATTTTGAAAGGCGGTGGTATGAATGGCAGAACTTAAAATTATCAGTATGGATGAAGTCCAGAGCAAACAAGTGAACTGGCTTTGGTATCCATATATCCCATACGGAAAAATCACAATTATTCAGGGCGATCCCGGTGAGGGCAAAACAACTTTGGCGTTAAGACTGGCGGCGCTTCTCTCTAAAGGAGAAGCGCCGCCCTATGATGATACTGAGCGTGAGCCTGTAAAGATCATCTATCAAACTGCAGAGGACGGACTGGAAGATACCATCAAGCCGAGGTTGGAAGCGGCTGAGGCAGACTGTACGCAAATTAAAGTTATAGACGAATCGGAAGTCGCACTCAGTATGCTGGATGAACGCATTGAAAAAGCAATTATAGAAGTCGGTGCAAGGGTGGTAATCCTTGATCCGATTCAGGCGTATGTCGGTGCGAATATCAATATGAACAACGCTAATGAAGTCCGCAATGTGATGGCACAGCTGGGAAGAATCGCAGAAAAATATGACTGTGCAGTTCTGCTCGTCGGTCATATGAACAAAGGAAGCGGAAACAAATCTTCCTACCGTGGACTTGGTTCCATTGACTTTCAAGCTTCGGCAAGAAGTGTTCTGATTGTCGGGAGAATCAAAGACAATCCGCAGGTGCGAGTGATGGTGCAGGACAAGTCTTCCCTTGCACCCGAAGGTGAAGCGATTGCCTTTGAACTGGACAAAGAAAACGGATTTAGTTGGCTCGGTCATTACGATATCTCGGTTGACGATCTGTTAAGTGGCATTCCGAAAGAAAAGAAATCAGAGCAGGCTGAAAACTTAATACTCGAATATCTTTCAAAGGGCAAATACCCGCAGAAAGAATTGGTAAAGAAAGCACAGGCGATGGGAATTTCAAAGCGTGTGCTGGATGAAGCAAAGAAAGCACTAAATGTCCAATCGGTTAAAGAGGGCAGTCAGTGGTACTGGCAGCTTCCCGAAAAAACAGAGTGAAGTTTTTCAAGGTTGCAACATTGCAAAGACAGGCATATCTGCAACCTTGCAATGTTCTTTTTTCGGGAAGTAATAAAGTTTGGTGGAGAGTGCAGAGAACACCTTTTCAAAGGTGTTCTTTGCCCCTCGGAGAGCCCACGACATCTTTGCAGCCGAAGCGCTGAAAGTGTCATAGTGGGTTACACACTTTGAAAAAGTTGTGTAACTGCGGCTCCCCGAAAATACACCTTCGGAAAGGAGTGAGAAAATGGCGAAACAAAACTTCAGTGTCGCCCGTATCGAAACCCGTACAAGAGCAACGGTTGGCAAGTTTGAGCGACACATCGAGCGTAAAAATGACAGCTATGAAAATATGAATGTTGACCTCTCACGCACACCTATGAATGTAAGTTTTAAGAGCTGCGGAGAGCTGACCTATAACGAACATCTTGACCAAATGATTGCCGCAGGAGAGGTATCCTTGAAAGGGTTAAAACCTGATGCGACAGTCTTTGACGAGATGATTATGGATGTAAATACCGACTATTTCGAGCAGAACGGCGGCTATGAATATGCCTGTCGGTTCTATGAAGAAGCCTTCCATTTTGCAGAAAAGCTCTACGGTAAAGACAATATTGTATCTGCAGTAATGCACGCTGATGAACTGAATACAGCAATGACTGAGAAGTACGGCAGACCGATTTATCACTATCATCTGCATATTATGGCGCTGCCGGTGGTGGACAAGGATGTGCGCTGGACGAAACGATGTAAAGATCCTGAACTGGTAGGAAAGGTAAAAGAGGTCATTCATCAAGTGAGCCATTCAAAGAAATGGAAGTCCGAAAAGGCGCTTGATGAAAACGGAAATCCCATTCTGAACAGCAAAGGAAAGCCAGTCTATCACGCTTCCTATAGCATATTACAGGACAAGTTTTATGAGCATATGCAGGAAGCTGGCTTTAACGGATTCAGCCGTGGAGAGCGTGGAAGTACTGCTGAAAACTTAGCTTCACTTGAATTTAAAATCAAGAAAGACAAAGAGAAACTATCAAGTCTTCAAGAAAAAATCGCTGGAGAACAGGTACGGTATGAAGAAAATCACAATGCTTTTATGACCTTTCATGAGATTGACAGCTCAGGCAAAAAGTCGTTTACAGGCAAATATACCGTGTCGGCAGACGACTACGAAAAGCTAACCACCCTTGCAAAACAAAGCTACTCAGCGGTGTCCGAAGCAAAGAAATTACAGGAAGAAAATCAGTATCTAACAAGGCAGATATGGTCATTACAATCTGAAGTTTCACGGCTAAAAACAGCTTTATCTGAGCTGACGGAAAAATGCAGACCGTATCTGGAAGCGTTAAAAGCGGCGCCTAAAGCGGTCAAAGAATTTATTGACGGTATCCTTGAGAGGTTCAAGAAACAGGAAAAAAGTATTCTTTATGAGCCGATTCCTGCACCGAAAACACAGTCACAAGAGCGTGAAAAGCGTTCAAAAAATAAAAATTATGAAAGGTAGGAAAACAAAATGGCAAAGACGATTTTTGAAGAAATGGGCGGCACTTATGTACGGCAGGGAGATTATTATCTCCCTTGCCTCTCACTGTCCGAAGAAGAACAGAAGCCAGTGGGCGTGTGGGGACAAAGACACTTGAGGTATATTAAGGAGCATAAAAGGACTCTTTATGTGAATCTGCTGACTTCCTGCAAGCTGAACAGTTACCTTGCCGGGGTTAATGAACAGGCAGAAGAAATGTTTTCCCGGCTGGTAAAACAACTGGCGGAAAAAGAAAATGTAACAGAAAAGCTCAAAGCTGAAAATCAAATGCTTTGGGTGCAGAGGATGAATAACATTCGTAACAGAGCGAGGGAGATTGTAGATAAAGAATTGATTTATACAGTATAAACAAATTGACGGCAGGAGATCAAAACTGTCCCTGCCGTCAATAACTATTTTTTATTTGCCCAAAAAGTCAGATACATTTGAGAGACCGATTCAAGTAACACAAACAATATGTGTAAAATAATAAAGAGACAAATAGATACAATGAATTTCAATGATACAATGGGCAAAATAGTTTTTATAAGAGAAATAGCTATAAGCCCAACTAGGTATATTATTTCTACAATAACATTGTATGTTATATTAGAAAGCAAAATTTGAAATAGAGATAATTGCTTACCGTTAACAGGCTTATATTGTGTTTTGTTTGATTCGGTTTCTTTTAAGCATTGTATATTCTTGTTGTCAGCAGACACTAAAATTGTAATAATCGCTATAGAAAAAGAAATTAAAATTGCTACAATATTTATCTGCGTATCTATAAATCCAGAAAAGGTTGATATAACTTTTTCTGAATTACCTATATTAAAAAATATAGATAATAATAATGCAGCTAAAGCAATCAGCATTGGAATGAGAAATTTAATTAATACATTTTTCCTTGAAAAAAAGTAATCCTTTAGAGGAATAAAAATTATACTTTTCATTGTTTATCCCTCGTTTCTTCTATGAATTCTTGTGCTTTTTCAAAGAAATCCGAACTGTTTACTTCGTTGGTTACCATTTCAGCTGAAACTGATAAATAATGTTTCATTTTCATAAGCTCAGTATCAACTTCAAATTGACCGAATGAATTTGTTCCTTTAATAGTAACTTTCTTGATTTTTCCTGTTACCTTATTCTGAGAATTATCAAAATACGCCTTTATCAAATTTTCAGGGAACTTTTTAGCTCCTTTTGGGCGTTTAAGACATATTTCAACTTCATCAGCAATATCATTTCTTCCAGCAAACATCATAAAATCATCTTTGATATCTTCTTTGCTCACTACCAGCTTTAATATTGACATAGTTTTTGCTTTTTTGATTGATGAAAGAAAATCTTCTCCTGGCATAATTTCATACGATATCGAATAATGATATTTATCATCCGTATCTTCATTATAACTTACGAATTGAGTATTCAAATAGTCGACTATACAATTTAATGTCACACCATAATGGTTGCTTTCGTGAACAGTAAGCAATCGGTATTCTCCGGCGTTATAACGAATGCATAAATGGGTCTTTTCTTCATCGCCATCCTGCTTGCGCTTACGTGTGCCCAATTCAGTCATTGTTTCTGTGTCAATCTCATTTCTAACGTGATTATATTTTGCGGACTTAAAAATAATATTGTAATTTCCGTTTTTTAAATCTTCATATGAATCAAGCCATACAACTTTTTCTGAAGTTTTGATGTCCTTTTTTCTATCGGTCAGATTCTTCGCTGTAACATATGATAGTAATCTAGAAAATGAATCCAATATTTTTTGTATATCGTAAGCGGAAGAATCGTTACTATCCTTTTGTTTTGATATTGTAAGATAATAAAAGTAAATTGGAACATTTTTCTTTGGTTCTTGACTACTCATTTTTATTTTCCTCTCTTATAATACATCAGATAGCAGTTTCCAACTGTCACTTTTAATATCGTCAGAATATGTTTCTGTGCAAATGCAAAGTTCACTGCTTTGTTTATCTTGTCGAACAATACCGCCAAGCAGTTTATATTTGTCGATATAAGCCTTTAAGACTCCAAATTTTTTAGCAGTATACTTATCGATGTCTTCACTATCGCCAGACTTAGTAAATCCACCTTTTGTTTCGATTATCCATACCTTATTGTCAGTTGTTCCAATAATATAATCAGGATAAAATGATTTTTGCTTTCCAAAGTTATCCGTATAAACGATAGAAAAATATTCAATCCCCTTATCTCCGTTTTTGTAAAACCACTGAATGTTTTTGCTGTTTTCACAATAGCGTTCAAAAAGCTTCTCAGGTAAGGAACGCTTTTCGGCAGAGGAAAGATATCCTTTATATACATTTTTAGAAAATTCTGTCTGCGATTTCGAAGTCCCATCGTAGGTAAAAATCATTTCTAACGGAAAACCGATGGGTTTTTCTGTTGTTTTCGGAATTGTCAAAGCCAGTTGTAGGGATTCATCCGCCATAGCATCACGAACATCCTCAATCAATAAACGCTTATTATTGATTATGAAAGCATATAGCTCTCTTGTTTCGATTTTTAAAATTTTAGACTCACAACGCAATCCGTTAAGGAACAGTTTACGCATAATAGTATTCGTACTATTGTAATCCAAATTTACTTTATATCCTATTTCTGCGACACAATGATGATATTCTTTGCCGTGTTTATGTGTGTTCAACGGCTCGTGTATCGATATATCGTTCAATCCAGTTATATTTTCTTTTGATAAGGTACTTACAGCCCCCGACTTTGTAAAATCAATAATATCTTCAGAAAAGGAATAACCGTGTGCTTCCAACAGCGCTTTGTTTTTAGCAGTGTCACCTGTGATATGATATTTCTTTTCAAAATACTTGTGTATTACTTTAAGTGATAGTTTTGCATCACGAGGATATGGGACATCGGTTTTGTATTCGCTGATGAGTGTAAATGAACGATACTCCGGTTTTAAAAAAATCTTGTATGCGTCGAGCGCTCCTTGTCCTAAGCTCAGCTTTACGCTTTCTGTGAACTTCTCATCTAAAGTATATAGATAGCAGCTATCAAGCAAATCACTCTCATAGTGTTTTGCTTCGGGCATACGGCGAATTCGTCCGATAGTCTGAATTTCAAACACCTCGCTCATATTATCACGGAGCTTTACAAGAATCTGTGCACGAGGACAATCCCAACCTGTAGCCACAGCCTGTTTGATAATAACTGCAATAGGTTCTGCATTTGGTTCCTCAATATCTTCAAGGTTTTGTTTTTTGTCCGAAAGCCATACAGCAAGTAAATTATTTTCGTAAGTAATCCCTTTACTTTCAAAATATTCTTCAACTCTGTCAAGTAAAGCGTCAGACTTGTTTGGAATTTGTACGATAATAAGAGGGTTGATTTCTGATTTTTGATTCAGGTATTCAGAATGTAGTTCTCTCTGCTTATCTATCGCTTTATCAATCAAATATGTAATCTGATCATCCACATTTATGTGTTGCTCAAAATTCTCATTAATAATAAGCAACTTTTTAATTAAGCCCTCTGCAATAACATCCTCTTCGGGAATATCGATTAAAATGGCATTCTTATAATTTTTAGGCGTAGCTGAACATCGGATTATTTTATCTGAATGAAACAACTCAATAATATCATCCGCTTTGATTGTGTCGTTTTGATGGGACTCATCAACAATAATTTTAAAGCACAGCCCGCTATCAAGAGCGTTGCGTATGTGTTCGATAAAGTTTGTGCGCTCGCTGTCTTTCAAAGCATTGTTCCCTTTCTTAGTCAGCTTTTCCCAGTTAATAAAGCAAGCATCGTTTTCTTCAAATCCGGCAGTCATAATGTCGGAAATTAATTTTGTCTGACTTCCGTGGATATACCGATCCATTTTTTCTTTACTTTGTTCCTCAAGGTTGCCTTTACCGGGAGTAAGCCAAATAAATACCGTTTTATGATTGCTTTTTAAATATTCATCCATAAAATGAGTGAGTATAATGGTTTTTCCGCTTCCCGTACAGCTTTTGAGGATAATATCCCTATTCGGCTGTTCCATCGCTTCAGTTAAATCGGCGATAGCTTTTATCTGAAAGTTCGCAAGGATAATATCCATTTTTAGCCCTCCAATTCTTTGTAATAGTAGTCAGGAATGATATTTGCCGTAATCTTCCTATCCCTCAAAACTTGTGCTTGCTGTGCGTCTATCAGAATATCGTGCCCTAAATATAGTTTCCGACATTTGGTGTTGTTTTCAAGTTGAGAAATAAAGTTATCAAGTTCTTCTTCTGTAAGAACGATAGCTATTTCTGCGTTGTTTGTGAAGTTAACGCCGTTTTCAAGTTCGACAAGTTCACGGATATGCTTTAACAACTCGTCCGCATATTCATAATACATACGCTCACTTATGGGGATATAATCTACCTTGTAATATTTCAACGAAGCGGAGTAACCCTCTTTGTCAATAACGCGCTTGATACGCTCGTATGTGACCTCACGGCAGATGTTGTTTTCGTTGTTGGTGCAAAGGATAAATTTACGATTACCGCCATCTTCTGCATTTAGTTTCATCACTGCGTGTCCCGTTGTTCCACTGCCGGCGAAGAAGTCGAGAATTATATCGTTAGGATTTGTTCCAATCTGTAAGCATTTTTTTAGTAAAAACAATGGTTTTGGAAACGGAAAACGCTCTGCAAGACCGAGTTCACCAAGTTCTACAGTACCTTTTTCAGTAATGACATCTGTTTCAACCCATATTGATTTTGCCTTATAAGTTGTTTTACGATATTTTTCGTATATGTTAAATGCGCCATCTCTTTTGGCTCGAGCAACAACATTACTCATTTGTGTATCAGCATTTACATTTTCGCTAAATAATTTTGTTCCCCAACGCCAACAACTTTCTACTCCTGTTGAGTTATAAGGGAAAACTTCTATGTAATATTCGTCAGTTTGTGTTAATGAAACAGGGCAAAATCCATCTTTGTCAATAGTCAAAGGATTTACATATATCGGGTAAAACAAATTAGGACGGTTGTGTTTACCAAATTTAGGATTACGATTTCTTAACTCTCTTACATTGTATGCACTGATGCCGTCAAGAAGATTAAGGTCATTATCCTCATCAGTTTTATCAATCTCGTTAAATTCTGCTTCTGGAGAGCGTGTGTAAATAAGTAAATATTCGTGTGTTTTTGCAATTTGCTTATAGGTTTGCCCCCTCTTGTTTGACTGAACAATAACCTGAGAGAAAAAGTTTTCTTCTTTGAATATTTCGTCACACAACAATTTTAAGTCAGCCTGCTCGTTATCATCTATTGAAATAAATAGAATACCATCATCACTTAACAAATTTCGAGCAATTTTGAGTCTTACTCTCATAAAAGATAGCCATTTGCTATGTCTAAATGTATCAGTAGCATCCACTCTTGTATCATCATACGCAAAATCTTTATTTGCTGTATTATACGGCGGATCTATATAAATCATTTTTATTTTTCCCTTATGTGTCTTTTCGAGTAATTTAAGAGAAGCAAGGTTATCCCCTTCAATGAGAAAATTCATTTGTCCGCCGTTGTCAATGAACAGGTCTTTCTCTTCGGTCAGTACCGGTGTATGGGTATCAAGCACATCGTCGATTTCCTCACGGTGTTCTTCGAATACAAGTCCATATTTCTTGCCGTTTACATCTTTCTCTAAATCGGAAAGATAGGAAAGAAGATTGCCCGTGTTCTCATCCTGTTGAGCAGCAGAAATAAAGGTTCGGATTTCTTTGATTTTATTCAATAAGTCCTCACGCTTTTGTTTTGATATATTAGTGCTCATTGTTTTCATCCACCTTATTATTTTTGGGTATCATATGTTGCATATTTAGCAAAATATCATTGTATGCTTGTCGAGATGCTGCTTGTTCCTGCTGTTGCCGTATCATTCCATCTGGAATATATGGATTTTGAATGGTTTCCCAAGTAACCTTATCCTTATATCCCAAAGATTTTGCTATTGTTTCCAATAATTTATATTGAGCGTTCTGAATTTTTTTGAGTTGCACTTCATCTGGGTTCTTAACGCAATATTTGTCATATAAATCTTTCCAGGCATTACGGACTTTTTTATCATCTGAAAATACAATATCAATAATATTAAGGCAATGCACACTTTCCTGTGTCCAGCCATATATTCGAGAAGTCATAAGCACTTTGAAGATGTGCATTTTATCTTTTCTTATTTCTGCTCTATTTTGCAAATGTTGTCCAATCAAGACGGCAACTATAGGAATTACAATTATAGCTATTAAATTTAAAATGTCTTTACACTCCATTTTCTCGTCCTCCTAATTACATCCATTCGCCATTAGCGGCAGACCATTTTTCAGTAAATTTTTCACCTTTGACCGCCACTGTAAACGGTTTTGTCAAAAACGCCTCAATTATTTTTAACACCGTATTGAAATCATCAGTTTGAGTATCAATCTTCCGACAGAATGCTTTCCACTTTTTCTGCATAGCAGAATCGTCTGCAAAGCTCATAACCTGTTCAAACTGTTCAATCGTAAAGGCGTGTCCACGATTTTCAAA
This sequence comes from Massilicoli timonensis, assembly GCF_900199515.1. Classification (GTDB taxonomy): domain Bacteria; phylum Bacillota_I; class Bacilli_A; order Erysipelotrichales; family Erysipelotrichaceae; genus Massilicoli; species Massilicoli timonensis. Next base: position 700,274 of record NZ_LT963434.1, on the reverse strand, counting down.
AGTTTTCTTCAGTGCTTCGGTGAGCACCTTGCCGTCAAAATCAAATTTATTAGCAAGATAGTAAATGTCATAATAATCCTTCATTCGGCTGGAAAATTCCATCAGACTGAGGATTGCGTCTATTTTCTCAGCAATCGTCGTTTCAAGAGAATATGTATTTACTACCGGCGCAGCGAAGTCGTCAAGCTGTGTCGGGATTTTTCTCTTTTCCTGTTTCGGCACGATAACATCACCCACACCAAAGTCTATACTAAACGGCGTTCGTGTGTTTTTAATACGAGCCACAATAGAAGCTCCGATACCGGCATATTTCTTTGCAACTGCAATGGGTGCAATATCTTTAATTTCAAAGGTAATAAAATCATTGCCGGTGGGCGTGGATATGATTTCTTCCAGTACAGGTTTTAGCTGTTCTGGAGTATTTGGTACTCTCCGAAGAAGAAAATCAACATCTACCGTTACTCTGCTGTCAAAGTCGGTAACAGAGTAAATAAACAGACCACCTTTAAGAACGAGATTTTCCGCATATTTGGATTTTTCCAAACGGCGCAAAAATTCTTCCTGACAAAAGAGCTGCAAACAAAGCTGATAGCTTCTTCCGCTTTCGGCAGCCTTATTTTTCAGTCGTGCAAGCACGGATGCGGCAATATCAGCCATTGAGCAGCACCTCCATTACATTCATAAGTTTTGTATAAACGCCCATATCCTTTGCGTATTTAGAAAGATTTGCGAGATTCTTTTTCGGATCTGCTACATAAGCGTTGATTGCTTTGTTGAACATTTCACTATCAAGCTTTGAACGATACTTAAAGCAATCACAGATTGTTCGCTCTCGGTCATAAACTTTTAATTCAACACCATTAAAGTCACCTACAGTAGCACCGTAATGGTAAAACTCGTTCTGAACATAATAAGCTTTGATAGGGACTTCCTGCATTGCTTTGATTGCTCTTGAAAAGGAACGGGGGACAGCAACTGTCCATTCACGAGGAGCAAAGTCACTGTACCCATAATAAAATAGAGCAGACTCTACACAAACAATTCCTTGCGGCAGGAGTTTAGAAATTAGAGCTTCTTCTTTTGGCTCTTCAGCGTTAGGCAGTTTGTAAAAGCCATTGCGAATACGCTCTATATAACCTTGATTGCAAAGGGAAACGACATCATAGTTTTTTAGCCCGACGGCAACAAAGTCTGCTGTCTTCGCAATGCTTCCGACTTTATTAAAAACATCAATTGCTATTTCGTGTTTATTCAATAGTTCACCGACTTTCTGCACGCATTTTTTATTATTTGCGTGATTATAGTATAGCATTAATCGATAAAAATTACAACTATTTTTACACGATTAACAAAAAATATGCGTGTAAAAAATCAAAAAGTTATTGCAAGGCATATCGCTTTGTGCTATAATACATTTGGCAAAACCAATCCGGTTGCACTTATTCTTTTCTCGCAACCATCGGTTTTATCGCACCTGATAAGATATTGATAAATTCTCGTCGTACAGGCAGTATAATATGGATTATCAGAATAATACGAAAACTACATCACACGGTTTATAAACAAAAAGCGTTAAGTTGTAGTTCTCGGCAACGAGTTTGAATAATTTGCATGTCGTAAAAACACTGTATTCATGTGGGTTTGCACACTTAAAGGAATATCAAAGACTTACCTGCACAAATCTGCTTACAAGAGGAAAACTGAATACTTACCTTGCCAACATTGACAGGTAGGCACAGGAACGCTTTGAAACACTTACAGAGCAGATGAAACACGCGCAGGGTATTTTACGGGAATGCCTGAAGGAAGAAAACGCCTTAGAATGGACAAAAAGAATGAATAATATTTGGGCGTGCAATGGAAATTGTGGAGAAAGAAAACATCTTCGCATGAGACCAAAGCGGCAGGGAGAAATCTCTGCCTTTTTTGCCTTTTTTGTTTGTTTCGTAATTGACAAATAACAAATTCATTGTATAATACAGTTATATAAATAGATTATATAACTGTATTATATAGGAGGTAGGAAATGCCAAAACAGAGAATTACAAAAGAAATGGTCGTTAATGCTGCTTTTGAGATTGCAAGGGAAAGCGGTATGGAGCAGGTTATGGTGAAAAATATTGCTGATAAAATAGGGTGTTCTGTTCAGCCCATTTACAGTTATTGCAAAAATATGGATGGGCTGCGGCAAGATGTGGTTGAACAGATCAATTGCTTTATACGGGAATATGTAGCAACGCACATTAACAAAGACGATCTGTTTCGGAGTACAGGTAATTCATACATTCGTTTAGCACAAGAGGAACCTCACTTATTCAGAATATTCATTTTACATCAAAGAGAGGGGATTTCTTCATTGAATGACTTGTATCAATCAGAAACGAATCCTCATATGGCTGAATTTATTGCGGAAAAATTGAATATCAGCATAAAACAGGCAAAACGGTTACACTTGAATATGCTGATTTATACCATCGGCATAGGCACTATATTTTCAGTAACTACACCGGGGATTTCCACCGATGAAATATATACGCAGCAAGAAGTTGCCTATGAAGCTTTTTTAAGGCAGGCATTATGTTCTAAAGAATAATCATAAAAGCTGATAAACTATTTTGAAAGAAAGGTATCGACTATGAAAAAAGGGATTATTATTTATCAATCGAAATATGGAGCCACAAAAAAATATGTTGAATGGCTACGCAAGATGACAGGTTTTGAATGTGTTGAAACTCCGAAAGCGTTGATTAGTGAAGTGATGAATTATGAAGTAGTCTTATTATGTGGTGGTATATATGCCTCTGGAATAGCAGGCTTGTCTTTCTTAAAAAAGAATATAAATAGTTTGAGAAATAAGAAAATAGCGATATTCTGTGTTGGTGCCTCACCTTATGACGAAAGTGCGTTTGCGGAAATCAAGACACACAATTTAACAGGGGATTTAAGAGAGATTCCGCTTTTTTATGGTAGAGGAGCTTGGGATGAAAGTAAGATGAAATTTATGGACAGGACTTTGTGTAAAATGCTTCAAAAGTCGGTGGCAAAAAGAAATCCAGACACATATGAACCATGGATGAAAGCACTTATGTGTGCAGTAGGACAAAGCTGCGATTGGACAGATGAAAAATATTTGTTACCCTTAATAGACTATCTTGAGAAATAAGGGTGCTTGCGAGAAAGGTGGTTACTCTGAACAAGGAAGCAAGGATTTTATGCCCTGTTTGCGGTGGGAAAAAACACACAATGATACGAGAAGATACAGAACTGAAAAATTTCCCTTTATACTGCCCGAAATGCAAGCAGGAAACACTTATCAATGTCAAAAATATGAAGATTTCACTTTTGGATAGCAAATCATAAAGTTGAAATTACATAGAAATTTTGAAACCGTCTCATTGCATAGGATTTTTCTTTGACTTATACTTGAGTACAGGAGGTGCTGACAATGGCAAATGAAGATAAAAAAGATTTTAATGCAATGCTACAATTCTACACGATAGCAAGGATATGCCCAAATTCCATACGATTACGGATAAGAAAAGCATAGAGAAGTATGGCGGAGATAAAATGTATTTTGCACCGCCGATTGAATATGACAAAGTAATGCGGCTTGTGCCTTTTGGTAAGTTGCTTACACTAGGTACGATTAGAGATTATTTTGCAAAACAAAGTGGAGCTGATTTTACGGAGCCGATTACAGCAGGAATATTTGTTTCGATTGTTGCATGGGCAAGTTATCAGCGTTCTGAAGATGAAACACCTTATTGGCGTACATTAAAGGCAAATGGGGAATTAAACGCAAAATATCCCGGCGGCATTGAGGCACAGAAAGAGAAGCTGGAAGCGGAAGGACATACGATTGTCCAAAAAGGCAGGAAGAATATCAGATACTATGTCAAAGACTATGAAAATGCCCTGTTTGCGTTATAGGTGTTTTTGGAAAGCGCTTTTAATATCTGTCAAGCGAAAATGAAAATGTCCCAAAAAAAATCAAACATTAGCACCGTTCATTCGGTGCTTTTGTTTTGCCACATAATTGAGATAAGAAGCATGTTTCCAAGGATGAGACATAGACGGTATATAGTACTTTCTTTGTTTAGGTTTCTCATATTGTACATCAAAAGTTTTAGACAGTTCTTCATGTTCAGGAATTTCTACCATAACGAAAAGCTGATCAAGAATATTGACATATAAACTTCCTTCAAAGGATTCGATGACCATGGCTGTAGTACCTTTTTTCAAGTATGTCCTGATTCCGTTTTTTGTAACAGGTATGTAATACTTGTTCTTATAGCGTATACAGTGACCGTTGTCTATTTTACGTGTACTCAATACAGCTAAGATTTGATTGATTTTTGTGTTCTCTGGTTGCTTTTCAAATACTGTTTTTAATCAAAAAGTAAAAGGATTTTTTCCAGAGAATGTGCGCAGGCATTCATTGCACTGATATCTGTTGTTTTTGAAAACGATGATACATTTACGATCAGTAAGCTTAGGATGATCGATTGCTTTAGGTTTTGAAAATCCGTGTAAATGAGTAAAGCCATGACAATATGGGCATCTAAGTTTTTCAGGCACTAAAGAGATGTGAAATACGGTTAAATCTTTTGAAGAGACTACTTCATTTTTTTGATCATCTTTTTGTCAATATTGAATAAATCTGTGATAAAATCGTACATAGGTATATTACCTCCTTCGTGTGTATTTTCTCGGCAAAGAAATGATAACACGAAGGCTTTTTCATATGTAAAAGTAGGGTATCCACACAAATGTTAAAGATACCCACACATAATGTTAAATAGGTTTGAAAATAGCAACACCAAAGTTGAAAGGTATGGCACACCCGCGCACGAATTTAAAGCGCCGATCTGAATTACATAATGAATGTAGTTAAGATTTTTTTGTTTAATTAAATAAACAAGTAAAATATATATTTACAAAACAATATTAAACATGTATAATTAAATTGTACAAAATAAAATGTGCTAAGGAGGATATTATGGCGAATAAAGAGTTTAGTAAAGCAATTAAGCGAATACGTAGTAACAACAAATTTACTATGCAAGAAATTGCGGATCAACTAGGCGTTACAAAAGGTGCAGTTAGTATGTGGGAAAATAAAGGAGTTGTACCTCGAGATGATATTTTATTAAAAATATCAAAATTATATAGTATTTCTATTGATGATCTATTAGGAAATCGAGTAGAAGATGAAATTGAAACAGTGAATAAAAAACTTTCATATATCCAACGTGGTTTGGAACAACTTGATGACCAACAGATTCAAAAAGCAGAAAAAATGCTAAAAGTTGTTTTTGACGATATATTTAATGATGATGAGGGGGAAGATGATGATTTATAGTGATTGCTTAAAACCAGATTTTAAAAAAGCGTTGGAAAAAGCAAATGATGTTTTAGTGTCTTCAATTGTTATAGAAACTTTTCCCTTTTCAATAAAAAAGGTTATTAAGGAGAAAACTAATATTGCATGTCGAAGTTACTTAAAAGCAGGAATGTATGGTATAGATATTAAAACATTTGGTTCTCAAGATGCAATTTATCAAAATTTAGAGGGAAAAGGAATAATTTTCTATAATGAAGAAATTTCTAGTAAAGAGAGACAACGTTTTAGTCTAAATCATGAATTTGGTCATATTCAATTGAATCATGATTTAGATAATAAAAATATGTATGGAATTTATGAAGTTGAAACGAACTTTTTTGCGGCACAGATGTTAATGCCAGAACAAATTATCAATGAGTTAATAAATAGAGGAAAGCAAATTACCGTTGAAAATTTGATGTCTTGGTTTAAAGTGTCTAAAACGGCAGCCAAAAAGCGATTGGATACACTTCGAAAAATAGACTTTAGTCATCGCTCTTATGACGAGAGAGTAATTGATGAAAGTATTGTTTTAAAGTATCAAACATTTATAGATTCAATTGCTCCAAAAAGAGTAGACTATTATGATCCATATATGGAAGAAGAATTACAACATGAAAGAGATTCATGGTATTGATATAAGATTCTTCTTTAAGGAGGTGATGCAAAATGGATGTAAATAAAAACACATCATTAAGTTAGTGGCAATAACTTAATAATGCGTTCTGAGATTCAAATATGCTATTTGCATAATGATTTCATCTCGTTAAGAATAACATATTTAAATCTCTTGGTCAAATCAATATGAAATTGTTAAATAAAATCAACTATGAGTAAATGTTGATAGAAAGGAAAAGGTATATTTATAAGTGGCATTTACATTGTCATGTATATATATTAGGTTGAAAAATGTTTGATTTATCGTCTAAATTTAATGAATTTTACAGTTCGCATGTTGTTTTATCTCAAGGAAACCAAGATAACTTATATGCAAAAAAGAACTTAAATATACAACGTTTGAAGGATGGACTAAAGGAATACAATGATGAATATGATACAGCGTATTCTATTGTAGAAACATGTGTACAAGGTAGTATGGCAATATCTACAATCATTCAAAATGATGAGGGTGATTATGATATAGATGTTGCAATTGTTTTTGATAAAACATCTCTTGGGGATAAAGGGGCTCAAGCAACTAGGAATATGGTTGCTAATGCACTCAAAAGAAAAACAAAACAATTCAATGCTGAACCAGAAGTGAAAACAAGTTGTGTTAGGATAAAATACGTAGAGGGTTATCATATTGATTTTGCTGTCTATAGAAGAACATATGATACTCAAAGTGATAGTTGGATTTATGAACATGCTGGAAATGAATGGACAAAAAGGGAACTTAAAGGTTTAACAGAATGGTTTCAAACACAAAATGACAATTCAGATGGAAAACTTAGAAAAATAGTTCGCTTGTCCAAAATGTTTTGTAAATCTCGATCTTCATGGAAAAATATGCCTAGTGGATTAATTCAAACAATTTTGTGTGATGAAAAGTTGCAAGATTCATATGAAAGAATTGATGAACTTTTTTATTATACGATGAAAGAAATTGTGAATAGATTAGAAATTGATACTTCTGTTATTGCTCCTGTTGATGATGGTAGAGATTTAACACCAAGAAAAAGTGATGAACAAAAAATGATTAATTTTAAAAATAGGTTAAAAAGTAAACTTGAAGATTTAGATGTATTATTTAAAGATGAATGTACTAAATCTGATGCGTTTCAAGCTTGGTATGGCTTTTTTAATCATCAGTATTGGAGTGATCAAATTAATGAAACTGCTAATAGTTCTTTAGGATTGTTAACAAAACCTATTTCTTCATATGTGGATACTGAAGAATATATTGAAGAATTATATCCAGTGAATCTTTCATATCGTTGTAATGTATCCTGTAATGTTAGTGGTGATGGATGGCGACCTAAACCTCTTTTAGAGTTTTTATCAACATTAAGGCGTTATTTGCCACATAATTTTAAAATAGAATGTGAGATGGAATATACAAATTGTCCAGTACCATATAAGGTTTTCTGGAAAGTTAAAAATGTTGGACCTGAAGCAGAACGAAGAAATCAGCTTAGAGGCCAAATTGTAGAAAAAGGAAATAGTATAGTAGAGCATAGCAGTTTTTTTGGGAATCATTATATTGAGTGTTATATTGTTAAAGAGGGCATCTGCGTCGCAAGAAAAAGAATAAATGTACCGATAGGAAGGATATAATATGAAGAAAATTTTGAAAAGTATTGTATTAGTGATTATATCAATAGCATTACTACTTACCATATTAATTTTTGAAATTAAGGATTGGCCTGCTGGAAGTAGTATTGCTGGTATATTTACTGGATTTTCTCTTCCAGCTCTTTGGTTCTCATTACAAAATATTTTTGATGATACTGATTGGAAAAATTCTCAAAGGAAACTTGAACGAGGTAAGCTTATTAAAAATGACACAATTATACGTGTTTCTTTTGCATATCTTTATAGAATTAAAGTCGATGATAAATATTTTTTGGTTAAAAATGAGCGAGGGACAGGAAAATATCAACCAGTTGGAGGTGTTTATAAATTTTATGAAAATGAAAAAATGTTGATGAAAAATCTTTTCCAAATTAAAGATGACGATAAAATATCTATTGACAGTTCCTCTCGCAATGATTATCGTCTTAGATTAGAAAATAAATATCTTCGCAAATTTATAAAGCATTTTGACAAGAGAGCTGAAAGAGAGAAAATATATAATCTAAGTAGAGAATTTGAGGAAGAAATAGTAGAAAAAGAAATATTGGATTGGAATCAAATTTCATATCGCTACTGTGGGAGACATATGACTACAGTGAAATTTAGTGAACATTTTCAAACCTATGAACTACTTTTAGCGGATATAGTAGAGCTTATTCTTACGGAGGAACAAGAAGCTGATTTGAGATTATTGATGGAAAATGAAAATGGGACTAGTTTATATTGTTTTGCAACAGCGGAAGAAATTGTTTCTTTAGGAGTTGATACTAAAAATAATAGACTTGCAGAAGTTATTGCAGATCATACAAAAAAGATTATTCAAGAAGAAGAAGGAAAGCTAATGAAAGTTTCATATGTTGGAGAGCAATATACAGTAAACCTTAGAAGTAAGTAAACTACTTTTAAATACTTACTTGTGAATTTGTTTTACTGAATGATTTAGAAAAATAAATTGATTTTTGTTTTTGCTGCCGTTTTGATACCATTAGGTCATATAGTCAGTATAATTGAGATAAAGCATGCTAAAAATAGTTAAATAGTATATGTTATGTGAACAAATATGTTTAATGTTTAATGGTGCTATCCAAGTCGAATAATTTGCATGTCGTAAAAACACTGTATTTATGTGGGTTTGCGCACTTAAAGGAATATCAAAGGCTTACCTGCACAAATCTGCTTACAAGAGGAAAACTGAATACTTACCTTGCCGACATTGACAGGGAGGCACAGGAACGCTTTGAAACACTTACAGAGCAGATGAAACAGTACGTTGTCTAAAGGAAGAAAACGCCTTAGAATGGACGAAAAGAATGAATAATATTTGGGCGTGCATTGGAAATTGTGGAGAAAGAAATCATCTTCGTATAAGACCAAAGCGGCAGGGAGAAATCTCTGCCTTTTTTGTTTGTTTCGTAATTGACAAATAACAATTTCATTGTATAATACAGTTATATAAAAAGATTATATAACTGTATTATACAGGAGGTAGGAAATGCCAAAACAGAGAATTACAAAAGAAATGGTTGTTAATGCTGCTTTTGAGATTGCAAGGAAAAGCGGTATGGAGCAGGTAATGGTAAAAAATATTGCTGATAAAATAGGGTGTTCTGTTCAGCCCATTTACAGTTATTGCAAAAATATGGATGGGCTGCGGCAAGATGTGGTTGAACAGATCAATTGCTTTATACGGGAATATGTAGCAACGCACATTAACAAAGACGATCTGTTTCGGAGTACAGGTAATTCATACATTCGTTTAGCGCAAGAGGAGCCTCACTTATTCAGAATATTCATTTTACATCAAAGAGTGGGGATTTCTTCATTGAACGACTTGTATCAATCAGAAACGAATCCTCATATGGCTGAATTTATCGCGGAAAAATTGAATATCAGTATAAAACAGGCAAAACGGCTACACTTGAATATGCTGATTTATACCATCGGTATCGGCACTATATTTTCAGTAACTACACCGGGGATTTCCACAGATGAAATATATACGCAGCAAGAAATTGCCTATGAAGCATTTTTAAGACAGGCATTATGTTCTGAAGAATAATCATAAAAGCAGATAAACTATTTTGAAAGAAAGGTATCGACTATGAAAAAAGGGATTATTATTTATCAATCGAAATATGGAGCTACAAAAAAATATGTTGAATGGCTACGCAAGATGACAGGTTTTGAATGTGCTGAAACTCCGAAAGCGTTGATTAGTGAAGTGATGAATTATGAAGTAGTCTTATTATGTGGTGGTATATATGCCTCTGGAATAGCAGGCTTATCTTTCTTAAAAAAGAATATAAATAGTTTGAGAAATAAGAAAATAGCGATATTCTGTGTTGGTGCCTCACCTTATGACGAAAGTGCGTTTGCGGAAATCAAGACACACAATTTAACAGGGGATTTAAGAGAGATTCCGCTTTTTTATGGTAGAGGTGCTTGGGATGAAAGTAAGATGAAATTTATAGACAGGACTTTGTGTAAAATACTTCAAAAGTCGGTGGCAAAAAGAAATCCAGACACATATGAACCATGGATGAAAGCACTTATGTGTGCAGTAGGACAAAGCTGCGATTGGACAGATGAAAAATATTTGGTACCCTTAATAGACTATCTTGAGAAATAAGGGCGCTTGAGAAAAAGTTGGTGACTCTGAACAAGGAAGAAAGGGTTTTATGTCCTGTTTGCGGTGGGAAAACACACACAATGATACGAGAAGATACAGAACTGAAAAAAACCTTTATACTGCCCGAAATGCAAGCAGGAAAGTTTCGTAGATGTGAAAGGAATGGCAGTACTTGTTCGTAGTGATAAAGATAAATAATTTTGCGGATGTATTTCCCGGATTTGAAAAAATGTTGATTTTGGGAAATAGAATAGTATATAATCTTAAAACTATTTACTTTCAATTGTAGACTCTACAGAAAGGAGGTAGTTTTATGAAAGGTATCGAACCAAAACATTTACCAATCGTTATTGTTGCTAGTGGCTTTTCTATTTCATTAATTATTTTCTACAAAAACTGATGAAATGGAAGCTCAAAAAGTATTTGTACAAATCACTAGTATAGTTGAGAAGTGTGTAGTTACTTTTTATGTGTGCCGGGTATAGCATACGTAAAAGGCAGTTATTACGTTTTTTGCAACAACTACTTCTAATGAAAAAAACTTTTCGAGTTGATTATTACAATCTTGATGTGATTATCTCTGTTGGTTATCATATAAATCAAAAGAGGAGTGCAGTTTAGAATATGGGTAAATAATATTATCAAAGAATATTTGAAAAAAGGATTTGTGCTTGATAATGATCGTTTGAAAGAATTAGGTGATAGATGATACTTCAAAGAATTACTTGAAAGGATTTGTGATATTCGTGCATCTGAAAAAGCATTTTATAGACAGATACTCGAGATATTTGCTACAAGTGTTGATTATGACTCAACAGTAGCTGCTAAAAAAGATTTTATTTCCTGACTACGTCTAAACTATAAATTCCTTTATCATTCATTCAAACAACTTCAACTGAACAGCATACTCTTTCGTCTCGAAAGTTGATAGATAAGTGAATATTTCTCGGTTATCATGGACAATACCGTTTTCCTCACAAAGCTGATGAAATAACTGCATCAGCTCTGCTTCTTTCGGACTGTCCACCTCATAAAGCATACTATAAGTGTTAATATATCTTTCCTTCATATGGGGAAACAAGCAATCCAGTTGCTCATAAAAATACTCACGATTCCCTTCGCGTAAGGTAAGCCCCATCCCAAAACAAATGATCCCATATACTTTTGCATCAATGCAGGCATGTAATATCCCCTTGATATTTTCCACCGTATCATTGATAAAAGGAAGGATCGGACAAAGCCACACAACTGTTGGGATCCCCTCATCCCTTAACTGTTTCAAAACAGCGATGCGCTCACTTGTCGGACATACATGAGGCTCAAGTTTACGGCATAAATTATCATCATAAGTAGTAAGGGTCATTTGTACAACACATTTTGTTTTTTCATTGATCGCTTTCAATAAATCCAGATCCTGCAAGACCCGATCAGATTTCGTTAATAATGTAAAACCAAATCCATAACGCCCTGCCAGCTCCAGCGCTTTACGCGTATAACCGAGATCCTGTTCAATCGGCTGATAAGGATCACTCATTGCACCGGTTCCTAGCATACACTTTCTACGCTTGCTTTTAAGTGCCTGTTCCAATAATAGAATTGCATTTTCCTTAACCTCAACATCCTCAAATGCATGCTCCATGTGATAGCACTTGCTTCTGGAATCACAGTAGATGCAGCCATGCGTACAGCCTCTATATAGGTTCATCCCGTTTGCAGCAGATAATATTCCTTTTGCTTTTACAAAATGCATGATCATTTCTCCTTTACATGAGCGAGTGCATATTTCTTCAAATATGTCTCATTAAGCAGATGATGTGTCTTAAAACACCCATTATAAAAAACCGCCCAATTATTGAAAACACAAGGCAGATTTTTCGCTTTTTCTAAAGTATCAACCGCGAATAGATGAAGAGGTATGTTATTTTTGCCGCAATATGTCCGCACTTGTTTGATACAGTCTACAACACAAGGACATTGGACACTATAATAAATCGTCAATTCTTTTTCCGCAATTTCCATGGTCTTGGCCGCAGCAGAAAAAGAAGGCATTTCTCCGCTAAAAGATAAAGCAAGCAATTCATACTCTTCATTGATTGCATCTGCTACCGTGAAACCAAATTTTAGAAAAAATTGCTTGTCCGCTAAAAACGGCTTTTTCTTTTTTGAACTAAGAACACAGATACCGGATTTTCCTTTTTTCTTTGCATCTAGAATACAGGATTCCATCAGTGCTTTTCCATACCCTTTCCCTTTGAAAGATCCGCTTACCCAAAGACAGTAGATGTACAAATAACTCTTCCCTTGGATTGGCACCCAAGCTGTCTCTAATGGTGCATATTCAATAAATACTTTCCCATTTACATCCAGCTTGCGGAAAATATGGCCTTCTGCAATACGATCAGCCAGCCATTTTTTCTTAGCTGTAACACCGGGCTGGTGTTTTTTATCTGTCATTGCACAACATAAGTGTTCTTGTTCCAACAGATTACCAGAGATCGTGATAAATGCTTCGCTCATAAATAGCCCTCCCTATTTCATTCACAATCCTATTATAGCAAGGGAATCTTGACACCCTGTGTCAGGATATATTTTTATTATATATTTTTTCTGCTTCTATTGCTAAGGCCTTACGCAGCCAAGAAGGCTCTAAAATTTCTACTGTTGAACCGAAAGAAAGCAGATATCCGATGAGCCAGTTATCTTGTGGCATTTCCACTGACACCAGCAAAGATCCGTTTTCTTTTTCTTTGATTTCAGTTGCCTCAAATTCATCATAAACGCGATATGCCATCTCTTTTGGGAAAAGGAGTACTGTTTTTGGATATGTTTTTTGAAGATCATCTATAGGATTTGGATATTCCATTGGCGCAAATGTTTCACTCAATAAGTGTAGTTTGAGCATACGACTCATCTTAAATAGGCGGAAGTCATTTTTATTTACACAAAAAGCTTTCAGATACCATTGTCTCGTCTTAAATACCATTTTAAGAGGGTAGATCGTCCGTTCCGTCTTTTGACCGTTTGTATTGACATAAACGATTTTTACTGCATGATGAGATAAAATAGCTTTTTTCAATAAGGAAAAAGATGTATCATCCTGCGATTTGATGCCCCATCTGGAGAAATCGACTTCAAACCAGTTATCAGATGGCTGTTGAAATAATGCGGATAATTTGGTCAAAGTCGCATTTTCCTGCAACGCATTGACAAGAGAAGTGCTTTGTAGGGCAGAAAGAATTTCTTGTTTTTCCTTGTCGGTGAGCATCGCTCGATTCAAAATATAGTTTTTATGGATCTGAACACCGCCGTTTCTGCCTGGTGTTACATAAATCGGAATACCGGCGCTGCTGATGACATCAATATCTCGATAGATCGTCCGTACAGAAACTTCAAATTGCTTAGCCAACACAGGAGCACTCGTACGTCCGTTTTCTAGAATATAGTATAAAATTCGAAACAATCTGCTTTCTTTCATACGTCCTCCTCACAATTTGATTATAACATATAAAGCATGACATATTTTATCGATGTTAAAGCGTTATGAAGTTCGCAACATTAGAAATCAAAACATAGAATTGACTTTTATAATTTCTACTGTGTACAAAAAATATGCTTTCCTAGTAAAAAAGAATGATAGCAATATACTGCGGAGAAACTGTTGTCATCCGATGCTTTTTTCTAACAGATAAATAGAATTGTAAAAACTATCATCATTTGATAAAGAAGTTTTTTAGAATTTGAAATTGAGAGCAAGGATACTGAAAATTTATGAAATGAAAAGGACAAGCGATAAGAAAGTACGGTCAAATGTAACTAGGATAAAGTTATGAATTATTTTTCGCAAAATATCTGGATTTATATCATATTTAATAATTTTAGAAAAGAATTGAAGAAAAATGATATTACTTCTAGAATTTTACGATAGAGGATCTATCATTGGGCGATCGGCTTCCAAATGGCTGATTTATAATAATGTATCAGAAATGTTTTAGAATGATAAAAACACTGGCATAATGCGTGCATTATGTTGATATTGCACATATAAAAGTGCTATAATTTATATATAATAAAAGTGGAGGTGTTACTATGGCGTCTACAAATTTGAATATCCGCGTTGATAAAGAAATTAAAATGCAAGCTGAAGAGATCTTTGATGCATTAGGAATCAATATGACTACTGCTGTAAATATCTTTTTAAGGCAAGCAATCCGTGAGAAAGGCATACCTTTTGAATTAAAGTTAAATATTCCAAATGAAATGACTATCGCTGCTATTACAGAGGGAAGAACTTTAGCATATGATAAAAATGCAACGGGTTATTCTTCTATCTCTGATTTAAGGGCTGCGTTAGAAGTATGAAATATGAAATTCGATTTACAACTCAATTCAAAGAGGATTTGAAGCTTGCCAAAAAGCAAGGGAAGGACATTGATCAACTTTTTTCTGTTATTGAACAGTTAGCGAATGGGAAGTCTTTGGAAGAAAAATATCGCGATCATGATTTAGGTGGGAATTACAAAGGGTGTCGCGAATGCCATGTGGAACCTGATTGGTTGCTTGTGTATGAAGTAATTGCAAATGTTTTGGTTTTAATACTTTATCGTGTATGCAGCCATGCTAATTTGTTTAAGTAAGAAACAGTTATGGCTTAGTATATTTCTAAACATAACTGTTTTTATATGTTAATTCATTTGATAGGTGATGTTTTTTATAAAGAATTGAAATTTACCTAGAGATGCTGCTACTTTTTGTGAACTGTTTTGTTAGTATTAGCAAGTAAAACGGTTCAACTTATTTTTAGTCAGCATTATGAGATAAGAAAACTGGCAAAGATTTCCAAGCAGGTTTGTTGCCCTTCTTAAATAAAGCAGATAATATCTTGCGAATGGGGGAATAGTTTGTATTTATAACACTTAAAGTGTATTTATGTGGCTGTATCGTTGAATTAAAATTTCATTTAATTAAAGAACACAGAAAAGACTACTTTAAGTGTTATTTAGGAGACTATATAATAAAATCACATTATAAGTGTTTTATGGCCGTCTATTACCTTTCATCAATCTTTTCGGTTATTTTATTCAGATATATGAACTTTTTGGAACCAGAGATAAGAAGGGATGCTAGACTGCACTTGCTTGTTTGATCATAAGCTCCATTCAATGAGATAAACTCTGCAACAAATAAAAAAACGAGCTCTGTTTGATCCCCGATAAAAGTATAAACAAAGTTCGATCAATTACCAAATGGCGGAGATGGTGGGAGTCGAACCCACGCGCCCTTGCGGACCTATCGCATTTCGAGTGCGACCTCTTCGGCCTCTTGAGTACATCTCCATTTCTACATCTGTCGATCTCTTTTCAAAATAAAAATGATTTGAAAAAGCAGAGAAAGCAGACCCATTTGATATAATACGCTGAAACTCATGAAAAATCAAGATAATCAAATCACATTTCACAAAATCTTATCGACAACTCTTTTTGTATTATCCTTTTTCTCACCCATTCCATCAATTCGCTAAGATTCTCATTCATCGGCACATAAAATCCTTTTCAATCTCTTCTTTTCCAACTTCACTTCACTATCAATAGTGAAGTTTTTCTATATTCAGTTTTTCTTCCCCCTTCTATATAATGAAATCAGAAAAACAGAAAGGAGGAGGTGAATGCATGCGTGCGATTCTGAGAGTGGATGATCGCCTGCTTCATGGCAAATTGTCTATCTCATGGACAAGCTACCTAAAAACAGACACCATTCTGATTGCCAATGAGAACGCCGTCAATGACGAATTTACCATGATGTCATTGCGCCTTGCCAAACCGCGCAACGTCCAAATCATCATTCAAGACATTCCCGACGCCATCGCCTATTTGAGAGAAAGCAGTGAAAGCGAGCGCCGCATTTTAGTCGTCGTCAAAAAAATTGTCGATGCCCTGCCGCTGCTCGAAGCGTTTTCCTTTTTCACATCGCTCAATATCGGCGGTCTGCGTTCCCGCAATGCCAAGATTGAAATTTCACCGGCTATTTTTCTAAATGAAGCAGATCTTGCGATCTGTAAAGAACTCAGCCGAACCATTGAAATTTATTTCCAAGAAATACCGGAACACCCAAAGATCCATTTTCAGGATTTGCAAATCAGCGAAAGCAGACAGATATGAAACAGTTGGATGAAAAACAAGTTGTCTTGATTACCCATAAAGGGGTAGGCAAAGGACTGTATGAAACCTTAGGATACTTTGTCGCCGATCTGTCATCATTTCACTACTTCGAGATCAGTGAAAACGAAACACTGGATCATGTGGAAGCACAGATCAACGCCATTATCGATCAAAAGCATACCTACTTTCTTGCGACCGATTTCGGTTTATCCAGCAGCACCCAGATTGCCGTACATGTTTCCAAAGGAAAAGAAAACGTCCATTTGCTGACCGGCGTCAATCTTATGATGCTGTTTACCCTTTTATCCACAAAGATGGATACTGATATCGAAAGTTATATCGAATACGTCCTGACAACTGCCAAACAAGACATCCGCTACTGGAATGTATCATAAACAGAAGGAGGACAACGGGATTATGGAAAAACCAAATATTTTATTAGGAAGAATTGACAATCGCCTCGTGCATGGGCAGGTAGGCGTTTCATGGACCAATTATCTAGGTGCCAATTTGATCATCGTTGCCGATGATGAGGTTGCGCAAAATGAGATTCAGCAGGAAATCATGGAAATGGTCGCTATGACATCAAGCGCCGATATCCGTTTTTTCAGCATTCAGGATACGATCGATCTCATATGGAACGCTGCTCCGGAACAAAAGATCTTCATCATTACCAAGACCCCGAAAGAAATGCGTGCTTTGATTGATAACAATGTGCCGATCGAACAGGTCAATGTCGGCAATATGCATTTCAGTGAAGGGAAAAGACAGATCAGTCAAAAAGTCTTCGTAGATGATGAAGACATGGAAAACCTGCATGCCATGCAAGAGAAAGGCGTGCGTGTCTATATCCAGGAAATTCCCGGGAAACTAGAAGAAGCACTAAAATAAAGGAGGAAAAGATATGATTACACTTACACAAGGGTTATTGCTTGCGTTAATGGCCTTTCTTGTCGGCTTTGATGATTTGATGGAAGCTTTTTTCGTCATGCGTCCGATCATGGTGGCAACTTTTACCGGTATTATTTTAGGGGATATTGAAACCGGTGTAATTGCGGGAGGATTAGTGGAGCTGGCATTTGCGGGATTGACGCCGGCTGGCGGAGCCTCTGTGCCGAATGGTACGATTGCCGGGATCATGACCGTATTTCTGGCAGTAACACAAGATATTTCCCCGGAAGAAGCATTTCCGCTGGCATTGCCGTTTTCCTTTTTGATGCAGTACCTAGGTACGATCAAAGGCGCCGCTTTTGCATTCTTTATGAAGCCGGCTGATGAAATGGCGGCAAAAGGCAATGTAAGAGGACTTGTCTTAATGCATATCGGCACTTTGGCGATTACCGGTCTATGCTTTGCGGTAGTTACATTCTTATGTACGTATGCAGCGCAGGATCTGATTTCCGATATTGTAGCCGCATTCCCGCAGCCGCTCATGAATGGGTTAAGCGTTGCAGGAGGCGTGCTGCCGGCAGTAGGTTTCTGTATGTTACTTTCGATCTTGCTCAAAAAAGAGTTTATCGCATATCTGATCATCGGTTTTGTGAGCGCCTGCTTCATCAGTTTCGGCAACATTCTGCCGGTTGCACTGATCGGGTTGGCACTTGCACTGTTAGATTATTTTAATCATGAAAAAGAAGCAAAACAGGCAAACGGAGGTGTGAAACGTGGAATCTAAAAAACTAACCAATCGCGATATTAACCGTCTGGCATTCAATTCTATTTTTTTACAAGCTTCATTCAACTATGAAAGAATGCAGGGAGCCGGTTGGGCAGCGGCAGTTGCACCGACTCTGGGGAAAATTTACGGTGATGACAAAGAAGGGCTTGGAAAAGCGCTTTCCCATCATACCAGTTTCATCAATACCCACCCGACCTTAGCGCCGTTTTTAATGGGGATCCTAATGGCGATGGAAGAAGCGCATGAGCCAAGAGAACTGATTGACGGCTTAAAGAATTCTATGTTTGCGCCGATTGCCGGTATTGGCGATGCCTTATTCTGGTTTACGGTGCTGCCGATTACTGCAGGTATCGCTTCATCTATTGCTCAGCAAGGCAGCGTACTGGGACCAGTACTGTATTTCATCGTATTCGCCGCATTCTTCTGCTGCCGTTTTCCGCTGGCAAGAATCGGCTATCGCTTAGGTACAAAAGCAGTCAGCACCTTAAAAGAACAGACCGCAAAAGTATCACGAGCAGCCACCATTTTAGGAACAACGGTAATCGGTGGATTGGTCGCATCGGTCATTTCCATCAATCTGCTTCCGGAAATCGTGTTAAATGAATCCAGTACGATTTCCTTACAGGCGGATTTGATCGATAATATTTTCCCTAACTTGCTCCCGGCAGTCATAACCGCAGGTGTTTATTACCTGTATAAGAGAAAGAAAGTTAAACCGACGATCTTGATTGCACTGATCATCGTCATTGCCGTGATTCTTTCTTATTTAAGCATCGTATAAAAAGGTATACAGGTATGCAGGATGATTCACTACATTATCACAGGGCATGCAAATTATGCGACAGCGATGCGCTCGGCAATCGAGGCGATCTGTGGGGAACAGGAGTGTCTTTCTTATATCGACTATGATACGACAAAACCGCTGGAAGAATTAAAAAGACAGTATTTGCAGACGGTAAAGCAGGGAGAACAATACATCTTTGTCTGTGATCTGGCAGGAGCGACGCCGTTTACGGTCAGTTCTATGCTGTTTCAAGACCATCAAAATGTAAGGATCGTTGCGGGAATAAATCTTGCCGCTATTTTAGAGGCAATCTATATCCGTGAAGATTCTTTAAGTGAAATTTGTAAAACAATGATAAACGCGACAAAAACAACAGCGCTCTGTTTCAAAATGAACGCAGAGCGCAAAAAGAAAAAGGAAGGTGGAATATAATGATTGATACAAGTGGGGTTGCCTTAGAGATCATAAAAGACTCAGAATCGGTCATTCGGGAGATTTCTCAGCAGCCGCGTATTTGGCGAGAAGTCTGGGAGTTGGTGCAGCAGCAGGAATCGGCCTTGCAAAACTTTATACAGGGGCATGATGTGATTCTTTTTACCGGTGCCGGCACCAGTGAATTTGTCGGGAACAGTATCTATCGTTCCTTTTACCAAAGAAAAGAACAGATTCTTTCCATTGGTACCACCGATCTGATCAGTCATCCTTATTATTATCTTGATCCTGATAAAAAAATCTTATTGGTAAACTGTGCAAGAAGCGGTAATTCACCGGAGTCAATGGCTTCCGTTGAATTAGCTAATCAGGTTTGTTCGCATATCGACCATTTGTTCATTACCTGTAATCCAAATGGCAAATTGGCGCAATATGCGAAAAACAATGATCATACATATCTATTGCTGATGCCGGAAGGTACCAATGATGCCAGTTTCGCAATGACATCCAGTTATACTGCAATGGTGCTCGCCGCTTTGTTGATCTTCGGTACGGAGACAGCGGAAACGAAAAAACACAGTGTTGAAAAGATGGCGGATGCCGGCAATTATATTTTAGAGGAATACGGCAGTAAACTGCGTAAACTCGTTAAAGAAACCGCTTTTGAAAGACTGGTGTATCTGGGCGGCGGCACTTTGAAAGGTGTTGCGCAGGAAAGTGCGTTAAAGGCCTTGGAAGTGACTGCGGGAGAACTGTCTACCATGTATGAATCACCGCTTGGCTATCGTCATGGTCCAAGCAGTTTTGTAAAGACCGATGATCATAATCTTATCGTCATGTATTTTGAAAACGATGCTTACGCCAATCGGTATGCAATGGATATGTTAAAAGAAATGAAGGAGTATCATAAACAAAACAGCTGTTTCATTGCACTTTGTACGCAAGATGAGCAGGCGCTGCATGAGGTTTGTGATACAGTCATCGTAATTGATGGTAAAGATGTGCCTTCGGCATATCTGACGCTTCCTTACGTAATGGTTGCGCAGATGCTTGCTGTTTATCGCAGTTGGGACTATGGCATCGGAAGTGATTATCCATTTGGGCATGACGATTCTGATGTCGGGATCAAGACCGTGATTTATCCTTACGTAGCGCAGGTGGGGAAATAAGTAGATCTGTACATGAGATGATTCATGTCAGATAGAAAAAAGACAGGCTCTTTTTTCACAACTCCCTTCTGTTTCTGCTTGATGAGCTGAAACATTTGTGTCAGATGACAGTGTATGTATATATGCTGTCATCTTTCCCATGTAAAAAGGAAAAGATTACCAAAATGCTTGCATGACTGGCAGGATCAAAGAGAATGCGATAAGATAAAAATAGAAATGAGGTGATAGCATGTATATCAGCAAACGACAAGCGATATTACTGAATCTGCTCTTAAAAAGCCAGGAGCCGATGACTAGTAAAACCTTGGCTGATGCAGTTTCAGTTACATCGCGCACCGTAAAAAAAGATCTGAAAGAACTGGCAGTTTTCGTATCGGCGTACGGTGCTTCTTTAATTGCCAAGCAAGGGATCGGTTATTATTTGACTTATGATACACCTCATCAGAAACAAAAACTGATCAAAGAATTAGATCTGAATGAAATGGCCCAGAATAATGTCATTCCAAACGGCTTTTCACAACGGGTCAATTATATCATACGTAAACTACTGACTATCGACTATTTCATTAAATTAGATGATCTAGCGGAAGAATTATTTATCAGTCGTTCCACGATCACCAATGATATGAAAACGGTAAAGGAACTGCTGAAGCGTTATGACCTCACTTTGATTCATCGTCCCGGAAAAGGTACGATGATTTTGGGAAATGAAGTGGCAAAACGTCGCTGCATTGCTGATTTTTTCTTTCATTCCGGAGTAGATGCAAAATTTTATGCGCTGGATCATGCAATGTTTATCGGCAACCACGAGGAAGTAACCAAACTGCAGAAAGAATTGTGCAAAGTGTTGGATGCTTATGGAATCCGTATGTCAAATCAGTCGCAGGAATATCTTATGATCCACATTATGATCATGATCAGACGCTTGACCTTCAGTGAATATGTGCAGATCGACAGTGGAGAAGCTGCCTTTTTGCAGGGAAGCAGTGCATATCAGGCAGCTTGTGCCTATGGTCATATATTGGAAGAATACATGGATATGACGCTGCCAAAAGCAGAAATCGCTTATTTAGCGCTCCACTTCATCAGCAAGAAGATGGATGAGATTCCTATTGGCGATGCGCGTTATGCTTGGCTGAATGAATTGATAGGGGAAATTACGGAGATGATGAAACAGGTTTTTGGGATCGATTTTTTCATCAGTGATGAGATCGCCTTATTTTTTAAGACACATATCGTGCAAATGGTCCAGCGTTATCAGATCCATTTGCCGATGCGCAACCCACAGGCAGCGCAGATCATGACCCGTTATCCTTATGCGGCACTGGCAACTGCTTTTGCCTGCCGTATCATCGAACAAAGAATACAAATCAAAATTGATATGCACGAATTTGCTTATCTTGTTTTATATTTCAACATGATCCTGATGCAGCAGCGCCGTAAAGAAAAAGCGGCATTGATCTGCGGCAGAGGCAGACCGGAATCCATTACCATACTCAATCAGTTGAGCGAAATTTTGAACCCACTTGGGGTGGAGGTAGATCTGCGTGATATCCAGCAGATCAATGAAAAAGAATTGTCTTCCTATCAAATGCTGGTGTCTACCGTACCGATTCGCGGTGTGCAGATACCTGTTTATTACATTGATTCCTATGAGGAAGGTTTGCAGGAAGTGAGAACGTTTTATCAAACACAGCGCTATCAGTCTTTAAGAATTGAAGAGTATTTGCATGAAGAACTGATCTGGAAAGATCTGGTGGCGGAAAATAAGACGGCTTTGATTGCCGCGTGCAATTTGAAAATGCGGCAATTACAGAAAAAAACGCTGTTTCATCTTGAGGAAATTGAGGAATATCGCTTCTTGACCTTCTCTAATCAATGCGCGATCGTTTTGACTGATACGTTAAGTGATGCAACCTTTATTTGTATGGCTACATTAGCGCATCCGCTGATGTTAGATCAAAAGCTGATTCAAATGATCGTCATGATCCAAGTAAGATCCTGTTTAGAACAAACAGCAGAACGCCTGTTTGACTTTGTTGCGGCGTGGCTAAAAGCAAATCATGATATGAATCAGCTGTTGAAGCATTTTGATTTGGAAACGATCAAGAAAAGTATACAGAGTTTCATTCATACGAAACAGCTATCATAAGCATCATCTCCTGTTTCTTGTTTGATCTAAGGAAGCAGATAATAGGAGAGTACCCTCTGATATCGTTTCCGCTTTTGCAGCACATTGCTTCCTTACACTTTCTTTCTGTCCAAAGATACTGAAGAATCTGTAAAAAGATAGGAGAAAGCGCATGCTGTTAAAGCAATCGATCGCTTGAGAATGAGAAGCAGATGAAACCATAGCCTTTGTACATAAAAAAGATTACAATATAAAAATACCGCTGCCGAAAGGAAAGAAGTCGAAGCGATATAGATTTTCGCTTTTCTTTACTTGGCAGCGATATTTTATTTATAAGGGCAAGTCCGCATGCAAGTGAAATGGACAATTACATAAGCGATCATGATCGGATCACGCTGCTTTGCCTGTTGCTCTTTCCTGCTTTTTCTGCCTCAAGATCAAGAATAGACTTACGATTAGGCAAAGTCCTTCACAGATCAGTGTTGAGAACCAGATTCCATCTCCGCCAAAACAGTAAGAGGTAAAAAACAGCGCAAAAGCAATCAATACAAATCCACGCAAAACGGAGATCAGGAAAGAATTACGGCTTTTTTCGACCGCTGCAAAATAACCGGCAATCACAATATTGTAGCCGATGACCAGATAACAAAGCGAGAAGCAGCGAAACGCATAGAGCGTATTTGAAAACAGCGGCTGCGAATCAGGCGATAAGAAGATCATCACGATCCATTTCGTACCAAATAAGCAGATGACAAGTGCGAAAAGCGAAGCGATCAGGGTGGAAAACAGGGCATATTTGAAAAAGGTATGATATGCATGAACATCCTGCTTTCCATAGTGATAGCTGACAAGCGGCTGCATGCCCTGTGATATGCCCGAAAAGGTCATCATGACCAAATTATAGACATATGTAATGATTGTATAGGTAACCAATCCCGCATCGCCGATATAAGTGAGGATCGCATGATTAAACATAAAAACGATGATACCGGCTGAAAGCTCCGTGATGAAATCAGCCAAACCGATTGGAATGATACGCTTATAAATGCGAAAATCAAATTGGAAGCGGCACCAGCGAATACTGCCTTTGTGTCTTAAGAAATGTATGAAAAAGACCGAGAACGTCAGCACCTGTGATAATCCGGTCGCAAGCGCGGCGCCGGCAATTCCCATATCAAACAGGATCATAAATACTGCATCTAATATAATATTGGTCAGCGCACCGATGAAAACTCCAAGTGTTGAAATCATCGGGAAACCATCGGTTTTCACCAAAACCTCCAGTGAATAACTGACGATATAGAAATAAGAGAACCAGACGATGATCCCCAGGTAATCTTTCACATAAGGCATCGTCGTTTCACTCGCCCCTAAAAATCGTGCTAGCGTTTCCAGATTCAAGACAGCGAAAACGGTAACCAGCAAGCCGCAGACAGATAAAAATACCGTATTCTTCGTAAATGTTTCATTTGCTTCACGCAGATCTCCCTGTCCGCGGTAGATCGCAACCACCGTTGAAGTGCCAACTGCGAAAAGCAGGGCAAAGGCAAAGATGAAATTGGTATAAGGAATAGAAATATTGACGGCAGAAAGAGCAGTTTCACCGACGATCTGCGCAACATAGATGCCATCTACCATCGTATAGAGATTAAAGATCAGCATTGATAGGACAGATGGGATCACAAATTTCAAAAACTGTTTTTTCGAGTTCAAGCTAACACCTCCGAGCAGGATAAAAACGTAAATTCCTCTCTTTTTCCTTCCTTGTATCTTATTGTAAACTCTAGTATAATACTAAGGTCAAGAGGTGATTTTATGAAACAGTATTATAAGATCAATGAAATTGCGAAACTATATAATATCGGTGTTGATTCACTGCGCTATTATGAAGAATTGGGGATTTTACAGCCAAAGCGGGGAGAAAATCGCTACCGTCAGTATTCCACGCATGATATATATCGGCTGAATATTATCAAAGACATGCGCAATCTGGGGTTTTCTATGGCTAAGATCAAAACATATTTAGAAAATCGCAGCATTGAAAATTCACTGCATTTATTTGAAGAAGAAATCAAGGTCATCGATCAAAAAATGGCGGAGCTGCAAAATATGCGTTTTGATATGGAGCGGCGAAAAGAAGAACTGTTGAAAACACAAAAGATGACATTTGACAAAATACAGGTAAAAAAGCTGCCGAAACGCAAATGCGTTACTTTGAAAACGACGACCAATGATGCCAATGACAATGATTTTCTATTAGCTAAGCTTAGCAAAGAATATGAAGAAAACCTGTTTGCGATCGCTAATTTCAATACCGGCTGTATCATTGATATTCATGCTCATCCTTGTCATTATAAAGATGTGCTGATCATGGGAGACACACTGCTTTCTTATGAATTTGAACTGCCGCAGGGCACTTATCTGACGCTTTCTTACCGCGGCAAGAAAGATCAAAACTTTGAACATTTGTATGAAATGATGGCCTATATGCGAAAAATGGGATATGAAGCCGATGGCGATGCACTGGAACTATTGATCATTGATGTGCATGAAACGATTGATCCAAAGGAGTATATCACGCAGCTGCAAATCAAGATCAAGAACGCAGATGAAAAAACTCTGTATTGCGGGAACAATAGATAATAAAAGAGGGGGAAAAACGCAAGAAAGATATAAAAAAAACGAATTTTGAACGCTTTTGGAAAAACAACAAAATTCGTTTGCTTGCATAATGGCAGGGGTGACAGGAATCGAACCCGTATCAGCGGTTTTGGAGACCGTTATACTGCCTTTGTACTACACCCCTATGATTGCTAGAACATTTTAGCATAAAAATAGTATTCCTGCAACTATTTTTTCATAAGCATTGTTTCATCTGGCCATGGCAAGTGCGCACTTATTCATATTGTCTGTAAAAGCAGTTTCACTTATAGGGAGATCGGATAAATACACACAATTACGGTATTTCGGCACCATCCTTATTCTATGATCAGATCGTTTCGGCAGGCACCGATCCAAATAATGTTTCACTTTTCCGATTGTCATCGCAATTTGGCGCAACTCATGGTATAATGCCATCGTTATAAAAAACGTGCAATAAAAAATTGCATGGAGGAGGAACATGAAAGAAATCACATTACAAACACAAAAGACGGTCGTTACAACGGTATGCCCGGAAATGAGCGCTAAGACGATCGGCAGCGGCGATGTAGAAGTATATGCGACGCCGATGATGGTCGCTTTGATGGAACAGGCCGCCAAAGAAGCGCTTGCCCCGTTTTTAGATGAGGGAGAAACTTCTGTCGGCATTGCAATGTCGATCACGCATGATGCCGCCACGCCAATCGGTATGCAGGTCGAAGCAACCGCAAAGATCGTTGCAATCGATCGCCGGATCATCACGTTCGATGTTTCAGCACAAGATGCCTGCGGCATGATCGGGAAAGGCACCCATCAGCGCTGTGTGGTAAAAGCAGCTTCTTTCCTCGAACGAACCCAACAGAAATTATCCAAATAAAAGAAATGGTTCAAATGCAAGAAGAAAGCTAATAAAAAGCCAATAAAAGGAATAAATGGGAAAGCATAGAAAAAACGGAAATCAAAAACACATAAACAAAACAAAGTGATGCGCATGCTTTGTCATCGAAAAGAGAATAGAGCAGGCGATCGCCTTTTTCAGAGGGATGGATAAGAAAAAATTGATCAAGAGCGAATCCCCTGATTGTCTGGCAGTCTTTTGACATCTCCTGTAAACACCCTGTTTTGTTTTTGGATCAGCCGCTTTCTCCATGTGGCACTTTTGTAACAAGCAGACGTCAAAAAAGGAAACAAGGTCTGCTTTTTTCATGCCCCATACCGGATAGAAAAGAAAAGACGAAGAAATTACTGCCGCTTCGCATAAATTGTGGTATCATAATAAATTATAGAAAGATACAAGCGCAGTTGCGATATAAGAGCAAACAAAACGCCTGTGATCAGATGCTGATTTCACAGGTATAAGATAGGGGATGAAAGACATGGCGGAATATGCAGAAAAAAATTTAATGACGGAAGGAATCATTTGGAAAAAGATTACCTTCTTTGCCCTGCCGCTGTTTCTGGGAAACCTTTTTCAGCAGTTATACAATACGGCAGATTCTTTGATCGTCGGGAATTTCCTCGGCAGCAACGCCTTAGCTGCAGTCAGTTCTTCAGGTAATCTCATCTTTTTGATGGTCGGTCTGTTTAACGGTATTGCGATGGGCGCAGGGGTCGTGATCGCTCGCTATTTTGGCGCGAAGGATTATGAACACATGAGCAAGGCAATTCATACGACCGTTGCCTTTGGCCTTTTTGCGGGTATCGCTTTAACGATCCTCGGCATGCTGTTGGCGCCGCAGATCCTGATCTGGATGGGAACGCCGGAAAATGTCATGCCCGATTCAGTCGCCTATTTCAGAATCTATTTTCTCGGTTCACTGGGACTTGTCATGTATAATGTATTTGTCGGCATATTGCAGGCAGTCGGTGATTCCAAGCATCCGCTTTATTATTTGATCGTTTCTTCGATCGTCAACATCGTGCTGGATATCGTATTCATCACCGTCTTTCATATGGGGGTAGACGGTGCGGCCTATGCGACCATCTTAGCGCAGTTTATCAGTGCGATCTTATGTTTGATCCAGTTGCTTCGCACAAAAGAAACTTATCGCGTAGAAATCAAGAAAGTGAAATTTGATCTGCCGATCTTAAAAATGGTGATTCGCTATGGGCTCCCTTCCGGCCTTCAAAATTCCATAATCGCGATTGCCAATGTCGTCGTGCAGTCTAATATCAATGCGTTCGGTGAGATGGCGATGGCAGGCTGCGGCGCTTTTTCAAAGATCGAAGGCTTTGCTTTTTTGCCGATTACCAGCTTTACCATGGCGCTGACGACCTTTGTCGGTCAAAATCTGGGTGCCAAGCAATATGGCCGTACCTTAAAAGGGGCAAAGTTCGGTGTCCTGTGCTCGATGATCTTGGCAGAGCTGATCGGTCTTGCGATCTTCTTATTTGCCCCGCTGCTCATAGTCGCTTTTAACAATGATCCGCAGGTCGTCTTATATGGAAGCGATCGGGCACGTACCGCCGCATTCTTCTTTTGCCTGCTTGCTTATTCTCATTGCATTTCCGCTATTTTGCGGGGAGCGGGCAAATCAATGGTGCCGATGGTCGTCATGCTGGTATTCTGGTGCGTCGTGCGAGTGGCGTTTTTGATGATCATGGTGCCGCTCACCAATTCCATCAATATGGTGTATTGGGTTTATCCACTGACATGGACGCTCAGTTCACTTGCTTTCTTCATTTATTATCAAAAAGTAGACTGGCTTCATGCCTTTGATCGTCAGTCATAGAAATGAGGTGTATCATATGAAACAATTTCAATGGGAACAGCTTGTATCAAGCAAACGCATTCCCCCTAATCAGCCCAAAAACGATCTTTCCCTTCTGCGCAGTGAAGTGGAAAGCGATTATTACCGCATCATCAACAGCGCTTCTTTTCGGCGTTTACAAGATAAGACCCAAGTATTTCCACTTGATCAAAGTGATTTTGTCAGGACTCGTTTGACCCACTCCATGGAGGTTTCCGCTATCGCCAAACTGATCGGCAGACAAGTGTGTGCCAAGATAAAAGCGATGCAGCCATATAGCCATGAGATCATTGAAACATTGGCAAGCGCATCACTGATCCATGATCTGGGCAATCCGCCGTTCGGCCATTTTGGAGAAACGGCGATCCGCAACTGGTTTAAGCAGCATCTTGATGAATTGACCTATCACGGCAAAACGCTGCATGCGCTGTTAAAGGAGCAGGAACGCTGCGATCTGATGAATTATGAAGGCAACGCCCAGTCCCTGCGTATTGTAAACGGTCTGCATCATTTACATGGGAAAAACGGCATGCATCTTACTTCAGGCGTGTTGGACACCATCATAAAATACCCGTGCAATTCTTTAGAAGCAAGGAAAGAACAGGAAAAACCGAAAGCGCAGCGCAGCTTGCTGAAGAAAAAGATCGGCTATTACGCGAGTGAAGCAACTGTCTTTCAGGAAATAAAAAACAATACCGGCACTCTGCACGCCCGTAACCCTTTGACCTATATATTGGAAGCCGCTGATGATCTCGCCTATACCTTCTCTGATTTAGAAGATGGCTATAATAAAGGCTTATTTACGACCGATGATCTGAAAGCTGTCCTCCTAGCAAGTGATGATGAAAAAGGCTTGGCAAAGCTGGAAGAAAAGCTGAAGCAGACGACTTCCTCTCATGTGGCTTCCTATTATCCACATGATGGCAATAAGCAGGCTGTATTCAGTTGGCTGACATTAAAGCAGCTGTATTGCATCTCTGCTATTACCGATGCCTTTGTGACACATTATGATGCAATCATGGAGGGGCGCTTTGAAAAAGAGCTCATCGCGGTATGTGCACATGCGAAACTGATCTTGAACTTAAAGACATTCGCCTTTCAAAAGATCTACAATACCAGCTCGATCATTCAATTAGAGCTCATGGGCAATGAGATCATCTCTTATCTGATGGACTGTTTTGTAAATGCGCTGCTTCCTTTTGACAGCGAAACAGAAACGATGAGTGAAATGGAAGAAAAATATGTTTCACTGCTTTCGCATAATTATATGGATCATTATTTTATCGTTACGAAAGATTTGCCTGATGAGGAAAAAGTGTATCATCGTCTGTTGATGGCTGCTGATTTTATCGGCGGTATGACAGATCATTATGCAAAAACGCTGTATCAGCGTCTACGCGGCATCAATCTGTAATGGCATGTTCGTTAAATAGGATCAAATGATCGCGATAGTGCAGATGATTTGATCTGGGCACTGCCAAGGCATAAAAAGCTGCAGAACAATCATAAATAGGAAATCTAAACGATATTTTTCGTATCATCTGTATCGAATGGCACATTCTAACAAGGGAGGATCCGGCATTTGTGTGTTGCAACCGTTTTATAAGGACAAAAAAAGACATATTTCTTTATCATATCATTTGACGGATCAGATGAGAATGTGTATACTTGAAGCATGAGGTCATATGACTGACGGAACAGTGGAATAACCACATGGGAGTATGACAGAATCAAAGGCCGACCGTCTGGGCGTGAAGGAAGTCCGGCAGTGCGGTCTTTCTTTATAGACAGAAAGAGAGGACAGGTATATGGTGAAAGAATGGAACGGTTTTCAAACAGGAAAATGGTGTGAAGAAATTGATGTACGCGATTTTATTCAGTGCAACTATACACCGTATGAAGGCGACGACAGTTTTTTGGCAGAAGTAAGCGAAGCGACCGACCGACTTTGGAAAGAGGCGCTGGCGCTTTGTCAGAAAGAACAGGAAAAAGGCGGTGTGCTGGATGCGGATACCGCTGTCGTATCTACTTTGACATCGCATCAGGCCGGCTATTTGGATCAAAAGCTGGAAAAGATCGTCGGTTTTCAAACCGATGCGCCTTTGAAACGCGCCTTGCAGCCATTTGGCGGCATTAAGATGAGCGAAAGCGCCTTAAAGGCATATGGCTATGAGATCGACAAAGAGATCAAAGAGATCTTTACAAAATATCGTAAAACACATAACCAAGGTGTCTTTGACGCTTATACACCGGAAATGCGCAAGGCTAGACACTGTGCGATCATTACCGGTCTGCCGGATGCGTATGGGCGCGGCCGTATCATTGGCGATTATCGCCGCGTTGCATTATATGGAATCGATCGGCTGATCATAGACAAGCAAGAAGCGCTGGCTGCTTTAGATGGTACGATGACCGATGCGAAGATCCGCAGTCGGGAAGAGATTGCCGAACAGCTGAGAGCTTTGAACGATATGAAGAAGATGGCGGAGATCTACGGCTGTGATATTGCCAAACCGGCACAGACGGCGCAGGAGGCGATCCAGGCAGTTTATTTCGGCTATCTGGCAGCGGTGAAAGATCAAAACGGGGCGGCGATGTCCTTGGGCCGTGTATCCACTTTCTTGGATATTTATATTCAGCGTGATCTGGAACAGGGCGTGCTGGATGAAAAGGGCGCGCAGGAACTGATGGATCAGTTTGTCATGAAGCTGCGTTTGATCCGTTTTATGCGTACGCCGGAATACAATGAACTGTTTTCAGGCGATCCAAACTGGGTAACGGAATCGATCGGCGGTATGGGAACAGATGGCAGAACACTGGTAACCAAAAACTCATTCCGTATTTTACATACGCTTACCAATTTAGGGCCCGCACCGGAACCGAATCTGACCGTGCTTTGGTCGAAAGATCTGCCGGAAGGCTTCAAGCGCTACTGTGCGAAAATGTCGATCAAAACCAGCGCCATTCAGTATGAAAATGATGATCTGATGCGTATCGATATGGGTGATGATTATGGTATCGCATGTTGTGTATCCTGCATGCGGATCGGAAAAGACATGCAGTTTTTCGGCGCGCGCGCCAATTTGGCGAAAGCACTGCTGTATGCGATCAACGGCGGTATGGATGAAAAGAAAAAAGAACAGGTATCACCGCGTTTTGAACCGATCACATCTGATTATCTCGATTATGAGGAAGTCATGAAAAAATATGATCAGATGTTGGAATGGCTTGCCGGCTTATATGTCAATACATTGAATGTCATTCACTATATGCATGATAAATACAGCTATGAAGCAGCGGAGATGGCGCTTCATGATCAGGATGTTCGCCGTTTCTTTGCGACCGGTGTAGCGGGATTATCCGTCGTTGCGGACTCTTTATCTGCAATTAAATATGCCAAGGTAAAGGTCGTGCGTGATGAAGATGGCATCGCGGTCGATTTTATCCGTGAAGGCGATTTCCCGAAATACGGCAATAACGATGATCGGGTAGATGCGATTGCCAAGGATATCGTCAAGCGTTTTATGATGAAGATCAAAAAGCACCATACTTATCGTGAAGGTGTGCATTCTATGAGTATTTTGACGATCACCAGCAATGTGGTATATGGCAAAAAGACCGGTGCGACACCGGATGGCAGAGCGGCCGGAGAAGCTTTTGCGCCGGGGGCCAATCCAATGCATGGACGAGACTGCAACGGGGCGTTGGCATCGCTGGAATCAGTTGCGAAATTGCCGTATGACTATGCGCGCGATGGAATTTCCAATACTTTCTCGATCGTACCGGCGGCGCTGGGAAAAGACGATGCGAGCCGTGAGGCTAACCTGATCACATTATTAGATGGTTATGTCAAAGCGAACGGACATCATTTGAATGTCAATGTGTTTGATCGTGCGCTGCTGCTTGACGCACAGGCACATCCGGAAAAATATCCGCAGCTGACGATCCGGGTTTCCGGCTATGCGGTTAACTTCAATAAATTAACCAAAGAGCAGCAGGATGAAGTGATCAAGCGTACGATGCACGAACATTTTTAGAAACGTGAGCGGCGTTATTCACGTTCCTTCCTTGCAGATAAAAAGGAAGGACGCCATGCTTCGCTAAAAAGCAATATATCTTTCAAAAAATAATGCCTCTAAAGCAGAGTTAGGCGGAAATGCTCTTTGCTTTAGAGGTTTTTTATGCAGAAGCTTTTTGCGGCGTTAAAGGAAATACCCTTGTTATAAGCAATGTTATGTGGATATCATGATTTGTATAGAAAAAGATAGTGATCAAAGCGGGCAAGCAAGAAGTGCTTGATTTTTGTCATGATATTTTTTACTATTAAGAAATAGAAAGAAGGTGCGCTTGATGAAATATACGGTAGTCGGCATGCTTGCGCATGTAGATGCAGGAAAAACCACTTTATCGGAAAGTCTGCTTTACCAAAGCAAAACGATCAGAAAATGGGGCAGGGTCGATCATGGCAGCACCTTTTTTGATTATGATCAGCAGGAGCGAAAGCGCGGCATCACCATTTTTGCCAAACAGGCGCGGTTAAAGTGGAAGGATACGCTCATCCAGTTATTGGATACACCGGGTCATGTGGATTTTTCAGCAGAGATGGAACGGACATTAGGCGTATTGGATTATGCGGTCGTGATCATCAGTGCTTTAGACGGCGTACAGGCGCATACGGAAACGATCTGGAAGCTATTGAAGCATTATCAGGTGCCGACTTTCCTGTTTATCAATAAAATGGATATTACTTATGCTTCCAAAGCACAGCTGCTTCAGGAAATCAAAACGAAGCTGGGTGATGCCTGTGTAGATTTTACGGATATGGATGATGCTTTTTATGAACAGGCCGCGCTTTGTGAAGAAGCGCTGCTGGAAGAATATGCGCAAACGCTGCATATCAGCGATGCATCTTTACAAAAGGCGATCATGGAAAGAAAGCTGTTTCCTTGTTTTTTCGGGGCAGCCTTGAAACAGCAAGGTGTCGTCGCCTTTTTAGATGCACTGGATCGTTTTACGATACAGAAAACCTATCCGGATACATTCGGGGCAAAAGTATATCAGATCACTCATGATGAACAGGGCAGCATCTTGGCACATGTAAAAATAACCGGCGGGATCCTGCGGGCAAAGCAAGTATTGGGAAACAAAGAAAAGATCGATCAGCTGCGGCGTTATCAGGGAAATGATTTTCAGATCGTGCAGGAGGCAAAAGCGGGAGAGATCATTACCTTGAAAGGGGTACGACATCTTTATGCCGGGGCAGCGTTAGGGTATGAAAAAACAGAAAAACCGATGCTTGCCGCTTATCTTAATTATGTGGTGGAACCGCTGCAGCAGGTGGATTTGTTTCAGCTGCATCGTCAATTGAAAGAGTTGGCAAAAGAAGATCCACAGCTTCACGTAACTTTGAAAGACGGTACTTTGTTCATCCGTCTGATGGGAGAAATTCAAATTGAAGTAATAAGGCAGCTGATCGAAGCGCGATATGGTGTGTCGGTGGCATTAAGAGCGGATAAGGTGGCATACATGGAAACGATCCGGACGGCGGCAGAAGGTGTCGGCCATTTTGAACCGCTGCGGCACTATGCGGAAGTGCATCTGCTGCTAGAACCATTGCCACAGGGAAGCGGTGTAGAAGTACGCTCTGTCTGTCCTTATGATGAATTGGCGAAAAACTGGCAGAGGCTCATTCTCGATCATTTGGAAACAACGCAGTTCCCGGGCGTGCTTTGTGGGATGCCGCTGACCGATGTACGCATCACGCTGTTAAGTGGAAAAGCGCATTTGAAGCATATGGAGAGCAATGATTTCAAAGAGGCGTGCAATCGGGCGCTTCGTCAGGCGCTCATGAAGGTGGAAAGTGTGCTTTTGGAACCATATTATGCCTATGAAATGGAAGTGCCCAGCGCGCTTGTCGCCAAAGCAATCTATGATGTGGAAGCGATGCAGGGAACATTTGCCCTTGTAAGCGATAATGGAGAAAGTGCTGTTTTAAGCGGTCGTGCGCCGGTTGCCAAGCTGCATGGCTATCAGGGGAAACTGCATGCTTACAGCAAAGGAAAAGGAAAACTGTTCTGTTCGTTTGCCTGTTTTGCGCCTTGTGAAAACGCAGAAGCCTTGATCACGCAGATCGGTTATGATCCACAAAAAGACAGCGCATTTCCCTGCGGTTCTATTTTCTGCAAGCACGGCGCCGGTTTTTATGTGCCATGGGATGAAGTGGAGCATTATATGCACTTGCCTTATCAATATCAAAAAAAGGAAGCGGTGTTATCGCCGATCACCCATGAAACAAGCAAGCGGACGTATGGAGAAGAAGAACTGGAAGCGATCTTTCAAAGAACTTATCGCACCAAGGCGAAAGAGAATAAAAAGGCTTTCCACAAAACCGAAAAAATGAACAAGGAAACGACTGCCAAACAGCCAAGTGAGCGATGTTTGCTAGTAGATGGCTATAATTTGATCTTTTCATGGCCGCAGCTGCAGCAGATGGCAAAGGACAATATGGAAGGGGCAAGAAAACGGCTGATCGATATGATGGGGAATTATCAAGGCTATCACGGCGGCTTGTTGATATTGGTGTTTGACGCTTATCAGGTGGAGCGATCACAACCGATGATGCACAAAGACGGCGATATTTATGTGGCATATACGAAATATGCACAAAGCGCCGATCAGTATATCGAACAGGCAACCCATGAACTGGCAAGCAACTATCAGGTACGGGTGGCAACCTCCGATGGTGCGGTGCAGTTGATCAGCATGAGCCAGGGCGCACAGCGAATTTCCGCAAGAGAGTTCTTGAAAGAGGTGGAAGAAACCGGCGCCTTCTTATTAAAGGCCCACCAGCAACAAAATACCTATCATTTTGCACAGCCATTGGCGGCATTGAGAAAGCAGGATCATGATGCGGGACGCTCAGAAAAAGAGGATGAGCAAAATACTTCGTGATCAATGCAAGTGCATCATCCACGCAAAAGAAAGGATCAGGAGCGCAAATGGCAGAAGAGAGCGGATCTTTTCTGCTTTTTTTTGATTTTACTGTGAGGTTTATCCTTTTGATTACGTATGATAGGTGAAAGGGAAAGGAGTGAGCGCATGGACCATGGAGCAGAAAACTATGCCCGTTTTCTAAGCGGTGATGAAGATGGGTTCGTAGCAATCGTAAAAGCGTATAAAGACGGACTGCTGCTTTATATAAACAGCTATGTGCACGATATTTATGCGGCGGAAGAGCTCACGGAAGATACATTTGTGAAATTGGGCATCAAAAAGCCCAAATACAAAGGGCAGGCGGCGTTCAAAACATGGCTTTATGCGATTGCGAGAAATCTTGCGATCGATTATCTTCGCAAGCACGCAAAGCACCGGGAACAATCATTAGAGGGATACAGGGAAATCGGCGATGAACGAAACGAAGCGGAAGGGCTCTACCTGCAAGAAACACGCAAACGCTTGCTTTATCAGGCGATGGATCAGTTGAAACCGATTTATCAGCAGGTATTGTGGCTCTTGTATTTTGAAGGATTTTCACACAAGGAAATTGCGAAGATCTTGAAAAAAAGTGTGCACAATGTGGAAACGATCGCTTATCGCGCAAGGCTTTCTCTAAGAGCAGTTTTAGAAAAGGAGGGATTTTCAGATGAAGACATATGATGAAATGGCGAACAGTGCGCTGCGGCGGATCCATGCTCATGAGCAGCGTAGAAAAAAACAGTTTTGTATCGGCGCCGCACTGTCATTTTTAGTGGTGCTGGGCGGTTTTGGCATCTGGCAGCAGGGACAGGGACAAAAGCAGGAAACATTCAGTGCGGTCAAGGAAAAACAAACGCCACCGGCAGAAGAAGCACCGGTGTATGAAAAAGGCGGCGCTGATCAGTTGGGTTGGATCCGCTATGAAGGAAAGGAATATGTGCAGGTGGCGGGTGCAGATGTCTCACAGCTTGTCATCGGCGATTACATCGGACAGGCAAGTGAAATGCCGGGATCATACGAAAAAGACGCACAGACATCGCTTGGAATAGACGGTGCGCTATATCAAGTCGATGGACATGCAAAGTGGCTGCTGCTTCGTTTAGAAAATGGCGGTGAAGTGCTGCTCAGTGCATCAGGATCGTAAAAAAATGCCGTAGCGAATACGGCATTTTTAATTCGGTCGCTGGCGCAGGGTCAGCTGTACCTTGTGCTTTTCTTCGTCAATGCGATACACCCATACTTTTAACAGATCACCGACGGATACGACTTCGCTTGGATGCTGGATCCGCTTGTCTGAGAGCTGTGAAATATGGATCAAACCGTCTTCTTTCAGCCCGATATCGACAAATGCGCCGAAGTCCACGACATTGCGTACGACGCCCTCTAAGGCATCGCCGATCTGCAGGTCCTCCATCGTGAGGATATCGGTGCGTAAAAGCGGCCCGTCGTTTTGATCGCGGTAATCTCGCAGCGGTGCTTTACAAGCGTCTAAGATATCCTGCAAGGTATAGCGATCACAGTGCAGTTCGTCACAAAGCTTCGCAGGATCGGCTGTTTCCAGTATGGCTTTGGCATGTTCAGTGCCGATGTCGCCTGCTTCTAAGTGCAGCTTACGCAGCAAAGTGTTGGCAAGCGCATAGCTTTCCGGGTGGATCGCTGTGCGATCAAATGGATGCCTGCCGTTTTCGATGCGCAAAAAACCGGCTGCCTGTTCAAATGCCTTTGGCCCGATGCCTTTTACCTTGGCGAGTTCGGCGCGTTCTTTGATCTTACCATGCTGCTCCCGATAAGCGACGATCTGCTTGGCCATGGCACCGCTTAATCCCGCTACATGCTTTAACAGCGTTTCCCCGGCAGTATTGACATTGACACCGACCAGATTGACGCATTTATCAACGACAAAGTCCAGACGTTCTTCCAAACGCGCGTCCGGCAAGTCATGCTGGTACTGCCCGACACCGATCGAACGCGGGTCGATCTTGATGAGTTCACTTAAAGGATCTAATAGACGGCGGGCAATGGAAATTGCGCTTCTTTGTTCAACATGCAGGTCGGGAAATTCACTGATTGCCTGTTTTGACGCACTGTAGACACTGGCGCCTGCTTCACTTACGATCGTATAGGCGACATCTAGATGCGCTTCCTGGATCAGCGATGCGATAAAAGCTTCACTTTCTCTGCTGGCAGTACCGTTGCCGATCGCGATCAGATCAACGTGATGATCTTGACAGAGCTGGATGATCTTCTGCTTGGCTTGAGCAAGCTTGGCGTTTGGCTGGTGTGGGTAGATCACATCGATTGCCAACACCTTGCCGCTTTTATCAATGACCGCTAATTTACAGCCGGTACGAAAAGCGGGGTCAAGTCCTAAGATGGTCTTTTCCTTCATCGGCGGCTGTAACAGCAGTTTTTCTAAATTCATTGAAAAGACATCGATGCTTGCCTCCTGTGCTTTGGCGCTTAATTCACTTCGCACCATGCGCTCGATGGAAGGAAAAGCCAACCGTTTCAATCCATCCTGTATCGCTTTTTCGACCAGTTCGCTTGCTTCTCCCATCTGTTTGCGAAATATCCTGCGTTTTGTCCAATCCAGCAGATAATCTTCATCAAAGGAAAGCGAAACCTGCAGTACCTTTTCTTTTTCGCCACGGTCGATCGCCATGATCCGATGCGGCGCCAAGGTGGAAATGCGTTCCTCATAGGCATAATACATGCGATAGATCTTAGCTTCATCCTCTGCCTGTTTCTTTTTTATGCTTACAAGCTTGCCATAGCGCATCATGGAATCATAGATCTTATTTCGCACTTTTTGATCTTCCGCGATCTTTTCCGCAATGATGTCCATCGCTCCCTGTAAAACGGCTTCTTCACTTGCAAATGCTTCGCATATATGCGCTTTGAGCAAAGCATGATCTATTTTTAAGGGACAAGCGAGCAAATGCTCTGCCACCGGCTGTAAGCCTGCCGCGATCGCAATCCCTGCCCGGGTCTTCTTTTTCTGCTTAAAGGGACGATAAATATCTTCTACCTGTGATAATTTCGTACATGCCATCACTTCCGCTTTTAACGCTTCGTTTAGTTTGCCTTGCGTTTCGATCAAACGCAGCACATCTTCCTTGCGCTTGGCTAAATGTAACTGATACTGATGCTTTTCGGCAATGATACGGATTGCTTCCTCATCTAATGCACCGGTCATTTCTTTACGATAGCGTGCGATAAAAGGCACGGTTGCGCCTTCTGATAGTAATGACAATACGGCTTCTGCCTGTTTTGTTTGGATATGCAATTCTTCTGCGATTGCTTCAATGATGCTCATAAAACCTCCTGCGATCGCTTTGATCGATCTTGTACCATTATAGCGAAAACAGAATGCGCCTTGCAAATAAAAAATGAAATCTGTTTTTGATAGGAACATATCGCTTTCTGAAAGACATGCCGCTTCCTTATAAAATGACTTGGAAATTATATAAAAATATACTATAATTGTGCAGTAAAGCAAGATTTCATCAAAGCTTATGCACGATAGATAAAAC
Organism: Massilicoli timonensis; assembly: GCF_900199515.1. Classification (GTDB taxonomy): domain Bacteria; phylum Bacillota_I; class Bacilli_A; order Erysipelotrichales; family Erysipelotrichaceae; genus Massilicoli; species Massilicoli timonensis. The sequence goes on along the minus strand of NZ_LT963434.1, from coordinate 661,720 downwards.
AGGGGTGTCGAAAATGAGTGAATGGATCGTCAGCGCAGATCGAATCGAAAACTTTGCGCGCTTAAAAGAAGCAGGAGCAGATGCGGTACTGATCGGTACTGATTTTTATTCTGCAAGAGCGATGGCGTGCATAGCGCTGAGCGACTATCCCAAAGCTAAACAGGAAGCACAGCGCCTGTCTTTGAAGCTGTATGTGCTGATGAACCGCATGTTTGCGGAAACCGAGCTGGATGCGATGCGTGCACATTTGCATTTGTTGAAGGAATTAGATGTAGATGGGATCTATTATGGAGATGAAGGGGTGCTTTGGGAAAGCATGCGTTTAGGCATGCAGGATAAACTGATTTATCATCCCGATACGCTGCTGACAAACTCCTATGACGTAAATTATTATTTACAGGAAGGCATCCAGCGGGTCGTGCTTGCCAAAGAAATCACTTTGGAAGAAATCAAACAGATCGCCCATCACAGCATTCCTTCCCGCATTGAGCTGCTTGTGCATGGACGAGTCAATGTGATGCACTCGAAAAGATGGCTGTTAAGCGCCTATATGGAACATCTGGGAAAACCATGTGATCTGCATGCGCGTAAAGATCTTGCGATCATTGAAACAAAGCGGGAAGAAGCGATGCCGATTTTAGAGGATGATCTGGGTACCCATGTGTTTTCCGGCTATACGTTGGCTTCTTTTGAAGAGCTAGACGAGCTGTTGGAAGTCGGTTATACGCATTTTAGGATCGATGGGATCTTTTATGATATCGATTGGGTATGCGAAGCACTGCGTTTGTATCGAAGCGTAGAAGCAAAAGAAAGCAAGGGCAGAGAGGTTTTTAGATCGTATGCGCAGACACATCGTGAAGCGCACGTCGGCAGCGGCTTTTATTATAAGAAAACAGGATTGCATAAAGGATAAGACTATGAAGAGAGAAAGAGTTGAATTGTTATCTCCGGCAGGAGATCTGGAACGATTGAAAATTGCCGTTATGTATGGTGCCGATGCGGTCTATATCGGCGGAAAACAGTTTTCGCTGCGTTCACGGGCAAGCAATTTCGGTTTAACGGAGATCGCGGAAGGGGTGCGCTTTGCCAAGCAGTACGGTGCACGGATCCATGTAACGGTCAATATGCTTCCTCATGAAGCGGATCTGGAAGGTTTGAAAACGTATTTGCGGGAACTGGAAAGGATCGGCGTAACTGCGGTGATCGTCGCTTCCGCAGCCATCATGCAGATTGCCAAAGAAGTGGCGCCGCGTTTGGAAGTGCATGTTTCCACCCAGCACTCTACCACCAATTCATCGGCGATCGCCTATTGGGAAAAGAAGGGCATGGATCGGGTGGTGCTGGCAAGAGAGTGCAGCCTTGATGAGATCATCGCCACGACAAAGGCAAGCAATATTCCGATCGAAGCGTTTATCCATGGCGCGATGTGCATTTCTTATTCGGGACGCTGCGTGCTTTCCAACCATATGACCGATCGTGATGCCAACCGTGGAGGCTGTGCGCAGAGCTGTCGCTGGAAATATCGCCTGTATGAAAACGGGGAAGCGATCCATGATGAAGCAGATCCTTTTTCGATGAGCTCCAAAGATATGATGGCTTGCCGCTATATCCCTCAGCTCATTGAAGCGGGCGTTGCCTCTTTTAAGATCGAAGGCAGGATGAAATCGGTTTATTATATCGCAACCTTAGTAAAGACCTATCGCATGCTGATCGACGAGTATTATGAAAAAGGTGTGATCAGTGAGGAGCGTATGGCTTATTATGAAAAAGAGTTTGCCAAGGCGGAAAATCGACCCTCCGGGGTAGGTTTTTATGCAGGTATGCCGCGTGCGGCAGGGCATTTATATGAGGAAAGCAGAAATCCATTGATTCAGGAATTTATTGCCTATATACTGGATTATGATGAAAAAACACAGATGGCCTATATCGAGGTGCGCAATCATTTCGCGGTCGGTGCAGGTGCGGAAGTGTTTGGACCAAACTGTTTGAATCGTCCCTTTGTGATAAGCGACTTGTTCGATGAAAACAAAGAAGCGCTCAGCGTAGCGAAAACACCGATGCAGCGGCTTTATATGAAAATACCGTTTTCGGTAAAACGTCATGATATGATCAGAAGGAGAAGAAGCATATGAAATTAAGCAATCGTTTCTTTTATACGTTAAGAGAAAATGTAAAAGATGAAGAAAGCACAAGCGGCAATCTGCTGGTGCGGGCAGGAATGATCAAAAAGTCAAGCAATGGCATTTATATGATCATGCCGATGGGGAAAAGAGTATTAGCAAAGATCGAACAGATCGTAAGAGAGGAAATGGACGCGGCAGGCGCACAGGAACTCATGATGCCTTGTTTGATCCCGGAAGAGGTTTATGAAAAAAGCGGAAGACGTGATGCCTTTGGCTCTAATATGTTTTCCTTAAAAGATCGTTATCGGAAAAACTATGTTTTAGGACCGACCCATGAAGAACTGTTTACGATGGCGGCGATGATGAACGGACGCTCTTATAAAGATTTTCCTTATAATCTTTATCAGATCAATACGAAATACCGGGATGAAACAAGACCGCGTTTCGGATTGATCCGCGTACGGGAATTTATCATGAAAGATGCGTATTCTTTTGATATTGATGAAGCGGGGCTGGATGTTTCCTATGGCAAGATGTTCCGCGCTTATCAGAATATCTTTGATCGCTTAGGACTGCACTATAAGATCGTAAGAGCGGATACCGGTGCGATGGGCGGCATGTTGTCGGAGGAATTTCAGGCAATCTCCGCGATCGGCGAAGATGTGGTGGTCGGCTGCAGCAACTGTGATTTTTCCTCTAATCTGGAAATTACGGAAGTCGTTTCTACTGCCGCACCAAGTGAAGAAGCGTATCGGGAAATGGAACTGGTCCATACGCCGCAGGCAAAAACGATCGATGAAGTGGCGGCGTTCATGCATGAGCCGGCAGATCGCTTTGTCAAGACGCTACTTTATCGCGTAGATGGAAAACTGTACGCCTTTTTATTGAAGGGCAAGCGAGAATTGAATGAAACAAAGGTATTGAAGCTGTTGCATGCCAATGAAATGGAACTGGCTTCTTTTGAAGATGTGGAACAGGCGACGAACGCCAAGGTCGGCTTTGCGGGACCGATCCATTTGGAAGTCCCGATCATTATGGATCGTGAAGTGGCGGGTATGCGCAATTTTATTACCGGTGCCAACAAAACCGATCATCACTATAAAAATGTGAATCTGAAAGATTTTACGGTAGAAACCGTTGCCGATATTGCGGCAGTGGCACAAGGGGATGTATGTCCGATCTGCGGTCAGCCGCTTACCTTCGATAAGGGCATTGAAGTAGGCAATACGTTTAAGCTGGGCACCAAGTATGCGCAAAGCCTGGGCTTGCAATATCTTGACGCCAATAATCAGCTGCAGCCGGTGGTGATGGGAAGCTATGGCATCGGTTTAGAGCGTTGCATGGCGGCAGTCGTAGAGCAGTACAATGATGAAAACGGCATCATCTGGCCAAAAGCCATCGCACCTTTTGATTTAGGGATCGTGATTGCCAATGCTAAGGACGAAGCGCAGATGGAAGCGGGATCACGCTTATATGATCTGTTGCAAGAACATGGCTATGATGTATTGTTAGATGATCGCAAGGAACGTGCCGGAGTAAAATTCAAAGATATGGAACTGATCGGCTTACCGCTTCGCATTACCGTCGGCAAACGTATCAATGAAGGCATTGTCGAAGTCAGAGAACGTACGGGAAAGGAAAACGTCGAAGTAGCGATCGCAGACTTGCTTTCTTATTTGAAACAGCTGTAGACGGCAGGTATGCATGAGGCAATGAACATTGATCAAAAAACGATAGAAAGAGAAAGAGGACGTTAACAAGCGTCCTTTTTTATCGGAAAGCTGTTGATAAACAAGTGATGAAAAAAGACATGTGATGTTTTTTCTCTGCTTTTCCTGATAGAAAGCCGTGCTGATCGCATACTGCCTGCTAATCTTTTATGGTATTTTTCAGTCTTTGTTAGTATAATAGGATAGAATGAGCATACATGGCAACATGGGAAAGGAGTTTTTATGAAAGAGAAGTTGTACTTGAAAAATGATTTGGCGATCATCAACTATACAGGCGATATTCCGAAAAGCAACGCAGAACTGATGAACTCATCGGTTTTTCATAATTTTATTCATGTTTATATCGACTACTTGCGTGATTTTGATGAAACGCTGTATCGCTATGCGTTAAATCATCGTTCACCGCGGGAAGCGTGCTTTGAGATCTGTAAGTTATTAAGAATGCTGATCGTTTTGAAATGTGAAGAAATTGAAAGCGACTATTTGAATGACAAAGGCAAGCTGGCGCAGTTTATTGAAGAACTGTATAATTTCTGGAAGCATCATCAGCGATTTGCGGTCATGGAAAATGCGACATCTGCTATGGTCATGGCTGCCGATACCACTTTCAGCAATCAGATTCGTGCTTTGTATCGTTTGCTGGAGGAAAAGATCCAAGGCAGAAGCACCCGCGTATATCGTCAGCTGCAGGCGGGCACCAATGCCTGTGTCAGCTTGAAAAAAATTGCACCGAAGCTGCCGGAACTGTATGCGGCGCTTCATGAAATTCCTTTTATTGATACGGTTACACTGCGTACACCGTTATTGATCTATCCAAAATCCAATAAACGTACCGGCATGTTTACGGAGCGTGATACCAACCCGATCCATGAATTCAGCGGCAATCAAGAGGAATGGATGTGTTATCCATGCAAGATCGGCAGTCTGCTTGCTTTTATTTATCTGCATCGCGATTATATTGCCAGCGGTATTTCCTTGGCGAACTTATTTGAATTAGCAACGGTTGAGGAATGCGGCAAAAAGCCGGACTTGATCTGCTTGTTTGGCAATGAGGACGGAAAAAATCAAACGACGTTTTATCATGATGTGCAGCACGATATCTGGGTAGGCTGTGTTTCCTATGGACCGCTGATCGATTATTTCGGCTATATCAAGAAGATGTCTTTGACATTGCATAATCTGGCGATGATGCAAAAGGGCTGGCTGCCGATTCACGGTGCATTTGTCAATATCACTTTGCGCAGCGGCTTAAAGAAAGGCATCATGCTGATGGGGGATTCCGGAGCGGGGAAATCAGAGTCCATTGAAGCATTGCGCGCGTTAGGGAAAGAGAAGATCAGAAAGATCGAAGTCGTATTTGATGACATGGGAAGCATTCATGTGGAAGATGGGATCCCTTATGGACAGGGAACCGAGATCGGTGCCTTTATCCGACTGGATGATCTGGATAAAGGAACCCCATACCGCGATATGGATCGTTCGATCTTCATGAATCCGGATTCTGCCAATGCCCGTGTCATTACGCCGGCCGCACCATATGATGTTGTTGCCCAAAATCATCGCATCGACTTATTCTGCTATGCCAATAATTATGACGATCAGATCGGCATGCGGGAAATCGAAGATCTGGAAGAAGCGAAGGCGATTTACAAGGAAGGCAAACGCATGGCGTTAGGAACGACGCAGGAGATCGGTATCTCTAAGACTTACTTTGCCAATCCGTTTGGGCCGATGCAGAAGCAGGAAATCTGTGATCCATTGATCGATGAAGTATTTGCGGTATTAAAGCAAAATCATGTTTATATCGGGGAAATCTTTACGCATCTGGGTTTTCGCGATGACAATACGGACGGCTTAAAGAAAGCCGCAGAAGAACTGTTGCGCTTTATTGAGGCAGATTAAGAAAACAAAAATACTGTCGATGGCGAGGTGTCCGTAAAATAGGTAAAGCTAAAATCGAACTGATTATGGTATCTGTCGGACAGGGGTGATTAAACAAGAGTAAGCTATATTTGGTTTGGTGATCAAATATAGCTTTTTTTATCTCAAAAGACAGGTCTGCTTCCTGTCATTTTTTAATTACCGGAAACTGGTTTACCAGTTATAGCCGCATAATTATGATGATGGGAAAAATAGAAACAAAAAGTTTCATAAAGTTTTCATGAAATACGCTTACAATTTATGATACAATAAAGATATTCAAAGAAAAAAGAGGGGTGTTGTTATGAATTATGTGTTTATTTCTCCCCATTTTCCGCCGACTTATTGGAATTTCTGCGATCGGCTGAAAAAGATGGGGCATCAGGTATTCGGAATCGGTGATGCGCCGTATGAAACCCTGCCGGAAGAATTAAGGGGATCGTTAAGTGAATATTATCGGGTAGACAATATGGAAGATTACGATCAAATGGTAAGAGCGCTTGGCTACTTTACGTTTCACTATGGCAAGATCGACTGGCTGGAGTCGAATAATGAATATTGGCTGGAACAGGATGCGGCATTACGTACTGATTTTAATATTGCGACCGGCCTAAAGAAAGAAGCGCTTGCATCATTCAAACTGAAATCAGCGATGAAGGCGCTCTATGAAAAAGCACAGGTACCTTGTGCGCGCTATCATTTGGTAGATACGCTTGAAAACGGCCTTGCCTTTATCAAAGAAGTAGGCTATCCGGTCATCGTAAAGCCGGATAACGGGGTCGGCGCCGCTGAAACCTATAAGCTGAAAAACGAGGAAGATGTCAAAGCCTTTTATGCGAAGGAGTGGATGACGCAGTACATCATGGAAGAGTTTATCGACGGCACGATCGTTTCTTATGACGGGATTGCCGATGCCAACCGCGATCCGCTCTTTGAAGTATCACATTATTTTCCTACACCGATCATGGATATCGTCAATGATCAGATGGATTTGTACTACTATACGCAAAAGACGGTCGATGCGGATCTGCAAGAGGTGGGCAGAAGGGTCATCAAGGTATTTCCGACCAATAGCCGCTTTTTCCACTGTGAGTTTTTTCGTTTGAATAAGGCAAAAAAAGGATTAGGGAAAAAGGGTGATATCGTGGCGCTGGAAATCAATATGCGCACGCCCGGCGGCTTTACTCCGGATATGATGAATTTTGCGGGAAGCTGCGATGTTTATCAAATCTTCGCCGATATGGTAACCTTTGATCATACGGACATCAAACCGAAGCAGGATCAGTACTGTGTGTTTGCTTCCAGACGTGATGGCAAAAGCTATCGCTATGACAAGAGCGAAGTCATGAAAAAATACGGAGATGAGATCAAGATGAGCGGCCGTATGCCGGATATTCTTTCCGGTGCAATGGGCAATGAGTTTTATATGCGAGTATGTAAAAAGAAAAGCGAGATCGAAGAATTTGCGGCGTATGTGCATGAAAAGGCGGTAGAAAAAGATGAAGATTGCGTATTATAAAGAATACAGTCATTTCTTACAAAGAGAAATGGAGTTTAAGGTGTATGGACATGCCGGCAAGCCGTGTTTGGTGTTCCCGGCTCAGGATGGACGTTTCTATGACTGGGAAAACTTCCGCATGGTAGAAGTAACGGATTATTTGCTGGAAGAGGGGCGCTTGCAGTATTTTTGTGTAGACAGCATCGACCGGGAAACATGGTCTGATCAATATGGCGATCCCCGCGGCCGCGCACTGCGTCATGAGGCGTGGTATCACTACGTGGTAGAAGAACTGGTGCCGCGCATCTATGAGATCAATACGCTGAGCAACGGCGGTAAGGTCGCAAGCGGTATCCTTACGACGGGATGCAGTATGGGTGGCATGCATGCGGCGAATTTCTTTTTCAGACGACCGGATTTGTTTGATGGCTGTATTTCACTGAGCGGGGTCTTTAACAGCCGTATGTTTTTCGGTGATTATATGGATGATATCATTTATAACAATGCACCGGAAGTGTACTTGCGCAATCTGGCAAATGATCATCCGTATGTCGATCTGTATAATCGCTCTTACATCGTATTATGCTGTGGACAGGGGGCATGGGAGGATGAAATGATCGCTTCCTCTAAAGAGATGAAACGCATTCTGGAAGAAAAGGGGATTCATGCGTGGATCGATTTCTGGGGCTATGATGTCAATCATGACTGGCCTTGGTGGCAGAAGCAGCTGCCTTATTTCTTAGAGAAGATCGTATAAAACAAGCGCTGCTTGCAGGGGGAAGGAATCACATATAGGGTTTCTTTTCCTATACTTTTGTGTATGAAAATGGAAAAGAACGCCGAGGGGGATGGCGTTCTTTCCATAAAAGTATGAATTATAAGGGGATAGAATGATATGGGAAACTACTAAGAGGGGATCTCATAGTTTTCCATTTGACAAAGGTTTTCCTTTGCCTGTCTATACTATACGAATTTGCTTTCGCGAAAATATCAATCCTTTATGGTAAATGATGTGAAAGCAAAAAAGGCAGCTGTTTCAGACAAAGAAAAACATCCGTGGGGAACGGATGCTTTTCCACTAAAAAATTATGATTTATAAGGGGATAGAATGATATGGATATACGATAGGGGAATCGTTATCCACGACAAGTTTCCTTGTCTGGTAATAGTATAGAAGAAAGCAATCGCAAAAATATCGTATGATTGTGGTAAATCATGTGAATTTAGTAGGAATTAAAAATAGGTGTGCTTGCTGATTGACCGAAGACCAAGTAAACGGAAACATTCATGACGAATGAAAAAGGAACGACAACGCAGCTGGATCCAATCACAGTGGCAATTGATTGGAAGAAAGGAGAAAGCATATTGTAAGGAATGACTGTTTAGATGCGTCAATTACGATATGCCAAAGAAATATGCGGTTTTGTTTATATCGTGGAGAAGCAATAGATGATACGCTGTTTGAAGCGATGCTGCGACTGGATAGCGTAGTATTCCCGATCGAGCAGGGAAATGCTTTGCCGCCGGAATACTTTTATGAGCTGTATGCGGAAAGCAAGGAAGGTTTGTTTTTGCTTTGTGATGCGGAAAAAGGAGAAGTGGTCGCTTATCTCAATGCGATCTTTTTGAATCAGGAACAGCGGGATCGCTATTTGCATGGCGGGCATTATCGTGAGTTAAAAAACTGCGGTCTGCGCAAAGGGGGCAATATTTTATATCTTTATACGATTGCCTGTGATGCGCGTTATCGCGGCGGTCAGGTGATGAAAGAACTGGCTAAGGGCTTTGTGATGTGGCTGGACGGCTGTGAGAGACAGGGCGCTTATATGCAGGAGGTATTTGCGGAAGCGGTAAGCGAGGATGGCGCACGAATCTTGTCAAAAGGCTTCGGTATGATTCCTTTTGACCCTGAACAGATTGATGAACAAGGCTGCGGCTATTATTATGCGCCGGATTGTCTGCGGCAGTATCGTCAAAAGATGAAGCGGATCATGCAGGAAGAAACAGCGGATCAGCATTGTTAAAGCTTGATCCATATAGAAAAAACCGGCTTGGACCGGTTTTTTTTGTATGACTGGTGGGGACAGCGGGACTTGAACCCGCACGGGAGTATAATTCCCAACGGATTTTAAGTCCGTTGCGTCTGCCTATTCCGCCATGTCCCCAATAATGGAGGTTCCGATCGGATTTGAACCGATGATCACAGAGTTGCAGTCTATTGCCTTACCACTTGGCTACGGAACCATGAGTGCCATTACATTATATTGTAACGCTATGGAATTGTCAATAACTTTTTTTCAAAAAGCACGTATCTGAAAAGTGATCTTCGAAGGATCAGAATATGGTAAAATTTCAAATCTGTTATATCCAATTTTAAGGAAACATGGTAGAATGATAGCGGTGGTGATGTTCATGAAAGTTCGATACTCCGAAGAGATGAAAAAACAGATCTTGGTTTACAGTACATCAGGAGGAATTTGTATCCTGTTGTATTTCATTATTGCGCATTTTGCGATCATTCGTGAAGCGTTTTATTATGTATCCGCATTGGCCTTTCCTTTCATCCTCGGGTTTGCGATCGCTTTCCTGCTAAATCAGCCGATGCTGTTTATCGAACGTCGTCTGCTTGGAAAAACGAAGCTGAAACAGTCTACCAAACGCTCGATTTCCGCGATCGGCGCACTGTTATTGGGCATCCTGATCGTTGTTTTGTTTTTATGGATCGTCATTCCGCAGCTGTTTGATTCACTGATGATGCTGGCGGATAAAATACCCGGTTATGTAGAGGGATTTCAGGAAGATGTAGAGGCGTTGATTGCCGAACACAATATCGACCTGCAGCAGATTCAAGATCTGCTTGGCGATCAAAGCGATATTTTCAGCAAGATCACGACATACTTCACCGATCTGCTGCCACAGATGCTGGCGGCCAGTTATCAGTTTGGCAAGACGCTCATGAATATCTTGATCGGTATTGTGGCGGGGCTTTATATCCTATTAGACAAAGAACGCTTCAGCCGCAACGTCAAACGTGCCAATTATGCGTTTTTACCGAAAGGCGTTGCCGATTATTTAAGCAAACTGATTCATATCATAGAAGATATTTTCAATAACTTCATCGTCGGCAAGGCGATTGATTCTTTGATCATCGGTATTCTTTGTTATATCGGATTGAATGTGTTTGGCTTCCCATATGCACCGCTGCTGGCGTTTGTGGTCGGCATTACCAATATGATTCCGGTATTCGGCCCTTTTATCGGTGCTGTTCCGGGTATTTTGATCCTGCTGATCATCGAACCGATGGAATCGTTGTATTTTGCGCTTTTCATCCTTGTTTTGCAGCAGTTTGACGGCAATATTTTAGGACCGTTGATCTTAGGCGATAAATTGGGATTGCCGAGTCTGGCGATTTTGTTTTCGGTCTGTGTCGGCGGCGGACTTTTCGGGATCGTCGGTATGTTCATCGGTGTACCGACCTTTGCGGTATTGTATTATGCGATCAAAGAATTGATCGATTATCGTTTGGAAAAGAAACAGATCAAGCCGCATGAATTGGAATTGAAAGAATAAACGACCGCTTCTGCTCATGATCCGTGGCAAAGCGGTCGTTTTTTAGGAAGAACAGCCGTGCTTGTTTGATGCCGGCTTTTTATTTTTTGCAGGCTGCCGCTTCATCGACCGATGCAAACAGTTCTTCATAGGTTGGCATCGGATAGTTTTCATAGGAGATCGATTCTTCTAATTCATCGATCACTTCCCGCAGGTAGCGCATGGAAACCACGACCTGATCATTGAGATAATAGGCGATTTCCTGATGATCGTTTAATCCTCTTACGCCCAGATAAGCATGCTTCAGATTGTGATAGCGCGTATGGAAGCGATCTAACACAGCTAACAGCTTATTGACCTTTTTCTCATAGAAAGGGTGTGGTGAAGGCAGTGCCTTTAATGCGTCGCTGTAAAAGCGGATTTCTTTAATGAGTGCTGGAAGCAGTGATTTTTTTGATACATCCAGCAGCGTTTTGACTTCTACATGCACCGAATTGATAAATTCCGTGTATAAGATGTCGCTGCGGGCAATCAGTTCATTACGATGATAAACTTGATTGCGTTCAAATAAAGCGACTGCCTTTTCCTCTGTCAAAGAAGCGATGGAATATACATAATAAGGGATGTGCGGTAAGCCGCGTTCCTTTGCTTCCTTTCGCCATGCCGGTGCATAGCCGTCTCCGCTAAATAAGATGCGGCGATGCTTTTGAATGATGCCGCGGCAGATCTTTAAGGAAGTCTTGCGAATATCGTCTATGTATTTATACTGCTGTAATTCATCGGCGATCTGTTTCAAAGTATCGGCGACGATCGTATTCAGTACGGTATTGGTCGTAGCGGCGGAGCGGGAGCTGCCGACCATGCGAAATTCAAATTTATTGCCGGTAAAGGCAAAGGGAGAGGTTCGGTTGCGATCACTGGTGTCTTTTGGCACATAAGCCAGATTGACAACGGACAAAGCGCCGGCATCCGCGGTCGGGTTAATGTCCATATCGCCTTTTTCAAGCCGCAGTAAAATGTCTTCCAGATAATTGCCCATGCAAATGGAAATGATTGCCGGCGGTGCTTCATGACCGCCTAAGCGATAGTCGTTGCTGTAAGAGGATGCCGCCATACGCAATAATTCCGGATAAGTGTCCACAGCCTGAATGATCGCACAGACAAATAATAAGAAACGGATGTTTTCATGCGGTTTTTCTCCCGGTTCCAGTAAATTTTGACCATCATCGCTGACAAGCGACCAGTTGTTGTGTTTTCCGCTGCCGTTTACATGTTCAAATGGCTTTTCATGCAGCAGACAGGCCAGATGATGGCGGGCAGCGCATTGCCGCAGTACGTCCATGATGATCTGATTCTGATCGACGGCGATATTGCTCTGCGCATAAAGCGGGGCGATCTCAAATTGACAAGGCGCTGCTTCATTGTGCTCCGTTTTCGCGTAGATGCCAAGCTTCCATAATTCTTCGTCCACATCGCGCATAAAGGCGCTGACCCGATCGGGGATCGCACCGAAATAATGATCGCTCATTGCCTGTGCCCGCGGCGGCAATGCCCCAAACAATGTCCTTCCGCAGTTGCGCAGATCCATCCGTTCATGAAACAGTTCCCGGTCCACAAGAAAATACTCCTGCTCTAAGCCGACCATCGGCTGCACTTGCTTGATGTCCTTATCCTTAAACAGATTGACGATGCGGGTCGCCTGTTTGCTGATGGCGTCGATCGACTTTAACAGCGGCGCCTTTTTATCCAGGGTTTCACCGTTGTAAGAAACAAAGATCGTCGGGATGCACAGCACATTTTCTCGAATAAATGCCGGAGAAGTACAGTCCCAGTATGTATAGCCGCGCGCTTCAAAGGTTGCCCGCAAGCCGCCGTTTGGAAAAGAAGAAGCGTCGCCTTCGCCTTTGATCAGATTTTTCCCGGAAAAGCGGCTGATTGCCATATAGTCGCCCGGTTCGATAAAGCTTTCATGCTTTTCAGCTGTGGAACCGCCCATTGGCTGAAACCAGTGAGTAAAGTGGGTAACTCCTTTTTCCATTGCCCATGTTTTCATCGCATGGGCGATCGCATCAGCGGTCGGCAGATCCAGCGCGTCTTCTTTGCGGGTCGCCGTCTTCCATTTCTGATAGATCGGAAACGGCAGGCGTTCCTTCATGACCTGCTGCGAAAAAAGATTGGTACCGAATGCGTCAAACGGATGTGTCTGCATAAATAAGCCTCCTTATTTTATCTATATTGGTAATTATATAGGAAATATGAAAAAAATCTATAAAAATATGAAATAAAAACAAAAATTAGAGGTAAATTATCATTTTATAGCAATAAAAACGGTGATAAAAACGAAAAAACGACATAATTTCAAAAAAACGAATATGCTTTGTGAAAGCTTTTGTGGTCATTTTCTTGCATTTGCCTGAATAGAAGCGTATAAATAAAGACAGAGGCATACCGTTTTTTGATTACCTGAAATAAAACAGACGAAATGAGCTGTTGATAAGGGGAAGCGCGTATCAATAGGAGGGTGAATGATGTTGTTGCTGCGGGAAATGAAACAAACAGATATTGAAGATTATGTACGCTGGTTTACCACAGAAACGAAGTGGGGATCGACAGATGCACCATGGGAGCCGTTTACCGGTACTGTGCAAGAGGAGCGGGAAAACTGGACGAACTATTATGAACAAATGCAAAAAAGGTCTGCCAATACGCTTTGCTGTCGCTTTGAAATAGAAGTGGACGGCGTCCATGTCGGCTGGATCAGCACTTATCGGGATATGGAATGGTTTACTGCTCCTGAAAGCGGCTTAGCGATCGGCATCAGCATCGCGCAGGACGGTTATCGTGGAAAAGGATATGGCAGGCTTGCTTTGTGCAAGGCGATCGATTATTATCGAGCGAAAGGGCTAACGTGTTTATATACCCAGACATGGTCAGGCAATGAAGCGATGATCGCACTGGCGAACAAGCTGGGATTCAAAGAGATCGCCCGCAAAAAAGAGCATCGGGAAGTAGCGGGGAAACGCTATGACGCATTGACCTTTGTTTTATGTTTATGACAGCAGCGGCGGATAAAAAGGTTAAAACATCCATCAGCAGGCAAGGCATGAGCGATCATGTCTTTTTTCATGTAAGACCTCTAAATAAAAGCTTTCTGTATTATGAAACGATACGTAGACGCATGCGTTTATCATAATCCGATGGAAAGCGCATATACTAAATGCAAAGGAGGTATGTCGATGGACTTGTGGAAATGTGATGTGTGCGGCTATGTCTGCGAAGCGATCCAAGCACCGGCAGTATGTATCAAATGCGGAGTAGGCAGCGAGCATTTTCAAAAACTGAATGAAGTGCAGTCACAGCTGCTGTATGACAGTGAACGCACCAACGATCAGCACATCAAGATCATCGCCTTGGCGGCAGAGTTAATAGAAGCAGCAAAGATCGGTATTGAAGAAAATTTAGATCCGGGCTGCAAAAAGGTGTTTGAAATCGTCATAAAAGACGCTTGGGAGATCAAACAGCTGGCAAAGGCAGAATTGGCAGGACATCAGAAGAAAGGGAAATTTTAGGAGGGGCATATATGGAATTAGCAGGAACAAAGACTGAGGCGAATTTGTTAGAGGCATTTGCAAAAGAGAGTGAAGCACGCAATCAATATACTTTTTATGCGAACAAGGCGTATGAAGAAGGGCTGGTCCAGATCGCTAAGCTGTTTGAACAGACCGCAGGCAATGAAAAGGAGCATGCCAAGCTGTGGTTTTCTTATCTTTGCTGTGGGATCCCATGCACGAAGGATAATCTGAAAACGGCGGCAGGAGCGGAAAATGCGGAATGGACGAGCATGTATGCACGCATGGCGAAAGAAGCAAGAGAAGAAGGCTTTTGCGAGATCGCGGAGGCGATGGAAGGCGTTGCCTGTATTGAAAAACGCCATGAAGCGCGCTTTGTGGCATTGCTGAACAATTTAGAAGACGGTACGGTGTTTGAGCGGAAAGAGGAAGTGGTTTGGGAATGTTTGAACTGCGGACATCTGCATTGTGGATGCAGCGCCCCAAACTGCTGTCCGATCTGTCATCACACAGCCTCTTATTTTGCATTGTGCTGTGAAAACTATTAAGGTTTTCAAGAGTCGATCTGTTGCGGATTGACTTTTTTTATGTGACTGTTTCTTACAAATGTTAAATCTACGTAAAATAGTTGAAAAAATTAAAAAAGTGTGTAAAATGGTGCGTAAGAGGTGGATTGAAATGATCACATTCATCAAAGAAAAGTATCGTCGTTTATCACCTGCCCGCAAGATCGCATTGACCTTTTTATTGGTGATCTTAAGCGGAGCAGTTTTGTTATGGCTGCCGATCAGTAATAAAGACGGCGGTTTTTTCCCGTTTTTAGACGCGCTTTTCACTGCCACCAGCGCGACCTGTGTAACCGGATTATTTACCAGTCCCATTGCGACACAGTTTAATCTGTTCGGTCAGATCGTCATGATGCTGCTGATCCAGATTGGCGGATTGGGGCTCATGACCTTGATGGCTTTGTTCGTGTTGGCGATGAAAAATAAACTGAGCATGAAAGAAAAGCTGGCGATGCAGGAAATGTTAAACAAAAACAATATTTTCGACATGCGTACGTTTTTGGTCGATATCTTACGCTATACCCTGTTTTTTGAAGGATTGGGCGTTGTCATTCTCGCGATTCGTCTCATGCCGGAATTTGGGATCTGGCAGGGCTTTTTCCATGCCTTGTTTTTATCGGTCAGCGCTTTCTGTAATGCCGGTTTTGATCTGTTCGGCGCCGATTCGCTCATCGGTTATCGCGGTGATCTCACTTTGAATTTTGTGATCATGACGCTCATTGTGTTAGGCGGGATCGGGTTTGCCGTATGGTTTGATGTAAGGGATAAGTTACATGATCTGTTCCATCGCCGTATTTCACTGCGCAAAGCGCTGCGGACGCTTTCCACGCATACCAAAGCGGTATTGCTTATGACGGCGATATTGATCTTCGGCGGCGCGCTGGTATTCTTTTTATTAGAATATCCAAATCCGCTGACCTTTCAGAATTACAGTGGTTTGGATATGGGCTTGGCTTCCTTGTTTCAATCGGTTACTTTGCGTACAGCCGGTTTTGCGACGATGGATCTTTCCACCACTACGGTCGCCACAAAGTTCTTGATGATGATCTTGATGTTTATCGGCGGGTCGCCGGGCGGAACGGCAGGCGGGATCAAGACGACGACTTTCTTCGTGCTGTGTGCTTTCATCTATACGATGTTAAAAGGACAGGAGCATGTCAAAGCTTTCCATCGTCTGATTCCCCGTGAAACGATCATCCGTGCCAGCAATGTGATGGTCATTAACCTGATCACGCTGTTTGTGGGGATCTTTCTGCTTTGTGTCAGCGATGGCGCGCTGGGTTTTGTGAATCTGGCGTTTGAAGCGGTTTCCGCCATGGCGACAGTCGGATTGACGCTTGGTATTACGACAAGTTTATCGGCAATAGGGAAAGTGATCATCATCTTATTGATGTATGCCGGCAGGATCGGCATTGCGACGCTGCTGTTGTCGCTGATCAAAATGAAACGGGTGGATGACCGCCCGATCGCGTATCCAAACGGAAATATTTTAATCGGATAAGGAGATGTGTGTATGCGTAAAATGAATGATCGTCAATATTGTGTACTGGGCCTTGGTATATTCGGCTCAACGGTTGCCAAAACATTGAGCAGTTATGATTGTGAAGTGCTTGCCATCGACAAGGATATGACCTGTGTGGAGCGCTTGGCTGATGATGTGACACAAGCGGTGCAGTGCGATATTACCAACAAGGAACAGCTGCGTGCGGTAGGCGTCGCGGATTGTGATGTTGCGATCGTCGGGACCGGCAGTCATTTGGAGGACAGCGTCATGGCCATTATCAACTTAAAAGAACTGGGTGTGCCATATGTCGTAGCCAAAGCGAAGAACAAGAGGTATATGCAGATCTTTCAGAAGGTCGGTGCAGATCGGGTCGTACGGCCGGAAAAAGAATACGGCAAGCAGTTGGGGAAAAGCCTATTGAGCCGTAATATTTTCGACATGATCGATATTGATGCCAATTACAGTATCGTCGAGCTGAAAGTGCCGAAGGAGTGGGTCGGAAAATCTTTGAAGGAAATCGACGCCAGAAGCCGGTTTGGAATCAATGTCATCGGTCTGCGCAATCAAAGCAGCGATGATTTGAAGATGAATATTGACGTAGACTATCATTTTCAGGAAGACGATCATATCGTACTGGTAACCGATATGGAAACGATTGCCGATTCCCGCAACCATCTGCTTGATGAATAAGCGCTGCATCACAGGCAGCCGCAAAAGGACGCAGGTCATGATGAAGAATCGGTTGATGCAAACGTTTTGTTTCAACTGAAAATATGCTTGAAACTCATGCACACTGGCATAAAGAAGCGCAGCACAGGAGAGGAGAAACCAGTATATGAATACACCGACACTGGAAACAAAGCGGCTGATCTTAAGGCGTTTTACAGAAGCTGATTTAGAGGCGCTGTTTCTGATCCTAAAAGATGAAGAAGTTAATCGCTTTTTGCCATGGTTTCCAATGAAAGACATTGAGGAAACAAGCGCGTTTTATCAAACGCATTATGCTGCGCAGTATGCAAAGCAATCAGGCTATGCTTATGCGATCTGCTTGAAAAGCGACAATGTGCCCATAGGCTACATAAAGGCAGATGTGGAGGAACCTTATGACTTCGGTTATGGACTGTTGAAAGCATATTGGCATCAGGGGATCATAAGAGAAGCGGGGAAAGCTGTTATTGAACAGGTAAGAAGTGATGGACTGCCCTTTATCAGTGCGACACACGATCGAAACAATGTGCGCAGCGGTAGGGTAATGCAGGCACTGGGGATGATATATCGTTATTCTTATGAGGAATTATGGCAGCCGAAAAACAAAAAGGTTGTCTTTCGCATGTACCAGCTGCATTTTACGGACAGCGATGATGTGTATGATGGCTATTGGAAACGATATGAGAATCATTTTATCGAAGAACTGGATGATGAAGCATAGCAAACGGTAAAAAGGCAGAATGATTCCTGCCTTTTGTTTTGTTTGAAAATATTGTTTGGGTGATCGATAAAGTTCCATAAGTATAGTGCTAAAAAGTTTATCTTTATGAAATACAGGTGTCTTATTCTTTTTGGATCGCCGCGGTAGATGCACCGAGCAGTTTGATGACAGCGTGAGGGTTCGTCTCGATCTGATAGCCGATCTTGCCGGCGCTGAACACGATCGTATCAAAACGCAGGCAGGTAATATCAAAAACAGTTACATACGTTTTCTTCATGCCGAGCGGAGAACAGCCGCCCCGTACATAACCGCTGACTTGATTGATCTCCTTGACCGGGATCAGCTCTACGCTTTTTGCCTTTACCGCTTTGGCGCATTTTTTCAGATCCAGTTCTGCATTTGACGGCACCACAAATACATAATATTGTTTTTTCAATGAAACGCAAAGCAAGGTCTTAAACACCATGGCAGGATCTATTTGTAAATGAGCGGCGACATCAACACCCAAAGAAGGGCCGTCTCCATGAGGATAAGTGTGTACGCGATAGGGAATGCCTGCACGATCTAATAAACGCATCGCGTTGGTCTTTTCGATCTTTTCTTTTTTCATCTGTTTCACCTTCTTAGCTTAATCATAATACAAAAGCATGCGGAATTCATCTTTTTTGTGAAACAACTACATGAAATGTTATAGCGTTTCCCAATGAATCAGTGTATAATTGACGAAGATGAGGTGGAAGATATGAAAATATCGTTAATTGCAATGGATATGGACGGCACGCTGTTACAAAGCGATCAGACGATCAGTGAGAAAACGACAAAGAAGCTGATCGAGCTGCAACAAAAAGGCATTAAGATCGTGTTGGTGAGCGGCCGTAATTATAATCGTTTGAAACGCTATGCCGAGCAGTTACAGTTAGAGAAGTACGGCGGCTATTTGATCGAAGTAAACGGAATGGCGATCAATGACCTGCAAAAGAAACAGCGTGAGGTGCTGGAACGTCTTTCCATTCAACAGGCCAGGGAACTGTTTGCCCTGCTTCAGCCTTATGAGGTGGAAACCCAATATATCATGGATGACGGCTTATATGTGCATATTCCCGAGGTGTGTATGCAGGAAAAAAAGAAACTGCGTAAAGAACATCATATCCCGGATGATTTCCCATGGACCGCCGGTGCCACAAATGTGTTTTTTGATGCGCGGGACGGTTATGCGCGCATTATGTATATGGAACACGCTTCCGAGATCGTCGAAGAGATCAATAAGGTCGGCATTCCCGCAACAGCGAAGCAGTTGGAAGTGATGATGAAAGATCTCAGTGAACTGAGCGATACGTACTGGATCGGCCGTACGACGCCGACTTGGCTGGAAATTATGCCGGTCAATCTCAGCAAGGGCAAGGCATTGCGCATGCTGGCACAGCGCTTGTCCATTCCGATGAGCGAAGTCATGTGTTTTGGCGATGGGGAAAATGATCTGAGCATGTTTGAAGTGTGCGCTTATCCGATCGCAATGAGCAACGCAATGGATATTGTAAAGCAAAAGGCGTATACTATCACTGTAGCCGATCATGATCATGACGGCATTATCGAAACATTGAAACAATATCATATTGGTGAAACGGAGGAAAATGTATGAAAGTAATCAAGCAAGCGGAATTTGAAGAATTGAAAAAACAGCCGGGCGTACTGGTCGTAGATTTCTTTGCGACATGGTGCGGACCTTGTAAAATGTTGTCACCGGTTTTGGAAGAAGTGGCAGAAGAATTAGCGGGAAAGGCTGCGATCGTAAAAGTAGATGTCGATGAATCAGGAGAATTGGCTTCCTCTTATGGCATCATGTCGGTGCCGACGCTGATCGTTTTCAAGGATGGAGAGGCAGTGAAGATGAGTGCCGGATTCCAGCCGAAAGAACAGCTGAAAGCGATGATCGAAGCTTATTTATAGTCTGCTGTGGTGAGAAAGGATGACGATGTGTTGCATCCTTTTTCTTTTGCATTTTTGCTTACTTCTGGTACAATGATTTTGCGATATAGAAAGGAGAAATGAATGATGTTGGCTGATTATCATATGCACAGTGCTTTTTCCCCGGACAGCGCGCTTCCTTTAGAGGAACTGATCGAAACCGCGATCCGAAAAGGTCTTGATGAGATCTGCATCACGGATCATTGTGATTACAGCGTCAAGGGTGCAGGGCATGGACTTTGGGAATTGGATTTTCCTCGTTATTATGAGCACTATCTGGCATTAAAGAAACGCTATCAGGATCAGATCACGATTCGCTTTGGCTGTGAGTTCGGCGTGCAGGAGGCGTGTATCAAGCGCTATCAGGAAGTATATGCGGCTTATCCCTTTGACTTTATCATTTTATCAAACCATCAGATCGATGATCTGGAGTTTTGGGATCAGGGTTTTCAAAAAGGCAAAACGCAGGCGGAATACAACAGACAGTATTACGAAGCGATCTTGGCGGTCATGAAACGCTTTGATGATTATCAGGTGCTGGGACATTTGGATATGATCAAGCGCTATGATGAGCAGGGCGTTTATCCGGATGAAGCGTGTATGGACGTGATCGATGCGATCTTAAAGCTGGCGATCGAAAAAGGCAAAGGCATTGAATTAAACACTTCTTATCATCGCTATGGTCTTGCGGACAGCACGCCTTCCCATATGATTTTGAAGCGTTATCGGGAACTGGGCGGCGTGATCGTTACGATCGGTTCTGATTCTCACGATGCCGCACAGGTCGGCGCTTATATCGAGGAGGGCAAACAGGTGTTAAGGGCATGTGGGTTTTCTTCGTTTTGTACGTTTGAGAAAGGGCAGCCGCTTTTTCACGCCTTATAGAAATCTGCCGTTCACCGGATCGTTCTTATTTTCTTTTGCTTGTTTTTCATAAACGTACAAAGTCTTGTTGATCTTCTCAATGGATGAGCAAGTGAACAAACAATGAAAGTTGGGAAAATGACAGTACTTTGTCATGCGAAAATATGAGTTTTGTTCTAAGATGAGAATGTAATAGGGATAGATGGCTGTAACTAACAATAAACGAACAAAAGATGATTTTTTTACTTTTTTTTCAGTTGCAATAAACATCAAAATAGTTGATTGTTATGCACTTATACAGAAAAAATACCGTCTTGGGGAAACGGTATTTTTTCATTAACAAATTATCAATACAAAATTAAGGGAGAAAAGTTATGAGAAAATTTATTTAAGGGGATTACTTCAACAGGAGTTCTCATCTCCTGTTGGCTATAGTATAGCGAATGGCAATGTTAAAAAGATGTTTCATTTTTGGTAAATGATGTGATTATCGAGATAATTGTGTTAGATTGTATGATGATGAAGGAGAATTTGCGTGAATTTTGTCAAAGATAGGAAAAAACCGGCAGCAAGACCGGCTTTTTCCTTGTTTTAGGGGATAGAATGATATACGGAATTGGGATAGATTAGGGGATTTTCCGTATGGCAAGTTCCTCTTGCCGCTTACAGTATAGCAAGTGTGAAAGCAGAAGTTTGTCGAAGCGTGGCAGGCAAAAATAAAAATGATGAAAAGATGAGAAAGTGGTATATGTGCACAAGGATTGGTAAAGCGGTTACAGAAAATGTAAAAATAATGATCATAATACGAGAAAAAGGTAACGATTGCTATTGACAAATATGACTGGGGGGGGGGTATAATATAGCTGAATATATCAGAATGATATGTCCGGATTCAACAGAATACAAGGAGAGGAGAAACGAAATGAAAAAAACAAGTGTTTTTGGTGTGTTGGCATCAGCTGCACTGCTTTTTGGCATGAGCGTTGTACCGACAACGGTTTATGCGGAAGGCAAC
This sequence comes from Massilicoli timonensis, assembly GCF_900199515.1. GTDB lineage: Bacteria > Bacillota_I > Bacilli_A > Erysipelotrichales > Erysipelotrichaceae > Massilicoli > Massilicoli timonensis. The sequence goes on along the minus strand of NZ_LT963434.1, from coordinate 639,988 downwards.
AGCGGTTCTGCTCCGACTTACTCAGGAAATGAATTTTTTGCCAACGGTACACCGATTACCATTGAAGAAAGTGATGAAGCGGGGAAATCAGCGCTTATCACATGGGATGGCGGAAAACAGCTGATCGATGCCGATGACATCGTTTACGGCGGCAGTGATTCAACTGAGAGTGCTGTCAATCTGCCTAGCACCAAGATTACGATGAATGGCGGTACGGTAAGAGGCATCGTTGCCGGAAACAAGATGAAAAACGAGAAAAGCTGCAAAACCAGCAAAGTGACGAATGCCGAAGTAGATATCAACGGCGGTAAGATCACGCTTGGATTATGGGGTACTGATAATCAGAACGCAGCGTTTGGCCAAGCTGTGATCAAAGAAGAAAACGGCTATTCTTATAAAAATTATGCGATCGATAAACTGACGATGACGATCGACGGCGCTGAGATCAATGATCTAAGAGGCGCTACCTCTTATACTTATATCGGTGAGATGGATGTTCGCATCGGTGAGGAGCAAGCCGCTGTATTAAACAATTTTATCGCAGGAACAAACGGCAAACTGGGCAACGTAACGCTTTCTTTATATGACGGAGAGGTCAAGACGCTCAGCAGCTTATATCGTGCGATCATCGAAGGGAAACTGACTTACCATCTTTATGGCGGTAAGAGCGGTGTGATCTATGCGGGCTCTTATTATCCTGATGAAGAAAGCTATGAAGGAGCCGGCGGCGCCGGTTCTTGGTGGACGACAAATTTCGGCAATGTTGATTATGGCTATGCGAACGCAATTGAAATCAACGTGGAAGCAGGTGCTGCTTACCAAGACATCGTATCCGGATTCCAGTATCGCAGCGACGATGTAGCCAAGTTCAAAGCATTATACGCTGATCGTTTATGGGCGATCGAAGGGCTGAATGAAACGGCGCCGGTTACATTAAATTTAGGACAGCGTCCAAGCGCCGATCCGCTTGATGCTCATTCACTTGTGGATGCGTCCGCAGCCTATGTAACGACAAATTGGAAAGCAAACACGATTAGCATCGATCCGCTTAGCCTGTCGCTTCAGGTAGGAGAAAGCGCACAGATCAAAGCGACTGTCACTCCGTCTTATGCTACGGAAGCGATCTCTTACAGCAGCAGTGATCCATCAGTTGCGACCGTTGCACAGGATGGCACCGTAACAGCGAAAAAAGCAGGCACAGCGATCATCAGTGCGACTGTGGGAAGTGCAAAAGCAACTTGTGAGGTCAGCGTAGCGGAAGCGGAAAATGAAGTGGTTGTCGATCTGCCTTCCGTTGATCAAAACAGCAATGAAGTGGAAGCAGGCGTATCACAAAAAGACAGCGCGGCATTTACCGAAACGCTGAAGGACACGATCGAGCAGATCGAAAGTGTAAAGGGCAATGATGAAAAGGTTGTCGCTGCGATCAAGGCGGCGATGGAAGCCGGAGATGATATAGAAACGACACTTACCGTGGAAAAGAAAACAGCAGAAGAAGTAAGTGCGTCCGATGTCAAGGCAGTAGAGGCGGTATTACGCGATCTGATCACAAAAACCGAAGCAAAAGAAGCCAAAGTGGCACAGTATCTGGATCTGAGCATTTTGGTAGAAGCACAGGGAAGCGCGCTTGGCAAACTGAATCAGTTAAGTGAAAAAGTAACTTTTACCGTAGCGATTCCACAGCAGCTGCAAAAAGAAAACTATGACTTCTACATCGTGCGGATCCACGGAAATGAAGTAACCAGAATTCCGGTCGTGAAAAATGCGGACGGCACCGTATCTTTCCAGAGCGATCGTTTCTCGACCTATGCACTGGTTTATACAGACGGCGCGAAAACGACGCTGGATAAGGAAGAAGTAGTCAATCCTTCGATCATTTTGGATGATACAAAACCATCAGAGAACGGAAGTACGCCAAATACCGGTGATGCGAGCCAGACAGAAGCATATGCGGCACTGCTGATGCTGAGCCTTGCACTTGCAGGAGCATTGACACTGAAAAAGAAATTAAACTAAACAGATGTTAAATGATAACGAAGAAGTGGAGCGATCCACTTTTTTGTTATATATAGGAAAATAGTATTTGTGTAATCGCACAGACTATGCTATGATATGGCGGTTATGTTTTTAAGCGATGAAACCAATCAAGAAAGCAGGTAATTATGACGACATTTCAGGAATTAGCAATCAGCGCGCCAATCAAGCAGGCGGTGCTGGAAATCGGATATCAGGAAGCTACGGCGATCCAGCAGCAGGCGATCCCGCTTATTATAGCGGGTCATGATGTTTTAGGAAAATCACAGACCGGTACCGGCAAGACGGCCGCTTTCGGGATCCCGGCATTGGAGCATGTGCAGGCAGGACAAAAGAATCCGCAGGTACTGATCTTATGCCCGACCAGAGAATTGGTCATTCAGGTTGCAATGGAACTGCGGCGTTTTTGTAAATATAAAGAGGGTGTAAAGATCATTCCGATCTATGGCGGTGAACCGATCCAGCATCAGATCCGGCTTTTGGCAAGGGGATGTGGGATCGTGGTGGGAACACCGGGAAGGCTAATGGATCATTTGCGCCGGCATACGCTGAAATTGCATCATTGCGATATGGTAGTATTAGATGAGGCAGATGAAATGCTGAACATGGGATTTAAGGAAGACATTGAAGAGATCCTGCATGCCTTTCCGCATGCGCATCAGACGATCCTGTTTTCCGCAACGATGCCGGAAGCGATCATGGCAATCGCAGGGCAGTTTCAAAAAGATCCCATTACGGTCGAAATCGCATCTGCCCAGAAAACCATTCACACTGTGGAGCAGCTTTACTATGAAGTGCCGAGAGGACAAAAAGGCACGGCGTTAAAGATCTTGCTTCGTCATTATGCACCGCGTTTGTCGATCATCTTCTGCAATACGAAAAAACAGGTGGATGAACTGTCGGTGGAATTGAGCGCAGAGGGCATGAATGTGTTATCGCTGCACGGCGATATGAAGCAGGAGCATCGCACCAATGTGATGAAGCAGTACCGCAGCGGCGCTTATCCGATCCTGATCGCCACCGATGTGGCGGCGCGCGGCATTGACGTCGATGATGTGGAACTGGTATGCAACTATGATATTCCACAGGATAATGAATACTACATTCATCGCATTGGCCGAACCGGACGGGCTGGGAAAAGCGGGAAGGCGATTACTTTGATTAGCGGGAAAAGACAAGAACGAGCGCTGCGTGATATCATGCACTTTACGAAAACCAATATCCGCAAGTGCGCCCTGCCTAGCTCTGCCCAGCTGTTAAAGCAGGAAAAAGAAGCGTTTATCGAACGCTTGAAAACGGCATGTGGAGAGGAAATTACCGCAGAGAGCATAGAGATCGCCAATCGGCTGATGGCGGAGGGCATTGCGATCGAAAATCTGATCAGCGCACTTATCGCGATGAATTTCAAACCGCAGATCATTGAAACGGCGGCATTGAATCAAAAACGTCGTCTGCATGACTATGAAACGCTGACCCTTCAGTTTGACATCGGCAGAAAAGACCGCATTCAGGCGGGCAATCTGGTATGCGCGATTGCGGAATACGGCGAAAGTGGGACTGACATGATCGGACGCATCGATGTGCGCTCAAGCGACACGCTGGTAGCAGTCGCTGCCGACAGTGCTAAGATGCTGTTAGAACGCATGCAAAATGCTAAGATCGGCGGTAAAAGCGTTACCGTGCGTTTATTAGCAAAAAGCAAGAAGCAGACAAAACACATAAAGAAAAAAGCCTCTTCAAAAGGGCAGAAGAAAGCCGTTTTCCCCGATCGAAAGCAGCGTCGTCAAACGATGCGCGGTAAGAAAAAAACGATGCGAAAACAAAGAACAAGATAGCCGATGCCGTCTTGTTTTTTTTATCGAGCAGATTATCTTACAGAAATGTTAGGCGCTCGCGTCTGCTTTTATTTCCTATTGATAGGAAATATGATATAATGCCTGTGTTAAAAAGGTTTATGTGCTTGGGAGGCAGTTATGAAGATCTATTTATATTTTGAAGGTGAAAAAATCATTCAGACTTCCGGGATCGGCAGAGCGATGAAGCACCAGATGGCGGCGCTTACCTCCGCGGGAATTGACTTTTCGATCGAGCCGTGCGAAGATTATGATATTCTGCATATCAATACCGTTGGGCCAAGCAGCTATGGCATGATCAAAAAAGCGCGCAAGCTGGGCAAGAAGGTCATCTATCATGCGCACAGCACTGAAGAGGATTTTCGCAACTCGTTCGTGCTTTCCAATCAGATCGCACCGTTGTTCAAAAAGCATCTGGTGTCGCTTTACAGCAAAGCGGATTATATCATTACGCCGACTCCTTATTCTAAGAAACTGTTGGAAGGCTATGGCATCACGCTGCCGATTGCCGCTTTGTCTAATGGGATCGATCTCAAACGCTTTGAACCGGATGCGGGAAAGATTCGTGCTTTTCGCAATTATTTTTCTTTGACGCCGGAAGATAAGGTCGTGATTTCCGTAGGTCTTTATTTTGATCGTAAAGGCATATTGGACTTTGTGGAGGTGGCGAAGCGCTTGCCGCAGTATCAATTTATCTGGTTTGGCTATACGCAGCTTTACAGCATTCCTAAGCATATCCGCCAGGTGATCACGCACGATCATCCAAGCAATGTGCTGTTTCCCGGTTATATCAAGGGCGATATGATCGAGGGCGCTTATGCGGGAGCCGACTGCTTCTTTTTTCCAAGCAAAGAAGAAACCGAGGGCATTGTCGTATTAGAGGGATTGGCAGCCAGACAGAATATCGTTTTACGCGACATCGGCGTGTTTGAGCCGTGGATGAAGTCTGCCGTGAACTGCTATAAGGGAAGAAATGTCGATGAGTTTTGTGAACTGGTGCAGGGCGTGGTGGAAAAAACGCTGCCGGATGTGAGCGAAGCAGGGCATCAGACAGCGCAAGAGCGAAGCATTGAAGCAGTCGGACAAGGCTTGAAAAAAATATATGAGGAAGTATTGGCAAAGTAGATAGGGAAAGGCAGGTGGAGTGATGAAGGACGCAAAAAATAAATACGCGATCAATTTTATGGTCATCATCGCTTTGACCCTGCTGGCGCTGTGGTTTGCGATGAAAGACAATTATCGGGAAGTATTGGATCTGATTGCCGGAATGAAATGGTACTGGCTTTTGATCATTTTGCTTTGGGGCATTGTCTATAATGTGATCGCAGGCTGGATCATCGCTATATTCGGCAAGCATTATAAAAAAGACTATCGTTTGATCGATGGGATCTTGAATGGGTTTGTCGGTTCCTTTTTCAGCGGCATTACGCCAAGCGCGACCGGCGGACAGTTTGCGCAGGCTTATATTTTGAAAAAACAGGGCATCAAGGTCAGTGACGGCGCAAGCTTATTATGGACGGACTTTATCGTCTATCAAACGACGCTGATGATCTATGTAACGATTCTTTACATCTTGCGTTTTACGCATTATACAGATATGATGGGCGTATTCTTCGTGCTGATCTTATTCGGCTATTTTGTCAATATCTGTGTGATCGGCGCACTATGGACACTGGCGCTGTTTCCGAAATTATATGTAAAGCTGTCTCGTTTTTTGATTCGTTTGTTATGCCGCATCAAGCTGGTAAAGGATCCGGAGAAACTGATGCAGTCATGGACCTTGCAGCTGGAGGCGTTTACCTTGCAGATCAAAGCGATGAAGCATGAAAAGAAGATGATCTTAAAGGCAGCCGCGATCAATGTGCTGCGCTTGACGGTGTTATATGTACTGCCCTTTGTTACGGCAAGGGCGCTTGGCATTGCGATCAGCTTCGATCTGCTTATTGACGTCATAGCCATTTCCAGCTTTGTTTCAATGGCAAATGCGTTTATTCCGATTCCCGGGGCAAGCGGGGGAACCGAGCTGGTCTTTACCCGTTTGTTTATTCCGATCGTCGGCGGCGGCGCAAATGCGAGCAGCGTCATGATCTTATGGCGTTTCTCCACCTACCATTTTGTCATGCTGGTAGGCGGACTGATCTTTGTTTACTTAAAACGAAAGTATGATTTAGAAAAAACAGTGATTCATCTATGAGATGAAAGAAAGGAGCATTTATGCGAATCGGATTATTTACGGATACCTATACTCCGGATGTAAACGGCGTCGTATCTTCGATCGTTACGCTGCAAAAAGAACTGGAAGCGCATGGGCATACTGTGTTTGTGATCACCAATCATAAAGCCTTTCTTTCGACGCAAAGAGAGGGCAATGTGCTGCGTTTGCCGGGATTAGAATTAAAGTGGCTGTATGGGTATAAGCTATCAACGCCTTATCATTTTTCTGCCAAGGAAGAAATCAGAAAAATGAATCTGGATATCATTCATGTGCATACGGAATTCGGTGTTGGTTTGTTTGCGCGGATCGTGGCGCACAGCTTAGATCTGCCGATGGTATCGACCTATCATACGATGTATGAGGACTATACCCACTACATCAATAAGTTTGAAATCGAAGAAGTGGATAAATTAACCAAGCGTTTTGCGAGCAATTATTCAAGAATGCTCTCGGACAGCTGTCAGGGCGTGATCGCACCGAGCGATAAGACGAAGGAAGCATTGCTTCGCTATGGCATTCATGCACCGATCTATGTGATCCCGACCGGTCTTTCGTTAAAGCGTTTTGATCCGGCACTTTATGATGAAGTACGGATCCGGGAACTGAAAGAACGCTATGCGATCAAGGAAGAAGATCGAATCGTTGCTTATGTGGGGCGCGTTGCCAAGGAAAAAAGCATCGATCTGCTGATCGAAGCATTTGCTTATGTAGAAGATGCCTCCATGAAGCTGCTGATCGTCGGCGGCGGGCCGCAGCTAGAGGAATTAAAAGCAAGGGCCGCGCAGTTACAATTAGAGGAACGGGTGATCTTTACGGATCGTATCGCCAATGAAGAAATCGTCGATTATTATTTTATGGCAGATGTATTTGTGTCAGCTTCATTGACCGAAACGCAGGGCATGACGTTTGTGGAAGCGCTGGCGTGCAGGCTGCCGGTGTTTGCGCGTCCGGACGAACCGCTGGAGGATTTGATCGATGAAGGAGAAAGCGGCTATTATTTCCATACCCCGCAGGATCTGGCACAGGCATTGGAAAAACATTTTGCTTTGCCATCGGAAAAACGGGAAGCCATGGGTGAATATGCGCGTGCCAAAGCGAAAAAATATGACAGCGAGCTGTTTGCGGCCAAGGTGGTAAGCGTATATTATCAGGCAATCGAAGATTATGAAAATGCATACCGCATCACCAAAGTAAAAGCATATGATGATTATGTGAAGATCACTGTTGAAAATGATAAGGATGATGTACCGGTCAAGCTGCTGATCTCACTGGATGATTATTTTGATTACAAGCTGCGCAAGGATATGCGCTTGGATCGTTTCATGGTAGAGGAGTTTAAGCGAAAAGAAGCGATCTGGAAGGCGCACCGGCTCTGTATCAAAAAGCTGCGCAGCAAGGATCGCACGACGAAGGAAATTTTGACAGCGCTTGCGTATGTGGAAGGCTTAGAGGAACGCGACAAAGAACTGATCATTGCGGATCTGGAGGGAAAGGGCTACTTGAACGATGAGGCTTATGCGAAAGAAATGATCGAAAAGCTGCAAGCCAATATGACATCGAAGCAGAAGATCATCCGCGTGCTGATGAAAAAAGGGATCGATCGGGAATTGACGGAAAGTTTATTGGGCCAGTATGAAGGCGATGATGCGATGAAGGCATATGAGCGCGCAAAGCAGCTTTATGCGGGCATGCGCGGGAAATCGCTGGAGTTAAAGAAACAGGAAGTGATCCGTAAACTGGTGGGAGAAGGCTTTTCGTTAAGCGATGCCAAAGACGCGCTTGTGCGTTTGAATCCACAGGCTGACGAAGAAGAGCAGTCCGATGCCTTGAAGCAGACCATTCGCAAAGCGGTTAGAATGTATCAGCGTAAATATCAGGGCAATGAACGCAAGAACCGCGTCGTGCGCTATTGTATGAGCAAAGGCTTTTCACTTGAGGAAATCAAGGGCGGCATAGCAGGAATGGAGTGGGAAGATGAAACGATTGAATGAATTAAATGACGGAGAAAAGGTCAAGATCAAAGTATTGCTTCAAAGTGTGCAGCGTGGGGTTACGAATAAGGGCGCGCCTTATTTGTCGCTTGTCTTGCAGGACTGCACTGCCGCGATGGATGCGAAATATTGGAATGTAAGCGAAGAAGCATTGCATCTTTATCAGCCGGGCATGCTGGTGGAAGTGAGCGGAGATGTTTTATCGCACAATAAGCAGCTGCAGATCCGCGTCAATGCTTTGCAGATTTTAGATCGCAGCACGATCGACCTGCGCGACTATGTCAAGGCGAGTTCATTATCCAAGGCAGAGCTGAAAGAGCAGATCGCACAGGTGGTCGAAGGAATCAAAAACGATGAGATCCGCAATTTGATCAGCCATGTTGTGGCGCACTATGAACGTGATCTGTATTCCTATCCGGCTGCCAGCAAAAACCATCATGCGTTTGTGGGAGGTTTGGCAACGCATATTTTGGAAATGGTCAAGCTGGGCCGCTTCATCTGTACGATGTTTCCTTTCCTGAACGAGGATTTATTGATCGGGGGGATCATCCTGCATGATTTAGGCAAGCTGGAAGAATTGAGCGGGCCGGTCATTACCGAATACACGGTAGAAGGAAAGCTGTTAGGCCATATTTCGATCATGCAGGCAGAGGTGGCGCGTATTGCCGCAGAATTGCATACCGACAAGGAAGTGGAAACACTGCTGCGTCATATGATCTTGTCGCATCATGGGCAGAAGGAATATGGATCACCGGTCTTACCGATGATTCCCGAAGCCGAGGTGCTTTATTTCATCGACAATTTAGATGCGCGCATGAATACGTTGGAAAATCTGATGAAAACGGTGGAGCCGGGTGAATTCAGTGCGCGGGTATTCTCTTTAGAGCAGCGCAGTTTTTATCAAAGCAAACTGAAGAAGGCGTAAGACCTTCTTTTTTTGTCAGCTTTATATCGTTTACGACAAACTGTGGGATGTAAAAAACTTGAAAATCGGCACTTTCTCTTTTTATACGATAAGGAAAATGGTATAATAATTACTGCGTAATCAAATAAGGGAAATACGTAGTTAAGAAAGGAAAGGTGAGAAGAATGTCATTGTTTTTAGGCAAAATGCGTCAACATATCAACGGGCATAAAGAACTGAGCGAGCATAAAGACGTTGTGAAAGTAGATGCCGGCAAAGAAGTCTTGATCCCGCTGTTTGCGACGCATTCTACAAACTTTGATGTATTCGTTAAAGCCGGGGACCATGTCAAAGTGGGTACCAAGCTGGCACAGTGCAATGACCGTATGATCGTGCCGATCTATGCGAGCGTGTCCGGTGTCGTAACCGATATCGCGCGCAAATGTATGCATGCGACATTGAAGCCGGTGGCGCACATCGCGATCGAAAACGATGGAAAATATGAAACCACACAGGCGTTTGCCCCGCTGGATTACCGGCAGGCAAGCAAAGCGGAATTGGTGGAATTTATGAAGAATGCGGGCATTGTCGGATGCGGCGGTGCTTGTTTTCCGACTTACATCAAGTATAGCGGCGATGCAGCGATCGATACGCTGATCATCAATGCGGTGGAATGTGAACCATATATCACATCTGACTATAAGATGGTCGAAGCGCATATGGAACAGATGCTGTTAGGCGCAGACGCGATGAAGAAGACGGCAGGAGCAAGAAGAGTTTGCATTGCCGTAAAGGTCAGTCATCCCGAGCTGATCGAGCAGCTGAAACAGGCGTGTGCGAAATGGGAAGGCATGGAAGTCGCGGCAGTGGCGGATGTCTATCCGATGGGATGGGAAAAAACGTTGGTGCAGACGATCTTGAAAAAGACTTATTCCCGTTTGCCAAGCGAAGTCGGTGCGATCGTAAACAATGCTTCTACAGCGATCGCTTTGGCGGATGCTTTGACCAAAGGCATGCCGCTTTGTGAAAAGATCGTAACGGTATCCGGAGACGGTGTGAAAGATCCAATCAATGTGCAGGTGCGCATCGGTACGAGCGCCAAAACGATCATTGATGCGATCGGTGGTTATGCGGCTGAGGAAGTGATGCTGATTTCCGGAGGTCCGATGATGGGCAAAACGATCGTAAATGATCAGTTTGTGATCGATCGGGCGGTGAACGCGCTGACGGTGCTGCGCGTGAAAGCGTATGATGATGTGAACTGTCTTCGCTGCGGCATGTGCAGCGATCATTGTCCGGCTGGGTTACAACCGGTGCGGATCGCACAGGCGGTAAATGCCAAAGACAAGGATATGTTGCTGCGGCTTTGCGCCAATGAGTGTGTGGAATGCGGTTTGTGTACATACATTTGTCCATCGCGCTTAAATGTTACGGAAAATGTCAGAAACGGCAAACGGCAGACGATGGCCGCACTGAAGAAGTAAGGAGGGGAACAGATGAAATTTATTTATCACGCATCACCTAACTTACGTCAAAAGTTAAGCACCAAACGAATTATGTTAGAGTTGATGATTGCACTTTGTGCAGTATATGTATTTACATTGTTTTATTATTATACGCGCTATGATCTGGAACGTATGCTGCAGGCGGTATTGCTGCTTGCGGTTTCACTGGGAACGGCGCTGCTTACGGAAGGTGTCTGGGCGCTTTGTACAAAGCAGCCGGTCCTGCGCTATTTAAGCAGTTCCTTTGGCTGGATCACGGCGATGATCTTGACTTTGATGTGTACGATCAATACGCCGCCTTTTGCGATCGGGGTCGCGACATTCTGTGCGATCTTTTTCGGCAAGCTGCTGTTTGGCGGTTTCGGTCAGAACATCTTTAATCCGGCGGCGATGGGACGCGCGGTGATCTTTGCCTGCTTCGCGGGTGCGACCACTGATGCGATCACCGGCGCTACTCCGACAACGGTCATGGCAAACACCTATAACTGGCTGCCTACGACTTCTGCATCTTTTGACGCTTTATTAGAGCGGGTCGGCAGCATCTGGGATCTGTTCATCGGCTGGTATCCGGGCGCCATGGGCGAAACCTGTACGGCGCTGCTTCTAATCATCGGTGTGATCTTGGCGATCCGCAAGGTCATTGACTGGCGGGTACCGCTCATCTATTTGATGACAGTGGCGCTCATGGCATTGGTGCTTGGCTTATGCGCCGGTGTGGAAGAATTATGGCTGTATGTGGCATTCCATTTATGCAGCGGCGGGGTAATGTTTGGCGCGGTATTTATGTTGACCGATCCGGTTACTTCACCGACTGCGGCACAGGGACGAGTGATCTTTGCATTAGGCGCAGGGATCTTATCCATGCTGATCCGTGTCAAAGCCAATTTGCCGGAAGGCGTTTTATATTCGATCCTGCTTATGAACATGCTGACGCCGCTGATCGAACGGGCGTTAGATGGACAGCAGGTGCGCATGCGCAAGAAAGCCTATACGATTACCGCTGTGCTGGCAGTGCTGGGCATCGCTTTGGCGGCGCTTTTGGGCAATGTGATGGAAAGCGCGGAAGAAAAGGCGGAATCGCTTGCCCTTGCCGCAGAGACGACCACTGTGCAGGAGGTGCTGTGATATGAAAAAGATTTTACATTTGACGATCTTTTTAGCAGTCGTGGCAGCGGTTGCCGGCGGCGCCTTGGCGTTTGCCAACGATCTGACGACGCCGATCATTGAGAAAAATCAACTGGCAGCGGAAAAAGAATCACTGAAGATCTTATATCCGGAAGCCTCCGATTTTAAGTCCGTTGCTCTAAAGGGCGACTCTAAGACGATCCAGAAGATCTTTCAGGTCGATGACACGACTTATATCTTTAAGATGCAGGTAGCGGGCTACAAGGACGGTACGGTCTTTATGGTAGCCATCAATACAGAAGGCGACTTGCTGAAATATCATGCGATCTCTAACGGTGATACGAGCGGGATCGGCACGAAGGTAACGGAAGATGCTTTCAAGGCTTCTTTGGAAGGCAAAAAAGCGAATGAACCACTCGACACGATCAGCGGTGCGACCGTTAGTTCTAAACCGGTCGTAGAAGGTATTCATGAAGCAGCCGCTTATGTGGACGAGTATTTGAAGTAGGAGGGTGATCTGATGAACCGTATGAAAAATTTTACTGCGGGATTTGTTCGTGAAAACCCGGTATTCTCACTATATTTAGGAATCTGTTCGACGCTGGCGGTATCGACGACGCTAAACAATGCGATCGGTATGAGCGTTGCGGTGATCGTGGTGCTGGTATTGTCAAACATGATCATTTCGGCGATTCGCAACATTACGCCAAATGAAATTCGTATTCCGGTGTATATCGTGATCATCGCAGCACTGGTAAAGATCATTCAGATGCTCATTACCGCGTATGCACCAGCACTGGATACGGCGCTAGGCACCTTTATTCCGCTGATCGTCGTAAACTGCATCATCCTAGGACGGGCGGAAGCGTTTGCGAGCAAAAACAATATTTTCGATTCCGCATTAGACGGCTTGGGCATGGGCATCGGCTATATGTTTGCGCTGCTGGTCATGTCGGCAATTCGTCAGCTTTTAGCAACCGGCGTCTTGAATTTCGCCAATCCGTTTGACATGACGCAGATGATCTTTGAGATTCGCATCATTCCTGCCGAATATGTCATCAGCATGTTCTCGCAGCCGGTCGGCGCATTCTTCACATTTGCGATCTTGGCAGCCGGTGTGGCAGCTTATAAAAATCATTTAGAAGCAAAAGCGAAAGAACAGGAGAAAGCGGAAGCGGCACTGAAAAAAGCCGCAAAGGAGGCGTAAGCAATGACTGAATTATTTACGATGTTTATTACTGCCGTATTGATCAATAACGTCATTTTGAGTCAGTTTTTGGGCATGTGTCCATTCATGGGCGTTTCCAAAAAAGCAAGCTCGGCGATCGGGATGGGCGTGGCGGTCATCTTCGTCATCGTCGTTGCGTCGATCGTAACGTATGGTATTTACTATTTGGTGCTAGATCCGCTGGGAATCACTTATATGGATCTGCTTACCTTCATTTTGGTCATTGCCTCTTTGGTGCAGCTGACAGAGATGATCATTAAGAAGAGCAGTCCGGCACTGTATCGCTCTTTGGGCGTTTACCTGCCTTTGATCACGACGAACTGTGTGGTCTTGAATGTAGCGTTGGAAAATATCAAGCAGGGCTATAACTTTGTGGAAATGTTGACGTATTCGATCGCGATCCCGGTCGGCTTCACGTTGGTGCTCTATATTTTCGCAACGATTCGGGAGCGTTTGGATGCGGCGAAAACGCCGGCAGCCTTTAAGGGCAATCCGATCGCATTGATCGTTGCCGGTATCATGGCAATTGCATTCAGCGGTCTGGCGGGACTGGTATAGAGCTATGATCTATGCGGTGCTGCTATTTGCGGTAATGGGCGGTATTTATGCGCTGCTTTATTATCTCAATCATAAGACCCCCGTACCGGAAGGCTGTGAGAATGCAAAGGCTGAATGTACGGGATGCCGAATTACATCTTGTGCAAATCATCCTTCACATGATTTGGAGGAGGAAAGGTAAAGACGATGGTAACAACAATTATTGTAATGATCATATTAGGTGCAGTGCTTGGTTTGGGACTTGGAGTTGCCGATAAGTTTTTGAAAGTGGAAGTCGATGAGCGTGTTGAAAAAGTAACGGCAATGCTTCCGAACTATAACTGCGGCGGATGCGGCTATGCGGGATGCTCGGGACTTGCGGAGGCTTTGGTAAATGGCGAAGTAGCAAGTGTTTCCCTGTGCAAGCCAAGCAAACCGGAAGTAAAAACGGCGATTGCCGAATATTTGAATACTACACCGGGGCCGGATGGCACCTGCTGTAAAGTAAAGCCTTAAGTTTATAAAAAAGCATCTTGTCAAGGGTTCATACCCAGTCAAGATGCTTTTTCTCTGTTAAGCAGGTGAATGAAGCAATCTTATGCTTCTTCTTTGTCGATCTGCTTGATGAATAAGAACTTGCGGATCAGAAACAGCACGGCAAGCGATAAGATCGCAATCAGCGTTTCCAGCGTGGAGAAGTGATTGATGATGACTTCACGGGTAACCGCGATGATCAATACTTCCACGACGCTGTCTAAAGAAGGCTTACATACGACATGGATCATTTCTACCGCAATCAGCATATTGATCGCATATTGCAGAAAGCCGATCAGTGATTCGGAGCTGAAATCCAATAAGGCATGCAGCTGATCCGGCAAAGCAAACAGCGTCATGATGATCGCAATAAAGATCGAAAAAACTAAAATATAGATCAAATAATCGCAAATGCGATAAATTAAATCTCGCAGCCATAATTGAAATTTGTCATAGTTGCGCATAACATCCCTCATCTCTTATCATCATTATAAGGGAAATGCCGGTCATCTGTAAATATCAAAGCGAAATTTGTCGCTTCTGAAGAGGAAAACAATCGCTTTGAAAGCCCTTGTCAGAGAAAAAGGCAAGTGCTATAATGAAAGCAATCAAAGGAGGTGCAGCGATGAACAGCAAATAATGATAAGAATTTCGGTTGAACAGTTCTCATGTTTCTATTTACCGGTTTTTGTCATGCCCTCTCCATTTGGAAAGAGAGGTGTTGCTGATGCTGCAAGTCCAAAAGCTTACCGTTACGAAAAGTGATGGAAAACAATTATTTCATGATCTATCTTTTTCTGTTTCCAACCATGATCGTTTGGCGATCATCGGAGAAGAAGGGAACGGAAAATCAACACTGCTGAAATTGATTTGTCAGGAAGATACAGATTACATTGATGTGCAGGGGCAGATCGCATGCGATGAAGCAATCGCGTATTTGCCGCAGCATTTCCCAGATGGCTGGGAAGGACAGGGCATACTGGATTATTTATTAAAAGAAACACCGGAAGCGGAAATCGAAATGCATCGCTATAACCAACTGCCGGAAGTAGAGCGGTTATGGATCAAGATGAATGGTAAGATTTCCTTTTTATATGAAGAAACAAGGCTGGAATCATTGAGCGGCGGAGAAAAGGTGAAACTGCAGCTGTTGAAGCTGATGATGACACACTGCACGCTGTTATGCTTAGATGAACCGAGCAATGACTTAGATCTCAATACGATCAAATGGCTGGAGAATTGGATCAGACAATTAGAAATTCCATGTATTTTTATTTCTCATGATGAATGGCTGCTGCGAAAATGTGCGAATCAGATCCTGCATTTAGAGCAGGTGAATCGCCAAAGCAAGTGCCGTCATACGTTATTTAAGGGCAGCTATGATGCCTATCGAAGTCAAAGACAAAGCGCTTATGCAAAAGAAGTACAGATTGCGCATAATGAAAAGCTGGCGTATCGAAAACAGATGACAAGGATGAATGACATCGCCAATGCCGTTCGATCGGCGCAGAATCAAATTTCCCGACAGCAGCCCTATCTTGCGGCGCGTTTGAAATCAAAGATGCACACGGTCAATGCGCAGATCAAGCGAATCGAAGAAAAAAGCTATCATCAGGCGGATACCCCACAGGAAGCGATTTGTTTGTTTTTTGATGAAAAGGAGCCGCTGCCAAAGGATAAATGTATCATATCTTATAGCGGAACGATCGCTTTGGCAGATCGGCCTTTGCTGGTGTTGGAACAGTTTGCGATCTATGCAAGAGAGCGCATCGTGATCGTCGGTGATAACGGGTGTGGCAAGACGACGCTGCTGCGGTTTCTGCATGAGTGCTTAAAGCAGCGCGATGATCTGAAAGTCGGATATATGCCGCAGCACTATTTGGAAGGCGTCGCTCCAAACGGCACTGTTTTAGACATGCTTTGTCATAAACAGGAAAAAGAAGTGATGCAGCGGGCACGTGATCTGCTGGGCAGCTTACAGTTTACCGCAGAGGAAATGGAACATGCAGTCGCTTCGCTCAGCGATGGACAAAAAGCGAAGCTGCATTTGGCATCACTGGTATTGGCAAACTGTGATGTGCTGCTGCTGGATGAGCCGACTCGTAATTTGTCGCCGCTCTCTCAGCCGATCATACATCGGCTGTTACAGGATTATCACGGCTGCATCATCTGCGTCAGCCATGACCGCTATTTGATCAAACAGGTATTTCAGGATGCTTATGTCGTCCATAAGCGAAGATTAGTAAAAACAACGGTAGCCAAACTGTTGGATGAGGAGGAAGGATCATGAAAAAGTGCGCAGTGTTAGTATATGATCTATGCAGTAATTATGAAATGAGCGTTGCTTTATCAGCGCTTTACCAATGTGGCAAAGAAATCGTCGTGTTCGCTAAAAAAGAAGTGGTGATCAGTGAGGAGGGACTGCATATCAAAGCAGATCAGCTGCTGGATGAATTGCGCATAGAAGAGTTTGATTCTTTATTGCTGCCGGGGTGTATGAATTTAACTGAGGTAATCGATGATGAAGCGATCCTTGCCTTTGTGAGGTCCTTTCGTTCGCTGCCGATCGGCGCAATTTCCTCATCGCCCTTGCTGCTGTTAAAAGCAGGGGTGCTGGGAACGCGCAAGGTGATCGCCGGTATTGATAAAACAGAGCTGACGGAAGCCGGGTATTTCCGAAAGGAGGAACTGGAGGCGATCATTGATGTGCATGATCTGGATCACACAAAGCAGCGTATTCGGGTTGAACCCAATCTGATCACGACCGTAGGCGGGTATTTTGTCGCCTTTGGATTATTGTTTGCACAAATGGTCGGCTGTACGCCGCATCCGGGCTGGTATGGGAAAGAAGAAACCTTGCAGCTGCGCAGTTATGAACAGGATGAACTGCGTAAGATGTGGCGCTGAGAAGGTGAAGCAGGTGATTAAGCAAAAAAATTATTTGTTAGATAGTTATCTAATAAATATATTGATAATTTTCTAAAAAAAACATTGACAATCATCAAACGATTATCTATACTGTATATAGATATCAATCTAATTATATAGTTGATGGACGTCTATGGAGGTGCAAAATGTATCGTTTATTATGGAAGAACCGAAATTATCGCAGCTTACTGTTGGCCAATGTGGTCAATCGCTTTGGTGACAGTATTGATGCCATCGCCTTTACTTGGCTGACTTATACATTTACCCAAAGCGCCGCTTTGTCGGCAATCGTGTTTGCGGCCAATATGCTGCCGACCGTGATCTTTCAGCCCTTGGCTGCGCCGATCGTCGATAAGCTGAAAAAGCGCAAGGTCATGATTTATGCTGATCTGGCAAGAGGAATCTGTCTGGCGTTTTTCATCGCCCTGCATCAACTGGATCTATTGGCGGCATGGATGTTTGTCGTATTTACCTTTGTCGTCAATTCCATCGAAGCGTTTCGGGTACCGGCAGGAGTCGCTTTTCTGCCGTCTGTATTGTCAAAAGAAGAACAGGATGCCGGTATCAACTTCAATCAGTTAAGTTCACAGGTCTGTACGCTGGCGGGGACGGCTGCCGGCGGTGCACTGGTAGCGGTTTCGCCGGTGCTTGCCATGATGATCGACTGTGCGACCTTCTTTTTATCAGCGCTATTCATCGCTTTGATCCGTTTGCAGGAAATCATCGATCAAACGACTGCGGCCAACAATTACTGGAAAAATCTCAAAGGCGGCTTCCTTTATTTGGGTAAAAATCATGCTTTTCTGATCTTTATTATCGGTGCGGTCTTGGTCAATTCACTCAACGCGGTATTCAGCTCGGTTGCCGCTGCCTTTATCAGTGGAACGCTTCACGCCTCTGCCAATTATATGTCGATCGCAAACATCATTCTTACGGTATGCAGCTTGGTAACGATGCTTTTTTATCCGAAGCTGTCAATGAAGCTCAAGCCGTCGTTTATGTTTATGTGGATCCCCTTCAGCGGATTGGCGATCTTCTATTTATCGCTCAGTTTTTTGTCTCATCTAAATGAGTGGGCGTTATTCGGTGCATGGATCATATTGTTTTTGATCGAAGGTCTCTGCAGCGGTATCATGGGCGCGTTTATCAATGTGATGTTTGTGAAAGTGGTGGAACCGGCTTATCTTTCTCGGGCTGCCGGGGTCTTTAATTCAGTGGGAACGGTCATCATGCCGGTATTGTCGTTTCTGATCGCCGGGGTGCTGCAATTGATTGAAATTCCGACAATTTTCTTTATTACTGGGATATTTGCTGTTATGATGATATTGATCTTTGCGATCAGCGGTGCCGGGAAGGTACTGGACGCATTTGATGAGAAAAGAGGGAAAGCATGAAAAAACTGAATCCGGATCTTTATGTAGAAGCCTTTGGCGTGGTATTTCGCAAGGTGGTAAAAGATGACTGCCGTAAAACATTGGCGTCGATCTTATCTAAGCAGCAGGAAAAAGAACTGATCGAAACGCTGTTTCAACCGGCGATCGAAATGATGGATGCCTGTGCAAAGATCACTTTGCATGAAGAGAATCCCTTTTATCTGCCTCTTGATGACGATGATGAAAAAGGCAATGAGTATTTGTTACATTCCTTGTTTTATGTGTATTATGATATTACCGGCAGCCGGGATTTATCCAGTATCTTGACCGGTTTTGAAAAAGATCGGGGCAAGGCGTTTTTGGAGGCGGTATTTTCTTTGAATGAGGAGATCCAAGATCCGATCCATTATGTCTTATATTGTGAATGCAGAAATGAATTGAAAGTTGCGCTGCTTACCATCTTGCAGGATCATGAACGCTGGATCAAGGATTTTCTTGCGACCATGGAAGAAGTAGCAGTGAAAATTGCGCCGATCATGGATGCGCATCGACATCTATACGCTTATTTAGATCAGTTTCTGCACACCAAGGAAGCATATGATCGCCTGTTAAAGCGCATTGGCTTTCCATTAGCGGAAGATATGCCGGTCATTGCCTCTTTATCGGCCTGCAATATGGCGAATGTGCAGGGGACCCAGCGCGGCGATCGCCTCGACATCGTATGTTATATCGGTATTTTGCTTTGCGCAGTCGATTTCTTCATTCCGAGTGATTTTGATGAAGAGCAGATGAGCGAGCATCTGAAGATGTTAGCGGATCCGACGAAGTTTGCGATCTTGATGATCTTAAAAGAAGGTCCCGCCTATCAAAGTGAATTGGCAAGACGACTATCGCTTACAACGGCGACGATTTCCCACCATTTAGGGCAGTTATATCAAAACGGCTTTGTGGGAAGCATGCTGCAGGGAAAGATGGTCTATTATGTGCTCCAGCAGGATATGATCGATCATACGATCGAGCAGTTAAAACGGTATTTTACAAAACAATAAAATACTATAATCAGAGTGGCGGGAATCTCTCCTGCCATTTTTTACATAAGATCATCGCTTTCTTTCAGGAATGGTGTCAAGCGAAAATGAAAATGTCCCAAAAAAAGTCAAACATTAGCACCGTTCATTCGGTGCTTTTGTTTTGCCACATAATTGAGATAAGAAGCATGTTTCCAAGGATGTGACATAGGCGGTATATAGTACTTTCTTTGTTTAGGTTTCTCATATTGTACATCAAAAGTTTTAGATAGTTCTTCATGTTCAGGAATTTCTACCATAACGAAAAGCTGATCAAGAATATTGACATATAAACTTCCTTCAAAGGATTCGATGACCATGGCTGTAGTACCTTTTTTCAAGTATGTCCTGATTCCATTTTTTGTAACAGGTATGTAATACTTGTTCTTATAGCGTATACAGTGACCGTTGTCTATTTTACGTGTACTCAATACAGCTAAGATTTGATTGATTTTTGTGTTCTCTGGTTGCTTTTCAAATACTGTTTTAGTATTATTTAAGGGTAGAGAGAACATGTCATTGAATTCTTTTATGTAGGAGTTTAAGAACTCGTTGGCTTCCTCTATGGTGGAAATACCTGCAAGTCTAAGCTCAATAGGCAAACGAGATTGCAGGGTTTGGTTCAAGCGTTCTACACGCCCTTTTGCTTGCGGAACGCTTGAACATTCTAATTCGATCCCTAATTGATGACAGGCATAAGAGAACTGTGTAAACGTGTCTTCTTCATCAGAAGATGCGTTTTTTCTTTTGTATTCAAAAACAGTACGACGGTCTGTGAAGAACTTAGCAGGGATGCCATAAGCAGTGAGTATCTGGTAGGTAATTTGATAATAAGCATTTAATGTTTCCTGACGATCAAAATAAGCACCCACGATCATACCGGTGGCATCATCGATCGCTAAATGAAGATGAGAGATGGTATCACCAAACCAAAGGTGAGGAGAGGCATCCATCTGAATCAATTCACCAAAGTAAGCACAACGAGGACGGCGAGGATGAGCATCAGATCTATCTAAGCGTTCAAGTTTTTCCTCGATCTTAACCAGTTCTTTTTTAGAATTTGATCGTTTCTTATGTTCGCTCAAGATAGATTTCATTTTTTTGATCGTTTTCTTTCTTGCTTTAGGAGAAAGGATCCCTTCATCAAATAACCATTTCTTAATAGTAGAATCACTAACAGAAATATTCTCATTCTTCAAAAGGAGTTCAGAAAAATGAGTAAAATTGGCATCGTGATATTTAGTACGATACAGATCGATCACTTTACGTCTTGTATCTTCAGGAATAGTAGTAGAAGGTTTCCTGTTTCTATTCTTATGGATAAAACCTTCTTTTCCTTCATTCTGATATAACAGAATCAAACGATTCACGGTACGGATCGTGCAATGCAATTTCAAAGCAGCGTTTTTCTTGTTTCCGTTGGTATCAACTAATTTTTTAATAATTTCATATTTATATTGTTCTTTCATTCTTAATACAACCTCTCTCATATTAACCTCTCTTTCACGAAAGGTTTATCATATATCACTTTTGGGACAAATTCAATTCCGTTTCATTAAGACATTATCATTTTCGATTCATATAAGATCATCGCTTTCTTTCAGGAATGGTTTGGGTTCCTTGCGATTTATGCTATAATAAAAAAAGATTGGATGTGATGAGATGAAAAAAGTTACCAATACGCAGACGTGGAAAGACTTGCGTTTGTGGATCATCCTGATTACTTATGCAGTGCTGCTGACGGTGTTTTTATTTCGCTTTTCGTTTATCATGGCGGCGTTCTTATCATTTTTGGCACTTTTTCGCTCCTTGTTTTATGCGATCGGTATCGCCTTTGTCTTGAATATACCGATGCGCAAACTGGAACGATTGATGAAAAAACGCTTTGCGAAAAACGGCTTTCTCTATAAGCGCGTACGCGGCATCGCGATCTTTTTTACACTGATCTTGGCGCTGGTCGTTTTGATCGTTGTCGGTTCTTTGATCATTCCAAGTCTGGTGGATTCTTTGATCCAGCTGTTTCAAAATTTGCCGGCTTTATTTAACGGCGTCGTCCGTTCGCTGGATGAGGTGCTTGCTTATCTGCACATTGATTTTCAAGTGCAGGATATCGCCAGCGTTGAGAAATTTCTGGATATGTCATGGAGCAGTGTGATCTCCAATGCCGTGGCGTTTTTATCAAACAGCTTCAGCGGGATCATGGACAATGCTATGGCGTTCAGTTCGACTTTCTTTACTTGGTTTACGGCTTTTATGTTTTCTCTGTATCTGCTTTCCGGCAAAGAGAAGTTTATTCGTCAGGGGAAGAAACTGATCGTCGTCTTATTGCCGCGGCAGCAGGCTGAATTTGTACTGGCGTGCGGCACCAAGGCAAACCGCATTTTTACGAGCTTTGTGAGCGGCCAGCTGATGGAGGCATGTATTTTGGGTGTCTTATACTATACGACGATGCGCTTGTTTCACTTCCCTTATGCGGAACTGATCGCTACGATGATCGCGGTCATGTCGATCGTACCGGTACTGGGACCGATGCTGGCAATGGCGATCGGGGCGGTGATGATCTTATCACAGGATGCATTGCAGGCGCTGGAGTTTATCGTTTATTACCAGATTCTTTCACAGATCGAAGATAATTATATTTATCCGAAGGTCGTGGGCAATTCCGTGGGACTGCCGGGACTTTGGGTGCTGCTTTCGATCTTTGTATTCGGCGATCTGTTTGGCTTTATCGGCATGATCACGGCGGTGCCGACAGCGGCTTTTCTCTATGTGCTTTTCGCGGAATTGGTAAATCAACGCCTTGCCAAAGAACGGATCTTGGTCGATCATGACAAAGTGATCTTTCCAAAGGAAGAAGCGGAAAAAGCGCCTTTTGATTATGAGGAAGAGGAAGAGTTGCCTTTTGATCCGCTTGCCTTTAGTGAAGAACAAGAACAGTAAGAAGGTGTTTCATCGTTATGGTGAAACCTTTTTTATGACTTGACATAGTCAGGATCTATGGTAGAATAAATAGCGTGCTATCTATTAAAGGAGGGAGCGCCATGCGCCGACACATCGGCTTTTTGTTGAAACAAGCGAATTTGCTTCATCAGATGCAGTTAAATCAGATCTTCAAGGAATTCGATCTGACAGCCAGCCAGACTTTTTCTTTGATTTATCTGTTTGAGGCAAAGCGCGCGCAAAAGGAAGTCAATCAAAAAGATATTGAGCGGGAGATGGATGTGTCGAATCCGACTGTTACCGGGATTCTCAACCGTTTGGAGCATAAAGGCTTGATCGAGCGGGTGGAGTGTCCAAGCGATGCGCGGGTGCGCAATATCGTGGTAACGGAAAAAGCGCTGGAAATCGACAAGCAGTTACAGATTAAGTTTCGTGAAGCGGAGGAGGAGCTGATCGCTTCGCTCAGCGAAAAAGAAGCAGATGAACTGCAACGGTTATTGAAAAAGATCTTGCATCAGCACAGTTGATTTTTTCATCGCTTAAAAGATAGCGTGCTATTAAATTTGGGAAGGAGTGTTTAGATGATCAAAAGAATTTTGAAAGAAGTAAAAGAATATAAACTCGCTTCTTTTCTTGCGCCTTTGTTTATGGTCGGCGAAGTATTGCTGGAAATCGCTTTGCCGTTTTTGATGTCGTTCATCATTGACAAAGGAGTTGCGAAAGGGGATATGAAGCAAGTGCTTTTTTATGGCGGGATCATGGTGATCGCGGCATTTGGTTCTTTGTTTTGCGGTGCGATGTCAGGGAAATATGCGGCTTATGCTTCTGCGGGATTCGCTAAGAATCTGCGTAAAGCGCTGTTTCATCACATTCAGGAGTTTTCTTTTCACAACATTGATAAATATTCGACGGCAGGCTTGGTTACGCGTATGACGACTGATGTGACCAATGTGCAGAATGCCTATCAGATGGTGCTCAGAATGTGTGTCAGAGCGCCGCTTTCGTTGATCTGTGCCATGACGATGACTTTTGTGATCAATCATGAACTTTCGATGACCTTTTTGTATGCGATCCTTTTTCTGGGGGTCGTCCTCATCGTGATCATGCGTTTCGCACATCCGATCTTTCTGTATGTGTTTGACAAATACGATGATCTCAATGCCAGCGTACAGGAAAATATTACGAATATGCGGGTCGTGAAAGCCTATGTGAAGGAAGAACATGAAATCGAGAAATTCAAAAGTGCTTCTTACCATATTTATCGCTTATTTAAGAAAGCGGAAAATATTTTGATCTTCAATACGCCGGCCATGCAGTTGAGCATGTATGCAAGCATCATTTTTATTTCCTGGATGGGTGCGAAGATGATCGTGGGCGGTACGCTTACGACCGGTGAGCTGATGAGCATGATCACTTATACGACGACGATCTTGATGTCGCTCATGATGCTTTCGATGATCTTTGTCATGCTTTCGATGTCGTTAGCTTCTGTACGAAGAATCGATGAAGTGCTGGATGAAACCAGCGATATCGTATCGCCGCCGCATGCGGTCAAAGAAGTGAAAAACGGCGAAATCGTGTTTGATCATGTGGATTTCGCTTATAACAACGACCAGGCAGAACCGAATTTACAGGATATTCACTTTACGATCAAAAGCGGGGAAACGATCGGTATTTTGGGCGGTACGGGCAGTGGAAAGTCGTCCTTTGTCAATCTGATTCCAAGACTTTATGATGTAAGTGCAGGTACGTTGTCGGTAGGCGGTGTGAATGTGAAAGATTATGATCTTGACGCCCTGCGCGATCAGGTAGCGGTCGTTTTACAAAATAACGTCTTATTTTCCGGTACGATCAAAGAAAATCTGCGCTGGGGCGATCCCGATGCCAGTGATGAAGAACTGATCAAAGCCTGTGAACTCGCGCAGGCAGATGAGTTTATCAAGCGTTTTCCAAAAGGCTATGATACGTATATCGAACAGGGCGGAAGCAATGTGTCGGGCGGTCAGAAACAGCGTTTGTGCATTGCCAGAGCGCTGTTGAAGAAACCGAAGATCTTGATCTTAGATGATTCGACCAGTGCGGTCGATACTAAGACCGATGCGCTGATCCGCAAAGCGTTCAAAGAGGATATTCCGGATACGACCAAGCTGATCATATCCCAGCGTATTTCTTCTTTGCAGGATGCGGATCGCATCTTGGTGATGGATGATGGGAAGATCGTGGATGCGGGCAAGCATGAAGAACTGTTATCCCGCTGCAAGATCTATCGGGAAGTGTATGAAACACAGGTGAAAGGGGGCGAGGAAGCATGAGAAAGATCAGAGCCGATAAAGCGAGCATGAAAGTGCTGGGACGCTTAGTCGTTTATGTGCTCAAGCATTATAAAGCTGCCTGTCTGTTTACGATGTTCTTTATCGTAATCAGCTCCTTAGCCTCTGTCGCAAGCTCACTGTTTTTGAAAACCTTGATCGACGATTATATTACGCCGATGTTGGCAAGCAGCGGACGGGCAGACTTCGCTCCGTTATTAGAAGCATTAACGATGATGGGAGCGATCTATGGATGCGGTGTGCTTTCCACTTATCTGTATAGCAGGATCTTGATCAATGTGGCGCAGGGAACGATGAAAAATATTCGCGACGATCTGTTTTCGCATATGGAAAAACTGCCGATCCGCTACTTTGATACACGCAATCACGGCGATATCATGTCGGTTTACACCAATGATGCGGATACGCTGCGGCAGGCGATCTCACAAAGTATTCCACAGCTGTTTTCTTCACTGATCACAGTGATCAGCGTATTTATTTCCATGGTCATGCGCAGTCCTTATCTGACACTGATCGTCATCGTGATGACGGCGGTCATGTTTCAGGTCATGGGGAAGATCGCCGCAAAATCTTCGCTTTATTTCAATGCGCAGCAGAAGCATCTCGGTGAGGTAAACGGCTATATCGAAGAAATGATGGCAGGACAGAAGGTCATCAAAGTGTTTACCCATGAAGAGGCGACCAAGGAAGGCTTTGACGAGGTCAACGAACGCTTATGCGACAGTGCTTATCATGCCAATCAGTATGCCAATATCTTAATGCCGATCCTTGGCAATCTGGGGAATATCTCCTATGTGCTGACCGCGCTGATCGGCGGTTTATTGGCAATCAACGGCATCGGGGCGCTGACACTTGGCGGTCTGGCAAGCTTTTTACAGTTGAATCGCTCCTTTACGATGCCGATTACCCAGATTTCCCAGCAGTTGAACTTCGTGATCATGGCATCAGCCGGGGCGAAGCGAATCTTCGCTTTGATGGATGAAGCGGCGGAAAGCGATCAGGGCATCGTTACCCTTGTCAATGTCAAGGAAGAAAACGGCGTGCTGATCCCTTGTGAAAAGCAGACTGGGAAATGGGCATGGTGCCATCCGCGTCCAAATGGGAAAGTGGAATATGTGCCGCTAAAAGGCGATGTGATCTTTGATGCGGTGGATTTCGGTTATAACGCGGATAAACAGATCTTACATGATATTTCGCTTTATGCGAAACGCGGACAGAAGGTTGCCTTTGTCGGTGCGACGGGAGCAGGCAAGACGACGATCACCAATCTCATCAACCGCTTCTATGATATTCAAAGCGGATCGATCACGTATGACGGCATCGACATCAAGCTGATCAAAAAAGATGATCTGCGCCGTTCTTTAGGGATCGTCTTGCAGGATACGCATTTATTTACCGGAACGATCCGCGATAATATCCGTTATGGAAAAAGTGACGCAAGTGATGAAGAAGTGATCGCGGCGGCGAAATTAGCCAATGCGGATACGTTCATTCATTATTTGGAAAATGGCTATGATACGGTCATTACCGGTGATGGTGCGGCTTTATCACAGGGACAGCGGCAGTTATTGGCGATCGCCAGA
Source organism: Massilicoli timonensis (assembly GCF_900199515.1). Classification (GTDB taxonomy): domain Bacteria; phylum Bacillota_I; class Bacilli_A; order Erysipelotrichales; family Erysipelotrichaceae; genus Massilicoli; species Massilicoli timonensis. The sequence continues at coordinate 613,841 of NZ_LT963434.1, read as the reverse complement.
GCGGCTTTGGCTAATTCACCGGTCTTGATCTTAGATGAAGCGACTTCTTCGATCGATTCCCGTACCGAAAAGATCGTACAGGACGGTATGGATAAACTGATGGAAGGCAGAACGGTCTTTGTCATTGCCCATCGTTTATCGACGATTCGCAACTCTGATGTCATTATGGTGATGGATCAAGGGCGGATCATTGAACGCGGCAATCATGAAAAACTGATGCAGGAAAAGGGTACTTACTATCAGTTATATACCGGAGGGTTAGAATTGGATTAACAAAAAAAACAGCGGTTTACTGCTTTTGGGCAGCAATCGCTGTTTTCTTATAGGAGAGGAGGATCAACGGTTGGCAACGGCTTTTTCCTTTAAGCAGATTGCATGCTCGCCCAGTGCTTCCTCAATGCGCAGCAGCTGATTGTATTTCGCCACGCGTTCACTGCGGCTTGGCGCGCCGGTCTTGATCTGAGAAGTATTGAGTGCGACTGCCAGATCGGCGATCGTGGTATCTTCGCTTTCACCGGAGCGATGGGAAATGATCGCACGGTAGCCTGCTTCCTGTGCCATCTTCACCGCTTCCATCGTCTCTGACAAAGAACCGATCTGATTCAGCTTGATCAAGATCGCATTGGCACAGTGCTGCTTGATGCCTTTGCTTAATCGCTTGGTATTGGTGACGAACAGATCATCGCCTACCAGCTGGATCTGCTTGCCTAAGCGTTTCGTTAATTCTTGCCAGCCTTCCCAGTCTTCTTCATCTAACCCGTCCTCGATCGAAATGATCGGATAAGACTGTACCAGCTGTTCCCAGCGTTCGATCAGCTGTTCGCTGGTATAGCGTATTTTTGATTTCGGCAGAAAATAAGCATCGTCGTCTTTGCTTTTCCATTCACTGGCGGCCGCATCTAATGCCAAGGCAAAATCACTGCCCGCCCGATAACCGGCTGCTTCGATCGCTTTTAAGATGTATTCGATCGCTTCTTCATCGTTCTTTAAGTTTGGGGCAAAGCCGCCTTCATCACCGACAGCGGTAATGTGTCCGTCTTTTTTCAAGATCGCTTTCAGAGTTTGAAAGACTTCCGCACACCAGCGCAGTCCTTCCTGAAAATCTGATGCGCCGATCGGCATGATCATAAACTCCTGAATATCGACAGTATTGGCGGCATGGGCCCCGCCGTTTAAGATATTCATCATCGGCAGCGGCATGCGGTTGGCATTGATCCCGCCGATGAAGCGATAAAGCGGGAGATGATAAGCTTTCGCAGCGGTCTTGGCACAGGCCAAAGAAACAGCCAGAATGGCATTTGCGCCTAAATGGATCTTGTCTTCACTGCCATCCAAGGCAAGCATCGCCGCGTCAATCGCATAAATGTCTGAAACATCCATGCCTTTGATCGCTTCTTTGATCTCATGGTTGATGTGGTGTACGGCCTTCATAACGCCTTTTCCCAAATAGCGTCCTGCATCTTGATCACGTAGCTCCAGCGCCTCAAATTCACCGGTGGAAGCGCCGCTTGGCACGCTGGCTCTTGCGGTGGTGCCGTCTTGCAGCACGATCTGTGCTTCAACAGTCGGGATTCCGCGAGAATCTAGGATCTCACGCCCGATGACGTTTTCGATCATATAAGGTTTCATAGTAGTCCTTCCTTTCTTTTTTTGTTAGTTTTAACTAACTAATATTTATCCTATCATGTTCCAATGACTTTTTCCACTCATATACAGTATGTCCTTAAGAACAGGTATTTATCCCATAAACAGGAAAGGGTTTCGATAAGCAGATTTGTTTCTTCGCGTATTCAATGTTATAATACAAAAAAAGATGAGGTGCATAAGATGAAATACGCATGGATCAACGGAATCATATTAGATGGAACAAAGGACATGGAGCCGGTGCGCGGCAAGATCGTTTTAACGGAAGGCAGCTGGATCAAGGACATCATAGCAGATGAACAGGTACCGCAGGGCTATGAGATCATTGATCTGAAGGGGCAGTATCTGATGCCGGGACTGATCAATTTGCATGTGCATTTGCCGGCGGGCGGAAAGCCTAAGAAAAAAGAAAGCGATCCAATCAAACTGGTCAAATGGGTAAGCAGCAACGCATTGTTTCGCTATGCGGCGAAACGCTTATGTGCGGCGAACGCACGGAAACAGCTGATGAGCGGTGTTACGACGATCCGTACGATGGGCGGCATTCTCGACTTTGACAGCGCGGTGAGAGAGATGAGCGAGCATGGCAAAGAGCTGCCGCGGATCTTAGCTTCTAATATGGCAGTATCGGTGCCGGGCGGACATATGGCCGGTTCTTTGGCATACGAGGCGAAAAGTGTGGAAGAAGTGATAGCGGATGTGCGTGCGATCATAAAAACCCATCCCAATGTCGTGAAGCTGATGATCACCGGCGGCGTGCTGGATGCAAAGGAAAAGGGAGAACCGGGCGCTTTGAAGATGCCGGGTGAATTTGTGAAGGCGGCGTGTGAAGAAGCGCATCGCCATGGTCTGCCGGTAGCGGCGCATGTGGAAAGCCCGCAAGGGGTGAAAGCGGCGCTGGAAAACGGTGTGGATACGATCGAACACGGTGCGGAAATCGATGAAGCGTGCATCGAGCTGTTTTTGTCAAATAAAGCGGCGCATGTGGCTACATTGTCGCCGGCGCTGCCGTTTGCTTTGTTTGATCGTTCAATCAGTCATGTTTCACAAACAGCGCAATATAACGGCAAGATCGTATTTGAAGGCATCATTGCCTGTGCGAAGGCATGCTTAAAGGCGGGCATACCGGTAGGACTGGGGACAGATACCGGCTGTCCTTATGTCACGCACTATGATATGTGGCGAGAACTTCACTATTTCCATAAATACTGTGATGTGTCCAATCGCTTTGCTTTGCACAGCGCAACGCAGGTCAATGCCCGCATTGCCGGTATCGGTGATCTGACCGGGGTCATCATGGCGGGGAAAGCAGCGGATCTCATCGTAACCAAGGAAAACCCGTTAGAAGATCTCAGCGCCTTGCGCAGCATCAGCATGGTCTGTACGCGGGGAAAGCTCATCAAAGCGCCGAAAGTAAAAAAGATCAAGCAGGTAGAGGAACAGTTGGACCGCTATTTATAATGCCTGATGAAAAAAACAGCTTCCTGATTGACAAAGCCGGATGTTTGGTGTATAAAGAAGGCAAGACGTTGAAAAGGATATGGGCAGCATGATTTGATGCAGAGAGAAGGGCGGCTGGTGAAAGTCCTTTGAAAAATGTGTTCGCTTACTCCCTTGGAGTCGTACCTGAAAAGGATTACCGTAGGTTCTGCGTTAAAGACAAGAGGGCATGACAAGTTTCATGAACAAAGGTGGTACCGCGATTTTTCGTCCTTTGACGAGAGATCGCGTTTTTATTTTATGACACAGTGATAAGGAGGATGTATATGATCGATATTAAGCAAGATGAAAAACTGAGCGTAATCAATCATTCCTGCGCGCACATGATGGCACAGGCAGTGAAAAGGCTGTATCCACAGACGAAATTTTGGGTAGGACCGGTCGTATCGGAAGGCTTTTACTATGATATGGATCTGGGAGATGCGGTCATTCGTGATGAGGATCTGGAAAAGATCGAAAAAGAAATGAAAAAGATCGCCAAAGACGGCAAACGGATCGTTAGGGAAGAATTAAGCAAAGCGGATGCGCTGGCGCTGTTCCATGATGATCCTTACAAGCTGGATCTGATCGAGGGCTTGGAAGATGGTGAGATCACCGTATATCGTCAAGGTGAATTTGTGGATCTCTGTCGTGGTCCGCATGTGGAAAGCGTCAAGCAGTTAAAGCATTTCAAACTGTTAAAGCATTCCGGTGCCTATTGGAAGGGTGATGCGAACAATCGGGTATTGCAGCGTGTATATGGAATCTGCTTTGAGAGCAAGGAAGCGCTGGAAGAACACCTGTATGCGTTAGAAGAAGCGAAAAAGCGCGATCATAAAAAGCTGGGCAAAGAGATGGAATTGTTCATGATGAGCGAATATGCGCCGGGCATGCCGTTTCTTTTACCGAACGGTATGATCATTCGCAATATCTTAGAGCAGTTTTGGTATGAAGAACATACCAAAGAACACTATCAGTTCATCAAAACACCGATCATGATGAGCCGTGAGCTTTGGGAAGTGAGCGGACATTGGGATAATTATAAAGAAAATATGTATACTTCCGAAGTAGATGATCGAGAGTTTGCGATCAAGCCGATGAATTGTCCCGGCAGCATGCTCGTTTATAAAAACGGTCTGCATTCTTATAAAGATCTGCCGATCCGTATGGGCGAACTTGGACAAGTGCATCGTCATGAGGCCAGCGGCGCATTGAACGGCTTGTTTCGCGTGCGTACGTTCACCCAAGATGATGCGCATATCTTCATGCGTCCTGATCAGATCGAAAGTGAAGTGGTCGGTGTCATCCGTTTGATCGATCGGATCTATTCGATATTCGGTTTACAGTATGACATCGAGCTGAGCACCCGTCCGAAAGAAAAATACATCGGCAGCATAGAAATCTGGGATCGCAGTGAAAAAGCGCTGGCAGACGCTTGTAAGGCGGCAGGCAAGGATTATAAGATCAATGAGGGCGACGGCGCTTTCTATGGACCGAAGCTGGATATCCATATCAAGGATTCTTTGGGACGCGTATGGCAGTGCGGTACGATCCAGCTGGATATGAATTTGCCGGAACGCTTTGATCTCACTTATGTGGATCATGACGGCAAGAAGGTAAGACCGGTCATGCTGCATCGGGTCGTATTCGGTTCGGTGGAACGCTTTATCGGCATCTTGATTGAGCATTATGCGGGCAAATTCCCGCTTTGGCTGGCGCCGCAGCAGGTAGCGGTGGTACCGGTGCATTGGGAAAAGCATATCGACTATGCGAATGAAGTGCAGAATTTATTGAGCGCGGCAGGTTTTAGAAGCAAATTAGATGCGCGCAATGAAAAATTAGGTTATCGTATCCGTGAAGCACAGATCCGTAAAGTGCCGTTACAGGTCGTTGTAGGAGATGGCGAATGTGAAAACCGCAGCGTTACCCTACGCCGGCTTGGCTCAAAGGATTCGCTCAATATGCCTTTGGATGAATTTATGGAGCTGCTGCAACGGGAAGTAGAGGAAAAACGATAAAATGAAATGGATGAAAGGCTTGCTTTTAACACTTTTACTGTTAGCGGGATGCGCGAATAGAGGTTCAAATGAAACCGTGCAGAAAGATCAAGAACCGCTCATGATCTTAGCGCCGAGCGGTGCACCGGCATTGGCGCTGTTGCCGCTTTATGGGAATTATGATATCGAGACCGTACAGGGAAGCGATGTGATCACAGCGGAATTAGCCAGAACGGACAGTATGTATGATGTCATCGTCGCCCCGATCAATACCGGGACAAAGCTGCTTGCGGAAGGAAAGAGCAGCTATGCTTTGAACGCAGTGCTTACCTGGGGCAATTTATATCTGGTAGGAACAAATCCGGATGCCTTGCAGGAAAGCGGCGTACTGGCGGCATTTGGCGAAGCGGCGGTACCGGGCATGATCTTGAAAAATACGATCGATCCGGATACGCTGCCTTTGCAGGTTACTTATTACAATGCGGTCAATGAAGTACAGGCTGCTTTGCTTGCCCAAAAAGCAAATGTCGGTTTAATGGCGGAACCGGCGGCGAGCGCAACGATTGCCAAAGGAAAAGAAAACGGGATCGACTTGCAGATCATCGCCGATTTACAGACCATGTATTTAGAAACGCATGAGATGACCAATCCATACGGTTATCCACAGGCAGCGCTGTTCATAAAAGAAGGCAGGGAGGAAGCCTGCAAGGAGCTGATCGAGCAGTTGGATACCTTCAGCAATCAAAGTGCAAAGGATCGCCAAACGCTGAAAAAAATGCTGGAAGAAGCAGACATGGAAATGATCGGTATGCCAAACGCTTCGATCGCGCTGGCAACATGGGAGCGGCAGAACATTCATTATGTGCCGGCAAAAGATCTGAAAGAGGATCTGAGCAGCTTTTTAGCACTGTTTCAGGTTACTTACAGTGAAGATATGTTGAGCAGGCAATAAGTGAATACGCTTTGTCAAGCATGTTCGACCAATGAAAAAGGACACCTCATGTCCTTTTTTTTCATAATAGCAGTGTTTGATTCGCTGTGGGAAGCAGCTGAAGCATTTTGAAACTACAAAGGAGCTTGTTCACAAAGCTGCTTTAGTTCTGCCAAAAACAGCTGTGCGCTTTTTGAAAGGATCTGGTTCTTTTTCCAGACGAGGTGCATCGTGGAAGTGATCGGCGGATCAAAGGGGCGAAAACAGAGGATGCTGTCAGTGCCGGTATGGATCAGATGATCGAAGCTGAGCGCATAGCCGATGCCCTCCTTTACCAGAATGGCGGCATTGTAGATCAGATCATAGGTAGCGACAATGTTCAACTGATCTTGTTTTTGTTTGAGCCATGACGGGATTTCATTGGCGATGCCTTGCCGTGAGACAATTAACGGCAAATCGGTCAGATCATCTAAGGTAAGCGTCTGTTTTGCGACAAGCAAAGCGTCCTTGCGCATGATGAGCCCCCAAGTATCACGAAAAGGGATCATCAGGCTTTCATACTTGGCCGTTTCAAGCGGCTGTACGATGAAGTTGAAATCCAGCAGTCCTTGATCAAGGCGTTCATTTACGCTTTGGGCATTGCCGCTGTATAAATGAAAACGGATGTTGTGATAGCGGCTGCGCAGCTGCTTGATCGTTTTGGCAAGATAGGCGATGCCTTCTGATTCAGCACAGCTGATATAGATGTCCCCGCCTTGAAAGCTCTGCATCGAAGCAAATTCTTCACTGGTCTTATCTGCGATCTGTAAAATATCTTCGGCACGTTTTAATAACAGTTTTCCTTCTTCGGTCAAATTGATATGATAATTGCTGCGCACAAACAGCTTTTGTCCCAGTTCCTCCTCCAGCGCTTTTAACTGGCGCGATAAGGTCGGCTGCGTTACATGCAGATTTGCGGCTGCCTTGGTCATGCTTTTTTCATGTGCGGTTTCCACAAAATACTTTAATACACGAAGTTCCATAGCGTTTTTCCCAAATGTAAAGGACTCATGTGTTCGATTCCTGATAAGGGCTCCTTTCTTTTTTATCATAGCAGAAAACAGTTATTTGTTTCAAGCATAATTAGATATGTGTAATAGGCAATAGACATAATTAAACGAGAAGTTATAATGAAAAGTAAAGGAGGTGTGCGACATGCAGAAAAAGGTATTGATTCTTTCTAGTAGTCCGCGTATCGGCAGCAATTCTGAATTATTGGCCGATCGTTTTGCGCAGGGAGCAAGCGAAAGCGGTCATCTCGTTGAAAAAATCACTTTGCGTGATCAGCAGATCTATTTTTGTAAGGGCTGTTTGGCCTGCGTGAAAAACAACCGGTGTGTCATAGAGGACGATATGGCTTGGATCCTTGGCAAGATGAAGCAAGCAGATGTATTGGTGTTTGCGACACCGGTCTATTATTATGAGATGTGTGGGCAGATGAAGACGCTCTTAGATCGTTCTAATCCGCTTTATACCGATACTTATGCGTTTTCTGATATTTATTTGATCATGACGGCGGCGGAGGACGGCAATCATGTGTGGAAACGCGTGGTAAACGGCTTAGAAGGATGGATCGAATGCTATGAAAAAGCCCATTTATCCGGTGTTGTTTTCGGCGGCGGTGTGAATGGACCAAAAGAGATCATTTCCCATTCAGCCATGCAGAAGGCTTATGAGATGGGAAAAGCAGTGTAAGAAGGAGGAAACAGATATGGAAAAACAGACAGCAGGCAGAGATGCTTTGGGAACATTTGCCCCAAAGTTTGCGCAGTTAAACGACGATGTTTTATTCGGTGAAGTATGGAGCAGAGAAGATCGGCTTTCTTTGCGGGATCGTTCCTTGGTAACGATCTGCGTATTTATGGGAAAAGGCATGGTTGATGATTCTTTGCGTTATCATATCATGAACGCCAAGCGCAACGGCATTACCAAGAGCGAAATGGCGGAAATCATTACTCATGCCGCTTTTTACGCCGGTTGGCCGAATGCGTGGGCAGTATTCCATATGGCAAAGGAAATCTATGCGGATGAAGAAGACGAGGAACATGGCGGCTTGTTTGGTTTGGGCGAACCGAATGATGCTTATGCGCAGTATTTTATCGGCAATTCTTATTTGAAACCGCTGACCGATCCGCAAAACACCTCCCTGTTTCTGGCAAATGTTACTTTTGAGCCGGGTGCGCGCAACAACTGGCATCGCCATTTGGCGAAAAAAGGCGGCGGACAGATCTTGGTCTGCGTAGATGGACAGGGCTGGTATCAAGAAGAAGGGAAAGCAGCGATTAGTCTGGAACCCGGCATGGTAATTACGATCCCCGCAAATGTCAAGCACTGGCATGGGGCAAAAAAAGATGCATGGTTCAGCCATATTGCGATAGAAGTACCAGGTGAGGAAACAAGCAATGAATGGTGTGAACCGGTAAGCGATGAAGCATACGATCAGCTGTAAAACAGGCATGCGCATCGTTTGAGCAGACGATAGAGACAAGAAGCACGGAAACGATCGATCCTTCTGTGCTTTTTTATTTTCTTGCGGCATTGTCTGAAAAAGTGATGGCGTTATGAGGTGAAAATGGTACAACCGGCTAAATCATGGTATAATACAAAAAATAAAGAGAGGTGAAGGAAATGCGGAAAAGCGATTATCGAAAACTAGGCGGCATCGTTATTTTGCTTGTTTTATGGTGGCTGCTTGCCTATGCGCTGAATCGACATTTTTTGTTTCCTTCCCCTTTTGCCGTAGGTAAGGTCATGCTTTGTCAGCTGCAAAACGCCGCCTTTTATCAGGCGATCATAATGACCTTGTCGCGCTGTGTGATCGGCTTTGTGATCTCTTATGGCACTGCGCTTGTCTTGGCGCTTGTTACCGGTCATATGAAATGGCTGCGGGATTATCTTGCGCCGCTCATCACATTGTTGAAAAGCGTGCCCAATATCTCGTTTATCTTGTTGATCTTGATCTGGTTCAACCGAGAAATCAGTGTGATGATCATCGTGTTTTTTGTTTTATTCCCTTCTTTTTACAGCAGCTTTACAAATGGGCTTGACGCAATCGATCAAAGCCTGCGGGAAGTGATGATCCTGTATCCGCAATCACTATGGCGTCAGATCGTAAAGGTAGAACTGCCGCTGTTAAAGCCTTATTTAGCAGCGAGCTATGAAAGCGGCATCGGCTTGGCCTTTAAGGTAGGGGTCATGGCGGAAATCTTAGGACAAGTGCCGGATGGGATCGGTAAAAAACTGCAATGGAGCTATCTGAACATTGAAATGGCGGAAGTATTTGCATGGACGATCTGGCTCATTATTTTATTGGTGCTGTTGGAGCATGGACTGCGCTTGCTTTGGAAAAAGCGAAAGGAGTAAGGCATGGAAAAACTGTTTTGTCGCAGCACATATCGCTATGTATGTGTGGTTTTATATATGATACAAACCTTAAATCTTGCTTTTTTAGGACTGCCGCAGCATCCGGCTTATTATGTCTTGATTCCTTATGGGGTGCTGCTGCTTGGATACGAGTGGTATCACCGCAAACTGGATGGCAGAAATTACAGTGTGACATGGCTGCTGCTGTTTTTACTGTGCGCGGCGTTTTCCACTTTTACAAGCACTTACAGTGAAACACGTTCCTTTCTGTTATTGCTTTTGCAGGGCTTGATCTTTCTGCTGGCATTCGCACAGGAGAAAGGGCGGCGGATCTATGAAATGCGTCAAGAGATGATCCGGATCTTGAAGTTGGTTTGTGTGCTGAGCTTTCTCGCTTCTTTTTTGTCACTATTGACGTTTTTGTTCAATATCTCATGGACGCGCAATGGTGCGGTGTTTGGGCTTGTAGGGAATCGGCTGTTCGGTGTTTATTTTAACTGCAATCCGGCGGCGTTTTTAGCTTGCATGAGCATTTGCGGCAGCCTGCTGCTGCTTTATTTGAAAAGCCGTTTTCCCTATTTTCATCTGGCGAATCTCATTGTACAGGGCACCTATGTGCTGTTGAGCAACTGCCGCAGCGCCTTTTTGATCCTGCTTTGTCTGTTGATGGTGGTGGTTTACTATATTTTGTTCAAACGCCGGGATTATCGGCGCATAAGCAATGTGCTGATCGCATTTTGTGTCGGCTTTTTGGCGATGTTTGGCGGGCAGGCCGTCAAAGCGGGCTTGTTTGTGATTCCTCAGTTACAGGGAGCGGTGTTCAAGGAAGAAAGCCGTTTTGCCTTTGATGATGTCGTGGAGCTGGTTTATATGATCAAAGAGGATCCGATCGGCAATGCGAAAGCGATCTACCATCTGGCAAATGATCTTTCTTCACGCCGCGTGGAACTGTATTATGATGCTTACCGTCTTTATCGTGCGCATCCGATCACCGGCATCGGTCTTAATAATTTTCAGCGCATGGGACAGGAGATGTTTTACGCAGACGGTCTTTTTGCGGGCAGTACGATCGTCCATGCGCACAATCTGTTTTTAGAAGTGCTGGTCGTATCGGGTACATTGGGTTTTCTGTGTTTTATGATCTTTTTGGGACAGGCGCTGGTACGCATGCTTGAGAATTTGCGCCGTTATGCCTTTACGCCCGGTTATTTCATCGTTTTGTTGATGAGCGCAATGGTATCGGTGGAATTTGCCGGCAGCATGCTGGACTATGGGGTCTTATATGATTATTCTTTGTCAGCACTGTTGTTTTGGATCATGCTGGGGTATCTTTTCTGTATCAATCAAAATCGCAAGGCCAGATTACAGCGTTCCAGCTATGCGTTTGAACTGTTGTCTTATCGCCTTTTGCACATTCATTATGAAACGTCTGTATCGGATGAAGCGGTGTGCGCACAGGTGCTGCGGCGGGAATGTGACGATGCTTATACGCTGTGCATCAAGTTTACCGCAGGTGTCGCTTTCTCACTGATCTATGAAGCAAGCTATGCCCTGCATGTAGAAAAAGAAGAAGCGCGTGCTTATGAACAAAAGATGGCGGAAGAGCTGTATGCGATTGCCGAAGCGGAGATCGGCGAGATGATCGGTGCGCACTTGCCGATTATGAGCATTTCGCTCAGCGATTGACAATTTTGAGGAAACATGTTAGGATGAGATCACATCGGAGGGTATCAAGATACCGGATAAGATGGTGGAAGACACTGTCTGTCCGGTTTTTTTGTAAGGATCGGAGGAATGAATGAAATGCGTTGGGAATTAGTAGAGGGGAAAATCGGCGTTACGCTGTTGAAGTTTGCTTTGCCGTTTCTGCTTTCCAGCTTCTTACAGGCGTTATATGGCGCTGCGGATCTATTTATCGTAGGGCGTTTCAGCGGCAGTGAGGCGGTTTCGGCAGTTGCGATCGGTTCACAGCTCATGCAGACGATCACCGGGATCATTTTGGGAATCTCTATGGGGTCTACGGTTTTGATCGCCCGTAAGATCGGCGAAAAAGACGATGCAAGCGCCGGCCGCGCGGTGGGAACGACGGCGCTCTTATTTTTCTTGCTTGCGCTTTGTTTGACGCCGCTTATGTATGTGATCAGTGAAGATCTTGTGCGGTTTATGGAAACGCCGCCGGCAGCGATCAGCGATACGCTGGTATATTTGACGATCTGTGCATGCGGGATCCCTTTTATCATCGGCTATAATGCGGTCAGCGGGATTTTTCGCGGCATCGGCGATTCCCGTTCTCCAATGTATTTTATCGCTTTGGCATGCTTGATCAATATCGTATTGGATTATGTATTTACCGGTATGTGGGACATGGGGACAGCCGGCGTTGCGGCGGCGACGATCATTGCGCAGGGCGCAAGCTTTGTTGTTTCTTTGTTTTACATGATGAAAAAGGGATTGGGTTTTCCACTATCCCATCGGCACTTCCGGCTGTATCGTGCAGAGCTGGGGCGGATCTTGATCGTCGGTTTTCCCCTTGCCTTGCAGGACGCACTGGTCAATGTGAGCTTTCTGGTCATTACGGCAATCGTCAATACGATGGGACTGATTGCCAGCGCCGCGGTCGGCGTCGTGGAAAAGATCATCGTGTTTGCGATGCTGCCGCCAAGTTCTTTTGCTTCTGCAGTAGCGACGATGAGCGCCACCAATATCGGTGCGGGAAAAAGAAAAAGAGCATTTCACATACTCTGGTATGGCATCGGTTTTTCTCTTGTGTTCGGGGTGTGCTTTTGTCTGTTTGCCCAGCTCATGCCGACATGCGCCACCGCTTTGTTCAGCGCTGATCCGGCAGTCATTGAAGCCAGTGCGAGATATTTGATGTCATATTCCATCGACTGTATCTTAGTAAGCTTTGTATTCTGCATGAATTCTTACTTTTCCAGCTGCAACCTCTCATTGATCGCGTTTGCGCACAGCATGGTGGCAACCTTTGTCATTCGCATTCCGCTTACTTATCTCTTATCGAAAACAGCGGGCAGCGATCTTTATCATATGGGGCTGGCCGCACCTGCCGCTACGCTTGTTTCACTGTTCATCTGTCTGCCGGTGCTTTACTTCATGAAGTCGCTGCGTACCGATTAAGCCATAAAAAAATCTTTGAAAAGACACGCTGCACATCAAAAAGGCAGACCGGTTCTTTCAAAGATTTGATCGTAAAGCGATAGTCGTATGGGAAAACTCATGCGTCCAACTGCTGATGTAATGCGGCCTTTTCTTCCGGTGACAGAAAGGCGTTTTGAATGGCGGTGTGATTGCATGCGCGCAGTTCTTCCTCGCTGCATCCCATATATTTTTTTAATAATTCGTATTCTTTTGCCAAGGTCGTATTGGAAATGGTGCGGTTATCGGTATTGATCGTTACCGCAATGCCATGATCAAGCAGGGTGCGAAAAGGATGGGTGTCTGCTTTGGCGACCTGTGAATGCAGATTGCTGCTGAAGCAGATTTCCAAAGGCACTTGCTTTTCCTTTAACAGTTTCATGACATAAGGATCCATTGCCGCCGCGATTCCATGCCCGATCCGTTTGGCACCCATGATCAATGCTGTTTCCACATGCTGCGGGTAAGGATTTTCACCGGCGTGGATCGTATAAGGCAGCGCATTTAATTTCGCTTCCATAAAATACGGCATATAGGCTTTTAACGGCACTGCACCTTCCGCTCCGGCCAGATCCAGAGCGCATACGCCTTTTTGATGATAGGCGATCGCCAAGCGCAGCGTTTCTTCATTATCGGCCTGGGTAAAAGCAAAATCTTTCAGTACCATCATGCACAGGATCAAATTGACGCGAATAGCGGGAAAGTCATGACGGGCATCTTCGATCGCTCGCAACGCGCTTTGCAGGATCGCTTCCTGAGAGGCACCTTTTTTGGTATGCTGGGCCGGGGCGAACCTGATTTCCGCATAGATCACATCATCCTTTGCCAGATCTTCAATCAGTTCATACGTACAGCGATAGATCGCATCGGGATCCTGCAAGATCGCCAATACCGGGTCAAAGCATGCCAGATACTCCGCTAAGGACGTACAGTCCTCTTTTACCTGCATCAGCTTTTGAAAATCCGCTTCGTTTTCTGCCAAATGCAGTCCTCTTTCCAGCGCCATTTCCCATGCGCTGTGAACTCTGACGCTGCCATCGATATGCACATGCAGTTCTACTTTTTTCATTGTTCTTCCTCCTTGCACATTTCCGCTAATGGATCAGGAGCGAAGGTAATTTCCCGATCCGGAATGAGCTTGCCCGCAACAAAAGCGCAGATCAGCTGATAAGCGCTGTATCCGACCTGCGGATCCATAAGCAGCCGGTGCGTCCCACCATGCAGTAAAAACAGCTGTTTTCGCGCATGTGGGATCTGTTCATATGCCCAGATCGAACTGCGCACCGCAATGACCTCATCCTGATCACCATGCAGCAACAATACCGGGCACTGCACATGTGCGATATATTTCTTTAATCCCTTGACAATGCTGGCAAACGTATTGTCAAAAGAAGCCGGCAGGACGATCTCACTGCTGCTTTTATTTTCTTCACTGCTGAAAAAGCGGCTTGCCTGCTTGGTGATCGCCGTATAGATCTTATCAAAATTCAAATAATGAAAGGCCGGCGCCAATAAGATCAGCCGATGCACTTCACAGGTGGCTGCCACATAAGCGGCAATGACGCCGCCCATGGAAAAGCCGACGACATCGACGACATAGCCCTTGCGGATATAATCTTCACAGGTCTTTTTCGCTCTTGCGGCCCAAAGCATCCAGTCATTGTCTTTTTCATCATAGAGATCGAACAGGTCAAACTGGATGATCTCCATCTGGTCTTCACTGCCCCAAAGGGCAAGGTTATCAAATTCACGGCTTCTTCTGCGTCCATAGCCATGAATCGTCAGCAGCACTTTTTTTACTTCGGCAGCCGGTTCGCTTTTGCGGCGTAAAAAGGCAAACATCAAACATCACTTCCTTTTGTTTCATTATAGCTTGTTTTGAAAGGAAATACAATTCACATCGCAAAGCGGGGAAGCCGACATGATTCAACAGGATTCCTCTGTTTTTTTTAGTACGATAGAGCAAGAAAGGAGTGATGATATGGAATTATATAAACAGAAAGCAGGCGGTGGAAAGGACTTGATCCTGCTCAATGACTATTGTCCGAATCCCGCCATGAAAAATGAGATCCAGACCCAGTTTTTCGATCTGAAAATTCATCATATGGAAATCGTGGAGAAAAAGCTGATGGGCTATGTGATCGAAGATCGGGCGCAGTATCTGATCATCGACATGACGATCACCAATATCAGCGGCCGGCCCTTTCGCATGTATCAGGATGATCTGTTGATTCGCTGCGATCAGATGGAAGCCTATGAAGCGGAGGAAGCGTTTGGCTTAAACGGACAGTTTCCCGATGAGTACACGCTGCTCCCCGGGGAACAGCGAAAGGGCAAGCTGGTCTTTATCATCCCGAAAAAAGTAAAGAAATTCGCATTGTGCTACAGTGAATATTTTGATGATGATACGGTCGGCAAAAGCTATCATATGAAATATCGCTTTAATGGAAATGAACGGCTTTGATCATTTGATCAGGCTATGGCGAGCTGAGCGGAAACAGGCAGACAGCGGAATGCGTGATTTATTGAAAAAAGTTTCATGAATATTTTTTCATCTTTGCATTGACATCTTTTCTAAAGTAGAGTAAGATATGGTCATTGAAAGACTGTGAAGGAAAAAGTAGGCAAGGACAGTTTTTACAGAGAGTGTGCATTTGGTGCAAGCACATAAAGCAGATACTTGTTGAAGATGGTTCCGGAGTTGCGTAGTCGAATGCGCATGCTTGAGACTATGACGGGTTCGCCCGTTAAAGCGACAGAGTATAACCGGCATGCCGGCGTACTTGATGAGGCTGTTTCTGTGAGGAAGCGGTGAAATAAGGTGGTAACACGAAGTCAGACTTTCGTCCTTAGTGATGAAGGTCTTTTTTTGTAAAGGAAAGGGGAATGGATATGATTCGCTTAGAGCATGTATCAAAAACATTTACCAGCAAGCATGGCAGTGTGGAAGCGTTAAAAGATGTGTCGCTGACGATTGAAAAGGGCAAGATCTTTGGCATCATCGGTTACAGCGGCGCCGGGAAAAGCACGCTGATTCGCTGCATGAATCTGCTGGAGCGGCCAAGCGCGGGGAAGGTTTGGGTAGATGGGGAGGATCTGATGACGTTAAATGCCAAGCAGCTTAGAGAAAAAAGGCGGAAAATGGGCATGATCTTTCAGCATTTTAATCTGCTGCGGCAGCGCAATGTGTTCGATAACGTCGCGTTTCCGCTCAAGCATGAGAAGTTATCGAAGCAGCAGGTCGAAACGAAGGTAAACGATCTGCTTGCCTTGGTCGGCCTTGCGGATAAAAAATATGCCTATCCTTCGCAGCTCTCCGGTGGACAGAAACAACGGGTGGCGATCGCCAGAGCATTGGCGTGTGATCCAAGCGTTCTGCTCTGTGATGAAGCGACCAGCGCCCTTGACCCGCAGATCACGCATTCGATTCTTGCACTGTTAAAGGATATCAATCGCAAGACCGGCATTACGATCGTCATCATCACGCATGAAATGGCGGTCATCAAAGAGATCTGTGATGAAGTGGCGGTCATGGAAAACGGTGTGATCGTCGAAACCGGAAGCATCGTCGATATTTTCGCAAAGCCAAAGGAGAAGATGACACAGGATTTTGTCAATATGGCAGCTTCGGTCAATCGCATTTATACGCTGATCGAGGAAGGCAATCCTTTGACAGAACTAAAAAGCGGGGAAACGATGGCAATGCTTCGCTACAATGCGGACAATACCTCACAGGCGCTCATTTCCAAGATTTCAAGAGAATACGGAGTGGATTCCAATATTATCTTCGGCAATATCGAAGTATTAAAAGACAAGCCGATCGGTTCGCTGGTCGTGGTGTTTTCAGGCTCCAGCGTCGGTATTACGCATGCGATGCAGTGTCTGCATGAAAAAGGGGTGGAAGTAGAGGTGATTCGATCATGTTAGAACAGTATTTTCCAAATGTATGTCAGATCGCAGGGGAAATTCCCACAGCGATCATCGATACATTAAAGATGATTTTTATCCCGGGCGTGATCGCGTTTTTGGTAGGCCTGGTACTGGCGATGAGCGTAGTGGTCAGCCGCAAGGACGGTATTAAGCCAAATCGCATCTTATTTAATATTGTCGATCTGTTTATCAATTTATTCCGTTCGATCCCTTTTGTGATCCTGATCGCGGTCATGGCGAGTCCGACCCGCCTGATCATGGGTACTTCGATCGGTGTAAAAGGCGCCTATCCGGCTTTGATCTTAGGCACGATTCCCTTTTTTGCCCGCCAGATCGAAAGTGCATTTCGGGAAGTTGACAGCGGTTTGATCGAAGCCAGTCAGGCAATGGGACTATCGACTTGGGATATCATTACCCGTGTTTATTTAAGGGAAAGCGTACCAAGTCTGGTAAGAGCGGTTACGATCACTTTGATCTCATTGGTCGGCTTAACGGCCATTGCCGGTGCGATCGGTGCCGGCGGCTTAGGCGATATGGCGATTCGCTATGGCTATAACCGCTACATGGATGATGTCACGCTTGTCATCGTCATCATTATATTGATTATCGTCTCCCTGATTCAGGTGATCGGCGATCTAATCATAAAAAAGACAACACATTAAGGAGGAAGGAAAGATGAAAAAATTTGTATTTGGTGCATTATGCGCCCTGCTTGTGTTAAGTGGATGCGGAAGTGAGGAAAAGGATGAAAATACGTTGGTTGTCGGCGCTACGACGGCTCCGCACGCACAGATCTTAAAGTTTGTGCAGGATGATCTGGAAGCGGAAGGCATCCAGTTGGAAATCAAAGAATTTACTGATTATACGAAGATCAATGCGGCGCTTGATGAAGGCAGCTTGGACGCCAACTATTTCCAGCATGAAGTTTATCTGAACGGCTATAATGAAGATGCCGGCAGTGATCTGGTTTCCGTAGGAGCGATCCACTATGAGCCTCTTGGCATCTATGCGATGGATCCGGCAGGCAAAACGTCGATTTCATTAGATGATGTAAATGAAGGCGATGTCATCGCCGTGCCAAATGATGCGACCAATGAAGCGCGGGCACTGCTCCTGTTAGAAAAATACGGCATCATCAAACTGAAAGAGGGAGTAGGCGTCAAAGCCACAAAACTGGATATCGTGGAAAATCCGAAGAATGTCGATATTCAGGAAATTGAAGCATCTCAGCTGCCGCGTCAGCTGGAATCTGTCACTTTTGCGGTCATCAACGGCAATTATGCACTGGACGCCGATATCATCGATAAAGTAATCGTAACCGAAGATAAAGAAGATGAAGCGGCCATCACATATGCCAATATCGTAGCGGTGCGCAAGGAAGACAAAGACAATGAAAACGTCAAGAAGCTGGTGGAAATCTTAAAAAGCGAGAAGACCCAGCAGTATATCAACGATACTTTTAACGGAACCGTTGTGCCAAGCAAATAAGCAAGTAAAAGAAAGATACGGGATCAGGCAAGTCCGGTATCTTTTTTTTATCTATGGCCATGCTAAGAAAAAGGCTTTTGGGAATAAATTGTTTTTTTCTATGGAGTTATAAAAGAAAAAACAGTATAATGGTAAAAGAAGCGGAGGTTGATCAGATTGAAAGTAACGAAGTTTTTGAAACAGAATTTCATGTTTGTTCTTTTACTTTCGATTATCGTATGTGTTACTTTGGGATTGGGCATTTATCACTTATTGACATCTTCGCCGAAGGAAACACAAAGCGATCCGACGCCGACGCCGCCAAAGGAGAGCGAAACAGCGACCGAGATTTCTTATTTGAGCGCGGATTTCAAGAGCGGCAATACGGTGAGAGTATCTTGGACGATTACCCAGGGCGAAGCAAAAGTGAGTGCGCTGGAGCTGTATTGCAATGAAAACAAGTTAGCGGATGTCACTTCTTTGAATTACTTTGAGATGCCTTTGGGCGTCTATCAGTTTTATGGAAATGTGCCTTTCACTTTGCAGGCGACTTTGGATAATGGAGAGGTGTTAAGCAAAAATGTGCAGGTGCAGATACCGAAGATCTTAAGCCCAAGACAGGAGATCACGCATATTGATGACGGGGTGGAGGTAACCTTCCATTATAAATATTATGAAAATGATGCCATCGAGGTGCCGAAGCTGTATCTGATGAACAGCGGCAGCGCTGCATGGCAGGTGGAGTTTGTATCGAATGTGCAGGAGGGCAAAGAGGGCATTTATGTGAATGCGGCCGCGACTTATCGCATTCGTGCGGAAGGACTTGCGAGCGGATCGTATGGCTTTGATGTGCGCTATGTATTTGAACAGGTCGCACAGAGCTTCAATGACCGGGTAGAATTTGTTTATGAGCGGGTGGAAAGCAGTGAAGGCGATGATCACCAAGATCCGGATCAGGAAGAAAGCGATACGCCAAATGAGGAAGCGTCAACAAAGGACTGATCGGCATCGGTCCTTTTTTCAAAAAGGCAAGGAACAGAAAGGGTGAAAACGATGAAAGCAGAAAGCAAGCAATTATGCAAATGGATAAAAGAAGCAAAACGCATCGTATTTTTCGGCGGTGCCGGGGTTTCTACGGAAAGCGACATACCGGATTTTCGCAGCAGCGACGGTCTTTATCAGCAGAACAAATATCCTTATCCGGCTGAGGTCATGCTTTCTCATGATTTTTTCATGGCGCATACGCAGACGTTTTACGACTATTATTTTCATGAGATGATCTATCCTCATGCGCTTCCCAACGCGGCGCACAAGGCGCTGGCTTATTTAGAGGAAAGCGGAAAGCTAAGCGCGATCATCACGCAGAATATTGATAGCCTGCATCAGAAAGCAGGAAGTAAAAAGGTATTAGAGCTGCATGGAAGCGTGCATCGCAATCGTTGTATGCACTGCCATGCTTTCTATACGCTAGAAGAGGTGTATGCACAACGCGGTCAGATTCCTCGCTGCTGTCATTGTTCCTCGATCATCAAGCCGGAGGTCGTATTATATGGCGAAGGGTTGGATCAGGATGTGTGGGAAGCAGCGGTGCGGGAAATTGCACAGGCAGATCTGTTGATCGTCGGCGGAACGTCTTTGGTCGTTTATCCGGCAGCCGGCTTACTGCGCTATTTTAAGGGCAAACATCTGGTTTTGATCAATCGTGATGAAACAAGTGCGGATCATCTTGCCCAGTTGGTCATTCATGAGCCGATCGGCAAAGTGCTTGGTGAAGTCGCAGAACGTTTGAAAGCGGAATATGAATAAAAAGAGAAAAACCTTAAGTTATTTTCAGAAAGCAATTTACATTTCCCTAGAATGGGTGTAGACTAGAACCAGTCGACACATTATGTGCGAGGTGAGGAGGGTTCAGCTTGATTGAAGTAAAACATTTGAAAAAGGCATACCGGATCGAAAAGCAAGAAATTCCGGTACTGGAAGATATTTCGCTGACGATCCATGATGGAGAGTTTACAGTGATCATGGGAGAAAGCGGATGTGGGAAATCGACATTTCTCAACTGCATCAGCGGATTGTTGAAAGCGAGCGATGGGGAGATCTTATTAGATGGGAAAGATTTGAGTCAGGCCACGCGAAAAGAGATGGAAGCGATCCGTTTACATCAGTTCGGCTTTATTTTTCAGGATAACTATATGATCGACAACTTAACGATCTTGGAAAATGTAGCGATGACAAGGCTGCTTTATGCAAAAGACGGTTATGAAAAAGCGATGTCGCTGTTAAAGCAGATGCGCATCGAGCATCTTGCGGATAAATATCCGGCGCATGTATCAGGCGGAGAAAAACAGAGAGTGGCAATCGCCAGAGCGATGATGAATGATCCGGCGATCTTATTTGCGGATGAACCGACCGCTTCTTTAGACAAGTACAGCGCTAAAGAAATCATGGAAATCTTTGCGGAATTGAATCAAAAAGGGCAGACGATCCTGATGGTAACGCACAGTGCCGGTATCGGGGCGTATGGGAACCGTATCCTGGTGATGGATAAGGGCTGCTTTTTAGATGATAAATATTTAGAGGGAACGCTGCCGGATAAGACAAAGGTGATCCAAGGACTGGTGGATAAAGTATGAAGCTGATCATTCAATCGCTCTATCAAAAACGGATCTTTCAGTACAGCATTTTGGTCGTTATCTTTGTGCTGACTATTTTATCGATGCAGATCAGTGCGACGATCACTTTGAAAAATGAAACGATGATCGATCAGATGAATGCGATCCAAGCGCCGCATACGACCATTTATACAGCCGGCAATGACCAAAGAACGATCTATACGCTGGAAAAGTATTTGTCTACGTTTAATGAAACCAACGAAATTGATTTGATTGCCCATTACGAACATAATTATTTTTTAACGGCGATCGAAAAAGGGATCGATGAAAAAGAGATTCCTTCACAGTATTGTGTCTTGGAAGGCTATTTGAATGAAGGGGGCAGAAATCGCTATCACGTAGTGAAGGGAAAGGCGCTGGATCAGTTAAAAGGCAATGAGATTGCGGTCAATGAGCGTTATGCGAAATCATTAAGCGATGATTTTGATGATGTGATCGGCAAGCAGTTAGAGCGGATCGCTGTATCCGGCGGAGAAGCACAGGATGCGGATTATCAGATCGTTTCGATCTTTGAGGACCCGCGCACCGGCGTCTTAAGTGAAAAAGATCAGGATACGCTGAAGCTGTTTGAAGCGTCGAATGAGGAACTGAGCGACCATGACTACTGGGGCTTTATCAACTATGATACGGCGAAGGTGCATCAGGTAGAAACAAATGTTCGGATCCGTGAGATTCATGAAAACGGCAAGATCACGGAGATCGAAGAGCCTTATGAAATGTATCATGAGACCTTTCAGCTGTATTATCAAAATTATTCCATGGAGGATGAGGCGACATTATTGACGCTTTATACTTATAATGTAGATGGCGGATCGTTTATTTCATTCCAGCCGTTTTATACCTTGCTGATGCAGGAAAGCATGTCGCAAAGCATTTTCCGCTTTTTGAGCTATACATTGTTGGCAGCTTTGCTGATCGCCGATTTCTTTATCTTTTATGCTTTCTTGAAACGGCAGTTAGATGAGGATAAAGAAAAACTGGCTTTGATGAACATCAGCGGTGTCAAACGCAAGCAGATCATTTATGCGTATCTGTTTGAAATATTGGTGTTAATGGGAATCGCGGTTTCCATCATGGCGGTCATCGATATGGTTTGTGCATGGATCGGTGTGGATAAAATGCCGTATTTATCGACGTTTTATCAAATGACGCCGCGCATTGCCGGTATTACGCTGGCGGGGGCGGTTGGCGTCAGCTTGCTGTTGATGGCCGTTACAATCATTACGCTTTGTTCCTTCTTGAAACAGGATATGATCCATTCGCTGAAGGAAAAAGATCTGACGATCCAGCGACATGTGCATCGTCGCATTTCTTTTCGCCATCAGCTGTCGGCTTTTGCATGGCGGGATCTGATCGCAAGCAAGTGGAAATTGATGCGTACGACCTTGGCATCGACGTTTTTGATCTTGTGTCTGCTTTTAACTTATCATGCTTATCAAAGCTTGGCGAATCTGTATAACGAAACGACGGTAGGCATTCATTTCGACTATACCATCGGCGGGCTGAATGAAGCGCAGTATGCGGCATTGCAGGAAAACTATGCCAAGGATATCTCCTATCTGTCGGCTGAAAATAAATATTATAAAGAAAAAGTCGGTGAGATCGATGATATCAATGTTTATCTGTATTATCCGGCAAAGCTGATGCGTATTTACGATGACATGGCGCCGTTTGTGGATCTGCATGCGGGCACCTACCCATCGAAGGCGGAGATGTTTATCATTGAATACGGCTGGTATTACAAGGATATGCAGGTGGTCTTATCAAGAAGGATCATGGATATGAAAGGCGCTGCTTTTGCGGATGAGCATGATATTGTCAGCGGCATCAACGAAGGAACGCTGAGTTATGATGATATTCCTTACGGCTACTATGCCAATGGGGGCAATTCGGTCTATATCAAGGGCAATACGGATTCTTTGTTGAACAACGGTTACAGTTCTTTCAGTATTTTCAGAAATGAA
The DNA here is from genome assembly GCF_900199515.1 of Massilicoli timonensis. Taxonomy (GTDB): domain Bacteria; phylum Bacillota_I; class Bacilli_A; order Erysipelotrichales; family Erysipelotrichaceae; genus Massilicoli; species Massilicoli timonensis. The sequence goes on along the minus strand of NZ_LT963434.1, from coordinate 591,202 downwards.
GATGGAATAGAACCCTATATCTTAGCTGAGAATGATGTAACGCGCGATCTGAGCGGCGGTACGATCGTAAATCTGAAGGAAGGCGTTGCGCATCAAGATTTCGAGCAGTGGCTGAAGCAGGAAGGCATTTCCTATGTGCCATATGCGGCGATGTTAGAGCAGCTGAATGAAACCAATGCGAAAGTGCAGGAAAAAACGTTCTCGATCATGGTGGCGGTCATGAGTTTGATGGTGCTGCTGCTGGTGATCTTGATCGTCGCCAATATCGCGGAAGATCATATGCATAAAAAGAAACAGCTGTATTTTATGCAGGCAGTCGGCTATTCCGCCTATTTTATCAGAAGCTGGAATTGGGTGCGGGTCATGTTGTCGCTGCTATTGTCATTTGTCTGTGCGCTGGTGCTGTATGTACCAATAAAATGGCTGTTCTTTATGCTGCTGGCAAGAGCGGTCGGCGTATATGAACTGGCTGGCTATGGTTATTTGGCATTTATCGCAGTGTTTGTTTTGATGATCGTCGGTGCATTATGGATCATTGTGCAGAATCATCGCATGAAGCACTATTATCATGCAAAAGGCTAAGGAAAAGAAAAAAAGCAGTTAAACAAACAGAAAACACCCTGTATCGAAATGGATACAGGGTATTTATTGATGTGTGAAGCGATCAGCTGCTCAGTTTTTTGATAGACAGGGAAACACTGACGCCGGTTCCCAAATTGAGGTTCAAAGAGAGCAGGGAAGAAACTGAAATGGTGATCACATCACCGGCATTCAATGGTTCGATGACGCTTCCGGAATAGATGGATTCCACTCCGACCGCAAGTAAATGACGTTCTTGTGTGCTGACGATGCTGGTGCCGTTTTTTCGTACCGCCAAGGTAACAACGGTGCCTAGAGTTGATGATGCGTTGAACATATAGTTGATTTCATAATCACCGGCAGTTTGTACGGTCAGACTGTCAGTCGGCGAAAGCGTTACGTTGTGTGCCTGCATCGCAACTGCAAGCGGCAAGGTTTCCGGAACACCTGATGAAAGGTGGATCGTTCTCGCTGTTGCATTGTATTTTCCACCATAAGCGACCAAACCGCTGCCGGCTGTTCCGGTTGCGCCCGTTGCACCGGTTGCTCCGCTAGGACCTGTCGCACCGGTAGCTCCGGTTGCGCCACTTGGTCCTGTTGCTCCGGTAGGTCCCGTAGGCCCAGTTACGCCTGTTATACCAGTAGGACCTGTTGCCCCGGTTGGGCCCGTCACACCGGTAGCTCCAGTGGCTCCTGTGGCACCGGTCGGTCCTTGGATACCCTGTGGTCCAGTTGCGCCTGTCACACCGGTTGGTCCGATCGGTCCGGTACTTCCAGTAGGCCCTGTGGTACCGGTAGGACCAGTAGCTCCGGTAGGACCGGTTGCCCCGATCGGTCCGATCTCACCTGTTGCACCGGTAACGCCGGCAAAACCTTGGATTCCTTGTTCTCCGGCAGGTCCGGTAGCTCCGGTAGGTCCAGTTGCTCCCGTTGGCCCCGTAGGACCGGTTGCTCCTTGTATGCCTTGTGGCCCTGTTGGTCCCGTAGGTCCGGTAGCTCCGGCAGGACCACTTATGCCTTGAATACCTTGGATGCCCTGTGGCCCGGTCGGCCCTGTTGGGCCTTGCACTCCTTGTATGCCTTGCACACCTTGTTCACCCTGTGGCCCAGTTGTACCGGTAGCTCCGGTAGGTCCAGCTACGCCGGTTGGTCCGGTCGCTCCCGTTGGTCCTGTTGGACCTTGGATTCCCTGTGGTCCTGCAGGTCCGGTTGCTCCGCTAGGTCCTGTTGCCCCTGTTGGCCCGGTTGGTCCGGTAACACCCTGAACCCCTTGTGCTCCCATTGGTCCAATCGCTCCGGTCGCACCCGTTGCTCCGGTAGCTCCGGTAGCGCCTGTTGCTCCGGTCGCACCGGTTTCTCCTTGCGGCCCTTGTGGCCCAAATGGTCCCTGTGCTCCTTGTTCTCCGGTTGCACCGGTTGCTCCGCGCAGTCCCATCGGCCCCATCGGTCCTGTTGCTCCTCTAGGTCCCATTGGTCCTCTTGGCCCTTGTGGTCCTGTTGGCCCGGTTGGTCCTACACAGTGATGTGGGGGACATGGACAAGATGAACAGCACTCACATGTTTCAAAACCGCAGTCCATATAATCACATCGACGATTCATATGCAATACCTCCTTCGCAGTTATCCTGCTGCTTTACTGTATGAGGTAAAAATAAAGTTGCGAGGTTGGATAGCCTATCAAACGCGTCTACAGTAGATTTTTTATGAAAAATCGTCTATACTGTTTCCTATGAATACGATCAGACTGAAACAATATCCAAAATGGAAAAAACTACAGTTTTATATGCTTATTATCGTGATCTTGATTTCTTTTGTCATCGCGATCCAAGCACCGCTGCTGAGCGAAAATCTGTCATTCATCGGCAATGCACTGCATCATCGTGGTTTGCTTGTATTATGGGGAACGTGCACCGCATGCTATTTCTGGTTCGCTTTTTTGACGATTTCACACCTTTCCGCTCTCATTCCCAAAAGGATTGCTCTTTATTGTGCGCTTGCCTGTCTCTTGATGGTCATTGCTACCATTTTGCCATATGATGAAGGGCGTGTACCGATGCTGTCATTTTTACATACTGCGGCAGCGATGCTGGGTACCGGCATCTATATTGCGTGCTATTGGTACTGCCTGTTTGTTTATCAATCGATCGATTATTGGTTTTATCGTATAGCGATGTCTTGTTATAATCTGCTTTTACTATTCTGTCTGCTTTTGATCGCTACATTTGCAAGCATCAATACATTAGCGGAAATTCTTTTTTCGATCGTCTTGCCGCTTTTACAATATCGTTTTCTTTGTATGCAGGAACAAAAAGGAATACCCTTAACAAAATAAAAAGTGAATACCGTTTATGACTATAACAAGGCTGTTTTAGTTTCATTCAACATGAAAAGTTCGAAAGAAAAGCACATGGGATCGAAAGTAAACAAAGCATCGAAGGCACTCTTTTCAACAGCGAAAGTAAAAAACATACGAAAAGCATAAATAGGGAAAAGAAATAAAATACGAATCCGGAAGCGGGGAGGAACGATCCAACTTCTGCAAGATTCGTATTTTTTTGTCATTTTAATGATCAGCACCGATCAGAACCATCGATCATTTCTGAAAGGTCCAGTAGTTCTGGTTTCTGGCAATCGTTTTGAAGATCGCTCTGGCAACGCCGTCATCACTGTTGCGATTGGCAATCAGCGAGGCTTTGCTTCTGACTTCCTGCGGAGCATTTGCCATGGCGAAGGAATAAGGGAAATAAGCGAACATGGAAAGATCGTTGCCACTGTCGCCGATCACCATCACTTCCTGTGGATATAAGTGCATGCTATCACAGAACCGCCGCAGTGCTTCTCCTTTTGAAGCGTGGATATCATTGATTTCGATACCGCTACCGGGTGCATAGGAAACAGCAAGGCTTTCGTCTTTTTCCAGCAGTTTTGCCACTTTTGCTTTTGCACTTTCCGCACCGTTCAATTCAACCTTATAAATAGAAACATCGTTTGGCAAGTCAGTCGGCTGATTGATTTTTTGAAATAAGGCGTAGTAATCATTTAACATTGCAATGTCATGATCATTCATCTTCTTTTGACCGATGAAATCACGGCGATGGATTTCCAGCTCATCACAGGAATAGATGCCGCGATCACACATGATCTGTGTATGCAGCCCAAACGCTTCGGCAATATGCAATAGTTCCATGGTTTTTGCTCTTGTAAGCGGGACTTCCCATAATAGATGACCTTGTGCGTCAAAGCACTGTGCGCCGTTGATACAGATCATCGCCGGCGTCAAGGATGTGTCTTTTAATAAAGAAGCGACATTTTCCTGATGTCTTCCGGTCGCGATCATGAAATCAATGCCTGCTTCCCTGGCCGCCTGGATCGCGGTCAAAGATACATCGGAGATACGATGCTTCTCATTTAACAGCGTTCCATCCAGATCGCTTACGATTAGCTTGATCATGCTGTTTCCTCACTTTCTTTGCGCATATGCAGGAAAGCACCGATCAAATTGGCTTCGCCTTGATAAGCACAGGCAGTAATGATCGTTTGATCGGGCAAGGTCGGCGAAATAAAAGAACGAGTCATTTGCCGATAGCGTTCCCGCAGTGCTTCAATGACCCATGCCTGTGCACTGATTGCACCGCCGATACAGATGATCTGCGGATCATAGACACTGTGTATCGTAATAAGCTGCATGGTGATTGCCTCCAGCCAGTGATCGATGGCTTTTTGTGCGTCCGCTTCTTTTTGAAAATAGCGCCGGGTAATGATATGCGTATCATCTACTTCCGGATGCCCTAAGCTTTGGTAATAGCGCAGCAGTCCCGTCATGCTGGCTTCATTGCCTAATTGTGCGATCGCTCCCTGATGATAAATCGGCATATAGGAAAACTCACCGCTGAAGCCGTTGGCACCGGTATGAATGCCGTTTTCATCGATCAGGCAGCCGCCGATGCCGGTGCCGATCACATAAACAGCCGCACGTTTTTTGCCTTTGGCAGCACCGCGGTAAAATTCGCATAGCCCGCAGGCTTTGGCATCGTTGAGCAAGCTTGCCGCAAGCCCGGTGCGCTTTTGTAATTCTAAGATCGGATTCGTCTGGTACAGCAGGGACGCATTTCCCGAAGAGGCGCTTAAGATCATGCCGTCATTGCGGAAGATTCCCGGTGCGCAAATACCGATCCCATACGCTTTATGGGTTAAAAAAGCAGTTACTTTATCATAGAAAGCATCGGCAGAAGGAGAAGCGGTCTTGATTTTTTCCAATTGTAAAATTTGACCGTCCTCATCAAGATAGGCAATCTTGGTATAGGTACCGCCGATATCAATGCTGTAATAGTTTTTCATGATGATCACCCAATCTGTATTTTATCATGAAAACAGTTGATTTTGGGAAAACTCTTATAAAACTTGAGGATTTTTCTAAAAAGCGGCGCATAAGGAGGGCAGGAGGTGAAAAAACAGCGTGAAATCAGTTGTGATGACGTATTTGATCATTGTGCTGGGCTCGCTTTTCTGTGTAGTCTGTTGCCGCGTGATCGCTTTTGATCATGTCGAGTCGATGACTTATGACAACTGTAAGCATGCTTTGGCTTATGCGATGAAGCAAAATCGTGAAACGGATGGATTAAGCGCGGCAGCGTTTATGCAGGATTTTGAAGCCTATTTCAAAAACAATCTGTTCCGTGGCTATCATTATGAGATACGTCTGATCGGCTTTATGGATGAGCCGCTGTTTGCGAGTGTCGAAGTGGAGATGAATGGGAAAGGGATGCAGATCCAAGTGCGTGAAACTATGATAGAGGAGGTACGGGAAGATGGGGCAGAAACATAGAAAACTGCTTTTAGCGGGCAGTTTGCTTTTGGTAAATGTATTGGTCTTTATGATCGCCCTTGCGAAAACAAATGAAATGGTAAAAATGCCGGTTGCCAAAGAAGCGATCTTGCCCAGAATGAAGATCACCGAGGAAATGGTCGCTTATATAGAAGTGCCTAAACAGGCAGTGCGCAATAATATGTATCAAAGCAAAAAGGCGATCATTGGGAAGGTGGCCGCGATCGAAGGGCTGATCCCCAAAGGCTCTTTCTTTTATAAAGGGGCGATCGAAGCGTCAGATACCCTCAAGGATGCGCCGGCATTGGCGTTAAAAAAGGGACAGAGCGCTTTTTCACTGTCTTGTAATTTGTTGAAATCAGCGGGCAACAGCATCGTTGCGTTTCAGCATGTGGATGTTTATGTAACGATCGATGATCGAAGTGCGGGAATGAAAAGCGATGTGCTGCTTCAAAATGTACGTGTGCTTTCGATCAAGGACCGCAAAGGAAAGGAACTGGGTAAGGATGATGATGGAGTGCCGTATGTCTGTGTGCTGGCGGTGCAGGATGAACAGATCCCGCTATTGCAAAAAGCGCTGGAAATGGGCAGCGTGGATATTTATGCGATCCACACCAGTGCCTACCGACAGCCGGAAGCAGTGCTGAAAACATCCAGTGAAGTGCTGGAGGTATTGCGATGAAAGAGCTGTTTTACTTATTTCAGTCTTATTTAGATGATCCTGATATAACAGATGTGAATTATAATGGCCGTATGCTGTGGCTGGATCATCTGAAAAAAGGACGCTATCGTGATGATACGTTTTGTGATGATGAGATCGAGCAGTTTTGCTTTCAGGTTGCCAATCGTCTCAATCTCCCTTTTAATGTTACCAATCCGCTTTTAGAGGCGGAAACAGAGGATATGCGTATCTCGATCCTGCACCCCTCCGTTTCAAAAAGCGGCATCAGTATTTCGATCCGCAAAACGCCGGCTGTGCAACGACTTTCGCGGTCGATGCTGATCAAAGAAAAATATGCGCCTGCCGCACTGCTTGACTTTTTGAAGCTGGCGGTACAGAAGGGATGCAATATCATGGTCGGTGGGCTTCCGGGGGTCGGGAAAACGGAATTGATCAAGTTTTTGGCTTCCTATATTCCATCGCATCAGCGCATCATTACGATCGAAGATACATTGGAGCTGCGGCACCACATCATTCATCCGGCAAGCGATTGTGTTGCGCTGAAAGTGAATGAGCGTTTTACATACAGCGATGCGATCAAAGCGAGTTTAAGACAAAAACCGGACTGGCTTTTGGTAAGTGAGATCCGCTCACATGAAGTGGTTTATTTGTTGGAGGCGGTGTCTACCGGCGCGCATTTGTTATCGACGATTCACTGTTCTCAAGCAGCTTCGATCCCAAAGCGTATGATACAGATGTTTCCGGACGGCTATGCGCAGCTGGAAGCAAAATTGGAAATGATGTATGAAGCGGTAGATATCGGTGTTTATCTGCAGGCAAGCGTAACGGATAACGGTATCAGACGGCAGATCGCAGAAGCGGTGGTTTTTACCAATGAAGCGCATTTGTGCAGTACGATGATCTATGATGGACAAAAGCTGTCTTTAGAAGAACTGCCGAAGCCGCTGTATAAAAAGCTGTATCCGATGAAGGAAAGGAGAAAGAAAACATGCTCTTGAGCGGTTTGATCACGCTGATGCTCACAGTGCTTTTCTATACGCGGTGGCGCTTTTGTATGAAATATCATATTTTAAGCAAGCATGCGTATCGGATGCTGAAAGAGCAGTTTTCCTATTTGGGCTATCACTATCAGATCTTCCAGCACATTGCATTGATCTTATTGGTCATGGCTGTTGTCTTTTGTTTCTTTCAGCTGTTTTCGCTGCGTCTGGTGTATCAAATGCCGCTTTATCTGATCACTGTCTTTCTGCTTCCGGATATGCTTTTCTGTATTTTGGCACAGCGGATGGAAGAACAGCGCTTTCGTGATATGACATTGTTTTTACAGCATTTGATCGCTTTATTTCGGCAATATCAGAAAGTATATCAGGCGATGCGAGAGTGCGGCGCTTATGTTTCCATAGATTTTCAAAAACGCATTGCGCAATGTGTGGCGGCGCTTGATCGGGGCTGTTCTTTGCAAGATGCATGTATGCTGCTTTATGAGGATCATCCACACTTTATCATTCACCATACGTTCATGTGCATGGAAACATTGGAAGCACAGGGCGGTGATCTAAAAGAACAGGGACTGGATTTGATCTTAGAGGATATTGATGATTGGATCGAAGATACGTATGCCTATAAGCAAGAACAGTTGAGCAGTAAAAACCGGATTTTGATTTTATGTGTGATGTCCGCTGTCATTGCGTTTCTGGCAAAAAACATGCTGCGGCAGTTGGAAACAGAGCTAGTCGGTGAATGGTATCAGTATGCGATGGTATTCTTTTTCATCTGTCTGCTTCTGACGCTTTGGAATGCGCATCGTATTTTGAAAAAAACTTGGATCGATGAAAAGGAGTGTATATGGCTGAAGTAATCGTAATTGTCGCTGTGTTTGCGGTTTTGACTTACTTCCATAAAGAATGTGTTGCTTTTCTTGCCTTGCTTTTGCAGGAAAAGGATGAAGGGCGTTATAGCGGGGAAGAGACGATGACGAAGCGATTGTATCGGGCCTTGCCGTTTTGTTATTGTCTTATACTGTATCCGCTTTGCGGGCATGATAACCGCATGCTTCTGGTGATCGGTGCGTCGTTTCTCTACCTGCTGAAAAAGGATTACTGGAAAAAACGCAGGCAGTATCGTAAGGAATTGGCACAGCTGCGCATTCAGTTTCCGATTTGGCTTAGGCAGATTCAGATCTTATTGCAGACCAATACGGTGCTTTCCGCATTGCAGCTTTCTTATGCTGCTTCGCCGGAGCTGATGAAAAAGGATCTGAAAGCACTGATCGCCGCCCTGCAAAAGGATGCGATTTCTTTAGAACCATATTTGCGGTTTTTATCGCGTTACCAGTTAGCGGAGGTAGAACGCGCGATGAAGCTGCTTTATCGTTATCAATGTGTGGGTGAAACAGACTGTGATCGGCAATTGAACGGCATGATACAAACGACGACCAGATGGCTTAGAAAGCAGCGACAAAAAAGAAGCGAGGAAGAAACGGCGATCTATCAGTGGTGGGGCATGCTGCCGCTGTTTGGGGTAACGGTCGTATTTATGGCAGTGATGTTTGAAATGATCATTCAATTATTCGGAAAGGGGGTGATGGGATGAAAGCATTTTTTGAGGAATATGGTCTTGTGCTGGTGGTAACGATCATTGCGACCGGTATGATTGCATTTTCAGATGGATTTAAGGAGATCATGCAGGAAACACTGGAGCAGCAGTGGAATCAGATGACGAGTGAAACAGGAGGATGAGATGAAAGGGTCATTTGAGTTCGCGTTTTTGATGGTATTTTCCATGCCGTTTCTGGTGCTGGGAATCAATTTTATCGACATCTTGATGCAATACAACCACGCCCGCTATTTGAAGGAGTATGCGGTGTCGGCGATCGAACATCAGAATCGCTATGACAGCAGTGTGGAGGAACTGATCACGGCAGTGGAGGAACAGTATCCGAATTTAGAACTGGAAATTAGGGAGGTGGGAGAACGCTATCAGGTAAAAGTATCTTTTCCTTTGCGTTTGCCGTTGATCGACTATGAAACGATGGGGGAAGTTGCTTCTTATACGATGCTGGTCGATTAAAAAAGGAAGGCGCATTGCCTTCCTTGTCATGCTTATGCTGCTTCTTGGGGTGCTTCCTGTGGAACGACTTTGCGGATTCGTCCGAATGCGATCGTTCCCACGCCGGTATGGGACATGATGATAGAGCGAAAGGTTGTCTGCTGTACGGGAACCCCCAATGCTTCTTCCATCATGCCTTTCAAAGCATCACTGGCGCTGCGATTGTCCGCATCAATGATCATCCAGTCATAATCCTCTGCATTTTCTATGCCTTTCATGACCGCCGCAAGTCCTTCTTTGTAGGCTTTGTTTAAGGTGCGAACCTTATCATAGACATCGATTCTGCCTTCTTCGATCGTCAGCAGTGGATGAATTTTCAATAAACCGGCTAATGCGGCCGCAGCCGGAGAGATACGCCCTCCGTTTTTTAAGGTCGTCAGATTTTCGGGAATCAAGATGGCATATAATTCACCTTGCTTCTCAAACATCTCTTTTACTTGTTTACAGGAATAGCCCTGTTGAAACAGTTTTCTTGCCTGTTCCAGCATCAAGATGATCGGATAGCAGGCAAAGGTACTGTTCACAACGGTAACTTTTCCATCGTATTCCTTGCTTGCGGCGATCGCATTTTCACAAGTGCCGCTTAATTCTCTTGATAACGGCAGATAAAATATTTCATCGTACTGTGTGAGCAGCTGCTCCCATAACGCAGTAACCTCTCCGATTGGCGGCTGTGTTGTTTTGATCGTTTTGCCTTCTTTCAGCATGCGGATGATATCCTCTTGAGAAATATCGACTTCCTCTATGTAGGTTTTGTCTTCTACCATCAGCGGCATTCGTATGACATGTATATCGAGCGCTTTTGCGGCTTCTTTTGAAATATCGGCCGCGGAATCGCACAGCAATGCGATTTTTTTCATGCTATCACTCCCTTATTTTTCGCTACTAACGATTATAGCAATAAAATGAAAAAAACTCAATAAAAGTATTTACAAACAAAGGGGAATACGCTATAATTACAAAGCATTTGATAAATGGCGACCGTGGTGAAGTGGTTAACACAACGGATTGTGGCTCCGTCATTCGTGGGTTCGATTCCCATCGGTCGCCCCATTTTGAGCAATACCGCTTAAATAGGCGGTTTTTTTGTTCGTTTATGCTATGAAAAAATTCCATTATTATGACTGATTTTGTTATCATTTATAATGGATATTGATAAGCAAACGGAAAGTTTTACTTTAAGGGAAAATAAAAGATGATAAGGAAAGTAGAAAAACTGTCATAAACTTGCGAATGGATGAGCCGCAATGATAAAGCACCTGTGCGCGTGCAGGAGAAATGCCATCAGGAGCGAAGTTTTGAAATGAAGGCTTCTTGCAGTACTTGCGAAAAACTGATCTTCTTATTAGCGGTGAAGATACCTAAATACGCATTTTGATTGACAGATTGCTTCTTTTGCCATATAATGACAGCGACAAAACTTCAGGGCAGGGTGCAATTCCCGATCGGCGGTAAAGTCCGCGAGCGTAAACGCGCAGGATTTGGTGAAATTCCAAAACCGACAGTATAGTCTGGATGAAAGAAGTAGTTTTTTTGTGTCCCAAAAGGTTTTGTTGAAAGACCTTTTTTCTTTTTGAAAAAAGGAACTGACGATGAGGAGGAGAAAAGATGTCAGAGTTCGTTTCAACAAAAAAGGCGCCTTTCTTAAGCGCCCAAATGATTGCCAAGGTGGCAGTGTTAGGAGCATTTGCGTTCCTAGTGATGATGTTCGAGGTTCCGATTCCCTTCTTTGTATCATTTTATAAACTAGGGTTCGATGAAGTGATCGTCATGATCGGCGGTTTTGCGCTTGGCCCACTTGCGGCGGTCATGATCGAAGCAATTAAGATCCTGCTGAATCTGCTCGTTAATTCCACTGTAACAGCCGGGGTCGGCGAACTGTCGAATTTCTTGGTCGGATGCGCCTATGTCATTCCGGCTGCGATTTACTATCAGCGTCATAAAGATAAGCAGCATGCTTGGCTGGCGCTTGGAATCGGTACACTGTGCATGACGATTGCCGGTACCTTGATCAATTATTTTTTCATCTTACCGATGTACAGCGCGATGCTGCCGCTGCCGATGGATGATCTGATTGCGGCAGGTACGGCGCTGAATGGAAATATTGACAGCTTATTCATGTTTGTGCTGCTGATGACCGCCCCATTCAACTTTGTGAAGGCGACGCTCAGTTCGCTCATCGTAGCGCTTTCCTATAAACGCGTCTCCGGCTTATTAAAGCGTTAGTTTCGTTTGGTATGCGCACTACGCTCATAGGTAAATAAATGAAAATGCGTTTCATTCGTCTTTCGATTGCTTCCTGCTTTTGAAAAACGAGTGAAACGCATGTTTTTTATCTTGTTAAAATGATCGGTTTAACGACTCTGCATCCGCTTTTGGCATGCCGCTTGGCTTCGATGATGACGCTGCGGGCATCGGCCTTGGCTTCGTCATATACAAACTGCATCCGTTTGATCTCCATGCTGTGCTGCTGCAATAAAGCGACCAGATCACAGATGCGATCCGCACGATGCACGATATAGCAGCGTCCGTTTTCCGCAATCAGCTCGCTGATGCACTGAATCAGTGTTTCCAGATCTAAATAGAATTCATGTCTGGCAATCTGACGGCTCGTCGGTTTTACCCGTGCATCGGGAGCAGGGAAATATGGTGGATTGGAAACGATCACATCGGCCTTGATGCCGCTTACGTCTTTAATATCGCCGGCAAGAATACGCGCATCGATCTGATGCAGCTGCAGATTGAACGCTGCCAGCTCACACGCTTCTTCCTGTATTTCCACCCCGATACAGCTGCCTGCTCCCTGCAAAGACGCATATAACAAAAGGGCGCCGTTATTCGTGCCGATGTCTAGTACCGTTTCTCCTTTACGAATTTCCATAAACTGTCCCAGCATAGCCGTATCTGTATTATTGCGAAACATTCCGCGCTTTTGAAACAGATACAGACTGCTTCCCGCCAAATAATCAAAGCTCAGATCCGCTTCCTTTAACATCTGCGCAAATGCTTCCGGCTGGGTTTGCTTTAAGTGCAGCGCTTGTTCAATACTTGTGATCTCATTCCATTTCATATTCTCACCGTTCCCATTTTAACATGAAATCAGCGCCGCTCCAACACCATCCTGCCAAGAGTAGAATTTTCTTTTTGCCCATGCTATAATAAAACTGTTTAAGGGAGGATCGTTATGAATACGAAAGAGCGGACACGTTTTATCTTCGCCATATTGATCATGGTGCTTGCACTGATGATCCTGATGCGTTTTGGCCCGATACAAGCCGAGTTATTGGTTGCCGGCGGTCTTATGATCATCTATTTTGCATTGAATGCTTATTATGCTTGGCAAGAGCAATCCGATCGTGAAATGAAAGGCAGTATCCTGCTTGCTTTTGTTGTAGCAATCGTCATGATTTTCTATTTTTCATAAAAAACGGCAGAGGAACAGCTCTTTTTTTACTTATGAAGCATTTGGAAAGGAAGGAATCATATGGAACAGAAACAATGCCTGATATTTGATATGGACGGTACGCTGTGGGATGCCACAAAAGGCGTATGTGCAGCTTATAATGAAAAACTGGAACAGGAAAAGGGATGGAAGCAGTATTTGACCCAAGAACAGATCGAAGCCGTACAAGGCATGACCATTGATGAAATTGCCGATGCCTTTTTCCCGCAGTTAGATCAAGAGGAGCGCATGGAACTGGTATTAAAGTGTATGGATCATGAAAATGAATATCTATCTCAGCATGGCGGCACGCTTTATCCGGATGTGGTGGAAGGATTGTCTCGTTTATCTGGACGATATACGCTGATGATCGTAACCAATGCACAGGATGGCTATGTGGAAGCGATGTTTGCGGCACATGGGCTAAGCCCGTATTTCAAAGATTTTGAAACTTATGGCAAGACCAGATTGGAAAAAGGCGAAAATCTGAAGCTGATCATGAAACGCAATGGTTTTACACCAAAGCAGTGCGTTTATATCGGTGATACGCAAAAAGATTTGCAGGCATGTGAGCTTGCGGGACTGGATTTTATTTATGCGGCGTATGGGTTTGGCGAAGCATCACGTTTTCTTTCAAAAATCGATTCTTTCAAAGAGCTGGAAACCCTTTTTCTGTAAAAGGGTAAATGAAGAAAAGCAGGCTTTCCCAGATGAAAGCCTGTTTGCTTGATCAGGCAGTCATTACTTGATCGCATTTATAAAAATAGTATTCGCTTTGCGTTATGTCAAGGGCGCATGTCTATGAAACCCTTGCGCATACGGCCTGTTTTACAGATGCGGCACGCAAAATAACTATGATTATCACTGCTTTGCGCCGTAATGGCATTAAACGATGTGAGGGCGACTGTTTTTGCTGCTTCGTACAAATTTGAGGAGGATGAAAAATGGTCATACAAATTGAAGATCCTAATGAAAAACAAATCATATCCCGCAAAATATTAGAGGCTTTACCTGAGTGGTTCGCACTCCCGGAAGCAAGGGAAAAATATATAAAAGACAGTGCCGAGCAACCGTTTTTTGCTGCTATGGAGGAAGAAACGCCAATCGGCTTCCTTTGCTTGAAGGAAACCGGGAAAGATACAGTAGAATTGGCGGTTATGGGCGTGCTGAAAGAATTTCATCATCATGGGATAGGACGAAAGTTATTTGTGCTGGCAAAAGAAAAAGCAGCCAAAGACGGGTTTTCTTTTATTCAGGTAAAAACTGTTCAAATGGGACGATATAAGGAATATGACAATACAAATAAATTTTACATAAGCCTTGGCTTCAAAGAATTTGAGGTGTTCCCGACGCTTTGGGATGAGTGGAATCCCTGTCAAATTTATGTAATGGCTTTAATGCAATAAAAAAGCGCGTTCTTTCATCAGGACACGCTTTTTTTGCTTTTTGCAAAGCAGGAAAGTATCAGCCTTTTTCCACATGTGCATTGGTAAGAGCAGGCAGCTTGATCGTGGTAAAATCACGATGACATTCATCGGCACAACGTCTGATTTCTTCTTTGCATGGTTCGGCCAGGGAAATCACATAGCACCCGAGTGCCTTGGCGCTTTCCATCACATGCAAAGAATCTTCAAAAACGACGCAGTCTTTTGCCTCGACATGCAGGCGTTTGATCGCGGTTTCCCAGATCAGGGGATCCTGTTTGCTTAAGTTTGCGCTTTCCGCCGATAAGACAAAGGCAAAATCATCTAAGATCCCGATGCGTTTCAGGACATGATGGGTCAATTCCTCATCATTAGAGGTTACGACACAAAGTCGATATCCGCTTGCCTTGGCTGCTTTTACAAAAGCGACGGCGCCTTCCTTTGGCTGAATGTGATGCAGATACTGGTCCTTCACATCGGCGATGACCAGATCCTTTAACTGCGATTCACTTTGCGATAATGCAAAACGGGTCTTGATCTCATGCAGCACCTCGGAAAATTTCATCTTCCCGAATAATGTTCTTGCTTCCTCTAGATCCATGGTCAGGGATAACTGATCAAATAAACGGATCACTGCTTCCTCCCATACATGCATAGAATCGATCAATGTATTGTCTAGATCAAATAGACAGGCTTTCATCTTTTCACACCTCTTTTACAGTTATATAGAATAACACAAGAAAAAGCAATCTGCAAATGCTGCTGCACTTTCCCTACACAGTGGAGTTTGCCTTTTCATAAGCAGGAAAATCTGCTAAAATAAATAGCATGAAAAGATGGGAGCATGTATATGAAAGAATTGATGATCGCAACAAAGAACGCACATAAAGTGGAAGAATTTCGGGCGATGCTGGAACCGTTTGGCTATCGGGTGCTGAGCCTGCTTGATCTGGAAGAAGATCTGGAGGTGGAAGAAACCGGTACGACCTTTGCGGAAAATGCCTTATTAAAAGCAAGAGGCGTTTATGAGGCAAAGCATATCGCCTGTATTGCCGATGATTCCGGTTTGGCGGTAAACTGTATGGGTGGAGCGCCCGGGGTGTATTCAGCGCGTTTTATGGGAAGAGATACGCCTTATGAAGAGAAGAACCGCTATATCATCGAACAGGCAGATCAAAGCGATGATCGCGGCTGTCAGTTTATCTGTGCGATCGCTTATGTGAATGAAAAGGGAGAAGAAGCGGTATTTGAAGGTATCGTTGAAGGGGAAGTCGCTCATCAGATCATCGGTGAAAAAGGTTTCGGCTATGATCCGATCTTCTATTATCCGCCCTTTCAAACGACCCTTGCCAACGTGAGCGAAGAACAGAAAAATGCGGTCAGCCATCGAGCCAGAGCGCTGGCGCAGTTTATCGAGCATTTACGAAAAGAGGGATAACAAGATGCTGCACGTTGTTTTATATGAACCGGAAATTCCACAGAATACCGGCAATATCATGCGCACCTGCATGGCCGCCGGCGCAAACCTGCATTTGATCGAACCGCTGGGCTTTTCCTTGGAGGAAAAATATGTGCGAAGAGCAGGTATGGACTATATCAAGGATCTGCATTATACCATTTATCCCAACTGGGACGCGTTTGTTGCGGAAAATCCCAGCAAGAATTATTATTTTATGACCCGTTACGGCAAAAAGGCGCCTTCGGATTTTGATTTTCGTGCCTGTGAGGGAGATATTTATCTGATCCTGGGCAAAGAGAGCACCGGTGTGGACAAGCATATCTTAAAAGAACATTTGGATCACTGCATGCGCCTGCCGATGGTGCCGAATGCCCGCTCTTTGAATTTATCCAACTGTGCGGCGATCATCGTGTATGAAGTGCTGCGGCAGTTAGGGTATCCGGGCCTTTGTGCACATGAAACGATCAAGGGTGAGGACTTTTTAGAATGTATCGAGTAGATCGTTTTGTGGATACAGCGGAAAAACGCAGCTGTTTCTTCTATTTGCTTTTATTTGGCTGCATGATTTGGCTGCTCGTTATACAGATCCTGTTGGGATTTGCTTTGTTTTCCATAAAGGGGCAAGAAGAATTATTTGCTTTATTGTCTAATCAGGTGCTGTCCTACGCGTATCTGGCAAGGGTGGTCATGCAGTTTCTATCACTTGGCTCGCTCTCCTTTTGGAAGATTCTCAGTATTCTTGTTTTTTCAACGACCTTCTATGAGATCGTTCTGGCGGCCTTGCTCATCATCGGATTATTCCCATCTCCCTTGAAAGGGTGTCGGAAAGGTCTGTTATGGATATTGGGCATCATGGGTGTCATGCTCATCGGCTTCGGTGCATTTGCGGCGCAGGCATTGCAAATGGTAACGCTGCAGACATCGATCCATCTGTTGCAGATGATGGGCGTCGTGCTCATGATCGGCAGCTTTGTTTGTCTGTTGATTGCGGTCAGTGTGATTTATCACATTGTTTTGATCGATTATCCAAGTGCGCTGCAGGTCGAAGTAGAGATCATCTCCTAAAAATAAAAAGTACAGGCTGCTGCCAAGACAGGCGCCTATACTTTTTTTATGGAAATTTTTAGAATTCCTTTAAGTTTGTCAGATTGGTACTTTCATCTCCATCATTCATGCCGCGGATATGACGAGCGCCGTCTCTTCCGGTAAAAGGAATGGCATTTTCGATCTTGCCCGCTTCTACAGCTTCTAACGCCATTTCATAATCATATACTTTACCGGAATTTGACTTAAATTCCTTTAAGGTACCGTCTGAATTGCGTCGTACTGCCACAAAGCGTTCTTTTTTGTTTGTCTTTGATTTTTTCATTTCATTTTACCTCCTGACATTATTCTGATACGCGTACATATAGTTATACAGGAGGTGGACTGTGAAATTTTGGAAATACCATGTCAATGGCAATGACTTTATTTTATTGGAATCATCGCATAAGATGCATCCATCACAGATCACGATGCTGTGTGATCGCCATAAGGGGATCGGTGCCGATGGGATCTTGTGCGTAGCGGAAGAGGAACAGGTCCGCTATCTTCATTATAATGCGGATGGCAGTGTTGCCAATATGTGTGGAAACGGGATCCGCTGTGTCGCACATCACATCTGTACGAAACGCCATCTGTCAAAGATCGAGATTACTATTTTAGGACAGACCTACACAGTGGCGTTAAACGATCATATTGCGACGCTGTACGCACCGATTCCAAAAGTGCTGGAGGAAAATCGCTATAACAGCGGTGTCAATCATCTCATTGTATCAGCATATACGCAAAGTGAGGATGACAATGTCGATGTGGTGAAATACCGGGATGACACGCATTTTGAAATGACGACATATGAGCTCGGCGTAGGGGAAACACTGAGCTGCGGGACCGGCATGATCGCGGCTTTCTACCACGGTGTCCGCAATCAGCTGCTTTCTCATATGGCGATCGGTACCAGCAAAGGCGGTTATAATCTATTATATCTGAATGATGATTCGATCTGTTTGAGCAGTTGTGTCCATGAGGTATATAGCGGAAACTGGAATGAGCGAAAGTAGATGGGAAGGAACACCTTCCTTTTTTATATATGATCAATGGGAATATGGATGATAGAAAAGAAGCGTTTTTGTAGTGGCGGCAGTCAAAAAGGACTGCGCTGCTGTTTTTGAAATAGTGATCTTCTTGAACAAAAGTTTGTTTTCTATTGTATGGCAGAAACGATTCTATGACGGAAATAGAGAGAAGGAAGGGAAAGTGTTTGAGAATTGAAAGCATGGGTAAAATATGATAGAATACACACGAGGTGAGCGTATGATCGAAAATGTAAATGATGCCTTGTCGCTGCTTGCATTAGCTGCTGTTCCCGTCGGGGTATTGACATGGTGGCTATCGAGAAAATACCGCCGCCGTAAATGGAAGCTCTTGAAAAACCGAGAGCCGTATTATCCTGAATGGGAATGATGAAATCACACCTGTTCTATAAAAAGCATCATGCGATACAAAGGAGGATTTAGAAGATGTTTATCAATGCAATTCATTCGGAACATGCACCGAAGGCAATCGGGCCGTATTCACCGGCTGTAAAACTGGGCGACTTTGTGTATCTGTCAGGACAGATCCCGTTAGATCCGAAGACAGGAGAAGTAGTGGGAACAACGATTGAGGAGCAGACGCATCAGGTCATGAAAAATATCGGTGCAGTGCTTGCGGAAATGGGCTTAGCGCATCGCCATGTTGTGAAAACAACGGTATTTATGAAGGATTTGAATGATTTTAACGCATTCAATGAAGTATATGGTTCTTATTTTACGCAGCCTTATCCGGCAAGAAGCTGTGTTGAGGTCGCAAAGCTGCCAAAAGATGTCTTAGTAGAAGTGGAATGTCTTGTAATCGACACATTGGTGTATGAACAACAGATGGCGGCACAGTCTTGCGGCGGATGCAGCGGATGTGAGGATGGCACCGGCTGCGCAGGCTAATTCATTAGAAATCAAAAAAAGCACATAACAGAGCGCATTTGCTTAGGTATGTGCTTTTTTCTTGCTTTTGTTGTTTTTTGATCCGTTAAGATGCCAGTGCGTCGATCAGCGAGGTGTCTTGAGAGAGCGTCGTCATATTATAGAGGAATAAGACATCGGTGATCTGTTTTTCCTGCATCAAGGCATTGACGCTGTCAAAGTAATAGCGTGGATCGATGATCGTGATCGTACTGTAATAGGGAGTTAAAAACGGAATCAGGGCATTGGCGTAACTGTCCTTGATGACAAGCAGATGATTTCTTCTGGTAGAAGCGGTTTCGATCTGAACAAGGGGATGATTGCCTTTTAGGAAAAAATCATAAGGATTGTCCGAAGCTAGTTTTGTACTGTCGAAGAGCGTATATTCGCTTGCTTCGATATCACTGTAGGTAACGCGGTAGACATCATCGCTGTTTTGATTGAGATAGACGCTGATTTCATCCGGGTAGCGGTAAATTCCGGTCTTGCTTGCCAAGGTGCCGTAGAAATCGTTTTTCACATAAAGCTGTTCATAGCTGTTGGCGCCGGTATCTAATGAAAGAGCCTTTGCATAAGTATCAAATGCCAGCTTGGCGCCGCTGCTGGTCCAGTGATGATCACTGCGATAATATAATAGATCTTCGCTTTTTTCAAAAGGCTCGATCAGATCGATGCAATTCATAGGCGATACCTTTTGATAAAAGGTTTTTATGTCGTTTTCCTGTTTCGAGCGCGGGGCGCCGAAAGGCAAAGCATTGTCGCTTAGACCAATGGCGGTAGGAGCGATCATCATCTGCATGGCAACATCGGGATGAGCGCTTTGAAAAGCGGTGATCGCCTCTGTCATCTTATTCATCTGTGCAGCGGACATCGGCGTATAGTCCTGTACCAGCGCATCTTTGCCAAGATAGACATCTTTGCTTTTGCGATTGCCCATCAGCTGATCGAAGATCGCGTGCATGCTGACGAATTGCTCACGCATCGGGAACTGGTCGTTTTTCATCGTTTCATAGTTTTCCTGATAAGTGCCATCCAGCAATGAAGTGCCCTCCAGCGCCTGCTTGGTCGTCAGATTGCGTTTTTCGGTTTCGGAGAACGTCTGCTGCGGCTTTTGCCAGGCATAAAGCGACAGGGCAGTAATGAGGACCATCATGATGATCACAAAGGCCAACTGATAATATTTTTCCTTCATAAGCGCTCCTGGTATATTGGAAATGACTCATCTAAAAGTCATTACAACATACCTTTTCCTTTCTATCAACCTTTATACCCGTGGTTGATTACGGGGTTCATTGTCTGTATGATTGAAATATGTGAATGTGGATTTGTATTGCTCCTTGTGGCTCTGACTACTTTAGAAAGGTTCTTACCACTCCTTATTCCAAAATAATGATGAGTTAGATGAGTCTTTGAATTCGTATCTCGTTCCAGGTTTTATGGTCTAAGTGCTGTGGTTTCTTCACTTCACATACTCTTATTTCAGAAAGGATGTGTTTTTATGTTTCTTGTTGGAATCGATGTCGGTAAGCTCTCTCACATGTTTTGCATCATGGATTCTTCCAATGGCGAAATCCTCGTCAGTCCTGTTTCTTTTAAAAACAATAAACAAGGCTTTGATTTTCTGATGGGCAACATCAAGCTTTATCCCAAAGACAAATTGCTGATCGGTATGGAAGATACAGGCCATTATCATTTCAACCTTTTGAAGTTTTTACTCGATTCCGGTTATACCGTTGCACTCATCAATCCCATAACGACCGATCTTACCCGAAAGATGCAACTAAATCCTACCAAAGACGACAACCTGGATACCATGACCATCTGTGATGTCCTGGCTTCCAGTCCTCGTAAAAAGGGTTACAGGATTTCTAAAATCAATAATTTTGAATTTTATGAGCAGAAACGTCTGACCCGTGAACATCACGATCTCAAGGAACAATTAAACGTATATGCCAATAAGCTTCAGAAATGTATTGATATCGTTTTTCCTGAATATAACTCCCTGTTTAAATCCAAGTATGGAACTGTATATATGAAGGTCTTAAAAGCGTTTGGCTGTGCGAATGCTATTGCTCATGCCGATATCCGCAATATTCGCAAATGCTTCGAAACCAATAGGAACGGCCGCACTATTTCACTGACACCGGAAAAATTAAAAGAAGCTGCTAAGCATTCGATCGGGTTTCCTTCAAAGGCTGAAGTGATCGAAATACGTCATCTGATCGATTTGATCGAATTGATCAAAGAACAAATCAACGATGTGGATATAAAAATAGAAGAGTTCAGCACGCAACTTAACTCTCCTATCCTCACCATACCGGGAATCTCACATTTCTCCGGTACTTCTATTTTAGCTGAATTAGGAGATTTACGCAACTATTCTAAGGCGTCTCAAATCATCAAATTTGCCGGTGTTTCCCCATATAAGCATCAATCAAGTCAATATGAAGCCCAACATACAGCCATTACCAAGAAGGGATCACGATATCTTCGCAAAACACTTTATCAGGTGATCTTACCTGTTATTCGCTACAATCCTGTATTTAACGAATACTATCATCTCAAGTTGTCGCAAGGGAAAGGCCATCGTTGCGCTCAGGGACACTGTGTACGAAAGTTACTTCGGATCATCTATCATCTGGTAATAACGAATCAACCGTTTGATTCAACTCTTTTAAAATAAGTCATTACTAAATTCTTAGATCCTCTACTAAGTTCTTTTTGTCATGCCTTTTTATTCACTATTTCAAAGATCGAGACAACTTCAGCTAACTAACTTCAATAAATTTTTATTTTCAGACTTTTTCATACAATTTACTTGATTTTTATATAGTTAGCTTTCTAAAACTGTGTATAGAGAAACGGCTGGAATGTCGAAGTAACCAGATAACAGATGCTGAGGATGAACAATCCGAGGATCATCAGATCATGCAGGGGCAGGCGCAGTGCTGCTTTGGTGCGAAGATAGATCTGGTGAAAGAGCGGGGTAGAGGCAATGACGGCACAGAGGAAATAGAACAGATGATTTTTGAAATACCAGAAAGACTGTTCATCTATCAAACCGTTTGCCCCAAACATCGCTTTAAGATAATCGCTCATTTGCGCAAGATCCGGGAATGCAAACAGCATCCAGCCGATCGCGACAAGTAAAAAGGTAAGCAAGATCCGCAGCGCCTGCGGACATTTCCGCAAGAAGCCGCCAAGCACATAGCGTTCTAACATCAGCAGGACAAAATAGTAAATGCCCCATAATACAAAATTCCAGCTGGCGCCATGCCATAAGCCGGTCAGCGACCACACGATAAAGGTGTTTAAGATCACTCTGGGAAGCTTGCGGCGGCTGCCGCCAAGGGGAATGTAGACATAATCTTTGAACCACGTACTGAGGGTGATATGCCAGCGTTTCCAAAAGTCTTTGATGCTGTTTGCCATATAAGGATAATGGAAATTTTCCGGCATGCGAATACCAAGCAGCAGGCTCAAACCGATTGCCATATCACTGTATCCGCTGAAATCAAAATAAATCTGAAAAGTAAAGGCGAATGCACCGATCCATGCGCTGACCATAGATAATGCGGCATTGGCGCTGATCTGTTCAAATAAGAATGCAAACGTATTGGCGAGGATCACCTTTTTGGCAAGACCGATGACAAAACGGCAAAGCCCTTCATGGGTCGCAGCGATCGAGATGCGCAGCGGCTTTAACTGTGCCTCAAAATCCGGATAGCGCATGATCGGTCCCATGATGATCTTAGGGAAATAAAAGACATAAAGCAGGAAATCGCCGAGCTTTGGCTGCTTTTGCAGTTTGCCTTGATAAAGATCGATCGCATAGGAAATAAGCGAAAAACTGATGAAGCTGATTCCCGCCGGTGCAATGAGCAGCCGCAAAGTAAAATCAAATGAAGCAAGTGCGGAAATACCGGATAACAGAAAACCATAGTATTTGAAATAAAGAAGCAAAAACAATACGATGCCGATCAATTCCATGCAAATCGCAAGTTTTTTGTACTGTCGTACCCGCTGCATCCGCAGATTAAGCAGATACAGATAGCAGGCAAGCATCAGCAGCAGGATGGAAAACAGCGGTTCTACCCAGAAATAAGCCGCAAAGGAAATCACCAGCAGCATGTAGCGTTTGCCCTTTGGCGGCGTCAAAAGATATAGCGCATAAAATAGCGGCAGCGCACTGAAAAGAAAAAAGATACTGTTGAAACTCATCCGTGCACCTCCGTTTCGATGATCTGATACAGATCTTTGGCATCTTCGCCGACGACATAGATCACATAGTTGCCTTTGCGCATGAGGATCGCCTGCTTCAATAATTCACATTGTTCGATGCCATAGCCTTCAAATGCGTGCAGCTGTTCCTCTTTGCGCTTGTTTACTGCCTGAAAGATCGATTCTGCCTGCACTTCTCCTTTTGCCTGAATGATCGCAACTTCATTGACGCGCATGCTGGTAGCGGGGATATAGAGGATAAAGCGCTCTACATCGTCAAAATTGATGTGATAAAACTTGCGCAGGCCGCTCTTGTCGCCTTCGCTTATATATTCACTGTTGTGTTTTTCCTGCAGCGCTTTTGCCAGATCGTCCATGTCGATGCTGGTCTGATCTTTGAGAAACGGTATGATGAGCAAAACTGCCGCAATGATGAGATAAATCAGATAGCGTATTGATTTCATATCAGCTCTCAGCCTCTTTCTTTTGTAAACACATCACCATCAGATCGAGCCAGTCGCTGTAAAAAGGCTCCTGCGGGTGAAGACCGTCAAATTCATATGTAGATGATGCGCTGATGAGGATCGACGTATCGACATAGGTCAGATCATCTCTTTCACACATTTCCTTCATCGCTTGATTATAGGCGGTATAATTGCGCAGGGATGGCGTTGCGCTCATGCCGTGCTCTTGCAGCGGGTGGATCCCGATCACATATAAGTGTGCGTTTGGCAGCGCTTGGCGGATCTTCGTGATCATCGCTTCGTAGTCAGCGATGAAAGGAGCAGGATCACCGCGGTAATAGATGAGGTCATTCATGCCGAACTGCATAAACACATGTTCGGGATGAAAAGCGATCGCCGCGTCGATTTCCGCATCGCTTGTTTTGATGCGCCGGCCGATTGCCGCAAAAACATTGGCGCTGTCTAATAAGCCATAAGCCACCAGCCCTTCCGACATCGAATCACCGATCAAGGCGCTGCGCCGAAAGAAAAACTGATTATCGATTGGCAGGCCGTTTTCTTTTCTGATCTGTAATTCGATCTGATAAGAAGCAGTGGCAATCTTATTGCTGACGTCTTCTGCGGAATTGGCTTCCTGATAAGCCTGCAGCGTCTTTTGATCCTTTTTGATCTGCGCATCGCTGTGCAAGGAATAGCCGCCGCCCAGAAACGGGGAAATAAACAGAAAAAACACTGCGATCACCGCAATGAACATTAAAATAATCGGGAACATGCCTGTTTCTCGCCTTTTCATAAATCAAATCCTTTCTTTTACATCCCGCCATGGGCAAAGCAGACGCTTAACAAAGGCGGAAAGCAGTTGTAAATACAATATTTTAATCTGTCGCTATATTGCTCGCAAATAACGAGAGATGAGGTAAAAATAATACTTCTCATTTACGGAATAATCATAATCCATAAATGCAATGGATTCAAGTGCCAATTTATTAAAAATGATCGCTTCATCGATCAAGTGTCGTGAAACAGCGAATTATGGAGAATCATTGATGCGGTATTTGTAATCAAGGCAGGTTAGTGATATACTTCTCTCATGGAAATGAGGGATCAAGATGCGTTTACTGATAACCGGTTTTGAGGCGTTTGGGAAGGATGTGATCAACCCTTCACAATTATTATTGGAGCGGATGCCGAAGACGATACAAAATGCGCAGATCGATACATTGCTGCTGCCGGTAGCCGGCGCGCAGGCATTAACGCTGATCGAGAAGCAGGTGTTGGCAGTTTCCTATGACGTCGTTTTATGTTTAGGACAGGCAGGAGGAAGAGACGCGCTGAGCGTGGAGCGGGTGGCGATCAACCTAGATGATTATCCGATTGCGGATAATGCGGGCATTCAGCCAATCGATGAAATGATCATGGCAGATGGCGAACCTGCCTATTTCAGCGATCTGCCGATCAAAGCAATGGTGCATCTCTGTCGGGAAGCAGGTGTGCCTGCCATCGTTTCCAATACTGCCGGCACTTATGTCTGCAACCATGTCATGTATGGCTGTGCTTATTTGAAGCGAAAACACCATCTGCATTATCGAAACGGATTCGTACATGTACCTTATCTGCCAAGTCAAAGCGATCATTTGCCGAGCATGGAACTGGGCGTGATGGAACAGGGGATCTGCGCGATGCTGACCGCCATCGTGTCAAATAGAAAGAAAGGAAAGGAAACAGAGGGCGCACTTTGTTAAAACGGTGCGGGAAAGGAACTTCATATGTTAGAATTAAAGCAGATCAAGAAGGATTATTTAAGCGGAGAAAACTGTGTGCATGCGCTGAACGGCATCGATATTCAGTTTCGAGAAAGTGAATTTGTATCAATTTTAGGGCCGAGCGGCTGTGGGAAAACGACGCTGCTGAATATCATCGGCGGCTTGGATCATTACACCAGCGGCGATCTGCTGGTCAATCATACTTCGACCAAGCATTTCAAGGACAGTGATTGGGATACGTATCGCAATCATACGATCGGTTTTGTCTTTCAAAGCTATAATCTGATCCCGCATCAAAGCGTCTTATCCAACGTGGAACTGGCATTGACTTTATCCGGGGTTTCAAAGGAAGAGAGAAGAAAGCGTGCGGCAGATGCCTTGAAGCAGGTCGGCCTAGAGGATCAGCTGCATAAAAGACCGAATCAGATGTCCGGCGGGCAAATGCAGAGAGTGGCGATTGCCAGAGCGTTGGTGAACAATCCGGATATCCTGCTTGCCGATGAGCCGACCGGCGCATTAGATTCTAAGACCAGCGTGCAGATCATGGAAATTCTAAAGGAAGTGGCAAAGGATCGTCTGGTGATCATGGTTACACATAATCCGGATCTTGCCAATCAGTATTCGACGCGTATCATCTCTTTATCAGATGGACAAATCGTGCATGACAGCGATCCCTATCAAACAGATGGCAAAATGGTGGAAAAGATCACACGCAAAGGGAAAAAGCCGTCTTTGTCGTTTCGAACGGCGTTATCGCTCAGTCTGAATAATTTAATGACCAAAAAGGCGCGTACCTTTATGGTTTCTTTTGCGGGCAGCATCGGCATCATCGGGATCGCGCTGATCTTGGCGATTTCCAATGGGACCCAGAATTACATTACCAGCGTGGAAGAAGAAACACTTTCCAGCTACCCGATTCAAATTGAATCGACTGCGATGGATATGGGTGCGATGATGAGCACCATGATGACGCAGGCAAACAAAGAAGTAAAGCATCAGGATGGTAAGATCTATACCAGCTTTATCATGAATGAGATCTTGGACAGCATGGTTTCGGAAATGAACAGCAATGATCTCAAATCATTTAAGACTTATTTGGAAAAACATCAAAAGGAGCTGTCGCAATATGCCAATGATGTCGTATATACATACAGCACACCGCTACATGTCTACCTTGCGGATACAAGCGAGGACGTCGTGCAGGTCAATCCAAGTCAGATCATGGATGAAATCGGATTTAATATGGCGGTAGATGGCTTGGCAAATACCAATATGATGATGGGAACGGACGCATGGGTGCAGCTATTAAATAATGAAAAGGTGCTGGATGCGGAGTATGAAGTATTGGCGGGGCGGATGCCGCAGGCATATAATGAAGTGGTCGTCATTGCCGATCAAAACGGTGAGATCAGCGATTATGCCCTTTATTCGATCGGCTTAAAGGACAGCGATGAAGTCAAAGGCGTCATGAAAAAGCTGCTCAACGGAGAAGAAATCGGCAATCATGAGGAGGAAGAAAGCTTCGCTTATGAGGAATTGCTGGCGCTTCGCTTCAAATTGGTCGTGAATACGGATTACTATGAAAAGCAAGGGAATCGCTGGATCGATCAAAGCGAGGATGAAGATCGCTTAAAGGAAATCGTAGCGGCAGGAGAAAACATTACGGTGGTCGGCGTTGTCAAGGCGACGGATATGGCTTCGATCACGCCGAGTCAATGTATTGGTTATCGCGGTGATCTGATGACCCATTTGATCGAACGGGTGAATGAAAGTGAGATCGTGAAGGCCCAGCAAAGCGATCCGGAAATCAACGTGTTTACCGGTATGAAATTCAGCGATGGCGAAAGCAGCAAGCTGGAAATGAGCGCATTGAGCGCAGAAGAGAAACTGTATCTGGCATCGCTCAGTGAAGCAGAGCTGGCGCAGCTGATGGCACAGTATAAAGAAGAAATCGATGCGACCTATGAAAGCAATTTAGAGAAACTGGGCGTTGCGGATGTGGAAGAACCGTTCCAGATCTCGATCTATCCAAAGGATTTTGAAGCAAAGGAGCAGATCGCGCAGATGATCAGTGACTATAATGACGAGGTGTTGGCGCAGGGCAAAGAAAATCTGGTCATTCAATATACGGATATCGTCAAGACGATGATGTCGTCAGTCACCGATATCATCAATTCGATCAGTTATATCTTAGTGGCGTTTGTCGCGATCTCGCTCATCGTTTCTTCGATCATGATCGGCATCATCACTTATATTTCGGTGCTGGAGCGTACGAAGGAAATCGGCGTACTGCGCAGCATCGGGGCGTCGAAGCGCGATATTTCAAGAGTATTCAATGCGGAAACGCTGATCGTTGGATTCTGTGCCGGTGCTTTTGGCGTATTAGTGACCGTATTGTTGTCTATGGTGATCAATGCGGTGGTCGCAGATGCACTGAGCATTGAAAACATTGCTTCCCTGCCGATAGAGGCTGCGATCATCTTGATCTGCATCAGCATGGCTCTGACTTTGATCGCCGGTTTATTCCCGGCACGCTTCGCGGCGAAGCAGGATCCGGTCAAGGCGCTGCGTACGGAATAAGCAAGCGAGCAACACCGGTGCACTAAGGATATGAAAAAGCGGATGATCCGCTTTTTTGTTTATATGGGTGTGCGATTCGCTTTGTGATCGTTTTGCACATCAGTGATAAAGCGCATGCAGCAGGCATCATTTTACATAAATTTAACATTTCTATGATTTTTCATTAACATTGCTATGGCAGAATAGGGTTGTATCTAAGAAAATGTATCATTTAGATAAAATCTGTGTTAGTTGTACGTAAAATCAGGAGGATGGAACAGATGGAATTAGTGAAGTCGATTCTCGTATTTATCGGCGGGCTCGGTATGTTCTTATACGGCATGCATGTCATGGCGGAAGGATTGCAGAAGTCTGCCGGTGCGAAGACGAAAAAGATGATGGGCTATTTGACCAATCATCGTTTAATGGGCGTTTTGATCGGTGCGCTGGTAACGGCGATCATTCAAAGCTCGTCTGCCACTACGGTCATGGTAGTCGGTTTTGTCAATGCCGGCATCTTGAATCTGGTGCAGGCGGTCGGTGTGATCATGGGTGCCAATATCGGTACGACGATGACCGCATGGCTGGTATCAATGAGCGAGTGGGGCGATTTGTTGAAGCCGGATACGTTTGCACCGCTGCTGCTCGGTGTGGGTGCCTTTTTGATCTTGTTTACGAAAAAAGACGGCAAACACAATGCCGGGTCGATCTTGATTGGTTTCGGTATCCTGTTTACCGGTCTTTCCAGTATGTCCGCTTCGGTGGCGCCTTATGCCGATGCGCCGATCTTTTCACAGGCATTTACGATCATCGGCAGTAATCCGCTGCTTGGGATATTGGTAGGATTGGTCGTAACCGGCATCATTCAGAGTTCTTCTGCTTCCATGGGCATTTTGCAGACGCTGGCGATGAACGGACTGGTAAACTGGGGCTCGGCGGTGTTTATCGCTTTAGGACAAAACATCGGAACCTGTGTAACAGCGATGATCTCCAGTGCCGGCACCAATGCCAATGCCAAACGAGCAGCGGTGATCCACTTGCTGTTTAACGTCATCGGTGCGATCATTTTCGGAACCATCGGCTATGTGATATTCTTAGTTTATCCAAACTGGGCGCATATGGAAGTAAACAGCGTGCATCTGGCGGTTTTCCATACCGTGTTCAATGTGCTGAATACGATCCTCTTATTCCCGTTTGCCGGCGTATTGGTAAAACTCTCTGAGAGGCTGGTAAAGGATCATGACGATACGGAACGACTGCTGGTGCATTTAGACGAGCGTATTTCCGAAGCGCCTGCTTTCGCCTTGGAATCGGTGAAGAAAGAAATCGAGCGCATGGGCAAATTGGCTTATGAAAATATCCGCTTATCCATTCAGATGGTACAGGACAAAAACAAAGATGTGCGGGAACAGATCCATAAAAACGAAGCTAAGGTCAATGTATTTGAAAAGAAGCTGGTCGAATATCTGATTACCTTTGATATGACGGCATTGACATTAGACCAGCAGCGTCAAGTAAAAAACTTATTATATACGATCAGCGATCTGGAGCGCATCAGTGATCATTGTGAAGATGTTGCCGGTATGTGCGATGATCTTTACCGAAACGGCGATGATTTCTCCATCGGCGCCTATGAAGATCTGAAAGAAATCGGAGAATGCAGTGCGCAGACGCTGTTCTATGCACTGGATGCCCGTAAATATCAAAAGGAATTATCGAGCGAACAGGCACTGCAGTGTGAGGAGCAGGTCGATGCTTTGGAAGTATCGCTGCGGGAAAAACATATGCGGCGTTTGACCGAGAAAAAATGTAATTTAGAATCCGGCGTCGTATTCTTGGATGTGATTGAGAATTATGAGCGGATCAGCGATCATGCGACCAATATCGCAAAATACGTCCTGCATGAACTGGAGCCGGTTCAATAGTGCATGTTTCGTGAAATATGATATACTAAAACAAACAGATAAAAGAAAGGAAATGATGGGACAAGGAAGCTTGTTTCATCCTAGTAGGTGAAGGCTATGGCGAGAATTGCGGTAATAGAAGATGATGAAAGCATTCGCTCTTTGATTGAGATCGCTTTGAGTTCACAGTATGAGGTTGCGGCATTTGAAAGCGCTGAACAGTTTTTGAAGGAAGTACCGCATTACCGGTATTTTGATTTACTGGTATTAGATATCATGTTGCCGGGCATGAACGGGATCGATCTGATGAAGCAGGTACGATCGAAAGAACAGGGAAATGATACGGCGATCTTGCTGCTCAGCGCGAAGGATCGAGAAATCGATAAGATCATCGGATTAGACGGCGGTGCCGATGATTACATGACCAAGCCTTTCGGCGTCATGGAGCTGATGGCGCGCATTCGCAATTTGTTGAAGCGGATGAAGCGGCAAAACGTGTATGAAAACGCTCGTTTGAAAGTGGAACAGGAGACCCGCAGCGTCTATTTAGATCAGCAGCTGATCGAATTGACTTATAAAGAGTTTGAACTGCTTTGGTTTTTGATCAGCAATCGCCGGCGGGTCGTACCGCGCGAGGAATTGCTGAATCAGATCTGGGGCTATGAGTTTATCGGAGAATCCCGTACGCTGGACGTGCATATCAATTCCCTGCGTAAAAAGCTAAAGGATTATGGCAGTCATATCCGCTCTTCCCGAGGGGTCGGCTATCGTTTTCATGAGGAGGAAGCTGCGTGAAAAAGCGGATCTTCCGCAATTTTACCATCATTATCTGTTTTGCCTTGACGATCGGCAGCGTCATGCTTTATTTGGTCATGTCGTCGATCTTATTGGAAAAAGAAAAAGAAAACCTGATGACTACGCTGAAAACGCTCGATTATGCGCAAGGCGATCTTTTGGAAAACGACGCAATCTTCAAAAACTTCTTAGATGATGAAGATGAACGGCTGACGATCATTGACGAACAGGGGAAGGTGCTGCTTGACAGCGGTGTAGAAGATGCGGAAATGATGGAAAATCATCTGCAGCGAGATGAAGTGAAGGAAGCGCTTCGGGATGGCTTTGGCTATGACATTCGCTTTTCCGATACCTTAAAGGAAAATATGCTTTATGCAGCGTATTATAATGAATCCGTACATCAGATCTATCGGATCTCGACGCCTTATCATGGCTTGGCTGCTTATGGTTATATGCTGGTGCCGTTGCTGCTTATGACGCTTGGCGTTTCTTTGCTGATCTCATTGTGGATGGCCAAGCGTTTCAGTGACAACAGCGTCAAACCGCTTGAGGAAATCGCGGCGGAAATCGCAAAGATCAGTAAGCGCGGCGCTGCGCTTCATTTCAAAAACTATGATTTTGAAGAACTGCGTGCCATTACCAGCGCATTGACACAGATGAAACAGGAACTGGAAACGACGATTTCCCGTTTGGAACAGGAAAAACTGATTCGCACTGAGTTTTTTTCCAATGCTTCCCATGAATTGAAAACCCCATTGACCTCCATCCGCGGCTATGCGGAGCTGCTAAACAGCGGTATGGTAAAGGAAGAACAGTATGCGCAGTGTATTGCACGCATCATGATTGAATCTGATCACATGATCGAGCTGATCAACGATATTTTGATGATCTCCCGTTTGGAAGGAAAACATATGGATGCCCAGGCAACGACCTTTGATCTGGGCGCGCTGATCCAAGATATCGTCGATGCGCAGATGCCGCTTGCCTTAAAAGATCAGATTCAGGTGCATACGGATCTGGCGCATGTTGAAGTCGTTGCGGCGAAGCGCTATATGCAGGAATTGGCAAATAATTTGATTACCAATGCACTGAAATACAACCGCGCAAACGGACAGGTGGAAATCGAACTCACAAAAGAAGAAACGGGCATCAAGCTGATCGTCGAAGACAGCGGGATCGGTATCAGTGAGGAAAATCAGGCACGGGTCTTTGAACGCTTTTATCGGGTAGATGAAGGCAGAGATAAAAAAGTCGGCGGCAGCGGTCTAGGCTTGGCGATCGTCAAGCACATCGTTCATTATTATGAAGGAACCTTGCATATGCACTCTAAATTAGGCATCGGTACGAGAATTACCGTACATTTGCCGATCTTAGCGAAACAGATCGATCATTGAGATGGATCTGTTTTCCTTTTTGTCCATACCGCACACTGTTTGCTTACATATCCATAAGTATAGCGAAGCGCTATAGAAAGGAGTCGATTATGAAACCGATTATTGATATCTCTGTTTATCAGGGAGAAACCGATCTTGCTTTGGCAATGAGTCGAATCGATGGGGTGATCGCACGTTGTTCTTATGGCTGGAGCGCAGGGCAGATCGATGCACAGTGGGCGCATAATGCCAAACAGGCAAATGATTTAGGCATCCCATTGGGGGCATATCACTTTGCTTATGCCCGAAACGAGGAAGAAGCCAAAAAGGAGGCGAAGTTAGCTTTATCCGCGATCAAAGGCTATCGTATCCGCGTCTTGTATTATGATTTAGAATATACGCCGCAGCAGGGGAATCTGAGCAATGAACAGCTGTATGCGATCGCCAAGGCATTCTGTGATGAGATCGAGGCGGTTGGGATCCCGGTCGGGATCTATGCGAATACCGATTGGTTCCGCAATAAATTGACGAATCCCGGATTTGCGGCATGGACGCTGTGGCTGGCTGATTACGGCACCAATTCCGGCTATGATGAATGGAACGGCAAACTGCTCTATGATCCTTTCGATCATGTGCTGCTGCACCAATTTACTTCAAGAGCAAAACAAGGGGTGTTAAAAGGCATTGAGGGAATCCCGTCAGAAGGACTTGATGCGAGCAGCGATCATGGCTGGCTGCAGACATGGAACAAAGACCATGTGTATGAGGAAACGACGGCAGGAGGCACGCCTTCACTTGCGCATCGAATCGGGGAACGGGTTTATTTTGATGTGCTGTTTGCTTCTTCTACTTCGACAACGCCGCTGAAAGCGCTGATTCACAGCGGTACGATCACAAAGATATTGGCAGGAAGAAGAAATCCTTATCTGATCAATGACGGTTCAGGCTGGCTGAATGATGCTTCGATCATTGAGCAGCTGTTTCAGATAGGCGATCAGGTCATGGTCAAGCAGGGCGTTGGCGCCACCTGGGTCAATCAGGTGCCGATCGCAGGCTTTGTCTATCAAAACATCTATACGATCATGGAACTGTCCAATGCTTCGCAGACGGCGGTCATCGGTATAAACGGCAAAGTAACCGGCAGGATCAGCATGGCTTATCTAAAGCGAGCATGATCGATGCAGCCGCTTTCACTTGATCGACTTGCCATAAGAAAAGCGGATCTCGATCATCCGCTTTATTTTTTACATGCCGCAAGCAAACTAAATATTATGGCTCTTTTCGCGTTCTTGTTTCTTACATGGATCGCTTCTTGTCTTTTATTTCTATCCTTTTCTATCCGGATTTTGTGGATATTTGACAAAAAAGTGCAAAAAACGAAGTGAAATTATGTGATTGTCTTGCATAAAATGTCAAGCGAAAATGAAAATGTCCCAAAAAAAGTCAAACATTAGCACCATTCATTCGGTGCTTTTGTTTTGCCACATAATTGAGATAAGAAGCATGTTTCCAAGGATGTGACATAGGCGGTATATAGTACTTTCTTTGTTTAGGTTTCTCATATTGTACATCAAAAGTTTTAGACAGTTCTTCATGTTCAGGAATTTCTACCATAACGAAAAGCTGATCAAGAATATTGACATATAAACTTCCTTCAAAGGATTCGATGACCATGGCTGTAGTACCTTTTTTCAAGTATGTCCTGATTCCATTTTTTGTAACAGGTATGTAATACTTGTTCTTATAGCGTATACAGTGACCGTTGTCTATTTTACGTGTACTCAATACAGCTAAGATTTGATTGATTTTTGTGTTCTCCGGTTGCTTTTCAAATACTGTTTTAGTATTATTTAAGGGTAGAGAGAACATGTCATTGAATTCTTTTATGTAGGAGTTTAAGAACTCGTTGGCTTCCTCTATGGTGGAAATACCTGCAAGTCTAAGTTCAATAGGTAAACGAGATTGCAGGGTTTGGTTCAAGCGTTCTACACGCCCTTTTGCTTGCGGAACGCTTGAACATTCTAATTCGATCCCTAATTGATGACAGGCATAAGAGAACTGTGTAAACGTGTCTTCTTCATCAGAAGATGCGTTTTTTCTTTTGTATTCAAAAACAGTACGACGATCTGTGAAGAACTTAGCGGGGATGCCATAAGCAGTGAGTATCTGGTAGGTAATTTGATAATAAGCATTTAATGTTTCCTGACGATCAAAATAAGCACCCACGATCATACCGGTGGCATCATCGATCGCTAAATGAAGATGGGAGATGGTATCACCAAACCAAAGGTGAGGAGAGGCATCCATCTGAATCAATTCACCAAAGTAAGCACAACGAGGACGGCGAGGATGAGCATCAGATCTATCTAAGCGTTCAAGTTTTTCCTCGATCTTAACCAGTTCTTTTTTAGAATTTGATCGTTTCTTATGCTCGCTCAAGATAGATTTCATTTTTTTGATCGTTTTCTTTCTTGCTTTAGGAGAAAGGATCCCTTCATCAAATAACCATTTCTTAATGGTAGAATCACTAACAGAAATATTCTCATTCTTCAAAAGGAGTTCAGAAAAATGAGTAAAATTGGCATCATGATATTTAGTACGATACAGATCGATCACTTTACGTCTTGTATCTTCAGGAATAGTGGTAGAAGGTTTCCTGTTTCTATTCTTATGGATAAAACCTTCTTTTCCTTCATTCTGATATAACAGAATCAAACGATTCACGGTACGGATCGTGCAATGCAATTTCAAAGCAGCGTTTTTCTTGTTTCCGTTGGTATCAACTAATTTTTTAATAATTTCATATTTATATTGTTCTTTCATTCTTAATACAACCTCTCTCATATTAACCTCTCTTTCACGAAAGGTTTATCATATATCACTTTTGGGACAAATTCAATTTCGTTTCATTAAGACATTATCATTTTCGATTCATAGAAATTATGTGATTGTCTTGCATAAAATTGCGCTTGTAATTACAATAGAATATAATAGATGACGTTGATAGAGGTGGATGCTTGTGGAATTGAAAAGTAAGAAGCTGAAAGTGAGAAATCTTCCTGAACGTGATTATAAATTGGGAGATATTCAGTCAAAGCCCTATGGATTTATTATTTTCTTTTTATTGCTCGGCATTTATATAGCCTATCGCTCGAATTTGCTGTTTGGCATATTGTTGATCGGGATCTTTCTGTATTATCTGCTGGTCAATAAAAATCAGGTAATGACGGAATTTTATGAAGATTTTGTCGTCTTTTACAATGAGCGTGATCCACAGGAGTGTTATATCGTATTCTGGGATGAGATCGCTTCTTGGACATATGAACGCGGGCGCTTTGATACCGACCGTGTGCATGTATCGCTCAAAAACGGTGAAAAGATCGTCTTTCGCTCGCTTTCTCCAATGAAGATGAAAAAGTATTTCCATCAGAAAGCCGGTAAGGCGGAAGTGCGTAAATCAAAAGTTCACGCATGAACAAATAGGCAGAGAAGAAGTCATACGGCTTCTTTTTTTGTTTATGCTAGTAAAGAGAGAAGTTGCTTTTTTGCTTGATTTAGGATATGATGATAACGCATGTTAGAAATGATAGAAGGAGATTATATGAGTCGTTACGATAGTTATAAAAAGAAAGCGATGG
Organism: Massilicoli timonensis; assembly: GCF_900199515.1. Lineage (GTDB taxonomy): Bacteria > Bacillota_I > Bacilli_A > Erysipelotrichales > Erysipelotrichaceae > Massilicoli > Massilicoli timonensis. Next base: position 555,928 of record NZ_LT963434.1, on the reverse strand, counting down.
AGCTGTTACAAAGCTCGCGTATGAAATTGTTTGCGGTGATCTTGACACTGAATTTTATTTCGATGTTAAATTCGATGCTTTCCTCTTTTTACAGTGGAAATGACAACTTTAAGATCGTTTCTTTTCTTATTACGGTTGTATTGATCGCCGCTAATTTATATGTATATATGTTATTTTTGCAATTAACGAGAACAAAGACGCTTCGCTTTCGCGCACTGCGCTTAAACGGCGCACAGATACTGGCGATGTTTTTGGTCGCGATCATCTTGGGACTTGGCAATGTGGCGCTGCTGTTTGTGGTGGCTTTGGCGCTGCAATGGATTCCATCGCTGTATGCGGTAGGCGTATTTTTCGTATCGCTTTTGGTCATGATGGTCGAAGCGATCGCGGCCTTTGCGATCAGCGACGGCTATCGCGGTATTTTTAAGATCTGTCTTTCCAGTATCCGCTTTGTCCGCTCTTTTGCCAAAGAGATGTTGCAGGCGGCAGGTGTTTATATTCTGGTCTATCTGACATTGATGGTCGTAACCAATTTACTGACTGCCCAGTTTCTTGAGATCTTAAATCCGAGCAGCGAAGAGCTGAACGCGATCATGGCAAGCGGCAGTGTGATGTATCATGCTTTGCAATATGAAAAGACCTTGATGATCGGATATGCGCTATTGGGTGTGCAGGCGGTGCAGCTGGTCGTCAATAGTTATCTGTATGCTTATATTTATACATTTTATGCGCTGCTGTATGAAGATGCGAAAGACAATTTCTTTTTGATCGAAGAAGCGCCGTCGCTACAGAAGCGAAAGAAAAAATAAAGTGTTTTATGATCAAAACAGTCGTCAGGCTGTTTTTTTTGTTTGATCAAGCAAAGGCCGCAAGGGCATAAAGCCTTCTGATAAAAAAGGATTATTTTTATAGATATCGGCAAGATGAGCAGTACAGATAAATGCGTTGTAGCCAAACAGTGCATGTCATTTTAGTGCATTTCGATAAATCTTAGGCTAATTTCCGGGATATGGGCACAATTTTGGGCATTCGTTCATATAATGCAGTGTAATCAGTATGTGTTTTCAATGAAGAAGGAGGAAACGGATGAAAACATGGGGTATTTATACACGACAGTTTGCCCGGTTTGCACTGCTCAACCATGTCGAATTGAAGGATAAAAGTCAAATTCACGTTACTTTGGAAGTGAAAGATGAAAACGGACAGGCGATGGGCGGCATGTACCAGGCCGTCATGGGGACAGTTTCAGGAAGAACGCAGCACTATGCGATCCAAGTGGCGGAAAACGGCAGCGGGGAAAGTGTGATCTATGATGTGGATCCGGAGCTGGTCAGCATCTCGATTGCGGATGCGTGCGGTGATCCATTGATGAATCAGGAGCAGTATGCGATCAGTTATTTTGTGGATGGGGTGGAAGCGCAGGAGAACTTTGCGAAATTCACCGTATGCAAGGAAGTGCATGAAGTGCTGATCGTGATGGAACAGCTGCGCTATGCATCGCTTTCCCTTGTACTGATGCGTCAAAATCCGATCGGCGATACGATTTCGCATGAGGAAGACGAAGTGTTTACTTATACGCTGCATACACCGACCCGGGATATTTGCATGACGTTAGACTGCCGGAATGACTGGCGTGCGGAATGCAAGGGTCTCATGCAGGGCGTATATGAATTGTGTGATGAAAATGTATATGAGGGAGAAGTGTGTCATTATTTAGATGGTGAAGTCAGCGACTGCCGCTTTTTATTAGAAGGGGATCATACGCTGGTAATCAATGAAGTGATGACGCATTGTTCGATCTTGACGGTGCGCTTTGCTTCGGATTGTGAGGAAAGCGAAACACGGGTGCATATCGTAAGCAGCGATCACTGCTTTGATGAGTGGTTTACGCTGTGCAGAGAAAATCATTATCTGCTGGAACTGGATGATCTGCCAAACGGTGTTTACAGCATCCAAAGCGATGATGATGGTTTATGTTATCAGGTGGACTGTGATCGGGTCAAGGAAAACTATGCGTTATTGCGCTTAGAGGGCGGCGAGCATCTGATCGAGCTGATCCGCTGTGATCATACGCCTGCCGATATGCAGGGGAATTTGAAGATCCGCAAATTTATCAGGGACGAATATGGGCTGGAGGTGGATCCGGCCTGCGATGAAGCATTTGCGGTGCGTGTGTGCGGATGTGGGAAAGACGATGTTTATTATCTGAACGCATCTAACAGCTGGAGCGTGGATATCGGCTGTTTATGTGCAGGCACTTATACGATCGAGGAACAGTGTGATTGTGAATATGAAGTGAATTATCGGATCAACCGCGGTCGCATGCAAAGTGAAGCATGTGTGGAAATCGATCCGGAATGCCGCACGCTTGTAGAGATCATCAACGAACGGAAAGCGAGCGGAAAACTGATCATCAGCAAGTATGTGATGAAAGAGGACGGGTGCTGGCATCGTCCAGATGAAGCCGATGTATTCTATTTTTCCCTGCGAGGATTTGATTATCGCAATATGATCACATTAAACTGTGAAAACAACTGGTATGCGGTCATTGACCATTTGTGCCCGGGCTGTTATGAATTGAAGGAACACGGCAGCTGCGATGAGGTCTGCTTCAGTGTCGATCACGGCTGTATGCAAAATCATGGCAGGGTTTGTTTAGAGGGCGGTGACTGTAAAGAGATCGCGGTCTATAATCGAAACAAAGGGCAGCGTTATGGCAGCTTGAGCGTATCAAAATGGATCAATACGGCATGCGGCGATCTGGTAAGACCGGATACCACCCAGCGTTATGAGGTCATCGTGGAAAGCGATCATCAGATGTATTCACTCTGTCTGCATGCGGGCAATGGCTTCTGTGCCCTTTTGGATCGTTTGGAGGAAGGCTGCTACCGCATCAGTGAGCTGCATGAAGAAGCGCAATATGTGGTAAATGGCAAAGCGCTTCCGAAAGGAGAATGCGCGAGCGTCATGGTGTGCGGCAATGATCATGAGGTGGCGATCATCAACGAAGAAACGCCGCGGGCTGCATTGCAGATCGAAGCGCTGTTTGTGGATGGCGATGGCAATACCTGTGAAATGGGAGAAGCGCTGCGCGTATGCTTACAATCCTGTGCATATGAGGAAGAAATCGAATTGAATGAAGACAACAACTGGTGCATGTGTTTGACGGACCTGCCGCAAGGAACCTATCGCATTACCCAGCTGAGCGATAATGGCTGTTTGGTTCGCTATGTGGTAGAGGGCGTATGTCGGCCTTATGCGAATGTGGTCGTCAAAGACAGTGATGTGCATGTCGTACTGGAAAATCAGATGCCGTGCTGCGCACAGCGGGTAACGCTGCGTAAATTCGTGAGTGATGGCGAACGTCGTTTCACCCCGAAAGAGGAAAGCTATCATCTGCGCATCTACAACAAATGCTTTGATGCGGCGATCACTTTGCATGCGGATAACGGATATTGTTATGTCTTGCACGATATGCAGCAGGGCACTTACTATGTAGAAGAAGACGGCTGTGATTTCGACATGTATGTAAACAATGCGCCAAGCGATCATACTTTTACAGTAGGACAGGAAGATGTGAAAGTCGATATCGTCAATTATTTGGAAACCAAGACCCGCGTATGCTTTGAACAGCGGTTGGTCGATGAAAACGGCTGCGCCTTGCCGCTGTGTGATCCAAGTACCTTCTATCTGCGCTCACAGGAGGAAGAGTGCTGCTTTACGCTCAGCGCCGACAATGATTTTGAACAGTGCATGCTTCTGCGTAGCGGGGTCTATGAGATCGCGGAGGAGAACGATTTGGATATTACGCTGTGCATCAATGGCAAAGAGAGCAGTTCCGGCCGCTTTGAGGTGGGAAATCGACCGCTTTCGATCCAGATCATTGCGCACTGCTGTCTGCGTCACACGCTGTGTGTAGAAAAATGGATCCGTCATAACGGCATGCTGCGGCGCCCGATGCAGGATGAATGCTTTGAAATCTGTCTGATCGCGGAAAACGGCATGAAGCAGTATGCGACCATGGATGCCGGCAGCGGCTGGTGTGCGGTATTTGATGATCTGGAGCAGGGCTGCTATGAGATCAAAGAAGGGATGGATGACTGCTATGACGCTTCATTCATCATCAATGGCAAAGAGCAGGAAATGGGTACCTTTGCATTAAGCGATCATGATCTGGATATCATGCTCATCAACACGCCGTTAGCGGAAGCAGCGCCGGAATATACGCTCACCCTATGCAAGCGGATCGATGGTGCCGGCTGTCCTGATGAAAAGGAAACCTTCCATTTTGTCATAAGCGGCATGCGTGAAGAGCAGGTAACGCTGGATGCGAAAAACCAGTTTGAGGCAAAGCTGCGTTTACCGAAAGGGGAATATCAGATCAAAGAAGAAAATGCTGATCCGATGCAGGTAACGTATTATCTCAACGGACAGCAGTTAGCCAAGGGAGCATTCCACTTAAAAGGCAATTCTTCTTTGGTGGCATTAAATGAACGGCCGAAAGAGGTAGGCAATTTGCATTTGCGGGCCTTTGCAATAGATGAAGAAGGCAATGAGAGTGCCTTGGATGTTTCAAAGATCGAGGTACAGATCGAAGGCATCGGCACTTCTAAGACGATAACCTTAAAAGCGATGGAAGGCTTTGCCCAAAGCGTCGCTTTAGAGAAAGGCCGTTATGAAGTAAGTGCGCAGTCACTAGAGCAGTATGAAAAACGGAACTATCGTATCGACGGGGGCAAGCTTCGCTCTTATGCGTTCATCTGCATGCGTGATGAGGATATTTCGGTAGAGATCATTTACAGCAAGATGAAAGGCAGTTCGCTGCAGATCAGCAAATTCATCAAAGATGAAGCATGCGGCTGTTTGATCAAGCCACAGGAGCAGGAGGTATTTCAGGTAGAGGTCAGCGGTGAGATGCGCAAGACGCTGATCCTTTCCTCCAGCAATCATTGGAGCGAAACGCTGCATGATCTGCGCAGCGGTGATTATTTGATCAGTGAAACGGGCAGTGATCGTTATTTGACCACGTATCTGGTAGACGGCGTGTATCAGGAAAACGGTCATGTGCGTTTGGGGGATGGTCATCATCAGGTGCAGATCATCAATACGCCGATCGCCCAAAGCGGCAGCATCACCTTGACCAAGCGCTTGCGTGGAGCGGGGAATACGCTCATTGAACCGACGCGCCGCGATCGTTTCGTGTTTATGGTAGAGGGCGATCAGTATCGGGAAGAAGTGATCTTGGATCGAAGCAATGCGTTCCAAAGCGTATTGGAAGATCTGCCGGCCGGTGTTTACACGATACGGGAAGCGCAAGGGGGACGCGTTACGTATCTGATCGATGGGGAAGATGTGGGCAGCATCGCCCAGATCAGCGTACAAAGTGACAAGCATCAGGTCATTGCGATCAATGAATCCCGCAGCGGCGGACAGCTACGCATCGATAAGGTCATGCGCCGTCTGGATGGTACGTTAGCGCGGCCGCAAACGGATCAGCGTTTTACCGTTCATATCACCCGTTCCGGATTTAGTGAATTTTATGAACTGAATGAAGCCAATAACTGGATCTTGGAGCTGTCGCTGGATAATGGTTTATATGTGGTAAATGAGATCGGCGGCGCTTATGACACCACTTATATTTTAGATGGTCAGGGAGAGACGAGCTTTGGCAATGTGCAGATCCAGGATGATGTGCACTACTTGCAGATCATCAATACCGAAAGGCGCACTGCCACCGGCAGTATCGCTTTAAGCAAAAAGGTGCGTGATGAAAACGGTGTTTTACAAGATCCGCCGATGTCTGCATCATATGACTTTCTGATCAGCGCGCCGCGCTTTCAGGAAACGGTAACGCTTGATCAAAGCAATCGTTTCCGGATGGTTTTGAACAATCTGGAGCCGCGCACGTATGTGATCAGCGAACAGGGAGAAGAAGCCAGCTTTATCATTGACGGCGGGTATGAGGTGGATTTTGCCAATGTGCAGGTAAACGGCGATGCCCATACGGTACTTGTGATCAACGCCATGCCGGCATTTGGCAATTTGCGGCTGGAAAAAGTGATGCGTTCGCCGCAAGGCGTGCTCGTTTCACCGCAAAGCGATCAAAGCTTTGAGATCCACATTTCCAAGGCGGGCTACAATGAATACTTTGTCTTAAATGAAGCGAATCAGTGGCGTTTACAGCTGCAGTTAGAGCCGGGAACGTATCATATTCGTGAAAACGATGATCGCTATGAGACTACGTATGTGATCGATGGACAAAGTGAAGTGAGCTATGCCAATGTAACGATCGACGCGCAAGTCCATGATGTGCAGATCATCAACACGCAGCGAAGCACCAATCTGCATATCAGCAAGACGATCAGAAGCGCTGCCGGCGATATTCGCACGCCTTCTGATGAGCAAAGCTTCCGTGTGCATATCAGCGCGTCCGGCTTTAATGAGTTCTATGATCTGAATGCGAATAATTATTTTGCCTTGGATCTGACGCTGCCAGATGGGCAGTATGTCATAAATGAAGTAAGCGGCGGTTATGATACGACCTATATCGTCGATGGACAAAGTGAGGTCGGCTATGCGAACGTAACCATTCAAGGGGATAATCACAATGTCCAGATCATCAACAATGAGCAAAGCGGCGGCGGCAGTCTGCTGATCAGCAAGTATGTGAAAGCGGCAGACGGCACTTATACTCGGCCAAGTGCCACTGACAGCTTTGAAGTGACGTTGTCATCGGAAAACTTTTATCAGATCTATACGCTCAACGCTGACAATCTGTTCACGGAAACGATCGATCATTTGCCGGCCGGCATCTATGATGTGGTGGAAAGCGGATCTGCGTCTGACACGGTACGCTATGTGGTGGACAGCGGCGCCGCCGGCGACAATGCCCGCTTTGTCATCAATAACAGCGCGCACACGGTGCGGATCTTAAACGAACGCGGCAGTTCGCAAAGTTCGATCCAGCTGCTGAAGTTTATCCGCCGCGGCGACGATTATGTAAAGCCGCAGCCTGAGGAAGTTTTTACGGTGCGGATCAGCGGCGCCTATGAAACGGATGTGATCTTAGATGCTTCCAATAACTGGGACTATACGCTACAGGATCTGCCGCAGGGCGATTATAAAGTAGAGGAGATCAGCGGACGTTATCCGATCGTACGCTATTCCTTAAACGGCGGCAATCCACTTCCGGTATGTGAATTTACCATCGTCTCTGACAGCCGCTACCTGGTCGGCATCATCAACCGGGAAAGCAGCGTCAATGCCACGACCGTAAAAATGGTATTGGAATAAGCGATAAACAACATCGACAAGCAGAAAGCAGGCACGGTCTAAAAGACTGTGCTTTGCTTTTGATCGGTTTGCATGCCTGCTGATACTGTATGAGGAAGTAAGAGCACGGTGCTTGATTTACCATATAGGTGCACTTCTAATAGGATGACGCTGGCAAAGGACATAGAAAATCGTGCAAAAATTCACAAGTTTTCAGAGGCTTGATGAGATTTCAGACAAAAACTCGTAAAATCATCGGATTTTCCTTTTACAAACGAAGTGAAAAGTTTTATAATAAATAAGGACATTATTCAAGGAGGAATTAAGATGACAAAACAGTTTATGTCAATGGACGGTAATACCGCAACAGCACATTGTGCCTATGCGTTTACCGAACTAAGCGCGATCTATCCGATCACTCCGTCCTCACCGATGGCGGAAGTGGTAGATGTTTGGGCTTCTCAGGGCCGTAAAAACATCTTCGGAAGCATTGTCAAGGTTGCGGAATTACAATCTGAAGGCGGTGCTGCCGGTGCGGTACATGGCGCTTTGCAGGCAGGCACGTTGTCGACTACGTTTACCGCGTCTCAGGGTCTGCTGCTGATGATTCCAAACATCTATAAAATGGTAGGGGAATTGTTGCCGGGCGTACTGCATGTATCCGCTCGTGCACTGGCGAGCCGCGCCTTAAATATCTTCGGCGATCACGAAGATATCTATGCTTGCCGTCAGACCGGTATCTGCATGCTTTGTTCTCATTCCGTACAGGAAGCGATGGACTTGGCAGGCGTTGCCCATTTGTCCGCAATCAAGGCAAGCGTTCCGTTCATGCATTTCTTTGATGGATTCCGTACTTCTCACGAGATCCAGAAAATCGAAGTGATGGATACCGATGTATTCAAAGACATGGTGGATAAAGAAGCGCTTGCGGCTTATCGCAAACGCGCATTGAACCCGCATACCAATCCGGTAACCCGCGGCGGTGCGGAAAACGATGATATCTTCTTCCAGGGGGTAGAAGCCCGCAATGAACACTTTGCGAAAGTGCCGGATATCGTTGCGGATTACATGAAACAGATTTCCGAAATCACCGGTCGTCATTATGCACCGTTCACTTATTATGGTGCAGAAGATGCAGAACGCATCATCATCGCGATGGGTTCGGTAACCGAAGCTGCGAAAGAAACGATCGACGCGTTAATGGCAAACGGCGAAAAAGTCGGTATGATCAAAGTGCATCTGTATCGTCCGTTCTCAGTGAAATATCTGTTGGACGTACTGCCATCCAGCGTAAAACACATCGCTGTACTGGACCGCACCAAAGAAACCGGCGCAACCGGCGAACCGCTGTACTTGGATGTACTGGCGGCATTAAAAGATCGCAAAGATCTGCGCATCATCGGCGGGCGTTATGGTTTAGGTTCAAAAGATACACAGCCTTACCACATCAAAGCGGTATTCGATCATCTGAAAGAAGCAGAACTGATCAATGGCTTTACCATCGGTATCAATGACGATGTAACGCATTTATCATTGCCGTATGATGAAACGTTTAACGTAACCGGAGACTATACTTCTTGTCTGTTCTGGGGTCTTGGATCTGACGGTACGGTTTCTGCCAATAAATCGACGATCAAGATCATCGGTGATAATACGGATCAGTATGCACAGGCTTACTTTGCATATGACTCTAAGAAAGCCGGCGGCGTTACGCGTTCACATCTGCGTTTCGGACATTCACCGATCCATTCTACTTACTATATCAACAATGCGGACTTCATCTCCTGTTCATTAGATGCTTACATGTTCAAATATGACATGGTAAGAAATCTGAAGGACGGCGGTACGTTCCTGTTGAATACGACTTTCTCCAAAGACGAGATCGTAGAACATATGCCAAACCGCATGAAAGCGCAGTTGGCGAAAAAACACGCAAAATTCTACATCATCAATGCGACGCAGATCGCTGCGGAAATCGGTATGGGACGCCGTACGAACACGATCTTACAGTCTGCTTTCTTCGCATTGAACGAACAGATCATGCCGTTAGAACAGTCGCTTGATCTGATGAAGCAGTTTGCGAAAAAATCTTACAGCAAAAAAGGCGATGCGATCGTGCAGCTGAACTACAAAGCGATCGATGCCGGAAAAGACGGCATGGTGGAAGTAAGCGTAGATCCGTCTTGGGCAGATCTTCCTTATGATGCAAGCCGCAAATTGACCGGCGATGAATATTTTGATAATCATGTTGCGGTAATCAACGGTTTGGAAGGCTATGACATGCCAGTCAGCGCTTTCACGAAATACAATCTGCTGGACGGCAGTATCCGCAACAATGTCGCATTTGAAGAAAAACGTACCATTGCGGTACAGGTACCGACATGGCATCCGGAAAACTGTATCCAGTGCGGCATCTGTTCCTTCGTATGTCCGCATGCAACGATTCGTCCATTCTTATTAACGGATGAAGAAGTGGCAAATGCGCCGATGGAATTCAAGTCGCTGCCGGCAATGGGCAAAGGCGTTGAAAACATGAAATATCGGATCCAGGTATCTCCGGCAAACTGTGTCGGATGCGGCCTCTGCGTTGTGGAATGTCCGGGCAAAGCCGGCAATAAAGCGCTGGAAATGGTAGATATCAATGAAAAACTGGATCAGGAGCCGTTAGCAGACTACCTGTTCAAGCATACGGAATACAAGACCGACTACTTCCCGGTAGATACGGTAAAAGGTTCTCAGTTCGCAATGCCTTACTTTGAAGTATCCGGGGCATGTCCGGGATGTGGTGAAACACCGTACTACAAACTGGTATCACAGTTATTCGGACGCGATATGTTGGTTGCCAATGCGACAGGATGTTCGATGATCTACTGTTCTTCAACTCCTTCTACACCGTTTGTCAATGACAAAAACGGCGAAGGTGTGGCATGGGCGAACTCGCTGTTTGAAGACAATGCGGAATTCGGTTATGGTATGGCTTTGGCACAGACCTATAAAGAAGGACGTATCTTGGAAACGATGGAAAACAACATGGACAATGTGGAACCGGCATTGAAAGAAGCGTTTGAAGCATATATTGCGGCGCACAACGACCGTGATGCACAGCGCGCCGTAGCACCGACCATCAAAGAGCTGGCCGCAAAATCTGATATTGAAGCGGTAAAGGCATTAGTGGATGAAGATCTGGTATCGAAATCCATCTGGATCGTCGGCGGCGATGGCTGGGCTTATGACATCGGATACGGCGGTTTGGATCATGTGATCGCCAACAACCTGAATGTCAATGTATTGGTATTGGATACCGAAGTGTACTCTAACACCGGCGGTCAGTCCTCTAAATCCTCTCAGGCATCTTCGATCGCGAAGTTTGCGGCTGGCGGTAAAGCGACAGCGAAGAAAGATCTGGGACAGATCGCAATGGCTTATGGACATGTCTATGTCGCACAGATCTCCATGGGTGCCAACAAGGCGCAGACCTTAAAGGCATTAAAAGAAGCGGAAAGCTATGATGGACCATCTTTGATCATCGCTTACTCGCCTTGTGCAGAACACGGTATCAAGGGCGGCTTGGCAAACCATCAAAGAACACAGGCCAAAGCGGTAGAATGCGGATATGTAGATCTGTACCGTTTCGATCCAAGAAAAGAACAGCCTTTGACGATCGATTCTAAAGAACCGGATTATGACAAGTTCAATGACTTCATCATGAGCGAAACACGGTACGCACAGTTACCGAAGCTGAAAGGTGAAAAAGCATACGAATTGTTTGAAAAGACAAAACAGGATGCACAGAAACGTCATAAACGTCTGGTACATTTAGCACAGAATCAGTAAATAGGATAAAGAAGCGTTTGGGTAACTCTTGCGCTTCTTTTCTTTTTATGCGGAAGGTGCATTTTTCATCGCTTTTGATGATCCTTGCAGAAACACACTTGTGCTTATTCCTTTTGATTGCTACAATAAGGAAGAATGAAAAGTCGGAAAGGAAAAAATATATGAATATAGACGTTATCGGTAAGAAAGACGGATTTGTAATTCGTCTAGCTAAAGCAGAAGATGCGATTGATTATTACGAACAGAATTATTGTCCTTTAGACAAGGAAGTGGCACGACTGACTGGCTGCAAAGAAGCGTTTTCAAAGGAAGAAGTCATATCCTTTTTCATGAAATCGCTTGAGGAAGATGATCGGTATTTCTTTTTGATTATAGCACCTAATGGAGAAATCATAGGAGAAAGCGTAATCAATGAAATTGATTGGGATTTGAAGTGTGCTAATTTTCGTATTGGTCTTTATCGTCAAACGGAAAGGGGAAAAGGTATTGGTACATGGGCAACGGAAATTACACGCGATTTTGCTTTTGAAGTGTTAAAACTACATCGTTTAGAATTAGATGTATATTCATTTAATGCCAGAGCTGAAAAAGTATACTTAAAAGCAGGGTTTCAGCGAGAAGGTGTTTTAAGAGATGCCGTTTTAGATGGAGAGAAGTATGCAGATGATATTTTAATGTCGATTTTAGAAAGTGAATGGAAGGAATTGAAAAAAGCAGAATAACTAAGCCTAGTATGTAGGTGGTGCAGAACAAAATAGTATGAAAAAATCAATTAGCTAAGAAGGTGCATTTTTCATTGCTTTTGATTGACAATTCACGGCTTAGATGATATGCTTTCTACGTTATCAAACAAAGCGATGAGAAAGGATAAGTACCGTGATCGGACTGCTCATGCAGAGAGGAAGTGGCTGGTGAAAACTTCTTGGGAGCGATGATGGGAAGCTGCTTTTTGAGCTTTGCGCAAACGTCTGGCGTTATAGACAAGTGAGGGCATATCAGATAAACTGATATGAACTAGGATGGTACCGCGATGATTCGTTCCTAGAGGAGCGGATCTTTTTTATTGTAAAACAGGAGGAAACAGATGAAACAGCTAACAGGAAATCAGATCAGAAAAATGTTTTTGGATTACTTTGCTTCCAAAGGACACATGGTGGAACCGGGAGCGAGCTTAGTACCGCACAATGATCCTACACTGCTTTGGATCAATTCCGGGGTTGCGGCATTAAAAAAATATTTTGACGGCAGCGAGAAGCCAAAATGTAACCGCATCACCAATGCGCAGAAATCGATCCGTACCAACGATATTGAAAATGTCGGCAAGACGGCACGGCATCATACGTTTTTTGAAATGCTCGGTAATTTTTCCATCGGCGATTATTTTAAGCCGGAAGCGATCCATTTCGCATGGGAGTTTCTGACCGATGAACAGTGGATGGCGATCCCTAAGGAAAAACTGTATATTTCCGTTTATACGGACGATCAGGTTGCTTATGATGTATGGACGAAGGAATGCGGGGTCGATCCAAGCCATATCTTAAAGACAGATGATAATTTCTGGGAGATCGGAGAAGGGCCGGGCGGACCGGATTCAGAGATCTTTTTTGACCGTGGAGAAGCATTCGATCCGCAAGGGCTGGGTGAAAAGCTGTTCTTTGAAGAACTGGAAAACGATCGCTATATTGAAGTGTGGAATGTCGTATTTTCACAATATGACTGTAAGCCGGAACTGCCAAGAAGCGCCTACAAAGAACTGCCGCAGAAGAACATTGATACCGGCATGGGCTTAGAGCGTTTGACTTGTCTTGTGCAGGGCGGGGAAACCAATTTCGATACGGATCTGTTTTTACCGATCATTCATGCGACGGAACGCTTCAGCAATATCACTTACGCGCAGGATAAGATGACGTATCGGGTCATTGCCGATCATATCCGCACGGTAACCTTTGCATTAGCAGACGGCGCGTTATTCTCCAATGAAGGACGCGGCTATGTATTGCGACGGGTACTGCGGCGGGCAGTGCGCTTTGGCCGTCGTTTACAGATCAAAGGCGCTTTCATGTATCAGCTGGTACCGGTCGTTTATGAGATCATGAAGGATTTTTATCCTTACATCGGTGAAAAGATCGAATATATCCAGAAATTAGTGAAAGCGGAAGAAGAGCGTTTCCATGCGACGCTGGCTGATGGTGAAAAACTGCTGAGCGAAGTGATGGGGCAGGCGAAAGATCATCGTATTGACGGTGCGACGGCATTCAAGCTATATGATACCTATGGCTTCCCGATGGAATTGACGCTGGAGATCGCTGAGGAAAACGGCTTTACAGTGGATAAGGAAGGTTTCGACAAAGAGATGGCAAAACAGCGGGAAATGGCGAAAAATGCGCGTGAAGAGGTACAGTCCATGGCTTCTCAGTCTAAGGATCTGATGGATTTTACCGATGAAAGCACGTATGAGGGATATGAACAGTTTGCCTGCGAGGCAAAGGTGATCGCCCTTTTCCAAAACGGGGCAAAGGTCGATGCATTGACAGACGAAGGCGATGTGATCTTAGATCATACGGTTTGTTATGCGGAAAGCGGCGGTCAGATCGCGGACAGCGGAGTGATGGAAAATGATCATTTCCATGCGGTGATAAACGATGTGAAGAAAGCGCCGCATAAGCAGCATCTGCATCATATTCAGGTCGAAAAAGGAACCTTGCGGGTCGGTGATGCGATCCATGTCGCCATTGATGAAACCAAGCGGAAATTGACAACAGCCAATCATTCCTGCACACATTTGTTGCAAAGTGCCTTAAAAGCTGTGGTCGGTACGCACATCCAGCAGGCAGGTTCTTATGTATGCGATGAATATCTGCGTTTTGACTTCACCCACTTTGAAAAAGTCAAAGAAGAACAGCTGGAAGAAATCGAAAAGCTGGTCAATCGCTTTATTTTAGAGCATCATGCGGTCAGTGTTTCCTATCTGCCGATCGAAGAGGCGAAAAAGACGGGAGCGACGGCGCTGTTTGACGAAAAATACGGTGATATCGTACGTATCGTAACGATGGGCGATGTATCAAAAGAGTTTTGCGGCGGCTGCCATGTGAGCAATACCGCGGATATCGGTATCTGCAAGATCGTATCTGAGGAGAGCATCGGTTCCGGTATCCGTCGTATTACGGCAAAGACCGGCTATCATGCGTATGAGGAATATCATGCGATGGAACATGCGATGAAGCGGATGAGCGCGCAGTTGAAGTTAAACAGCATCAACAAGCTGGAAGACAAGGTCGCACAAATGGCTGAAGAAATCAGTCAGCTCAAGAAAGATAACGCTGCTTTGCACGCTTCGATCAATGCGGCAGGGGCAAAGGCGCTGGCTGCTGAAATGGTTGAAGTAAATGGTCTGCACGTATTGGTAAAAGAAGTGCGCGGCATAGATAACTTAAAAGATCTGGCAGCTTCCTTAAAGGATCAGAAAGCAAACAGCATCGTCTTTTTAGCACAGGCAAACGGCGATAAGGTCATCTTTGCGGCTGCGGCGGATCAAGGTGCATTAGCAAGCGGCGTGCATTGTGGCAATTTGGTCAAAGAAGCGGCGGTAATCTGTGATGGAAACGGCGGCGGTCGTCCTGATCTGGCACAGGCCGGCGGTAAAAATGCAGGCGCTTTGGCACAGGCATTACAGGTAATTCAAAATAAACTCGGTTTGCCACTTTAATTTTTAATCGAATTAGGGTACAATATACCATATAGGAAAAGGGGGTAATACCATGAAGGATATTACTGAAACGATGTCATTCAAATCTGACGAGATCAGACGTGACAACATCAAGCATGTATTGCGTTTGGTAAAAGAGGCTTTGGATGAAAGAGGTTATAATTCGGTCAATCAGCTGGCCGGCTATCTGATCTCCAATGATCCGGCTTACATATCCAGTCATAACAACGCCCGTTCCATTATCCAAAGCGTGGAGCGCTATGAGATCATCGAGGAACTAGTGCGTTCCTATTTGGAAGAAGAGTAATGCGCGTACTGGGCTTGGATTTAGGGAGTGTAACCTGCGGTGTAGCTGTCAGCGATATGATGGGCATGGTAGCGCGTGGGGTATTGACCTTGCGCTTTCCCGCAGATGATTATGCGAAGGCCGCTGAACTGGTCAAAGAACAGATCGAGGAATTTCAGGTGAAAACGGTCGTGCTGGGCTTGCCTAAGCATATGAACGGCGATATCGGAATTCGCGGTGAGATCTGCATCGCATTCAAGGAAAGATTAGAGGCATATGGGGTGGAGGTCGTTCTTTGGGATGAACGTTTGACGACGGTTGCGGCAAGTCGGATCCTGATTGCGGCAGATGTATCGCGAAAAAAACGGAAAAAAGTAATCGACCAAATGGCCGCTGTGCAGATTTTACAGAGTTATTTAGACAGAAAAGGGTAAAAGGGCGATACGCCCTTTCTTTTTAAGCAAACATCGAACTGATAGGAGGATATACGAATGCTGGAAAGTAATACTTTATTTGTGACAGACGAAGATGGCAATGAAATGGAAATGGAGATCTTATTCACGTTTGAAGATGATGAACAGAAGCGTAAATATGTCGTATTCTGTGATCCGCAGCAGGAAGAGGAAGTATTCGCCTCTGCTTATGATGATGACGGACATTTGATGCCGGTGGAAACACAGGAGGAATGGGATATGATCGAAGAAGTGATAGGAGCGTTCAGTGAAGAACATGAAGAAGCTTAAAGAACAAATCATGTCGATGAAGCGCATCTATTTGGTTTTAGCAGGCGCAGTGATCGTTTTATTGATCGCTTGCATTACAATCGTGCTGCTTTATCAAAATGCGCTGCGTCCGGTTTCATCAAAGTCCAAAGAAGTACAGTTTGAGATCAAAGAAGCGGAAACGATGGACAGCGTGCTGACGCGTTTAGAGGAAGAAGGCATCATCAAAAGTGCGGCTTTTGCGAAGTGGTATGTGAAATTTCATGATGCCGGGCATATCAAGGCAGGGACATTCGTATTGGATACAAGTTGGGATACAGCGGAAGTATTGGCTTATTTGAACGATGCGAATGCGGCTTTGGCAAAGCAGGCGACGATCACGCTGCCGGAAGGAATCTGGGCAAAGGAAATCGCCGCCAAGATCAGTGAAGAGACCAGTGTGTCAAAAGAGGAACTGCTGGCGCTTTGGAATGATGAGACGTTTTTGAAAAAGATGATCGAGCAGTATGACTTTTTAGATGAATCGATCTTAAACGATGCTTATCGGGTCAAACTGGAAGGCTATTTGTATCCGGAAACATACAGTTTCTTAAAAGAGAGCAGTGCGGAAGAAATTACGGTGCGTCTGTTGGATGAATTTGACAAGATCTATCAGGAATATCGGAAAGACTTTGAAAAAAGCAGTCTGTCAACGCATGAAATCGTAATACTGGCTTCGATGATCCAGTTTGAAGCAAGCAAGGCTGAGGACATGTATTTGGTATCGGGTGTGTTCTATAACCGTTTAGGCATCGATATGCCGTTACAGTCATCGGTAACGGTGTGCTATGCGCTTTATAATGATTTTGCGCATGCATCGGATTGTGAAACGAATGCGGATATCGACAGTCCTTATAATACTTATCAACATAACGGCTTGCCGATCGGACCGATCTTGAATCCGGGCAAGGTTGCCATTGATGCGGCTTTGCATCCGCAGGAAAGCGATTATCTGTATTTTATCGCCGATATATATGGAGATGGCACCGTGTATTATGCCAAGACGTTTGAAGAACACAGCGCTTTGGTAGCGAAGTATCTGAATCAGTGAAAGCAGGTGTAAGGGATGAAAAACAAACCGATCCTGATTGGAATCGCGGGGGGCAGCGCTTCTGGCAAATCGTCGATCTCCAAACAGTTGAAAGAAGCTTTTGAATATACGAAATCAGTCGTGATCATCAGACAGGATGATTATTATAAAGATCAAAGCGAAAAAACGATGGAAGAACGGGTAAAGACGAATTATGATCACCCTTTCGCTTTTGATAATGATCTGTTGGTACTGCATATTCAGGAATTGTTGCAGCGGCATGCCATCTTAAAGCCGACTTATGATTTTGTTCACCATACGCGCAGTGAGCTCGTGGAAAATGTGCAGCCATGCGATGTCGTCGTGTTAGAAGGATTATTTGTGCTGGAAGATGAAGAACTGCGCAATTTATGCGATATTAAGATTTTTGTGGATACCGATGCGGATCTGCGTTTTATCCGCCGTTTGGTAAGAGATGTGAAAAAGCGCGGCCGAACCTTGGAATCTGTCGTAGAGCAGTATACGACGACCGTGCGGGATATGCACAATCTCTTTGTTGAGCCAAGCAAGCGCTATGCGGATCTGATCATACCGGAGGGCGGACACAATGTCGTGGCGATCGATCTGCTGATCACAAAAATCAGCAGCATCATTGATAAAAGAGCATAAAGTGTGGTATAATACCACGCGTACGAATAGGAGTGAACAACGTGACTCAAGGTAAGAAAATTTTAGTAACAAAAGAAGGTTTAGATGAGCTCTTAAAAGAACAGGAAAATCTGATCCATGTCGTTCGTCAGGAAGTTATACAGGAGCTGCAGGAAGCGCGTGCACAGGGCGACTTGTCGGAAAATGCCGATTATGATGCGGCGCGGGATCGTCAGGCACGGGTGGAAGCGCGTATCCGGGAACTGGAAGTCATGCTTGCCAATGTCGAACTGATCGATGAATCGCCAAAAGGCAACAATAAGGTGGTAAAGCTGGGAAGTACGGTGCGTATCTTAGATCTGGAAAGCAACGAAGAGGAAGAATATACGATCGTAGGATCGATCGAATCAGATCCTTTTACCGGCAGACTTTCTAACATTTCACCGCTGGCAATGGCATTGATGGATCATAAGGCGGGACAGGTCGTGCATGTGGAGCATGTCGATGAACCTTATGATGTCAAGATCCTCGAATTAAAATAAGCGATCGTGTGTGAAAACAACCGTTATGATGAAAAAAGGGCAAACCGAGAGGTTTCCCTTTTTTAACGTAAAGAGATGAATCAATGGGCAAGCATAGGCGGTTCTTTTTCCGGTTTCAAAATGACATCACGTTCACAGGCAATGAGCACATCGCCGCTTTGTAAGATCGTCGTGCCGTCCGGCACAAAATAGTCATCGTTTCGTCTGATGAGAATGATCAAGAATTTTGCGGTATCCATGTCTGCCAAAGGAGAACCGATCCACTGTTTATGTTTGGATAATGGGATTTCTTCCATCTCCAGCTGTATTCCGTTTTCTCGATTGGTGGTTACTAAAACCAAATGATCATGATAGAGCAGTTTTGTTGCACCATCCGGAACAAAGGCTTCATTACCGCGTTTTAATAAGACTGCGATCATTTCCGGCGGCATTTCGATCTCCTGCAGCGTTTTATCGATCCAAGGATGATGACGGCTGATCTGTACATGAATGAGCTGCATGGCGGTTTCTTCCAGATAGTCGTTGAACGTGCGGGAAGTATCGTTGCTTTCATCAATGACATTGAGCCATTTGGCGGCCTTTGGCAGCAGCATGCCCTGTAAGGTGATCGACAACAAAGAAACGATCATCACGATATGAAAAATGTCAAAATCGGTATAGGCAGGAGAGAGCACCGCGACGATCGCGAAAACGATCGAAGCAGCCCCACGCAAGCCGCACCAGGATAAAAACAGTTTTTCTTTGATGCTTAATGAAAAAGGAATCAGACAGAGAAAGACGGCGATCGGACGTGCGAAGAAGGTAAGCGCCAAAAAGATGATCAAGGCGCTGAAGATCGCGTCCGGTAACTGTGAAGGAAAAGAAAGCAGTCCCAGCATGAAGAATAAAACGATCTGTATCATCGAAGAAATCGAATCAAAGAAATGGATCTGTTCAGCTTTCTGCGGGAGCTTGCAGTTGCCAAGGATCACCCCGCAGAGGTAGACGCTCAAAAAGCCGTTTCCTTTGATCAATGAAGCAAACGCATAAGCGAGGATGACAAAAGCAGCCAATAAAATGCTGTTTAAGCCGCTTTCTTTGATCTTGAGAAAACGAAATACCAAAAGCGTACAGCCGGCAATGAGAATACCGCTGCCGATGCCGAGCAGGATCTGCTGGAGCGACAAGAAGAAAATCGAGGTCTCACTGCCGCTTAACAATGATAAAGCGATCATGGTCAACAGATAGGCAAAAGGATCATTGCTGCCGCTTTCCATCTCCAAGATCGGCGCCAATCCTGCTTTGAGGTTCAGTTTTTTCATACGCAGAATACTGAATACGCTGGCGGCATCGGTAGAAGCAAGCACCGAAGCGATCAAAAATGATTCTAACCATGAAAACGGCAGTAAAGCATGACAGATCGCTGCTAATGCCAGTGCGCTGATGACGATACCTGCGGTCGCCAATAATGAGGCTTGGGCGATAAAAGGACGCGCCGCTTTCAGATTCAAACAAAAACCGCCGTAAAACATGATAAAGATCAAAGCGAGATAACTGACATTCTCCGCCAGTGCATAATCATCAAAATGAATCTGAAAGAAGCCGTCGCTTCCAAATGCCATGCCCAGCAGTAAAAAGACGACCAGCGCCGGCATGCCGATGCGCACCGATAATTTAGAAAAAACGATGCAGAGGATCATGATGCAGGCACATAATATTAACAGTTCATTCATGGCGTTCCTCCTTTTCTTTTAAGTAAGCGATCAAAGTATCGCGCTGATTGGCATCCGGATGGGCAATCACATGATCAAGCAATTCTTTTTTGATTTCACCGATCGCTTTCCCCTGGTAGCCTAAGGCGGCGATGTCGTGTCCGTTGATCGCCAGATCATGCAGATGGATGGCAGGCTCTTTCTGCATTTCTTCCAGCCGTTTTCTACAAAAGCGGATGATGTCCAGCTTATCCTTTGCCAAGGCGGGATTTTTTGCACAGTCATCGGCATACTGCACTTGCAGGATCGCAAAGGCCAGGGGATAGCGATTATCCAGTTTGCTTAGAAAACGGCGCAGAAAGACGTCTTTTGGCTGCATATAGTAATCATGATAGGTGATCAGCAATAAAATATCCTTGCGCATCTTGGTCGGATAGCGATATTCTTTTAAGATGGCATCGGCTAATTCCGCACTTTTTGCGGCATGACCATGATAATGTGCGATCAGGCGGTCATCATAAGTACGGGTAAACAACTTCCCGCAGTCATGAAAATATAGGGCGAGCTTGACGATCAAAGGTGCGTTTTTGCTGTGTGACAAAGCGATATCGGTATGGGTAAGTAAATCGTAAGGATGCCATGGATTATCCTGTTGAAATCCTTTCATCGACGCTAAAAGCGGAAATAATACAGTTAAAACACCATATGCTTCTAACTGCCCCAACAGGTTTTCACTGTTGCTTTCTAACATGAGATGAAATTCATCACGCAGTCTTTCCTTGGCAACATGTTTTAACAGCGGCACATTTTTTTTCAAAGCCGCCGCCGTCTTTTCTTCAATGACAAATCCTAACTGCATCGAAAAGCGAATGGCGCGCATGATGCGCAGGGCATCTTCCTGAAAACGCTGATCGGGATCCCCGACGCAGACGATCTGCTTCTTTTTCAGATCCTCTAGGCCATGATAGGGATCATAAAGAATGCCTGCTTGATCATATGCCATGGCATTGATCGTAAAATCACGGCGGGAAAGGTCTTCCTGCAGCGAGTCGGTAAAGGTCAAAACATGAGGATGGCGATGATCTAAATAGGCGCTTTCTTTGCGGTGCGTCGTTACTTCGATCACTTCTTTCGCTATCACGATGCCGATCGTTCCATGCTTTGATCCGCTTGTAACCAGCGGATATTCTTGAAACAGGTCAAGCAGCACATCCGGCAAGGCATCGGTTGTCATATCATAATCATGAACAGGGCGCTTCAGTAATTGATCCCGTACACATCCGCCGACTAAATAGCAGCGATAGCCGGCCTTTGTCAAACGCTCCATGATTGTTTTTGCTGATGGGGGAATTTGCACTTTCATCACTCCTTTACTTATTATATAATGAATGCGATCAAAAGAAAACGATAAGAGGAAACCGCTATGAAGAAAATGACTGTACTGGCGCATGATCTGATGCTGCCATATCTGCATGAACACGCCGTTTGTGCTGATTTTACGATGGGAAATGGCTATGATACACTTTTTTTGGCAAAGCACGCCCGCCGCGTCTATGCCTTTGATATTCAAAAGGAAGCATTTGTCATCACCAAAAAGAAAGCAAAGGAAGCACAGCTTGACAATATCATTTACTGTGAGGGAAGTCATGTGCGGATGTCTTCCTATATCAAAGAAGAGCTGGATGCCGCCATTTTCAACTTTGGCTATCTGCCTCATGGAAGCGAACAACTGACGACCACACTTCTGACGACGAAAGAAGCGGTGCCGCAGGCTTTGCGCTTATTGAAGCGAAAAGGTGTGCTGGTGCTGTGCGTTTATATCGGACATGAAGAAGGCAGGAAAGAGAGCGCATGGCTGGACACCTATGTCGCAGGTTTATCTTATCCTTACTTGAAGATCACTTCTGGCAGTCCTGCTTCTCCCTATCTTTATGTGATCGAGAAGAGAGTTTGATTTGTCTGAGTGAATAAAACATGATACAATAGCACAGAAAAGAGTGATTTTATGAAACAAAAGAGTGAAAATAAAAACAGTAGAAAACGGGTATCAAAATGGGTGTATCGCATCCTGATGCTGATCGCCGCATGTGTATTCGCATACAGCGCCTTTCAATTAGGCAGCATTTATTATGCCAATTATAAAGAAAAGCAAGAAACCGAAGAACTGAAAGGTTCGATCAAGACGGTGAAAAAAAACGGACAGGAAGAGTTGCGCAGCGTTGATTTTGAGAAGCTTCGCGAGATCAATCCGGATGTGATCGCATGGATCATGATACCGGATACGGATATCTCCTATGCGGTGGTGCAGGGTACGGACAACGATTATTATTTGTCGCATACGGTTGCGAAGGAAAGCAACTATGCCGGCGCGATCTTTCTGGATGCCAATGCATCGGCTGATTTCAGTGACATGAATTCGTTTATCTATGGGCATTCTACCAAGCATGGAACGATGTTTACCAATCTGGAGATGTTTCGTGATCAGGCGTTTGCCGATGCCCATCGTTATGTTTATTTGTTTACACCGGATAAACAGTATCGCTGTCCGATCTATTCGATGTATTCCACTTCCTATGATTCAGATTCTTATTTATTAGGCAATACGAACAGTGCGACACAGGGCGCTTATCTGGAAATGGTAAAAGGGCTTTCCTTATTTGACTATGGTGTGGAAGCATCGGCACAGGATCGCTTGATTACTTTATCTACTTGCTCCTATGAAGATGGGGTTGCCAATGAAAGACGTTACTTATTGCATGCGATATTAGAAGAATGGAGTGGTGTAGATGAAAGATAATATGAGTTTCGGCAGATTATGCTTAGGGATTCTCTTTTTGCTGATTGGTTTTGGCTATGCCGGGAATATATTCGGCATTTGGCATTTTTCGATATTCTTTCGTGGATGGTGGACGCTTTTCATCATCATTCCGGCGCTCAACAGCATGTATGAAAGAGGTATCGGAATCTGGAATACCACTTGGCTGCTGTTTGGAGCTTCGCTTTTATTAGGTGAACTGCATATTCTGCATTCACGGGATGTCATGCGTTTTGGCGTGCCGGTATTTTTTATTGTCTTGGGTATTTATCTGTTATTTCATCGAGATGGCGGCAGCAGTGTGCATATTGAAATTCATCGGGATGATGAATAAAAAATCAGGCGTAATATATAGAAAGCGCGTGTCGGCGTGTATGACATTGGCTTTGATACAGATAGAAAATTGCTTGTTCTAGTGACGCATCTTTGCCATGGAGAGAAAAACTATTTTTGCCTCATCAAGTATGAGATGTTGAAAAAATATGAAAGAAGCTGCATGATAGGAGAAACTCGTCAGTAATGGCAAAGCCAGCCGCTTCCGTCCATCATAAAATGAATGGACTTTTCCGTCATGACCGTCAAACCCGCAATATAGGAAAACAGTATTGTTAAAATGATTTGCATATAGAAAGTTGGTGGAAGCATGAAACATATTTTAATACATGGATTAGGGCAGAATAAAAGTAGTTGGAAGGCCGTTGATTATGAATTGAAGAGGAAAGGCATTGAAACAACTGCGCCTAACCTGTATTCTATGCTTGATCATGCAGAACCGGACTATATTACTTTGTTTAATAAGTTTTCTGATTATTGCAATGCTTTTGAGGGAAAATTAAACTTGTGTGGATTATCATTGGGCGGTATATTAGCAATTGATTATGCAAAAAAATTTCCCGACAAGGTAAATACGATTATTTTGATCGGCACTCCATATAAAATACCAAAATTTCTTTTCCATCTGCAAAGTGTTGTATTTCATTTTATGCCGAAAGCTGCGTTTGAAAAAATAGGGTGTCCTAAAAAGAAATTTATCACACTGGTCAAGTCAATGGCTCATTTAGATATAGCGGAAAATTTGGAGAAAATACATTGCAGGAGCTTGATTTTGTGTGGTGTGAAGGATAATCAGAATATGGAGAGTGCAAAGAGATTGCATAAGACAATAAAAGGAAGTTCATTCAACACTGTTTCTAATTCTTCACACGAGGTTAATGTTGATAACCCTAAGGAGCTTTCTAACTTAATTTATGATTTTTGGAACGGCGATCTGTAATACACAAACAATCAGGGCGCAGACAGTCATGAAGGACTGCACACGTCCTGTTTTTTTCTGTGTACAGTGATATGGTGTTACGCAATAGAACTACGTTATTAGGGATTTGAATCCTATGGATCGTCTAAGTGATTTTCGTGCTTGGAAAGTCTTGATTTGAAGTCGTTTTCGCAATCTTTTATAAATATGCCGGGACTGATCATAAGGTGTTTCTCTAACAAACCAATATAAAATAAAATGCTGGAAGCGAATGAATGAAAGTTCATACGTTTCTCAGCATTTTTATATTCTTTCTTTCGTAGAACATGTTATTCTACGAAAGTTATTATAGCACAAAATAGTATAAAAATACTATAAATAAAACACATTTTTCAGCCATTTTTCAGGATTTGCATGCGAGTGAATCGAAAGTGAATTTCCTATGCTTTTCTTTACAAACGGTGTACATTGTAAGAAATTATTAGGAGGTCTACTATGAAAAACAGTAAAATCAGCATGACGGTCATTGCAGATGAATGGCTATGCCGAAAACGTATGACGATCAAGCAGTCTACTTATGTGAAGTATAAGCGCATTATACGATTGCAGTTACAGCCGTTCTTTTTATCTCAGAAGATGAGTGAAGATGCCATTGTTCATTTTTTTATGGATATCTATCAATCACATAAATATGCGCTCAGTACGATTCAGACGATCCGCTATGTACTGCGTTCTGTTCTGTCATTCGCTGAAAATAAGTATGACATTGCACATATTGATTTTCAATATGTAAAAATGCCTCGTCAGCATACGCATTTCCAAATTCTTTCGGATCAACAGGAAAGCCAGTTAAGACAATACTGCTTTTATAAACAAGATGCTTTGTCACTGGCAATCCTATTTGGCTTATACGCAGGACTTCGGATTGGAGAAATATGTGCCTTGCAGTGGCAGGATATCGATTTGGAGCAGGGCGTGATCTATATTTCAAAAACAGCACAGCGAATTGAAAATGAGGAACAGTCGAACCGAAAGACCGTTTTGATGGTAAGCACACCCAAAACCCCATCTTCCAAAAGACTGGTCCCGGTTCCTGAATTTATCAAGATGCATTTGATCAGAAATTATGGTAATCATCATAATGAGTTGACGAAAAAGCATTATATCTTGTCTGATTCAAATCTGCCGATCGATCCAAGGACGATACAGTATCAATTTCAAAGGCTGTGCAGACAGAAAGAGTTTCAGATCAATTTTCATGCGCTTCGCCATACCTATGCTACTAGATGTATTGAAGTCGGTATTGATGTGAAATCTTTGAGTGAAATGTTGGGCCATTCCAGTGTATCCATTACCCTTGGAAGATATGTACATTCTTCACTGGCCTTTAAGAAAGAACAGATCAATAAGATCAAACACCCCTTTCTTTCGTAGAATAACATGTTCTACGAAACGCAAGGGGTGAATTTTTTTGTATTGGTGCATTATTCATATAAAAAGTGGAAATTGTCACGATCTTTTGCGCTTTTTTAATGAACAACAAGGGATTCACGCATTTCTGCCAATGATGGAAAAATGGTTTTCGGGTGCGAATACCAAGGAGTATCGCAATATATTACTGTTTCCGGATTACTTGTTTATAAAAGCGGATATGAGTAAAGAGCATTTTCATCAGACTTATCAGGATCTGTTTCACCAAATCAGTCGCTTTGCAAAATTACTGGAAGGAGAGGCATTGATTTCTATGGATGAGGAGGAACAGCGATTTTTTGAAAGAATGTTTGATGGAAATGGTGTGATCAGGCATTCCGTCGGTAATATCATCAATTCAAAATTAAATGTGGAAAGCGGCCCGCTAAAAGGGATGGAGCAGCAGATCAAAAAAATCGATCGCCATAAGCGCATTGCATATTTGGACTGTCAGTTGCTGGGGACAAGGATGAAAGCACCGCTGGAAGTGGTCAATAAGGTATGAACTGGTATATTTTATACTGTCTCAAATGGAAGATGGACAAACTGGTAAAGCAGTTGAATCAACATGACGGAATCGATGCTTTTGTACCGCAGTTGGAATATTATCGCAGAGATATAGATGGATATGCTTATAAGCCTTTATTTGCAAATTATGTGTTTGTGAAAGCGTCGATTGACCAGCGTTCATTTGATTTGTTGCTGAGCCATATGATTGAAGTGAGAGATGATATAATCGCACAGTTGAAGTATGAAGAAGTAAGTGCCTTGCGTGAGGAAGAAGTGCGGCTATTAGAGCAGTTGTTAGATGACAGCCATGTATTAAGAATGTCAAAAGCGGTATTGAAGGAAAACAGGGCCAAGGTCTATGAGGGGCCGCTGAAGCGATTTGAAAAAAATATAAAAAAGGTCGACAAACATAACCGATTGGCTTATTTGGATATTGCGTTCATGAATCGTGAGATACAGGCCGGTCTGGTGATTACAGGATGAATAGGAGACAGAGAGCTGGTTTACCGCCTGTGTTGAATATTTGGATATAGTTTCGTTATCGTATGGGTAGGGGGAACTATATTCTTTTTTTGTTTTAGAGGTGATTTTTATTAAAAAACTGTTAATTGTAGGCGCCGGAGGACATGGCAGATGCTGTTTAGATATTGCGAAGAGTTTAAGTTGTTATGATGAAATAGCATTTTTAGATGATCAGATGGTTCATGATTGTATCAATGGCAGCAAAGTAATCGGGAAAATTGATGAGATGTGTTCGTATTATCTTGAATATGAAGATATTTTCATTGCGATAGGAAACAATGAAATGAGAAAAAAATGGTGTATGCAAGCAGAAATGATCGGTTATCGCATCGTGACATTGATTAGTCCGAAAGCCGATGTATCTCCTTATGCAGCGGTTGGGAAAGGAACGATTGTATTTCCATTTGCACAGATTGAAGCAAATGCATGGATTGGAGAAGGTAATATTATTTCTGCTCATACGGTTATCCATCATGATGCAAAGGTGGAAGCGTATGGATTGCTTTATGCAAATGTAATAGTTCGTCCAGCAGCGTTAATTCAAGAAAAATGCAGAATTGAGAGTCATTGTGTAATACAAGCAGGCACAAGGATACCTTCTAATCAGCATATTCCTGCGGGTACGATTATTTAGGGAGGAAAAGGAATGTATCGAAATTATATAAAAAGAGGGATCGACTTTTTGTTGTCTTTGATCGCATTGGTATTATTGAGTCCGCTCTTTCTGATCCTATGCGTCTGGATCAAGTTGGATAGTAAGGGACCGATCCTGTTCAAGCAAAAAAGAGTCGGAAAAGATAAAACTTATTTCTATATCTTGAAGTTTCGTACGATGTATGTGGATACACCAAAGGATATGCCTACCCATCTATTGGCAAATCCGGATCAGTATATCACAAAGGCAGGAAGGTTTTTAAGAAAGACGAGCTTAGATGAACTACCGCAGATCTTGAATATCTTAAAGGGGGATATGGCGATCATCGGACCGAGACCGGCACTATGGAATCAATATGATCTGATAGAAGAAAGGGATCGTTATCATGCCAATGAGATCAAGCCGGGATTAAGCGGATGGGCGCAGATCAACGGACGAGATGAATTGGAGATCGAAGTAAAGGCGAAGTTAGATGGAGAGTATGTGGAATGCAGCTCTTTTTTATTTGACGTGAAGTGCTTGATCAAAACGATCACATCGGTATTGCGATCAGATGGAGTGGTAGAGGGAGGAACAGGAGAGATGCACAAGGGGGAGATGGAATGAAACGGATCTTGATCACAAAGTATTTTGGAGATTTGATATATGAAAAGTAAAAGAATTCTTGTTTTATTATCCGCCTATAACGGTGAGAAATATATTAGTGCACAAATTGAAAGTATCCTGTATCAAAAAACAGAACATCAGGTGGACTTGTTGATTCGTGATGATGGGTCAAATGATGATACACTGAATATCTTACAGGAATATGAAACGAAGTATCCTGATAGAATCAAAGTAGTAGAGGGGGAAAACATAGGTTATAACAAAAGCTTCTTTTGGTTGATACAAGAGGCAAACGGCTATGATTACTACTCACTAAGTGATCAGGATGATGTATGGTTAGACAATAAATTAGATATAGCAGTAAAATACTTAGAGCAAGAAGATAGCAAAATTCCATTATTATATGCGTCAACTTCTTATTTGGTGCATGATGATCTGATTCCATTCGGAACAACACAAAAAAAGAAGCGTGAAATTACATTCTATAACACGATCATTCAGAATTTTTTACCCGGACATGAACAAGTGATGAATCAGGTGCTATTGGACGAATTAAAGAAACCGATCAATTATGCGAAAATCTATGTATATGATTCATGGATCACGAATGTGGCCATGGTAAAAGGGAAGATCATTTTTAATAATGATTCTTTTGTTTATTATCGACAACACCAAAACAATGAAGTTGGTTTTGGAGAAGGGAAAATTGGCTGGTTCAAAGAGAGAGTAAAGCGAATCAGAAACAATGATAATAAAAAATATGCAATGCAGATTAATGAGTTTTATAACATATATAAGGCATCTTTAGACAGAGAATATTTAACAGAATTAGAATGTTTTATTAGAAGTTGTGATGGTCTATTTAGTAGGATAAAATTTGTATGTACAACAAAGCTTTATCGCCAAACAAGAATACAGAGCTTCTTATTTAAGGCGCTATATTTATTAAAGGGATATCATTTAGAAAATGAGGATTGATAAAATGCAGTATGGTATTTATGAAATCATTAAAAATACAGTAAGTTTGATAGCAACAAAAATATTCCATCGTCAAGCAAGATTGATCCGTTATCCATGCTACATACGAAATGGGAAATATATAAACTTTAATCATGGTTTTACAAGTGGATATTGTTGCCGTTTAGAAAGCATTAAAGTTGGTGATACATTTGGTGTTATTAGTTTTGGTAAGAACGTGAAAATAGGCGATTATGTGCATATTGCCAGCGCCAGTTCTGTAAAGATTGGTGATAATGTACTAATTGCTTCACATGTATTTATTTCCGATCTAGATCATGGAAGTTATAATGATAGAGAACAAGTATTACCTAATACTCCTCCTGATTGTAGAAAGATATATTCTTCGCCTATTGAGATAGGAAATAATGTTTGGATTGGAGAGAATGTTGTGATTTTGAAAGGTGTAAAAATAGGAAATGGTTCTGTGATAGGTGCTAGCAGTGTTGTAACAAAAAGTATAGAAGAGAATAGTATGGTAGTTGGCTCTCCAGCTACTATAATTAAACGATTCAATGAGAATAAAGAGAAATGGGAGGAAATATGATTAAATACAGTGTAGTTATTCCGATGTACAATAATGAAGGTACGATAGAAAAAACAATACAATCTGTAATTAATCAAACAAAATATGATTTAATTGATGAAATAATTGTTGTTAATGATGGTTCCACTGATAAATCGCTAGAAATAGTTAATTCACTTATATTGGAAAAGAATTCAAAAATAAAAATACTAAATAAAACAAATGGTGGTGCTTCATCGGCCAGAAATGTAGGTATAAAAAATACTAGAAATGAATATATTGCATTGTTAGATGCAGATGATGTTTGGTTGCCTAATAAATTGGAAATACAAAATGAAATTTTAGAAAAATATACTGATATCAAAGTTTTAGGATCAAATAGAATAGGTGAAATAATAAAATATGGCACTAAGATTACTGACTCTATATATAGAATTTCACCATTCCGTTATTGCATTAAGAATTGGCCATGTACCCCATCTATTATTTTTAGAAAAAGTCTTTTCAAAAATGATTTATATTTTAATGAATCAATGACTCATGCTGAAGAAGGGATCTTTTTTTTAGAAGTAGCTTCTTGTTTTGGATTATATTATACAATTGAACCATTGGTTTTTTGTGGCGATGGGAAGCCGACATATGGACATAGTGGTCTATCAGGAAATTTGAAAAAAATGCATAAAGGAATAAAAATGATGCATGAAATAGCAAGTGAAAAAGGATATATTTCTTTTTTTCAAAGGAAGATATTGGATTGTTATGAGGATATAAAATATCTTAAAAGGATCTTTGTGTCAAAGAATAGAAGGAAGTAAATATATTTATAACAGTTTATAGTGTTTTGCTATGCAATGGGAGGTAAGTTGATAGTATGAGGATTCTTCATATTGTTCCAAAATTAGATATTGGTGGAATAGAATCAATGCTATATAATTATTATTCATTAATTAATGGAAGAGGAATAAAATGGGATTTTATTGTTCATGGGAATGAAATAGGAGTTATTGAAAGAAAACTATCTCAATTGGGCTGTAATATATATCACATTACTCCAAAAAAAGAAAATATCTTTAAGTATCTCGAAGATTTGAGAAAAATATACAATAATAACTATTTTGATGCTGTTCACGCTCATCAAAGTGACATGTGCTTCTTACCGCTAATGATTGCTAAAATGTGTAGGATTAAGGTACGAATAGCCCATGCACATACATGTATGGGGGATTATGAAAATACTAATTTCAAAAGGGCATTTATTCA
Source organism: Massilicoli timonensis (assembly GCF_900199515.1). Lineage (GTDB taxonomy): Bacteria > Bacillota_I > Bacilli_A > Erysipelotrichales > Erysipelotrichaceae > Massilicoli > Massilicoli timonensis. The sequence goes on along the minus strand of NZ_LT963434.1, from coordinate 525,525 downwards.
TTATCTTAATAAATTAATGGCAACAAATTTTGCCTATTGCGGTATAGCTGCAAAAAAATGGTCGTTTGGAAAAGGCGTGAAGGGCAAGTGGATACCCAATGGTATTGATGTAAATAAATTCAAATATAATAATGTGTATAGATATGACCTTAGAACAAAATATAGTATTGGTGATGAAGATATAGTCATAGGAATGGTGTGCCGATTATCACCTGAAAAAAACTTAAACTTTTCTTTGGAAATTTTGAAAGAAGTTTTAGAAAAAGATAACACCAGAAATTATAAATTATTTATTGTGGGTGATGGTGACAGTAAAAAAACAATTAAAAAATATATTGAAAAATTGGGGTTGTCAGAAAATATAGTTTTAGTTGGAAGGGTCGAAGATTCATATAAGTACTATAGTTTCTTTGATATTTTTTTACTTCCATCATATTTTGAAGGTTTTCCAGTCTCTTTGATAGAAGCACAATGTTCTTCGTTATTCTCAATAATTTCAAATAAAATATCAAAGGAATCAATTATAAATAATAATATTATACAGTGTGGAATTAATAAAACTAATATAGAAGATTGGGTCAATTTGATTATTAATTATAAAAAAGATAAACGGCCATATAACAAAACTCTTGATCAATTTGATATTTATGAAACAGCAGAGAACTTAATTCGATTTTATGATCAAATAATCAGCAGGAAGGGGGAATAGTGTGAAAATTCTAGGATATTTATCAGTTTTTTTATGTCTGTTTTTCTTAATCGCTAATTATATTAATATATTTCTGAATTTAACAGTAAAAAAGCGAAGCATATACAGTTTAATTATCATTATTATTGCTGTCGGAATCATTGCATTATGCACCGATCCTTATGAAGGAGATGATTTGAGTAGATATTTTATGATGATTGATTCTTTTAAAACAGAAGGTCTTAATTATATCGCGCAATTTCCATATAAAATAAATATTATTACAACAACTCTTTTTTATCTTGTTTCTCTAACGAATAACAGTAATTTGTTAACATTTATTTCAACATCAATTTTTTATATCAGTATTTTTATATACACTAATAAAGTATGCAAAGATGTAAAAGAAAGTCGCTATATTTCATTATATTTTATTATGTTTGCAAGTTTTATCTATCTTAATCAAACAATAAGTGGTGTCCGCTTTCCTTTAGCAATTGCATCGTTTCTATTGATATTTTTATTTGATGCACCTAAAAAAATAGGTTATAAACTTCTTTATATTATTCCAGTTCTGATACATACAGCAGCTTTGACTTTATTATTAGTAGTCGCAATGGCAGAAATTCTGACTATCTTTTCAGATAAGAATAAACTGTGCAAGACGTTGTCATTTGGAATGATATGTTTATCTTATATTGGATTACTTATAGGTAATTTTTTTCCAACAGGTATATTGTTTTTATCTGATGCATTAGAAAGATTAAAGATATACGCAGATCCTAGTTTTTATCTCCAATTTATAGATATTAGGTCTATGATATGTTCTTGGATATTGTTTATTATAATTGTGTACTTATTTTATAAGTTTAGAGATGAAATTGAAAAAAAATACGGATCTTACTATATGAATCTGACAAAGTCTTTAATTTTATTATGTTTAGGACTATTGCCTTTCCCATTGATCGTATCAAGATACCAAACGATTTTATATATAATGAGTTTAGTCTTATTTAAGGAAATTGGTCATTTATCTAAAATGAAAAAGAATTTAATCACGATAGTTTTAGTGATTATTTGTCTAGGTATGTTTGCGTATAGACTTGTAAATGCTTATCATTACTGGCGCTTTTATTAAAAACTAAAATAGGTAGAAATTGATATTAAAACGAATTGACTGTAAGCGAAATTTTCATGCATTATTATAAATTATTTTAACAAAAACTACTTTCTCTTTGTTTTGAAAGGAGGGTGACATTATGAGTGCCAATAGTAAAATGAGATTAGACATTATCATTCCAATTTATAATTGTGAGAATAATATAAGTAATCTTCTAAAAGAATTATGCATTCAAAATGTTTATAACGATTCAATTATATTAATTGATGATGGGAGTACTGATGATTCATATAATATTTGCAAATATTATGCTGACAGATATACTAATATTGCACTGATTCATCAACAGAACAAAGGACCTGCACTTGCGAGAAATCGAGGTATTGATATTGGTACTAATGACTTTATATGGTTTATAGATTCAGATGATATGATTAAGGAAAATGCATTAGAAGTTATTCACTCTTATTTATTGTACAATACAGACATACTTTGCTTTGGTATGACTATGATAGGCTTGGATGATAATATTGAAATTTATAAAAATGAACAGTTTTTTGATAAGAATAAATATAATGTCTATCTAGGTGAAATTTTCAATGAAATTATTGATAAATCTTTATTTAATTCTTTATGTAATAAAGTGTTCAAAAGAGAGTTTTTGCATAAAAATAATCTATATTTAGATGAAGTTAATTTAATTGAAGATGTCAATTATGTTATTAAGGTAATGAGTTTTTATCCTACAATAACTGCTATCAGTGATAGCCTATACATATATCATAGAATCATTAACTGTAGGAATACTGTATCATCAAAGTATTATCTCGATAAATTTGATAGATACTTAGAGTTAGATGATAAATTTGAAGAATTAGTTAATAAATATCAACTTCCAAGAGATTCATCTAAAAAAATAAATGATATATTATTATGCAATATATATAGTGCTCTAGTAGATGAATATAGTTTTGCATCAAAAATCAGTGATTATAGAAATTATAATAAAATTATCAAATATTTAAAAAACAATTCTACTTTTCGCATGAAGTTAAAAGATTCAAAAGGAGTTACGTTTCCTTTAAAGGTTTTTCGAATAGTCTATTTATTTTTTCCTATTTCAATAGTAGAAATATTTGTGAAAATTAGAGTATGGATTAAAAGCATTTAATTAGAGAACTTATGATAAAAATGAAAAAATATATGCAACATGAGAGGTGTTTTTATGGATAACAATTTTATGAAAAGAAAAGCAATCAGCGGAGTTCTATGGAAATTTAGTGAAAGGATAATAGCTCAATTAGTTTCTCTTGCAGTTTCTATTATTTTAGCAAGAATTTTACTTCCGGAAGATTTTAGCGTTGTTAGTCTAGTAACTATTTTCTTTTCTTTTTCTAATATTTTAATATCTGGTGGTTTAAATACAGCTCTCATTCAAAAAAAAGATGCTGATATTATTGATTATTCATCAGTTTTTTTTGTTACAATGCTTATTTCTATAGTCATATATACAACATTATTCATTAGTGCCCCAACAATAGCAAATATCTATGACAATGAGCTTCTAATTCCTATTATTCGGATAATGGGAATTTCCCTTTTTATAAATGCATATAAATCCATCGTAACAGCGTATATTTCTAGTAATCTAGAATTCAGGAAGTTTTTTATATCTACGCTTATCGGTACTATCATTTCTGCAATTATTGGAGTTACAATGGCTTTAAGAGGTTATGGAGTATGGGCTTTAGTGACCCAGCAATTAGTATTAAGTTTATTTGATACAATATTTTTAACACTATCTACCAAGTTTTTTCCTAAGATGTCTTTTTCAATAAAAAGACTAAAATCTTTATTTAACTATGGTTGGAAGATCTTTATATCTTCAATAATTAGTGAATTATATGAACAAATCAATCCCTTGATAATAGGCATAAAATACTCTCGATCTGATTTGGCTTTCTATACAAAAGGGAAAAGCTTTCCGGTAATTGTTAACGCATCTATAAGTGATACTGTTTCTGCTGTCGTATTCCCAATATTATCTAAATATCAAGATGATCCAGACTATATATTGGAATTAACGAGAAAATTCATGCAGCTTTCTTCTTATTTAGTTTTTCCATTGATGACAGGATTTTTTGCAGTTTCTGATAATTTTATATTATTGTTGCTTACAGATAAATGGGCTGAAGCCATACCATTTGTTCAGATTTTTTGTATAAGTTACATGTTTAACATCATACAAACAGGAAACTTACAAGTTATCCGTGCTATTGGAAGAAGTGATATTTTACTATTATTAGAAATTATTAAAAAAGCTATCTACTTTGTTATAATCGTATTATTTATTATATTTTCAACGACTCCTACACAATTGGCATTTTCAAGTGTTCTATGTACTTTCTTCGCTACATTATCAAATACCTATCCAAACAGGAAGCTTATTGGTTATAGATACCGATATCAAATTATGGATTTATTGCCTAATTTCATAATTTCTGGAGTTATGGGATTAATTGTATACAGTTTAAGATTTATTCAAATAACTCCTTTTTTGACTATATCTATTCAGGTGCTTGTTGGAATTATTTCATATATTGCATTAAGCATTATTACTAAGAATAAAAACTTCAGATTTTTAGCAAATTTCTTTAAGGCAAACATTTTAGGAGGAACTAACAAGTGAAAATAATAAAAGAAATAATCATATTTTTCTTTTCCTTTATTCCGTTAAAAAATGCGATTTTATTTGAAAGCATCCCAGATTTTTCAGATAATAGCAAAGATGTTTTTGATGAAATGATTAAAAGAGGAATCAATAAAAAATGTAAGATGATTTGGCTAGTAAGTGATAAATCAAAAAGCTTTCCCGTTATTAAAAATGTTGTATACATTGATAGAAAAACTTTTATTCATAAAATTCATTTTATTTATTATAGATTAAAAGTGAAGTGCATTATTACCTGTAATGAATGTTTTAAAAAATTAAACAAGAAGCAATTTTCCTTTTTTTTAACACATGGATCACCGATTAAAAAAATAAAAGGGGTCTATACGATTTCATCAGATATTGACAATTTTCTCGTTGCCTCTAATGAATTTTCAGAAGTAACAGCATATCAGCACAATATGGCTAATTCAAAAGCTGTAGCACTAGGATATCCACGTAATGATTCGTTCTTCATCAAACGAGATTTGCATAGTTTGTTTAATATAAAGTTCAATAAAATTATTGTTTGGTATCCTACTTTTAGGCAGCATAAAAATGGTCTAAAAACCGGATCATCAACTGTGATTCCAATCATAGATGATGAACGAAATGCTATTACAATTAACGATTTTGCTCGCAAGAATGATATTTTAATCGTAATTAAACCACATTTTTCTCAAGATATAAAAATGTTTAAAAAGCTAAATCTAAAGAATATTGTTTTTATTGATGAATCTTTCTTTACAGTTCATAACATAAATTCTTACGAATTTCTTGGTAATTGTGATGCATTATTAACTGATTATTCATCTGTATATTATGATTATACGTTATGTGATAAACCGATTGGTGCCGTGTGGGAAGATATAGAAGAGTATCGTGATAACCCGGGATTTTCTATCAATATTGATTATTATTGGGCAGGTGCACAAAAAATATACACAGTTCAAGATCTGATGAAATTTATAGAAAATGTTTCTAATGGCGAAGATATATTAAAAGAGGAACGAAATAGAATTAAGAAATTGATTAATTATATGTCAGATAATAAAAATTCTGAACGGGTTGTTGATTTTATAATAAGTAAGAATAAATGGTTGGAGGTATAACATGATGATCGTGGTAGCATTTATTTATTTGCTTATATGTCTGCTAGGTATTAAAATAGGGGCACAAGAAGATTATCTAAGCAAAGAAAAAACATCATCTATCAAAGGGATATTTATTTTACTTGTTTTTTTTAGTCATTTTAACTCCTACGTTACATACACTGATCAATTTGATTTATTATGGGATAAGTTAATAACATCTTTTGGACAGACAATGGTAACATTATTTCTTTTTTATTCAGGATATGGAATAGCATATTCTATAATAAAAAAGGGGAAAGAATATGTCGATGCTATACCATATAAAAGAGTCTTTTTAACTTTGGTAAGGTTTGATATAGCTGTTTTTATTTATGCTTTAATAAAGTTGATGCTTCATGAATCATTTTCATTCCAAACGTTTTGTTTATCACTTATAGGTTTCGACTCAATGGGAAACAGTAATTGGTATGTATTTACCATTTTAGCCCTTTACCTATGTACCTATATTGCCTTTTGTATATTCAAAGGTAGTAATTTCTATGCGTGTATTTTCCAAATCGTGCTAACAGTGGCATATATTATTATCATGCGTTATGTCTTTAATAAAGAATTATATTGGTACGATACAGCCCTTTGTTATAACGTAGGTATGTTTTTTGCGTTCAATGAAGCTAAAATTAATCGAATACTAAATAATAATAAAACGTATGCGATTCTATTAATCATTTGCTTTATTGCTACGCTTTTCTTTAGATTAAATCTTATTAACGCTTTAGTAGATATTTTATTGATGATATCCTTTTCAATACTAGTTGTATTATTAAGTAGAAAAATATCATTACATAATAAAATCTTAAAGTGGATGGGGGATCATCTGTTTGAAATATATATATTGCAAAGGATACCAATGATTCTATTAAATAAACTATTTAATAATATATATATATATATAATAGCATCTTTTACTATTACGATTTTATTAGCAATAGTATTTAGATATGTTACAGATAAAATAGTTCAAAAAATAAATAAATATACAATAAAGGAGACTTCATATGAGTAACATTGCCTTATTAACTGCTGCTGGAAAAGGGACACGAACTTTACAGGACATCCCGAAACAGTTTATTCATGTAAACAATAAACCAATTATTATTTATACTTTAGAAGCTTTTCAAAATCATCCAAATATTGATGAGATATGTGTTGTTATTTTGAAAGGATGGGAACAAATATTACAAGCTTATGCCAAACAATTTAATATCACAAAACTAAAATATATTGTCATTGGTGGTGACACTGGGCAAGAGTCAATATACAATGGGTTACAAGCTATTACAAAAAATCATTTAGCAAATGATGTAGTTATGATTCATGATGGAAATAGACCGATGATTGCACAAGAAATTATTACTGATAGTTTAGTGAAATTATCACAATTTGGATCAGCAGTTGCTGCCATTCCTTGTACTGAAGTTGTGTTTGTTTCTGAAAAAGGGATATCTTCGAATAAATCTATACCTAGAGAGTCCCTGTGGCGTACTCAAACTCCACATACATATTATTTGGGAGATATTCTCAATGCCTATCAAGAAGCACAAAAATTAGGCATTAAAAACATGGCTGCTTCGTGTTCACTCATGGAAGCACTTGGTAGAAATTCTTATTTTTCAAGAGGATCAGAAAAAAACTTGAAAATAACAACAACAGAGGATATTGAAATATTTAAGTCATTACTTAACACGAAAAAAGAAAGTTGGATAAAATAAAATGTACTTAGTAGAAAATAAAATTTATCAAGAAGATCTAAAAAGCATATCAAAAATGAATTTAGATTGGAAAAAATTAAAGAACTCTAGTTTTCTTATTACAGGCGCTACTGGAATGATAGGAAGTTTTCTAATAGATGTTATAATGAAAAAAAACTTTGAAGATAATTTGAATTGCCACGTGTTTGCTATTGGGAGAAGTATCGATAAAGCGAAGAAAAGGTTTAATTATTTTAATAATAATTTGTTCAGTTTTATAGAATTAGATATCAATACCTCCTTTGTTTTGGATGAAAATAGATTTGATTATATTTTACATGCTGCTAGTAATACACACCCTATGGCATATTCTGCCGATCCAATCGGCACGATTACTTCTAATGTTATTGCAACGCAACGATTATTGGAAATAGCCAAGGATAAAAATTGTAAACGTTTTATATTTCTGTCAACTGTCGAAATATATGGTGAGAATAAAGGAGATGTTGATAAATTTGGCGAGAAATACTGCGGATATATTGACTGTAACACTTTGAGAGCAGGTTATCCAGAAAGTAAACGAGTTGGTGAATCACTCTGTCAAGCATATTCAGAAAAATATGGATTAGATATAGTTGTTCCTCGCTTATCACGTGTTTTTGGGCCCACGATGCTGATGAACGACACAAAGGCTTTATCACAATTTATTTTAAGAGCAATTGAAAATAAAGACATTATATTAAAGAGTAAAGGTGAACAGCTTTTTTCTTATTGTTATGTTGCTGATGCTGTATATGGTATATTGAAAATACTCTTTGATGGAGAAAAGGGGGAGGCATATAATATTTGTAATCCAAATTTAGATATTACGCTAAAAGAGTTGGCTACTAAAATATCTTCATTTGTTGGCACCAAAGTTGTTTTTGAATTGCCAAATGAATTAGAAAGAAAAGGATATTCCTTAGCTACTAAAGCCCTTTTAGACGTGACCAAAATTACAGGAATTGGATGGGAGCCACTTTTCAATATAGATATTTCAATTCAACATACTATTTTGATACTTCAAAAACTGAAATCGCTTTAGAATCTTGTGTAAGGTCAGTAATAAAATTAATAGATTCAGACAAGTTGAGAGAATCTATTTGAAGATTATAGCCTTATATGCCTGATAAACATGAACATAATTGTTTATTATACTTAGTTGGTTTGTTATATAGATTACTATTATAAGTGTTATAATGTGGTTTCTCTTTTCTTTAAACCGATTTTTTATTTAGAAGTAATGGGTGTTATATGTTTAATACACATCATACACTTAAAAAGTAAGAGGGAGGAACACCATGTTTCATAAACGCTGCCGTACGCTGACCTTGTTGATCTTCACCTTAGTGATTTTCGGCATCATCATGATCCGTTCCGCTTCTAGAGTATGGGCGGAAGCCAAATTCGGAGATGAAAATTATTTTATGCTCCGTCAGCTGATCTTTGCCGGAGTTGGCCTTGTCGGCATGCAGATCTGTTCACGCTTACCGCTTGAAAAGATCAGGCCGCATATTCATAAACTTTACTTTCTGGCGTTGCTTTCGCTGATTTTGGTGTTAATTCCGGGAATAGGCGTATTACGCAATGGATCCAGAAGCTGGTTTGGCTTTGGATCCTTTCTGATCCAGCCGTCAGAGTTTTTTAAGATCGCCGTCATTTTGCTTGTATCACAGTATTTATCAAAGAAGCATAAAATCAAATCCTTCCGCAAAGATCTTCTGGTTCCGGCAATCGCGACGATGGTAGGATTTGCGCTTATCTTATTGCAGCCGGACTTTGGCAGCGGGATCGTAATGGTGTGTGCCATCGTAGTTATCATATTAAGCGCCGATGCGCCGATTTCCTATTTTGTACGAGTGGGCATGATCGGAATTATCGCAATGGGTGGCTTGATCTTATCGGCACCCTATCGTCTGGCGCGCATCACTTCCTTTCTCAATCCTTGGGAAGATCCGCTCGGAGCCGGCTTTCAGATCATTCAATCCTTATTTGCCATCGCCCCGGGCGGGATCTTAGGCAGCGGCTTTGATCAGAGCATGCAGAAACATTTTTACTTGCCGGAACCGCAGACCGACTTTATTTTTGCGATCATCGCCGAAGAGCTTGGCTTTATCGGCTGCGTGATCCTCATCTTATTATTTGCTTGTGTCATCTATCAAGGTGCAAAGATTGCCTTATCGGCACCTGAACCATTTTATTGCTATGTAGCGGTTGGGCTTGTTTCTTTGTTTGCCATTCAGGTCATGATCAATTTAGGCGTAGTGGTCGGCTTGTTCCCGGTAACCGGCATTACCTTGCCCTTTATTTCTTATGGCGGCAGTTCACTTGTTGTCATGATGAGCAGCATGGGTCTTTTGATGCGTATTGCGAAAATGGAAAAAAGCGCATAAACACACTGCAAAAGAGTCTATGCCAATGCAGGCGCATGTGCTATAATAAAAAAACAAGAGGTGACCCTATGAAACTACTGATCGTAACCGGCGGGACCGGCGGACATATTTATCCGGCACTCGCTTTGGCTGATTGCGCAATGCAGCGCTGGAAAGATGCGGAAATCTTATTCATCGGCAATGATGACCGCATGGAAGCAAAAGAGATCCCGGCGCACGGCTACGCTTTTTCTGCTTTGCATACGAGCGGTTTCAGCGGTTCTTTGTGGCACAAAGGGAAAGCGTTTATGCAGATGCTGATTGCCAAAGGACAGGCGAAAAAGATCATAAAACAGTTTCAGCCGGATGTCGTGATCGGTTTTGGCGGCTATGTCAGCGCCCCGGTCATGCTCGCTGCCAGTTCGCTGGGCATTTCGACGATGATCCATGAGCAGAATTCCATCGTCGGTGCGGCGAATCGTTTGGTCATGGGGAAAGTGGATGCAATCGTAACCTGCTACGAAAAATGCAATGAGGTCTTTCACGGCAACGTGCGTCTTTTAGGTAATCCCCGTGCGACCTTGGCAGCACAGACGCCTTTTGATGAAGCCTATTTTCTTTCACTTGGGCTTTCGCCTGCCAAACGCACGGTGCTTATCGTAATGGGTTCGCTTGGTTCTACCAGTGTGAACGAGGTGATGAAAGATGCGCTGGTCGCCATACCGGAAGGCATACAGGTGCTTTATGTAAGCGGCAGGAACAATTATGAGGAAATGAAGGATTGCTTTGACAATCCGGATATTCATGTAGTAGACTATGTCAGGACGCTTTCGATCCTGGATCATATCGATCTTTTGGTGTGCCGTGCAGGTGCGACGACCATTGCGGAATTAAGCGCCAAAGGAATTGCGAGCATTTTGATTCCCAGCCCTTATGTCGCACACAATCATCAGTATTTCAATGCGATGCAGCTTTGTGAGCAGGGCGCCGCTTTGATGATCGAAGAAAAAGATCTGTGTGCGGATACGCTCAATGCCAAAATGCATGAGCTGTTAGATGATCCGCTCAGGCTTGCGGATGTGGCGGCGTGCGCCAAAAAGATGGGCAAGCCCAATGCGGCGGACGATATGCTGAGATGGATAGAACAACTGAAAAGGTGATGGAAATGGAATTGAAAAATAGATTGATGCAGTATGGAGATGTGGAATGCGGCGAGCCGCTTTGCAAACATACGACTTTTCGGATCGGCGGGAAAGCAAAATACTATGTCTATCCGAAAAATGAATTATGCTTATCGCGGATCATTGCATTAGCCAAAGAGGAGCGGGTGCCTTATAAGCTGTTTGGCAAGGGCAGCAACATCTTGGCAGGCGATCAGGACTATGATGGCATCATCATTGCTTTGGATCGCTATTTCAACGAGTTTTCGTTTGAGGAGGACGGGACTTGCGTCGTACAGGCGGGAACCAGCATTATCCTATTGGCACAGGAAGCGATGAAGCACGGTTTCAGCGGCTTGGAATTTGCTTCGGGCATTCCGGGAACGCTCGGCGGTGCGATCTTTATGAATGCCGGTGCGTATAAAAGCGATATGGCGGCAAACGTCAGGGAAGTATATGTCATGTGCGGCGAAGATGGAGCGTGTGAATGGAAGCCGGCAGAGGAGCTTGGCTTTTCCTATCGTCACTCGATCTTTCAAAAACAACCCGATTGGATCATTTTAGGTGCGCGCTTGCAGCTTACAAAGGGCGATCAGGATGAAATCAGAGCCTTGATGGATGCAAGACGGCAGCGGCGCATCGCTTCTCAGCCCTTAAATTATCCATGTGCCGGCAGTATTTTCCGTAATCCGCAAGATCAATTCGCATGGAAGCTCATCGAAGAACTGGGATTAAGAGGCAAGCAGATCGGCGGTGCGTGCATTTCAGAAAAGCATGCGAATTTCATTATCAATGTCGATCATGCGCGGGCAGAAGATGTCATCGCTTTGATCGAACTGGTGCAGCGAGAAGTAAAAAAAGCCTATGGGCTGGAATTGATTTTGGAAGTGGAACGGTTTAATTTATGAAAGCGGGAATACAGGAACTGCTGCACGACGAAGTAGAAGAACAGTTCGAGCAGTTAAAACAGAAAAAAAGAAAGCGGCGCCGTAAATTTCGCAGAATTCGCAATCTGGCAGTACTGGTGATACTTGCCGTGGGGATATTTTACTTTCTCAGTGATTATTCTAAGGTAAAGTCTTTGCGGGTCGTCGGCAATCGCTATTACAGCGATGAGCAGATCTTGGAAATTGCCGGGCTGGATTATGATTCTCGGTTCTTGTTGCATCCTTCTTTTTGGATCCGACATCTTTTGGAAAAAGAAGATTTGATTGCATCTGCAAAGATAAATAAAAATGCGAATGGCGGTATTACGATCGAAGTGAAAGAAAAGACACTGATCGGCTATCTGGGTGAAAACAAGCAGACTTTGCAAGTGCTGGATGTAAACGGCGATACCCTGCAATTAGAGAAAGGCATGCTGGGGAATCGCGCCGATCTTCCTTATATTCATGATTTTTCAAAAACGGAGCTTGCTAATCTGGCGGCGGCGTTTAAGAAATTAAAGGATGAAAGCTATATTCAGATGATTTCGGAGATCATGCCCCATGCGGAAAGCTATGATGCACACATGGTAAAGTTGATCATGCAGGATGGCAACAGTGTGTTTGTATCGTATCAGGGCATCGCTTTGCTTACCCATTATAAGGATGTATTAAAGCCTTTGGAGGGAAATCATGTCTGTCTGTGGATCGATGAAGAAACAAAGGCCATTGCCAAACGCGCTTGTCCAAGCGAAACGGCACAGGGAGATGAGGACGGCGCACAGGATGGAAGCGAAGAAGAAAAAAGCGGGGAGCAAAGTGAAACAGAAAATGAATAAAAGCGGCTGTACGCAGGAATACATAAATAGAAGTGGTATTTTCATAGGAAGTTTGATATAATAATGCAGATATCAGTGAGATGTAAGGAGGGCTTATGATGGCTATTACAAAAAATACACAGTATGGCAATATCAATATCGCAATCGAAGCAATCGCCAGCCTTGCCGGCGGAGTCGTGTCTGAATGCTACGGCGTAGTCGGTATGGCTTCACAAAAAATATTCAAAGACGGTTTAGCGGAACTGTTAAAAATGGAAAATTATTCAAAAGGGGTCGTCGTTCGTCAAAACGAGGATCATTTGGAATTGGATCTTTATATTATCGTATCACACGGCGTTAAGATTTCTGAAGTGGTCAGCGAAGTTCAGAAACGGGTAAAATATGCGCTGGAGCGTTCTTTGGAACTGGACTTTAACGTGATCAATGTCTATGTTCAGGGCGTTAAAGTGATCAAATAGAGGGAATATAAATGGAACAGATAAGCGGTAAGCTGTTTACGCAGATGCTGTTGAACGGTGCCCATCTGCTGGCAAATAAAAAAGGGGAAATTGATGCGCTGAACGTTTTCCCGGTTCCGGATGGAGATACTGGCACCAATATGTCAATGACCTTCAGCAACGGCGTAAAAGAAGTGAAAAAAGTAGAGCACAGCGATGTGTGCGACATTGCGAAAGTTTTGTCACGCGGTCTTTTGATGGGGGCGCGTGGAAATTCAGGAGTTATTTTGTCGCAGATCTTCAGAGGCTTCTCGCAGGCCGTAGAAGGCATGAAAGAGATCAACGGATTGCAGTTGGCAAATGCGTTCTTCAACGGTTCAAGAGTTGCTTATAAAGCGGTCATGCGGCCGGTAGAGGGAACGATCTTAACGGTCGTAAGAGAAGCGGCAGACTATACGATGGATTTTGCGAGCAAGCAAGAGCAGGTGGACTGCCGTGCTGTGATGGAAAAAATGCTGGTGGAGGCCAAGGAATCCTTGAAGCGTACGCCGGAGCTGCTTCCGGTATTGGCGGAAGTGGGCGTTGTGGATAGCGGCGGTGCCGGTCTGGTTACGGTGCTGGAAGGCTTTTTGATGGCAATGGACGGCGAGATCGTTGCGTTGGCGGAAAGTGAAACGACGCAAAGCAAAGCCGCTGCTGATTTAGAAAGCGATGAATTTGGATATTGCACGGAGTTCATCATTCGCTTGACCCCGCATGCGCAAAAACATTTTCAGGAAGATGCTCTGAAAAAAGGTTTGGCAAGACTTGGCAATTCGATCGTCTGCGTACAGGATGAAGATTTGGTAAAGGTGCATGTGCACACGCTGAAGCCGGGCGATGCGCTGAATTTAGGACAGCGTTATGGCGAATTTATCAAATTGAAAATTGAAAATATGCAGGAACAGCATGAAAATATTTTGACAAATGAAATGAATCAGGAAAGCAAGCCGAAGCAGAAATATGCTTTGATTGCCGTAGCGGCGGGAGATGGACTGAAAGCGATGTTTGAGGAGCTGCGCGTTGATCATGTGATCAGCGGCGGACAGACGATGAATCCGTCGACCGAGGACTTTGTGGAAGCGATGAAGCAGCTGCATGCCGAGCATATCTTTGTTCTGCCGAACAATTCAAATATCGTACTGGCGGCGCAGCAGGCGGCTGATGTATATGAGGACAGCAAAGTTACGGTCATTCCAAGTAAGAGCATCCCACAGGGCTTAACTGCCTGCATGAATTTCAATCCAGATGTGGATGCGGATATGAACATTGCGGAGATGAATGACGCACTTGCGATGGTCAAGACCGGTCAGGTAACGTATGCGATCAAGGATACGACCTTTGAAGGGTTGGAAATCAAGGAAGGCGATTTCATGGGCATGCTGGAAAAGGATATCGTTGTCTGTATGCCTGATCGACTGGAAGTAACCAAAAAACTGCTGGATCAGATGGTAGATGAGGAAACCGAGATCGTAACGCTGATCGCCGGCGAAGGAGCAGATGAGGAAGAAGCAGAGGTATTGCGTGCCTATGTGGAGGAAAAGGGCGATATCGAAGTGGAAGTGCAGTTTGGCAAGCAGCCGGTTTACAGCTGGATCATTGCCGTAGAATAAAGCAGCGAAAGGAAGTCTGAGAAATCGGACTTCTTTTTTGTGAGATCGCAATAAGAATGGCGTTTTAGTAAAATCCATAGGACAAGTCATAAAAAGTGCTGTATCATATTTCACGCTGCATAGGAAAAAGTACGTTTATTTGGCCTTTTTTATTTACTGACTTTATTAGCAGCATGCTTTCTTTTTGATGCGGCAGTATGATAAACTATAAAAAAATGAATAGGAGAACGGCTTATGAAAATCATCATTTCCCCGGCGAAGAAGATGCGTGATGACATTGCTTATCTTGCGGCAGAAAGTGAACCGGTTTATTTACAGAAAAGTAAAATATTGTTAGAGCGATTGCGGTCGCTGTCTTATGAGCAGTTAAAGGAAGTGCTGGCATGCAGTGATGCTTTGGCATGGGAAAGCTATGAACGCTATCAGAAAATGGATCTGGGAAAGGCTGATACGCCTGCTTTACTGGCATATGTCGGCATTCAGTATCAGTATATGGCACCGCAGGTATTTGAAGCAGACTACTATACATATGTACAAAAGCATTTGCGGATCTTGTCCGGTTTCTACGGTATATTGAAGCCGTTTGATGCGATCGTGCCGTACCGTTTGGAAATGCAGGCAAAGCTAAAGGTGGGCGATTGCCGAAATCTCTATGATTTTTGGCAAGAAGATCTGTATCGGGAAGTATGTGACGAGGGCGTTATTTTGAATCTTGCTTCCAAAGAGTACAGCCGCTGTATCCAGCCGTTTTTAAGCGAACAGGATCGACTGGTAACCTGTGTGTTTGGTGAGCTGATCAGCGGTCAGGTAAAAGAAAAAGGGGTTTATGTCAAGATGGCGCGCGGGGAAATGGTACGCTTTTTGGCAGAACGACAGATCGAGGATCTGGAGGAGGTCAAACAGTTCGATCGATTGGGCTTTCGCTATGATGCGCAGCGATCCGACGCACATACCTTTGTCTTTTTAGGATCACCGAAGCGTGCCAAGTAAAGCAGAGGTTGTGAAAAAAGCAATAGAGTGGGCAAGGCTGATGGAACTAAGCACATATCAGATAAATGATACATCGATCGGGCAGGATCATGATCGATTCGTGCTTTTTAAGGAATACAAGTAAAATAAAGAGAAATAGCGTTTGCACAAAATAGTTTTATATTTGTACTTTTTAAGTATAAAAATGCCATTATTTAGGATACTAACAAAGGGAGAAAAAGAGCGATGAAAAATCTTTTCATCTTGCGTGCCGGCTTGACACCATGCTGTGAAAAGTCTCCCAAACCCTTTGTTTATGGGGTAAAATAGGGGTGGCATAATAGATAATTTTTGCTTTTTTACAAAAAAGAACATGGAAAATGAAAGAAAAAGTTTTGCTTTCATCAGTGGTTTCGTCAAATATGTTAAAATGTGTGATAACTTGACAAAGAAAAAAGGGATGTGTAAACTTAGGGTTGTATGTGGGGATGACACAAACAAAAAAACGAAACGAGGTGCATTTATGAACTTAGTCAGACATGCGAATAAATGGTTAATCACGTTAGTTAGTATTCTTGTGTGTGCATGTATCGGAAGTGTGATCTATGCGAATTCCAGCTCGGAAGAAGGATGGCACGGTACGAAAGAAGAACGCTACTACATCAAAGATAACGAGAAAGTCATCGGTTGGTTGAAATTAGATGACGCTACATATTATCTGAATAAAAAAGGAAATCCGGTAACCGGATGGCTGGAACTGGACGAAGGCCGCTATTATTTCAAAAAATCCGGTAAGATGGTAACCGGCGAACAGGAAGTTGATGGAGAGACATACAATTTCCAAAAAGACGGAAGATTGCTGCAAGGATGGCAGGAAGACCATACGATGTATTACAACAATTATGGCTATGCGCAGACTGGCTGGCAGGAAATTGACGGTCAGAAATATTACTTCAATGAAGAAGGAGTCGCACTGCTGGGCTGGCAGGAATTGGACGGCAGCAAATACTATTTCAAAGAAGACGGTTCTATGGCTGTCGGTGAAGTGGATATTGACGGTACGACTTATACGTTCCAAGAGAATGGTACGATCATTGTCGGCTGGCACTGGTATCAAGGCGAGAAATACTACTATACGGAAACCGGTGTTTATTTGACCGGCTGGCAGGATATCGACGGCAATAAGTATTATTTCAATGAAAAAGGCATGATGTACGGTGATCGTGAATTTGAAGGCTATAGCTTTGACAGTTATGGAGTAGCGACAAAGATCACAGAACAGAAAAAAGCGACGACCAATTATAACTATGAAGCGGTAAATATTGCCGCGGACGGCAATATTGCGAATGCGGCATTGGCGCAGGTCGGCCGTAAACAGGATTGTACTTGGTTGGTAAGCAATGCGTTGGCAGCAGCCGGAATTTATTATCATGGCTGGCCGGCAGGCTATATGTCGCTGGGAACGATCGTTTCCGCTTCTGAGGCGCAACCGGGAGATGTGATCTATTACGCTGATGCAGGTGTCGGAGTACCGCATGTAGCCGTTTATATCGGCGGTGGGCGTGCTGTTCACGGCGGCTGGCAGGGCAATAATACGGTAGTTGCTTCTGCGTTTGTCGGAACCGGTCCGGTATTTATCCGCGTACATTAAGAAAAACAAGAATAGAACGGAGATGTTGGAGACAACATCTCTTTTTTTATGCTTGCATTTTTGATACGGGGGGGGGGGGTATAATAAAACAGAAAGAAGTCATACTGCATCTTGTGATGCTTTCTTTCATGCAAGTGCGAATTTAGGACTGCTTGTGAATATAGTATAGCGAAAAGAACATGTGCATCCTCTAGGCGCATGTCTTTTCAAAGCAAGGTGCAGCAATATGAGAGAAAGGAGAGTAGGAAGTTTTATGAAGAGAATTTATCGGATTGCGACGATTCTGCTTGCGTGTTTTCTGACATTGCCGACGTTTGTTGAAAAAGCACATGCGGCGGACTATGACATCGGTCATGACGATGTCGAGTTAAATGCGAATAATGCCGGAAGTCATGTCATTACCGGGCAAACATCAGGTTATTTTGGCGGACATCATGTCAATGTCGCGAGCGGCAATCATACGATTACCCTTCGTGATGTGAGCATTGATGCCGGTGGTACTTCATCAGCGATGAATGTGCGAAGCGGTGCTGAGGTTACTCTGATTTTGGAAGGCGACAATGAACTGTATGGAGCGAATAATCATCCTGCAATCTGGGTAGAAGAAGGTGCGCGTCTGACGATCAAGGGAGATGGCGCTTTGATAGCAGCTGCGGGAAGTACAACGCTTGGCAGGGGCGCTGCGGGCATTGGCGGCGGCTATGGGATCGGCAATGTGAATTTCGGCGACATCATCATTGAAAGCGGTCATGTCAGTGCAAGCGGTTCACAGGGCGGAGCCGGGATCGGCGGCGGATACTATGCCGGCATTTCCGATGTCAGCGGCAATATTACGATTCGCGGTGGACAGGTAAGCGCTGTCGGCGGAAGCAATGGCGCTGGTATTGGGGCTGGACAAAACTGTGCTTATACGGGTATGGTCGAAGTGAGCGGCGGTGTCGTTTATGCTAACGGGAACCCCGTCAGCATCGGCGGCGGTGCCCGTATTACCGGCGGGGACAGTGAGAATTACCACGGCGCCTTTTCAACCGGAACAAACGGCAATGCGGTCATCATTGCGCCAAAGGGAATCGGCGCCAATCGCGATGCCGCTAATTGGGATGGTATTTTCATCAGTTATGAAGGAAATGAGAATTCAGCGTATGTAACAGCAGATGGAACCGTTGTGCTAAATGATTCCGTCGCTAATATTCAAGTATGGGGAGATCCGATCATCGACTATCCGCTGACGGTTGCGGAAGGTGCGACTTTGCGCATCGTCATGAATGATCGCAATGATCGTTCTGCCTCTTTGACCATGGCAGCGGGCAATGTCTTGACCAATAATGGAATGATCACACTGGGCAATGGGATCATCACAGGCAGTGATGGAAACGACTATGTGGATGCCTCTTTGTTGCGGTTATTAGGCGGCTTGCAGGATACTGCCGGTACAGGTTCATTAAGTGGAACGCAGCCGGCTGCCGTACAGCTTCCTTTAGAAGATGCTTTGGTACAAGTAAGCGGTATGGATCATCTTATTTACGATGGCACTGAGAAAAAGCCGCAGATCAGCGTTGCTATGACGTTATGGGGATATCGGCAATCCTTTTATGAGGGGACAGACAAAGATTATGTGCTTTCCTATCAAAACAATATCAATGCCGGCGATCAAACGGCAAAACTAACGGCATCTGCTGCAAACAATGGCAATCTGATCGCACCAAGCGAGTATGTGCATACGTTCTCGATCGCCCCGGCAAAATTTACGCTTACCCTGCCGGAGAAATGGTCGATCAAGCAAGGAGAAGACCGGTTATTAGAAAAACTGCCGGAAGCAAAGGTTTCCAGTATGCTTCCGGTCGATCAGACCGCCTTAAAAAACGGTACGCTGACATGGTATCTGGATGAAACGCACAGTATACAGGCAAGTGATACTTCCTTGGCAAACAAGAAAGTCGGTGAGAATACGACGCTGTATTGGAGCTATGTGCAAAATGATCCGAACTTTGAGAGCGTAAAAAGCGGTAAAACCGAAATTCATGTCGTGAAGTATCAACCGGCAACGGTAATCATAAATGAGGATCAGATACAAGATGTTTATGGCAATACTAAAGCGATCGCCGATCTGCAGGTCAGTGTGAAGGTGCAGCAAAACAATACGGATACGATCCTTCCGATCACAAGCGGTCTGGTATGGACATCTGATGATGAGAGCGTTGTGAAGTTGTCGGATGATGGGAACCGGTTTGAATTTGTCGGTGTCGGGGAAGCGCATTTGATCGTAACGGTGCCGGAGCATGAAATAAGCGGTGATCCCGATAACAGCTATGCTTCTGCCAGCGGTACGGTAACGGTCATGGTAACGCCGAAGCCGATCAGCGTGGACCCAAGCAGTGTAGAAATCAAAGACCGCGCCTATAACGGTAAAAAGGAAGTGGCTGTCAAAGCTGCATTGCAGCAGTCCATGATCATAAAAGGGGATGATGTGACGGTAACGGCGGCCGGCATGATCGAGGATGCAAACGCCGATGCCGCAAAAAAAGAAGTACAGATTCATTATGCCTTGCAGGGAAACGACGCCAAGTAGTATCGACTGGATCCGGATACGGGAAAAGGATCGATCACCATTACCAAAGCCGATCCACAAACGGCAGGCATGGAAGCCAGCTCCGGTGCTTTGCAGATCTATAATCAAAAAGCACAAACGTATTATTTTCCATTATCCACACTATTGCCAAAGCCATCAGCAGCGGAAGATGGCACGATCTTGACGCTCGGCGCCTGCACGTATGAATTAGATCAGATATCGCTTCAGGAAGGTTATCTTGCAGACGACGGTATTTCTTTCTTATTGAATGAGCAGTATTTGAAGATCGAGATCAATGCGCATGACAGTGATCAAGAAGGTGTGATCGGTACGATTCGTTTGACGATCAAGTCGGCGAACTATGAGGATCTGCAAGCGGAGATCATCGTATCTGCGAAGAATCCGAACATGTACCGGATCCAGGCAGAGGCAGGCGTAAATGGATCGATCGATCCTTCCGGCAGCGTACAGGTCGCGGAAGGAAAAGATCAGCAGTTTGTGATAACGGCAAAAAAAGGCTACGTGATCGAAGCGCTGACGATCGATGAAAACGCAGTCACAGAGGCGATCGGACAATCGACCTATACTTGTCTGTTCAAAGCGGTCGATGCGGATCATATCATTCATGTTTCATTTAAGCGAATCGATACAGAAAGCGGGGAAAAGCCGAGCGAGCAGCCGGATGATCCCGATGATACGATCGTGATCGAGCCAAGTGAGCCAAACACCCCGAATCCAACACCGGATAACAGCCAAATAGATGGCATCGATACCGGAGATACGACAGTTTCAGGTTTATGGCTGGGATTGCTGCTGATCAGCGCCTTGGCAGGCTGTTATATGTGGAAGCGATATAAGCAGGAATGAGAATGAAAGAAGGAAAGGCGCAGGTCTTTCCTTATTCTTTTGATAAACGGCAAAGCCGCGAAAGAAAGTGCATGGCATAGTGCATATGAAGGATAAGTTATTGCAGAAAAATAAGAAAAGTAATATAATGAAGATAAGAGAGGAGGATCACAGTGTTTGAATGGATCCATAATACGGTTTCTACTTCGACCATTACGCTATATCCCGGCAATCTTACGCTGAACAGCAGCGCCGCTTCTTATTTCCAGGATGTGCGATGGGTCATGCTGGGAGTAGATCATGACCAAAAGCAAGTGGCAATTCGTCCGATCAGCAAACGTGAGATCGACCTGCATTTAGTAGATCAAAATCAGCTGCATCGTATTTCGATCGGCAATGGCTATGCCCGTATCTCCAATAAAACGATCATGAAGCAGATCGCAGCAATGATCGGCAGAGAAGTGAACGGCGAAAAGGTGTCTGCACAGTTTCGAGAAGAGGAAACGCTGCTGGTCTTTGATCTGAAAGAATTATGTGAAGGGGTGAAAGCATGAATATGAGTATTTTTTGGGTAATCGCGTGTATTTTGTTCATTCTATTAGAACTGATGACGCCGACAGCCTTGATCTGTATCTGGTTTGCGGCAGGCTCGCTGGCCGCTTTTGTATTGGCATTTCTGCATATGGATCTCTGGGTGCAGATCGTCTTGTTTTTTATCGTATCGCTGGCTTCCATGCTGGTCATACGGCCGATGTCTACCCGCTATCTGCGCGGCAATATCGTAAGGACCAATGCCGATCGGCTGATCGGTGAGAATGCGGTCGTGATTGAAGCGATCACCAAGGAGCGATGGGGAGTGGTCAAAGTGAACGGGGCGAAATGGAGCGCTGTTGAAATTGATGGAAAGCAGGCAGAGGTGAATGAAGAAGTCAAGATCATTGCGATCGAAGGCGCTAAGCTTTTGGTGCGCAAACAGTAAAAGGAGGAAATGATGATGTTTGACACATTCTCGGGAATGAAAACCATTTTTTTGGTAATCGTATTGTTTGTGGTGCTGGCGGCGATTCTCATTTATATCGTGCGAATCGTGCCGCAGGCGGAATCTTATGTGATCGAGCGCTTGGGTGCTTATCATACGACTTGGTCTACCGGTCCGCATGTCTTGATTCCTTTTATTGATCGGGTTGCCAATAAAGTAACGCTGAAAGAAATCGTAAAGGATTTTGCGCCGCAGCCGGTCATTACGAAGGATAATGTCACGATGCAGATCGATACGGTCGTCTATTTTCAGATCACTGATCCAAAGCTTTATACGTATGGGGTAGTCGGACCGATCACCGCGATCGAAAACTTAACGGCAACGACGCTGCGTAATCTGATCGGGGAGCTGGAATTAGACCAAACGCTTACCAGTCGTGATATCATCAATACGAAGATGCGGGCGATCTTGGATGAAGCGACAGATCCTTGGGGCATCAAGGTCGGTCGTGTGGAAGTAAAAAACATCATTCCGCCGCGCGATATTCAGGAAGCGATGGAAAAACAGATGCGTGCCGAACGGGAACGCCGTGAAGCGATCTTGCGTGCGGAAGGAGACAAACGCAGTGCGATCTTGACCGCTGAGGGTGAAAAGGAAGCGATGGTGCTGCGGGCGACAGCGAAAAAAGAAGCGATGATCGCAGAAGCGCAGGGTGAAGCAGAGGCGACCTTAAAGCGCTATGAAGCACAGGCAAAAGGGATCCAGATGATCAAAGAGGCTGATCCATCCAGCGCCTATCTGACATTAAAGGGATTGGAAACCTATGCCCAGATTGCCGATGGCAAGGCAACGAAGCTGGTAGTGCCTTCCAACTTGCAGGATATGGCAAGCATATTAACCAGCGCAGAGAGTTTTTTGCATAGTGATGGAAAAGAATAGATCGTCAAACGGCGATCTTTTTCGTTTCAAATCTTTTAGGAAACATGGTATAATACGGGCATGGAACTAAAGAAGCTTGCGATTTCAGAGAAAAAAAGACAGGCGCTTGTCACAATGGGGATCGATTCTGTCGAGGCGCTTTTGACCCATTATCCGTTTCGCTATGAAGTGGTGGAGGAAACACCGCTCAGCAGTTGGGAAAAGGATGGGAAAGTAACGCTGGAAGGTGTGATCGTCAATCGGGCACGGGTCGTGCGCTATGCGCCAAAGCGCAGCGTAACCCGTTTTCAGATCGTCTGCCAAAATAAACTGTTTGAAGTTTCTTTGTTCAACCGGCCTTGGATCAGCGCTTTTCAGGTTGGGAAAACGATTACGCTGATGGGGAAATATGAGGGTGGCAACCGGATTACCGCCGCCTCTTATAACTTTCAGCCGCTGCATGAGCAGGAAGGGATCAAACCGGTGTATGCGTTAAAAGAGGGCATTACGCAGAATGATCTGGCACGCTATGTCAAAAAGGCTTTTCAGGTGCTGCCGCATCAGGAAAATCGCATCCCGGATGAATTGATCGCACACTATCGCTTGATCAGTCGGGATCAGGCGCTGCATGAAGTGCATGCACCGACTTCTTCGGCGATGCTGAAGCAGGCGTTTCGCCATTTGAAATATGAAGAATTCTTTTTATTTCAGCTGGTGATGCAGGGGCTTCGCAAAAACAATCATGCGCATGGGGATAAGCCGCGCAAGCAGTTTGAACAGGATGAAGTATGGGAACTGACGCGGGCTTTGCCGTTTGCATTGACAAAGGATCAGAAGACATGCATCCAGGATATTTTAGACGATCTGCAAAGCAGTGCTTCGATGTATCGAATGGTACAGGGCGATGTCGGCAGCGGCAAGACGATGGTGGCGGCCTTTGCGATGTATGCCTGTGTGCTTGCACATAAGCAGGCGGCGTTCATGGCGCCTACCGAGATCTTAGCCAAGCAGCATGCAGAGAATCTAAAGCGACTGTTTCAGGACTATGAGGTAGAGGTAGAGGTGCTGTATTCCGCCTTGAAGGGGAAGGAAAAACAGCGGATCTTGGAACGGCTGGTGCATCACGAAATCGATATTATCGTAGGCACGCATGCCTTGTTTCAGGAAGATGTCTATTTTTATGATCTGGGATTGGTCATTGCCGATGAACAGCATCGCTTTGGCGTAGAACAGCGAAAAAAACTGTTGCAGAAGGGAGACAAGGTCGATTTTCTGCTGATGAGCGCAACGCCGATCCCAAGAACGCTGGCGATGTCGTTATTCGGCGATATGGATGTATCGACGATCGAGGTGCTGCCGCAAGGACGTAAAGCGATCATTACGAAAGTGGTAAAGGAAAACTCGATGCGTTCGATCTTAGAGGAAGTGCTGGCGCATTTGGATCAAGGGGATCAATGCTATATCGTCTGTCCGGCAATTGAAAAAAATGAGGATTATGCGATGCGCAATGCCAGCGATCTATATGAGGCATTAAAGGAGAGCATCGGCAGAGTTTATCAAATTGGCTTGCTGCATGGGAAGATGAGCAGTGCGCAGAAAGATGAGGTCATGCAGGCCTTTCAGCAGGGGGATTATCAAATTCTGGTTTCGACGACGGTGATCGAAGTCGGCGTGGATGTGAAAAATGCGAACCTGATGGTCATTTACGATGCGAATCGTTTTGGCCTGTCACAGATTCATCAGCTGCGCGGACGGGTGGGCAGAGGAGATCGGCAGGGGTACTGCTGGCTGCTCAGTGACAGTAAGGACGTCGATGCCCAAGCACGCTTACAGATCTTGGAGGAAACGTGCAATGGCTTTGAGATCGCCCGCAGGGATCTGGCGCTGCGTGGTCCGGGCGATATTTTAGGAACGCGGCAAAGCGGAGTACCGGGCTTTATTTTAGGGGATATCATTGCGGATTCTAATATTTTGGAAGTGGCCCGCAAAGATGCCGGTATCGTCTTGAAACAAATGGAAACGGGGGCATATCCCGCATTGAAACGTTATTTGGATACACATCTGCGGGAGGCACAGTGTTTTGACTGATAAGAAATGAGGAAATGATGATGGAAACGATATTTGATTGGCTGAAAAAGAAAAAGATCGCCTGTCATGACCGCAAGCGCATGATGGAGGCGTTTACCCATTCTTCCTATGTGAATGAGCATAAAAAGCAGACGCATGACAATGAGCGTCTGGAGTTTATGGGCGATGCGGTCTTGCAGGTATGGTCAAGCGAAAAGCTGTTTAAGCTGGAACCGGAATTAAGTGAAGGAAAGATGACGACGTTAAGAGCACAGCTGGTCTGTGAAGAGGCGTTGGCGGAATATAGCCGAAAGCTGAAGCTGGGACGGTTTTTGCGGCTTGGCATCGGTGAGGAAAAAACCGGCGGGCGCAATCGTGATTCGATACTGGCGGATATGTTTGAGGCCTTTTTGGGCGCTTTGTATTTGGATCAGGGCATGGCGGCAGTGGATATTATTTTAGAAGAGGTGCTGACGCCGATGATCACATCGCCGAAAAGTGAATTAGTGATCGACTATAAGACGCGTTTACAGGAGTATGTGCAGTCGGATACAAGAAAAAATGTGCATTATGAACTGGTGAAGATGAGCGGTCCAAGCAACCAGCCGACCTTTGATGTGATCGTTTTGCTAGATGATATCATCTTAGGAAAAGGAAGCGGGCAGTCAAAGAAACGGGCTGAGCAGATGGCGGCGAAGGACGCATTTGAAAAGATGGTGAAGTAAATGAAACGAAACAGCAGTTGGATGAAACAGGCAATCGTGCTGCTTTTGTGCATCGTGTTTGTAGGAAGCGTAACGCCAAGCACCTTCGGCAAGGAACGCAAAAACGCTTTGCCGCAGCCACAGCTTTCGCTATACAGTTCCAGTGCGATCGTTTATGATGCGAGCAATGGGCGGATCCTCTATGAAAAAAACAAGGATGAAAAGCGCTATCCGGCGTCGCTCACCAAGATGATGACCGTATATGCGGCGCTTCAGCTGGAAGAGGATGACAACCGTGAGATCGTATTGGATGAAGTGATGTTTCGCGGCCTTTATGAAGAAAACGCGAGCATGGCTGGCTTTGCGGTCGGTGAAACGGTACGTTTTAAGGATTTGATTTACGGGGCGATGCTTCCAAGCGGAGCCGAGGCATGTCAGGCATTGGCGATCGCGACCAAGGGCAGTGTGGAGGAATTTGTGGCGGAGATGAATCGTCAGGCAGAACAGTTGGGAATGACGCATACCCATTTTGTCAATACGAGCGGCTTGCATGATGATGATCACTATACAAGCGCCGGTGATATGCTGCTTCTGTTGGAAGCGGCATTACAGGATGAACGCTTTTTAGAAGCTTATGGAACGGATGTATTTGTGACCGCGGGCAATGAGGTGCATCCTTATGGCGTCGAGCTTTCTTCCACCCGTCTTTCGGAATTAGAGGCATTAGGGATCCCTGAAGATTTTTTTGAAGGCAGCAAGACCGGATTTACCACAGAAGCCGGGAAATGTCTGGCTACCTCAACTTGGGATGATGATGTGCATTTGCTTTATGTCGGTATGCAAGCCGAAGGGGATTACTATACCCACGATCATTTTACAGATGCTTATACGGCGTTAACTTATTTTAAGGAGCACTATGAAAATAAAGTGCTTTATCAAAAAGGCGATCTGATCGCGGATCTTTCGATCAAAGACAGTTTGGATCGCAGTGCCGGTACTTTCTATGCATCGGAAAAGATCGCGCTATACGTTCCACAGCCGATCACGACAAAACAGATCAAAAAAAGCGTAGAACCGCTTGCTTCTTTGCAGGCGCCTTATCAAAAAGGAGATACGCTCGCCAAGGTTGCTTTTACTTATGAGGATCTGTATTTAGGAGAGATAGCATTAAACGCGCATCAGGATATCGACGCGCATCCGTTCTTATATATCCTATTCTCGATCTGGTGGTGGATGAGTGATTCGCTGGTGCGGCTGCTTGTGATCGCAATGATCGTTTATATGCTTATTTGGTGTTTGCATCGTTATCGCCGTAAAAAGCGCCGTCGCAAAAGCTACCGCAGTGCACTTTTATATCAGCGGCAGAAACGATAGTTTTTTCATTTTGAATATGGTACAATAAACGCTGTCGTTAAAAGAAAGGAATGGCAGGTATGATCTATCTGATTTATGTGATATTGGCAGTTCTCGTCGTTTTGTGTTCCACTAAATTATCCGCTTACGTAGATGCATTAGATAAAAAGACGAATCTGTCCGGTGCCTTTTTGGGCGGTGTGCTGCTTGCGGCGGTTACTTCATTACCGGAGTTGTTTACCTCATTGACTGCGGTTTTGTCATTAGATGAGCCGCAGCTTGTGCAGGGGAACGTACTTGGCAGCAATATATTCAATCTGTGTATCCCGGCGGTATTGGTTTTAAGCTTTAACAAGCGTTATCGGCAAAGCAGGATCGCGCAGTCACACTATAACACGCTGTACTTTGGACTGGCGATGTATGTATGCTGTGCCTTGGCGATCGTTTCCCCTTTTAGCGTTTCCCTTGGCTTTACGCAGGTCAATCTGATGACGCCGGTCATCATCGTTTTATATGTGATCGGCATCCGCCTCATGAAAAACGATGACAGTGTGGAACAGGAAGAGGAGAGCGATCTGGATCTGTCGATTCGTCAGATCATGGTCCGCTTTGTCTTATTTTCCCTTGCTTTAGTAGCAGTCAGCATCGCTTTGACGCAGGTAACCGATCAAATTGCCGATGCATTGCAATTAGGCACGACGGTAGCCGGTGCGATCTTTTTAGGGGTAGCGACCTCGCTGCCGGAGCTAAGCGCTTCTGCTTCATTGGTGCGTCTCAACAACTTCAATGCCTCTATCGGCAATGTCGTCTGCAGCAATCTGTTTAACTTTACGATCTTATGCTTTGCGGATCTGCTTTATCAAAAAGCCAGCATTTATATTTTAGACGGTGCGACTTTGTTTGCATCACAGGTTGGCAATCTGTTGCTTTTTGGTCTGCTTTCCAGCATCATCATGATCGTTGTGCTCGCTGCACGAAAAAGCAAAGCGGCCGTGCAGATCGCCGCAGTGCTGATATTAGCAAGCTATGTCGCAAGCATCATGCTTTCTATGTAAACTGTTCCCGGGAACAGTTTTTTCTTAGCGAAGCCGTGCTTTCACATTTTCTTAGCGCTGTTTTTCATGTATAATAAGAAAAGAAAAGAGGTGAGGATGTCATGGATTATAAAGCGAAGTTTGATCAGCTCGTTGAAAAAGAGCAGTATTTGGCGGCGTATCAGCATTTGCAAGAGCATGCCATCCACGCCTATGAGGATAATTTTATCAATGCCAACATGGGTTGGGTATTGAATCAGCTGCGCCGTTATGAGGAGGCGCTGGCGTATTTGCGCAAAGCGCTGCGTCAGGATGAAAAGGATGGCTGGATCTATGGTCAGATCGGTTTTGCCTACAATCATTTAGATGATGTGCAAAACAGCCTTTTCTATCTGCGGAAGGCCTTGGAATATGGAGAGGATGTGGCATGGGTACACGCGGAGATCGGCTATGCCTATCATGTGCAGGGTGCGTATAAAAAAGCGATCGAAGCTTATCAAAATGCTTTGTTGGAAGATCAAAACAATATCTGGGTCAAAGAACAATGCGCCAAATGTATGCTTGCGCAGCAGGAATATGAGGAAGCTTCGATCTTGCTTAGACAAGTGATCGAACAAGAGCCAAAACAGATCGAAAGCAGGCTGTTGTTGGCATCGCTCTATGAGCAGCAGGCGGACTATCAGGCGGCGATCGAGGTCTTAAGCTGTCTTGAAAAGACAAATGACGCGGAGGTTTTGTTTCATCTGGGTGTTTGCTTGCGAAGAATAAACGATCCTCAACAAGCACTGGCATATCTTTTGCGCGCTCATGAAGCGGGAAAGGATGATACGGCGTTACAAAGTGAATTAGGCTATGTTTATCTGCAAAGCAATGAAAAAGAGCAGGCGGATGCTTGCTTTCGTCAGGCGCTTTCCTATTATCAGCAGGCGCTGCGCAAGGAGCGTCATACAGTGGATATCTATCATGAGATGGCGCTTTTATATGATCAGATTCAGGAATATGAGCAGGCGATCGACTGTTTGATGAAAATAGCGGAGCAAGACCAGGCAAACGATGCGCTATGGGAGCAGATTGCCCACCTTTATGGCAAGATGGGCGATCATGAGCAGGCGGTCATCTTTTTATGGAAGTGCAAGGAAAGTGAAAGAGGCATTGAGTGGCATTCGCAGCTGGCTTGGAATTATGGCAGGCTGCGGGAACATGAACAGGCGCTTCGCTGCTTGAAGCAGGCGGAAAAGCTTGGGCGAAATGATGTCTGGTTTGAGTTAGAGGTCGCATGGAATTATACGCAGTTAAAGGCATATGAACGATCACTTGCGCACTATGAGAAGGCCTTGGCGATGAGTGAAAACGATGCTTGGATCCGTTCCCAGATCGCTTGGAACTATGGCATGCTGAAGCGGCATGAAGAAGCAATCGCATTGTTTTCCGCCCTCATATCCGAGCACTATGAAAACGGTTGGCTGTATGCGAATCTGGCATGGAACTACTTAGAAGAAAAGAAAACGCAAAAAGCCTATGCGGCGCTGCTGAAAGCGAAGGCATATGATCCGGAGGATGAATGGATCAGGGAACAGCTTGCGCATATGGAAACAGACAGGAGGCAGTTATGAAAAAAATCGTAAAATGGATCATGATGGCATGCTTAACGCTCATGTGCACCGCATGTGATGACAACGGTCCTTTGACTTATGAACAGATGCTGGAGGATTATGATTATCTGTGGACGACGATACAGGAAAACTATGCGATGATGAATGTGGCACAGCGTATGACCGGTAAGAATTTTCTGGCGGTAAAAGATCATTATCGCAATAAGATCACCGAGGATACGACGACACAGCAGTTTGATTCTTATGTCAGTCTGTTTCTGAATGAATTTGAAGGCATTGGAAAAATGGAAAAACTGAATGCGGTCAGCTATAAACGGCTGTATGAAAAACTGAAGGACAGCGCTTCTATGACAAATTCTTTGAACTATCTTTATGATGTCATCAATAACGGCAAGTCAAAGAGCTATTATGACTTTGAGGATACCAAGCTTTCCGATGAAGACGCGGAAAAGAATTTGATCACCTCCGTTATCGAAAAGGATCGCATCGCTTATATCAAAATGAGCGATATGGATCAAAACTCCATGAAGGAAGATGGAAAGACCTTAAAGAAATTCTTTAAGGAGATCAAAAGCTATCCGGTATGTGTGATCGATCTAAGAGGTGTTACATCGGGAATCGAGCAATACTGGATCGAAAATATCGTAGCGCCTAATATCAGTGAAAAAACGTCTTATGAAACACTTGCATTAGTAAAGGGCGGATTGGCCAAAGAGTATATGAGCACAGAATATCAGTTGTTGGAAATCAGAAAGCTGGCGGCCCTTCCGGCGCTGCAGTTAAAAGATCTGGAAGGCATGACCGATTATGTCAAGTCAAGCAAAACGATTGCGCCTGCCGCCAAGAAGGCGATATTCAAGGGTGATTTCTATGTGATGATCGATGGATCGACCGCTGACAGTGCCGAACGCTTTGCGATGTTTTGTAAGCAGAGCGGCTTTGCGACGCTGGTCGGTGATTACAGCGGCGGCGGCAGCAGTCTTGAACCGCTTTTGATCAAGCTGCCAAACAGCGGTATGATCATTCGGATGAGTGCGGATCACCATTTGAATTTAGACGGTGCCAGCAATGCGGAATACGGCACTGCTCCGGACATCCGCATCGAAAGTGAAAACCTTTATGGAGCAGTCATGGCGAAGCTAAGGGAGCTTTATCCGGCGCCGGTAGAAGAAAATCAGGATGATACAGGGGGAAATGCGTAACATTTCCTTCTGTTTTTTTAGATAAAGAGCATCACTTTGGAAAAACTGAGAATAGGCAGGTGATAAGATGTGCGGAAGATTTCAGTTTCATTTTGAAAATCGTGAGCAAAAGGAATGGTTGAAAGCATATTATCCGGAAATGGATTCGTTTCACTTTTTAGAGGGAGAGCGTTTTCCTTCTCAAAGCGCACTGCTGTTTGTGCTGGAACAAAACAAGGTCGTACCAAAGCTGTTAAAGTGGGGCTTTCAGGGAGAACGCGGCAATCGTCTGATCAATGCGCGGGTAGAAACGCTGCATCAGCGGCCGACCTTTCAAAGATGGCTGGAAAACCGCTGTGTGATCGTCACCAATGGGTTTTATGAATGGCGCAAAGAAGGCAAACGGAAAGTCAAGTATCATATCGGGAAAAAAGAGAGGTATGTGTATTTGGCAGGCTTATACAACGATGCACAGGAATTTGTCATCATCACCTGCGCCGCCTATGGCGAAATGGCGGATTATCATGATCGCTGCCCGCTGGTATTGACCCGTGATCAGATGATCGTATATTTGAAACTGGGAACATTGCCGGATTGTGAGCAGTGCTTCACTTATACCAAATGTCAAAGCGATCAGTAAAGCAGACCGCTTATAAGGAGGGGATTTCATGAAGGAACAAATTTATGAGCAGATCAAGCAGTGCACTGCTGATCATGCTTATGAAAAGGCAAGCGCACAGATGATCGCAGATGCGCTGCACGTAAGCCGCAACGTCGTATCACAATATCTGAATGAATTTTTCAAGGAAGGCAGATGTATTAAGATCAATACCCGGCCGGTCTTGTTTTTAGATCGTTTCTTGATCGAAGAACAAAATCAAATAACGCTGTCCGACACGCTTTATGGCTCTGAGGCAGAACTGGAAGCAGCGATCAACAAGCAGCGGCACTTAGATTTTGAAGAGCTGATCGGCTATGATGACTCTTTGCAAAGCGTGATCGACACGTGCAAGGCGACCATTTCTTATCCGCCAAACGGTCTGCCGTTTTTGCTTTATGGCCCGACCGGTACCGGGAAAAGCCTGATTGCTCAGAAAACTTATGAATATGCACTGCATCAGGGACTGATCACGCAGGAACAGCCCTTTTTGATCTTGAACTGCAGCGAGTACGCCAATAATCCGGAACTGTTGTCCGCCAACTTATTCGGACATAAAAAGGGTGCTTTCACCGGTGCGGACAAGGATAATCCCGGGTTATTGAAGCTGGCGCAGGGAGGGATCTTATTTTTAGATGAGGTGCATGATCTGAAGGCAGAATGTCAGGAGAAACTGTTTTTATTCATGGATAAAGGCATTTATCATATGGTGGGGGATCATGAGCACTGGTATGAGTCCAATGCCCGTTTGATCTTTGCGACGACCAAGGATCCGAAAAAATGTCTGTTAAAAACACTGTTGCGGCGCATTCCGATGATCATTACCGTTCCCAGCCTGCAAGAGCGCGGCATGCGTGAGCGGATCCAGCTGATCTTGACGATGTTTCAGGCGGAAAGCAAACGCCTGCATAAAACGATCATGATGACCAATACGGTGTATCAGACATTGGTAACGACCGATTTTCCCGGCAATATCGGTGATTTGAAGAACTGTATCCAAGCAGGATGTGTGCATGCGTATTATAAATGCCCTCCCAAGGAGCCTACTTTGGTAGTCGATGCATTTGATCTTCCCGCAAATCTTGTTTCCTTAAAAGCCGTTTCGGATAAACGCGGGGCACTTGATGCGCAAAATGCCGTACTGACATTAGCAGATCTGTCGCATATGGCGGGAAATGATCAAAGACAGGGACGCTTGAATAAACGGATCTTAGAAAAGTTTGCGGCTTATGAAGAAGCGAAGATCGGTTATGCTTCGTTTTTAGAAGGGTGCTTTGCGGTATTGGATGATTATTATGATGCGATCGTATTAAAAAAGCGTTATCGTCAAAATGCGGAGTTCACTTATGTACAGACGTTGTTAAAACATGCGCTGGATCTGATTGCCGATCCTTATGGCATTCATTTTCACAACAGCGATCTGATCGCGATGAGCGCTTATCTGCATGACTGCACGCGCGGCGCCTATGCCCGAAATGATCATGAGCAGCATCAGGTACATACGATCAGCGCTCTGCATGATTTATTACAGGAAGAACTGCATCGGGAATATATGATTGCCAAAGAAGTGGCGAATCATCTGCATGCGAATGCCGATCTGCACTTAGATCTGCTTGCTTTGTGTATCTTCACTTTATATTTTAAGAAATTCAATCGTGCCAACGATTGGAACAAACGAGTCGGTTTGATCTTGGCACATGGCTATTCCACCGCTTCTTCCATTGCCGATGCGGTCAATCGTTCTTTGGATCAGTATATCTTTGATGCGATCGATATGCCGATGAATGTCAGCACCGCGGCCGTGGTGGAACAACTGAATGCCCATCTCTCCAAGATGGGGCATTTTGAAGAGCTGGTGCTTTTGGTGGATATGGGTTCTTTGGAAGCGATCGATCAGGGCATCGATGCGAGCCGCAATATCAATATCGCAATGATGAATCACGTATCGACGAAGATGGCGTTAGCAGTGGGTAACGGCATCAAGCAGGGCCGTTCTTTGCAGGAAATCTTTGAAGAAGTCGCGCAGGCAGCGGTGCCGACCTACCATTTGATTGCCCGCCGTCATAAAGATCCGTTGATTCTTTGTTCCTGTGCGAGCGGACTTGGAACAGCGGAGCGCCTGCAGCATATCTTAGAGGATTCCCTGCCGAAAAAGAAAGCGATCAAGGTCTTGACCTATGATTATAACACGCTGATCGAGAAACGATTGACACCGGCTTTCTTTGATGACTATGAGGTCATCTGCATTGTCGGAACACTGAACCCCAATATAGATGAAGTGCCTTTTATTCCATTAGAGGATCTGGTCATCAATGTAACGATGGACAAACTGCACGACTATTTCCGCAATTATCTGGATATGGAAGAAATGCGGCAGTTCAAAAGCAATATCTTAAAGAATTTCTCTTTGAGCAATCTGATCACGACTTTGACGATCTTAAATCCGGGAATCTTATTGGAGCATGTGGCAACGGCGTTAGATCATTTGCAGGAGGAAATGGGCGTCGTCTTATCCAATGCGACATGTGTCGGTCTGTATGTGCATATCTGCTGTTTGATCGAACGGCTGGTAACCCATGCGGGTATTGACACTTATCCATATCTGGAAGCCTTTGTCGCGCAGCATCAGGATTTTATAGCTGTCGTAAAACGCTGCTTTAGTGTCGTGGAGCGCTACTATAGTGTCGAAATTGCCCCAAGCGAGATCGCTTATATCTATGAATACATCGAACATAATGAAGAAAAAAGCTGATAAAACCGTGCCGATCATAAGTTGGCACGGTTTTTGCTATAAGATAAGTGAAGGGAGGGATCTTATGAGTACCATTATCTTGGCATCGCATGGGGAGCTGGCGAAAGGGATGAAAGACAGCGTGCAGATGATCATCGGTGCGCCGGCAGCGTCTTTAGAAGTATTTTGCCTGTATCCGGGCATGAACCCGGAAGATTATGCCAAAGCGATGAAAGCGCGCATCGAGCAGGATAACGATGACTATTTATTTGTCTGCGATATTCTGGGCGGCAGCGTTTATACGGCTTTATCACAGTTAAGTGTGCACCCACGGGTATCCATCTGTTCCGGCATGAACATGAATTTGGTATTGAGCCTGTTGATCACCCAGCAATGCGGGCTGAAGGAAGAACAGATCTTAACTGCTGTGCAAGAAGCCAAAGAAGGCATTACTTATCAAAACGGGATCAAACAGGAAGAAGCGGAGGATTTTTAGGAGGGCAAGAAATGAAAAAACAGTTTTTAGACATCTTCAGACACAAAAAGCCGATCTTGGCGATGCTGCATCTGAAAGGCGATGCTGCGCAGGACGTTTTAGAGCGGGCGAAACGGGAAATTGAGCTGTATCGTGAAAACGGTGTCGATGCGGTAATCGTAGAAAGCTATTATGGCAATTACTATGATATGGAACGGGTACTGGCATATTTGCAAAAGGCGGATCTTGATCTGATCTACGGCGTAAACTGCCTGAATGTCGATCCGATGGGATTTGAGCTGGCACGCAGATACAACGCGGCTTTTGTGCAGCTGGATTCGGTAGCGGGACATTTGAAGGTAAGAGATGATCCGGCATTTCATGAATTTATGAAGCTGAACCGTGAAACTTATAAGGGGTATGTGCTGGGCGGCGTACGTTTCAAATACCAGCCGTATTTATCAGGCAGATCACTGGAAGAAGACTTGCAGATCGCCATGACGCGCTGTGATGCGATCGTTGTGACGCAGGATGCGACCGGACAGGAAACATCCATGGAGAAGATCAAGGAGTTTCGTTCGATCATCGGTGATTTCCCATTGATCATCGGCGCGGGGGTAACCGCAGAAAACTGTGCCGAGCAGTTTCAGGTAGGCGATGGCGCGATCGTCGGCAGTTATTTCAAAGACACTTACAAAGACAGCGGCGACGTGGACGGCAGCCATGTGAAGGCATTGGTAGATGCCTGCAATCAGATTAGAGCAAAACAGTAATTGATGATGAAGTGATGAGCGTCATCAATGAAGCAAACCCAATCAACAAAGGAGAATCATATGATTAAATTAGTAAGAATCGATCATCGCTTGGTGCATGGTCAGGTCGCGTTCTCTTGGACGAAGTTTTTGGAAAGCGATTGTATCTTGATCGCCAGCGATCATTTGATGAAAGATGAATTAAAAATGGCGGCGATGCGGATGGCAAAGCCTACCGGTGTCAAACTGGTGATGAAGAACATGGAGGATTCGATCAAAGCGCTCAACAGCGGCGTTACGGATAAATACAAGCTGTTCATCTTAGTGGAAAGCGTGGCAGATGCTTATCGTTTGACAAAGGGAGTAGATGCGATCCGCTCTGTCAATATCGGCGGTATGAAAGCGGCGGATGATCGCCGTCAGATCGCAAAGGCGGTATTCGTATCAGAAGAAGATGAAGCGATGTTAAAAGAGATGCACGAAAAAGGAATTGCATTAGAGGTGCGTTTAGTACCGAGCGACCATAAGCAGGATCTAATGGATCTGCTGAAATAGATGGTAAAAGAAAGAGAGGGAAAAGAACATGAGTTTAGGTTTACAGGCTTTACTGATCGGACTGGTGGCATTCTTCGGCTATATGCACAGTTATATGGGCTCAACGATGTGGAATCGTCCGATCATCGTTTCCACGCTGACCGGCCTTGTTTTAGGTGATCTGGAAACCGGGATCATCGTCGGAGCGGCGCTGGAACTGGCATTTTTAGGGGCAGTGCCGATCGGGGCAAGCAATCCGCCGGATATGACCTCCGGTTCGATCATCGGAACGGCGTTTGTCATCGCATCGGGTGCGGGCGTCGGGGAAGCGGTGGCGTTGGCGATTCCGGTTGCTACATTGGTATTATTGCTGGATAACTTACAGATGATGTTTATTTTGACATGGGCTGCGCATATTGCCGATCGCTATGCGAAAGAAGGCAAAGCGCGTAAGGTCGAATGGGTATGCCGCATTGCCGGCATCGGCAATAAAGTATTATTGTCTTTACTGGTGGCAGTTTCTTTCTATTTGGGTGTGAATGCAGTGAAAGATGTATTGGCATTCATTCCGGAATGGGTAACGCATGGTATGGATATTGCGGCAGGTATCTTGCCGGCAATCGGTTTTGCGATGTTGGCACGGATGATCTTGACCAAAGAACTGGCAGCGTTCTTGTTAGTGGGATTCCTGCTGGCGGCTTATTTGGGCGTTTCGGTATTCGGTGTGGCTTTATTTGGTTTAGCGGTTGCTTTGGTCGTTTATTTCTTCAGCGGCAACCGTAAGCAGGATGCAGCGATGGAGGTGTATGACGATGACAACGAATTCTAAGCAGACGATCAATGCGAATACAAAAC
The DNA here is from genome assembly GCF_900199515.1 of Massilicoli timonensis. GTDB lineage: Bacteria > Bacillota_I > Bacilli_A > Erysipelotrichales > Erysipelotrichaceae > Massilicoli > Massilicoli timonensis. Next base: position 488,854 of record NZ_LT963434.1, on the reverse strand, counting down.
TAACAAAACGTGATTTCTGGAAAGTGTTTACCCGTTCCTGTACGCTGGATTCGGCATGGAACTACGAACGCCAGCAGCACTTGATGTACTGCTATATGATGATCCCGGTATTAAAACGCCTTTATCCGGAAGGCAGTGAGGAAATGGCGGCGGCTTTGCAAAGACATATGGAATTTATGGCCTGCACTCCGCATATCGTTACATTATTAGCAGGTATTACGGCGACGATGGAAGAACAAAATGCGAATGATCCGGAATTTGACGCAACGTCGATCAGCGCCGTCAAGACTTCCTTGATGGGACCGATGGCAGGATTAGGCGACAGCTTCTTCTGGGGCACGCTGCTTACCATTGCGGTAGGAATCGGGGTTTCTTTTGCAAAAGAAGGCAGCATTCTAGGACCGATCCTGTTCTTGCTGATCATCAATATTCCGGGCTTTTTGGCACGTTATTACTGCTTGAAGTTTGGATTTGATTACGGGGTTAAGTTCTTTGCGGACATGTCGAGCAGCGCGGTGATCGAAAAGATTACCAAATGTGCTTCGATCCTCGGCTTGATGGTCATCGGCGCAATGGTCGCAACGACTGTCAGCATGCAGATCACGATGACGGTCGGAGTGGGCGAAGTAACAGAATCATTGCAGACCTATATCGATCAGATCATGCCTTGCTTCTTGCCGGCTTGTGCGTTTGGGATAATGTATTGGCTTTTAGGCAAGAATGTGAAAACGACGACGATTTTGATCGGACTGGTGATCTTGGGATGTGCGGCTTCTTTCTTCGGCATCATGTAAATCACTGATAGTGGGAACCGGCTTTATGCCGGTTTTTTTAATGGCTTAGATGAAATGAGCAGCCAGTGTTTTCTCCGTATGAGCGAAGCGAAAGTATGGTGCTTTGTCGCTTAGCCAAGCGTTTTTCAGTCACATAAGGGTGATGAGAAGAATAGGATAACGAGGGTATGATCCTAGTAAGGAGGAATCAGGATGAGAGCCTATCATATTGCCATTCTCGGTGCGAGCGGCGCTGTGGGGAAAGAAATCTGTCAGATCTTAGAGGAATGTGATCTGCCGATCGCTTCTTTGAAGCTGCTCGCATCAAAGCGCAGTGCCGGTGAAAAGATATTGTTTCGCGATGAAGTCATCGTGATAGAGGAAGTGAACGCTCATAGTTTTCAGGGCATGGATCTGGTGTTTGGGGCAGTGGACGAAAAAACTGCCAAACGTTTTCTGCCATATGCGATCAGCGCCGGTGCACTGGTCATCGACAATTCCAGCGCATATCGTTTGAAGCCGCAGGTGCCTTTGGTCATACCGCAGATCAATCGGGAGGACATAAAAAAGCATCAGGGACTGATCGCCAATCCTAACTGTACGACGATCATTGCCCTCATGGCAGCAGCGCCGCTGCATCGTTTAGCGAAGATCAAATCAATGGTGGTTTCCACGTATCAGGCGGTTTCCGGGGCAGGTCATGCGGGCATGGAAGAATTGAAAAAGCAAATGCAGGCAGAACTGCGTGGGGAAGCATTGCCGATACAGGTATTTCCTTATCCGATCGCTTATAATCTGATTCCCCAGATCGGTGATTTTGATGAGAGCGGATACAGCAGCGAAGAGTGGAAGCTGCAAAGGGAAGGACGCAAGATCCTGCATGAGCCAAACTTATGTGTTACCTGCACCTGTGTCAGACTGCCGATCATGCGGGCGCACAGTGAAGCAATCACGTTGTTTTTTGAAGATGCGATCAGTGTGGAAGCGGCCAAAGCCGCCTTAAAGGAAAGTGAAGGGGTCATCTTGTTAGATGAAAAAGAGCAGGCAGTCTATCCGATGCCGCTGTTTGCAAGCGGCAAAGATGACATCTATGTCGGCAGAGTGCGTGCAAGCATGCATGATCAGACGCATTCCTTAACGCTTTGGTGCTGCGGCGATCAGCTGCGAAAAGGAGCGGCGCTCAATGCGGTGCAGATTGCCGAAGCGGCGATCGAACTGGGCGCGCTTTGATCATTTTTGGGTCAGAGAGGAGTGATGATCAAAACCGCTCCATGATCATTTTACAAAGATCATGCACTACAATATAGAAAATGTGGTATAATGATAGCACTTTGTAAAATGATTAGAGGATGAATGAAATGAAAATCTTAATTGTAGGCTTAGGCAAAGTAGGACAGCTTTTATGTGCATATCTGTCAGCAGAGGGGCACGACATCGTAGGGATCGATCCGATCGAACAGAAGGTCGATGAAGTAGTAGAACGCAATGATATATTTGGAATCTGCGGAAATGGGGCAAACTGCGATGTTTTAAGAGAGGCCGGCGTAGAGGACGCAGATGTGCTGCTGGCGGTTACTTCTTCTGATGAACTCAATATCTTGAGCGGTTTGATCGCAAAGCGCTTAGGGGTGCGCTATACGATCGCGCGGGTGCGTAATCCGGATTATTATACCCAGCTGCGCTTTTTAAGAGAAGAACTGGGCTTTAATATGATCTTGAATCCGGAAGCGGAAGCGGCGAATGAAATCGTGCGCAGCATTTTGTTTCCTTCGGCGATGAAGGTCAATACCTTTGCGCGGGGACGGGTAGAGATCGCCGAGGTAAAGGTAACGAAAAACAATCGGCTTGCCGGCATTCAGTTAAGCGACTTATACCAGATCAGCCGCAGCAATATTTTGATCTGTGCGATCAAGCGCGGTGAACAGGTGTATATTCCAAACGGCCAGTTTATTTTAGAACAGGGCGATCATGCGTATTTGACCGGATCACATAAGGAACTGGTCAGCTTCTGTGCTTATACGCATCTTTCTAAAAAGCAGAAGAAAAAGGTCATGATCATCGGCGGCAGCAAGATCGCTTACTTTCTGGCGAAACAGCTGTTAGATCAAAAGTACAGCGTGAAGATCATCGAACAAAATGAGACGCGCTGTATTGAACTCGCTCAGCGATTGCCGCAGGCGAGCATCATTCATGCCAATGGCAGTGATGAGAGCGTGTTAGAGGATGAGCGGGTCGATGAGATGGATGTAGTGGTTACCTTGACCGGCATTGATGAAGAAAACATGATCGTATCGCTGTTATGTAAAAACATGAATGCGAAAAAGGCGATCGCCAAAGTCAATAATCTGCGTTTTACCGATATGGTGGATCATATGGATATTGACGGCGTCATCTCGCCGAAGCGGATCGCAGCCAATCAGATCCTCGCCTATGTGCGGGCGAAATCGAATAAAGATGAGGATTCAGCGGTACGTACGCTTTATAAGCTGGTAAATGAACATGTCGAAGCATTGGAATTTATGGCAACCGATAATTTCAGAGGGAAAAAGACGTCATTGGCGTTATTGCCGGTAAAAAAGGATATCCTGGTTGCGGCGATCCTGCGCGGCCGACAGGTCATCGTTCCAAAAGGGAATGATCAGATTTTGAGCGGTGATCGCGTCATTGTGGTAACGCAGCGAAAAACGATTCGTGATTTGAATGATATCTTGGAGGACTAAAACATGAATCGCAGAATGATTATTGCCATGCTGGGGAAAATGCTTTGCCTAGAGGGGCTATTGTTGCTGTTTCCGGTCTTGATCGCCCTGCTTTATCAGGAGCGGGAAGGGGTTGTCTATGCCGGCTGTGCGCTTGGCTTATCTCTGTTTGGCTGGGTCTTAAACCGCATTCCGATGAAGCATACGCGTATGTATGCACGGGAGGGCTTTTTGATCGTTGCCCTGTCCTGGATCACTTTTTCTGTTTTTGGCGCTTTGCCGTTTTGGTTCAGTGGAGAAATCCCTTCTTATGTCGATGCCTTTTTTGAGATCGTTTCCGGTTTTACCACCACCGGGTCTTCCATTTTGACGGATGTGGAAGCGCTCAGTCATACCGCTTTGTTCTGGCGCAGTTTTTCACACTGGGTCGGCGGTATGGGCATCTTAGTGCTGATGGTCGCCTTTTTACGCAATGCCAAAGGGAATACGCTGCATATCTTAAAAGCGGAGATGCCCGGTCCGGTCGTCGGCAAACTGGTTTCAAAAGTGAATGTAACGGCACGGATCTTATATTATCTCTATCTGTTTTTGACATGTCTTGAAGTTCTATTGCTGGTGCTTGGCGGCATGCCGTTATTCGACAGTCTGCTGAATGCGTTTGCGACGGCGGGAACCGGCGGCTTTGCGATCAAAAACGCCAGCATCGCTTATTATCAAAGCGCTTATTTGGAAGGCGTCATTACCGTCTTTATGTTTTTATTCGGGATCAACTTTAATCTGATCTACTTCTTCTTGTTAGGCAAGTTTAAGGCAGCTTTACAGTCACAGGAGCTGCGCTGGTATGCGGGCATCGTATTAGGCGCGACAGTTTTGATCACCTTTAATATTTTGGATCTGTACAGCTCGCTGTGGGAAGCGCTTCGCTATGCGCTGTTTCAGGTCGTTTCGATCATTACCACGACCGGCTTTGTAACGGCAGATTATGGCTTGTGGCCGCTGTTCTCTCAAACGATCCTGATCATGCTTATGTTTATCGGCGCCTGTGCGGGTTCTACCGGCGGCGGTATCAAGGTATCACGGATCTTGCTTTATCTGAAATCAGCAAGGCGCAATATCCGCCGGCAATTACATCCTAATACTGTCGTCAGCATGAATATGGATGGGCGTCCGGTCAATAACGGCGTTATGCAGGCGGCTTATGCCTATCTGGTTTTTTATCTTATCATCTTTGCGGGTTCGCTGCTGATCGTCACTTTGGATAATATGGATTTTACTTCCAGTTTCTCCGCGGTCGCAACGACCTTGAACAATGTCGGACCGGCTTTGCATGTAGCTGGACCGGTCGGTAATTTCTCCAGCTTCAGTGATCTTTCTAAGATCGTTATGAGTTTTGATATGCTTGCAGGACGTTTGGAGATCTTTCCTTTGATCTTATTGTTTTCTTATTCTACCTGGAAGAAATAAAGAAACGAATCGTTCGATCGTCTGTTTGTCAAATATAAAAAAGTTAGGAAGCAAGCAGGATCGAGCGTATGAGTAGGACAAGGAGGGATATAAAATGCCGATTGTCTTGTTTTGCTTTTACTCTATCGTTACGATCGTTTGGATCAAGCGACGCGTCGGAAGCATCGGGAAATAAAAAAGCGCTCTTTTTCAAAAAGCCGAGCGCTTTTTTACTGCATGTTTACTTGGAAAGCAGTGCTAAAACATCCTGTGCATTGGTTGTGGGATCGGCTTTTTCAAATACATGTGCGATCATGCCGTCCTCATCAATGATGTAAGTAGCGCGGACAACGCCCATATAGGTTTTCCCATACAACTTCTTTTCCTGCCAGACATCATATGCCTGTATCGCTTCTAATTGCGGATCTGAAAGCAGTAAGAACGGCAGTTCATATTTCTGTATAAAGTTTTGATGGGATCTTTGGGAATCCTTTGAAATGCCGATCACGATGACATCCGCTTGTTGAAAAGCGCTGTAAGCATCCTTAAAGGCACACGCCTGTTTAGTGCATCCGGGCGTATTGTCCTTCGGATAAAAATAAACGACGACTTTTTTGCCTTTGAAATCATGCAGGGAAATTTGCTTGCCGGATGCGTCCGGCAAGGTAAAATCAGGTGCGGGAGTATGTACTTGTAACATAGTGCTGTTCAGGGATCATGATTTGATCGACCTGCTCCTTTCTGTCAGCTGATCACGCGCTGACGAGCGTTTATTGTGGATCATGAAATAAAAACGGATACCAGATCTTGGTTTCTTTACACCAGTCTTGTTCGCTGTGAGCGCCGTCGATGATCAAATTGGTATAGACGCAACATCCTTGTGCACTTGCATAGTTGGCAATTTCATGAATATGATGCAGACCGCGTGCCAAAGAGCGCTTATGCGAAAACTCATTGCTTCCGCAGCTGAGATAGATCCGGGTCTTTGCATCCAGCGTTCGTTTCAGTTCTTTGCGCAGTTCTTTCATGATGTGCGTAAAAAAAGGCGAAAGACAGGCTGCTTTGGAAAATACATCATTATGTGCGATGACGCTGTAAATAGCCATTAAACCGCCCATCGAACTGCCGCCGATGGCAGTATGCGCCCGATCGGGAAGGGTTGGATAAGCATCATCGATCATCGGTTTGAGCTGGGTTACGACCCATTCCATGAGCGCTTTGCCTAATCCTTTTATTTCGCCCCAATGCGGATCGCTGAAATCATAAGGGGAAAATTCCCAAAGCCGATAGTTGCTTTCATGGTTGCACTCGATCCCGACGACGATGATCTCACTTTGATGCCGCTCGAAATAATCTTTTAATCCCCAGGAAACGCCGTAGGTAGCGTCTTCATCGTAAAAAAGATTATGACCGTCATACATATACATGACCGGATAACGGCGTCCGCTTGTTTGATAATCATCGGGAAGATAGATGTGCAGCGTACGTTCTTCTTCAAATGGCGTAATGAATACGACATGTTTTTCTACCATAAATCAAACTCCCTTTCTTGGAACTTATGGTTATCATTATAATACAAAGCCTGAAAAAAGAAAGTATTTTTCCCAATAATACCGTTTGATTATGATAAAATGAATAAAAGGAGGATGGCGTATGTTGAAAACAGGAATTGTCTGTATTTTGCTGGTGCAGTTTGATGCCCTGCTTGGCGCACTGATCATGCTTGCCTTTGCCTGGCTGTGGATGCGTATGGTGCGGCTTGCTTCTTTGTCCGAGTGGATCCAGCATCTGCGCAAGCACACTTTGCTTCTTTATCTGCTCATCAGTGAAGCGCTGCGGTTGCTTTTGTTCATTCCGCTATGCGAATACTGCTTTTTATGGTTCTCACTTCCGGCAGTAATCGCCAAAGGGGTGATCTTATTTACCATCGTTACGGCATTTGCCCGCTATTTCTTTTTCTATCGTCATCGTGATCAGATTTTGAAAGAAAGCGGCATAAACAAATAAAAACTCAGCCGAAGCTGAGCTTAACCGCCGATCAGGAAGTCTAAGATATTCCATCCGGCATCGGTTTCCATGCGGTAGAGTTCCGTATAGCCGCAGTGCTTGCAGCTGATCGTAATAAACTTCTTATTCTGCACGTCAAACAATTTCGCGAAATTTCCACCGGTCGCCTGAAACTGATCGTCGATAAATTCCGTACAGCCGCATTTCGGGCAGATAAATTGTCTTTTTTCCATGTTATCAACTCCTTGCTTGTCTTGATTATACCATTTCTATGCGGCAACGGAATAAAAAGTTCGGGAGTTTGACACCTAAAAAAATAACAATATTCAAATAAAGGCTTAATCAAAAGCTTTTTTTATACTTTTTTTGTCAATTTTTTAGTTTTTGTATAGCGTATTGTGCCGTATTGTGTTATAATGTCGTTAGGTGGTGATCCTTCTATGCGTATCAATATTGTCAAATCTAAGAATGCTGAACAACTATATATTATTCACTCTTACAGAATAAACGGTAAGAATACTTCCAAAATCTATAAAAAACTTGGCTCTATGGATCAACTCCTTCCTCTTCATAACAATGATCGTGATCAGGTCCTTGCCTGGGCCAAAGAGCAGGCTCGTCTTGCTACCGAACAATATGATCAAGAAAATGAAAAAGTTTCTATATCTTTTCATCCTAATCTACATATCAAGAAAAATGAACAACATTCTTTTAATTGCGGTTATTTGTTTCTTCAATCTATTTGCTCTCAGCTTCGCTTCGATAATATCTTCCGCAACATGAAAACCCGTCATAACTTCACTTTCCCTATTCAATCCATCTTCTCCGATCTGATCTATTCTCGTATCCTTCATCCTTCCAGTAAAAAGAGCTCTTATGATTTCGCTCACACCTTGCTGGAACAGCCTAAATATGATATCCATCATATTTACAGAGCGTTATCTATTCTCGCTCAAGAATCTGATTATATTCAATCCGAAGTTTATAAGAACTCTCACTTCATTCATCATCGTAATACAAAGGTCCTTTATTATGACTGTACCAATTACTATTTTGAAATTGAAGAGGACGATGATTTAAGAAAATATGGAAAATCAAAAGAACATCGGCCAAATCCAATCGTTACGATGGGACTGTTTATGGATACCGACGGGATCCCTTTGGCTTTCGATCTGTATCCCGGTAATCAAAATGAACAGAAAACATTGAAGCCTTTAGAACAGAAGATCATTCGTGATTTTGATTGCAGTGAGTTTATCTATTGCAGTGATGCCGGTCTAGGTTCTCAAGATAATAAACTGTTCAATGATATGCAAGGACGTTCTTATGTTATTGCCCAATCCTTGAAGAAACTGAAGAAAGAAGATAGAGAAATTGCTTTGGATCCTACTCAATTTAGAAAAGTAGGAAGTAATCGATTGATCGATTTGCGTGAATTAGACGAAAGCGATCCATCTGTTTACGGAGAGATTTATTATAAAGAAGTACCTATCGAATCAAAGAAACTATCTGAAACGATGATCGTAACCTATTCGCCTAAATATCGTGCTTATCAAGCAAATATACGTCAAAAGCAATTAGAACGAGCACAAAAACTATTAAATACAAGCAAGAACATTAGAAAAGAGCGGAAGAACCCGAATGATCCGGCTAGATTCATAAAGAAAACATCCGTTACAGAATATGGAGAAGTCGCTGATCAAGTTATTTATGAACTAGATCAGGAAAAGATAGGACAAGAAGCAATGTATGATGGTTTCTATGCCGTTACAACGGATATAGATGGAAGCATAGAAGAAATTATTCAGATCAACCAAAGAAGATGGCAGATAGAAGAATGCTTTCGTATCATGAAAACAGAGTTTGAGGCAAGGCCGGTATATTTACAAAGAGAGGATCGGATCAAGGCGCATTTTCTGATCTGTTTCATATCACTATTGGTTTATCGTTTACTGGAAGAAAAGTTAGATAAGGAATATAGCGTAGAACAGATCATACATACATTACGAGAAATGAATGTATGTGAGATAGAAGGATATGGATATATACCGACTTATAAACGAACCGATCTAACAGACAAATTACATGAATTGTTTGGATTTTATACAGATACCCAGATTATCAAACAGAAGAAAATGAGAAATATTATCCACAAATCAAAGAACAGATAAAAAAATACCACATATCGTTACAAAACGAAAACTCAAGATTAGCCTTTATTTATCAGCTTTTCTTGAGTTTTTTCATTGTCTAGGTGTCAAACTTGGGATTATAACAAATTTCCTCTTTTTTTATAATCTTTCTGTTTTTTATATGTGGAAAGTGTAACTTATCTAATAAAAAAGAATCCGAAGAGCTTATCCGCTGTCAGATCGAATGACAACAAAGCTATCCCCGAATTCTTTATCCTATGTATATGGATAGGATGATCGAAAGAAAACACGGCTTCTAATGAACGGCGGCATTTTCTTCTATCGTTTGCATAGACGCATGCTCTTTTTCTTCCATTTGCTTGATCATTTCCCGTGCGATGATCGTCGAACAGTTGCCTAAACGCAATAAATATCCATCTTTTGATTCTAGGATGACATAAGCACCGGCCGCTTTTAATTCATCGAAATCAACTAAGCTGCGATCTTTCAAAGCCACGGTCATTTTATTCCGGGAGTTTGACACCTAAAAAAATAACAATATTCAAATAAAGGCTTAATCAAAAGCTTTTTTTATACTTTTTTTGTCAATTTTTTAGTTTTTGTATAGCGTATTGTGCCGTATTGTGTTATAATGTCGTTAGGTGGTGATCCTTCTATGCGTATCAATATTGTCAAATCTAAGAATGCTGAACAACTCTATATTATTCACTCTTACAGAATAAACGGTAAGAATACTTCCAAAATCTATAAAAAACTTGGCTCTATGGATCAACTCCTTCCTCTTCATAACAATGATCGTGATCAGGTCCTTGCCTGGGCCAAAGAGCAGGCTCGTCTTGCTACCGAACAATATGATCAAGAAAATGAAAAAGTTTCTATATCTTTTCATCCTAATCTACATATCAAGAAAAATGAACAACATTCTTTTAATTGCGGTTATTTGTTTCTTCAATCTATTTGCTCTCAGCTTCGCTTCGATAATATCTTCCGCAACATGAAAACCCGTCATAACTTCACTTTCCCTATTCAATCCATCTTCTCCGATCTGATCTATTCTCGTATCCTTCATCCTTCCAGTAAAAAGAGCTCTTATGATTTCGCTCACACCTTGCTGGAACAGCCTAAATATGATATCCATCATATTTACAGAGCGTTATCTATTCTCGCTCAAGAATCTGATTATATTCAATCCGAAGTTTATAAGAACTCTCACTTCATTCATCATCGTAATACAAAGGTCCTTTATTATGACTGTACCAATTACTATTTTGAAATTGAAGAGGACGATGATTTAAGAAAATATGGAAAATCAAAAGAACATCGGCCAAATCCAATCGTTACGATGGGACTGTTTATGGATACCGATGGGATCCCTTTGGCTTTCGATCTGTATCCCGGCAATCAAAATGAACAGAAAACATTGAAGCCTTTAGAACAGAAGATCATTCGTGATTTTGATTGCAGTGAGTTTATCTATTGCAGTGATGCCGGTCTAGGTTCTCAAGATAATAAACTGTTCAATGATATGCAAGGACGTTCTTATGTTATTGCCCAATCCTTGAAGAAACTGAAGAAAGAAGATAGAGAAATTGCTTTGGATCCTACTCAATTTAGAAAAGTAGGAAGTAATCGATTGATCGATTTGCGTGAATTAGACGAAAGCGATCCATCTGTTTACGGAGAGATTTATTATAAAGAAGTACCTATCGAATCAAAGAAACTATCTGAAACGATGATCGTAACCTATTCGCCTAAATATCGTGCTTATCAAGCAAATATACGTCAAAAGCAATTAGAACGAGCACAAAAACTATTAAATACAAGCAAGAACATTAGAAAAGAGCGGAAGAACCCGAATGATCCGGCTAGATTCATAAAGAAAACATCCGTTACAGAATATGGAGAAGTCGCTGATCAAGTTATTTATGAACTAGATCAGGAAAAGATAGGACAAGAAGCAATGTATGATGGTTTCTATGCCGTTACAACGGATATAGATGGAAGCATAGAAGAAATTATTCAGATCAACCAAAGAAGATGGCAGATAGAAGAATGCTTTCGTATCATGAAAACAGAGTTTGAGGCAAGGCCAGTATATTTACAAAGAGAGGATCGGATCAAGGCGCATTTTCTGATCTGTTTCATATCACTGTTGGTTTATCGTTTACTGGAAGAAAAGTTAGATAAGGAATATAGCGTAGAACAGATCATACATACATTACGAGAAATGAATGTATGTGAGATAGAAGGATATGGATATATACCGACTTATAAACGAACCGATCTAACAGACAAATTACATGAATTGTTTGGATTTTATACAGATACCCAGATTATCAAACAGAAGAAAATGAGAAATATTATCCACAAATCAAAGAACAGATAAAAAAATACCACATATCGTTACAAAACGAAAACTCAAGATTAGCCTTTATTTATCAGCTTTTCTTGAGTTTTTTCATTGTCTAGGTGTCAAACTTGGGATTATACCATTTCTATGCGGCAACGGGATAAAAAGTTCATAATTTTGCAAATTTGTTAGACGGCAAGCAGTGATTATGTGTGCATGATCATGTAAAACAGGCACTTTGAAACAATAAACAGGGAATAGAAATCGCTGTTTCGGTGTTTTGATAGAAATCGCTGTTTCGGTGTTTTATTTGACATTTATTCCCATAAATGATAGAATTACACACGTTTTGAAAGAGAGGATAGAACAATTATGAAAAACAGTAATGCAACTGCTTTGAAACTGATCGGCATGATTATGATCGTCTTTGGTTTGATTTATGCCGTTGTCGGCACGTTGGCGTTAATGGGTACGCTCAACAATGTCCTGCCGGGCCATGAAACACAAGAAGTGCTGGTTGTGGTATTGGCCTATGCCGTGGCTTTATTTGCGATCGTATGCGGAATCGCCTGTGTAAAAAACAGCACTGCTGTTGCGAAGGTATTGGGTGCGATCATTGCGGTCGTTGCGCTGGCATCTTTGCTTTATTTGCAGTTTACCCAAAATACATTCAGTATTGTGGACTGCGTGGCAGCTTGCTTCGGCGTTTCCATTTACGCTCTTGCATCTAAAAAATAAGCGCATGACGATAAAATGATGTGTAACATTTGTATGATTCTAATCAATCGGGGAAGAAAAAGAAACGGTTCATAGCTGCCGTTTCTTTTTCATTGGGAAATAGTTGCTCTGCTGTACCTTTTGCGAGGTGCTGCTGTCTGCGATCATCCCTTATATTTTGTTCGATATCCGTGGTTTTCTTCCGGTCTAAGATCATTTGGATACATGACATCGGAATAGATGTCTTTTTGCAGCTTTTTAACGAGCTGATATACTTCTGCATAATTAGCGATGCTGCCGATGGTCAATACGACCGGCATATTTCTTTTACCGATCTGATCGGTGGTGATCACGATGTCGCCGACATGGAACAGCTGATCAAATATGCCTCGGTGCAAGTCGATGCGGGAGAGCTCGGCAAAGGTTTTCGCGGCAAACTGCATCGCAAAGATCCCGCTTGAGAGATAGACTGCATGATCCGTTACGATATAATAAGTATTTTGATATTTTCTAATGGAAAAAATAACGCCAAAAAGATAAATCCACACCGGCATCATATGAAGCAGCATAAAGGGAATCAGAAATGTTTGCATGCCCACTATTCCCATTTGATTGAAAAAACTGAGATCAAAGATCGCCCATATGATCGCGACCGGCAGCAGCGGATGAAAGATACTTTCAAATAAAAAGCACTTTTTATCCGGTTTGCCTTCGTATAAGATCGTTTCCTCAGAACCGATCATCATTTTCAGTTCGTTTTTCATCGTTTTCACGCTCCTCATCCGCTTTCAAGTTTTCGCTATTGTAGCACAAAATGAAGCAAACCGCAATGTGCGCTGATACGCGAAGTTTGAGCAGCAGCACCGTGGAATCTGAAAAAAATGCGAAGATCGTACTGGGTCATTTCCCGCTTCCGAAAGCGCATGGTTTTCATATCATAGCATAGGAGGCGAAATATGAAGTTACCGGAAGCAAAACAAAATGAAACGGTCGAAATCATCGCGGTCAAAGCGCCGCCGCGTTTGTTAAGACGTTTTTATGATCTGGGATTTGTAAAAGGAAATCAGGTGCGTCCGGCATTTGTAAATCCTTTTGGCAATATGAAGGCGTATTGGATCCAAAACAGTCTGATTGCCTTGCGCAATGAGGATGGTGCAAGGATCGAGGTGAAGATATGTGGGCGGCAATAAAGCAGGCCAATGACGGGATCAATGAAAAACTAAGCCGCCGCAGAGTCGTTTTGTGCGGTAATCCCAATGTAGGGAAAAGCACGGTGTTCAACGCTTTGACCAAGATGCGTCAGCACACGGGAAACTGGCCGGGGAAAACGGTGGAATTGGCAAGCGGCACATGCCTTTATAAAGATACGCTGATTGAATTGGTCGATCTGCCGGGTACCTACTCTTTGTTCCCACATTCACAGGAAGAATCGATCAGTGCACAGTGTTTGATGGAAAAAGCATTTGATCTTTGTGTCATCGTCTGTGATGCGACGCTGTTAAGGCGCAATCTGCATCTCGTGTTTCAAGTGCTGGAACTGGGGATTCCCTGTATGATCGTCCTGAATTTGATCGATGAAGCAAAGCGCAGGCAGATAAAGATCGATACCCAACGGCTTGCTTCGCTGCTTGGCTGTGAGGTGGTTGCCGTAAGTGCGACCCATAAAAAAAGTTTACAGGCGCTCAAGCAGGCGATCGCAGAGCATCCCTTGCATAAAAATACCTTCTCGCTTCCATACCGCAAAGAAGTGGAGGAAGAATTGCAGGTGCTGGAAGTGCACTATCCATCTCGTTTTGAGGCGCTGGCAGCTTTGTGTGATGAAAAAAGCCGGGATCTGAAAGTGCTTGTTTCACAAAAACGCTTAAAAGACAAGCAAGTGGGAAACGGTTATGATCTGGTCGCTGCCGCTTATCAGGAAAAAGCGACGCAGATCTTATTGCAGACAGAACAAAAGACCGATAAGCTGCCGCTTTCTAAGTTTGATCGGCTGGCGACGCATCGTGTCTACGGCATCTTGTTGATGCTGGTCATGCTGTTTGTCGTTTTCTGGATCACGATGGAAGGAGCGAATCTGCCAAGCGCCTGGCTTTCCGCATTATTTCGGGAACTGGAAGCGGTTTTGTTAGCAGGCTGTGAAAAGGTGCATATGCCATGGCTTTGGCAGTCTTTTCTGGTGCAGGGCATTTTTCGTACGGTAGGCTGGGTCGTTTCTGTCATGCTGCCGCCAATGCTGATCTTTTTTCCGCTGTTTACGTTTTTAGAGGATCTTGGTTATTTACCGCGTGTGGCGTTTCAGCTGGATGGGGCATTTGCGAAAAGCGGTGCATGTGGGAAGCAGGCTTTGACGATGTGCATGGGGTTTGGGTGCAATGCGGTAGGGGTAAGCGGCGCCCGTATCATTGATGGCAGAAAGGAGCGGGAGCTGGCGATCCTTACCAACGCATTTGTTCCCTGCAATGGCCGTTTTCCTACGCTCATTGCGCTGATTACGATCTTTTTTACGACGATGCGCCATACTTGGATCGATTCGGTGCTGGCAGCTTTGTTTTTATGCTTATTTATTCTGCTCTCGATTGCAGTGACCCTTGTGATAAATCGGATCCTGTCGCGTACGCTATATCGTGATACGCCCGCTTCTTTTGCATTAGAACTGCCACCGTATCGCCGTCCGCAGCTTTTACAGATCCTGGTGCGCTCTTTTTGCGATCGCACGCTGAAGGTATTAGGCAGAGCAGTGGCTGCGGCATTTTTCGGCGGTATCTTCCTATGGGTATTAAGCAATGTGATGGTGGAACAGCAGTCGCTGTTTCAAGCGGCAGCGAATTGGCTGGATCCTTTTGCTCATCTGCTTGGCATGGATGGAGTGATCCTGCTGGCGTTTTTTCTGGGATTTCCCGCTAATGAAATCGTTTTGCCGATCGTGATGATGGGCTATACGGCAAGCGGTGTCATGATGGAGCTGGGCAGCTTTACATTGCTGCGGGAACTGTTTATCGCCAACGGCTGGACTTGGATCAGTGCCCTTTGCGTCATGCTTTTTTCGCTCTTTCACTTTCCCTGCGCGACGACTTTGATGACGATCTATCGGGAAAGCGGCTCTAAGCGTTTGACCGTGCTGGCATTTTTCATTCCTTTGTGTATCGGTGTTTTACTCTGTATCGGTGTGCACCTGCTTGCTTCTTTATAAAGACGAAAGGAATAGATGGTAGTTGTCAGGGATAGGGAGGTATGATAAAATCTTGAGCCATAGGGTGATGAAGATGAAAGATATGACAAGTGGAAATCCATTGAAACTGATTCTTTTTTTCAGTGTGCCGATCTTGTTTGGAAATGTGTTTCAGCAGCTGTATCTGATGGCGGATACAATGATCGTCGGACAGTTTCTCGGTGTGGATCCGTTGGCGGCAATGGGCGCCAGTACAACGGTTGCCAATTTGGTAATCGGTTTTTGCAATGGGATGGCGACGGGCGTCGGTATTTTGGTTGCGCAGTTCTTCGGTGCAAGAAATGAGCGAGGGATGAAACAGGCGACCGCCGGCAGTTATGTGATCTGTTTCAGCGCGTCGATCTTATTGTGCGTCATTTCCATCGCTTTGGCAAGGCCGATCCTGCTTTTATTAAAGACCCCGGCTTCCATTTTAGATATGGCTGCGCTTTATTTGGTGATCATCATGGCAGGGATCGTCGTTACGATGCTCTACAATCTGTTTGCGAGTCTGCTGCGCTGTGTCGGCGATGCCAAAACACCGCTGTATTTTCTGATCATCGCCAGTATTCTCAATGTCGTGCTCGATTATGTGCTGGTGGCGATCATTCCGCTTGGCATTGCCGGTGCGGCGCTTGCGACCGTGATCGCACAGGCTTTGGCAACGCTGCTGTGCTTTCTTTATATCCGGCGCCGTTATCCGCTTTTTCTAGTGAAGCGAAGTGATTTCCGCTTGGAAAAAGAGCTGTTTGTCAAGCAGCTTACGATGGGGATCTCGATGGGCTTGATGAATTCGATCGTTTCCATCGGTACGCTGGTGTTACAAAGCGCAGTCAATCAGTTGGGCAAGATGACGATTGCGGCACATACGGCGGCACGTAAGATCGTGGAGATGCTGATGCAGCCCTTCATCAGTCTCGGCATTGCGGTTACGACATTTGTTTCGCAAAATCTGGGTGCCAATCAATTGTCACGTATTTTAGAAGGTGTCAAAAAAAGCGTCTGGGTTTCATTTGTCTGGGCAGCAGCGGTCATTGTGCTGTCCTTTAGCGCCGCTTCCTTTCTCATCGGTTTTCTGATCGATGGGAAACATCGTGAAGTCGTGGAACCGGCTGTTTTTTATACACAGATCATGAGTCTTTTTTACTTTGCGCTTGCCTTGCTGTTTCTTTACCGCAGTGCGCTGCAGGGGCTTGGCAACGGTACGGTACCGATCGTATCTTCGATCATTGAGATGCTGGTCAAGATCATCGTTACCTTTACGCTGGTGCCTGCATGCGGCTATCTCGGCGTTGCGCTGGCGGAGCCGATTTCGTGGTGTCTGATGGCAATCGTGCTGGTAGGCTGTTTTTATCGCAACATGCGTGTGCGAAAGACGGATCAAAGTACGCGCATCGATCGATGAGGCTGTTTTTTAGAATAGAAGATTGCGTTTATCCATAAGAAAGTGCACAGCATTTGATCGTATATGCACACCCGGATAAACAGCACCTGCCTATTGCCATCCGCTTAGATGGACAGGATCCACTTCCTTTTGTTTTATATCTGCCGCTTTCATAAGCAAGGACTGATTCCTTGCAGGCAAAAACCGGGCTGCTACTTGCATATGTGAGAATTTTGAGTATAATAAGGATAGCTTAGGCAGGGGAAATGAGGATATAGTTATGGCCCAAAGTGAGTACATGTATAAAAAACAGCCGGTTGCATTAACGCTTCTTTGCGTCGTTGCCGGTGCGCTGATCTCAGCGCTCAACATCAACAGTTTCGTCAATGCCGGCGGGCTTTTTCCAAGCGGCTTCAACGGTCTGACCATTTTGATCCAGCGTATTTTTTCAACTTTCTTTAATCTGGAAGTACCTTTTACCGCAATCAACATTTTATTGAATGTGGTGCCGGCGATCATCGCTTATAAGATCATCGGTAAAAAGTTTACCCTGTTTTCCTGTCTGATGATCGGATTATCCAGCGTATTTGTCGATGTGCTTCCGCTTTCTTCCATTACGTATGATCCGTTGCTGATCGGCGTATTCGGCGGTATTTTCAACGGTTTGGCAATTTCGATCGCCTTAAAGGGCAATGCCAGCAGCGGCGGTACGGATTTTATCGCAATGTCAGTCAGCGTGAAGACCAACCTTTCCACC
Organism: Massilicoli timonensis; assembly: GCF_900199515.1. Classification (GTDB taxonomy): domain Bacteria; phylum Bacillota_I; class Bacilli_A; order Erysipelotrichales; family Erysipelotrichaceae; genus Massilicoli; species Massilicoli timonensis. Next base: position 471,366 of record NZ_LT963434.1, on the reverse strand, counting down.
TGGAACTATGTATTTGCCTTTAATGTATGCGTTTTGATCATCGCCGGCTATTTGTTCGGCTGGGATAAGGCGCTTTATTCCATTATCTTTCAGTTTTGTTCTACACAGGTCATCAATCTGCTGCATCAAAAATATAAACAGATGACCTTGTTTGTCATAACCGACATTCCCGATCAGCTATGTGAGGAATTGTTGATCTATACCCATCACGGCATTACCCGCTTTGATGGGGAAGGCGCATACTCCAGAAGAAAACATACGCTTCTTTATACGGTCGTAGGACGCGGGGAGGCGAAACAGATCATCCGCAAAATCAAAGAGATCGACCCCAATGCATTTGTCAATGTCGCTAAGACCGAATATGTAGAAGGGCGTTTCCATCAAGCACCGATCGAATAAAAAGGCAGCTGCCTTTTTTTATGTGAGGACAGTGCGATTTTAATCTTTTCGGTTGCAATATCAAAGCAGACACGCTATGATTAAGAAAACATAAAGAAAAGAGGATAGGTTATGATTAAAATTGATAAAACAAGCGTCATGAATTTAGAAAATGCGATGCGCGGCGCCCGTAATCCGATGAATAGCTGGAATCGTCAGGATTCTTATTATGATGAGAAAGGCAATTATGTGCTGGGACCAAATGATTTGGATCTGGCAAAGCGTCTTGCCAAAGCCGGCAGCGATCATCGTAAATTTATCCGACAGATCTTTGTATCCGTTGATTTCAATGCACCGCTTTACTGGTGGAAAGAATTTGATACCTATAAGGTGGGGACGGTGGCAAACTCCACCTCAACGATGCATAAAATTGCGTCTAAGCCTTTTACGATGGATGACTGTTCGCATGATAAAATGAACGAAACGGCGCTGCGTTCTTTATCTCAGGTGATCGAAACCTTAGAGGCGTTAAGACAGGCTTATCTGGAAACAAAAGATAAGGAGCTTTGGTACAGCATGATCCAGCTGCTGCCGAGTTCCTACAATCAGCTGCGTACGGTAACGATGAATTATGAAACACTGGTAAATATCTACCATGCCCGCAAGCATCATAAATTAGCGGAGTGGCATGTTGTATGTGAGTGGATCGAAACACTGCCTTATGCAAAGGATCTCATTACGTTTGAAAACGAGTAGGAGCGTATGGGCGTCATGTCGCCATGCGCTTTTCTTTAGGAAGCGCACAGATAATGAAACGATGGGGCGTAGGTGTCGGTTTGATAAAGTATTGCATGCGATAAAAAACAATGGTAAAATATGACAGTTCGGATGGAATGGGGTGATGTTATGGATCTGGAATTCAAATACTGTATTGAAAAAGCATTAAACGACTACCAGCGATTGACCGGTTTGCGCGGTTATATCGTTATGGATAACGAGGACATCAACAGCGCCAGTGAGCGCAATTACTTTTGTAAATGCTTAAAGACCAGCACAAAAGCGCTGCAGGAATGTGAAATCTGTACGCTTGAAACCTTTCATGCTGTCAAAAACGCACAGAAGGAAATGACGTATTGCTGCCATGCGGGACTGATCAAATGGGCAGTGCCGGTAAAAGACGGCGCAAACAGCTGTGTGGTAATGGCGGAGGGCGTGGTTTCCAGTAAACAGTTAGAGGAAAGCCGTGATTGGATCCGTCATTTGAAAGAAACCTATGATGTGGACGACAAAGTGATGGAAAAGGCATTTCAGGTCGTGAAAGTGCTGAATCAAAGTGAAATGGACGCTTCGATCCAACTGTTAAAGGATTTGATTCGCTTTCATCTGCACTATCATCGTTCTACGATTACCGTATAAAAAGCCTTGTTGAAATGGGCCTGTCGCTTGGGCAGCTAAGTGACAGTGTCCTTTCATAAGGGCTTTTTTTAATGAGAAACGCACTTGCCATACTTGTATTATTTTGTAAAAGAAGCTAGAATAATAAATAAGAAACATAAGGGGATAGGTGATCATGTGAAACGGATAAAAGCTGTGTTCTTTTTGGTGCTTGCGCTTTGCTGTATGGGAAATTCGATCATTTTGGCTCATGAAACAGAGATAGATGATGAGGCAGCACCGCAAAACGATGAATTGACAAACGGATATGAGCATTTTGGTGAAGGGAGCGGAAAAGCTAGGGCTTCTTTTTTTCGCACCGGCACATGGATCATATCTTATCAGGGAAAGGTGTATCAGGCTGATCGAAGAAGCGTCGTATATGAGGCGGGAAGGGGCAATATCTCTGTCTACCATGTACCAAATCTAGGCGATATCAAAAGCTATCAGGCCGATGCGAATACCGATATAACGGAGATCAGCGAGATCGCCCCGAGAACGATCGTGTTTAATAAAGCAAGACCGCTTTATCGACAGCCGATCTTTCAAAACCAGCATAAGATGGGATCGATCCCGGCGGGGAAGTACACGGTAACGAAAGTAGGCTGCGAATGGGTCTATTTAGAGTATGAAGCGGGGAAATATGCGTGGGTCAATACGAATTACAGTGCTTACGGCACATGGGAAGGGGACAGTGATGCTTATTTTGAAGGGATCATCGACACTTTGAGCGTCAATGACATTCGCGGCATTCCCCTTACGCGGCAGATCATTCCGATCAGAGTCAACAACCGTGCCAATACGCCGATGGTGCCGCTGTATGTAACGATCCATAATACAGCGAATTACAGTGCCGGGGCAAACGCACAGGCGCATGCGAATTTACAGTCTAATGGAAACGGCGGTTCTTATACGTCATGGCATTTTACCGTAGACGATCATTCGATCTTTCAAAGCCTGCCGATGAGCGAGATCGCTTATCATGCCGGCGATGGCATGGGAATGGGGAATGGCAGAACGGTTGCGATCGAAATCTGTGAAAATGCGGACGGCAATTATGCAAAGGCGGAGCAGAACGCCGCCCTATTGACGGCACGGATCTTATTTGAGCTGGGCTTGCCTGCGGATGCGGTGAAGCAGCATCATGACTGGTCCGGGAAAAACTGTCCGCAGAATATTATCGAAATGAGCGATCATTCGATGGGCTGGGATGGCTTCAAGCGCGCCGTTGCGCAGGAATATGCGAAAATAGAAGCAGAAACAATCAAGTTCGATCCAAATGCGCCGGCCGGCAGCGAAGCGTATCTGAATGCCGCGGGATTGCACTATATGAGCGAAACGGTCTCCGGTATCGCCTTGAATACCGCACCGCTTGCATTGGTGGAAAAAGTAAAGCAGGGCGGTGAGGGGAGCGTTGCTCTGTATGATAAAGCGGGAAATGTAAAAACAGATGGAATCGTGGTAACCGGCGATGTATTGAAGATTGAGGAAGCGGATCAAAGCTTTGCTTTCACATGTGTGATCAAGGGGGATCTGAATGGGGATGGCAAGATCAATGCGGTAGATTATGTCTTGTTGGAAAATCATATCGTCAAGACCCAGCCGCTGCGGGACGCTTACTTTTTTGCGGGAGATGTTAACCAGGATCAAAAAGTATCGGCGATCGACTATGTGATGATGGAAAATCATATCATGAAAATCGCCCTGATCGATCAGAAATAAGGAGCAGAATGATGAAAAACAGAAAAAGAGTAACAGTGATTGCGGTCACGGCAATATTTGGCCTTTTGATGCGTGTATCGGCATGGGCAGTCGGTTTTGGCTTGTCTGCCAGCAGCGGCAGTGTCGCGCCTAATGGGACATTTACGGTAACGATCAGCGGCGCCAGAGGTTTATTTCAGATCACTACGGAGAATGGCAGCGCTCCTGCTTCGACGATGTGCGGCATGAGCGGGGGCTGTTCGTTTCAGGTAACTGCCGGCAGTGCGGGAACGACGAGGGTAACGGTCAGTCCGATCGATGCGGCGACTTCATCGACAACCCCGGAGGAAGTCAATGAAAGCCGTTCTGTCAGTGTTGCGATCACTTCGCCAAATAACAATACCACAGGAAGCAGGCCTTCCGGTAATACGCAGAAGCCGGCAGAAACGGATCATCGCAGCACCAATAACGCTCTGGCTTCTTTGGGCGTTTCCAAAGGTACGCTGCAGCCGGCATTTTCCCCGGAGGTAACGGAATATAAAATATCGCTGCCAAGCGATGCGACCGAAATCGAAGTGGATGCACAGGCTGCCGATGCCAAAGCGAGCGTCAGTGGGATTGGCAAAAAGGCACTAAAAGCAGGCGACAATGTATTGGAAATCATCTGTACCGCGGAAAATCAGACGACAAAAACGTATCGCATCATTGTGCATGTAGATGAAAAGCCGCTGGTCTTTGTCAAATACCAAGGAAAGAAGCTGGGCTTTGTACGCAATGTGGACGATGTGAGCATTCCTTCCGGTTTTACGGCCAAGACCATCAGCGTGAATGGGGAAAGCGTATCGGCATGGGAACGTGAAGAACCGAAGCAGACATTGGTATATTTAGTGGATGACGATAATCATAAGGATTTCTATTTATATGATGAAAAGGAAGGCGTTACTTCCCTCTATCGTCCGATTCAGTTGGGCGGAAGAAATTTCGTCATGATCGATGTGCCGAAGAAACTGCAAAAGCAAAGCGGCTTGACTTATCAGCGTTTTACGCTTGAAGAAATGTCTTTCTATGGATGGAAATACGAAAACCAGGCTTTAGAAAACTATTATGTGCTCTATTTGATGGATGGCAAAGGCAATGCCGCTTTCTATCAGTATGAAGCAAGCGAGCAGACATTGCAGTTATATAATGGAAATGTGGCGACGCAGGAGCAGTTAAGCGAAGAACAGACGCGCGGTGATCAGGCGATGCTTTGGTGCTATGGCACTGCGGGTGTCGCGGGCGTGCTCTTGCTTGCGCTGGGCGGTTTTGTCTATTACGTGAAAAAAGGGAAAAAATAAAATGCGGGTGATCACGGTCAGCGTGGTCTCCGCATTTCTTTTGGCAGAAATTGTGCAAGATCATCGGGAAGCGCCGCATGAATGATGATCTGCTTTTGTAAAAAAGGGTGATAGAAGGATAAGCAATCCGCATGCAGAGCGGTCCTGGCAATACGCTTGGACGCTTTTCCATAAAGCGGATCACCTAACAGCGCATGTCTTTGATCGGCACAGTGCACTCTGATCTGATGTGTTCTGCCACTCGCTAATTGACAGCGCATGACGCTGTATTGTTTATTAGGATCGCAGTAAAGCGTGGTAAAGGTCGTTTTGGCATATTGCCCCTGTTTGGAAACACGTCTTTTCTTGCTGTGGCGATCTTTTGCGATTGCTTTCTCCACGATAAATGATCGGCATTTCCAATATCCTTCCACGACTGCCAGATACTCCCGCTTGATTGCTTTAGCAGACATCATCTGATCAAAAAGCGGCTGCAAGATTTCACTTTTACAAAATAAAACGATGCCGCTGGTATCATAATCCAGGCGATGCAGCGGATGAATGGCACATGCCTGGCCAGTGTCGTAAAAATAGCGCGCGACCAGATCACATAAAGTGATCGCGGCGTTCCCGTCATCATGCACCAACAGCTCGCTTTGTTTATAAACAGCCAATAAAAAGGCGTCCTCATAAAGAACAAAATCATCTTGGATCAAAGGTTCTGTATGTGAAAGCGGCTTGATCACCGCGCTGTCTGCATATAAGCGCAAGGAAAGCCTGCCTTTTAACGGCGTTCTTCGATTCACCGGTTTTCCATCTAATAAGATCCATTTATTTTGGATCAAAAGATGCTGGTATTTTTTGGATGGGATGTAAGCGTCGAAGAAATCCTGTATCGTCGAAAAAGCAGCAAGCAGTTCTTCGCTCGGGTAATAGTATTTGTTTTTCATGACAATACCATAGCAAAGCAAAGGAAAAAAGGCAATGCTTTTTTGCGGTGATCATATAAAATCATACGGTTCTTTCGATTCTTGATTTGTATGCGGGGAAAATATGCTATAATAAAGCAGACAGTTGGGTTTTCTGATGCCCGAAATATCGGAAAGGATGAAACAATGATTACAAGAAGCTTAGAAGCGATCATTCGCATGTTGGATGCGGACTATATAGAACAGGGGAATATGAATGTACAGATCAAGGGGGTCTGCATCGACAGCCGTAAAGCAGTTGCGGGAAATCTGTATGTGCCGCTCATCGGGGCCAGGGCAGATGGTCATGCGTTTGTCAAAGAGGCGATTCAAGGGGGTGTGGCAGCAACGCTTTGGAAACGAGATGTACCCAATCCGCCCGCTGATATTCCGGTACTCATCGTCGATGATACGTTAGACGCATTGCAGCGTTTGGCAAAGGCGTATCGCGAGCAGTTGTCATGCCGCATCATCGGTATTACCGGCAGCAATGGGAAAACGAGCACGAAGGATATTGCGGCATCGATCCTTTCACAAACCTATCGCACCTATAAAACGCTGGGCAATCAAAATAATGAGATCGGCGTACCGCTCACTTTGCTTGCCTTAGCGGACGATGCGCAGGCAGCCGTCGTGGAGATGGGCATCGAAACGATGGATGAAATGGATCTGCTGAGTGAAATGGTACAGCCGGATATTGCGATCATCACCAATATCGGTGAAGCGCATTTGGTCAATATGGGATCAAAGGAAAATATCGCCATTGCCAAGTGCAAGATCGTAAAGGCGATGAAGCCAAAAGGGCTGTTGATCTATAACGGCGATCAAAAGGTGCTGCGGGATGCGGTGGCAAGGCTGGAACGGGATGACATCGAGCTGGCAACCTTTGGGATCCAGCCGGGAAATGATTTACAGATCACGGCGTTGGCGACATCTATGGATCATATTTCCTTCAGCATCAATCAGGAAGCACAGCGCTATGAACTGGACATGATCGGGGCACACAATGCCTGCAATGCGGCGGCGGCGATGTTAGCGGGATTTGCTTTGGGCATGTGTGATGAAGCAATCCAGCGTGGATTAAACCACGTAGAAAAAACCGGTCTGCGCAATGAGGTGATGCAGATCGGGGAAATGCTCGTATTGAATGATTCTTATAAATCCAATCCGCAAAGCGTGGAAGCGGCGCTGGATACTTTTGATACGATACAGGCGCCTTATAAGATCGTCGTGTTAGGCGATATGTTAGATCTTGGCGAAGAGGAGATCATGATCCATTATCACTGTGGCAAAGAACTGGCAAAGCATGCGGTCGATGAGGTGCTGACATATGGCGAATTAAGCGCATTTCTTTGTCAGGGGGCAAGCAATGCCTTGTCCTGCCCATGCTTTCATTTTACGACGCATGCGGAACTGATCGAATATTTGAAGCCTTATTTGAAAAAAACGTGTGCGATGCTGATCAAAGGGTCAAGAGGCATGCATTTAGATGAAGTGGTAGAAGCATTGAAAGGAAGTAAGTAGTGTGAAAAAATTAAAATTGGCAATTATTTTCGGCGGGCAGTCCAGCGAATATCCGGTTTCGCTGCACTCGGTCGGTTCATTGATCCATAATCTGGATATGGAGCGCTATGAACCGCTTTATGTCGGTATTACCCAAACCGGGAAATGGTACTATTACGGCGGTGATGTCGAAGCGATCGAGCATGATCGCTGGCAGGAGCATGAAAGTGTATGTGAGATGATCTTGTCGCCTTCTGCGGGCGATGGCTTTTTGAAAGTGTTAGCGGACGGCACGCTCGAGCGGGTACAGGTAGACTGTATTTTCCCAGTGCTTCATGGTAAAAACGGAGAGGACGGCACGATCCAGGGACTGTTTGAATTAAGCGGGATCCCTTACGTGGGATGCGGCCATATGGCAAGCGCTCTGATCATGGATAAAGAGATGACGCACATCATTGCGGAAGCGAACGGGATTCCCTGCGCTCCTTATCTGTGCGTGCGAAAAAGCAGCGCCCTCGATCTAAAAAAGGTATATGAAGAAGCAAAAGAAAAGCTGGGACTGCCGATCTTTATGAAGCCGGCCAATGCCGGCAGCAGCTTCGGTATTCATAAGGCGAGCACCTTTGCGGAATTTGTGAGCGGCATGGAAGATGCGATGAAGCATGATGGACGCGGGAAAGTCATTTTGGAAAAGACCATTGAAGGTTTTGAGATCGGTACGGCGGTCATGGGCAATGATCCGGACGACTTGATCATCGGAAGCGTCGATGAAATTGAAACAAGCGCGCCGTTTTTCGACTACGAAGGTAAATACAATATGGTGGATTCGGCAATTTATTGTCCGGCCCGCATCAGCAAAGAGCTAAGCGAACAGGCAAAACAGTTGGCTTTGGCGACATATCGGGCATTAAACTGCCGCGGTCTTACCCGTATCGATCTGTTTGTAACAAAGGATGAGCAGATCATTTTGAATGAAGCGAATACGATACCCGGATTTACGGCTACCAGCCGCTATCCGTCGATGATGAAAGACATCGGTATCAGTTTTACGGATTTATTAAATCGTCTGATTGCTTACGCAATGGAAAAATAAGAGTGGAAAGGATCGTGATGAAGATGCTGGAAGATACTTCTCGGGCATGGGTGCTCGTTCACTTGGACGCACTTCGCCACAATGTGGAAGAGGTACGGCGATTGTTGCCGGAAAAGACCAATCTGATCGTGGTCGTAAAAGCGAATATGTATGGCTTGGGAGCAGTGCGCTGTGTAAAAGAGTTTCAGAAGATGGGAATTGATTTTTTTGCGGTTTCCAGCATAGATGAAGCATTACAGCTGAGGGAAAACGGTATTTATGACGATATCTTGATCTTAGGCTATACCCCGCCGGTGCATTTTCATTATCTGATCGAATATGATCTGATCCAAACACTGCTTTCTTATGAATATGCAGTGGAATTAGACGCTTATGCGAAAACCCAAAATGCGTATGTACGATGCAATGCCAAAGCGGATACAGGCATGGGCAGAGTCGGTGTGCGCTGTGTGGAAAATGACTATCACATTGAAGAACTGATCAAGATATATCAGTTGACCAATTTGAAGGTGGAAGGGATGTTTTCGCATTTTTCGGTATCGGATGAGGTGGAAGATGAAAAACAGATCCTTTATACGAATCAGCAGATCAAACAGTTTGAACAGGTGGAGCAGGACTTGCGCAATGCAGGGATCGATCCCGGCTATCTGCATCTGCAAAACAGCTTAGGCATCATCAATTATCCGCAGCTATGCTACGACTTTGCCAGACCGGGCATTATTTTATGTGGCGTGAGCAGCGATGAAAATATGCCGATGCGCCAACAGATCGACTTATGGCCGGTATTGGAGCTAAAGGCCAATGTGAGCCGGGTCAAAGAGGTGCCGGCACATGCCAGCATCAGCTATGGACGTAATTTTGAAACGGATAAGCCAAGCAGGATCGCAACGGTGTCCATCGGCTATGCGGACGGCTATTCCCGCAATCTCAATGGACTTGCCCGGGTGCTGATTCATGGCGAATATGCCCCGGTGGTCGGCAATATCTGCATGGATCAGTGTATGATCGATGTGACGCACATTCCTGATGTAAAAGAAGGCGATGTGGTCACTTTGGTAGGAAAAGACGGTGATCGCGCACTTTCCTTAGATGAGATGAGCCATCATCTGAAAACGATCAACAATGCAACGCTTTGTCTGTTTTCCGCCAGATTGCCGCGGATCTATGTAAAGTAGAGGACTGGCAATGAAAGAATTGATCGGTGCACTCATCCGCCGTGAACGGATCCGCCGCCATTATTCACAAAGCGGATTATGCCGGGGAATCTGTGCGGTATCATATTTATCGAAGATCGAATTAGGACAGACAGAAGCATCAAAGGAAATCATCAAGCTGCTGTTTGAACGGCTGGGATTGTCCTATGAAACAGATGAGGTGTTTCTCAAACAGGCAAAAGCAAAAAAGGACTTGCTTTATGAAGCCTTATATGATCTGAATGAAGATCTGTTTGTAAAAGAACTGGAATGGATGAAGCAGGCTGAAAAGCGTTTGCTTGCATCTTGTTATGCGATTGACTATCGGTTGTTTTTGTTATATGAAAACGTGGTCGTTCTTGATCATGATAAACTTGATGAAGCGGGTTTAGAGGAATTAAAAGATTTTTGCAATGATATGGAAGTGGAACAGTATGCGCTTTATCTTTGCTTAAGCGGTTGGCAGAAGCAGGAGGAGTCCTGTTTTCGCAAAGCGATGAAACTGTATCCGAATGCCCTGCTTTTTTTCTTCTATGGCGCATGGCTGGCTGAAAAAGGCTATTATGTCAAAAGCTTGGCACAGCTGGATCATGCTTATGCGCTGGCATTACAGGAATGTAAACTGCATTTGGCTTTGAAAGCAAAGTATCATCTGGCAATGGCTTATACCAACTTAGAGGAAAGCATGATGCTGGAAAGCTTTCGTCAATGCATCGCTTTGGCGAATCAGCTGTCAATGGCGCACTATGTCGATATGGCATACTATAATATCGCCGCTTATTATCTGGAACAGGGACAAGCCGAGGAAGCGCTGCGCCATTTGGAAAAGTGCGGGCATCGCGATGGCTTTTATTACCATAAATATGCCTGTATTATGGAAAAGCTGGGGCGCTTGGAAGAAGCCAAGGGTGCAGTCGAACAAGGACTGGAATCGATCGGCGATATCTGGATCGATCGGCAGATGCTGGAAGTGGTACACTATCGTTTGACGCATCCCGACTATAAAAGCGATCCGCTTTATATCGAGCAGTTACTGGAGCTGTTCGCCCAGCTGCAAAAGCAGCGTCCAAAAGGCTATGTCATCTTTCATCTGCAATATGTGTTAGAGGTGCTGGAGGCCCAGCGCAAATACAAGGAAGCCTATTCGCTGTTGAAGAAATTTTCCTATATTTCTTAGAAAATTAGTGCTAAGATACTGTTTTGAGTAATAATTATCTCTAAAACAGTATCTTTTTTTCGCTTTATTCGCTGTGCTATACTGAAAGCGGGAGGTGTGAACATGAAAAAAGGGTTATGGACAAAAAACTTTACGATCATTACCATCGGTACGATCATTTCTTCGATCGGCGGGGTTGCGATGAATTTTGCTTTGTCCTTTGTCGTGTTTGACAACAGCGGCTCTACTTTGCTGATGGGAATCTACTCAGCGCTCTCGCTGATTCCAACAGTCGTTTTGCCGATCGTTATCGCTCCGTATTTGGATCGCTATAAACGCAAGCCGTTTATCGTCGGACTGGATTTTTTGAACGGTCTGCTTTATTTAGGTTTTGCTTTCCTCATTTCCAAGATCGGTTTTGTGTTTGGCGTATATCTGGCTTTTTCTTTGACAACGGCGACGATCGGTACCATTTATCAGCAGGCATATACGAGCTATTATCCGAATCTGATTCCGAAAGGGTTTGCGCAGAAAGGCTATACGGTGTCTTCCATGATCTATCCGACTGTCAATGTCGTGATCACACCGCTTGCCAGTTATCTTTATACCCAGATGGGGATTGAATTTATCATGGTGTTTGAAGGGATCATGCTGTTAGTGGCATCGTTATTTGAAGCGATGATCGACTATCGGGAAACGCAGCATGGTAGCGGCCGATTTGATTTGCAGGCGTACCGGGAGCAGTTTCGCGCAGGCTGGCAGTTTTTGAAAAAAGAAAAGGGCTTGCAGAAAATTTATGCGTATATGCCGATCATGCAGGGGCTGAGCGAAGGCAGCAGCAGTTTGATCATCGCCTATTTTCAAACGACGCCGGGACTTGGCATTACGCTGTATTCACTGTTTACCATAGCGGAATTTTTAGGGAGATCGATCGGCGGAATCGTGCATTACCGCTATGAAATTCCCGCAAAGAAACGGTTCCGCTTTGCCTGTATCGTTTACTATGTTTATCCGCTGATGGACGCGCTGCTATTGTGGCTTGCTTATCCGCTGATGCTGCTTAATCGCAGTATCTGCGGCTTTTTGGGCATCAATTCCGCCACCTTAAGAGAAAGCAGCGTACAAAACTATATGCCGGATGAAAACCGAGCAAAACTCAATGCGTTCTTTCATGTCGCTTATTCACTGGTATCCATGTTTTGTCGCTTTACTGCCGGCGCGCTCGGTGAAATACTGGATTATCGTTTTTGTTTAATGCTGTTTGCGGCGATCGAAATTTTTTCCTGTACTTGGATCATATACCGCAATCAAGAGCTGGTAAAGCCGATCTACAATCAGAACTACTAGAAATGACAAAAGATCTTAATAGATGGGAAGCAAGTGTTTTATGAAGAATAGGAGCCGGCAAATACTTCGCCGCTCTTTTTCATTTAGAAGGGAAATCGCATACGCAGGACTTCTGCTAATGAAATTAAAAAAATTTGGTCAATCGAAGATAGAGTATGTTAAAATAAGTGGGCGATGTATGAGAATTGGGTTATGATCATGACATTATGAAAGAGCTGAATATAAAAACGTAATGACTGCGCAGATAAAGAGGAAATGAACAGTGATCAGGTTTCATTTGCACATGACGGCAATTAAAAAATATCGATCCTATTCGATCAAAACAACGCTGAAAGGATCTCATCAAACAAAGGCGGTGATATGATGGTAAAAATAAGTGAATTAAAACTGCGTTTAGAGGAAGTGTCAAACGAGCAGGAGGCGCTGTATCAAGCGGTTGCGAAGCGATTGGGTGTAAAACGTACAGCGCTTAATGATTTGATCATTACTAAAAAAAGCATTGATGCACGGCGCAGACATGAAATTTGGTTTCACTATCAGATTTTGGTTACCTGTGAGGATGCCAAAGCATTGAGAAAAAATCGCAAGGGCGTTTCTTTTGAAGAAGCGCCGCAGCTGCTCTCCATGACAAGCGGTGATGCGAAATTGCGAAACAGACCGATCATCATCGGCTTTGGTCCGGCGGGAATGTTTGCGGGCCTGCTTTTGGCAAAGCATGGCTATTGTCCTTTGATCTTGGAACGAGGAATGGACGTAGATACAAGAAGTGAACAGGTCAAGCGTTTTTGGGAGAGCGGGGAACTAGATGAAAACAGCAATGTGCAGTTTGGGGAAGGCGGTGCCGGTACGTTTTCCGATGGGAAATTGACTGCCCGCAGCAAAGATGCACGCATGGCGCATGTATTGTTGGAACTGATCGCACACGGCGCGCCGCAGTCGATCCTGTATGATGCGCATCCCCACATCGGTACAGACCGGTTAAAGGGAATCGTAAAGGCCATCCGCGAGGACATCATCGCACATGGCGGTGAAGTGCGCTTTGGGGCGAAAGTAAGCGATATGAGAACACAGAATGGTCGTGTGTCGGCGCTTTGTGTGAATGAGGAGTGGATTTGCTGTGATCAAGTCATCATGGCGATCGGTCATAGTGCGCGCGATACTTTTCAAATGTTAAAGAAGCGAGATGTGGCATTAGAAGCCAAGCCGTTCGCAGTCGGCATGCGCATTGAACATCCCCAGTCGCTGATCGATGAAAGCCAGTATCATGAATTTGCACATGATCCGGCGCTGGGCCGGGCGAGTTATCGCCTGACCCATCAGGCGTCTACCGGAAAGGGCGTTTATACCTTTTGTATGTGTCCGGGCGGTTATGTCGTGCCGGCTGCCTCAAATGAAAAACAAGTGGTAGTCAATGGCATGAGTGAATATGCGCGAGATGGCGCCAATGCCAACAGTGCAGTGCTGGTGCAGGTGAATGAGAGCGATTATGGCAGCGGTGTATTTGCCGGCATGCATTATCAGGAAGAATTGGAAAAGAAAGCCTATCAGTTAGGCGGCGGTCATTTTCATGCGCCGGTGCAGCTGGCAAAAGATTATTTGGCAGATTGTCCTTCGACCGCTTTTGGAAAAGTAAGGCCGACCTATGCCCGCGGCACTTGTTTTGCGCCGTTAAAAGAGCTGTTTTCCGATGTCATCAATCAATCGTTAAAAGAGGGACTATTGGCATTTGAACGGAAAATTCCCGGTTTCGTATCAGAAGACGCATTGCTATGCGCGGTGGAAAGCCGCAGCAGTTCTCCGATCCGCATCTTACGCGATCAAAATCATCAAAGCCTTTCTTATCCGAATTTATACCCATGTGGGGAAGGCGCAGGCTATGCGGGCGGGATCATATCCAGTGCGATCGACGGAGTTCGCTGTGCACAGAAGATCATTGAAACATTCGCGCCGCTTCAGGAACGATCTGAAAAGAGAAAAGAGGAAAATACGAAAAGAAAGAGAAAAGAATATTATTGTCGATGATGTAATCCTGCTCTTAAACGCAGTTTTGTTTGGCTTGGAGGCACTTGATACCGAAGCATTGGAAATCGTCGCCGGCATATCCGTGCTGTGCATGCTTGCGCATGTCTGCTGGTACTGTAAAAAAATAGAAAAGGAAGATCAGTAATGCTTTTTTCTTAACACGTTATTTTAACTGACATATCGAAGAAGCGATCGTCATATAGTATAGCGGAGTGTGAAAGCATGAGCAAAAAATGCAAGATCATCGTTTACAGCATTGCCGCTTCGATCATTGCGCTGATCGTGCTCGGCCTTGTCAAACTGATCTTTTTCAGCGGCATCTTTTGGCCGATGATTTCCTTAAAAGGCGATGAAACGATGAAATGGCAGATCCATGAAGCTTGGAAAGAACCCGGCTATGAAGCGCAGTTTCGCTTCCAAGATCATCCCGAAGCAGTTGATGTCAACACGACGCTCAATGTCGATCGCTTCGGCACTTATGAGATTCGCTATTGCTATGAAGGCAAACACTGTAAAGTGCGTACAGTAGAAGTTGTCGATGAAAAAGCGCCGCTCATCACCTTAGAAGGCGACAGTGAGATCCGCATATTTGAAAATGAAACGTGGCAGGAGCCGGGCTATCTTGCCGTGGATGATCATGACAAAGACATCAGCGATCAGGTCAAGGTCAAAGGTGAGGTCGATACTGATAAGATCGGTACTTATAAGCTGTCTTATGTGGTGGAAGATCAAAGCGGCAACAAAGCCAGTGCGATGCGTTATGTGGAAGTGTGCGAAGATCCGACCCGCATGAAGCTGCACTATCAGTTCGATGAATATGATAATACGATGGAAGAGTGGTGGATCCATAAAAGCGAGGATCATAAACGCAATACTGCCGCAAAAGACCGCGACTTTTTGGCCCAATATGACGCTTACTACATCGGTGAAGATGAGAAAGTGATTTATCTGACGTTTGATGAAGGCGGAAACAATGAAACATATATCAAAGAGATCGTGGATGTCTTAAATGCCCATGATGTGCAGGCAACCTTCTTTTTCACGCTGAACTATGTCCGCGATCATCCGGACTTCATGAGGGAATTGCTGAATGAGGGACATCTGATCGCCAAT
This sequence comes from Massilicoli timonensis, assembly GCF_900199515.1. Classification (GTDB taxonomy): domain Bacteria; phylum Bacillota_I; class Bacilli_A; order Erysipelotrichales; family Erysipelotrichaceae; genus Massilicoli; species Massilicoli timonensis. The sequence goes on along the minus strand of NZ_LT963434.1, from coordinate 456,142 downwards.
CACACGTATCATCACTATGATATGCCGCTGCTGGCACAGGAAGAAACGATCGATCGCTTTGTAAGCGAGATCACGGAATTTGAAAAGACCTATATGCAGGTAACCGGTAAAAAGGCGGAAAAGATCTTTCGTTTCCCAAAAGGAGCGATGAGCGAGCGTTCCTTGAAGATCATGCAGGCACTCGGCTATCGCACTTATTTCTGGAGCCATGCATTTTATGATTATGGACCGACGATCAGCAAGCAGGAAGCCCTGACTTCGATGATGGAGCACTATCATAATGGAGCGATCTATCTGCTGCATCCTTCTAATAAAGGCAATTATCTGGCAATCGCGGATTTTATCGAGGCAATGCAGGAGGAAGGCTATCGCTTTGGGTTAGTAAATGAGATCGGCAGCGGAAATTGAAAAAGAGGTTGTAATATTTAAGAATTGTGATACAATAAGCAGTGGAAAAAGAGGACCTTTAACGTGATCCAGAGAGATCAAGAAGGCTTGGATATTTTGACCTGATTAGACAAAAGGCCCGCTTAGAAGGCCTTTTTTTCTATGAGGAAGGAGGAATATCATGCAGGAAACGATGGGCTTGATCATAAGCAATGAGCAGATTGCCGATGCGACCTACCGCATGAAGATCAAGGCTTCGATCACCGAGGCGATGACGCCTGGACAGTTTGTGAACATTAAGGTAAAGGAACATCTGTTGAGAAGACCGATCAGCATCGCATCGATTGAGGAAGACACTTTTGTGATCGTATATCGCATAGTAGGCGATGGTACGAGAATACTAAGCGAAATGAAAAAAGGAGAAATGATCGATCTGTTTGGCCCGCTGGGGAACGGTTATCCGATTCATGAGGAACAAAAGGACGTGCTGCTATTAGGAGGGGGCATTGGCGTGCCGCCTTTATATGAGGTTGCGAAGCGTTATCGAGCATTGGGCAAGACGGTCTATGTCGCTTTGGGCTTTGATCGCAAAGGCAGTGTTTTCTTTGAACGGGAATTTAGGAAACTCGGCTGCCAGGTTGTCGTTGCGACGATGGATGGCAGTTATGGTACGAAAGGAACGGTGCTGGATGCGGTCGAGAAAGCAAAGATCGATGTGGATTTTGTTTACAGCTGCGGTCCGATGGCAATGTTAAAAGCCATAGAGGCACGTTATCAGAAAGGTTATACCTCTTTTGAAGCACGCATGGCATGCGGGATCGGCGCCTGTATGGCATGTGTATGCAAGGATCGTGAAGATGGCAAGCTGTATCATCGCATCTGTAAGGAAGGTCCGGTATTTGCGATCGGAAAGGTGGGATTTGCATGATCGATCTGTCAGTGAATTTGCCGGGGCTGCATTTGAAGAACCCGATCATTCCGGCAAGCGGCTGTTTTGGATTCGGCCGTGAATTTGCGCAGTTGTATGATTTGAGTTTATTAGGCGGGATCGCGATCAAAAGCGCAACGCCGGATCAGCGCTTTGGGAATGAACTGCCGCGGGTAGCGGAAACGCCGATGGGCATGTTAAATGCGATCGGTTTACAAAATCCCGGGGTGGACGTCATCATTGAAAAAGAACTGCCGTGGCTGGCGCAATATGATGTTGAGATCATGGCGAATATTGCCGGCGCATGTGAGGAAGACTATGTGGAAGTCGTAAAGAAATTAAACGATCATCCAACGGTCAAAGCGTTTGAATTAAACATCAGCTGTCCCAATGTCAAGCATGGCGGTATCGGACTGGGAACAAGAGCGGAGCTGGCGGCAAAGGTAACGGCAATGGTAAAGGCCGCTGCGAAAAAACCGGTTTATGTGAAGCTATCGCCGAATGTTACGGATATCGTGGAAATAGCCAAGGCGGTGGAGCAGGCGGGGGCCGACGGCTTGGTGCTGATCAATACGCTGTTGGGCATGCGTTTAGACTTACATAGCGGCAAACCGATCCTGGCTAATAAGACCGGCGGATTGAGCGGACCGGCGATCAAACCGGTTGCCATTCGCATGGTGTATCAAGTGGCGCAGGCGGTGAAGATCCCGATCATCGGGGTTGGCGGCATCAGCTGTGCGGAGGATGTGCTGGAGTTTTTATATGCGGGCGCCAGTGCGGTGGAAATCGGCATGATGAATTTTGTGGATCCTTATATCTGTCCAAAGATCATAGAGGAACTGCCGAAAGTATTAGCAAAATATGGATTGGAAAGCGTTGCGCAGGCAACCGGAAGGAGTCATCGAAATGGATAAGAAAACAATTGTGGCATTAGACTTTTCTACGCGTAAAGAAGTATATGAATTTTTATTAAAGTTTCATGAGCCGATCTACTGCAAGATCGGTATGGAGCTGACTTACTCGTTTGGATTTGAGATCGTGCGGGAAGTGAAAGCGATGGGGCATCATATTTTCCTTGATCTGAAGCTGCATGATATTCCTAATACGGTCAAACAGGCGATGAAGAATCTGGCAAAGCTGGATGTCGATATTGTCAATGTGCATGCGGCCGGCGGCAGTGCGATGATGAAAGCGGCGGTGGAAGGCTTAAATGAAGGCGCTAAGGAAAACAACGGCAAACGTCCTCTTTGTATCGCCGTTACCCAGTTGACCTCTACCAGCAAAGAGGCGATGAACAATGAGTTGAAGATTCCCGGAGAAGTACAGGATGTCGTGATCGACTATGCAAAGCTGGTAAAAGAGAGCGGATTAGACGGGGTCGTTTGTTCCGTGCATGAGGCAAAAGCGATCCATGAAGCCTGCGGCTCTGACTTTCTGACCGTTACGCCGGGTATTCGTATGGCCAGTGATTCGGTAGATGATCAAAAGCGTGTGGCGACTCCGGCTTATGCGAAGGAGCAGGGCTGTGATTATATCGTGGTCGGACGTTCGATTACCAAGAGCAGCGATCCGCTTGCGACTTATCATGAGATCGAGAATACGATGGAGGGTAAATAAGATGGATTTTGAAAAAGTAATAGCAGAGAATTTATTGGAGATCAAAGCAGTATCCCTGCGCCCCAATGAACCATATGTATGGGCAAGCGGCATCAAGAGCCCGATTTATTGTGATAATCGTTTCGTATTGTCTTTTCCGCAGAAACGCGATGTCGTGGTAGCGGGCTTCAAGGCATTGATCGAAAAAGCCTATCCGCAGGCAGAAAGCATCATGGGGACGGCGACAGCGGGAATTCCATGGGCAGCGCTGGTAGCATCCGCCATGAATAAACCGATGGGGTATGTACGTGCCAGCAACAAAGATCATGGCAAAGGCAATAAGATCGAAGGACAGGTGCATGAGGGAATGAAGGTCGTCGTGATCGAAGATCTGATTTCAACCGGCGGCAGCGTCAAAGGCGTTGTGGAAGCCTTGCGGGATGCCGGTGTGGAAGTGCTGGGGGTCGTGGCGATCTTTACTTATTTATTGCCGGCGGCAGAGGAATTGTTTTCAAGCATTCACTGTGAATGTCGTACCCTTTCCAACTATGATGTACTGGTGGAAGCCGCTTTGGAACACCATTACATCAAGGACAGTGATCTGGAAAAACTGAAGGCATGGAAACGCGATCCGCACGATGAAAGCTGGATCGAGCGATAGGCTGTTTGCTTATTCTTTACCCGTTTGATAGAAGCGGGTATTTTATTTTACGGCAGGCAAGAAGAAAAAAACAGGCGAATACAGACTTGATGAGAGATGTGCCGTTATAGGAAACAGCGATCATTTTTCACATAAGTATTTTCTTTTTTACACATTTACGCTAAAATGACGATAAAAGCAGGTGATAGAATGGAAGCAAAAGAAGCTTTGCACAGCATGATCCTAGACCAATGTCAAAAGATCGTTTTTTCAAACGGGAATGCGGATACACGATTTCGCCGCATTACCATCACACAGGGGTAAAACGCTTATCAGGCGGAAAAACTGACGCAGAAGCAGGCGTTTCATGAAACGATCGCCGCCAAGGATCTGCTTTCTGTCTGCATGACTTATCTGGACATGGGGTTTCGGCAGGTGAACGGATTTTCGTCAAACAGTGAACATGCGCTAAAGATCAGCAAAAAGAAGCAGGTGTTTTATCGTAAGAAAGCCCATCTTGATAAGCCGTTGCCGCTTATTGCGAAAAACAATCGTAAAAAGCATTATTTGATCGAAGAAGGCACCATCGTGCCGGCGCTAGTCGATATGGGGATCTTTAGTGCAGAGGGGAAAGTGATCCATGCGATGTATGACAAATTTCGTCAGATCAATAAATTCATCGAAATCATTGATGATGTGATCCGCAAGTTGGATCAGCCAAGCTATCAGATCATTGATTTTGGCTGTGGAAAGTCCTATCTGACGTTTTTGGTTTACTATTATCTGGTTGAAGTCAAAAAGTGCAAGGTGGAGATGGTCGGTTTAGATCTGAAAGCGGATGTCATTGAGAAATGCAATGAGAGCGCCAAACGCTATGGCTATGATCATCTGCATTTTGAGGTGGGAGATATTGCCAAATATCAGCGCAAAGGCACGATCGATCTGGTCATTTCTTTACACGCGTGTGATACGGCAACCGATCATGCCCTTTATCATGCGATCTGTTGGAACGCCAAAGCAATCCTTTCTGTACCGTGCTGTCAGCATGAATTAAACGCGCAGTTGCAAAGCGAGCAGTTAGCGATCTTTCAGCGCTATGGCATTATCCGGGAGCGCAGCGCAGCCTTGATGACAGATATGATCAGAGCGAATCTGCTTCAGGCATGCGGCTATAAGACGCAGGTATTGGAGTTTGTGGATCTGACACATACGCCGAAAAATTTACTGATCCGTGCGGTAAAAAGCAATCTAAGCAAAACGCATCGAGATAAAGTGATGCAGGAGGCAGAAGCACTGATGAAATGTTTTCATCTGTCTCCGACATTGTATCGACTGTTAAAGGACGAGTGATCGTCTTTTTTTCGTGTTATAAAAGATAGTAAGGTTTTGCTTCCTGGATGTTCTCAATGAGAGGCATTTGTGATGTCATAGGATGAAGCGATGCGTATGCGCTTACAATTATGCGTGTGTTCTGCTTGAAAGTTTGGTATAATAAAGAAAAACAGAATCGGAGGTGGCGCATGAAAAAAGTGATAGGAATCATGATGCTGGTGCTTCTTTGCGGGTGCAGCATGGCAGGGGATCATCTAACTAGCGAGCAGTATGATGAGGTAACGTTGGCACGTTATGAGGAAAGCGCCTCCTTGACGCTTTATGAAGGAGAAAATTTTGAAGCGAAGCTGGTCTTGTTTGATCGCTATGTCAATGAAGACAATGAATTATATTATGAATGTCGGATCTTGATCAAGCCGTTAATGGAGATGAACGGCAAAGACTTACAGGTGCAGCTAAAACCAAATGAAGCGCAGGAACGTTATTACAGTGCCGATCAAAGCCAGCGCATGTTTCAGACGATGCACTATCCGATCAAGAAAACAGCGGATCAGTATGACTGTATTGAATTTATGTATCGGCTCGGCAGTCATGGTTTTTTAGAAATGCAGCAGGCACAATGGGAAGAAGCGATGAATGAGATCTCATTGGAATTAAGCTATGGTGCGGTTAAGGAAACGATCACATTTGCATGTGAGCCGGTTACGACTTATTCTAAAAACGAGGAGAATATCAGCGCTGTTTTGTATTACGGTGTGATTCGGGAAGAGTAAAGGAGACGTTTATGGACAAATACATTTTGGCAATCGATCAGGGAACGACCAGCACCAGAGCGATCATCTTCGATCAGGAAAGCAATTTGATCGCCATTGCACAGAAAGAACTGACGATGCTTTATCCTCATCCCGGCTGGGTGGAGCAAAGTGCCAATGAGCTGTGGGCAAGCGTGGTCAGTGTGATTTCGGAGGTGCTGGCCAAGGCGAATCTGAAAGCCGGCAATATTGCGGCAATCGGTATTACCAATCAGCGTGAAACGACGATTCTTTGGGAAAAGCAAAGTGGATTGCCGATCGATCATGCGATCGTTTGGCAGTCTAAACAAAGCGATCATTACGTTCAAAAGTTGAAAGAGCAGGGGCTGGAGGGATGGATCCAGAAAAAAAGCGGTCTGCGCCTTGACCCTTACTTTTCCGCAAGCAAGATTCGCTTTCTATTGGATAAACATCATTTGCAAAAGGAAGCGGAAGAAGGAAAGATCTTATTTGGTACGGTCGATTCTTTTCTGGTGTGGAAATTAACCGGCGGGAAGTGCCATATCAGCGATGTATCAAATGCGTCGCGCACGATGCTTATGAATTTGGAAACACTGGATTATGATGATGAACTGTTAAAACTTTGGCAGATCCCTCGGGCGATGCTGCCGAAGATCTGCGATACTTCTGCTGTTTATGGATACAGCGATCCTTCCTTATTCGGTGAGCCGATTGCGATCGGCGCAGTGGCAGGAGATCAGCAGGCCGCATTGTTTGGGCAGACCTGCTTTGAAAAAGGCATGATCAAAAACACGTATGGAACCGGCTGTTTTCTGTTAATGAATACGAAAGAACAGATCATTCATTCACAAAACGGCTTGATCAGCAGCGTCGGCTGGAAGATCAAAGAGGAAGTCGATTACGTATTGGAAGGCAGTGTCTTTGTGGCAGGTGCGGCGGTGCAGTGGCTGCGTGATGGCTTAAAGATCATTGACGATGCGGCACAGTCGGAAGTCAAGGCGACATCGATCAAAAGCAGTGAAGGTGTCTATGTCGTGCCGGCGTTCAGCGGTTTAGGCGCTCCTTATTGGAAACCACAGGTAAAGGGGGCGATCTTTGGTATGAGCAGAGGCACGAAGCAAGCACATCTGATTCGGGCAACGCTGGAAGCGCTGGCTTATCAGACCTATGATGTCGTTGCGGCAATGCAGCGGGATTCCGGTATTTCACTTGAGCGTTTACAGGTGGATGGCGGGGCAAGCCGCAATCGTTTTCTCATGCAGTTTCAAAGCGATATCTTAAACTGTGTCGTCGAGCGTTCCTTCATCAGTGAAACGACGGCGCTTGGCGCTGCTTATCTAGCCGGCTTGGCAGTTGGCTATTGGAAGGACAAGAAAGCGATTCGTGCCAACTTTAAGGTGGGCGCTTCTTATGTACCGCAAATGAGCGAGGAAGAAAGAAAGGAGAGTTTAGCGGGTTGGGAAAAAGCCATTCGCTCCGCTATGTATTTTGAATCATGTTAAAAGAAATCGAAAAACGAAGAAGCATCCGTAAATTTAATAAAGAGGCAGTGAAACAGGAAACATTGGAAGTGCTGTTGCGCAGTGCGATGCAGGCACCGACGGCGATGAACAAGCAGACATGGCGCTTTCTGGTATTACAAAAGCGGGAAGATCTGGATGTGCTTCCTTCTTTGCATCCTTATGCCAATATGATGAAAAGTGCCGGCGCCGCCATCATCGTAATGGGGGATCGCACCTTGAACAGCGATCCGTATCTGTACTGCGACGCGTCTGTGGCCATCATGAATATTTTGTTGGAAGCGACGCATTTGGGACTGGGATCCTGCTGGTGTGCGATCGCTCCTTCAAAGGAACGTATTGACGCTTTCAGCAATTATTTTGCTTTATCAAAGGAACTGTTGCCGATTGCGGTGATCGCACTGGGGGAAGGGATGGAAAGCAAGGGCTTCGAGGATCGCTATGATCCTGCGAAAGTACAGTGGCGTTAAGCTTTTTTCATGGGATCGCTTGCATAAAAAAATATAAAAAAAATATCGTATCGTCCTTATTTTGTGATAGAATATAAGTGCTTTTGAAAAAAGTAAAAATGGAGGGTACTTATGAAAAAAGTGTATGAAGGTAAAACGAAGAATGTGTATGAGCTGGAAAACGGAAACGTCATGCTGGAATTCAAAGATGACTGCACCGGCAAGGACGGCGTTTTCGATCCAGGTGAAAACAGTGTTGGGTTAACGATCGAAGGAATCGGAAAAGCCAATCTGGAAACTTCTATCCACTTCTTTGAACTGTTGAAAGAAGCCGGTATCAAGACCCATTATGTGAGTGCGGACATCGAACATGCGACAATGGAAGTGCTGCCTGCCAAAGTGTTTGGAAAGGGCTTGGAAGTTATTTGTCGTTTGGTCGCGACCGGCAGTTTCATTCGCCGCTACGGTGATTATATGAAAGATGGCACGGTGTTAGAAGGCGGTTATGTGGAAGCAACATTGAAAGATGATGCGAAAGGCGATCCGCTGATTACCAAAGAAGGATTGGTAGCACTGGGCATTATGAGTGCGGACATGTTTGAAAGCATGAAAGAACAGACATTAAAGATCACAAAGATCGTTGCGCAGGATCTGAAAGCAAAAGGACTGGATCTGTATGACATCAAATTTGAATTCGGGTACAACAATGATGAAGTCATTTTGATCGATGAAATTGCTTCCGGCAATATGCGTGTTTATAAAGACGGTAAGATCGTCGATCCGATGGAACTGACAAAACTGATCTTAGCGAAATAATAAGATAAAGAAAAAACGTACAGTCGCTTGTGACTGTGCGTTTTCATTTATGATCATCATTCATAAAGATGACTGAATATATATTTCTATAACGGTGTATTACTTTGATTTTTGATTTACAAACATTGTTTCGCCAAAGAATCATTCTTTTTCAACCACCCCGCTTTGGCTAATGAAACATCTCTTCTAATAGCTCTTTTAATGATTGATTGCCTTGCAGATATTCTGTTTTATAAAAGTATACTTGATTATCTTTTAATATCAACGCAATTTCAGTTTCATGCGAATAGAATAAAACACCGCTGCCGCCGTTTACCAAGATTTCTTCTGTCTGTTTCAGTCTTTTATGATAGATCGCACAGGCATCGTCAAATTCCTTTTTGCTTTCTGTTTCATCGGCATACTGCGTGATTTCGGTATGAATCATTTGTTCTTTTTCTTCATTTTTTAACTTGGTGTTATCCCATACCGTATAAAGATTATCGCTTTCACTGTAATGCAATGAAACCTCATTTTGATCACATGATGTTCGTTTAGCATGTATTCCGAAATCAGATAGGGTAATAACATATGGATGATCTAAACAAACTGCATGTTCTTTGACTGCAGGATGTTCGATCAGTTGCACAATATAAAGTGCAAATAGAATGCCTACTGCCCAGAAAAGTCCTCGATTGAACCACAAACGATAGGTTGTCAATTTTCCTTTTACAAACTGCAATCGAATTGAAAATAATACGATCAAAGAAATGATTGTTCCGATCAATATCCGTTGCCCTATGATTCCATGCATGATCATCAAAATAAACAGGCAGATGCAGAAAGAAAGATATAATAGATTACGCAGCCATACTAGTTTTTCTAAGTAAATTGTTTGTTTCTTATGAATGATTTTGTTATATAACAGAATACCTTGCCATATAAACAGTATAATTCCTAATACCGAGAACACATATGATAGAGCGTTTATATCTCCGTTTGTGAACAGATAAATACAACTTGATATGAATATGATCAAAGAAGCAAGCAGAAACAAAGCAACATCTAAATAGTGGCTCGCAAACGCAGCTTCAAAAGGAATAATTTTATGGTCGATATGAAATCGCCATGTAGATATGCGTTCTTCTGATTTCATATCCGATTCATAACCCAAACCATCAAAATTCTTTCTTGGCGTTACATAATAGTTGTACTGTTTTTTTTTGTGATTTTTCAAATGCGAAAAGCGGCTCACATGCAAATTTCAGACAATAGCCTTTCTCTAACATATGATTTAGATAAGTTTCTAAGTAATGATCATCTAATTTAGAAAGGAATAACAGTCTCCATTTCATAAATGTACCTCTCTTTCATATACGATTTTTCTAATTTCCTATTATTGTATTTGTAATTCTATAAGTGATGATCACAATATCTTTCTTCACTTATAATATAGCATGTTCTTAATTGTGATGCAACGGGATCCATGAGCTCTTCTGAAAGCGATTTATCTAAAACGATCTTCATTGGTAATGGGCTAGTTACTTCGGTTTAATGTTGCCAATGATCATTAAGAAATACTGCCGAATTTATATTTGATCTTCCTACTCAACGATATTGATTTTCTATCTTCGGAGATAATGTTTAATTTTATGATATAATAAAATTAAGAAGAATCCTATCAAAAGAGGGAGGGAGCATAATGAGAAAAATCATGTTTGTTTTCATGATCGGTTGCCTGCTTTGCGCCTGTTCGGGCACAAAAGAAAAAGAGAAGGAAAAAATGGTCCTTCCCGTAATTGAAACGATAACAGAATTAGAAGACCGAAAGCCGCAGGATCCTGTCATCATCAGTGATGATCTATTTCAAAAACATCAAAAAAGCCTTTCCACGCTTTTACAAGATCAACTGTTCTTTGTAGTTGGGAAGTATGATTATGATACGTTAAAAGAAGAGGGAATGCTTGTAGCGGACTGGTATGACATCAATTTGAAACAGTATGATATGATCGCAGTCTACTTTCAGGATCAAAAACCATCGATCCATCATCTCATACGGATTGAAGAATGCGAAGTAAACTATGTGATGCAGATGTTGAAAGAGATCAAAAAGCTGAATTACGATATGCTTTATCTCAGTGATCTCAAGCATGGACAAGCGCTTACGCTGCATTTAGAACAGTATCAGGAAAGTACGATTACCCAAGGAGATTGTATTCGCTACATCGTACTTGGCATACAAAGCGATGGAAAGATGCACGGAGATATGAGCTTGGATGTGCATAGTGCCGAGCACGGGGTCAAAGAGCAGCAGTTTGCGGGCAATCGAAAAGATAAAATGAATGAAACAGAGGATCTTATCGCGGTGGAAGATGAAACAGATCCTACTCGGACAATGATGCTGACTCGTACACGTTCCTTGTCGTTTCCGATTACTTTGATCTACAATATGGGGTCGCCGATCCATATCGAATACCGGATTCACAAGCAGCCAAACTATACAGAATGCGTCAATGTGATCGGAAAGGTCGTTCGATATGATCGCGCTTTGATTCCATATGAAGTTTCGATCGAGGAATTGCGCGGCAGATATGCGGCATGGGAAAATATCCGTTTTACTATGCAATTATTTACAGATACGAAATAATCAAAAAAATAAACGTACAGGCAGATAAGTCCTGTACGTTTTTCTACCGCTCTTCGTTTTGATATGGCGCTTCCTCCTGGGCGAAGCAGCGGTATAATTTCATTAACGCGCGCTTTTCGATCCGCGATACATAGCTTCTGGAAATATGCAGCTCTTTGGCGATCTCACGCTGTGTCTGCTCTTGCATTCCCATTAGTCCAAATCGTTTAGAAATGATTTCCAGTTCCCGCTCATCTAATGTACCTAAATATGTTTGCAGTTTTTTGGTATTTCGAGCCAATAGCATCGTATCGACAACACTTCTGGTCGGCGGTGCAGCGAGTGCGTCAAGCAAAGTGATCTCGCTGCCGTCTTTGTCTGTGGCAATCGGTTCATTTAAGGAAAGCGTTTGAAAATAATGCTTGGAGCTGCGCAGGTACATCAAGATCTCGTTTTCAATGCAGCGGGAAGCATAAGTGGTGAGCTTTTTGCCTTTTTCCGGCTTAAAGGAATCAATGGCTTTGATCAGGCCGATCGTGCCGATGCTGATCAGATCCTCGCTTTGCTCTTTCTTGATGTCATATTTTTTGGCGATATGCGCGACCAAACGCAGATTATGTTCAATGAGCCGATCGCGGCAGATACTGTCATGGGCAAGCAAACCTTCGATACATTTTGCCTCCTCTGCCTTTGAGAGCGGCTGCTTAAAAGAACTACTGCGAATATAGCCAAGCAGACAAAGCGCCTGTGAAAATAATTCTATGATCGTAGAAAACATCCTATCACCCTTTTCTATCCTATGTAAAAATACAAGGAAATATGTTAGAATGGGGAAGCGTAAAAAAACATTGTATTGAATAGGAGAGCGTTATGAAAGCAAATGAGATCAAACCCGGCGTTCTATATCATGCCTATGATGAAGAACTGCTGGAGCAGCGAAAAAAAGTACAGGAGGCCTTGAAGCAGATGAAACAGGGAGAGGAGCAGCAGGTATTGAAAGAGCTGCTTGGGAGCTGGCATGATGATTGTGAGATGTGTGTGCCTTTTCATTTTGACTATGGTGAAAATATTTTTGTCGGTCATCGTTTCCATGCGAATTTTAATGCGGTGTTTCTGGATGAGGCGAGGATCACGTTTGGTGATGATTGTCTGATCGGTCCTAACTGCGGTTTTTATACAGCTTCTCATCCTCTTGACAGTGCGCTGCGCGATCAGATGCTAGAGACCTGTGCGCCGATTACCGTCGGTTCACATGTCTGGTTTGGGGGAAACTGTGTGGTGCTTGGCGGGGTAACGATCGGGGATCATGCGGTGATCGGCGCCGGCAGCGTCGTAACGAAAGACATTCCGCCTTATGCGCTGGCATATGGAAATCCCTGCCGGGTAATCAGGATGTTCGCTTCTGTCAAAGCGGAAGAACGGTAAAAATATATGGAATTTATCATTTCAAAGTAAAGTGAAAACGTGTATAATGAAATTAGAATTGAGGTGGCAGTTATGGAAATCCATACTAGAGAAGTGCATGTAAGCAATGTGGTCTTGGCGCTGCTGTTTGTATTGGCAGGCGGCGTATTGCTGTTTTGGCCGTTAAAGGCGATGACGATCTGTTGCCAGTTTATCGGCAGTATCATCGTTTTTTATGGACTGACCCGCTTTTACATGTATTATAAACAGTATCATGAAGGAAGCTATGCGGTATCACTTAATTTAGTGGTGGGACTTTTGACGACGGCAGGCGGTTTATTTGTGTTTTTCCGTCCGAATGAGGTCATTCGCTTATTTCCTTATTTAGCAGGTTTGACCTTGCTTTTACAGGCAGTGATCAAGGTCCAGCAGGGACTTGAGATCAGACATGTCGGTTTTACGACATGGAAAGGGGTCATGATCATGGCTTTGATCAATGTGATTGCCGGGATCGTATTGCTGTTTAATCCATTTGAAGCGGTGGAAGTAACGCTGCGGGTGATCGCGCTGTTTCTGTTATATGAAGGCATCAGCGAATGTTGGTCGCTGTATCAGTTGAGCAAGGCGGGACGTTTTCAAGAACCAAGCCGAGATCGAATTGAAAACGCATCTTATGATTTGATCGATGTCGATGAATGAAACTGTGGAAAACACAGTTTTCTTTTACGAAAAGATGGCAGATCAAAAAGGGATATGATAAAATAAATGCGTTTCATGGAGGTCAGTATGTGGAATCTATTTGTACCGGATGCGTATATCGGCGATCTGATGATGTTTGATCAGGTCGCATTATCAAAGCAGCGGGTAATTGCCTGTGATATCGACAATACGCTGATCGCACACGATGTCGATGTGGCGGATGAGCGGGCAAAGCGTTTTTTAGCGTATTTGCAGGAACGGGGGTTTCAGGTCATTTTAGTTTCCAATAATCGTAAGGCAAGGGTTGCGCGCTTTGCGCAGAGCGTATCGCTTCCTTATGTGGCGTTTGCGAAAAAACCGCTGCCCTTTGTCTTCCATCAAATCAAAAAAAAGATGCACTGTCAGATGGATGAGATCGTACTCATCGGCGATCAGCTTTTGACGGATGTGCTGGGAGCGAAGCTGGCGCATGTATTTGTGGTGCTGTGTGATCCGGCGGTGAAGCGTGATCTGGTTTATACGAAATGTAACCGGCAGATCGAAAAATGGATCTGTGCGAGATTAGCGAAGAAACAGTTGTTTCATAAAGGAGAATATTATGGAAAAAAGAATTTGTAAGGGATGCGGCGCTTTGCTTCAAAACGAGGATCCGACGGCGCTGGGCTATGCCCCGGATATTACTAAACCATATTGCAAGCGATGCTTTCGCATTCGCCATTATGATGATGTGGTAATCGAAATGAAACAGGGAATCGATCCGCATTTAGTATTAAGCAAGATTGCGGCTTTGGACGCGCTGGTGCTTTGGGTGGTCGATGTATTTGATTTCGAGGCGAATATCGTGAAGGGGATGAACCGCCATCTGCAGGGGAAAGATATTGTTATGGTCGTAACGAAACGAGATCTTTTGCCACATACGCTCAGCAATGAGAAACTGGCGCGCTTTATCATGAGTCGCTTAAAGGCGTATGACATCAGCGTACAGGGCATTGTGGTATGCGGCGATCTGGTCAAGCATGCGTTTGCGGATGATAATGATTCCCTGGCTTCTTTGAAAGAAGCGATCGCTTATCATCGAAAGGGGCGCGACGTGGTCGTGATGGGCATGGCGAATGCGGGAAAAAGCACTCTGCTGAATGCACTGCTACAAAGCAAAGAACTGACGACCTCGCTGCATCCCGGCACGACCTTAGATCTCAATCCGATCAAGGTAGGAGAATATCTTTTATATGATACGCCGGGCTTAACCCGCAATGATTCTTTTTTGACGCATATCCACGAAGGCGATCTGAAAACGATCGTTCCGCTTGCCGCATTGAAGGCGCGGATCTATCAGTTGAAGGATGATCAAAGCTTTGCGGTCGGAGGACTTTGTCGATTGGATATCAGCGGGGTGAAAAAGGCGACCTGCGTCGGTTATTTTGCGCAAGGCTTATCGCTGCATCGGGGGAAATTAAGCAATGCGGATGCGCTATGGGAAAAGCATTACGGAGCGTTATTAAAGCCGATTTTAAGTGAAGATCAAAAGGATATGGCTTGTTATACGATTCATCAAAGCGATCAGAAGATCGACGTGGTCATTCACGGGCTGGGCTGGTTTTGTATCAGCGGTGATTTTGCGGATATTCGCGTTTGGGTGCCGAAGCAGATCGGTGTAACCTTCAGGGAGGCGATTTTATAATGTTGACGAATAAACAGAAAAAAACACTGCGGGCGATGGCACAAAGTCAAAGAGCCATCATGCAGGTTGGCAAGGACGGACTTGGGAGCAACAGTGTCAAAACTTTGGCAGATGCATTGGAAGCGCATGAATTAGTAAAGATCACACTGTTAAAGACTTGTCCGATCGACGTAAACGAGGCAGCTGCTTATTTATGCGCACAGGCAAATTGTGAATTGGTGCAGAAGATCGGCAAGACGTTGGTGTTTTATCGTCGATCTAAGAAAGCAAAACTGGAGATCTGAAGATGAAGATCGCATTATATGGCGGCAGCTTTGATCCGGTGCACGCCGCACATATAGAGGTGGCGAAGACCGCGCTGCGCAAACAGGTAGCAGATGAAGTCTGGATGATCCCGACTTATCAAAATCCATGGAAAACACAGGCGAGCGCTTCTTATGCGGAGCGGGTGGCGATGCTGAAAGCGGCGATAAAGCCATATCGCCATATCAAAGTAAGTACGATCGAAGCATCTTTGGCAGGGATTTCTTATACGATCGATACGCTGAAGGAACTGATGAAGCGCTATCCTCAGGTGCATTTTTGTTATCTGATCGGCAGTGATCAGGCGCAGTCGCTTGTCAAATGGAAGGACAGTGCGGAATTGGTCAAGCTGGTTTCCTTTTATGTGTTTACCCGCAGTGAGGAAGCGATCGATTGTCCTTATCCGCTGCATCTTATTCCGATGAAGATCATGCCGATTTCTTCGACACAGGTGCGCATGGGGGCATTTTCCTTGGCAGCGAAGGGCGTTAAACGAATCATTGCCGCAAAAGGGTTATATCTGGAGCAGTGGGTGCGATCCTGTATGAGTGAAAAACGGTATCGGCACAGTGTCAGTGTGGCAAAGCTGGCACAGGAAATCGCGGCTTGTCATCATTTGGATGTGCATAAAGCGTGGATGTGCGGCATGTTGCATGATGTATGCAAGGAGATGCCGTATGAGGAAAGCAAACGCTGGATGATGCGCTATCATCCACAGTTCATGCATCAGGCACCGGCGATCTGGCATGGCTATATCGGCGCACATTTTGTGGAAACAAAATACGGGGTCTATGATCATGACATCTTATCGGCGATCTATCATCATGTACTGGGAAAGGGAACCGGCGTCTATGCAAAGCTGCTGTATGTATGTGATAAGCTGGATCCGCTTCGTCCATATGATTCCAGTGCGGCGATCGCTCTTTGCAAGCAGGATCTTGATAAAGGATTTCGCACGGTAAAAGCGCAGCAGCAGGCGTATCTGAAAAAGGAACAGGTGATTGAATGAAAGAACAAAGCATATTAGAAGTGATCGTTCATGCGATCAGTGAAAAAAAGGGAGAAAATATCCTCGTTTATGATATGGGACAGGTTTCGCCTTTTGTTTCCAATGCGGTCATTGCCTCAGCCGGCAATTTGAGACAGGTGCATGCGATTGCCCACAATGTCGTCGATGCGATCAAGGAGCATGGATTCACCTTATCGCATGTGGAGGGCGATGCGCAGTCCCGCTGGGTCTTGGTAGATGCGAAAGATGTGGTCGTGCATGTATTTTTAGATGAGGAGCGGGATGTCTATCAGCTGGAAAAGCTGTATTGTGATATTCCGATGATCCATTATGATCTATGATGTATTGGCGCCTTATTATGATGCGCTGGTTGGCGATATAGAAGCGTGTCAACGCTGGGTGGCATTTACAAAAGCTTATGCCCACGGAAGTAAGGTGTTGGATCTGGCATGTGGGAGCGGCGATGTGAGCATCGCTTTGGCAAAAGAAGGCTTTAGGGTGCGCGGAATCGATTTTTCAAAGGAAATGATCGCATGCGCCAAAGCCAAGGACAAGAAAAAACAGGTGCGATTTGAGATCGGTGATATGCGTGATCTGCATGATCATGAAGCCTATGATGTCGTTACCTGTTATTGCGACAGTTTGAATTATCTGCTTCATGAAGATGAAGTGCGAAAGTTGTTTCAGGCGGTGTATGATGCATTAACAACGCAGGGGGTATTTTTATTTGATGTGCATACGCAATCGCGTCTGGATGAATTTGCGCAGGAATATCTGGAAGAAGATTATTTGGAGGATGTCGGCTATGTTTGGAGCATTCAAAGTGAAGCGGATCGTTTATTGTCAAAATTTTATCTTTTATTTGCCGGATGGCAGACAGATAACGGAGCAGCATATGCAACGGGTATATGCGGTGGATTGGCTGAGGGAACAGCTGGAACAGTGCGGCTTTACGGTCATGATCTTGACCGATTTTGATCAGCCGATGGAAAAGGACGGAGAAAAGTATTTCTTCATAGCCGGAAAGGAGATTCTATGATCGCAATTATCGGGGCAATGGAACAAGAAGTAGAGGCGCTGCGGCAGCGCATGCGCAGTGTTGAAAGAAAAACGATCAGCAAGGTATCGATCAGCAGCGGTATTTTAGCCGATCACGAGGTGATCTTGATGAAAAGCGGTGTCGGGAAGGGAGAAGCGGCCATGGCGACAACGATCCTGCTGGAACATTTTCCGATCTCTGCGATCATCAATATCGGTACTGCCGGGGGACTGCATGAAGCACAGCAGGTGCTGGATGTGGTGATTTCCAAACAGGTGGTCCAGCATGATTTCGATACGACTGCGATCGATGGAGAAAGCGGGAAAGGGCTTTATTTCAACGCTGACGCACATTTGGTCGCTTTATGTGAGGAAGCGATTGCTTCAGGCGCTTATCAAACATGGGTCGGGCAGGTAGCCAGCGGTGATCGGTTTGTGGCGGGGAAAGACTGCCTACAAAGCTTATTGCAGGCATATCCGCAAGCGATGTGTGCGGAGATGGAAGCCGGTGCGATCGCACAGGTGGCCGCACATTATCAAATTCCTTTTGTCGTGATCCGTTCTTTATCCGACGTCGCGGCAAATCCGGATTCCCATATGGATTTTCCGGTATATGTGGAACAGGCAAGCAAACGCAGCGCGGCCTTTTGTGAAGCGATCGTCGCTCAGCTTTAAGCTTGTCTGCTGATCTTCACGATCAATGGTGTTAGAAAAAACGTTTTTGCCATCACAGTGTTCATCTGTCGGTGGTTTTTTTCTGTATCTTTTTCATATAGTGATAAAGGGGAAGTGCAGAGATGGAGTGGATGAGCGAATGGATTTCGATGTTTTTGGCACTGGGCTGGATCGGCGCCGTCGGAATCATCTTTTTGGAAGCGTTTGTGCCGATGTTGCCGCTAGTTGCTTTGGTCATGCTGGTGGTGGCGCTTTATGGAGCTGCCGGCTTTTTTTACGTTTGGCTGGGTATGGCAAGCGGTTCTTTCTGCCTGTTCTTATTGCTTCGCTTTTTATCAAAGCATCTTTCCTTTGATCGGCGTTTTGGTTACCATGGCTCGCTTGGATTGCTTGTGGTGCTGTCATTTGTACCGTTTTTACCGACGTTTTTGATCACTGCTTTATTTGCTTTGTCATCAGTTTCATGGCAATGCTTTTTACTGCTGAGCATTTGTGCAAGAGGGTTTGTCGGTTTTTTATTTGCGACATTCGGCGTATCGTTTCTGCAAATGCAAAACCATCCGTTCTTGTTTTTGATCGCTTTGCTTTTGATCGCGGCGTTTGCCGGTTTTGCACATGTGCTGAAACGACGTTTTTTGGACTAAGGGATTTCTTTGCGTTTTTATAGGGATTGTTGTAAAATAGAAGCCGGGAGTGATGACATGAAATTATCGGGCAGAAACGTATTGGTAAGCGGCGTTTTGCTTTTGCTTTTGCTTGCGGTGATCCTGTTTGAGATCGCGATCTTTATCAGCGGTCCGATGCGCAAGCAGGAAAGCAGGGAAGCGGCGATCACCGATGTGATCCGCGAACGCTATAAATACATCAATACCTTTGAACGTCATAGTTTTCGTTATGTCGTTTATGTTGGTGAAGCGGCGAACAGCTATTATTTTTTTGATGCCAACGGCGATCTGCTCATGCACAAAACCAAACGTGAACTGCGGTTTGAGGAAGTTAAAGCGATCGCGCAGCAGGATTATCAGATTGCGGATGCAAAGATCACCCTTGGCTATGGCTATGAGAATGCCGTTTATGTCATTCACGGGAAAGGTAGTCAGGAAATTTATCTTGATTTAGATACGCTTGAAGAAGTAGGCAGATTGGAGGCGGAAGTATGAACTGGTGGCAAGAACGCTGTGTAAATCGCAGAGATTTTATTTTAGATCATTTAGAAGAACGCGATCTGAATACGAAAGAAGCGTTGTGTCTGATCTTGATCGATTTTTTTAATCAGTATCAGATTTCGATCAGTCATGAGCGATTAGCGGAAAAATTGAAACTGCCGCTGGAACAGGTGGATGAACTGCTGAGTGCTTTGCAGGATAAAGGATACCTGCATTTTGGCTATAACGGCAATCGCATCGCCTTTGATATCGACGGGGTGCTGGAAGAGAGCAAACCGGAAACGCTGCTGTTTCATGAAAATCTTTTTGCTTTATTTGAAAAAGAATTTGCGCGTCCGATCTCGCAAAGGGAAATGGAACGGCTAAGCGAGTGGCTGCATCTGTATGATGAAGAACTGATCGTATTGGCGCTAAGAGAAGCGCTGATTCAGGGAAAGACGAGCTTTGATTACATCAACCGCATTTTGATGAACTGGAAAGCGGAAGGAAAGCAGGCGTCGTCATTGATGGAAGGATGATGAGGGATGACGAGTGATGAAATTTTAGATATTTTAGAGGGGATGTTTCCACAGGCACATTGTGAACTGCTGCATCAGGATCCCTTTCAGCTGCTCGTTGCGGTCGTATTGTCGGCACAGACGACGGATGCGGCGGTCAATCAAGTAACGCCGGCGTTGTTTGCGGCTTATCCGGATGCATTTGCTTTAGCGAATGCAAATGTTTCGGATATCGAGCGCTATATCAAGCGGATCGGTCTTTATCGCAGCAAAGCGCGCAATATTCATGCGCTTGCCGAAAGTCTGGTAGAGCAGTTTGATGGACAGGTGCCAATCAGCATGAAGGATCTGACTTCTTTGGCGGGAGTCGGCAGGAAGACAGCCAATGTGGTGCGCAGCGTTGCTTTTGATATTCCCGCATTTGCAGTGGATACGCATGTCGCGCGCATTTCCAAGCGTTTGGGACTTGCAAAGGTGCAGGATGATGTGGAAACGGTGGAGAACAAGTGTAAGCGTAAGATCAAAAGAGAACGCTGGAACCGGGCGCATCACTTGTTTATCTTTTTTGGGCGCTATTATTGCACAGCACGAAATCCACATTGTGAAGGCTGTCCGTTTGTCGCGATCTGTAAAAAGGAAAAACTGGAAGCATATCGAAAGCAGCATGCTCAATGAGACGCTGCTTTTTTGGTGGGCAGTATGAAGCATTAGATCATGTCAGATCGGCAATAAAAAGCGATGGCCTCATGAAACAAGGTCATCGCTTTGTCTGTAATAAGTGATCGCTGTATGTCAATCGTCGTCATCTGTATTATTTGTCGGCGGCAGCGTCTGATCCGGATTGCTCGGTGTTTCTTCTTCACCCGGATCACTTGTTTTCGGCAAGGTTACCTTATAGCAGATTTCATTGCTCTTGCCTTCACTTGTATTTTTATAAGAATAGTAGCCGCAGACATTATAGGTTTCACCAGGTGTGCCGGTAATGGTCTGCTCGGCATTTTCGCTTGTATAAGTATAGCTGTTCAGCACAGTGCCGTTTTGCGAAATATCTATTTTATAAACAACTTCACCATAGAGCAGGCGCGGATCATAGAAGACGTTTCCGGTAATCGTACCGCCGCTGAATTCGATCTGTTGCGTATGACTGCCCGGTTTCAGCTTTTCCGCATCCGGATAAGCGCTGAAGGAAAGTTTATACACATTGTCGGTATCGGTTTCTTCGATCTTGAAAGACTGCAGCGCTTCTAATGGATCGGCGCTTAAAGTTTCCAGCTTTGCATATTTTGTATTGATCCAGCCGGTCGTGATCATATCGCTCGGTGTGCCTTCCGGTACGGATGCGTAAGGATATTTGCCTTTGACATGCGTGATCTGGGTAACACCGCTTGGTCGTGTGATCGCCGCCGGCGTGCCGAATACTTCCGCTACTTTGTCTAACATCAGATGATTGACCTGACCCGGTACATTGACATTCATTTTATAAACCGTGAAATAGTGATTATAATCGATGCTGTCATAGCCGGCCCATGTGGCGATCGTGTATTCGCTGGTATAGGCCGCGATCCATTTATCTTTCATCGCCTGTGCCGGAATATTGTATGCGAGTCCGTCTTCGCCGTAATCGGAAGTACCGGATTTTGCATAAACCGGATAAGAGGACTGTAAGATCTGCAACAGGTTGGAGAAACGGCTGCTCGTCGCTTCATTTAAGAGCTGCGACATGAGCCAAGCGCTTTCTTCACTGACGACCTTTGTTTCTTTCACTTCGGTTTCATACACATCGCCGGATCCATCCATCAGTTCTACTTTTTTCACCGCATGCGGTTCGATATAGACGCCTTTATTGGCAAAGATCTGATAAGCGCCGGCTAGCTGCAACGGGGTACTGATCATTTCTTCACCGCCGATGGCATAGTTCATATTGAAACTGTCGGCAGGGATCTCATAGCCGATATTCGCCATGTGCTGAATGATCCGATCTTGTCCCGACTTGTCAAGCACATCCATCATCGCTTCGATCGCAGGCCCGTTGAGCGAGCGTCCTACCGCATCGGAAGTGGTAATATCGCCGGTCCACTGACCGCTGGCATTATGAATGATATTTGGATCATTGCCGAATTTACGCGGCCCGTCATGGTAAATATGCGATGTCGCATAGCCGAGATCCTCAAATGTGAGCACATAATCAATGAGCGGTTTGACACTGGATCCCAGCTGATGGGTATTTTCAATGGCACGGTTGTTTCGATAGCCGGCATATACCGCATCGCCGCGTCCGCCTAGTAAAGCGACGATCTCACCGGTCTGGTTGTTTAACAGCGCACTGCCGAACTGCATATCGCTGTCGCCGTCCGGGAAATTGATGTGATTGCCGCTTTGCATCTCACTGTAATATTCCTGCAATTCACGATTCATCGAAGTATAGACGCGCATCGGCGTAGTGTACATATCTTTGCCGGTCAGCTCTTTTACTTCCTTTTCCACCTGATCGATATAGGCGAGATAAGGATTGCTGACAAAGCCGCTTGAACCGTTTAACTGAAACGCGAGCTTCGTCGATTTTGCCAATGCGCATTCGGTTTCGCTGATATAGCCGTGGTATTCCATCATATCCAGCGTTTCATCACGACGTTTGACGGCATTCTCATAAAAGTTTGTTGCCGTACCGTTTTCATCGATCGAATAACCGGAATAAGGATTATAGAGGTTCGGCGCATTGATGACTCCCGCCAAAAAGGCTGATTCGCTCAGTGTTAACTGGGAAGCGTCTTTTCCGAAATAGTATTCGCTTCCTTTCTGGATCCCGCGTGCCGGTCCGCCGAAATTGATCTTATTAAGGTATAGCTCAATGATCTCTTTTTTTGACAGCTCGTTTTCGATTTCCATGCTGAGCCAAATTTCCTGGATCTTGCGTTTGATCTTCTCCATTGAACCGACATTGTCGTCCATTTCCGCAAATACGGCGTTATCGACCGCCTGCATCGTCAAGGTAGAACCGCCCTGCGATAAGGAACCGGTGGTCAGGTTGTTGATACCGGAACTGATAAAGCGCGGCAAATCAAAGCCGTTGTGCTTAAAGTACCGGGAATCCTCGATCGCTAAGAAAGCGTCGATGAGCGATTGCGGCAAGTCTTCATAATCCACGCTTTCCCGTTGTTCTTCGCCAAGTGAAGAAAAGGTATTGCCGGCATCGTCGTAAAGCTGCGTCGAATCTTTTCCCTTTAAGGAATTCATGGTAACTTCAGGCGCGCTGGAGATGATGCTTGACAACATGAAGAACACGCTGACGCAGCCGATCAGCGCCAATGAAAGAAAGACGATGGCGATGGTGTTGGCAACGCTGCGCACCGTGATCTTGCGCTTTTGCTTCGGGGGGCGCGGTCCGTTTGTTTCCGCACCTTTATTTGACTTTTTCATCATGGTGGATCTCCTCCTTAAAATAAATAGCGTCTACTGCATCCAGATAATGCAGGCGCGGTGTGAATCCTTCCCGGATCAGCTGTCCGCAGCTGCACACATCGCGATACGAAATAGATTTTTGCTTTGCATCATAGCGCGACAGGATTTCCTCGGCGGGAACCAGATAGGTCTGGGCGTGTGCGCTGAAACGAATGATCAGAAAGGCAATGCCGCCGTGTTTGATCACTTTGCGCAAATGCTCGATCTGATGGGCGTGAATATATTTGAATGGGAACATCGTCTTATTGATCGTTTCCTTGGCCTCGAAATCGATTGCTTTTCCCTGATAGATGCCGTTATAATCCGTTGTGCTCGGCGTCCGGTAATAGGCTTCGATGATTTTCGCGTGCGCGCGGTTTGGATAATCCACTCTCACGACCTGGATCGGCGTAGGCTTTTTATAGATCAGTGCGATGTCACATTCCCGATAATATTCATTGGAACGGTTCAGATCATCTTCCAGCGAAGCACCTCTGCCGCCATAGCGGGTAAGCACAGGGGACGCATCCGATGTCTGTTTTTTCATCCCGTTGGGATATTTGATCATAAACATCACCTAGAGGCATTTTATCATGTTTCCAAGGCAAATTCAATAAAAGGAAATGCTTGATCGCCTCAGCTGAAATAACCTGCGATGCGCTCGCGTGCGCAAAAGACAGATTTACGAATTAGCGCTTGCTTTTTCTTCGTTTTTTTGAGAAACTATAAAAGGAAGGTGACGAGTTTTATGGAGAAGAGATTTCATTTACGGGTAGAAGATGTGCTGAACAAGCAGTTTCATGTAGATTTTAAGGGCTATGCGGCGCATGAGGTAGACGCATTTTTAGATCAGGTGATCGAAGACTATCAGGAATATGACGCGATGATCAAAGAGTTAGGCGATCATCTGCGTGAATATGAAGATCAGCTGGCATCCTTAAAGGCCAAGATCGTGGAACTGGAAGGAAAAAACAGCGTACAGGCACAAACGTCTGCCGCTCCATCCAATGTCGATATCATCAAACGCCTATCCCGGTTGGAACAGGCGGTCTTCCAAAATAAATAAGCTTTGCATCACTAGGGCAATCGCTGTTTGAAAAGCAGAGGAAAGTCCATGCTCGCACGATCTGCGATGATCGTAGTGTTTGTGCCGGATGAAACGATAAATCCGGGCAGCGTAAGCTGACGGCTGTGCCTGCTTCCTAATGGAAACAACGGAAGCAAGCCTGTAAAAGTGCCACAGTGACGATGCCGGTCGGAAACGATCGGAGTGGAACGGGTAAACCCCGCAAGCGAGAAACCCAAATATAAAATGGTAGGGGAGCTTCCCGATCAGCGAATCATGAAGCGAAGGGAGGACGTGCAAACGTAGATAAATGGTTGCCGCTTCGCGTATAGCGAAGAACAGAACATGGCTTACATAGTATGCAAAGAGGAGGGATCATGAAAGTGATCCTTTTTTTTCGGGAATTGTGTGATAAAAGGAAGCAGATGGCGATACAATAAGAGTAGTCTTTCCAACACGTTTGAAAGTAATGATTTTTGAAAGTGTGTGAAAGTGTGTAAAATTGAAAAAACTCAATAAATACCATGACTTTTAAGCGATATATTGTTATAATAGTTATGATTATGAGTTCGAGGTAGATAAAAGATGGAAAAATTAAGCAATCGTTTGAAGGCAAAACGTCTGGAAACGGGACTCACAATTGAAGAAGTATCGGAAAAGACCAGACTCACTACAAAGCATATCAAAGCGCTGGAAGAAGGAGATATGGAGTTTTTCAAGGATGATCTGTCCTATCTTCGCTTTTTCCTGCGCTCTTATTGTGATGCCGTCGGTTTTGATTTTGAAGAAGCAAAGCCATTGCTTCACGAAACGATCGACAGCTATACCACGGCATTTTCCAAAAAAAAGCTGGAGGAGCAGGAACAGATCGAAAAAAACATTGAATCAAAGGCCAAGCAGATCGAAAAGCCAAGAGCGCAGAAACAACGGCCAAAGCGTCAAAAGCCGAGCCTGCTTGAAAAGAAGCGCTGGGATCTTTCCCTGGTTTCGCTGTTCGCCGTGATCGCTGTCATCGCGATCGGTCTGGTGTATGCCTTTTTCGTGTATGTCCTGCCGGGATTGAGCGATGATGATCCAAATCCCGCGCCAAAGCAGGAGCAGGCAGATACGCCGATCGTCGATCAAAAAGAAGAACCGAAGGAAGAAGAGGAAACAAGCAAACTGGCAATTTCCAAAACAGACGCGAATCACTATGTGATCGAAAATGTCCAAGATCAGGAGGAACTGGAAATCAAAATCGTGTTCCTTTCCGAGGCATGGTTCCAGCTCAGTAAAAACGCGACGGTCATGAGCGAACCGCAAAGTAAAGTATATACGACGCAGGAAAGCGCTGCTTTCAAGATCGTCGCTTCGGCTAACGATGCTTATACGATGCGCTTCGGCAACTGGGCAGGCGCACATGAGATCAGTGTAAACGGAGTTAAGGTGGAGTTGGATGAAACGATCTTAGCAAGCAAGGGTCCGCAGAATATCACCTTGACGATCAAGGGGGAATAGACGATGAACTTACCAAATAAGCTCTCGCTGTTTCGTATTTTATTGGTGCCGGTCGCGGCGCTGCTGTATTTGTTTCCCTATGCGCATTTTCATATTGCCATGCCGGAATTTCAGATCGGCTTTGTCGATTTGAGCCTGGTCAATCTGTTGGTGCTGGCAGTGTTTGCCGTTGCCAGTTTTACTGATTTTTTAGACGGTTATTTGGCTCGTAAGCATGATCTGATCACTTCGCTGGGAAAATTTTTGGATCCGATCGCCGACAAGTTGCTCGTCAATACGATGTTCATCCTGTTTGCGGCGAAAGGAGTCGTTCCGATCGTCCCTGTTATCATCATGGTTGCGCGCGATACCGTTGTCGATGGTCTGCGGATGAATGCGGCGGCGCAAAAACGCGTGGTGGCAGCCGGCTATCTGGGCAAGGTCAAGACGGTCCTGCAAATGGTTACGATCGTATTTGTCTTATTAAACAATCTGCCTTTTGAACTGATGCGATTGCCGGTTACTTCCTTTCTATTGTGGCTGGCAACGATCGTCAGCGTCTTATCCGGATATAGTTATTTTACACAGTTGAAGGATCTGATCTTAGCAAGTAAATAAAAAAGTGAACAAGATGGGCATATGTGCCGGTTTCCACGATGCATATGCTTCTTTCCTGTATATAGAGGACAAGAATATGGAAATAAATGAAAAGATGATGGAACTGGTAGCGGCGCTGCGCCGAAGCAATTTGCATATTGCCACCTGTGAGAGCTTGACAGCCGGTCTGTTTGCGGCGCATGTCGCTTCGATCGCACATGCATCACAGGTATTAAAAGGCGGCATCATCGCTTACCAAAATGAAGTGAAGGAACAAATCGTCGGCGTTCCCGCAGCGTTGATCAAGCAGCACGGCGTCGTATCAAGTGCCTGTGTGAAGGCGATGGCCAAAGCGGTCAAGGAGCGCTTTCGATGTGAGATCGGCATCTCGTTCAGCGGCAATGCCGGACCGGATTGCTTAGAGGGCAAACCGGTGGGCTGTGTGTATATGGGCATCGCTTTGCATGAGGAATGCTTTGCTTATGAATTACAGCTGAAAGGCAGCCGCAATGCGATCAGGGAGCAGTGTGTTTGCATCGGCTGTGAGGAACTGCTGAAACTGATCAAGCGAGCTGCTTAGGAGAAATACAGAAAGAAGCGCAAGTAGAAAAAGGAAGGAGAGATAAGTTATGGCAACCGAGGAAAAAGTGAAGAAAACGATTGATAAGGAACAGGAAAAGAAAGATCAGCTGTTGGCAGATGCGATCAAGCAGATCGAGAAACAATATGGAAAAGGTTCGATCATGAAATTGGGAGAGCGCAGCGCAGTGGAAGTAGATGCGATTTCTTCCGGTTCGATCAAAGTCGATGAGGCGTTAGGGATCGGCGGTTATCCAAGAGGGCGTATCATTGAGATTTACGGTCCGGAATCAAGCGGTAAGACGACATTGGCGCTGCATGCGATCGCCGAAGTGCAGAAAAGCGGAGGCAGGGCCGCATTCATTGATGCGGAAAATGCGATCGATCCGATCTATGCCCGCAACCTCGGCGTCAATATCGATGAACTGATCTTATCGCAGCCCGACAGTGGTGAACAGGCGTTGGAAATTACCGAAATGCTGATCAAGAGCGGTGCGATCGATCTGGTGGTCGTCGATTCGGTAGCGGCGCTGGTGCCGCAGGCGGAATTAGACGGTGAGATGGGCGATGCGCATGTGGGTTTACAGGCGCGCTTGATGTCAAAAGCGATGCGCAAGCTCAGCGGCTTGATGAACAAGAGCGAATGTACGGCGATCTTTATCAACCAGCTGCGCGAAAAAGTCGGCATTATGTTCGGTAATCCGGAAACGACGCCGGGCGGCAGAGCGCTGAAGTTCTATGCATCGGTGCGCTTGGATATTCGCCGCAGCGAAGCGATCAAAAACGGCACCGATGTGATCGGCAATAAAGTCAATGTCAAAGTGGTCAAAAACAAGGTTGCACCGCCTTTCAAAGTGGCTTCGATCGAGATCATGTATGGAGAAGGTGTATCTTATATCGGAGAAGTATTGGATCTGGCGGTAGATCACGATATCATCGCGAAAAGCGGCGCATGGTTCTCTTATGAGGGCGAAAAGATCGGGCAGGGCCGTGAGGCGGCGAAAAACTATTTGAAAGAGCATCCGGAAGTTTGCGAGGAGGTAGCTGCCAAAGTACGTGCCGCGATCAATCCGCATAAAGACGCTGTGGAAATGAGCGACAAAGCTTAAACGCTTTTATCTGAGTGGATTTAGAAACGATGGACCTCGCTTCATCGTTTTTTTATCGATCTTGATGAAGCAAATCATATTCCCAGTAAAATGATGTAAATAAAGAAAGGGCGTTTTTGTTCATTTTTGAGCGAAAACGCTTTAATTTTATGCAAAAACCGTACCTTTTAACTTGTGGATTATGTGAAAATCTTATATAATATTGCTCGGAGCATATCTCCGAAACAGAAGATGAAAGAAATGGAGTGATAGTATGGATAACAGTATCATTCTTCTCTTGTCATCTGGTTTAGCAGGACTTCTGGTAGGGATTGGCGCATGTGTGGTCATGTCCCGCGCAGGTTTGAATAAGAATCAGCAGAAAGCGGCGCTAGTCGTAAAAGAAGCGCAGGCCAAGGCTGACAATCTGGTAAAGCAGGCGGTGCTGGATGGACGCACGCAGGCGCATGAAATTAAAATTCAGGCTGAAAAAGAAGTGAAAGATCGGAAAGCGGAAGTGGCAGAAATGGAAAACAAACTGCTGCGCCGTGAAGATAATCTGAATTTTCGTGATGAAACGCTGACTTCTAAAGAGAAGCAGCTGGAAGCAAAATCCGCACAATTATCTGACAAATTGGCAAAACTGGATGTAAAAGAGAAAGAATTACAGGCAAAGATCGACGTACAGGTCGATGAATTGGAACGCATTGCCGCTATGAGCAGTGCGCAGGCAAAGGAAGAATTATTTGCGATCGTGGAAAAACGCATGGAAAAAGAAACGGTCGCTTATATCAAAGAGAAAGAAGAAGAAGCAAAAGCGATCGCAGATGAGAAAGCGCGTAATATCGTCGCTCTTTCCATTCAGCGATTGTCGCAGGATGAAGCGGTAGAACGCACGGTATCGGTCGTATCGCTGCCGAGCGAAGAAATGAAGGGGCGCATCATCGGCAGAGAAGGGCGTAATATCAAAGCGATCGAACAGGCGACCGGCGTTGATTTGATCATCGACGATACACCGGAGACCATTACCGTTTCCTGCTTTGATCCGATTCGCAGAGAGATCGCGCGTCTGGCATTGGAACATTTGATCAAAGACGGCAGGATCCAGCCGGGACGGATCGAAGAAGTTGTAAATAAGATGAAAAAAGAAATCAACAACAACATTATGAAGGTCGGAGAAGATACGATCTTTAAGTTGGGGCTTGGCAAGATGGATCGGGAAACGATCAAATTGATCGGGCGGTTGAAATATCGTTTCTCTTATGGACAAAACGCTTTACAGCACAGCATGGAGGTTGCGCATCTTTGCGGCATGATGGCGGCGGAATTAGGCTTAAATCAGCAACTAGCAAAACGTGCCGGCCTGCTTCATGATATTGGGAAGGCGCTGGATTTCGAGATCGAAGGCAGTCATGTGGAGCTGGGCTATAAATTCTGTAAGAAGCACGGTGAGAAAGATGTGATCTTAAACGCGATCCAGGCGCATCACGGTGAAGTGGAGCCGACCAGTCTGATCGCCAATCTGGTCATTGCGGCCGATACGCTGTCCGCGGCGCGTCCGGGAGCGCGTTATGAGTCGCTTCAAAACTACATCAACCGTTTGGAGGAACTGGAAAACATCACCAAACAGTTTGACGGAGTGGAAAGCGCTTATGCGATCCAGGCCGGCAGAGAAGTGCGGGTCATGGCGGTGCCGGAAAAATTAGATGATCTGGCTTGCCATAAGCTGGCAAGAGATATTCGTGACAAGATCGAAGCGGAATTAACCTATCCGGGACAGATCAAGGTAACGGTCATCCGTGAAGTGAGAGCGAACGAACTGGCGAAGTAGCACGATCATGAAAATATTATTCATAGGTGATATCGTAGGAAGTGTGGGACGTGAAGTGGTGCGGACCCACCTTCCTTTCTTAAAGGAACGATACGAATTAGATCTGGTAATCGCCAATGGTGAAAATGCGGCGCACGGCAAAGGCATTACTGCCAAAATCTACCGTCAGCTTGTCAATATGGGAATCGACATGATCACCATGGGCAATCATACGTTTGCGAAAAACGATCTGCTTACTTTTATCGACAGTGCCGATCATTTGGTAAGACCCGCTAATTTAGAACCGCGCCGCTATGGCAAAGCGACCCGTGTCTTAACGCTGAAAGGGAAAAAGATCGCCGTCAGCAATGTTTGCGGCGAGGTGTTTATGAACGGTGTGATCGCATCGCCTTTCGCCTGCATGCGGGAAATATTAGATACGGTGGACGCCGACATTCATCTGGTGGATTTTCATGGAGAAGCGACCAGTGAAAAGATCGCCTTTGCCTATGCATTTGCCGGTGAGGTGGCGGCTGTGGTGGGAACGCACACGCATGTGCAGACCGCTGATGAACGGGTGATCGAGGGAACGGCGGCAATCAGTGATCTGGGCATGTGCGGCGCTTATCGAAGTGTTTTGGGGCGTGATGTAGAGGAAATATTGGCACGCTTTGTTCACGGTAAAAAAACGCGCTATACGATTGCAGAAGGAGCAGGCATTTTCTGTGGGGCAATCGTTACCATTGATGAAGAAAGCAATCAGGCAACGGCGATCGAACGCATCCAGATTCGGCCATAGAGCGATCTGAAAAGCAAACTTTGATTTTTACATTTTATTGGTTCTAGGTTGCGGAATTTGCGTAATGTGATATAATGTAGAAGATTGAAAAGGAGGATTTGAATCATGGCAGTTACGATCGATAAGGATGCTTGCATCGGTTGCGGTGCTTGCGTAGGCGGATGTCCGGTAGGTGCACTTTCGATGGACGACGAAGGAAAATCAGTTTGTGACGAAGGAACATGCATCGACTGCGGTGCTTGCGTTTCCACTTGTCCGGTAAGTGCAATTTCACAGTAATTGTAAAAGACAGTAAAAAAGCCGGTGCTGCCGGTTTTTTTATTTTTTACAAGAAGGATAGAAAGACGTTTTTTCGTAAATGATTGTATTTGACTTCACTATGCGAATAAGATACAATATCACAAGTGATAAATGAGGTGAAGCATATGAAGAAACAACCGGGTTGGGCGCTTCCGTCCTTAAAGGAAGCCCAAGTACGGACACATAAACAAAGTCAGATCGAAAAAGGTTTGTTTGAGATCCCGACGGAGGCCAAACTACTGGGGCAGGGCAAACGCTACTATCTGCGCACCTATGGCTGTCAGGCAAATCAGCGCGACAGCGAAACGCTTGCCGGCATCATGGAGGCGCTTTGCTTTACGCCGTGTGAGGATGCTGAACAAGCCGATGTCATTTTATTGAATACCTGTGCGATCCGCAAAAACGCCGAAGACAAGGTGCTTGGCGAACTGGGACAGCTCAAGCGCCTGAAAAAAGAGAATCCTGATCTGGTCATCGGTATCTGCGGCTGTATGTCGCAGGAAGAAGCGATCATCGATACCCTGTTGACGCATTATCGTCATGTGGAGCTGATCTTTGGAACCCATAATCTGCATCGTCTGCCGATCTTGCTCTATCAGGTGATGACGACGCATAAAAAAGTGATCGAGGTATATTCCAAAGAAGGCGAAGTGATCGAAAATCTGCCGGTCATCCGTTTTGATTCACATAAGGCATGGGTCAATATCATGTACGGCTGTGATAAATTCTGTACTTATTGTATCGTCCCTTATACAAGAGGAAAAGAACGCTCGCGCATGATGGAGGATATTTTAGAGGAAGTAAGGACCCTAAAGGCGCAGGGCTTTCATGAAATTACGCTGCTGGGGCAAAACGTCAATGCTTATGGCAAAGATTTAGGACTGGCGGGCGGTTTTGCGAAACTGCTTGCGGAAGTGGCGCAGATCGGCATTGCGCGCGTTCGCTTTATGACCAGTCATCCATGGGATTTTACCGATGAAATGATCGATGTCATCGCCCGCTATGACAATATCATGCCTTTTATCCATCTGCCGGTGCAGTCCGGCGACAGCGACATCTTAAAGCTCATGGGACGGCGCTATACGATCGAAGAATACAAAAGACTGTATGACAAGATCACATCAAACATTAAAAACTGCGCCTTTTCCACCGACATCATCGTCGGCTTTCCCAATGAGAGCGAAGCGCAGTTTCAGCATACGCTGGACATCGTGGACTATTGCAAGTTTGACAATGCCTTTACCTTTATTTATTCGCCGCGGGAAGGCACCCCTGCTGCCAAAATGGCGGACAATGTACCGCTTGCCGTCAAGCAAGAGCGTTTACAGCGCTTAAATGAAAAGACGAATTATTATACACATATGCAGAATGAGAAGTATCGCGGCAAGATCGTAACGGTGCTGGTAGATGGTTTCAGCAAGAAAAACGATCAGGTTTACAGCGGTCATACGGACACGAACAAACTGGTGAATTTCATCGGCAAAGATGTCAAAGCCGGTGATTTTGTCGAGGTCGAGATCACCGATGTCAAGACGTGGTCGCTTGATGGAAAACAAGTATAAAAGTGCAGCTGCACTTTTTTACATTTTATGAAAAATTGCGAGGGTAAGTGTATTCACAGCTTATAAATCGTGGTATAATTTAATGTAGTGTGAATGGCTTTATCGAATGAAGATTCATCAATAATAGAAAAGAAAAAAGGAGGAGATTTATGGATCGAGTATCAATATTTGCACTCGGCGGTTTAGATGAAAACGGTAAAAATCTATTCGTAGTAGAAGTGAACGAAGCGATTTTTGTAATAGAGGCGGGAATCAAATATCCTGATTCAGAGCAGCTGGGCGTGGAGTTTGTCATTCCGGATTTTACTTATTTAATTGAAAATAAAGAACGGGTACAAGGTATTTTCATCACGCATGGACATGATGATGTCGTTGCGGCTTTGCCGTTTTTATTGCAGGAGATAAACGTACCGGTATATACCGGTGCCTTGACGGCGAATTTTCTGTATGATTATTTGAAAAAGGAAGGCGTATCGAAGTTTAAGATCAAAAAGATCAAACGCACCAGCAAGCAGAATATCGGCGGTGTGGAAGTGCGCACCTTTGCCATGACGCATGCGATGCCGGACAATTTCGGTATTGCGATCAAAAGCGATCAGGGCTATATCGTTTATACCGGTGAATATATCATCGACTATGATATGATTCAAAAGGAATACCAGTGCGATCTCAATGAGCTTTCGGAAATCGGCAAGAAAGGCGTTTTGGCGCTGCTTTGTGAATCGCTGGGAGCGGATCAAAGCGGACATACGGCGCCAAGACATCGAATTGCGCATCTGATCGAACCGATCTTTGAATCGGCGCAGGAAGGACGTATTTTGATATCCGCATATCGGCAGAGCTTGTTTCGCATCATCGAGATCATCGATGTTTGTAAAAAGTACAATCGCAAGATTTATTTCCATGACAAGGAACTGCGCAATATGCTGGGATTGTTAGAGGAGATGGGCTATTATAAAGTACCTAGGGAAATGCAGCTGAGCGATCGGCAGTTTTCCGATGATTTAGAAGATGTCGTAGTGCTGATCAGCGGCGGCGGTAAAAATCTGTTCAGAACGATGACCAATATCGCATCGCAGGAGGATGAGCGGGTACATTTCCGTTCCAGTGATACGATCATCATGGCATCGCCAATCGTAAGCGGTACGGAGATGGAAGCCAATAAGATGGAGAATGAGATCTATAAAGAAAACGGAAAGCTGTATTCGCTTTCGCCTAAAAGCGTCTTATCGATGCATCCGAGCATCGAAGATCTGAAGATGATGCTGTATCTGTTTAAGCCGCGCTATTATCTGCCGATCAAAGGCGAATACCGGCATTTGATCGCTAACGCCAATTTGGCGGTTTCGATGGGGTATCGCCCGGATCAGATCGTGATCTTGGACAATGGACAGATCGCGCGTTTTGAAAATAAGGCGCTGGCATCGGTTGCCGATCATCTGAAGCTGGAGGATACGCTCATTGACGGCAAGGCGAATTGGGATGTAACCGGAGTCGTATTGAAAGATCGCGAGATTTTATCGACTGATGGGGCGATGATCATCGGGATCGTCGTAGATTTCAAAAGCAAGGAGATCATCGGCGGACCGGATGTGCAGACGCGCGGGTTGATCTATTTGAAGGATGCGGAGTATATCATTAAGACCGCAGGCGATATGATTGAGCACTGCGTTATCAATGCGGTAAAAGAAAAACGCTATGACAATTTAGAAGTAAGAGCGGAAGCACGGGAAAAGATCAGCCGCTATCTGATGAAGGAAACCGGTAAGCGGCCAATGGTGCTGCCGGTCATCATGGAAGTGAATCTATAAAAACTGATCAAACAAAAAGAAAGGGGTGAAAACGGTGGCCAAGACAAAACAGCGAAAAAACAGCCGTAAAAAGCAGGAAGAAAACGAAATTCTGTTCTATATCTATGGATTGGTCGCAATTACCCTTTGTGTGATCGGTATTTTGAATATCGGTTTTATCGGAGAAACATTAACGAGCCTGATCAAGGTAGCGTTTGGCAATTTATATGGCATCGTGTATGCGGTGATCGCGGCCGGTGCTTTGTATTTGATGATGAAGAAGGATTTTTCCGAGATCTCATGGCGCTATGTACTGGGCAGCGTATTGCTTGTCAGCGCGTGGATGCTTTTGGCGGCAGTCCCTAAAGATGAAGCCTTAAAGGGCATGGCGGTGTTTGAACAGTATATGGAGCAGCTGGAGGCCATTTATGTCGGCGAATTATCGGCGCGCGGCGGTATCATCGGTGCGCTTGCTTATGCGATGACCTCGCTGCTGTTTGATCGAAACGGCACCTATATCGTCATTGCGGCGATGGTATTGCTGAGCATGGTATTCCTGCTGAAAAAAGAATGGTTTACGAAGCTTTGGGCGGCTTTTGTCAAGGTCAAAGAACCGCTACGGCAGGCGGCGAGCGATCATCGGGAAAAGAAAGAGCAAAAGAAAGAAGAAAAGCGCATCAAAGAAGCGCAGCAGCAGGAAGAAATGGAGGAAAGCGCGGTACGTTTTGAGCCGATCTCGCTTTTTGAGGAAGAAAAGCCGAAGCAGAGCATGATGTTTGGACGTATTGACGCCGATGATGCATATGAAGAAGAACAGGTGCTCTTTGATGCGACGAAGCAGAAAAACGGTACGATCCAATTCATTGATGTAGATGAAGTCGTAGGAGCATCAAAACCAAAGCAGACCATCGTGCAGAAAGCAAGCGAGCCGACAGTGATAGAGCAGATCACTGGTAAAAAAGACAGTTTTGTGTCACAATATGAAATAGATTACAGCAAGTATCGTTTGCCTAAGCTTTCTTTATTAAAAGAAAGCGGCAGGAAAGGACGTTCCAGTGCCAATATCACCGCTGCGAATGAAAGCGGGAAACGGTTGATGGAGATCCTTGAGGAGTTCGGTGTGAAAGCAACGCTGACCGCAACGCATATCGGACCGAGCGTAACGAAATTTGAGGTAAAGCCGGATCTCGGCGTGCGGGTCAATAAGATCAGCAATTTACAGCATGATATCAAGATGGCACTGGCGGCGAAGGATATTCGTATCGAGGCGCCGATACCGGGCAAATCAGCCGTCGGCATCGAAATTCCCAATGTGGAGAAAACAGCGGTGTCAATGCGGGAATTGATGAAAGAGGTACCGGCTAAGTACCATGACAGCAAGCTGATGTTTGCATTAGGGAAAGATCTGCTTGGCAATGGCATTTACGGTGAATTAAACAAAATGCCGCATCTGCTGATTGCCGGTGCGACCGGCAGCGGAAAAAGTGTGTGCGTCAATTCGATCATCACTTCGATCCTGCTTCGATCACGGCCGGATGAAGTCAAGCTGCTGCTGATCGATCCAAAGAAGGTGGAATTTACCCCTTATCACAATATTCCGCATCTGATCGGTCCGGTGATCACGGATGGGGAAGAAGCAAGCCGTGCCTTGAAGGTCATCGTAACGATGATGGATAACCGCTATGAATTATTTTCCATGGCGGGCGTCCGCAATATCGCCGGCTATAACGCTTATTTGGAAAAACATCCGGAGGAGCAGTTAAGCAAATTGCCATGGATCGTTGTGATCATTGACGAATTGGCTGATCTGATGCTGGTGGCGGCGAAGGATGTCGAAGCGAGCATTCAGCGCATTACCCAGCTTGCCAGAGCGGCGGGCATTCATCTGATCGTAGCGACCCAGCGGCCAAGCGTAGATGTCATTACCGGCATCATCAAAGCGAATATTCCAAGCCGTATTGCCTTTGCGGTTTCTTCTGCCGTTGATTCTCGTACGATCCTAGATCAAAGCGGAGCGGAAAAACTGCTCGGCTATGGCGATATGTTATACATACCGGTCGGAGAACAGGTGCCGCTGCGGGTGCAGGGAGCGTTTGTATCTGATGAAGAAGTAGCGGCGATCACACAGTTTGTATCGGCGCAAGGAAAACCGAAGTTTGAAGATGCCTTTGTCCGTTTGGAAATGCTGGACGGCAGCGTGGGAATGAGCGGAGGCGACAGCGGCGATCCGCTTTATGAGGAAGTAAAGGCATTTGTGATCGAAGCGCGAAAAGCGAGCACTTCGCTGATTCAAAGAAAGTTCAGCATCGGTTATTCCAGAGCCGCGCGTCTGATCGATGTATTAGAGGAAAACGGCGTAATCGGGCCAAGCCGTGGCAGTAAGCCGCGTGAAGTATATGCGAAAGCAGAAAAGGAGTATGAAGATGAGTAAAGTAAGCGAAATTATCAAAAATCCTACATTGACTTATCACCAGCAGGTTTTAGCGTTGGCGCGTCTCGCGGAAAGCGAAGATACGACGCTGCCGTTAGAGCCGGCATTCAAACAGGCATTAGCGGATCACACGCTTTGTGATCTGGGCGAGGGTGTTGCGCCGTATCGTCCGCGCTATATCTTGCCGGATTATCGCATCCTGATGAAAAAAGGCTGTGCGTTTTTAGGTTTGACACCGCCGCAGGATATTTGGGAAGCGTGCAACAGTTTATTGATTTTCTACAAGCACGTGCCTTCTATTACCTCTTTTCCGGTATGGTTGGGAAATCTGCCGGAACTGCTGGAACCTTTCCACAAAGAGGAAGCGGAAACCAGGAAAGCACTGAAGCTGTTTTTGTTGCACATTGACAAGACGCTGACAGATTCCTTTGTGCATGCCAATATCGGTCCAAAAGACAGTCCGGTTGCCCGGATCATCCTTGATCTGACCAAAGAGATGCAGCTGGCGATTCCCAATCTGTCTTTGATCTATGACCCTGAACAGACAAGTGATGACTTTGCGCTTGCCTGTATTGACTGCATGCTGGCAACCAGCAAGCCGAGTTTCTCTAACCATGTGATGTATCGGGCAGATGGCATCGGCGAGTATGGGATCGCGAGCTGCTATAACGCATTAAAGGTAGGCGGAGGCGGTTATACGTTACCGCGCATCCGCTTGTATGAATGTGCGACGAAAGCAAACGGTGTAGAGGACTTTATGGATCGGGTGCTGCCGTATTATGCAGAGCTGCTGCTGCGCAACATGGATACGCGTATCCGCTATATCGTAGAAGAATCTAATTTCTTCACTTCTAATTTCTTAGTAAAGGAAGGCTTTGTAAAACGTGAGAATTTTACCGGCATGTTCGGTGTGGTCGGTTTAGCGGAGTGCTGCAATACCTTGTTGGGTATTAGCGATCCGAAGCAGGGCTATGGCAACAACCCGCAGGCAGAAGCGCTGGGCGTGCGGATCATGGATCGCTTAGAAGCGATCGTGAAAGCACATAAGGGCGTTTATTGCGAAGGCTGCAACAACCAATATGTGCTGCATGCACAGGTGGGAATCGATGCGGATGGCCGTGATAACTCTCCGGGTACCCGTATCCCGATCGGTGCTGAACCACAGCTGCCGCAGCATATTCAGGTCGAATCACATTTCCATAAATACTTCCCAAGCGGCATCGGCGATATTTTCCGCTTTGATGATACTTGGAATTATTCTCAGGAAGCGCTGCTTGACATCATCAAGGGTGCGTTTGCCAGCGGCATGCGCTATTTTACCGGCTACAATGCCGATAATGATGTCGTGCGGGTAACCGGTTATCTCGTCAAGAAGAGCGAGATCGACAAATTAGACCGCAATGAAGCAAGCTTGAACAACGTCAGCAGTTATGGACAGGGTGCAAAATACAATGCCAATGCACTGGATCGTCGCATTTATGATGAAAGCGCCCGTCAATAACATCATTGATTTTTCTAATGTAGATGGCCCGGGGAACCGATGTGCCATCTTTTTCCAAAGCTGTCCTTTTTCCTGCTTGTACTGTCACAATCCCGAAACGATCCGAATGTGCGTACATTGTGGGAAATGCGTTGCGACTTGCCCAACGCATGCGCTGCGTATGGAAGCGGGAAAGGTCGTGTTTGAGACATCGCGCTGCGTGAAATGCGATACCTGCATTCGTGTATGTGAGCACCAGGCTTCTCCACGTATTCAAATGATGAGTGTTGCAGATCTGTGTGAGCATATCAGTAAATTGAAGCCTTTTATCCGCGGCATTACGGTAAGCGGCGGTGAATGTATGAATCAGGCGGCGTTCTTGTTAGACCTATTTCAGGAAGTCAAAAAAATGGGCTTGACTTGTCTGATCGACAGCAACGGTGCGCATGACTTTTCTAAATATCCGCAGCTGCTTGCTTTATGTGATGGCGTCATGCTTGATGTAAAAGCGGTCGATCCGCATTTTCATCAGAAATTATGCGGCGCAGACAATGCGATGGTCTTGAAAAATCTGGATTACCTGTTAGAGAATGGAAAATTGCAGGAAGTGCGCACGGTATTGCTTCCAAATGAAAAGGAACAAAACCGCAAGACCGTTTCCTATGTATCAGCAAGAATAAAAGATCGCTCTCAATATAAACTGATCCGCTATCGTCCATATGGAGTAAGAGAAGCAGGGCTAAAGGCTTTCGGCAATCAGACATTAGCAATGGAAGAAGTGGCGGAGCTTGTTGAAATATGTGAAAAAAATCAAAATCATCTATGCAGGATTGCATAGTAAATAAGCGTATTGGTATCTTTTTGTTGATTTCAGTACGCTTTTTTCTATATTTCTCTGTATAAAACTGAAAACGCTTAAATTCATATTGTAATTATGGGAGAAATATTGTAAAATTTTAGTAGCCCGTAAGGGAAACATGGAGGTAAATACAATGAACAAATTTACAAAAGTAGGTTTAGTGGCAATGCTTGCGGCTACTACACTTGCAGGCTGTGGATCTGATGGTGGCTCAGATTCAGCAACATGTCCGATTCGTGTCGGCTTTGTAACCGATGTCGGCGGAATCGATGATCATTCTTTCAACGAAGGTACATGGAATGGAATCAAAGAATTTGCGAAGGAAAATGGGCTTGATGACAGCTGCATCAAGTACATGCAGTCAAAAAACGATTCTGACTATGAACCGAACTTATCATCATTTGCGGATGAAGGATATGATCTGGTCGTAGCGGCAGGATTCAAATTCGACAAGGCAATCGAAAATGTAACGCCTACCTACCCGGATACCCACTTCCTGGTTATCGATACGGTAAGTAAGGAGGCAAACGTACAGAGCGCTACTTTCAAGGCTGAACAGTCTTCTTACTTAGCAGGTGTTGCGGCAGCAATGCAGACGAAAGCACAGGGCGGCGATACGGTTGGCTTTATCGGCGGTGAAGAACAAGATCTGATCATCGCGTTCCAGGCCGGTTTTGAACAGGGCGTAAAATCAATCGATCCAAACATGAAGATCTATGTGGACTATGCCGGTGGTTTCGACAAGACGGAAATGGGATCTACATTAGCTGAAAAACAATATGCGGCAGGCGCGAAGGTTATTTACCATGCGGCCGGCGGTACCGGAAACGGTGTATTTGCGTCAGCAGTGGCACGTGCTGAAAAAGGCGAAGAAGTATGGGTAATCGGTGTTGACTCTGATCAGTATGATACCGGTATCTATGACAAAGACAATAATAAGTCAGTAACGCTTACTTCTGCATTAAAACGTGTGGATGTTGCGGCAAAGACAGCAGCTAAACAAGTATTAGACGGAGAGTTCAAAGCAGAACCGATCGTTTATACGATTGCGGAAGACGGCGTTGGCTTACCGGAAGAAAACCCAAATATCTCTGATGAAATTCAGGCAAAACTGGATGAAGTCGTACAGGATATGAAAGATGGTAAGATCGAAGTTACAACCAAACGTCAGATCGAAAACGGTCAAGTCGGCTAAGCAGTATTATAAACGCACTTGAATGAATGAAAAAGCGAGAGGAGATCATAGATCACTTCTCGTTTTTTTGCTTGAAACACTGTATCTCATGACGAAACGATCCTTCTGTTGTTGAAAAAAGCAATGTTTAATGAATATGATAAGTGTAGTTTATATAGTAAAGACAACTTCATCTTACATGTGCCATGTTGTCTTTGCAGTAAAAGTAGATAAATATGGGAAAAAATGGTATAGTGTAAACAAAGATAGCGTCTGAGAAAGGAAAACAGACGAGAAGGAGGAAAAGATGAAAAAGAAAGTATCGTTGCTTTTGGTAAGTATTTGCATGATGATCGGTATGGCAATGAGGCCGAACATGATTTTAGCCAGGGGGGGGGGGGTACTGTAAATCAGTACTCAGAAACTAATGTAGGCGGTTTAACGCTGGATGATGATTGGGAATATGAGGATACAGGGGATAAAATCATATTGACGGAATACAGAAGGTATGTAGTGAATGTTGTGATTCCTTCTGAATTTGAAGGACATGAAGGAAAACAAGTAGTGATTAGATCTTTAGATAAGTTATTCAATGATACTATTAAGAAAAAAATAATATCACTAAAAATAGGTACACCAGAGAAAAAAGTAACATTAGAAACAGACTCACTTAGAGATGCATTTAGATCTTTTTATGCTTTAGAGATAATAGATTTAAGTGGATTAGATATAGGCAATGTAACAGATATGAGTAATATGTTTTTTCTTTGCGGAAGCTTAGAAAGTCTGGATTTGAGTAACTTCCATACAGACAAAGTTACGGATATGACTCAGATGTTTGCTAGATGTACTAGTTTAGAAAGCCTAGACATTAGTAACTTTGATACTAAGAATGTTACAAATATGGAATATATGTTTTATGATTGCTCTAATTTAGAAAGCTTAGACCTTAGTAACTTTGCTACTAAAAATGTCACGAATATGGAATTTATGTTTTATGGTTGTACTAATCTAAAAAACTTAGATATCAACAATTTTAATACAGAAAATGTTACAAATATGAAGAATATGTTTTCTAACTGTTCCCAATTGAAAAGTTTAGATGTTAGCAATTTCGATACTAAAAATGTAACGGATATGTCATCTATGTTTCATAGTTGCTCTAATTTAGAAAGCCTAGATGTTAGTAATTTTGATACCAGTAATGTGAGTAGTATGGGAGCTTTGTTCAGAGGATTAGAAAGTATTGAAAACTTAGATGTTAGTAATTTCAATACAAGTAAAACAAAGATCTTGAATGCTATGTTTGCTGATTGCACTAATCTGAAAAATATAAAAGGATTAGAAACTTTTGATACAGGTTCTTGCGAAGATTATATGGGAATGTTTGTAAATTGTAATCAATTAAATATTTTCGATATAGATAATTTTGAAATAGATATTACGAAGAGACCTTCTTTATTGTTTATTTCCACAAAGACCCCTTCGCATGAGATAGAAAGCACATATCCTAATATAATACCGCTAGATGAATCTATACCGACGATCATTATAAGTGAAAGTAAAGTTTTACTTGAATATATTGATGATTTTAATAATCCTCTACATACTGCTCTGATTTTTAGTCGAACCCCATACTATGCAAAAGTCGTATATCATGGAAATGACGGTACTTTTAATAATGGGAATACAGAAAGTGAAGTAATCGTATATCGAGCAGATCATTTCATCT
Organism: Massilicoli timonensis; assembly: GCF_900199515.1. Classification (GTDB taxonomy): domain Bacteria; phylum Bacillota_I; class Bacilli_A; order Erysipelotrichales; family Erysipelotrichaceae; genus Massilicoli; species Massilicoli timonensis. Next base: position 414,443 of record NZ_LT963434.1, on the reverse strand, counting down.
ATTCCACAATGGAAGAAGCAAAACAAGAGTTTACCTTAACCGGTACAACCGTATTAACAAATAACCCGTCTACTAGCCTAAGCAGAGAGGGAAGCGTATTCAATGGCTGGTATTTAGATGAAGCATGCACGAAGCCATTTGATGAAGCCGCAACGATCGACTTTACGACATTAGCGAACGGTACGCTGCACTTATATGCAGGATACAGTGAACCGCTTCAAGCAGTCGAACTGATCGCATATGAAGGAGGATTGGGAACCGACGCCAGCAATCATGGCGATGCCTTGCCGGAACCGCAATGGGAAGAAGGCTTGGAAAGCTATGCGATCAGCGTAGATGGAGAAGCATGGGATTTGGAAGAAGAGGGAGTGCCATTTGCATGGGAATATCGAAACAGCGAGGGAGAGAAGGTAGAGAGCGCAGCGAAAGCGGGAAGCTATGCACTGTATGCATTACCAAGAGTAGATGATAAAGAGATCCGTTTAGATGAACACTTATTGAGTATACCGGAAGAAGGGATGGCAGTAGGGGAAGTAAAGGTAAGAGAAGTAAGCGATGAAAGCGCGGAGACATTGAGCAGTGAGATCTATAAGGGGGTATATGAAGAAGAAGGAGCATGCCAGATCAAGGAAGCACATGCACATGTAAAAGCAGGGACGCAGTTTTATAAGAACGGGAATACGATGTATCCGGTAAACGAAGATGCGAAGGTCGTGCTGTTATGGGATGAATTGATCGAAGAGGTATTGGGATCAGCAGAACGGATGGAAGCGCTGCATGCAAAGGGAATGGAAGCAGTGAAAGGGATAGATGAAACGAAGGAAGTGAAAAGAGAGTTTCGGTATTTGGATCTGGTCGATCAAAATGACGGGAACTTATGGGTAGGAACGGAAAAGGAAACGGTAAGCGTATATTATCCATATCCGGAAGGAAGCGAAGAAGGGGATCGGTTTGCGGTCGTGTATTATGAGGGATTGACAAGAGATTACACGATGCAGATGAGCGAAGAGGCTTTGGATGAAGAGATCGCAAAGAGCAAAGGGAGAGAGATAGAAGTAAGAAAGACAGAGGGTGGATTGGAGTTTGAGGTAGGAAGCAAGGAGTTTGGGACATTTGAGGTGATGTGGCAGAAGGAAGAGAAACCGACAGAACCGGAAGAGAAGCCGAATACACCAAATGAAGAGGAAAAGGGAGAAAGCAATATCGAGGAGATCAAGAAAGAGGAGAACGAAGCAGTACATACAGGGGATGAAGTAAGCAAGGGAATGTACTATGTACTGTTAGGTGGAAGTATGATCGTATTCGCTGCAATGTTACGCAAGAACAGAAGAAGCGAGCAGTAGCATTTAGATGCTAAAATAAGATTGAGATGAGAAAGCGGAGCGTAAAAGACTTCGCTTTCTTTTAATGGTAATTTAAACTAGTGTGTGGTTTTTGAAAAATCCGCTTTAAACTAGTGTGTGGTTTATAAAGTGAAAAACAGATGATTTTATGGATGAAATTGATTCCTAATTATCATCTGTTTTTATGTGCCGAGAAAAGTTTTTAATTTAATTGTTTTGTTTTTTATCTGTTATATGTTTATCTGATTTTAATTGATCATTTATGGAATAGAATACTTTTTTATTCAGTGATAATAAACAGCGCTTTCTGAATCTTGTGAAGTTTCTTACTCCGTTGGAAACTGCCAGGTATGTACGGATTTGTCCATTGATATTTTCTGAAAGTGCATTGCTTAGTTTTCTGTCATCAACAGGTCTTTTGAATGAGTTTAGTATTTCTGTTTTCCAAGTCTGAAGAATAGATACAAATTCATTATATTCAGGCAACTGTGCTTCTCTAAATGCCTCATATATGGAATCAAACCATGATTCGCAATCCTTTTCTGTGGCATTTTCATTGAAGTGCAGATACATCTCTTTTAATCTGTATCCAAGAACGAGGTTTTCACTAATGTCCAGTATCATATCTAAGAGATTACGTTTGTTTAATTTCTTTTTGAAACGTTTATTGTATACAGGCTCGTTATCCAAATAAACATCTTTTTCGATAAGATCCTTCCATGTCTTAAGAAGATAATAACTGTTAGAATTGTATTCTGTCTGATACATGATATTAAGACGGATGCGTTTAAAACCGTCCATGAGATGCTTCACGACATGGAAAGGATCTACAGCTATAATAGCGTTCCTTAAATAAGTATTGGCTATATCTTTGTAAGGCTCCCACATATCGATAGTGACGTAATGAACGCAGTTTCTTTCTTCTGCCGGGATCCTTTCGAAGTATCGTCCTAATTCAGATTTGGAACGTGAGGGAAGAATTTCAAATAGAGATCTGTTTATATTATCTACCATGACGCATAAATAAGCAGAATCAGCTCTTTTGGCCATTTTAGAATGTATCTCATCAATACCGATAGATTCAGGAAGACGAATTCTGGGGATGTTGACAAAACTGTCAAAATAGCGCTGTACCTGAGTAACAGATATATGGTTTAATTCGGCTACCATGGAATAAGTATAGTTCAGGTTTGATAAGGATTTCATGATGTTGTTCATGGAAAGAAATGAATTTTTAAAATTGGAAAAAGTAAAAGGATTTTTTCCAGAGAATGTGCGCAGGCATTCATTGCACTGATATCTGTTGTTTTTGAAAACGATGATACATTTACGATCAGTAAGCTTAGGATGATTGATTGTTTTAGGTTTTGAAAATCCGTGTAAATGAGTAAAGCCATGACAATATGGGCATCTAAGTTTTTCAGGCACTAAAGAGATGTGAAATTCGGTTAAATCTTTTGAAGAGACTACTTCAATTTTTTTGATCATCTTTTTGTCAATATTGAATAAATCTGTGATAAAATCGTACATAGGTATATTACCTCCTTCGTGTGTATTTTCTCGGCAAAGAAATAATAACACGAAGGCTTTTTCATATATAAAAGTAGGGTATCCACACAAATGTTAAAGATACCCACATATAATGTTAAATAGGTTTTAAAATAGCAACACCAAAGTTTAAAGGTATGGCACACCCACACACGAATTTAAAGCGCCCTTTTAATATAGAGAAGCAGAAATGGCAGCAAAAGATGTAAACGCATACAAAGATTGCGCGGCATCTTCGGTGAAGCGCAGAAAAAAGTAAGATTTTTTATGATTATTGTCTGAGTTTGGCTATACTTTCTAAAAAGTCATGTGATATAATAATGACAGTGAATAATTAAAGGAGGATCATGATGACCTATGCAGTAGAACTGCTGAATATTACGAAGGATTTTCCCGGAATCAGGGCAAACGACAATGTAACTGTTCGGCTAAAGGAAGGCACCATTCATGCGTTACTGGGTGAAAACGGTGCAGGTAAATCGACCCTTATGTCTATCCTGTTTGGATTATATCAGCCAACCAGCGGTCATATCAAGGTAAATGGTCAGGAAGTAAAGATCAACGATCCAAATGATGCGACAGCACTTGGTATCGGGATGGTGCATCAGCATTTCAAGTTGATTGAATGCTTTACCGTAACCGAAAATATTATTTTGGGAATGGAACCTACCAAATATGGAATGGTAGATGTGAAACGGGCTGCCAAAGAAATTGCGGAATTATCAAAGAAGTTTGGATTGAATGTCGATCCGTATGCGAAGATATCCGATATTACCGTCGGCATGCAGCAGCGTGTGGAAATTTTGAAGATGCTTTACCGCAATGCGAATATTTTGATTTTCGATGAACCGACAGCGGTACTCACGCCGCAGGAAATCGAAGATCTGATGCAGATCATGCGCCGTTTGGTAAGCGAAGGGAAAAGCATTTTGCTGATCACGCATAAATTGAAAGAGATCAAAGAGGTGGCCGATGAATGCAGCGTGCTGCGCCGCGGCAAATATATCGGTACGGTAGATGTTGCAAGTACAACAGAAAAAGAGATGGCGGAAATGATGGTCGGCCGTGAAGTGAATTTCAAAATAGAAAAAGAAGAAAAAGAAGCGGGGCAAGTTGTTTTAGATGTGCAGCATTTGAATGTAAAAAATGCCAAAGGCGTTCTGGGTCTGAAAGATTTTTCTTTACAGGTAAGAGCGGGAGAGATCGTCGGTATTGCCGGTATTGATGGAAACGGGCAGACTGAACTGGCACATGCACTGAGCGGCCTTGCTAAAGCAGAGAGCGGTACGATCTTATTGAACGGTGAAGATATCACGAAGGCGACGGTTCGGCAGCGCTTTGACAAAGGAATGGGACACATTCCGGAGGATCGTCATAAACATGGTTTGATTTTGGATTTCACATTAAAAGAAAATATGATCATTCATGAATATGATCGTGCGCCTTATTGCAAAGGCACGATGATCCAGCAAAAGGAAATGGATCGCTATGCCCAGCATTTGATCGATGAATTTGATGTGCGCAGCGGGGAAGGCATCGACTCTTTGACCCGCAGCATGTCAGGTGGAAATCAGCAGAAAGCGATCATTGCCAGAGAGATCGACCGCAGTCCGGATCTGCTTATGGTCGTACAGCCGACACGTGGACTGGATGTCGGAGCGATCGAATATATCCACAAACGAATTGTAGAAGAACGCGACAAAGGGAAAGCGGTCTTGCTGATTTCCTTTGAGCTTGATGAAATTTTAGGCTTGTCCGATCAGATCGTCGTATTATTTGACGGCCATCGAAACGGATCGATGAAGGCAAGCGAAACCAATGAAAATGAACTGGGTCTTTATATGAGCGGTTCTAAGAAGGGAAGTGAACAGCATGAAGAATAAAAGTACCTTAACGATTTCCCTTCTTGCGATCGTGCTCGGTATCTTGGTAGGGGTTCTCATCATGATTGCGACCGGACAAAATCCGATTGCTTTGTTCAATGCGCTGTTAAGAGGTGCCACCGGTATTGATTTAATGCGTGGAACCGGTGTGAATTTGCGTTATCTCGGTGAGTTTATCGTACAGAGCATGCCGCTTATTTTAACGGGTCTATCGGTTGCCTTTGCGTATCGTACGGGGTTGTTCAACATCGGTGCCGAAGGGCAGTTCATGGTCGGCGGATGTGCGGCGATTTCAGTTGCGATCCTGTTTCCGATGCCGCCGGTGATCCACATGATCGTGGCGGTGTTAGCCGGTGCGCTTGCCGGTGCATTGTGGGGCTTTCTGCCGGGCTTTTTGAAAAGCAAGTTTAATCTGCATGAGGTCGTGATCTGTATCATGATGAATTATATCGGCATGTACGCGAATAACTATATCATCGTTCACCTGCCGGGTTCTACGACGACGATTACTGCCAATGCACCGCAGACGGCCAGCCTTTCATCGGAGTTTTTAAGAAGCATTACCAATCATTCCCGTTTGAACTGGGGCATTATCTTCTTGATCATTGCGGTTCTGGCTTATTGGTTTATCATTGAAAAGACGAGTTTTGGATATAGTCTGCGAGCGACCGGTTTTAATAAAGACGGAGCGCAGTATGCGGGCATGAAGGTGAATCGCAATATCGTTTATTCCATGATGATCGCAGGAGCGCTGGCCGGTTTGGCCGGAGCGATCTCGGTACTGGGTACATTCAATTACGGTCGTGTGCTGTCCGCCTTTGAAAGTTATGGTTTTGATGGAATTGCGGTTGCTTTGACCGGTGCCTGCAATGTGATCGGTATCGTGCTTTCCGGTTTGTTGTTCGGACTTTTGAAAGTGGCGCAGCCGCTGCTTCAGATCGTCGGTACACCGAAGGAGATCGGCGAGATCATCTCGGCTTCCATCGTGTTGTTTGTGGCGATGCAGTATGGTATTCGTATCGTCTTAAATCATTTCAAAACACGTAAAAAAGAGAATCGGACGATCGATACAGATCAAACAGTGTCAAAGGAAGGAGTGAAGTCATGAATTTACTATATCAGATGTTTCCTTTAGCACTTGGAATTGCCACGCCGATCATTATCTGTGCGCTGGGCGGCTTGTTTTCTGAACGCAGCGGGATCGTCAATATCGCATTGGAAGGGATCATGCTGGTTGGCGCGTTCTTCGGTGCGACGGCTTCTCTTTTCCTTGAAGGATCACTAGGTGATTTAGCGCCTTGGGCCGGTGCGCTGGTCGGTATGATTGCCGGATGTCTGTATTCTTTGATCCATGCATTTGCTTCGGTATCGCTGAAAGCGGATCAGACCATTTCCGGTGCTGCGCTGAATATGCTTTCTACCGGATTAACGGTTTATTTATGTCAGATCATTTTCGGGGCGCAGCGCTCAGAACAATTTTTGGAACGTTTTAGAAGGATCTCGATTCCGGTCTTGAAAGATATTCCGGTCATCGGTGACTTGTTGTTTACCAATGTCTTTCCGACTTTCTATCTGGCGGTCGGATTGGCAGTGCTGACTTGGTTTGTCGTATTCAAATCAAAATTCGGTCTGCATTTGCGCTCTTGCGGTGAATATCCGCAGGCTTCGGCATCAATGGGGATCCATGTGGAAAAAATGCGTTATATCGGCGTATTGATCTCAGGCTGCTTAGGCGGCTTAGCAGGAGCGATCATGGTACTTTCTCTCGATGTGCAGTTTACCGTGTTTTCGATTCACGGCATCGGGTTTATTTCCATGGCATGTTTGATCTTTGGAAAATGGAATCCATATGGCTGTTTGGGGGCCGGAATCTTCTTCGGCTTTTCTCAGGTATTGTCTAATTATTCCGGACAGATCCCGTTCTTAAACGGACTGCCTAGCGAATTGTTTTTCGCACTTCCATACCTGCTTACGATCGCCGCATTGCTGTTATTCTCACGCAAATCGGTCGGTCCGAAGGCCTCCGGTGAAATTTACGATTCCGGTAAACGCTAGAGAAAAAGACAAGGATAAGTACAAGAGGGAGAAATCCCTCTTTTTATCGTCAGATGGCTGTAATCGGCGGCCTTTGAACAAAGCGGCGGAATTTGTGATATACTATGTCATGGTATTTCATCAAATATCCATACTAATAAAAAAGGAGGCAATCGGATGAAGCGAATCAATGGAATCAAGATCCATGTCATTGCGGAAAAGAAATTTAAGGATATCGGTGTCAGTATTCGTTTTTCGGCGCCGCTGCGGGAAGAAAGCGCTTCGGCACGCAGCATGCTGGCAATGTTGTTTTGTGATTACTGTGCGGCTTATCCAAGCAAGCAGGCAATGGCCAATCATATGGATCGTTTATATGGCATGAGCTTTCATGCATCGACTATGGGATATGGAAAAGGGCAGGTTTTGGAGATCAGAAGTCGGATCTTAGATGATCGTTATGTCGATTCCAAAGAGCACTTATTGGAAGAACAGTTTGCTTTTCTGCATGAAGTGATCTTTCATCCTTATTTGGAAGATGGGAAGTTTGCGGAATCGATGATCGAGGAGGCGCGTACCGTGCTTCTCAGTAAATGGAAACGGACGCAGGATGATCCTTCCTCTTACAGCGTATCTCGGGCATTAGAGCTTGCGGATCATGCGGCGCCGTTATCGATCAGCGCGCTGGGGACAAAGAAACGCATCCAAAGCATCAGCGGGGAAGAAGTGTTTGCGGCTTATGAGCAGTTGCTGCGGGAAGATGAAATTGATGTGATCGTATGCGGGAATGTGGACGAAAGACAGATCGAAGAATTAGTGAAACGCTATTTGCCTTTTAGCGGGGAACATCGGGAAATCGCGCATGCGTATCAAGTACAGATTGCGGCACCGCTTAGAAGAATCGAAGAAAGCAAAGCCATTTCACAGACGTACCTGATGCTGCTGTATCAAAGCAACTGCCAGATCGGGGATAAAAACTATTGGCCGTTAAAGGTAGCGAATGCGATGCTGGGACAGTATCCTTCTTCTTTCTTATTTCAAGAGGTAAGAGAAAAGCACAGTCTGTGTTACAGCATCTATTCCAACCTGATTTCATTTGACGGAGCTTTAGGCATTACGACAGGGATCCAGCGCAAAGATATTGAAAAGGCAATTGCTTTGATTCATGAACAGGTTGAAAAGATCAAAAGCGGTGCTTTCAGTGAAGAACTGTTTGCGACAAGCAAGGATCTGCTTTATGCTTCGATCAAAGGAACAAAGGATGAAATGGCCTCCTTCATGGCTTATGCTTATCAATGTGCATTGTTGAAAGAACCTTTTGATTTGAAAGCGACATTACAAGAAATCAAAGCAGTGACAAGAGAGGATGTCATTCAGGCGGCGAGCCTGCTGGAAGAAAAACTGATTTATGTGTTATACGGAGAGGAGGAAGCAGATGCGTGAAGTGATCAATGCGCGTTTTGATGAGCGCTATGTAGAAGAAACATTAGAGAATGGGCTGCATGTTGTTTTATGGCATAAGCCGGATTATGAAAAATCATATTTCATGATGGCAACGCCGCTTGGTGCACTGGATATGGAACAAGTGGATGCAAAGGGCAATCGGATTCAATATCCGGCAGGCATCGCTCATTTTTTAGAGCACAAGATGTTTGAAGATGAAGAAATGGATGTAATGGAACAGTTTTCGGCAATGGGCGCCAATGTCAATGCATTTACCTCCTATCAGGAAACCTGTTATTATTTTTCTACGAGCAAGGATATCGAAAAGCCGCTGGAACTGCTGCTTGACTTTGTGCAGAAGCTGTCGATCAGCGATGCTTCGGTGGAAAAGGAAAAGGGCATCATCATTCAGGAGCTGCATATGTATAAGCAGATGAGCGATACTTCACTGCTGATGGAGCTGTTTACTTCATTATTTGTCAAGCATCCGATGCGCTATGACATCGGCGGTGATGATGCAAGTGTGCAGGCCATTACCAAAGAGCAGTTAGAGGACTGTTACCGCCGCAATTATCATCCGCAAAGAATGTTGCTGGTCGGCGTGACGGCGAAAGATCCTCGTTTCGTTATGGAGATCATCAAGCGCAATCAGGCAAAGAAACAATTTCCGCACATCGAAATCGTAGAGCGCGGCTATGAGGAAGAACCGAAAACGGTTGCCCGAAAAGAGTATCGCTTTGAAATGGATGTGAGCACGCCAAAGCATGCGATCGCTTATAAATTAGAAGGGATCGCCGATGCCAAAAAACGCAAACAGTGTGAATGGGCGATTGCCTTGGCGCTGGATGTGATGTTTACGACGTTGAATCCGGATTATCAGAAATGGATGGATGAAGGCATCATCAATGATTACTTCGGTTATGAAGTGGATCTGGGGAATGACTATGGCTTTATCGTATTGTATGGAGAAACGCAAAAAACGCAGGCCTTTATGGAACTGGTAGAGGAGCATATGAAAAAACTGCTCGATCAGAAAATCGATGCGGCTTGTTTAGAGCAGTTAAAGCGCCGCTATTACGGTACGATGGTGCGTTCACTGAATCGTTTTGATGAAATTGCGATCTCCTTTATGCGCAGCTATTTCGCAGGATTGGATTTTTATGATTCGATCGAGCTGGTATCACAGATCACCCAAGCGGATATTGATGCGGCTTTGGCTCATATTGATCTTGAACAAAAAGCCTGTGTGCATCTTTATCCGAAAAAAAGTAAAAATTCTTAAAATATGCCCTATATGCCGATTATGGCAAAAAAAGGGCTTTTTTTATAGGAATTTTTAATCAAATAAGAGGTAATATGCAAATAGCGCAATTTGCTTTTTTTACCAATAATATTCATAATATGAGTGTGAAAGGAGGTTCGTGCAATGCTGAACAGTATCATCTTGGTTGGGAAGATCGAAACGCTGCCGGAAATCAAAGAAACAAGCGGAGGTCATAAGCTGGCAACGCTTGGTTTGCTTTTGGATCGTCCATTCAAAAACATGAACGGGGAGTATGATGTGGATCATGTGAATGTGACACTTTGGCGCGGGATCGCGGAAATGGTATGTGATCTAAGCGCTATCGGCGACATTGTGGGGGTAAAAGGCAGAATTCAGGCAAACAGCTATACGGCAAAGGATGGGAATACGTACCACCATTTAGAGATCATTGCCGAAAAGGTTTCTTTTTTAGATAAGGCACGTCGGATGAATGAAAATGAGTAGCGTACTTTGATCATGTCAGAAAAGACTTTTGCATAGGATGTTTCATCTTTTGCAAAGGTCTTTTTGATTATGCTTGTGATAATGATGAATATGAGTATGATTCCCTGATGACAAAGGAGCATTCAAAAACGCATCTGGCAATAAAAAAACCGCATGACGCGGTTTTCTTCGGTTTACTAGCGGTTGTAGAATTCGACTACCAATAATTTCAGATATGAATAATAACGAATTTATCAACTTTTTTTATACTTTTTCGAAAGAATAAATGAGGTTATATCTCACAATTATCTCACACAGGGATCTTTTCGATTGTCTCTCTTAATTGTTCAATATTTTTATGTATATAGACTCTTTCAGTTGTATCAAATGATTTATGACCAATTAACTTTGTAACAGTAATATTGTTTGCATTAACATTGTTTAGTAATGTAGCAAAAGTATGTCGACAGTCATGTGGGAGATGATCCATTTTAAGCTTTCTCATAATTTTATCAAAATAATTGTTTCGATAGTTTTGATATTTCATTTTAGAATTAGAACGTGATGTTCGTATTAAAGGCAGTCCGCTTTCATAACGAGTTTGAATATACGGTAGTATTTTGTGATGAATGGGGACAATTCTATTTTTTCCTGCTTTTGTTTTGAAACCGCCTATAAAGATGTTTTTATCTAGATCAACGTTGACACCACAGATCAGATTTAGAAGTTCATTGATACGATAACCTGAATAAATCATGATAAGGATCGTATCAACATAAGGAAGATCAATATTATCCCATAAGGTTTTGATTTCGTCATTAGTAAATGGTTTGTGCATTTTAGATTTCACATCAGTTATTGGAATTGTAAATGCAGCGTAGTTTTTTTCTAGGATATCTTCTTGCACAGCATATTTGTTTACAGCGATCAAAAGTGAGCGCAGTTTTATTTTGGAAGAAGGAGAAAGTTTACACTCGTCTAATACCATCTGATAATGTGCTGTTTTAAGATTTTGAATAGGGATGTCATGGATCTTACTTGCATTTTTGAATCCAGCTTTGTATCCGCCTAATGTTTTGTTAGTTTTTTTTCTTGCAGCGATAGGTAGCCACATTTCATAAACATCCTTGAATTTTATTGATTGTGTTTTCTTTACATGATTAAAATGAGTAGGATTTATCTGAAATTCAAGAAGTGCAATTTTTGCTTCTTTTTCGGTTTCATAGTATCCGATCGTTTTGTATTTTTGACGATATCCCTTTTTTAAGTGTGGATCAAATTCAATACCTTCAGGAATTTTAGCGACCCACGGTCTTGATCTAGACTTTCCACCTAAATGATAGATAGTTCCTTCTCCGTTCGCATTTCGTGTTCTCTTTTTTGTTCTAGCCATTTTATCACCTCTCTATCATATTAGCAAAGTTTTACTCCCCTAATCTTTCGGGAATATAAACATTTTGTGTTAAATAATCAAAAACAGAAACTGCAATATTTTTAGGACACCCGCTTTGTATCCATTCCTGCATGCTAATTCCAACCTTTAGGCATGCAAAGATGTTTACTGGTAGTTCTGATTTGCATGGATACTTATGAAAAGTAAACACACCATGTTTGTAATCTATTAGATAATGCCCCAATTCATGCCATAATACAAATTCTTTGATTTGATAGGGAAGTCTTGAATCTATCCATATGATTGTTTTATTCCCAATGGCAATTACAGCATAGATGCTTTCAAAACGATCATAACGAATTTCTATATTATGCGTATTGAGCAATTGATAGATATCCTTTCCTGAGCTATAATCGAGTGCTGCTTTAATCTTATTCCAAATCATTTTACTCACCTCAACGTGAGTATATCATTTATTATTACATTAACTTTGTAACAATAATAAAAAGTTGCATATTTTTTTGCAAAATACGCAACTTTTTTAGGAACTGCTTAATAACACTTTTTACAAGGCGTATAACCTCTTGCAATCGCTTCATCTCTAGTTAACTGAATAGGGCTTGTCATATTACTACAACTTGCTCGTGAATGATACTTACCAACATAATCTGTTCCTGCAACCCATACCATGCTAGTTACAGGTTCTTGAGGTTGAGCAGGCGATTGAGTAGGTTGTTCTTCCACTACTGGCGGTGTATTAACAACTGGAGTCTGTGTTGGCTGCTCTTGCTCACTAGGCGTATTGCTTTCAGGAGTTTGGGTTGGAGCATCATTTGTATCAGGTGTAGATTGTTCTTCCGTTGGCGCTTGTTCTTCTTCTGGATTTTGATTTTCATTATCTGATTTATTGTCAGATACATTATCATTTTTATCAGATTCTTTCTTTTCAGCAATTTTTTCTTCATTGAATGCCTCTGGATTAGCCAATCTATAACATAGAGTAGCATGGAAAGATACATAGAAAAGTAATAGAGCACTTAATAATATTTTCATTCCTTTTTTTCGTTCATCGTTTTTCCAAACAAAATATAATAATCCGAGCGGGAAGAAAATCGTCAAAAGCACTTTAATTAGTCGCTTACTATTCTTCTTATTTGGATCATCAGGCATCTTGTTATTGGCGCCATTGTTTATGCTTTCATCAGATTTCTTTTTGATAGATTCTTCTTTAACATAATTGATTCCGCCGCCTAAGTTTGCAGTTTTTCTTATTCTACCATTAGCAGTTTTGGTAACACGATAATGTTTTGTGCCAACACTGTAACCGATGCCGGATTTGCTTAAATTGATTCTTAAAGGTCCGACATTAACGCTTTTTCTAAATCTAATCCCCATGAATTTAATCCTCCTAATCTTCTAATCCTTTAGCGATTTTAATGATATCCTCTTTGCTTATTTTAGAGTTATCATCTTTTAAGAAGTTGAACAGCTGCATATCATGGCGTTCTAGCACGCCTAGCGCCCATTCATAAGAATACTTATCAATATCCTCCTTAATAGGTTTCGACTTGCTGGTAGGCTTAGCGAAAGCCTCAGGGAACGCAGATTTAAGAGTAACATTCATACGATTTCTAATATCGCTATCTGAATTTTCCATTGCTGTCACTATCTCTTGAATATCTTTTGAAAGTGGTGTATTTTTCACTCCTGTTTCGTTATCTAACAGATAATCAATAGAAACATTGAAAAAGGCAGAAAGTGTAATTAAAATTTCGAAATTAGGTTCCCGTTGACCCGATTCCCATTTACTATATGCAGCCTGAGTTACATTCAACATAGTAGCCATTTCAATTTGTGTTAAGTTACGACTTTTTCTTAATTCTTTTAGTTTAAGACTGAACATAAAACACCTACCTTTATCTGTATTTTATCAGACAATTTGTCAGCAATGTTGCACTAATTCAAAAATAATACAAAATGTCATATTTTATATTGACAAAATATCCTAAATGGAATATTATTTAATCAAGATATGACGTTCTGTCATAAAAAACAGAAGGAGAGGTATAAAAAATGAATATCATAGAGGACCTGAAAAGAATAGATACGAATGATATAAGGTTCAACTTCGATTATTTAACATCTGTTGATAGGATAGTAGAGTTAGTGCCATCGCTTCAATCAGAACTTGATAAAACAGAGCAGCTGTCTAGAAGAAAAGGATTGACCGCACGTAGGGATTTAATCGCAAGAGTACATATGTCATTGTTTGAATATATGAACCAACATAGACAGGAAGCAAGTATAAACACAATATTATATCGCTTTGACATTTCAAACATGACACGTGAAGAGGCTAAATTTATTTATAAAGAATTTGGTTTACCTGATGAGAAAGAAGTAAGAAAAATTAAACTCATGCGTTTATTCATTAAAAAATTAGAGCGATTATATAGCCAACAAAAATAAGAGCAATTGCCCAAATACATTCAAATATGATTTTCCATAATTTTGAATGTAGCTCATTGAAATACAGCCATCCCTTTTTCGTACCTATGAAAATATGTTTATTATCTTTTCCTAAATCGTGGTTTAGATAACCGCATTTTGCTAGACACATCGCATGATAGTAAATTTTAAGATTACTTATAGATAAAGCCTTTTGTATATCTTCAAGAGGGATGGCTAATTGACTGTCAAAAGGTAGGTTTTCTCTAATGTGGTAAAAAAGGACATATTTTAGAATCCGATACTGTGCTAATAAATAGAACATAAAATCACCTCAAGCAAATCATATCAAATAAACGGTTTTATGTCATACCAAAAAATCCGTACAGGGAGATACAGCCCTGCTGATGATGGCTATAAGGTAGCCGAAACGGAAAGGAAGTGAGAAATATGAGAGCGTGGCTAATTGATGCTAGAAAGCAGAAGTCATTAACTCAAGAAGAAGTCGCACAGTATCTAGGAGTTACTTCAACTGCAATCGTCAAATACGAACGCGGAGAACGAACGCCTAAACCTAAGACTGCACAGAAATTAGGCGAGCTTCTAGGTTTTGATTGGACGCAGTTTTATACCAGTTAATGACGATTACATTATAGCAAGTATAGTCAATTTCAGATTTTCCAGTAAAGAAAGGAAACATAGCAGTTTTTGAAAGAAAGGAAAGATGATATGAATCTGATTAAAAATGCAATTGATAGAACGATTGCGAAAACTCATGATAAAAAATCTTATTCAAATTGCAACATTGCAAAGTATGTAGGGTATTCAGAAGCGACCATTTCAAAATTGGTAAATGGAATGCAGACACCATCGCCAGATGTGATTGTATCAATTTCTGCTTATCTTCACGATCCAATTTTGAAAGAAGAGTATTGTGCACAGATGTGCCCAATCGGGAAATGCAAGCACCCGAATGGATATATACCACAGGATTTGCTTACCACTGGCTATATGATGCCAAGTGTTATTCAGTCGCAAAGTGATTATATGAATACATTGCATAAAGCATTGGCTGATGGTAAGTTGAGCAGAAGCGAGGTGCTTAGGTTAAAAGAATTTACCGCACAATTTTGGGAAAATATTGCAATTCAGACAGATATTGCAAATATGATTGAGAATTTGAATGTAGGTGATTTCAGTGAATAGAAAATTATTCATGACACCGCAAGAAGCAGCAAATGCATTCAACAATGAAATATCTGCAGAATGTATAAGAGCGTGGATCAAAGCAGGGATTTGTCCGTTTGGAGTGTGTGTGGTAAAGCCAGGCAATGCAAAAGGCAAGTACCTGATTAGTCGAAGGGAAGTAGAAGAAATAGTTAAAACAGGCAAAATAAAAATGCTGATGTTTAACAATCAACAAGCAAACATCAGCAATGACGAAAAATCACCAAAATCGTCATATCTATTTTAACACAAAAATATGAGGAAAACAAAATGAATAAAAAGATATTACCGATTATAGCGCTATCCGGATATGCCGTTGCATATTTTGGATGTGCTAATTTACAAGGAAAGTTAAATACCGCAGAAAATAAGATCATCACGTTAAGAGAGATACAGGGAAAAACGATCGAGAAAAATGCTGTAATGATCACAGAAATCGAAAAACTTAGATCGGAAAATGCAGTTATGAAAGCGGAGTTAAACAACGAGATCAATCAGAATACTCACATTGATATGCCTATAACAGACATTGCTGCTATTCCTGATGAGACATTTAGAAATGTAGCGATAAACTATCCTGATATTGATCCTGGATTTGCATATGCTATGTTCCTGCTCGAAACCGCAAGAGGGACAAGCGAGGTATGGATAAATCATAACAATCCTGCCGGGATTATTACATTAGATGGTAGCGGAGAGTACCGGCATTATGATTCTAAGGAAGAAGGAATCGATGCGATGTTTCATCTGATTCAATATTATGCTGTAAATGGACGTAATACACCATTGTTGTTGCGCCAAGTGTGGGCAGAAGAGCCAAGAACAGATGAAATCATAGATATTTGGAGAGAAGTACATGGAGGAAACGGAAATGATAAAAAAGCAAATTAAACTATTACCATCAATCATATATGGCTTGACTTGGCGCATTGCAATACTGGTATTCGCTTTGATTGGATTTGCGGAGTGGATCTACTCATGAAAAGCATCGAAGAAGTCAAAGCCATCATCAAGTTAAATCTGAAAGCAGGAAAGGAAAATGCAATCAGTAGAAGTACGCTAAAACAAATAACCGGAGTTTCCGATCGTACGAACAGAAAAGCAATCGAGCTGCTGATAAGAGAAGATCTATTGCCGATATGCAGTTATTCATCGGGGAAAGGGTATTTCATTGCAAATACAGTTGAAGAAGCACAGCACACTTTGAATGAACGCCATAAGCGAGCAATGAAGCATTTAATGAGCGAATATACATTCAAAAAATTCATACAGGAACAAAAACAAGAGGTGATGAAATTATGATGGACAGAAGAGATCCGGACTATGTACCGGTGTATCAATGTGATATCTGCGGGGAAGTGCTGCATGTGGGAGATCGTTATAAAGAACTGCAAGATGGAACGATCGAATGCTTGGAGTGCTTGCTTGAGGAATTAGAAACAGTCGAAGCAGAACCTTCTGCAAAAAACATAAGAGCGCATCTCTATTAGGAGGAACATATGAAAGAAAACTACATCATGACCGTATTAAAGACAATGGCAGAGAAGATCCGTTCTCTGGAAGATGAAATCTATTTCAAAAATCTTAAAATCGAATCATTAAAAGAACAGTTGAAGGAGAAGACAGATGAAAAGCACAACGACTAAAGAAATCTTGAGTGAAATAAATACAATGGATGTCCCAAATGAAAATGAGAATGAATCGGTTTTCAACATTCTAAATGCGATCAATGTCAATGATAAGGTAGAGAAGAAAAACGGACTTTCTTACCTGTCATGGGCATTTGCATGGGGCGAAGTAAAAAAGCATTATCCGGATGCGAATTATACGATATATGAGCGTATGACCGATTATGGAGAAGTAAATTACTTTACCGACGGCATGACGTGTTGGGTCAAGACAGGCGTAACGATCAATGGCTTGGAACATATCGAGGAATTGCCGGTCATGGACTTCAAAAACAAGTCGATCGCTCTTGATAAAGTAACTTCATTTGACGTAAATAAAGCAATCCAAAGAAGTCTGACAAAAGCATTAGCAAGACATGGATTAGGGTTATATATCTATGCCGGAGAAGATCTGCCGGAAGAAGAACGTAAGAGCACGAAAAAGGAATATCCGATGGACGAAACAAGAACGGCACAGATGGAACGCTATCAACTGCTACTAAAGGCAATGGCGCCGCTTGGCATTGACATGAAAGACAAATCAATTACAGATTTCGTATTAAAACATGCTTACATAGAAACGACAGATGTAACGCAATTAGATCATAGTGAACTGGGACGATTATTGAACGTTATGGATCTTTTGATCCAGAAGAAGAAAGAAAAAAATGAAAAGCAAGCGCAGCAGAGCGTGTGATATAACGGCAAAAGTAAAACGGGCAGTATGGGAAAGAGATGGGCAAAGATGTATCATCTGCGGCTCATCTTCTGCCATGCCGAATGCTCATTATATCCCACGTTCCAAAGGCGGATTGGGCATTGAACAGAATATCGTTACACTATGTCAAAATTGCCATTATATGACGGATCAGAGCATCAATCGTCCGTATTATCTGGCCTTTATCAAGGCGTATTTAGAAAAGCATTATCCCGACTTTTCAGATAGAGAAAGGGTGTATAGAAAATGAAAGTGATCGGAAATTTCATCAGACGATCGATAGATGAAGACGGCGACATGGAAATCACGTTCAAGATATCGAATTGGCAGTATCGGAAATGGATAGAAGCATTGAAGAAAAAAGAGTATGCCATTGAAATCAAAGAGGTCAAAAGTCAGAGATCGATCAATCAGAACAATTATTTATGGTCTCTGATCCATGACATCTGTTGCCATGAAAATGCATCATCAAATGATGAATGGGAAATGTATTGTGTGTTGTTAGAGAGAGCGAATGCAAAATTTGAATGGATCTTGTGCTTGCAGGAAGCTGTAGAGGAGTTAAAGAAGCAAGTAAGAGCTATTAGGGTGTATGGATATGAAGAACGACCTAACGGTTCTATCTGGGCGCAATGCAAGGTATATGTAGGCAGTTCAAAAATGAATACTGAAGAAATGGGAAAGTTGATCGATGCAACATTGGAATATGCGCATCAATTAGGGCTTGATACTGCCTTTTATGATGAGGTATTGAGATGAACAGAAGTAAATACAGAGCGATCAAAACGTGTATTGACGGGATCATGTTTGACAGTAAAAAAGAAGCTAACAGGTATTGTGAATTATGTTTGATGGAGCGTGCCGGTGTCATTACCGATCTACAATTGCAAGTGCCATTCGTATTGGTAGAGAAATCAAAATACGGGCGAGAAATCAAGTATGTGGCTGATTTTACCTACATAGAGAACGAAAAATACATTGTTGAAGATGTGAAATCATCGGCAACGAAAACACCGCTGTATCAGCTTAAAAAGCGCCTTGTTGCAGAGATTTACGGAGTGGAAATCAAAGAGGTGTAAGGTATGGAAAAGGTGGGTTTTGTTAAACTGCACAGAAAGATAATGGATTGGGAATGGTACGACAGTTACCCGGAGTTCAAATTATTCATTCACTTGTTGTTAAAGGTCAATCATGATGATGTTGATTGGCGTGGAGAGAAGATAAAAAGAGGCAGTTGTATTACATCTTTGGGCAGTTTAAGCGCTGAAACAGGGCTTTCAATCCAACAGATTAGGACTGCGTTAAAACATCTAAAATCAACACATGAAATAACAAGCATCGGACGTAATAAAAACACTTTAGTTATCGTGTTAAATTACGATTTATACCAAGAAGGTAACACGATAATTAACAATCAAGTAACAATCAATCAACAATCAACTAACAATCAACTAACAACAAACAAGAATGATAAGAATGAAAAGAATGATAAGAATGAAAAGAATATATATGGCGCGTATCGTCATGTTCGCTTATCATTCAATGAAATTGAGAAGCTGAAAGCAGAGTTTCCGGATTATAAAAAGAAGATCCAGAATTTGGATGACTATATCGAAATGACGGGTAAAACATACAAGAATCACTACTTGACGATCAAGATATGGGAAGCAAGGGATCAGGTCAAAAGAAGAAAGCAAGACAAGCCACTTCCGGATTGGTATTACGATCAAGGGGAAGAAACAAGCGAAGTAGTGAGTGATGAGGAAATAAAGAAATTATTATCCGAGATAGCATGCAAGGAGGAATCAAATTGAAAGTAATTGATCAAGCAATTTCAAAAAAATATGCACTCTACAATGGCGATAGTGCAGAAGTAATGCAGTTTTTGCAAGATAATAGCATGGATTATTCAATTTTTAGTCCACCATTTGAGGATTTATATACGTATAGCGATAGCCCTAGAGATTTAGGAAATTGCAGGAGCACAGAGGAATTTTATCAGCAGTTCACATTCATCGTTAAAGAATTGTATCGTATTATGAAGCCAGGTCGGTTAGTCAGCATTCACTGTATGGATCTTCCAACTACAAAAAATAATGACGGTTTTATCGGATTGAAAGACTTTCCGGGAATCTTGATCAAACTATTTCAGGAGTGCGGATTTTATTATCATTCGCGTGTAACGATTTGGAAAGATCCGGTTGTTGCAATGCAACGTACCAAAGCACTTGGGCTTCTACATAAGCAAATTAAAAAAGATAGTTCCATGTGTAGACAAGGGATTGCCGATTATATCATTACCATGAGAAAACCGGGAGATAATCAAAACTTGATTGCACATACTAATGAGACGTTTCCGGTAGAAAAATGGCAGCAGTATGCAAGTCCGGTATGGATGGATATTAAACAATCAAATACACTGAATCGTACTTCTGTAAGAGAAGAACGTGATGAAAAGCATATCTGTCCTTTACAACTGGATGTAATTGAAAGATGTATTGAATTATGGAGTGCAGAAGAAGAAATAGTATTTACACCGTTTCTTGGTATTGGATCAGAGGTATATCAAGCAATCAAAATGCACCGTAAAGGTATCGGAATTGAATTAAAGCCATCATATTTCAAGCAGGCAGTGAAAAATTGTCAAAAGGCAGAAACATCAGAAGAACAGATCGATCTATTTGAGGGATTAGAGCTATGACTTATGACGAATTTCTAAAATCCAAAGAATATCAGTCAATCGAAAGTGGATTTGATGCAAAATATCTTAATGAGAATTTATTTGATTACCAAGAAGCAATTGTTAAGTGGGCATTGCGAAAAGGAAGAGCAGCATTATTTGAAGATACCGGATTAGGAAAAACAATTCAGCAATTATCATGGGCAGAATCAGTTCATAAGCATACAAATGAACCTGTGTTGATACTAGCACCACTTGCAGTAGCAGAACAAACGAAACAAGAGGCGCATAAATTTGGTATCCATTGTGAATTATGCAGTTCACAAGAAGATGTGGTAAATGGTGTTAATATCACAAACTATGATAAATTACATAAATTTGATACGGATGTGTTTAGTGGAATTGTATTAGATGAATCATCCATCATAAAGTCTTATTCCGGAAAGACCACTAATGAATTATTAGAGCGTTTTGCACATACACCATACAAACTATGTTGTACAGCAACGCCTTCGCCAAATGACTATACGGAAATCGGTACAACAGCAGAATTTCTAGGGATCATGCCGAGAAGTGAAATGTTATCAACATTTTTCATCAATGACTGTATTAAAAGAAAAGGAAAACAAGAGCGGATTGGCTGGAGATTGAAAGGGCATGCGGAAAAGGAGTTTTTCAAATGGATTTCAACCTGGGCAATGATGATTAAGAATCCGAAGGACTTAGGCTTTGACGGAAGCAGATTTGATCTACCTGAATTAAACATTCATGAAATTGTAGTGGAAAGTACGCCTGAAGAAACAAGTTTATTTGTTGAGTACGCTGAAACATTGACAGAAAGACGTGAAGCAAGAAAGCAGAGTGTAGAAGAACGTGTACGGATTGCTAATAAAATTGCCAAGAAATCAAATCAATGTTTGGTGTGGTGTGATTACAATTATGAGAGTGAAATGTTGTATAAAGCCATTCATGGATCGGTCGAAGTAAAAGGATCAGATGATCCCGAACATAAAAAGAATGCCATGATTGGATTTGCGGCAGGAAAGATAAAAACACTGATTTCAAAGCCTTCTATTTGTGGATTTGGAATGAACTGGCAGAATTGTAATCAAATGATCTTTTGTGGATTATCAGATTCTTATGAGCAATTTTATCAGGCAATCAGAAGATGTTATCGATTTGGACAGCAAAATGCAGTAGATGTATATGTCATTATTTCTGAAAAAGAAATGAAAGTATTGGAAAATATTAAACGAAAACAAGCTGAGCATATGCGTATGAGTGATGAAATGATTAAAATCATGAGTCAATCAGCAATCGATGAAATTAAGGGAATTACAAAAAAGAAAACTGAGTATTTACCACAAAATGAAATGGAAATACCAAAATGGTTACCTTTTTAGATGGCCCTGGATAGGAGGAAGAACATGATTAACAGAGTTGTATTGATAGGAAGACTTACTAAAGATCCAGTATTACGCAAGACGCTGAACGATAAGTCAGTAGTGCAATTCACGCTTGCCTGCAACCGGAATGTAAGCAAAGACGGAGAACAAAATGTAGACTTTATCAACTGCATTGCATGGAATAAGGTTGCGGAGTTGATGGTGCAATATCTGCATAAAGGATCTTTGATTGGTATTGATGGAAGAATCCAAACAAGAAATTATCAGGATAAAAGCGGAAGAACAGTGTATTTGACAGAAGTAGTTGTAGAACAACAACAATTTCTAGAGCCTAAATCAGCGCAGCATAGTAATGAAAACGCTCAAAGGTATAATCATACCATGCAATCTAATTTCAACGAACCAAATGGCTATCAGGATATGGGGAATTATCAAAAGGATACAGTTGATATTTCCAGTGATGACCTTCCATTTTGATGAATCGTGAAGAAATAAAACAGATGATGATAGGTACAGAGAGCGGACTTGAAGATTACTTAATTCAGTTAAACCTCTCTGCACCTGCCATCAATCGGATTTTTGATAAGATCGGAATCGTTGAAAAATGCGCGATCGTCTTAGGCAGAGCAGTTGAACAAGAAAGAAAACCTGTTTTACCCGTTGAAGCAACTGAAAAGGACTATGATAAAGCCCATGCTAGAGCAGAGAAGTGGCAGAGAGAATACACGAATTTGAAGAAACGCTATGATCGAATGTCATTAGCCTATGACAAAGTGAGAGAAGAAATAAGCAAGAAAAACAAGGAAATAGAACACTTGAAAAGAGTGTTGGAAAGGTTGGGAAATTGAGATGAATAAATATCAAGAGGCATTAGACAGATTAGTTAAACATTCGTGTCCACAAAGAACAAGTTGTAATGAATGCGACATGAAAGGCTATTGCAATAGAATTGCAAAGGATTGGATTGATGTTCTGCAAGAATTAGTCGATAAGGCAACACCTAAGAAACCCGCTTTTAATGAAGATTGGAGAGATGAAGAAACAACATCCATCTATGATGAAGATGGATTTATAAATCCCGTTGTATGTGTTTGTCCAAACTGTGGGAAGAACGCAATATGTGTTTCTGAATATGGTAATTATTACAAATGCTGTCATGAATGTGGACAGGCTATTGATTGGAGTGAGGAATAGTGGTTTTAACAGTTACAAAATGTTCTTCTAATATTAAAAAATTATATTTGAATTTCTATGGAAGTAAAAAAGATCTAATTCAATGTATTTGTTTATTGCTAAAAGTAGCAAGAGAGGAAGGGATATTGTAGTGACAGCGCAAGAAATGTTTGAGCAGTTAGGATGGCAATTAAAACAAAATGGTTTGAAAATTATTTATTATAATCCAAACTACAATGA
The DNA here is from genome assembly GCF_900199515.1 of Massilicoli timonensis. Classification (GTDB taxonomy): domain Bacteria; phylum Bacillota_I; class Bacilli_A; order Erysipelotrichales; family Erysipelotrichaceae; genus Massilicoli; species Massilicoli timonensis. The sequence continues at coordinate 391,496 of NZ_LT963434.1, read as the reverse complement.
AATATTAGAATTTGATAAAGAATATGAAGAATACTATGTCGAAAATTTAGGGATTGATATGTCAACATTGAAAGCAATCAATAAGCAGTGCAAGGAATTGGGGTGGTTAGATGTTGACTAAAGAAGAATGCTTAGAAGCGTTAAACGCTTTAGACGATTTGGCAAATTTTACATTCAATATCAATAGAGAAGGTAAATATTACAAAACGATTTATCAATTAATCAAAGAACACTTTGACCCGCAACCATACACATTTAGAGAACTAAATAAAGAAATGTGGGTTTGGGATGATAAAGAAAAAGTATGTTTTCAGTGCAATCCTATGATAAGTACAGACATGGCACAATGCGTAACTTATATGTCATATTGGTATAACGATGGAGAAGATTATGATAAATTTCATGAAGAATATGATGAATTTGAAGAAAACCGGTTCTATCCTCTTACAAAAGCATTGCAATATCAAGGAAAGGAAGATGAATGATGAATAAAAAAGAATGTGAAAAAGCAGTAGAAGAAATATGCGAATTGTGCAAAGAAAAGCATGAGGTGTTATATGGATATAAGGGATTAGCGTGTGCGTTTCGCGCCTTTGATAATACAGATTGCGATAAAGTAAGAGTATTCAAACAGTTAATCAAAGAACACTTTGAACTTGTTGATTTAATAGAAAAATGGGGTTTGAATAATTTATCTATTGAAGAACTTGACGAATGGCATGATAGAGTTATTTGGTATGTTCAAAAATGCGATGAATTAAATGATGAATTAACAAAAGTCAATGATTACTATTTTAGAGTAGAAAAAGCAATACAAACTCTTTTTGGAGTTAGTGCTGATGATATATTAGAAATCGAAAAAGGAAAGGATAAGGGATTATGAAAACATTAAATGAAATTGTAAACGAATATGGAGATTATGTTGTAAAAGATGGTTTTATGGATTTTTTGGAAAAACCTGTTTCTATTTCTGTTTGGGATTTAGAAATCGGGGATAAGTATTTCTATATTGATACTGAAGGTTATATCAATTCAGAAACATGGCAAAATGATGCCACTGATAACTTAAGAAGATGTATCGGCAATACATTCCCAACACTAAAAGAAGTCCAATTTGAAAAGAAACGCAGAGAAGTATATGCACAGGTTAAGCGATATGCGCATGAGTTTAGCGATGAAGAATGGTATGATAGTAATATTGAAAAATACTATCCATATTATAAATACAACGATTATTCTATTAACAAATGGTTTAATAGGCATACTCGTCATAGCGGACTTTATTTCCAATCAGAAGCAGACATTGAAAAAGCCATCGAAGCAGTGGGCGAGGAAGATTTCAAGAAATATTATTTTGGTGTGAAGGAGTGAAAAAATACATAATGGTAACGATAAAGGACAAAGTAGAACAGTTTAAGCGTGATTGTAAAAGTAACGACTACTATACCAAAATGGTGCTTGACTGTAATGAACGCTTAGAAGAAATTGCTGTCAAACTGCAGGGGATTAGTTCTCCTGCAGTTAAGGACGTTATATGTGAGAATGCAAATGATTCATATAAAGACAATAAACTATACTGGCTCTATCAAGAAGAGAAGGTATTAAAAGAGCGTGAAGATTACATAAGCAGAATCAATAATGTCAATCGTATGCTGATGAAAATACTTGATCCGGTTGATCGTCAGATGGTGATGGATTTATATATTATGAAACGAAATCATGAATCTATTGCAGATAAATATCATTATGCAAATCGAATGGCTTTATATAAGCATATCAACAAAGTTATTGAAAAAATTGTATAAGAGGATACATTGTAACCAAAAATCTGTGGTATTATGGTAGTGTAGAAATATCCGGCAACTCATATGGTGCTGACGTAATATCCACGTAACAAAAACTATGAGTAAAGCTATCGCACATTATCCGTGTGAAAGGGAAAGAGCGTCTGTATTTGAATGCTCTTTTTTTACACTTTTCCACTTCCTTTTTGAAAAAGAATTTGATAGTCTTTTATTGAAAGGAGGCTATTATGAAGCAATACAGTGAAAAAGACGTTCATAAATTATGTGCATTTGTATTAGGTAAATTGGCATTTCAATATGATATGAAGGATCAATTAGAAAATTTTGGCTTAGATGAAACTTATTCAAGATTGATGATTAAATTGGATAATTTAGGAGATCCTGATTATGAATTTGAGCAAAAACTAAAACGAGAATTAGACAGTATTTTTAAGAAACACTAATATTAAGAAAGGAAGTAGCATCTATAGCGGTGTTTTTCTTTTACCCAAAAAGGAGGTGTTATAAATAATGGCAAAACATTTGACAGATAAACAGAAGAAAAAAATAATTGCAGATTACATTGAATGTGAAAATTACTCAGCAGTTGCCAGAAAATATAAAGTAGCACCTAATACGATTAGACGGATATGTAAAAGTAATCATGAAACTGCAAAAAAAGTACGGCAGAAAAAAGAGGATAACACTAGAAATATCTTGGAACATTTAGAAGAAAAGCGATCTGATGTATGTGAATTGATTGATTTAGTTTTAGAGGAAATGAAAAATCCAGAAAAAATTAAAAGAACAGGGTTACAAGCATTAGCTACATCTTTGGGAATCGTCATTGATAAATTTACTGCCCAAATTCAGCCAAAGACAGAAATACATCCGATGATAGAAGCAATCGCAAAAGCGATGGAGGAAAATAAATGAAGTTATCGGATAAGCAGCAGAGGTTTATTACAATGAAATTCAATCACACTTTAGATGTAGCGGAAGGAACGCCACGAAGTGGAAAGACCACAGCATGTATTGCAAGATATTTTCTATTTTTGAATATATCAAATGATGTAAATCATTTAGTAGTAGGAGCATCACAACAGCAGGCGTTTAGATTAGTCATTGACTGTGATGGGAATGGACTGCTTCATTTATTCGGTAATAAAGCGGTTATTAAACATGATGATCATGGCGACCATTTGGAATGCCAAACCGCAAAAGGCATGAAGAAAGTATATTACAAGGGTGGAGCCAAGGCTGATTCTGATAAGAGCATCAGAGGTCTGTCATTAGGAAGTGCGTACTTTTGTGAAATAGATATTCTACACATGAATATGATACAAGAATGTTTTCGCCGAACGTACGCAGCAGACATTAGATGGCATATTGCTGATCTCAACCCACCAGCTCCGCTTCATCCAGTCATTAGCGATGTCTTTAATGTTCAAAACACAAACTGGACACACTGGACCGTTGATGATAACCCGATTTTAAGCACCGAAAGAAAACAGGAACTTCATGATACACTTATCAAGAATCCGTACCTATATAAACGTGATTGGCTAGGAGAAAGAACAATTCCACAAGGAGTTATTTATTCGATGTTTGATGAACAAATCCATATATTAGATAAATTACCTTTTGACTTTGTACCATTTGAAATGTTTTTTTCAGGAGATGGAGGGTTGACGGATGCGACATCAATCAGCTGTAATCTTATTGGAATGGTAGAGAGTAAATATATAGTGATTCGTGCTGCTAACTGGTATTATGATGGATCAAACAAAGCAATGAGCACCCAAGCCAAAGAAATAGTACGTGATTTCGTTCCTTATTGTAGACATAAATTTAAGATGTTGGAGTCATGCTGGAAGATCGATCCAGCGTGTAAAGCCTTACGAATGGAATTGCGATTGCTGGGAATTGAGACAGATAAAGCCGATAACAACGGTAAGGACGTTAAAGGAAATCGCAAGGGAATTGAGGTTGGAATTGAATATTTACAGAGCGCTATATCTGATGGGCGCTTTTTTGTTGTGAATGACGATCGTTTTGGGTGTGATGACTTTTTAAGAGAAATCGGTATGTATTGTGTCGACGATAACGGTAGACCGATAGATGCGTATAATCATGCAATGGATGAAGCGCGTTATGCAAATAACTATTTTTACAAAAGATACGTGCTTTAAGGAGGTGCAATCGTGTTTGAAAAAATTAAAAGGACGGTGAGAAATTTCATGCAGAGAACTGGTGCAGATTTAGGGATTGCAAAACAATTCAAAGATATATTCGAAATAAACGGAGTACCTTCGTTTAATCAATTCTATTATTTTGGGATATTTATTTGGAAGTATCTATATAGGGGATTCTATAAACCGTGGCATTATGTAAAGGCACCGACAGTTGACAATCCGAACAATATGAGGAAAGTAGAGCCGCTTAACATTGAAAAAGCGGTTTGTGCTGAATTAGCGGGGCTTATTTGGAACGAACAGTGCGAAGTGCACGTTTCGTCAGAGAAAGAGTTAAACGATGGAAAGACAGATCCGCTGGATGACTTCGTTCAAGATGTTCTTTCTAAAAATGCGTTTTGGACAAAAATGCAAGAACATATCGAGCAAAGCATGGCTTTAGGTGGTGGCGCTCTAAAAGTCTGGTATGAAGAAAGGCGCGACGGTAATGGAAACGTGATTCCCGGTGCTGGGCAAATTATGATTGGATATTGTATGGCAGATCAGTTTGTCCCTACTGCTTGGGATAACGCAAAGGTAACAGAAGGAGTGTTCATCAGCAGACAAGCGAAGGATGGCTATTATTATACTCGATTAGAATGGCATCGATGGAATGGACTGACCTATTATATTGAAAATGAAGCATTTAGAGCCGAAAAGCGAGATGTCATCGGCAATGACGGTTTAATGGAGCCGCAGGATATTTTGGGATTTCGATATCCGCTTGCAGAAATTTATCCGTTTTTGAATCCAAGTACTGAAATCAATGGAATCACAGAAAGCCTTTTTGCTTATTATAGAACCGCTATCGCAAATAACATTGACGATAACTCGCCGCTAGGTGTATCTGTTTATGCAAATGCGTTTGCTACATTACATGCACTAGATATTTGCTATGATTCATTTATTCGTGAATTTGTGTTGGGCAAAAAGAGGATTATTGTGCCAACAAGTGCATTACGAACAGTGCATGATCCAATTACGAAAAGAACAGTTAGATATTTTGACGCGAATGACGAAGCTTATGTTGCGTTATCGACAGACGATACAGAGCAACTCAAAATTCAAGATAACTCTATTGAACTGCGTATTGATGAACATATCAGCGCGATCAATGCTTTTCTGAATATGCTGTGTCTGCAATTAGGATTCAGTGCAGGAACATTCACATTCGATCAGTCGCATGGATTGAAAACTGCTACTGAAATCATTAGTGAAAATTCAAAAACATATAAGACTGTACGTGCTAATCAGATGCAAGTGAAAAACGCGATTGAACAGATCGTTCACGGGATCATCAATGTGGCAGCCCTCTATGATGTTAAATGGAACGGTGTTCCGATTTCCAGCATTGCTAAAAATTACAGTGTGAAAGTGGTGTTTGATGATTCTATTCTGCAAGACCGTCAAACAGACATTAACGAAGGTATTATGTTAATGTCAAATGGCGTTATGTCAAAGCGAACATTCATGACGAAAAAGTTAGGAATGACAGATGAAGAAGCAAATCAAGAACTTAACCGAATTAAAGAAGAAAGCGGAGTGAATGCTGATGCAGTAGATGAGTTTTTGCTTGGCGGTGAGGAATAGTGGCAGTTATCACTAGAAATGATATATTAGAAATAGCAGAGCCATTTGAAGCGATGTATGGAAGCATGGCAAATCAGATTATGATACAAATGGCGGAATACATCGGAAAAGATATCGATAAACCTATTGATGTGTGGCAGAAAGAAATGGTGCAACTAATTTCAAGATTATTGAAAGATGTGAAAAGCATTCAGTCTGAATATCCATATTCAGCAACGATCCGAAAAGCGCTAAATGATACTGTAGATGAATCATTAGAAGAGGTAGAGCCAAAATTAAAAAAAGCTGCTGAAAATGGTGTATTGATTGCTACTGAGGCTTATGCTGGAAGCAAGGCTATATCTCTATTAAAAAAGATGAAATCGCAGGAATTTAAGCAAACATTTTCGACGATGAATGCAGTTATGAAAGAAGATGTCGTTCAATCGTTTAGCCGTGCAATTTCAAATGTCATTAGGAACTTCCGAAATAAGATGAATGATCCACGTTACTCAATACTTGATGAAGCCGTTAGAAAAACATATGAAGGAAAAGCAAGACAAAGTGCTGTTGCAGAGGCAATACGACAGATGATTGATGAAAATGTGTCTGGATATATTGATCGAGCGGGCAGGAAATGGAGTGCAGAAGCATATGCAAATATGTACTGTCGTACTAATGTTCATAATATGTCAATCGATGTTGTTCAAAAGCGGAATGAGGACTATGGAAACGATTTGATTCAAGTCGATAAACATGCTGGTGCTCGCCCTTTGTGTGCGCCATATCAAGGAAAGATATTTTCAACATCAGGCAGAAGTGGAACGGTTAAAGACGCACTTGGGAAAAAGCATCGTTTCAAACCGTTATCATCGACTAGTTACGGCGAGCCTGCGGGGTTATTCGGAATCAACTGCGGGCATAATCCGATACCGTTTATTCCCGGGATATCAACATTAGTAAATAAGCCATTAACAAAAGCAGAAATAGAAGAAAATGATGAAGTTTACCAAGAATCGCAGCGGCAACGAGCAATTGAAAGAGAAATCCGAAAAGCAAAAACAGAAGTTGTTGCATTAAAAAAAGCCGGACTGGAAGACAGCGATGATTTTGCAAAGGCATCTGCTAAAATAAAACGCAAGCAGGAAAAAATGAAATTATTTATCGCAGAAACAGGAAGAACTAGAAGGACAGATAGAGAACGTGTAATTTCTTTTAACAAGGATATATTTAGTGAATCTAATCAGGCTGCAAAAAATTATACGTTAAAAAAAGGATATGATTATGCGGTTAAAAAAGGCGATATATCAAGTTTTGTTACGCTTGACATATATAAACAAGTAGCAACAAAAGTTGAAAAAGATCTTGTTGGAAAGACCACAAAAGATGGTATAATGATAACAGGATATAAGACACATTTTATTGATCGAGTAATCGGGCAGTATGAAAGCAGTAATGAGCCAATCAAGGGTATGAGAAAAGGAGTGCCGATTGGTGATGTGCTCGCAACATTAGAGAATCCGGATAAAATTACTGAAAAAGAATCAAATGGTTATAGAAGCCACAATTATGTTTCTAATCTTTGTAATGTGACTGTCAATCCAGATACAGGTAATTTGATTCAAGCAAATCCGCGTGGAGGTAGAAATAAATGATAAAGTTAACAGACGAACAAAAAGCATTTTTGAGAGAGAAATTTGAAAACGCTGAGGAGATGATTTATTCTGATGATGTTAATGATATTTTAGATCCTCTTAATGATCTGATTCTTGAGGAAGGATATGATCCGGGATGGGAATTTAACGATACCGGTAGAAAGTATCAGAAAATATATGATGAGATTTATTGGAACAATTAGCGCTGTTTGGCGCTTTTTATTTTGAAAGGAGAACAATAATGAAATGTAAACATCAGTTTCAAGGACATGCAGATGGAGTAACATGTCTATTATGTGGTTTTCATTTGACACAAGATGAATATGTGAAAATCATGAAAAGTAAAAATAAAGAAAAGCAAGATAAATCTAGAAAGGAGGGATCAAAATGAATCATTATGAAGAGTTAACTGCATTTTTGAAAGTTGTTTATCAAAACCTAGGAGTGTTGCATCATAACGTTGTAGGGCATGGTTTTTTTACGATTCATCCGCAATTAGAAGAGTGGTATAAATATATCGGAGATATGCTCGACGACTTAATTGAACGTGGCATACCTTTGGGACATTCTGAGCCTTCTATCAAAGATGCTATTTTATTATATTCAAACAATCTTCTTCCGGTAGAAGTTAGAGAATGTAATGAAAGTATAAAACTTGCTTATGACGATTTTATTATGGTAGTTGAAAAAGCGACAGTGGTAAAAGAAGATACGCCAGTCGATATTCAAAATAAACTTGATGAATATATTTTTTATCTGCGCAAAGAAGCAGATTACAAAATGCAGCATTATCTAGGAGAGTCTGCTGCTAGACCAAACATCATTGAAGAAGATGATTGAAATAGGTAATTAGCATGAGAAATCATGCTTTTTATATGCGCTGACGTCTTGAAGCGTAAAAACAAGGCAGACCAATGAAAAGGAGATTTCGATTATGGCATTAACAAGAAAAACAGTAAGAAACATCTTACAAAAAGACGGCGAGTTAGACGATAAACTCGAACAGATCATGGCTTTATACGGTGCATCATTTAATGATTACGTTTCAAAAAGCGATATTGAGCAGATAAAAAAAGATGCAATTGATGAGGCGATGAAAGGAAAACCGAATGATTACAAAGAATCGCAAGAATGGAAAGACATGGAGTCTAAAATCGCAGAATATGAGCGCAAGGAACAGATTCGTAATCTGACGGACAGAGGCGTTAAAAATGAGAAGTATGCAGAAATGCTCATCGGAAAATTAGATTCAGAAAAAGATATTGATGAGCAACTTTCATCTTTCAAAGAAGAATATGCAGATATGTTTAACGTCGAAGAAGAAACAAAGCCGCAGTTTGGAAGTGGAACAAAAGGATCGATGCCACAAGGCAATGAAAAACAGTCTTTTGGTGAAATTTGGGGCTTTGTACCGAAAAAGTAGAGGAGTGAAATAAAATGCAAAACTTTAATCAAACACCACTTAATTATGCAGTTGACTATGCAAGAGAACTTGCAAACGCTTATCCGTATTTGAGTTATTTTAGTGAGATTTGGGCTGGTCCTAATAGTCAGAAATATAAACCGGTAAACGGCAAGACAGTTATGATTCCGTCAATGACGACCAGCGGAGCACGTGTTGTTAACCGTGATAGCATTGATGGTACTTTCAATCGCAATTTTAATAACGAATATCAGCCTGTTACGATGGAAATGGATCGTGAGTGGGATACACTTGTTGATCCAATGGATATTCAAGAATCCAATCAAGTTGTTACTATCGCAAATATCACGAAGACTTTCAATGAATTTGAAAAAGTACCGGAGATGGATGTCTATGTTGCATCTCATTTGGCGAATTTTGCGCAAACTTTTGGTACTGCTGATGCTACTGTACTTGATAAAGATAATATCTTATCAACTTGGGACGGTTATTTGGCATATATGGTAAATCAGCGAATCAATCGAGATCGTCTGGTTGCGTACATGACACCTGATATCTATAAATTATTGAAGGAAGCAGCTGGCATCACTCGTTTCATTGACGCTGGAACAGGTATTCGCAATGTTGATCGCAATGTCGGAAAATTAGACGGTGTTGTCATTAAAGAAGTGCCGTCCGACATGATGAAAACGATTTATGATTTCACAAATGGATGGAATGTTGATACGTCTGCTAAGCAGATCAATCTGCTGTTAGTTGATCCGATGGCGATTATTGCTCCAATCGTGTATGAAACGTCAATGATCAGCGCTCCTACTGCACAAACCAAAGGTAAATGGCTGTACTATGAACGTTATTATTACGATGTATTTGCATTGAATAAACGTCGTTGCGGTGTTTTAGCAAATATCAGTGAGCCTGTTTTGGGTACATTAAATGTTACATCAGTCGCAGGGACTGCAAATGAAACTGTATTATCAGTAGATGTTAAACCGTTCTTAGGTCAAAAACTGGTATATCAATTGAACAGTGCAGATCCATCTGTAACATACGGTCAGGATTTATCCAGTTGGAAAGATCTGCCAGCAAACGGCACGGTAACTGTTGATAGTCAAACAAACGCAACAGTAGCGCTTATCAATACGACAAAAGGTGCATTTGCAGTAGCAGCAGGTAATGCAACGATCGTTAAAGGATCGTAATTTGGAGGTGATGGCATGGGCTATATAGACTATGCTTTTTTTACCGATTATTTAGGAAATGAAATTGATAAAAAAACATTTGACAATGTCGTAGCCCCCTCATGCGATATTGTTGATTCCGTAACAGGGTATGAAGTGGCTCGTAATGGGTTGGATTCATACCCTGTATGGATCCAAATGTTATTCAAAAAAGCATGTGCAATGCAGTGCGCATATATCGGACTGTATGGTTTGGATATATCGTACACTGGAGCAGCAGGTCAAGGGTTTACTGTTGGTAAGGTATCTGTCGGGGATGCGCAAAGAGCAGAAGGCAGGCGTTATGCAAATGCCGTTTGTCCTGCTGTTTATGGCTTGTTAGAGCAAACAGGACTTTTGTATAGAGGTATAGCGGTATGCTCAGACCCATTCCACGGCGGATTCTTTCCGACAATGCCATTTTGAAAATACCGACATCTATCGATATATATCAAAAGCCAATGTACGAAACCTATGCTTTGAATGACATTCATGTACAAAATACTAATCAAGTTATCAAAAATACTGAAAATACAGAGGTCGTATTGCGTGCTGTCCTGTTTTTCGACTGTCGCCTGTCTAGTCCAATCGGATTAGATATCTGGTCGCTTGAAAGAGATGCAAACAAGGTAAGCGCTTCGATGAAAGTTGAATATGCAGGAGATACTTACACCGTTGAATCAGTTGATCTCGTTCCTGATGATTGCGGTAATCCTCATCATTATGAATTGGGAATGGTTTAATGAGTGTAAAAATAACTACTAATTATTCAGCTATTACGAAACGTATCAAAAGGGGTGGGCAAGCCTTAAAAGAGCAGGTTACAGAAGCAGTTATCGCATACGGTAATGTGTATTGCCCGGAAGATACAGGCGATCTAAAAAGAAGTGCAATCAGCGCATCGAAACCTCAAGAGGGGAAAGCAATTTGGGATAAAGAATATGCAGCAAAAGCTTATTATGGTATTGATCTGCATTTCTCAAAGGATAGAAACCCAAACGCACAAGCTGGATGGGCAGAAGTGGGTGTTCAAAATCATAAAAAAGAAATTGACGCAACAGCGCAGAAAGCATTTAAGGAGGGAATGAAATGACGGTTTATAATGACGTTTTGAAAGCAGTAATCGGTTTAATGAACGAATCTAAACCGTATTCGACTATCTATGTCGGATCAGATGTTCCTAGAAATGGGATAAGCGTTTTGCCCAATCCTGCGTCTCCAAATGCATTCCTTGACAAAAATGCAGTTGTTGAATGGATTATCGCTTTGAATGGAAAAAATGAAAATCAGATGATCGTGTTTGAAACATTAAATATGATTCATCTATCATTAACTAGGCGAAAGAAATATCCATCATCAATAAATTTTCAAATCTATGACATAGACACGATCGGAAGTCCGCGGTTAATTGGACGTGAGGGAAACGATCAATGGATATATGGCAGTTCGCTGCGAATTAAATTTTATATGAGAGGAGATTAAAAATGAATCAACCGAATTTACTAGTTACATATGGTATTTCTTTAGAAATCAATACAACTCCTGTGGAAGAAGCACCGACATGGACACCGCTTTGTGCCGGATTTAACAACATCACAGAAGCATTAAACGAAGTGCTTCAGCAGTATTTCTTTCTTTGCCAAAAAGGGTTTGCCAATAACTATGTTACAGGCATGGCGCCGGTTGTCACATTAACAGGTGTTCGTATTCTCGGAGATGCTGCACAAGAGTTCATTTTTGGCAATAAATACAAATTGCTGAAAAATAGAGAAACACAGTTGCAGATTACTCGAGCGAATAACGATGATAAAACAACGTCAATTGTTACCGTTCCTGTTACGATGCAGAACATTCAAGAGTATAGCGGAGGTACTACTGACGGTGCAGCTATCAGTGTTGAATTTGCCTTTAATGGCGAGCCAAAGTTAACGAGCGGAACAGTATCGGAAGAATAAGGGAAGCACACGCTTCCCTTTCAAAATGGAGGTAGAACAATGTATCAAATAAAGCGAAGTGAAGTATTGAGTGAAACATTACAGATTGAGTATCACGGTAAGTTTCTAGAAGTAAAATGTGAGATGAACGTTGCGAAAAAAATGCAGGAATACAAGAAAGCATCTAGGAGTGTTAACCTATTGATAGAAGAATCAAGAAAAGGGACATTAGATGATCCTAAAAAATTAGGAGAAGCAATTACCGCACTATTCATCTTAACTTTTGGCGAAGCTGGTACGAAGGATATTGTAGATTTCTATGATGATGATTATGTATCAATGTTATTAGATGTTATGCCTTTTTTCAATGATGTTGTAACGCCTATGTTCAATGATTACAAATCATCTAAAATAAAGCAATTTAAGAAAAATGCAAAACGAAGAAAAATATTCAGATGAAATTTTATGAAGAATTTCCAACTGCAATAGAAATAGCAGGAAAAAAATATACCTTTCGTACATCTTTTGAAACGATTTTGATGTGCCAAGATATTTTGCAAAATAAAGATTTAGAGGATATTGAAAAGTTTGAAATTATGTACAATATTCTCTTCACATTTTTGTCAAAAATCAGAACATGGAAAAAAGATGTAGGCTTCAAAGTTAAAATGATCCGACTTGTCTTTGAAACTTTACAAGATGAACAGAAAAAATCTAAAAAACAAAAGGCATTCGACTTCAAGCAGGATGCAAAAGAAATTTATGCAGGGTTTATGCAGTGTTATGGCATAGACCTTTTTTCGTGCAAACGTTTGCACTGGTGGAAATTCATAGCGCTTTTTAACGGTTTGAGTGCTGATACAAGAATCATGCAGATTATTGATATTAGACAGAGACCGATTCCTGCACCGACGAAATACAATGCAGAAGAACGTGCTGCATTGATTCGCCTGAAAACAGAATACCAACTTGAAATGACGCAGGAAGAGCGAGAGGAACAATTTGCAGATAATCTGTTCGATCTGTTTGAAACATTAAAAAACATGGCAGAAAAGAGGTGATTTGATGCCAGATGGTAAAGTTGTATATGAGGTTGAAACAGATGATTCCAAGGCGATAACAGGGATTAAGAAAACCGAAGAAAAAATAAAAAAATCATCACAAGATGCGGCAAATGCACAGATACAGGACAATAAAGAAGTAACTGCAGATGCAAAAAGTAGTAGTGGGAAAATATCAACTGCATTTTCAAGCGCATTTGATAAGATCAAGTCCAATTCTGGAAGTTTGAAAGATATTGTTACCGGATCATTTGATGAGATAGCAAGCAATATCGGATTGTCGGCTGATACGCTCGCGAAAGCAGGCATTATTGGTGGAATTGCTGCGGTCGGTACAGCCAGTGTAGGAATGGCTGCAAATTATGAAACAGCAATCAATAAATTTGCAACGCAAACAGGGATAGCAAAAGAAGAAATCAGTGATTTTGAAAACGTATTAAAAGACATCTATGCCAACAATTACGGGGAATCAATCGATGATGTAGCAGATGCGGCAGCACGTGTGAAGCAGCAGTTCGATGATATTGATGCAAAAGGCTTGCAAAGTCTTACTGAAAACGCATTAACATTGCGTGATGCGTTTGATATGGATCTGAATGAAACATTGCGAGGTACAGATCAGTTGATGACACAATTTGGTCTAACTGCTGAACAAGCAATGGATTTAATGGCATCAGGCGCCCAACAAGGGTTAAATTACACTGATGAATTAGGAGATAATGTCGCTGAGTATGCCGGCAAATTCGCTCAAGCCGGATACAGCGCTGATGAATATTTTCAGTTGCTGAAAAACGGCACGCAGGGTGGCGCATATAATCTTGATAAGATTAACGATGCTATCAATGAAGTAACGACACGACTTGCTGATGGAACAATAGAGGATTCATTGACTAAGTTCAGTTCAGACACTCAAAATGTTTTTAAGGCATGGCAGAATGGGGAAGCAACTCAAAAAGAAGTCATTGATTCCATTGTGAACGATATTCGAAGTTGTACAAACGAACAAGAAAAACTGACAATGGCAGCTACTGCATTCGGAACAATGGGAGAAGATGCAAATGCAAAGTTTGTTGAATCATTAACATCAGTAGGAGAAGGATTTGAAGATGTCGGCGGTACAATGAATGATGTGAAGAATACTATGAGTGGAGGATTGTCTGCTCAATTTGAAAAATTAAAACGCAATGTGGAAAAACTATTGGTGCCATTAGGAAACTTGCTTATCCCAGTATTGAATACGATAATTAGCGTATTATCTGGTATTATCAATGTATTTGCGGAAGTAAGCGCTGCTTTATTTGGTTGGCTCGGTGATACCGATTCAGTTATAGCATCTATCAAAGGAATTTGGGATGCATTATCATCATGGTGGGGAGATATGTGGAGTGCTGCTTTTTCTCTGTTTGAGAGTGTATGGAATAGTATTTCTTCTTTCATTACAACAATCGTCGAGTATATTGTAAATTTTCTGTCTGATAAATTTAGTGGGGCTGTTAATAATATTTTTTCAATCTTTCAAACTTTTTTTGAAAACATAAAAAATATCTTTGATGCGATTTTGCAATTATTCAGCGGTATCATTGATTTTTTAATAGGAGTCTTTTCAGGCGATTGGGAAAAAGCATGGGAAGGAATAAAAGAAATATTTAGTGGCGTGTGGAATACTTTATCAAGTATTGTTGCTGGTGTATGGGATACGATACTGAGTTTATTTTCTAATGGAGGAAAGATATTCAGTGGGGTTGTTGACGGCATCGCCAATGTCTTCAAAAACATCGTGAATTGCATTTTAGATGGTGTCAATAAAGTGATTCGACTTCCGTTCGATGCTATCAATGGTCTTTTGAACAAAATTAGATCAATTGATATTCCAATCATCGGGCAACCATTCTTGGGATTATGGTCGAAAAATCCTCTTCCGGTTCCGCAGATTCCACGATTAAAAGTAGGTATGGATTTTGTACCAAATGACTATTTTCCAGCGTATTTGGATTATGGAGAGGCGGTATTAACACGGGAAGAGAATGCAAAATTGCGATCATTAGGTGGTATTCAGGGAATAGAAAATCTATTTCACGGTAATGCGTTCATGAATCAAACTCTTGCTATTGATTATGATCGTTTAGCAGCGGCAATGGCGAACGTTGGTATTTTTATGGACGGTAAACAAGTTGGATATATGACGACAAATGGCGTCGATCAGAATATGGGGTTAATCACTAATCGAAAGGGGCGGTTTGGAGTATGAAAGAAGATGTAATGCTAATAGTGAATGACACATCAAAACTAATGATGCGTGACTATGGATTAGGTCTGACAGGATTCAATATTTCACCACCGACAGCCAAAACTTCATTTATTGATATCCCGTATTCAAATGTATCATATGATTTGACGGAATATTTTGGGGAAGTTGCATATAATAGGCGCCCAATTACTCTTTCGTTTGGCTTTGTAAAACCTTTGCCATGTTGGCAAAAAGTGATTGATGAACTAGCCAATACATATCATGGTAGGTTGGTGCGGCTTCGTTTTGTAAGTGCTTCGGATTGGTATTATGAAGGCAGATGTTCAGTTAACAGTACTGATAAAAACGACTATAACAACGCCCAAGTTATATTATCTTTCAATGCACTACCGATGAAAATGAATAAGAAAGGCGAGAAACGATTATGAAATTACTTTTGAAATATGGTGATACCACATTATTTGATTCAGAAACAGATGAATATAAGGCGACGGAGATAAATTTGACTGAACAGGTAAATACGACAAACACACTAGTATTTGTTTTACCAACGCTTAATCCTAATAAAGATATACCGCAAGAATTGATTCCCGGTATTGCCTTATATGAAGATGATGTATTAGTGTTTGAGGGTCGAGTCCTTTATACTGATGATGATATCATTGGGAATCGTACTTTCACATGCGAGGGTTCATTAGCATATTTGCTGGACAGCATCGTTCGCCCGAATACAACGCAGGACACAACGATCAGTGAGTATTTATCAAATCTCATAGACCAACACAATTTACAAGTAGAAGAATCTAAACGCTTCCAGCTTGGTACAGTCACAGTTTCAAATTCTACTGATAACGTCTATCAAATAGACAATGACTATTCGAATACATTAAGTGTGATTCAAGATAAACTTGTTAATCGTTTGGGCGGGTATCTAAGAGTGCGCATGCTGAACGGAGTGCGTTATCTTGATTATCTAGAAAGTTATGATTCTCTATCTAATCAGACTATTGAGTTTCAAAAAAATATACTAGATCTATCAAATCACATCTCATCAGAAAATGTCATTACAGCGCTTATCCCTTTAGGGGCTAAAGATGACACCACTGAATTGCCGTTGACGATTGAATCGGTAAATGGCGGTAAGGACTATATATTCGATCAAACAGCAGTAAATTTATTTGGATGGATCTATGGCACACAGACATGGGACGATGTAACACTTCCGCAAAATCTTCTCACAAAAGGGCAAGCGGCATTGCAGGCAAACATCGAAAATTCAGTTAGTATTTCTATTACAGCATTCGATATGTCGCTGGTAGATGCTGATATTGATAAGATATATCTAGGTGATTCTGTGAAAGTAATATCTACGCCTCATGATCTAGATAAATACTTTATTGTGAAAAAGCGTGAGAAAAAGTATATGAATCCGGAAAATTCAAGTATTACACTAGATACGGTCATTGAACGAAATACTGATAAGGTATCATCAACTGATAAGACACTGCAGGAAGCCGTAAATGTAACTATCCCAGGTCAGATTCAGCAGATGATTGATTATCAGACTCAGTTAATATTAGGTGGTAAGGGCGGGTATGTCGTATTTGGAATGAACGAGCAAAACCAGCCAGAGGAAATCTATATTTTAGATAAACCTACTGTAAATGATGCCGTTAATATTATTAGAATGAATAAAAACGGTATAGGTTTTTCAAATAGTGGAATCAATGGACCATATACAAGCGCATGGACCATTGATGGAAAATTTAATGCGGACTTTATATCTGCTGGTACTTTAACAGGTATTCTCATCAAAGGTACTACTATTGAGGGTGGTTTCATAAGAGGTTCTGCCATTACAACTGATCAAGATTTGACTGTTGGCAATAATATCTATATGAATGCTCAAAATGAAACTGCTACTAAGCAGATATATATGTCGAATACTGGGAGGATAAGGTTTACTAAGCAAACTGATGGAAATTCTGTTGAAATGATTTCTTCAAGTGGAGCAAACTATGCAAATTTATCAACAATAGCAGGAGAATATTCTATTATTGTTTTTAATTTGAAAGATAGTAAAGGCACGCTGAATATACAATTTTCAACATCAGGTATAATATTTGATACTGATTTAACATGTCTGAAAAATCTAAATGTATTGGGAACAAAAAACCGTCTAGTTAAAACGCAGAATTACGGTAATCGCTTAATGAATGCGATTGAGTCTACATATGCCGTGTTTGAAGATTTCGGAACTGCAATTACTGATGAAAAAGGTTATTGCAGCATTGAATTAGATCCTATCTTTTTAGAAACTGTGAACACTGATTATCCATATCAGTGTTTTTTAACGCCACTCAGTGATGATTTGTCAGCAAGAATAAATATATCGTACAAAGGTAAAACTGCGTTTTCGGTAATTGGTACACCCAATACTGTCTTTGATTGGCGAATTGTGGCGCGTCAAAGAGGATATGAAAACACAAGAATGGAGGTGCAAGAATGATTTTTGCGACAATAACTCAGAAAGGATTGCTTTTGTCAGCTGACACCTACGATATACCGGCGCAATACTCTAATAATATTCAACTTAAATTTGTTCAAGATGAAAATTATGAAGGATGGACGCCAACGGTACAAGCTGGAGTATTTGACTCATCTATAATCGAGTGCGCTGACATTTATTATTGCACTCCGCTTGTAATATCTGATGGTATTATTGCTCTTGCTAATAATGTTATGGCTCAAGATGGATATTTAGTATTGAGTATCACGCTTACCAAAGATAGTGAAAATATCGTATTACTGCCGATCGCATTCAAAGTTCATGCTAGTGTAGGAAAATTAGATATTCTACCGCCTAGCGATGATGTTTGGCAGCAAGTAGTAATGGCGTTTATGGATCAATGGATAAAAGATAGCAATATTGAGCAGGATATAAAATCACTCATTGATACAGCAGAAACTCAGCAGAAAAATGTAAACGAATTAGTTTCTGATATCAATAATAAGTTAGAAAATGGTGATTTTACGCCAACTATAAGTGTTGGAGAGACAATAACTGGAGATCCCGGAACTAATGCAAATGTGGAAATGACCGGCACTAAAGAAAGTCCGGTATTATCTTTTACCATTCCAGAGGGAAAAGTGGGAGCACAAGGTCCACAAGGCATTCAAGGAGAAACAGGGGCTACTGGTCCTCAAGGCCCTGCCGGCCCTGCAAATACTATACAGATAGGTACAGTTGAAAAGGGCGAAACAGCATCAGCGACAATAACCGGAGATGCGCCAAATCAAGTTCTAAATCTCGTCTTACCCAAAGGGGACAAAGGCGACAAAGGTGATAAAGGCGATACTGGTGCAACTGGTCCACAAGGCGCAACAGGTGCAACAGGTGCTACTGGACCTCAAGGACCACAAGGACCGACGGGCGCAACAGGTCCACAAGGACCGCAAGGACCAGCTGGTATTGTTCCGGGTAATGTTAAAAAAATGTATGCGATGAGCGCTGTTTTTACTGTCAATAATGCTACGTGGTTTCAATTACTTACCAATGCACAAGTCAATAGTTACCTAGGTGTAAGTAATAGTAATAATACGAATACTGCAATATTTGTTTCTAATGGCGATGGAGTCTCACAAAATGTAAAAACTGCTAATGCTTATTATGCCAATGGGGCGTGGAATGTATCGCTTATATCCAGTACAAGCGGTTCTTTTAGGGTTAATATGTTAATTGTGTATTGGGGGTGATGAAATTATGAGACAAGTATATTTAAGAGTTGAAGAAAAAGGAAAAATCACTGCTTTATTTTATGAAAAAGCAGACACATTGACGGAAATATCAGTTGAGGATGATTTTGATGATATAAGTATTTTCGACTACAAAGTTTCAGAAGGTGCTTTAGTTAGATTGACTAACGAAGAGAAAGAGGAATTTTACCCTATTTCAATGGCAGAAAAACAAGAAAGCATATTGAAAGAAATGATGGCAGAATCGGCTAGAACGACTTTTCTTTTGGCACTTCCTGATGCGAAAGCGGCAACTATTCCATATTGTTATCCAAGTTGGCAATCATATATCGGCTACAAATTGGAAAAAGATGTGCAGGTTGAGTATGATGGCGCACTATGGAAAACACGTCAAGAAATCCCGACAGTGTTAGAAAATCAATTCCCATCTATTGATACTGCTGCACTGTATGATCGTATTGACGTTGAGCATGCAGGAACGCTTGAAGATCCTATCCCATATGCAAACACAATGGAAGTGTTTAAGGATAAATACTACCTAGAAGATGGAATCATCTATCTATGTCTGGAAGATAGCGGACAGCCGCTATATGCAAGTTGTAAGGATCTACCTAGATATTTCGTAGTAAGCCCTAGAATGGCATAAAACTTAACTAGAAAAGAGGAAAAATTATGAAAAACATTAACTGGGAAACACGTATTAAAAACAAAGCATTTTGGGTAGCCTTAATTCCTGCTACTTTATTGTTAGTTCAGGTTGTAGCAGCGGTATTTGGCTATACACTTGATCTTGGCGATTTAGGAAATAAGTTATTAGCAGTTGTAAATGCTTTATTCGCTGTATTGGCAATCTTAGGTATTGTGGTTGATCCAAATACAGAGGGTGTGGCAGATAGTGAACGAGCACTTAATTATACTGAACCAGCAAAAAACTGTAATCATGTAGGAGAATAAATCGTGGAATGGTTTGTGCAAACTACATATACTGTGTCATTGCCGGTATTATTAGGATATATAGTATGGCTTTTGAAAGAGCAAAAGAAAACTAGAGATGCAAATAGCGAAGGAACAAAATGTCTTTTAAGAGTTAAACTTATTGAATATCATGATAAGTATATTAGATTAGGCTACATTCCATCTTACGTTTTAACAAATTGGGATGAGATGTACAAAGCGTACAAGGGATTGAACGGAAATGGCATGATTGAAGGAATGGATAAGGTGATTAGATCATTGCCAATAAATGAAAAACACTAGGAGGTAATTCATAATGAGTATTATTATTGATATTTCAGAGCATCAGGGTAAAGTAGATTTATCGGCAGCAAAAAAGAGCATTGCAGGTGTAATTGCTCGTTGCTCTTACGGATGGGATAACACAAAGCAGATTGATAAGCAATGGACGAACAATGCGAAACAGGCAAATGAATTAGGCATTCCATTAGGTGCATACCATTTCGCATATGCACGAAACGCAGCTGAAGCAAAAGCAGAGGCGCGAATGGCTTTATCTGCAATCAAAGGATACAAAGTGCGAGTATTATATTATGATATGGAATACAGTGCTTTTCAGGGCAATTTAACCGCTGAAAAGGCATATGAGATTGCTAAAGCGTTCTGTGATGAGATTGAAGCAGCAGGCATTCCAGTCGGAATCTATGCGAATGAAAACTGGTTCCGTACTAAATTAACAGCAGACGGTTTCAAGGCATGGACCTTGTGGCTTGCAAATTATGGAAGCAATAACGGTCAAGATAACTGGGGCGGTAAGTTGCAGTATAATCCATTTGGAAATGTGCTGTTGCACCAGTTTACATCTCTTGCTAAAAATGGCGCATTGAAAGGTATTCAAGGCATTCCGTCAGAAGGACTTGATGCGAGTACAGATCAAGGCTGGTTACAAACATGGAGTAAAGATTATGTGTACGGAACAGCGCAAGATTCAGTAGAAAATAAACCTACTGAAAACAAAATTGCAGTCGGTTCGAGCGTCCGTCCGACTAAAGCAGTGTCTTATGACGGTGTGAGCCTATTGGCGAGCGTTACTAAAAACAACTATCCTGTTATTGAATTAAAAGGCGATAGAGCAGTTTTAGGTAATGGCTTGAATACAGCTTTCCATGTTTCAGACTTAATGCTTGTTACTGAAACAAAAACACTTAAAGTAGGAATGAAAGCAAAACCGATTAAGGCAGTATCATATGATGGAGTAAGTCTGCTTTCCAGCGTTACATCAAAATCATATACGGTAATTGAAGTAAAAGGCAATCGTATCGTATTAGGCGATGGTCTAAACACTGCATTCAATATCAATAACTTAACATATTAAGAAATACCCCCATTCCAATAAAGGAGTGGGGGATTTTTTATTGTGTGTGAGAAAATGTTTATATCAATCATGACTAAAAATAGCATTTTTTTTGCTTATATCTCACACATATCTCACATATAAGGAGAATGAAACTATAAAAAAACCGCATAATTATGCGATTTTTCTTCGGTTTACTAGCGGTTGTAAAATTCTACTACCAGCAGCTCGTTGATTTCCTGATTCAGCTCGCTGCGTTCCGGCAGACGTACATAAGTACCTTTTTTCGCATCCTTATCAACGGTTACGAAAGCCGGTGTATTCAATGTTGCTTCTAATGCTTCATTGATGGCGGTCATGTTCTTTGACTTTTCTTTCACTTCGATCACAGAACCTAATTTGATCTGTGCGGAAGGGATGTCCACCTTCTTGCCGTTTACCAGAATATGTCCGTGATTGACCAGCTGACGAGCAGCGCGGCGTGTGCGGGCAAATCCCATGCGGTAAACTAAGTTATCCAAACGAGATTCCAGCATGAATAAGAAATTGTGGCCGGTAACACCTTCCTTTTTAGATGCTTTCTTGAAAGTGTTGTAGAACTGGCGTTCATTTACCTGGTACATGTTGCGGATTCTCTGTTTTTCACGTAACTGTAAACCATAGTTTGTTAATTTTACACGTTTTGTAGGTCCGTGCTGACCTGGTGCGTACTGGCGTCTTTGCAGTTCTTCACCGGTTTCCAAGATCGAGAATCCCAGACGGCGAGAAACTTTCCAGACAGGTCCGTTCATTCTTGACATAATGTGTCCTCCTTATTGTTTATTTTGACGATAAACAATAACAGGTGTAAATCATCCATGCAGGGTGTTGCTCCATACGACATCCTCGCTCTTACAGCAAAGTTACCCGATGCCCCACAAATCACTGTGTGAACAACGCGAAACTGCACGACTTTACATGCTGCTATCATTTGACGCTTCATTATCTTAACAAATGCCTGACGGAAAGTCAAATAAAATATCGATGAAATGCAGAAAAAAACAGGCAAAGACAGCGCATCTTTGGATCGTTTTGAGAAAAATGTAGTCCTTTTGACAGTGCAGGCGTAAAGCATTCTGGAAAGAACGCCGTGCATTGTCGTCTTTCCTGTGGTATAATCAGTAACAAAAGACGAGGAAGTGATGAAGTGAAAATCGGTGAATTTGAGGAAGAGGCAGTTTTGATCAGTGCCCGGCAGCAGTTTCCTGATCAGGTGCCGGTCTATGTCAAAAGCGATCTATATTTGCATGGAGTGGAAAGCGGCGCTTATAAAAGCGATCTGTACGATGATACGATCTATGTGAGTACGGAATACGGCTATCATCACGTCATGGTGCAGGGCAATTTGACAAGCGTTAAGATCGGCATTGCCTGTATTTTGCTGAAGGATGAGGAATACCAGGTCATCTATGACAGCAAGGATCGCTATTATGTGGCAGTAGCGGAAAAAGACGGCTATCAGTTTATCGAATATGACGCTTTTTTGAAACAGGTGGTTGCCACGCTGAAAAAATTAACGGAAAACGGCGATGAGTAGTAGTGCAGGCGCCGTTTTTATGGTACAATTAGAACAGTGAGGTGTCGTTATGAACAGTTTTATCGGGAAAGTAAAGCAGCTGGTATCAGCAGATGCGTTTTTATATATCGGGATCGGTTTGGCAGCGATCATTGTCATTACTTTGATCATGATGATGATTCGCAGCAAAAAAGCGAAGCGGCAGCTGGAAGAACTGGAACAGCGTTATCATACGTTAAAAGGCGTGCCGTTGGCTTTTAAGGTGAATAAAGCGGTGGCTTTGTCAAGAGTGAATACGATGATGGCGGAACGGGTGGACGCCTGTAAGAATGATTTTGACGAAGTACAGGAGCAGTTAAAGCAGTGTTCGATCGCTCTAGCGGAAAGCGATGACTTTTTATACGTGCGCAAGATCAAGGCGGCAAGCAGACGCATGGAAGAGTTGAGCGCGCTGTTAGATGGCTGTGAAATCAATGTGCAGCGGGTCAATGAATTGCTGGACGGCGTCTTGGAGCAGGAAAATGCGCAGCGTGAACAGATCAATGTGCTGAAGGAGCAGTTTCGCAATCTGAAAAAGGTCATTACGGAAAACCACGGCGCTTTCCATCAAAGCAGCGAGTACATGGAAAATGAAGTGCTGTCGATCGAAAAGATGTTCTCTTTGTTTGAGGAATGGATGTTCGCTTCTGAATTTACCAAAGCAGGCGAGCAGCAGGAAGAGATCGCAAAATCCATCGCGCACTTGGAAGCGCTGAAGAATCAGCTGCCGAAGCTCTATGAAATCGCTAAGGGCGTATTGCCAAGAGCGATCGATGAAGTAAACTATAATTATGCCCAAGCAAAAAATCAGGGCGTTTATCTGGAACATTTGGAAGTGAAGAAAAACCTGGAGATCGTTACCGATATGCTGAAGGATGATCTGAATCAGCTTCGCTGCGGCAATTTAGAAAGCGTACAGGAGCATCTGAATGAAAGCCAGCGGCGGCTGGTGCAGATCCAAGAGCAGATCACCAAAGAAGCAAATGCGTATCGGCAGGTGCAAAGCGACAAACAGATGTTATTCGAGGAAATTCGTGAGGTCAATCGCGATATCGAAACGATCGATCAGCTGTATGAGCGGGTATCTTCGCGCTTTGGCTTTGAGAACTGGGCGCAGCGTTTAGAAGAAATCAAGGAGAAACTGACGGAGATCAATCGTACCAGAGGAAAACTGGAGGAAGTGCTGGAAGAAGCGGGCGTTCCTTATACGACGATCCTGCTCTCATTACAGGAATTAGATACGAGCGTACACGCTTTTCATGAAGAGGTCGCTTCCTTAAAAGGAAAGCTGGAGAATGCGTGCAGCGATGAAGAACGGGCGAAGAAACAGCTGATCAAGATGCAGTTGATCCTGAATGAGATCCAAGTCAAGATGACGCGGCACCGCTTACCGGTCGTGGATGCACAGTTTGATCAGAATCTGGCGAAGGCAAAGCGAATGATGAACGATGTACGCTGTATTTTGGATTCTATCCCGCTTGATGTGAAAAATCTTAACGTGCAGCTGCGTTCGACCATTGATTTCGTCTATACCCTTTACAACAGTGTGAATAAACTGGTAGGGATGGCGAAGATGGTGGAAAATGCAATCGTTTTCGGCAATAAATATCGTTCTACGTATCCGGAGATCGACTCGGAATTAACCAGAGCGGAATTATGCTTTAGAAACGGCGAATATACGAAAGCATTGAAAATCAGCATTCAGGCGATCGAAAAGATCCATCCGGGTGCTTATGAAAAACTGATAAACCGTCAAAGTGAAACGCCAGTCACATTAGAGGAATAGAAAAGGTGATGAAAGATGATTTATCTGGATTATGCTGCAACAACGCCTCTGCATGAAGAAGTGTTAGAGGGTTATTACAAAGTTTTGAAGCAGTATTATGGGAACAGCGATTCCCTGCATGAGATCGGCAGAAAAGCCGATCGGTTAATGAAGCAAAGCCGCATGCAAGTGGCTTCTTCTTTATGTGTAAAGGAAACCGAGATCTTTTTTACTTCGTGTGCCAGTGAATCGAATAATATGGCGATCAAAGGCTATGCGTTTGCCAATGCACATAAAGGAAAACATTTGATCACGACGGCGGTGGAGCATTCCAGCGTACTGGAAACGATGAAACAGCTGGAAGAAGTGTTTGGATTTTCGATCACTTATCTGCCGGTCAGCGAGGATGGAGTGGTACGGTTAAGTGATTTAGCAGCGGCGGTAAGGGAAGATACGATACTGGTTTCCTGCATGTATATCAACAATGAAACCGGTGCGATCAATCCGATCAAGGAACTGGCTGCCTACGTTCATACGCATACGAAGGCGGTGTTTCATTGTGATTGTGTGCAGGCATTGGGAAAATATGAGTTGCCGTTGCAGGATGTCGATATGGCGACGATGTCCGCCCATAAGATTTACGGATTAAAAGGGTGCGGCCTGCTTTATAAACGTGAGCATCTGCCGATCATCGCTTTGATCAGCGCCGGGCAGCAGGAACAGCATTTGCGCGGCGGTACCAGCAATGCACCGGCTTATACGATGTGGGCCAAGACGATTCGTTTGGCGCTGGATCATCAGCGGGAGCATTTCGCCTATGTGAAAACGCTGCATGAGATGCTTTATGAGGCATTTTCAAATATGGAGGGCTTTGTCATCAACTCACCGCAAAACGGATCAGTTTATATCTTAAATGTATCCTGTGAACAGATCGGCAGTGAGATCATGTTGAATGCGCTCAATGCGCGCGGCTTTGCGGTATCGGCGCAAAGCACCTGTGCCTCAAAAGGGAAGCCGCATTCTTATGTGCTGGCGGCGATGGGACTTGGCGAGCTGCGTGCAACCCATGCGATCCGCATCTCGCTGTCGCATTTGACGACAATAGCGGAAATCGAACAGTTTTTGCAAGTGATAAAGGAGATCTATCATGAATACAGAACTTAATAAACCGGTTTATGACCATATCTTGGTTCGTTATGGAGAATTGACGACCAAAGGCAAAAACCGCAAGGATTTTATCAATCGGCTCGTGCACAATATGCGCAATGCACTGTGGGAGTTTGATCGGCTGGAATATGAGAAAACACATGATCGTTTGTATATCCATCTGCATGAAAGTGATCATGAGGCGGTATGTGAGCGGATCCGCCATGTTTTCGGTATCCGTTCCTTTTCGTTGGCAATGAAGGTGCCGAGTACGATTGAGGATATTCGTGCCGCATGCCTGCAGATCGCCAATGCCAGCGACAAGGAAACCTTCAAAGTAGCGGCGCGGCGCAGCGATAAGCAGTTTTCTTATATTTCCGATGAGATCAACCGCATCGTGGCAGGCGATATCTTAAAAACCGATCGCTGGAAGGTCGATGTCAAAAATCCACAGCTGAAAATCACGATCGAAGTGCATCAAGGCTTTGCCTGCATCATGACCGATGTGATGCTTGGAGCAGGCGGCTATCCGGTTGGGATCGGTGGGAAAGCGATGGTCATGCTCAGCGGCGGCATCGATTCACCGGTCGCAGCCTATCTGACGATGAAAAGAGGCATTGCGATCGAGTGCATTCACTATGCTTCACCGCCTTATACCTCTCAAAGGGCACAGGAAAAGGTGGAAGAACTGGCAAGACTGCTTGCGCATTATCAGGGACATATCACCTTGCATATCGTTCCATTTACCGATCTGCAATTGGCGATTTATGAGCACGGTGATGAAAGCTATGCGATCACGCTGATGCGGCGCATGATGTATCGTATCGCTGCTAAGCTTGCGCAAAAGCAGCACGCTTTGGCAATCGTCAATGGGGAAAGCATCGGGCAGGTCGCTTCGCAGACGTTAGAGAGCATGAATGTGATCAATTCCGTGGTAACGATGCCGGTGATCCGTCCGGTAGCGGCACTGGATAAATTAGAGATCATTGAGATCGCAAAGCAGATCGATACCTATGAAACAAGTATCCAGCCTTTTGAGGACTGCTGTACGATCTTTACGCCGAAAAATCCGGTAACGAAGCCGACCGCCGTTAAATGTGAAAAGCTGGAAAGCCGTTTCGATTGGGAAAAACTGGTCGATGCGTGTGTCGAAAACACCAAAGTCGTACAGATCTATCCGGCTAAACAGCTGGAAGAAGCGGATTTATTTTAGTGAGGCACCTTTGTGCCTTTTCTTTTGTATAAGAAGATGCTTTCTGCTCATATTAAGAGCAGAGGTGATAAACAGATGAAAAAAACAAATGGACAAAACCGGCAAACACATAATCCGCTCTATCAGGAAAAACAGATTCAGGAAAACCTGTTTCAGTATGAGATGGGCATTGAATTGGGGGCGGATCTGGAAGCGGATAAGATCAAGCATCGCAAGATCTATGAAGAAAAACGGCGACAGATCGATCATCATAAGCCGAACCAGTAACCTAGTGAAGCAGCTATGAGAAAAGGCTTTGGACGCATAAGGGCAGATTATTTGCTTTTATCCGGCGGAAGAAGCTTTTTTTCTGTCAATGCAAAGAAATCTATGATAAGATAGGCAAAGAGCAGGGAGGCGATGAAGATGCTGCTATGTCCGATCTGTCAAACAGAGCTGAGAAGAACAGAGAAACAAATGAAATGTGAAAACGGGCACAGTTTTGATCTGGCAAGGCAAGGCTATGTCAATTTAATGATCAATGGAAAAAAGAGCAGTGGAGATGATCGGGATATGGTCAAAAGCCGGCACTTGTTTTTGGAAGAAGGCTTTTATGCCCCGCTGCGCGATCATGTAAGCAATTTGATCGCTTCCCGAAAACCGCAGGTACTGGTGGACGCGGGATGTGGTGAAGGCTATTATACCAAGGTATGTGCGCAGCATGCGAGGGAAGCGTATGGATTTGATTTATCCAAGGCTGCTTTGAAGCTCGCTGCCGCAAACGATGCGAAAACGCATTATGCGATCGCTTCATTGGCGCATTTGCCTTTGGCGGATGAAAGCGTCGATGTCTTGCTCAGCGTATTTGCCCCTTTTGATGAAGCGGAGTTTCAGCGGGTGCTGAAAGCAGATGGTCTGCTCATTCAGGTGCAGCCGGGACCATATCATTTATATGAATTAAAACAGATCTTATATGAGCGCGTACAGCTGCATGAGCCGACTGTTCATAGCCGATCATTTGATGTTGTAAAAGCAGAAACGCTGACTTATCCGATGGAGATCCATGATCCACAGCATTTGCAGGCGCTGTTTCAAATGACGCCTTACTATTGGAAATCACCGAAAGAAAGCCGATCGCGTTTACAAGCGCAGAGCGTGCTGCAGGTGCGCGCTTCCTTTCATATCGTCTGTTATCGAAAGCAGGTGAAAAAATGAAACGAGTATTGGTCATCAACAGCATGGTCGCTCATTCGCATGTCGGCATTACGGCACAGCTTCCGGTATTTACACAGGCAGGCATTGAAGCGACCGTTTTGCCATGCGGCCTTTTTTCCGCCAATCTCGCTTTTCCACAAACCGCCGTGTCAGATGCTTCCCAGTGGTTGATTGCCGCGCTGAAACAGTATGAAAGGATGGCGGTTTCATTTGATGGGATCTGTATCGGGATGCTGGGAAAAAAAGAAGTCATTTTCTCACTGCTTCCTTATCTGCACTTACATGCTTCTGCCATAAAAGTCATTGATCCGGTCTTTGCCGACCACGGTGTTTACTATCGCGGATTTGATGAAACATATGTGCAGGCGCTCTCGCAGCTCATTCCTTATTTTGACGTCATGACCCCGAATATGAGCGAGGCCTGCTTCTTAATGGGAGAAAACCCGAAGGAGCTTTTTGCATGGCAGACATTGTTAAAGAAAATGGCAGGGCGTTTTCAAATACAAGTTGTCATTACCGGCGTGCAGCTTGATGAGGATCAAAGCCATCTTTATATCTTATACGGTGATGAGAAACAGGCACAGACGATCAAGATCCCAAAAGAACAGGATTATTGCGGCGCCGGCGATGTGTTCAGCGCGCTGCTCTGCAGGGAACTAATAGAAGGGAAAAGGATGGGGGAAGCCGTTGCTTCCGCTGTTTTCACACTGCAAGGCTTATTTGCGGACGCTTTGAAAAAGCATCGTGACCCGCTCATGGGTTTGCCTTTATATGAAAAAGCCCCCTTTCCCGATGAGGGGTGAATTTCCAAACAAATTGTTTCCAGTACTGCGATAATTTGTTATAATCTTAATAGTTGCATAAAGGAAAGAGTAGGAAGGTGAAGAATATGCCGTTTGAATCATTAACAGGACGCTTAAATCAGGCGTTTAAGAATATTACCGGCAGAGGGAAACTGACAGAAAAAAATATGAACGATATGCTGAAAGAAGTGCGTATGTCGCTTTTGGAAGCAGATGTCAATTACAATGTCGTAAAGGATTTTATCAGCAACATTAAAGTAAAGGCGCTGGGTACAGAGGTCATGAATTCTTTGAATCCGGGGCAGATGGTCGTGAAGATCGTACATGATGAGATCGTTGCTTTACTAGGAACAAGCGAAGAAGCGATCCGCTATCGTGAGCATGGCATTACCACTGTGATGATGGTCGGTTTGCAGGGTACCGGTAAAACGACGGCGGCGGCTAAGATCGCCAATGTCATGGTAAAAAAACAAAACCGTAAACCGCTGTTAGTGGCATGTGATGTCGTACGTCCGGCAGCCATCGAACAGTTAAAGACGCTGGGAGATTCCATCGGCGTAGAAGTCTTTACGCTCGGCGTAGAAACAAAAGCGCTGGAAACCGCACAAAAAGGTTATGCATATGCACTGGAAAACGGCTATGATACGGTGCTGTTTGATACGGCGGGCCGTTTGCATATCGATGATGAACTGATGCAGGAATTAGCTGATATCAAAGCGGCGATCCATCCGGATGAGATCTTATTGACGGTGGATGCGATGACCGGTCAGGATATCGTAAACGTCGCACAGAGCTTTCATGAACTGCTCGATGTGAGCGGTCTGGTATTAACGAAACTGGATGGCGATGCCAGAGGCGGCGGCATCTTATCCGTACGTGCGATCACACAGGTACCGGTAAAATTTGTCGGTCTTGGAGAGAAAATCGATGATCTCGATATCTTCTATCCGCAGCGCATGGCCGATCGTATTTTAGGCATGGGCGATATCATGACACTGGTGGAACAGGCCCAGGAAAAGATGGATCTGGAAGCCGGTGAGAAAAGCGCCAAGCGCATGATGAGCGGACAGTTTACTTTAGAAGATATGCTGGAACAATTCCGTCAGATCAAGCGCATGGGTTCTTTAGGCGGCATGATGAAACTGATTCCGGGCATGGGACAGATCGCCAGTCAGATGAATGAAGCAAAGACCGAAAATGAGATGAAGCATATGGAAGCGATCATTTTGAGCATGACGCTGGAAGAACGCCGTGATCCGAGCATTTTAAGAGCATCGCGTAAGAACCGTATTGCCAAGGGAGCCGGTGTTAAAGTCGTAGAAGTCAATCAGATGTTAAATAAATATGAAAAGATGAAGCAGATGATGAAGCAGGTATCGGCAATGGCCAAAGGCGGTAAAATGCCGAATATGGGCGCGCTCAAAGGCGGCAGTAAGTTCAAAGGATTCGGCCGGGGCAGACGTGGATTTTAAGAGCAGATGAAAGTCTGTTCTTTTTTCGCAGATGATCGCTTTCATCTCATCTTTATAAAAAGAAAAAGTGTTAAGTAAAAATACTTGACACGATAGAAGTTTGTGTTATAATGAGCGCTGTACGTATGGTACTAATATTGAAATCAGGAGGTAAAATAGATGGCAGTAAAATTAAGATTAAAAAGAATGGGCTCGAAAGGGAAGCCTTATTATCGTGTAGTGGCGGCGGATTCTCGTTCTCCTCGCGATGGCCGTATCATTGAAACAGTGGGAAACTATAACCCGACCAAAAATCCGGCAGAAGTGCATATCGATGCGGAACTGGCAATGAAATGGCTGAGAAACGGCGCACAGCCGACGGATACGGTTCGCAGCATTCTTTCTAAAGAGGGAATCATGAAGAGATTCCATGAAGAAAAAACAGCGAAGTAATTAGGTATGAATTACGAAAAAATCGTTTTGGATTTAGTAACGCCGATCGTAGACGATAAGCAAAGTGTGTCGGTGAAGCTGATGCCGACGCTGGACGAACGGGAAGTTTTGCTTTATATTTATGCAAATAGTGAAGATGTTGCCAGACTGATCGGGCGCAAGGGAATCATGGCAAATGCACTGCGTCAAATGATGTCCGTTGCATCCCGTAAAGAAGATAAACGAATCACGATCAAGTTTGAATCGTACTAAGAGTGCAGCAGCACTCTTTTTTAACCGAGAAATGAGGGAAAGACATGCAATATATCAAAGTAGGTGTGATCTGCGCAACCCATGGCTTAAAGGGAGAATTGTCGATCAAAGAATTAACGGCATTCGGCGAGGAACGCTTTAAGAAAGGCGCGAAGCTGTATATAAGAACCAATCGGGAATATGTGCCGCTACAAGTTGCTTCCATGCGCCGTCATAAAGGGCGTCTGCTTGTTTCCTTTGCGGGATATGCGGATATCAATCTGGTAGAGGGATGGAAAAAAGCGCTCCTTTATATCAAAGAAGAGGATGTTGCACCGTTATCGGAAGATGAAGCGTACTACTGGCAGCTCAAGGAATGCAAGGTCTATGATGAAGCGGGCGCAGTCGGGGAAGTCAAAGAACTGATCGAAACCGGCGCACAGGTCGTATTGCGTATCCGCTTTGAGGAGGAAGAACTGCTGGTGCCTTTTGTAAAAGTCTTTTTTCCGAAAATCGATATTCCATCACGCAAGCTGTATTTGAAACGGATGGAGGGACTGTCATGAAGATTACGATCCTGACATTGTTCCCGGAATTCTTTGATTCTTTTCAAACCACCTCGATCATCAAACGGGCACTGGAACAAGAACTGGTAGAGATCGAATGTGTCAATTTTCGCGATTATACGCTGGATAAGCATCGCAAGGTCGATGATACGCCATGTGGCGGCGGACAGGGCATGGTGCTTTCTCCGCAGCCGATCGTAGACGCGCTGCGTGCGATCAAGGGCGATCACAGTCATGTGGTGCTGCTTTCTCCACAGGGACAAACCTTTCAACAGCCGATCGCGCATCGTTTTGCATCATTAGAACATCTGGTTTTGATCTGCGGTCATTATGAGGGATTTGATGAGCGGATCCGTGATTATGTCGATGAAGAAATTTCCCTCGGCGACTTTGTGCTGACCGGTGGAGAAGGCGCGGCCTTGGTCATTGCCGATGCGGTGATCAGATTGCTGGATGATGTCATCCGTCAAGATTCTCATGAAGATGATTCCTTTGAAAACGGGTTGTTGGAGTATCCGCAATATACCAGACCGATCGAATTTGACGGCAAGCGCGTTCCTGAAGTGTTATTGTCGGGTCATCATGAAAATATCCGCAAATGGCGATTGTATCAGTCTTTGAAGCGCACCTATCTAAAACGCCCCGATCTGTTAGAGGGACGTGTGTGCAACGATGAAGAGGAGATGCTGCTTAGGAAGATCAAAACGGATGAGATTGATGAATAAGACGAAGTTTCTTGTGGCGATCGAGAATAAAGACTTTGTGATAACAGTTTGAAAAAAGCATGGTTTCAGGAAGAAATCGAATAAAAGGATTGACATTGCAAGACAGAAGTGCTAACATATAAAAGCCTATTGGCACGCAGGTTCCGCTGGCCTACGCGGTTAAGAGCCGAAAGCGTATAGACTAGAAGAAAAGGAGAACGTCATTATGAATTTGAACTTAGTAAATGAAATAACAAAATCACAGTTGAAGCAAGACGTACCTGCAATCCGTCCGGGCGACACAGTAAAGGTACATGTAAAGATCAAGGAAGGGGATAAGTCCCGTATTCAGGTATTCGAAGGCTTGGTCATCGTAAAACAGGGCGGTGGAATCAATGAATCCATCATCGTGCGTAAGATTTCCAATCAGATCGGTGTAGAACGTACTTTCCCGATTCATTCACCGATCATCGATAAGATCGAAGTGATCCGCCACGGTAAGGTAAGAAGAAACAAACTGTTCTATCTGCGCAACCGTTCGGGGAAAGCAGCGCGTATCAAAGAAATTCGCAAATAAGAAGCCGGGATATTCCGGCTTTTTATCTTATGGAGGGAAGAACATGGAAAGAAAAGATCAGGAAATAAATGCACGGAAACAGGATGCGATCACTGATTCAAAAACAGAACCAAAAACAGCACCAAAAACAGCACTGCGTGATGTATCTTCAAAGCGTTTCTATAACGAAGTGATCGGCTGGGGGAAGATCATCATCTGCGCGCTCGCCCTTGCTTTTCTATGCAGCCATTTTATTATTTTGCCGATTCAGGTGGATGGCAACAGTATGTATCCGACGCTGGAGGACGGTGAGTTTGGATTGTCTTATGTATTCAAACGGCGTTTTTTGGAAGTGGAGCGCGGTGATATCGTCGTAGTCAAATATGCGCCGGATGATGAATACTGGGTCAAACGGGTGATCGGTTTGCCGAATGAAACGATTTCCTGCAAAGACGATACGATCTATATTGATGGAAAAGCGCTGGATGAACCATATCTGGATGCGGACTATGTGGCACGCATAAGAGCTGCGCAAGGTTATTTTACCGATGATTTTGAAGAAGTTGCACTTGGTGAAGATGAATACTTTTTGATGGGTGATAACCGCAGCGCTTCTTTTGATTCTCGTATGGTGGATGAGATGTTTACATTGGAGGACATTCGTTCCGCAAGCGGTTTCATTTTATTTCCGTTTGACAAAATGAAATCTATGGAGTAATTTTATATCAAAATCATGTATAATGAAATCAGAAAGAAGCAAGGGAGTGAACGAGCATGCGCAAGATGAAAAAAGAAGATCTGCTGTTAGAAGTGCTTTCTTATATGCGTTTGATCATCGTTTGTCTGATCGTGGCTTTTTTATTGAAGACCCTTGTACTGAAACCGGTGCATGTAAAAGGCGATTCTATGTATCCGACCTTGCAGGATGATGATATCGGCTTGTCAAATGTATTTTCGATGTTGAGCGGCGGTATTCAGCGCTTTGATGTCGTTGTGGTAAAGGATCACACGACCGGCAACCTGATCGTAAAGCGCGTGATCGGCTTGCCTAATGAACGAGTGGAATATCGCGAAGGAAAACTGTATATCGATGATCAGTATGTGGAAGAGCCGTTTTTGGATGAAGCCTATATGAAAGAGGCAACGAAGGAACAGCCGTATTTTACTGCGGATGTGGCGCCGGTCGTATTGGGCGATGATGAATATTTTGTCGTCGGGGATAATCGCGTCAATTCTTTGGATTCGCGGGCAACCGGGCCTTACAAGGAAAGTGAAATCGTCAGTAAGGATGTGTACGTGCTGTATCCGTTCTCACGTTTTCATCTGGTCATGAACGGCAGTTAAAGACAGATAAAGTCCTATGGCGCCATTTGGTTGAGCAGTAGGACTTTTATTGTTTGATTTATTGTTAGAAGAAAGTAAAGAAAGAAAAAACGATGCATGCTTGTAAAATAGAGGGAGAAATGGTGATTATCAATTATGAACAATGTATAAATTCAGTTCAATGAAAAAACAGGTTCTCATTGTAATAAAAGAATTGTAAACAGTGTCATGCAAGACATTGCTGTAGTAAAGGAAGTGATTGATAAATGAGCAGTGATAAAAGTTTTACATCTTCTGTGATAAATTGGTTTCCCGGTCATATGACAAAAGCCAAGCGGGCGATGGAGGAAAAGCTGAAGGTCGTGGATATGGTAATTGAACTGCGGGATGCCAGAGTTCCCCATGCATCTGCCAATCCGCTTCTTTCCGCTCTGATCGGCAATAAGCCGCGTCTGGTGATCTTATCAAAAGCGGATAAGGCCGATCCTGCTGCTACGAAGCAGTGGGTACAAAAATTGAGTAGTGAAAATGTCCGGGTATTGGCATTTCACTTACAGCAGGATGCGTTAATGAAACCGATCGTGTCCGCATGCAAAGAATTGATGAAAGATAAGATCGAACGACAGATCCGCAGAGGGATCAAGCCGCGGGCGATTCGGGTCATGGTTGCAGGCATTCCCAATGTCGGCAAGTCTACTTTGATCAATCGACTGGCAAACAAGAAGATTGCACAGACCGGAGATCGGCCGGGCGTTACCAAAGCGCTGCAATGGGTAAAAGTCGGAAAAGAGCTGGAATTGTTAGATACGCCGGGGGTATTATGGCCGAAGTTTGAAGATGCGCAGGTCGGCTTTGTCTTAGGCATTACCGGAGCGATCAATGACAATGTACTGCCGATGGAAGAATTAGCGGTTTATGCGCTCCGCTATTTGAAGCAGCATTATCCACATCTTTTGCAGGAACGCTATGGAATCGGTGAAGAACTGGATGATCCGTATCAGATGCTTATCGTGATTGCAAAGCAGCGGGGCTTTTTATTGAAAAATGAGGAAATGGATGAAAAGCGCACTGTAGAAACATTGATGCGGGAAATTCGTGATGAAAAGATCGGCATGATCAGTTGGGAGAGCAGCGATGGAAACAGCGAATCAGTATGAGAAGACATGGTGGGGAAATGGAAAAAGGCGCATCGTCGGCATTGATGAAGCGGGACGAGGACCGATTGCAGGACCGCTTGTGGTAGCCGGGGTCATTTTTCCGGTCGGTTATCATCATGAAGCGATCTATGATTCTAAAAAAGTAAGTGAGAAGAAACGGGAGGCGCTTTATGAAGTGATCTTGCACGATGCGCTTGCCTATCATATCGAAATCGTCGATCCGGAAACGATCGATCGCAAGAATATTTATCGGGCGACACAGGATGCGATGCAGCACATTACAGAGATACTTGCCTGTGATGGGGTATTGACTGATGCGATGCCGTTGCCGGCTTGTGAAAAAGATGTTTTGGCAATCGTGAAAGGTGATCAGCAAAGTGTCAGCATCGCCGCTGCCAGCATTTTAGCCAAAGTAACAAGAGATCGCATCATGTATGCTTATGATGAGCAGTATCCTCAATATGGCTTTGCGAAGCATAAAGGATATCCGACCAAAGCGCATCTGGAAGCACTTCGGCAATACGGTGTACTTGACTTTTACCGGCATAGCTATGGACCGGTTGCCAAAATGGATCAGCTGCAGATGGATCTTGCTTTTGATGATTAGGATTTTAGCAGCAGATTGCGTAAAGGAATGCCAGGGTGATGTAAATGGCATTAAGAGAACAGTTGATTGCCTATGCGATGAAATACCAAGGCGAATATGGGAAGATTCAAAAAGCGATCGAACGGGAGGAACGATGGGAGAAGTGTGAGGTGGACTGTGATGTGATTACGATCTTGGATGATGCCTATCCACGTCAATTACATCGGCTGACGGATCCGCCTTTTGTTTTATTCTATATCGGTGATCCGCACCTGCTGAAAGAGCGTTCCGCTGCCATCGTAGGCAGCAGGAAGGCATGTGATTATGGCGTGAAATGTACGGAAATGATCGTTTCCGCATTAAAGGAGCGTTATGTGATCGTATCCGGGATGGCGATGGGAATTGATCGCATTGCCCATCTTCATGCGACGCATACGATTGCGGTCTTGGGTTGTGGGACTGCTTATTGTTACCCGTTGGTAAATCGTGATCTGTATGCACATTTGAAAAAACAGCAGCTGGTAATCAGTGAATATCCGCCTTTTACCAAGCCGCTGGCGCATCATTTTCCAAGGCGCAATCGCATCATCGCCGCTTTAAGCGATTGCTTGATCGTTACCCAGGCAACAATGAAAAGCGGTACGATGCATACGGTCAATGTGGCATTGGATCTGGGGATGTCGGTTTATTGTGTGCCTTATCCGTTTGCATCTGAGGCAGGCGCCGGCTGTAATTGGCTGATCTTGCAGGGAGCGACACCGCTGATCACGCCGGAAGAAGTGAAAAAACTATAAATTCATTTGACAAAGTCAGAAAAATGATAATAATAAGGAATGGTACATGAGCAAGTGAGGAGGAACTGCCATGAGCAAATTAGTAATCGTAGAATCACCGTCTAAATCGAAGACGATCGAAAAATATTTGGGGAGCGATTATCAGGTAATGTCCAGCAAAGGACATATTCGCGATCTGGCGACCAGTGGAAAAGGCGGATTGGGAATTGATATCGAGCATGAATTTACACCGAATTATAAAGTGAGTCCCGATAAAAAAGAAGTTGTAAAAGAATTGAAGAAATATGCGAAGAAAGCAGATCAGGTTTATCTGGCAAGCGACCCGGACCGCGAAGGAGAAGCGATTGCTTGGCATTTGGCCAGCGAGTTGGGGTTGGACATGGAGGATGACAACCGCATCGTATTTCATGAAATTACGAAACCGGCGATCTTAGAGGCGTTGCGGCATCCAAGAAAAGTCGATCAGGATCTGGTAAAATCACAGGAAGCGCGCCGCATGGTCGATCGTATCATCGGTTTTAAGCTTTCTAAATTGTTGCAAAGCAAGATCCGCTCAAAATCGGCAGGACGTGTGCAGTCGGTGGCGCTGCGCTTGATCGTGGAGCGGGAAAATGAGATCCGCGCCTTCAAAAGCGAAGAATACTGGACGCTGCATGCAAATGTGCAGAAAGCGGAAGGAGCTTTTTCGGCAACCTTAGCCAAAGTGGATGGTAAAAAGGCGAAACTGCCTGATGAAGCCGCATGCAATGCTATTATCGAGCGCTGCCATGAGGCATTTGTCGTTGCTTCGTTAGAAAGCAAGATCAGAAAAAAGGAAGCGAAAATGCCGTTTATCACTTCTACTTTACAGCAGGAGGCCAGCACCAAGCTGGGATTTGGGGCCAAGAAGACGATGACGATCGCGCAGAAGCTGTACGAGGGAATTGCTTTGGGAGGAACAAGCGAAGGTTTGATCACCTATATGCGTAGTGATTCGACTCGTTTGAGCGAAGGCTTTGTGAAAGATAGTTTTGCTTATATCGAGCATACGTTTGGCAAATCTTATGTCGGCAGACTGCGTCAGAAAAACAACAGCAATGCACAGGATGCGCATGAGGCGATCCGTCCGACCGATATTACGCGGCATCCGGATACGATCAAACAATATTTGACAAGTGACGAGTATAAGCTGTATCGTCTGATCTATCTTCGCACCCTTGCTTCCTTGATGGCGGCTGCACAGGTAAATGTCATCAGTGCAACGATCAGCAACAACGGCTGTGATTTCAACGCCAGTGGATCGACGATCGTTTTCGATGGTTATCTGAAGACCTATCGGGAATATGAGCAGATCAAAGATGAAGTGCTGCCGCCGCTTTGCGAACAGGAAGTGCTGGAACAGGTGAAGCTGGAAGGCAAGCAGCATTTTACCGAACCGCCTTTGCGTTATTCCGAAGCCCGCTTGATCAAAGAACTGGAAGAAAAAGGGATCGGCCGTCCTTCGACTTATGCCTCGATCATCGACACGCTGCAGGCACGTAACTATGCGACGCTGGAAAAAAGCAGCGAGGGCAGTCGTACAAAAGTATTTGTGCCGACCGAGCAGGGCGAATTGACCGATGCAAAGCTGCAGGAGTTTTTCAGTTCCATTATCAATGTGATGTATACGGCCAATATGGAAAGCGAGCTGGATGAGATAGCCAGCGGGGAAGTGGATCGATTGGCGGTATTACAAAAATTCTATGATGCCTTTATGCCGCTTTTAGATCGTGCATATGAGCAGATGGAAAAGAAAGAGCTGGAGCGTACCGGAGAATTATGTCCGGAGTGCGGAGGCGAGTTGGTTTATCGCGAAGGGCGTTATGGTAAATTCGTATCTTGTATCAATTTTCCGACCTGCCGCTATACCAAAAGCGAACAGGAGCAAAGCGAAGAGATCTGTCCGAACTGCGGTGCACCGATGGTAATGAAAAAGGGGCGTTACGGCAGCTTTTTGGCTTGCAGCAACTATCCGGAATGTAAGACGATCAAAAGCACCAAAAGCAAAGCCGCGCCGAAGCCGATCGGTGAAATGTGTCCGGAGTGCGGCAGCGCTTTGGTAGAACGCACCTCCCGCTATGGCACAAAATTTATCGGCTGTAGCAACTACCCGAAATGCCGTTACATCAAAAAAGATGAAAAAGTGAAAACAGGAAGATCGAGAAAGGCAGGGAAGCAGGATGCAAAGCGTTAATGTGATCGGTGCCGGCTTAGCTGGCAGCGAAGCGGCTTGGCAGTTAGCCAAACGCGGGATCCATGTCAATTTATATGAAATGCGTCCGGTCAAGATGACGCCCGCACATAAAAGCGAACACTTTGCGGAATTGGTTTGTTCCAACAGCCTGCGCTCCAACGCTTTAAGCAATGCGGTCGGTGTTTTGAAAGAGGAAATGCGGCGATTGGATTCGCTGATCATGAAAATGGCGGATACGCATCAGGTGCCGGCGGGCAGTGCACTAGCCGTAGATCGGGTGAGCTTTTCGCAAAGTGTCAGCGATGTCCTGCGCAATCATCCCAATATTACCGTCATTCATGAAGAAGTCAAAACGATCTTAGAAGGACCGACGATCATTGCGAGCGGACCGCTTACCAGCGATGCCCTTTCTTCATCTATTCAAGAATTGTTGAAAGAGGATACGTTTTATTTCTATGATGCGGCGGCGCCGATCATTGAAAAAGACAGCATCGATTTTACCAAAGCCTATTATAAATCCCGCTATGACAAAGGCGAAGCGAGCTATATCAACTGTCCGATGAATGAAGAAGAATTTCACGCATTCTATGATAAGCTCATTCATGCGGAGGTGGTGTCGCTCAAGCATTTTGAAGATGAAAAGTATTTTGAGGGCTGTATGCCTTTTGAAGAAATGGCACGGCGAGGGAAGAAGACGCTGTTATTTGGTCCGATGAAGCCGGTCGGTTTGGAAAAACCGGATGGCACCCGTCCTTATGCGGTGGTACAGCTGCGCCAGGATGATGCGGCTGCCTCCTTATATAATATCGTTGGTTTTCAAACCCATCTTACTTGGCCTGCCCAGCGGGAAGTGCTGCGGATGATCCCCGGGCTGGAACAGTGCAATATCGTTCGATACGGGGTCATGCATCGCAATACATATATTTGTTCGCCGCTTGTATTGAAGCCGACTTATCAGTTCAAGGGACGTGAGGATCTATTCTTCTGCGGACAGATGTGCGGAGTGGAAGGATATGTGGAGAGTGCCGCCAGCGGTCTTTATGCGGCGATCAATATGGCGCAGATCTTACAGGGGAAAGAACCCTTTGTTTTACCGCCGACCTGCATGATGGGAGCAATGGCGCATTATATCACCTCTGCTCATCCGAAATATTTTCAGCCGATGAATGCGAATTTCGGGATCATGCGTTTGGAAAAAGAAGTGAAGAAGAAAGAGCGCAAGGAAGCCTATGCAATGCAGGCGCTTGCCGTGATCGAGCAGTTTAAGGATGAATGCGAAAGCAACTGATGCGATGGAGCGCTTCTTAAAGCACTGCTACCAAGCCAATACCGGTTCTTCCCACACGCTTGACGCTTATCGGCGAGATCTGTCATCCTATTTCCGCTTTTTGGAAAAAGAGGGCTATCACGATCTGCATGAACCTGACCGCAATACGGTCATGGAGTATATTGCCTATTTGCGAGATCGTCCCGAAACTGGAAAAGAAATCAAAGCGACGACCATTGCCCGCCATCTTTCCGCACTTCGTTCTTTTTATCGCTATTTGAATGAATATGGCGAAGTTTCCGTCAATCCGTTTCTTTATCTGAAAGCGCCTAAGAAAGCAAAACGGATCCCTGAATTTCTGTTTTTAGATGAAATGGAATTGTTTTTAGACAGCTTTGATGAACAAAAGGATGCGGATATTCGCAATCGTGCCATGTTTGAACTCATGTACGCATGCGGTTTGCGGGTCAGCGAAGTGATCTCTTTGCGGCTCGATGCGATCGATTTCGATCATCAGCTGGTACGGATAACCGGTAAAGGCGACAAGCAGCGCATCGTTCCGTTTTATGATCTGGCAAAGACAAAACTGCTTCGCTATCTGCATGAGGTGCGGGTGAAGTGGATGGGCGCCGATACGCATGAGATCGTCTTTATCAATCAGCGTGGCAAACCATTGACCAGCCGCGGCGTACAATATCTCATGGATGCGCATGCACGCAAGATCGGCATGAATATGCATTTGCATCCGCATATGTTTCGCCACAGCTTTGCGACACATCTTTTAGACAATGGCGCTGATTTGCGCGTCGTTCAGGAATTGCTCGGGCACAGCTCGCTTTCCACGACACAAATTTATGTCCACGTATCTGCCGGACGTTTACAATCCACTTATGAAAGCGCCCATCCGCGCGCGAAGCAATAAACCTGCTTTAGAATAGCTATCTTTCGAAAACAGGAATGATTGGGTCCTGTTGAAAGATGAAATTCGATCAGCAGGTTTTTTATGGCATGTGCCGCACAAGCTTACTGTGCTATAATAAGAAAAAAAGGAATATTCGTATGAGGCGATGAGAAAGGGAGGCGGCTATCAATGAGGACACTGTATGTATCGGATCTAGACGGTACGCTTTTACATAATGATGAAACGCTGTCAGATGATACCAAGGCTCTGCTGCATGCTTTGCAAGAAAATGGTGGTGTGTTTGCCTATGCGACGGCGCGCTCTTATCATACGGCACAAAAAGTTACCGCCGGTTTGTCATGTACGTTTGCGATCGTGTATAACGGCGCTTTTGTGATCGACTGCCGAAGCGGGAAGCGAGTGATCGAACATTTTTTCAGTGAAGATGCTTGTGCGGATCTGAAAAGACTATTGACGCAGTATCGGATAGAACCGATTTGTTATGCCTGCCATGGCGACCAAGAGTTCTATTCTTATCATCCCGCTCTTATCAATGACGCAACTAGGTCATTTCTCGATACGCGAAAAGGCGATGTGCGCGATCATCCGGTTGCATCTTCGCAAGATCTTTTCAGCGGTTCACTGTTTTATGTGACGATGATCGGCGATGATAGACTGGCAGATCTATATGAGCGCTTAAAAGCGGATCCACGTTTCCATGTCGTTTATCAAAAGGATCATTACAGCGATGCGATGTGGCTGGAGGTGATGAGCGCCCAAGCGGGGAAAGGGGAAGCGATCAAGGCATGCCGCAAGCTGATGGGGATTACCGAAGTCATTTGCTTTGGCGACAGTCTAAATGATCTTTCTTTGTTTGCGGCAAGTGATTATGCCTGTGCCATGGGCAATGCCTTGGAGGCGGTAAAAAAGCAGGCAGATGAGGTCATCCTCAGCAATGAGGAAGATGGGGTGGCGAAATGGATCATGGTGCATATGCAGCGGCAGAAGG
Organism: Massilicoli timonensis; assembly: GCF_900199515.1. Classification (GTDB taxonomy): domain Bacteria; phylum Bacillota_I; class Bacilli_A; order Erysipelotrichales; family Erysipelotrichaceae; genus Massilicoli; species Massilicoli timonensis. Next base: position 349,379 of record NZ_LT963434.1, on the reverse strand, counting down.
ACTGGTTTACGGTGCGGCAGTTAGAGAAAAATACGTGGTGTATCAGTGAACCGAAGCATTATGAAAATCCACACAGTTATCTGCTGGTTGGAGAAAAACGGGCGCTGCTCATCGACTGCGGACTTGGGGTCGGCGAATTATCGCAGGTAGTTTCTAAGCTTTGCGATGTGCCGATCGTCGTTACTTTGACCCATGCGCACTGGGATCATATGGGTGCTTACGGCGACTTTGATGAACGACTGCTCTATCATGACGAAGCGTCGTGGCTCAAGCATTATCCACTTTCATCAGAAGCGATCAAAGAGCAGCTGACTAAAGAACCATGTGATTATCCCGCCGCGTTTCATTTAGAAAACTATGCGATCTATCAGGGAGAAGCAGATCATTTGTTGCAAGATGGTGAAATCATCGATTTAGGCAATCGCCGTATTCAGGTCATCCATACACCGGGTCATTCGCCGGGACATGTCTGTTATTATGAGGCGACGCGCCAAACGCTTTACAGCGGCGATCTGATCTATCTTGGAAAGCTGGATATGTTTTATCCGACAACGGATCCGCATGCGTTTGCTTCATCGATCAAAAAACTTGCTGCATTCGATGTCAAGACCATTCGTCCCGGTCATAATACATTGCGTATATCCCCGGATGTGATTGGAAAGATCGACGCTGCTTTCGAACAGTTAAAAGCGAGAGGTGTTTGCGTACAAGGCAGCGGCATCTATGATTTCGGCGACTTTCAGCTGCATTTATAAGCGAACTCTTGTTTTCAAAGAAGTTTCCTATGTTTTTTGAAGTCTTGACAAAACAGGATCAAACACATCGCTCCCACAGCGACAAATCCATCAAAAAAGCCCAAAACATCTGATTTTATCATTGTAATTGCCGTTTTTTTGTGATATTATCTTATACGGTGCAAAAGCACACTTCACACACCATGGATTCATCGGCCCGTGCTTCAAATTATTTGAGGTTGCTGATGTCAGAAGTGGTGGAGGTACAACGGAAATGGAGGAAATTATAAAATGACAGTTGTTTCAATGAAGAAATTATTAGAAGCAGGTGTTCATTTCGGACACCAGACACGTCGCTGGAATCCGAAGATGAAACCGAACATTTATGCTTCAAGAAATGGTGTTTACATCATTAACCTGGAAAAGACACAGGAACAGATCGAAGTAGCGTACAACGCGATGAAGACGATCGCAGAAAACGGCGGAAAAGTATTGTTTGTCGGTACGAAAAAACAGGCACAGGGCGTTGTCGTGGAAGAAGCGCTGCGTTCCGGATCTTTCTATGTAAATCAAAGATGGCTGGGCGGTCTGCTTACGAACTACCGCACGATCCAGAAACGGGTGCGCCGTCTGATCGAAATCGAAGAGATGGAAGCAAACGGTACGCTGGAAATTTATCCGAAGAAAGAAATCGCACAGATCCGCAAGCAGAAAGCACGCTTGGAAAACTTCTTAGGCGGTATCAAAGAAATGAAGAAACTGCCGGATGCGGTATTTGTCGTAGATCCAAAAGAAGAACACAACGCGGTAGCGGAAGCGAAGAAATTGGGTATTCCGGTATTTGCGATGGTAGATACAAACTGTGATCCGGAAGTAGTAGATTATCCGATCGCATCTAACGATGATGCGTTACGTTCGGTAAAACTGATCATCACGCTGATGGCGGATGCCATCGTTGAGGCAAAAGGCGGCTTGCTGAGCGTTGCGCACGACATCGATGAAAATGAAGCAGATGTAACGATGAAAGACGTTATCATCAATGTGGAAGAACAGATTGCGGAAAATGAAAGACGTCGTCGTCAGCGCAATGAAGAACGCCGCAACCGTCGTCCTTATGACAAGAACCGCCGTCCGAAAGCGCCGTTTACGAAACGAGAAAACAACGCTGAAGCGGTGAAGAGCGAAGCGACGGAAACAGCCGAAGAAGTAAAAGAAACGGCAGAAACTGCTGAATAATCAGGAGGAAATAACGATGATTACTGCAAGCTTAGTAAAAGAATTACGTGAAAAAACCGGTGCAGGCATGATGGACTGCAAAAAAGCATTGACCGAAACAGATGGCGATCTTGAAAAAGCGGTAGACTGGCTGCGTGAAAAAGGGATTGCCAAGGCAGCGAAGAAAGCGGGCAGAATCGCAGCGGAAGGCTTGAGCCGCGTAGCGGTGGAAGGCAATACCGCAGTGATCTTCGAAGTGAACTCGGAAACGGACTTCGTAGCGAAGAACGACCAGTTCTTAGATCTGCTGGAAACACTGAAAAATGCGTTCTTACAGGCAAAACCGGCTACTTTGGAAGAAGCGCTGCAAGTATCGGTAAACGGTGCGAGCGTAGAGTCGCTGATTACTGATGCAACGGCGACGATCGGTGAGAAGATCACGCTGCGTCGTATTGAAACGGTAACAAAAGCCGATGATGAAGTATTTGGCGCTTATATGCACATGGGCGGTAAGATCTCCGCATTATCCGTATTAAAAGGCGGCAATGAAGAGGTTGCCAAAGACGTTGCGATGCAGATCGCTTCCATGGCACCGAAATACATTTCTCAAAGCGATGTACCGCAGGCAGATATGGATCATGAACGCGAAGTGCAGATGGAAATCATGAAAAATGATCCGAAAATGGCCGGCAAACCGGAAAAAGTGCTGGAAAACATCTTAAACGGTAAGATCACCAAGACGTTCAAGGATTACTGTTTGAATGACCAGGAATTCTTTAAGAATCCGGATCTGAAAGTGTCTCAGTATGTAAAAGAGAACAAAGCAAGCGTTGTTTCATTTGTACGCTTTGCCGTAGGAGAAGGAATCGAAAAGAAAGAAGATAACTTTATCGAAGAAGTAATGAGCCAGGCATTCGGCAAATAGTCGAAAAAATGAAAAAAGAGTACCGCTGGATCCATGTACTCTTTTTTTTAGGGAATTGCGCAAAAAGTGAGAAGTAATAGTTTTGGTATCATCTAAAATCTGTTATAATGTCTAGTAGAGAAAACAAAGGAGAACAATATGTATAAACGTGTGCTATTGAAATTAAGCGGTGAAGCGCTGTCTTCGCCGGGGAATCCATTTGATCCGAAGGTGCTGCGTAATTTAGCGGCGGAACTGAAGGAATGTGCCGCACTTGGCATTGAGATCGCGATTGTGGTCGGCGGCGGTAATTTCATTCGCGGGAAGATGGCAGAGCAGATCGGTATTGAACGGGTGCAGGCTGATTATATGGGCATGTTGGCGACGGTCATCAATGCACTGGCGGTACAAAGCGCATTAGAGCAGGAAGGTGTGCCGACCCGGGTGCAGACCGCAGTGGAAATGCAGAAAGTGGCGGAGCCTTTTATCGTAAGGCGGGCATTGCGTCATTTGGAAAAGGGACGGATCGTGATCTTCGGTGCCGGTACCGGCAATCCTTATTTTTCTACTGATACGACGGCGGCGCTGCGTGCCAGTGAAATCCGTGCTGATGTGATCTTAATGGCGAAAAACGGTGTAGATGGTGTCTATAATGATGATCCTCGCACCAATCCCAATGCCACCAAATATGATCGTTTGACGTATATGGATCTGATTCAGCAGGGACTGACGGTCATGGATACGACTGCTACTTCGATGTGTATGGATAATGATATTGACTTGGTCGTATTTAACATGAATGAACGCGGTAATATATTAAAGGCAGTGCGCGGTGAGATCGCAGGCACTGTTATTTCAAAAGAATAGGAGAATAAGATATGGAAATGATTTTATTGAGTGCAGAAGAAAAGATGGAAAAGGCAGTTGCTTCCTTAGAAGGCGCACTGAAGACCATTCGTACCGGTCGTGCCAATCCGGCGATTTTGGATCGGGTCAGCGTATCCTATTATGGCAGTGAAATGCCATTGAACCAGTTGGCGGGCATTTCCGTAGTAGAAGGACGCCAGTTAGTGGTAAAACCATACGACAAAAGTGTTCTGAAAGAAATGGAACGCGCGATTTCCATGTGTGATCTGGGAGTGGCGCCGCAAAACGACGGTGATGTGATCCGCATCAATATTCCGCCATTGACCGAAGAACGCCGTAAAGAATTTGCGAAGGATGCGCATAAATTCGGTGAAGAAGCAAAAGTGGCGATTCGTATGGCAAGACGCGACGCCAACGATGCGATCAAGAAAAATAAAGAGTTTACGGAAGATGAAGCGAAACAGGGACAGGAAGAGGTACAGAAATTAACGGATCGCTACATCAAGAAGATCGATGAGGTCGTAGAAGCAAAAGCCAAGGAAATCTTATCTATCTAGGAAATAAAGATCGCTGATGCGGTCTTTTCTCTTGAAGCAAGGCAAATGGGAAAAGAAAGTTTTTTATGTAAAAACATCCGCAAATGCGTGTGAAATAACTGGCGCACAGTGATAAACAGTTGCCATCGGACGTAAATTGAATTATACTTAAGATGTTATTTTTAGGAGTGATGGTATGGAACAGGCGAAGATGCCAAGACATCTTGCAATCATAATGGATGGTAATGGCAGATGGGCGAAAAGCAAGGGATTGCCGCGGACTGCCGGACATAAGCAGGGAGCAGAGAATATTCGTAAAATTGCGATCGCATGCAATGAACGAGGCATTGAAGCTTTGACCCTTTATGCGTTTTCCACCGAAAACTGGAAACGGCCTGAACAGGAAGTTGATTATTTATGTAAATTGCCGCGCTTTTTCTTTGAGCGGTATTTGAAGGAATTGATTGAGAATAATATACAGGTGCGCTATTTGGGAGAAGTCGAGCGATTTCCTGCCGATACCCAGAACGTCATTTTATCAGCGGTGGAAAAAACCAAGCACAATACAGGATTAAAACTGTGTCTGGCTGTCAATTACGGGTCAAGACGGGAAATCTTATTAGGTGTGAAACAGTATGCGAAGGAAGTGCTGGAAGCCAAAACGATGCTTCCTTTAGAGGAAAGCGACTTTGCTCGTTATCTGATGACCAATGATCTGCCGGAACTGGATTTATTGATCCGTACCAGCGGAGAATACAGGATCAGTAATTTTTTACTGTGGCAGTTAGCTTATGCGGAATTGATCTTTACGCCGGTTTCCTGGCCGCAGTTTGATGAAGCGTGTTTGGATGAGGCGCTTGCGGAATTTAGAAAGCGTAACCGCAGATTTGGAGGATTGCAGGATGAGTAGTATAAAGGTAAGAGTGATTACTTCGTTTGCGATTATCGCCATAGTGATTCCCCCTTTAGTCTTAGGCGGGATCTGGTTAGATTTATTAGCGGCGTTTATCGTTTTAAGCGGCGGATATGAACTGCTGGGCTTGTCTGAAAATGTCAGGAAGTGGCCGAAATGGCTCATTCCCATGGAAATTTTATTTGTCTGGGCATTATTGTTTGGCGTATCAGAGAAACTGGCCTTTCCTTTGCTCGGCGTCATGGTGCTGCTTGCGATGAGCATGCCGGTCATTTCGAAAGCGGTCGATGGGCGTGATGTATTTTTGCTCAGTGTTTATTTATGTATCTTTTATTTATTCGGAATGAGCTTTTTGAAACTATATGCCAAAGATCCGCTGTATTTTTGGTTTATGGCGATTGCGACCTATCTGTGTGATACGGCAGCTTTCTTCTGCGGCTCCTTGTTTGGCAAGCATAAGCTGTGTCCGCGCATTTCTCCGAAAAAAACGCTGGAGGGAGCGATCGGCGGGTGGCTTGTGGCTTGCATCGGCGCCTTTCTGTTCGCATGCTGTGTGGATTTAGGCGGTTTTCCGCTGTGGGCGCGTTTGCTTGCTTCGATGATCTTGCCATTCAGCGCACAGATCGGTGATCTGGCTTTTTCGGCAATCAAGCGCTCCTATGGCATCAAAGACTTTTCTTCACTGCTGCCGGGACATGGCGGCGTATTGGATCGCATTGATTCGCTCGTCTTTAATTTTGTGGTCTTTTATGCGTTATTGGTGGTGATGGGCGTATGAAACGGGTCGTGATATTAGGTGTCAGCGGTTCGATCGGCATGCAGACGGTCGATGTGATCGAGCAGCACCGTGATCAGTTTACGATCGTCGCATACAGCGTCGGTCATAATATAGAGAGGCTTCATGAATTATTGAAGCGCTGGCCGATCAAAGAAGTTGCCGTTGCGAAAGAAAGTGATGCGATGGACTTGGCGCTGCGCTATCCCGATGTCAATTTCTATTATGGAAACGAAGGTCTTTGTCATTTGGCAACGCTTGCGCAGGCGGATATCGTCGTCAATGCCTTGGTGGGGTTTCGTGGGCTAAAGCCAACCCTGGCGGCAATCAAAGCGAATAAACATCTGGCTTTGGCGAATAAAGAATCGCTGGTGGCAGGAGGCGAACTGGTAAAGGAAGCCTTGCGTGCGTCCAAAGGTATCCTGTATCCGATCGATTCTGAGCACAGTGCGATCTTTCAGTGCCTGCAGGGCAATCAGACAAGTGAAGTGGAACGCTTGATCATTACGGCAAGCGGCGGCAGTTTTCGTGATCGAACGCGGGAGCAGTTACAAAATGTCAGCGTGGAGGAAGCGCTGGCGCACCCAAACTGGAAAATGGGCGGCCGCATCACAATAGATTCAGCTACGATGATGAACAAAGGCTTTGAAGTGATCGAAGCACATTATCTTTTTGATCTGCCTTATGAAAAAATCGATACGATCATTCATCCGCAAAGCATTGTCCACTCTTTTGTGGAGTATCGCGATCATGCCATTATGGCACAGCTGGGAACGGCAGATATGCGTATTCCGATTCAGTATGCACTAACGTATCCGCATCGTGAAACGATGAAACAGGACAATCGTTTGGATCTTGCGGCATTAAAGGAACTGACGTTTCGGGAAATGGATTTTAAGCGTTTTCCGCTGCTGGCGCTTGCTTATGAGGTGGGAAAACGAAAAGGAAACATGGGCGCGGTATTAAACGGTGCCGATGAAGAAGCCGTACGGCTTTTTCTTAATCATGAGATTACTTTTTTAGAGATCGAAGCAGCGGTAAAGAAGGCAGTTGATGAAGTGCCTTATATCGCTTCGCCGACGCTTGCGCAGTTAGAGCAAAGCGATGCTTTGGCGCGCGCGATCGTTCGTGCGTACAAGAAAGGAGCAAACGTATGAATGCGATCATAGCAGTACTTTCTTTTATCATCGTTTTGAGCATTATCGTCATCGTGCATGAATTCGGACATTTTGTCACCGCTAAAAAATTCGGCGTCTACTGCACGGAATTTTCCATCGGTATGGGACCGGCGATCTATCAGCGAAAAGGCAAAGAAACGACATTTTCGATCCGCGCTTTGCCGATCGGCGGTTATGTGCAGATGGCAGGTGAAGAAGGCGTAGATGTGGAAAATATCCCGGCTGAACGTACGATCAAGGGCATTCAGGTATGGAAGCAGGTCATCGTAATGGCGGCCGGTGCGATCATGAACGTGATCTTGGCTTATGCAGTATTTGTCGGAATTACGATGTATCAGGGAGCGATCGCTTTACCGGCGGATCCGATCATCGCGCAAGTGGAGGATGGTTCTGCAGCGGATAAAGCCGGTTTTGAAGTAGGCGATCATATTTTAGAAATGAAGCTGTCAAACGGTGAAACTTTCGTTCCGGAAACTTTTGATGAAATAACGGAACAGATGCAATACCATCATGGCAAAACGACTTTTTTGGTCGCGCGCAATGACAAAGAGATCACTTTGACGATGACCCCGACTTATCTAAAGGATAAGCAGATGTATTATATGGGCCTTGGAGCGGTGCAGAATATTCAAAAGATCAATGCATTTGAGGCGTTTTATTATGGTGGGGAAAAGCTGGTGGATTCCACCTCTGCGATCTTTACCGCATTGTCCAATATCGTAAAAGGCGTTGGCTTGGAAACATTAAGCGGACCGGTCGGTATTTTTCAGGTAACGGCACAGAGCGCGCAAAGCGGGTTATTGTCGCTATTGGCGCTGCTTGGCTTACTTTCCCTCAATATCGGGATCTTTAATTTATTGCCGCTGCCGGTATTGGACGGCGGGCGCATCGTTTTAGCGCTTTGTGAAAAGATCGCCGGACGAAAAATGAGTGAAAAGTTTGAGACGGGACTCATGATGGCAAGCATTTTCGTCTTGCTTGGCATTGTCGCATTTGCCACTTGGAATGATATTCTAAAAGTATTTGTATAGAAAAAGGATCGGTTGATTCTTTTTTTATGTGCGGAAATGACTCCGCACTGGATCAAAGCAAATGAAAAAAGGATCTGCCTGCCGAAGGCGATCCTTGCTTGTACGCTTTGTTATAGAAAGAAGATGATGGCGATAAAATGAGCGATGCTGGCGAAATTGATAAACAGATGCCAGACCATGTGGGTATAAGGTGTTTTCTTGGCATAGAAATAAACGCCGATCGAATACAGAACACCGCCTAAAACGATAAAGAACAAGAACAGCGACGACGCATTTTCTAAAAGAGTAGGCAGGAAGAATAACGCTGACCAGCCCATGATCAGATAAATCGCAACGGAGAAGATCGCATTGTCTTTGACCGGCAGCGATTTATACAAGATTCCCGCTAAAGTCATCGCCCATTGGATCACCAAGACCAAATAGCCTTGCCAACCGCCGATCAGACATAAGGCAACCGGTGTGTAAGTGCCGGCGATCGCCACATAGATAAAAATGTGATCACAGATGCGGGTAACAAATTTATGGCTGGTGTCAAAGGGCATCGTGTGGTAGAGCGCGCTGCCCAAAAACATCAGAAACAGAGAAATCAAAAATACCGAGACGCCGATGCTGCGCAAAGTCCCATCGATCTCATAAGCATAGACCGCACAGATCGGCAAGGCGATCAAGGTCAAGACTGCCATGACCAAATGCGTAACCGCATTTCCGACCTCTTCACCAAACGATAGTCGCTTCAGATTTTTTAATCCGCTCTTTCGCATGCTTCATCACCAGAATCCTTTTGAAATTAGTATAATCATAGCACAATTTATTCCAAATACAAAGGGAAATATGCTATACTATATTATGAGTTTTTATAAATGAGAATTAGGAGGGTACCTATGTTTCTGAAAAGAATCGAGCTGCAGGGCTTTAAGTCGTTTGCGGACAAAACGATACTGACATTTGATTCCGATGTGATCGGAATCGTCGGGCCCAATGGCTGCGGCAAGAGCAACATCAACGATGCGATTCGCTGGGTACTGGGAGAACAAAGCGTCAAGAGCTTGCGTGGAAACAGTATGAGCGATGTCATCTTTAACGGCAGCACGCAAAGAAAACCGGTACAGATGGCGGAAGTAACGCTCGTATTTGATAATTCGCGGCATTTGTTGAATATTGATTATGAGGAAGTGGAAGTCACGCGCCGTATTCACAGAGCCAGTGGGGAGGGCGAGTATTTTATCAATAAGACGCCTTGCCGTTTGAAGGATATCTTGAATCTGGTCATGGACACCGGATTAGGCAAGGATTCTTTGTCGATCATCACGCAGGGCAATATTTCCGCTTTTGCTGATGCGAAGCCGGAGGATCGCAGGGCGCTGTTTGAGGAAGCCGCCGGTGTGGCAAAATACAAGAAACGTAAAAACGATTCGTTAAATAAATTAAACCGCACACAGGAGAATCTGCTTCGTTTGGAGGATATCATTGCGGAGCTGGAGCGCCAGGTCAATCCATTAAAGCGTCAGGCGCAGAAAGCAGCAGTTTATTTGGAGAAGAAAGAAAAACTGGAAGCGATCGAGATCAGCGTGATCTGTGATGAGATCGAAACTTTACAGGCGAAACTGGAAGTGGCGAAACAGAAAGCCTTCGATCTGGATGGCCAGAAAGCGGTTCATGAAACGACAATTTCCGTACATGATGTAAAAAATGAAGAACTGCGTCGGGAAATGAGTGAGATCGATCATGAAGTGAACCATTTGCAAAATCAGTTTGTGAATATTCTCAATGAGATCAATACGCTGGAGGCCAGAAAGACCGAGCTGGATGAAAAACGCAAATATGCGCTGGAATCAGCGGGCAATCAGGAAAAGGCCAAAGAGCTGAAACGGATGCTGGAAGAGGCACGCTATGAATATGAGGATCGCCGCAAACGCATGCAGGATATGCGTACCGATCTGGAATTGATGCGCAAGAAACAGGAACAGGCAGAAAGTGAGATCGCAGCGTGTGAGGAAGAAACACAGCAGGCCTCCTTGCTGTTTCATCGCTTAAGCAATCGCCGGGATATTTTAGAAAACATCATTAAGCAGCCCTTTACCCATCAGATGGGGGTAAAGGCCGTTATGCAGGCGCAGACAACGCTGCATGGGGTAATGGGCGTCGTGTCGCAGATCTTTAAGCCGATGATGAATTATGAATCGGCAATCGGTTCGGCGCTTGGCGGTGCGCTTTATCATATCGTAACCGAAGATGAAACAAGTGCGCGTCATGCGATCACGTTCTTGAAGAAAAATCAGTCGGGAAGGGCGACCTTTCTGCCGATGAATGTATTAAAACCGCGTTATATCGGCAGGGATCATCGCATGCTCTGTGAGAACAGCGTCGGTTTTTTGGGAAGTGCGGCGGAATTTGTCGAAAATGAGCCGATCTTTGATCCGGTGCGCGATGCGTTATTGGGCAATGTGATCGTATGCGATAATCTAATGAATGCCAATGAATTGGCAAAACGATTGAAATACGGGTATAAGATCATCACTTTGGATGGAGATATCGTTCATCGCGGCGGCAGCATGACAGGCGGAAAACAGAAGGATAACCATTCGCCGATGCAGGTGCAAAAGGAATACAACCAGATCTTACAGCAGCTGCAGGGGCAGCAGATGAAGGTGGATCAGCTGCAAAATCAGTTGACTGCACTCGTTTCTCATAAGCGGCAGTTAGATGAGCAGATCGTGCAGGCACAGATCGCCTTGGCTAAGCTGCAGCCGATCGTCGATGCCAAACGGGCGAAATACGAGCGTTTACAGATCGATTATGAACAGGTGGCGCCTAAGGATGACACGGCTGAAGAAGCATTGATGCAGGATGATCTTGTGATTCGTCTAAGCGATGCGTACTCTATGAAAGATGAGATCGAACAGAAGATGAAGCAGAAGCGGGAACGCCGGATGAAGGCGGGCAGTGAAGCGGAACGCAATGATGCGATCATCAGAGAAAAGCGGCGTGAATTGAACCGGTTTCAAAACGAACAGCGCGAGGTGGAAGTGTCGATCGCTAAGCTGGAGACCAATTTGGAAAATGCGCTGATGCGGCTGAGCACGACTTATGAAATGACTTATGAGCATGCGGCGACATTAAAGCAGGATCTGGATATGGAAGCGGCGCGTAAAGAGGTCATGAGACTGCGCAGTGAGATCGCCGCACTGGGCAATGTGAATTTAGATGCACCGCAGGAGTATGAAGAAGTAAATAATCGCTATACATTCTATACGGCGCAAAAAGAAGAACTGGAAGAGGCAAGACGCAAGATCTTAAGTGCGATCGATGAAATGGATGAAGCGATGATCGTTCAGTTCAAAACGATGTTCGACAAGATCAATCAGGAGCTCAACGATGTGTTTACCGCGCTGTTTGGCGGCGGCAGAGCACGGCTGATCTTAGTGGATCCGGAAGATATCTTGCATACGGGCATCGACATTGACGTACAGCCGCCGGGTAAAAGCGTACAGAATATTCGCTTGTTCTCCGGTGGAGAGAAGTCATTGATCGCGATCTGTGTACTGTTTTCGATCTTGAAGGCGCGTACGATCCCGCTTTGTATTTTTGATGAAGTGGAAGCGGCGCTGGATCAGGCCAATGTCGAGCGTTTTGCGAAGTATATCGCACAATTCCGCGAAGAAAGCCAGTTTATCGTCGTTACGCATCGTCCCGGCACCATGGCGCAGTGTGATGCCTTATACGGTGTTACGATGCAGCAAAACGGCGTATCACAGTTGTTGAAGGTGCATTTGAAAGATGCGATAGAATTAGTGGATCACGGAAAGGAGTAGGCGCATGGGTATTTTTTCAAAACTGAAACAGGTCTTTTCCGCCAAAGAAGATGCAGATATTTATTTAAGCGGTCTGAATCGTTCTAAAAAGAGCTTTTCTCAGCGAATTCGTTCGCTTGCTTTGAATTTCAAAGGCATTGATGAGGAGTTTTTAGAGGAATTGATGGTGGTGCTGCTGGAAGCGGATATCGGCATCAAAACAGCGCAGAAGATCGTAGACCGCGTGGAAAATGAAGCGATGGATCGCAATCTCAAATCATTTGGGGAAATCAGTGAATGTCTGATCGAGCAGATGGCACAAATGTATGAAGAAAAGGGCGATGAAGCGATCAAGCGCAATGAAGCAGGACCGACAGTCATCTTGATGGTCGGGGTGAACGGCAGCGGCAAGACGACGACAACGGCGAAATTGACCAAGCGTTTACAAGAAGAAGGAAAATCGGTCGTGTTGGCGGCAGCGGACACGTTTCGCGCCGGAGCGATCGATCAGCTCGCAATGTGGGCAGAGCGCTTACAGGTTCCTTGTATCAAAGGGAAAGAGGGCGGCGATCCAAGTGCGACTTTAGTAGATGCCTGCCGTTATGCCAAGGAGCATGACTTGGATTATCTGATCGGTGATACGGCGGGACGCTTGCAGAATAAAGCCAATCTGATGAAGGAACTGGAGAAGATGCATCGGGTGATCGCACGCGAAATTCCCGGCGCACCGCATGAGGTATGGCTGGTCATTGATGCGACGACCGGACAAAACGGCATTGCCCAGGCACAGGTATTCTTAGATGCCTGTCATGTCAGCGGCATCATCTTGACGAAGATGGACGGCACTGCCAAAGGCGGCATCGTCTTTGCGATTCGCGATCTGCTGGGGTTGCCGGTACGCTACATCGGACTGGGCGAAACAGCGGATGATCTGCGGCCGTTTGATCTGGAAGCATACTTATACGGCATGTGCGAAGGACTTTTTGAAGAATGAAACAGTTGGAACAGATGAATGAACTGCTTGATGCCTATGGCGCATTGCTTACCCCTAGACAAAGAGAAGTGATGAGCTGCTGCTTTGAGGAAGATTTTTCTTTCAGTGAGATTGCGGAAAATTTTCAAATATCCAAAGCGGCAGTCAGCGATATGATCAAGCGCTGTGAACAGATCTTATATCATTATGAAGAATTGTTGCATCTTGTTGAAAAAAGTAAACAGCGGATGGAACTTTATGATAAAATAAAAAAGGACGCCGATGCAGGACTTTTGTCCTGTATCGAGCAGTTAGAAGCATTAGAGCGCGAATAAGCGCAGGAGGAAAAAAACGTGACGAAAATCATTAGTGTGAACGCCGGCAGTTCCAGTTTGAAATTTCAGTTGTTTGAAATGCCGGAAGAAACAGTGCTGACAAGCGGTTTAGTTGAACGAATCGGTTTTGAAGATGCGGTATTTACGATCAAGGTAAATGGAGAAAAGGTTTCTAAGACATTACCGATCTTAGATCATGAAAAAGCCGTATCGCTGCTTTTGGAAGCTTTGGTAGAACATAAAATTGTCACATCGCTTGATGAGATCAAGGGCGTAGGACATCGTGCGGTGCATGGCGGAGAAGCATTTGCGTCTTCTACGGTCGTAACGGAAGAAGTCGTTTCGATCTTTGAAGGCTTATCGGAGCTGGCGCCTTTGCATAATCCGGCTGGTTTGGTCGGCTATCGCGCTTTCCGTAAGAATTTGCCAAAGGCAGGACATGTCTTTGTATTTGATACGGCATTCCATCAGACGATGCAGCCATCTACCTACATGTACGCGCTTCCGATGGAATATTATCGCAACTATAAGATCCGTAAGTACGGTTTCCACGGCACCAGTCATATGTATGTATCAAGACGCTGTGCGGAACTGATGAACCGCGATCCGAAGGAATTAAAGATCGTAACCTGCCATTTAGGCAACGGAGCGAGCATTACGGCGGTAGACGGCGGCGTTTCGGTCAATACTTCAATGGGCTTTACACCGCTTGCAGGTATCATGATGGGAACAAGAAGCGGTGATATCGATCCGGCCGTAGTGACGTATCTGATGCGCAAGACGGGAATGGATGCCGATGAAGTGGAAAATGTGCTGAACAAGAAATCAGGCATGCTTGGCGTATCGGAATTATCCAGTGATGCACGCGATATCGAAGCCGGTGTGAATGCCGGCAATGAACAGGCGATCTTGACCCAAAAGCTTTATATCAACCGCGTCATCAATACGGTCGGCGGCTATATTGCGCAGATGGGCGGTGTCGATGCGATCGTCTTTACGGGGGGGATCGGAGAAAATGACAGTAAGATCCGCTTAGGCATTGCCAATGCATTAAATGGTGCCTTCGGGGTAAAGATCGATGCGGATAAAAATCAGGTGCGCGGAGAAGAAACGCTGCTTTCCACACCGGACAGCCGTGTTGCCCTGTGGCTGATCCCAACCAATGAGGAACTGATGATCGCCCGTGATGCTTATCGCTTATTGGACTTTTCATGATAAACTTTGAAACACTTTGCAAAGAGATCGAGCAGGCATCGCAGATCACCATTTTCCGCCATGTCCATCCGGATTGGGATGCGATCGGCGCACAGCTGGGATTAAAGACATGGATCAAAGAACACTATCCTGACAAGGCGGTGTATGCGCTGGGGGATCCTGGAACTTTTGTGCAGTATGAAGCGTATTTTGATCAAGTGGATGATGAAGCGATTGCTTCTTCTTTGGCGATCGTAGTCGATTGCGGCAATGCGGAACGGGTCGATGACGCCCGCTTTCAACAGGCCAAACAGATCATCAAGATCGATCATCATCCGCAGGTAGAGCATTATGGAACATTGGAGCTGGTCAATGAAAAGGCGGGGGCGACCTGTGAGATCATCGCCAATCTGTTTCGCTGTGCCGATATTGCTTTGTCACAAACCTGTGCTTCTTTCCTGTATCAGGGCTTATTGATGGATACCGCGCGCTTTTCCATCGCGACAACGACAAAAGACAGTTTTCTGGCAGCCGCTTATTTATGCGAAGCCGGCATCGATCTGCCTAAGATCAGTGAAGCATGCATTGCTTTGAAGCTTAATACTTATGCCTATGTTTCCTATCTTCGTTCTTGTATGCGTGTTTATAAAGATAAGATCGCCTATGCGATCATGGAACAGGAAGATTATGAAAAAATGGGTCTGAGCTTTGCACAGGCGAAGGAATTTGTCTATGTGTTTGCCCATATTGAGGAATTGTCAGTATGGACCTTGTTTACCAAAGAGCCGAATAGCGATTATTATAAAGGATCGCTGCGCTCCCGCAGTATGCAAATCAATGATATTGCATCCTGCTATCATGGCGGCGGCCATGCGTTGGCTTGCGGAGTATCGCAATTGACCAAGGATTCGATCATGGAACTGTTGGAAACCTTATATATACGCCTGATGAATGAGGCATAAGAATCACATTTCATTTTAAGAGGATTGCGGGAAAGGCGATCCTTTTGCTTTTGATCGGAAGACTTTTTATTATTAAGTCATCAGCAAGGAGGAAAGACATGCACCCTTATCAGATCGCTTTTTTTGATATTGACGGAACGCTGGTCGATATCGAGACGAAGCAAATATCGGAAAAGACCAAGCAGGCGCTGGTGCAGCTGCAAAAGCAAGGCGTGCTGCTGTATCTTGCGACCGGCAGACCATTTCAAAGCATACCGCACTTTGACTGGATCCGATTTGACGGCTGTCTGTGCTTTAACGGTTCTTATTGTGTCAGCGGGGATCAGGTCATTTATCAACGAAGCATTGCACATGAGGATGTGCTGCGCATCGTTGAGAATGCGAAAGCGATCCATCGTCCGGTTTCATTAGCCGGCGATAAAAGGATCAGCGCCAATGGAGTGGATCAAGATCTGTCTGATTATTTCGCTTTGTCTAAACAAAGGATTGCGCCAAGCGATGATTTTGAAGAAGCTTTGCAGGAAACGATCTATCAGATCATGATGGGCGCTGTACCGGCACAATTCGATGCGATCTTACAAGGAGTAGAATCAGCAGAAATCGTTGCTTGGTGGGATCGAGCGATCGACATCATACCCGCAAAGAGCGGGAAAGGAAACGCGGTACGGGCCATCCTGGCACACCATCAGATCGATGCGAGCAAAGCGATCGCATTTGGCGACGGTGAAAATGATATCGAGATGTTAAAAGCGGTAGGATGCGGCGTCGCGATGGGGAATGCCAATGCAAATGTGAAAGCGGCTGCGGATGATGTATGCAAAAGGGTCGATGAGGAAGGGATCTATACGTATTTGACGGCGCATCGTATCATTGATTGCTCTAAATAAATCCTATATGCTTCTCATCAGATACTTGTAAAAAACTTCCCGCTCACATGCCGGGAAGCTTTTTTCATATCGTTATCGTTTTACATCGTAACGGTCTTGATCGACAAAATACATCGTAAAGGTTGCCTGGGCGATCAGGATCTCTTTCTCATTGGTGATCCGCACGCCGATGACCGCTGTATGTCCGCCTTTAGAAATCACTTCGGCATGCGCCAAAAGCTTAACGCCGCTGCCGGCCTTGATGTAATTGATAGAGCCATTCAAAGTGACGACTGAATGGCCTCCATAGCAGCATGCCGCTCCCGCTGCCAGATCGGCAACGGAATAGATCGCTCCGCCATGCGCATAACCGTGCGGATTGAGAATGTTATCATCTATTATGATAGAAGCGATTGCTTCTTTTTCCTGCATCATTTCCACTTGCAGATGATTTTCCTTCAGGTAAGGACTGCTGTTAATGCGTTCCATGATTTGTTCTGTATTCATACCATCCCTCTTTTCAGGTAGCGATTATATCATAATTCTCATGTGAAATACAAGAAAATGTGATAGAATAAATAAAAATCAAAGGAGGTATCGGTATGAAGAAAATTGCGATTGCTTGCGATGGTGATGCAGTATCTTCTCATTTCGGGCACTGTGAGCAGTTTCAGATCTATGCGATCGAAGGAGAAACGATACAGTTGGCAGAAACGATCAGAAATGAGGGATTGGAACATGGAAGCATCCCGGCTTTGTTAGCAGCACATGGAGCAGAGGCGATCATTGCGGGAAGAATGGGACAAGGCGCTTATCAGCGTTTCATGGACAGTCATATGATCGTCAAAACCGGGGTCAGCGGCAAAGCGCTGTCAGCAGCGCAGGCTTATGCGAACGATACACTGGAAAGTGAACTTGTTTTCTGTACGCATCGCTATGATGAAACGCATCACTGTCACCATCAGTAAGATCATATCGAGAGCGATATGATTTTTTCTTGCCATTGATTGATAGAATATCGTCATCATGGTAAAATAAGAACAAGAAAGAAGGGAATCATGACAACGCATTTACATGTAAGAAGCGCCTTTTCGCTTTTATCCAGCACTCTTCGCGTGGAAGACATCGTATCGCTTTGTAAAGCGCATCACTATACGCAGGTTGCCTTGTGTGACAAAGAAGTGATGCATGTTGCGATGGCTTTTTATCATGCTTGCAAAAAGGCGGATATCAAACCGATCTTTGCGATGGAAATGCGCTGTGTAATCAATGATACTGTGTATTGGCTCTCTCTTTATGCAAAAAATATGAAAGGGTATGAAGCGCTGTTATCACTGTCTACGCATTTGCAGTGCCAAGAGGAAATGATGACGCTTGAGGAAGTCAGCGCTTATGCGAGCGATTTGATCGTGATGACCAATGGTGATGATCCGAATTTGGAAACTTGGATCATTCATGAAAATGCGAATCAGTTAGGCAGCGTTCTGGAACAGATGAAAGCGGCTTTTCGGCAGTTCTATGTGGCGATTGCCAAAAATGACAGCGATCTGTTTTATCTGCGCAACCGCTTTTTGAAAAAGGTAGCACATGATTTAGGAATCGCAACCGTAGCGCTTTCTCGCATCTATTACGGAGATGCGAAGGATGAGGCGTGTTATCAGGTGCTTTGTGCGATCAGACAGGGGGTTACGGCGAGCGATAAAACGCTCGACTTTCAGGCGAAGCGCTATTTTAGAAGTCAAGAGGAAATGAGCCGCCTTTATGAGGAAGAAGATCTGCGGATGAGCGATGTCATCGCCGATCAATGCAATGTGGAATTACAGATACATAAGGCAAAACTGCCGACCTTTGAAAATCCGTTTGGGGTCGACAGTGCCCGGTATTTGAAGCAGCTTTGCTTGAAGGGCTTAGAAAAACGCATGGGTACGACGAAGGTGCCGCGGGTCTATGTTGAGCGCTTAAAGCATGAACTAGATGTCATCATCCGCATGCACTATGAAGATTATTTTCTGATCGTGTGGGATTTTATCCGTTTTGCGAAAAGCCGTTCGATTTATGTAGGACCGGGTAGAGGCAGTGCGGCGGGATCGCTGGTATCCTATTGTTTGGGCATTACCCATGTCGATCCGATTCGCTATCATCTTTTGTTTGAGCGTTTTTTGAATCCGGAGCGGGTTTCGATGCCGGATATCGATACTGATTTTCCCGATAATCGGCGGGATGAAGTGATCCATTATGTCAAGGAACGCTATGGAAGCGAACATGTCGCGCATATCATCGCGTTTAATACACTGGCAGCAAAAGCGGTCATTCGCGATGTCGGCAAAGCGCTTGGCGTGAAACCGAGTCAGATCGATATCCTCGCGAAGATGGTGCCGAATTTTACGAAAGTTACCTTGATGGGTACTTATGACAATGTTCCGAAATTCAAACAGGCGATCCAGTCCTCTAAAGAATTACAAAAGCTCTTTGACATCGCTTTGAAGCTGGAAGGATTACCGAGACATGCTTCGCTGCATGCGGCGGGCATCGTTTTGGCGAAAGAGCCGATCACACAGGTATGTCCTTTGATTTCCTTGGACGCTGATTTATTGGCGACCCAGTTTACCATGGAATATTTGGAAGAACTTGGACTGATCAAGATGGATTTTCTGGGACTGCGCAATCTGACGATCATTGATGAGATCGTAAGCAATGTGAATGCCTCGGGGATCCCGCTTGATATTATGAAGATCCCTTTGGACGATGCCAAAACCTATCAGGTCATGCGCGATGTCGATACGGTCGGCATTTTCCAGCTGGAAAGTGAAGGCATGAAGAATCTGATTCGCCGTATTCAGCCGCGCTGCTTTGAGGATATCGTCGTCAGCATCGCTTTGTTTCGCCCCGGCCCAATGGAGAACATCCCGTTGTATTTACAGTCTAAGGCGCATCCTGAAAAGATCGTCTATCCGCATCCTTCCTTAAAGCCGATCCTGGAATCGACTTACGGTGTTATGATCTATCAGGAACAGATCATGCAGATTGCACAGAAGATGGCCGGATTTACCTTAGGCAAGGCAGATAATTTGCGTAAAGCGATCTCTAAGAAAAAAGAATCGGAATTAGCCAAGCTGGAACAGGATTTCTTAAACGGCGCCCTGCAAAACGGCTATGACAAGAAAACGGCGGAAAAGACATATGAACAGATCATGAAGTTTGCCAACTATGGATTCAACCGTTCGCACAGCGTCGCCTATGGTTTGCTTGCTTATCAGCTCACTTATCTGAAAGCGAATTATCCGCAGTTTTTCTTCCAGTCGCTTTTGAACAGTGTGATCGGAGCGGAGCGAAAGAGCGGCGAGTATATCTTTGAAGCGAAGAAACGAGGCTTAAAGGTGCTTTTACCATGTGTAAACGCCTCTGATGCACATTATGTGATCGAAGGAAACGCACTGCGCTTTCCGCTAAACGGCATCAAGGGAATCGGTAACACCGTCTGTCAGCAGCTGGTGGCGGAGCGTAAGAAAAACGGCGCGTTCCTGGATTATTTTGATTTCGTGGCGCGGGTCATGACATGTCGGATCAACCGCAAACTGATCGAAACACTGATCCATGCCGGTGCGCTTGACTGTTTTCACCACAGTCGTGCCAGTATGCTTTTGACGCTGGATGACGCGCTGCGCTATGGGGATCTGGTACGCATTGAAGATGAAAAGCAGATCCTGCTTGATTTTGAGATCGTCAGCAAACCGGCGATGATCCTTGCCAAAGATCAGCCGCAGCAGCGCAGCGATCAGGAATTTCAAGCATTGGGCTTTTATCTGAGCGAGCATCCGATTGCCAAGCTGCGCATGTCGATCGATCCAAGTTTAAGAAGTATTTTATTATTACAAAATCACCGCGGCAATGTCCGCCTTCTGGCAGTGATCGAACGAGTGAAACTGCACCGTACCAAGCATGGCGATCTGATGGTGTTTGCCGTCGGTGCCGATGAAAGTGCGAAGATCGATCTTGTATGCATGCCGAATGTTTATCGGCAGTATGAAGCGCTGCTTGTAAAAGGTACTTATGTGCTGGCAGAAGGAAAAATCGAAAAAGAAAACAGTTGTCTTGTCAGAAAATTAAGCAAGATCGAGCCCTAGACAATGTGTAAAAGCATTGTCTATTTCTTAGTCAGAAAACTTGCGAGAACTGTAAAAAACTGGTAAAGTTATGAAATGAAAGAAAGTATGGTGTAAGAATGGAATCACTTGGAATCAGTGAATTAACAGCAGATGATATTGCTTTGGTACAGCCTTATTTAGATCGATCGGGCTATGAATTATGTAACTATAATCTAGTTACTTTGTTGGTTTGGGGCGGCATGTGGCCGGTGTGGAAATATGTGGAAGATCATTTTATTTTATTATTGAGCGTACATGAAGGCGGATGGTTTCTCTATATGCCGCTTTGTGAAGAACGCTATTTTGAAGAAGCGCTGCGCAGGGCGCAGGAATTGTTTGATCAGATGGGAGAACCGCTATTATTAGATGGCTTTTCGTATCAGGGAATGGAAAAGGCGAAGCGAGTATTCCCTAATTGTGAAGTGCGTAATTTCCGCAGTACATATGATTATGTATATCTTTGTGAATCACTGCGTACCTTTGCGGGCAAGAAATTACAGAAGAAGCGCAATCATCTAAACGCCTTTTATAAACAATATGAAGGACGCTACGTATATGAAGCGATCGACAAAGACAACATGGCGGAGTGTTTGGCGTTTTTAGATGAATGGCGCAGTGATGAAATGAATGAAGAAATGGCAGCGGAAAAAGCAGGTATTCATAAAATGTTTGAACGCTATGAGGAATATGGGATCGTCGGCGGATTGCTGCGCGTGGATGGGGCGGTCAAGGCATTTGCCTTAGGTACGCGCTTAAACAAGGAAATGTGCGATATGAATGTGGAAAAGGCGGATCCTTCGATTCGCGGAATTTATCAGGCGATTGCCAAAGAGTATTTGTCACATGCTTTTTTAGATTGCAAGTATGTGAATCGGGAGGATGACATGGGAGAAGAAAAACTGCGGAAAGCCAAACAGGCTTATCATCCGATCTTTTTGCTGATGAAATATCAGATCCTGGTGAAGCGATGATCCGCAAAGGCAAAGCAAGCGATCAAAAGGCAGTTTATCGCTTATGGAAAGAATTATTTGCCTTTGATGACGGGGGATACAGCGATTATTATTTTGACGCACTGTATGATGAAAAGGATCTGTTGGTAAAAGAGGCAGCAGGTGAAGTGGCGGCGTGTTTACAGCGGCGCAGACATCAAATGGTGATAAACGGACGCACGATCGATACTTCGATCATCGTCGGCGTCATGACCCATCCCGCGTATCGTCATCGCGGCTATATGCGGGAACTGATGGAGCAGACACTGAAAGATGCGGCAAAGCAAGAACTGCTTACGGTCATACAGGCATATGATATGAATTTATACACGCCTTTTGGATTTAGAGCGGTAAATGGAAAAGCTGAGCATGTTTATGCGAAAAGCGGCGATACTTTTCAGATTGATTTGCAGGAAGGCTATGATGCGAAAAGCATGGCAGCGTGTTTTTGGGAAAGCATGGCTTCTTACAGCGGTTATTTTGTGAGAGATGAGGCATATTTTCTCCGCTATGAGCAGGAAATGAAAGCGCAGGGACTCAAGTGTGTGCGCTATATGGAAAACAAGCGCTGTATGGCTTATGCGATCTATGAAAGAGGAACAGATGGGATCGTGTGCAGTGAATGGATGGCAGTGGATGCCATGGCGCATGAGAAACTGTTAAAGGCACTGCGAACGCGGGATCAGGTAACGCTCATTTTGCCGATCGAGTATTGTGAAGGTGGAGACCCTTGCGATAATACGCTGATCCTTGTGCATGATGAAGCGGGTCTTTGCGCACGGTGTGCGATCAGTATGGAAGAAGTAAGCGAGTGGAAATGCAATGGAAAAACATGGTATTTGCCTGAATGGGCCTGAGCGCGGTATTTTTGATCTGACGCATGCCAAGGCGGAGATGATGAAGTTTATGGACCGCTTTGATCAGCAGGACCCCGCCATTGCTTTACGGCGAACCCATACGTTAAGAGTAGTAGAAGAAGCGCGGTTTTTAGGCAACCGTCTGCATATGAGCAAAAGCGAGATAGAGGTAGCGGAGCTGATCGCTCTGCTGCATGATTATGGACGTTTTTTGCCGGAAGGGAAGAGTATGGATCATGGCAGCCTTGCGGCCGAACGCCTGTTTCACAAAGGCGAGATCAGAAGATTTACGGAGGAAAGCACATATGATGGCGTGATCGAAGCGGCGATCTATTATCACAATAAAGCCGCAGTCGATGCCCATCTATATGAAACGGCTCATTTTTTCGCTGATTTTATCCGCGACTGTGATAAATTGGATATTTTAGCGGTGCGTTTATCACAACAAGCGCAGTACGAAAGGGAAGCGCAGGAATGCCTTTTTGTAAGTCAGGCGGTCATGTGCTGCTTTCAAAGACAGCGTTATGTAAAAAATGAGCTGCGTAAAACGAAACTGGATGAATATGTTGCGGCATTGGCGTTTGTCTTTGATATGCGTTTTATCGTAACCTTGCAGGAAGTAAGAAAACGCTCGCTCATCGAAAAACTATTGCAGATCAAAGTGCCTGCTTCCGCCCAAAAGCAGCTGTACTTGATCGAAGAGCAGCTCAATGCCTATTTAGCAGTGAAGTTAGAAGGCTATGGGTTTGATGAAACATGAAAAAAAGCGGTGTCTGCCGCTTTTTTGATTCCTTTTTACAGCGAATGTTCCATCGGATCGATCATGGATATCTTGATCTTTCGATACAGAAAGAGGGCGATTACCATGGCAAATGCTTCAGCGATCAAAAACGCATACCAGATGCTGTCAAGCTCAGAAAAACGAGCCAACAGGTAGGCGCATGGCAAAACGATGAGCAGCTGCCGACATAAAGAGATCATCAACGAACTGATGCCTTTGCCAAGTGCCTGAAATAATGCGGAAAGCTCAATGGAAACCCCGGCAAACAAAAATGACAGGGAGATGATGCGCAGTGCCGGAACACCGATCTTCAGCATTGCCGCATCTGCGTTAAACAGCTGTAACAGCGCTTGTGGAAATAATTGAAAGATCAGGGTACCGATCAGCATGATCAAGACCGCCATTTGGATCGCGAAGCGAATGGAAGAAAGAATGCGCTCTTTCTGTCTTGCCCCGAAGTTGTAGCCGATGATGGCGACCAATGCGTTGTTCATGCCGAATACTGCCATAAAGACAAAATTCTGTAATTTGAAGTAAACGCTGAATACGGAAACCGCTGTTTCCGAAAAGCCTACTAAAATGGCATTCATGCCGATCGTGAGTACCGTAACGATCGACTGCATGATGATCGAAGGGAAGCCGACCGCATACATCTGCGCAAAGATATGCTTTTTCAGATGAAAGCCGCGGAAACTGATGTGCAGTTCTTTTACATGGCGGCGCTGCAGGTAGATGCCTAATAGAACCGCTAAGATCTGACCGGTTACCGTCGCTAAGGCTGCTCCGGTTACCCCCATTGCCGGGAAGCCGAACCATCCGAAAATAAAGATCGGATCTAAGATGATGTTGATGAGCGCACCGGCCCCCTGCATATACATGTTATACATCGCATGCCCGGTTGCCTGAAACAATCGTTCATAAGCGATCTCGACCAATACCGCCGATGAACAAACGGTACAGATCAGTGTATAAGTCGTACCATCGGAAATGATCGTGCTGCGATCGGAAAAAGCAGAGATGAACGTCTGTGCGAAAAAGATGCCGAAGATCATAAACGGGATCCCGGATAAAAGGGCTGCCAGCACACCGTGATTGGCAACTTCATTCGCTTCCTTGAAATTCTGTTCACCCAGCTTGCGTGATAGTAGAGAATTCAAACCGGCAGCCGTACCGACCGAAACCGCCACGATCAGGGTCTGGATCGGAAAAGCCAGTGATACAGCAGCTAAGGCATCTTGTGAATATTGTGCCACAAACATACTGTCTACGATATTATAGAGCGCCTGAATCAGCATAGATACCATGATCGGCAGCGACATTGATAAAAGCAGTTTGCGAATCGGCATCTCTTTCATTTTATTGATAGATGTCATAAAAAGGCCTCCTTTCAGCCGACTACTTATTGTAGCGGAAAAAAAGATAAATTTCAAATAAAAAATAGTATTATACTTTTTAACGGTACAAAGAAAAAAACGTCTTAAACGCGCATAAGTGCTTAATTTTTTGATAAATACAAGCGTGACTTCAAACGCCTAAAATAGCGTTTTGACGCTTTTTTGCCGTCCTAACTCAATAAGACAATATAAATTGATACGGTCAGATATAAGAAAAACCATCCTATGCGAGAGCGAAAGCACTCATTGTTTTCGTTCTCTTGGTTGCCATATAAGCAGGGACAGACGCACTTGCGGGCTGCGGCGAAGCCCGTTCATCTCGACCGTTGACAAGGAAGATTGGAACTGCTATTTCACACAGAGCAGACTTATAGTAGAATAATTCATATATGGGTGCTATAATATTGGGAAATAAATTGATAAACTGATATTTGAAGGAGAATGGTAAATGGTTGACGTAAAGTTTTATGATGAAATTGATGACAGATTATTAAAATTTGCCGTCATTATTGCAAAAACAGACAATAAATGGGTGTTTTGTAAACATAGAGAGCGAGAAACATTCGAGATTCCGGGCGGTCACAGAGAAAATGGTGAGCATATTTTAGACACTGCAAAACGAGAGTTATATGAAGAAACGGGCGCACTTGAATACAGCATAAAACCTATTTGTGTATATTCAGTCACTTCACCAGATAATTTTGAAGGTAATGAGAGTTATGGAATGCTTTACTTTGCTAATATTCTGTCTTTTGAAAATGAATTACATAGTGAAATTGAAAGGATTTTGATTACGGAGCGGCTTGTGGAAAATTGGACATATCCATTGATTCAACCGAAACTGATAGAAGAAGCAGGGCTTAGGGGATATTTATAACTTAAAATTTGCTTGTTGGAATATTTCCAACAAGCAAAAATTTATCTTACAAAGAGTGATTTTTACGGAAAGGGTACCCCTTTCCTATGCTTGCTATGGAACTTTTTACAAAAGAGAGGAATGAAAAGGATAATCTAAACAGATAGCATCTCGCTTTGAAATATTACGCAGTTAAAGGACATTTATGATGGGATCTGCAAAACCTTTGCTTGCAAAGCCTAATAAAGCCCTAATGCGTAACATAGAGAGCAGAAAATATTATCTTTTGTATTTGACGCTTTTTTGCCGCCAGCGCTTATAAAACGAGTTTATGTGGAGATATGACAAAATACATAGAGATACGGGAAAACCCTTGTAAATCAAGGATTTGTCCTCACTTCTATAAACGCTTGCAAGAAGTTATAATACGACTTCCGTCTATAAAATCAATAAAAAATACACGATAGAAAAGAACAGTATGTGCTATAATACAAAATAGAAGAATGCTCAATCATTACGGTTGATCAAACAAGGAGTGTTTGATATGGATGAAAACAGAATGTTACAAAACCTGCTTTCTTTATGCCGGATCGGCAGTATCTCTGCAAGTGAAGCGGAGAAACAGATGCCGGCTTTATTAAAACAACTGCTGCTAAAGATTCCTTATTTTCAAAGACACCCAAACCAGATCATGATCCATCATATACGGGAGGAAGAAACGAAGTGCGGGTATGTCTTCGCTTTGATGAAGGCGTCAAAGCAAACCAAACGTACCATCGTCTTGCTATCTCATTTTGATGTCGTCGGAATTGATGAATATGGAATAGGGGCGCCATATGCGTTTGATCCGATCGCATATACGGACTTTTTGAAACAGGGAAACTTGCATTTAGATGAAGAAAGTCAAAATGATCTAGACAGCGGACATTATTTGTTTGGCCGCGGCATCTGTGATATGAAATGGGGCATTGCCGCCGATATCGAGCTGCTGCATGCTTACAGTGAAAAACGCGATGCGAATTTATTGTTTGTGAGCGTGCCGGATGAGGAACGAAACTCTGAAGGAATGCTGGATGCGATCAAGAAAATGGAAGTATTGGCAAAACAGGAGGACCTTTCCCTTGATTTCTGCATGGTGGGGGAGCCGGATATTTCATTTGAACAAAGTCTTGAAAGCCGCCGTTTATTTATCGGTGCTGCGGGCAAAGTCATGCCGTTTTTCTACTGTGTCGGAAAAGAAACGCACGTCGGTGATCCATATGGCGGCTTGAATCCGAATCTGCTGAGCGCGAAAATCGTGGAATATTTAGAGCATGCGCCTGCTTTCATCGATCAGGCAAACGGTTATTTTACCCCGGCGCCGACCTGTTTGAAACAGTCGGACTGTAAGACTTCATACAGTGTACAGACCCCTTATGACAGTTATGCGTACTTCAACCTGATGACCCTTTCCAAATCGATCGATACGATCAAAGAGCAGCTGCTTGCCTGTGCAAGGCAGGCCTTTGAAGAGGTGCTGCGGATGCGGGATGCGCGAATCTTGCAGGCAGAACAGCTCCTAAATCGCGCGTTGCCCCATGCGTCCATTTCCGTAAATGTGATGAGCTATGAAGAACTGTATGCAAGCTGTGTCGAGCAGCATGGATCTGCCTTTCAAAAGCATATGGAGACCTTTATCGAAGGATTGGAAGAAGCGGATATGCGGGAAATGACGCTTGCTGTGATAAAAGAAACGCACCGCTATGCGCCTGATCGATCGGCAAAGATCATTTTGGCGTTTGCACCGCCTTATTATCCGCATTCCGGTTTTCTTGAAGCAGATGCGCCATTGAGAAAGATCTGTGAACGGTTTGTGAAGAAAGCGCAGAAGCAGGGCGAGCGCTATGAACTGAATGCGTGCTTTAACGGCTTGACGGATATGTGTTATCTGGGCTTGCGCGATGCGGGTGCTGCTCTTTCACTTGCGGCGAATTTCCCACTGTGGGGAAAGCACTATGAAGTGCCTTTGGAAGTGATGCGGAAGTTACAGATCCCTTTTGTCAATTTCGGACCGGATGGCAAAGATCCGCATAAATACAGTGAAAGGATCGAATTAAACTATTCTTTGAAGCAGGCGCCAAGACTGCGCAAAATGCTGGTCGATGAAATGATGCGTGATTAGAAACGGTACTGGATGTATCGTTTCTTTTATTTTGTCAATAATAGTTGCAAGGAGGTATGTAGTATGGAAAAACGTTTACAGGAAACAGCGAAAAGGCATATGCCGAAAGATCAGCGGCTCGCTCATGCCATTGCGGCTTTTATAAGCGGTGGAGCGATCGGAGGAAGCGGCGAGGTCTTGCTTATGCTTTATCAGGAGAGCCTGCACATGCCTAAGCAGCAGGCATTGTCGCTGGTGATCGTAACCTTTATTGCCTTGGCGGCGATCTTGACCGGACTTGGTTTATTTGATCAGCTGGCACAGCGTTTTGGGGCCGGTGTATTTATTCCGATCACCGGATTTGCGAATGCGTTAGCATCAAGCGCACTGGAAGGGAAAAGCGAAGGCTTGATCTATGGCATCGGCATGAATATGTTTAAGCTGGCCGGCAGTGTCTTGACATATGGCATCGTATCTGCGTATTTTATCGGCATGCTGCGATATTTGTTTTTGGGAGGCGCGTCATGAAAACACTGCACTTTGCAAATGTATATGTAAAAGCATGGGGAAGTGCTGGCGGAAAGCTGGAAAGTGAGGGGCCAATCAAAGAACTGTTAGATCGAGCCTTTCATGATGCGTACTGTGGAACCAGCAGCTTTGAGCGGGCGGAGCGGGAACTGATCCGCAGTGCGGTAGACAGCGCCTTGCGCAAGGCAAAGCTGGAGCCAAATGATCTGGATGTGATCATTGCCGGAGATCTGATGAATCAGCTTTCTGCATCACATTATTTTGCCAAAGATCTGCATCGTCCTTTCATCGGCATGTATGCGGCCTGTGCTACTTCTTCGCTGATCCTCGCGCAAGCGGCGATCTTAGTGGAAAAGATGCACCAGCAAAGGGTGCTGGCCTTTACTTCCTCTCATACCGCGACCGCAGAGCGGCAATATCGTTTTCCTAATGAATATGGGATACAGAAAAAAGCAACGACGACATCGACTGCCAGCGGGGCCGGTGCGGCAATCATTACCGCTGAACCCGCGCAAGTACGCATCACGCATGCCTGTATCGGCGAGATCGTAGACTGGCATTTTTGTGATGCCAATGACATGGGCAGAGCAATGGTGCCGGCTGCCTATAAGACGATCAAACAGGTATTTGCGGATACCGGTACGGATTTCAGTGATTATGACGGCATTTACACCGGCGATCTGTCGGCGCTGGGCTTTTCCTTTCTCTGTGATCTGTTTATACAGGATGGATATGATTTGCACAATCATTTGAATGACTGTGGTCTGATGCTGTATGATCGTGATAAACAAGATGTCTTTTGCGGCGGGAGCGGGTGTGGGTGCAGTATGCTTTACACCTTTACGAAGTTGATGGATGATTTAACAAACGGCAAAGCAAACAAGATCATGGTCGTCGCGACCGGGGCGCTGCTTTCACCGGTAGCGGTGCAGCAAAAAGAAAGTATTCCCTGCATTGCCCATGCGGTCATATATGAAAGGGCAGGTGAGGCATGATGCACTATCTGATGGCTTTTGTTACCTGCGGCGGCATTTGTCTGATTGCACAGATCATCTATGACAATACCAAGCTTACGGCAGGACATATCACATCGATGTTTGTGGTAGCGGGTGCGGTGCTGGATGGCTTTGGTCTATATGATCGTCTATTAGAGATTGCCCAGGCCGGTGCGGCATTGCCGATTACCAGCTTTGGACATTCTTTGATCCACGGCGCTTTGGCAGCGGCGAAAGAGCAGGGGCTGATGGGGATCGCCTTAGGTTTGTTTGATTTGACGGCAGTCGGCATTACTGCGGCAGTAGTCTTTGCCTTTTTGGTGGCAGTGTTATGCAAAGCGAAAAACTGAGCGCTTATCAACAGCGCATCGCTGTGTGGAAGAAACAGCTTGCGGCGTCTTTTGACGTTGTTTTTCGGGAAATCGAGATCGAGGATCGCGCCTGCTGTTTGATCTTTTTGTCTTCGCTGAGCGATGGCGAATTGATTGCTGATGTTGTGGAAAGCATCGTGGATACCGTAAAGAACCGTTCTTTTATTTATTATCCCGGCAGTGTATCTGCGTGCATGGACGATCAACAGGCAATGACTTTTTTATTGAGCGGACAATGTGTGGTGATCGTCGATGGAGAAGCGCCTTATTATGTGATCGAAACACGTGCTTATCCATCACGCTCCACAGCAGAACCGAGCGTGGAAAAGTCGATTCGAGCAGCGCATGATGGCTTTGTGGAAAATATTATCATCAATGTGGGGTTACTTCGCCGCAGGATCCGCGATCCGCGCTTACGGGTCATCTTAAATAAAGAAGGGGTCAAAACGAAGACCGACATCGCCTATGTTTATATCGACGGTTTGGTCGATGTCGATCTGCTTGCGGACTTTCAAAATCGTTTGCAAAATCTGGACGAGATCGAAATTGTATCGGAGCGCATGCTTTGTGAAAGTCTGTATGGAAAGACGATCAATCCTTATCCGCATGTGCGATACAGCGAACGTCCGGATATTTGTGCCATTCATTTGTTGCAAGGGTATCTGGTGGTCATCGTAGACAATGCGCCTAGTGCAATGATCATACCGACGACCTTTTTTGAATTAAACAAGCAGATGGAAGAATACACCCAGACAGCGGTCATTGCCGTGTTTACCAGAACGCTGCGTTTGTTTGGGGTGCTGCTGTCGATCTATTTCATACCACTATGGATGGTTTTGATGAAAACACAGAATCATACCCTCTTAAATCTGCATTTGATGGAAGATGTCAATATTTATGGATTTGGTTTACAGGTACTGCTTGCGGATATTGCGGTGGAATGGATCAGACAGGCACTCATTCATACCCCGGATATGCTTTCCAGCATCATGGGGTTTATCGCTGTATTTTTATTAGGCGATATGGCAATCGGATTAGGCGCGTATACGGAAGAAATCTTATTGGTTGTGGCGCTTTGCAACATCGGCAATCTTTTGACGCCTAATTATGAATTGTCGCTTGCCAACAAGTTTTTCCGAATCGTGCTTGCTTTATTTGCCTTGGTGTTTGGACTGCCGGGCTTTTGCTTTGGTGTCGTGTTCCATGTGAGCGTGCTGCTATCGACCAAAACGATCAAGTTTCCTTATCTGTATCCGCTCTGTCCTTTCTCTTGGCGGGCATTAAAAAGAATTTGGCTGGGCGCGCCGATCCGTTTGCGTCAAGATAAGCAAAATGAAACAAGCAATGAGCATTAACAGGATCATGATTTCATAACGGAAGTCATGATTTTTTGTGCAGCAGGATAGGAATGCAGAGTAAAAACGATTTTGTTACAAGAAGACAGTATCATTTTCGATCCATAAATTGCATGCGGCAGCAGGAAAAGATAGTCAATCCTGCTTTTTTATTGTATAATATTGAAGTTTAGTAAGAGGTGATGACATGGCTTTTCAGATAACCATCGAACAGTTTGAAGGACCTTTGGATCTGATGCTGCATCTGATCAAGGAAAACAAACTGGATCTGTTTGATCTGGATATGAATGTATTGACAACGCAATATCTGGCTTATTTAGATGCGATGGAATCTTTGCATCTGGAAATTGCCAGTGAATATTTGAGCGAATTGGCAGGACTGATCGAGTATAAAAGCAAGAAACTGCTGCCGCGTGAGAAAGTGGAAATCAGTGAAGAATACGAAGAGGATCAGCGGGAAAAGCTGGTGCAGCGCTTATTGGAGTACCAGCGCTTTAAGGAAGTATCGGCCTTATTGAGCAGACAGTATGAGGATCGACAGATGCTCATGGGAAAGCCGCTTTCAGAAGAGACGAGCAAATGGATCGAAGCGAGCAGTGAATTGCCGTTAGCGGGCAATCCGTATGATCTGATCAAAGCGATGCAGAAGGTCATGCGCAGACAAGCGCTGTTGAAGCCATATGAAACGAGAATGACGATCAAAGAACTGTCATTAGATGAGCGGGTCGTGCAGATGCGCAAACGCTTAGACGGATGGAGCGGAAAGATGAGCTTTGA
Source organism: Massilicoli timonensis (assembly GCF_900199515.1). Lineage (GTDB taxonomy): Bacteria > Bacillota_I > Bacilli_A > Erysipelotrichales > Erysipelotrichaceae > Massilicoli > Massilicoli timonensis. The sequence continues at coordinate 317,917 of NZ_LT963434.1, read as the reverse complement.
GGAGCTATGCAGCGACTGTACGTCTTTGCATATGGTGATCGTAACCTTTTTAGGAGTGCTGGATCTGATTAAGCTCAAGGCGATTACCTATACGATAGATGAAGACGATGTGATCTGGATTATCAAAGGGGATGAATATCATGGAAGTTAAGACGGTATTGGAAGGATTGTTATTTCTTTGCGGTGATGAAGGATTAACGATGGAACAGATGCAGGGAACACTGGAGACAAGCAGGGAAGAAGTGGAATCGGCACTGGTGCAGCTGAAAGAAGAATATGACAAGGAAACGCATGGCATAGAACTGACGCGCTTTGGCGGCATATACAAATTTGTTTCCAAAGCGACTGTCTATCCCTATGCGGAAAAACTGTTTGCTTCCACAAAAATGGCTTCGCTTTCTCAGGCGGCGATGGAAACACTGGCGATCATTGCTTACAAACAGCCGATCACCAGAGCGGAAATCGAGGAAATCAGGGGCGTTGGCTGTGATATGATGATCCGCAAGCTGATGGCACGCAGTCTGATCAAGGAAAGCGGCCGCAGCGATGCGCCGGGCAAGCCATTTCTATATGAGATCACACCGGAATTTATGGATGCTTTTAAGCTGGAGAGCTTAAAAGAATTGCCGGAGCTGCCAAAAGAAGAAGAACAAGGCGAAGAAGAACTTTTTGATGAAGTATAAAAAAATAGGAACCGTATGACCATGAGATCATAGGGGTTCCTGTTTTTATGTGGTTATGCGTCCTTTTCCAGTACCTTGACGATCTTGCCGACATAAAGGGTGTGATAGTCGTTTTGCGGATAATGCTTCTTACATTCCGCATCAAGAAAACCATCCGGCGATAAATCCTGATGATACAGCTTCTGACAGATCAAAACGCGTTGCGCTTCCTCAAAATAAGGCGCTGCTTCCTCATGGCACACATGGTAGCCGACATCTTTGATCTTATCTGTATCCTTTCCCGATACCGTTCCCAAATAAGAAAGCTGCTTGCGCTGCGTTTCATCGAAGAAGGTAAGGGAGAAATGACTTGCGGCTTCTAAAAAAGCTTTCGTATGACGCTGTGGTCTTACAAAGATATAGGCAACCGGCTGATTCCAAAGGATCCCAAAGCCGCCCCAAGAAGCGGTCATCGTATTGGTGACACCGTCCTTTTCTGCGCTGATCAGCATCCACCTTTCACCGATTTCGGTAAAAACATTGTCATGCAGATCGGTTACGCTGATTTCATGAAATACTTTCATCTGATTCCTCCTTCTCTTTATTAGCATATGTCAGATCACTTTTATTATAGCACTTTTTTGTTTGATGCAGGATCAAAAGAACAGTTTACATTCGCTTTGAGATGTAGTACAGTAAAGCAAAGGAGAAAGATAAGATGTGGAAACTATGTACGATTGGGGAAGCGCTGATCGACTTTGTACCGATGGAAGCAGGCAAGCGCTTAAAAGATGTCGTTTGCTTTCGGCGAGTTGCGGGCGGTGCGCCGGCTAATGTGGCTTATGCCTATGCACATTTGGGGGGAAGGGCCAAGCTGATCACCAAGCTGGGGCGTGATGCGTTTGGCGATCATATCGTGGATACGCTGCAAAAAGGGCATGTCGATGTATCTTCGATCGTGCGTACCTCGCACTATGATACTGCCCTGGCATTTGTATCGCTCAGCGCTGATGGCAGCCGTGATTTTCAGTTTTATCGTCGGACAAGCGCTGATTTACAGTTGGGTTATGAGGAATTAGATGAAACGGCTAAAGATTTTGACGTCCTTCATTTTTGCAGCGTCGCCTTGCAGAAAGACCCCATGCGGGAATGTCACCGCAAACTGATCGAAGCAGCGCGCCGCAAGCAGAAATTGATTTGCTTTGATCCCAATCTGCGTTTCTCGCTATGGGAAGAAGAACAGGCGCTGAAAGAACAAGTACGAGCCTTTTTGCCTTATGCGGATATCGTGAAAATTGCCGATGATGAATTGAGTTTTATCAGTGGGCGGGAAACGATCGAAGCAGCCCTGCCGTTTTTCTTTGCTTTCCCGCATTGTCAAATGGTACTTTACACCAAAGGGGGAAAGGGAGCGGAACTGTTTACCCGTACGCGCCATGTCAAAGTGGATGGCTGTGCGGTCGATGTCTTAGATACGACCGGTGCCGGAGATGGTTTTGTGGCAGCCTTTCTTTACCGATTGGGCGAAAAAACGAAACCCCTCGATGCACTCGATGAAAGGGATCTGGAAGATGCACTGCGTTTTGCGAATACTTTTGCGGCGCTTTCCGCCCGGCATTTAGGCGCGATGGACGCTTATCCGAGCTTAGCGGAGGTAGAAGCCTATTCCATGAAGCGATCAGCATCGAATCTTTGAGATGTTACAAATTTGTTATTGTTTAAATATCACTTTTCCTTTATAATGTAGAAGATGAAAGCGCTTTACCAAAAAGGGGAGGGATAGCTTGGAGACCTACACATTAACAAAAATTGATTTTCAGCATGCGGTCATGCTTTTATTTGACGGTACTCCTTGGGAAAGCAATGAAGGATGCTGTCTGTTTCTGGAGAAAGATCGGATCTGCTATGCGTATCTTGTCAAAGCAAACGGTTTGTATTACATTACGCCGCTGGAGATCTTTCCGCTGCATGAGATCGCCAATGTGCATATCAATTTTCGCTGTGAGCCTTATCACACCAGTGCGATCACTGATCTGCGCGGCTATCAGAAAGTCCCGTTAAAAGAGTATTTTGTGCAAATGTCATATTTGGGCATCATGTTTGAATTGAACGATCGGATTTGTCGTTTTAAGGTGCGTGATGTGCGCAAGAGCTTTCCGAAACTGAAAAACTATTTTTATGAGTATGGGATTTTGGTGAAGTCGAATATGAACATTGAAAAAGAACTGCTGCTGAATGATGAACAGCTCTATGAGAAATACATCAAATAAAAAAGTCGATCCTATAAAGATCGACGTTTTTATAACGGCAGGATCATTTATGCAGATAATGATCGCGGATCGCCTGAAATGACTCGGCAGAAAGGATGTGTTCCATGCGGCAGGCATCCGCTTGCGCGATCTGTTCCTCTACCCCTAGGGAAACAAGCCATTCACTTAATAAATTATGCCGTTCATAAACGGCGGAAGCAATCCGTTTTCCGCTTTCCGTCAAAGTGATGGAGCCGCTGTCATCTACATGGATATAGTTCTTCTGCTTAAAATTCTTCATGGCCACGCTGACGCTTGGTTTGGAGAAGCCCAGCAGATTGGCAATATCAATGGCGCGTACCCGCTCCTGTTTTTCCGAAAGCATCAAGATCGCTTCCAAATAGTTTTCTAGTGATTCCTGTACCTTCAAAGCCATCACGTCCTTTTCATTGCTTTAAGCATAGCATTTTTTCAAATGAAATTCAATGAAGAAGCATGCTTCTTGTTGGGAAAACAAAGGAGAAGTATGCTATAATCAACATATTGTAATAAAAATAGGATGAAAGCAGAAAAGAGGAAGTAACATGAAACTGGTTTTAAGCGATATGGACGGGACGTTATTGAATGAGCGTAAAGAATTGCCGCATGATTTCTTTGAAGTGGTCAAGGCGCTGCAACAGCGTGATGTATTATTTGCAATCGCCAGCGGCAGACAGTATTATACGCTTCTGGAGCAGTTTCCTAATTTGGAAAAAGAAATGCTTTTTATTTGTGAAAACGGTACGATCGTATTTGAAAAAGGAACCTGCATTTATGTGAATGAGATCGAGCGTTCCAAGCTATATCAGGTACTGGATATCGTTAGAAATATCGAAGGCGTCTATCCGATCTTCTGTGGCGTTAACAGCGCTTATATCGAAGATGATCATCCGCTGCTGGTAAAAAATGCCGGGATGTATTATCATCGCTTAAAGCGAGTAGCCCGTTTAGAAGAGGTGATCGGTGTCGATCGCATCTGTAAGGTAGCACTTTATGATACGATCGGCGCAGCGCAGAATGCTTATCCGAAATGTAAGAAACTGTCAGGTTTTTTCAGTATCGTTACCTCCGGAAAAGAGTGGGTGGATATTGCCAATCCCCTTGTTTCCAAGGGCAAGGTCGTCCATTATCTGAAAGAGCGCTATGGCTTATCTCCACAGGACTGCTATGCGTTTGGTGATTATCATAATGACATTGAGATGCTGCAGGAGGTATATCATTCTGTTGCGGTTGCCAACGCGCATGAAGATGTGGCTGCCGTTTGCCGCTTTCACACCCTGAGCAATGAGGAAGAAGGGGTCATGCACTATCTGAAGCAGGCATTTCATCTGAAAATGTGAGTTTCGCTGCATAAGCGTGTGTTCCTTGGGCAATACTGAGAGTAATGACAAGGAGGTTGTTTATGAGAAAACGACAAATGTTTGTTTCCGCACTTTGTACGCTGTTATTATTGAGCGGTTGTTCGATGTTGAAGGATGATGCGGAGGATGTGAAAAAAGGTGCTGATGAAGTCGGCGATAACGTAAAAGAGGGCGTGGACAAGGCGGAAGAGAAAGCAGAGACGACGATTTCTGATTTTAAGAATTATTTAGATGAAAACAAGATCGCATACAGCGATATGAAAGAAGTAGAAGCGGTGGATTTCGCGGCGAAAGAGGGCGCGATGTTTACGTATGAAGATCAGCCGATCTATTTATATCGGTTAAATGAAGATGATGAAACGATGCAGGCGCTGTTGAAGGAAGCGAAAGAAAAGGAAAAGGTAACGGTCAATATCGAAGGCGAAAAAAAGGAAATGCAGGCAAGCGTGAACGGTGCGTATTTGATGCTGTATGAGGATCAGGAAACAATTTATGATCTGCGCAATGCTTTTTCTAAGTTCAATATGCCAAGCAATGCCCGTTTACAAAATCAGTCTTAACGAAAAAGAAGAAACAGTTGTGAAAACGATTGTTTTTTCTTTTTTTATATTGTAACATAAATAATGTAACAATATGGTGTATGATGGTATCAAAGAAAAGGAAAGGAATTGATACTATGAAGAGAAAACCATCACCATTGGCAAAAAAACTGTTGAATGCAGTATGGAACAAAGAGGTAGAGAAGGCAAGAGAAGCGATCTTGGAGGGCGCGGATCCAAACTGGATCATCAATGGCTATCCGGTATTATTCCATGCAGTTTATATGCGTGATGTAGAAATGGTCATGATGTTGATCGACAACGGCGCCATTTTGATCGGTGAAGCGCTTGGATTCGCATTAGATCGCGGCATTGGGGAATTGGTCATTCCGCTCATGATGCGCGGGGCGACGCCGAAGATCGAAGAACCGACGGCGCTTTATGGACCTTATCCAAATCGCTATGCCCCTTTGGATGCACCTTATGTATTCCGGTAGAAAGCTAACTATATAAAAATCAAGTAAATTGTATGAAAAAGTCTGAAAATAAAAATTTATTGAAGTTAGTTAGCTGAAGTTGTCTCGATCTTTGAAATAGTGAATAAAAAGGCATGACAAAAAGAACTTAGTAGAGGATCTAAGAATTTAGTAATGACTTATTTTAAAAGAGTTGAATCAAACGGTTGATTCGTTATTACCAGATGATAGATGATCCGAAGTAACTTTCGTACACAGTGTCCCTGAGCGCAACGATGGCCTTTCCCTTGCGACAACTTGAGATGATAGTATTCGTTAAATACAGGATTGTAGCGAATAACAGGTAAGATCACCTGATAAAGTGTTTTGCGAAGATATCGTGATCCCTTCTTGGTAATGGCTGTATGTTGGGCTTCATATTGACTTGATTGATGCTTATATGGGGAAACACCGGCAAATTTGATGATTTGAGACGCCTTAGAATAGTTGCGTAAATCTCCTAATTCAGCTAAAATAGAAGTACCGGAGAAATGTGAGATTCCCGGTATGGTGAGGATAGGAGAGTTAAGTTGCGTGCTGAACTCTTCTATTTTTATATCCACATCGTTGATTTGTTCTTTGATCAATTCGATCAAATCGATCAGATGACGTATTTCGATCACTTCAGCCTTTGAAGGAAACCCGATCGAATGCTTAGCAGCTTCTTTTAATTTTTCCGGTGTCAGTGAAATAGTGCGGCCGTTCCTATTGGTTTCGAAGCATTTGCGAATATTGCGGATATCGGCATGAGCAATAGCATTCGCACAGCCAAACGCTTTTAAGACCTTCATATATACAGTTCCATACTTGGATTTAAACAGGGAGTTATATTCAGGAAAAACGATATCAATACATTTCTGAAGCTTATTGGCATATACGTTTAATTGTTCCTTGAGATCGTGATGTTCACGGGTCAGACGTTTCTGCTCATAAAATTCAAAATTATTGATTTTAGAAATCCTGTAACCCTTTTTACGAGGACTGGAAGCCAGGACATCACAGATGGTCATGGTATCCAGGTTGTCGTCTTTGGTAGGATTTAGTTGCATCTTTCGGGTAAGATCGGTCGTTATGGGATTGATGAGTGCAACGGTATAACCGGAATCGAGTAAAAACTTCAAAAGGTTGAAATGATAATGGCCTGTATCTTCCATACCGATCAGCAATTTGTCTTTGGGATAAAGCTTGATGTTGCCCATCAGAAAATCAAAGCCTTGTTTATTGTTTTTAAAAGAAACAGGACTGACGAGGATTTCGCCATTGGAAGAATCCATGATGCAAAACATGTGAGAGAGCTTACCGACATCGATTCCAACAAGAAACATAAAAACACATCCTTTCTGAAATAAGAGTATGTGAAGTGAAGAAACCACAGCACTTAGACCATAAAACCTGGAACGAGATACGAATTCAAAGACTCATCTAACTCATCATTATTTTGGAATAAGGAGTGGTAAGAACCTTTCTAAAGTAGTCAGAGCCACAAGGAGCAATACAAATCCACATTCACATATTTCAATCATACAGACAATGAACCCCGTAATCAACCACGGGTATAAAGGTTGATAGAAAGGAAAAGGTATGTTGTAATGACTTTTAGATGAGTCATTTCCAATATACCAGGAGCTGTATGAATCGCTGTGCATTGTGTTTACAGATGTTGCGTTTATTAAAGGCCAGAGGCATGATGAGCCGACAGGAGCTCGCCGATGAGTTACAGACCAACATTCGCAATTTAAGTGAGTTTCGCAAAGAGCTGGAAACGGCCGGTTATGTGATCGAAAGCACGACCGGCCGCTATGGCGGATATCGGCTGGTAGAGGAAGAAGCGTTAGCGGTGCCATCGCTTAACAAAGATGAGCAGACGGCGCTTCTTGAAGCATGTGCCTATTTGCAGGCACATAAGGATTTTGCCTATGGCGATCCGTTTATGAAGGCCATGGATAAGATCCGTGCCGGTACAAGGGGAAAGGCGCATGGAAGCGGCACTTATCTGGAAGAGAGCGATCTGCATATATCCGCGCGTCTTAGACAGTATCTGACCCTTTGTAGGGAGGGAATCGCCCGGCAAAAAGCGATGCTTTTACAATACCGCTCTTTGCAAAGCAAAGAAGTCAAAGAAGTTACGTTATTTCCTTATGAGCTGGTGTATTATCAAAATGCTTATTATGTGATCGGCTATGCGCTGCATGCACGGGATTTTCGCACTTATAAGTTTTCAGAGGAACGTATGAAAGCCTGTACGCTAACCAATCGTTCCTTTACGCGCGATCGTGATTTTACACTGCGTGATCATGTCGGGATCGGGCTGATGAAAGATCAGGTGGTCGAACTGCGGCTGAGCATTTATGATGAAGTGGCGGTGCTGGTTTCGGAAAGCCGGATCGGATTGTGTCTGGAGGCGTACTGGCAAGAGGATGGCGGTTATTATATGCACTTGTTGATTGACGGTGAAATGCGGGCCGAGCAGTTTCTGCTTTCTTTGGGATCACATGTGGAACTGCATGAACCGAAGGCTTGGCGCAAACGTATTTATCAAAATGTGCAGGCAATGCTTGTAAACTGGAAAGAATCCGGTACATAAAAGCATTGGATATGCTTTGCCAATCGGCACTTGGTAATTGCGGCATCGTTTGGTATAATATACAGGATTGAGGGTGAATGATATGATACATCTGTCAGATGTCAAAAAATTTGAACGCTGTGCCACATTTTACTGGCGGCATGTGCATGAGCCGATCTATCCCAAGCCTTTTGTTTACTATAACGAAGATTTGATCGAACTTGTCAAAAAGAGGCTGCGCATCACAGATTGCTTTGAAGGAAAGCGGGGCGATGCAAAAGAGGTGGCGCTTGCGGCGTTAAAGGAGCATAAGGTGCTTGTAAATGCTCGTTTTGTGTATGAAGATTTACGGATCAAGATACCGATCATGATCAAGCAAGCGCAGGGCTATGTTCTGTATTTTCCATATGCGAACTGTTATCCCAAGGAATCAGAAGCGCAGTACATCAAAGACCATCTGACGGTTTTGAAGTGGCTGGGGATACCGGTGTCTGCTGTTTATGTCATTCATCTAAACGCTGCGTATATAAGAGAAGAAGAGCTTTGTGTCGATGCTTTGCTTTGTATCAACGACTGTCTGTATAATGCACATAATCGCATGCAGCACACGCTGGATTCGCTGCTTGAGAAATGTGCGCGCGATCTGCAGGCGGTATTGCTTGCAATGCGGCATGTAGCGGCTTTGAGCGAGCAAAAAGGCGAGCGGGGGAAAAACTGTACCCGCGGAGCGAAGTGCCTGTATTTTGACCGTTGTTTTCAAAAGCCGCAGGCAAATTCCATTTTACATCTGGTCAATTCCGCTCATAAGGGAAGGATGGAGCAACAGGGGCGCAAAACGTTGAAGGAGGTCGATCTTTCCTTGCTGGAAGGAAACCGGCTTCAGTATGCCCAGATCATGGCAGATCAGGAAGGCGGCTTGTTCTATGATCGTTATGCGCTTTCCAGCTGGTTAAAGGGAAGCATCGTTTATCCGCTTTCTTATTTAGACTTTGAATGGGAAACCTATGCCTACCCGCCTTATTCCGGTATGAAGCCATATGATGTGCTCTGCTTTCAATACTCGCTGCATATAGAAGAAACAAAAGGCGCACCTTTGCTTCATAAACAGTTCATCAAAGAAAAGGACTGCCGTATTTCTTTTATTGAAAAGCTGTTGGCGGATTTGCCAAAGGAAGGCTCGATCATGGTCTTTAATATGGAAGGAGCGGAAAAACTGCGCTTAAAACAATTGGCAAAACAGTACCCGCAATACCGGGAACAGCTGCATGCGGTATGTGATCGCATGGTGGATCTGGCGCTGCCTTTTGTAAGCGGTAATTTTTACCATATTGATATGGAAGGCTTTTATTCCTTAAAAAAACTGGTAACGATCTTTTCGGATTTTTCCTACGAGGAACTGGAAATTTCCTATGGATTAGATGCGGTACAGGCATGGCGCATGCTGCAAGAGCTTGATGAGCAGACGCAAGCTGTGCTGAAAGAGCAGCTTTATGCTTATTGTGCAATGGATACATATGCGATGTGGATCGTTTATCATAGCCTGTTATCGTTAGTGGAAACCGGCTGTCTGCATAAAATGCACATTGCTTCTGTAAATACCGATGCTTGATATAGGAGATGTCGATGATGCGGCATCTTTTTTATGTATTTTCTTTCTTGAAACAGGAAAAGAGATCGTTTTTGTTTCAAAAACGATAGAAAATAGGCGCTTTCCCATACGGTTTTGGGTAAATGACATATGGAAGGATGGGAGGTGTGATTATCGCAACCGGTTATTTACAGGTACAGCTGTTTACGGCAGAACAGGCGCTGCCGATCAAAGGCGGTACCATTCGTGTATTTAAGTCAGAGGAGAATGAGGTTGTATTTGAGGATTATTTTATGAGCGATGAGGAGGGAAAAACAGCTTGGATCGCCTTGTATGCACCGAGCAAGGAAATGTCGCTTGATGAAGCAAATCGCGAACGTCCTTATGAAACCTATAACGTGATCGTACGGTTAGATGGCTATGATAGTGAGGAACGCATCGGTGTGCAGATCTTTGCCGATGAAAATGCGGAACTGCCGATCGCCATGATTCCCAATAATATCGAATATGACGTGTATCGTATTCCTAATACCAGAAATGTCAATATGATCGAAGATCATCATTTATTGACAAACTATGGGGGCAATAACAGCGGCGCCGATCATTTGGCGATCGCGCAGGGAGAAGTGGTGCCGGCGGTATTGAATACGGTCATCATTCCAAGCAAGATCACCGTGCATTTGGGACGGCCAAGTGCACCGGCGGAAAACGTAACCGTAGATTTTCGCTATTATCTGAAAAATGTCGCAAGCAGCGAGATTTATCCGACCTGGCCTTATGAAGCGTTGAAAGCGAATATTTGGGCACAGTGTTCTTTGGCGCTGAATCGTGTTTATACGGAATGGTATCGCAGCCGCGGCTATGATTTTGATATTACGAATAATACGGCGTTTGATCAGGCGTTTGTCAAAAATCGCAATCTTTATGAATCGGTAAGCAATATCGTCGATGAAGTGTTTAATGAGTTTATTCGCAAGGAAGGATATTTAGAGCCTTTTTATGCGGAATATTGTGATGGCAAGATCGCTCAGTGTCCGGGCATGAAGCAATGGGGAACGCTGGAATTGGCAAATCGCGGCTATGACGCATTGCGTATCTTAAAATATTATTACGGCAATGATATTCTGATTGATTCTTCTGATAATATCCAAGATATTCGTTTGTCGTATCCGGGTACGCCGTTGCGGTTTGGAGATAGTGGCGAAGATGTCAGAACGATGCAGGAATTTCTGAATGCGATCGCGGTCAATTATCCGCTCATTACGCCGATCTATCCGGTAAACGGCGTGTTTAATGCGGAAACAGAGGCAGCGGTGCGCGTTTTTCAGCAGCAGTTTAATTTGCATGCGGATGGCATTATCGGCAAGCAGACTTGGTATCAGATCTCGTATATTTATGTTGCGGTGCGTAAGTTGGCAGAACTAAAAAGTCTGGGAAGAAGAGAGAGCTTTTTAAGCGGAGAATATCCGGGAATCGTCCTGCGGCAGGGAAGCCGTGGGGTGGAGGTACAGCAGGCACAGTTTTATTTGGCATCGATTTCCTTATTTTATCAGCAGATTCCGACCGTTACGATCGATTCTCGTTTCGGTGCACAGATGGAACGCGCGGTCCTTGCTTTTCAGAGAGCTTTCGGTTTGATCCCGGATGGACAGATCGGTCGTGATACTTGGAATAAATTATTTGAAATTTATTCCACTTTGGAAGAAACGCAGCCGGGGATCATCTTTCCGCAGTATCCGGGCACACCCTTGCAGCTTGGCAGCAGCGGCCTGGCAGTGGGACAGATCCAGGGTGCTTTGAATATCATTTCGCAGCAGTATAACAATATCCCGGTACTGATCGAAGACAGTATTTTCGGGGCGGCAACACAGGAAGCAGTCATGCAGTTTCAGCATACCTTCAATCTGGTGCCGGATGGCATCGTGGGAGAGACGACATGGGGCGCTATTTTTCAAACGGCCGCAAAACTGGTATTGGGCGATCAGCCAAGCGTCGGTATTCCTACTTTCCCGGGAACGGTACTGCGCCTTGGCTCTGTCGGTAAAGATGTGGAACTGCTCCAAAATCGTTTGAATACGATTTCTATCTACTATAAGAGCATTCCGGGAGTCATAGCGGATGGCATCTTCGGCAATGCCACAAGAGATGCTGTCATCGCCTTTCAGCAGCTTGTTTCCATTACGGCAGACGGCATCGTAGGGGAACAGACGTGGAATCTGATTCAAAAGGTTTATTATGAACTGACGACTTAAACTGCCAGCCGGCAGTTTTTGTCTTAGGAGCATACCGCTTTATGAACGGTTCATATGCTAAACAAAGGGTGGAGAGCATGGAATTGTATTTTTTCTTAGTTGGCGCTATAATAGTGCAGAAGATAAGGGAATGGAGGATAAGGAGATGCCTAATATCATCACGCATAAATTATTCGGCGAGCAGGCGATCACAGCTTTGATGAAAAGCACCGATCCGATGAAGCATGAAGCGCTGCGCGTCATTCAAAAGCATGCGCATTTATTTTATATCGGTACCAACGGACCTGATTTTCTGTTTTTTCATCATGCGAAGCCATGGGAAAGCTGGAAGTCCCACCGTCTTTCAAAAATAGGGGGGAGCTTGCATCGTGGACAGGTAAACGATTTTTACGAAGCGGCGATCACGGCGATCCGCAAGCAGGAGGATCCGCTCATCAAAGAGCGGATGGTCGCTTATTTAATGGGACATTTGTGCCACTGGGCGCTGGATAAGACCGCACATCCTTATATTTTTTATCGTACCGGCAACTGCAAGGGAAAAAGCGCCTATGCGCATCACCGCTTTGAATCGATGATGGATGCGATGATGCTGCGGCGCTATCACAATGAAACGATCGAAACCTACAAGGCGGCGGACATTGCGGCGGCGGATCGTGAGATGTTACAGGCGATCGCCAGAATTTATGTGCCTGCGGTAGGAAGCGCGCTGCATCAAAAACTAACGGTCCATGAGATCCATGAGGCTTTGCTTGACTGGCATGAGATTTTGTTGCTGCTGCACGATCCGACGGGCAAGCTTTGTGAAAGGCTACAAAAAGCGGAAATCAGGCTGCATCGCAAATGGATGATCAGCGGTCATATCATACCGAAAGACATCGATCCGCGTTTTGATGTATTGAATTTACAAAAGCAGACATGGTATCATCCATGTACGATGCGCCTTTTTAGCAATGCTTCCGTGCCGGAGATGTTTGAGGAAGGCATCGGGGTCGCCGCAGAAGCGATAAAGCTCGCTTATCAGGATATTTGTGAGGAAAGCGGTTTTGGCTTAGGCAATCTTTTACATGATCAGGCATATGATACAGGGATGGATCCAAGTGCGAAAATGAAGCACTTTGATCTGATCTATGATGATATGGATTAAAAAGGAATGAGGGAAATGATGCGGGAAATCGGTTATTTTGATCTGCATGGCGATATCGGCTATGATGTGCTGCTGCATAAACGAAGAGGCGAAAGCGATATTTTTGCCAATCGTCATCTGAAAAAATTTCAAAGAGGCAATATCCAGATCATGTGCATGGCATGCTTCTTCGATGGGCATGAGACATGGGAGGAAATGCAGGAAATGGTGCTGGCGTTAAAAGCGGATCTGGCAGCTTGTAAAGAAGTGGAAACGGTGTGTGAACTGCCTGATGTGCTGCAGGAAGGAAAAATCTATGCGATCATCAGTGTAGAAGGCATGTGTGGGATCAAAGAAGATGTGGGAGCGAAGATCACATGGCTCTATGAGCAGGGCGTGCGGCTGGCGTCGCTGGCATGGAATGATGAAAATGCGCTGGCGAGTGGTGTCGGCGGCAGTGAAGAGCGCGGCTTGAGCGAACTGGGACGGTGCGCCATTGCGAAAATGGAAGAGTTGGGGATGATCTTAGATGTATCGCACTTAAACGAACGCAGTTTTTGGGATGTCGTTGCATGTGCGCGCAAACCGTTCATCGCCAGTCATTCGAATGCTTATGCGCTTTGTGCCCATCGCCGCAATCTCAAAGATGAACAGTTAAAAGCGATCGCAAAGGCAGGCGGGATCATCGGCATCAACAGCGCCAATCAGTTTATTGATGAGAAGCGAAGCAAGCAGGACTGTGCGCATTTGGTGAAGCACATGAAGTATATTGCCGATCTGATCGGCATCGAGCATGTGGCGCTTGGATTAGACTGCATGGATTTCTTTGAAGATGATAATGAGATGCCGCTGGACTTTTTGAGCTGTGAGGATACCGGTCGTCTATTAGAAGAGATGAAAAAGGTGTTTACGCTGACAGAGATCAAACAGATTGCTGGTGAAAATGCAAAAGCGTTATTTAGAACAAAAAAGAGATAAGGCAAGCAGCCGAATCCCTTTCTTCTTTGCATCGTAAATTTTCCATATTCTTCCCATTACATCCCATTTTCCAAATCCCCGCTACAACGATATTATAACAGAAACAACGATGAAAAGAAAGACTGGTAAATCAAATTATCTGACATATAATATAGGTAAAGATAAGGAGTGATTTTATGAAAGTCCAAATTTATGGGAAGAATTTTCCGGTAACTCCGGCAATCGCAGAAAAAATTGAAAAGAAGCTGGATCATTTAGCCAAGTATTTCATCATTGATGATTCGGTGGTTGCCAATGTCGTGGTAAGAGTTTACCCGAACAAACAGAAGATAGAAGTAACGATTCCTACCAAGTATGCAGTGCTTCGTGCAGAGGTTACGCATGATGATCTCTATGCGGCCATTGATTTGGTAGTTGATAAACTGGAAGATCAGATTCGTCGTCAGAAGACGCGTTTAACACGGAAGCATAAAGAAAAACTGGCGATGGCTTTCATTGATGATGAAGCGCTTTATGTTGATTATGATGAAGTGGATGAAGATGAGGATGAAGTGGTCAAAACGAAATCGCTGGTTCCGGAAACGATGGATCTGGATGAAGCGATCATGCGTATGGAAATGTTGAATCATACATTCTTCATCTACCGTGATGAGGAAACAAATGAAATTGCCGTTGTTTATAAGCGTCATGACGGCGGTTATGGTTTGATCGAAACAGAATAGGTGTGCAAACACCTTTTCTTTTTGGGGAAATACAAAGAAGCGTTATATGCAATGAGTATGGACTGCTAAAGAAAGCAGGGTGGAAAAACGGTTTTTTATGAAATCCGCTTGACAAAAGCAAAGTGATGCGATATTGTATAATTGTACTAGGATAGTAATACAATATGGGAAGGAGGCATATGTTTGCAGTATCAAAACAATGAACCGATCTATTTACAGATCATTCATGATTTTAAGAGCAAGATCGTAAGCGGCGCTTATCCACCGGGATCAAAGGTACTGCCGGTGCGGGAGTGTGCCATCGCATATGCGGTCAATCCCAATACGATGCAGAAGGCGTTGTCGATCTTAGAGCAGGAGGGACTGGTTTATACCAAGCGTACGGCCGGACGCTTTATCAGTGAAGATGCCGGACGCATTGCACGGCTCAAAGAAGAAATGGTTTCAGTCTATGTAAAACGGCTGGTTAGTGAAATGCGTTCTTTTGGCATCAGTGATGAAGTCATATTGACATCAGTGAGAGAGGAGTTGAAGCGAAATGTTGATGGAAGTACGTCATGTAAGTAAACGATATGGAAAGAAAACCGCTTTGGCAGATGTGAGCTTAAAGCTGGAAAAAGGAAAACTCTATGCCCTTTGCGGCAATAATGGCGCCGGTAAAAGCACCTTGATGCGCATATTGGCCAGTGTGGAGCGTGTTGATCAGGGAGATGTGCTGTTTGAAACACATTCGCTCAGTTATTTAGATCGAAAGGAGATCGCTTATTTTGCGGATGAAAGCTTTTTTTCAGATGATGTGGAAATAGAAGAGATCTTTGATTTATATGAATATTTTTTCGATGATTTTGACCGAAAAAAATGTGAGCGGCTAGTGTATCAAAACGGAATTGATCGTAACAGCGCTTTATCCTCTTTAAGCAAGGGAAACAGAGTGAAGCTGGAGCTTTCATTTACGCTCAGCCGCCGTGCTAAGCTGTACCTGTTTGATGAACCGTTTGCAAGTCTGGATCCTTTGGCAAGAGAAGAAGTGATGCAGATGATCGTTTCCTGCGGCAGCGAAGATGCGACCTATGTGATTGCGACACATCTGTTGGCGGAGTTTGAATCCTATTTTGATCAGGTCCTGTTTTTACAGGATGGCAAACTGATCGTCGATCAAAGCGTGGATAAGATCCTTGGCGAAAAACAGATGGGCGTGCAGGATTATTTGAAAACGTGTCTTAGAGCAAACGGTTAAAGGAGGAAGCATCATGAAATGGTTGGTTTATGAGTGGCGGCAGCTGCGTTCCTTTCTTCTTGCCTATGGTGGTGTATGGATTATTTTGTTTGTGATCGCATCGTTTTATTTCATGCAGCCGCAGTATCGAAGCGATCACGCAGACGGTGCGGATGCCATTGTGATACCGCTGTTGGTGATGTTGCTGCTGCATGCGGCGGCAATGCTTTTATGGCGCAGCCTGTATGCGGGCAAATTAGCAAAGCGGCGGTCTTTGATCGTTGCCGGAAAACATCAGATCGTCCTTTGGAAAATGTCTTTGATCTTAGTGAATAGCGTTATTATTTTGATCGTAACGCTGCTGCTAACGCATATGATCCTGTATTTATGCGGACATGAACAAGGACTTCTCAGTAATTTTGCGGATCGGAAATTTCCGGTTTGGCTGGTGGAACAATTCGTTCATGTATCAATTGCCGTGATGGTGCTGCAACTGCTTTTTGTTTATCTGAAAGAGTTTACTGCCGTGCATAGAGAAACGATCATGATCACAGCAGAAGCGGTGTGTCTGATCCTGATCTTTGGCGGAATGAATCTGTTTGCTTCACATGCGATCGCTTTGATCTTATTTGGGTGTGTGCTGCTCCTATTGCTTGGCATGTTCTTTTATCAGTTTCATAAGGAGGGATGAGGATGCTTGCTTTTTTACGCTATGATCTGCATAAATTAAAATCACCGCTGCTGATCATTTTCGGAATTCATCTGCTGGGATCGCTTTTTCTCATTGCATCGGCACAGGATCGTTCTTATGAACAGACGGTGCTGGTATTAACGATCATGCTCATGCTTGAGTATCTGATCGGCTGGATCAGCGTGGAGAAGGTACAGAATACATGGTACAGCGGCAAGAACCGCTTTCTGAAATGTATACCGGTATCCTTGAAAAAACGTATTTATGCTTCGATCTTGTTAAACAGCATCGTTACTTTATTCATTTCCATGGTCTTTGTCATGACTGCGTTTCTGGGGCTTCCTGTACTTTATGAGACCGGCTTGTTGTGGGAAAACGTCATTCAGGTGATCGTTTCCTTACATTTGATCTTTCTTACCTTTATGAGCGCGAATTTATGGCTCGATCTGATACCGCTGCCGAAGCGCTTTGAGAAAAACCGCAAAAGTTTTAATGCTTTGCTCGGCGGGCTTTTGGTTTTATTTCAATCTTTTATCGTCAATAAGTTTCTGTCTCTTCAGACGTATCTCATCATTATGGTGATCCTTTGTCTGCTTCTGCATATCGTTTTGATCCGTTTGGCAAAACACAGTGAATGGTTATAACCGAACGCATAAAAACATGTTCTTCTCATTCGGAGCATGTTTTTTATATGTCTGCGGGAAGAAAAGGATAGAAAGCAAACTGTTCTCATAATCTGACAAAATCCGGTTGTCCTCCTTTCTATAATACAGGAGGAGGGAAGCAGTGGACAGTTATTTGGAGGTTACTTGGCTGAATGCCGTGATCGTGATCTTATTTTCCTTATGCACAGCGTCCTATCTGTCCATTCAGCCGCTGTCATGGCGCAAGATGCTCATTTATACGCTGTTTATTACCTTGTTTGGTGTAGTGCTTTGGAATGATTGGAGCTTATGGTTTATGATCGCCATGGAGGTCATTTTGTTTTTTTCGATTTTTCGCTGGCATATGAAATGCTACGTGTTCGCATATACCATACGCATGCTTTTGTCCTTTGCGGAATATGCTTTTTTGAAGGGCAGTTTTCACAATCTGCTCTACTTTGTGCCGATGCGCTGTGAAATCATTTTGTTTTGGGTGGTTTTATTGCTCGGTCTGGTATTTTTGTTTGCGAATGGCAAATTGTTTCTATGTGCGATGCAGTACAGTTATCCATTTACGCTTTATACGGCAGATACAAAGCTGAAGCTGATCGGATACTTGGACAGCGGCAATCTGGCGACTTATCATCAGATTCCCATTATTTTTTTAGATCAGCGCTATTGCTCCTATTTTACTGCTTCACAGGTCGATCTGGTCATTTTGCACAGTGTGAGCGGGGTCGAGATCACAAGGGTGTATGAAGCGCGGATCAAATTGGAAAACGGCATATGCGCGAAGGTATATGTCAATGTAGAAAAGACGATATCCAAAGAACTGGGTGCGGCTTGTATTTTGAATCGCAATATATTTATGGTGAGGTGAACATATGAAACGATGGATGCGTATTTGGAAATGGCTATTTCATAAAAAAGATCTGCACAGCGTCGCGTATTTGCAGGGAAGTGAAGCGCTCCCGCAGCCGCTTTCCAAAGAGGAAGAACGGGAAACGCTGATCGCTTTTGAAAACGGCGATGAAGCAGCGCGCAATAAATTGATCGAACACAACCTGCGGTTAGTCGTCTATATCGCCAAGCGTTATGAGACCAATCCGATCTTTATGGAGGATCTGATCAGCATCGGCAGCATTGGCTTGATCAAGGCGGTCAATACCTTTAAGCGGGATAAGAATATCAAGCTGGTTACATATGCTTCCCGCTGTATCGAAAATGAGATCCTGATGTTTCTGCGCAAGAAAAACCGGCGCAAAGCCGAGGTATCCTTTGATGAACCGTTAAATGTCGATTATGACGGCAATGAGTTGTTGCTATCGGATATCATCGGTACCGATGATGATCTGGTAACAAAAGAATTTGAAAAGAATGAAAACCGCAGAGAGCTGTTAAAGGCGATGAGCACGTTAAAGGAGCGCGAACGGCTGATCTTACAGATGCGCTATGGGATCGATCACGAAGAGCTGACCCAAAAAGACATTGCGGATCGTTTGGGCATTTCACAGTCGTATATTTCCCGCCTGGAAAAGCGGATCTTGGCAAAATTAAAAACGACGATGCACCAAGACTAGACAACTGGCATGTTTTACCAGTTGTTTTTTGTTTGCTTTCGGGAACAATGCTACTAGCAAGGAGGCTGGGGCATGAGTCGCTATAAAGTGGAGATCAGCGGTATTACGACATCGTCGCTGCGTGTTTTATCCAATGAGGAAATGAAGGAACTGTTTTTGAAACTGCAGGCGGGGGATGAAAGCGCCAAAGAAAAACTGATGAACGGAAATCTGAAATTAGTGCTGTCGATCGTACAGCGTTTTTCATCTCGCTGTGAGAATATGGATGATCTGTTTCAGGTCGGCTGCATCGGGCTGATCAAATCGATCGATCATTTTGATCTGAAGCATGAAGTGCGCTTTTCCACTTATGCGGTGCCGATGATCGTCGGTGAGATCAAGCGTTATTTAAGAGACAATAGCGTGATCCGCATTTCTCGGCATCTGAAAGATCTCGCTTATAAGGCGATGCAGGAAAAAGAGCGCTACCTGCAACAACATCAGCAAGAACCGACTAACCAGTGGCTGGCAGAAAAGCTGCAAGTGAAGGTGAAGGATATTGAGGATGCGTTTGATTCGATCCAAAGCGTACTTTCGATCTATGAACCGATCTATAATCATGACGGCGATGAATTATATTTGATCGATCAGGTAAAAGACGAGCATGATGAGATCGGCAAGCTGTGTAATATCATGACGCTGCGCAAAAGTATGCGGACATTGAGTGAAAAAGAGAGCGATATCATTCGCAAACGCTATTTTCAGGATATGACACAGGTTGAGATCGCACAAGAGCTTGGTATTTCACAGGCGCAGGTTTCAAGGCTGGAAAAAAACGCCATCGCGGCATTGAAAAAGCAGTTTGAATAGCACTATTTGATAAAAGCGCGCATATATTGTAGCAGGGTGATAGGATGCGTTATACGGAGCTAAGAGAAAAAGAAGTGGTCAGTGTTTGCGATGGGCGCTTTTTAGGCTATATCAGCGATCTGGAAATCGAGGAATGTGATCTGAAGATCACGGTGCTCTTTGTAAGGCAGCCGCCCAAAGGGATCCATAAATACTTTCCATGGCTGTTTCAGGAACCGGAAATTGCGATCGCGGTCAAACGGATCGAACAGATCGGTAAGGACGTCATTTTGGTGGTAGAAGCAAATTCTTAAAGCTTTTTGGACACAAAGACCTGAAAAAAGTGCAGAGGTACTATATTCGTGAGAAAAAGTATGTTATAATATCATGGAATTAGGAGGTGCCTTTATGGGATTTGGTCAGAAATTTAAGGAATTTATCGCGCCGATGGATGACGATGAAGTTCTTGAATTAGATGAGGAAGAAGCAGTCGGCCTTTCTGAATATGAAAGCCATCATGCCAAAGCGATGCCGAAGATGTCCGGTGATACGAAGATGGTGCTGTTTGAACCCCGTTCTTTTGATGAGGCGGAGGAAGTGGCGCGCCGTTTGAAGGAAAACCGTGCGGCAGTCATCAACCTGCATAAATTGCAGCGGGAATACGCACAGCGCACGATCGACTTTTTGACCGGTGTGGTGTTTGCACTGGACGGGTCGATCCAAAAGATCGGTCATAACGTGATCTTGTGTACGCCGAAAGTGATTTCGGTCGGCGGTAAAATCAACTTGGATGCCGGCGAAGAATAATGTAACAGGCAGCAGCGAACGAGGTAATGAAGAACTGATCGAGCGTCTGCATGATCTGATGGATCAAGCGCAGCGCACGTATCAGCCGATGATTACCTCTTTTTTGACGCCTGCACAGCTCATGTGCGCGGTTACATATATCGGCAGACGCATGACTTATACATACGGCGGCGGTTATGCCGGCGCTGAGCATTGTCGTTTGAAACTGTTTCCGCCCTATACAGAGGTCGATGAGGATTTTCAGATCGTGTTATTAAAGGCGCGTCTACATCCTCGTTATGACAAGATCACCCATCGTGATGTACTGGGGGCAATGATGAAGCTGGGCGTAAGCCGTGATGTATTCGGCGATATTTTGATCAAGGAGGACGCGCTGTATGTGTATGTGGCAAAGCATATGGCTGACTTTTTCATGATGGAGCTTACCCGTGTGCGCCATAGTAGCGTGAAGTTGGAATGCTGTGATGAAGAAGTGATCCATGAAGCAAAATACGAGGAGTTTCATCCGATCATCAGCAGTGCGCGATGCGATGCGGTAGTCAGCGCCTGCGCACACATTTCCAGAGCCAAAGCAAAGGAACTGATCCAGCGCGGCTTGGTAAAAATCAATCATGTAATACTTGAACAATGTGATAGAATATGCAATAATATGAGTACCATTTCGATTCGTGGCTATGGCAGATTTGTCTTTGTGGAAATCTCCCATACGACAAAAAAAGGAAACTTCGTTGCAGTGATAAGAAAAATGCGTTAGGGGAGGTGAAGGGATGGCAGAAAAATTTGATACGATGCGCAACGGCTACAATCGTTATCAGGTTGATGACAAGATCGCATCTATGAATGAAGAAATCGCCATGCTCTATCGCAAACTGGATATGTATCAGCTGCAAAGCGAGGAAATGGAAAAGCAGATTCGCCAGATCAAAGAAAAATACCAGCTGGTGGTGGATTCTTTGGCGGCGAAGGAACGGGCGGCGCAGGATTTGACCCGCATTGCCATGAAAGACGCTAACACGATCGTAAATACCGCGCATAACAATGCGGATCTGATCGTGCAGGAAGCGCTGATGACGGCGCGCAGGATCTTATTGGATGTGGCAAAGCTCGGTATGGAAGCCAGTGAACTGAAAGGAAATATGCGCGAGCAGTTAGATGCATTAAGCACAACTTTAGAGCAGTTTCAGATACCGCCGATCCCCGATCCGGAGTTTTTGAACAGTACGAAAACAAATGAAAAGCAATGAGAAAGACGAAGCAGTGAAACATTGATAGCGAGTCGAAGTATGGTGAAAGTTCGATGAATGGGAAACTGTTTGGATCACTTTTGAGCTGATGATCTGAAAGCGAGTAGGATCATCCGCAGCCTGCGTTACAGGTTTGAGCGCATATGAGCAATCATATGAACTAAGGTGGTACCGCGTAATTTTACGTCCTTAGCGATAAGGGCGTTTTTTTATGAAAGAAAGGAGCAGGAATGAAAAAGCATTCCGGGTGAAAAAGATGGAGTATAAAGAAACACTATTGATGCCGAAGACCGCATTTGAGATGCGAGGGAATCTGCCAAAGAAAGAACCGGGCATTCAGGAGCTGTGGCAGCGTGATGATCTCTATCACGAAATGCTGGCGAAACGGGAAGGCGCGCCGCTTTTTGTACTGCATGATGGTCCTCCTTATGCAAACGGAGATATTCATTTGGGGCATGCGATGAATAAGATCATCAAAGATTTTATCGTGCGTACACATTTTATGGATGGCTATGCCACGCCGTTTGTGCCGGGCTGGGATACACATGGTTTGCCGATCGAAACGGCGATCCAAAAGCTTGGCTACAACCGCAAGGAAATGAAGATCGCTGATTTCAGAAAGCTTTGTTACGATTATGCGTTAGAGCAGGTGGAAAGACAGAAAAAGGGCTTTTTATCACTTGGGTGCATCGGGGATTATGATGATCCTTATATTACCCTGCAAAAGGTATTTGAGGCACGACAGATCGAAGTATTCGGAAAGATGGCGATGGATGGCTTGATCTATAAAGGATTGAAGCCGGTCTACTGGTCGCCTTCCAGTGAATCAGCCTTGGCGGAAGCGGAGATCGAGTATAAAGATGTGAAATCACCGACGATCTTTGTTAAGTTTTCGGTATTAGATGGCAAAGGCATCTTGGATCAGGACTGTGCTTTTGTGATCTGGACGACGACGCCATGGACGATTCCTGCCAATCTGGCGATCTGTTTGAATCCGGATTTCACTTATGCCTTAGTGGAAAGTGAAAAAGGCAAACTGATCGTTTTGGAAGAATTAGTAGATACCCTTTGGGAGAAGTTTGCGCTGCAAGAGAAAAAACGGTTAAAGACGTTCAAAGGCAAAGAATTAGAACTGATTACCTGCAAGCATCCTCTTTATGATAAAGAATCACTGGTGATCTTAGGCGATCATGTCAGTGCGGATGCCGGTACCGGTTGTGTGCATACGGCGCCGGGCTTTGGAGCGGATGACTTCTTTGTCGGCATGAAGTATGGCTTGCCTGCTTATTGCAATGTCGATGAAAAAGGGTGCATGATGAAAGAAGCGGGCGAGTGGTTAGAAGGACAGTATGTGGAAGACGCCAACAAGACCGTCACCCAACGTCTGGATGAACTGGGCGCCTTGTTGAAACTGGAATTTATCACGCATGCGTATCCGCATGACTGGCGTACGAAAAAGCCGATCATTTATCGTGCGACGACGCAGTGGTTCGCATCGATCGATCAGATCAGAGAAAAACTGTTGCAGGAGATCGATCAAGTGGAATGGATCCCGGCATGGGGCAAACAGCGCATGCACAATATGATCGCAGACCGCGGCGACTGGTGTATTTCCCGTCAGCGTGCATGGGGCGTGCCGATTCCGATCTTCTATGCGGAAGATGATACGCCGATCATGGATGAAGCGGTGTTTGCGCACGTGGCAAAGCTGTTTGCGGAGCATGGCTCTAATATTTGGTTTGAAAAAGAAGCGAAGGAATTATTGCCGCTGGGCTATACGCATCCATTATCGCCAAACGGCATTTTCCGCAAAGAGATGGATACGATGGATGTTTGGTTTGATTCCGGTTCTTCCCATACCGGCGCCATGATGGAGAAAGGCTTAGGCTATCCGGCTGATCTTTATTTTGAAGGCAGCGATCAGTACCGCGGCTGGTTTAATTCTTCTTTGATCATCGGTACGGCAGTGCATGGACATGCGCCGTATAAACAGGTGCTTTCCCATGGCTTCGTAATGGACGGCAAAGGAGTCAAGATGTCAAAATCACAGTGGAATGCGGTGGCACCGGGTGAGATCACAAAGAAATACGGTGCGGATATTTTACGCATCTGGGCGGCAAGTGTGGATTATCAGGCAGACTGCTCGATGAGCGATGAAATCTTGAAGCAGTGCAGCGAAGCCTATCGCAAGGTGCGCAATACGTTCCGTTTCCTGCTTGCCAATATCAGTGATTTTACCAAAGCGGATCTGGTAGCGGCTAAAGAGCTGCCGTTAAGTGATCAATACATGCTTTGCGTTCTTAACGATGTCAATGAAAAAGTGAAACAGGCGTATCGGGAGTATCGCTATTCCGATGCGAGCGGTTTGCTTACCAATGTCATGACGAATGAATTTAGTGCGTATTACTTGGATTATACCAAAGATATTTTATATATCGAAAAGCAGAATGCGCCAAGACGTCATCAGGTACAGAGCGTGCTGTATCATGCGGTAGATGTGCTGCTGCGCCTATGGGCACCGATCCTGGTACATACCTGTGAAGAGATCAATTCTTTCTTCCATGCAGAAGAAAAAAGCATTCATCTCGGCCGCTTTGCGGAAAACGTACCGATCGCAAACAGTGATGATATCGTTTCTAAAATGAAACGGTTACTGGCAATGAGAAGCGATATTTTCAAGGCGCTGGAAGAAGCGCGCAGTGAGAAGATCATCGGTAAATCATTGGAAGCACATGTGCATTTGCAGGTAAGCGAAGCAGATCGTGCTTTGATCGAGAAAGTATTCGGCGATCGCTTTGCCCAGTGGCTGATCGTATCGGAAGTTTCTTTCAGCGGCGATCAGCTCAAGACCTATGAAACATGTGAGGCGGCGGTTACAAAAGCGGAGGGCGTCGTATGTCCACGCTGCTGGAACATCACCCATTCACATGCAGAGGATGGACTTTGCGAACGCTGTGCCAATGTTTTGAAATAACACATTGAAGTTTTATCAAATGATCGATCCCATCTATTTTGCGGCAGCCGATCTTGTGCTGCTGAGCAGATGGGATTTTTCTATTGTTTCTTTTCGCTGAAACGCTGGGAATACCGCTGGGCATTATGCTATAATAACGATACGAAGAAGGGATGAACAGCATGCAGATCACGTCAAAAACAAATGCAAAAGTAAAAAAATGGGTAAAATATCACCAGAAGAAATATCGGATGCAGGATCAGCGCTATTTGATCGAGGGCCTGCATTTATTAGAAGAAGCAAAAAATGCCGGCGTATTGGAAACGATCATTGTGGAACGCGGTTATCCGCTGCCTTTTACGGGCTATGAGGTGTATGAAGTAAGCGGCGAAGTCATGGAGAAACTGCGCATGCACGTATCAAAGGAGCATTACATGGGGATATGTCGAATGCAGGAAGCCACCTTGTGCGAAAATGCACAAAGAGTCATCTTGTTAGATGGCTTGCAGGATCCCGGCAATGTCGGTACGATCATTCGTACGGCGTACAGCTTTGGCTTTGATGCAGTGGTCTTATCCTCTAACAGTGTCGATCTGTATGGGGATAAGCTCATTCGTTCGACGCAGGGGGCGCTCTTTCATATCCCGGTATTTCAAAATGACCTGCTCACGGTGATCGCTCAATTAAAAAAGCAGAACATACCGGTGTATGGCACCGCTTTGCGCGGCGGTAAAGGACTTTCTGCATTCATGCCTGTCAAAGCAGTGGCACTGGTGTTTGGCAATGAGGGAAACGGCGTCAGTGAAGCGGTGTTAAACGCCTGTGATCAAAACATCTTTATCGAGATGGAATCGTTTGAATCACTGAATGTAGCGGTAGCGGCGGGGATCTGTATGTATCATATGAGGGGAAATGGGCATGCTTCTTGAGATTTTGCCCATAGAGAAAAAGCAGTATGCGATCCTTTTTCGGATGCTGAGAAAAAAACATCGTCTTACACAACAGGAGATCGCGGATCGCTGCGGCATATCCCTTCGCTCTTATCAGTCGCTTGAAGCAGGCAAGCTCTTAAAAGATGACGAACATTATGAAAAGATCTTAGCGATCTATCATTTGCATCATGATGCACATATGGACGAGTATGTGGAATTTCATCAATTAACGAAGCGCTTGTCAGATGCGTTTGCTTATTATCACGATAAAGAAGTTTTCATTCTTTTGGCGGAGCTCTCCGAAGTATTATCGAAGCAGTCCGGCGCTTTCTCAAAAATTGCCTGTGAAGCCTGTGTGCTTATGAAAGAGATCCTGGAACAGGAGCGCGGTTTTACAAATGAAGAGGCGGGAAAGTGGCTGGAGCTATGCGGCTGCTTATCCGGCAGCATCAAGGATGTAATGGCTTTTTTACTTTATCAGCGGGAATATGCCTATCGCCATGATCGCCTCTTTTTAGCGAAACTGTACGAACGATATATCAGTCAGTCTAACGCCTACCGTTTACTGATCACGGCGGCGCTGCATTTGGCGAATTTATCAGATAATCAAATTGCGGCATATCGGCTGCTGCGCATTTGTTTGAAACAAAGCAGAAAAGCTGAGAATCATACCGGTGAGGTCGATGCGCTTGCTTATCTGGCATCTGTTTGCGGCATCTGCGCGAAAAATGAGTTTGTTTATTATGCCTCTTTATGTGAAAAGCAATTTGCTGCTTACGAAGACTTAGAAGAAAAACGGAAACTGGCCGCGGTTCATAATCTGGCACAGTGCTATGCGGATATGGGAATGTACGAGAAAGCGATCAAATGGTTTGCCTGCTATCTCAATGATGATAGATCCGTACAGCTGCCTGCCTTGCTTTGGTATATGGATGCCCAGTTTGCTTTTAATGGCATGCTTTCAAAAGAAGCAATCGTCATACGCGATCTTTCAAAGGCGAGCAAAGCGCTGCAGAAGTGCTGGAGCTATTATGATGCTTATTTTAAGGGAAAAGACGTGTATTTTTTAGAACGGTGTCTGATGAAAGAAGTATTGCCGGTTCTAAAAGGTCTGCACCCTGCTTTTCATCAAGTATTTCATAAACAGTTGGTATGGCTGGTAAAGCAGACAAAGCATTATAAAAGTCTGTATGAATTTGAATGTGTGCTTGCGTATCGGTAGAAAAGAAGTGCATGAGTCGCTTCTTTTTTGTTGATGTGCAAAGAATCCAATGTTTCTTTTTTATCTGTTATCCTATCATATAGAGGTGAAAGAATATGGATTATCAAACGTATTATCAGCAATTTCAAGAAGAAAAAAGATTTTTGAGTCAGGCGCTTTCTATTGAACACTGGATGACGATGCAGATCATTATGGAACTTCCTCTAAAAAAAGGCATGAAGATCTTAGAAGTCGGCGCCGGCTGCGGCGCTTATAGCACTACCTTAGCGAAGCTTGGATATGAGGTTGTGGCTATTGAGCCGGTAAGGCGCAATGTGAAGGTGCTAAAGGAGCAGGCAAGGGATCTGCCGATCACCGTGATCCATGCGGATCATCAGGCGCTGCAGCATTTTGAGGATGGACAATTTGATGTGGTATTGTGCTTAGGACCGATGTATCATCTGCATGAACAAAGCCAGCAGGAACTATGCTTAAAGGAAGCGTGGCGGGTATGCAGATGCGCACTGTTATGTGCCTTTGTGAACGAAGAAGCGGTATTTGTCAGCGAAGCGCTATATCAAGCGAACCAGTCTATGCTGTTAAGTGAAGATTATGAGCGGGAAAATATGCAGATCAAAGATGGTGTCTTTGTGTTCTTTGATCCATCAGAAATAACGGCACTGTATCAAAGATTAGGCATTTCAAATGATCATTTGTATGCGGTCGATCCATTTTCCGAAGTAAAATACGATGTGATCAATGCGTTTACCGATGCACAGCTGGACGAGTGGAAACGCTATATTTGGAAACATCGTGAAAATCCACACTATTATGGGGCAAGCAATCATCTGCTGATGATGTCTTTGAAATAGATTTCTCAATGAATGGCTTTTGCCAGTAGTGGTACAGCTTGCAATTTGTTGTTGATTTTTATGTTGGCAGAGAAGAATGAATGATAAAACACTTGCGATTTAGCGATTATCTGCTATAATTAAAAACAGTAAAAGCGTTGAAAAGGACTAGTATTATAGAGGATTTCTGTCAGGGAGAGAGGGTCATCGACTGCAAGCCTTCTTCGGATAGTCTATAAGAATTCACCTTTGAGCGAGGCCAATCCCCTCCCGTATCAAACGGTTATCATGAGTATGAAATAAAGGGTGTCGTAAGATGAAGCGAGATGGTACCGCGGTGAAAATCGTTCTCGCACAGATTGCGGCTTTTTTTAATGCCGGCAAGGAAAGGAAGAAAGTTATGGAATTACAGGAATTAAAACAGGAAAGCTTGTCCCAGATCGAAGCATGTGAAAACTTAGCGGATCTACAACAGTTACGTGTGCTTTATCTTGGCAAGAAAGGACCGATTCAAGAAGTTATGAAAAGCATGAAGGATCTGCCTAAGGAAGAGCGGCCTGCCTTTGGACAGCAGGTCAATGCGATCAAATCGCTGATCTTGGAAGCGATCGATGAAAAAAAGGCGGTCTTGGAAGTCAAAGAGATGGAAGAAGGACTGGAAAAGGAAAAGATCGATATTACCTTAAACGGTTATGAAGCGCGTCTTGGCAATTTACATCCGCTGGTATTGGTACAGCAGGAACTGGAAGATCTGTTTGTGGGACTTGGTTATACGGTAGCGGAAGGACCGGAAGTAGAATTGGATCTTTATAATTTTGAACGTGCCAATATTCCCAAGAATCATCCGGCGAGAGATATGCAGGATACGTTCTATATTGATGCGCAAACACTGTTAAGAAGCCATACGACAGCCATTCAGACCAGAATGTTGGAACAGTTTGCACCGCAGGTGCCGGTCAAGGTCATCTGTCCGGGAAAGGTATATCGCCGCGATGATGATGATGCGACCCATTCCCATCAGTTTACACAGTGTGAAGGATTAGTGGTCGGAGAACACATTACATTAGCTGATCTGAAAGGCACACTGGAATTTATGGCAAAGAAGATGTTTGGGGAAAAGCGCGTCATCCGCTTTCGTCCAAGTTATTTCCAGTTTACCGAACCGAGTGTGGAAGTCGATGTTTCCTGCCATATTTGCGGCGGAAAAGGCTGCCCGGTATGCAAAGGTACCGGCTGGATCGAAATTTTAGGTGCCGGCTTGGTACATCCTAATGTATTGGAAATGGCGGGCTATGACAGTAAAAAATATTCCGGTTTCGCATTTGGCGTGGGAATCGAGCGTATTGCCATGTTGAAATACGGCATTGACGATATTCGTCATTTTTATACCAATGATGTGCGTTTCTTAAAGACGTTCACACGCTTTGAATAGGAGGAAGAATCATGCTGATTAGTAGAAAATGGTTAAGTCAATATATGGATCTTTCTGATATCAGTGATGCGGTGTTTGCCGATGCGATCACGCAGGCTGGTTTAGAAGTAGAAGCGATCCATCCATTATCAAGCGGTACAAATCTTGCGATCGGTGAAGTATTGTCTTGTGAAATGCACCCGGACAGCGATCATCTGCACATTTGTCAGGTAGATCTGAAAGATCAGGTAGAACAGATCGTATGCGGTGCGCCGAATGTTGCCAAAGGGCAAAAAGTCATCGTGGCAAAAGTCGGGGCAAAGCTGCCGGGCGGCGAAATCAAAGCAGGTTCGATTCGCGGAGTTGCTTCCAATGGCATGATCTGTTCTTTGGCAGAGTTAGGCGTCGATCCGCATTTATTGAGCGAAGAAAGTAAAAACGGTATTGAAGTATTAAGTGCCGACGCCCCGATCGGACATACGGACCCGCTTGCTTACCTAGGCTTAAATGATACGGTTTTTGATGTCGGTCTGACACCGAATCGCAACGACTGTCAGTCCGCATGGGCGATGGCAGTGGAGTGCGGGGCGATCTTACATAAAGAAGTCATGCTTCCAAGGGTGGAAGGGGCAAGTCAAAAAGGTTCCTCGACAAAACTGAAAATCGCTTCTAAAACCGCAAAATGTCCGACTTTTTTAGGAAAGGTCATCAATCATGTAACGATCAAAGAATCGCCGCAGTGGATGAAAGAATTGCTTTTGGCAAGCGGTATGAAGTCAATTAACAATGTCGTGGACATTTCCAATATCGTCATGCTGGAAACCGGGCAACCGATGCATTTCTATGATATCGACGCGATCCCGGCACAGGAGATCACAGTTGTAGATGGTCTGCATACCACTTATACCGCTCTTGATGGGAATGAATATGAAGTGCTGCCGGACGATATCATGATTACTACCGAAGCGAAACCGATTGGCTTTGGCGGAGTCATGGGCGGTGATGATTCTAAGATCGAAGCAACGACCAAAGGCATCATCATCGAAGCCGCAAGTTTTGATCATGTATCGATTCGCAATACTGCACGCCGCTTAAACTTAAATACCGACGCCTCTTTGCGCTATCAAAAGGGAATTGAACCGTTGGCTGTTTATAAGGCGATGGACCGTGCGATCGCGTTGTTGGAACAATATGCCGATGCAAGCGGATTGGAAGAAACGGTTGTTTATGAAACCAAGCAGTATGAACCGACTGTGCTTACCGTAGATGCGGATTCCATCAATGCGATGCTGGGCACTGATTTCACTGTTGAAGAAATGATTGAGGTACTGGCTGATCTGAAACTATCGCCGATCGTACGCGACCATAAAATTGATCTGTGCATCCCGAGTTATCGCAGCGATCTGAAGATCGAAGCAGATATTGCGGAAGAGATCATCCGTATCATCGGTTATGATCGTTTGCCATCTACTTTACCGCTGCTTCCGGAAAGTGAAGGTGCGCTTTCTCCTCGTCAGGCAATGCGCAGAAAGATCCGTACACAGCTCAATCAGGCGGGATTGTATGAAGCCAGAACTTATACGCTCATATCAGATGCCTTTTTAGAAGATGCGATTTTAAGCGCCGGAGAGGCGGTGCGTTTGGCAGTGCCGATGAGCGAAGAGCGCAAATCCATTCGTACCTCTGTACTCCCATCTTTATTAGATGCGGTTTCCTATAATCAAAATCGTTCTGCAAAAGATGTCGCCTTATTTGAAATCAGCTCTGTTTACAGTACAGAAAAGGAAGTGGAGCATCTGGCGATTGCAATGGAAGGTGCGCTGCAGAAAAGCAGATGGCAAAATATTGAGATCAAAGCAGACTTCTATACGTTAAAAGGACTGCTCATGAATCTGCTTCAAACATTTGGCTTCGAGGGCACACGAATCAGTGTGAAAGAGAATACGGTGGATACCACTCATTTCCACCCATATCGCAGTGCCTGCCTGTATATCGGAAAAGATCTGTTCGCGGTATTTGGGGAAATCCATCCGGCAATGGCAAAACGCTATGATGTAAGCCGTCTGGTCATGGCAGAGGCAAATATCGAGGTGCTGCTTGCTAATCGCGCAAGCAAGATTAAATATGAACCGATCTCAAAATTCCCATCGGTTGTTCGTGATTTAGCATTGGTCGTATCACAAGCGGTCAATGCCCAGCAGTTAATTGATATCATTCGCAAAAACGGCAAGCAGTATGTCAGCCATGTAGAAGTATTTGATGTTTATACCGGTGAGCATGTGGCAAAGGGCTATAAGTCGATCGCTTTAAGCATTACCTTTGGTTCACATGAAAAAACGCTGACTGATGAAGAGATCAGTGCAGTAAATGCAAAGATCATGGATGCTTTGCAGAAAGAAACAAACGCACAGCTGCGTGCTTGATCACTTATTAGCAGAAACTGTCTTCTTTCTTGAGGAGGACAGTTTTTTATTAGTAGAGATATCTGGTGTTTACGCTTACAATAAAAGTAGATAAATATGGGAAAATATGGTATAGTGTAAACAAGCAAAGATAGCGTCTGTAAAAGGAAACAGACGAGAAGGAGGAAAAAGATGAAAAAGAAAGTATCGTTGCTTTTGGCAAGTCTATGCCTGATGCTAGGCATGGCAGTAAAACCGAACATGATTTTTGCCCAGGGGGGGGGGGTACTGTAAATCAGTACTCTGAAAATGATGTTGGCGGATTAACGCTGGATGATTGGGATTATACAGAAACAAGTGATAAGATCACATTAACGAAGTACAAAGGGGATCAAGTAAATGTTGTCATTCCTTCTGAGTTTGAAGGACAGGAAGGGAAAACAGTAGAGATCGTAACAGCTCTTGGAAATATGTTTGACAAATTCAAGATAGAGAATCCATCTGGAAGACCATCAAAATACTATAATAAATTAGTATCACTGAAAGTAGGAACCACCGATAAGAAAGTGATTTCAAAAGGACAAATTCTTGATTGCGCATTTTATCCAACAACAACGAATTATGATAAGGTTCAGTTTTATAAATTAGTATCAGTAGATTTAAGCGGACTAGATACAAGTGGTAGTGGTATAACTAGTATGTATGAGATGTTTATGAATTGCACAAATTTGAAATATGTAAATTTAAGTGGGCTGGATACAACTAGCATTACGACTACCTATGGAATGTTTAGTGGCTGCTCAAGTTTGCAAAGTGTAGATTTAAGTGTGTTTGATACAAGTAATGTTGTTAATATGGATGAAATGTTTTATTATTGCACCAATTTAGAAAATATAAAAGGATTCGAAAACCTTAATACAGGAAAACTTAAAAGAATGGAAAATATTTTTAATGGATGCTCAAAAATATATATTTTTGACTTAGGAAACATTGATTTCGACAATATAGTAACTGAATTGGACTACATGTTTGATTCTGTGGATACTGAAAATGTTCCTATTCCATCTATCATTATATCTGATTCAGAAAAACTATATAATAAATTGAATGATCCAGATAGCATCTGGGGTAGAACCCCATACTATGCAAAAGTCGTATATCATGGAAATGACGGTACTTTTAATAATGGGAATACAGAAAGTGAAATAATCGTATATCGAGCAGATCATTTCATCTATTCCACAATGGAAGAAGCAAAACAAGAGTTTACCTTAACCGGTACAACCGTATTAACAAATAACCCATCTACTAGCCTAAGCAAAGAGGGAAGCATATTCAATGGGTGGTATTTAGATGAAGCATGTACGAAGCCATTTGATGAAGCAGCAACGATCGACTTTACGACATTAGCGAACGGTACGCTGCACTTATATGCAGGATACAGTGAACCGCTTCAAGCAGTCGAACTGATCGCATATGAAGGAGGATCGGGAACCGACGCCAGCAATCATGGCGATGCCTTGCCGGAACCGCAATGGGAAGAAGGCTTGGAAAGCTATGCGATCAGCGTAGATGGAGAAGCATGGGATCTGGAAGAAGAGGGAGTGCCATTTGCATGGGAATATCGAAACAGCGAGGGAGAGAAGGTAGAGAGCGCAGCGAAAGCGGGAAGCTATGCACTGTATGCATTACCAAGAGTAGATGATAAAGAGATCCGATTAGATGAACACATATTGAGTATACCGGAAGAAGGGATGGCAGTAGGGGAAGTAAAGGTAAGAGAAGTAAGCGATGAAAGTGCAGAGACACTGAGCAGTGAGATCTATAAGGGTGTATATGAAGAAGAAGGAGCATGCCAGATCAAAGAGGCACATGCACATGTAAAAGCAGGGACGCAGTTTTATAAGAACGGGAATACGATGTATCCGGTAAATGAAGATGCGAAGATCGTGCTGTTATGGGATGAATTGATCGAAGAGGTATTGGGATCAGCAGAACGGATGGAAGCACTGCATGCAAAGGGAATGGAAGCAGTGAAAGGGATAGATGAAACGAAGGAAGTAAAAAGAGAGTTTCGGTATTTGGATCTGGTCGATCAAAATGACGGGAACTTATGGGTAGGAACGGAAAAGGAAACGGTAAGCGTATATTATCCATATCCGGAAGGAAGCGAAGCGGGGGATCGGTTTGCGGTCGTGTATTATGAGGGATTGACAAGAGATTACACGATGCAGATGAGCGAAGAGGCTTTGGATGAAGAGATCGCAAAGAGCAAGGCGAGAGAGATAGAAGTAAGAAAGACAGAGGGTGGATTGGAGTTTGAGGTAGGAAGCAAGGAGTTTGGGACATTTGAGGTGATGTGGCAGAAGGAAGAGAAGCCGACAGATCCGGAAGAGAAACCAAGTGAACCGGAGGAAAAACCGACAGAGCCGGAAGAAAAGCCGAATACACCAAATGAAGAGGAAAAGGGAGAAAGCAGTATAGAGGAGATCAAGAAAGAGGAGAGCGAAGCAGTAAATACAGGGGATGAAGTAAGCAAGGGAATGTATTATGTACTGCTAGGGGGAAGTGTGATCGTGTTCGCTGCAATGTTACGCAAGAACAGAAGAAGCGAGCAGTAGACAGATAACAGGCAGTAGAAAAAACGAGCAGGTCAAACAAATGATCTGCTCGTTTTCATGGAATGCTGAATCAAAATGATAGTGTGCTATGCTTGATCGGCAATCAAGCGATAGATCAATACCTCCGGCGGTGCGAATAAACGCATGTCATAGCCGGTCGTACCTAAACCGTTGCTGATGTGCAGCAGGGTGTTGCCGACTTGCTGCGTACCATAGGAATAGTTTTTTGCACCTTCCACCGTTGCGATCGGACCGAAGAAAGGAATGCGTATCTGTCCGCCATGAGAATGTCCCGCAAACATCAAATCAACGGCCGTGGTCGGGATCTCGCTGATCAGATCAGGACAGTGCGTTACGACAATATTAAATTCATTGGCGTTGATATCCGCAAAAGCTTGTTCAATATTCGGGACACCATTTACCATCGAATCTATACCGAACAAGGTAATGCTGGAATTAGATTCATTGCGAATACGGATGGAACGATTTTCCAGCAGTTCAAAGTCCGCCTGATATAAAATGCTTTTGGCGATTTCTTTCATTGATTCGCTTGTTTCATCCTGTTCACCGAGCACTGCGAATTTGCCAAGCGGCGCTTCCAGTGATTTTAATAAATTCAGCAATTCCGCCTGTTTGCTCTCATCCGGCATCTGATTGGCAGTATCATCAAAAAGATCTCCGCCGAAGATGATTACATCAGGATCGGTACTGTTGATCTTTTCAAACATGGAAGTAAGACGCTCCTGATTCATAAAGCCGTTGTAATGAAGATCGGTAATGAATGCGATATTCACTTGATTGAGATCCTGCGGGATCTTTGCGGAAGCGATGCTTTCATAATTGAGGTTGATGCGCTCCACACTGACATAAACACCATATAAAAAGAAACTGACTGCAAATAGGGAGACTACCAATAGGACAGTCAAAAATCTTCTGATTTTTCTAATCATAGATAACACCTCATATCTTTACCTATTTTATCATATCCTAAACTAGAAAGGAAAGGCATGTCATGAAAAATAAACAATTTACCAATAAAGGTATTATGATCGTAAAAGGGATCCTGCAAGAGGATGAAACGGTGCACGGAAAAGATTTTACGCTATTTTACGGAGATATGCGTAAAGCGAAAGAAACGATTAGAAAAAAACAGGCAGTTATTTTATATGAACAGGTAGAATGTGTTCATTCTTTTTTCGGCCTTTTGGATAAATTATCGCAGCCGGCGAGAATCGAATATGGGGCAGTGATCAGAGAGGGCGTGCGATTAAAAGAAGATGCTGTGATATTGATGGGAGCGATCGTAAATAAAGATGCAATGATCGGGAAACGCACCATGATCGATATGAATGCGGTAATCGGTTCCGGCGCGCAGATCGGCGATGATGTGCATGTCGGTGCCGGAGCAGTGATCGCGGGAATGATGGAGCCTGCCTGTACTACACCGGTCATCATTGAAGACGGCGTATTTATCGGTGCCAATGCGGTCGTTGCTGAAGGCGTCAGGGTCGGCCATCATGCGATCATCGGTGCGGGCAGCGTCGTGCTGCACGATGTGGAAGCAAAGGCAGTCATGATCAAAGCGCCTGCTGAAAAGATCAGAGAGCGAACTGTTGATGATGAACAGCGTCTTTGCATCAATCAAGCGCTTAGAAAAAAGAAGTGAGCGATCACTTCTTTGATGAAACGATGGATTGAGCTATGCTTCTTCAGCTGTTTCTTTCTGCTGCTTTTGCTGAAAACGCGCCTGCCGCATTGCCTGCATTTGCGCCATCGCTTCTTTGGAATTTAAGATAACCGGAATGACGATCGGATTACGATGCGTTTTTTGATATAAGAACGGCTCCAGCGAAGAACGCACGGTATTTTTGATATCGGAGAAAGTAATTTTTGTAGCCATTCTTTCTTTTAATGCATTGTAACAGATCATTTCCGCTTCCTTTAACAGTCCCTGTGAATCTTTGATGAAAACAAAGCCTCTTGATACGATGACCGGTTTTGCCAAAATAGAATTGGTGCGGGAATCGATCGGGATGATGACCGCAACTAAGCCGTTGTCTGCTAAGATCTTGCGGTCTTTTAATACTGCGGTAGATAAACCGCTGATATCATTGCCATCGACATAGATGTCATCTGCTTGGATCCGCATCGAAGAAAGGAATACCCGTTCATTGCGCATGAGCAGGACATCGCCGTTTGCGCAGGTAAAGATATTTTCAGGCGGGATCCCGACTTCTACCGCGGTATCGCGATGCTGCTTCAGCATTTTATATTCGCCGTGGATCGGCATAAAATATTTCGGTTTAATGAGCTGCAGCATCAGTTTCTGTTCTTCCTGAGAAGCGTGTCCGGTCGTATGCAGGTCGTTTAAGACTGATTTGGTGAGTACGTTCGCACCGGCACGGAACAGTTTGTTCAAAACGGTATTGACGCTGCCGGCATTGCCCGGAATCGGCGAGGAAGAGAAGACGATCGTATCACCGGGAATCAATTTGATAAAGCGGTGGGTGCCGTTGGCAATTCTCGACAGCGCCGCCAAAGGTTCTCCCTGTGAGCCTGTGCAGACGATGCAGATCTTGTTTGCCGGGGTAGTGGAAAGCTGCTCCGGCGTTAAAAAACATTTTTCGGGAATCTTGATATTGCCCAGCTTTCTTCCGATCGTAACGACATTTTCCATGCTGCGGCCAAGTACGATCACCTTGCGTCCGCATTGTACTGCCGCCTCAAGAATCTGTGCGACACGATACATATTGCTGGCAAAGGTAGCTACGATCAAACGGCCGCTTGCCTTGCGGGTGATTTCCAGGATCATATTGGCAACCCGTTTTTCCGAAATGGAAAAATCTTCGATGCCGGAATTGGTCGAATCACTTAACAGCATCGTAACGCCTAACTGTCCGATAAAAGCCATTTTCTGATAATCGGCGTTTTTCGCAACTGGTGTTAAATCGAATTTGAAGTCGCCGGTATGAACGATCTTGCCGTTTGGCGTCGTGATCAAAAGTCCGAGTGAATCGGGAATCGAGTGAATCGTATCAAAGAAACCGACGGTAAAATGTTCCATTTGAATCGAACTGTCGGAATTGATTTCTCTTAGCTTGACGCCGCGCATGCGCCGTTCTTCCAATTTGCGGTTGATGAGAGCGATCGCAAAGCGAGGTGCATAGATCGCTTCGATATTCACCTGTTTTAATAAAAACGGGATACCGCCGATGTGATCTTCATGACCATGCGTAATGACGAGCACTTTGCGTTTGTGATTATGCCGCATCAGATAATTAAAATCAGGGATGACATAATCCACGCCGAGCAGATTTTCTTCCGGGAATAAGACACCGGCATCCACGATCAATATCTCGTTTAGATGTTCGATGCAGTACATATTCTTTCCGACTTCGCCAAGTCCTCCCAAAGCATAGATCATGGTATCATTGCGGCGATGGATCGGATGATTATACGTTGATTCTTTTGGCAACTGATTGTGTACAGGTGCACTTTTTCGATAATTTTTCGTTGTGTGGTTCATTGATAAACTCCTTTCGTTATAATTATTGTCGTATGAAAAAGCACCACTTTTATTCAATAGCAACATTATAACATATCTGAAATAAAATTGTGTGCTTTGATAAAACAATTAAACTGACTTGCACATTTTCGCATAGTTCTTAGAAAAATGCAAGCAGAAAAAAAGCGGTTCTTAAAGAATGCGCTTTTCTTTAGTCGATTACCATTGCGTTTGGATCTTCTTTCCAGTTGTCGTCGGCAGGGATCCGATCATAAAAGAGCGTGCCGCTGAAATGATCGATCTCATGCTGCAAAACGATCGCTTCATAACCGGATACACGAAATTTCACTTGCTGTTTTTGCAAAGCGTCATAGGCGCTTACGGTAATGCGCGCATGTCGAAATACATGACCGGGATGTTCATTTACAACAGATAAGCAGCCTTCTCCCTGTGCCAGATAAGCGTTTTGTACGGAATGCGACACGATCTTGGCATTGCATAGCGCATATTCGACTCGTTCATCCTCATAGTCGATGCAGATCGCAAGCATCTGCTTCAAAACACCGATCTGTACGGCCGCGATCCCGACTGCCGGGCGCAGATCATTCGCTGCGGCGATTTCCGGATCATGGGAATCCCTAACGTATTGCAGCATATCCATCAGCAGTTCTTCGTCCTCTTTTGAAAGGGGAGTCGTTACCGGCTTTGATTTTTTTCGCATCAAAGGATCACTGTCTTTGATGATTGTCTGATTATTGATTAACATAATATCACCTTTCCGTTAAACATACTTTTTCCATCTGCACCCTATTTTAACACGAAATGGGAAAAAAGGAAATCATGATGCGACCGGCATGGACATCTTTGCTTTCGAAAATAGAAGTAGTCCTTTCAAAAATGATGAAAATTGTGTAAAATAGAATACAGGAGTGATTCTTTTGAAAAATTCACAACAGTCTTCTAAAAAAACACTGTTATCTTATATGAAATTGAGAATGCCGGCAAAATATGATTTTTTGTTGCATCTTTTTGTTTTGATCTTGGTCCTGTTCGGATCACTGATGGTCTTTTCTGCTTCTCAGGCATCGGCTACGGAGAATGTGCTGTCGGTGGTCATTGCCTGTGTCAAGCAGGTGGCATTTGTCATCTTCTCTTATATCATGATGGTTTCTTTTGCCAATTACTTTACGATGCAAAGAGCCAAGCAATATGGAAATGTGATCGGCTTTTGTTTTATTGCGCTTTTGGCCATGACCTTTCTGTTTGACGATATGGGCACCGGATCGCAGGCATGGATCCGGATCCCGCTGGTGATCACCGATATCAGTATTCAGCCTTCAGAATTTGTCAAGGTGTTTATGATCGTGATCATGGCGGTCAATGTAGAACGTTTTTTTCAGAAAAAGGTAACGTGGTGGATGATCGTGAAATATCCGGTCATCTTTTATGCCGTTTTTGCACTGTTGATTGCCAAGCAGCCGGATTTCGGTACCTTGGCGATCTTGACGGCGATCTGCGGTCTTTGTTTTTTGATCCCTTCGCATCCGACGCTGCGCAAATATCAGAAATGGCTGGCATGGCTGATCGTCATTGCGGTGGTGTTTGTCTTATTATTGACCAGTAAATTCGGGTCTTCTTTGTTAAAGCATATTCCGATGCTGGACTATATGGTAGGACGCTTTGAAGCGAGCATGAATCCGTTTCAGGATATTTACGGTACCGGTTATCAGCTGGTAAACGGCTTGTATGCGATCGCCAATGGCGGTTTGGGCGGTTTGGGCTTTACGCATTCTACACAGAAATTCGGTTATCTGACGCAGGCGAGCAGCGATTATATCTTTGCGATCACCAGTGAGGAACTAGGCATCATCGGTCTGTTCATCATCGTGCTCGGTTATGGGATCGTCATTTATCGTCTGGTCTATTATGCGCTGCGTACCCGCAGTGAAGGCTATAAGATCATTTTAATGGGAACGGCTTTTTATATACTGCTTCATTTTATCTTGAATATCGGCGGGGTTACGGGATTGATACCTTTGACCGGCGTGCCGTTGTTATTTATTTCAAGCGGCGGATCTTCCCTGATGTCAGTCATGAGTGCGATCGGGATCGCACAGGCGGTCATTTCCCGCATCAGACGACAATCACAGACATAAGGAAAGAATCCCACGTTTCAGCAGTGGGATTCTTTTAGAAAGGGAAGAGGAGAAACAAAGATTGGGGGATTGCATCATTACCTGATGCGTTATTATCTTGCCCATTACCATCTGCTTTATACAAAAAAATGAAGAAAAGAAAAAGGAGGGATCGTATGCGGATCATTGCCGGCACACATCGGTCGCGGATCATTGCCACCCTTGAGGGGGCAGCGACCAGACCGACATCGGATAAAGCCAAAGGCGCGGTATTTTCCAGTCTCGGCACTTATTTTGACAAGGGGGAAATGTTGGATCTTTTCGCGGGAAGCGGCAGTATGAGCTATGAAGCGATT
The DNA here is from genome assembly GCF_900199515.1 of Massilicoli timonensis. Lineage (GTDB taxonomy): Bacteria > Bacillota_I > Bacilli_A > Erysipelotrichales > Erysipelotrichaceae > Massilicoli > Massilicoli timonensis. The sequence goes on along the minus strand of NZ_LT963434.1, from coordinate 277,949 downwards.
TCCAGAGGGATGTCGCATGCCCTTTTGAATGATCACAGCAAAGCGGCGATCGGAATCATCAAAAAGAATGTAAAACAGTTTCAGATGGAACAACAGTGTACGATCTGGAATTTAGATTATGCGCAGGCGCTGCTTCGCTGTCATGAGGAAGGGCGTCAATTTGATTTGATCTTTGTCGATCCTCCTTATGCGTTAGGAAAGATGGAGGAGATCATCACTCTGATCGACGCTTATGAATTATTGAAGGATGACGGCGTACTGGTCGTAGAAAGCCTGAAAGAGGATCAGTTTGCGAAACAGTTCGGTTCGCTTTATCAAGAAAAGGAGGCGGTGTACGGCATTAGCCGTATGCGCTATTATCGAAAAGGAGGAAATGTAGATGATCGTATATCCGGGGACGTTTGATCCGATCACGAAAGGACATATGGAGCTGATTGCCAGAGCGGCGGCGCAGTTTCAAGAGGTGGTGGTGCTAGTGATGGAAAATCCCGCCAAAAACTGCTTATTTACCGTTGAGGAGCGAATCGAAATGATCGATCATGCAATCAGCGGCTTTCCCAATGTAAGGGTAACAAGCGGCAGCGGCTTAGCTGTGCAGGCGGTGCAGCAGCTTGGTGCGACGATGATGCTAAGGGGGTTAAGAAGTGCGGCGGATTTTGCACTGGAAGAAACACTGGCACGCAATAATGCGCATTTAGCGCCGCAGGTGGAAACGATCTGGATGCTGGCAAATGCTGAAACTGCTTTTATCTCATCCAGCGCTGTCAAAGAAGTGCTGTATTGCGGCGGTAAGATTGATGGCTATGTGGATGCGCACGTAAAAGCGAAGCTGCTGGAAAAGAACGCTCATCAGCGCATATAATGGAAGTGGTGATAATGTGAAGATCAGAGAAGAAATCGCTTTGCTTGGCGAAGATGTGATTCGCCATCGGCGCGCGCTTCATCAGATTCCGGAAATTGGATTGGCTACGATCGAAACGAAGGCGTATTTGAAAAAACAGCTGGAACAGCTGAAAATTGATGAACTGCGGGAAGATTTTATCGAACATGGACTGGTGGCGGTCTTATATGGTAAGCAAAATACCGAAATGATCGCTTTTCGTGCTGATATGGACGCATTGCCGATCAGTGAAGAAACGAAAGCGGCCTTTGTCAGCAGTTATCCGGAACGGATGCATGCCTGCGGTCATGATGGACATATGGCAGCGCTGCTTGCTTTGATCACTTATCTTTGCGCACATAAAGAAGCGCTGAAGCAGGGGATCGTCTTTATTTTTCAGCCCGGGGAAGAAAACCCCGGCGGGGCGAAGATCATGATCGAAAACGGCTTGTTTCGCACTTATCCGATCAAAGCGATCTTCGGGACACATGTCATGCCGGATCTTGAGAAAGGGAAGATCGCAACAAAAGCAGGGCCTTTGATGGCACGGGTATCGGAGCTTTACTTTGATATTTTGGGAAACGGCGCCCATGCGGCAATGCCACATGACGGCAATGATGCGCTGTTAGCGGGATGTGCATTCGTCGAGCAGTTGCAAACGATCGTATCGCGTTCACTCAATCCTTCACATAGTGCTGTTTTGACGATCGGAACGATGCGTGCAGGAGAAGCGCGCAATGCCTTGGCTGCCAAGGCGCATTTAGAAGGCACGATGCGCAGTTTTGATGATCAGGACCATGAACGGATGAAAAAACGAATCCATGAGATTGCCAAAGGGATCGAGCTGCTGCATGGGGTCGTCATACAGGTCAAGATCGTTGACTGCTATCCGGTCGTGCAAAATGATCCACAGCTTTATACGCTGGTCAAAGCTGTTTGTGCAGATGATTTCATCGAGGAATCGCCACGGATGATCGCCGAAGATTTCAGTTTTTATCAGCAGCAGACAAAAGGATTGTTTTTCTATACCGGGATCAAAGATGCCGATTTCCATCAGCCGCTGCATGATCCCACCTTTAATTTTGATGAACTGGCTTTGTTAAATACGGTGGAAACCGATGTACGCATCTTAGAGGAGCTGCAAATATTAAAATAAGGAAGGCGACCACCTTCCTTATTGTTTGAGCAATGCAAGGGTTGCTTCTATATCCGCGTCCGCATGCGCATTGTCCGCAAACGCAATCGTAACATGATTTTCTCCTGTTTCATAACGCGGAATCAGATGTACGTGAAAGTGGGAAACACTTTGTCCGGCAGCCGTACCGACATTGCTTAAAATGTTTAATCCATCGGCATGCAAGGCCGCCTGCAGGCGTTTTCCCAGCATTTGCGCTACCTCAAACACATGCTTCATAAGCGCTTCATCACAGTTTAGAAAATGATCATAATGCGCCTTTGGAATGACCAGCGTATGACCTTTGGCAGCTTGTGAAATATCGAGAAACGCCATTACGGTATCATCTTCATAAATACAATGCGAAGGGATTTCCTTATTTACGATCTTACAAAATATGCACATATGCAAAACACCTCTCTTATTTTCTTCATTTTATCATATCCCTCATTTCCTGAAAAGAAAAAAACTGCCGAAGCAGTTTTTACAGACTGTTGACAAAGTGAAAGGAGTCAACAGTTTTTTTCTTTTCTGATAGGGAAAGATATGATAAAATAAAAAAGCAAGAAGATGACCTCGTCCTAGTTCGCAAAACATGAGGCACTTCTTGTTTTTTATATATCCGATCGTATCATAAAAAATGGTATAATCCCAAGTTTGACACCTAGACAATGAAAAAACTCAAGAAAAGCTGATAAATAAAGGCTAATCTTGAGTTTTCGTTTTGTAACGATATGTGGTATTTTTTTATCTGTTCTTTGATTTGTGGATAATATTTCTCATTTTCTTCTGTTTGATAATCTGGGTATCTGTATAAAATCCAAACAATTCATGTAATTTGTCTGTTAGATCGGTTCGTTTATAAGTCGGTATATATCCATATCCTTCTATCTCACATACATTCATTTCTCGTAATGTATGTATGATCTGTTCTACGCTATATTCCTTATCTAACTTTTCTTCCAGTAAACGATAAACCAACAGTGATATGAAACAGATCAGAAAATGCGCCTTGATCCGATCCTCTCTTTGTAAATATACCGGCCTTGCCTCAAACTCTGTTTTCATGATACGAAAGCATTCTTCTATCTGCCATCTTCTTTGGTTGATCTGAATAATTTCTTCTATGCTTCCATCTATATCCGTTGTAACGGCATAGAAACCATCATACATTGCTTCTTGTCCTATCTTTTCCTGATCTAGTTCATAAATAACTTGATCAGCGACTTCTCCATATTCTGTAACGGATGTTTTCTTTATGAATCTAGCCGGATCATTCGGGTTCTTCCGCTCTTTTCTAATGTTCTTGCTTGTATTTAATAGTTTTTGTGCTCGTTCTAATTGCTTTTGACGTATATTTGCTTGATAAGCACGATATTTAGGCGAATAGGTTACGATCATCGTTTCAGATAGTTTCTTTGATTCGATAGGTACTTCTTTATAATAAATCTCTCCGTAAACAGATGGATCGCTTTCGTCTAATTCACGCAAATCGATCAATCGATTACTTCCTACTTTTCTAAATTGAGTAGGATCCAAAGCAATTTCTCTATCTTCTTTCTTCAGTTTCTTCAAGGATTGGGCAATAACATAAGAACGTCCTTGCATATCATTGAACAGTTTATTATCTTGAGAACCTAGACCGGCATCACTGCAATAGATAAACTCACTGCAATCAAAATCACGAATGATCTTCTGTTCTAAAGGCTTCAATGTTTTCTGTTCATTTTGATTACCGGGATACAGATCGAAAGCCAAAGGGATCCCGTCGGTATCCATAAACAGTCCCATCGTAACGATTGGATTTGGCCGATGTTCTTTTGATTTTCCATATTTTCTTAAATCATCGTCCTCTTCAATTTCAAAATAGTAATTGGTACAGTCATAATAAAGGACCTTTGTATTACGATGATGAATGAAGTGAGAGTTCTTATAAACTTCGGATTGAATATAATCAGATTCTTGAGCGAGAATAGATAACGCTCTGTAAATATGATGGATATCATATTTAGGCTGTTCCAGCAAGGTGTGAGCGAAATCATAAGAGCTCTTTTTACTGGAAGGATGAAGGATACGAGAATAGATCAGATCGGAGAAGATGGATTGAATAGGGAAAGTGAAGTTATGACGGGTTTTCATGTTGCGGAAGATATTATCGAAGCGAAGCTGAGAGCAAATAGATTGAAGAAACAAATAACCGCAATTAAAAGAATGTTGTTCATTTTTCTTGATATGTAGATTAGGATGAAAAGATATAGAAACTTTTTCATTTTCTTGATCATATTGTTCGGTAGCAAGACGAGCCTGCTCTTTGGCCCAGGCAAGGACCTGATCACGATCATTGTTATGAAGAGGAAGGAGTTGATCCATAGAGCCAAGTTTTTTATAGATTTTGGAAGTATTCTTACCGTTTATTCTGTAAGAGTGAATAATATAGAGTTGTTCAGCATTCTTAGATTTGACAATATTGATACGCATAGAAGGATCACCACCTAACGACATTATAACACAATACGGCACAATACGCTATACAAAAACTAAAAAATTGACAAAAAAAGTATAAAAAAAGCTTTTGATTAAGCCTTTATTTGAATATTGTTATTTTTTTAGGTGTCAAACTCCCGNTTTAGAAAATGATCATAATGCGCCTTTGGAATGACCAGCGTATGACCTTTGGCAGCTTGTGAAATATCGAGAAACGCCATTACGGTATCATCTTCATAAATACAATGCGAAGGGATTTCCTTATTTACGATCTTACAAAATATGCACATATGCAAAACACCTCTCTTATTTTCTTCATTTTATCATATCCCTCATTTCCTGAAAAGAAAAAAACTGCCGAAGCAGTTTTTACAGACTGTTGACAAAGTGAAAGGAGTCAACAGTTTTTTTCTTTTCTGATAGGGAAAGATATGATAAAATAAAAAAGCAAGAAGATGACCTCGTCCTAGTTCGCAAAACATGAGGCACTTCTTGTTTTTTATATATCCGATCGTATCATAAAAAATGTTATAATCCCAAGTTTGACACCTAGACAATGAAAAAACTCAAGAAAAGCTGATAAATAAAGGCTAATCTTGAGTTTTCGTTTTGTAACGATATGTGGTATTTTTTTATCTGTTCTTTGATTTGTGGATAATATTTCTCATTTTCTTCTGTTTGATAATCTGGGTATCTGTATAAAATCCAAACAATTCATGTAATTTGTCTGTTAGATCGGTTCGTTTATAAGTCGGTATATATCCATATCCTTCTATCTCACATACATTCATTTCTCGTAATGTATGTATGATCTGTTCTACGCTATATTCCTTATCTAACTTTTCTTCCAGTAAACGATAAACCAACAGTGATATGAAACAGATCAGAAAATGCGCCTTGATCCGATCCTCTCTTTGTAAATATACCGGCCTTGCCTCAAACTCTGTTTTCATGATACGAAAGCATTCTTCTATCTGCCATCTTCTTTGGTTGATCTGAATAATTTCTTCTATGCTTCCATCTATATCCGTTGTAACGGCATAGAAACCATCATACATTGCTTCTTGTCCTATCTTTTCCTGATCTAGTTCATAAATAACTTGATCAGCGACTTCTCCATATTCTGTAACGGATGTTTTCTTTATGAATCTAGCCGGATCATTCGGGTTCTTCCGCTCTTTTCTAATGTTCTTGCTTGTATTTAATAGTTTTTGTGCTCGTTCTAATTGCTTTTGACGTATATTTGCTTGATAAGCACGATATTTAGGCGAATAGGTTACGATCATCGTTTCAGATAGTTTCTTTGATTCGATAGGTACTTCTTTATAATAAATCTCTCCGTAAACAGATGGATCGCTTTCGTCTAATTCACGCAAATCGATCAATCGATTACTTCCTACTTTTCTAAATTGAGTAGGATCCAAAGCAATTTCTCTATCTTCTTTCTTCAGTTTCTTCAAGGATTGGGCAATAACATAAGAACGTCCTTGCATATCATTGAACAGTTTATTATCTTGAGAACCTAGACCGGCATCACTGCAATAGATAAACTCACTGCAATCAAAATCACGAATGATCTTCTGTTCTAAAGGCTTCAATGTTTTCTGTTCATTTTGATTACCGGGATACAGATCGAAAGCCAAAGGGATCCCGTCGGTATCCATAAACAGTCCCATCGTAACGATTGGATTTGGCCGATGTTCTTTTGATTTTCCATATTTTCTTAAATCATCGTCCTCTTCAATTTCAAAATAGTAATTGGTACAGTCATAATAAAGGACCTTTGTATTACGATGATGAATGAAGTGAGAGTTCTTATAAACTTCGGATTGAATATAATCAGATTCTTGAGCGAGAATAGATAACGCTCTGTAAATATGATGGATATCATATTTAGGCTGTTCCAGCAAGGTGTGAGCGAAATCATAAGAGCTCTTTTTACTGGAAGGATGAAGGATACGAGAATAGATCAGATCGGAGAAGATGGATTGAATAGGGAAAGTGAAGTTATGACGGGTTTTCATGTTGCGGAAGATATTATCGAAGCGAAGCTGAGAGCAAATAGATTGAAGAAACAAATAACCGCAATTAAAAGAATGTTGTTCATTTTTCTTGATATGTAGATTAGGATGAAAAGATATAGAAACTTTTTCATTTTCTTGATCATATTGTTCGGTAGCAAGACGAGCCTGCTCTTTGGCCCAGGCAAGGACCTGATCACGATCATTGTTATGAAGAGGAAGGAGTTGATCCATAGAGCCAAGTTTTTTATAGATTTTGGAAGTATTCTTACCGTTTATTCTGTAAGAGTGAATAATATATAGTTGTTCAGCATTCTTAGATTTGACAATATTGATACGCATAGAAGGATCACCACCTAACGACATTATAACACAATACGGCACAATACGCTATACAAAAACTAAAAAATTGACAAAAAAAGTATAAAAAAAGCTTTTGATTAAGCCTTTATTTGAATATTGTTATTTTTTTAGGTGTCAAACTCCCGCAAGAAGATGACCTCGTCCTAGTTCGCAAAACATGAGGCACTTCTTGTTTTTTATATATCCGATCGTATCATAAAAAATGGTATAATAAAGACGCGGCTAGGAGTGATTACATATGGCAATGACCAAAAGAAATAGCAAAAACGATAGTATCATATTGAATACAATAGAAGGACTAGTACCACAAGATCATGAAGTAAGGAAACTGGAATCCTGTATAGATTGGAGTTTTATTTATCCATTAGTCGAACATCTATATAGTGATTTTGGAAGACCAAGCATCGATCCTGTGGTACTTTTCAAAATGATTTTTATAAATATCATATTTGGTATAGGATCTATGCGAAGAACGTGTAAAGAAATACAGGTCAATTTGGCATATCGCTGGTTTCTTGGGATCTCAATGGAAGAACAAGTGCCCAACTATTCGACATGGAGTCAAAATTATATACGAAGATATGGAGACAGTCAGGTATTTGAACAGATATTTGATCAGATACTAAAACAGGCTATTGGCTATGGATTCGTAGATATGGAAACAGTATTTGGAGATTCCACACACCAGAAAGCAAACGCCAATAAAAATAAGTATACAGATGAAGAGGTCATGATCGCAAAGAAAGTGTATGAAGATGAACTATTGGCAGAGATCAATAAAGACCGTGAAAAGCATGGGAAAAAGCCAATAAAAGCCAATAAACAAGAAGAGCTGAATTATGATGAAGAAAGTGGCAAGCTGAAAAGAGATGTAGAAACAAAGCACATCAAGGTAAGCAGAACGGATCCAGAAAGCGGATGTTTTCATAAAGGGGAAAAAGAAAAATGCTTTGCATATTCTCATCAGACATTCTGCGATAAGAATGGATTTGTAATTTACACATTATGCGTGTCAGGGAATGTGCATGACAGCGTATCCTTTTTTCCGGCATATGAGGTAATGAGCGAAAAATATAGAGAACAGATAAAGAATATATGTTTAGATGCAGGATATATTACACCGGCAATTTGTAAGACCATACTGGAACATAAGCAAAAAATGTATGTTCCTTATAAAAGGCCAATGACGAAGAAAGGGTTTTTCAAAAAGAACAGTTACGAAATGGTATATGATGAAGGCTTTGACTGTTATCTGTGTCCAAATGATAAGGTACTGCATTACAGCACAACAAACAAACTAGGATATAAGGAGTATAAATCAAATCCGGAAGACTGCAGGAATTGTCCATTTAGAGAAAAATGTACGCAATCAAAGAATCATCAAAAGGTAATCACACGTCATGTATGGGAAGAGTATCGAGAAGAAGTAATGGATGAGATACGACATACACCTGAATGGAAGGAAATCTATCCGAAACGAAAAGAAAGCATTGAGCGAGTATTTGGCGATTGTAAGGAACACCATAATCTAAGATATACAAGGTTAAAAGGGCTACTAAAAAATCAGCATCAAGCGCTGATGATTTTTGCGTGTCATAATCTGAAAAGAATGGCAAGGTGGAGATGGAAAAATAGCTCTAAACCTGCACAAAATCTAATAAATCTAATAAAATATACCATTTCAAATTATTTTACTAAAAAAGAAAAGCGATACTTACTTTTAAGTACCACTTTGTCAACAGTCTGAAAAAACTGCCGAAGCAGTTTTTACTGTACGATATAGTCAGGCTGTGATTCGTTGATATCCTGATAGATGTCGATGTCATAAATGCGGAAGTCATATTTTTTCAGATAATGGGTAAAGGCAGTCGTCTGCATCGTGGAGATCGAAGCCATTGCCTCTATTGCTTCTTCCTTAAAATCATTTGGATCGGCATGGATCACACGGATCACATAGTATTTACCGGTGGTCGTATCGGAAAGCACTTCATCAAACAGATAATCGGATTTGGTATTCTTCTTTAACTGCTCAAAGATCGATTCCGGCAGAGAAGTTGTCTGAGAAGTGATGATCTCCGCTTCGCCCTTGAAGTTGGTGGTATCGCCATAGGCAGTGACGTTCTCTTCAAAATCACCGCCGTTTTTGATCGCTTCCAGTGCGCTCTGCGCATTGCCTAACTCAGTTGTTTCTAAGATCTGCACCTTCATCGGGTGATATTTTTCTGCCTGGCTCTTGAAATTGTCCTTGATGAACACATAAGGCAGCTGCTTGGTCTTGATGTTTAAGAGCAGATAACGGTCGCGATAGTCATTTTCATCCTGATAGCCGCCCAGTTTGATATAAGATTCACTTTGATCACCGTAGGTGTTCTTAAAGTTGTCCAGCTCCTCCTGTGCCTGTTTTTCCATTTCTTCCGTCGTTTCGACTTCCTGATCGACGATATAGCGTGTCGCTTCCTGAATGATATAGCTGGCGCCGGAGGATTTATAAGTCGTAAACATATCTTCACGGGTAACCGATCGATCACCGACGCTGAATACGACTTCGCTGCCGTTGCTGATCTCAGCCACAGCATCACTGCATCCGCTAAGGGCAAGCAAACCTGCCGCTAAGGCAAGAGTCCATAATTTCTTCATTGTGATCGCCTCCTTACTCGTCTAAGCCCAGTGCTTCTAATAGGGCTGCTTTCAGTTCTTTATCCGCGAAAGAGATGTCCAGTTTCTTACCGGCTTTCCAGATGATCTCGCTGCGAATCGTCGAGTTGGCGCTTTCGATCGCCGAATAGATGCTTTCTTTGACATCTTTATTTTCGATGATCCCTTCATAGCTGTCTTCCACGCACAAGATCTTGTGCCAGCCGGAATAATTGGTAGAAGTTACTTTTACCCAGTCGCTGACTTCACCTTTTTTCAAGGTAGCCGCCGTTTCCTTAAAGGCCGTTACATAACTGGTGTCATCATCGCTGTAACCGAGCAGACCGCCGTCTGATGCGCTGCTGTCGTCGGAGTATTTTTCCGCAACATCGCCAAAGTCCTCGCCTTCGGCAAGCGCCGCATCAACTTTTTCGATCTTTGCCAATTCTTCCTCCGTCGGGTTTTCCGCATCATCCATCTTGATCAAGATATGTGAGAGCACCCGTCCGTTCTTTTCCTCGCACAGCGGCTGAAACAGCTCTTCTAAATGCTTGTCATAGTAATCCTGATACAGCTTCGTCTTTTTTGCTTCGATCAAGAAGTAATCTTCCAAAGAATCAAAATTCAGCTGTTTTAATGATGCAGCGATCATATCGTCCGTAGCGGTTCCATAGGTTTGTTCCACATAAGAGCGATAGCCCTCTGCATTGGTCTTTGCTTCTTCTTTTAGTGCATCTGTCGTTTCTACGCTTTGATCTGCTACATAGCGGCTGAAATAAACGGATGCGACGCTGCCGCTCATCGTTTTGTCTAAGCCGTCGTACAGATCATCGGCAGTGATCGTCTGTTCGCCGATCGTCGCAACAACATCTTTGCCATCTATGGATTTACCGGGCAATTTGCCTTTATTGGTGTCATAGATATAATAGATCGCAAATGACGTGAAGATCAGTGCGATCAGAACAACGAACCACTGTTTTTTTAACACTTCGATCATGAATATCCTCCTTTATTATCGTTTCCGTACCATTATAGCCGATTTTAATAGGGAATGCAATTTATCCCATATGCTTTCTTGCATAACCCATGCTTTCACACGATACTGAATAAAAACGGAAAGGGAAGGGAAAAGAATTGTCGGAAAGGTCAAACAATGATAGAATGATACGGTAAGAAAGGATGTGTTTGCTTTGGAAGATGCGCTGCTGCGAAAAAATTATCCTTTTTTTGATCAGCATCCGGATTTGATCTATTTTGATAATGCCGCAACGGCATTGAAGCCGCGCTGTGTGATCGATGCGCTGGTTCGCTATTATGAAAAAGAAAGCGTAAACGTGCATCGCAGTGCTTATCCATTGGCGCAGGCACTGGAGAAGCGTTATGAACAGGCAAGGGAACAGGTCGCTTCTTTTCTGCATGCGCAGGCAGAGGAGATCATCTTTACCGGCGGCACTACGGCGGCGATGAATCAGCTTGCCTACGCCCTGCTGCCGCAGTTGACAGACGGCGATGTCATTTTGACGACTTATGCGGAGCATGCGTCCTGTATTTTGCCGTTTCTGCACTTAAAGCAGTTCAAAAGGATCGAAGTTGCTTATATCCCGCTTGATGCACATGGCCGTTTTTCTTTGCCGGCATTAAAAGCTTCTCTGCACAGCCGGGTCAAAGCAGTGGTATTAGCGGAAATCGGCAATGTGCTGGGATATCGGCTGCCGCTCGCACAGATTGCGGAGCTCGTTCATGAAGCAGGCGCATTATTATTTGTTGACGGGGCGCAGAGCGCAGCGCATGGCAGAACAGATGTCAAAGCGAGCAAGGTGGATGCGTTTGCCTGCAGCGCACATAAATTGGGCGCTACGACCGGTGTCGGCGCCTTGTATTTGAAAAAGGAGCTGTTCCCCGTACTTCAGCCGGCGTTTTACGGTGGTACGAGCAACTGCGATTTCGATGAAGCGGGGCACATCGTATTATGCGAAGGAAGTGCAGGTTATGAGGCAGGTACACCGCCGATCGAAGGAGCGATCGCCTTCGGTGAGGCATGCGCTTATCTGCAAAAGATCGGTCTGGATGTGATCGAAGCAAAGGAACAACAGTTAAAAGAACATCTGTTTGCGGGATTAAAAAAGATCGCTCATGTTACGTTATGGAATGAGGACAGTGCGATTCCCATCGCTGCTTTTACGATCGATCACATTCATGTGCAGGATGCCGCCGCCTATTTCGCCAAGCATGGCGTCTGCTTGCGCAGCGGTCAGCACTGTGCAAGGCTTTTGAAGCAGGCGATCGATGCAAAGGCGACGCTGCGCGTCAGTCTGGCATTTTATAATACGATCGAAGAAATCGATCGCTTCTTAGCGCTTTGTGAGAAGATCACGCTGGACGCCTGCGTCGATCTTTATATGGAATGAGGTGAAACAGATGGATCCGATGAAAAAAAGAGCGCTTTTGATGGAACATGCGACCCATCCCCGTCATTATCGGAAAGAAGAACGATATGTGTCGGTACGCGCTTACAGCCATACGTGCGCTGATGATCTGACACTGATGGTAAACATACAAGATGATGTGATCGAAGATGTCTGCTTTTACGGTCATGCCTGTGCGATCGCTACCGCCGCTGCTTCCATGATGTGTGAAGAACTGCGCAAGCAGGATCGCAAATCGGCACTAAAGCAGATCGAGGCGTATGAACGCATGCTGGATCAGCAGCCGTATGAAGCTGAGCGAATCGGGGAAGAAGCGATCTTTGCGGACGTCGCAACGAAGGCCAATCGCAGGGAATGCGCGTTTTTAAGCTGGAAGGCAATGCGTCAGGTGTTGGAAGATGAAAGATGAAATTCGTAAGCATATGCGTAAAAAACGCGAACAACTGAGCGAGAGCGAGCGAAAACAGGCTTCCAAGCAAGCGGCCAGATGGCTGGAAACATTGTTGAAAGAAGATATGCTGATCGCATCGTATCGGGCCTTTCGTGCGGAATTGGAAATACTGCCCTCTGCGAAAGGAACCTGGTGCTATCCGCGGGTACTGGATGAAACGCATATGGAAATGATCGTTCCGGATGATTTTAGACGCGGCCGCTATGGCATTGAAGAACCGATCGGCAAAAGCGTGGATCCAAAACAGATCGACATTATTTTAGTGCCGCTGCTCGCCTATGATGAAAACGGCTATCGCATCGGTTATGGAAAGGGCTATTACGATCGCTATCTGAAAAAATGCAGTGCGTTGAAGATTGGCGTTGCTTACTGCTTTCAAAAGGTAGCGGATACATGGCCGCATGATCTTGATGTAAAGCTGGATCTGATCCTTACCCCTGCGGGAATCACCCGCGTATAAGCAAATCAAAGCGTTACATACTAAAGCCAGGGAGTGAAATCAATGAAGCGAAACGCGCTTTTATACATACAGAATTTCCTGGCTTTTTTTGTATTTTCCTATGTTTCGACCCAGCTGATCCCTTTTTTGAAGGAGCATGCGTTCTCCCTTGAGCAGCGGGGCATCGTATTGGCGCTTGTGGCGGTGATCGCGACGATCGGGCAGATCGTTTTCGGCCTTCTTTGTGATCGCTATCATCAGATGAAGCGTTTTTTACTGATCGGTTATTTGATTCTCGCTGTGTCTGCTTTGGCGATGGTGTTAAGCAGCGGTGATTTATTTGCTTATCTTTTGTTGGTATGTGCGATGGTCGGCGGTTTTGCAAAGATCATGCAAGGATTAACGGAAACTTATTTATTTCAGTTGGATCAACAAAATTATCCAAAGCTAAGAGCAGCAGGCGCGCTGGGTTTTACTGTCGGTGCGATCGCGGCAGGGCAGATCGTTTCGCTCACTTCTTTTCCCATGCTGGCAATCGGCCTGCTTATCGTATCTGTGCTTTGGCTGTTCTTCTTTCGAAAATTGCAGGATGTGCGTATTGAAAGCAATTACAGCTTAAAAGAAATCAAAAAGCTGTTTCGCAATCGCCGTTATCTCGCCTTTGTGTTTGTCTTTTTCATGATCTATTTGATCGGCAACGGCGATCAGTATATCGTCGTGGATAAAATGGTCGCCTTAAAGGCAAGCCACGATGTGATCGCAATCAAATGGGCAGTACAGTCGATCATGGAGGTGCCGCTGCTGCTTGGTGCGAATCGGCTGTTAAAAAAGGTGAATGCCTATACGCTTTTATTAGTGGCAGTCGTGATGTATGGCATCAAATTCTTTTTGTATGGCTTTGCACAGGATCCTTATTTCATCATCGGCATTACCTTTTTACAAGTCGTAACGCTGCCGATCGTCGCCCTCGTCAGCAAGCTCATCATCGAAGATATTTGTGAAAGCAGTCTGCGCAGCAGCGCCCAGTTATTTGCATTGGCAATCTTTGTTGGATTAAGCGGTTTACTGACGCCGCTGATCAGCAGCGCTTTGATCGATTGGCTGGGCTATGATCTGACGCTTTATGTGTTTGCGGCCGCCAATCTTGCACCGTTTGCGTTTCTGATCGGCTTTCGAAAAAAACTGAAGCCGCAGGCAAAAGCATGATATAATAAAAAAGAAAGGAATGAGGATATGAAAGAACGATGGAAGCATAAAACGTGGCTGATCGATCTGGATGGAACGATGTATCGGGGCAAAAAGCAGATACCCGGTGCGATCGAATTGATCAGCTATTTACAAAAAGAAAAAATCCCTTATTGCTTCGTTACCAATAACGCCATGCGCACGAAGAAGCAGAATGTTGCACATATGGAAGCGTTGGGGTTTCATGGCATCAAAGAAGATGAATTTTTTACCAGTGCCATGGCAGCGGCGCGTTATGTCGCAAGAATGAGTGATCGGCGTAACGCCTACTATATCGGTGAGGACGGATTAAGGGAAGCATTGCTGGAAAATGGTTTTACGATCGTGGATGATCACAGTGATTTTGTATTTGTCGGTTTGTCGCGCTCTAAAACGTATATGGATTATTCCAAGGCCTTTGAACAGTTGTGGAATGGGGCAAAGCTGATCGGCACGAACTGTGATCGACGCTTGGCGGATGGCGATCATTTTCTGATCGGGAACGGCAGTATCGTAGAAATGCTTGCTTATGCGAGCGAACAGGAGTCCTTAAAGCTGGGCAAGCCATACGCGCCTATGCTGGAGGAAACGCTGGCCTATCTGAATAAGCAAAAAGAAGACTGTATCATTTTGGGCGATAATATGGAAACTGACATCGCTTTTGGGGCGCTGCATGGTGTAGAAACGATCTTGGTGGAAAGCGGTGTGCACACCGCTGCGGATTGTGCACGCTATGCATTTGCGCCGAGTGCATGCTATCATGATCTGTTCGCCTGTATGGATGACGAATAAAAGCAAGAGAAAAAACATACCTTGTAGCAGGTGAGAACATCATGACAGGTATGTTTTTTCTTTATCAAAATGTGGCGTTGTTTCTTTATGCCTGCCTGAAGGCCTTTTTACCGCTCCCTTCATTGGAGGTCGTGTTACTGCCGCTATGCTTGAAGCTTCCCGCATACTGGCTGTTCTTTTGTGTGATCGGCAGTTTCGGCACGATGCTCGGCGGCGCGGTCGGCTATTTTTTGGCATGGCGCTTTGGCAGAAAGATCCTGCAGCATTTGGCGAGTACATCGGATATTGATAAAGGGGAACGGATCATGAAGCGCTATGGGATCATCGCTGTGATCATCGGCGGCATCACACCAATTCCTGACTTTCTGCTTGCCTATTTGGCCGGACTGATGCGCATGCCGCTGTTTCCTTTTTTGCTCAGTGATGGCATCGCTCGTTTTATGCGTTCGCTTTTGGTCTGCTACGCTGCCAAGGAAATGGCGATGTCAGTACCGCTGGATCGCTTCCTAAACTGGCTTTCTTTGCTTATCATCGTTTATTTTTTATGGCGCTGGTGGAGAGGAAAGCGACAAGTGGCACAGGCATGCAGAAAATAAGGAATGATGACATCGTCCTCCATTTTTTCCGGATGCCACTGTACCGCCAGGATCGAAAATGTTTTGTGTATGATCGCTTCGATCGTTTGATCGCGATGAACGGCGATCGCCCGCAAATCTTTTCCTAAGCGGTCAATGGTCTGGTGATGGTAAGAGTTTACTTCCATGACCGGCTTTTGCATAGAGGATAAAAAAGAACCGGGCAGGATCGTGACCTCATGAAGATGATCGCGTTCATGATCATCGGTATTGATATCCTGTTTCAGCGTACCGCGAAAAAAGACATTGATGACCTGTAAGCCGCGGCAGATGCCTAGTATCGGTTTGCCTTCCTGTAAGAATGCTTCCAATAAAGCAAAATCCAGTGCGTCAATGGGGTTTGGATAACGCTTTGTTGCCGGATCGCATTGCTTTTGATAGTAAAGCGGATCTATATCTAAGCCACCGGGTATGAGCAGCGCATCCAGATTTTGGGCATACCAGTTCGCCAAAGCGATCTCATTGCAAAATACGGGGAACCATCCTTCTTTACGAATGGCGTTTCCATAACTGTCATTCACAAAGGTCCTTTCGATTCCTTCCAGCGCTTCTGTTCTTGTGACGATCCCGATTTTTTTCATACTTCACCTCATTTCATACTATGCGGTTATAGAAAAATGGAAAATAAGGGAAGGATTATCCACAAAATGCGTAGAAGATCAGAAAAATAATAAGAAAGCGACTTTTTTTAGTAGAAATTTATTGACAAACAGAATAGATTTTAGGTATTATTAACATGACATTGATTTGAGTGTGCTTATTCCCATCTTCCCCCACCCAAATAAGGGAATTTGCATGAATCTCCCCCAAAAAAAATTATCAAATCAATGTCGCCGAAAAGACAGTCACACGGGTGGCTGTTTTTTCTTTTATAAGGAGTGAAGACGATGATTTTGGCAAAACTGGAAGATACGGTATGGAAAAAACAAGCAATCGCTGAGGTGCGTCATACTGTGCGGGTGATCGCGGTAAATGATCATGATGAATATGCTTTTTTGCGAATCGTCGGAGAAGATGCGTTTGGGCAGCGCGATCATTTAGAAACGATCGGCGGCGGCATTGAGGAGAACGAAAGTGAAGAAGCGGCCATTCATCGGGAAGTGATGGAGGAAAGCGGCTATACCTGTGAGATCATTGGAGCGATCGGAGAGATCGTTGATCGTTATTATCTGATCAAGCGGGAAACCCATTCTCATTTCTATGCGGTGCGCTTAGGGGAAAATATCGGACAGATCAAACGCACGCCGCTTGAACAAATGCTGATCGCGGAGGTAGTCTGGCTGAAAGAAGGGGAAGTGCTGCCGATATTGGAAAATGAGCGGGCAAAGGGGATCAATCGACTCATTCAACAAAGAGATGCCTGTGCTTTTGCGGCATATTTGAAACAAAAAAGTAAATGAACGGCTGTTTATGATATAATGAACGAAAGAGGTGATGAGATTGTTGAATCGCTATTATGATGACTGGATGAAAACTTCGCTGCAAAGCAAAGTCATCGATCGTATCAAAGAGGAAAGGGGCTATTGGATCGCCTGTGAGGAAAGTGTGTTTTATGTGGAAGGGGGTGGCATGGCTTCTGATCGCGGCACCTTAAATGATCTCACGGTAAAAGCGTTGAAATGGGAAAACGGACATATTTATCATTTGGTGGAAGAACCTTTGGAAGGCGTCGTGACCCAGCAGGTCGATGTGGCATATCGGCGCATCAAGACGCAAATTCACAGTGCGCAGCATTTGATGTGCGGGATCATGAACAAACGCTATCATGCACCGACGATTTCATTTTTTAATGATGCGGTCGAAGCCGGTGCGGAAATGGGTTTTACAGCGTTCGATCATGCGCTGATGGAAGAACTGGAACAGTTATGCAATGCGTATATCTGTATGGATCTGCCGGTGGAAATCGTGTATCCTACCAAGGAAGAGGCGCTTCGCCATGTTGCGCTGGAAAAAACGGATCATGAGGAGCTGCGCGCGGTCAAGATCGGCGATATTGACTATAATATGTGCGGATGTGTGCAGGTGCCAAGCCTTCGCCATATCCAAATGATCAAGTTTCAGCGCTTTGAAAAAACGACGCGCGGCTACCGGATTTACTTTTTATGCGGAGATCAGCTGCTTCACACCTATGGCAAGCAGTTGGAAGCACTGAGCAGCTGCGCCAAAAAACTGGCAGTGCCGCTATTAGAGAGCGCAGCGGGCGTGGATCGCTTACAAAATGAACTGAAAGCAGCTAAGCAGGAAGAGCAGAACTGGAAAAATCAGTATGTGGAGCTGTATGCGAAACAGATGGCTGAAACACATCAGGAACCATTGATCGTTGCGGAAATAGATGATCTTGATACAAAGATGTTTACTTCCCTGTGCTCGATATTGGTGCGAAACTATGAAAAGAGCCTATTATGTGTATGTCATCATGAAGCGCGTGCACACGTGGTGATCGCACATGCACCGTCGATGACTTTTAAGGCCAATGCGCTATTTCAGCAGGTAGGCAAACGCTTTGCCTTCAAGGGCGGCGGCAGTCCTTTTATGGCGCAGGGCGGCGGTGCTTATGAGGCAGGGATCCTCGCTTATCTGCAAGAATTGGCAAAGGACCTAACCTAAAAAACAGCAGTCTTTCAAAAGCGAAGGACTGCTTTCATTTTTTGGATCAGCGGCGCATACACTGAAGCGAGGTGATGTTCTTGATCCAGATCAATACCAATCAAATGCGCGTATATCCTTATACGCAGCTTATATCGGTAAATGAAGAGCAGATCCTGATACAGATGAAACAGCGCCGGTTGTGTATCGAAGGAAAGCGGCTTTCCTTGAGTGCAATGGATGAGGAGGAAATCTGGATCAAGGGCGAGTTTAGAAAGGTCGAGCTGAGCGATGAATAAACTGCTGATGGAAAAGTGGCAGGTGAAAGCGACAAAGACGGCTTTTTTTCAAACGGTCAAAGCGCAGCGTCTAGCGATCAGTGAGCTGTCTTTTCAGGAACATACGATCATTTTCCATGCGTCTTTATTTCAGCATGCCCGTATCGCCGCCTGCTTTCCAAACGCCAGTGTTGAAGCGATCAAGACATGGAAACTGCTGCGATCGATCTTGTTTCGTCCCAATCGGCTGTTAGCGATCATTTTGTGTGCGGCGCTTTGGTATCTATTATCGCAGACGACCTTTGCGATCACGCTGGACGGTGAGATAAGAATGCGGGAAGCGATACAGTCATATTTAGAGGAACAGATCACACTGCCTCGCTTTCGTTTAGATGAGGAACAGCTGCAAAACAAGCTGAAAGAACAATTCAAGGATCAATTAAACTGGCTTGAGGTACGCCGCAGCGGCAGCCGCTTACAGATCTCCTATACGGCAAAGGACCATGCGCAGATCCATACGCCCGCTGCCGATCGGCTGATCGCGCAAAGGGATGGCGTGATCGCTTTTTTCGCTTTACAGCATGGAGAAAAAGCAGTGCATATCAATGATTTTGTGAAAAAAGGCGATGTGCTGGTCGAAAATGTATTGATCAACAGCAATGGTAAAAATGAACAAATCTATGTAGAAGGAACCGTATTCGCTTATACCTTTGAAGAAGTAACGGTTACGATGAAAGAGGATGCGGCCCCCAAGCCTTTGCAGTTTTATCGATTGCTGTTTCGTGCCCGCAATGAAGTTTCCAAGCACTTTCTGCGTGATGATCGCATCGAAGATGAAAATATTTTGCAATTTCAAAAAGAAGGGGGTACAATAACGATGACGGTGCTCTATACTTGTTATCAAGACATTTCGACACCGCGTTAGCAGAAGGAGAATGCAATGGAAAAACACCTGACTTACCGCTTAGACGATTATACGATCGATCATTTGTTGGCGCTGTGCGGACCGCATGACGCTTATCTGGAGCTGATCCGCAAAGGCTTTGACGCCGCGATCACGATGCGTGATAATTTATTCATCATCAGTGATGACCATGGTGAGGGAAAGGCGATCTGTGCGTTGTTTGACGCGTTGAATCAGATGCTTGCCAGCGGCATAGAAATCAATGAGCAAGATGTCATGTATGCGATCCATTTACAGCAGGCGGGCAAACTGTCGCGCCTTCACACGACCTATCACAAAGCGATCGGCAAAACGCTGCAAGGTAAGTGGATCTATCCGAAAACATTAGGACAGCGGATCTTATGCGCGCATATGGAGAAGGATCAGATCGTGTTTGCGAGCGGGGTTGCGGGAACCGGGAAAACGTATCTGGCAGTCGTCTATGCGGCGACCCTGTTAAAAAAAGGTGAGATCGACAAGATCATCTTGACCCGTCCGGCAGTGGAAGCAGGGGAAAATCTAGGTTTTTTGCCGGGTGATCTGAAAGAAAAAGTAGATCCATACCTGCGTCCGCTCTACGATGCGCTTTACGATGTTTTAGGGAAAGAGGGCGTTGAAAAACTGATGGAGAAAGAAATCATCGAGATCGCGCCGCTTGCCTATATGCGTGGCAGAACGCTGGATCATGCGTTTATCATCTTAGATGAAGCACAGAATACGACGCGTTCACAGATGAAGATGTTTTTGACCAGAATGGGCTTTCAATCCAAAATCGTCATTACCGGCGATGTCAGCCAGATCGATCTGATTTCGAAGAAAGACAGCGGTTTGATTCATGCGATGCGCTTATTGAAAGGAATCGAGGGCATCGGGTTCG
This sequence comes from Massilicoli timonensis, assembly GCF_900199515.1. Lineage (GTDB taxonomy): Bacteria > Bacillota_I > Bacilli_A > Erysipelotrichales > Erysipelotrichaceae > Massilicoli > Massilicoli timonensis. The sequence goes on along the minus strand of NZ_LT963434.1, from coordinate 257,742 downwards.
TGGAACTGGGCGTCCTTGATATCGTAAGGCATCCATTGGTGCAAAAGATTATTACCCGCTATGAAGAAGATGAGGCAAAGCGCTGAGCCTTGCCTTTTTTGTTTTACCTATTTTGAAAGATATAGTATAATTGAGTAGGATTTAAGGAGTGGACAATATGGAACTGACACTGATCAATCAATTAGAGGATGCTGCATGGGAAAAACAGCTGCCGCTTTTAGAAGCGATCATGGCACGCTGTGAACAGGTATTGCGACTGGAAGAATCTTATTTGGTTTCTTTGGTGATCGTCGATGATGAACAGATTCGTACGATCAATCGCTCCTATCGCAAGATCGACAAGCCGACCGACGTGATTTCCTTCGCATTAAAAGATCAGGAAGACGATTATGAGATGATGGAAGGAGAAAGGGAACTGGGGGATATCTTTATCAATGTCGATGCGCTGAAACGGCAGGCAGAAGCTTATGGACACAGTGAAGAGCGGGAATTTGGCTTTTTATTTACGCATGGCTTGCTGCACCTATGCGGGTATGACCATATGAGCGAAGAACAGGAACGGGAAATGTTTGCTTTACAGGAGCAGATCATCGATGCGATCATTAAAAGATAAATTCGCTTATGCGTTTGTGGGCTTGAAAAAAGGAATCTTAGAAGATCGCAGTGTAAAGCTGCAATGCTTTATCGCCGCTTTGGTCATCCTTTTCTGTTTGTTTCTTCCCCTTGCACGGTGGGAATGGGGGATCGTTCTGTTATTGTGCACGCTTGTCATCGCCTTAGAGTTTGTGAACAGTGTCATTGAAAAATGTGTTGATTTGATATGCCCGCATTATGATGAGCGGGTCAAGACGATCAAAGATCTGATGGCCGGTGCGGTCTTATTTGTTTCCTTGGCGGCCGCCGGGATCTTTGTGATCATATTAGGAGGAAAGATCATATGACAAAAGAAGAGTTATTGCAACATGCGTTTGAAGCGATGGAACATGCTTATGTTCCTTACTCACACTATCGTGTCGGGGCGTGTGTGCTGCTGCGTGACGGCGTGATCGTAAAGGGCGCCAATATTGAAAATGCTTCGTTTGGATTAACGAACTGTGCAGAGCGAAGCGCTTTGTTTGCGGCTTACTCCGCAGGATATCGCAAGCAGGATATCAAGGCGCTGGCGATCGTAAGCGAAGGCGCATATTTGGCGGCGCCATGCGGTGCGTGCAGACAGGTGATCGTGGAGCTGATGGAAGAGGATACGCCGATCTATTTAAGCAACGGCAAAGAAGAAGTATCGACCACGATCAAGGAGCTGTTGCCGATGTCATTTACGGAAAAGGACGTGTTGTGATGCGCAGCGGGATGATTGCCATCATCGGCAGACCGAATGCCGGCAAGAGCACTTTATTGAATGCGATCTTAAAGGAAAAGGTTTCGATCATATCCGACAAACCGCAGACGACGCGCAACAATATCCAAGGCATTTATACGACCGACACCTGTCAGTTTGTCTTTATCGATACGCCGGGCATTCATAAACCACACCATGAACTGGGGCGCACCCTGAATAAAAGCGCTTATCTTTCTTTGCAGGATGTCGATCTGATTTATTTGATCGTCGATGCCAGCAAGCCATACGGCAGCGGGGATGCTTTTCTGTTAGAACGCTTAAAGCAGTATCAGACGCCTTGTTTTTTGCTGTTAAATAAGATCGATCTGTTGAAAAAAGAAGAACTGCTGCAGCATCTTGCCTCATGGGAAAAACGTTTTTCCTTTGAACAGATCATTCCGCTTTCTGCCAAAAAAGAAGAAAATATCGAAGAATTGCTGAAAACAAGCGAACCTTATTTAAGTGAAGGCATGCTGCTTTATCCAAAAGATATGGTCAGCGACCATGGCAAAACCTTTCAGACGCAGGAGATCATTCGTGAAAAGGTCTTGTTGAAAACGATGGAGGAAGTGCCCCATTCGATTGCTGTCGTCGTAGAGCGATTGCATGAGGAGGAAAAGGAAGTGGAGATCGATGCGCTGGTCATCGTCGAACGTGATTCTCAGAAAGCGATTTTGATCGGGAAGCAGGCGGCGATGATCAAGTCGATCCGTTTGCTCGCACAGAAAGAACTGAAGGCGCTTTATGGCAAAAAATGTCATTTATCCCTTTATGTGCGGGTAGAGAAAAACTGGCGCAACCGGCAAAGCAAGCTGCATCAGTTCGGCTATGCGTTAGAAGAATAGACCATGAAAGAAATCAAGGGCATTATTTTATCGATCAAGGATTATCGCGAGTATGATACCTTGATGCAAATCATGAGCGAGGAAGGGATCTATAGTGTTGTCGGCAAAGGACACCGCCGGATGAAGAGCAAACAGGCGCCGCTTTGTCAGTTATTCGCCTATGTTTCCTGTATCTGTCATGCGAAAAATGAATATGCGACGATCTATACGCTCAGAAGTGTTCAAATGCTTACCTATTACCGTAAGATCAGAGAGGATCTGTGCAAGCAGGCGATCGCTTTGTTCTTTCTGGAAGCGGTTTTGCAGCTAAAAGAGGGAGAACTGTTTGAACACTTGAAGTACGCGCTTGATCTTTTGGAAGATAGTACGAAGCCTTATGCGGCAGCTGCTCTTTTTGCTGCACAGCTTACGCATTTGCAGGGAATTGATCCTTATGTCGATGGCTGTGTAAAGTGTGGATCAAAGCAGGTAAGCGGCATTTCCGTAGAACATGGCGGTTTTGTATGCAGAGAATGTATGCGGGTTCAAGAGGCTGTATTGACAGTGGAGGAGCTGCGCAAGTTTCGCTTGCTGCAAAAAGCGGACTATACGCACTATGCGCTGTTAGAAAGTCATGGAGACTGGAATTTACAGGATCTGGAACGTCAGCTTGCCTTTCTTACTCGCTATGGCTTCTTACAGTTTAACAGCGTGGAGCTGCTTGAAAAAATCGCGGCACTGGATTGAAAGATTTCCGATAAAGGGAAATCTTTTTTGAAGTTGTCAAAGCTTTGGTATCAGTTGAGAATAATAAATGGAATCGGAAGGTCCATTAGATTACTTCATACTAGTGCGCATGATCATTTCTTATCTCGATGTATTGAGCAACACAGCTAGTCTGTTCAATTTGTTGCTTGGACCGACACTGCCGGATGTTTGGCTCAGTTCCTCTGGATGCCGTGCACTGATCGTTTTGACAGACGCTTGCTTTTATTAGCAGAAGGTCTGTTATATAAGAAAATAGATCAGTAGAGGAAGGAAATGATAAAGATGAAAACAGGTGCTGAGCAGATAGGGAATGCAGGAAAGGATATTGACAACGGCAAAGGCTTTGTGATATATAATAGTTTGAGTTTTTGTATAAAAAATAGCGAAACGTAAGATAGATAAAACAAGGAAAGGGAAGAGTAATTGCATGAATGAGAAGAGTTTTGAAACCGTTGTTTCACATTGTAAAAACAGTGGCTTTGTCTACCAGGGATCAGAGATCTATGGCGGGCTTTCCAACACTTGGGACTTTGGTCCGCTGGGCGTTGAACTGAAGGACAATATCAAAAAAGTATGGTGGAAGAAATTTATTCAGGAAAGTCCTTATAATGTCGGTTTACAGTCGGCAATCTTGATGAATCCGCAGGTTTGGGTCGCAAGCGGGCATGTCGGCAATTTTTCCGATCCGCTTATGGATTGTAAAAACTGCAAAACCAGACATCGTGCCGATAAACTGATTGAGGATTTTTCAAACGGCGAAGTGAATCCCGGCGGCTGGTCGAATGAAAAGATGATGGATTATATCGTTTCTCATAAGATTGCCTGTCCTGACTGCGGCAGTCATGATTTTACCGATATTCGTCAGTTCAATTTAATGTTCAAGACGTTTCAGGGCGTAGTGGAGGATGCGAAAAATGCGATTTATCTGCGTCCGGAAACCGCACAGGGCATCTTCGTGAATTTTAAGAATGTGCAGCGTACCACGCGCCGTAAACTGCCTTTTGGAATCGGACAGATCGGCAAGAGCTTCCGCAATGAGATCACACCGGGGAACTTTATTTTCCGTACCCGTGAATTTGAACAGATGGAACTGGAATTTTTTACCCGTCCCGGTGAAGATATGAAATGGTATGAATATTATAAGAACTATTGCAAGGAATTTTTGATTGCCTTGGGAATCAAGGAAGCGCATTTGCGTTTACGAGAGCATGACAAGGAAGAACTTTCTCATTATTCCACCGGCACAAGCGATATTGAATATCTGTTCTCTTTTGGCTGGGGTGAGATCTGGGGCATTGCGGACCGTACGGATTTTGATTTGCGCTGTCATCAGGAAACCAGCAAGCAGAATCTGGAATACCGTGATCCGCTTACCAATGAATCGTTTTTACCGTACTGCATTGAACCAAGCGTTGGGGTGGAACGACTGTTTTTAGCCTTTTTATGCGATGCTTATGAGGAGGAACAGCTGGAAAAGGATACACGTATCGTCCTGCATCTGCATCCGGCGCTGGCACCGGTAAAAGCAGCGGTGCTGCCGTTATCGAAACAGCTCTCCGAGAAAGCGATGGAAGTATTTCATTTGATCAGCGGCATCGGCAACTGTGAATTCGATGAAACGCAGAATATCGGAAAACGCTATCGCCGGCAAGACGCGATCGGCACACCGTTCTGTGTAACCGTTGATTTTGAAACGGAAAAGGATGGCTGTGTTACCGTAAGAGAACGCGACAGCATGAAGCAGGAGCGTATTCCTTTGACAGAATTAAAGTCTTATTTAGAAGCAAAGATCGCATTTTAATTATGAAATGAACAAAAGAAGGTGGTTTTGTGGCACGATTGAGTGAAGATCAGATCAATGAGATCCGCGCTCGTGCAGATATTGTAGATATTATTTCTCATTATGTGCCATTGACGCGAAAGGGCAAGAATTATGTCTGTACTTGTCCTTTTCATGATGACCACGATCCTTCTTTGACGATTTCCCCTGATAAGCAGATCTTCAAATGCTTTGTCTGTGGAACGGGCGGAAATGTTTTTACCTTTGTGCAGAAATATGAACAGATCTCTTTCTTAGAGGCGGTGTATAAGGTTGCACAATACACTGGCATACCACTGGATGAATCGATCTTAAGACAAAATCAACGGGTGGAAGCTGATCCGAAAAAAACGCCGCTTTATAAGGTGAATCAGGATACGATCGAGTTTACGCAATACCAGTTAAGCACGTCGAGCGCCGCATCGATCAAACAATATTTGTATCAGCGCGGTGTCAGCGATGAGATCATCAAACTGTTTGAGATCGGTTATCATCCGGAAGGCAATGCTTTATATAAGTTTCTGCATGCGAAAAAGCACAGTGATGAAAATCTGATTGCGGCCGGGGTGTGCGCGGTCGGCGCCAACGGCATCCACGATATATTCAGTGATCGCATCATGATCCCGATCCATGACGCTTATGGAAATCCGGTCGGCTTTACCGCCCGTACTACAAAGCAGGGAAATGAAGCGAAATATATCAATACCGCTCAGACTTCGATCTATGAAAAAGGACAGCTGATCTTTAATTATCATCGTGCCAAAGCCGCGCTGCGGGAGCGAAAACGCGTCTTTCTCACAGAAGGCGCGATGGATGTGATCGCTTTTGCGAAGGTCGGTATTCACAGTGCGATCGCAACACTGGGAACTGCCTGCACCAAAGAACAGATCAAGGCAATGAAGTTGCTGCGATCGACGATCATCGTTTGTTACGATGGCGATCGTGCCGGCCGACAGGCAACCTATAAATTCGGAAAATTGGCGCTTGCCAATCAGCTCCCTTTTGAAATCGTCGATAATCAGCTGGGGCTAGATCCGGATGAGATCATTGCGGCTTATGGAAAAGAAGAGCTGCTGAAAATGAGTGAAAAGACGATTTCCTGGGTAGAGTTTCTATTTACTTACTTAAGTCAGACATATAACTTGGAGAATTATTCCCAGCGCAAAGAGTTCGCATTAGAGCTTGCCGAACAGATCGCGCTTTTGCCAAATGAATTTGAAAGACAAAGTGCCTTTGTGCGCTTACAGGAAATTACCGGCTTTGATATGCGAAGCAGTGTGGAAAGCAAGTCTGCACCAAAGCGGTTTATGAAAAATGAAAAAAGCGTCAGAAATGCCTTTTTAGCAAGACCAAAGGACGGAGCGACCAGCGCCCAGTACACCATCTTATCGCAGATGCTCGTGTCGAAAAGCGCCAGCAATCGTTTTCGTGATGAGTTAGGTTTTTTGATTGATGATGCGTGCAAAAAGCTCGCATACTATATCATGGATTTCTACCGCAATCATGCGGAGATGGATGTGGCAGCGCTGTTAGATGTGATCAAAGAGGAGCAGGTGAAAAAACTGCTGCTAGAAATATCGGAATGGGAACTGGCACGGGAAAGCTATGACAGTGCATTGTTGTCAGATGCGCTGAACCGGATCCGGATGCTGCTGCTGGATGAGCAGATCCGTAAATTAAACGAGGAAATCGCCAATGTGAGCGATGCAGCGGTAAAAGCGAAGCTCGGCGATGAAAAAAATGCTCTGATTCGGAAAAAGGGAGGAATGAGAGAATGGCGGCAAGACAAGTGAAAAAACAAACGGGTAAGGAGGTAGTCATGCGCGAGATCAAAACACTAGATGAAGTAAAACAGGATTTGAAAGCGATGTATGAGCAGGAAGGATATCTTTATGAAAAGGATATTATGAATGCGATCGAACATTTAGAGCTTTCTGATGAAGAAAATGAAGCGCTGCTGATGTGGTTCAAGGAAAACCATATTGAAATCAGTGATGAGGATATCGATGATTCCGATATGGAGGAAGAAAACAATTTATTAGGCGATGATCTGGATGACTTATATGATTTGGATGAAAACGGTGAGGATTCTGAATTTGACAGTTTGACCAGTGAGATCGAATCTTTAGAGCAGTCATTTGCCAATTCTGCGCATACCAAGATCAATGACCCGGTCAAGATGTATCTGAAAGAAATCGGGCGGGTGGAGCTGCTTGATCCTTCCGAGGAACCGGAAATCGCCAGAAGAATCCAGGAAGGCGATGAAGAAGCAAAACGCAAGCTGATTGCGGCCAATTTGCGTCTGGTCGTTTCGATTGCGAAAAAATATGTCGGCAGAGGCATGCTGTTCTTAGACCTGATTCAGGAAGGAAACATGGGACTAGTCAAGGCTGTGGAAAAATTCGATTATACCAAAGGCTTCAAATTTTCTACTTATGCGACTTGGTGGATCAGACAGGCGATCACAAGAGCGATTGCCGATCAGGCAAGAACGATCCGTATCCCGGTACATATGGTCGAAACGATCAATAAATTGACTCGTATCCAGCGGCAGCTCGTGCAGGATCTGGGACGTGATCCGACTGCGGAAGAAATTGCGGCGAAGATGGAAAATATCTCACCGGAAAAAGTGCGGGAAATTCAAAAGATCGCTTTGGAGCCGGTTTCTTTGGAGACACCGATCGGGGAAGAGGATGATTCTCATTTAGGTGATTTCATCGAAGATAAACAAGCGCTTTCCCCGGATGAATATGCGAACAATCAGTTGCTGAAAGATGAGATCAATACCGTGCTGCAGGGGCTTACCGAACGAGAGGAAAAAGTGCTGCGTCTGCGCTTTGGATTATATGACGGCAGAACGCGTACGTTAGAAGAAGTCGGAAAAGAATTCAATGTGACGCGTGAGAGAATCCGTCAGATCGAGGCGAAGGCGCTTCGTAAATTGAAGCATCCAACCCGTTCCAAACGCTTGAAGGATTTTGTGGATAAGCCATAATATGATGCTTTCAAAACGATTGCAGGCCATTGCATCATGTGTCGATGAAGATGTCATATTAGCAGATATCGGTTCCGATCATGCTTATATTCCCTGTGCATTGGCTAAGGCGAAGATGATCAAGAAAGCGTATGCCTGCGATGTAAACGAAGGGCCGTTAGAAAATGCACGTAAGACGATCGCTCGTTATGGAGTAGGGGAAAAGGTAGAAGCAATCCGCTGTAATGGATTAGCGGGGATCGGTGAGGATACTGAGGAAATTATTATAGCTGGAATGGGCTTTGATACGATTCAGACCATTTTAGAAGACAGTTATGAGAAGCTGCGGCATTATAAAAAGATCATCGTACAGTCTAATCACGATGTTAAGCAGTTAAGAGAGTGGATCAGTGATCGCCCTTTTACGATTATTGAGGAAAAACTGGTCTGGGAAGGCTTTTATTATCAGATCATCTGTTTTCGCTTTGATGAAAATGCAAAAAAGCTAAGTGAGGATGCATGTGAATACGGCGTGCTGCTGCGAGAAGATCCGCTTTATCCTGCTTTTTTAAGGCATCAAATGAAAAAAATAGATGAAATTTTGGAACAGTTGTCGCCGAAGCATGAAAAATATACGCTGTTTCAACAGAAACGTGATCAAATCTTGCGTAAAATAGCAGAAGCGAACAAACTATAAAGAGGAGAATACGAGCAGGACATGCTTGTTTTCTCCTCTTTTATTGAAAATGGCTCTATAACTTTTTCTGGGGTTAGATCTAAAATGGGGTCTACCATAGAGTGGGGTCTAAAGTAAAAAAAATCAGGTAAATCATGCAGAATAAACAGGCATGAGAAACCTGATTTTTATATGCGAAAAAACAAAGAGAAAAATCTAAAAAATACTAAAAGTTAATAAAAGAATTTTTGTTTAAAGAATATAAAACACGCTTTCTAAATCTTATGAAATTACGATATCCATTTGCATTTCGTTTGATTAGTTTAATTCTTGAATTGACTGATTCTATAGGACCATTCGATATACGACGATGATCGATTATATCAAAACTATTGATGATTTCCTGTTTCCAATTTTTGAAAGTAGAAACAACAGAGTTAAATTCTTCAATATTAAAGATGATCATGTCTTCGATGAAACGATTTAAAGCAACTTCAATCGTTTCAGAATTACAACGTTTATTGATATCGTTATATGCTTCTTTTAAAGCATAGGCAATCTCTAATTCACAATCACAATTCAATAAAAAATTTAGAATATCAATAGCAAGAACATCTTTACTAAAAAAGTAAGAAATGTTTTTATGAATATGAATTCGACGATGAAGATCAATGTCATCATATTTCATGTTTAAAAGCCAAGAGAATTTTTTAAGAAGATAATATTCATCACTATCAACATCGTATTGACGCATAACTTGAATACGAACTTTAGTAAAAGCATAATTGATTAGTTTGACAACATGGAAGTTATCAACACAAACTTTCGCATTTTTAAAATAAAGACGAGCAATATCACGATAAGGTTCCCACATATCGATAGAAACGTAAAGAACTTGATCACGATATTTCTTATCAATTTTAGTAAAATGATTGGCTAAGTCATGTTTTTTTCTACTAGGAAGAAGGTCATATATTTCATTTGATTGAAAATCGACCAAAACACAAGCATATACTTTCTGAGTATATTTGACAGTATAGACTTCATCAATACAAAGGATAGTAGGGAGAGGACGAGTAGGAATACCTACATATTCATCAAATACTCTCATAACAGATGAAACAGAAACATGGCAGTTAGAGGCAACCATAGAAAAGGTCATCCTAGGATTTTTCAGTTCTTTCATAATACGAAGAACAGTATATTTAGAAATTCGTTTACCAATATGAACAAAAGGAGAATCTTCTATAAAGGACTTCTTACAAGAAGGACAAAAATAACGTCTTTGGTTATAAACAATAGTGGTATCAATACCATCAAGGATTGCATGGGAGATTGTGCGTTGGTTATAATCATGAATTCGCTTCGTAGGGATACCACATTTCGGACAAGTGTAGAATTTTTTAGTAAGCGTAATACGAGCAAAGACTTGATTGTCTTGAGAGAATACATCAATATTCTGAATATCATCAGGTTCCAAATTTAAAAATTTTGTGATAAGATTTTTCATGTACGATACCTCACTTTCAAAGAATTGTTTTTTCGCAAAAATAACATAACACAGAAAGAGGTAAGGGTACAAAAAAAGTCATCATTCGTTATTAGAATTGATGGCTTTTTTACATGATTTGATTGAAGTTAAACTATGAATGAATCGCACCCCATTTTACTGTTATAGGTGGGGCTCTGACCCCAGAAAAAGTTATAGAGCCTTGAAAATCAGCATTCTTGAAACATCGCTTTGATGGCATCGATCTGATGTGTTTTTGTCAAAGCGAGCATGAGCAGGATGCGTGCTTTCTGCGGCGTCAGGGTATTGGCGCAGATCGTCGTGGCAACATCCATGGTCACGGCGGGAAGCACGATGCCGCTCACTCTGGAGGCTCGAACGATCGGAATATTAACGGCGGCCAATGCTTCTAATTTGGTTTTCCACGCTTTTGCATAATTGCCGCTGCCGCTTCCAGCGATTACGATGCCATCGACTTTTTCCCGATAAAGATAATGATCCAAAACCGCAGGATCAGCTCCGACATAATAAGAAACGATCTCTACCTTCGGAAGTGCAGTAAGCGCGCTTATATCAAACGGTGTTGCGACGGTATGCTTTTTGAATGAGCGTGTATAAAAATAAGGGATCTCATCTCGCATATAGCCGATGCAGGCAAAATCATTATGCTGAAAAGCGTCTATTTTGAAATTGCTCGTCTTGCGAATATCCCGGCTGGAAAAAATATTGTCGGAGAATAAGGCGATAACGCCTTGTCCTACACTGTCAGGATGTGCCGCCAAAGCGATTGCCTGATATAAATTCATCGGTCCATCGGCGCTGGTTGCCGTGGCTGGACGCATGGCGCCGGTCAAAACAAGCGGCTTTTCACTCTTGAACACCAGATTTAGGAAATAAGCGGTTTCTTCTAATGTATCGGTGCCATGGGTGATGACAAAACCATCTAAGTCGCTTTCTAATGCTGCCTGATTGAGCTTTTTAGCCAAAAGCAGCCAGTCGGAAAGCGTCAGATCGTTGCTGTCTTTGTTACAGATCTGTTCCATGCTTACCTGTGCAATCTCTCCTAAGTCAGGCAAGTCCTGCAGCAGCTTCTCAATATCGACATGTCCAGCTTCATATGCGGCGCTTTTCCCGGCAGCACCGCTTCCGGCAATCGTACCACCGGTCGCAAATATCTTGATCTTTTTCAATTGACTCCCTCATTTCTTATCGATCCTATTGTAAAAAACATTTTCAAAGAAAGCAAGACAAACAATGACGATTATAGTATGATGATAGCAGATGAAAAGAGGGTGAATCATATGAAACTGCTTTTTCTTTATGGGATCAACTGCAATAAAGATATTTATACATCACTTCTTTCTTATATGCAAAAGGAAGAAGTGGTCATCGCAGCGATCCCGCATGCGGTCAGCAAAACTGCACAGAAAATTGAAGATTTGAGCGCATGGGTGTATCATCGCTATCGTCATGAAACATTTGATGCCATCATCGCTCATAGCATGGGCGGTATCATCGCTGTGCAGTTGGCTGCCGTTTATTCGATGCCGATACCGAAGATCATCTGTCTGGATACCAATTTTGTACCGGCAAACGCATTTTATCGTAATCTGATGATGCCGGTACATTTAGAACGCTATCGACATTTTTTGGAAGAAATGTTTGATAAAGAAAAGCCTTTCTATCATCCCGCCCTGCGATCACGTCTGCAGGAGGATTTTGATTATCGCCCCTATCTTTACAAGCTTCAGCAGAAAATCACGGTCATTTACGGTGATCGCGGCAATCCCCATTCTCCCACTTTGATCGATGATCTGCATTTGGGAGAAGCTGCTTTGCGACATCTGGAGCTGCATTTTTTAGCGAATACTTGCCATTTGCCGATGCTGGAAGATCCAAAAGGTCTGGCAAAGCTGCTTTATACACTTCTAGCACAAAACAAAGAAAAAGAAGTCAAATGACTTCTTATAAAAGCAGATCTAGATCAAAAACAGGATACTTTTTATTTTCTTCATAATGTTCTAAATAATCAATGACCTGATTGGTTACATAGGTCGGCGTCGATGCACCGCTTGTTACAGCTACGCGTTTTGCTTCTTTTAGCTGGGCGCTGTGAATCGCAAATACATCGTCGATCAGATATACGTGAGGGATTCCATGTTCTTTAGCGATTTGTGCCAACCGATTGGAATTGTTGGAAAAGCGATCTCCGACCACATATAAAACATCAATATCCTTTAATCGGGCAATGGCTTCCTGTCGAATGCGCGTTGCATTGCAGATTTCTTCACAGAAAAGAGCAGTGGGGAAATATGCCTTGATCGTCTGAAACAGCGATTCGATATCAAAGACAGACATCGTTGTCTGATTGGTGACGAAAAGCGGTTTTTCTATCGACAATGCTTTCAGATCCGCTTCATTTTCGATTAGGTGAACGGCAGGACTGAGCGAACAGATTGCTTCTGCTTCCGGATGTCCCAGCTTTCCGATATACAGGACTTCATAGCCTTTCTCTAAATGTTCTATAACGGCTGCCTGGGTCTTTAATACATCGGGACAGGTGGCGTCCAGACAAATCAGTCCCTTTGCTTTGGCGGTATTTATGACTTGCGGAGAAACGCCGTGCGCGGTAAAGATCACGACTCCGTGATCGATCCGCTCTAACAACTGAGCCCTTGTCTTGTGCGGTTCATCTAAAGGAATGATGCCAATGCGTTTCAGCGCTTCTACGACATGATGATTGTGCACCAGCATGCCGAGTACATAGATATTTTCATTGGGATAGTCTAGTCGTGCCTGCTTCGCCATCGATATCGCGCGTACCACACCTTTGCAATAGCCGCGGGGCGTTACTTTGATCAGTTCCATCTTCATCACCTGTCTTTGTTTGTCATCGCATTCATTATAATGGAAAGAGGAAAAAATGAAAACCGGAAAACGCCGATAAAAGTATTTTTACTTGTGAGAAAGTGAAAAAACCGCTATAATAATAACGATTTTTCAGGATTCAGAGAAATGAGGTAGAGGCAATGAGTTATCAAGACTATCAATTAAAAGAGGCGACACGCCGTTTTATCGCATACCAGCGCTTTACAGAACCGACCATGATCCAGCAGGCGGTCATTCCTTACGCATGCAAAGGAAAAGACATCATCGGGGTATCGGCGACGGGTTCAGGGAAGACCCATGCTTTTTTGATTCCGATCATGGAACAGATCGATCCAACAAAGGATTTTGTCCAGGTCGTAATCACCGCGCCGACCCGTGAGCTCGCTTTACAGCTTTATCGCAATGCACAGGATATGGAAGCGTGCATGGAAGGACTGCGGGTAAAACTGATTACCGGCGGTGTCGAAAAAAGCAGAATGATGGAACAGTTAAAGCAGCAGCCTCATCTTGTGATCGGAACACCGGGACGCATCAAAGATCTGTTTGTAAAGGAAGCAGTGCTGCGTTTAGAGAAGACCCGGATCCTTGTCGTGGATGAAGCTGATATGACGCTGGAATTCGGCTTTTTGGAAGATGTCGATGCGATTGCCGGCAAGATGGGCGATCATTTACAGATGATGTCTTTCTCCGCAACGATTCCTCAGGAGCTGCAATTCTTTTTACGGAAGTATATGAAGGATCCGCGAGTGATTCAGATCGATCATGAAAAAAGCCTTCCCGCTATTACGCATGTGCTCATTCCCTGCAAGCATAAAACTTATGAAGAAAAACTGTTGGAACTGCTGCCGCTATTTCAGCCATACGTCTGCCTGATCTTTGCCAATACGCGAAAAGAGGCCGCTTCGGCAGCACAGCTGTTGCGTGATCACGGCTATGGAATAGTGGAACTGCATGGTGATCTTACCAGCAGAGAGCGCGTAAAGGCGATGAAGGAACTGCGTGAACAGAAAAAATCTTATGTCGTTGCGACAGATCTGGCGGCCCGCGGGATCGATATCGAGGGTATCACACATGTTGTTTCTTTGGGCTTTCCGAAAGAGTTGAATTTCTATATTCACCGCAGCGGCAGAACCGCACGTGCCGGTCGTGATGGGATCTGCTATGCGCTGTATCAGAAGCAAGATCAGCATGCTGTAGAGCTTTTGACGAAAAAAGGTGTGCAGTTTATACAGAAAGGCATTAAAAACAATGCTTGGCAAGAGATCCGCGTCAATACCAAGAAACCAAATGAAAAAGAAATCCTGATTGAAACGCAGATAAAGAAAGTAGCCGGAAAAAAGAAAAAAGTCAAACTGGGATACAAAGTGAAACGACGCGCTGAATTGGATCAAGCAAGACGCAAAGCAAAGCGTATGTTGATTCAGGAAGACATCAAGCGCCAAAAGAAAGAACGTGCAAAAGCGAAACAGATCGAAAAAAGAGGGATGTAAATGAAAATAGGAAGTCATGTGTCAGTCAGTGCACCTGATTATTTTAAGGGTGCGCTAGAAGAAGCGTTAAGCTATGAAGCAAACGCTTTTATGATCTATACCGGGGCGCCGCAGAATACGAAACGCACTGCTATCAGCAAGATGAAGGCTGCGGAAATGCGGGAGATGATGGAAGCAAAAGGAATTCCGCTTACCAATGTCATTGCCCATGCGCCTTATATCATCAATTTAGCCAATACGACGAATCCCGCGACCTTTGAACTGGCGGTCGAATTTCTGGCAAAAGAGGTCGAACGGGTCAAAGCGATCGGGTCAAGCGTATTGGTGCTGCATCCGGGTTCCCATGTCGGAGCCGGTGAGGAAGCGGGCATCGCGCAGATCGTGAAGGGTTTGAATGAAGTGCGGCAAATGGTCGATTTCGGTAATGTGAAGATCGCACTGGAAACGATGGCCGGCAAAGGCAGTGAGATCGGTGCGACTATGCAGCAGATCAAAATGATCCTTGAACAGGTGGAGGATGCTTCCTGCCTGGGGGTTTGTATGGATACCTGTCATTTACATGACAGTGGGGTGGATCTTACACAGTTTGACGCGTACTTAGACGCATTTGATCGTGAAATTGGGTTAGATCGCCTGCTTTGTATTCATATCAATGATTCTAAAAACGAGCGAGGCGCCAGGAAAGATCGCCATGCCAATATCGGATTCGGCAAGATCGGCTTTGATACGCTCAATCAGATCGTGCATCATCCAAGACTGGCAGATGTTGTCAAAATATTAGAAACGCCATATGTTGAAAAATGTCCGCCTTACCGCCATGAAATCAAAATGTTGAAAGCGGGGACATTTGATGCGCGGTTATTGGAAAAGATCATAGAAGATGGCAAGCAATAGCCATCTTTTTTTACTGGAGATCAATGAGACTGCGCATAGATCGATAGGTATGATCTGGGGCATGCGTAAATCAGCAAAGAACAGATGGTGCGGATCATTTCGGTTATCCTCATATAAAAAATAGAGAACATTTGAAGCAAGTTAGGCTGCAAGCGAATTTTGTGACAATTCACATCGACTTTTCTAACGGTAATTGAATGGCAGAGCAGTAAAAAAGCATATCTTCAGCTGATATGCTTTTTAGCTGTAAATGAGGGGAGTGCGTCATGATCCTGCTTCCTGCAATTTTGCCAGTGTCAGTATCTCCTCTTTTAAGCGAGCAACCATCTGTTCCTGCGGCAGTTTTTCAACGATGACACCGCGCTTGATCAATAGTCCTTCCTGTTTGCCGCCGGCAATCGCAATGTCCGCATGCTTGGCCTCTCCCGGTCCATTGACCGCACAGCCCATGATCGCAACGCTGATATCGGCATGGATCGTCTGTAAAAAAGCTTCTATTTCATCAACGACACTGCTGATATCCCATTGGGTCCTGCCGCAGGTCGGGCAAGCGATCAAGTTCGGTACATTGTCAAGCAAACCGACGCTTTTTAATAATTGCTTTACGATCGGGATCTCTTTGCGCGGATGTCCGTTTACGCTGATCCGGATCGTATCGCCAATGCCTTCATGCAGCAGATAACCTAGGGCATAACTGCTTTTGATCGCACTGGAGGTGATCGTGCCGGCTTCGGTCACGCCCAGATGCAGTGGGTAAGGGAACTGTTTTGCCGCTTCTTGGTATGCTTCGATGCAAAGCTTTGGATCAGAGGACTTAAACGATAAGACGATGTCATAAAAGCCCAGATCTTCTAAGATCTGCACATGCCGCTTAGCACTTTCGATCATACCGGCTGCTGTCGGCTTGCCATATTTTTCATGAATATCTTTTTCCAAAGAACCGGAATTGATGCCGATTCGAATCGGCACATGATGGCTGCGGCATGCCTCTACCACTTTTTCTACATTCTCACGAGAACCGATATTGCCGGGATTTAAGCGAATTTTATCGATTCCGGCTTCTACCGCCATGATCGCAATGCGATAATCAAAATGAATATCGGCAACCAGTGGAATATGCACCTGCTTTTTGATCTGGGGAATGGCTTTGACATCGGCTTCGTCAATGACGGCCATGCGTACCAGTTCACACCCCATTGCTTCTAATTCTAAGATCTGGGCAACGCTTGCCTCTACATCGCTGGTGCGGCTTGACAGCATCGACTGAATGATGACGTGATTGCTGCCGCCCATGGTAAGTGAACCGATCTGCACCGGTCTAGTCTGTGTTCGTTTGATCATATTTATGTACCTTATTTCAACGAGTATCCTTGAAATCCTTTCATGCCCATTATAAACAATCTCGTATTTTTTGACAATGACTTTATCGTACCCTTCCTAAATGGAGAAATGATCCGGTGACAGATTCACACAAATATAAAGATGGTAATTTTATAAAAACTTGATATAATATAGAAGTCAATCAGGCATGCAGATGAGAAAGGAGCACGATTCTATGTTTTCGAACCCGTTTAAGAAAATGGATCAGGAAACGCTGCGGCACAGCAGTGATCTGTTAAATAAGCAGAAGAATTATAACAAAGTCATCAATCTGCGCATCAGTATCGCGGCAGTGGCGGTTTTGTGCGTCTTTTGCATCATCGCTTTTCGACTGTTTGACATTCAATATCGAAATCATGACAGCTATACGCTGAAATTAGAGAATTTTGCCTCAAAAAAGCAAAAGACGGTAACGCCTCGCGGTCAGATCTTAGATCGCAATGGCAATGTCGTAGTGGCGACAAAGGAGTCTTTGAACATTACTTATACGCCGCCCGAAGAATTGGACGAGGAGACGATATGGGAGAATGCCATTCATTTTTATGAACATTTCGGAAAGGCGGACTATGAGCCGACAAATCAGGAATATCAGAGTCTGTATTTGCAGTTGAGCGATGATAACGGCGATTCTTTGCTGAGTGAAGAAGAACAAGAAAAAGTGGCAGCGGGGACATTAAGTGAAGCAAAGGCGGAGCAGTTAAAGCTTTCTCGGGTCAATGAGGAAATGATCGCTTCCATTCCTGAAAGTTATCGCAATGCGTACGGCATCAAGCTGATGATGCAGAAAAGTCCTGCAAGCGAAACCAAACTGATCAAGGAAAATGTATCTAATGAGCAGGTTGCTTATCTTTCCGAGCATACTGCACAGTTTGAGGGGTTTGATGTTTCAAATGGCTGGATGCGCGATTATCCTTATGCTGATACGCTGAAAGATGTCATCGGACGTATCGGTACGATCCAGGAGCAGGATCAGCTGTATTATCAGGCGCTTGGATATGGCTTGAATGAGATGGTGGGCATCAGTGGGCTGGAACTGGAGTATGAGGATCTGCTGTCAGGGAAGAAAATGGTCAATGAGATTACTTATGATGAGTCCGGCAATGCCCAGCTAAATGAAGTATCGGCGGGGAAGAAAGGCTATGATTTGCAGTTAAGCATCGACATTGAGCTGCAGCAGAAGATCGATGAGATCTTATTGAATACGATGCGTACGATCGGTTCCAATGAAACATCGAAATATATGCGCAATCTTTTTGTTACGCTGATCAATCCACAAGATGGCTCAATCTATGCGATGAGCGGGGTGCAAAAGGATGAAGAAGGCAATATTTATCTCTATGCCAGCGGTAATTATCTCAGTGCGAATTTGCCCGGTTCGGCGGTAAAGCCGGCAGTGGTTTATATGGGTCTTGCCGAAGGTGCGGTTTCCCCGGGAGAGATCATCGTCGATGAACCGCTTTATATCAAGGGCAGTGCGCCAAAAGGTTCTTATCGCAATTACGGTCCATTGGATGAAATCGGTGCTTTACAGGTTTCCAGCAATGTCTATATGTTTCATATTGCCATTCGTTTGGGGCATGGTACTTACGTAAAAAACGGACCGCTTGATCTGGATACAAGCGCTTATTCATTGATTCGGCGCTATTATTCGATGTTTGGCTTAGGCACAAAGACCGGCATCGATCTGCCAAATGAGGAAATCGGTGTGCGTGGTACCGAAACAAGCAGCGGACTTTTGTTGGACTATGTGATCGGCCAGTATGAAAGCTATACGACCTTGCAGTTAGCGCAGTACACGGCAACGGTCGCAAACGGCGGTAAGCGGATGAAGCCGCGTTTGGTTACACAGGCGTATGAGGTAAACAGCAAGAACGTCGTCTATCAGAACAAGAGTGAGATCCTGAACTATGTCAACGGCGATCGCGCTTATTTTGACCGGGTGCATTTAGGAATGCGCACCTGTGTTACGACAAATTACTGTGGCAATATCAATCGTTCTGATGTGCAGGTTGCTGCTAAGACCGGAACCGCTGAAAATAAATACTATAAAGATGGAGTCGGCTATGATTCGCCAAATGCCATTCAGTTAGGATATGCGCCATATGACAGCGATACGCCGAATTTGGCATTTGCCTGCATGGCACCTAATTACAGCAACGGCGATAAACTGCAGCCTAATATCTGCGGTAATACTATCATGCCGCAGGTTTTAGAAGAATTTTATAAAAAGTATTAGTAATCTGAAAGCAACTATGATATAATCATTACGCATGTAGGTAGAGGAGGGACACTATGAGAGATCGTATTACTTTCAAATGTTCAGAATGTAACGAAGAAAACTACATTGGAACACGCAATAAAAGGAAACATCCGGAACGCATGCAGATCAATAAATTCTGCCCGCGTTGTAACAAAAAAACCGTTCATAAGGAGAAAAAATAAAAAGGGCCGTCTGATTGGTCTTTTTTATTAAGAAACACATATGATAGAAATCGTACCAGTAATTGTCGATCATGAATTTGCCTGTAACTGTTATCTAATCTTTCAGCAGGGACATGCATTGATCATTGATCCGGGAACAAAGAATCATCGCATTGCCGATGAAATTGAAAAACGTCATGCACAGGTAGATGGCATTGTTTTGACACATGGCCATTTTGATCATATTGCCGGTGTGGATCGGCTAGTGAAACGCTATCACTGTCCGCTTTATCTGCATGAAGCAGATATGGCGATGCTGCGGGATCCTTATCTTAATTATTCCATTGCGGCGAATCCACTTACCGTCCAGGCAAAAGCTGAGAAGCTGGGAGCAGGGGAACAGCAGGTTGGAACTTTTCATATAACGGTCATCGATGCGCCAGGACATAGTGAAGGCAGCGTCATGATCCTGATCGAAGATCATTTGTTCAGCGGTGATGCACTGTTTCAAATGGGCATCGGACGCACTGATCTGCCGGGTGGCTCCAATTCAAAAATGATCCAGACGCTGCGGATGATCAAAACACTGCAGCCGGCGTGGCATGTATATCCGGGGCATGGACCTTTTACGACCATTGAGCAGGAGCTGCTATACAATCCTTATTTGGCGCAGGTTTAGCATAAGGAAAGGAAACGGGAATGATGATTTCCGTTTTTTTTTATATGCTTGAGAAGATCGCATTTATTTTCATCACTGTCTTAGGATAAAAGACAATCTTTCGCGTATAGAAAATACAGGAGGAAGGATATGCTTAATGCTCACAAGGGAAGGGGGATAAGAAATGAAGGAACGTTTGATCAGATTGCTATTGACCGCCCAAAGGCATGGTGCTACTGACGTGCATTTTTTATTAGAGGATGAGCGATTACAAGTATCTTTGCGCGCATTAAAAGGGATTCGTGTGATCGATGATCCGTTATTTGACCGTGCTTTCTTTCAGTATTTGAAATATTTGGCAAACTTAGATCTGGGATCAAAGCGGCCGCAGTCCAGCGCATTTACATTATCACTGAATGGGAGCATGCAGTACTTTCGTTTTTCACTCATTGTCAATCGTTCACTGGAAACAGCGGTCTTACGTATTTTAAGCAATCATCCGCAGTTAAAAGTGCAAGACCTGACCAAACAAAAGCAGTGTGTTGCGGCGATGGTGAGATGGTGCCGCTTTCGTAGCGGCATGATCCTGCTAAGTGGACCGACAGGCAGCGGCAAAACGACCACGCTCCATGCGTTATTGCATTTGATCGCCAAACGCAAGCAATTAAAGATTATTACCTTAGAGGATCCAATCGAAATTATTTCTCAGGAGTACTTACAGCTGCAAGTCAATGAAGCGGCTGATTTCAGTTATGAGGAAGGGATCAAACAGCTATTGCGTCATGATCCCGATGTTATCATGATCGGTGAGATTCGTGATGCTCATACTGCAAAAATGGCATATCGCTGTGCATTGAGCGGACATATGGTATTTACCTGTATTCATGCCAAAAGTGCAACGGAAGCCTTAAAACGCATGGAAGAGCTGGGGGTAAGCCGCAGTGAATTAAAGCAGACGCTGACTGCAGTCAGCTCACAGCGGCTCATGACTGCTAAAAACGGGAAAGAGCGCATCTGTATTTATGAGATCCTAGAAAAAGATGCGCTGACACACTATTTGGAAGGGTGGAACATTGAGCATGAACATGATGGAATACATCTGGAAATACGCAAAGCGCTTGAAAACGGCTGGATTTCCAAAAAAAGCGCCGAACAGGACCTTGAAGTTTACTAAAGCAGACTGGCGCTATCTGCAAATGCTTTTGGAAAAAGGATATCACTTCCGCGATGCCTGCATGATCATCGGTAAGGACAGTGAGGTGATCTTAGAGAAGCTTGAGGAAGGGAAAACGGTAGATGAAATGCTTTTTCTCAATCACAGCGGATCTTTTTATGAACATATTGCTTTTTTTCTGCAATTTGTATCATTACAGGAAGCAATCAAGATGACGTTCACCTACTTAGATTTTGAAGAGAACATGAAGCGTCAGTTTTTGCGGAAGTCGCTTTATCCGTTTTTTATCTTTCTTTGCGCAGTCATGACGCTGCTCTTTTTTCGCGGCAATATCCTGCCGATGATGCAAAGCGGTTTTGAATTGGAACAAGACGCCTCATTTTTGCAGGTTGTATTAGATTTTCTCTATATTCTGGCAATTTTATTGCTGCTGGGGTTGAGCGTGCTGCTCTTTTATCTGCTTATTTATCGCCTAGTGCCACGCTTTCATCATAATTGTATGCTTTTGTTGATCGCGCATTGCCGCTGGGTAAAAGATTACTGGTCATATCAGTTTTGTGCCTATTTACGGATATTGATGCAGGGCGGTCTTTCCAGCAAACAGGTTTTTTCCTTTCTTCGCACGAATAGTAAAAAAAAGATGATCGCAGAATGTGCAAAACGGATCGAGGCACTGCTGGAAAACGGTGCTTCCTTGACCGATGCGCTTGCCCAATGTGCATTGCTTTCAAAGGACCTGTTGCAGATGATCGAAATCGGCAGCGCGGCTTCTACCCTAGATACATTATTGGGGCAATATTTGATCAAGCACCAGATGCAGATGGAAAAACGCATCAAATCTTGCACGATCGCAATTACGGCACTGGCTTATGGGTATGTGGCGGTCTTAGTGATCTCGGTTTATCAAATCATGTTATTGCCTTTGGAATTATTGGAACAGTTCTAACAGGAGGGAAACGATGAAACAACGTGCAGGTTTTACGATTTTAGAGATGATCATCGTCTTATCAGTCATCGCTTTGATTTTTCTTTTAACTTTGCCTAATATCCAGCAGAAACAAAAAACGATCCAGACAAAAGGCTGTCAGGCTTTGGTGGAAGTGGTGAACAGTCAGATTTTATTATTTGAATTAGATCATAACCGTACACCGTCCTCGATCAGTGAATTGATCAATGAAGGGTATTTGAAAGAAGGACAGAATATTTGTCAAGGCGGAAAGGAAATCGTGATCGTGAATGGACAGGCAAAAGAAAAATAGAGAAGGCTTCACTTTGATAGAAACACTCTTCGTGGTGGCGCTGTGTGTGATGATGTATGGTATGTTTGTCGGAAAGAAAGCAACTGCGTTTTCTTTGCAGTTATTCTTGCGGCAGATGAAGCTGTACTGCGAGGAACAGCAGTTTTCAGCGATGCAGGCAGGACAACGCCGCACGATTCGCTTTGAAAATGATCATGCTTTATTCGATCAAGAAAGTGTTTTTTATCCAAGCGGAATCACCTGTGAACCGTACGCGTTTGCTTATAATGCGGCCGGTAACATTTCTAAGGCCGGTACACTGCGCTGCGCAAATGAAAATGAACAGGGAACACTTGTATTTCAGTTGGGAAGTGGTCGCAGTGTCGTACGATAAAGACGGTTTTCTTTTGATCGATACTTTGTGTGCATTGATGATCGTTTCGCTGGCGTCAATGCTTGCACTGTCGATCGTACGCTTAAAAAGGATCGATATCCATAGCGAATGGAATCAAAAGCAGGAGGAAACAGCACGTGATTTACAAAAGATGTATGAAGCGCTCGGCCTTTACGATGAGTGAAATGATCTTAGCATTGCTCATTGTTTCATTATGTGCGCTGGTGCTCGCCAAAAGCATGTCAGTATTACGCTATGGAACGAAAGCAAGCATGCTGCTCAGTGATGAAATGGCGCTTTGGCAGATGCGGCGTTTGCTTGCACAGGCAGAAGATATCACTTGGGAGAAACAGGTGCTGCAGTTCCTGTATCATGATGAGGAGGGTGCATTGCGGATCAAAAAAGATCAGATCGTTCATCAGATCGGCAATGAAATCATGATGATGGAATTGGATGACGCTTATTTTTATGAGGAGGATGGATGTGTTTGGCTTTCATGGAAAAGAGAGAAGGAAGACTATCAAGGGATGCTTTACTGCCCGGCGTAGCGGCTTTTTTTCCGTTATGATGCTCATGTGCATGCAGCTATTGGTATTGACGCTATCTTTTGCTTACCACGATGGCACACAACTGCTTCAATATCGCTTGGCCGAGAATAAAAAGCAGAAGATCGAGTGGTATCTGATTCACTATATCAAGCATGCGCTTGCGGAATATGAAGAAGAAGATGAGAGCATTACCGTCGAAGGAGAAGAAGTAACGCTGCATTATGATGATATTACTGCCTATGCAAGTTTTCAAATCAACGGCAAGCTGCTCTGTTTCCGGCTCCAGTATGACGATCTGAGTGATTGTGTCATGGATGTGTCATATATCGAAGATGGCTGCCCATACTAAAAGCGGTGATAAAAATGTGGAATTTAACGATTGTGTCGGTCGGTATCTTTGCTTTGATGATTGGAGCAGGCTATCTCTGTCAATTTCTTGAGGCATCTGCCTTTTCTCTCATTGCGGTCTATGCGCTTTGTTCAGCGCTGCTGCATTTCAAAAAGTATCCGAGCTCGTGCATCGCATTAAAGGCAGAGGACTTTCTGATCGTATGCCTATTACTTTTTATCATGGGAGGATGGTGTATTCTTTTAGCAATTCCGCTTTCCCTCGATATGCTTGCATATGTCTATCTTTCCGCTTTTTTGGCTTATATCAACTATGCATGCGGCATGCGGTTTCGCTCCCTTTTCTAAGTTATTGACAAATAATAGAAAAACGGTAAAATATAAGAGGTTATAGATTAGAGAAAGGTGAGAAAAATATGATTAGTTCAAATGATTTGAAACCGGGCATGACCATTCAGGTCGATGGCAACATCTATGTGGTATTGGAACAAAGCCAAAATAAAACAGCCCGTTCGGCAATGGTAGTAAAGGCAAAAGTCAGAAATCTGAGAACCGGATCCAACATCGAATTGTCATTTGGCGGTGGGGATAAAATCGCTCCGGCACATATCGACAAAAAGGAAATGCAGTATCTTTACGATACTGATGATGCACTGGTATTCATGGACAATGAAACGTATGAACAGATTGAAATCAACAAAGAAGCATTGACATGGGAAATGAAGTTTATGAAACCGAATGACAATGTCAATGTGACGATGTTTGAAGGGGAATTCCTAGGTGTTATTTTACCGGATAAGGTAGCGTTGCAGATCGTGGAATGCGAACCGGCGGTAAAAGGTGATACGGCAACCAACGCGACAAAGAATGCGAAAGTGGAAACCGGCTTGGAAATCCGTGTTCCGCTGTTTATCGAAAATGAAGAAATGGTAATGATCTCAACAGCTGACGGCAAATATGCCGGTCGTGCTTAATTTCTGATAGCGGCAAGGTTTGCCGCTTTTTATATGGAATCGGAAATTTGGAATTTGTGTGATAATTAAGTAAAGTTTACGCTTTTTGTATTCAAATAAGCGGTTATTTGGTATAATAAGAAACGGATATAGGAGGTTTTTTTTATGGAAAAATTATCTCGCGTAAAGAAATATGAAGACCTGAGAAAACAAATTGAGGAAAATGCGGAAACAGAGATGGATCTGGAAAAAGAAACGTCGATGGAAACGCTGCATACAATAGAACCGGCGCATTATAAAAAGGTCAAGATCGAGGATACTTTGCCAAAACGCGAACAGATGGAACAGTTTGAGGAACATACGGATACGTTTCAGTTCAAGAATGAGTTTTTAGATGAATTTATCAATGAAGTGCGAGAGTATAATCTGAAGAAAGGCAACCGTTTGGAAGATGATACGCAGATGGATATTTTATCACAATTAAAGGGTTCTGCTCCCAAAAGAAGTCAATATATTTCCCCGTTGGAAAGTGAGGAATTGACGTTTGGATTGGAAGATACGACAGCTTCTTTAAGCAAAGAGGAGATTGCCAAGCAGGTACAGGAGCTGTTGCAGGATGAGACGCCGCTGGAAGAAGAAAGCATAAGCGGGCAGGTACAAGAAGAAAAGACGGCTTATGAAGTAAAAGCAGTGCCGATGGAAGAGGCTTTTGCCAAGGAAGAATCATCGCAAGAGAAGTCGGAAGCGACGATGGAGCTAGGAAGCGTGCTGCCGCAGGAAACGATGGCAAGTGATGATGTATCGAAGCTGGTAGAACAAACACAAAAAATGAAGCTTCAGTTAGACAGTTATGAGGAAGAATTGACCGATCTAAACGATGGTTTGGATCGTACGCATCGGATGCTGAATATCATCTTATGCCTTTTGATCGTCTGTCTGATTGCCGCGATCGGATTTGTCGTTTACTATATCTTACAATCGGGAGGTGTCATAAATGCGCTTTAATATTGCGATCGACGGGCCTAGTGCTGCCGGAAAGAGCACGATTGCCAAGATCCTGGCGAAAACACTGGGCTTTGCTCATCTCGATACAGGAGCGATGTATCGCTGTTGTGCGCTTGCGGCACAGCGCTGCAAGATCGATTTAGAAGATGGAGATGCAGTAGCAAAGGTCTTGGGACATACGAAGATCGATTTTGATGCGTCCGGGAATGTTTTGCTGAATGGTGAAGATGTCAGTATGGCAATCAGAAGCAATGAGATCAGCATGCTGGCAAGCAAAGTGAGCGCTTATCCACAGGTGCGTAGAAATCTTGTCGCATTGCAGCAAAAGATCGCTGCGGGACAAGGATACATATTAGATGGACGTGATATCGGTACAGTCGTGCTGCCCGATGCGGCGGTCAAGATCTTTATGGTCGCTTCCGTGAAAGCGAGAGCGGATCGCCGTTATAAAGAATATGTGGAAAAAGGCATTTCCATGTCTTATAAAGACGTCTATGATGACATCGAAAAGCGTGATTATCAGGACAGTCATCGTAGTGCATCGCCATTAAAAAAGGCAGATGATGCGATCGAGCTTGATACTTCTGCACTGAACATAGAAGAAGTCGTAGCGGCGATCATGCAGATATTGAAAGAGAAAGGACTGTGGAACTAATATGATTCATGGTACGGTTGCGATCGTTGGACGTCCGAATGTTGGTAAATCGACAATATTTAATCGTATGATCGGTGAGCGAAAGAGTATTGTCGAAGATCAGCCCGGCGTTACCAGAGATCGTATTTATGGAAAGGGAGAGTGGCTGACCAAAGAATTTCGTCTGATCGATACCGGCGGGATCCAGTTGGAACAGCAGCCTTTTAGCGAGGAAATCCGCGTTCAGGTAGAAATTGCGATTGCAGAAGCGGATGCGATCTTATTTCTGGTAAATGGACGTGAAGGTTTGACCACGGAGGATCAAGCAATCGCCAGATTGCTGCAAAAAGCAAAAAAACCGGTCGTTCTCGGTGTCAATAAGATCGATGATCTGCATTTACAAGATGCGATCTATGAATTTTATGCATTAGGCTTAGGTGATCCGATTGCAATGAGCGGCAGTCATGGTATCGGTATCGGTGATGCGTTGGATGCACTCGTTGCGCATTTCCCTGAGAAAGAAACAGATGAATATGAAGGAATGACGAAGTTTTGTCTGATCGGTCGTCCGAATGTCGGTAAAAGCTCACTTGTCAATGCGATCTTAAAGCAAGAACGGGTCATTGTGAGCGATGTTGAAGGAACGACCCGCGATGCGATCGATACACCGTTTCAAAGTGATGGGAAGGATTATGTCGTCATTGATACCGCCGGTATCAGAAAGCGCGGCAAGGTGTATGAAAACATTGAAAAATACTCAGTATTGCGGGCAATGAGCGCGATTGAGCGCAGTGATGTTGTCTTGGTCGTGATCGATGGCGAAAGCGGCGTACGTGAGCAGGACAAGCATGTTGCCGGATATGCGCATGAAGCAGGGAAGGGCAT
Source organism: Massilicoli timonensis (assembly GCF_900199515.1). Classification (GTDB taxonomy): domain Bacteria; phylum Bacillota_I; class Bacilli_A; order Erysipelotrichales; family Erysipelotrichaceae; genus Massilicoli; species Massilicoli timonensis. The sequence goes on along the minus strand of NZ_LT963434.1, from coordinate 230,885 downwards.
TATCCTTGTTTACAATAAATGGGATGCTGTTGAAAAAGATGAGCATACGATGCATCAAATAGAGAAGAAGCTGCGTCAGGAATTTATTTATCTCAGTTATGCGCCGATCGCTTTTGTTTCGGCGCTTACCAAAGCGCGCGTCCAAACGCTTTTACCGCTGATCGACGCAGTGCATGACGCATCTTTGCTGCGCATTCAGACAAATGTATTGAATGAAGTGATCATGGATGCACAGCTGATGACACCTCCTCCGACCCGCAATGGCAAACAATTAAAGATCTATTATGCTTCACAAGTTGCTACTGCACCACCGACGATCGTGCTGTTTGTCAATGATCCGGAATTGCTGCATTTCAGTTATAAGCGTTTTATTGAAAATACATTGCGTGAAGCGTTTGGCTTTGAAGGAACGACCATTCGCATTCTCGCCCGTGAAAGAAAGTAGAGGTAATCTTATGAAAACTGTCGTAATCGGAAGTGGCAGTTGGGGAAGCGGACTTGCCCAAGTGCTTGCCGATAATCATGTGGATGTTACCATTTACGGCAACTGTGCGGAAGAATTACAGGATATTGCTGAAAACCATCGCAATGAAAAGTTTTTCCCTAATGTCGATCTGAATCCGGCCATCAAAGTCAGTACGACGATCGATGTCGTAAAAGATGCGGATATGATCGTTTTATCTGTTCCTACGATCGCAATCGAATCGGTATGTCGGGATCTGCTGCCTTATCTGGATCATAAAGTCATTATCGTCAATACCAGCAAAGGCTTTCACCCGGTCACCAACGAACGCATGTCGAATGTCATTCGCAGTGTGATTCCGGAGCAGTATTTAAGCAGTGTCGTATCTTTGATCGGACCAAGTCATGCCGAAGAAGTCGTCATCCGTATGCTGACAACGATCTGTGCGGTTTCCTTAAATGAAGCAGATGCCATTACGGTGCAAAATACCTTCTCAAATGCCTATCTGCGCGTATATCGCGGCAAAGATGAGATCGGCAGTGAAATCGGGGTTGCACTGAAGAATGCGATTGCGGTGGCAAGCGGTGTATTAAGCGGAATCGGATACGGCGACAATACCAAAGCGGCATTGATCACGCGTGGTTTGGCAGAGATGATCCGTTTTGGTACGGCGATGGGCGGAAAACTCGAAACCTTTATGGGATTGACCGGTATCGGGGATTTGATCGTTACCTGTACCAGCGTCCATTCCCGCAATTTTCAGGCAGGATATGAAATCGGCCGTTCCAATGATGCCAAAGCCTTTTGGGAAAACAATACCAAAACCGTCGAAGGGGTGCGTACCGCTCAGGTCATTCACGATCTGGCAAAAGAAAAAGGCATTGAAATGCCGATCATCGAAGAGGTTTATCAGGTGCTGTATCATGGCAAAGAACCGCGCCAAAGCGCCTATGATCTGATGCATCGGGAATTAAAGGAAGAACACCCTTATCATTCAATATAAACAAAAAGATATTTGTGTTTAGCAGGGAAGATAGTCTTTTTTAGGATATCTTCCTTTTCTTATGATCAGCCATCCATAAGCATATGCGTACTTTTAGAAGAAAGAGCTGACAAAAAAAGCAAAGAGAAAAAGCTATCTCTTTGCGATATAAGCATCGATCTGCTGCACACAGTTTTCTGCAACAACTGCCGGTTCTTCGGCGTTTTTGACCGTGATATCACTGTATTGAAGATAAAGCGGCAGACGCTCGCGATACATCTTTTCCACCGCTTCTTTGCTGCTTGAGAGCGGCCGGGTAGGGTCATTGCTGGATAGATTTGCAGGATCACGCTCCAAATAAATGACAATGCTGTTTTGTCCCAGCATTTCCATATTGACATCGTACTTCACAATGCCGCCGCCACAGGCGATCACGCTGTTTTCCTGTTTTGCCAACTGCATGGCGATCTGTGTTTCATAGGCACGAAAACCGCGCTCACCATGCTCTGCGAAGATCTGTGGGATCGATTTTCCGGCTTGTGCAACGATCCTTTCATCCATGTCGATAAAAGGCTTCTGCATTTGTTTTGCCAGCAGTCTTCCGATCGTCGTTTTCCCGGCGCTTGGCATACCGATCAAAACAATATTGATTTTATCGCGCAGCAGCTTTTGATAAATCGTTTCGATGATCTGATCATCGATCTTTTGATGTAAAAAGTGTTCTACTGCATATTTCGCTTGTGCAATCAGCATTTCCAAGCCATTGGCATGGATCAGGCCCAACTGTTTGGCGGTGTAGCAAAGCTTTGTGGTGATGGGATTATAAACGACATCCAATACTGCTTCACAGCAGTGAAACAAACGCAGATCGATCGGAGCAGCATCGTTTTTCGGATACATCCCGACCGGAGAAGTATTGATTACGATCTCCGCATCTAAATGTTTGTGATAGACCTCCTCATAGTCTACCGCATCTTTGCTCCTAGCGACATCAACGATGACCAATTCTTTAGGCTGCGCTTTTTTTACGACTGCCTGGATGGCCAAAGAAGCACCGCCGTTACCGATGACCAACACTTTCTTGTTTTGCATCGATACCCGATATTTTTTCACCATATAAGCAAATCCATAATAATCGGTGTTATAGCCGATCAGTTTTCCATTGCGATTTACGATCGTATTGACCGCGCCGATCATTTCAGCTGCTTCCTCTATCTCATCTAAATAGGGAATGACGGCCTTTTTATAAGGAATTGTCACATTGATTGCCTTGAAATCCCGTTTTTCCATGAACGTATGAAATGCACTTTCCGTTAATGGCATCAAATCATAGGTATAAGAAGCGATCTGTTCGTGAATCTCTTTAGAGAAGCTGTGTCCCAGCGCCCCGCCGATCAGTCCATACTGCATATCTATCACCCTCGTTTCTATTGCTTATAGGATACAATAAAACGCTATTGATTTCAATACGCGAACATGATATAAAATGATAGACAGTAAAGCTTTCCTTATCAAAACACAATGTGTGAATGATCGATGAAAGAAAGAAGGGTAGGCGATCATATGGAAAAAATGATGATGAAAGAGAAGCAAAGCGAGATAAAAGAACCGCTTATCTGTGTACCGCTTACCGGGTCTTCGCCAGAGCGGATCTTAGCAGAAGCAGAAAAATGCAGAGAAGCAAAGGTTGCCATGGTCGAATGGCGCTTGGATTGCTATGATGACTGTTTTTGTTTTCCGAAAATGCTCGCTTTCTTAAAAAAACTGCGGGAAATTTTACATGAACAGCAGCTGCTTGCGACCTTTCGTACGCGAAAAGAAGGCGGCAACAAAGCATGTGAAACAGCACAATACATAGAACTTTATGAACATTTGATCAAGAGCGATTTAATCGATTTGATCGATGTGGAGTTGTCTATGGGAGAAAAGGCTGTCGATCAATTACTGACGCTTGCGCATGAAAATAACAGAAAAGTCATTTTATCCTATCATAATTTTCAACAAACACCGCCGCCGGCAATATTGTTACGATATTTTGATCAGATGGTGTCCTTAAATGCGGATCTATTGAAGATTGCCGTCATGCCGCAGACAGAGGAAGATGTGATCCAGCTGATGCTGGCAGCAAGGGAAGCGCATCAACGATATCATAAACCACTGATTGCGATCGCAATGGGGGAATTGGGTAAAATAACCCGTGTCTGTGCTGAATTTTTGGGATCAGCAGTTACTTTTGCGAGCATTGATCACAGCAGTGCGCCCGGACAGATCCCGATTTCACAAATGTGCCGATATTTATCCTTTTTTCACAGTATTGCAGCACAATTAAAGGAAGAATGATAAAGATTGTCGTAATATATCGCTGATTTATTCAGCACGCATGTTTTTATAAAAGATCCTCTATTCCGTTATGAAACAGGATCATTTTTTCGATGGTATTTAGAAAGGACATATGCTATAATGAATCAGCATATGTCTTTTTTGACAAGACGATCGTTTTATAAATCAATACATGAAAGGATTGAATCAAGATGAATACACAGGATGAAATCAAACGCAGGCGTACTTTTGCGATCATCTCCCATCCCGATGCCGGCAAAACGACGCTGACTGAAAAACTGCTGCTTTACGGCGGCGCTATTTTATCTGCCGGTACGGTAAAGGGGCGAAAAAACAGCAAGCATGCGGTGTCTGACTGGATGGAGATCGAAAGACAGCGTGGAATTTCGGTAACCAGCTCGGTCATGCAGTTTGAATACGACAATTACTGCATCAATATTTTGGATACACCGGGACATCAGGATTTCTCGGAAGATACTTACCGTACGCTAATGGCTGCCGATTCCGCGGTCATGGTAATCGATGCGAGCAAGGGAGTAGAGGCGCAGACGAAAAAACTGTTTAAGGTCTGTCTGCTGCGTCATATTCCGGTATTTACCTTTATCAATAAAATGGACCGGGCAGCGATGAACCCCTTTGCACTGTTAGAGCATATTGAGAAGGAACTCGGTATCAGCACGTATGCGATGAACTGGCCGATCGGCTCCGGCAAGGATTTCAAAGGGGTTTACGAGCGCGATCATAAACAGATTTTATGCTTTGCCGGCGGACAGCACGGACAAAGAGAAGTGGAAAAAGTGGCTGGTGATCTACAAGATGAAAAATTCAGAAGCTTGTTAGGTGATGACTTCTATGAACAGTTGATGGAAGATGTGGAATTGCTGGATATCGCCAGTACGGTTTTTGAAGCAGATAAAGTCCAAAACGGCAGATTGACGCCTGTTTTCTTCGGTTCGGCGCTCACTAATTTCGGCGTAGAACCCTTTCTTTCCCATTTCTTGGCGATGACGACATCCCCTTTGTCAAGATATGCCGGAGATGTTGAGATCGAGCCGACTGATGATCATTTCTCTGCGTTCGTCTTTAAGATTCAGGCAAATATGAACAAGGCGCACCGCGACCGCATCGCTTTTCTGCGCATCTGTTCCGGGAAGTTTGAAAAAGGAATGGAAGTGACCCATGTGCAAGCGAACCGCAAGATCAAACTGGCGCAGCCGCAGCAGTTCATGGCTGACAATCGCGAAATTGTGGAAACAGCTTATGCGGGAGATGTCATCGGCGTATTCGATCCGGGTATCTTTGCGATCGGCGATACGTTATGCACCGGTAAACCATTTGCATTTGATAAGATCCCGACCTTTGCACCTGAACACTTTGCCCGTGTTCAGCAAAAAGATACGATGAAGCGAAAACAATTTTTGAAGGGGATCACGCAGATCGCACAAGAAGGAGCGATCCAGGTGTTTCAGGAAATCAACATCGGTATGGAAGAAATCATCGTCGGCGGCGTCGGTGTATTGCAGTTTGATGTGCTGGAACAGCGTTTGAAGAGTGAATACAATGTAGATATCAAACTGGATCTATTGCCTTATCAATGTGTTCGCTGGATCGAAAATGAAGAAATCGATCCCAATGCCTTAAATCTGACTTCAGAGTCAAAGCGGGTCAAAGATCTCAAGGGCAGAAATTTGATTATCTTCGCTAATAACTGGGGCATTAAATGGGCATTGGAACAAAACCAAGGATTGATCTTGACCGATATCGGAACGGTGGAATAAAAGCAAGAAAGCATTTTGCAGTGAAAGCAGAATGCTTTTTTCGCGGATCATGGACAAGATGGAAAGTAACAGCCGTTAGAAACGCTTTTATAGATTGCTGTTTTTTGATGACTCTTTTCTTTCTATTTTACCAGTGGTTTGTTATAATGAAAACGCATATTTTAATAAAAAGGGGCTTGATGCATATGAATCGTAAAACAGGGGTGCTGTTGCCGCTTTCGTCATTGCCGGGGACACATGGTATCGGTGATTGTGGTGAGCATGCATATCAATGGATCGATCTGCTTCATGAAAACGGTGTAAAGATATGGCAGATTTTACCGCTGAATCCACTTGGATATGGTAATTCTCCCTATCAGTCCTGTTCTTCTTTTGCGGGAGATGAAATCTATATCTCCTTGCCGATGCTAGTAAAAGAAGGATTGCTGCCGCAAAAATACAGCAGAAAGAAAGGAAAGCAAAACGATCGAGTCGATTATCCGGCTGTAAAAAAGACAAAACGGGAAGCATTGCAAAAAGCATGCCGCATCTTTTATCATAAGAAGCTGGATCAAAGGCAAGACTATCAGGATTTTTTGAAACTTGCTTTCTGGCTTCCGCATTATGCCTTGTTTATGGCGATCCGCGCGCAATATGGGGATGTTAGCTGGGTGGATTGGCAAAGGGAGGATCGGGACGCACTGCTTGATCAAAACTATGATCAAAGCATGCTGGAAACGGAAAAGCGGTATCATTATTTTGTGCAGTATCTTTTTTTCAGACAGTGGCGGCAGTTAAAGCGCTACGCCGAAGAAAAAGGTGTTTCCATCATGGGGGACATACCGATCTATTTAGGGTTGGACAGTGCGGATGTCTGGGAGCATCGCAGTTATTTCCTGCTGGATAAAAAAGGACGTCCGCGCTTTGTCGCTGGGGTGCCGCCGGATTACTTTTCCGCACAGGGACAGCGCTGGGGCAATCCGATCTATAACTGGAAAGCCTTAAAAAAACACCATTATGATTTTTGGATCAATCGTCTGTACTGGAATCAAATGCTGTATCATATCATTCGGATCGATCATTTCCGCGCCTTTGATGACTATTGGAAAATACCTGCTTCCTGCCAAACAGCAATCGAAGGAAAATGGGAGCTAGGTCCGCGGCATGATTTTTTCAGAAATGTATTTCAGCAGCTTCCCGATATACAGATCGTTGTCGAGGATCTCGGCATATTAAGAAAGCAGGCACTGAAATTAAGAGATGATTTCCATTTGATGGGCATGAAGATCATCCAGTTTGATTTAGACGACACTGCTGACAGCTTTTTGAAAGAAGATAAAAAGCATTTGCTGATTTATACCGGCACGCACGATAATGAGCCGATTCGCAGCTGGTATGAGGCGTTGGCGCCATCCTTGCAAAAACATACGCGTAATATGTTAAATCGTTTGCAGATCAAAGAACGGCGCATCTCACGCGGATTGATTCGTTTTACGCTTGCTTCTCATGCAGATGCAGCGATCATACCGGCATGGGATCTATTACATTTAGGAAAAAACGCTCGTTTTAATGTACCTGCGACGATCGGATCACCAAACTGGGAATGGCGGCTTACAACGCTTTCTAAGATAGAAAATGAGCTAAAATGGCTGCATGAATGGATTTTGTTTTATAAACGCTAAGGAATCGCGGGATTCCTTTTCTTTTGGTGCATAATTATCGATTCCTTAACATAAAGTGAAAGTGATAAGGGAGGAACGTTATGAATACACCAGAGATATTGAAACATATTGCACAGCGTACCGGTGGCGACATATACTTAGGAATCGTAGGACCGGTGCGGGTAGGGAAGTCTACGTTCATTAAGCATTTTATGGAACGCTCAGTCTTGCCGTATGTGCAGGATGAATATGAAAAAGCACGTATGATCGATGAACTGCCGCAAGCAGGCATGGGCAAGACGATCATGACGACTGAACCGAAATTTGTGCCGAATAATGCGGCACAGATCGAGTTTGAAGACGGCTTTAAGGTCAATGTGCGATTAGTGGATTGTGTGGGTTTTGTCATTCCTGAAGCAAAAGGCTATAAAGATGAAAACGGTATGCGCATGGTCAGAACGCCATGGTATGATGAGCCGATCCCCTTTAATGATGCAGCACGTATCGGTACCCAAAAGGTCATCAGCGATCACTCTACGATCGGCATTGTCATTACGACAGATGGAACGATTACCGATTTGTCAAGAGAAGCGTATATCGAAGCGGAAAGTGAAGTCATCGATGAATTAAAAACGATCGGGAAGCCGTTTATCGTCGTGGTAAACAGCGCCAATCCAAATGGCACGGCAGCAGCGACCGTTGTAGAAAAACTAAAGGAAAAATATGAAGTGCCGGTATTGCCGATGGCAGTCAATGCGATGAGCGAGCAAGATGTGCATGATATATTGAGAGAAGCGCTTTATGAATTCCCGGTTGCCGAGATCAATATCGACATGCCGGAATGGATCGCGGTATTAAGTGATGAACACTGGCTCAAAAAGAGTTTTCAGGAAACGATCGATGCCAGCATGGCAAGTGTCGAACGCTTACGGGAAGTAGAAAGCATCATAACCGTCTTAAATGAAAACGAATATATCGAAAACAGTCATCTGGCATCAATTGACACGGGTAGCGGTTGTGTAAGTGTAGAGATCGAAATGGTCAACGGTCTTTATAATCAGATCTTAAAGGAAATCATCGGTGAGGAAATCAACAATAAAGCGAAACTGATTTCCTTGATGCAGGATTTCGCCAAAGCCAAAAAAGAATATGATGCGGTTGCCAGCGCTTTGAAAATGGTAAAACAGACCGGATATGGCTTTGCGAGTGCATCACTTTCGGACATTGCTTTATCAAAGCCGGAGATCGTAAAAGCAGGAAGCCGCTATGGCGTGAAATTAAAGGCCGTTGCCCCAAGCATCCATATGATCAAGGTCGATGTGGAAAGCACATTTGAACCGATCATCGGCAGCAAGGAACAAAGTGAAGAACTGATCCGTTATCTGCTCAGAGATGCGGGCGTAGATGATCAATCCATTTGGGAAAGTGATATTTTCGGCAGAAAGCTGTCAGATTTAATTCGCGATGGGCTCAATGCCAAGCTTTCTATGATTCCTGAGGCAGCGCGTGCACGACTGCAGGATATTTTGACAAAGCTGGTAAATAAAGGAAAAGGCAATGTCATCGCAATTGTTTTATAATACATTTTCACACAAATATATCTCATTCTTACGCTTGAAATATCATCTCTATGATGTTATCATATAAGCATGTTGGAGGTAATGTATTATGAACAACACATTAAACAAAAAAGCATTAGCTGAAGCGATTGCGGAAAAATTAGACATCACGAAAAAAGACGCAATGGCAGCAGTGGAAACTGTATTTGATGCTATTTCTGACGCATTGGCAAACGATGGCAAAGTAGATATCAGCGGTTTCGGAAAATTCGAAGTGAAAGAACGTCCTGCACGTCAGGGAATCAATCCTAAGACGAAGGAACCAATGCCGATCGCGGCATCAAAAGCACCTAGATTTAAGCCGGCTAAAGCGTTAAAAGATGCGGTAAAATAAATCTATGTCGATAAAGGAAGCCTTGCACTGTCATGCGCTTCTTTTTTTATGATTAGGAGAGAGAACTGCTTTCACGTAAAAACAGGGTGAGGAGCGTGAGAGGAATGAAGCTGATGAAACAGTTTTTATCACTTTATTTATGTGTGTTATTTCTTTTTTTGTTTTATTTGGAAGATACCGCTGCTGCAAACAAATATGAGATGCCTTATGAAATCACCGCATTTCGAAGCGGAAAGACAGGATTTGAGATCGAAGGATGGGGGCTGATGATCGAAGCGCAGCATTTTCTTGATGCAAACACTCATGCTTATCGATTATTGCTCTATGAAAACGGTGTGCGATCACACAGTTATGCGCTTAAACTCAGAAATGTGGATCAAAGCGAACTGATGCGTATGGTCGGTAAAAGACAGTGTGGAAAAAATGAATGGAATCAAAGTGCAAATACCTGTAATTATCTGTTTCGTAATGTCGGTTTTCAGGGAGTGATTCCTTATCAAGATCTGAGTATGGATCGTGATTATGAGGTACATTTGGAAATAGAAGCGAAACAGAGCGGAAAGCGAAAAGAAATCAGTCTATTTTATCCGATCAGTGAGAAGATCACACACCGCGATCAGGAGTTTGTCTATCAAGCGGTTTCTGATCTGCATGAAACAGCCTTGCAGGTAACGTACGGCGATGTATTCGCGAGAAAAAAGCCAAGTGCGGCAAAAGAATACTACAAGACCGGAAATCTTTGTTCTTATACACATGGAAATGCGCTTTATTTCAGACAAAATGCGATCTTTCAGCATATTTATGAGCGTAAAGTAGTCGATCATACGACATATTATCGCGTCAGCGGGAAAGAGAGCGTCTGTGAAGGCGGATTTCGGCGAGTAGAGGAGGGAAATGGCATTTCACCGCTTTGGATCGCCAGCGCCTTTGTAGACTATCGTGGCAAGCCGCTTACCATTCATACTTATATTGATAATGAAGCACCGAGGCTTTATTTCGACTATGAACCGGTACTTTATCCAAATGAAGTGAAACAATTTGATTTTCAAAGTATTGTGCATGCAACAGATAAAGAAGATGGAAATTTAGACGATAAAGTTATCTTAAAGGATGGAAATGTAGATGTACATCCAGGCAATTATGAATTGACTTATTATGTTGAAGATCGCTATGGTGCATTTGATCAGAAAGTATTGCATGTAACGGTGCGTGAGCCTGAAAATACACCGCCGCATATCAATGCCAAGGATGCAACGATCTATCAGTATGAGCCATTTGATTATCTAAAGGGCGTACAGGCAAGCGATAAAGAGGATGGTGATCTGAAGCAACAGTTGCGTTATACGGAAACCGTCAATACACAAAAGCTGGGTGTTTATCCGGTCACTTACACGGTAACTGACAGCAAAGGTGCATCGGCAGTCAAGACCATTCAAGTGCATGTCATTCGTAATCCGAAAGAAGGACTGCGCTATTTAAGCAGAAAATACCCATGGTATGAACAGAAGATACCGTTAAATTGGAAAGCATATTATCTTTATTTGATAGATCAGTTAAAGAACCGGCAGATTTACTATGAAAACAGCTTTGATCATCCATAATTTTGTAACATAACATAGATTATGCGAAGTAAAGTGTGTTATGTGTGAAAGATATCATGATAAAAAAGAGATTGATGATTTCCTATTCCTCCCCATTCTGATCGTGTATAATAAAAAAGGCATAACAGTTCAAAGATCGAACAATGAACCGTTACAGCCTTTTTATTTTATATAAATTATTCAAATGATTTTAGGAACCCTCATTTCCATCAGCCGCCTGCAAAGAACGAATCTGTTTGATGCCTTCCTGATCCATATATGTGATTTTTAATTGTTTCCCAACAGTTAAGAATACAAGCTCATTTTCATATTTAGCACTGAATGTGATCTTATAAACTGCACCGTTTTCATCACGAAGATAATAAATCGTAGTTCCATCGAGCATCAGTTTTTCAATGTCAGACACAGTAATGATCGCTTCTTCTAAGCTATCTTTATTAACGACATCATCACTGCTTGCACCTAACAGTGCGATCGTTTCTTTCAGTAGTTCATTTAACCCTTCATCACTGTTGACCGTGGCAACTTTTTGGTAGTCGATCGCAGATACGGTCGCATACATCTTAATAATGCCGTTGTCTTTTAATGACATCAGATAAACCGGGTTTCCTTTTACATTGATCAATAAAGGAAAAGTCGATTCATAACCGTAGTTTTTTACTTCCGATTGTGCGCTTTTCATTGCGCTTGTTTCATTGGCACCGGCTGTCTTGATCTTCATTGCTTCATGTGTTCTTAAATTTACCAATACGAAGCCGAGATTGGATTCATCGGAGTTGGCGGAAGTGATGCCGCTGTACAGCCAAATATCACCGTCTTTTTCAAGGTAATTGTAGCCTTCACTCGTAAGTGTTACCCCATTTTGCCCAAATACTGAATTTAAGAATCCATCCTGCAGGCTGCCGTTATCATCTAACTCTTCGACTACGGTTGCTTCCGGATAAACGCGATCAGCCCATTTCGGTATATCGCCGGCGTCATACTTCTTGCTTTCACCAGTGATCGGATCTAAGAAGATCGCTCCGGTCACTTTCTTTCTGGTTCCGACACCTTTATAGGTATAGGTGGAACAAATATACCATGGATGGCCGTCTTCATCAATTTCAAATGAAGGCGAGCCAAAGATCTCGGTTGGATAACTGAAACGCAAATGCCGCATCAGATTATCATTGAACATGCCACTTGGCACATATTTCATTCCTTTTAAGCCGAGATCTTTTAATTTTACCAGTTCTGTTTTCCCGCTGGTGCTGTCAACTGTAATATAGGCCGGAATACCTTCCTCTCTGTTTTGAAAATACTTGATAATGCCATTATAAGTTAACGGAGTGACGCGGTAAACACTGTTGCGGTAAGAAATCTGGGTATATTCATCACTGACATCAAACTGGGAAACCAGTTCACTCATATTCCCCATTACTTTATCGCCTAATCGCACAGAGCTGTCTCTATCGATGATCGGTGTTTTGGTAAAGTCTACTTCCGGAATTTCACTGAAATCCACGTTTTTTACATCAATACGCTGTGCATGATCCTTCGCATTGAAAAAACGTGAGGTAACAAGCGCTGATCCAAGCGGAAAAAGGATCATGCAGGCGAGCACGATCGTACTGATTTTACCTGCTTGTTTCCAATTCCCTGTTCTTTCTTCCACTTGTACGACATGCATGTGCTTATGCAAGCGGGAAAGCCGTGCGCTTCCCTCCTTTGCAAAGGCATATATGATCACCACTACCAACAAAGGCGCTACTGTAAAGAACAAAAACTGCCAAAACTGCGGTGCATGCCAGTTCAGCGGCGGCAACATCACATAAAAATATGCAAATCCATATGCCCCATAGAGCAGGGCTGCCCATAGCCATTTCAATTTCATAGTCAATTCCTCTTTTCCATATTGATCTTATTGTGTTCATACAAGTATTGAAGCAATGCATCGCATCCTTCTACAATATCTCGATACGTTAAATCAAAATTCCCGGTGTACCAGGGATCGGCAATATCTCGGGGATGCTTGCTGAAATCCAGCAAACGGTAAAGCGGTGCATCACTTCCTACAATACGTTTCATATTGGTTAAATTGTAGGTTTCCATACCGATCAGATAATCATATTGTTTGCCATCTTCCTTGGTTAGCTGACGGGCATATTTCCCATCACAGGCAATGCCGTGCGCTTTTAATTTCCTTTTTGTACCGGGATGAACCGGATTACCGATCTCTTCCCTGCTTGTTGCGGCAGATGCGATCATAAACTGATCCGCGATCCCTTCCCTTTTTACCAGGTCTTTCATAACAAATTCTGCCATCGGACTTCTGCAAATGTTGCCGTGGCAGACGAAAAGTATCTTAATCATATTTGAAAATCCTCCTAAAATGCCGTATTCTGCCCCGTTTTGCCGCAATTTACCGCCCCTTATTTCGCCCATCAGATTGTTAAATTTATCACAGAATAGGCAAAACGGGGCAAATCGAGGCAAGTTGAGGACACCAATCGTAGTAAAAACGTAGTAAGAATGGGGGTGTGTTACTACTGCGACTATTCTATCATAGGTTGCTGGATTTTTGGAGTGTGGAAATGGAAAGAATGATGGTAACATCCCGAAGTGCTGCTTCTGTGAATTCAACAAAATTGAAGTTATCGCCTTTCTTTTCTATAACCTTCTTCTTTGTTTTTCCTTTCTTGCCATGTATCAAAGTATATCTGCAAAATATCTTCCATTAATTTTGGAAAAGGTTACTTTGCTAGGGAAAAGATTCATTCCCCTTGCTGCCATTCCAACAACACTACAGGCCCACTCACTTAGTTCATCCGGAAGCCGAAAACAAACCGATTCACCATCTTTTAAGATTGTTACTGATGGAATCAGTTTCTGATCTACGCCCACAGATAAAACATCAAAGGTTTGACTACTTCTATGTAGTGGCAACAGAGGTTGTTTTCCCGAATCAAAAAATACCCTTCCACCCCTTTTGTTCAAATATGATTTTTCATCAAAGGGAATTACAGGATCAATGGGCAATTTGCATTTTCTCTGATTAAAATACCTTGCCAACTGTTCGCAAGCAAACGCATTGAAGTATTCACCTTGCATATCTATACCATTTTGAATCTGTTCAACAGATTCAAAATGGTTCATAAAGTTAAGCAAAGCATTGAATAAAACTAAATCATCCGAATATATACCGGAGTAAGATTTATACCAAGCTGGTTGCCACTCACAAATAAGCCGATAAAGTTTTTTATAAAGTCCTAATTGAACTTCATTCAGGCAGAACCACCCCGTATCCAAAATCTTCTTATTGATACTTTCGTCAAGAGATTGATACCGCAAGGAATCACACAGCCCCTTCAATAACTTAGATATAATACCTGCCATCATATCTGCTATACGAAGCCCCGGGTACTCTGTAGAATCGGCTTCATCTGAATTATAAAGTCCTATTTCACGGGCTGCTTTTAAGGTTTTGCTTTTTTCCTCGTCTTTACCTTCTTTGTCTATAATCAGATTGTAATTCGATATATCTTTTTCTGCCAGATATTTTTTGAACCCATCAAAAGACATATGATAGTCCCAATCAATCTCCGGAGCATCCGAAATATCATCCAGTATGAATAAAATCTGTTGAAATGCTTCCGTTTCTCTCTGCTTTAATCTAGGATTATTTTTATTGCATTCAATCCTTTCTTGGAAAAATTTCTTTAGCTCTTCTAAAAAGTCTTTAGGAGATTCGTAGAGGCACTTAATAATTTCTTTCGGACGATACATAACGAGAGCCTTTGTAATGGAATACTTCATTAAGTCCGCATCAACGAGAAAACTGTTTCTGTACTTTTGAAAAACTTGTAGCACAAGGTATTCAATCTTGCTGGAAACAGAAAAGTAAATATGAATATCCTTGTCAAAAAGCGATAAGAAATCATTTACAAGTTGAGCGTTTTGCTTATTGAGGGAGGCAAAACCACACTTGAATTGTTTCTGATGAAACATCGTACTTTTAATTTCACCATTACGATCTTTTCTATCTGAGTACTTAGCCTCAAAAGTAGCATACTGTTGCAGAATATCATCATTCTCGGCTAACCATCCTACAATCATAGTTACGAAATTATCATAATAATTAGAGGCACTTACCGTCTTATAGTTGATTTTCCGACTATGTTCAGACTCGTCATAGTAGAAATTATATTTAAACATTTGTAACGTCTCCTTCATATAAATGTAGGTTTAGAAGCAACTGCCCAAAAGGTTATTTCAGCCACCTTATCAAGCTACTAAATTTTGATTTGCTACTCTGATTATATCATGTAATTTTCTAAATTCCTATTCAGACTTCTACACTATTCGCTTTGCTACACACAAAAACGCCCCGCCGAAGCAGAGCGCCCTGTGTCCTTTCCTTATTAAATTACCCGGAACATTTTCTGCGATACGGTTTTTTCTCCATCTACCTTCTCCAACTCCTTTCTTGCATCCGCCAGTTCCTCAAGCTGGGCATACCAGCCGGGTACATAGGCGAAGGAGAACAGATCCGGCATCAGGTTCATATCAGTTCCCTCCATTTGGTCTGGATCACTTCCAGAAGATGCATCTGGACCTGTATCTTCTTGTCCTCGTCGATCTCCTTATGTATCTTCCCGTCGGGACCAATTACCTCGCGGGTTACGAGGGCATTGTGGAAAGGCTCGTAAATCCGCAGGATTTCCTCCAATGCGTCCTTCTCTCCGTGAACCGCCTTTTTAATTAGGTCATAGTTTAATCCATCGGTATAAGCGTTACCGCTCATAAAATTTTTTGATTGCTTGATAGGCACGGTGCCGTAAGTTATACACCGTGCGGGTCGTTACCTCCAGTCTTTCTGCGATTTCCCCGTCTGTAAGATTCCTCCAAAAGTCCAGAAGCAGGACCTTCCGCTGTTTCTCCGGCAGGGATTTCAGTGCTTCATATAAAGTTTCGCTCTCCACCACACAGGAATGCCCATCCGCATCAAGCACAAAAGAATCAGACGGGTAGGCGTCCTTGTGGCCTAATAGTTCAAATAGATAGTCTACCGGTTCTTCTTTGTAATGGTCGTTCCGGCACTTTTCCGCCCGCAGCAAATCCCGATAATAATTGCGTGATACTGTTTTACAGAAAGAATCGAACATTGCGCAGATTCTGTCCATGTAGGAAGGAGATACCATACCTCATCCCTCCTCTCTGCAAATATCAGGGTGTGTCTTTTTTTGCCTCCTCGCTTATATAGAACACATCTCACATAGGCAAACCGGAAAGGTTCACAGAAAAAAGTTAAAAAAATTTTTTTATCTTCTTTCCCTAACAGTTTTCGATAGGCAAAGCAAAAAGGCCAATCCGCACAAGGCAGACTGACCTTTCGGGCAAGATAACCTTGCCTTGTTTATCATAAGATAGACTCAATTACTTTTCCAATATCACTGTCAATACAAATAGACTGTTTCTTAATTTCCTGCGGGCACACCGCTTCACCATAATTGATACAGACATAAGTAGCATTACGGTTTTTCGCTGTCATCTGCCAAAAAGGATATTTAATGATAACGGGCGTATTGTATCCAACTCCAAGCTCCAAAAACAAAATTCTCTGATTTTTCCGTGTGCGAAGAAAATTATTATATCTCTCTGCCGCACGGTGCCAGCCCTCGTCCTCCACAAACCGGTTGTCTGAACGCAGATTCATGGTAAGCGGTTTCCCACAATGGGGGCAGACCGGCAAAAGCTCCGAAGGAATCCTCATATCTTTCTGCCGCTCCACCATCTGCCGCATGATATCTTCGTTTTCAAAAGTTTCATTGCAGCATGGCTCACTGCATTGGAACAGTCCATAATCCCCCTGTGTATAAAACAATCGCTTTTTGTCAAATCCCGCTTTCTGAAAGCAATGATCCACATTCGTTGTAAGAATAAAGTAATCTTTCTCTTTGACAAGCTCAAACAGTTCACTGTAAACAGGCTTCGGAGCATCCATATAGCGGTTGATGTAAATATACCGGCTCCAATACGCCCAATGTTCTTCTAACGTATTGTAAGGATAAAAACCGCCGGAATACATATCGTGGAATCCGTATTTTTCTTCAAAATCGGAAAAGTATTGCCGAAACCGCTCGCCGTCATATACAAAGCCTGCGGAAGTGGAAAGTCCCGCCCCGGCTCCGATCACAATGGTTTCAGCCGCTTCAAATTCTTTTTTCAGCTTTTCAATCTGTGACGAGTAATTTTCGGTAGATTTTGTAGTCCATATCTTTGAAAACATTGAAGATTACCTCCATGTTGCTTTTTGTTTTTTCTTTATATTGCTTTACCGTCTGTACGGCGATCTCCGCCGCCTTATCATTCGGAAAGTGAAATTCTCCCGTAGAGATACAGCAGAACGCAAGACTTGTTATCCCATTTTCTTCCGCCAACTCCATGCAGGAGTGATAGCAGGACGCAAGCAGTTTTTCATCCTTCTTTGTAAGCCTGCCGCTGACGATGGGGCCGACCGTATGCAGAACATATTTGCTTGGCAGGTTATACGCAGGTGTAATTTTTGCTTTTCCGGTTTCTTCTTCATAGCCTTGCTCTTTCATCAGCGCGGCACAGGTTTCCCGGAGCTGAACCCCTGCAAAGGTATGGATGGCATTGTCAATACAGCCATGACAGGGGCAGAAACAGCCGAGCATCTGGGAATTGGCCGCATTGACAATAGCATCACAGCGCAATGTAGTAATGTCGCCCTGCCAAAGATAGATTCCTTCTGCCACAGGAGTAAGAGCAGAAATATCGGTAACGCCTTTCTCCGCCGTTTCCGCTTGGAGGTAAGCATCCTGTACCGCAAGAAATTCACTGTTGGTATGTCTCGGCATACGGATATTAAAAAGGGAACGGAGCAGCCTTTTCTGCTCCTGCTCATTTTCCGGTATTTCTATATCGGCATACCGAGGCTGTTCGGAAAGCATTTCCCTTATGAGAAAAATCCTTCGTTCCTGCTGGTTCATATTTCCTCCTTTCCCGCTGGGACGGCATTATAAAAACAGGTTTCATTCAACGGCTTTCTATGACAGCCAAGTTTTGTATTTGGCACAAAATCTTCTGCAGGATAGCCGATATAAAGCATACATACCGGCTGCCAGTTTTCCGGCAATTTCAAAAGACTCCTTGCCTTTTCCTCGTCAAAATAGCTGATCCAGACGCTGCCAAGATCGAGACTTGCAGCTTCCAGCATCATGTGTGTGGCAACGATTGTGGCATCTGTTTCTCCACTGCTTTTTCCGCTTTGCGGATGCGTCCAACAGGCATCCTTATCATATGCCACAAACAAGACAAGCGGCGCACCGTAGTAAAAATTAAGTTTTCCGTGGCTTTTGTCCTCACATTCCTCTGCCAACTCCACATACTTTTTGTCGTAACCAAAAGAACAGAATTCCCGAACCTTTGCCAAGTTTTCCAGTGTATTCAACACAAGGATTCTCTGAGGCTGCCCATTAACCGCCGTAGGCGACCACCGCCCGGCTTCTAATATCTTCTGTATTTTTTCATCTTCTACCGGAACCTGTGCAAACTTACGCACCGTTACCCGTTTTTTCGATACATCCATAAAATCCATAAAAACCACATCCCTCTTTTAATTGTGACTGTCACGATAGCGGTGGATTTTCCGATTCCGGTCTTTCTGTACTCCCCGTGAATAGGAAATTTCCGGGTAGCCAAACCCAACAATCAATTTCATATAATGATCAGACGGGATATTCAGCATTTCTCTTGCCTTTGGCGCAAGCTCCAGCAACACCTCTGCCGGATAACTCATAATGACTGTACCAAGCCCGAAGGCATTTGCAAGAAGTTCAAAATATGCCGTTGCGATATTGCAGTTGACCTTAGAATCCTCCGCCCACTTTCCAGTGCATTTCTCATGTGCGATAAAGAGATGCGGCGCACCGCAGAATAATAAATCGCCTTTACGCACCGTCTTTTCTGACTGCTTCATTTTACTGTAATAAAAATCGCTGAAGCTATTTGTATAAATGTGTTTCTGCGCATCCGCCTCCATTTTGGAATACGCCGCCTGCCAGATGGTTCTTACCCTGTCTTTATCATCGATGATTGTGTATTCCACATTACAGGAATTTCCTCCGGTTGGGGCAGCAGCCATAGCGTCTAAAATCCGTGTTATGATCTGCGGGTCAACATTTCTGTCGAAATAGCGCCTGCAAGACCGGCGGTTTACGACAAGCTGCTCCATATAACTTCCCATCTCCGATGTAGGCGGAGGAAGGGAATCCTCCGGTTTCTTGTGAAAGATAGAAATTGCTCCTTGCGGGCATACGGCCAGGCAATGCTGGCATTTCCAACACCCCCGCCACCCGTATCGTTCAAACTCTTTCATTTCCGGGTATCCGTCTTTCCCGGATACGATTACCATGCCGGAACAGGTATTGATACACTTTCCGCATTGAATACATTTTGATTTATCGACCATGAAATATGTTTTTTGTTCTGCTCCCATTTTCGCTCCTTATTTTTGTATGGCATCAGACAGTTACGACAATCTTTCCATTTACCTTGCCGCCGTCAAGTGCAATGCAGGCATCCCGGATCTGTTCAAATTCAAAGGCTGTGCCAACCACCGGGGAAAGATGATGTTCCTGTAAAAATGTAAAGATGTCCGTGATAACCTGCTGTGTAGGATAATTTGAGAAAAAGCCGGTAAGATAAACGCCATTTGGTATATCCTTGATCGGGTCAAAACCATTTAAGGTATAGACGCCTCCAAGAATCCCCGTATCGCAGACGATCCCGCCCTTTTTTACGGTCTGCAGCGTATCTCTCAGATTCCGTGGGCCGACAAGGTCAAGAGCCTTTGTCACACCGGAGATTCTCCCCGCAAGGTGTCCATCATCAAGAACCGCTTCATCCGCTTCTGCCAGCAGAGGGATTTTGTTTCCCCTGTGCGTTGTTGCAATCACACGACATCCAAGCGCCTTTGCGATCTGGATTGCCGCATAACCTAAAGCACAGGTGCCGCCGCGGATGAGCAGGGTGTCCCCCGCCGTAAGGTTTAACCCTTCAAACAGAGAACCCCATGCGGTAAAATAAGTTTCCGGAACCGCCGCCATTTCTTTCCATGACAGTTCAGAAGATACCGCAAATACCTGCCGGGCCGGAAGCAGGACATACTCCGCGTAGCTCCCGTGAAAGCTGCGTCCCATTCCGCCCATCAGGGCGACCACTTTCTGTCCTGGTCTAAAATCACTGTCAGAAGGATCGGCTATTTCCCCGACACATTCAATTCCAGGAATGATTGGTTTTGTAATGTAATCCGCCTGAATTTCACTGAGCCGCAGAATCTGTTCCGAATGATTCAGCCCGAAGGCTTTTACTTTTACAAGAACCCAGCCGGGGCGTACCTGCGGTACGGGATAGTCTGTTATTTTTACTTCCTCAGCAAGCGTTGGCCCTGTCAGGACAACTGCCCTCATTGTTTTTGGAATCATTCTGTTATCTCCTTCCAGCACTGCGGATCGGCTGCATAAAAGTTTCCATCCTTGCCGCTGGCAACTGCCGGACAGCCTCTGCACCATGCTAACAGCTCACATTTTGAGCATTTCTCAAATTTACGATAATCACGGTAACTTTCCATCTGGCATACCCATACGTCCGCCAGCCGATCCTCAAACACATTCCCAACTTTGCTGTTCTGTACCCGTCGGCAGGCATACACATCACCGGTAGGAAGAATCGTCAGATGGCAGTTCCCGCAGTTACATCCGCCATAAATCATATTTTCTTCCACTGTTTCAGGGATTTTGAAAACGCCCGTTTCGTATTCATACAGTGTCCAGAGATGATCTTTTTTGTTGAAATAGGTTTCGCAGCCTGCCGCTTCATACTCTTTGAATTTCCTGTCGCAATCGGCTAAAAGCTGTCGGTAACGCAGCGGCTCAATCGCCACATCCTTTTCCTCACTGGTGGGGCAGTAGCGGGCAAAGGCAAATACATTTGCTTTATGAGCCACCACTGTATCAATGATGTCAGGAACTTCATCAATATTCGTACCGGATACCGTTGTCATAATCACGCTACGGATTCCGGCGCGGTTGATACAGCCAATTTTTTCAAGGGTAATATCAAAGCTGCCGGGTTTACGAAACCAGTCATGGGTTTCCCTCATACCGTCAAGAGAAAGCTGGTATTTCTGACATCCGTATTCCTTTAATCGCTGACAGACTTCATCGTTGAGATGAAACGGATTTCCCAGTATCGTAAAGGGAATTTCATGCTCTTTCATCAGAGCAAGCAGCTTCCAGAAATCCGGGTGGAGGATTGGATCACCGCCAGTAATGTAAAAATAAGGGAGCCGTCCATAAACCTTGCAAAAGTCCAGACAGTTATAAAATGTGTCCTCCATCTGCTTCCAGTTCATTACATCCAGCTTTTTGCAGTTATCTTCGGAGAAAATATAACAATGCTTACACCGCTGGTCGCACTCGTCAGTAATGTGCCATTGAAAAGAAAAATACTGCTTCATCGTGTTTGTCCTCTCTTATATAAAATCGGATTGACCGAGTAATATTTCAAAATATTCCCGGCGAGATTGCTCCCGCCGGGAACGGGGTTCATGCGAATGGAACAGATTACTTATCGCCAGCGCCGCAGGCAGAACCGCAAGCGGCAGGCGTTTCAGCAGGCTTATCACCGGCTCCGCAGGCAGAACCGCAAGCAGCAGGCTTCTCAGCCGGCTTATCGGACGCACCGCAAGCGGAAGCAGGGACTGCCTCCATTTTCTTGTTCCATCCAAAGAGATTTGAAAGTGCCATGATTTTGACCTCCATTTTTTTATTCAGAGAACTTGTTTTGCCCTCTGTACTTTCTATTTTACCGATCTTTTTACGCTCTACAAGTACGCACTTTTTTATTAGGATACTTACCTTTTTGTAACTTTTATGCTATTTCCAGTTTTCAGGAGCAAAGTACAAATGTAAATTTTTTGCGGTACTTATGGAAACATTGATTTTTTGCGGTCTCTATGCTATAATTCGAGTGCAACATTCGAAATTAAATGTTGCATAAAAAAAGAATGTATTGTGATGTTTAGGAGGTAAAAGATGAAGTTGAAATCGGAATTACCGGCTTGTCCTGTAGCAACTACAGTACAACTTATAGGCAGTAAGTGGAAATTGCTGATTCTTCGGAATCTGCTTGCCCGCCCGTGGCGTTTTAACGAATTGCAAAAAAATCTGGAAGGTATCAGCCAAAAGGTACTGACAGATAGTTTGCGTTCAATGGAAGCCGATGGAATCGTTACCCGTACCGTATATCCAGAAGTTCCCCCAAGAGTAGAATACTCCTTGTCAGAGCTTGGAGAATCCATGCGCCCAATTATTGCATCAATGGAGCAGTGGGGAATAGCGTATAAAAAATCCTTAAATAAAGAGTAGAAGCAGACAGTTACATAATTTGTTTTCTTGAACTATGGTATTTACGACAACACCGATGAAAAAATAACTTTTTCAAAAATCCTGCTTTCCATCTACGAGTATGTAAGCTATCATTTACGTGGGGCTAGCCAGTACAAAAATTAAATATTATATTTGACACATGGGAAAGCAGTAAGATTTACCGCTTTCCCATGTGTCTTTCATGATAGCTTGCACTAACAAAATAACTTTTAGAAATTCGGATACCATCGTAGCAGATTGTCTCGTCCATCCGCTTCAAGTTTTTCTACCACATACCGCAGCCACTCGTCCGGTGTAGGAATATCCCCGGCACAGGGAATCTTCCTCCACTGAGCCCTTTTCTCCAAATCTGGATCATTCTATCCTTTTTCTATGCGGGCTGATATAATCGCCCGCATTTCTTCAACCGTAATATTCCTTTCACGGGCCGGCCTTTCAAATAAGTGTTCTTCCTTTTCCAACATTCGCACCTCCTGCCACATAACCTTCCCCTTTTCCTGCCACACTAATTCTATGCACTTTAAGGGAAATATGCTATCTACTGATTATGACTATTATAGCACCCTTTTGGGAATTAGAATAGATACAGATAGGCAGGTGATGGCATGGATGCGCAAGGACGCATAAAGCAACTCATGGAAGAACGAGACTGGACGGATTATCGGCTGGCAAAGGAATCCAATCTTTCCCATTCCACAGTCACAAATATGTTCAATCGAAATAACGCTCCGACGCTGCCGACCTTAGAGGCGGTCTGCAAAGCATTCGGTATTACTTTGGCGCAATTTTTTACAGAAAGGAACAGCCCCGAATTGACGGAAGAACAGCGTGTCCTGTTTGCAAAATGGAGTACCTTAAAAGATGAGCAGAAACAGGCGCTGCTTGCACTGATTGACACCATGAGAAGTTGAAAAGCACATTGTTTCCAACCGGGCGGAAATAATGTGCTTTTTACTTTGGTCTGATATGAATATTGCTATCGTTAAAATTTGCACCCATCGTCATGCTTGGGTGCATTGTATCAAATTGTGGTACGCAAGCCAGTAAGAGTGTGTGCCAATGGCTATCTATATTTTTCTTGAAATATTCTGTTCTTAAACTTCTGACAACGATACGCATTCCACACGGAATTTTTTTACGGCGGGTCTCATCTAATCCTCATCTCTGTTTTCCTCATCTTTCCAACGCTGCAATTCTTTCTTCGCCTCATCATGGTTCTGAACTACCCGCTGCAAAAACATACGTATCGCCTGTTCCATTGTCAGATGATTGGCTGCCAAAATCTGCTCTGCCTGACGATACACTTCTTCATCAATTTCTACCTTTATTGTCTCGTAAGTCATATACTCACTCCTCTACAACATTGCCAAATAACTGTCCAGCCTTTCATTCACATACCCTGCAAATAGTTTTTCCATTGCTCTTAAATTGTGTTTGACATGATATTCATCAAAAGCATTGTAATAGGCAATCCGATCTGTAAATTTAATATCAATCGGTGGATACCCGGCCTTCATCAATTCCAGATTCACAAGTAAGCGTCCCGTACGACCGTTTCCATCGATAAAAGGGTGGATGCCCTCAAACTCAATATGAAACCGTGCAAGCCGGGGGATGATATGCTCTGTGCTGTTCCTATAATCATCCAGCAACTGTTCCATCTTTGGCTGGATGAGATAAGGCTGAACAGGTTCATGCTTCGCTCCCATGATTCTTACCGGAACTCTTCTGTAAACCCCACGGTCATCTTTTTTATCAGCAAGAACTAGATAATGAATCTGTTTGATTACGCTTTCTGATAAAGGCACCTGCTCCTTTACTAAATCTTGCACAAAGTAAAAGGCTTCTTTATGTCCCACTGCTTCCATATGATCTTTCAGCGGCTTTTTGTCAATCGTCAACCCGCGCAGCACCATATCCGTTTCCCGAAGAGTCAGCGTATTTCCCTCAATCGCATTAGAATTATAGGTGTATTCAACGACAAATTCCTCTGTGAGACGTTCCACCTCTCCTTCTGTTAGCGGGCGCCTGGAGTCTAATTCTGTTTTCTTTCTGTCAATCTTCTCCAATAAATTTTCTGCAGTCTTATATCGTCCATCCTCTGGTTTCTTTGCATCTTCTGGTATTTTCCAACTACGTCCTTCACGGGTAACGCCAGGAATCTTCCCTTCTGAACAAAGTATCCTTACTCTTCTATCTGAAATACCCCATTTCTCTGCAGCCTGCTTCACTGTCATGTACATAAATCTACACCTCGCTCCCAACAATAGTATACC
The DNA here is from genome assembly GCF_900199515.1 of Massilicoli timonensis. Taxonomy (GTDB): domain Bacteria; phylum Bacillota_I; class Bacilli_A; order Erysipelotrichales; family Erysipelotrichaceae; genus Massilicoli; species Massilicoli timonensis. Next base: position 206,399 of record NZ_LT963434.1, on the reverse strand, counting down.
CTATTATCGGAACAATATCAACGCTATCGGAATAATATTTCCCGCTTATCGGAATAATGTAAATTATCATTTTAATAGGATGCCATTTCTTACGATTTCAAATACCTTTGAAAAAAGCAGAAAACCGCTCTTGATTTCCTGCTTTCTCTTCCTTACAATGCTGATATATGATTACAAAGCCTTCAACAAGCCATCGACAGCCGGTTTCATCGCTTCATCTAATAAAGCAATCGCATCGCTTGTATAATCATCGTCCTTATGGATGTTCGCAATCAGATCCATCATCGGCAGTTCCGCAAATAATGGCAGATCATTGCGCTTTAAGAATGCTTCCATATCATTTGACTGATATAGATCGATCCGTTTTTGACAGTCCGGACAGATGATATAACTCATGTTTTCAATGACGCCTAAGACACGAATCTTCATTTCCTTGCACATATTGATCGCCTTTGATACGATCATCGACACCATCGGCTGTGGTGTTGAAACCATTACCATGCCGCTGATCGGCAAGCTCTGCATTAAAGTAAGCGCGACATCACCGGTTCCCGGCGGCATATCGATCAATAGAAAATCCAGATCGCCCCATACCACATCGCTCCAAAATTGCTTTACCGCATTGGCGATGATCGGGCCACGCCATACGACCGGCTGATTTTCATCTTCCAAAAGAAAGTTCAGCGACATCACTTTAATGCCGTCTTTATCCACTACCGGTTCAATCGCATCATTGCTGCCATATGCATGCTCATGAGCCAGTCCCATCAAACGCGGAATGCTTGGTCCGGTCATGTCGGCATCCATAATACCGACCCGATAACCCGCTTTGCATAACTGTTTGGCAAGCAAGACGGTCATTGAAGACTTTCCGACACCGCCCTTTCCGCTCATGATTCCGATCACATGCCGGATATGACTATGCGGGTTAGAAACGATGCCGCAGGTTGCCTCATCTTTGCCGCAGCTTCCTTTGCTTGGACATGTACTGCAATCACTCATATTATCCCTCCATTACACTCTATTTGCTATTTTAGTACGCACTGTTCGCTTTGTCAATTCACTAGCGCAGCAGCGGTAACAGCGAATGCCCCAGTTTTGGCATCTCGCATTCAAAATTATCACAGATCGTTGCGCCGATGACCGCAAAAGTATCCGTCTGCGGAAGCAAGCCGCTTCCCTTCATGGAAGGACTGTATGCAAGAAACGGTACCATTTCCCGTGTGTGATCGCTTCCGCGATAGGTTGGATCAGTGCCGTGATCAGCCGTAATGATCAATAGATCATCCTCTTTTAATTTAGAGAGCACAACGCCCAGCTTTTCATCAAATGCCTCTAATTCCTTACCATATCCGATCGGATTGCGGCGATGGCCCCAGAGTGCGTCAAAATCGACCAGGTTCACAAAGCAAAGACCGGTGAAATCCTGATCCATCAGTTCAATGGTTTGTTCCATGCCATGCACACTGCTTTTTGACTTATAGGCTTCGCTGATCCCTTCCCCATCGAAAATATCTTTGATCTTACCGACGCTGATCACATCATAGCCTTTATCACGCAAAAAATCCAAAGCGGTGCGATCATAAGGCTTCAACGCATAGTCATGACGGTTGGCAGTACGCTTAAATTCACCTTTTTTCTTACCGATATAAGGACGGGCGATGACTCTGCCCACCTTCCATTCATCACGCATGGTCAGCTCTCTAGCGATCTCACAGCAGCGGTATAGCTCTTCTAATCCAAATGTTTCCTCATTTCCACAGATCTGTAAGACCGAATCTGCCGAAGTATAAACGATCATATTACCGGTAGCGATCTCCTCTTCAGCAAGCTCATCCAATATTTCCGTACCGCTGGCCGCTTTGTTGCCGATTACTTTATGTCCGCATCGTTCCTCCAGCGCTTTGATCAGATCTTGCGGAAATCCGGTTTCGGTAAATGTCTGAAACGGCGTTGTAATATGCAGTCCCATCATTTCCCAGTGTCCGCTCATCGTATCCTTGCTGACGGCTGCTTCCTGCATGCGGGCATAATAGCCGATCGGTGAAGGCTCATATGCCACCTTGGTCAAAGGATGCAGATTGGAAAGTCCCAGCTTTTTCAGATTCGGGATCGTAAAAGATTCCATCACCTCATCGATGTGTCCCAGCGTATCCGCTCCTTCATCGTGAAAGTCTGCCGCATCAATTGCGCCGCCGATGCCCATCGAGTCGATGACGATCGTAAAGATTCGCTTATACTGTTTCATTTTGTTTCCTCCTTGTTTGCTCTTGGATGCGCCGCATCATAAACGGCTTTTAACCGCTGATCCTGCACATGTGTATAAATTTGCGTGGTGGCGATGTCACTGTGTCCTAAAAGCTCCTGCACCACTCGAAGATCCGCACCGCCATTTAACAGATGGGTCGCATAGGAATGTCGAAAACTATGCGCCGATAAAGCCGAAGATAAGCCGAGCTGCGCTAGTTTTTCCTTGATCAATCGATGCACATATTGACGATTGAGCGGATGGCCCAAATGATTGATAAAAACATAAGGGCTGCGCTTTTTCTCCCAGTTTCCTCTTACCAGATGCAAATAGGCTTCCAGCGCCGCGATCGCACTTTGATTGATCGGCAGCATTCTTTCCTTATCGCCTTTGCCGATACAGCGAATAAAGGACTGTGATAAGTGAAGCTGATTCAGTTTGAGCGAACATAGCTCGCTTACTCGCATGCCACATCCATAAAGCGCTTCAAAAAGTGCTTTTTCAAATACGCCTTCATCACTGTTGTCGAAGCTCGCTAATAGCTTTGCTACATCCTGTTCATTCAAATAACGCGGCAGCTTGCGTCCCGACTTCATGTTTTTCAAAAACAGCGTCGGATCGGCAAGATCCGGATTCATAAACGTCAGATAATGGTGAAATGTACGAATGACGGTTATGATGTGATTGATGGAAGCAGCTTTTTTGGTTACTGCGCATTCATCCAGATAATCGCTGATCCGCCCGTAAGTAATCGTATCCATTCCCTCGCCAAACTGCTTCATATAAGCAATATAATGCTTTAATTCACGCATATAGGAATCGATCGTTCTTTTGCTTTTCATTTTGACATATGTAATATGATACTGGTACGCTTCCAGTGCATCCTGCATTCGCATCTCATCACCTGTTTCTATTATAACACAGGCCGAGAGAAAATTCGCTAAAGAAGATTAAACAAACGGATCAATTCGATCACCAACGTTGATTTTACATAAGCGCCGAGCAAGACGATGATACAAACGATACAGACATCACTTAATATATAATTGAACAGTTTACGCAGATCCAGACGATCTTTGCTGGTGGCGGTGTGCATGAGATGGAGCGATAGCTGAATGGCACAGGCGCTGGCAAGAAAACTCCCTGCCACATCAAACAATACCTGCGGCAATAAAGCGATAAAGATGCCGACGATTCCCTTTAATTGATAGGCATAAATAAATAAGGCACAGGAAAACCCGATCTGCAGTCCTTTCGAGAAGATGATAAAACTGAGAAAAGGCATACCGATGATCGATGTGCCAAGCAAAAACAGCACACCGACAAACGAGATCCCGCTGCCAAACTGATCCAGAAAAAAAGCATATTTATCGATTGAAGCATTGACCGCATTCAAATAAGAAGAAAACTGTGAAATATCGTGCACATTGATGAAGGTGGAAAACAATAATCCGGCAAGCGCACCGCTTACCATCAAGATCGTAATAAACAGATAGACATTCTGGTATTTTTGAAACAGAAACCGTAACATTTTTTTCATAGAATTCACCCGCCTAATCCATTCTATGAAAAAAAAAGAGAGAAATACCTCTTTCTCTCATCGCTTTTGATCGTCTTTTTTCGACAGCAGACTGCTGGCAAAAACCAGCTTTCCAGTGCTTAGCTGCGCATTTAATTCCTCCAGCACATCTATTTTCTCCGCCTTTTGCGCTGTAAACAGATCTAACTGCTGAATCGCACGCGTCGTAGATGCCAAAGTGCCCAGCGTTACGCCAAGGTGGCGTATCGGAATATCCGCCGTATGATGATTATCGAATAACAGCAGTGCTGTTTCATAGAAATCCGCAAAGCGATCGCTGTAATGTTCTAGGCTTGCACTTCGCACGATGTTTTTGAAATCAAAATAACGAATCGTGATCGATATCATCTTACCGACGACACCTTCCTCTCTACACCCTTGTACGAGTGCATGGCACAGCTTTTGAAAGGCAAGACGAATTTCCTGATCGTCTAATGTATCCTTATCAAGAGTGGTAGAGCGTGAGATCGACTGTACGCTGTGACTGAAGGTCAAAACATTGGTGCCGTTGCCGCGGGCGTTCTGAATCAGTTGATACGAGGCCTTTCCTAAAATCTGCATCACGCGGTTCTCGTTTGTCGGATCAGCGAGGTCTCCGATCGTTTCAATACCCGCTTTTTCTAATAAGGGCGTACTTTTCTTCCCGATCCCGATCATCGATCCGATCGGCAATGGCCAAAGCTTTTTCGCAATTTCCTGCTTGCGCAAAATGGTGATGCCCATCGGTTTGTGCATATCACTGGCCATCTTGGCAAGAAACTTATTAGGACCGATGCCGATGCTGCAAGGCAGCTTCAATTCTTCATACAGACGCTTTTGAATGATCCATGCCAAATCAAGCGGCCGTTTATAGGCGCGGATGACTTCGCTCATATCCGCATAGCACTCATCGATGCTCGCCTGTTCGACAAGCGGCGTGATCGATCGAATAAAGCTGAGAAAACGCTCACTTAATTGTTCATACCAAGCATAATCCCCTTGTACGACGACCAGATCCGGACATTTCTCAAGCGCCTGATGCAGCGGCATGGCGCTATGCACCCCATATTTGCGCGCTTCATAAGAAGCGGTAGAAACGACTGCCCGACGGGACAAGCCGGATATCGCAAGCGGCTGTCCTGCCAAAGCGCTGTTGCGCATGATTTCCGCACTGGCAAAAAAAGAATTGAGATCGATGTGAAATATCACTCTGCCCATACTATCACCCGCCATTCATTATAAAGCAAATTATGGGATTGTAAAGAAAAAGTGAGCCTGCTTCTTCTCCTCGCCTCTCACTGATTCTCATCTTCTTAATAGTTTCTTGTATATTGCTGATGACGCAGCCGATGCTCCAAACGCAGCTTGTCGGAGATCATCGCAATAAATTCAGAATTGGTCGGTTTTGCTTTCGATGCCGATATGGTATAACCGAAAATATCGTCGATCGCATCGATATTGCCGCGGTTCCACGCTACCTCGATCGCATGGCGGATCGCACGTTCCACTCTGGATGCCGTCGTTTTATATTTGCGGGCGATTTCCGGATACAGCACTTTGGTGATCTGTCCTAAGAAATCAACATTCAGGTACGTTTCTAAAATAGCGGTGCGTAAGTACATATAACCTTTGATATGTGCGGGAATACCGATTTCATGTAAGACCTCGGTAATCTCGCTTTCCAGCTGGATCTTCATCAGCCGTTTTTTTTCTTCATTGTCGATCACGTTGGAAGTGATCTGTTCTTCATAAGATCTTCGCTGATGGAATCCCTGTACGATATTCAGTTTATCAATCAATGTCGCCGCCTCAAAAGGCTGTAACATCATATAATCCACATGATGTTCCCCCAGTGCCGCGATCATCACTTCGTTTAAGTAAGGCGTCGTGGCAATGATATGCTTGGCTTTGATGTTGTGCAGCTTCATCTGCTTCAATACCTCTAATCCATCCATTTTCGGCATGATGAGATCTAATACCAGTACATCGACCGCTTTATTGCTCAGTTCCTTGATACAGTTTTCCCCATTGGCGGCGCTTCCCACCACTTCATAAAATCCTTGCTTGCGAAACTCATTTTTTAGTTTTAGGACATTGTCCTGATTGTCATCGACAATATAAACACTTGTTTTCTCTTTCATACTCTTTCCTCCGTGTTCTATTATGTCAAACGCACGGAAAGAAGAAACGAGAGTTTTGTCGAACAGCTAGCTGTTTTTTTAGGAATTGTGAATAAAAACAGCAGGGTCCTGCCGTTTTTTTCAAGATCATATGAGAATTTGTCTGTTCCTAGTCGGCTGCGCTGTCTGATAATTCTTTCATAAAGCTCAAATAGACGCCGTATGCCTTCGTTGGTTCACTGGTAATGACATGGGTAATCGCTCCGACCAGCTTGCCATCCTGCACGATCGGCGATCCGCTCATTCCCTGTACGATCCCACCGCTTTTTTCGATCAGTTTCGGATCGGTTACGGTAAATTCAATGCCTTTGATCGCTTTTTGATCTTGTGGATTGACTTGGGTAATTTCCACATCAAAGGCCTCTACCTGTGTGCCTTCGATCACGGTATAGATTTGCGCTTTGCCGGTGTGCACTTCTTCCTGCTTGGCGATTTCGATGGTCTGACCATTTACTTTTCGCTCATAAGTACCATATAAACCGATCGTATCGTTTAATGTGACAGTAGCGATCGGATCCTCAAAATCAATCGTTGCGCTCTTCTCGCCGGCCGCATTCGGCTTTGAGGGAATGATCCCGGTTACGATCGATCCGTAAAGCAAGCCGTTTTGCGCTTGGCCGCTTGGATCGATGGCATGTCCCAGTGCGCCGAAAGTATGATGGATTGGATCATAGTACGTCATCGTACCGATCCCGGTTATTTCATCTTTTACATATAGACCGCTTTGATAGGCATTGATTTCCTTTTGATAAACACTGATCAGGGTTTTCTTCAGCTCTTTATCACCGCGTCTGATGACGATCGGAATAGAATTGATCGGTTCTTGATAAGTGCGTACGATCTGATTCAGCTCTTCAATCGAGGCAACGCGTTTGCCATTGGCGCTGATGATCACATCACCGGCTTGAAAATCATCTTGTTTTGGATCATAGGCCTTGCCATCGACCGTGATCGAATAGGTGCCGTTGATCATAACACCGTCATATTCCATTACGATACCGATGCTTTCTCCGCCTAAGATAACTTGATCGTTCGCAAATACCGAAACCGGAAATAACAGGAATAAAAAAAGTGCAAGCATGAGTTTCTTCCTTGTCATATAACACCTCCTATCGCCTAGTATCGGCGTAAGCAAGCAGCACTATACTGGAAGTTCCTAACAGCAGAAAAAAGACCTGCCTGATCAGACAGATCTGAAAATATATAGAAATCATTTCATGTAAACAGCGCACATTGCCCGACCATAGCAAGCATCAGTCTGCGTTTGTTTTCTCTTTGCGCACTTGTTCAAACAGTTCACTGGCCGCATGGACGCTGCTCTCGCTCGTTGTACCAGTTGCCATATAACCGAGCGTTTCAATGCGTTCCCGACGTTCCAGCTTTTTGATCTTAGTCAGCGTCGAATGCGCTTCGATCTGCTTTTCCACGAGATATTGCGTATCCCCATAGGCTGCTACCTGAGCAAGATGGGTAACGGCGAATACTTGTGAGTGTTTCGCAACCGCGGACATCTTGCTGCCGATCGCAAGGGCAACGCGACCGCTGACCCCGGTATCGATTTCATCAAAGATGACCGTATCGATCCCGGCCAGTGCAGTAAAGATCACTTTCATGCCCAGCATAAAACGAGAAAGCTCACCACCGGAAGCAACTTTTGCAAGCGGAGCCGGTTTCGCTCCGGGATTCATACTGATCAAGAAAGAAACCTGATCGATGCCATCAGCCTGCATCGTTTCCTCAAAAGCGATCGTAAAGCGGGCATGCTCCAAATACAGATCCCGCAGCTGCACCAAAATTGCCTGCTCCAGTTCTTTGGCCTTTGCCTTGCGCTGTTTGGAAAGCTTTTCCGCTAATGCAAAATAAGTTTTTTTACAAGCATCGACTTTCGCCTGCTGCTCATCGAGAAATGCCTGCCGATGCGTAATCTGTTCTACACGTTCTTCCATCATCTGTTTTTTCTGCATCATGGAAAGCAGCGTACCGCCGGATTTACGCATGACCTTATGCAGTTCAAACAACTGCTCCTGCACTTCGTTGAAGCGTGCTTCGTCATATTCCATGCCTTCATCATAGCGATGCAGATCCGAAATGGCTTCTTCCAGTGCATAATAGCCATCGTAGAGCGCTGTTTGGATCTTTTCGACTATTTCATCATCCATTCCATCTAACGCCTTGCAGCCCTCATAAAGCGCACTCATAGCGCCATCATCAAAATATGCCAAAGCGTGCTTCAGGTGTGTGGCGCGCTTTTCAAAAGATAGCCAATGCTTTTCCTCGGCAAGCAAAGCGTCATAAGCTTCTTCATCCAAGGCAACCTTTTCGATCTCATCGATCTGAAAGCGTAAAAACTCCAGATCATCTTCGTTATAGGTGGTATGCAGCGCATCCTCAAGCTTTTGCTGTTCTCGCTGATAATCCTGATAGGCCTTTCTTACCGCATTTCGCTGCTCTTGTAAAGCCGCATATTGATCTAACAGCTGTAAATGATACCGTTGATTCAACAGATACTGATTGTCATGCTGAGAATGGATATCGACCAAGAGCGTCCCTAACTGCTTTAATAACGAAGCCGTAACCACACGATGATTGATGCGTGCCGTACTTTTCCCATCGCTGTTAATTTCTCTGGTGATGATCAGATCTTCCTCAAATGCGATCCCGGCTTCTTCTAAAAGTGCTTGTACTGCTTTGCTTTCAATCTCAAATACACCTTCGATGACCGCTTTTGGTTTACCGTTTTTTACCAGCGTTCCATTGACCCTGCCGCCTAATAATGCGCTGATCGCATCGATCAGCAGTGATTTCCCGGCACCGGTTTCCCCGCAGAAAACGGAAAAAGCACGGTCAAATTCCATTTCGATTTCTTCAAATAAGATAAAATCCTTTACATAGATCTGCTTTAACATCTGATCACCACCTGTTTTCTATTTTCTTTTCAACGATCTGTTTCAGATCAAAATCATGTTGTGCGCATCTTTTGGAAACATGCAGCACATATTCCCGATTGCCATCTCTTCCGGCAATGGAACTGACATCCAAGTGCTGCACAGATAACCCTAATGACTGGATGAAAGCCATCATTTCCCGCAGTATGCGGATATGTACCTTTTTATTTTTCACGATGCCGTTTTTGCCGATATCCGCCTTCCCTGCCTCAAACTGCGGTTTGACAAGCAGCAGCATTTCCTGTTCGCCGCATAAGACAGAAAGCAGTGCGGGCAAGATCAGCTTTAAGGAAATAAAGGATACATCGACACAGGCAAAATCGGGAAGTTCTGTAAAATAGGAACGATCGAGGTAACGGCAGTTTACTTGCTCTAAATTCGTGATGCGCGGATCATCTCTAAGTCTTGGCAATAATTGATTCGACCCGACATCGATCGCATAAACATGCTTTGCGCCCTCTTTCAGACAGACATCGCTGAAACCGCCGGTACTGGCACCGATATCGGCGATGATGCGCCCGTTCAGATCGATCCCAAAATCAACCAACGCACCGTATAGCTTAAAACCGGCTCGTGAAGCAAATTGCAGCTCACGGTGCAGCACTTCGATGGTATCTTCTTCCTTTAGCACATAACTGCTTTTGACAACGGTCGTACCATTGACCTTGACATAGCCGCCCTTGATCGCATCTTGTGCCAGTGTTCTTGTTTCAAATAAGCCGCGGGCTGTTAAAGCCACATCTAAGCGTGTTTTAGCGGATGACATGCAGCAGCTCCTCAAATAAGGTATTCAGATCGATATGCTCCTGCTTGCGCAAATTCGGCAGTGAGCCGTGTTCGACAAAATGATCGCCGATGCCGATGCGATGGATCTTCCAGTCTTTGCCACTGTCATTTCCATATTCCAAAATGGCGGAGGATAAGCCGCCCGCAAGCAGATCCGTTTCATAAACGAAGATCGGCAAGTGCATTTGTGCCAGTTCATCTAAACAGTTATGGTCTAACGGCTTAAAGAAACGGGCATTCACAACGAGCAGTGCGATCTCATTGACCTTTGCCTTTGCGATGATCTTATCCACATCGCTGCCATATGCGATCACGATTGCTTTCGCTTCAGCAATACATGGATATTTCACCCAAGTACCGCAGGTGATGGCTTCGCACTCCGTGCTCTGTGCTTCACTGCCGCGCGGATAACGGATCACAAAAGGATGACTGCCGGAAAATGCCAGTTTCAACAGCGAACGCGCTTCCTTTGCATCCTTTGGCTGGGCGATGATGAGGTTGGGAATACTGCGCAGCATTGCGATATCAAAGACTCCATGATGCGTTTCCCCATCTTCGCCTACCAGACCAGCGCGATCGACACCGATCACCACCGGCAGATCCATTCTGGCCACATCGTGGTTGATCTGATCATAGGCGCGCTGTAAGAAAGAGGAATATACACTGATAAAAGGGCGAAATCCGTTTAATGCCAAGGCAGCCGCAAAAGTCATCGCGTGCTCCTCCGCAATTCCACAATCAAAGCTGCGCTGCGGATAGGCGCTAAAGAAACGTTCTAATTTACTGCCGCTGATCATCGCCGGTGTGATCGCTACGATCTGTTTGTTTTGCTCAGCCAGATCGCAGACCGCATCCGTTATGATCTCGCTCCAGCTTTTGTGTCCATGCGGCAGCATGGACAGCGAACGTCCGCTTTCAATATCAAAGGGCGAAACACCATGCCATTTCCCTTCTTTGTCGTTTTCTGCATAAGGATAGCCTTTCCCTTTTTTGGTGATGACGTGTATGACGAGCGGTCCCTGATGCTGCTTGGCACTTTCAAATACTTTGATCAATTCGCCGATGTCATGTCCGTCTACCGGTCCGATATAGTCAATGTGCAGTTCCGTAAAAATATTGTCCGGAATCACATTTTCCTTCACAGCGTTTTTTACGCTGCGCATCGCTTTTAATAGTGCATTTCCTGCCTGATTGCCTGATAACGCGCCTTTCAGGTCGCTTTTTAATGCCGTATAAGACTTCGATACCCGCATCTTGGTCAAGGTCTGCTGGATCGCTCCGACATTTTTAGAAATCGACATATCATTATCATTCAAAATGATGATCATATTGCGCTGCTGTTCACCGATCTGATTCAATGCCTCAAAGCTCATCCCGGAAGCAAATGCGGCGTCGCCGATCACCGGAATGACTTGATAGTGCTCCTTTTGCAGATCACGGGCAATCGCCATACCTAACGCCGCGGAAAGCGATGTTGAAGAATGACCTGCTTCCCAGACATCGTGCACGCTCTCACGCCGCTTCTGAAAGCCGGAAAGTCCTTTATACTGCCGCAGGGTCTTAAACTCTTTGATCCGCCCGGTCAGTATCTTATGCACATAGCTTTGATGTCCCACATCGAAAAAGATCTTATCACGTGGAGAATCAAACACTTTATGCAAAGCGATCGTCAATTCGACGACACCCAGATTGCTGGAGAGATGACCGCCGGTCTTAGCGATGCTCATTATCAGAAAACGGCGGATCTCCTCGGCAAGCTCTTTCAGTTCTTCTTCCTTAAGCGCCTTGATATCGTCAGGCGATCGCAGATCAAAAAGATTCATACTATCCCTCCTACTTAGAAGCTGCGGTGGGCAAGTGCCTCAAATACTTGTAACAGCGGTTTTGGATCGATCGCCAACGTATGAAGCAAGTTCGTCGCTTCCTCATAATAAGCTGCGGCCAGCGCTTTGGCCTGCGTAAGACCCAAAAGCGTTACATAAGTCGTCTTGTGATTTTCTTCATCACTGTTGATATTTTTACCGAGGACCGCACTGCTGCTGGTCACATCTAATATGTCATCCTGTATCTGAAAAGACAAGCCCAAGCGTTTGCCGATTTCTTCCCAAATTGGCAGATCCGCTTCCCTTTCGCATAAAACGGCCGCTGCCAGAAAAGGAATCGTCAATAACCTCCCCGTTTTGTTTTCGTGGATCCGCTCTAACTGTGCTGCCGTTAGATCGCCCCGCTCCCCTTCCATATCTAAGATCTGACCGAGCACCATGCCGTTTGCCCCGCTGTAAAGAGAAAGCAGCTTGATCAAAGCGACCTTTTGTCTGTCATCACAATGACAAAGCGTCACCTGATAAAAAGCTTCGCTCAACAATGCGTCACCGGCCAAGATCGCCGTTGCTTCATCAAAGGCTACATGACAGGTCGGCTTGCCTCGTCTCAGCGTATCGTCATCCATCGCCGGCAGATCGTCATGGATCAAAGAATAGGTATGGATCATCTCCAGCGCTGCCGCAAAAGGATAGATCTGCTGAGGATCTTTTCCATATGCTTCCATCGCCGCTATGGCGAGCTGTGGGCGCACCCGTTTACCACCCGCAAATAAGGAATAGGACATCGCCTCTTTTACCCGTGAAGCGTCAAGATGATCAAGCGTCGTTTGCAAATACGTATCAAAGTGCATCTTCATCACGCTCCTGATACTGCTCCAATAAAGCGCTAACCTTTTCTTCAAAGCCTTTCAGCTGTCCATCACACTGATGGATCAGCTTCAGCCCCTCTTCAAATAAATCAATGGCTTCTTCTAAAGCGATATCATTTTGTTCCAACTGTGCAGTGATTTCATCTAAACGCGCCATTGCGTCCTGAAATGTCATTTTTTCTTTCATTTGCTTTCCTCCTGATTCACGACTTCGACTTGTATGCGTCCATCCTGCAAGCGAATGCTCAAACGATCCTTGTCATGTACATCGCGGATCGAGCGAATGATCCCTTCTTCATCAGAAACGATCGCATAGCCTCGCTTTAACACCGCAAGCGGATTATAAGCATCTAACAGAGCAATCTGCTTTTCCATCGTGTTCTTGGTGATCTTCAGTTTTTCCTGTATGTGAGAAAGGAGCGTATGTCTTTTCGTAAGCAATGCCTGTTCCTCTTTTTTCATGCAGCGGCTGCTCAAATAGGCGAACTGCGCACTGCGTTTCTGTAAAGTCTCACGCTGTTTGTAAAAGCGCTGACGGGTTTCCAAGAAACGGCGTTCCTGCATCGCGAAGCGCATCTCTTCATCATGCAATAACAGCATCGGCTGATCGAAATAACGAAACCGTTTGATGAGCAGCAACTCGCTATGTGCATGACGCAGTCTTGTCCATATGCGTTCATAAAGATATTTCCTCATCGCTTCCAGCTGTTCTTTTACTTCCCGTAAGTCCGGGACGCTGTGTGCAACGGCTGCCGTCGGTGTCGCAAATCGCTGATCGGCAACATAATCGACAAGTGTCGTATCGCTTTCATGACCGACCCCGGTAACGATGACCGTTTTCAGATCATAGATCAAACGTGCCAAACGCTCGTCATTGAAACACCACAGATCCTCAAGTGAACCGCCTCCGCGTGCCAGTATGATCAAATCATGACCGGCTTCATCCGCCTGAAGCAAACGCTCCATCAAATTCAGCGCCGCTCCTTCTCCCTGCACCAAGGAAGGATAAAGCGATATTTTGGCGATTGGCCAGCGTTTGTTCATCGTCGTCATGATGTCATGGACCGCCGCTCCTTCTTTAGCGGTAATGATCGCGATATCCATCGGATACAGCGGCAGCTTCTTTTTATGGGCATCGTCAAACAGTCCTTCTTCCCTTAGCTGTCGCTTCAGCTGTTCAAAGCGAAGAAACAGATCGCCGATGCCATCTGCCTGCACCCCGGTTACATAAAGCTGCGTAGAACCGGTTGCCTCATACATAGACAAAGAAGCATGAACGATTACTTTCATGCCTTCTTCCAGTTTGATATTCAGTTTCCGCACATAGCTCGCAAACATCACGCAGCTGATCCTGCCGCTTGTATCCTTCAAAGAGAAATAGTAATGTCCGCTGCGATGTGCAGTGAAGTTAGAAATTTCACCTTTTACCAAAATCGCACGCAGTTGTTCGTCTTGTTCATAGCTTGCTTTGATATAGCGAAGCAGTGCGCCGACCGAATATACCGGTTTCATAGACGATCCAATACACCGTTGATCAGCTTGTAAGCATCATCATCGCAATATTTCTTGGCCAGCGTGATCGCTTCATCAATCACGATTGCTTTTTGCGCCGTTTCCAGATCCAGTTCACAGCACGCCATTAACAAGATCGCCTGTTCGACATAGCCCAGACGATCAAACGACCAGTCTTTGTTGATCACGGCATTGATCTTTTGTATGTAGATGTCTTTATATTTCATTGCATCAATGGTGATCGTATATAAAAACGGATCGATCTCATTGCTTTCACTGTTTTCAAATACGATCTGGCGAATGTTGCCGTTCAAAAGAAATGACTGATACAGACAAGTCATCCCCACCTCGCGCAGCTGATGTCTGTTCATCCCTTTTTTTGCCTGCATAATGATTCCTCCATTCATCTTCCCTATTTTATCATAAATCACAATTATGTGGCTACTATTCGTTGTAAAAACACCACAAATTTGATCATGATTCCCGCTTTGGGTACGCAACTCTGGCACTTGGCACAAATGCACTGGCCGCTTCCCCATGAACCTGCTGATCATCAAAGAAAATATGCGGACGAAATGCCGCCAAGATTGGCTGTTTGCTTAGTCCGCCCAAGAAAAAGGACTGATCGACCGTAACATGCCATGCCCGAAAAGTCGATACGACCCGTTCATGCGCCGGTGCATTGCGGGCGGTTACAAGCGCAGTGATGATCGGCGCTTCTCGCCCCTTGAATTCCTCTTGCAGCTGCGCAATCGCCTGCAAGAAATGCGCAAAAGGTCCCTGTGGAAGCGGTTTGGCAGCGTTTTCTACTTCATGGCGGACAAAGGCGTCCAGTCCTTCTTTCTGGTAGATCTGTTCAGCTTCATCGGAAAATAAGACCGCGTCGCCGTCAAACGCAATGCGGATCGGCAGTGCTTCATACTCGTTGCTTACAGAAGGATAGATCAAACCCGCTGCATAGTGATGACGGATCGCCTCTTGCACATCGCTTTCCTCTGCCGATAAAAACAGATCGATCGAAAAGGCACGCAGATAAGGAAACAGATCATGATCGCCGCAAAATGCCGCTCGCGAAATATCTAATTGATAGTGAGCGATCGAATGAAAGATACGTAATCCTGTTTCCACACTGTTATGCGACAAGATCACCACTTCCACCCGTTTGCGTTTCGGTTCCAGGTCATTGAGTGTTAATAACGAACGCACGAGCGGAAAACCGGTGCCGGGCTTCAAAACATCATGCTCATGTTCTCGCTGATAGTCTGTATATGCCTCTAGTCCCGCCTTTTCAAAGATCGCATTCTCATAAGAGAGATCAAACAATGCCCGGGAACTGATCCCTACGGCCAGACAGCCCGCTAGTGATTTGGGCATGGATGTATCGCTCCTTCTCCATCCTTTGATAAGATGATGTCATGACTGAAAAAAGCGCTTAAAGCAGCGATCATATAAGCAGTGTCCTTGGCGCCGCCGATTTCATAGGCGGAATGCATTGCCAGCTGTGCCAAGCCGATGTCGATGCTGGGAATCGACACATGTGAGCTGGAGATCGCCCCCAGCGTTCCTCCGCCGATGATTTCATTGTGATTGACAAAATCCTGTACCGGCACGTCTGCCTGCTCACAGAGCGTGCGAAACAGCGCCGCACTGAAAGCGTCGGAAGTATAAGCTTTACGGGCACTGTGCTTGATCACGACCCCTTTGTTTAGATAAACATGATGGTTGGGATCTGCTTTTTGCGGGTAATTCGGATGGAACGCATGCGCATTGTCACAGGACACAAAGAAAGATCGTGCCCGTATCGCCGCCTGCTGGGCGGGTGTTTTCTCATAAGCCGCATCGATGCGCACCATCACATCGGCAAGAAAGCAGCCGTCTGCTCCCTGTCTGCTGCCGCTGCCGATCTCCTCATTATCGAAGCAGCAAAGCATGCTGACGTGACCCGGATGATGAGCCTGCAAGAGCGCCTGTAAAGAGGAAAAGGCACTTTGCAGATTATCCAGTTTCGGACAGCCGATCCATGCGCCGCCATCACCAAGCAGCGTTCCCTGTGCACGTGGATATACATACAGCTCATGCGTTACGATCGCATCTTTCTCTACACAGGCTGCCTGTGCGACACATGCCAGCAGATCAGTGTGTTCACCCATCGCGTACAAAGGCAAAATATCATTCTGCGCGGCGATGCGGACTCCTTGATTGGCCTCACGATTCATATGAATGGCTAAATTGGGAATGATCAGCAGATCCTGATCGACATTGACATATTTGGATACGATCTTCCCGTCTTCCTTTACCAGCAAACGGCCGGCTAAAGAAAGCGGACGATCAAACCAGGTGCTCAATAAAGTACCGCCGTACACTTCTACATTCAGCTTGATAAAACCTTCGCAGGCAAGCTCTGCATGCGGTTTCACTAAAAAGCAGGGAGAATCGCTGTGGCTGGCGACGATCTGGTAATGATAATCGTCTGTCTGCGGCATGCGAAAAGCGATGATGCTGCTGTGATTGCGGGTAACCATATAGTCCTTTCCCGCCTCCAGCTTCCATGGCTTTGTTTCATCCAGCAGGATAAAACCATGTGCCGCCAGCTCTTTTTTCATCGTATCAACCGCGTGAAACATACTGGGACTGTTTTTGATAAAAGCGAATAATCGTTCATTTACATTCATATAATATACCTCCTCATCAAACAAAAAGAAAAAACCACACGAAGTGGATTTTTACTTATTCAAACAGAAATCCGACAATGCGAATATCGATCACATCGGGACTGTAATCGCTCATATGTGAAATACTGTCATAAATCTTCGCCTGTAAACGCGCGCAAATCTCTTCGACCTTGGCAAGATATTTTACTTTCACATCAAGCGTGATGATCAACTGATCATCGGTAATCTTGCATGTGAGGGCAGATCGAAACGCCCCATCCGCCAAAGCAAGCTGTTCTTCCTCTTCCACCGCGATCTTCGCGATCGTTTCGAACACCGATTTGCTGAGTGCGATCTGTCCCAACTGATTTTTATTTTTGGCTAATAAATATTCTTGTGCCATGCTTATCACCTTCTGCCACCATTATAGCAGATATTATTCGCTTTTGAAAGTAACTTCCACAAAATATTGCTGGCCTACGATATCATATACCTGCTTTAATACGATTTTCGCATTTTCTTTATTGTCCTCACTGTGAAAGATCGAAACGCTGCACACTTCATCCTCGATTTCCACAACGCTTTCAAAACCGCTTTTCTGCAATGCTTCCTTGATCTTTGTTTCGGTCTTTTTCGTATCCTTGATCGCATCCATCGTTTCCAGCGCTTCTTTCTTGTCTTCCTCGCTGGCGGCTTCATCGGAAAGCGTTGCCGATTCTTCGCTCAGCTGCTGATCCTTCTTTTCATCGGCGTTTTCCTGCAATGTTTCACTGGTTTCTTGCTTTGATGTAGTAAGTGGCTCGCTGTTATGTTCCTTTGTGGATACGCTCATATCATCGGCAGGTATGGTAACATAGTAGACCGACAACATCAGGATGAGCGAAAACAGCGTTAAGAATGCCAAAGCTTGTCTGTTCATAAAAAATCCTCCTTGCTACTTCACTGTATGCAAGGAGGAAACAAAACATGCCTGGATCAAAAGAAGCGATGAATGCGTTTCAGCCATTCCTCATAGTAAGCTTCTTTATAATGGCGGAAATCATCGTAGGAGATGACGCGTTCTTCCAGTTCATTCACAAATTCCACAAAGGCCTGATTGATCATGATCATCTTATCGTCATGGATCATGCGAATACTGCCGATCTCCACCAAAGCGTCCGCTAGGATCTTCCATAGATCATGATGGATCTGTTCACTTTCCGCAAGCGGCAAGCGGGCAAAGCTGGTGTCCAGCCAATAGGAATCGACCAGATAGTTCTTGATGACCTTCAAAAACAGAGAAAAATCCTCCAGATCGTCGCCCGGTTCGATCACAAACAGCATTTTGAAGAACACATACCAGTCATAATCAAAATTGATGATGGAAAGCAGATAATTTCCCAACGTATCAATAAATACATCGGATGAAGAAAAATTACCGGTGATACGAATTTCGTTTTCAAAGTCGAGATCGACGCTGTTTAACTTCTTGAACGTCGCAAATAAGCGGGACACCTGATCGCTGTTCTTGCTCTCATTGCGAAAATCCTTGATGAACAGGTAATGGCCTAGGATCGAACTCGTATTTTTGATATTCAGCGTAAAGCCGATCGAGGCGCTCATCTTCATTAAGAATAAGTCGTTGATCGCCTTGATGATCACTTGTTCAAAATCATGTTCAGACATGCCATGTCCATCACGCGACATCTGATCCATCTGTTTGTAAACGATCCGCAGCTGTTTGTCCAAGATCGTTAAATTGGCCATGATCGAAGCCAAGATCTCTTTCATGAAATTATCATAGACATAGAAATTGGAATTCTTATATACCAGCTTATGCTCGATCTCTCCCCAAAACATGTGTACCAAAGACTTGATCTGTAATTCAAAACGCACTTTTTCCTCATGATTCACATAATAACCGTCGATGCGATAGATCGAAAACCCGTTTTTCTGCATCTGTGGCTGCGGACTGTTCAATTCCAGAAATAAATGGGCATCTTCCTCACAGCGTGAATAACCATCATCCGTTAAAGAAGGAATCGTAAAACGACTGCGCAGTTCTTGCAGGATTTCGTTTTCTTCATCGATAAAACGGCATTCGATCGCGAACCCGATCAGATCGCTTAGATCCGCTAAGATCTGCTGCGGACTGTCTTTTTCAATATAAAGACGATTGCGGATGATTTTCTCACGCAGGCTTTCCTTCCCTTTTACGCGGGAAGTCACATCGACGATCGCCTCCTGTTTATCGATAAAGAAGTTCATCCAGAAGCGTTTGACTTGGCGGCGGATCTTTTCCAGCTGGGTATTTTTTTTATCCAGCAGACACAAAGTTTCATCAATCGTTCTAAAAACCGGTAGCTGCACTTTCTTTCCCTCCTACTCTGGCATATGCAGTAATGCGATCGCCCGCATCTGATCCTGCTTTAACTGCTCGATCAGAGCGTCTTGCGATGCAAACTTTTTTTCATCACGCAGATAATCATAAAACGAAACAGTTAGATGGCGATCGTACAGATCACCGCTAAAGCCTAATAAGTGGACCTCCAAAGATAACTGTTCTTTTAAGTTAAAGGTCGGGTTATGACCGATATTCAAAATAGCGCGGTAGCGTTCACCACCTACTTCCGCATAACCGGCATAAACACCGGAAGCAGGCAAGTACTGCTCTTTTTCACATCGTAAATTAGCCGTCGGAAAACCGATGGTCCTGCCTAATCCTCTTCCATGAACAACCATGCCCTCTACACAAAACGGCCTTCCCAAAAGCGCTGCTGCCAGTTCTACATCGCCATGATCCAGCGCCTGCTCGATACGGGTGGAAGAAATCTTTTCATCCAGCAGCTTGACCTCCTTGCAGATGATGACATCGAAATCACGCTGCTCTTGCAAAGTATCACAATTCCCCGCACCAAAATGCGCATAGTGAAAATCAAAGCCGCTTACCAGCACCTTTACCCGTAAGCTTTTTAACAGTGCATGGAAGGCAGAAACCGATAAGGAAGCCATCGCTTCATCAAAGTGCAAAATGATCCAATAAGCAAACCCAAATGCTTCTCCATAGGCAATTCTTTGTTTCATCGTCATCAGATGCTTTAATTCCTGCTGCTGCTTCGTAATCGTCCAAGGATCCGGATCGAAGGTAATGAGCGCGGATCGTAAAGCACTTTGCTTACAAACCTGAAATACCTGATGAAAAAGCGACTGATGCCCGATGTGCATCCCGTCAAAATAACCGATACAGGCACATAGATCATCTGGTATGACAATTTCTCCTGCATGGATCTTCACTGTAATAATTTCCATATGCTCACCTACCAAAGCCCGCGCACACAGGCGAACACACAGTCATGGTGCCTTCTGTAAATCGCCAGCGGTTCATCCTGATACGTAAACAGGAACTGGTCGTAAGGCACATCCAAACGCAGATGTTTCCCATTCAGCACATCACTTGGATCCGTAAGGGCGACTTGCGGATAATGCCGCAGCGCTTCTTTCAGCGGGATGATCTGAAACATGCCTTTTTCCACTTGTTCCAGCGTTACGGCATCGCTTAGCTTAAAACGGCCAACCTGAGTGCGCACCAAGGATTTCATGCAACCCAGATTACCGCTTTGCAAAGCCATGTCTCGGCAAATGGCCCGCACATACGTACCGCTGCTGCACCTGCAGCGAAACCGCAGGCTTGCCTCCTCTAATACTTCCATTTCATAAATTTCCACCTGGCGCGGTTTAACGGTAACGCTTTGCTTGGCCCGTGCATACTCATAGAGCTTTTTACCGTTTACCTTGATGCTGGAAATCAACGGCGGCACTTGCTGCTGCACACCGATCATGGAACGCACCAGCGCAGGAAAATCTGCGATTGGCGTTACTTCTCTTACTTCCTGTACTTCTCCCCAAATATCATCACTGATCGTTTTGCGCCCCAGTTCCATTTCCGCAATATATTCTTTATCGACATCTTCTAAATAAGGAAGCGCCTTGCATGCTGTTCCAAGCAGCACGACCAGCAATCCGCTCGCCTGCGGATCCAGTGTGCCGGTATGTCCGATTTTTTTCATATGCAGGATCTTACGCAGCCGATTGACTACATCATGGCTGGTCATGCCCTTTTCTTTATTGATCAATAAAATTCCATTCACAATATCACCTATTCATTCCTTTTAGCATTATATCATAGAAATCCTATCGAATATCATTGATTTGATGTGAAATCACCTCATTTCTTCCCCTTTCCCTGCATCAGGTTTCTAATTTTCTCAAAATACGCTATAATAGGAAACGAAATGAGGGATCTAACGATGGAATTAAAAAATATACTGGCAAAGCTACGCAAAGCAGATCATCACTACCATATGATCGAAGAAGGAGATCGCATTGCGGTCGGTGTATCCGGCGGTAAGGATTCAATGGTGCTGCTTACCGCTCTGCATTGGTATTCCAAGTTCAAAGATAAGCATTTTGAGGTAGTCGGCATTCATATTGAAATGGGGTTTCCCGACATGGATTTTACAGCGGTCAGGCAATACTGCGCAAAATATGGGATCGCTTATGAGGACTGTCCCAGCAATTTATATGCGATCTTGAGACAATATCCGGGAAAAGATGGAAAGATCCAGTGTTCGCGCTGCTCTGCCTTAAAAAAAGGCGCTGTGATCAAAGAAGCAAAAAAACGCGGCTGTAATAAAGTCGCTTTCGGTCATCATGGTGATGATGCAGTTGAAACGCTTTTCTTAAATATGATGTATGGCGGAAAATTGGCAACCTTTGAGCCGAGCATGTACCTTACCCGTGAAGCGATCACCTTTATCCGCCCGCTCATCTATTGCTTTGAAGAGGAAATCACCCATGCCTTGCGGACGAACGACATCCCGTTTGTTGCTTCTACCTGTGAAAAGGAAGGCATTACCAAACGCACGGACATGAAGCGTTTTTTACAGATGCTTTATCAACACGATCCGCTTGCCAAAGAGAACCTGCTGTTAGCGCTTCATAATGAAGAACAGGTAAAGCTCTGGCACAAAGATCCCACTTTTGAAAACAATAAACGCGCTTTTCACGCCGCTCGCGCACAGCTGAAGCAAAAATAAAACCTGCGTCAAGCAGGCTTTTTTTCTTAAAGTTCAGAAGGTGAGATCTTTCCCTGTCAGTACAGGTGGGTATCCTGTGTGATTTTTTAGGATCCCTGCAAGCTTTGCCGGTATTCGACACCAAAACACAACGTCCGGATTCCCTTATCTCAAAGTGTAGGAAAAATGTTATCCTTCTGAACAATTATAGTATAACACGGTTCCCGCAAATGATACACTCTTGACTTTTAGAAGTTTCTGAATATAATATTTTGCGCTTTTCCTCATCATCCAAAACGATTTCGATACGATCAAAAAACGGCAGTCGCTGAAACTGCCGTTCGTTTATTTTTCATCAGTTGGCTGAATTTCTGCCTCCGCCTGCAGTACCGCCGCATTTTCTTCCTCTTCAGAAATATCGGCCTTGGAAACCAATACCCAGCGAATCGTTTTACCATCTGCCTGTAAAATCTTAAATTCGAGATTTTTGAAGTAAATGACTTCATTGACGGCAGGCACATGTTCACTGATTTCGATAATGAAACCGCTCAAGGTATTAGAGTCGTAAATATCATCTTCATACAGATCGTACAATTCAAATACATCGTCAATATTTACGGTTCCATCGATCTTATAAATATCATCGCCCATCGGCAATATTTCTTCTTTCACTTCATCGTGCTCATCCCAGATCTCGCCGACCAGCTCCTCGATAATATCTTCCAGCGTGATAATGCCCGCTGTGCCGCCAAACTCATCGAAGACGACGCCTAAATGTACTTTGCGTGATTGAAATTCTTTCAGGGCATCGCTGATGGAAGTAGTAAGCGGCAGATAAGCCGGAATCTGGATCACAGACTCGATCGGCTGATCGTCACCCAGTTCAAAGAAATCGCGGTAATGGATAAAACCAACGATGTTGTCGACGCTCTTGCGATAAAGCGGAATACGCGAATAAGGATAGTTTTGAAACAACTGTGCCAGTTCTTCACGAGAGTCATCCAGATCAAAAGCGATCATATCCACACGCGGTGTATAAATATCAGCAATGTCTACCTCACTAAATTCGATTGCGGACTGGATCAGTTCACTTTCCTCTTTTTCCAGATTGCCTTCTTTTTCGACTTCCTCGATCATCGTGATCAGTTCTTCGCCGCTCATGCCTTGATTGTCGTCATCCTTGAAAAAGCTGCCGACTAATTTCTGCCATACATTGAACAGGAACACGATCGGCGTTAATAAAACGATCGTTGCTTTCAAAAGCGGATAAGCAAACATCGCAAACGCATCCGGACGATAGCGTGCCAATGTTTTCGGCGTAATCTCACCGAAGATCAAGATCGTTACCGTCATGACCACAGTCGAAACACTAGGTCCCTGTGTGCTGCCCAGAAGGCTGGTAAACAACATTGTTGCGATCGTCGTCGCAAAGATATTTACGAAGTTATTTCCGACCAAAATACCAGAAATCAACTGATCATAATTTTCAGCCAGTGCCAGTACCTTGCCGGCTTTCGCGTTGCCGCGGTTGTGCATTTGCTTCAAACGAATCTTATTGCATGTCGAGTATGCCGTCTCTGATGCGCTGAAAAAAGCGGAGCACAATACCAAAAATACTACCAAAATAATTAAAGTCTGCTCGGGGACATCGTCCATATATTCAATTACCTCCTCGTTTCTTTCATGAATCGCCGCTTTTTGAAGCAGCCATTCAGCCAGAAACATTCTGAATGGCATTATTGTAGCATTCCTATGCGTATCTGTCAATTTTTCAAGTATTGCTGATCATACAGATGCCAAGATATATTGCCAGTTTATGCTGCTTACAGATCGGTGATGCCTTATTTTCTGTTTTTTATCTATTGTACGATCACATATATAGATCGATATGCGGATAAGAAAAAAGCGAAACAGCTCGCTTTATTCTGTAATCGTCAAATGTAATTCTTCCAACTGTTTTTGATCGACGCTGCTTGGCGCTTCACTCATCAGATCAGAGGCACTGGCAGTCTTTGGAAAAGCCACCACATCACGAATATTATCGGTACCGGCTAAGATCATGATCAAACGCTCCAGGCCGATTCCTACCCCTCCATGCGGTGGGGTGCCATACTGAAAAGCATCGAGAAAGAAGCCAAAACGCGCCTTTGCTTCTGCTTTTGTCATGCCGATCGCTTCAAATACTTTTTCCTGTAACTGTTGGTCGTGAATACGGATCGAACCGCTCAATAATTCATAGCCGTTCAAAACCAAGTCATATGCGCGTGAATAGCAGTTTGCCTTGTCATCGAGCAGTTTATCGACATCTTCTAAATTTGGCGAAGTGAACGGATGATGTGCCGCGACATAGCGCTGTTCTTCCTCGCTGTATTCAAACATCGGGAAATCGGTTACCCAGAGGAACTGGTATTTGCTTTCATCGATCAGATGCAGTTCTTTCCCAAGCTTCAAACGCAGTGCGCCTAAAGCCGTCTGCGATACGCGTTTTTGATCAGCCACAAAGAAAAGCAGGTCGTTTTCTTCTACCTCCAGCATTTTGATCAGGGAGGCTTGCTCTGCATCACTTGTCACTTTGGCAATGCTGCCGGTAAACGTGCTATCCTTGTATTTGAGATGTGCCAGCGCTTTTGCACCATAGATCTTAACATATTCCTGTAACTGATCCAGCTGCTTGCGAGAGAAGCGATCTGCGGCATTTTTTACATTGATCGCATTGATTTCTCCACCCTGTGCCAAAACCTGCTGAAAGATCGTAAAATCGGTATGAGCGAAGGCTTCATTCACACAGTGCAGTTCCATCGCAAAGCGCATATCCGGCTTATCACTGCCAAAGCGCTTCATACATTCCACATATGGCAGTCTGGTAAAAGACGGCAGCTTGATGCCTTTGATCTTATCAAAGATCTCACCCATCAACCCTTCCACTAAGGCAAATACATCGTTTTCTTCTACGAAGCTCATTTCAATGTCGATCTGGGTAAATTCCGGCTGTCGATCCGCACGCAGATCTTCATCACGGAAACAGCGGGCAATTTGAAAATACCGGTCAAAACCGCCGATCATCAATAATTGTTTATAGATTTGCGGCGATTGCGGCAAGGCATAAAAACCACCTTTGGTAATTCTGCTCGGCACTAGATAATCCCTTGCCCCTTCCGGTGTGGATTTACAAAGGATCGGTGTTTCGATCTCATAAAATCCTTTGTTCGCCAAATAATTGCGTGTCAATAGTGTAACCTGATGACGCAGCTTTAGGTTTTTCTGTAAAACGCTGCGGCGCAGATCCAAATAACGATACTTTAAGCGTGTATCTTCTAATGCGTCGGTTTCATCAGCGATAATGAGCGGCGTTGTTTTGGCGCTGTTCATGATCGAAACCGCTTCTACCAGCACTTCGACATCACCGGTGGCGATCTTCGCGTTTTTATCCTGACGCTCTACGACTTTTCCTTTCACGGACAATACATATTCATTTCGCACTTCTACGATCTGTGCGGAAAGGGTTTCGTCAAAAACCAGCTGGGCAATGCCTTCACGATCTCTTAGATCGATGAAGACCAATGCTCCGAAATTGCGGCGCTTCGCTACCCAGCCTTTTAATACGACTTCTTTCCCGACATCGCTCATGCGCAATGCGCCGCAGTAATGTGTTCTATTCATGGTGATGTGCTCCTTCCTCTTCTTCCATCAACCGATCCATGACTTCTACCAGCTCATCGATCGCTCCCTCAAACTGCATGCGATCCGCTGTACGCTTGATCGTAAGCACACCGCTTTGCACCTCTTTTTCACCGACCAAGATCGCATATTTCGCATGACGGCGCTCTACGCTTTTGAACTGTGCTTTGAAAGAACGTCCCAGATAATCGCGTTCACAGCGATAACCGGCAGCCCGCAGCATCGTCGTGATCTGCAGCGCCGCAACCGATGCCGATTCATCTAAGCAAAGCACGTAAGCATCCAGTCCTTCTTCTTCTGATAAGACGATCCCCTCCGCTTCACAAGCGAGGATCAGCCGCTCTAAGCCCATTGCCCATCCAAT
Source organism: Massilicoli timonensis (assembly GCF_900199515.1). Taxonomy (GTDB): domain Bacteria; phylum Bacillota_I; class Bacilli_A; order Erysipelotrichales; family Erysipelotrichaceae; genus Massilicoli; species Massilicoli timonensis. The sequence goes on along the minus strand of NZ_LT963434.1, from coordinate 180,731 downwards.
ACCGCTCATGCCTTCCGGACCGCCGAAATAGGAAACCAAGCCGTCATAACGGCCGCCCGCAAATACGGTGGACTGACTGCCCATTTCCTGATTGACCGATACGACCTCAAAGACGGTATGCGTATAATAATCTAAGCCGCGTACCAAACGATCATCGATTTCATAAGGAATGCCTAAGGCTTCCAATCCTTCGCATACTTTCGCAAAATATGCTTTTGATTCCTCATTTAGATAGTCTTTCATATGCGGCGCTGTTTTCATGATATCTTTCTCAGCGTCGATCTTACAATCTAAGATGCGCAGCGGGTTTTGTTCATAGCGACGTTTGCAGTCTGCGCACATGTCGTCGATCGCATCGGCAAAATGTGCCTTTAAGGCTGCGCGATAAGCATCTCTTGAAGCATCATCACCCAGTGTATTTAATAAGACCTTCATATCTTTTAAGCCCAAAGCATTCACAAAGGACCATCCCAGTGCGATCACTTCCACATCCAACAATGGATTTTTCGCACCGATGACTTCGACGCCGAACTGATGAAAGATGCGCTGCCGTCCTTTCTGCGGACGTTCATGACGAAACTGCGGTCCCAGATAATACAGCTTTGCCGGCAGCTCCGCATCGCCATACATCTTATGCTCGACAAAGCTGCGTACGACACCGGCTGTCCCTTCCGGACGCAAAGTCAAAGAAGTACGGCTGTTTGTTAATTGAAATGTATACATTTCCTTGTTTACCATATCGCTGGAATCGTTGCCGCGCTTAAAGACCTCGGTATGTTCAAAGATCGGCGTGCGGATCTCGTTATAGTTATACACATAGCAAAACTGCCGGATCAGCTCTTCCAAACGATGCCATTTTGCAATATCCTTCGGTAAAATATCCTGTGTGCCTCTTGGCATTTGATAACTCATGTTTCATTCCTCCTTTAGTATAAAAAAACGTCCTTGTCTAAGGACGTATGATACGCGGTGCCACCTTAGTTCATATCGAAACGATATGCCCTTTCATGCGATAACGCCGCCGACGGTACCTGTTTTGCAGATACTTCTCCAAAGTGTCCCAGTCCTTCGCATGCAGGAATTTTCAGCGTCCTTCCCTCTCTGTGCCATGCATCCGTTCTTTCTCTTCTTCATCGAATCTAGGTACAGTATAATCAAAAACAGCGTTCTTGGCAAGTATTTGTCATGAAAATCGCATGGTTTTTCTTGTTTTCACAAAGGGGCGTCCTATAAAACGACTCGCTCCACGCTTTTGACCGAATTGACCTTACTGAGATTCGCGATCAGCGTGCGCAGATGCTGCGCATCGTTTACCACCACCGTCATCTTGGTCGTTGCCGTAACACCATCCTCATTGACCTTACTGTCCACATGATTTAAGCCTGCTTTACACTGTGAAACAATGGTTACGATATCCGAAAGCAGATAATTGCGGTCATTGGACTTGATCAGCAGCTTCACCTCATAATTACGTGATTCAAGATCATCATCCCATTCCACTTCAATTAACCGCTTGGTTTCATTTATAATGTTTGGACAGTCTTTGCGGTGTACTTTTACGCCCTGTCCCTTGGTAATATAGCCGATGATCTCATCACCCGGCACCGGTGAGCAGCACGCCGCCAGCGTGATCTTCATGCTGCCGATTCCCGCCACACTGATACCGGAACGCGAGATCGTTTTTTTCCGTCCTTCTTGCCGGTTAAACATTTCGATCATTTCCTGATTATCCAACTGATTGAACTGTTTATGCTTCGTCAATCGTTCAATGACCGAAGAAACGGATACGATCTTAGTGCCGATGGCGTACATGATATCGTCATAAGAGGCAAAGCTCATGGAATTGGTAATTGCATTGATACGCTTTTCTTCCATGAAAGAAACATCCAAGCCGCGTTTCTTCAATTCCTCTCCCAGCAGTTCTTCCCCTTTGCGGATTCCTTCTTTTTTCCGTTCTACCTCTTGTTTGGCAAAAAAGGCACGAATCTTATTGCGGGCATGTGAGGACTTGACGATTTTAAGCCAGTCTTCGCTTGGACCGTTGGATTGATTGCTGGTGCGAATCGATACAACATCACCTGTCTTTAACGGTGTATTCAACGGCACGATGCCGCCGTTTACCGTCGCCCCGATCATTTTATGTCCGATTTCCGTATGGATGCGATAGGCAAAATCGATCGGGGTCGCTCCATTTGGCAAAGCGATCACCCTGCCCTTAGGCGACATGACATACACATTGGCTTCAAAAATATCCTTTTGCAACAGATTCATATATTCCATTGCATCATCACTGACCTCATCGCTCATAAGCGAGAAATCACGCAGCCAGTGCAGTTGTTCCTCAATTTCCTTCTGCGGCACTTCTTTTCCGCCATTGCGGTTTTCTTTATAGCGCCAGTGCGCTGCGATCCCCTGTTCGGCGATCTCATCCATCTTTTCCGTACGGATCTGCACTTCGAAAATATTGCCTTCTTCCGCAACGATCGTCGTATGCAAGGACTGATACATATTGACCTTCGGCATTGCGATATAATCTTTGAAGCGACCCGGGATCGGCCGATATTTCGCATGGATATAGCCTAATATTTCATAGCATGCCGTTTCATCGCTGGTGATGATGCGGATCGCCAGAAGATCAAGTATCTCCTCAAAGCGTTTTTTCTTGGTCACCATCTTTTTATAGATGCTGTAAAGATGCTTGCTTCTGCCGAATATCCGATAAGCGATATGGTGTTCATCCAGTAAAGCCGATATTTCATCGATCATCTGGTGCACCTGTTCATCCCGCTCGGTTTTGCGTTTTTCTACCAAATGCGCAATTTCATAATATTTCTCCGGATTCAGATATTGGAAACAAAGATCCTCCAGTTCATTTTTGATTTCGCTGATACCCAAACGATGGGCGATCGGTGCATAGACCTCCAGTGTTTCCGAAGCGATCTTTTTCTGCTTTTCCTCCTTCATGTATTGCAGCGTGCGCATATTATGAAGACGGTCGGACAATTTAATGAGAATGACGCGGACATCCTGCGCCATCGCGATAAAGATCTTGCGGTGATTGCTGGCAAGATATTCTTTTTCATCCTTGAATTTCAGATTGCCAATCTTGGTAACCGCTTCTACCAGCCGATACACTTCTTCCCCGAAGCGCTGCTTAAAATCATCATCGCTGACACTGCAGTCTTCGATCACATCATGAAGCAGTCCTGCTGCGATCGTCTGCGGCCCGGTGCGCAGCTGCGCTAAAATATAGCCGACCTGGATCACATGTACAACATAAGGCTCGCCGCTTTTGCGAAATTGCCCTTCATGCTTTTCATGAGCAAACGCATAAGCATCTTCGATCAGCTTGATATTTTCTTCCTTATGAATGTACTGTCTGACTTCCTCCATCAGTTCCGGATAGCCGACCGCTGTCTTTCTTACCATACCATCACCCTCTTTCTATTTCAAAAAGGGGGAACGCCCCTTTGTTACTCGTATGAGATCAATGTCTTGATCGGTGTTTGTACCCCGATCGCAGCACGACCGTTCAGATCCTTCAATTCGATCAAAAAGGCACAGCCGACAACTTCACCGCCCAGCTGCTTGACAATATCCATTGTTGCCCTCACCGTTCCACCGGTTGCCAGTAAATCGTCAATGATCAGCACTCTCTGTCCTTTTGTGATGCCGTCCGCATGGACATGCAGTTCATTGCTGCCATATTCCAGATCATAAGAAACGCTGACGGTCTTGCGCGGCAGCTTCCCCGGTTTGCGCACCGGCACAAAACCGATGCCGAGCTGATAAGCAACCGGACATCCGAAAATAAACCCTCTAGATTCTGGACCGACGATCACATCTGCTTTTACTTCTTTGGCAAAGGCGATCATTTCATCACATGCTGTATGAAACGCTTTGCCATCAGCCATCAAAGGCGTAATATCTCGAAACAAGATCCCTTCTTTTGGAAATCCTTCGATATCCGCAATATATTTTTTGTAATCCATAACCATGCCTCCCTGTTTATCGCTTGTTTTATAGATAGTATCATTATATCAAATATTCCGTGTTTTTGCATTACATAAATCAGTGCATTTTCATCCGCATCGATCTTTCTTGCGGAAACAAATACCTATAAGAGCACACTGGTACCATCGCTTACGGAAATCACATCCTGTATTTGAAGCAGCACACTTTGTTTGCCGCGATAATGCTTGATCGCAACGGATACGACAAACGCATGATCGTCCTGATCAAAGAAAGCTTCATCTAACTGCGGAGCGTTAAAATAGATCAATTCCAGATCTCCTTTGTTGAATTTTAAGTGTCCGCCTTTTAAGCGCGTCATCGTCAGATCGTCTAGTTTCACAAGAAAAAGCGGTTTCTTCCACCCTTCTCCAAAGGGCGCCAAACGCATCAAGTCCAGCGCTGCTTCCAAGGTGATTTCCTCCGGCTCTAAGCAAATCAGCGTTTCATCGTGCTCCTCTTGTAAGAGCGTTGGATCGATTTCCTGTTCACAATACGCGCGCAGCTGCGGCAGCTGTTCTGCGTCTATCGTGATCGCGCAGGCTTTTTGATGTCCGCCAAAGCGGATGAAGCGATCTTTCCATGGCGCAAAAAATGTCATCAGATCCAAACTGCCGACACTGCGCACACTGCCGCTCACATGATCGTCTTTCTTTGTCAATACCATTGTCGGAACATGCAGCTCATTTGCAATACGTCCTGCCGCGATACCTAATAAACCCTCATGAAAGGTTGGATCATATAAGATCTGAAACTGTGTTTGTGGAAACGTTAGCTGCATGCAGCGCTGATACATCTCCTCGCTTTTTACCTTGCGGTAGGCATTGAGCGCAATGATCTGCTGCGCACACTTTTCGATTTCTTCCATATTGCCGGACAACAGATAGCGCACTGCCATGTTCGCATTGGCTTCATCTGCCATTCTGCCGATCGCATTCAGTTTGGGAACGATCTGGAATGCCACAGCGGTTTCATCCCATTTCACAAAAGGCGCCGCCAGTTTTTGGATCGGAACTGCGAAACCGCGTCGCAGATAAGAAAGCCCCTTGCGCACGATCATCCGATTTTCCGCCTCCAGCGGCATGACATCGCCGATGGTCGCGATCATGGCCCAGATCATCGTATCATACTGTTCCCCGATCAGTGCATTGGCAATGAGCAATGCCATCGCCGCCCCGCACATATTAGCAAAACGCTTCGGCAAGATCGCCGGATGTAAAAACAAAAGATGCGGCGGCAGTTCCTCATATTGGTGATGATCCGTCAAGATCAGATCTAACTGTAACGCCTGTGCCCGCTCACATGCCGCAAATGCCTTTACTCCGTTATCGACGGTAATCAACAGCTGATAGCCCTTTTCATAAGCCAGCTCCACGGTATTGCACGATAAGCCATACCCTTCTCGAAAACGATTGGGAATATAATAGCCACAGGTGATGCCATAGCGGCGCAGTGCATAGACCATGATCGTCGTCGCACAGATCCCATCTGCATCATAATCACCGCAGACCAATACGTGTTCCTGTCGTTTTTTTGCCAGCTTCAGACGGTCGATGATCTGCGCAAGCGGTTCGATCTGTGCGGTTGACGCAAGCAGTGGATCTGCCAGTAATTCATGCAGCGTTTGATCATCAAGCGCTTTTGCACAAGCAACTTTTGCGGCCAGCTTCTTTAAGGAAAAGTTTTCTTCATAATACTGTGTATCGGTTATAGCAACGATTTTATAATTCATAATTCTACCTCATTTTTACTATTGTAACACAAAAGCGTTGATCCTACATCTGCAATGCCAAATAAAAACTGCACCATCATAAGACGGGCAGTTCATGCATGCATATAGATTTCTCAGTCATTTACGCCGGGAATGATCATCTCTGTCAATTCATCTAATTTTTTCGCTTTTTTACGCTTCTTTTGCTTTGGTTTGTGATGTAAACGGATAAAGTACCAAAGCTGTGCCGCGATAAACATCGAAGAACCCCCGCCGGCAACTAATCCAACGATCAACAGCAGGTTAAAGTTAAAGATTGCCGAGCTGCCCATAAACAACAGACAGATGACCGGAAGCATCGTTGTAAACGTAGAGAACAAGGAACGCAGCGCCGTATCGCCAAGCGCACTGTTTACAATGCTAATCAAGCGCTCCTTCGTGATCTCATGTGGTTTTACGCCTTTCATGTAATCACGGATCCGATCGAATACGACGATCGAGTTATTGATGGAGTAACCGACGATCGTAAGCAGTACCGCTACGATTTCCGTATTGACCTCCAAGCGCAGGATCGCACAAGCAGCCAAGATGATGATCACATCATGTAATAAGGCCACGATACCGCTGATGGCATAGTCCCACTTAAAGCGGAATGACACATAGATCAAAATACCGATCCAGGCAAGTATCGAGATCAAAACCGCCGATTTTACCAAGTCGCGGCCGATTACCGGAGTAACGACATTGTCACTGGCAGGATAGCCATATGTATCTTTCAGATAAGCTTTCACTTCCTGCATCGTTTCAGAATCGATCACATCGGTAATGGAAATCTCGGCACTTGTTTTATTTTCGCCATTGATCTGAATCGTACTAGGCTCAATATCAAAACGGGCAAGATCTGCTTTTAAGTCCGATTCATTTAATTTCTGATCGCTTTGAACGGTTATTTTCGTACCGCTCACGAAATCAATGCCCAAATGGAACGGCCCTTTTCCCTGTGCGATAGAAAAGAACATACAGCCAATCGCAATGACGATGATCGCCAAAGATGTTGCCACAAAGTATTTCGCATTCTTGACAAACTGAAAGCGATGGAAGAAGCCGAAATAGAATCGTTCTTCCCCCTTTGCCACATTGGCAACCTGATCTTGCTTGACGCCAAACCAGCTGAGTTTTCCATCCAGCATACCGCTTTCTACCAACTGTCCTAACAGGAAACGTACAATGCCGACGATCAGTGTGATCGTTGCCACGACCGAAACGATCAACATCGTCGCAAATCCCTTTACCGAACCACTGCCGAGCGCAAATAAAATAATAGCGGAGATAAACGTCGTCAGCTGTGAGTCAAAGATCGTCCAGAAGGATTTTGAAGTTCCTTCATAAAAAGCGCTTTTGATGCTGCGACCGCTGTACAGCGCATCCTTGATACGTTCAAAAGTAATGATGCTGGAATCCACTGCCATACCAACGCCAAGCACCAGCGCCGCTAAACCGGAAAGCGTAAAGACGCCGCCCATCAGGTTATAGATAAAGAATACCACAAAGACGTAGGCCGCAATCGAAATCGCGGAGATCAGGCCCGGCAGGCGATAATAAACGATCATAAACAGCATGATCAAAGCAATGCCGATACCGCCCGCAAACATCGTCGTTTCAAAAGCCTGTTCGCCAAAACTTGCGGTAACCGCTTCTGAGTACAGCTCCTTCATCTGGAACGGCAGTGAACCGGAATTGATCAGATCTGCCAGCTGTTTTGCTTCTTCCTTCGTAAAAGAACCGTTGATGATCGCATCACCGGAAATCGCTTCGCTCACGCCGGCAACGGAAATGTATTTTGGATTCTCCTTGACCTTTTCACCGTCATAAGAGTCTTCTCCCTCCACAAAGTCAAGCCACGTTACGATCATATTTTCACCGGATGATTTCTGCGCCAGCTCGCTTGTTACTTCATAAAACAGATCTTGATCGGCGATCTTCAAAGAAACCGCCGGTTTTCCTAAACTGTCGCTGCTGAGCGCCGCGCCGCCTTTCTTCAAAACGGTCGCATCCATCAACAAATTGTCATCAACATCGCGAAAAGATAAGTTTGCCGTAGAAGAAATGACCGTCCGTGCCTGCTCAATGTCATTTACACCGGCAAGCTGCACCCGGATCCGGTTATCGCCTTCCACCTGAATATCCGGCTCATTTACACCTAAGATATCAATACGTTTGCTGACGGCCTGTGCTACCGAACTCATATCCGGCAGTTCATCGCCCTCCTTCAGCGGTTCGATCTCATAAACGATTTCAAAACCGCCCTGCAAATCCAAACCGAGCCGCATCTGCTTGCTGACATCGTCCGCAAAAACGGCAATGATCGCAAAAATAGCGATTACGCTCAGCAAAAACGTATAAAAACGTGATCTCTTTTTCATCTAATGTCCTCCTATTAAATCCTGAAAATCATCCAGTTCCATCTGCGAGCCGACCACGATCGCCTGATTCGACAGATAGCCGACGATCTCACCCAACTGTAATGCGAAAATATCATCAACTGCCTGATGCAGCGAGGCAGGCTTCTTATATTTCCAAATATAGTGAAGCATCGTTGCTTCCACCTGCTGATAAGTAAGGGAAGCGAGCTCTTCTCTTTGCAAGTGCAGATGCTTGAGTGAAATGGCGAGCTTCACCTGTGGATTATGAACAATATCTTCGTAATTCATAATTCCCTCCTTAACATCATAGACAATATTATAATCGAAAAAGCGAGAAATGTGGAGTGAAAATGTGAAAAAAACAATATTTATATCGACCTGTACTTTAATCCTACTATCTGTTATCGCCAAAGCCGCTTCCTTTTTTATACGCATTTTATTGGCCAGAGGCATGAGCACTGAGGCAATGAGCCTTTATTCATTGGTATCGCCGACGATGCTGATCCTGATCACCATCGCGCAAATGGGAATACCGGCCGCAATCTCCAAAGTAATGGCACAAAACGATCGTTATCAAAAACCGCTGTTTTCCGCTTTGCTTTTCACCATCGTTACGACTGTGGCAACCGTTGTGCTGTTTGCCGTCTTCATCCCTTTCCTTTCCACCCTGCTGTTTCATGATGCCGCAATCGATCAGATCCTCTACGCGATCCTTCCTTTGATCCCATTAGTGGCATTATCAGGGCTATGCAAAGGCTATCTGTTAGGAAAAAGGCACCATTTGCTTTCTACCTCTTCACAGATCATCGAAGAAGCAGCACGCATCGCCTTTCTGCTGTTTACCTTTCAACGGGTACACACCTTCGATCCCTATCAAATGGCAGCCTTGGCCATGTTTTCCATCAGCATCGGTGAATTTGCTTCCGCTATCTACATGATGCTTTGCATGCACCTATCTTTTTCTTCCTTAAAAGCCTTTCCACATGCTGTTCCCACGCTGAAAAAAGAGCACTATGATCAAGTGCTCCAAATCTCCATTCCGATGACATCTTCTCGTTTCATCGGATCCTTTACCAGTTTTTTAGAACCGCTGCTGATGCTTGCACTCATCAAAGAAAGCATGCATGCCGCCATGATCGAAGCATATGGTATCATAAACGGCTATCTGTTGCCATTGCTAACGATGCCTTCTTTTTTAACGATCACGTTATCCAATATGCTTTTGCCTGCTTTTACGTATCGGCTTTATCGCCATGATGCGCAAAATGCCAAAAAACTTTGCGTGATGATCCTGGGGACTTGCTTGCTTATCGGCAGTGGGTGTGCAATCATCTGTTTCTTATTCCCATCACAACTGCTTCAGTTATTTTATCATCAAAGCTTAGGGGCAAAAACACTGAAACATCTGGCGATTCCCTTTATTCTATACGCTTTGCAGCCTCCTCTCACTTCCCTGCTGCACGCTTTATCCTGTTCCAGACAGGCGATGTGGGATACGATCCTTGGATCTTTGCTGCGCTTGTTCTGTGTTTGCTTTCTTTCTCCGTTCTTTCAGGCAGATGTGCTGAGCATCGGTTTATGCGCCGGTATGTGCCTCACGACATTGTTACATGCAATTCGGCTGTTTGGACGGTTCCTCCATCATGAACAAGGTTCATTTCTTCCAAAAGCATAATGCTTTCATCAGGCGGTTGGTTGACTTCGTCTCTTTTTTTAACACATACCAGCCGCTTTTCAAATACATTGCCATAAATACCTCATCTATATCGCGGATGCCCTCTTTATACATCTGTTTCCGCAGCCATGTCTCATCCTGATGCAAATCTTTCAAGGCTGACTGGTTGATGATGCCATCACTGATGATCGGAAAAGGATGTTTGCTTTTACAGTCGCTTTTGGCAACGACTGACAGCGTTCCTTTATTTTCCAGTACTGCGAATCCGACTTCCTCAGGAGTGGTCAGCTGGGCTTCTCGAACCTGTGTCATCATATCATCGATCGTATAACGTTCTTTTTTCATTCGATCCTGAAAGATGTGCCCATTGTGGATCAAAACGACCGGTTTACCGTCAATCAGATCACGGATGCGTTTGCTCTTTAAGGAAATGAGTGAAAAAACGATCTGTAAGATCGCCAAGGTTGCGATCGGAATGAGCGAACGAAAAATACTGCCGTCATTTTCAATGGAAATCGCCAAAATCTCTGACATTAACAAAAAGATCACGATATCGAAGATCGAAAGCTCGCCGACTTCCCGCTTGCCCATGACACGCAGTGCGACCACAATGACCAAATAACACATGATACACTTTGCAATCAGTGATAAATAAAAATCCATATCCTTTCCTCCATACATATTTTTCAAGCTTTTTTCATATGTTTGAGTGAGGTGAATGAGATGAATGTCATTTTGAAGAATCCATTGCTCCGTTTCGCCGCACTGTTTGTGATAACAGTATTAGTGTCGGCATTAACGGCTTATTTATACCATAGATCGCTTTTATCTTTTTCGATCTATGCGGCGTTGATCCAGTTGTTTGCGCTGCCGCTCTTTCTTTTATTGGGACACTTGTTTGGGAGTGCTTTAGCAAAAAAAGAATTTATCGGCGCATTAGTAGTTGTTTTTTTATTTTTGGGACTTTCCTGGATGATAAAAGGATGGTCGATTTTCTACCTCTGGCAGTTGGTCAAAGGAGTCGTCTTCTGTATCGGCACATTGCTTGCCAAAGCAAAGAAAAAACCGCTAGATCGATCCATCTAGCGGATGTAGCATCATATCTAAGATACAGTGATCGGTCTCTCGCATACCGATGCGTCCCAGTACACCGATCGCATCAATGGTCTTTTCAATATCCTGCTGGATGATGCCGGTATCTGGCTCAAATACATGCCCGCACATGGCCAGATTCTGTGCGATCATACCACTGTACAGCGCACTGGCGATCTTAGCGGCGCAGGATGGCTTCGCCCCGTCGCACACCATGCCGGATATGCTGCCGAGCGTATTGATGATCGTGTGTTCGATCTGTTTCATCGTACCGTTTTGCAAATAGGTGATCGCGCTCATTGCCCCGCACGCCGCACAGACGACACCGCAGTAAGCGGATAAACGACCGATACCGGCCTTTAAGCGAACCGTAACCAAATTGGAAAAGGCCAGCGCCTGCAATAAACGTTCATGAGAAAGATTGTTTTCCTGTGCATATACGATAACGGGAACGCTGGCGGTAATGCCCTGATTGCCGCTTCCCGAATTGGCGACCACGGCCATCGTACAGCCGCTCATGCGGGCATCGCTGCCGGCCGCCGCATAAGCGATCGCCTTATGAAAATTATCACTTGCTTTGGCAAGCAGGCTGGGACCTACCTGTGCGCCATAGCCTTTTTTGATCCCTTCTTCAGCGATTGCCAGATTATAATGGATCTGATCTTCTAAAAGCGGCTTGACCGCCGATAGATCCGCATGCGATGCAAATTCATAAATAGCACGGATATTCAAACAGCTGCGATCCGTTAAGCTCGCATTCAGATCGCTGTCATCACAAGGACGATCCAATAAAATTTCCTGATTTTTTACGATACGGATCACATTGGTATGCGTCTGTTTGATCTGTACGCTCACATGATCCTGTTCATGATACAGATGGATCAAAATATCCAGGCCGGGGATATTTTCCATCAGTTCTACTTGGCAATAGCGTTTTTTTAATAAAGCATGCGCTGCTTCGATCTGCGCTTGGTTTATATCTTCCAGTACCGCCAAAGATTTGTCGGCATTGCCGCCGATGACCCCCAGCACCGCCGCCGCCTCGACCCCTTTCAATCCACCGGAATTGGGTACGATGACGCTTTTCACATTTTTGATGATATTGCCGCTGCAGCATACTTTGATCCGCTGCGGCTGCACTCCGAGCACATCACGTGCAATCGCCGCTCCATAGGCGATGGCGATCGGCTCCGTACAGCCAAGTGCAACCACCAGTTCTTCTTTTAAGATCTGCTGATACTGTTTTTTGGTTTCATCCGAGATCCTCATGGCAGCTTTCCTCCAAACAAATCGTCCTGATAAGCAATGCCCAAATGCTGATATGCTTTAGCGGTAACGACACGTCCCCGCGGCGTACGATTGATAAAACCGATCTGAAGCAAATAAGGCTCATACACATCTTCTAAAGTCATCGCTTCTTCGCCAATGCTGCTGGCGATTGCCTCCATGCCGACCGGACCGCCCTTAAAGCGTTCGATGATGCCTCTTAAATATTTATGATCGACATCATCTAAGCCCATATGATCGACCTTTAAGCGATCAAGCGCCATCGTAGCGATTTCCTCAGAAACCACACCGTCATTCATCACCTGTGCAAAATCCCGCACCCGACGAAACAAACGATTGGCAATACGCGGCGTCCCTCTTGAACGGCGGGCAATCTCCATAACCGCACCTTCCGCGATCTCATTGCCCATCACTTTGGCAGTTCGGGATACGATCTTGCACAATTCATCTAAATGATAAAACTGCAACTGATTGACAATACCGAAACGATCACGCAGCGGCGCACTGAGATCCCCTGCCCGCGTCGTTGCCCCTACCAGTGTAAAAGGCGGCAGATCCAGACGGATCGAACGCACGGCCGCATCTTTGCCGACAACGATATCAATGCAGAAATCTTCCATTGCCGGATACAGTACCTCTTCTACCTGTTTTGGCAAACGATGGATCTCATCAATGAATAAAATATCGCCGGGTTCCAGCTGTGAAAGAATCGCCGCCAGATCACCGCTTTTTTCGATTGAGGGCCCACTTGCCGTTTTGATGTTGGTTCCCATCTCATGCGCTAAAATGTAAGATAAGGTCGTTTTTCCAAGACCTGGAGGACCATATAACAGCACATGATCCAGCGCCTCTTCCCGCTGTTTAGCGGCTTCGATAAATACCGCTAAATTTTCCTTCAGATCCTTTTGTCCAATATATTCCGCTAATGTCTGCGGACGCAAAGATGCATCGTCATCCCGCTGATCCGCATGTCCGTCAACCAATCGATTCATCTTTACACACCCTTTCGTTTCAGCATCAATGCCAGACCTGTTCTTACATATTCATCCACGCTTTTATTTTGATCCTTCGCCAGTTCTTTTTGGATCGCATTGATCTCGCCCGGCTTATAGCCAAGCGCCTTTAATGCCTCCAGCGCATCATTGAGATTTTGATTTCCCGCTTGCGGCGCTGTTTCACTTTCCGTTTCCACCAGCTTTCCTTTTAGATCTAAAACGATCTGCGAAGCGCTCTTCGCACCGATTCCCGGTAGTTTTTTCAAAAAGGCGGTATCCCCCGCTTCGATCGCGGCGATCAGTTGATGCAAAGAACATGCGCCTAAGATTGCCAGCGCACTTTTAGGACCGACCCCTTTTACGGAAAGCAAACGCAAAAATAAATCATGCTCCTCCATATCGGAAAAGCCAAACAGCACGATCGCATCTTCCCGTACATGCTGATAAGTATAAAGCGTTACTTCTTTTCCCATTCCGATCATCTGCGGATTCGGCGTATAAATGCGAAATCCAATGCCCTGATGATCGATTACCACGCTGTCCGCATGCATCGAGCAGACAACGCCTTTTATAAATGCTATCATGTCATCACCTAACTCATCTTCCTAACGACAATCATTATACCATACTTTCCTCTATCCCCCTAACAATAATCATGACTTTGCTGCATAAATTTTACGCAATATTTTACCTGTTCCTATTTCATCGCTCTAAAAAAACGAAGTCAAGAGGGCTGATCTATCAAGGACAGAGAAAATAATATCGCAGAAAGTGAGATGCAGCGAATCAAACAGCAACAGAATACGAGAAAATCACAGGTTATACGAACGTTTATGACGTGATGATGAAATCAAAGATGAGGTGTGATATGAAATTGCGATTACACCGGATAAGTGATATAATGACGATATTAAAAGACGATAAAAAAATTGAAACTCATGGAGGAAATGAAAATGAAATTGAAAAATCCTATGCTGGTGGTAACAGATATAGACAAATCAGTTGCGTTTTATAAAAAAGTATTCGGGCTTCATGTGATTATGGATTTTGGAGCAAATAAAACTTTAACGGGCGGTTTGGCTTTGCAGACAGTTGAAACATATAAAGACTTTATCGGAAAAAGCGACATTTCTTTCGGTGGCAATAACTTTGAAATTTACTTTGAAGAAGATCATTTCGATGAATTTGCGGATAAGCTGAAAGAATGTGATGTTGAATATGTCCACCCTATTGTTGAACATGCATGGGGACAGCGTGTTGTTCGTTTCTATGACCCAGATCAACACATTATCGAAGTTGGCGAGAACATGAAAATAGTATGCAAACGCTTCTTAAATAGTGGAATGACCCCGGAACAAGTAGCAGAACGCATGGGCGTACCTATGAAATTTGTCCATGCCTGTATGCGTTAAACCCAGTTGTTATTTTGAAACCGCCTTGTATCGTTGCGTAGTAGGCAATTGAAAAAAGCCTATTCTTGCAAGGCTTTTTTTCAGTGTTAAAATCGCTAAGACGGGATTTTATGCCTTTGCCCCCAAAATGGGTTTCTATTGCATAATAGAGCCATTGAAAACATACAACCACTACCCGCAAAACAGTTAAGAATACCGCCGCGCAAACGCAGTCAGACTAACGAAAAAAGCGACATGCGTGTTTATGAATGATCGCTCCATTTCGCTCAGACAAACAGCGCAAATGCTTCCTCTCTCCTTGATCGTCATTTCATAAAACCGTTTGCACTGCCGACACTGTAATGAAAGTAGAAGCATCTTCTCGATCCTTATCATATCCGACATATGCTTGACTTGGATATATCTCATCTTCGATTACGTGTTTCATCATAGTTGTTTCCTTCTGTTAGCTGATGTCTAATTCGATCGGACAGTGATCGCTGCCCATTACCTCCTTATGAATGATCGCATCCACCAAACGTTCCCGCAAACACTGCGATACCAAAAAATAGTCGATGCGCCAGCCGATGTCCTTCATTCTTGATTGAAAGCGATAGCTCCACCAAGTATAAGCGTTTTCTTTATCAGGATAAAAATAGCGATACGTATCAATGAAACCGCTGTTTTGTAAAATACGCATCTTTTCTCGCTCCGCATCGGAAAAACCGGGATTCAAGTGATTGCTTTTCGGATTTTTCAGGTCGATCTCTTCCTTGGCAACATTCATATCGCCGCAGATGATGACCGGTTTTTTCTGTTCTAATTTTTTGACGTATGCCAAAAAGCATTCTTCCCATGACAAGCGATAAGGTAAGCGCACCAGTTTTTCCTGACTGTTTGGTACATAGACATTCACAGAATAAAAATCCTTAAATTCTAAAGTAAGCGCACGTCCTTCCTCATCAAAGCGCTCATCGCCGATTCCTTTCTGTACGGAAAGGGGAGCTTCTTTCGTATAGGTGATTACCCCGGAATAGCCTTTGCGCAAAGCGCTGTGCAAATACATATGATAGCCAGGCATGTCGATATCAGCCTGTCCTTCCTGCATCTTGCTTTCCTGAATGCAGAATAAATCCGCATCGATTTCTTGAAAAAAATCGTCAAAGCCTTTCTTTTTACAGGCACGAATGCCGTTTACGTTCCATGATATGAGTTTCATTGTTCTTTCATGCTCCTTTTCGTCATTTCTATTGTAACATAAGGCGCTCATAGAAAGAAATGCTTTACCTAACAAAAAAAGCTTTGACCATAAAAGATCAAAGCAGTTCATTTATTCCACAAAGGTAAATTCTACATTGCAAAGCGTTACGATATCGCCATCTTGGCAGCCGGCTTCTCGCAGCGCATCATCTACTTTCATCATCCGCAGTTTGCGGGCAAAGCGCATCGCATCTTCATCAGAATCGATCTTGCTTGTTTTGAAGGCGCGTTCAATTCCTTCTCCATCCAACAGCCATCTGCCGTTTCCTAAATTATGAACCGCAAATGCCGGCTTTTCCTCTTCAAATTTATAAACGACACCTTCCATCGTTTCTTCTTCCTCATCGATCAGCGGGAACATCGGCGCATGTGCCAGCGCATCCGCAATGGCATAAAGCAACGGTTCCATTCCCTCAGCGATGATCGTCGTCGTTTCAAATACGCGAAGATCTGGGTAAGCCGCTTTGAATCGTTTCAAATTTTCCGCTGCGCCCTCTAAATCCATCTTATTGGCAACGACGATCTGTTCACGTTCCATCAATCGATAAGCATATGCGCTCAGCTCTTCATTGATCACACGGTAATCTTCTAACGGATCGCGTCCATCATGCGCGCCCATGTCGATGACATGCACAATGACCCGACATCGCTCGATATGACGCAGGAACGCATGTCCTAAGCCTTTTCCCGCCGCAGCACCGGCAATGAGCCCCGGCAGATCGGCCATCACGAAGCTGCGCCCATCTGGAACCTGTACCATTCCTAAATTCGGAACGATGGTCGTAAAATGATAGGCCGCAATTTCCGGTTTTGCTTTTGATACCACTGACAACAAGGTGGATTTTCCTACCGATGGGAAGCCGACCAAACCGACATCCGCAAGCAGCTTCAATTCCACCTGCACATCGCGTTCCTCACCCGGTTCGCCTAGCTCGCTATAACGCGGTGCGGTGTTTTTTGACGTCCTGAAACGGAAATTGCCACGGCCGCCTTTGCCTGCGTTCGCAATGATCGCCTGCTGATGATTGTGCGTAAGATCGGCTATGATCTGATTGGTGCTCGCATCTTTTACGATCGTACCGAGCGGTACTTTCACGATCGTATCCGCCCCATCGGCACCGTGCATCTTCTTGATCTTGCCGTTCCCTCCGTTAGGCGCGTTCACATGTTTTTGATAACGCAGATCTAATAAAGTCGTCTTATTGCTGTCAGCTTCAAAGATGACGTTGCCGCCGCGTCCTCCATCTCCTCCGCTCGGTCCACCCAAAGGCACATACTTTTCCCGGCGAAAAGCAACCATGCCATCTCCGCCTTTTCCCGCTTTTACGTGCAGTTTTACTCGATCGATAAACACTTTCACACCTCCTTTTCTTTCTAAAAGAAAATCCCCTTACGGGGACTTTTTTGAAATATTATGCCTGAGGATAAACAGAAACCTGTTTTCTGTTTTTTCCTAAACGCTCATATTTCACGATGCCACTTGTCATTGCAAACAAAGTGTCATCGCCGCCTCTACCCACGTTTTTACCTGGGTGGATTTTCGTACCGCGCTGACGATAAATGATGGCGCCTGCATTCGCATGCTGACCGTCAGCCAATTTTGCCCCAAGGCGTTTTGATTCGGAATCACGGCCGTTCTTAGTGGAACCTACACCCTTTTTAGAAGCGAATAACTGGTTATCTAATACGAACTTAAACATTGATCTACACCTCTGCTTTCCTTACTTTTATATAGTTTTGATTGGTATATTCAACCGTCATCAGCTGAATTTCCAATGTTTGTAAAATGATCTGCAGTTTCGCGCTGCTTTGGATCACTTCAATGTGAACATATCCGCTCTCCATCTGTATCTGACAGGCAGAGGGACACAATTCTTCAATCGCATTCAGCACACCGACTGAAATAGCGCTGACTTCGGCACAGACCATATCGATCATCGCTGTACCGGAATCGGCATGACCGGCAATCAAAACGGAAACGATTTCCTCATGATCGCGATCAATTCGAACATCAATCATATTAAGCCTCGATTGATTCTACAACTAATTTCGTATAAGGCTGACGGTGTCCCTGTTTGCGACGGGTACTGCCCTGTTTGCTGTTGTAACGGAAGATCGTAATTTTCTTGCCTTTTCCCTGTTTTTCCACTTTTGCAGTTACTTTTACTCCCTTTACATAAGGTGTACCGACACGTGTCGTACGGTTTGAATAAGCAACGACTTTGTCAAATACGACCGTTTCTCCTTCAGCAGCGTTCAGTTTTTCAGTGAAGATCACACTTCCTTCTTCCACCTTGATCTGCTTTCCGCCAGTTTCGATAATTGCGTACATTTGCGCACCTCCTTTATGATTCTTTAGACTCGCCACAATAGGTGATGATTGCTCATGCTTATTGCCTATTAAGAGCGGTTGTAAGCCTTAAAGGACATACAACGTAGATATACTACCATAAAGCAAACGATTCGTCAATTCTTTTTTATCGTATCATCTACCCCTGTATGAATCGAAAATGATAATGTCTTAATGAAACGAAATTGAATTTGTCCCAAAAGTGATATATGATAAACCTTTCGTGAAAGAGAGGTTAATATGAGAGAGGTTGTATTAAGAATGAAAGAACAATATAAATATGAAATTATTAAAAAATTAGTTGATACCAACGGAAACAAGAAAAACGCTGCTTTGAAATTGCATTGCACGATCCGTACCGTGAATCGTTTGATTCTGTTATATCAGAATGAAGGAAAAGAAGGTTTTATCCATAAGAATAGAAACAGGAAACCTTCTACCACTATTCCTGAAGATACAAGACGTAAAGTGATCGATCTGTATCGTACTAAATATCATGATGCCAATTTTACTCATTTTTCTGAACTCCTTTTGAAGAATGAGAATATTTCTGTTAGTGATTCTACCATTAAGAAATGGTTATTTGATGAAGGGATCCTTTCTCCTAAAGCAAGAAAGAAAACGATCAAAAAAATGAAATCTATCTTGAGCGAGCATAAGAAACGATCAAATTCTAAAAAAGAACTGGTTAAGATCGAGGAAAAACTTGAACGCTTAGATAGATCTGATGCTCATCCTCGCCGTCCTCGTTGTGCTTACTTTGGTGAATTGATTCAGATGGATGCCTCTCCTCACCTTTGGTTTGGTGATACCATCTCCCATCTTCATTTAGCGATCGATGATGCCACCGGTATGATCGTGGGTGCTTATTTTGATCGTCAGGAAACATTAAATGCTTATTATCAAATTACCTACCAGATACTCACTGCTTATGGCATCCCCGCTAAGTTCTTCACAGATCGTCGTACTGTTTTTGAATACAAAAGAAAAAACGCATCTTCTGATGAAGAAGACACGTTTACACAGTTCTCTTATGCCTGTCATCAATTAGGGATCGAATTAGAATGTTCAAGCGTTCCGCAAGCAAAAGGGCGTGTAGAACGCTTGAACCAAACCCTGCAATCTCGTTTACCTATTGAACTTAGACTTGCAGGTATTTCCACCATAGAGGAAGCCAACGAGTTCTTAAACTCCTACATAAAAGAATTCAATGACATGTTCTCTCTACCCTTAAATAATACTAAAACAGTATTTGAAAAGCAACCGGAGAACACAAAAATCAATCAAATCTTAGCTGTATTGAGTACACGTAAAATAGACAACGGTCACTGTATACGCTATAAGAACAAGTATTACATACCTGTTACAAAAAATGGAATCAGGACATACTTGAAAAAAGGTACTACAGCCATGGTCATCGAATCCTTTGAAGGAAGTTTATATGTCAATATTCTTGATCAGCTTTTCGTTATGGTAGAAATTCCTGAACATGAAGAACTGTCTAAAACTTTTGATGTACAATATGAGAAACCTAAACAAAGAAAGTACTATATACCGCCTATGTCACATCCTTGGAAACATGCTTCTTATCTCAATTATGTGGCAAAACAAAAGCACCGAATGAATGGTGCTAATGTTTGACTTTTTTTGGGACATTTTCATTTTCGCTTGACATTCTTTTTTATCGTATCATCTACCCCTGAAGCTGTACTTTTACCATTGCTTTTTCATCCATGATGATGCCCGCATAGCAAGCCGTTTCAACATCGTGAATGCCATTCATATAAATGCTGTCAAAAAGCACGTTCCCTTTTTCATCCAGCAAGATCATACGCGCATTTCCATAGCAGGTCAGCTGCTCGAAAGAAGCCGTGATCCGATACCAGTGCACCTTGGCGTCTCGAAAACGATATTCTCCTTCCTCCAGCAATGGCAAGGCATCTGCACACCGGTAGTGATACATGCCATATTGCAGCTCTTTTTCATTGATCCATAAAAGATTGCCGATCTCAGCGGCATTGGTGCCGGGAAAACGCAGCGTATTGACCGCTTCCCGCTCGTTTTGTTCCCAAAGCGGATGTGTCAAGCATAGATATCCGCCATAGCCTTCTAAATGATGCGGGCGGATCAATAGCGGCTGATGGGCGAATTTTCTTTGGAAAAGCCACTCATCGTCCTGCAAATAAAGGTGTCCGTCCAGCTGCAGCCATTTTGTCTTTTTCGCTTCGCCTGGTATTAACTGCTCCGCATAAACAAAGCGGCGCTTTAACGCAGAATCTAATGGATGCGGCGTTACCAGTACCATATAAACATGCGCATCTGCCGCAGTGAGCCGTAACTGTGCATCGTGATGACGAAGCAAACTGCCGCTTTCTGAAACAAGTGCGCCCGATCGATCGGTGTGAAGCTTCTCCGCTCTTACCCAAGTACCGTTTTCATCTAGCTCCAGCACATAGTGATCCATTTCTTTGCGCAGCCGCAAGATCCCTTTGTTATAGGCATATACACCTTCCCATTTTCGCATATCGCATGGTTTTGGCAAGCTATTTGAAACAGGCCGTTTCACTAGCGGCATCGTCTCACTTAAATACGCCAACGCCAGCTCCTCATTTAATAAGGTCGGACTGCCTTTCTGCGTACAGAGGGTAACCGCACAGCTGAACTGCTCCTTCAACAAGAGAATGGAATGAGAAGAAAAGCCGAACGTGCCGCCGCTTTTTTCACATGCCGTTAAGCCATACTGGCAAAACAGCGGATTTTCGACATCATCCCAGCCAAACCCATAACGCGCGTCGCTGTAAGCGCTGATGCCACAGTGATCTGCCGCATGTTTGGTATTCATAAGCGCCAAAGTAGCAGGGTGAAGCAGATTCCCTTGCATGAGATGATCAAAAAAACGACAAATATCTTCCGCCGTGCTGTAAATGCCGCCGGAGCCGATGCCATTTACATATTCCTGCGGATAATCGAAATCAAAACCGCTGTCCGCATGCAAAAATTTGCCTTCTTGCAGAGAATGAAGCGGAAAATCGGTATGCTTCATCTCACAAGGCCGTAAAATTTCCTCTGTGATAAACTGTGCATAAGTTTGTCCGCTCACTGCTTCGATCAATGCCTCCGCCAAAGAAAAGCCATCGTTGCAATACGTACTGCACATCCCCGGTGTATCTTTTAAGCGCACTTGATTGGCATAAGCGATGCACTGCTGTAAATGCCTGCGATTCACGGCATTGCCATATTTCCCCTGGTAACAGTTTCCGGCCAAGCCGCAGCTGTGATCCAAAAGCATGGATACACATAGCTTTCCTGCTCGCTCATCGGGAATATGCAGCTCTTTGAGATACCGCGTAACCGGCGCATCCAGCTCCACCTTGCCCTGCTCAACCAGTTTCAAAACCGCAACCGTGGTCATGATCTTAGAAATCGAACCGACAGAAAAAAGCGTATCTGCCTTTGCTCCGGCATGATAGGTGTAAACACATCGATCATGGTGATGAATGCTGACTGCCATCGCTTTCACCTGATACGTTTCTTCAAATTTCTTACAGATCTGATCTAATTTCTCCATACAAACACCCGCTGTCATACGATTTTCCTTTCTTCCGTGCAACTATCATAAACCCTACACCTCCCTTTTTCACAAAACAATCATAACACTTTTTCTACCAAAAACCTATGTCCAAACACAAAAAGCGAATCAGATGATTCGCTATAAATCAAAATTCAGATTTTCCACATGCACATCCTGAGACGGCGTTTCCTGCGGCGCTGTTGCAAAGTGAATTTCCGCAATGCCGCGATAACGATAATCCTGTGCCTTTACGCTGCCTGAGAAGGTAGCGTCTTTATTCATCAAAGTGAAATCCGTCACTTCATAAGTTTCCATCTGTTCTTTGACAAAATGAATCTGTGCATGACTTGGCACGGCGATCGCCTCGCTCATAACAAATGGCTTGCTCTTCACCTTTTTACAGATGAGATTGCCCTTCGCCGGACGTCCGGTTACCGTAATATCGGAAAGCTTGATGCGTTTGCTTTGATATTGATCATTGATCACGATCACAAACACATCCTGCTCGGTAACCGCATTTGCATCGACAATGTGGTCTTCACTTAAATTCATCGCTTTGACCCCTTTTGCCTTCAAGGCGGTTAGCGGGATCAATGAGAGCGGATAACGCACCATATAGCCGTTTTGCGAAAGGATCATCACTTCCTCTTTTTCATATGCCACAAAAGCAGCCACCACTTCATCATCACCGCTTAAGCTCATGGCGGTAAAAGTTTTATTGCTGCGGGAAACCGCAAACTCTTTCAACAGTGACTTTTTGATCATGCCTTTGCGGCTGACCGTAATGACATAAGCATGTGAAGTAAAGTCTTTCAGCGCATAAGCACTGATGATTTTTTCCTGTGAGGACAGCTTCATGATCGAGCTGATATGACTGCCGACTTCTTTCCATTTCGTATCTTCGATCTCATACACCGGCGTATAGCCATAGGTTCCCTTATTTGTGAAAAACAGGATCTGATCAAAGGTATTCATTTCCCGATAGCCGATCAGCTGATCGCTTTCCTTCATGCCCGGCAATCCTTCGCTCGCGCCAAAGGAACGCATCGAAACCTTTTTCAGATAGCCGTCGCGGGTAATCGACACCATGACCTGTTCATTGGCGATCATCGCCATTTTATCAATGACGATCTCTTCGATTTCCTGTTCGATCTTCGTCAAACGCGGTACGCCGAATTGTTTTTTTACTTCCTTTAACTCATCGATCATAACTTTCTTTAAGATCTTCGGATTCTCAATGATGTCATGCAGTTCCTCGATCTCATTCAGCAATCTCGCATATTCTTCCTTTAGCAGGGTCACATCGGTATTAGACAGACGGTATAAGCGCATCGTAACGATTGCTTCCGCCTGCGCGTCGCTGAAATGAAAGCGATCGATGATCTTGTTTTTGGAATCGGCTTTGTCTTTGGCGCTGCGGATCAGTGCAATGATCTCATCTAATATAGAGATCGCCTTGATCAGTCCTTCCAGAATATGACAGCGCTGTTCTTTCTTCTTCAGTTCAAAAACCGAACGCTTATAGATCACTTCATGACGATGGTCGATAAACGCATCCAGCATTGCGGCTAAGCCGATCTGCATCGGTCGCTTATTGACGATCGCGATGATATTGTAATTGTAGGACACTTGTAAATCGGTATTTTTATAAAGGTATTGCAAAATGAAATTGGCATCGGCGTCTTTTTTGAGATCGACTACGATCCTAAGACCGTTACGATCTGATTCATCGCGGACATCGGTAATGCCGTCGATCTTTTTCAACAAACGGATCGCATCGATCTTTTTTACCATATTTGACTTAACTACTTCATATGGAATTTCTGTAATCAGCAGCTGCTGCGCCGTCTTGCTTTGGACGATCTCCACCTTAGAACGGATCATGATCTTGCCTTTTCCGCTTGCAAACGCATCCCTGATGCCCGCTAAGCCCTGCACGATGCCGCCGGTCGGGAAATCAGGACCTTGTATATATTCCATCAATTCATCCAACGAACAGTTTGGATACTGGATCCGATAGATCGCCGCATCGATCGCTTCACTTAAATTGTGGGGCGGAATATTCGTCGCATAACCGGAAGCGATACCGGTGATCCCATTTACCAAAAGATTCGGATAACGAGCTGGCAGCACCGTCGGTTCTACTTCCGTATCATCGAAATTCGGTGCCCATGCGATCGTTTCTTTGTCATAATCCTGCAGCATCATCTGTGCGATCGGCGCCAATCTGACTTCCGTATAACGCATCGCGGCTGCCGGATCATCATCGATCGAACCGTTGTTTCCCTGCATGTCGATCAAAGGGATCCTGCTTTTCCAATCCTGCGAAAGGCGCACCATCGCGTCATAGATGCTCCCATCCCCATGCGGATGGAAATTACCCATGATGATACCGACCGCCTTGGCGCTTTTTCGATATTTGTGCTCATGTGTATTGCCTTCGATCTGCATGGCATAAAGGATCCTGCGCTGCACCGGTTTGAGCCCATCACGCACATCCGGCAAAGCACGATCCTGGATGATATATTTAGAATAGCGGCCGAAACGATCGCCCATGATTTCTTCTAAAGGCGTCGTGATGATCTTGGAATGATCTGCAAATTCCGGTTTTTTTGCCATTATCGCTTCACCTCCACCGTAAAGGAATCTTCCATCGTAAAGGATACATTTTCTTCGATCCAGTTACGTCTGGCATCCGGCTTATCTCCCATCAGCGTATTGACGCGCATCTCCGCCATGATCGCATCGTCGATACTGACCTGAATCAGGGTGCGGGTCGATGGATCCATCGTCGTTTCCCACAACTGTGAGGCATTCATTTCACCCAGACCTTTATAACGCTGCAAGCTGTATCCTTTGTGCGTCGCTCGCATCGCCTCTAATTCCTCTTCTGTCCAGGCATAGGCGATATTTTTATTTTTTTCCAGCTTAAACAACGGCGGCAGGGCGATATACACCATGCCCTTTTCTAATAGTTCGCGCATATAGCGATAAAAGAAGGTCAAAAGCAGACACTGGATATGAGCGCCGTCGGTATCGGCATCGGTCATGATGATCACTTTTTGATAGTTGGCGTCCTCTGCCCGAAAACTGGCGCCGACCCCTGCTCCCAAAGCATGAATGATCGTATTGAGCTCTTCGTTTTTTTCAATCGAAGCGATGCTTGCCTTTTCCGTATTCAGCACTTTCCCACGCAGCGGCAGGATCGCCTGATAGCGGGAATCACGCCCCTGTTTGGCACTGCCCCCTGCCGAATCTCCTTCGACCAGATACAGTTCCTTCAAACGTGCGTCTTTCGACTGTGCTGCCGCCAATTTCCCGGACAGTACCTTTTCGCTTTTTCCTTTGTTTTTCCCTTTGCGGGCATCTTCCCTGGCTTTTCGCGCCGCTTCTCTGGCTGAGGAAGCACGCACCATTTTCTTTACCAGAGCGCTTGCCAGTTCCTTGTTTTCCTCTAAATAAAAACTCAACTGTTCACTGACGATCGATTCGACGGCAGATTTGGCTTCCGGCGTACCGAGTTTCCCCTTTGTCTGTCCTTCAAACTGCAACAGATTTTCCGGTATGCCCAAAGAAACGATCATCGTTAAGCCTTCCCGTACATCGCTTCCTTCAAAATTCTTGTCCTTTTCCTTTAACAGTGCATATTTTCGAGCATATTCATTAAAGATCTTCGTAAAAGCGCTTCTTGCACCGACTTCATGTGTACCGCCATCCTTGGTGCGCACCATATTGACAAAGGAAAACATGTTTTCCTGATAGTCGTCGCAATACTGGAAGCAGCACTCGACCTTGATCTCACCGACCGTTCCCTGAAAAGACACCGGTTTATGGAACACCTGCTTATCTTCATGCAAATATTCCATAAAGGCCTCTAAGCCGTTTTCATAATGATATTCCTCTACACGGACATCCTCTTTTTTACGGCAGTCGGTTACGATCAAGCGCAGTCCTTTCATTAAAAACGCATCTTCCCGTGCCCGTTCACAGATCGAGGTAAATGAATATTTTAAGGTCGAAAAGATGCGATCATCTGCCCGAAAACGCACTTTACTGCCGCGTTTATGCGTTTTGCCAAGCTTTTCCAGCTTGCCGACTTTCTTGCCGCCGTCCTCAAAACGCATAAAATATGCATTTGCCCCATCATAAACACTGACCTCTACCCAACGGGAAAGCGCATTGACGACGCTCGCACCGACACCGTGCAGACCGCCTGATGTCTTATATCCGCCTTCGCTGCTGAACTTGCCGCCCGCATGCAGCACCGTAAAGATCACTTCCAAGGTAGAAACACCGCTGGCATGCTTGCCAACCGGCATTCCCCGTCCTTCATCTTCCACACAGATCACACTGTCTTCTTCCAAGGTAATACGAATCGTATCGCCATATCCGTTCAGCGCCTCATCGATCGCATTATCCACGATTTCCCAAACGAGGTGATGCAGCCCTCTGCCATCCGTACTGCCGATATACATGCCCGGACGTTTTCTGACCGCCTCTAACCCATCTAATATCTGAATGCTGCTTGCATCATATGTCTGCTTTTCCATATTTCACGCTCTTTTCCTTCTTTTTTCAAAATCGCTTCGCTTTTTACAAACGCATGCACAATCTCAAGATATTTTATCAAAATTCAAACTGCTTCGCAAGAAAATTCCATACTTTCCATAAAGGTGAATGATTCGTATCCATGAGATAAAAACATAACCTTTTTCATTGAGCGTCTTTTTTATTTTTCTAAATAATGATAAAATAAATGAGGTTTTAAGGAGGAGTCTTTATGAGTGAACTCAATTTATTATATGGGGTCGTGATCGGCTATCTATTGGGATCGATTCCCGGTGCGTTATTCATCGGCAAGGTTTTTTATCATACGGATATTCGTGAATACGGCAGCGGCAATCTCGGCGGTTCCAATGCCGGACGTGTACTGGGCAAAAAGGCGGCGATCGCCGTGATCGCTATCGACATCGGCAAGGTCGTGCTGGCGGTGGCGCTTTGTTCTTTATTTGATCAGGAAGCGAGCATCTGGGCCGGACTGGCCGCCGCATTTGGACACTGCTATCCGCTGTTTGCCAATTTCAAAGGCGGTAAAGCCGTTGCGACGATGTTTGGCTTTTTACTGTCCACCTCGATCTTTACTTTCCGCGATGGCTTATTTGTGATCGTACCGCTGGTCGTATTTCTCATCGTGCTCTATCTTGGCAAGATGGTATCGCTGGCAAGCATCTTCGCATCTTTGACATCCACGCTTTATATCGCCATCGCACAGGATAATCTTTCCATTACGATCGCATCCTGTCTGCTTACGGTACTGATCATCTATCGCCATCGTGCCAATATCGGCCGCATCGCAAACGGCACCGAAAATAAGGTATCATGGCTGTAACAAGTGAGCTGTTAAAGCGGATCCTCTTTTTTCTCATCGGCTTGATCCTGATCGCGCTGGGCATATCGGTTACGATCATCGCCGATTTTGGCTGCGGCGGCTGGGATGCGACCAATATCGCGCTCGTGCGACATTTCGGCTTAAGCGTCGGCACTTGGCTCAATATTTGGGCGTTTGTTTATCTGCTTGTCGCCTGTATGATCGAGCGAAAACGCTATCGTATCGAATGTATGGCGACTTCCCTGATCATCGGTGCAGGCGTCGATCTGTTTAACTATCTGTTACGCTTTGCTGTATTTGAGGAAGCTTGGCTCAAACCGCTTGTTTTTATTCTCGGAACGATCATTATTTCCCTTGGTGCCGGATTTTATCTCGTATCAAAATTACCGCCTAACCCCACCGACTATATGATGATGTGCATCAAAGAGCATTTTCATCTTTCCATCACCTTTGCCAAAACATTGGTGGAAGCGATCGGTATTGTGCTTGCGCTTTTACTGGGTGGACCGGTTGGCATCGGTACATTTTTGATGATCGTGATCTTCGGGCCCTGCATCGACTTTTTCTATCAGATCGCAGAACATTTCTATCAGCGTCTTTCACGTGCATAAAAGCACGTTTTTTTGAAGATGAAAAATTTGTAAGGTACAGAAGCAAAAAAATTGCTATAATAAGGACAAGGAATTGGTGATGACAGTGGAAAAGCAAAAGGAAACGCGCGTACAGGTCAATCTGCGAAACGGATTAAATAAAAAACAGGTCGCAGAGCGCATGCAGGCACATCTCTACAATGAACAGTTGAAGCAGACGACGAAGTCTTATCAGCAGATCATCAAAGACAATGTCTTTACCCTGTTCAATTTTATCAATGCGATCTTGGCCGCTGCGATCATTTTTGTGCAGTCCTACAAAAATCTTTTGTTTCTCGGTGTCATCATCAGCAATATCGCCATCGGTATCTTTCAAGAGATTCGGGCAAAAAGGGTGCTGGATCGCCTGTCTTTGATGGCTGCGCCAAGCGCAACCGTGATCCGAGATGGCGTACAACAGGAAATCGACATTGAAGAAGTCGTCTTAGATGATATCATGGTGCTGCAAAGCGGTGATCAGATCTGCAGCGATGCGATCATCAAAGAAGGACGCTTAGAAGTAAATGAAAGCTTATTGAGCGGCGAAAGCGATGTCATCATCAAAAGCTGCGGCGATCTGCTTTATTCGGGTAGTTTTGTTACCAGCGGCAAGGCCATTACCCAAGTGGCGCATGTCGGCAAGCACAATTACATATATGAGATCATTAAAGAGGCAAAGACCTTGAAGCGCCATAAGTCGCAGCTGCGGGACTCGATCAATGTCATTTTGAAGCTGATCGGGTTTATCATCATTCCCCTCGGTGTTCTGCTTTTTCTCAAGCATTACTGGATCGCCTCTTACAGTTTTACAGAATCTGTCGTTTCCACGGTTGCGGCACTTGTCGGCATGATCCCGGAGGGGTTGGTGCTTTTGACTTCCGTAGCACTTGCGGTCGGCTCCATCAATTTAGCAAAGCGTAAGACCTTAGTGCAGGAATTATACTGCATTGAAACGCTCGCTCGTGTCGATACGCTTTGCCTTGATAAGACCGGTACGATCACCAAAGGCATGATGCAGGTGGAAGATGTGATCACGTTATCAAACGATCTGCCGATCAAAACGATCCTGGCCGCATGCAATCATGCGCTGCAAGATGACAATGCGACCGCTCAGGCGTTAAAGCAATATGCGGGATGTGAGAGCGATTGGAAATCCGAGGTACTGCTTCCTTTCTCCAGCGTTCGCAAATACAGCGGTGTTACCTTTCAGGAATACGGCACTTATTATATCGGCGCCTATGAATTTCTGTTTGCACAGAAAGATCCGGCAGTCATAAAACAGCTGGAACAGTATGCAAAGCAAGGGATTCGGGTCATCGTATTGGCGCACTGCCAAGAAAGCATCGAAGAAGACAAACCGCCGCATGATCTGGAACTGCTCGCCTATTTATTGCTCAGTGACCCGATTCGCGCAGAAGCAAGTGAAACGCTGCTGTATTTTGAAAAACAGGGCGTTGATATCAAGATCATTTCCGGCGACCATCCGGCAACGGTCCATGCCATTGCCCAAAAGGCCGGCGTACTGCACTGCGATGCCTATGTGGACGCATCCACATTAAGTGATGACCAGCTAAGCGATGCGGTAAAAAAATATGCGGTATTCGGACGCGTATCGCCAAAACAAAAGCAGTTGATGGTCCGTTTATTAAAAGAACAGGGGCATACGGTCGCTATGAGCGGCGATGGCGTCAATGACGCCATCGCATTAAAGGAAGCTGACTGCTCGATCGCCGTTGCCAGCGGCAGCGATGCAGCAAAAAATATCGCCAATTTGGTACTGCTCGACAATAACTTTGCGAATATGCCGCAGATCGTATTAGAAGGTCGCCGCGTCATCAATAACATTCAGCGCGCCGCTTCCTTATTCTTAGTAAAAACGACTTTCTCCACGATCTTGTCAATACTCGTTTTATTCTTAGATACACGCTACCCGTTCATGCCGATCCAATTAACGCTTATCTCTACACTGACGATCGGTGTGCCTTCCTTCTTTTTGGCACTGGAGCCTAATTATGAACGGGTCAAGGGCAATTTTATCATGAACGTACTGGGACGCGCGCTCCCGGGCGCATTGAGCGTCATCACTTATATGATCGCAGTCAATATCATCTGTTCGATTCTGGGTTATCGTGATGAAATCGCTTCTACCATGGTCGTACTGCTGACCGGGGCGAGCGGCTTAAACGTATTATTGCGGGTATGCAATCCTTTTACCTGGACCAGAAAACTGCTGTTTTTCAGTATGTGCTTCGGTTTTATCGCAGCAGTCGTACTTGTTCCCGGTTTGTTTTCTCTAGTAGAACTGCCGACCGTCGCTTTATTATTTGTATTGGGCGGTACGCTTACGATCCCTTTTTATATGGCATTGCTCAGCAGCGTATTGTCCCGTATGCAAAAAGCAAAGCACATCGTAGAAACGATGATGAAAAAAGAAGATGCAAAAGACTAAACTACTTTCCAAACAATAAAAAGAAAGCATCTGTCACAAAGCAACAAAAAAAGACCGACTTCATGTCAGTCTTTTTTATCTTTGTCATGGAAAGAAGCAATGATCGATTCGATCCGATTTCCTTTTGCCAAAGAGCGATCTTGAATAAAAGTTAAGCTCGGCACTTTGCGCAGCTTCATCCGCTTTGCCAATTCACTGCGAATAAAGCCTTTGCTTCTTTCTAATGCCGCCAGTCCCGCATCATTGCGCTCCTGTTTACCGAGAAAAGAAACATAGATCTTGGCGATCGAAAGATCATTGGTTACTTCTACATCGGTAATCGTCACAAAACCGATCTTGGGGTCCTTTAATTGAAACTGAATGATCTCTGAAACATTTTTTAAGATGATGCCGGCAATTTTTTCAGTTTTTACGCTCATCTGTTATGCCTCTACGATCTGATCTTCATAGGCCTCAATGATATCGCCTTCCTTGATGTCATTGAAATTCTCGATCGTTAAACCGCAGTCATATCCGGCTGTTACTTCTTTCGCATCGTTTTGGAATCGTTTTAAGGAACCCAGTTTTCCGGTATAGATCACCACGCCGTCACGAATCAATCGCACGCTGCAATCACGCTTGATCGAACCGTCCGTTACCATCGAACCGGCAATCGTTCCGACCTTGGAAACCTTATAGATCTGACGTACTTCGGCCTGCCCGATGATGACTTCTTCATATACCGGCGCCAACATTCCCTTCATCGCCGCTTCCATCTCTTCGATCGCTTTATAGATGATATTATGGAGACGAATCTCAACGCCTTCTTCTTCTGCTTTTTTACGGATATTGGCGCTTGGACGGACATTAAAGCCATAGATGACCGCCTTGCTCGCACTGGCAAGCATGATGTCTGATTCTGAGATCGCACCGGCAGTTGAACGAATGACGCTCACTCTGACGCCGGATACATCAATTCGCTCTAAGCTGGCCTTTACCGCTTCAGCTGAACCCTGTACATCTGCTTTGACAATCACATTGATATCGGCGACATCGCCTTCCTCAATGCGCTTTGCCAGATCATCCAAGGTCATGGCACTGGAGCTGTTACGTTCTGCTTCGATTCGTTTTTCCAAACGTTCTTCAGCAATCTGACGCGCTTTCTTTTCCGAATCAAATGATTTGAACAGATCTCCTGCTACCGGTACATCATTTAATCCGATGATCTCTACCGGTGTGCTCGGCTCGGCCGTCTTGATTTCCCGTCTTTGATCATCTACCATTTTTCTTACACGTCCAAAGGCAGTACCTACCACCAACGCATCTCCGGTATGCAGCGTACCGCTTTGCACCAACAATGTCGCCACCGGTCCACGGCCCTTATCCAGTTTTGCTTCAATTACCGTACCCATTGCATTTTTATGCGGATTTGCTTTGAAATCTTCTACTTCCGCTACGACCAAAATCGTTTCCAATAACTCATTGACACCGGTTCCCATCTTCGCGGAAATCGGCACGAAGATCGTATCGCCGCCCCATTCTTCCGGCATCACGCCGTGCTCTGCCATTTCTGACATGATCCGATCCGGATTCGCACCGGCTTTATCCATTTTATTGATGGCAACGATCACCGGCACTTCGGCAGCTTTCGCATGGTCGATCGCTTCCTTCGTCTGCGGCATGACACCGTCATCTGCCGCTACCACGATGATAACAAGATCGGTAACTTTGGCACCGCGGGCCCGCATTGCTGTAAAGGCTTCATGACCCGGTGTATCCAAAAAGGTTACTTTTTTCCCTTTTACCGTTACCTGATAAGCACCGATATGCTGGGTGATCCCACCAAACTCACCGGCTGTAACATGTGATTTACGAATCGTATCAAGCAGTGTCGTCTTTCCATGATCGACATGCCCCATGATCGTAACGACCGGCGGACGGCTTTCCAAGGTGCTTGGATCGTCTTCTTCTACCTGTTCCTCGAAATCACTTTCTTCAATGATGATTTCTTTATGCACATCAATTCCAAATTCCATGCAGATCAGTTCAATGGTTTCATCATCCAGCATCGAATTGATGGTTACCATCGTTCCCATCATAAACAACAGTTTGATGATCTCGCTGGAATTGCGATGAATCAGATCTGCCAGTTCGCCCACAGTCAAAGAGCCGGAATAAGTGATTTCCTTTACTTCTTCTCTTTGTTTCGGTGGGAAATTGCCGTAACTGCCCTTATTGTGATTCTTTTTATGGGCATGATTCGGCTTTTTTCGATTCGGCTTGTTATTTGCCATTTACATCACGTTCCTTTCCATTTCCGAAGTGCGTTCGCAAACCCCTGATCGCAGATCGCAATCGCCTTGCGGTTTTGCCCGATCGCGTTCATGATCGTCTGCGCACGCGGTGCTATCATTATTTCGATTCCATAGAAGGCACATTTATCATTCAGCTTCTTGCGTGTGTTCATTCCGATGTCCGCATCGATCACAACTAGCTTTGCCTGCTTTTTGCGGATGCTTTCCCAGATCAGATCGCCGCTGACCACCTTCCCCGCGCGTTTAGCAAGTCCCAGTGTTCCTTCAAAGTTATTCATGCGGCACCATTTTCAACAAGGCGTCGTAGATCTCTGCCGGGATCTCACAGGACAGCGCTCTTGCCAGCGCCTTTTTCTTTTTCGCAAGCTCGATCGCCTCTTTGCTGAGCTTCAAATAGGCACCGCGCCCATTCGCTTTGCCGGTTACATCGATCTGTACCTCGCCCTGCGGGGTACGAACCACGCGGATCAGTTCTTTTTTCGGCAGCTGCTCCTGCGTTGCGACACAGCGCCGCATCGGGATCTTTCTCATAAACGCCCTCCTTGTCTATTCCTCGTAATACTCATCGTATTCATCAAAGTCGATATCGTCGTTGATCCAATCATTGGCACGCTCTTCCTCTTCCTGTCGAGCGATCTCTGCCAGCTCTTCTTCGGAATAGATTGGCTTAAACTCATAATCCCTTTTCTTCGGATCAAAGGTCGGTTTACGACGTTCTTCCTTATCCTCTTTTTCAGTGCGTTTCTTTCTGCTCACCGTTTTTTCTTCGCTCTTTCCGGAAGCATCAGCCAACTGTTCCAGTTTAGAAACATATTCATGCTTCACGCTCATGCCGCTTGCCTTTTTCTTCTCTTTGGCAATACGTGCCGCTTCTTCCAATTCATCTACGACAACCGTCGTTTCCAGCGGTGCGCTTTCCTTGCTTTCTGCAACCGCAGCATCCCTATTTTCTTCCTGCGCAATGACATCCGCCACATATTCTTCAATGATCGGCGTATGGATTTCTTCCGGCAGCACGCTTTCCTCCTGCTCCATTTCATTGCGAACAGAAGCAAAGTGCTCCATCTGTTCCAAAGCCCGACGCTCTTCCAGCTTCGCCCGCGCTTCTTCCTGCTGACGAATGGCGATCGCCCGCCAGTCAATGCCCATTGCTTCAACATCGCTTTCCGATTTGATATCGATCTTATTACCGGTCAGTTTTACAGCCAGACGTGCGTTCTTGCCCTTTTTACCGATCGCAAGCGACAGCTGATGATCCGCTACGACGACCAACAGACCGCGTTTTTCCTCGCTTGGAATGACCGCCAGCACTTCAGCCGGTGATAAAGCGTTCTTGATCAGTTCGCTGACATCCTCGCTCCATTCAAAAATATCGATCTTTTCACCGCCCAGCTCTTCAATGATCACCTGTACGCGGGAACCTCTTGGACCGATGCAGGCACCGATCGGATCAACATTTTCATTATGACTGTAAACAGCCATCTTCGTACGTTCTCCGGCATCACGGGCAATCGCGCGAATCTCAATCACGCCCTGATAGATCTCCGGCACTTCTTTTTCAAATAAACGCTTTACCAAAGCCGCATCAGCACGGGATACCAGTACCTGCGCCCCTTTGGTTTCTTTGTTTACTTCCGTAATCACTACTCTTAGGCGCTGATTCTCATAATAGCGTTCCCCCGGGATCTGCGCCGTTCTCGGCATCAACGCCAACGTTTTGCCGATATTGACCAAAGCAAATTTCTCCTCGACCGTTTCAACGGTGCCGACTACCATTTCTTCGACCTTATCGCAGTATTCATCATAAATGACCTGCTTTTCCGCTTCTCGGATCTTCTGCTTCATGACGTTTTTCGCCAAGATCACCGCTGCCCGGCCCAGCTTGGTGATATCCACCTCGCTGTCTACCAGATCGCCCAGCACATATTCCTGATTCAATGCTTTTGCATCGGCCAAAGCAATCTCCAATTCATCATCTTCCACAGTTTCCACAACGGTGCGCTGCTGATAAACATGGATCTCTCCGCTTTTTTCATTGATGTCCACGCGCACCAACGCATCTGGAATCTCGATCTGTTTTCGAAATGCTTTTGACAACGCTTCCTCTAATGCGCTTACCACAACCTCCTTAGTCAGTTTGCGGTCGCTCTCGATTGCGGACATCGCAGCCATAAAATCTTTTAACTTCATCTTCTTACTCTCTCCTTATAGTTTTACCGCTAAGCGAATCAAGGCGACATTGTCATAGGCAATATCGATTTTCCGCTTGCTCGCTTTATCCATATATGTCATGGAAAGCATCCCTTCTTCACACTTTTCCAATGTGCCAAGCACTTCGTAAATCCCTTTGGCCATGACATTCTTCAATTTTACATACACATATTCGCCCACAGCCGCCTTTACTTCTTCAAAGTTTCGCAGTTCTCGTTCCGCACCGGGCGAACAGACTTCTAAATAATACTCATGCTTGATCAGATCTTTTTCATCAAGCATAGCGGAAAGCTGTTCCGATATCATCGCGCAGCTGTCCAGATCCATCGTGCCGTCCCCTTTCATGATCGATACCTGCAAGCTTTTCATATTTCCCATCGGCTGCCAAGAAATATCATAAACAAGCATGCCGTTTTGTTCCACGATCGCTGTGATCCACTCCCTTAATGCGCTGATTTGATCCATATACCCTCCTTTTTTTCATAAATGAAGGAGTGGGAAGACCCACTCCTCGTTTGCTCTACTTGATTATAATAACCTATTTTCAAAGGGTTATCAAGTATTTTATCAAATTATTTTGCATGAATCAGCCGTTTTTTCATCGCCGCAAACGCCTTGTTTTCCCATGTATCATCTAATGGTGCCAGCGTTACTTCACCATAGCGCTTTTTCAACGCTTTTTTCAGAATGTGATCGGCCAGCTTCGCATTTTTCGGCAACAACGGTCCATGTAAATAAGTACCCAGTACCTGTCCGTTATAAAATCCCTCATATGTGCCATGAAACACATTCCCATGTCCGATGATCACTTTGCCAAATGGCTGCGTAACGCCTTCACTTTGGCCGCCGTGATTTTCAAAGCCGATGACTTCAACCCTTTCTCCATCTAAATTTGCTTCGATCAAGACGTTGCCGATACAGCGCTTATTGTCCGCCGCCGCATTGGTGTAATAAGGAAACAGCCCCAATCCTTCGATCTGATTGCCGAACGCATCGACATAATACTTGCCAAACAGCTGATATCCGCCGCAGATCAGCAATATAAAACTGCCGCTTTCCAAAGCCGCCTGCACCTGTTCTTTTCGCTTGATCAGATCCTGGTACAGCAAAGACTGCTCCTTATCTGCTCCTCCCCCCATAAAAATCAGATCATAGGCGCACATATCTGCCCTTTCCCCCATCCCGCATGTATCGATCTGCACTGCAATTCCTCTGCGTTCACAGCGTTTTTTCAGCACTGCGATATTTCCTTTATCCCCATAAAGATCCATGACATCATGATACATCCACAATATCTTTAATTCCATTATGTCATCCTCCTCAGCACGCTGCGTGCCGGCTGCA
Source organism: Massilicoli timonensis (assembly GCF_900199515.1). Taxonomy (GTDB): domain Bacteria; phylum Bacillota_I; class Bacilli_A; order Erysipelotrichales; family Erysipelotrichaceae; genus Massilicoli; species Massilicoli timonensis. The sequence goes on along the minus strand of NZ_LT963434.1, from coordinate 144,649 downwards.
ATGCGGTATAAGTCGCGATGACATAAGGCCGATCAGAGGTTTGCCTCACTTCTGCAAGCGCTGCTTCTAAATCCTCGATTACCGTAAGTTCTCCGGCAAAATCTCCATAGTGAAACCGCAGCGCCATATCATATGCGCGCTTCCCGCTGCAAACAATGCGCGTGACACTGTGATCGCAAAGCCGCTCAAAATGCGCATCCCAGATCCAGGAAACATCACAGCCGTCCTGATCGTTGTCATTCAAGATGATCACGATCATTTTTTTACTTGGATCCTCCATGATAAACTTCATCGTTTCATTGGCGCCGGTCGGATTTTTCACCAGATTCAGCATACATCGCTTCCCGCCGATCAAAAACGCTTCGCTGCGTCCGTCCTTTAATTCAAAATGATCTAATACCGCTTTGGCATATACGAAAGAGATGTCGGCTGCTTCACATACCCCTAGCAAAGCAACGGCATTATACATCGCATATAATGCGTTCTGCGGTGCATGATAACGCGTAGCGCCAACCATAAACGAACGATCCGTAAAATCACAGTTTTCTCCATATACACGATAAGACACATCGCCAAAGCCGCATTGTTCACAATGAAACCGTCCGATATGCGAATACTGATAATACGCATAAGTAAGCGGTCTTGCACAACGCGGGCAAAATTTCCCTTCGCTTGCCTCATCGCTTTTTTCACTGCTGCGGCTTGTTTCCGCAATTCCGAAAAAACGCACATCGGCATACGGAGCATCGTCCTGTAAGCGAACGACATTGGGATCATCGCCATTCAAAACCAAAATACCTTTGTAATGAGCAAGCGCACCGCTCATGCGGCGAATGATCGTTTCCATCTCACCGGCGCGATCTAACTGATCGCGAAAGAAGTTGTTGATGCAGAAAATATTGACCGGCACATCCTGCATGACTTTCGGCACATTCAGTTCATCACATTCCATCACGATCACTTCCGCTTTTACCTGCATCTTCCATGACGCATGCGCTGCGATCAATGTCGCAATGCCCGCTTTCAGATTATCGCCTTTGCGGTTGGCGATCACTTTTTTCCCCGCAGCGGCAATCGTTTCATAAATCAGATTGCTCGTCGTCGTTTTGCCGTTCGTACCGGTTACCATGATTACCGTATCCGGATATGCGAAGCGCGTTAAAAACGCCGGATCCAGTTTCAGCGCAATCGTTCCCGGCAAAGAACCGCCCCGCTTCATGAGCAGCAGCATGCGCCTGATCAGTTTTACCATCAGCAATATCGCTCTTGCTTTCATGCCAGCCTCCTAACCTGCCTGTTTCATCAGTTTATCATAAAATGCAAAAAAAGAGCAGCAGCTCTTTTTTATGCTCATTACTTTTCTACTACGTTTTCACCTTTGTAGCTGCCGCATTCGCACATTCTGTGAGCCATTTTGTACTCACCGCATACCGGACACTTCGTCAGCGTCGGTGCAGCTAATTTATAATGCGTTCTGCGTTTTGCTTTTCTGGTTTTCGAATTACGTCTCTGCTGTACTGCCATACTCGCACCTCCTGCTATTCATCAATCTTAAATTCCCGCAACTTTGCCAAACGCGGATCGATCTCATCCTTCGCTTCTTTGACATAGTCTTCTTCTTTGACAACTTCCCAGCCATCCCCTTTCGGGTATTCCTTCAATCCTTCTTTGACGCATTTCAGCGGCACTTCCATTAAGATCAACTGAAATATGACTGGCAACAATTCCACGACATCGCCTTTACATTCATGGATATCATCCCCTTTTTCCTTCAAAAAGGAAAAGACCTCATCACTTTCACAGGAAAAGGGATATTCCACATCTTCCATCGTGATCGCACAAGGGACAACCATGATCCCGTCGATTTCCAAGTGCACATACACTCTTTCCTCACGCGGTTCATAATGTAAATCGCCGGACACGTTTACTTCTTGCAGGCTTCTGATCTGGGGGAAATTCGCCAGCGCTTCCTTCGGAAACGACAGGCTCTCATCAAAAGAAATCACTTTATGACTTGCTTTCAACAGTTCATTTCTCGACCACTTCAAAAGCATCACCTCGTTGTCTACCTAATGTATTATAGAAAAACATTCCGGTAAAGTCAATCTTTTTTTATCTGCTTATTTCAAAACTGCTCTTTTTTGAACACCTGGCTTCTCTTTTTTTACTTAAAATACAAATAAATGCTTGAAATCAACGCTTTTTACTGTTCACGGCAGGATTGTTCGACCCATGAAACAATGTCCTCGTAAACGCTGTGACGCTTTGTTTCGTTCAAGATCTCATGACGCATACCTGGATATAATTTGCTCATTACCCTTTGATAGCCAAGCTGCCGCATAAAGGATACCGCTTCCTGAAAATGCTTTTTAGAAACGATGCAGGGATCTTCTTCACCGGCAATGAATAAAATCGGCATCGTCAAATGCCAAAGCGACCAATTGTCTTTCTCATAGGTATGGATCATGAGCTGAAATAGTGTCTCAAAGCCGTTTAACGTAAATATAAAGCCGCAGCGAGGATCTGCATCATAAGCCGCAACCACTTTATGATCACTGCACAGCCAAGCATTCTCGCTTTTATCGGAGGCAAACCGTTTGGCGAAACTGCCAAAGGCAAGCTTTTGTATAATCGAGCTGCGATGATAAGGACCAAAGCATTTTTTGAACGCCTTTACCAAAAGCAAACCGCTTTTAGCCAGCGGATTACGACTTGGCGAACCGCAGACGATCAAAGCATCCACATCACGATCACAGCGCTTCACTGCATTTCTGACAACCAAAGACCCCATGCTGTGTCCAAACAAAACAAGCGGTATAGCCGGAAAACGTGTTTTGGCATAATCGATCATTTGCCGCACATCGCTGATCATTGCCGCTTCCCCATTTTCATAGAAATAGCCTAGATCCTTCTCATTCTTCACACTGTCGCCATGTCCGCGATGATCGTGCATCACCAGTGCATAGCCCTGCATGCAAAGATAAGTCATAAATTCTACATAGCGTTTTCGATGTTCCGCCATGCCGTGCACCAAGACGAATACCGCCTTTGCGGGTATATCCGGGATCATTACGCTTGCCCCAAGCAAACTATCGTCATAGCGGCTATGCAGCAGTATTTCTTCTGTTTTCATCAGATCATCCTCATTTCTTTTTTATTATACCATGTTTCCCTTTCGTATAAACCTATTTTCCAATTGCCTCTTTCATGGTAAAATAAATGACAACAGGAGGAATGAAGATGAAGGCATGCGGCATCATTACCGAATACAACCCTTTGCACAACGGACACATCCATCATATCAAAGAAGCGCGGCGCATCAGCAACTGTGATGTTTTGATCGCCGTCATGAGCGGAAATTTCGTACAGCGCGGCGAACCGGCAATCTGCGATAAATGGACAAGAGCCAAAGAAGCGATCGCCCAAGGCTGCGATCTGATAATCGAATTGCCCTTGCCTTATGCCATTCAAAGCGCACAACAGTTTGCCTATGGTGCAGTTGAAACACTGAAGCTGGCACAGGTAGAGGATCTGGTATTTGGCAGCGAGACCAATGATCTGGGTGTTTTACAGAAAATTGCGGCATTAGACAGTGATGGGTTTCGTGATTTGATGAAAGAAGGTTTATCGCCGGTCAAAGCCTATGAAATGATCTTCGGCAGATTTTACGCCAATGATATTTTAGGGATTCACTACCTGAAAGCACTGCAAGGCAGTACGATCACACCGCATACGATCAAGCGCATCGGTAACTATCATGACAATACGCTGACTGCGGCGCAAAAGCAGATCGTCAGTGCCACCGCATTACGCACCGCTCTTGCAAACAAAGAAGATATCAGTGCCTTCTCACCGATGCAAATCACGCCCCATCCTTCTTTAGAAGCCTATTATCCACTCATTCGCTATCTCTTGCTCAGCATGCCCGCATCATCATTAAACACATACGCTTTAATGGATGAAGGCATCGAAGCATGGCTGTGCAAACAGGCAAAGGAACACGCAAAATGGGATACATTTCTTTCTGCCTGTATCTGTAAACGCTATACGGCAAGCCGCATCAAGCGCACCCTGCTGCACCTGCTGTTACAAATGCAAAGAGGCAGTTATCCGATCGATCACCTGCGCGTTCTTGCTTTCAATGCCAAAGGAAAAGCATGGCTGAAGCAGTTAAAAGGAAAGACCGCGATCGCTGTAAAATTCGCACAGCTGCCTGTCGCTTACCGCCGTCTTTATGAAAAAAGCGCCTACTTATATGCCTATCCCGAAGTAGTGGCAAATGATAGCGTCAAGAAAGAATGGCAGTCGGCTCAGTTTTTGACAAATGAATGATATGTTCGCAATCATAAAAAACCACTTCACAGCTTATCTTATTTCAAGCTTGAAGTGGTTTTATCATTTATTATGCAGCGCTGACATTGGATACATTGTGATATACATTCTGCACATCATCAACATCATCCAACAGACGCAGCAGGCGTTCGAACAATTCCTTATCCTCGCCCTCTAGTTCTACGTATTCATGCGGCAGCATCGTCGGTTCCAATACATCATATTTCACCTCATCACCGATCAATTCATCAATGGCATCTTTTGCCTTATACAGATCGGTCGGTTCAACGGTTACCGTCATCTTGCCGTCCTCTACTTCCAGTTCTTTCACATCGACATCTGCCATGATCAGTGCATCCAGCATCGCTTCTTCATCCGCAAAGTCAAATACCAGCATACCGACATGATCATAATTGAAAGATACACTTCCGGCAACGCCCATCTTTGCATGTGATTTATTAAAAGCACCGCGCAGATCCGCAATCGTACGATTTGAATTATCGCTCAGACATTCTACAATGATCGTCGCACTGCCGCCGGCACCGAACCCTTCATATGTCATGCTCGTATAATTCTCGTTAGAACCGCCCTTCGCCTTTTCGATTGCCCGCTTGATTACATCAGCAGGAACCTGATTTGCCTTAGCACGTTCGATCGTTTTCTTCAAAACCGCGTTCATATCCGGATCAGGAACACCGTTTTTTGCCGCTACGTAAATTTCTTTTCCATAGCGCGAATATACCTTGGCTTTTGCGGCAGCTGTTTTCGCCATAGCCGCAGCTCGTACTTCAAAATGTCTACCCATTGTTCATCACTCTCCAACTATACAAAATTACCGTAACTAGTATATCATACATCAAAAAGCAGTTCAATCTTTTTCAATTTTCTTATATTGAGAACACACCTTATCAAACACCTATCCGCAGCATCACCTGCATCGCAAACGCCAAGGCCGGCACAAAAGGATAATAAGATCGCCGATCAAACAGCCAAATAACAAGCATCGAAAGCGAAGCCATCAAGATCATTGCCAGCAAGCCGCCAAAGCCAAACATCCAGCAGCTGATCCAGATCAAGATAATATCCGCGCTGCCGATCATTTTACGAAAATGATTGCCAATTATAAAGAAAAGCGGCAATACGACCGAAACACTTAGATCAAGCAGGCATGCGCCCTGCATATACCAGTAAACAAAAGCAAGAAAGCACATCACATCCAGTTTCCATGCATCTACTTTCATCGAAGCAAGATCCTGTGCCGCTAACACAAGCATCCAAATGCCGATGCACCAAGTCCATGCCTCTTTTACCGTTTCAAAAGGAGCATAACGCATGCTAAAGCTAACACACCATGCCATCATCATCTTTTGATAAATAGGTGCTAAGGACGCCTTATGACTGATTTGATCGGCGATCCACAGTGACAACAAGATCATGCAAAACACGCTCCTTATAGAATAGATACGTGAACATATAGCTTCTTCCTAAAAAAGAATCTCCGTCTGCCGACAGAGATTCATTTTATTTTTTAATTTGCGACGATATTGACCACTTTGCCTTTTACCACGATGATCTTGCGGATCGTTTTTCCTTCTAAATGCGGTTTTAATGCATCAAGTGATAATGCTTTCTTTTGGATCGCCTCTTCTTCGCTGTTTGCCGGCATGATAAATTTTGCCCGCAGCTTGCCGTTTACCTGTACGATGACCTCTACTTCCTCTTCCACTAACATCGCTTCATCATAAACCGGCCATGGTTCATAAGCGATCGTTCCTTCATGATGCAGGATGCTCGTCCAGATTTCTTCTCCTAAATGCGGGGCAAAGCAGGAAAATACTTTGATAAACCCTTCCGCATATGGGCGATACAGTGTATCTGCTTTATAAGCATCATTGATAAAGACCATCATTGCGGAAATCGCCGTATTCAGATTCAGTGTTTCAATATCTTTCGTTACTTTTTTGATCATCGCATGATAGCTCTTATCCAGCGCGTGATCATTTTCCTCATCCAGTTTATCAAACTCAGTGAATAAACGATATACACGATCTAACCATCTTCTGCTTCCATCTAAGCCGGTCGTAGACCAAGGCAGGCTTGCTTCCAGCGGTCCCATAAACATCTCATAGACCCGCAAAGCATCAGCGCCATGGCTTTCCACGATATCATCCGGATTGACGACATTGCCTCTTGACTTTGACATCTTTTCATTGTTTTCCCCTAAGATCATGCCCTGATGGAACAGCTTTTGGAACGGTTCTTTGGTCGGTACGACCCCACAATCATAAAGTACCTTATGCCAGAAACGCGCATACAACAAATGCAATACCGCATGTTCGGCGCCGCCGACATACAGATCGACCGGCAGCCAGTGCGCTAAAAGCTTTGGATCAGCAATCGCTTCTTCATTATGCGGATCTAAATAGCGCAGATAATACCAGCAGCTGCCTGCCCACTGCGGCATCGTATTGGTTTCCCGTTTGCCTTTTACCCCGTCGATCTCCACGTTGATGAAGTCATCGACATGCGCCAATGGACTTTCTCCGTCTCCTGTCGGCTTGAAATTTGTCGTTGCCGGCAGTTCCAGCGGCAGTTCGCTTACATCGACCGTACGCATTGTACCATCTTCCATATGAATGATCGGGATCGGTTCGCCCCAGTACCGCTGTCTTGAAAACAGCCAATCACGCAGCTTATACGTTGTTTTTGCTTCTCCGCAGTGATGCGTCTTCAGCCAATCGATCATCTTGCTGATCGCATCTTCTTTATTCAAACCGTTTAAGAAATCGGAATTGATGTGAATGCCGTCTTCACAATAAGCCGCTTCTTCAATATTGCCGCCTTCCAAAACCGGGATAATTTCAAGATCGAATTTCTTGGCAAAAGCATAGTCGCGTTCATCATGCGCCGGCACCGCCATGATCGCGCCGGTTCCATAGCTTGCCAAAACATAGTCGGAGATCCAGATCGGAATTGCTTTTTGATTGACCGGATTGATCGCATAAGCGCCGGTAAAGACACCTGTTTTATCTTTATTCAGTTCCGTGCGCTCCAGATCGGATTTTGATGCGCATGCTTCCTGATACGCCTTGACCGCCGCTTTCTGCGCTTCTGTCGTAATCTCATTCACATAAGGATGTTCCGGCGCCATCACGCAGTACGTTGCTCCAAATAAAGTATCACAGCGGGTCGTAAAGGCGGTAAACTGTTTGTCATGGCCCTTGATGTCAAAAACGACGTTTGCCCCCTTGCTTTTACCGATCCAGTTGATCTGCATTTCTTTGGTGGACTGCGGCCAGTCGCATAACTCCAGATCTTCCAACAAACGCTCCGCGTACGCTGTGATCTTCAAAACCCATTGGCGCATCGGTTTGCGGATGACCGGATAACCGCCGCGTTCGCTTTTCCCATCAATTACTTCTTCATTGGCTAATACCGTTCCTAACTGCGGGCACCAGTTTACCGGAATTTCATCGACATAAGCCAAGCCTTTTTCATAGAGTTTGGTAAAGATCCACTGCGTCCATTTGTAATACTGTGGATCTGTCGTGGAGATTTCACGGTTCCAGTCATAAGAGAATCCCAAAGCGCGGATCTGATCCCGGAAGTGATCGATATTTTGTTTTGTAAATTCCGCCGGATGATGTCCGGTGCTGATCGCAAACTGCTCTGCCGGCAAGCCAAACGCATCCCATCCCATCGGATGCAGGACATTGTAGCCCTGCATGCGTTTCATGCGGGCAACGATATCCGTTGCGGTATAGCCTTCCGGATGTCCGACATGCAAGCCATTGCCGCTTGGATAAGGAAACATATCCATGATAAAATACTTCGGTTTAGAGAAATCCCATGTGTCACAGGCAAAAGTATCATGCTTCAGCCAGTAATCCTGCCATTTTTTCTCAACCTTTTTGTGATCGTAAGAAGCCATTGTAATCCACCTTTCTCAACATAAAAAAACGTCCCTCTCTAAGGACGTAATCATTACGCGGTACCACCTTAGTTCATATACATCCGTATATGCCCTTCATTGACCGATAACGCCGGTATGCGGATACCTTTTATTCAGTATCGGCTCCGCGAGCCAATTCATCTGTGCGCCTACTCTGATTTCCACCAGCCATCAGTTCTCTATGCTATTTGCATCAGACTACTATTTCGCATCATTGCCGCTGTCATCAAGTATAAACAAAAATATTGAAAAAAGCAAGAGGCGATCCTTTTTTTCATCTATAAATCGTAAGTGTAAAGCAAAAGTGCGCTCCCTTTTATAATAGGCAACCCCCAGTATAGGCGCCGCTGTAATAGCGTGCTGTTAATGAACGCTTTGATCGTGTCATCGCATGGTTCGATCCATTGCAGGAGCATAGTTTTTTCAAATAAGCAGCGTTTTGAAAACGCTTTGTTTGAAAGCATCAGATCGCCCATGCTGCAAACATTTCTCCTTTTTCTTCAGTAAGACAACGCTTCTTAAAAATATAGAAACGCAGAATTTCTTCTGCGCTTCTACCATTGTTTCATCTTATACATTTAATTGAAAGGAAATATGAATAAGAAACAATAATTGAATCTCTGTCGGTTACACAAAAGGAAGGAATGTAATGTCTGACAGAAATTCCTTCTTTATAACATTGCCTAAGTGTTATAAAGAAAAGGGGTGTTAGAATGAAAAAATGATGGTTAGAAGAAGGTGTTTCCTATCTTCTGATTTCATTATAGCACGTTTTTTGAAAAATGAAAGCGATTTCAATATTTTTTATACAATTTCTAAAAGAAATCTATTGAATCGTAAAAATCCTACATATTTTTGCTATGAATTGCCTGTTCCTGCACATAGGCGTCAATGGCAGCCGCTGCTTTTTTGCCTGCTCCCATCGCTAAGATCACCGTAGCGGCGCCGCTTACCGCATCACCGCCCGCGAATACGCCCTGCTTGCTGGTAGCGCCGTTTTCATCGGTAATGATGCCGCCCTTAGCGTTGGTTTCCAAATGCGGCGTGGTTTTATGCAGCAATGGATTTGGCGAAGTGCCGATCGCTACGATCATGCAGTCTGCTTCGATCAAAAAGGCGCTGTCTTTGACTTCCTGCGGCCGTCTGCGTCCGCTTTCATCCGGTTCTCCTAATTCCATGCGGACACATTCCACCGCTTTGATCCAGCCGTTTTCATCGCCGTGGACACAAATCGGATTATGCAACAGATCAAAAATAATGCCTTCTTCTTGTGCATGCTCCACTTCTTCCTTGCGGGCCGGTAATTCATCCATGCTGCGGCGATAGACGATATGCACTTCCGCGCCAAGCCGTCTGGCACAACGCGCCGCATCCATTGCCACATTTCCGCCCCCGACCACGATCACTTTCGATGCGTGCTGGATCGGTGTTTCACTGTCTTGCTGATAAGCCTTCATCAAATTGATACGCGTTAAAAATTCATTGGCGCTGTAAACGCCTTTTAAGTTTTCACCGGGCAGGTGCAAAAAGCGCGGCAGACCGGCACCGCTGGCAAGATAGACCGCTTCATAGCCCTCCTCTTCCATCAGTTCATCCACACTGATGACACGTCCGATCACCATATCGGTCTCAATGCGTACCCCCAGCTGTTTCAAACCTTCGATTTCATGCTGAACGATGGTCTTCGGCAGACGAAATTCGGGAATGCCATAGACCAAGACCCCACCGGCTTCATGCAGCGCCTCAAAGATCGTAACTGCATAGCCTTTCATCGCGAGGTCCTTTGCACAGGTAAGGCCTGAAGGACCGGCGCCGACGATCGCGATCTTATGACCGTTATTCTGTCTTTTTCCATCCATCTGTTTTCCCTTTTGCAGGTGCGCATCTGCCGCATATCGCTCCAATCTGCCGATCGCAACTGCTTCCCCTTTGATTCCCCGCACACATTTGCTTTCACACTGACTTTCCTGCGGACATACCCGGCCGCACACAGCCGGCAGCGCACTGTCTAATGCAATGATGCGATAAGCCTCTTCCTCATTGCCCTTAGCGATCTGTTCGATAAAGCTGGGAATCTGGATCCCGACCGGACAGCCGCTGATGCAAGGTGCATGCGCACAGTGCAGACAGCGCATCGCCTCCTCCATCGCTTCTTCTTTCTTGTAGCCAAGCGCCACTTCTTCAAAATTATGACAGCGGATCTCTGCATCCTGCAAAGACATCGCTGTTTTCGTTAATTTCATATTTGCCATCTTACGCTTCCTTCTTTCCCATTAACTGACAGTATTCTTCCCGCTTTCGCGCTTCAAAAGCACGATATGTCGCGCTGCGGGAAATCGCTTCATCAAAATCAACGAGATGTCCATCGAAATCCGGTCCGTCCACACAGGCAAACTTCACTTCACCGCCGACGCTGATGCGACAGCCGCCGCACATGCCGGTGCCGTCGATCATGATCGGATTCATGGAAACGATCGTTTTTATGCCATAGCGTTTGGTAAGCAATGATACAAACTTCATCATGGCAAGCGGACCGATCGCAATGACTTCATCATAGCGTTCTCCCTGTTCGATCCATTCCCTTAGCACATCGGTTACAAGACCTTTGCGCCCGGTAGAACCATCATCGCTGATCAGTTCATAACGATCGCTCACTTTTGTAAAAGCTTCCTCCAAAATCACCAGATCACGGTTTCGAAAACCGGTAACCGTATGCACAATCGTCCCTTGCTCATGCAGCGCTTTTGCTAAAGGATACGCAATCGCACAGCCGACCCCGCCGCCGATCACCGCCACCTTTTTCAAACCTTTGATCTCACTGGCACTGCCCAGCGGTCCTACAAAAGTAGGCAATGGCTCCCCAACCGAAAGATCCTGTAAACGCATCGTCGTTTTGCCGACGATCTGAAATATAATCGTAATCGTGCCCGCTTCCCGATCATAATCAGCGATCGTAAGCGGGATCCGCTCGCCGTTTTCCTCAGCACGTAAAATGATAAACTGTCCCGGCTGCGCTTTTTTTGCGATCAGCGGCGCTTTGACGACCATTTTCGTAACAGTCGGATTCAGCGATTCCTTTTCCAGTATTTCAAACATCTTCTCTTCCTCTCTTTCCACAATTACACTTAGTAAATCGTATGGCTGCTCATTTCTTTTCAGCACCTGCTTATTTTTATATTTTAGCACAAATCATCACGGAAACAACAAAAAAACCGCAGTGATTGCGGTTATCCTTTCACAAGCTTGATCCGCTGGCGGTAATCGGGCATAAACCCGCCTACCAGCCGGTAGAAGTCATGGGAATGATTCGGCACGACAAGATGTGCAAATTCATGCAAGATCACATATTCAATAAAATCGATCGGATAGTGGATCAAAGAACGATTCAGGGTAATACGTCCTGCCGCAGGATTACAGCTGCCCCAGCGCGTACGCATCTTTCTGATGCGGATCGTCGGCATAGCAATCACATATTGCCCTTTCATACGCCGATACGTAACTTCGGCGATATCCGCAAAAATAATGCGGCAAAGCTCCGTAAGCGCCTGCTCCAGCGCCGTTTCCTCATCCATCTTTGCTTTTTTCGGCACATAAAGATATTCACTGTCATAGCGCAGCGTACCGCTCTTACAGTATTTTACCTTCCGCTCTTTCCCAAGAAACAGCAGTGCATGCGTATTCATGTGCTGCACCGACAGCCGTTTATTGATCTCCTGCTTCTTGCGGCAGATCCAGTCCGCCTTTTCCGATACGAAGCGATCGATATCCTGATGCGCAAGAAAATAGTTGGCGGATACGATGACCGCACCTCCCGCATCGATACGCATATTGATATTTTTCACCTGCTTGCGGACGCACTGATACTCGATCAATCCTTTACTGGTTTCGACAATTCGTTTCTCGCCCTCCACGATCCTGCACCTCGTTTCCTCTAAAAAGCAGTCAAGAAAAAAGGAATCCGCGCAAAGCCAATGCTTCTTCCCTGATCCATGTTTCACGTTTTACTGATCTCATTTCATTCGGTACTGCTGTCATTGCCTGATAACTTTAACATAAGTATAACGCTTTTTCAATCATTTGAATACTGTTTTTCGACTTTTTTTTTTTATTTTACTTGGTAAAAAAACGGGCTTTTATGCTACAATAGAAACGGTGATCCACATGAAAAAAGACAATCCTTTTCCATACAGCGATGACAACAAACGCTATTATACATGGAACTATTATCTCAAACACACCTATCATCAAAAAGTATTCAAGGTGCCTTTAGATGCGGGATTTACCTGTCCGAACCGTGATGGCACAAAGGGGTACGGCGGCTGTTTATTCTGTGGGAGCGCCGGCAGCGGAGAATGTGTAAAAAGCGGGATAGATCTGCAAGAACAATTTGAAGAAGGATTGGCGATGATGCGAAAAAAATGGCCGACCGGCAAAGCAATGGCTTATTTTCAGGCCTTTACCAATACCTATGGCACACTAGAGCAATTAAAGGCATGCTTTACCCCGTTTTTAGAGCGTGATGATGTCATTGCGATCTGCATTGCCACCCGTGCCGACTGTATCAGCGATGAAATTCTTTCTTATCTGGATGAAATGTGTCAGACAAAGGATATTTGGATCGAACTGGGATTACAGAGCGTCTATGATGAAACCGCCCTGGCGATGAATCGCGGACATACTTATGAAGAATTTACCGACTGCATTGCCCGCTTACAAAAAACGCATGTGAAGATCTGTGTGCATTTGATCAACGGTCTTCCTAATGAAACCGAGGAAATGATGATCCATTCCGCAAAAACAGTCGGTGCCTTGCCCATCCATGCCCTGAAGATCCATATGCTGCACTTATTAAAAGGCACCGCCCTTTATGCCCGTTATCAGGAAAAACCGTTTCCTTTGCTAAGTCAAGAGGAATATGTGGAGCTGGTAGTAAAGCAGCTGGAAGTGATCGATCCACATATCATCATACAGCGTTTGACCGGTGATGGAATCGATGCTTTGCTGGCAGCGCCGCTTTGGACCAAACGGAAAGTATGCGTTCTCAATGACATTGATAAACGCATGCGCAGCCTAAACACATGGCAGGGCAAAAAATACAAATAAAGACAAGCGTGTTCTCTTTGCTTGCTTTTTTCGTAAAAAAGATCGTTTCCTTTTTAGGGAAACGATCCGTTTTTATTATTTACAAGTTCCTTTCAGATCCGATTCGACCATTTCTACAAATTCGTCCATCGACATCTTCTGCATGCCGCCGTCAACCTTTTCACCGTCGATTTCCAGTTTGATGATCAGATTAGAACCGTCCAGATCACTTTCCGCCGTTACCGCTTCGCTGTCAGATCCGAATTCATCTGCGATCGAAGTTTCCATCTGTTCTGCCATCATATCTTTGAAAGTTGCTTTATCCTCATCGCTCATATCGTCAAAGTTGATAGAAAAGGCGGTTTCTTCCAGCAATGCATTCATGTCCATGGTAAAATCAAATGTCATTTTCTTGACTTCTTCCTCAGATCCCGTTGCCGTCAGGATAATTTCTACACCATCCATATCCAACATTTTATTGACTTCACAGACTCTTTTTCCTTCTTCGGAATCACCGCCGCCGCCACAGCCGCTCAGCAATTAGATCCCCACTAGCAATGCACTTAACTTTTTCATAAACTTTCACTCCTCTTCGTCATTAAGACTTCCTGATTTTATTGTAACCCTTTTCACATCGTTTTACAAGTAAAATCCCATGATTCTGAATAAATCCTGAAAAGATCCTTCTGCAGCAAGAAAAAAAGGATCTCACGATCCTTATTTGCCACGACGAGCTTTGCGTGCCGCTTCTGATTTCAGCTTACGACGTACGCCCGGTTTTACGTAAAACTCTCTTTTACGAGCTTCAGCAAGGGTTCCGTTTCTTGACACCTGACGCTTAAATCTGCGCAGCGCATCATCAAGAACTTCATTTTCTTTAAGAACTACTTTTGGCATAACTTACCCTCCCTTCTGATGCAAGCAATGATATTATATATAAAAACACGATAAAATGCAATCAATTTTCATAATATTTCATGATTTTTACCACATTTCTCACATATTTAGGATCGATCAAGATTCACTTTCATTACCAAAATAGTAGTGTTTCAGCGCATGACGCGCGGCTTTGTGGTCGCCCATGTAGAACTGTGTACCGTTTTTGCGGTCCATAAATGTTTCATCGCCCTTTCCCAAGATCAAGATCGTATCGGAAACATTAGCGGTTTCAACCGCTGTGCGGATCGCGTCATAACGATCGGCGATAAAGACGCAGTTGGCGTGCCGCATGCCTTTCTTGATGTCTTCGGCGATCTCTTTTGGATCTTCATCACGCGGATCTTCTTCGGTCAGATAGATCAAAGAACTGTACCGATCTGCGATTTCTCCCATCACCGGCCGTTTTTTCATATCCCGTTTGCCGGCGCTGCCAAACACGGAAATGATCTTCCGATCGGAAGGCGTAACCGCTTTGGCATAACTGTATATCTTTTCAAAGCCATCCGGCGTATGCGCATAGTCGACAATGACCAAAAAAGGCTGTCCTTCATCGATGCGTTCCATGCGCCCATCGACTTGTGCCAGGGTATCCAGATAGGGAATCAGATCCTTTAACGCATAGCCGCTTTCACATATGCAGGCAATGGCACAGAGCAGATTGGAGATGTTATAAGTTGCGACCAGATTGGTCGTTACCCGATAAGATTCTTCATGATGGACCAGGGTAAACGTCGTGCTGGTCGGATGCAGTTCGATCTCATCGGCACGATAATCACATGGCTTCGTAATGCCATAAGTAACGACGCGTGCTTCACATTCTTCCCGCAGCGCTTCAAAATGATCATCATCGACATTCAGCACACAAACACCGTCCGCTTTTACCAGATGAAACAGTTTGGCTTTGGCCTGAAAATAGTTTTCGATGGTTCCATGGTAATCCAGATGCTCATAAGTCAGATTGGTAAAGCCGACCACATCGAAATCGACCCCCAGCACTCTTCCCTGCTCTAAGCCATGGGAGCTGACCTCCAGTGCAACATTTTTCATGCCGGCATCGGCCATTTCTTTCAGCACGCCCTGCAGGATCAAACAGTCCGGCGTTGTATGAATCGGTTCTTTGTCCACTTCCCCATAGCGAATGGCAATCGTACCGATATAGCCGCATGGCGAAAAATGATTTAACAGATCACGGATCAGCGTCGTCGTTGTGGATTTGCCATTCGTACCGGTAATACCGAACATCCGCATTTGTCTGCTTGGATAACCGTTGAATTTATCGGCTACCTGATTCATCGTTTCTACGACGTTGGCAACGCGAATATAAGCAACGCCGTTTTGCAGATCATGCAGTTCCTTGCTGTGAACGATACAGACTGCACCGCCGGCGATCGCCTGTTCCACAAAATCATGCCCATCGCAGTTCATTCCTTCTAAGCAAAAATACATACAGCCCTTTTTCACTGCGCGGGAATCAGAACAAAGCGAAGTGATCTTGATATGCGGCGCTTTTTCAAATATTTCTGATAAATACATGGTTAAACCTCCTTCGCATTTCCCATCAAAATGCCCTCTTTTGATAAATGCGTGATCGAAACATCGCAAAATTTAGAAACCAGAGAAGCGTCGGCGCCTACTTGCAGATATTCACTGCTGTGGCCGATCGCAATTCCATCTTGGACGCGTTCAAATAGTACGCTTAAAGTTTTCCCGATAAACTGTTTTTTATAAGCGAGCAGCAGCTCTTCACTGAGCGTTAACAGCGCCTTTGCGCGCGCTTTCTTCACATCGCCCTTAATTTGTCCGTCCATGGAAGCCGCCTTGGTGCCGCTGCGCTTAGAATAAGGAAAGACATGCAGGAAGCTGAACCCCACCCGTTTACAAGTGCACAGCGTTTCCGCAAACGCTTCCTCGCTTTCCATCGGAAAGCCGACGATGACATCGGTACTGATCGACACATCTGGGATTTTCGATCGGATCATTTCGACCCGCTTTTCAAACTGCTGCGTATCATATGGTCTGCCCATGCGTGCCAATACCTCATCGCTGCCGCTTTGTAATGGAATATGCAGATGCCTTGCGATCTTAGGCTCCTTTTCCATAAGCGCGATCAAACGATCGCTGATCTCATTGATCTCAATAGAAGAAATACGGATGCGCTGCAGTCCTTCGATCGTACAAAGCGCACTGATCAGCGTCTCCAGATCCGTGCCGATATCGCGTCCATAGCGGCCGGTATGAATGCCGGACAACACGATTTCACGATGTCCGTTATGTACTAATTCTTCGGCGATGCCAAGCGCCTGCCGCAAAGGAAGCGAACGCTCCGCCCCACGGGTAAAAGGAATGATGCAGTAGGTACAAAATTGATTGCAGCCGTCCTGTACCTTCAAATAAGCACGTGTTTGGTGCTGAAAGCGATGGATCGGCAGCGCTTCAAATGCCCGGATGCTGCGGATCGCTTCGACCACATGCGTTTTGCGATGCATCGTATAGGCATCGTGGATCATCTGCGGAAGCTGATCTTTGTGTGCGGAACCGATCAGGACATCTACCCCTTCCTCGATCAGTTTTTCACTTTCCATCTGTGCATAGCAGCCGACGACCGCAGTCAGCGCATCGGGATTGATCGCTTTGACCCGATGGATCATCTGCCGGCTTTTAGAAGCGGCGGTATTGGTAACCGCACACGTATTGATGATGTAAATATCGGCATATGCCTTGCTTTCAACTTGGGTATAGCCAAGTGCAAGCAGTCCTTCCTCATAGCGCTTTGTTTCATAAGTATTGACTTTACAGCCAAGGGTTATGGTCGCAAATGTTGCCATGTTCATTCTCCTTTATGTTTTTTACGGTGCTGCTTTTCTGCTTTCCTGCGCTTTTTCTCAAGCAGCCGCGCCAACTTCTTTTCCATTTTCGCATCACACAGATGGTATTCCAGTAAATGACGCAAAAAAGCGATCTCATCCGCTTTGCGATAATCCTCCACCAGCAGTAAAAGCGTTTCCCGCTCACATGGTTCACTTGGTTTAAGACAGATCGTTTCCACGATCGTATCGTGCTGGATCAGATAAAGCGTCGTCGTTCTTTTCTCATACAGCACCCAGTCTTTTCCATCATCAAGCAACAGCTCTGCACTGCAGAAATCACTTGCATAAGGCGCATGCCCATACAGATTTCGATGCAGATAAGGCTGAAAGGCATGCTTGAAGCGCTGGTACTGCTTTAAGGCGAACAACACCATTTCCTCGCGGTACAGCTGATTCATACGGCGATCGAACATCGGCAGATAGATCACTTCTCCCTCATAGACAAAGCAGCACATCTGTTCCAGATAGGGCTGTAGATCGACATTGACCTGATGCTTGCGCTGCTGATAGTCAAGATCCTGCCAATAGTCATACATCTTGACATAAGCATCTAAAAACATCTCTTCCAAACACTCTTTATTACAAATGCCTCGATACAAGATCTCCAACTGGTAGTACACAAGATCATCATTGATCTCACGCATCAGATCATATGCTTTCAATTTATCTGTCATCTGCGCCGTAAACACTTTGTTTGCTTTTACTTTTTTTAACGGCGTATAATATTTTTTCGCCAACTTGCGGCATACTTTCTTCATGATCGTTACTCCCATATCGCATACATTTTAATACAATCGTGTCAAATATTCAACAAGTATCATTTTCCCGATAAAAAAGAGCAGGTTTCCCTACTCCATATTGATCAGTTTTCCTTTTTCCGCAAGCGTGCGCAGCTTCTTTACCTCAAACGGCTTCAAACGCCGATATTCGCCCTGGCTCAGATCATCTACCCGCAAAAAGCCAAGCTGCTTGCGATGCAGTCTTCTTACCTCAAATCCCAGCGCTTCCATCATTCGTTTGATCTGGCGATTGCGTCCCTCATAGATCGTCAGATCAAAAGACATCTGATTTTTCTTTTCATCTTTCTCAGTGATCTTTAATTTAGCCGGGAGCGTCTTGATGCCGTCATCCAGCACGATGCCGTTTTGGATCGCCTTCATGTGTTCGCCCTTCAAGATGCCGTTGATCGTCAGGTTATACGTTTTGGCGATATGATAGCGGGGATGGATGATCTGGTTGGCAAAATCACCGTCATTGGTCAACAGCAGCACCCCGCTGGTATCATAATCCAATCGTCCCACCGTATAGATGCGCTGTGGGCAGTCGATCAGCGAAACGACCGTCTTGCGGTCAAAGGCATCTTCGGCCGTGCACAGCGTCTTTTTCGGCTTATTCATCACATAATAAACTTTATCTTCTTTTTGGATCGCCTTGCCGTCTACCGTAATCAAATCTCCTTTTTTGACTTTGAAGCCCAGCTCGTTTACGACTGCATCATTGACGCAGACCCTTCCTTCCAAGATCAGCTGTTCCGCTTTGCGTCTGGAAGTAACCCCGGCAGCGGCGATCACTTTCTGTAATCGTTCCATAATCAATCCTCTTTCTTTTTCTTTTTCTTTATTGTATCGTAAAAAAAGAAAATTGAAAAGATAGGATCGTTTATGCAAAGCATAGCCATGCCAAAAAGATCGCCATGCCCATTCCCGCTATATCGGCAATCAAACCGATCGTAAGTGCATTTTTGATCTTATGCACCTGCACATGGGAAAAGTAAAGAGAGATCACATAAAGCGTCGTATCGGTGGATCCCTGTAAAATAGAGCCCATGATTCCCACATATGAATCGACGCCCTGATTTTGAAACAGATCGACCAGCACGGCAAGGGAAGCACTGCCTGAGATCGGTCGAAACAAGATCATCGGCCACATGGCGGAAGGGACAAAAGGAATATGAGAAAAACACGCGATGAGCGCATCCATCAGCCCGCTCGTCCTTAACAGCGAAATGGCGCACATCATCGCCAAAAGCGATGGATAAACAGATAAGAATAAAGACAGTCCTTCACTTGCCCCTTTCACGAAAGTACTGTAAGCATTCACCCGCTTTCCTAACGCATACAGCATGATCCCTGCCAGAAGCAAAGGCAATATCCAATCAGTCATGATAATTCCACACCCGATCGACAAGCAATCCGACAAATGAGGCAAAGACAGTCGCTATCACCGCATATGGCATAAAGTCCGCTGCCATCTGGGAATGGAAGGATACCCGCAGCGCCAAGATCGTCGTCGAAAACACCGTAACACCGGCAGTATTCAGCACAAGAAATGTCACCATAGAACGAGTAGCAGTGTGTGCACTTTGATTATGCTTCTGCATGCCCTCCATCGCCTTTAATCCAAAAGGGGTTGCTGCCGAACCAAGTCCGAAGAAATTAGCCGATACATTCGCAGCAACATAGCTGAGCGTTTGTTCATCCTCCTTCAGATCAGGCAATAGCCTTCTTAAAAACGGCGCCAGCAGACGTTCCAGCTTCCTTAATAAGCCGCATGCCTCGGCAATGCTCAGCACCCCATTCCAAAAAGAAGTAACGCAGATGAGCGGTAAAACAAAATCAAAAGTTTCCTTGCCCACCTGCAAGATGCTCTCATTGATCATCTGCGCATTGCCGCTTATGAGTCCATAAACGATCGAAGCGCTGATCATCCCCATCCACAGTACGTTCATGACGTTTTCCCCTTTTCCAGTTTCCAGCGATAAAGCAATTTGCTTTCTCCATTGCTTTCTAAGATCATCTCATTCCCCTTACGATATAACTGCACCGAAGGAAGCGCTTCTTCCACGCGCCGGGTGATATAAATATCTTCTTTTACCTGTGCATAACGGTCCATGATCGTATAAGTGCCTTTTTTCAAAATAAGATCTGCGCGATAAGCGTTCAGATATTCCTGATGCTTGGCTTTGTGAAAAGCAAAATCATCATGGTGATCCAGGGTAACCACAGTGATCGCAAGCTGTTCCTTTTTCGCCGTTGTTACCAAAGTGCGCCCAGCCTGTTTTGTAAAACCGGTCTTGCCGCCGACCGCAAAAGGAAAATCAAACAGCAGCCGATTTTTATTTTTCCAGCGAGCGCCCCACGATGTCGTATAATACTTTGATCCTGTGATCTTTTGAAAGTCCTCGTTTTGCATCGCATAGCGCATCAAAAGCGCCATATCGCAGGCGCTGGATACATTGCCGATCCCATCTTCATCCAGACCGCTCGCATTATGAAAGAGCGTATTGCGCATACCGATCGCTTTCGCCTTTTCATTCATCAGTTTCACAAACGCTTCTTCACTGCCTGCCGTATGTTTGGCGATCTCATAAGCCGCATCGTTGCCGCTGCGCAGCATCGATCCATATAGCAGCGCTTCCATACTTACTTCCTGCTGCGGCTTCAAATAGATCGAGGAGCCTGTCGCATGCGCATCAATATCCTTTGAAACCTGCCATGTATCCGTTTGATCACTTTGTTCCAGCGCAACGATCGCAGTCATGATCTTGGAAATCGAAGCAACGCTTTGCGTTTCATCGCCGTTGGCGGCTTCTAGAAGTCTGCCATCAGGATTGGCAATGATGCAATAGCGATCACTTGTGCCTGCGCGCTCTTCGATTGGCATCTGGACCATCATCTGCAACAGCATAGCAAAAAACAGGATTGTCTTCATCGCTTCTTACACCCCTGCTACCAGTAAATGAAAGAATGGGTACGAATAGAACCAAATGGATACACGAAAATGCTTCTCTTTTTACGAAGCAAATGATTTCCGGCAATAAATCCCATAATTTATAGTGAACTATCGCAAAAATAATGTTACAATGTAAAAGACATGTTAAGAATATGTTAAGGAAACGTAAATATTAGGAGGAACGTTTATGCCTGCTGAAGCATTTTCTCTCGCATCGATCGGCTGGGACTATATTGTCGGCGGTCTGGCGCTGTTCTTATTCGGCATTCAGTTTATGGGTGATGGATTAAAGAACTTTGCGGGCGATAAGTTAAAAAGTTATATCGATCGTTATACCAACAAGACTTGGAAAGGCATTTTGGTGGGAACGATCATCACTGTTTTTATTCAGTCAAGCTCGGCCACCAGCTCGATTGCGATCGGGTTTGTTCGGGCAGGACTGATGAAGCTGGATCAATCGATCGGAATCATCATCGGCGCCAATATCGGTACGACGATCACGGCTTTTCTGATCGGTCTGAAAATTGAGGAATACGCTTTGTATTTTATCTTTGTCGGCGTGCTCATTACTTTGTTCGCAAATCGCAAAAAGCATAAATATCTCGGCGAGATCTTACTTGGCTTCGGTATCCTGTTTTTCGGATTGAGACTGATGGGCGATGAGCTCTCTAAGATCGGACAGCTGGACTTTTTTGAAAATATGGCAACAGCCATGGGAAATCAGCCGCTGCTCGGTTTTATCGGCGGTACCGTCCTGACTGCCATCGTACAGTCTTCCAGTGCCACGGTCGGCATCATTCAAAAGATCTATGATTCCGGTGCGCTTACGCTGTATGCTTCCCTGCCTTTTATCTTCGGGGCGGCGATCGGGACGACGATCACGGCGGTATTCGCTTCGATCGGCGGCAGTGCATCAGCGAGACGTGCTGCCTATATCAATGTCGGCTTTAATACTGCCGGCGCACTGCTCTTCTTGCTTTTCTTAAATCCATATGCGCATTTGATCGAATATTTGAGCGCGCAATTTCATTTAGCGCCGATGATGCAAATTGCGATCGCGCATATCATCCGCGCCATCACCATTTCCCTGCTCGCTTATCCGTTCATCAAATGGATGGTCGCACTCTCCCGCAAGCTGATCAAAAGCGATCACAGCGAACAGATCGAACTGGATTTCACCGGGCTGGATCCAACCCTGGCGGCGACTTTGCCGGCAGCGGCGTTAGAAGCCAGTGCGAAAGCGACGATCAAAATGGGCGAACTGGCAATCGACGAGATCAAAGAGACCCAAAAATTCTTCAATACGAAAAGTGGAAAATATCGGGCCAGCGCCGCACAGTTGGAAGACGCAGTCAATACCCTTGACAGCAAGATCACCGAGTATCTGACCAGTATTTCGCATAATGCGGTTTCTCCTGATGACATCGACGCCTTTTTGGGCAACATTCAGGTCGTAAAAAATTTAGAGCGCATCGGCGACATTGCGATGAACTTAAATGAGTTTTACGACATGGTCTATGACGATAAAGGCCTATTCACCGAACAGGCGATGCAGGATGTCAATGAGATGTATGAGCTTATTATCCGCATGATGGATTTCTCGATCGGCTATTTTATGGAACCGGATGAATCTTTGCGGATGGTAATGTCAGAGAAAGAAGATGAACTGGATCTGCTTTTTGAAAAAGCCAAGCGACGTCATTTCGCTCGTATGTCGAAAAATGAGTGCAGCGATCCGATCGCCAGCAGCATCTATGTCGATATTCTCTCTAATTTGGAGCGTATGGGCGATCACACCCACAATATCATCAAGCTGCTTCATGATCCGACCCCGCATCATGAACTGAAAGCAGAAGCTTAAGCTGTATGGAAACGTACAGCTTTTTTCATTGCGATCATACAGCACGCTTGCTGAATGAAGCAAATAGGAAAAAAGCACCGCTTATGATCAAACGATGCTTTTTTCATCCACTTTCGCAAAGACGAGCACGCTCTTGAATAAATCACCGTCTAAAATGATCTGAAAAGAGCCCTTTTGTACTTCGGTAAAGCTTTTGATGATCGCTAAGCCAAGACCGCTGCCCTCTTCATGACGAGAACGATCGCCCCTTACAAAACGTTCCGTAATTTCATCCGGATTGAAATGCATCGCTTCCTTCGCAATGTTTCTCAAGGTAACGCGGACCTCATGACCAAGATCCTCCACATCGAGATAAACACGCGTACCGGGGAGTGCATATTTGCCGATATTAGAAAACAGATTTTCAAAAATACGGTACGTCTTGCTTCCATCCAGCAAAACCATGCACGGTGTCTCCGGATAATGACCGATCAACTCCAGCTGATTTTGTTCAAACAGATCCATGTTTTCTGCCAATACCTGCTGCACCAGCGCACCCAGATCTAACTCCGCAAAATCTAAGCTGATGTCGCCGCTGTTTACCTTGCTGACCTCAAAAAGGTCATCGATCAGCGCCTGTAATCGTTTGGCATACAAGTGCAACTGCTTGCTGAATGCAATGCGCTGTGCATCAGGTATCGAGTCCTGCTGCAATAGCTCCGCATAATTCATAATGCCGGTAAGCGGCGTCTTTAGGTCGTGTGAAACATTGCTGATCAGTTCTGTCTTCATATTCTGCGAACGGGTTTCCTCTTCTACCGCATGCGCAAAGCCGATCTGTACGCCTTGCAGCTCCGCTTGCAGGCTGCTGAACATCACGCTGTTGACCGCAATCGGTTCTTTGAAATCAGAGCTGGCGATCTGATGCGCCTGCTGTAAGACTCCTTCGTATTCCAGCTGAATTTTTTGCAGCTTCCGCTTGCACCAGAAAAATAAAACCAGTACGTAAACGAACGCCAAAACAGCGCCAAACACAAAGAAGAAACAAAGAAGCGCAACGAGCAAGCCATGAAGAAGCATCAATTTTAACAGCTTGCGATCCGCATTCTGTGCCAAATCGATCTCGCTGACCGCATTCATCGCATCACCCAAACGCCTGTAAGCCCAGCCGATCACCGTGCGCTCTTTCAAATAGCGTACAAAACCGAAATGAAAGATATATTTGATGGAAAAAACAGTACATGCCACCAAGTATAGATACAGTGTCCATGCGATTACATTGACGACAAGCAGCAGACCTTTGCTGTTGATCATGCCCAGTCCCTTTAACATCGTTTGGAAATTGCCGCCGATGCTGCACCCGCAAAGCACAAAGATACCTAATGCCCCAAGAGAGATCAATGTGCTGTAACCGATGATCAAAAGCTCTCCCTTGATCTTTGCCAGCGTAACAAAAGGTTCACTTTCCTTTAACAGCCGGCATGGCACGACCAGCATGACAAGCAGGATCAGGACGGAAGCACCCAAGATCATGACCGCTGAAAACGGCGCATAGTTTTGCCAGTCCTCGATCAGCGTCTGCATCAACAAATTGTTTTTTACATAATCGCTTGGAACACGAATATTCAAAACGAGATCCTGCGGAAGATAAAAATCAAAGTAACTGCTGTAATTGATCAATGCCGCATCATGATAAAGATAAGAAACATACAGCGAATCAAGTGAAGCACCGTTTTCATCAAATTCGTAATCCTCATCAAACAACGCTTCTTTCTCGCTTACATATGTCTTTGACTGCAGCTGTGTCTTTCCTTTTTCATCATAAATGCGATATTGTAAATTTTCATCCTGTAAGATCGACCGCGCATAGGTGAGGCGGCGATTGATATAGTAATCGACCTCTTCCTTGACTTCATCACTCACATCTTCATGAAAGCGCACTGCCTCATAATCCGGATCGATTTCCCGAAGCAGCGCCATCGCCACATAAGGCAGTTCTTCTTCCAGACGCCTTTCTAAGCTGTCATGCGTGCTTTTAGCGTTTCCCTCTACCCGATCATAAAAGGATAAGATGCCCATGCTTACAAGCGCGCATATACAAACGACCAAAAAGCTGATCCATTTTTTCCCTTTCATTTCCTCACCTGTCTTTCTCTATCTTATAGCCGATTCCCCAAACGACTTTCAAATACTGCGGCCGCTTCGGATCCGCTTCGATCTTCTCACGCAGCTTGCGGATATGCACCATGATCGTTTCCGTATTGATCGCTTCTTCTTTCCAGATCGCTTCATAAATCTGCTGAGCCGAGTAGACTTGTCCCGGATGTGCCATCAACAGCGCTAAGATCTGGTATTCCTTCGGTCTAAGGGACAGCGTATGTCCGTTTACCTTGGCTTGCTTGCTTAACGTATTCAGCTCCAAGGCACCGACATGAAGCACCCCATCATCCTCTTTTTCCTGTCTTAGCGACAAGATCTGTTCATAACGCCTTAAACACGCATGAACGCGGGCGATCAGTTCCATAGAGCCAAACGGCTTGGTCATATAATCATCGGCACCGATCTGCAGTCCGTTGATCTTATCAATATCCTGCGATTTGGCACTCAAAAATATGATCGGAAAATCATAGTGTTCTCTTACCCGTTTTACCATTTCAATTCCATCCATGACCGGCATCATAATATCCACCACTGCCAAATGCACTTCATTCGCTTCAATATAAGCAAGTGCCTCCTCCCCATTTCCCGCTTCTGCCACTTCATATCCCTGGGTGCGCAGATAAATGGCTATCGCTTCACGAATCCCCGCTTCATCTTCTACTACTAAAATCTGATGTTTCATTTTCCTTGCTCCTTTTATTTATTCTACACCATGAATGACGAATCCTGCAAATGTCAGGATCATACAAATACTGATCACACATAGAGACATCATGTCCGTTTCGCTCCTTTCAAGTAACGCAGGTAAGTGATCCCGCTCCCCACTAGTAGCATGGTGATCAAAAAGACAGAGCCTGCCAGGATATAGTTCTGTTCCGCTACTGAGCCGCTTAAATAGGTAGAAGTTATGATGCTTGGGATCCTGCCGATCGTTATGAGGAAAGTCCATTTCCACATCCCCTTCTCTTTCAGTGCCAGCGTATAGGTCATGAGATCCTTCGGTGATCCCGGAATCAGAAACAGTAAAAACATCCACCAATATCCATGATGTTTTCGCATCACCGTTTCCCATTCCCGCAGCTTTTCTTCCTGAAAGAAAAAATGAAGGATCGGGCGTTGAAACAGCTTTACCAGCACCCAGATAGCGAGTGTTCCCAAAGCCGATCCAAACAGACAGATCAAAGTTCCCATTTCCGCACCGAACAGATAACCGGCCGCCAATTCCAGCGGCTCTCCCGGCAGAAACGCAAAAACGATCTGGACGGCATTCGCCAGCACAAAAGCGGCCTCCCGTATGCCTTTTGGCAGCGTATAAAACCAACCGGCACAGGCTTCCCAGTCAATGCAGGTAACAGCAAGCAGCGCGAAAAGTCCAAATAAGATGCCTGCCGACAATAAGTTTTTCCATCTCATGATGACCACCTCTGCTATTAGTTTAACCTGTTTTTCTTAACAAAAAGCGGTGCTATTTCTTAACGATTTCTTAACTGGACGAAAGGCAGAATGCTGCTTGTATGGATAAGAAATCTGCCGATCTTCTGTTTCACTGCTTTTCCATAATGAAAAGATCTGACCGTTTCAAAGGCCAGATCTTACTGCTTACTTGTTTGCTATGTACGTTTCTCATACAGCGCACAAACGCTGTCATGATTGTTCGTTTACATGTTCAAAGCTTATTTTTGAATAGAATCGATCAAGGTATCAGCCAGTGCATCAAGCTCCGTTTTATTGCTTTCCTTCATCGAAGAATTGACGGAAACCTGTTCATCCAGCACCAGACATTCCTTCAGTTCATGCTCGATAAAGCTGCGCATGAGATCTCCGGCCTTGATCGCCCAGGTACCATTTTCAATGATACCGAAGGTGCGCTTCTGGAAGTTCAGTATCTTCAAATGATGAAGGAAATCGTACATCATCGGATAAATCTGAAGATTATACGTACAAGATGCCAAAACGATATGGCTGTACTTGAACGCTTCCGCTACCAGATAGGATACGTGCGTAACGGATACATCATATACCGCAACATTGCATATGCCCTTCTCACAAAGCTTGGAAGCCAGCGCCTGTGCAGCTGCTTCTGTATTGCCATACATAGAGGCATAAACGATCAATACGCCCTTCTCCTCTGGTTCATAGCGGCTCCACTTGTCATGCTTATCCAAATAATAGCCAAGGTCATTGCGCCATACCGGTCCATGAAGCGGACAGAACATCTTGATCGGCACCGTCGATGCTTTCTTCAATAATTGCTGCACGAACGGACCGTATTTGCCGACGATATTACAGAAATATCTTCTGGCGTCGTCGATCCAGTCGCGATCAAAATTCACCTCATCATCAAACAGTTTTCCATCCAATGAGCCGAAACTTCCGAAAGCATCGGCCGAGAACAGGACGCCGTTTGTCATATCAAAGGTTACCATGGCTTCCGGCCAGTGTACCATCTGGGCAAAGACAAAGGTTACCGTATGCTTGCCAAAGCAGAACGTATCTCCTTCTTTTACCTCGATCATTCTGCCATCTAAATCAAATCCAAACTGCCGCATGAACAGAAATGCTTTTTCATTGCTGATAACTTTACAGTTCGGATAGCGGATCAGTACTTCCTCCATCGAAGCCGCATGATCCGGCTCCATATGGTTGATCACCAAATAATCCAGGCTTCTGCCGTCCAATACCTCTTTTACATGATGCAAGAATTCCCGGCAGCCGGACCAGTCAACGGTGTCAAAAAGAACACTCTTCTCATCCAGCAGCACATAGGAGTTATAAGACACTCCTCGAGGAATCGGATGAATGTTTTCAAACAGATGCAGGCGTTTGTCATTGACGCCGACCCAATATAAGTTTTCTGTTACTTTTCTTACACTGCTCATGATCTATTCCTCCTCATCATTCTTTCCCGGACGGGATAAAGCTTGCTTTTTCCTCACCGCATTCCGGACATACCCATTCTTGTGAAAGATCGGCGAATTTCGTTCCCGGTGCGACATCTCCGGCTTCATCTCCCAGTTCCGGTATATATTCATATCCACAGCCCATGCAGACATAGCGTCCGATCGGCGCAGCCGGTGCCTCTTTCACTACTTTGCGTTTCATCTTGACCATCGGCGGTGCCGGTTTCTTTTCTCCGCCCACAGAAAGCGCCTCGCTCAACAAAGGCAAGATCTCATTGACATCGCCTACGATACCATAATCGGCATTCTTGAAGATCGGTGCGCCGGCTTTCTTATTGATCGCCACGATGGTCGCCGCATCCTTGATGCCCTTTAAGTGCTGCACCGCACCGGAAATACCGCAGGCAATATACAGATTACCGCTGAATTTCTGCCCGCTCATGCCCACATAGCGATCGATCGGCAAATAACCCAACTGTTCTGCAACCGGTCGTGAAGAACCGATGGCTGCTCCTGCTGCTAAAGCCAGATCTTCGATCAGCTTCATATTTTTCTTGCTGCCAATGCCCTTACCGGCGCTGACCACGCGTTCTGCTTCAACGATCGGCGTATGCAGATCAATTCCCACAGTAAAGTCATGACCGTCCGCTTTCAGCGCTTCAACCAGCTGCTTCACTTGTTCTTTCGCCGTTCCATCCTTGAATATGATGTTCTTGCGCGGACCGGTTACAGCGGTTTTCTTCTGTACCTTGAGCGGTGCGCTGCTCGGTTTGGCAGCCTTGCCTAAGATATGAGAAGCGATGACCACACTTTGGATCTCATTGGTGCCCTCATAGATCGTACAGATCTTCGCATCACGATAGAAGCGTTCTACTTCCATTCCTTTGAGATAACCGCTGCCGCCATATACCTGCAAAGCCTCATTTACTACTTCTAGGCAGATATCTGAAGCATATTTTTTCGCCATGGCTGCTTCCATGCCATATGGCTCATGATGCTCTTTTAACTCAGCGGCACTATATACCATAAATCGAGCGGCACGTATCTTGGTAGCCATCTCCGCGATCTTGAACTGAATGGCTTGCAGCTGCGCGATCGGCGCCCCGAACTGTTCTCGCTCTTTCGCATAGGAAACAGCCGCTTCATAGGCACCCTGCGCAATGCCGAGCGCCTGTGCCGCGATACCGATGCGTCCGCCATCAAGCGTCGACATGGCGATCTTAAAGCCCTGTCCTTCTTTGCCGAGCAGGTTTTCCTTAGGCACCTTCACGTTATCAAACAACAGCTGTGCCGTTGCTGAGGAGCGAATGCCCATCTTATCGTAATGATCACCGAAGGTAAATCCTTCCCAACCTTTTTCCACGATAAAGGCGCTGATGCCTCTGGTTCCGATACCCGGGGTCGTTACTGCGAACACGACATAAATATCCGCTTCTTCGCCATTGGTAATAAAGATCTTTTCCCCGTTCAAAAGATAATGATCGCCCATGTGCTCTGCTGTCGTTTCCGTACCGCCCGCATCAGATCCTGCGTTTGGCTCCGTCAAACCGAAAGCGCCCAGTTTTTCTCCCTTTGCCAAAGGCACCAGATATTTCTGCTTTTGTTCCTCTGTACCATAAGCGAAAATAGGATAAGCGCCTAAAGAGACATGGGCCGATAAAATGACGCCGGTTCCGCCGTCCACACGCGATAGTTCCTCTACACCGATGGCATAGCTTAAAATATCTTTGCCCATGCCGCCGTATTCTTTCGGATATGGCAGTCCCAAATAGCCGCGTTTTCCAAAATCCTTGATTTGTTCCTTAGGAAACTGATTGTTTTGATCCAGCATAAAGACATAAGGCTTGATCTCTTTTTCTGCCCATTCCCGGATGTCAGCGCGAAGTTTTTCGTGTTCCTGCGTTGTCTTGAAATACATTGTATCCCTCCTTTTTAGAATGCAGCACGATGATCGTTTTTTCAACGATCGACGCATGTAGTTTCTCCCCTGAAAATGATAGGCCGAAGATGTTTACCACCCCCGGCCATCAGTTTGAAAGATTGCTTTTATTTGTTTTTGATCGCTGCCTGTGCCGCTGCCAATCTTGCGATCGGTACACGGAACGGACTGCATGATACATAATCCAATCCTACTTTATGGAAGAACTCGATCGATGCAGGATCACCGCCATGTTCTCCGCAAACACCCAAATGGATATCCTCACGCGTCGCACGTCCTAATTTCGCGGCATTGGCAACCAGTTTGCCGACACCGTGCTGGTCGAATTTCGCAAACGGATCCTGTTCATAGATCTTTTTGTCGTAGTAGTCGTTTAAGAAACTGCCGGCGTCATCACGTGAGAAGCCAAATGTCATCTGCGTGAGGTCATTGGTGCCGAATGAGAAGAATTCTGCTTCTTCGGCGATCTCATCCGCTAAAAGCGCAGCACGCGGAATTTCGATCATTGTACCGACCAGATACTTCATGTCGATTCCGGCTTTTGCGATCAGTTCATCTGCCACTTTGACAACGATGTTTTTCACAAAGCGCAGCTCGTTCACATCGCCTACCAGCGGAATCATGATTTCCGGCGTCAAATGCCATTCCGGATGTTTCTTCGCAACATTGATCGCCGCTTCGATGACCGCCGTCGTCTGCATTTCCGCAATTTCCGGATAAGAGATCGCCAAACGACAGCCGCGATGTCCCATCATCGGGTTAAATTCATGCAGGCTTGCGATAACCGCCTTCAGATCATCTAGATCAATATGCATGTCCGCCGCTAAATTGGCGATATCGTAACTGGAGGTAGGCAGGAATTCATGCAGCGGCGGATCCAAATAACGAATCGTTACCGGGAAGCCCTGCATCGCCTCATAAATGCCTTCAAAATCGCTTCTCTGCATCGGCAGCAGCTTGGCTAATGCACGCTTGCGCTGTTCAGTCGTCTTGGAAACGATCATTTCCCGCATCGCCTTGATGCGATCGCCTTCAAAGAACATGTGTTCTGTACGGACCAGACCGATTCCCTCGGCGCCAAATGACAATGCCTGTAGCGCGTCTTTTGGCGTATCGGCATTCGTACGCACCTTTAATTTACGGGTTTCATCCGCCCACTTCATAAAGCGTTCAAAGTCACCGCTGATCGATGCCGGTACCGTCTTGATCGCGCCGGCATAAACATTGCCCGTAGAACCATCGATCGAAATGAAGTCATCAGCCGTATAACGGACGCCGTTTACTTCAAAATAGCCTTCTTCTTCATTCATGTTCAGATCGCCGCATCCCGCAACACAGCAAGCGCCCATACCGCGCGCCACCACTGCGGCATGCGAGGTCATACCACCGCGCACCGTCAAGATACCTTCCGATACATGCATGCCTTCAATATCTTCCGGAGAAGTTTCCAAACGCACCAAGATCACTTTATGTCCCAAAGCCGCTTCCTGCTGCGCCTGCTCCGCAGTAAACACCACTTTACCGCAAGCCGCGCCCGGTGAAGCCGGCAAACCTTTGGCAATCGGAGTAGCAGCTTTTAGATCCGCCGCGTCAAACTGCGGATGCAGCAGCGCGTCTAACTGCTTCGGTTCCACCTTCATTAACGCCTCTTCTTTGCTCAGCGTTCCTTCATCTACCATATCGCAGGCGATCTTCAAAGCAGCGGCTGCCGTACGTTTCCCATTGCGTGTCTGCAACATATACAGCTTGCCTTTCTCGATCGTAAACTCCATATCCTGCATATCTTTATAATGTGCTTCCAGTTTTCCGCAAATATCGACAAACTGCGCATATGCCTGTGGTGAAAGTTCTTTCAGCTGATCGATGTGCTGCGGTGTACGAATGCCGGCTACGACATCTTCACCCTGTGCATTCATCAAAAATTCACCGTACAGTTTCTTTTCACCGGTGCTTGGATTACGCGTAAACGCAACCCCGGTTCCGCAGTCATTGCCCATATTGCCAAATACCATCATCTGCACATTGACCGCTGTTCCCCAACTGGAAGGAATGTCATTCATCCGGCGATAGAATTCCGCACGCGGATTGTTCCAGGAACGGAATACCGCCTCCACGGCACGGATCAGCTGATCCTTTGCATCACTTGGGAAATCCTCTTTCAAGCTTTCTTTATAGAATGCCTTGAAACGCAGTGTCATTTCCTTCATGTCCTCAGCGTCTAATTCCGTATCCATCGTAACATGCTTGCGCGCTTTCATCTCGTCGATGATCTCTTCGAAGCGGCTCTTCGGCAGCCCCATTACCACATCCGCAAACATCTGAATGAAGCGGCGATAAGAGTCCCATGCAAAGCGCGGATTGTTCGTTAGTTCCGCGACGCCTTTCACGACATCGTCATTCATGCCCAGATTCAGGATCGTATCCATCATGCCCGGCATCGATGCTCTGGCCCCGGAACGCACCGAAACAAGCAGCGGATTGTGCGGATCACCGAATTTCTTGCCTGCCAGTGATTCCAGCTTCTCTAAATAAGCGAAGATTTCCGCAACGATCTCGTCGGCAATCTTCTCGCCGTCGTCATAATACTTGTTGCAGGCTTCGGTCGTTACCGTAAAGCCATACGGCACCGGCATGCCCAGATTCATCATCTCGGCTAGGTTTGCGCCTTTCCCACCTAGAATTTCGCGCATCGATCCATTTCCTTCCGAAAACAGATATAAATATTTCTTGTCCATTTCAAATCCTCCATTTCATTGAAATCGCTTATACATATTATACATCATCCTCCTTTATTTTCCTATATACTTGCCCAACTTTTTTTCACTCGATCACTTTTTACAATCCGACGGCTTCTCTTTGTCTGCTCTTCCCTTGCGCATAAACGACATTACTTTTCTTCACGCTTCTCTTTTCGCAAGCACTCGATCGATCAAAAAAAAGATCCGACCGTGTCAAGATCAGATCTTCTCGTTTCGTTAATTGTTTCGTTTTGCTTCCATCGTTTCCAGCTGCTTGCTTAGCGCATCAAACTGTTTTTGATAATTGCGCAGCTTTTCCTGCTCTGCCGCAACCTTCGCTTCCGGCGCTTTGTTCACAAAATTCGGATTGTTTAACATGCCCTGTGCCCGTTTGATCTCACTTTGTATCTTTTCCTTCTGCGTCCGCAGCTTTACGATTTCCGCTTCCACATCGACTACCTGCGCCAAGGCAACTGCCAGCGTTCCTTCATGGATCGCTCTTACGACCTTTTCCTCGCAAAGATCTTCGCTCAGCCAGTTCGCATGTCCCATAAAGCGCAGTATCGCCGCCAACTGTGCGCTCGGCTTCTTTAACGCACCGCTTTCATCATAGATCGTAATCGCAATCTCGGCGCTTGGCTTCAAGCCATACTCTTTCTTGATCTCACGTACCGCGCTGATCATCGAAAGCAGCTGCTTGACATCACGCATCTCATGCTCACTGATATCACATCCAAAAGAAACCGGCCATGTTTCCAGATTGATCGAAGCATGCGCATGTGGCATCGCCTGATAGATCGCCTCACTCACAAACGGCATAAACGGATGCAAGATTCGCACGATGGCTGATAATACCCATACCAAAGTAGAGCGCGTCGCCTGTTTGACCGCTTCATCTTCACTATGCAGGCCGGCTTTGGAAAGCTCGATATACCAGCTGCAGAAATCATCCCAAACAAAGCTGTAAAGCGCATTGCCGACCAGCGCAAACTCATAGCGATCCATGTTTTCCTCTACCTGCATCAATACTTCATCTAAGCGTTTCAGGATCCATTTATCAATGATGGAGACATGGGTGAAGTCCAACTGTTCTAAAGAAAAATCATCACCCAGATTCATGAGCACAAAACGGCTCGCATTCCAGATCTTATTGATAAAGTTCCAGCTCGCTTCGACCTTTTCTTCGATATAGCGCAGATCCTGTCCCGGTGTCGAATTGGT
This sequence comes from Massilicoli timonensis, assembly GCF_900199515.1. Taxonomy (GTDB): domain Bacteria; phylum Bacillota_I; class Bacilli_A; order Erysipelotrichales; family Erysipelotrichaceae; genus Massilicoli; species Massilicoli timonensis. The sequence continues at coordinate 110,947 of NZ_LT963434.1, read as the reverse complement.
CGTTAAGAAAAAGCGCAGTGCATCACAGCCGTACTGATCGATGACATCCATCGGATCGACCCCATTGCCTAATGATTTTGACATCTTGCGCCCCTGTGCATCGCGGATCAAGCCATGGATCAGCACATCCTTGAACGGACGGCCGCCGGTAAAATGACGTGCCTGAAAAGCCATGCGCGCCACCCAGAAGAAGATGATGTCATAACCGGTTACTAATACGTCATTCGGGTAATAACGCTGATAGTCAGCCTGCTTGATATCCGGCCAGCCCAAAGTGGAGAAAGGCCACAACGCACTGGAAAACCAAGTATCCAGCACATCTTCATCCTGTACCCAATTTTCGCTGTCAGCCGGTTCTTCACCGACATGAACGGCACCGCTTTCCTTATGATACCATGCCGGGATACGATGTCCCCACCACAGCTGTCGGGAAATGCACCAATCTTCGATATTTTCCAGCCACTGCACGAAAGTCTTTTCAAAGCGCGGCGGGTAGTAATGGATCTTTTTCTCATCGTCTGCCTGATCCTTTAAGACATCTTCCGCTAACGGCTTCATTTTCACAAACCACTGTTTCGACAAATATGGCTCTACCACGACGCCGGTACGTTCCGAATGGCCGACCTGATGCAGGTGTGTTTCGATTTTTGCCACGATCCCTTGTGCCTCAAAGTCCGCTACCAGCGCTTCACGGCAAGCAAAGCGATCCATGCCCGCATACTTCCCGGCCAATGCATTCATCGTCGCGTCCGGGTTCATACAGATCGGCATTGCCAGATCATATTTTTTCGCCAATGCGAAATCGTTTGGATCATGCGCCGGCGTACATTTCATGACCGCCGTACCGAAAGACATATCGATATAGTCGTCAGCCATGATCGGCAGCGCTTCCCCGTTTGCCGGGTTGATCGCTCTTTTCCCGATCAGATGCTGATAACGCGCATCATCGGGATGCACGAAGACCGCCTGATCCGCAAACATCGTTTCCGGACGGGTCGTAGCGATGATCAACTGTTCTTCACTGTCCTCGATCGCATATTTGAAGTAGTACATCTTGCCTTCCACTTCCTTGTGGATGACCTCGATATTGGAAAGCGCTGTCATCGCTTTCGGATCCCAGTTGATGATCCGCTCGCCCCGATAGATCAATCCTTCCTCATACAGATCGCAGAACACCTTCTGCACCGCCTTAGAAAGTCCTTCATCCAACGTAAAGCGTTCCCGGGAATAATCAAGAGAAAGCCCCAGCTTTGCCCACTGTTTACGAATTGTGGAAGCATACTCCTCCTTCCACTCCCATGCGCGTTCCAAAAACTTTTCCCGGCCGATGTCATAACGGCTGACACCTTCCTGCTTTAAGCGCTCATCTACTTTTGCCTGCGTCGCGATCCCCGCATGATCCATTCCCGCTACCCAAAGCATATCATAGCCTTTTAAGCGTTTATAACGGGCGATCATATCCTGCAAGGTCGTATCCCAAGCATGTCCCAGATGCAGCTTACCGGTAACATTAGGCGGTGGAATTACGATACAAAAGGGATCTTTGCTTTTATCTCCGGCAGTAAAATAGCCTTCCTTCAACCATTCATCGTAGCGTCCCGCTTCTACCTGATGATGGTCATACTTGCTCGCGAGTGCTTTGCTCATCCGATTTCCTCCTTTACACGATCCGATACGATCAGGGCATATAACAACATATCCTGATACGCGCCGTTTTGATCTTTGCATACCTCTCTTAAACGGCCTTCATAATGAAAGCCGCAGCTTTTCAATAAAGCGATGCTGGCGGTATTGTCACAAGCGCAGTAGGCTTCGATGCGATGCAGCGAAAACTGCCTGCTTAAACGCTTCAGCCACTCTGCCAGCACTCGTTTCATAATGCCTTGACGCCAATAGGCAGGATGCAGAAAATAACCGATCTCGATCAAATCATCCTCCATCCGCGATACATGAAGCAAACCGATCATCTGTTCATTTCGTTCGATCACCATCGTCTGGGGCAGCTGTTTCTGCCGATAAGACAAATGCACGACCTGAATCTGTCTGGCGCATGCTTCCACGCTTTCCGCCTGCCACCACAGTGCGGCATAGAGCGGCGGCTGCTTCACGATCTCATAAAAGTCAGCTGCATCATCTAAAGTAATCGCTCTTACCACATCTTCACCGCTTTGCCACTTCTCCATCTCTAATTTCATGTTTTCCTCCTAGAAAAAAAGAAAAACGTCCGACAAAGGACGTCATCAACGTGGTACCACCTTATTTCGCATTGCTGCCTCGCACAATAACGCTTGTGATGCGGATATACCTACTGCTTTGTTCAATATATCTGCTCCTAGACTACCTTCACGCACCTTTTCATATGCCCTTTCACCATCTGACACTCGCTTTGATGAAAAATGAACGCTACTCCTTCTATTCATCGCATTTATGTTACTATTATAATGAAAAGCGCAATGAATTGCAATGCTTTTGAAATATATATACAAAAAAACGGTCAAAGTCAGACCTATCAACCGTTTTCATTTATTTAAGGAAGCAGCACCAGCGTCTTATAGGGAATTTCCTTATGATGATTGACTTCCCGCAGATCTGCTTCCGCCACTGCATAGCGCTGCGCGATCGCCGCATACGTATCATTCTTTCGTGCTACGACAAAGCGATAGGTTGTGAGCGTCGAATTATCGTCCTCAAGCAGATCCTCGAATGATTCACTTACATCGATCATTTCCGCTTCATCCTGCTTCTCTGTTTTTGCTTCCTCCTGCTCGCTTTCTTCACACAAGGCCGGCGCGTTCTTCTCCTCCTCGATCAAACCGCTTACCGCAAAGGCGATCTCAATTACGATCTGATCATGCAAGATCTCGCTTTTGACACTGATCACATCGAGATGAAACGCTTCACCTGACAGCTTTTCCTGCGGCGCCAGAACGTCAAACTCCAGCACTTCCGAGATCGGATAGGTGCCGCTTTCCGCACTCCAACTGCCGCTGATGTAAACCGGACCTGACGCATGGATCCCATCACTTTGTCTTTCATAGCGTAAATCTTCTTCTACTTTCAGCTGATGAACGGCCAATACGGGCTCATCCATCTCTAAAAGCTTCTCTATTTTCATTGTTCTCATCTGTATTCCTCCTATAGTAACATATGAAGAAGCTTTCTTTGCTATGCCTTTCAATAAAAAAAGAGGTGTTTTCACACCTCGATCTGTGCATAATGCAGGATCACTTCCCATAAGCGGTCCATCCCTTCCTTATTAGCGGAAGAACACGGGATCAAATGATCCTCTTCGCTTAAAGCAAGCGTTTCACTGATCAGCTTTAGCTGCTTTTGACGCTGCGACGCTTTCACTTTGTCCATCTTGGTTGCCGCAATGATGATCGGCAGTTCAAAATAGCGGGCAAATTCCAGCATCGTTACATCATCGTCAGTCGGTTTATGACGGCCGTCCACTATGAGCAGCAGCGCTTTTTTCTGTTTGCGCTCATGAAAGTAATCTTCCATCATTTCGCCGAAGCGAAGCAGCTGCTGTTTAGAGATATTGGCATAGCCATATCCCGGGACATCGACAAATACCAGCTTGCGATTCAGCAGAAAGAAATTCAACAATCTGGTCTTGCCGGGCGTATTGCCGACATAAGCCAGCTTTTTACGTCCGCACAGCGCATTGATCAGCGAGCTTTTCCCGACATTGCTGCGCCCTGCCAATACGATTTCCGGGTAAGGCGTATCCGGCCACTGCTCTTTTCCCGGTGCAGAAATGAGCAGTTCCGCTTCCTGTATCTGCATCCTACTTCCCTAAAGCGGTGTGCAGCACCTGACTGACATGCTCGACCGGAATGAACTTCACGCTCTTTTTCACCGTTTCCGGAATCTCATCCATGTCCTTCATATTCGCTTTCGGAATGATGATGGTACTGATCCCACAGCGATGCGCCGCCATTGATTTTTCCTTTAAGCCGCCGATCGGCAGGACATTGCCGCGCAGCGTTACCTCACCGGTCATTGCCAGATCCGCACTGACTGCCCGATTGCTTAACGCCGAAACCAAAGCGGTAGTGAGGGTAATACCGGCGCTAGGTCCATCTTTTGGCACAGCGCCATCCGGCACATGGATATGCACATCATGCTTTTCAAACAGCGTGGACGGGATCTGGAACTGCTTGGCATTCGCTTTTACATAGTCGTAAGCGATGGTCGCACTCTCCTTCATGACATCGCCCAGCTGACCTGTCAGCACCAGCTTGCCGCTGCCTTCAAAATAATTCACTTCGATCTGAAGCACATCGCCGCCAAAGGAAGTGTAGGCAAGTCCGGTAACGGTACCGACCTGATCTTTTAATTCCCGTTTGCCATATTCGAATTTCTCATGGCCCAGCCAGCTTTGAATGAGCTTCTTGCTGATCTTGACACTGCGTTTTCCTTCCTTTAAGATGAGCAATACACTTTTTCGACAAAGCGTTGCAATGACCCGTTCTAACTGACGCACACCGCTTTCTCTTGTATAGTAGCGGATCAGATATAGGATCATCTCTTCATCGATCTTCATCTGCGATGCTTTCAAACCGTTTTCCTTTAACTGCTTCGGTACAAGATGCTTCATCGCGATATTGCATTTTTCCAATTCCGTATAAGAAGACAGCTCAATGATCTCCAAGCGATCACGCAAAGCGTTTGGAATATTTTCCAAATAATTCGCCGTTGCGATAAAAAGCACATTAGAGAGATCATACGGTTCCTCCAGATAATGATCTGAGAACAGCGCATTTTGTTCCGGATCCAGCACCTCTAGCATCGCGCTGGCCGGATCGCCCTTATAGTCGCTTGCCATTTTATCGATCTCATCGATCAGAAAGACCGGATTGATCGTTCCCGCTTTTTTCATTCCCTGAATGAATCTTCCCGGCAGAGCGCCTAAATAGGTTCTACGATGGCCGCGAATCTCACTTTCATCTTTTACACCGCCCAAAGAGATCTTGACAAACGCTCTTCCTAAGGCCCGCGCCACCGACTTGGAAAGCGATGTTTTCCCGACGCCCGGCGGCCCTACCAAACATAGGATCGGCGCCCGCAGCGAATTGGTCATCTGCTTCACTGCCAGATATTCCAAGATCCGCTCCTTTACCTTTTCCAGACCGTAATGATCTTCATCTAAGATCGATGCGGCTTCGCTTAAATTCTCATTATCCTGTGATTTCTGCCACCAAGGCAGCTTTAACAGCCAGTCTAAGTAGCTTTTGATCACACCGGACTCACCGCTTGCGGCCGGCAGCAGTTCATAACGCTGCAATTCTTCCTTCGCTTTTTCTTTGATATGCTGGGGATAAGGATTTTCCTCGATCATTTTACGCATGGCGTCTACATCGCTGTCATGCTCCGGCACATCCCCCAGTTCTTCCTTGATCGCCCGCATCTTTTCACGCAGATAGTATTCCTTCTGGCTGTCCTCGATGCGCGTCTTGACCTTTTCATTGATCCGCTCTTCGATTGCCGAAAGTTCTTTTTCACTTTCCATCTCTTCCAAGATCATTAACAAACGATCGTTGATCGCCGCGGTTTCTAACAGCCGCTGCCGCTGATCCAAAGAAATCGGCAAGATCTGCGCGATCTGATCGGAAAGCTGACCGGCAGATACGCCGTTTGCCAGTTCATTGATCACTTCCTTAGGCAAATGCTGGCCCAAAACATCTAATTCCTCTAACTGCTTGGCAATTTTTCTTACCAAAGCGATTTCTTCTTTTTCATCTTGCTTCACATCTTCAATGATTGAAACATGCGCGCTCAGCATCGTATTTTCATCGAGGATCGAATGTAGCGCCACGCGCTTCAATCCTCTGAATTTGACCCGAATATAGCCATCCATCCGGCGAATATGCACGATATTGCATAACGTGCCGACATGGAACATCTGCTGATCGTTTGGATCATCGACCGTTACATCTTTTTGCGCACTCAGGATCACCTTGCCTTCAAAATGCTCCTGTGCTTCCTCCACTGCTTTGATGCTCTTGCTTCTTCCGACATCAATGATGACTTCCTGTGAAGGAAAGACAATGATGCCCCTTGTGCAGACAAGTGGACGCAGGACTTCGCTTTTCATCTCTTCCATAAAAACACTCCTTCCTGTGCTTGTGTTGAAAAAAGACGCATCAGCGTCTTTTCCTTGTTACTTTCCGGCTGATTCTTTTACCAGATCCAGAGCTTTGCGGTTGCAAACATCATATTTTACCTGATCACCGATGCGCTCCCGTACGACCTTTTCATCCATGCCATACAGACCCGCAATACGTTTGATCTCTTCATCGCATTCGGCTTCGCTCGCTTCGATCTTTTCCGCTTTCGCGATCGCTTCCAATACCAAACGGATATTTACTTTAGAAGCCGCATCCTTAGCCAGCTCTTCCCGGATCGATTCTTCGCTTTGACCGGTCATCGCCTTAAACTGATCGATCGTGAATCCCTGTGACTGGATTCTGCTTGCGAAATCACGGTACAGATATTCCACCTCATCATCGATCATCACCTGCGGGATCTCGACTGGGCATACCTCACATAGTTTGCTTAAGATCGCGTTGTTATATTCGTTTTCCGCATTTCTTTTCTTTTGTTCGCTCAGATTTTTCTTTGCGTATTCACGGTATGCTTCTACCGTTTCCACGTCTTTGATATTGGCTTCCTTGATCAGATCGTCATTGATTTCCGGCAGCTCTTTCGCCTTGATCTCATGAACGGTTACCTTGAATGTAACCGGCGCACCCGCCAATTCTTCAGCATGATAGTTTTCCGGGAAAGTTACCTGGATTTCCTTGCTTTCTTCTGCCTTCATGCCTACCAACTGTTCTTCAAAGCCCGGAATAAACTGTCCTGATCCGATTTCCAGCGGGAATTTCTCCGCCTTTCCGCCATCGAACGGAATGCCGTCCTTAAAGCCTTCAAAATCGATTTCCGCAGTATCGCCGTTTTCGACCACTGCGTCATCGCCTTCTTTTACGACCAGCTCTGCATAGCGTTTCTGCAAAGCATTTACTTCTTCATCGACTTCCTTGGCGCTGACACTGACCCGTTTTTTCTTAATGTCCAGTCCCTTGTAATCACCAAGTGTTACCTCCGGACGCACGGTCACGAAGAAGGTCAGCTTGTAGCCGTCTTCATTCACATCATCGATGTTCATTTCCGGACGAGCGATCAGATCCAGTTCATGTTCCTTCACGCCATCTACCAGCAATGCTGTTGCGGTTGCATCGATCGCTTCCATCCATACCGACTGTTTAGAAACGTGTTTCTTTACGATCGCCGCCGGTGCGCTGCCTTTGCGAAAGCCCGGGATATTTACATTCTTCGCTACTTTTTTGAATGCCTTGTCACACGCTTTCTGCCATTCTTCACCGCTCAATGCGACCTTCAATTCACCTTTTGATTTTTCCTTCAATTCCCATGTTGAACTCATTGTTATACCTCCCACTTCAACACTGCTACCTCTTATTATATAAGATCATGCTATTTTTTCAAATCTCATGCTTATCTAATAATAACGCATACGATCCCTTTGATAAAATCCGATGTGTCTCACAAAATGCTTCAAAGCCTGCGTGATCATCATATGCCCGATAGACATAAGCGACGATCGCCAAGGCTATTTCAAACGCTTCCGTTTCCTCGATATTGAACGGGAGCTGTAAGTAAGCCTCTTTGATAAACGCTTCTACACACATCGCCAGAAAACTTGGATCTTCGTTTTCCAGCCACTCTTTTAGCTGCTCGATTACCATGAGTGCGCCATCGCTTTCCATCGGCGCTTCCACAAAAGCCGGAATGAAGGTTACTTCCAGTCCCTCATGCACCATCGTGATCTCTTCGTGGAGCTGCTGAGAGATCAAGATCTCAACCAGATAAGCGCGCACCAAATAATGCAGTTTTTCCCTGCATAAGGCATCCCGCAGCACTTCCATGTGCATCCGTACATTGGCGCCTCTCAACAATTCCACTGCCTGAAACTGCTCGTCCAGCGAACCGTTCAACAGATCCTCCAACTGATCGAGGCTTGCTCTTCTGATCGGTTTTTGTGCGTTTCGCTCCATGCGGCAGCGATTGTAGTAGGCTACCAGCACTTCCTCCTGCTGCTTGGGAATATAGGGCATCTTCAGCTCTACATCCAGCAGTGCAAAAGCTGCATCAAAGTCGCCTGCGTCCATCAACGCCTTAGCCTGCGCTGCGATTTCCTCATAATAATCCATGGCATTCACCTTTTCTAAAAGCTTTTTTATAATAGCACACTTTACTTGTCAGTGCAATTGTCGGTTACCTTTTTCTCATCAAAACAGCTGAAAAAACGTCGCTTTTGACAACTTTCCCATAATTGCCGCGCATTCATACGGTGTTTCTTGACGGCTTGCTTTTCTCACCTTGGCAAATAACCGCTTTTTTGTTATGATGATAGCGGTGATAAAAATGAAACTAATCGTTATGAGCGACAGCCACGGCTTCCATGATAAGATCGATCAGGTCATCCACGCGCATCCTGATGCCGACGCTTATCTGCACTGCGGTGATATCGACGCTGATGAAGACTTATATCCGAACCTGATCACGGTGCAGGGAAACAATGACCTTTTCTATGACTATCCCAAACAGCGGATCCTCACTTTGATGGGACAGCGCATCTTGATGATGCACGGTCATCAGTTTCCTTACGGCAATCGTCTGCGCCATATGGCAAACTATGCCAGAGAACAGGACTGCCGCATTTTCTTCTACGGCCATACGCATGTCGCGGCACACGATGTCATTGACGGCGTACATTTGATCAATCCCGGTTCTTTATGGCGTTCCCGGGATCAGCGTGCCCCCTCTTATGCGATCGTAACGCTGCAAGAGGACATTGTCGATGTCACATTTGTCTTTCGTGAACGTTAAAAAAGATCGGTCGGAAAGCTTTTGACCTACTTTCGCCAATGCTTTCACACTGATCTTTTTTTTATTCGATTTCATTATAAATGAGTTCTGCGGCCGAACAGGATCGATCATTCATGCCATGCAGCGTCACCGCCACATCATCTACCAGTACCTGTACCTGTTCGACGTGATCTAACATGCAAAGCGACAGGATCAAGGTTTCATAGGCCTGCTTTTTCGCGGTCTGATCTTCTGCGAGGATGCGGTTGTCCAAATGCACCTGCAAGACGTTTTCCCGCATGACGCTGGCCGCTGTCGTTTTGACTTTTTCCTGAGCAAGCGGCTGCTTTAGAGAGCTGTTTACGCTCACATCTGCCAAGATCGCATCGATATAGGCATCGACATCGGATAGATTTGCGGATACCCGCTTGGTTTTTGGCACATAGAAAGTTTTATCCATGACTTCCTTCGTATAAAAGACGGTCATCGCATCACTGTCATGCAGTGCGCTTGTCGATGTCAGAAAGTTATTGATGCCGATCTTGCGGTTCAAGACGGCAGGGATCGGGGTTCCGTTAGGCATCGTTTGCAATGTGTCATCTCCTATTGCGATCTGTACCTGTGCCACCCCCTCAAACTGTGTGCCAAGCCACGCTATCGCCTCTAAAACGCGCAGCTCATGCTCCTTTTCATAATTTAAGAATGCTTCATTGAACTGCAGCGTCAAGGTTTGATCGACCAATACCGCATCTTCAAGCTTCGTATCTTTCGCAAATACCGGCAACAGACCTTCTCCCTGCTTTTTGCTCATTTTGGCTACGAGCTGTTGCAGGCGCTTTTTCATATGATCTTTTTCTTCACAGGGAATGCTTAATGGAATCAGCGTATCCTGTTCATCCAGCGCGTACATCTGCATCATACAGCTGGATGTGGAATTGACCCGCAAGGTTTCTTTTGTTTCCTGCCGATTGATAAAGAAGAACCCGCCTGCCAATAACGCCGCTGCCGCCAGTATGCCCAGTGCCTGTTGTTTTCTCATCACTTCCACCTCACCTCACTATATGCGCAAGCTGTTAAAAAAAGACTAGAAGTCCAAGATCAGCGTCTTGACTTTCCAGTCTTGCTTCAATAAGCTCGCAATCTGCTTCTCCATCTGTTCTCCATCGAGTGTGGAATAGATCGTCACGCTCCCTTTCTCCTGCTTGTGAGATACCGGCCACGGATAACGATTTACGATCGCTTGGTTGGAATCATAGATCGGTACATGCAGACACGCCGCAATCGCCTCCCGCAGATAAGGATAGTGCGTACACGCCAGCACGACCCCATCGCAGGTCACGCCCTTTAAGCGCTTTTTTACGGCCTGCGTCAAACGCGCGGCACTGGCATTTCCTTCAATGAGCGGCACAAATTCAGGACAGGCGATCTCCTGCACCGCAATCGCGGGATCAAAGTGTTGGATCGCGTTTTTATATGCATGGGTCTTTGCCGTTGCCTCTGTCGATAAAACGGCTAAGTGGCGATGCACGCCGCGTGGAAGCTGTGCTACCGTCGGATCGATGATTTCAAAAAAACGAAACCGACTAAAACGTGCCCGCAGCTGCGGCAGAATGTTGGCACAGATCGTATTGCAGCCGATGATGATGTCATAAATATGCAAAGAAGCAAAATACTCCATGATGACCGTTACATAATGAAAGATCTTTTCCGCGTCATGCTCGCCATAAGGTGCATGCAGCTGATCGCCAACAAATACAAAATCACATTCAGGATGTGCCTCAACACATGCCTTCAGCACCAGCAGGCCGCCCATTCCCGAATCGATCATACCGATTTTACTGCTCATTTCGTTTTACCCACTCCTCCCATGTCCAGTCATGGTCCCGCATCTCTTTCGCCGCTTCCTCACCGACATAACGAAGCGTGAGCGGCTGTGCCTGCTTCTGCGTGATCGCTTCCTTGCCGCTTGGATAACGGACGATAAAGCCATATTCATAAGCGTGCTCCCGCAGCCATTTCGCTTGTTCGCTCTCTGTTATCGTCTGTAAATCAGATACCCCGGCGATCGCAAAGCGAACCGTATAGCCAAGCTGTTTTTCACTGTGTCCGGGATAATCTTCATATTGTAAAAACTGATCCGCCCCGTATTGCAGCAGTGCGTTTTGATAAAGCTGTTTTTGTTCTTCATATGAAACATAGCCGCTGACGATGATCAGATCATAATTCAAGACCCCGCTGGCCTCGCTCATCGCTTCACTTAATGCTTCCAGCGGTTTTACCATCGCCTCGCGCACATACACTTCCTTATCGGTGCTGTTCACATTCACATGCGGCAGCTCTTTCAAAGCGACAAGATCTGCAGGCACATAGGTATAGACACTGGTTTCCGCATGCAGATCGCTGAGCAGATCACTGGGATCGACCATCAGTGAAGCATGTTCCACAAACGGATCGCCGTTTTCAAAATAAACCGCCAGATCCGCATAAAGATAGGCGCTTAGCAGTGTGTCCATTTCATGAAATGTAAATTCGTTCTTCCAAGTTTCGATAAACTGCACGATATAGGAAGCGTCTGCCGGCTGCAGCTGCATCGCTTTGTCATACCAAAGCGTATGTTCCAGCTGAAAGCCTGCGCACTCCACATAAGGCAAAAACTGTTCCGGCTTCACATTCTGCGCCAACAAAAAATCAATATCCTTCTCATCCAGATAATGCAGGATCAGATCATGGTTTTCTTCGGTCGCATATGGATAGCGCGCCAATTCGTCATAAGTCTGGTTCATGATATAGTAGCACACCAGAAATAAGACACAAAGCGACGCAAGAAACAAATTCCTTTTTACTTTCATGACACACACCTCGTTTCCCATTATAGCATAAAGAAAGATAAATGGAAATAAAAGGCGAACCCCGCGCGCATGCGTGCGATCACCTGCATGCACACTCAAAAGCAATGATGGATACTTCCTCAAAAAAGAAAAGTGAAGCAGGCTTTTGCTTCACTTGCTTGTATTACCAGCTTTTGCGCGTCGCTAAGATCGCTTCTACCGCTTTGCAGGCAGGACAATCGCAGTATCTTGCACCCGCCGCCTTGATCTTTTCGCCATGCGCCGCCACCTGCGCCGCTTTTTCTCCAAAGATCTGCTTGCCTAGATCCGAATTTGCCAAAGCGATCAGATCATCGACCGTAACGAGATCCGCTTCCAGTTCTTCCTCATATCGCTTTGTCATTTCCGCTTCGTTCGGCTGATCCAAAGACGTCAGCCATTTCTGTGCAGTCTCCTTTAATTCCTTGCAGCACGTAGGCGCTGTGATCAGCGCTTTCGTCTGTTCTACGACAAATTCTCTTACTTCTTTGTTCATATGCTCCTCCTTATCGCAACTGTGCCATCGGCAGCATCGCCGCCCCGACAAGTCCCGGCTCTGCTAACGCCGCTTTTACAAAGCGTGTTCCCCGCATGCCCGGGAATACTTTTTCCTGAAAACGTGCTTCCACCTGCTTTAAGAAAGCATCCGATGACTGCATCACCCCGCCGCCTAACACAAACAGATCGGGATTGCAGGTCAAAGCGATGCTGCTGAGCAGTTGAGAAAAATCTTCTACAAAGCGATCACAGAGCAAAGCCGCCTGTTCATTGCCGTTCTTTGCCAGATCAAACAATTCGCCGGCATGGGCGATCTCTACCCCAAGCACTTCTTTGGCTTTCCGCATCAACGCCGGACCGCTCATCTCATTTTCCACCGCACCCGGATTCAAACCGTTTCGCGCCGTGCGATTTGGATCGAGGATCAGATTGCCTACTTCTCCGGCATGGCCATGTGCGCCCGCAATGACCTTGCCCTGAAATACCGGCGCACCGCCTACTCCTGTCGATACGGTGAGATAGTAAACAAATTCTACGCCTTTGCCGGCTCCCTGTATCGCTTCTCCCAGTCCTGCCACATTGACATCATTATCCATAAACACCGGTTTATGAAAGATCTCCTTAAAATGATCCGCAATCGGATAACCGACCAGATCCGGCAAATTATTCGATACGATGATCTTTCCCGCTTTTGTATCGATCGGTCCCGGGATCCCCAAGCCGATGCCCTCGCATTTTTCATGATCCTGTAAAGAACGGATCATATGCTCGATCTTATCTAGGATCTGTTTGGGCCCTTTCTGCGCCTCTGTCGCATCTTTCAGCACTTCCAGCACATTGCCATCCGCATCGACCCGTGCCACACGTACATTTGTACCGCCTAAATCAACACCAATATATGTTTTCATAACAACCTCCTGTTTCCATGCTTTCATTCTACCACATTTTGAAAGCCCTTTCCATAGGCCGCCGCAACTTCGCTTGATTCCAGAAGAAAAGTCTATACCGATTACGATACAGACCTCTTTGCTTAAATATGGATCTCATGCAGCCGCAGCAGCTCCACGACCGCCTGCGCCCGGCCTTTTACGCCTAGCTTCAACATGACATTTGATATATGATTCCGTACGGTTTTGTCGCTGATGCCCAGCATCGCCGCGATTTCTTTCGTGCTGTAATTGCTGATCAGCAGATCAAACACCTGTTTTTCACGCTGTGTTAAGATACGCAAGTGCTTTCCCCCTTTGCCTGTATGACACGCTATTCTATGCAGGCGTCCTCGTTTCGCTCTGGGTGTTGCAGCACTTCATATACATTTTTGGCAACTTTTTCCGGTAAAACCTCCTGCAACTGCTCGATGCTGGCCTGTTTTAATCCTTTCAAAGAGTGGAATCGCTTGAACAGCGCCTTCTTGCGCACTTCGCCGATCCCTTCCACCTCATCTAAGATGGAACGGGTCATCGCTTTGCCGCGCACCTTGCGATGATAAGAGATCGCAAAACGGTGCACTTCATCCTGCATCCGCGTCAATAAGAAGAAAAGCGGACTATCCTTGGCAATGGGAATGCGCGTGCCGTTTCGATCCATCAGGGCATTTGTAGAATGACGGTCATCCTTAACCAAGCCATATAATAAAATCGGTACTTCCAAAGCATCGAGGATCTCCTTTGCCGCTTCGATCTGCAAATAGCCGCCGTCCACGATCAAAAGATCCGCAAAGTTGCCGCCCTCTTTCAGTACGCGGAAATAACGGCGATAGATCGCTTCCTTCATCGAATCCAGGTCGCTGCGATAGCCTTGCAGCTTAAACAGGCGATAATCTTTTTTGCTCGGTTCCCCATCGACATAGACCACCATGCCCGAAACATTGAATGATCCGGAAATATGACTGTTGTCAAACAGTTCGATGCGCCGTATCTTTTTCCCCATGATCTCATCCAACTGTTTTAACGCCGCTTCTTTCTCATCGCTTTTGCGTTTTGAAAGCTCAAACTTCTGCGCATGCGCCGTCTTGGCATTTTGTTCCACCATATCTAACAGCTTGCGCTTATCCCCGCGCAGCGGCTGATAGATGCGCTTTTCCAACACTTCGTTTAACGCTTCCACATCAAGCTGCGGCGGCAAGAGCACCTGTGAAGGCAAAGGATGAGAAGCGTAATACTGAGATACAAAGGATAAAAACACATCCTCTGCTTCATCATACAGCGGCTTCATCATATGGATGCGCCCTTGGATCTTGCCATCTCTCACCAGAAAGCCCTGTATTGAGATATAGCCTTTATCCACATAGTAATGAAAGGCATCACGATCCTTGCGGTCTTTGAAATCGATCTGCTGGGCGCTGGTTACATGCAGGATCGAATCAATGAGTTCTTTTTTCTCCTGCGCCTTTTCAAATGCCAGATCGGTCACCGCTTCCTCCATTTCCTTTTGGAGACGGTCGATGATCTCTTTTACATCGCCCTTCAAAAACTTACGGATATCTGCGATCATCTTCTGATAGATCGTATCATCGATCGTTTGGATGCACGGGGCGAGGCATTGTTGTAAATGATAGTACAGACATGGCTTTTTAGGCAGTGTCGCACATTTGCGCAAAGGGTACAGGCGATTGAGCAGCTGCATCGTCTGATAAGCTTTATGACTTTCCGGAAACGGTCCGAAATACTCCGCATTTTTATCTGAAAGATTGCGGACGACCTTTAACATCGGCGCTTTCCCTTTCGTTAATTTCAGGTATGGATACGTTTTATCATCCATGAACATGATATTGTACTGCGGGGTATATTTTTTTATGAGATTGATTTCCAGCAGCAGCGCTTCTTTCTCACTGCCGGTTACGATAAACTCGAAGTCATCGATATTGGCTACCAGCCGGGTCGTCTTAAAGTCATGTGCGCCGACAAAATACTGTCTGACGCGGTTTTTCAGTTTTTTCGCTTTGCCGACATAAATGATCGTGCCGGCTTCATCCTTCATCAGATAACAGCCCGGCTGTGCCGGCAGGATCGCCAGTTTATCGGCGATCTTTTCCATGTTCGCCATCTTATTTCTTTCCTTTCAGGGTAACGATCGTCGCGCCTAAACCGCCTTCGCCCTCCTGCCCGAGACGAAATTCGCTGACTTTCGGATGCCGCTTCAAATAAGCGTGCACGCCCTTGCGCAGAGCACCGGTACCGGATCCGTGAATGATCCGCACTTGATTGCGGTGCGCCAAGATCGCATTATCCAAGTATTTATCAATGATCGGCAGCGCTTCATCGACATAGCAGCCGATGACGTTACAGGCAAGCGGCAGCGGTTTGGAAAGTCCTTTGGTATGCACATTTTTGGCTTTGGCGCTTTTCGGCTTTTGCATGTGTGTGATTTTGGCAGTCGTCGTATTCAGCTTCATGCCATTGCAAAGCACACACACCCTGTCCTTTTGCATGGAGATGATCTCACCGTGATACCCGAGTTCTACCAGCTTGACATAATCGCCGAGCGCAAAGGAGACATCGTCATGATGCGCCTCATCAGGCGCTGATTCCATCTGGGCAAGCTGCCTTTTCAATTCATGATAGCGGTGCGGTTTGCTTTCATCCGCCTGCTTGGCCTGTTCGATGATCGCGTCCATCTGCGCCTTTGCATCCTCTAACAGATCGTCAAAAGCACGCTGTTCACGCGCTTCCTGCGCTTTCCCTCTTGCTTCCAGCTGCTGCTTCCACGCTTCCAGCTCTTCCTGTTTATGCAAAAGCGCCTGCTCTTGCTTCATCAGTTTCTCTTTTTCTAAAAGCAAGTCCAATTGTTGCTGCTCGATCGTTTCCAAAAGCATTTCTTCCTTGCTGCGATGCGCATCCTTAAAATACTGCGCCCGCTTGATGATTGCTTCATTCAGCGCATAGCGACCGGCGATCGCAAAAGCATTAGAAGTGCCGCTTACGCCTTCCATATAGCGATAGGTCGGCTGCATCGTATCCATATCGAAGGCAACGGAAGCAAGCAGGATGTCATTGCAGTTTTTTCCATAGACCTTGACATTGGAATAGTGCGTGGTTGCCACGATCATGGCATTGCGCTTTCGTAAATGCTCCAAGATCGCAACCGCCAGCGCTTCTCCTTCTTTCGGATCGGTGCCGCTTCCTAACTCATCTAATAAGACGAGGGAATGAACGGTTGCATCCTCACAGATCTGTGCCAGTCGCTTGATATGCGCGGAAAAAGTGGAAAGACTTTCCGCGATCGATTGATGATCGCCGATGTCCGCATAGATCGCATCGAACATCGGTATGATCGCCTCATCGCAGGGTACCGCGATCCCACAATAGCTCATCGCCACAAACAGACCGATCGTTTTTAAGGTGACTGTCTTTCCACCGGTATTGCTTCCGGTGATCAACAGCGCATGGTGCGGCGCTTTGATTTCATAAGTGTTCGCCACGACCTTTTTTTGATCGATCAGCGGATGCCGCGCATTCTTGAAATACAGATGCGCCGTTTCACTCAGCGCTGCGATGACCCCGTCATGCTCCTTTGCCCACCATGCCTTCGCAAACAGCTCATCCAGATGCGCAAACGTATCCAGATTGGCCAAGAGGGCGTCACGGTTTGTTTTTACCTGCTGCGACAAAGCATAAAGAATGCGGTTTACTTCCTCTTGTTCCTGCTGCCTGATTTCACTTAAACGGTTATTGAGTTCCAATAAACACTGCGGTTCCAGATAGACGCTTTGATGAGAAGCGCTTTCGCCATGCACCAGACCTGACAAATGATTTTTTTCACTGACTTTTGCCAATACGCAGATACGATCCCCACGGATCGCCGTGATCGTATCGGTCAGCGAAGCCGCATGTTTGGCGATATAGCGCTGGGCGGTTGCCGCGATCTCTCCCTGCATGCTGCTCAGCTTGCGCCGCAGCCGTGCCAATTCACTGCTCGCCTGATCCATCACTTCATAGTTGCGGTTGATACAAGCCTCGATCTGTCTGCTTAACGGCAGCACTTCGATCAACGCATCGATCAACTCAAAAACACTTTCCCCATCGACCGCCGCCTTGCGATAAGCAAAGGCTGCGCGTACCGCATGTCCCTGTCTGGCAATCTCATATAGCTCATATGCACCCAAGGTCGCATCTTTGCCGGCTGCTTCCACATAAGGCGTGATATCGCTGATACCGGCAAAAGGAATCGTACCGTAGCGATAAAGCAAGCTTAACGCATCATTGCTGCGCTTGAGCTGCGTTTCAACATACAGCTTTTGAAAGCATGGAGTCAAGGCGTCGATGCGGGCTTTGCCAAGGGAAAAAGCACAATAGCGCTTGATTTCTTCTTTGATTTGATCTAATTCCAAGGTGTGTTCATCCATCTTATCACCTCCTGATCGCTTAAACAAATAAATCCATTACATCCTGCTCGTTAATGTCATGTTCGTTTAGCCATGCGCGAATCGCCTCTTTATCAGCTTCCTTTAGCTGCGTGCTTGGCGTCATGATCTTCTGCAAAGAACGCAGCGCATCGATTTCCTCTTTCTGCAAGGTCGTCAGATTATCGGCGATCGCCGCAAACGGACGCAGATAACTGCGTTCTACGACCAGCGAGCCATTGGCGAAAAACGGAGTTTGAAAGACGACCGCAAAGATCACCAAAAAGGCAGTTCCCTGCACAAAGCCAAACAGCACACCGAGCAAACGATTCACCCCGGCTAAGATCGGCACATGACGCACAAAGGAAAAAAGCGGGTGAAGCAAACGGATCACGATATTCAGCAGAATAAAACATACGACAAACCAGCTGATCTCATTTAACAAAGAAGCCAGCGCATCGCCCAGCGCCAGATCCGCAAACGGCACAAACGCTTTCGGATAAATCTGGATAAAAGAAAGCAAACGTGCGAATCCCCAAGCCAAAAGCGCGGATACGACGATCCCGAAGCAATCCAGCACCTTCAGTAAAAAACCTTGGCGAAAACCGCTGTAAAGGCACAAAAGCAGCAGTGCGATCACGCCGATATCTAATAATTTCACATATGCAATCGGAAATAACATTTTTTCATCACCTTTGTTTATGATATAGTATTTTGCGGATTATTGCAACTTTACACGTTTCCATTCCGTTTTATTTATGATAGAATAGGACAAACGAAATAAAGGAGCGCACGCATGAATGAAACGATCACCGTAAAACTGAATCCCGCACAGATCCAATCGCTCAAGGCACATTATCAAAGTTATCTTGCCGCGAAAACACCGCCTTATGCGCATTATCAAGTGAAGCTGAGCGACTGCACCATTACCGCCTATACCTCCGGAAAAGTGGTGTTTCAGGGAGCGGGCAGCACGTTTCATGCCGCGCCTTATCAAACATCGAAAACGATGAATCCTGCCGCTAAGCAGATATGTTATCCTCATATCGGCAGCGATGAAGTCGGCACCGGCGACGTCTTCGGACCGGTGTGCGTTTGTGCCGTATATGTCGAAGAAGCAGATATCGACTTTTTGAAAGAGCTGCAGGTGCAGGATTCTAAATCATTGAAAGATGAACAGATCAAACAGATCGCACCGTTGCTGAGAAAGCGGCTGCCGCATTCCTTGTTGATCTTGAACAATGATAAATACAATGAAGTGCATAAGCACAGCCATCTCAATGCGATCAAAGCAAAGCTGCATAATCAGGCTTATCTGCATCTGCGTGATAAACTGCATGCGCTGCCGACGATCTATTTGGATCAGTTCGCCCCGCCAAGCGCTTATTTTCGCTATTTACAGGGAGAAAAGGAAGTGGTGCGCGACATCTGCTTTGCGACCAAGGCCGAAGATAAGTATCTGGGTGTTGCCTGTGCGAGCATCATTGCCCGCTATGCGTTTTTAATGACGATGGCGGATATGGAAGCACGCTATGATTTCACTTTTCCCAAAGGTGCCGGGAAAACGGTCGATCTGGCGATCCTGCAATTTCTTAAAACACACGGCGTCAATGAGCTGCATCATGTCGCCAAGCTGCATTTTCGCAATATCCAAAACGCTCTGCCAAGTGAAACACGGAAACCTTTTCTTTGAGATTTGTTAAAAAAAGAGGCTGTAACCGCAAGGATGATCACACTGATAGGATCACTTGCGGCTGCAGCCTTTTATTTTGTGTTTGCTTCCTTATGAACGCTTAAATAAATACGCTCCGGCAGCTGCACCAGTTCTACGCCGGCTGATCTCAGCATGCGCTTGCTGGCGATGACGCTGTCAGTATCCGCATATTTATCACATTCGTATACGACGCGTTTGATACCGCTTTGAATGATCGCCTTCGCACATTCATTGCATGGAAACAGCGATACATAAATGCTGCATCCATGCAGATCGCGCGAACTGTTTAAGATCGCGTTTAATTCCGCATGAACGACAAACGGGTATTTGGTTTCATTGACCGCCCCTTCCCGCTCCCATGGATATTCATCATCGCTGCATCCATTGGGAAAGCCGTTATAGCCGATGCTGACAACCTTGTGCTGATCATTGACGATTGCCGCTCCGACCTGTGTGGAAGGATCTTTAGAACGCAGCGCGCTTAGATGCGCCAGTCCCATAAAATATTCATCCCAAGTCAATACATCTGTCCGTTTCATTATTTGCCCTCCTCATAAAATGTATTTATCTGTCCTTCGACCCATTTCGCATAATCATGCAGGCCGATGTTTTCATAAGCCTTGATGAGCTTACTGTCTAATGTTTCACTGCGATTGCTGATCATCTGATTGCGGTTTACCTGATACCAGCAAAGCCCGCCCGCTAAGATCGCCGCCGCAATGAGCACATGGGGACGCAGCTGTTTACAGATCGCTTCATCGCTTAAGACAATGCCGCAAAGCACACCTGCCGTAAAGCCTGCCAAGACCCCGAGGTAACTGATGCCCGGCGCCAGCAATAAGATCGCAATGACCAGTACCGAGCGAATATAAGCGCTTTTGATCGGCGGGATCCGCATCATCTTCTTCGCAAAGATCGCCACGCTGTACGCGCCCCAGATCCCCAAAAGTCCCGGTACCATGCCAAATGCCAGTTCATTGTCAACACCGATATAAGAAACGCCATAGCCGCATAAAGAAGCGATCATAAAGATCAAAAACAGCTTATGCGGATAAAACGTATCGACCGATTTTGCCAATAAATACAATACATAAAGATCGATCAGCAGCTGAAACAAGGAATAATGCGCAAACGGTGCGGTAAAAAAACGCCAGTATTCATAAGCTGCCATCATGCTGGGCTTATAATAAGCACCGCCTAACAACACCCCCTGATAGATATCACTACCGGAAAGCGACACATAGGTAGTAAGCGCAAACAGAAGCAGCGACAGCGCCATTATGATCCAAAATGCCCGAGGCGGCTGTCTCAGCGAGCGCAGCAGCTGTTTCTGTCTTTCTAACTGCACATCGCGGATCCGCTTGCCGATCGTTTTGATTTCCTGATCAGCATTGTTTACCGAATGAACCACCTGCTCGATACCATGAAAGACCTGCGCGATCTTAGAAGGCACCTGCGCATTCGGCAGGATCGAAACGACCTCCGCCTGTTCCCACTGGATCGTTTCCGCCAATGGCGATGTTTGGATCATTAACAGCGGCTTGGCGATCTGTAACTGTTCACAGATGCGTTCGTACACCTCTTTGATATAATCCCGATCAAAGAACTGCTGTCCTTCGCTTTCCGCACATAAACGAATGATCGGATACTGCGGCTGATCGACATTTGCCAGCCAAATATCGTTTTTGCTGTTTTGTACGATGACCATCTGATAATCCTGCTGTTCGATAAAATAACGCACCAGCTGCATCACATATACTTCTTGTTGTTTGATTTCCATCATTATCCTTCTCTCTTTCTCAGCTCATCAAGCACCGATGCAAACTGCGGCGGAAGCGGCGCTTCAAAGGTCATGGAAGCCTGACTTGTCGGATGCACAAAGGTCAGTTGATGCGCATGCAGCAGCTGTCCACCCGACACCTCTGTTTTTCTTCTTCCGTATTTCGGATCGCCGACGATCGGAAACTTGATATATTGCAGATGAACGCGGATCTGATGCGTTCTGCCGGTCTCTAAGCGGCATTCCAACAGCGTATGCTGCGCAAAGCGCTCGATTACCTGAAAATGCGTGATCGCCGGTTTGCTGTTATGCGCCGTTACGGCCATTTTTTGACGATCCTTCTCATCACGGCCGATCGGCGCGTCGATCGTGCCATGATCATGCGGCATGACGCCGTGCACCAGCGCATAATAGCGCCGGTTCATCGTTTTATCTTTTAACTGTTCCGCCAATAGCTGATGTGCGCGGTCATTTTTGGCAGCCACCAGCAAACCGCTTGTATCCTTGTCGATGCGATGCACGATCCCCGGACGCAGCACCCCGTTGATCCCCGAAAGATCCTTGCAGTGATAAAGCAAGCCGTTTACCAGCGTATGCGCTTCATTCCCAGGTGAAGGATGCACCACCATTCCCTTTGGTTTATTGATGACGATGACATCTTCATCTTCATAAACGATATTCAGATCCATCGCTTCCGGCTGTGCATTTGCCTCCTGCTCTTCCTCGATCATCACTTCGATCACATCATCGTTTTTCACTTTATAATTCGCTTTCCCCAGCTTTCCATTTACCGTGATCGCTCCCTTCGCAAACAGCATTTGAATGCGGGAGCGGGAAAATGGCACCAGCTGTTCTGTCAAATATTTATCTAAGCGCAGGCCTGTATCCACATCTTTTGCGATGATTTGCTTATGCTCCATTTCGCTTCACCCCTATCATGCCCCGTTTTTCCAATTCTTCTCGGCCGATCTCGATCAAGATCAACAAGACGCCGATGCAAAGCGCCATATCCGCTACATTAAATACCGGAAAATCATAGCCGAAAATCACAAAATCCAAAAAATCACGTACATATTGCCAAGCCAGCCGATCGATCAGATTACCGATCGTGCCCGCCATCATCAGCACCAGACCGATGCGGGTCAGATGATCCTTTTCCCTGCATTGTTTATAAAAGCAGCCCATCGCGATCAGCGCCACGACCGCGATCCCATAAAAGAACAGCATCTTCCCTTCAAGCAGGCTCCATGCCGCTCCGGTATTGCGCGTATAGGTAATGGAAAAAAAGCGGTCGATCACCGGAATGCTCTCATATAGATCCAAGTTTGCCTCCACCGCAAATTTCGTAAGTTGATCAAGGCCGATCACTGCCGCCAATAACCCAAAATGCCATCGTTTCATATCTTATCCATCTACTTCCTTTATTTCTATGTTCCCTATTATAACACAACCACCATATCCTATGCCAGCCGCAAGAAAAAAACGTCATTTAGACGTTTATTCTGACATTTAAGAATATAGGAGATTAATTAACAAGGAGGCCAATGAACAATCGGTTATTCTTAAATATCTGATCCATTGGATGCGTTCATTATAACATACCTATTTATTTTTTCAATACTTTTTCTGAATATTTTTTCAAATATTGTGAAAGTATTTTCAAAAACATTTGCCTATCGCACCATACTGCCTTTATATTCGATCACGACCGTATGTTGGTCATAATCATCCGAATAATACCACACCTTATTTTTCAAATTGCTTAACAACGGATCATAAAAGCGCTGAAAATCGTGAAAATCAAAGCCATCATAGTCGATTTCCAGTTCATTCCCCTTTTCCTTTACCCGCATGCTGACCGGTGCATAGATCCGTATTTCATTATCGGCAAGCGCATCATTTTGCACATATCTGACCTTGATATGATCATCGATATCTAACTGATGATCATTGCGGTACGTATAAGCATTGACATAGCTGAGACGGCGGTAGTCATCTGTTTCAATGAAGCGAAAGTCTTTCAGGTCGTAGACCATCATCGCAATGCCTACGCCGACCAGGATCGTACCGATCACAAATGCCACTAAATACTTTTTCATTCTTTATACCCCCTTCACCACGTGCATGAGCGCACCGATCACAGCCGCGCACATCACGATACCGCCGATCACCAGCAGCCAGATCCCCGGCAGGATCACACCTTCCATCGCCATAAACATCAATACTCCGCTGGTAAAGCAAAGTGCGATCAGGGCGAAGAAAAACGGCAATGCGACGATAAACAATAATAATTTCACTAAAATTGCGACGATCGTGCTCGCTTTTTTGGGATAGGGCGCATCACTGTAAGGATGTGCGAATTCCCGCTTATCCACCTCTTCACTGCGGCTTGGCTTGCTGCGCTCAAAATGGAATACGTCCTTTACATCGTCGATGACGCTTTCACTCCCCTCATGCGCGCGGTAATAAAGCAGCCGGCTGCGCATGATATGAACGATTGCCAACAGCGCTGCCACGACATAGAATGCATTGACCAGTCCATACCACAGACTCCCTAAAAGATCGCCGGTCGAGGAAAAATTCAAAATATCCGATAACAGCGAATCCCCAAGCGATGCGATCAGTTCTACCGGGATCTTCAGCAGCCAGATGATCAGCAGCACAATAAAAAATTCAAATACGAGCCTTACCACATTATCGATATCCAGACTGGTAAAACGCATGATGAACTGCTTGCATTCATCGAAAAAACGGTTCAGTTCCTCATTGAAACGCTGTTCCTTGCTTTCTTTTTTCGCCTGTTTGACATCGATTTTATAAGCGTCTAAGATCTCATCGATCAAGGCGTCAAGATCCCCGAAATCCGCAATCGCTTCTTCCTCGCTTTTCCCCTCTGCCATCTTCAGATCGATATGCGTTACATATTCAGCGATCACATCTTCGCGTTCCTCTTCACGGATCATTCGCAGTCCTTCTCTTAATTTCGCAATAAATGCATCCTTCTTCATCCTTTTTCACACTCCTTGATAAACAAATCCACCTGTTTGGAAAAAGCCAGCCAGTCCTTTAGCAGTTCTTTCGCATAGCGCTTCCCTGTCTCGGTCAAATGGTAATATTTGCGCGGCGGTCCTTCGCTTGACTCAGACAAATACGTGTCAAAGTAATGTTCATTGGTAAGCCGCTTCAATAAAGGATAGATCGTACCTTCATTGACATCAATGACTTTAGAGACCGATGATACGAGTTCATATCCATACATATCCCGTTTTTCCGTTTCCAGCAGCACGATCAGCTCCAGCACCCCTTTTTTCATCTGAATGTTCACCGCACTCACCTCTTGCTATTATATTACATTCAGTATTATGTATTGTCAAGTAGTAAATGATATAGAATAGAAAAAAGAGGCAGTTTGCCTCTTAGGAATGCATATGAAGTTCGCTCAGCTTACGCTGCTGCTCCTCTTTCATGAACTGACTCGTATAGAGTTCATAGTAATAGCCTTTTTGGCGCATAAGCGTCTGATGGGTTCCTTTTTCCAAAACTTTTCCGTGCTTCATGACGATGATCTGATCAGCATGTACGATCGTGGATAAACGATGGGCTACCACAAAGCTCGTTCTGCCCTTCAATAATTCCTCGATCGCCTTTTGAATCATCTTCTCGCTCTGCGTATCAATGGAAGAAGTCGCCTCATCCAAGATCATGATCGCCGGATCATGCAGGATCGCTCGGGCAAAAGAAAGCAGCTGCTTTTCACCGGTCGATAAACGATTGCCGCCTTGACCGATCAGCGTATCATAGCCATGTTCCATACGCATGATAAATTCATGGGCATTGACCAGTTTCGCCACGGCGATGATCTCCTCATCGCTTGCATCCAGTTTGCCATAGCGGATATTTTCCTTGACCGTACCGGAAAACAGCGTCGGCGTCTGCAGTACATAGCCGATATTTTCATGCAGCCAGCCCAGTGAACGCTTTCGATAATCCACGCCGTCGATCAAGATCTGCCCGCTGATCGGTTCATAGAAACGGCACAAAAGATTCACGATCGTGCTTTTCCCGCTGCCGGTCTCTCCGACGAGCGCCACCATTTCCCCCGCCTTTACATCCAGTGAAAAATCTTCCAGTACCGATTCCTCTTGCAGATAGTGAAACGATACATGATCAAAGCGTACATTGCCCATCAGCTTCACATCCTGCTTAGGCGTTTCTAAGATCGTGCCATATTTCGCGATCACTTCCGCAGAATCGACGACACTTGGCGTTTCCTCCAGCAGTGATAAGACCCGTTCCGCGCTCGCCTGTGCCATCTGCAGCTCTGCCATGACCCGCGCAATGCCCTTTAACGGATCAAAGAAGGTGCCGGTGTACTGAATAAACATCGCCAACGTACCGAACTGGATCGTTTCTAACAGCACCTGCTGTCCGCCGATCTGTAACAACAAAGCGATCGCCACTGCTGAAAGCAGATAGACCACCGGCTGAAACATTGCGTTGATCCGCGTCGCATAAACCGATTTCTCACGCATTTTTTCACTCAGCTTCGCAAACTCCGCAAAATTATCCTTCTCTAATCCCAAAGTCTTTGTCGTTTTGACCCCGTTGATCCCTTCCACAAACGAGGCGGTCAGCTGTGAATTGATCACACGCGTTTCCCGGTGCGCTTTCAAGATCTTATTTTGAAAATAATAGCTCGCATAAGCCAGTACCGGCACGACCACAAAGATACAGCATGCCAGCTTCCAGTTATAAGAAAGCATGACGATGCTTACGCCGATCATGACCATGAGCCCCCAACCGATATCGATCAGCGACCATGACAAGATCTCTGCCAAACGGCTGATATCACCGCTGACCCGCGCCATCAGCCAGCCGTTGCTCGTCTTATCAAAATACGAAAACGACAATACCTGTAACTTCGTAAACGCCTTTTCCCGCAAACGCTTACCAAACGACGC
This sequence comes from Massilicoli timonensis, assembly GCF_900199515.1. GTDB lineage: Bacteria > Bacillota_I > Bacilli_A > Erysipelotrichales > Erysipelotrichaceae > Massilicoli > Massilicoli timonensis. The sequence goes on along the minus strand of NZ_LT963434.1, from coordinate 84,894 downwards.
TTCCAAATAAGCCGCCAGTCTGAAAAACAGATAAATGCTGAGACATTGTACTGCCACAGTGATCAAATAAGCTAAAGCAAACCAGACGATCTGATCGTCATTTCCCTGATTGAGCACCAGTTCATTGATCGCATACTGAGAAAACATCGGCAGTGCCACATCGGTAGCCGCCACGACGACATTTGCTAAAATCAGCCAGATCATCGTTTGCTTAAACTCCATCAAATGGTGCAAGATCCGCTTCCAAAGCGATACCTCTAAAGAACGTCCATGAAACGTCTGCTCTTTCATGACTGCTGCCATGCTTCCTCACCTCCTTCATTTTGGATCATCGCGATGCGGCGATATAAGCCCTCTTCTTTCATCAGCTCTGCATGCGTGCCGGACTGGACGATACGGCCGTTTTCCAGCACGATGATCTGATCCGCATGCATCGCCGAAGACACCCGATGAGTGATCATGATCATCGTCAGATCTCCCTTCAAGGCCTGTAACGCCTGCTGGATCCGCGCATCCGTCTGCATATCCAATGCACTCAAAGAATCATCGAAGATCAACACCGGAGGCTGATCCAGGATCGTGCGGGCAATCGCAATACGCTGCTTCTGTCCCCCCGACAGCGTTACCCCTTTTTCCCCGACCGCTGTGGCATAGCCCTGATCAAAGCCTTCGATATCCTCATGAATGCTGGCAATACGCGCCGCATGGCGAATCTCCTCAAAAGACGCGTCTCGCTTTGCCAAAGCGATATTCTCTTCGATCGTTTTAGAGAACAAAAACGGTTCCTGCAGCACGATCCGAATCTGAGAACGGATCCACTCCTTCGCAATATTCCTCAGCTCCACCCCGTCGATCTTGATCGAGCCTTCATAATCCTGCATCCGCACCAACAGCTGTACCAGCGAAGATTTACCGCTTCCCGTCGGTCCCATGATCGCCACTCGCTGCTTGGCATGAATGGTAAAGGAAAGATCACGCAGCACATGGTTTTGATCATCCTCATAAGCAAACGATACATGATCAAACACGATCTCACCGCGGATCTCATTGCGTTCTCCGCTTACCAGATCCTCAGCCGGCGCATCTAATACTTCACTTAAACGTCCGACCGCCACGCTGACCTTGCCCATATCAGCCAAGATCCGTCCTAACTGACGCATCGGCCACACGATCATGCTTTCATACGTGACAAAGACAAACAGATTGCCGACGGTGATCTCGCCCGAACGCGCCATAAAGATACCGACCACCGTTACCAATAAGATCTGCCCCATACATAAAAAGTCCGTCGCGCTCCAATAAATTCCCAGCGCATGCATCAATTCAAAGAGCTTCTTGCGAAAGCTCTCATTGACTTCCTCGAATTTCTCGATTTCATAGCGCTCCCGATGAAACGCCTTGACGACCCGCGTCGCATTCAAGTTTTCCTGCAAGACCGTCGTCATGGCGCCTTCTGCTTCATCTACCGTTAAAAAGATCTTTTTCGCCTTCGTGAAAAACACATAGCCGATGAACATCAAAAGCGGCATGATCGAAACCGCAACCCCCATCAAACGCAGATGCAGGTTTCCTAAAATAAAAGCCGCACACAGTACCATGAAAACCGCATTCATCATTTCCGCGATCTGTACGCCTAAAAATCTTCTGATCTGTTCAATGTCCGAAGTGCTGCGCTGAATCAGATCCCCGCTGTCATGACTTTTATGATAAGCATCAGGCAGTTTCTGCAAATGATCATACATCGCCAAACGCAGTCGATTTGCCAAATGCTCTCCCAGCTTCCCGCTTAAATAGCTCCTGCGAAACATCGCCAGCGCACAAAGACCGTTTACCAAAATGATCGTAACCGCACCGACCCACATATGCTCCTTCAAAAACGCCGTTCCGCCGAGCAACTGTCCTAATACGGCGATCATGCCGTTTTCCATCGGCGCATTGCCGATCACATGATCGATCATCAGTGAAATGATGAGCGGATACACCAAACCGCATATCACATAAAGCAGGACATTGCCAAACACCTGCAGCAGGTAGCGCCTGCATCCATGCGCATGCTTCATCAAAAATGCAATGACTTTCATTTTCTCACTCCTTCCCTCATAAAAAAATAGGCTTTCGCCTATTTCCTACTGACTGTCTTCTTCCTCCTCGCAGGGCTGATGCGGTTTTATCTGCGTGATGATCTCCACAATTTCATCACTCATCCCCATTTCGCTCAGCACCTCCGCTATTTGGAGCTGTTCCTTTGCTTTCACTTTCATCACCTATTTCTAGTATGTGTGAAAGCGCACGCAATTATACCTGTGTCTGTAAATATTCTTTCAATGCACAGGCAATCTGATCAGGGCAGGATGTCTGTTTCCCACCGCATCGCACCCCTTCAAAAGCAGCAATCGTTTCGGCGATCGTTTTTTGTTCTAAAATTTTTGAAATACCCAATAAATTACCCGGACATCCGCCGGTAATCTGTACCTTGACGATCTTATCCCCGTCAACGGTAAAATCCATACGCGATGAACACACGCCCTTCGGTCGATATGTAAATTGCTTCATTCCTACCCCTCCTTCATCGGCAGCCGCTTTAATACCAAAGCAGCGATCCATGCGATCGCGATCCCGGTCGGGATCCCGGTAACAAGCAGCAGCGGCAAAACCGCAATCATGCGCCATTGCTCATATAATAACATAATAACAGCGACTTGTGCAATCACATGTGCACTGCTTCCCGCCATTCCGGTTCCATAAATCGTACAAGGCGTAAAACGCTTAGTGAACCACATTGCAAGCGAAGCACAGATCGCCCCTGCAAAAGAAAGCCAAAATGAGATCTGAAACAGCGTGCCGCGCATCAAAGCCGCCAGCACCACCCGCATCAGATTCACAAAGGTCATCGTCTTGTTATCATAGCGATAAAGCGCGATCATGGCGACACAGTTTGCCAAGCCCAGCTTAAAGCCGGGAATGACATAAGGCAAAGGAATGCTTGCCTCGATCAGCTGAAACAAGATCGCCATTGCGATCAACAGCGCACATTCACATAACTTCCTTACTTTCATTGCATCACCACATCCACATCGCCGTCATCCGCTTCAATACTGATCACGATCTCATTAGGCAAACAGATGATCGGCTCAGCTCCCGAAGAAACAAATCCCTGCAGTGAACAAAGATGATAAGGTGAATTTTCTTCGATTACCGCAACCGCTCCATCCTTTACTTCGATCTCCACTGTTCCATTTGTCCCTTTGACATGATAGATGCCGTTTTGATGCAGATCCAAGCGCAGCACTTCTTCATTACGATAACGCACCACCGCAATATCGCCCGCTTCTTTTCCATAGGAAAAATAAATCGGCACATAGGTACAAACCGCCGCTAACAGGATGATCAAGATCAAGATCTTATCTGCTTTGTTCATCGCATTCCTCCGTATTGCACTATGATGCCATGTTTCCAAGCGATTGTCAATATGCGCACTTTGTTCTTTGACGCATCAGCTCAACTGCTTCTTTCCCGCTCATTTCTTCCACATGCAGCTTCAAGATACAGACTGACGCAAGCGCACCCTCAATTTCCTTTGCCAAGTGTGCTTCACTTTCCCGTGGACTGTATTTTGCCGCAAGCAGCCTTAATGCACTGCGCAGCTGTGCTTCCTCCTCAATGATCTCCACCGTACCGAATACGATCACACTGCGAAAATAAGTCGTAAATTCCTCACTGATCACCTGATCTTTCCCGATCACACAAAATGAGGCACGCGCACACGCTTTTAATAAATCCAGCTTATGTCCGCTTTTGGCACAATGAAAATAAATCGCTCCTTCCTCATATACATAACTGAGCGGCACCGCATACGGATATTCGCCATTTAACGCCAATACCCCTGATGTACCTTCTTTCAACAGCTTCAAAGCATCTGCATCGCTTAATTGTTGTTTTGCTCTACGCATTTGTTTCATTCCTTTTCCACCTTTCTTCCTCTTATCCTTTATCACTGCGGCTTCTTCTTTCGCAGCTGTCTGCGCAGTTCCTCTAACTGCTTCATCCGCATACCTACCTTAGCCTCGCTTCCCTGCGTGGTCGGGGTGTAATAAATCGTCCCTTCCAGTGCCGGCGGCAGACAGTACATGCCGGTGATCTTTTCTTCATGATCGTGCGCATAATCATAGTCTTTTCCATAATCCAGCTCTTTCATCAACCGCGTCGGCGCATTGCGAATCTGTAACGGCACGCCTTCTTCACTTGTCTTGCGCGCATCTGCGGCGGCTTTTTCATATGCCACATATAATGCGTTGGATTTCGGTGCAAGCGAGAGATAGGTGACAGCATGCGCCAGATGTACGCTGCACTCCGGCATCCCCAAATCATGGCAGGCATCAAAAACCGCCACACAGATTTCTAAAGCACGGCTGTCTGCCATACCGATATCCTCACTGGCAAAACGCACCAGTCTTCTTGCCACATAAAGCGGATCTTCCCCCGCTTCCAGCATTCTCGCAAGCCAATACAGCGCCGCCTGTGTATCACTGTTGCGCATACTTTTATGTAAGGCGGAGATTAAATTGTAGTGTTCTTCCCCTTTTTTGTCATAGAGCATCGATTTTACACTGATACACTGCTTCAGGTCTTCTTCCTCAATGAAGATCGCATCATCTTTGCGCTTCGCATTCAGCACCACCATTTCCAGTGTATTCAGCGCCATGCGCGCATCTCCTCCCGCAAAATCCGCGATCATGCGCAAATAGCGTTCATCACAGCGCACATGCAGCTTTCCAAAACCGCGCTCCGCCTGCAGCGCATGCTTTAATACCTGCACCAGATCTTCATTGCTTAATGCCTTTAAGACAAATACCTTACAGCGGCTTAACAGCGCAGAATTGATCTCAAAAGAAGGATTTTCCGTCGTTGCCCCGATCAAAGTAATCGTTCCCTTTTCCACAAAAGGCAAAAACGCATCCTGCTGGGCTTTGTTGAAGCGATGAATTTCATCAACGAACAAGATCGTCTTTTCGCCATAAGCATAAGCCTGTGTCGCATCTTTCATCACTTCTTTGATTTCCTTCATGCCACTGGTAACCGCACTGAACTCTATAAAACGGGCATGTGTCAGCGTTGCGATCAGCTGCGCAAGCGTTGTTTTCCCAACGCCCGGCGGCCCCCAAAAGATCATGGACGGCACCTGATCGGCACAGATCATCTGACGAAGCAGTTTCCCTTCATCCATCAAATGATGCTGCCCGATATATTCTTCTAATGTTTGCGGACGCATCCTGCTTGCTAAAGGATCTTGTAATTCGTTGGTAAACAGTGTCTGCATCTTCATCACCCTCTTTCCAGTATTTTATCATAAATTGATAAGAGCAGGTAGCCTTTCCTACCTGCTCATTTGCATTGTTTTACTACTGTTCGCTGCTTCTGTTCTTGCGTAACATTGCAGCGAATACGATCACACTTCCCCCTAGCAGTACATAGTACATTCCCTTGCTTACTTCATCTCCTGTATGTACTGTTTCATTCTCCTCTTTCTTGATCTCCTCTATACTGCTTTCTCCCTTATTCTCTTCCGGTTTTGTCGGTTTTTTCTCTGGGATTTCCGGCTCTTTCGGTGTTTCTTCTTTATATCCTGCATATAACTGTAACGTACCATTTTCTAATGTCATAAAATCGATCAGATCGGTTTCCGCTAATGGCATCGTACACGCTTCATCTAAATACCAGCCATTGAATATGAATCCCTCTTTGCTTAGGCTAGCAGATGGGTTATTGGTTAATATGGTTGTACCGGTTAAGGTAAAATCTTGTTTTGCTTCTGCCATTGTGGAGTAGATGAAATGATCTGCTTGATATACGATCGCTTCACTTTCTGTATTCCCATTATTAAAAGTACCGTCATTTCCATGATATACAACTTTTGCATAGTATGGGGTTCTATTATAATAAGTCATCCACTTATCCTCTGGATCAATATTATCAATAATTCTTTTATCTTCTGTTATGATCATTAATGGAATCGGGTCATCTAACGGTATAAGTTCAATTTCTGATTCATTGTAATAAAACATACCATTGATATAACAGTTTTCATTAGAATTCCAATTACTTAAATCAATAATATTGAATTTCCCACAATTCTGAAACATGCCCGAAAACCTTTTGCAAGAACTTGTATCAAGAGTTTCTAATCCTTTTACATGATTCAGATTGGTACAACCAGCAAACATATAACTCATATCTGCAACTTTTTCTGTATTGAAGTTGCTTAAATCCAACGTCTCTAAACTACTGCAACCGAAAAACATCCAATTCATTGTTGTTACTTTGCTTGTATCAAAATTACTAAGATCTAGTCTTTCTAAATGATTACACCCTTGAAACACAGATCCCATATCAACAATATTACTAGTATCAAATGTATCTGAAAATTTAATGCTTTTCAAATTTGTGCAGCCACCAAACATTATAAACATATATTCAAGTTTATAAGTATTGAAATTACTAAGATCCAAACTTTCTAAACTGGTACAGTCTTGAAACATGTTACTCATAGTTGTTACATTTTTTGTATCAAAATTACTAACATCTATATGTTCTAAAGATTTGCACCTGAAAAACATCCCACTCATATTTGTTACCTTGCTTGTATCTAATGTCTCTAATCCCTTGATGTTTTTTAGGTTTTCACATCCTAAAAACATCCCACACATATTAGTAACATTACTCGTATCTAGTCCACTCAAATCTACTGTTTCTAACTCAGTAAACCAGTAATTTGCTTCATAAAATACACTGTTAATCGAATCTATCCCCAGTGTTACTTTCTGATCCGTTGTTCCTACTTTCAAGGATACTAATTCATTATAGTATTTTGGATTTCCTGATGAATTCTCTTTTTTAAGATTATCAAACATTCCATCAAAAGTTGCAACCTCTACTGATACACCTGGTCTTTCTTCAAACTCTGATGGAATGACAACATTTACGGCATTCCCTTTGTACTTCGTTAATGTGATCTTATCACTTGTTTCTGTATAATCCCAATCACTTAGCGTTAGGCCACCTGCCTCAGTTTCAGAGTACTGATTTACAGTACCCCCCCCCCCTGGGCAAAAATCATGTTCGGTTTTACTGCCATGCCCAACATCAGGCATAGACTTGCCAAAAGCAACGATACTTTCTTTTTCATCTATTTTCCTCCTTTCGTCTGTTTTTTTTACAGACGCTATCTTTGCTTGCTTACACTATATCATATTTTCTCATATTTATCTACTTTTATCAAAAATGTCATTCTTTCCAATCATTTACATATCCCACAGTATTGTTCTTCCCTCATATCTCAACAAACCACTGTTCCATAACAAAAAGCCTTACCTCTGTTCTACAACAGGTGCAAGACTTTCTTAAACGATCTTGATGTTCTATCCCTTTGCATCGGCGATGGCTGCTTCTACGAGCGGGATCATATGTCCCACATAGATGCTGCATCCGCTTATGACATCAGGATTCTCCAACACGCCGTATTCATTCATTTGCAGATCGGCAATGCTGTAATCCTTGATAAAGGTTTCCAAGTAATGGATCTGTTCATCCCATTCACGGCCGACTCCCGATACCGCTTTTAAGCCATAATCATCGCCCATTGATTTTTTAGAAACGCCGTTCTTGTACTCATCAATGTTTACATCTACTACTTTATCCTTGCTTTTGGAATATTCCACGGTAACGACCGTATAGTTCCCCTCCTCATCCGGTTCGCTCTGAGCTGTTCCGGTTACGATATCCTTGCTGCTGGTGCAGCCCATGCACAGCAATACGCTTACAACTGCCAATAGTTTTTTCATCTGATTACTCCTTTCCTTCCTCTTCACCCATAAACGCTCGATAGGTGAACATCACATCGACTTTTTCATTGATTTTCTCCAGTGCCTGATAAAAGGCTTTTTTATCAAATATCGCCATGTCGATATACGCATATTTGGTGCCGATCGCGCCGCCGATCGTTCTGGCGATTCCCAAAGGGGATAACAGCTCGTGAATTTGTTTTTCATACTGGGCTCGGATCATGCTTTCCTTTCCCTTTTCCGCAAGCGGTTCATAATACAGATACCCATATTCTGCCCCAAAAGTGCTAAATTCATGCAGCTGGTCGTAAGTCTGATTTACCAGTTCCTCAAACAGCAGCGGATGACTGGTTACGATCGCCACCATATCTTTGCGCAGACTTTCATTTTGCACAGGCTGATCCAACTGATAAGCAAAATAGATCTGGGTTGGATCGCGGTATTCCAGCCAGTTGCGATCGATTACGATATCACAAATATCCTCATAGAGATTTGGCAATAGCACCACATCTTGTGCATCGGTCGGTGCATCCAAGATCGAAACATCACCGATGCGTGCTTCCAGTTCCAGCTCACCGATATAAAGCTCCAACAAATACATGGCCATTTCCTTCGCCGCTTTTTTCTCTACATAACAAAAGCCTTCACAGTAAAGCTGCAGATGCAAAAGCTTCGCGGCATCGTCGATCGTATAATACACCTTGATATCGTGACCGCCATAGCGTTTTCCCTTTAGTTCAAAATACGCATGCTGCGCCATTTCTCCAAGCGGCTTGCGAAATGCGTTGAAGATCCAGCGAGAACGCAGTTCCTGCGGTGCACAGGTTTCCCATAAGCCGCATAAATACTGGATATTCTTACGGGCACCGCTCTCACAGGTCATTTCCATGTAGTGATCATCGACCTCATATACCGCTTTACAGCCGCATAACTGCTCCATCTTTTGATTGATCATTTCTTCATAGCGATTTCTTTCTTCGCTTTGCTGCTTTTGTAAAGCAGTATAGAAAGCGCCTTCTATTCCCTGAAACCAGCGCCAAAACTGTACCATGCGTGATCTTGCGTCCATCTGCTTCTTCCTCTCTTGAAACTAACATCCACAAATGCGTTCCCATTATACCAAATACCATTGTAAAAAGCAAAAGAAAAGCAGGGATTTCCCTGCTTCCTATGTATCTGTTAGTGAAGAAAATCAGTTCAGTTTTTTCTTCAAAGCGATCGTGCCTGCTAATCCTAAGCTCAACAGTGCCAATAACGCATAGGCACCTGCAGTCGTCGTATCACCGGTATTCGGTGCAGACGGTGTTGTATTCGGTGTCTGTGGCTTATCCTGCGGTGTTGTCGGATCGACCGGTGTAATCGTCGCTTTTTTGTTCCAAATCATGTAAATGGTCGTATCTTCATTGATCGCTTCATTTGCCTTTAATGCTTTGGTTCCTTCCTGATCTAAGAAGAATCCTTGGAATACATGGCCTTCAAAATCAAGATCTTTCGCGATCGCTGACAGTTCTTCCAGATCCGCTTCGCTGAATACATAGCCTTTTAACGCTTCTACGGACAGCTCGCTTGGATCCACGACATCACTCAGGTCTACTACTTTGCCATCTACGACAGCGGCAATCGTAATCATGATATGAGGAATGATCTCACCGTCTTCACCCAGCGTGAATGTATCGCCGTTTACCGTCATCGTCGTATCAGCTTTGATATCCACCGTATCATTCAGATCGATCGCATCAGCCTTATCTTCATCTACATAGAACAGACTGGTTGATTTTCCTTCCGGTGCTTCTACTTTCACTGAATCGGCAATCGTTAACTTCGGCTCTACACCGCTGCGGTTATCCACATTGACTGCGCCCCATGAATTGTCTCCTAACAGGAAGGTCGCGTTGCTTGTTTCCAGCGTACCGCCGTTTAATACCACTGCGGCGCCGCCTGCTGTTTTCGTATTGTCGATCACAAGATCATTTGCCGTTACGTTTCCGCCGTAAACATGCAGACCGCTCTTGTTAAATTCTGTTGTTACGATTTGCACATCATCTAAAACAACTACTTCATCTTTTGCCATGGCTGTAACCACATTTTCCTTGCCAAGGGCTTCGCTGCCTTTGAATGCATGACCATTTCCTTTGATCGTCATGCCTTCCTGCAAATACAGCGGCGATGTCAAAGTAATATCAGAATTTAATACCACTTCGGTTACATCTTTGTCTTTTTTTGCCATGATGAAATCGCCGAGATCATCCGCATTCACATATGCCAGCTGACCATCTTCCGTCGCTACTGTGGAAAGGGTGCTGTCTTTCGGCATGACCACCGTATTCGCATCGCTGTCATCAATACAGAGAGCTGACTGTGTTTTGTTATTGTCATGTGTCTTGACAACAAGATCTGCATCGCTTAAATCAACTTTTGCCCCGCTATCCACATTGATTCCATACCATGATCCTTCACTAAGTGTCAGATCCAGTTTGCCGTTAAAGTCCGCTTTGGCATTTCGATTGGCAATGATCGGCGCGCCTTTTGCACTGTTATGTGAGATCGTCAGATCATTTACGCTCAGATCTGCACCTGCTCCGACATATAACCCACTTTTGCTTGTTTCCTCTGCCTGAATGGTTACATTGTTCAAGGTTACCTCGCCGTTGATCCACACGACATGTGCATTTTGGATCCCCTTATCAACAAAGGTAACATTGCTGATGCTGGCTTTTTGATTAAGCTCCAGCATACTGGTTACTTCCACCACCACTGCTTCATCAAACTGATAATTGCTTTGTTTCAGTTGTTCCATAAAAGCAGTTTGGCTCAATGCGCCGTCTGCATGAACCGGTACTGTGCTGGAAAACATAGCAGCCGCAAGTGCAAACGACGTCAGTGTAGTAAATACTACATTTTTTCGTTTCATATATCTTCCTCCTCGTATGTGAAGCCCCGATTCTCTTTGTTTATAAGACAATCAGATAGCTTTATACTGTAAATATTGTACCCCCCCCCCCCCAGCGTTTTTGTCAATAGTGCGAAACCGATATTTTACATATTTTGACAAATCTGCTGTTCGTCCTTGAAAGCGCTTTGCTATATCCCTGTTCACGAAAAAATACCCGATGCTTTCTTCGGGTATCTTTATGCCTGCTCTAATAATGCCATGCGCAGCTTTTCGATGATCTTCTTTTCCAGTCTTGATACTTGCACCTGCGAGATCTGTAAGCGTTTTGCCGTATCTTCCTGCTTCATCGACAATGTATAGCGATAATACAGCAGCTGCTGTTCTTTTTCACTTAACCGTTTGATTTCATCACATAAAGCGACATGCAGTGCGACATCGCGTTCTGCACTGCTCACACGATCAGAAAGATGAATCGTGCTGCCGTCTTTTTCATAGACCGGTTCATCCAATGAATACACAAACTGATTCGCTTCAAACGCTAAGATCACATCTCCTACCTCTAAATGCATCGCATCGGCAATCTCCTGATAGCTGACTGCCCTTCCATGCTGCTGAATCAGCTCTTCCTTGACCTTTGTCATTGCCACATAGCCTTCTTTTAAGCTGCGTGAAATGCGCATATTGCCGTCATCGCGAAAAAAGCGTTTGATCTCGCCCATGATGATCGGCACCGCATATGTAGAAAAACGTACCTGATAGTCCGCATTAAAATGATGGATCGCTTTCATCAGACCGACCATGCCGATCGAAAGCAGATCCTCATCAATACCGCTGCGGGAAAAGCGTTTGACAATGGAAACGACCAACGGCTTATTTTGTTCCACAAACTGTACCAAGGCGCTTTCATCACCCGTTTTGATGCGTGCAAGCAGCTCGTCATTGCTGATCTTCGATGCCATGGATCTGTTTGATGATCGTTACCGTCGTACCGCAGTCCACCTTAGAATTCACATAGAATTCATCGGCAAACGCGCTCATGATGCTCATTCCCATCCCGCTGCGCTCCAAATGGGCTTTTGAAGTATAAAGCGGCTGCATTGCCAGATCAATGTCAGGGATACCGCATCCCTGATCCTCGACAATGATCGTAACGATCTTTTGTTCATCGTAGGAAACGCTGACGATGACTTCTCCGTCCTCTCTTCCCTCGTAGCCGTGGATCATCGCATTGACGATTGCTTCTGCCATGATCGTTTTGATCTCCATCACTTCTTCTACGCTCATCGAAAGCGGCATCAGAAAGGCAATCACGCTCGTACGGGCAAACGCTTCATTTTCCAAATGAGAGCAAAAAGACAGCTTCATCCGGTTCATATCAACACCTCGCTTTGTTCTAATCTGATGATGCGAAAGATGCCCGACATATGAAACAGCCTTTTCTGGCTGCTTGATAAATTACATAATACGAGTTCTCCGTCATATTTTTTTATTTGCTTGTAGCGCGCCAAAACGAAACCGATACCGGTGCTGTCCACAAAATCGACCTTTTGAAAGTCCAGCTTGACGAGCTTAGGGCGATGCGTTTCGATCAGCGCCGCGCACGTTTCTTTTACTTTGCCAACCGCCACATTGTCAAAGTCTCCCTCAAAGTGAAAAATGAGGGTCTGATCCTGTAATTGATAGTCCACATGATCCCTCCTGTCCGCTATCTTAGCACGTTTTATTTTCCTTTTGGGAATCCTCGACAAAACCTCTTATCCATCAACAAAAAAAGCATGCGCTAGGCAAAAAATAATGCCAGCAGCGTATGCTTGCATAAATCAAAGAAGGTGCGTTTTTCAACATTGCGATCACTGTAAAGAGGTACTTTGACTTTTGTTTGATTGTCAAGTGTCAAGGTCAATGTGGCAACGGTTTCTTTTTTCTGATAGGGCAGTTCCTTGGTCAAAGTGATTTCCTTTTTTACGACTGCCGGCTGTTCCCCTTTCGGATAAACGGCGATCGCATCTTCCTTTAATTTCAACTTCACGATCTGCGGTTTACCGTTCTCTAAAGTAATCGTTTCGGCAACCGTATCTTTCTTCATCAAAATACCTTGGGTCATCTGCGAAAAGCCATAATCCAGCAGCTGCTTTGCTTCCAGATTGCGCTGCTTGGAATTTGGTTCTTTCATGACGACCGCGATCAGCCGTACACGCTCTTTTTTAGCGGTAGCGGTGATGCAGCTCATCGCCTCTTGGGTGAAACCGGTCTTCAAGCCGTCTACCCCGGGATATTGCTTTAACAGTTTGTTGGTATTGACGAGCCAGAATTTATCATCGCCGTCCTCGCGAATATATGCGTCATAAGTACCGGTGATCTTCAACAGATCATCTCCTCCCTTCGCAATGAGTGCCTGTGCGATGATCGCCATGTCTTTGGCGCTGGAGTAGTGGTCTTTATCATGAAGGCCGGTCGCATTGACAAAATGGGTATTGGTCAAACCAAGCGTCTGTGCTTTCTCATTCATCATTTCCACAAAGTGTTCATGACTGCCGCCGATCTTTTCTGCCATCGCTACCATGGCATCATTGGCCGATCCGATACAGATCGCTTTTACCAGATCTTCCACAGTCATCGTTTCATTTTCTTCTAAGAAGATCTGACTGCCTCCCATCGAAGCCGCATGCGCGCTGGCACTGACCGTATCATCCCACTTTAAGCTGCCCTCATTTAATGCCTCATAGATCAAAAGCAGGCCCATCATCTTCGTCATGGAAGCCGGATATAACTTTTCATCCGCATTTTTTTCAAATAGGACAGCACCGCTTTCATATTCCATCAAATAAGCTGACTGTGCACTGGAAGCGAGGGTCGTCTGCGCTTGGGCTTTTGGCGAGGCCGGAAAGAGCCATAACTCGAAAAACAGCACAAAGGCCATGAAAAAACCAATTTGTTTTTGTATGCGTTTCATTTCTATCTACCTCACTTCAATGTATGAGGAAACGGCAGAAAATATGAAAAAGATGGCGCTAAGCCATCTTTTCATGAAAGACGATTACCAAATCATCCTTGATTATTGATATTCAGACTGCCTTTCAAAGCGGCGCCTTTTTGAATTTCAATGCTGCCGGCGTTGATCTCACCGATCAGATCAGCCGTACTGCCGACGATCATATCGCCCTCAATATGACAATCTCCTTCGATCTTGCCGTTTACGATACAGTTTGCCACTGCCACCTGTCCATAGATCGCCCCGGCTTTCCCATTGTTCTCCGCCTTTCCATGGACCCGCAATTCTCTGGCCTCGACATCGCCCTCGACGCTGCCGCCTACCACCATATCGTTTACGCAATTCACATTGCCTTTTACTTCTCCATATACCAATAAATCATCATTGGCGCTGATCTCACCTACGATCTTGCACTTGCGGGCGATGATCGTTTTATTGTTTGCAGTTTCATTCATCATACTATCCATTCCCCTTTATTCAACAGCCGCGTCCTGCGTAATATCCAGATGACCTTTGATGACGGCACCGGCTTCGACTTCGATCACTTTCGCGCAGATATCGCCGATCACCACAGCCTGTGCGCCGATATGACAGCGTTCATTCACGCTCACATTCCCTTTTACTTTACCTAAAAGATTGACCGACTGCGCCGTAATATTGCCGACTACGACGGATACTTCACTTCCCAGCGTGATTTCTTTTGCACAGCGGATATCGCCCTCATGCTTGGCATCGTGCAGCACAACGCTCTCCGCTTCGATCGTACCGTTTGTTTTACCGCCGGACATCACTTTTCCGCTTACCGCTAAATCACCGTTGATCACGCCTTTGACATGCAGATCGCCCTCACATTCAATATTGCCGTAAACCGTCGTCTTGGCTTCAATCACCGACACTTCTCTTTCTGCAGGCGTTTCTAAATTGCTTCCTTCCTCATAGCGATTGATTGCGGCCATCAGCTCATCGCTATCATTTACAGGAATATCATTTGCAAGCATTTCATCCAATTTTTCTTCCGTGCGCAATGCTGCTGCATCTTCTTCCAGATCTTTATTCTGTCTGTTTTTGTTGATATTGTTCATCATCTTGTTATTTACGTTCCACTTCACAAATCCATCTCCTTCTAATTCTTACAGATCCAGCATTCTGTAATACTTTTTTTCCTGCTGGGATCCTTCCAGCAAAACCCTCTTTATTCTACATAGTGATATATGATTTGTCTTATTTTGTCAATTTATTCCATCTTTTCATACGTTCCTAGTGAAATGCTGAAAAAAAGGAGATCTATTCGATGATCTCCTCGATAAGCTGTGGTTTTTCACAGGCAGTTTCATGAAACGTATATGCCGCAAGACACGCATCCATGAAATCCTGTGAAAGCGGTGTACGATGGTGGATCGTGGCAAGGGAATCGCCTTTTTCCACATGATCGCCTACCTTTTTATGCAATACGATGCCGACTGATGGATCGATCTGATCTTCCTTTAACGCTCTGCCGGCGCCTAAGCGCATCGCCGCAACACCAAGCGACAGGGCGTTCATATCGCAGATATAGCCGCTTTCCTGCGCTGTTAATTCACATGTAACAGGTGCCTGCGGCAGCTTTTCAGGATGATACAGTTCTTCTACATCGCCCGACTGCGCCTTTACCATTGCCGCGAATTTCGCAAATGCACTGCCGTCTTGAATCACCTGTTCCAGCATCTTTCTGGCGCTCGCATGATCGTTTGCAAGCTTTGCCTGCATCAGCATCACGCTGCCTGCTTCCAAACACAATTCCGTAAAATCCGCAGGCCCTTTTCCATGCAGGGTGTCGATCGCTTCTTTTACCTCCAGCGCATTGCCGATCGCATTGCCCAAAGGCTGATTCATGTTTGTGATCATCGCTCGTGTATCCTTGCCCAGTCTTTTGCCGATGGCGATCATCGTCTTTGCCAAGGTGCGTGCCGAAGCCACATCGCTCATAAAAGCGCCTTCTCCGTACTTGACATCCAATAAGATCGTATCAGCACCGCTTGCCAGTTTCTTCGACATGATGCTGCTGGCAATGAGCGGGATCGCATTGACGCATGCGGTTACATCTCTCAGTGCATATAGTTTTTTATCTGCCGGTACAACCTGGGTCGTCTGTCCGATGATCGACAGACCGATCTCATTGACCTGTTCGATGAAGCGGCTTTCCTCCATATCGATCTGAAAACCGCTGATGGATTCTAACTTATCCAGCGTCCCGCCGGTATGCCCAAGACCACGGCCGCTCATCTTTGCGACCTTTGCGCCGCATGCCGCCACCATCGGGGTCAAAGCAAGCGAAGTCTTATCCCCCACTCCGCCGGTGGAGTGCTTATCTACCTTTACACCGTTGATCTTGCTTAGATCGATCACATCACCGCTGTGCAGCATGGCATCGGTAAGCCAAACGGTCTCATCGATCGTCATGCCTTGGAAGCAGATCGCCATCAACAGCGCCGCTACCTGATAATCCGGTATTTCCTGTGCCACATAGCCGTTGATCCAAAAGTCGATCTCCGCTTTATTGAGCGCCTGTCCGCTTTTCTTTTTTTCAATGATATCTACAAAACGCATCGTGTCATCTCCTCACTTTGTTTTCCGCTGCAGCTGATACGCGTCAAATGTCTCATACTGCCGTTTTTCGATCAGTTCCCACATTTCTTCATCAAATGCAGGAAAGAAGCGATCGCCTTCATAATTCGTTTTCAATATAGAAAGATAGAGCCGCTTTGCATAAGGCAGAAACTGCTCGTAAATACTGGCGCCGCCGCACACCATCAAGATATCATCACTGTCTTTCCAGCGATCCAGCACCGCCGCTTTCTCGCTCCATAAAGTGATCGCTTCTTTCTGAATGATGTTTGTATGGCGGGTCAAGACATGGATCTTTCTGCCCGGTAACGGGTTTGGCAAATGCGCATAGGTCACACTTCCCATCAAAATGTCTTTTCCCATCGTCTGCTCCTTAAAATAGTGCAGTTCCTGTGGATCATGCCATGGCATGACGCCATCTTTCCCGATCACGCCGTTGGGACTCATGCAGACGATACAGGCGATCATGATCTTTTCCCCTTTCCACACTCACGCAGCTGTGCAAGCTCCTCGTCAGTTAATAGACGATATTCCCCCTCCCCCAGCGTTTCATCCAGCGTGAGCGGTCCCATCGCCAATCGTTTCAAAGAAACGACCTGATTGCCGCAATGGGCAACCATGCGCTTGACCTGATGGAATTTCCCTTCGGCGATCCGCATCCACATACAGTGCGTATCACGCACCTCGACCTTTGCCCCGCGGTAACAAACATCTTTTAGCTGTATGTCTGCAGAAAGCATTGCCACCTGCGATGAAGTGATCGCTTCCGCCGTATGCACTTCATACAGCTTATCGACATGATGGCGCGGTGACAACAGCTGATGCGCCAATTTTCCATCATTGCAGATCAGCACCAGACCGGTCGTATCTTTATCCAGTCTGCCGACCGGAAAATAATCGTTTGGAAGCGGTGGCTCAAATAGATCCATGACGGTCATCTGATCGGGATCGGCAGTTGTGCAAATACAGTCCTGCGGCTTATGCAGCATGATATAGAGATGCGCTTCATAAACGACTTCCTCCCCATCGATCATGATCACATCATGATCTGTGTCGATCTCCAGATCGCTTTTCACTGTGACCACACCATTGCAGGTTACGCGTTTTTTGCGCACCAGTTTTTTCACTTCGCTGCGCGTACCGATCTGCGCATGTGCCAAAAACTTATCTAATCGCATCTGATTATCCTCTCTTCAAAATCTTTTTGAAATCAATATGAAAGATCGTCTGCGGCAGGCGGAAATAACAGGACAGCGCCGCATAAGCACCTACTGATAAAAGTCCGGCAATGCCTAGTTGGATGAGCGCCATAAACCGTCCACAGTCATAGCCTTTCAAACCGATGAATGGGCAAACAAGTGAAACTGCATACAGTGCGCCGGTACAGATCAGCATTAAAATCATACGGCGATTGACATAGCGAAAGGAAAAATGAAAATATTTTTTGAAGGCATACACATCCAACAAGATATTGATCGCATAAGCGATGACGGTGGAAAGCACGGAACCGCTGTAACCAAACAGCATGATCATCGGATATGTCAAAATGATCTTTAACAAGGCGAAGATTCCCAGATTGCGCAGATTTAGCTTTGCCAAGCCGCCCGCCATCATAAACGCGTTAAAGATCGGTCCGATCGTATTCAAAAACGCCTCCAGTGCATACCAGCGCAAAATATCACCATAGATCGGCAGCATTTCCCCGCCGCCATACATCACATAATAGATCGGCGTGGCAAAGGCAAACAGGCAGAAAGAGATCGGAATGCCGATATAGAGCACCGAACCTAAACAATCGTCAATGTTGCGGCGCACTTGTTTCCAATCTTTTTTGGCGATATTGACCGTCAGATAAGGAACGATCGCTGCGGAAAACCCCGGTGCCAACACCATCGGGATCGACATCAGCTTCTGGATCTGTCCGGTAATCGCGCCGCTGATCAGACTGCTGGCAGCTTCGCTATAGCCATACGCAAGCAGTCCTTGATTCAAAAACAGCGAATTGACGATCATATCACTGTAGCCAAGCGCTGCCATGAGCAGATAAGGAAACGCGATCCACAGCATTTCCTTTAACAGTGCCTGCTTATCGTCATTGCCCTTTGTTTCCTGTTCTTTGGCTAATTTTCTAAGCCTCGGCATCTGCTTGCGGTCATAAAAGCGCAGATGAAGCAGCGCGGCAATCGCCGCTATGCCCGTAGACATTACGCCGAAATAAGCTGCCCAGATCTGATCCTGATGGAACACATACACACAGAGGGCGCCTGCACACAAAACAAAGGCAACCCGCACGATCTGTTCCAGCGTCTGCGACAAAGCATTGAGCTCCATATCCTTTAACCCCTGATAAAAGCCTCTGCCCGCACTGAGCATCGGCACAAAGATCAGCGCCGCTGCCAAGATCAAATAACTGTTGCGCAGCTGATCCGCATATTCTTGCGCAACCTGAAAGGAAGAGATCAAACCGGAACAAAGAACCAGCAGCAGCATCGATACGACGCCAAACGCAAACATGACGATATGCGCCAGTTTCTTGATCAGCAGGCTCGTCTTATAATCATCAAAGGTAACGGAACGCGCCACCATCGTCGCCACCGCAAAAGGAAGTCCCGCAGTCGCCACATTCAGGATATACGTATAAACATTGAGCGGCAGTGAATAAAAGATCATATTTTCCGAACCGACAATAGCGGTAAAAGGCACCATATAAAGCAAGCCGATCAGCTTGGATACAAAAATACCTGCGGTACTGATCAGTCCACCGGCCAGGATCGACTGCTTCCGCTTTTCCCTATTCATATGACATCACTCTCTATTCCTCTTTTTCCTGCGCTTCATCATTTTGATAAGCATACGTAAAATACACGCGATGGGTATTCAGTTTCGCATAATCCTTCCATGCGACCATCACATACAGCGATCCTTCGCTTTTCTTTACCTTCCCTTTCAAGGAAAGCGAACGATAAAAGCCTTTTTCTTTATCTTCCTGATAAGGCACCATATGATACACCTCATCGCTGTCCAAGATACCTAAGCTTGGATGGGTCACATCATCCGCCTTGATCTGTTCGCCGTCCACTGCCATGAATTCAATCTGATACATGGCGGTAATAGGCTCTTTTATCGTGATCTCATAAGCATAGCCATCTGTTTCCTTTTCCATCGTTATATCATGTGCAAACGGAATATCACTGCTTTCCGCACCTTTATTCGCTGCGATCGCCGCTACATATTCCTGATATTTTTCCTGTGCTTCTTCATCATAGCGCTGTGTGCCGGAACAGGCGCACAATAAGCATGCCAATACAATCAAACCGATGCTTTTTCGCATAGCGTTCACCTCATTTTCTATTATAGCACACTTATTTCTACACCTTCATGTATTTCTTACTATTTTACTATAAAAAAGTCAAACGTCTGCCAAGACACTTGATTTCATCGGTGTTCGAGCACCTCACGACGCTTGACGCTTTGGCGCAGAGACGTGATTAAGACAAAGGCCAATCCTTCGCCAATGAAAAAAACAGCAGTCCAAACAAAAATCAAATTGCGATACATTTTCAGTATTTCACGTTGATCGCTATCAGGACGTATAGACAATCCCACCTCATACTAAAAGAAGACTACCCTATTTTCAAAGGTTCTTTATCCATACCGAGACATTCCCCTTTTTCATGGCATATTACATGAAAGTATATCCGCGTTACAGATAAAGAAAAGCCTATCTCTTCGATTCATAGACATAGGCCTTCTTACATTTTTATTTATTGTATTTTCTCTGCTTTGTCATTGCGATGCTCATTACCGCCAGTGACACAAGCATCAGGATTCCCCACATCATCAAATGGCTGTTTGCTCCTGTCTCTATGATGGAAAATTCCTCTTTGTTTCCATCCTCGCCACTACTTGGTTCGTTTGGCTTCGTCGTTTTCTCAGTAATCGTAAACGTCTTGCTTGCGGTAGCTTGGGTGTAATTGCGATCCGGTGCCAATGTTGCCGTTACGCGATAGTGTCCTGGATTTGTCGGCGCACCATCTAAAACTTTCCATGTACCGTCTTGCTCCACTTCCCACGTAAAAGTAACTTTACCTGTGCTTCCGTGTGTGTCCACCTGCGGATCTTTTACCGCTTCTCCATCATATAACTTATCCAAATCTTCGATGATTGTCACTTGACCGTTTGCCTGTTTAATGACAAAGGAAACCGGATCACTTTCCAATCCCTCATACTCATCGGTGGCTTCCACCGTTGCTTTCACATAATATGTTCCCGCTTCCGTAGGCACGGTTGTTGTCCATGGACCATCTTCGCTATCACTGTACCAATAGGTAGGCTCTCCATATTGGGATTCAATCTTCGGCGCATTTTCTATAGCGTCATATTCTCCATACGTCCAGCCATCGATTGTCAGTTCAGAGTTCCAATCATTTGTTGCTTTTTGATTTGATAAATCAATTGGTTGAAGCGGACTGGCATAATCGGTTTTCTTTGCATCGTTGCATTGTTCATTGAACACATACAAAGTTTTATTACTCATATCCACACCAGTCAGATCGACTCTGACTGTTCCATTTTCTCCGGTTACTTTCTCTAACTTTACATAATGCGTATATTCCTTGGTCGTGTTATCTTGCACAATCACGGAGATATAACCGTTGGTATCGGTAGTATTGGCATTCTCATAAGATATCTTAACCGTATTGCCATCCGTACTTTGATACTCTGCTTTGAAGTTTGCGTGTGCATCATCTAAAACGGTTAATTTCCATTCGTTGGTATCGTTGGCTGACTCGTTTTCGAAAATCGGATTGTTTCCTGCCAATACATCTGACTTTCCGTTATCTGCAGCTGATGCAAACAAGACTTGATTCAGATTCAAATAGAAAGCAGGACGTACTCCAAGTACATTGATGTCGGCGACTAATCGACCATTTTCATCAACAACACCCGCACCGGAGACAGCGCCGGCAAGAGCATTACCAAACATGGGATTACCGGGGGAGCGAGTCCACCAATCGAAGCTCGCCTGTAAAATTGAACCACCGACAGCGGTGTTCATGCTCATCACCTCTTTCGTTGATAACGGCCATAACAACTGGTCATCCACCGGTTCTCCTGCTATTCCGTCTGTATCATACTTGTTAAACTCACTCACCGTTAAATCTCTTTTGACAACGGCAGTCTTTTCTGCTGCGCTTAATTTAGCATCGGCTATTGCTGTGATCGCCTGATGCAAATAGCTGTCCTTATAGGCATTGGTATTCGTTGGTCCAAACTCAGTCATCCCCTGGATATCTAACGATAACAGAGTAAGCTGACCATCTCCTGCTTCAACGACACGCCATTTAATTGGATCGCCCTCACTTCCGAAATACACCATCGCCGCATCGTTTGTTGCTGCATTGATTGCAAGCACGCTTTTATCCGCGATGTGCGACGTGCCACCTGTTGGTCCCTGTGCCAATACTATGCCCGGAAGCAAGCATAGTACCATACCTACTCCTAGCACGATCGCCAAAATTTGTTTTTTTACTTTCATCATTTGATTTTCTCCTCTCTTTATATAGCAAATCTTTATATGCGCCTATTTACAAAATGCGGACAGGCGCATTTATTGAAACTTTCAATCAGGCATAAGGTATGCCCGTTACCAAATTCAGCGCAAAAACCATTCTTGCGTTGTTACAGCCTATTTTTTATCCACACTGTCCTTTAAGCCCTTGCCAGCTTTGAAAGCCGGTACGGTAGCAGCGGGAATGGCAACAGGTTTCTTTGTCTGCGGGTTCATGCCGGTGCGTGCGGCGCGCTGGCGGGTTTCAAAAGTTCCAAAACCCGGAAGCTGTACCTTGCCGCCCTCTGCCAGACAATTTGTGATTGCGTTTAAGGCCGTATCCAAAGCCGCCTTTGCAGAGGCTTTTGTAATTCCGGCTCCTGCTGCCATTTGTTCAATCAATTCGTTTTTCGTCATAGTTATTTCCTCCAATCGTTTTTTATTGCGGCGGTCAGGTATGGAATGTTTTGTACCTGTAACCGCTACGTCGTGTTACCGTCTGTGTTTTGCGTACTTTTTCTGTTTCCTATTGAGGAAAAGGCTTGCGATAAGGCCAATCATTCCTGCACCCATGAGAGCAAAGTACAAAGCTGGATTGCTTTTATCACCAGTTTGGGGTACGTCCGAATTGCCCGACTCACTCGGATTTTCAGGGTCGCTGGGTTCCGGGTCGGTCGGTTCTTCCGGATCTACCGGTGGTTGTTCCTCGTCCGCTTTGTAAACTGGTGTGGTTGCCCTATCCTCCTGCGGATCTAACGGATTTGTGCCGTCCGGGTTGTCCGGGTACTGTGTTTCGCCGTCCTTTGGATCGGGGGAATAGACAATGGTTTTGTCATTCCCTTGTTTATAGATCCCCTTGACGTTGGACGCTTCGGCAATGTTTTCATACCCTTTGCCATCGTCTGTGGCAGCATTGGACAAGATTTCAATGTCCGTTGCTACTACAGCACTAAAGGTAATCGTCGCAGTTTCTCCGACTTTGACGGTGATGTTTACGCCTACCTTATCGGTAAGGTCGCTGTTCCTTGTTGCACCCTCTACTTTGGTTACTTTCAAATCAGTAAATTTGTCCGCGTCAGTGAATTTATCCGTTACGTCCATCGTAAGCTCACAGTCGCCGGTGTTCTTAATGGTTATGGCATACTCTACCGTATCGCCTTTTTCTAAACCATACTGGTCTGTTGTTCCGGGCTTTAACTTCGCCAGAGTGAGACGGTTTTTGTCCATTGTGTAGGACAGCTCTGGGATTTTGATATTCACAAAGTCCGCGCTGGTCGCCGGTTCCGCTTTTCCCTCCGTTACCTTGTCCGCTTGGGTAACGCCGGAAATGCTTTCCTGTTCGGCCTGCCAGCCCTCGATTTTGTTTTCGGTCACTGTGTACTCGGTGCCCTCGTCCAGACTGCCGATGATAACGCTTTCGCCGCCTTTCAGCGATACCTCAAAGCTACCGTCCTTATCCGTTCCGGCTTCGCCGTCAATGGTATAGTCGCCGGTATAGGGCTGCCCGTCTTTTTCAAGCGTTACCGTGAAAGAAAATTCCTTGTCCTTATCTTCCTTTGCACCGCCAACTGTTTCCTTTGTAATCTCAAAAGAACTGGAAACCTTGTCGCTCTGTGTTGCCGTGGCGTCCATTTCAAATTCAGCGGAAACCTCCACATGAGCGTATTCCGTGACCGCCTTTGACCGCCTTGTTGATAAATTCCAACGCCGCTTCTTCTACTTCTTCTACGGAACCTGTGAAAGTTTCCTCCATCCCCTGTTCCGTAATCGTGGTATTGTTGCCTTTGGTACGGGTGACGGTCAAGGATTTTAATGTACCCTTTTGCCCGTTGACTTCCGGCAGGATAATTTGTAAATCCAGCCCAGCCGGGTCTACGGTTATACTTTGTCCGGGGTTATTCGGGTCGGGCATAGTGAGCATACCCCCGCCAATGGCAAACACGCCGTTGTCGCCTAAATCATGTTCTTGCGTGGTGCTTCCAGTATTTTCCGTCACCTTGCTGCCTGTTTTAGAAGCGAGTGCAATCGAGCCGTTTTTCAACGTCAGTGGGATTTTTTCAGGATTTAGCTGGTGTCCCACCGGCGCGGTAATCTCTTTCAGGTAAAATTTTTCGCCTTGCAGCTTGTCGTTGGGAATGGAAAAGGCTCCGTCGTCGTCGGTGGTATAGCTGCCGATCAGCTCGTCTGTTCCGTCCCGGTACAGGCCGTATGTCGCGCCCGGCAGGACTTGATTCGTTTTCGCGCTGGTCTTGGTGAAATCAATGCTAAAATCCGATTGCAGCGTCCCTTTTTCCACCTTGCTTATGATTTGGGTGGCAATGGGGAGCAGCCATTCCCTTGATTTGCTATTAGGCGTTACATTGCTTATTATTGCTTTTTGCCAGTTGACTTGTAGTACGCCGCCAGTGCTCGCATTAACTTGCGAAAACCCTCCAAAACCGAAACCGGTCGATTTGATATGATTCAAAATATATAAATGGTCTGTATTGATTTGGGTACGATCAATCTCAGCATTGGTTTTCGACAGGTTTTCATAAAGGTCAAAATTTGTCGTCACAAATTGACCGTCTTCAAAATATAAACTAAGGGGTGCTTCATTTATTGTGGCATAACCGTCGCCAATTTGGATGCTCGCATCAATATTTGCGTTAAAATCGGGGGGTCTCCCCGGTTGAGATAAAGGTGTATACTTCGGAAATAAACCCTGCATCGGAAAAATCGGGAAAATCCAAAGCGCCTCCGAAATTTTCAGGAAACTTCGTTGCCGGATTCCCGGCGATATATACCTCTGTATTTCTGTACTCAAATCTTTTTCTTACATCGCCATAATAATTTTGTTCTTCCACTGCGATAGGTGTGAGGTCGTTAATCTCGTTGTTCTCCACATGCACTTC
This sequence comes from Massilicoli timonensis, assembly GCF_900199515.1. Taxonomy (GTDB): domain Bacteria; phylum Bacillota_I; class Bacilli_A; order Erysipelotrichales; family Erysipelotrichaceae; genus Massilicoli; species Massilicoli timonensis. Next base: position 60,122 of record NZ_LT963434.1, on the reverse strand, counting down.
CAGCGCATGGCGCAGGTTGGGGAACCCTACCAGCGATGTAATTCCTCTATCCCTTGCGTCAATAACGCCGGTGAAGTTTTGCAATACATCTTCCAACGTATCGTAGCTTTCAATGGTTTTACTGGTATCGCCGTAGTAGTCCCCGTAAAAATTATCCGTATCTGCCATAATGGATTCTGCAATCGCGTTGGCAAAGTTGATGTCCTCGATCAGTCCCTCGTTCACCAAATCCTGCCCGGTGAATGAGGTAATGCCTTTGGGCTGTATCGCCTGTGCAAATACCGACACGGGGATAACCGTCAGGCACATCACACAGCAGAGCAACAGGCTTAACAGTTTCTTGTCTTTTTTCATTGTCATGATACATCTCCTTTTTTCTGTTGCAATAAAGCAGCAACCGTAATAGAAGAAAGTTTGCTTTCCAGCTCGTCCTGCAAAACACAGTAGAACTGCCTTACCGGGCAGGTTTCCGTTGCAAAGCGGCTGCAATATTTGTCCTTCTCCAAATAGCGGTTAATTTTGGCCGTGCTTTCCATGGTTTGAATAATGTCCAGCAGGGAAATATCGCCCGGCTTCTTATTCAAAGATATACCCCCGTAAATCCCCGTGCTGGTCGTTACAATCCCCGCCGCTGCTAATTTACGGACGATTTTCAGCACATAACCGTAAGGAATACCCATGCTGCCGGATATATCCCTTGAAGCCGCAAAACCGCCTGTCATTCCCAAATAAACAACAATTCGGATTGCGTAGTCTGTTGTGATATTAAGCTGCAACATATCCCTCCTTTGCAAAACTCAATCCACACTGGTCTTGGTTTGATTTTTAGACAAACAAAGGCGCGTCGCGTCCGTGATAGTTTCTACACGGGCGCAACACGCCTAATAAGCTATTAAATAATGTAACTACGTAAAAAAGGGCGCAAAAAAGCGCAGACTTTACCTTACTGTCTGTCTGTCTGTCTGTCTGTCTGTCTGTCTGTCTGTCTGTCTGTCTGTCTGTCTAATTGTCGCAACCATCTGCATTGCTGTCAACCCCTTTTCGCTTTTTTTTGGCAAGATTTCTCTCCCAGTGTTATTCTAACATTTTTTACACCCTTTTACAACCAAAATTTTACAGTTTAAGTAGAAAATCAATCAATTACTAAGAAAAACTACATCATTCATTTGTGACATAGGACTTCTTACGTTTTTCTTTATTGTGTTTTCGCTGCTTTGTCATTCGCTCATTTCCATCATTCTTGAAAAGTTTTTTACGACTTCTCTTTTCATGTGTACGCCCTCATTATATGGAATATTTGATACACTTATAAGATAGTGTTTTATCCTCGCATCGCTTATGTGCGCTTTCTTAATATCTTTCAATATCTCATATGAAAAAAACGCATCCGTCTGTACCAAGAGGTTGATCCGTTTTGTTTAAGGAGAAAAAATGCACTGCCGCTTGATCACCGCGGCAATGCATTTTTACTGTTCGTTTTTACAGCGGAATGACTGACAGGCAGTTTCCGAAAAACAGTGCGGTTGAATCGCTCGATCGCAGGTAACCGAAATGGTCTTTGCCTGGCAGCGATCATCATCTGTGTGGAAAACACAGGAATGCACGTTACATAAGATTTCTGTTTTCATCTTTTTACGACCTCCTGCCTGTAGTATGCGCAGCGTTTTCGCATTTATTCCTCCTCATAGAGAATGAGTGCGGAAAAACAGTAGATCTGTTCTTGTTGTAAGGCAAACGCACAAGTGGAAAAACGAATTTCACAGATCTTGGGCGCGTTGTCTTCAATCCACGCATTGATCGCGTTGGTGAGGTCGTCTTCATGCTGTTCGTCAAATACGATTACTTTCATGTCTCAAGTATGCGCTTAGTCAAAAAAGAATGTTGTCGAAGCAAAGAAAGCATCTAATGTTTTTTGGGTTTGCGCCGATACGCCGACTAAGGGCAGCCGCAGCACATTCTCACATTCTTCCCGCTTGGATAACAGGTATTTTAACGGCGCCGGACTGCTTTCCATAAACAAATGCCGTGCATAAGCCTTGATCTGTAAATGCAGAAGCGGATCGATACAGCTTTGCTCATACTGTTCCATCAGCTTTTTGATCTGTGGCAGGATCAGATGGGCACTGACTGAGATGATGCCCTGCATGCCTTCCTCTAACCCTTCCAGCAGCATTTCATCCTCTCCGCTGTAAATCGTAAGATCACAGTTTTCTTTGACTTTCCTGATCAAAGCGAAATCACTGCTGGCAAACTTAAGCGCCTTGATAGTTTCATGATCGTGCGCCAGACGAATGATCGTTTCCGCTTCCATTGCGACGCCGCAGCGTGCCGGTACCTGATAAAGCATGATCGGCAGTGTAGTTGCCTGTGCGATCGCACTGAAATGACGATATAGGCCTTCCTGCGATGGTTTATTATAATAAGGGGTTACTAATAACACGCCGTCGATCGCTTCCTTTTCGACTTCCTTGCATGCCGCAATCGTCGCTAATGTGTCATTGCTGCCGCAGCCATAATAGATTGCTGCTTTCCCCTTTACCTGGGAGATGACAAAGCGCAGGATCTGCCTGCGTTCTTCCTTGCGCAGCGTCGGTGTTTCAGCCGTAGTGCCGCATACGATGAAGCCATCGCATCCTTCTTTTAGTAAACGTCTGATCAGTCTTGCCATGCTCATGTAATCGATCGAGCCATCCGCATGAAACGGGGTAATCAGCGCAACCATGCAGCGTTTAGTCATCGCTTTCACTTCCTAACAAAAGCGGCTGCAGCTGCTCGTTATGAAATGCCGCATCCAGTGTCTGTTCCAGTTTTTGCCAGTCGGCGACAATGCTGCGTGGCTTTGCGGACGGCGCATCCTGACGAAAAGGCACCGCATAAAAATGCTTCATATTCAATAGACGCATCAAATTGGTACCGGAGATGCCCAGCCCGTCATTGCTCGCAAAGCCAAACACGATATTTTTCTGATTGCGGATCATCGCTTTGGCCGCCAAGGTTACCGGACTATCGTAAAGGCCATGCACCATGCGCGTACACATCGTTGCACTGAGCGGTACGATAGCCATGATATCAAAACGATCCTGCGGTCCTAATACCTCTGCCTGCAATAAATCATCAATGATCGCTTTTCCGCTGATCGTGCGCAGTTCTGTTAAAAAAGCTTCTCTTTCAAAAAAACGCGTGGACAAGTTCTTTACATTTTCACTGATGACAAAGGTAATATCATTATCCACAGCCAGCTTGCGCACTTCTTCCAAAACCGCGCGGTGATTACAAAAAGAGCCGCTGATACCGATCAAGATTTTTTTATTCTTCATGCACTTTCCCCCATATCCACTCAAATAAGATGTTACCGGCGCTCTTTGCCGCAAAGATACTCGGAATGCCCAGTGCTTTTACATAAGGAAAGCCAAGCTTCCCCGCTGTATGTGCGTCCACTACCTTGCCGCTGGCAATGTCGATCAAAAGCGGATGATGCTGCTGGGCGTACAGCCATGCTTCATCAATGATCTCGACCGGCGCAGTTATGATCACCACATCGCCCGCTTTGCTTTGCTTCCATGCTTCGATCGTTATCTCATCTTCCCCTTGCGCCGCTCTTCTCACATAGCGATGGCGAATGCCCAACTGACGCAATAATGTGCCGAATGCACTGCCGCATATGCCCTTGCCGATGATATCGACTTTTAATGCAAAGATCGAAGTCGCAGTATGATCGATCATATAATATAAGATTCCCTCAGCCGTTAAGATCGCATTTTGTTTCTTTAACGCTTCCTCCTCCATGTAATAATAGATCTGATTATCGAGCTGATCTAAAAAAGGACAGCGTGATCCTGCGAAGATCATTCCCTTTTCCGCCTGTTTCCAAAACGCCTCATCGCTTTTTACCAGCGTGTTTGGAAAACACAGGTTTCCTTGTGCATCGACTGCACGGACCGGCAGCACCAATACATCAAACCCTTTTATCTCATGAAGATCGCTTGTTTCATTGATCAAAATGGTTTCCACATAAGAAGCAAAACGGTAATACACTTCCCGCATCCGATAATCACTTCCCATTACCACTACTTTCATGTCTATGCCTCCTCACATTGCTATCGTATGTAGAAAGGCGGGCAATGTGCCTAGAAATAAAAGAAGATGCGTATAATAAAAAGGAGCATTTGCTCCTAATGCTGGCGGATAACGGAATAATTGCGTTTCCCCCGCTTTACCAGATGCAGATCATCCACTAAAGCATCTGCTTTGGATATGATCTGATTCTCATCCTGTACCTTTACCCCATTGATCTGGATCGATCCCTGTTTCAGCCATTCTCTTGCTTCACGACGCGAAGCGGCCACCTTGCCGTTTACCAAAAAGTCAATGCATTTGATCGCATCATCGACATCTACCGCCGCAAAGCTTTTCAGCGCATCTCGACGCTCTGTTAAGTTCAAAGCTTTTACATCACCGCCAAATAAGGCATTGGTAATGCGCAGCGCCGTTTCATAAGCTGCTTCCCCATGCAGAAACGTAACCACTTCTTTTGCCAGAGCTTTTTGCGCTTCCCGCATATGCGGCTGCGTTTGAACCGCTTTTTCCAGCGCTTCGATCTCCGCTTTTGACAAGAAGGTCAGTTTTTTCAGATAGTCGATCACTTTTTCATCTTCGCTGTTTACCAGAAACTGATACATTTCATAAGCAGAAGTCTTTTCCTGATCCAGCCATACCGTTCCCGCTTCGCTCTTGCCGAATTTCGTACCGTCCGCTTTGGTGATCAGCGGCATCGTCAAACCATAGCAGGCGACATCCGCACCATGCTTCTTGCGAATCAGCTCCAAGCCGGAGGTAATGTTTCCCCACTGATCCTGTCCGCCTAACTGCAATGTGCAGTTGTAATGTTCATACAGATGTAAAAAATCCAGTGACTGCAAGATCATATAAGAAAACTCAGTATAGGAAATCCCGCTTTCCAAACGCCTTTTTACCGTATCCTTGCTCAGCATATAGCCGACGTTGAAAAACTTTCCATAATCCCGCAGATAGTCGATCACAGTAATGTCTTTGGTCCAATCTAAATTGTTTACCATCGTAAAACCGAATAAACGCTCGATCTGCTCGCTTAATTTTTCATAGTTGTGCCGCAGAACTTCTTTGCTCAGCATATTGCGCTCTCCGCTTGCCTTCGGATCACCGATAAAGCCGGTTGCTCCGCCGACCAGCATGATCGGATGATGTCCATGCTCCTTTAAGCGCTTCGCACAAAGCAAAGAGGAAAAATGACCGATATGTAAACTATCGGCAGTCGGATCGGTGCCGATATAGAAGGTCAGCCCCCCCTGATTCAGCTTTTCTTCCAGTTCGGGGCTGGTGACATCATTGATCAGTCCTCGCCACTTTAATTCATCATACAATTTCATTTCTTTTCTTCCTTCCTTTTCCATAAAAAAACGTCCCTTTCTAAGGACGTCTGTAACGCGGTACCACCTTATTTCATATGATTGCTCATATGCGCTCTTGTCTGTAACGTAAGACCTACGGCTTTACTTTGCATAAAGCTGCTCCGAGGTGTATTCCCAAAACTTCCTGAATGATTTTCACCGGCCATCATCTCTCTATACATTTCATTTTGGTACTCTTTCTCTTCATTGCATGTACGCTAACAGTATAACCTGTTTCTTTTATTTGTCAATCCTTATTTGGTGGACTGACGCGGTGTATAGATGCTGAACATCTCCAATTCTTTTTCAAACGGCTCACTGTTCTCCGCCAGCATCTTGGTAATCATACGCATTGCCATCGCACCCATGTCATAATCCGGGATCTTATAACCGGAAATCTGCGGACGCGCCATCGCATTGTATTTGCTGTCAAGGATACAAACGACTTCCATCTCCTGTGGAATCGCAATCGGCTGCGCCTGCTCTTTGGCTGAATTCAGCACCGCCAGCGCTTGTGAATCACGATACGTCAGCACCAGCTGATGACGCTTTTTGGCAAAATACTCTTTCAGATACAAGTAAGAGGAGCGATATTCCTTCGGAATCTCAATGAAGTTGTCATACTTCATCCCCCGTTTTTCAAAAGCCTTTGTCAAACCGCTTAACATCTGCGCGATCACCTGCGGATTTTTGCGGTCCTCCACCAATGCGATATCATGCACGCCGCGATCCATATAGCTGTTTACCAGATCATACACCAAGCTTGCATAATCCACATAGACCGAACCGATCATATCATCGTGCATCTTATTACCGATCACAACGATCGGCACCTGATAACGCGTTAAGGTATTCAATTCATCCTTGCATAATTTATCATTGAAGATCACGACGCCATCCACTCTTGACTTGATGATCGTTTCAATGATCTCATTCATCTCGGTGATCCCTTCGGTGGCGGTATGTAAAACAATATTGTATTTATAGATCTTAGCCACATCGATCAAACCGTTGATGATCTGTCCGGTGTAAAAGAAACTAGCTTCCGGCACGATCAAAGCGATGGTCGTCGTTTTCTGCAACGCCAATCCCTGCGCGATCGCATTCGGCTTATAGCCCAGCTTTTCAATCGCTTCCTGCACTTTGACCCGCGTGTCTTCCCTTACGACATCACTGCCGTTGATCACACGGGAAACCGTCGCTAAAGAAACATCCGCTTCCTTCGCAACATCATAAATCGTAATTCGCTTCATACCTCTCCTTCTTCCCGCTACGTGCTCATTTCCGTAGACTTTTACTCATTATCTTCATCTACCGAATGTTCGATGACCTTGATTTCCACCTCGTCATCTTCTTCCTTTAACAGTCGATTTAAGCCCTCGTAAGCATAATCCGCCGCTTTCAGCGTACCTCTTTTCAATTTCTTGATGCCGCTTTGCACCTTTTCATCTGATTTGATCCGCTGTACGCCTGCTTTCGTTTTTTCCAGTGTCTCCTGTACCGGCTCACTGTTCCATACCTTTGCTACGCCGTCTTCGCTCTTGCGGATGACCGTCTGTACTTTTTCATGCTCCATCAGGTCTTCTACACCGTCTTCCAAACGATCTACGACGTTTTTCGTAGTCTTGGCCAGCTTCTCTTTGCTCTGTGAAAATACTTCGCTCCATTTTTCCTTATTGATCTGTTTCATAAAACGGCCTCTTTTCTTTTATTCTGAAACATCTTCATCCTGCTGAGACATTTTGTGATCGGGATTTACCTTAGCCTTGATCCAGTCACGGATCAGTGATAAATTCTCCAGTACCGCCACTAATGCCGAACGCACCAGATTGCGGCTCACATCATGGATCTGATCCACTGTTTCACTTAATTCATTTAAGGTGTGCAGCGGTCCATCCAGCGCATTGATCTGACGATCGGCACTGCGCAGCGTCTTTGACAGATCATCCATCATCAGCGTGCTTTTCTTGACCGCCTTAATCGCATGATAAAGCAAAACGATCAAAAAGATCAAAGCGACCACCGCAACGATCGGCAACAATACGCTGCAAACATTGCTTGCGGCCTCTACCAGTAAATCTAAGCCCATACAAACACCTCTCTTGATTATTCTACACTTTTTTGAAAACGATTACAACAGTATTTGAAAATTTAATGAAACTCTTTCACTTTATTCTTAAACTTATAAATATCCTTGCTGCTCATAAACAGATATACTGCCGGTCCATGCGCCGCCAGTTCCTTTGCAGCCGCCTCATCCTCAAGGGTGATATGACTGCCTTCGATCTTTTCCGCCAGATCCGCGATCGTAATGGAAATGCCTTCCTCATGTGCCGCATTTTGTGGAAAATGGCATAAAAACACTTCATCTGCCTGCTTTAATTCTTCCGCAAAGCGATCCATAAAATAATAAATGCGTGAATAACGGTCCGGCTTAAAGATCGCAATGATCTTGCGGTCCGGATATTTGGTACGTGCCGCTTCGATCATGTATTTGATCGCCGTCGGATGATGCGCATAGTCATCAATATAAACATTGCCGTTTTTTTCCTCGATGATAAAGCGGCGCTTTACCCCGCCAAAACCGGCGATCGCATCCTGAAGCAGCTTTGCGCTCAGTCCCTCCATGATGCCGATGGCAATGACGCCAAGCGTATTCCAAAGCAGCGGTTTCCCGACAAAAGGAAAATCAAAATGACCGAACAAAGCGCCTTTGTAATAAACATCATAGGAAGTGCCGTCTTCTCTTTCCTCCACATTTTGCGCCCGCACATCGTTATGCTCGTTTAAGCCGTAGTACAGATGCGCGGTTTTTACCTTTAGCTGCATGACGTTTTCATCATCGCCGAATAAAACGACGCCTTTTTTTACCTGATTGGCAAAATCCTCAAATGCCTGACGATAAGAAGTCAAGTCCGGATAATAATCAACGTGATCGAGCTCAATATTGGTGATCATCGCATAATCCGGATGATACGCCATGAAATGACGCTGGTATTCGCATGATTCCAGTACGAAATAATGACTGTCCCGCGGCATTTTTCCACTGCCGTCCCCGATCAGATAACCGGTAGGACGCACGTTTTCCAACACATGCGAAAGCAAGCCGGTCGTCGTCGTTTTGCCATGCGTGCCGGCAACCGAGATCGATACATATTCTTCTAACAGCTTGCCCAGAAACTCATGATAATAATAACAGGTAACCGACGGCAGCGCTTTTGCCTTTTTCACTTCCACATTGTCATCGCCAAACGCATTGCCGATGATCACGGTCATGCCCGGCTGAATGTTAGTTTCATCAAATCCGGTAATCCTGATCCCTCTTTCTTCAAGAGGCTTCTGCGTAAAGATATATTTTTCAATATCCGAACCGCTGACCGTTTCACCGCGATCGGCGACGATTTCCGCAAGCGACGCCATGCCGCTGCCTTTGATTCCGATAAAGTGATACATGCCTTATGCCTTCTTTCTTTCCTCATCATCAGGATCATATGCGCTGAACGCATGCTTGACGATCTCATCTTCGCCAAACAGCGAAAACTGTAAAACATCATCGCTTTCCACCGGCACATCTTTTACCAGCATCTGATCCAATGGTATATCGACCAGTGTTTCCTCTACGATTTCCGCACGCTCTGCTTCTTTTTCCTTAACGGCAAGCTCGCTTTGCGCCGCATCGCTCATCGCTTCCAATTCCTTTGCGCCATACATCGGTGAAATGATCGTTCCTAACGGATTCTGTTTCTTCGGCGATTTTCCTTTGCTTTGAGAAATGCCGTCCTGTACCTTGCCAGTGCCGTACATCGGTGAAATGACCGGCGCCACTTCATATTCCTGCTTCGGATTACGCTCTAACGGTTTGCGCTTAACGCTGCTTTTCGCTTTCGGTGCATCAGCCGTGATCGAGCCGAGATGATGCGCAGCCGGCATGCTTTCCACCGGTTTCGCCGCTTCTTTGTTTTCTTCCATACGCATAGAAAGCTCCACCTGTTCCTGCGGCTCGCTCTTTTTTGCTTCTTGGGCAAAAACGACCGGTTCCAGTTCATCTTCCGCGATCACTTCATCTTCCACTTCTTCTTCCTCAAACAAATATGATGCGATTTTCTTCAATACGTTCATACACTCTGCTCCTTTGTCATTAAGAATGGAGAACCAATGGTTGCTGCATCATCAAGGATCAGCAATCCCTTTCCTTTTTCTTTATCAAATCCCAGTTCATAACGGCTGCACAGCATGCCTGCCGAAGCAACGCCGCGCACCGCTCCGCTGCGGATCCATTTGCCATCCGGCATCACTGCCTGATCCAGCGCTGCCACCACATAGCAGTCTGCTTTCACATTGATCGAGCCGCATACGATCTGCACGACATCATTTCCGACATCTACCTCACACACATGCAGATGATCGCTGTCTGGATGAGGCGTACAGTTACGAATATAGCCCACCACGATACGCGGTGTAAAATCATGTACCAATAGTGGAAAGCCATTTTCCCGCAATTCCTCGTTGATCCGCTTTAACAGCGCTTCATCCATCGGCTGATAGCCGTTATGCTCACTTTGAAGATCCATCGTGATATTGTACCCGATCAAATGCATTTGCCGATCATATAAAGCACACACATTGCCGCTTTGTTTTGTAGAAGCGATCATTTCCTCGCTCACTCTTACCAAAACGGTATGCGCAAATGCCTGCGGCACATAAAATACTCTTACGATGCTCATGCCAAACCTCCTAAAAACGCTTCGACTTCCGCTCTGCTCTTACGTAAAGCGGAGACCAAACGCGCACACTCTTTCCCATCGCGATAAGCGATAAAGCTCGGGATCCCTAAAACTGCCAGCCGCTCACACAGCGATGGAAACTGATCACGGTTCACATAAACAAACTCGATCTGCTTCCACTCGGCGACAAGTTCTTCCATAAATGTCTTTAAGAACACACAATCAGGACACCAGTCCGCAGAAAACAAAAACACCTGGATCCCTTGCTTTTCACACAGCGTTTCAAACTGTGTTTCCTTCGTTAATGCCGGCATATATTCCGTAAATGCTTTCAATTTCATCATTCCTCCTAATCCGGCGTGTCGGTTTCACGATGATCAAAATCGATCAGATAGCCTTCTTCATCAAAGGTATCCCGCATCTGCACATCGCTTTCTTCATCACTTCGATACGCGTCATATAAAGAAAAATCCGCAAGTAACCGTTCTTCTTCTATTTTCAATGCACCCGCCATCTTTAACATGACTCTGGCATATTGATCGGCACAAGATCTGTCTACGATCGTAAAGCCATCCATATACTGCGTTTCAAGTGCGATCGCCACTGTATCCGCATCATTTTCCAATACCTTACAGGTAAAAGGATAAACGAAGCCGTCCAGCATCTGGTAGTACCCCGAAAAAGCATAGCCGCCTTCGATCGTTTCATAGCTCGCATGACCGAGCAGTTCTTTCAGCACTTCCTGTTCCACCTCTTGTGCTTCCCTTTGCGAGGAGGAAGTCGCCGCTTCGATTACCGCACGGCTTTTGAAATTCATAACGATCGTATAACCGTCCTTTACCAGCACCTCACTGAAAAGCGTACTCTTTCTTCGCCCGATGTCCGGCGGCAGATAGTAGCCGTAATATTGTTTTTGTTGATTGATCGCAGGATAAGGATCCTCTTTTGCCTGATTGAGGGCAAAGCGAATCTGTTTTTCCATCGTTTCCGCTTTCGCACATCCGCTCAACAACAGTACAAGCAGCACCGCGATCACTTTTTTAGACCACATTCCAATATCACCGTCCGCAACATATACGAAATCATTATACCATTATTTGCAAAGAAATTATCATAAAAATGAAAGAAAATAACTTTTTTTCATCATTTTCTTTTCCTGATAAAAAAGGACCACCTTAATCAAGTGATCCCTGCTGCCGTAATTGAAACACCGCCCGGTAGATCGGCTGTCCCTTTTCCATAAAGCGGCGCTCATATTCGGTAATAACATCTTCTTCATGAATTGCTCTGCGAAAATCCACACTGACATCCGCTAAGCAAAAGCCCTCATTTTGAAATTGTAACAGTGAAAACTCAAACAGATCGCTGTTATCGGTTTTCATAATGATCTGTCCCTCGCTGTTTAAGATCTGCTTGTATTTTGTTAAAAAGCCGGCATGCGACAATCTCCTTTTATGATTGCGGGTCTTGGGCCACGGATCCGAAAAGTTGAGATGGATCACATCGACTTCTTTCGGGGCAAACCATTCGGTGATAGTAGCCGCATCGCCATATATGAATCGCATATGCGATTCTTCTCCCTGATTCACATAATTGCGCATTGCCAAAGCAGCGGCGCTTTCGTTTTTTTCGATACCGATCCAGCCGCTTTCGCTGTAACGTTTCCCCATCTGCACCCAGTAATCACCTTTCCCGCAGCCGATTTCCACATGCAGTGTTTCTTTGTTTAAGAGCTGCTTCCATTTTCCTTTCATCGTTTCCGGTTCTTTGATCAAGTGCGGCTGCTGCTCTAAGAAATCATGTGCCCACTTCAACCGCCGCATTCTCATGCTGTTTCTCCTGCCAGTGCGGCAATGCTTTCCGCATAGATCGCCATCGCCATCATCAGATCGCTGATCTGGATCCCTTCATCTTCCTGATGTGGTCCACCGATCTTCATATTCACATTTTGATTCATGTTTGGCAGTTCCGGTCCATATGCCACAAACTGATCGAAATTGCGGGCATAAGTGCCGCCGCCGATCGTCATGATCGGGGTCGTTTCATCACCGCTGTGCTTGCGATAGATCGCTTCTAAAGTCGATACCAGTTCCGATTTTGGATCGACGTAAAGCGGTGCAGAATCATTTGATACTGCAAGTGTCAATGCAAGCGTGCCTGCCTCTATCTGTTTTGCGATCTGCGCTTTCATCTGTACGGCATCGACATCGATCGGATAACGGATATCATTGACGATCTTGACCTGTCCTTCTTTGATCTCGATCACCCCGGTATTCAGCGTCAGAAAGCCCATGCGCGCACCTTCTGCCGCAATTCCCAAACCGCTTCCCTGCCAATCGCCGAAGAGCGCATAAATTGCTCTTGCGAACGCGTCATCATAAGCCGCTCCGATGAAATTCAACAAGTGCAGGCCGGCATTGACGCCGTGAAAAGGCGCCATTGCATGGAAAGGCTTGCCTTCCATATAAATACGTACGCTGCCGTCTGCTTCACGCCGCAAATTCCCATTTAACTGATGGCTCTTCAAATAAAAAGAAAATAATCGTTCCTGTTCTTCGCTCATTGCATGGACCGTAGCATTCGCTTTGCCGATCACGATATTCGGACGACTTCCCGCCTCCATCGTTTGGATCACCGTATTGACCTTGCCGCTTAACGTAAATACATAAATACCTTTTTCTCCGTAGATCAGCGGGAAATTGGCATCCGGTACAAAGCCCATCGTCGGGATCTCACCATGTTCACGGTAATACTTCATGCACGCCATACCGCTTTCTTCATCACAGCCATAGATCAGCATGACCTTGCGCTTCAACTTGATCCCAGCATCCTTGATCGCTTTCAGCGCATAGTAGGCTGCCATGCCCGGTCCTTTATCATCTAATGCACCTCTGCCAAACAACACGCCGTCCACCAGTTCGCTTCCATAAGGATCACGGCTCCAGCCATCACCGATCGGCACGATGTCCAAATGTCCCAGCACACCGACACTTTCTTCTCCTTCCCCATAAGTGATCACGCCGGCATAGCCGTCAATATCCTGTGTCGCAAAGCCATCACGCTTCGCCATCGCTAACATTTCATCCAACGCCTCTCGGCATTTCAATCCAAACGGCGCATTTGGTCTTGCTTCCATCTTGACACTTTCCACTGCCAAAAGTCTTTGTAGATCCTTGATCAGATCGTTTTCATAAACTGCCGTTGTTTCCTTCCAATTCATTTCATTCACCTCTTTTTACGTTATTCTACCACACTTTCCTGTATTTCACTACGGCGCAAAGCAAAAACTGCCGACAGTTATCGTTTTTGCCATAGAAAAGCACCTGCTTTATGATCGGGAAAAGCAGCTTCTTCCCTTATACTCACAAAACAGATGCTTATTTTCTATTTATGCTTCTTTTGCTTCACCTTCTGAAACTGTCGTTTCTGCTGTTTCTTTTTTCGGCTCTGCCTTCTTTTCCTTTTTCGGACGTTTTAACAGCGCTTTGGCAGATACATTGACCCGGCCTTTGTTGTCGATCTTGATTACTTTGACCTTCACCTTATCACCGAGTTTCAAAGCATCTTCTACCTTTTCCACACGTTCATGTGAAATCTCAGATATATGAAGCAGGCCATCTGTGCTTGAGAACAGGTGTACGAACGCACCAAAGCTTTCGATCCTTACGACTTCGCCTTCAAACACATCGCCGACTTTAGCTTCTCTGATCACATCTTCGATCATCGCCGCCGCATGTTCGATCGGTTCTTTGTCCATATGATAGATGATCACTTTACCATCATCTTCGATATCGATCTGAACATCATTACATGCCTCGATGATCTGATTGATCATCTTGCCCTTAGGACCGATCACATCAGGGATCTTATCCACCGGAATATGCATCTGATGGATCTTCGGTGCATAGCGTCCGACCTCGCTTCTTACTTCGCTGATCGCAGAAAGCATGTTTTCCAAAATCTGCGCTCTGCCGATCTTTGCCTGTGCCAACGCTTCTTCAAAGATTTCTTTGGACAGACCATCGATCTTAATATCCATCTGCAAAGCGGTAATGCCCTTCGGCGTACCGGCTACCTTAAAGTCCATATCGCCAAGGTGATCTTCCATACCCTGGATATCGCTCAAGATCGTATAGTGTTCACCCTGCTTTACCAATCCCATTGCAATGCCCGCAACCGGCGCACTGATCGGAACCCCGGCAGCCATCAGCGCCATCGTTCCCGCGCAGATGGAAGCCTGAGAGGAAGAACCGTTTGATTCTAATACTTCCGCTACCAGACGGATCGTATAAGGGAAGCGTTCTACGCTAGGAATGACCTGCGACAGTGCGCGTTCTCCCAATGCGCCGTGTCCGATCTCACGACGTCCCGGAGATCCCATGCGTCCGGTCTCTCCTACCGAATACGGCGGGAAGTTATAGTGATGCATAAAACGTTTGGATTCTACTTCCGTTACATCGTCAATGATCTGATTATCGTTTAACGGTCCTAAAGTACATACGGAAAGCACCTGTGTTTCTCCGCGTGTAAACAATGCCGAACCATGCACTCTAGGCAAAATATCGACCTGTGAATCCAACGGACGAATTTCATCCAGCTTACGGCCGTCCGGACGAACCTTCTCAACCGTGATCAAGCGGCGTACTTCTTCCTTGGTAATATCATGACAGATCTCTTTTACAAACTTGATCGTCTGTGCTTTGCTCTTTTCACTTTCATATTCTTTGGCTTCATAATGTTCCACCATTTCCGCTTCCAATGCGTCGATCGCATCATAGCGTTCCAGTTTTTCATGAATCTGTACTGCTTTGACCATGCGTTCCTGCACGAGTGCGCGCACTTCTTCATTCAATGCGGCAGGAATCTCATATAATTCGATCTGCCGTTTTGCCTTACCGGCAGCCGCCACGATTTCTTCCTGAAATGCCACCAGCTTTTTAATATGTTCATGTCCGAACAAGATCGCACCCAGCATCGCTTCCTCACTGACTTCTTTCGCACCGGCTTCTACCATGTTTACCGCATATTTCGTACCGGCAACGTGCAATACGATATCCGTGCGCTCCATCTGCTCCTGCGATGGATTGATGACATATTCGCCATCGACCCGACCTACGATCACACCGGCAATCGGTCCATTGAATGGAATATCCGATAAGCACAGCGCCAAAGAAGCGCCCAGCATTGCCGTCATCGCCGGGTCACAGTCCTGCTCTACTGATAAAACGGTATTGACCACCTGCACCTCATTGCGAAAACCATCCGCGAAAAGCGGACGAATCGGACGGTCGATCATACGCGCCGATAAGGTCGCATGCTCGCTCGGTCTGCCTTCTCTTCTCAAAAAGCCGCCCGGGATCTTTCCTACCGAATATAATTTCTCTTCAAAAGTTACGGTCAGCGGAAAGAAATCAATTCCTTCCTTTGCCTGCTTGCTTGCGGTCGCAGTCGATAAGACCACGGTGTCGTTATAACGCACCAATGCGCTGCCGCCCGCTTGTTTTGCGATCTCGCCTGTTTCTACGGTAAGCGTACGACCACAAAAATCCATCGAAAATACTTGTTTAGCCAACTTATTCACCTCATCATCTTCTTTTTTAATTTACGTCTGTATTATCATACCACACAACCGCTCTAATTGGTAATAAAAATATTGATTTTACACACTTTGTCTTCTAAATATTCTAAAACCCGGTCTGTCTGTCATGCCTTTTTCCTTGATCATGCGCTGCGCATTTTCCTAAAAATTACGCTTTGATACAAAAAAACTCCCTGATGGGAGCTTTAGGAAACCAACTATTTACGCAGACCTAAACGAGCGATCAGCTCACGGTAACGATTCAAGTCGTTTCTTTTTAAGTACGCTAACAGATTACGACGACGTCCGACCATCTTCATCAGACCGCGCTGTGAATGATAATCGTGTTTGTGTTCTTTCATGTGTTCAGTCAGACGGTTGATCTGTGCAGTTAAGACCGCAACCTGTACTTCAACAGAACCGGTATCGCCTTCAAAACGCGCGTACTCTTTCATGATTGCCTGTTTTTCAGCTTTTAATAACATTTTCTTTTTCCTCCTGTTCAATAGTCGTTTCTTACCGAGCAACCGGTCGAAGGGAGCCAAGCCCCCAGTAAGAAATCTTCTATATTCTACAATAGACCATCTTAAAATGCAATAGCTTTTTGAAACCTTTTGTTCCTCTTCCGCATACTATAATAATAGACAAATCAGGAAAGAGGTAACGATAAAAACCGCGGCATCATGAGCGAAGCCGTCCGCCAGATTTGTATCGAAGCATTTGCGCTTCTTTCGATCACTCGCATCAGCGCCGATGAATTTTCGCCAAATATCGCATCTCAAAAAGTGCTGCTGCACAATCATTTCAAACAGGAAGGCACCTTAAAATGCCGTCTGTAAAAACACCGAAACTATGTGTGATAAAATCAAACATGTACTGTATCACAGAAGTAAATACAGCGGGTCGGGAGTTTTTCACTCTCGATCCGCTGCTTTTTCAATGAAACAATCATTCAAAAATTCTGCCGGTGTCATAATTGCTGGATTTTTCACGCCAGACTCTAAAAAATCCTTATCACCGGTAAGAAGAACATCGGCTTTTGCCGCAATCGCTGCCCGCAGGATGGGACGGTCATTTACATCCCGGATCTGCATTTCCGACACGTTTTCATCTGTTGGAACTGAAACTAATTCTAAAGTCAACAAAGCTAACGAAAGAAACCTATCCAGAGCTGCGAGGCGGTTTGGGAATTTCTTGTTGAAGATCCGTTTCATTTCATCCACGTTCTGTTCACAGATTAGACCATGATTGGGATGTGAGGTTGCTTTTACATACGCCTGAAACGGTTTTCCATTAGCGCTTAATGCCGCAGAAATAAGAACGTTGGTATCTATCAAAACCCTCATTCCTTTTCATCCTCGCTGCGCAATTCTTTGACTAGCGCCATCACATCATCTTCCGAAGTCAATCCGGTACGTTCTGCATCGTTAACCATTTCCTGCTGAAGCATTTGCATGGCGTACACAGCAGAATTAACGATACGGACAGAGTTTCCTTCCACCACAAAAGTAACTCTGTCGCCGCTTGCTACACCGAGAACGGCACGAACATCTTTCGGGATCGTGATCTGTCCTTTTGCCATAACTTTGGCATTGTCCACAAACGTTTTTGTTAACATAGGTCTGCACCACCTTTCTAGAAATATGGAAATCCCTACTTTCCCTACTTCCATTATACGCAGAAAGACTAAAAAAATCAATGTAAGTCGTTGTAGTTATTTTTTGCAACAGCACAGAACGTAAGGTCGTAGATCTTTATGAGCTTGATCAAAAGTCCTTGACAGTTCATTTCTGGTGCTGCACCATCATTTCAAACAGGAAAACACCTTAAAATGCCGTCTGTAAAAACGGCATCTTCTATGATCTGCTTTTATTCGGCAAACTGAAATAAGCGCATTCACGTACAGAAGTTCTTTGCGCTGATGCGTTTTTTACATGAGTGCCAACAGCACTTCATGTAATAGATGTAATCCCTGTGGTGTGGTCTTGATCCGATCCCCTTCATTTACCAGCAGTCCTTGTGCCGACAGCTTTGCATATGCTTCTTGATACACATCGAAAAAAGAACAGGCAAAGCGATTTTCAAACACTGACAAAGAAATGCCGTCACACAAGCGTAAGCCCATCATCAAAAATTCAAACATTTCCTCTTCTTTGCTTAATGTGATCGTTTCTTTTGCCCGCATTCCTTTCAGATATGCCATCAGATTTCGCTCATTATCATAACGGATATGTTTTTCTTTCCCACTGGCGCCGCATCCGATTCCATAAAAATCATCATAGTGCCAATAAGCCAGATTATGTCTGCTTTCATAACCGGCTTTGGCAAAGTTGGATACTTCGTATTGCCGATAGCCGTGTTCCGTTAAAAAAGCGATCGCCCATTCATATTCATCCGCTTCCAGTTCATCATCGGCTTTCTGCACCTGCTTTCTGCCATACAGGCTGTTTGGTTCAATGCTGAGTGCGTAAAGAGAAATATGCGGCACATCTAATGCAACCGCTTCCCGCAAAGTTTCCTGCCACTTAGAAAGACTTTGATCGGGCAAAGCATAGATCAGATCGATCGACAGATTCACCAGTCCGTGCGCTTTGCACAATTTGATCACCTCGTGCACCATTTGCACATTATGACGGCGGTTCATCGCTTGTAGCAGCGTATCATCCATGCTCTGTACGCCGATCGAAAGACGATTGATTCCATATTTCATGCAAATGCGCAGCTTTTCTTCATCAAAACAGTCCGGATTGATTTCCATCGTAAACTCCTCTAACTGCGGTGTCCGAGAAGCAATTACCGCAAGCAAGCGTTCCAGCTGTGATGGCGATAAAGCGCTGGGCGTGCCGCCGCCGATATAAAAAGTCTTTAATGAAGCAAGATCCAACGCTTCCAGATCTGCAGACACCTGTTTTAACCACTGTTCCTGCAGCGTTTCACTGCTTCCATAGCGAAAGAAATCACAGTATGCACAGATGCTTTTACAAAACGGCACATGAAGATACGCACTTTCTACCATGCCATGCCCTCCTTATAAGCAATAGACAAAACGCTTCCCGATCTTCTGCTTGCGATAAAAACGCGCCGTGCACAGTCCTTCCATCGCCTGTCTCGCTGTTTCATAACAGACTTTCTGCTGTTCCATGTAATCATGGATCGTATAATAGTGTCCTGCTTTCTGATGCGATAAATAAAAGCGCAGCTGCGCCTCGCCAAGCTGCGGCCAGCATTCTTTCAGCGTCATGAGCGATCGGCCCGCATTTTGTTCATGGCTATATGATACCACTCTTTCCGATAGATGCAAACGCACAAATTCTAAAAACCGCAGTAATCCATACGTTAGATCATTTCCATCTTCTTCATGAAAAAGTAAGTCTGCTTCACTTTCCTTGCATGACAGGAAATGATGGCACTGATGATAGGCAAGCATCTGTTCAAACAAGGGAAGCGCCGTTTTTTTAGAGAAGCAAAGACAAAAATAAAGACGCAGGAGCAAGCAATTTCGTTCCTCACATAACAGCCGCAGATGATAAGGATCCAGCGTATCTTTGAAGCGCAGATAGAAATGATGCCACAGCTCATGTTCAGAAATCACCGCTATGCTCTCACTTTGGTAAAACCGTTCACTGAGCAGAAGCAGTTTTCGATAGACAAAGGGATTCATCGTCAATACATACGTTTTTCCATAACAGACGATCTGTTCCTGAAACAGCGCACGATACGTTAGGATCTCTTTCCACAAAGCATCTAATTCCACGCCGGAAAAACGCTTCGCTAACGCTGACTTGCTGAGATAGGCATTTTCCGAATACTGCTTGATCGTTTCATACATAATGATCACCCGCTTTATCCTATCACAAGAACCATCAGCAACTGACATTTTCGACAAAACAGGTAAAAAGAAGTCAGTATCCGTTAAAAAAACTGTGTCTCAACAGGCACAGTTTCTTATTCTTCATCCATGGAAAGCACTGCCATAAACGCTTCCTGCGGCACCTCTACACTGCCGATCGCCTTCATGCGCTTCTTTCCTTCTTTCTGTTTTTCCAGCAGCTTCTTTTTACGGGAAATATCGCCGCCGTAGCACTTCGCCAACACATTTTTTCGCAGCGCTTTGATATCACTGCGAGCAATGATCTTATTGTTGATCGCCGCCTGTACCGGTATTTCAAACTGCTGCTTTGGAATCAGCTGCTTCAATTTTTCGCAGATCGCTTTGCCTCTTGGATAAGCGAAATCACGATGTACGATACAGGACAGTGCGTCAATGACATCACCATTCAACAAAATATCCATTTTTACCAAACGATTGGTGCGATAACCGATAAATTCATAATCAAACGACGCATAGCCACGTGTCGCCGATTTCAGCTTATCAAAGAAATCAAAGACGATTTCACCTAAAGGCAGTTCATAGATGATATTCATGCGGGAATCATCAATATAGGTCATATCTTTGTAAAAACCGCGTTTCTTCTGACACAGCTCCATGATTGCCCCGATATAAGCGTTGGGCGTCATGATGCTCGCTTTGACAAACGGTTCTTCAATGTGATCGAGCTTTGTCATATCCGGAAGCATCGAAGGATTGTCGATCTCCACCATGCTGCCATCACTTAAATAGGCATGATAGACAACCGAAGGCGCAGTTGCAATCAAATCAATGTGATATTCACGTTCGATACGCTCCTGAATCACATCCATGTGCAGCAGTCCCAAGAAGCCACAGCGAAATCCAAAGCCCAGCGCCTGTGAAGTTTCTGCCTCAAAGACAAGCGAAGAATCATTTAACTGCAATTTTTCCAGTGCATCGCGCAGATCGTTATACTTCGCAGAATCAATCGGATACAAGCCGCAGTACACCATCGGATTCATGACCCGATAACCGGCCAGCGGCGCTTTCGCAGGACGCTTTGCATTGGTGATCGTATCGCCGACCCGCACATCTTTGATCGATTTGATGCTTGCGGAAATCCAGCCGACCTCTCCGCATTGCAGTTCCTGCTTTTTGACTTCCTTAGGCGTATGCACACCGACCTCCAGCACCTCATAAACGGCGCCGGTAGACATAAAGGAAATCTGATCGCCGATTTTCACGCTTCCCTCTTTGATGCGCACATAAGCGATGACTCCGCGATAAGCATCATACACCGAGTCAAAGACCAGCGCTTGCAGCGGTGCCTGCGGATCGCCATGAGGAGAAGGGATTTTGGCTACGATCGCCTCCAATACGTCTTCAATATGCAGACCGCTTTTCGCTGAGATCAAAGGCGCATCGCTCGCATCTAATCCGATCACATTTTCGATTTCCTCTTTTACCAGCTCCGGCTGCGCGCTCGGCAAATCGATTTTATTGATGACCGGTATGATCTCCAGATCATTATCAAGCGCCAAATATACATTTGCCAATGTCTGTGCTTCGATTCCCTGTGCCGCATCCACGACCAGGATCGCCCCTTCGCAAGCCGCTAAAGAACGTGATACTTCATAAGTAAAATCGACATGTCCCGGCGTATCGATCAAATGAAACAAATAATCATGTCCATCTTTCGCGTGATAGGACAGCTGCACCGCATTCAACTTGATCGTAATGCCGCGTTCCCGCTCCAGATCCATTGAATCAAGCAGCTGACTTTTCATATCACGCTGCTGCACGGTATCCGTAATTTCCAGGATCCGATCTGCCAGCGTTGATTTCCCATGATCGATATGGGCAATGATCGAAAAATTGCGCACATATTTCTGATCCACAGACATCATTCCTTTCCTTAAAAGCACGCCCTATTATACAGGAAAAAACATATTCCCGCAAGTAAGGCCGCAAAAAGGTATTTCTCCCTTACCAAAACAGCTTCCCCTTGCACTTACATTCCCCATTCCATCGTTTGACCATGAAAAAAAGCATTCGCTTTTACGATACGAATGCGCTTTTATCACTGCTTTGCCTGTTCATTCAGAATTTCTAACATCAACGTTTCATTGATATTACCGCCGGATAGCACAATGGCAATATTTCTCCCTTTGATGTGTTCCCGCTTTTCAAACAGTGCCGCCACACCGACCGCACCGCCCGGTTCAACGACGAATTTTTCATAATTGATGATATGTGCAACCGCTTTTCTGATCGTTTCTTCTTCCACGGTAAGCAGATCGGCGATATAATCCTTTGCCATCTCATAGCAGAGCTTACCGATTCCTCCGATCAGCGCATCACAGATAGAAGGCGCGCTTTTACACTCTTCATAAAAATGGTGCTCTTGATAAGACTTTACCAACGCCGGACAAGCGGCAGTCTGCACCCCGATCACTTGTACCTTTGGATCGATCTGATGTGCCGCAACAGCGATCCCGGTAAGCATGCCGCCTCCGCCCACCGGCACCAGTATCGTATCGATCTGCGGATTTTGCTTTAAGATCTCAAGCGCAATCGTGCCTTGCCCCGCATAGATGAAAGGATCATCATAATAAGAATCAATAAACGTATAGTCATGACTTTTCACATACTGCATGCCCTGCACATGCGCTTCATCATAATTTTGTCCCATCATCATGACCTGTCCGCCGAAATAGCGAATCTTATCGACCTTGCTTTGCGGCGTGGTCTTCGGTACAATGATGACCGCTTCCCTGATCCCCAGTAATTTCGCACCATACGCGACACTGACGCCATGATTTCCACTTGATACCGTAATGACTCCTTTGGCTTTTTCCTCATCGTTCAAGGAAAGCATTTTATTTAAGCATCCTCTGATCTTAAAACTCTTGGTACTTTGTAATGATTCCATCTTCAAATAGACATTCTGCTGTGCATTGCTTAAATACATGGAATGCACAAGCGGCGTTTCCTCAACATAATCAGCAATACGGGCATAGGCATCTATGACATCCTGCCCACAAAATGATCGTTTCATGATGATCGCTCCTCTTCTTTTGTTTCTTGCTTTCATCATAATGAAAATCATCTTGCTTGTCAATGATCGATAGAAAGCGAAAACGGTATTTGCTTTGCTTGTATGGATCGTTTCACCACTTGCTGATCGTCATAAAGGGGCTGTGACAGATAGACAGCACAAAAATAAAAAAACATGTGGACTTCACAAAGAAGAAAACATGTTTTTTTGGTATAATTTAAGTATGACCAGTACACAAATTAACCAAGAGAATTATAGCGTATTTCAACCATATATGCTACTAGATTTTACTTATTCTTATGAAAAAAATGTTGATAAGTGTGATTTGTCAAGAACAGTTATGGAGATTATGGAAAGGATCGATCTAAATAAATATATTGATTTACATAATTATGATAAACGTGCTTATCACCCGGGTATGATGCTTGCTTGTATTATATTGGCTTTCGTAAACGGAGGCTATGCCTCTTTACGTGAATTAGAGGAGTTATGCAAGTATGATCTAAGATTCAGAGCGATCACAAACAATGTCGTACCAAGTTATAAAGCTTTTGAGAGGTTTTGAATAAACAATACGCAAACATATAAGCCATATTCGTAACACTACTAGTATCTAGGCCGCTTAAATCAATCGATACTAATTTATTAAACCAATACTGATTTCTAACTGCATCGCCGGTAGGATCAAAAGCATATGCAAGCGTGTTTGTTCCCAACATTACTTTCTTATCAGTTGTTTCTACTTTCAAGGATACTAATTCATTATAATATGTCGGGCTATCATGATCCGTATGATCCTTTGATGGATTCTCTTTCTTGAGATTATCAAACATTCCATTTACAATATTGTTAGTTAGCATTTCAAAGCCGAAAAAAAGTGAATCATCCTCATAAAATGAGAAAATGATCCACAAGTTTTTACACTATGCAAGATCCGATCAAATTACGACCGGCGCCGTTATAAAAGCTTTTCGCATCCAGCTTGGCTTTCCCTTCCATCTGCAGCTCTTCTACCAATAGATAGCCGCCTTCACAGGCAATCGCCAGCGCTCCTTCCATCATGCCGACCAATTCACCGTTTTGATGCGCATGCGCTTGTTCTTTTTTACGCACCGCATGAAATTTGATCTTTTTACCGTTTAGGAACGCATAACCGATCGGCGAAGGAATCAATCCGCGAATCTGGTCATATACGTTTTGTAACGGTCTGGTAAAATCGATTTTTTCTTCTTCCTTGGAAATATTATAAGCGAATGTCGCTTGACTTTCATCCTGCTCAATAAAGACCGCCTCATCACGCAAGATCAGCGGCAGACACTCTAACAACAGCTTCCCGCCGGCATCGGCTAACTTTTCGCTCAATGTTCCCATCGTATCATCCTGCGTAATCGCCACGGCGACCTGTTTCATGACCGCTCCAGCATCCATCTGTTTGACCATTCGCATAATGGATATGCCGCTTTGTGAATCACCGTTGATGATCGCTTTATGGATCGGCGCACCACCTCTCAGCTTTGGCAATAAAGAAGCATGCACATTGATACTCCCATGCCGCGGTGCATGCAAGAGCGCTTCCGGGATCATCTGCCCATAAGCACAGGTTACGATCAGATCCGGCCTATAACGCAAGATCTGTTCATACGTATCTTTGATCCGTTCCGGCTGAAATACCTCGATTCCATAAGTCTGCGCCAGCGCTTTCACCGGCGTTTCCTGAATCAGTTGTTTTCTTCCCACTTTTTTATCAGGCTGTGAAACGACCAGTACAACATCGTAATCCGCCTCTTTCAAACACTTCAAGATCGCACAGGCAAAAACAGGTGTTCCCATAAATACGATTCTTTCTTTCATCGTATCACCTCATTCCCAAATGAGTATATCACGCTTTTTCTATCACGTAAAGAACGCTATTGCAAGATGCCCCCAAACAAAGAGCCAAACAGATGCGCGCCTTCCTCGGTAACACCGACGATAAACTCCGAAACCCCGCGTGCCGATGCAGACGCCTTGTTTTCTTTGATATCCTGTAAACGCACCGTTTCTGTTTTCGGCTTTACGATCTGTTCGCGTGATACTTCCGCTTCAAAATCACGGACTTGTTCTTCCACGCTTACTTCTTGATCAAAATCATAGTGCATGATCGATACGATCACCAGCACCAGCAACGCATCACAAAGAAATCGTTTCATCCTCTCACCTCAACAGTTCATCAATGCCCTCTGCCAAAACCGGAATGCTCGCTTCGATCTCCGCAAATGTATTGGTATTGGAACCAAGCTCGATCAAGATCATATTCTGTGCCATGCCTTGATTATAATACGCTTCACGGATCATCGGGGATTTCATGATACCATCGACTTTGGCATTCATTATGTCGGTTAATGTCAATGCCATCTGATTCACTTCATCAGCATAAGCCGCCAAACCGCCGATCACACACATGACCTTCGCATAAGTGATTTCTTTTTCTAATATTGCGGCGCTGCGCGGGGTCGCATCACGATGTAGATCAATTACCAGATCAAAACCGCCGTATTCCACAAAAGCGTCATTGATAAACTTATTGGAAACCTGATACAGGGTATTGTAGTCAAAGCCGTTGGCTCTGGCGTAGGCATTAAAATCATTTGTTTCCACGACGACCTGATAGCCTTTTTCTTGCAGGCTGTTCGCCAAAAGCGCTGACGCATCCATTACCGTCGCTTCATTGGAATAATCCTCACTTTGATGGGTGCTGTAAATGTAGATGCGTTTGCCATTGCTTTCCGGATTTGTCTGCTTATCCGATGACGTCGGATCAGGATCAGCGCTTTTTACATCATTGGTCGTTTCAAAGGTAAAAGTCTGCTCATTAACTTGAAGGAATTGACGGGAAGAAAGCACGTTCAGTTCCTCTTTCAATGAGCGTTCTTCATCATCTTTGTCATCGCTATATAAAAGATTAGGAATGCGGTGTTCCATATGTACCATTGAACCGATCGCATCGAAAAACGGTGTCAATGCGAGAAAAGCACAGAGAAACAAACATTTTATAACGATTTTGGCAGTGGTTTTCATGTAGCGCCCCTTTCAACCCACTGTATGCGAAAGCGATGGGAATTATGATGAAAACGCAGTACAATTCCTGTTCTATCTGTCTTTTATAAGCAAAACAAAAGCCCGCAAGGATCGTGATCCCTTACGGACTTCTATTTATTTCTTTCTAACCGTTAATTCAATAAACACATGCGCTTATTCTGCCTTGCGGCGTTTCTTGTTCTTTAAGACGATCACTGCGAAGGCAAGCGTAGAAACGGCTAACAACGACAGCCAGATCGTTGTATCGGTAGCATCGCCGGTCGATACTTGCGATTGTGGTTTTGATTCTGTTGGTTTGATGTTAGAAGGCTGATCATTTGGTTTATCCACAGACGGTGTTTCCGGCTTGCTAACGGATGCTTGCTTCTGCCACATTACTTCAAATGGACCGAATTGCTTGCTTGGTACATCGAATAAGATACCGGTATCGGTTTTTGTTACCTTTAGGGCGTGAGCGTTGCTTTTGGCGATTTCCGCATCTAGATCCGCCTGATCCATATTGACCGTATAATCTCTGGTCAATCCATCAAAATAAGTAACGGCGATCGTATCGTCTTTTGTCATTTCATCTGTATATGGCATATAGATCGTAACATTCTCATTTTCGGTTCCGACCCAAATATTGCCATCATTCATATCGACAAGATCGATATACTGGAATTTTCGAGTGATTGCCTGATCGGATGTAAAGGTATCCGGAAGAGCCTTTAAGCTCTTTTCATGGAGCGTATCCATGCGTGCCTGTGAGCCGAGCACATCATCTAATAGATCATCCCATAACAGACCAATACGCGCATACGCATTGACCGGCAGATCGGTTTTACCGTTTTTCAGAAATTTGGTTCCCGGATAAACATGTGCATGCGGCTGACTTTGATCGCATGTCTCGCTATGGGTCCCGGTCGTTTCGTCAAAGGTTCCGTTTAATGCACTGTTCGCATGATCGCTCAGCAATGCACGACTGAATACCATCATATTGCGCAAGCGTCCCGCTAACGGCGAATGATAGTTATATACTGCCTTGAACATATCGTTTGACAAATCATCGGCGCTTTCATTGTCGGTAATGTCACGCACTTTGATTTCTGCGGCTTTCCAGCCATCTGCCGGCAGATACAACGCCTGTTGATTGCCAATCGACACAATTTCATTCTCATGATCTTTCAGCGGATATACATAAAGACCGTAAACACCTGCTCTGGCCGAATCTTTTACGACCTCTCCGGTTTCCAAATTACGATATTCCCAAGTAAACGGAAGTCCTTGATCGTTTATCGACCATTCCTGATCTCCAACCTTAATATTCATATCCGCGAAGGACATTTGCCAATGCGGCTCCGGCAGTGCATTGCCTACGGCTCCCTGCCCTTTGCTGCCGGTACCTAAACCGCCCTCATAGACACTTAAATCTTCTGCATAGATCTTCTGATAATCATAGACGATCTCACGATTGATCTGCCACATATAGTAGGTAGCGTACTTAACATCGTCAACTCGTTTCAGATAGTGC
This sequence comes from Massilicoli timonensis, assembly GCF_900199515.1. GTDB lineage: Bacteria > Bacillota_I > Bacilli_A > Erysipelotrichales > Erysipelotrichaceae > Massilicoli > Massilicoli timonensis. Next base: position 32,898 of record NZ_LT963434.1, on the reverse strand, counting down.
TGATCATCTGCATTTTCTTTATGTAAGACAAACACGCTTTGCGCCGGTGCATCATCTGCCAGCTTTAAGGCCGCAATGTAATTATCACCGATGACTGAAGCTGTTTCGGTCCAGTTCGTGCGATCCATCAGATAAACCGTGCTGTCTCCTTTCGCTTCGCCAAAGATACGCAAGGTAATCGCATTGCTTGATGCCGTTCCATAATTTTGACCGCTGATCACTGCCGGGATATACAGCTTCGCATGATGCGCGGTATAATTCCCTCTAATTGCCACCGTACCTTTTTTCCACCACTCGGCTTCATTGATTACCACATTTCCTAAAATGGCGCAGGTCACATTACGTGTATTCAATACCGATCCTTTTTCTAAAGTAAGATGATAGCAATAGGAAAACGGATCAGCACCTCTTCCCTCTTCTTCAGATGTAGAGGGAATCGTTACTGGGAAATAATTACTGTTGATTTCGACATTTGCCTGTTCTTTTATGAAAATATTGCCGCATTCCTGAATGGTGCCGACTTTGGCTTGCACACCGCTGGCAAAATTGATTGTATTTTTGGCATTTGCAGTATTGCCGCGTGTATCTGTACGATTACCGCATAAATATCCCGCTTTCACATTAGCGTTAATATTTAATACACAATCGCCCGCTACATTTAAGGTGCCGGAATTGTGGTTGATACTCAATTTTTCAAATTGATAGGTCTGGTCGGTTTTTGATAAATCCACAGTCACATCACCGCCGATATTGGCAGTGCCGCCGCTGATTATTTCTAGGGTTGGAAAACCATATTCGGAAGAAGCGGTATTGATGAACGAATAACTAACATCAACATCGCCGCCGATATTCATCGTTCCCTGTCCGGCCGCATAAATATCATGACCTTTATCACCGCTGCCGGCAACTGATAAATCGACATCTCCTAAAATAGTATTATCATATCCAGCATAAATGGTAGAATTTCCGTTGTCATATACCGCAAGGTTCACATTTTTCACAGTCGTATTTCTTCCTGCAGCAGTAACGGATGAATACGAAATAACATCATTGTTCATGCCTGCATATCCTAATTGCACATTGATATCTCCGTTTATTTCAAGCGGTGCCGCGGACTTTTCCCCATCGCTTCCACCATAAACTAAGCCAGAAGAAACCGTACCGGAATAATACTTCAGATTGATATTACCGTTGATACTGCCATTGAGCGAGCCACCATAGATACGCCGAAATTTCACAAGACTTTTATCTTGTGCTATCATGCTGCCGATCGTTACGTTTACATTACCGGTTACATTGCTGTTTTTACCGCCGCCGTAAACCCAGTTGAACACACCGCCGCGTAAAATGATATTGGTGCCGCCCGTTACATCTTTACCATCCGCACCCCCGCCGTAAATGGTATAAGCTTCAGGAGAAATAGTATCGCTCGTTTTTGTTCGTTCGGTCGTCTCGAATAGATGACCGCCACAATAAAATTCTTTGGTCGTACTAAAGGATCCATCTAATATCACATTATCCAATGTAAGATCGCCTTCCAGAGTAATCTCGCGATTGATCGTAACCTTTGCGTTGACACCGTCTGCGGCCTGATAAGTGATATGCTTTCCGGCAACTCCACGGATTGCAATCTCTCTATTGATATCACTTGTAAACTTGATCGTTGCCTTTGTTTCCGCACTGCTTGCAATTTTATTTATCGCAGTATTATGCTGTGTTTCATTCGCCACCTCATATACAGTTTCCGCCAACGGTGCAGAAAGCGCCTTTGGCATCGCTTGATCTGCACTTTCTTCGATAATCTTTGTTGATTCCTCTTCAATTTCATCTACTGTTACAGAAAGGGTTTCTTCCTCTTGTGTTGTCTGTTTGTTTCCTTCAACAGTTGTCGTTTGCTCATAACGGATCTGGAACGTATATTCGCCGTTCGCTGTTACAGTCAGTTCCGGATGCGCAAGATCCAGCGTTTTATCTCCTGTCGCAATGCTTAAAATTTTTACCGATCCGTCAACATTTGCATCATTACCTGTGATCGCAGCACTTCTTTTCTCTGCATCATACGTAACCACAAACTGATAACCGCTATGCTTCTCTTGGTCTAAAGCATAAACGAAGTAGCCGTTTTTGATTCCGGCGATCAACATCAAAAAAGATATGACAAAAATCGCCAAACGATTCCATGCTTTTTTGCACATATCGTTCACTCCTTTCTTTGATTACATACAATCATCTTGATAACAACTATTACAAAACGAAAACAGGCAAAGCAACTGTTTTAGATAACGATAGCATCGTTACTAAAATAGCGCTTTGCCTGTTCGATTTGCGGATAAATGCTCTGCGAAAAATGGGCAGATTTTACCTGTCTGTCTGTCTGTCTGTCTGTCTGTCTGTCTGTACGATTGTCGCAGCTCTCAGCATGACTGTCAACCCCTTTTCGCAAATTATCGCATAAATATTTGTTATCACAATTGAATTATAGCACGAAGTAAAAATAAAACAATCCATTTGTTCTAATAGTTTCACTTTATGCTTAAAAAATCTATATTTTTGAACGTAATCGAACTGAATGCAGAACGCACAGATAAACAGAAAGCTTTTATAATTTATCAAAGTCAGGATGCAGAAAACGATTCAGCGCCAATGCCAGTATCTCGCATAATTGCTTCATCTCAACATCGATCGACTTCGGCGTAACGACCAAGTGAAAAAAGGGATGTGCCTCTTGCAGCTGTTCAAAATCTAATTGCGGAACACATTCTTTCACGATCGCCGCCACCGAGATGACCGTTGCCACGCCTAGCGATAAAACCGGTACGCCCAGTGTTTCTTCATCCAATTTCATGCGATGGTTGCCGACCCCGCTGCCCGGTATGATCCCGACGCTGTTTAACTGGATCACCCGATTGATGCGCGCCGTACTGCCGGTGGCAAGTGCGTCGACCACAATGACCAGTTCCGGTCCATACGTATCGACAATGCTTTTTACGATCTCTCCCGACTCAATCCCGGTCTGTCCCATTACTCCGGGAACGATCGCCGCAACTTCCTGCGTGCCTTTCATATCAAAACTGCCGTCCTTGTAAAAATGAGCCGTTACCATGATCTCATTAGCCACCAAAGGACCCAGCGCATCACTTGCGACCATACGGTTGCCCAAGCCGACGACAAGAAACTTGTGCGGTGTTACTTCCATCTTTTCCAAAAGCTCCCGTATGCAGAATTGCAGCGTCGAAGCGATCTTCAATCGCGCCTCTCTGTCATCCATCTTCTCATAAGCGAGCGTTACATAAATTCCTTTTTGTTTATGCAGGCTATTTTCTTCTTTCAGGATCTGAATGAAGTGCAGATCGATTCCCTCTTTTTGCATGATATGATGTGTAAAACTATCATCCTCTTGATGATTTAAGATCCATTCATCGGCGAAATCAGTACGGATTTCAAAGTTTTTCAACGGCATTTTTTCACCTCTTTCGGTAGTATGGCTTTTTATTGATTCTTTTATTGCTTTTTTATAGAGTATTTGTTATAATTGGAAAGCAATTAAAAACTAGGAGGTGCAAACATGCCACAGATTCAATCACAGAAAAAACGTGTTTTAACCAATAACAAAAGACATTTAGCGGTTACTTCTCAGAAATCTGCACTGAAAACAGCAATCAAGGCAGTTCTTGCGGCAGTAGATGCAAATGATAAAGAGGCTGCAGTTTCCGCATATGCGGTTGCAAGTTCTAAGCTGGATAAGGCGGTTGCCAAAGGCATCCATCATAAAAACTACGCAAGCCGTCAGAAAGCACGTTTAAGCAAACTGATCAACGGAATTGCTTAAAAAGATACGATTTAGATCCGATCATGACGATCGGATTTTTTTATGCATCTGTTTCTATCATCGGATCATAAAACAACGCTGTTCTTCTTCAGGTGAAGAAAAGCAGCGCTGTTTCAGAAATCAGGAGCAGTACTATAAACCGACTTCTTAAATCTTTATATAGGATAACGGTTGGAAAGAATGATACTTCAATGCGTACACAAATATCGATTCATCAATGACAGCCTGAAACCTTTTGCCCTATCGCTTCGGCGCATGCAGTTTAGACTTCATGCAGCGATATGCCTCTAATAACAGTTGTATATCATTTTGGTCCGGATGGGTGATGCCCGCTTCATAATTCTCTAACTGCATTTGTAAATGCTCATCATCCGGTTTTTGTTTTGCCATGACCCGATAGCGTTCGATCACTTCGGGGCGGATCTTGCCTTGACATAAGTAATGGCCGATCAACTCATTATCGCCTAGCAGTGCTTCCACACGCTGTTTTACCGCATCATAGTAATTTCCGCTGTCCTTTGCCCCGAGCGTGCCAAAGAGGAAAATCTGTTTGCCATGCAGTTTTGTCAAAAGTTTTTTTGTTTCCTCATCGCAATTTCCCTGATTGACCCAATAACCGATCAAAAAGCTTTGGCAGGAGGCGATTTCTTCCTCACTGATTTCCGCAGTCGGGATCGAGCGCACCAGCATTTCTTTTTCTAAGGCATCGGCAAGCTGTTTGGTATTGCCGCTTTTTGACGCATAAACGATCATGGTCTGATTGATGATCTTATCCTCCAGCGGAACGACTGTCGCCAAACCGCCTAACGACGTTTCCTTTAATTCGATTGCCAGCTTGCGGCCGGTGTAGTTCATCGTATTGATGACCATATCCAGTGAAACGCGATTGCCCTTGAGTTCACTCAGCGTGCCGGATAAAAAGGCTGCGTCCATGGCACGCAAGGTTGCCACCGCATTGCGTTCAATGCAGGGGATCATGACATAGCCGCCGACCGGATCACAGGTAAGCCCCAAATGATGCTCGATGCCGATCTCTGCCGCATATTCGATCATCGCGTCGTTTAGCCCCTGTAAAGATGCGATCATGGCTGCTCCCATGGCACAGGCAGCCCCGATTTCCGCCTGACAGCCGCCCTGCGCACCGGAGATCGTCGCATTTTGCTTGATCAGATTACCGATGATCCCGGCAATTTTCAAACCGGTAATGATCTGTTGCTTCGAATAGCCCTTATCATGATAAAAATAATAAACGATTGCGGGCAGAATACCGCTGCTTCCTAAGGTAGGCGCCGTTACCACATAGCCGCCGGCCGCATTTTCCTCTGAAACACTATATGCATAGGCGCATAACAGCATCTTTTCTTTTATGATTGGATCGTTACAGGTAAGCGCCTTGCGATAAAGATTCCTTCCTACTCTTAAAAGGTGCAGCTTCCCGGGCAGATAGCCATCTGCGCCAAGACCGCGCTCTACTGCCTTCATCATCGCATCCATGATTTCGCTCAAATAGTCATCGATCTGCTCATACTGATCGACATAATCACGCAAATAAATCTTGCGCCGCAGACATTCCGCTTTGATCTCCTGGAAGTTTTTCTGCGGATAGATTTCTTTCCCTTCCATTTCATCCTGTATCTCAAGAATATGCAGGGCGCCGCCGCCGATCGAACAGATCGTCCAAGTGTCATAGATCTTTCCTTCCGCATCGATCGCATGCAGCTTCATCGTATTAGGGTGAGGCAGTTGTTCCGCCTGTGAAAAAAGAACGGTGCACGGGATCGGTGCCAGTGTATCAATAATGATCTGGTCGCTGTGATGCCCTTTCCCCGTCAAAGCCAAAGAGCCAAACAATTCTGCCTGAAAGCAGGCAGCGCCTTGATGTGCTTCCTTAAACTTCAAACAGGCACGCATTGGTCCCAGTGTATGAGAGGAGGACGGACCCGGTCCGATCCGATATAACTCTTTCAATGATTTCATAACTGATCTCTCCTTATATCCAGTAGCAGCAGTTCAAAACCGAGACGCTTATCGATCTTTCCCGCTTTCATATTCTGATCGAGCTGTGCACATTTGGCTAACAGCTTCCATAATTGATTCGGCGACAACAGCTGAACGCTTTGCATCGAGAGCTTGACCCGATATGGATGCGCATGCAGATAATCAGCGATTTCCGCCTGCCGATAGCCTTTGCGCATCAACACAGCCACCTGATAAAGAAAACGCAGCTGAGAAGCGAGCACCGCCAACAAATAGATCGCGTCATGATGCAGTGCCTCCAGATCGCGATACAGGGCGAACGCCTGCTTCATCTTTCCGGCAATGATCGCGTTTACCATTGCGAATACATCTTCTTCCAAAGGCTTTGGCACCATTGCCATCGCGATTTTCTCATCGACAAAATCACCGTAAAGCGCCAGTTTATCTAATTGCTGATGAATGACCTGCAAATCGGCAGGAAGGCGCAGTTCCAATACGTGAAATGCAGGTTCATCGATCCTGATCTTTTTTTGCCGGATCAGTTCCCGCAAAACCGCTGATTTACGCTGTTCGTCCAATTTGGCGAAACTGAGGCAGCGACATAGTTTTTGGATTTCCTTTACCCCTTTTTTACGCGTATCCAGCTTATCGTGATGAACCAGCAGCACGAGCACCGTACTTGCCAACGGTTTGCGCAGATAAGCGAGCAGTTCTTCTAAATTCCAGTCGCTTGTCGCTTTTGCACATAGAAAATCACAGTGATCGACGACAATGACCTTCTGTTCCGCAAAAAAAGGGACGGTCATCGCATCATCCAGTACAGCGCGCAGTTTATCTTGGCGGGCGTGATACGTGATCAGATTCATCGCATTTTGATCACACCCTGCTTCTTTTTTGATTTTTTCTAAGGCTTCCTTTAATAAATAATGTTCCTCGCCATACAGCACATAATTCATCACATCACCGCCTGTATTGTAACACATTTTATTTCAGAAAGCCAAACTCATGTGCCGAATTCACAAAGAAAGAAAACCAGGGCGTGTAGTAGATCCGCGGGAGTTTGACACCTAAAAAAATAACAATATTCAAATAAAGGCTTAATCAAAAGCTTTTTTTATACTTTTTTTGTCAATTTTTTAGTTTTTGTATAGCGTATTGTGCCGTATTGTGTTATAATGTCGTTAGGTGGTGATCCTTCTATGCGTATCAATATTGTCAAATCTAAGAATGCTGAACAACTATATATTATTCACTCTTACAGAATAAACGGTAAGAATACTTCCAAAATCTATAAAAAACTTGGCTCTATGGATCAACTCCTTCCTCTTCATAACAATGATCGTGATCAGGTCCTTGCCTGGGCCAAAGAGCAGGCTCGTCTTGCTACCGAACAATATGATCAAGAAAATGAAAAAGTTTCTATATCTTTTCATCCTAATCTACATATCAAGAAAAATGAACAACATTCTTTTAATTGCGGTTATTTGTTTCTTCAATCTATTTGCTCTCAGCTTCGCTTCGATAATATCTTCCGCAACATGAAAACCCGTCATAACTTCACTTTCCCTATTCAATCCATCTTCTCCGATCTGATCTATTCTCGTATCCTTCATCCTTCCAGTAAAAAGAGCTCTTATGATTTCGCTCACACCTTGCTGGAACAGCCTAAATATGATATCCATCATATTTACAGAGCGTTATCTATTCTCGCTCAAGAATCTGATTATATTCAATCCGAAGTTTATAAGAACTCTCACTTCATTCATCATCGTAATACAAAGGTCCTTTATTATGACTGTACCAATTACTATTTTGAAATTGAAGAGGACGATGATTTAAGAAAATATGGAAAATCAAAAGAACATCGGCCAAATCCAATCGTTACGATGGGACTGTTTATGGATACCGACGGGATCCCTTTGGCTTTCGATCTGTATCCCGGTAATCAAAATGAACAGAAAACATTGAAGCCTTTAGAACAGAAGATCATTCGTGATTTTGATTGCAGTGAGTTTATCTATTGCAGTGATGCCGGTCTAGGTTCTCAAGATAATAAACTGTTCAATGATATGCAAGGACGTTCTTATGTTATTGCCCAATCCTTGAAGAAACTGAAGAAAGAAGATAGAGAAATTGCTTTGGATCCTACTCAATTTAGAAAAGTAGGAAGTAATCGATTGATCGATTTGCGTGAATTAGACGAAAGCGATCCATCTGTTTACGGAGAGATTTATTATAAAGAAGTACCTATCGAATCAAAGAAACTATCTGAAACGATGATCGTAACCTATTCGCCTAAATATCGTGCTTATCAAGCAAATATACGTCAAAAGCAATTAGAACGAGCACAAAAACTATTAAATACAAGCAAGAACATTAGAAAAGAGCGGAAGAACCCGAATGATCCGGCTAGATTCATAAAGAAAACATCCGTTACAGAATATGGAGAAGTCGCTGATCAAGTTATTTATGAACTAGATCAGGAAAAGATAGGACAAGAAGCAATGTATGATGGTTTCTATGCCGTTACAACGGATATAGATGGAAGCATAGAAGAAATTATTCAGATCAACCAAAGAAGATGGCAGATAGAAGAATGCTTTCGTATCATGAAAACAGAGTTTGAGGCAAGGCCGGTATATTTACAAAGAGAGGATCGGATCAAGGCGCATTTTCTGATCTGTTTCATATCACTATTGGTTTATCGTTTACTGGAAGAAAAGTTAGATAAGGAATATAGCGTAGAACAGATCATACATACATTACGAGAAATGAATGTATGTGAGATAGAAGGATATGGATATATACCGACTTATAAACGAACCGATCTAACAGACAAATTACATGAATTGTTTGGATTTTATACAGATACCCAGATTATCAAACAGAAGAAAATGAGAAATATTATCCACAAATCAAAGAACAGATAAAAAAATACCACATATCGTTACAAAACGAAAACTCAAGATTAGCCTTTATTTATCAGCTTTTCTTGAGTTTTTTCATTGTCTAGGTGTCAAACTTGGGATTATAACA
>NZ_LT963434.1:0-23944 GCF_900199515.1 Massilicoli timonensis | reverse complement strand
TTAACCGCCGATCAGGAAGTCTAAGATATTCCATCCGGCATCGGTTTCCATGCGGTAGAGTTCCGTATAGCCGCAGTGCTTGCAGCTGATCGTAATAAACTTCTTATTCTGCACGTCAAACAATTTCGCGAAATTTCCACCGGTCGCCTGAAACTGATCGTCGATAAATTCCGTACAGCCGCATTTCGGGCAGATAAATTGTCTTTTTTCCATGTTATCAACTCCTTGCTTGTCTTGATTATACCATTTCTATGCGGCAACGGAATAAAAAGTTCGGGAGTTTGACACCTAAAAAAATAACAATATTCAAATAAAGGCTTAATCAAAAGCTTTTTTTATACTTTTTTTGTCAATTTTTTAGTTTTTGTATAGCGTATTGTGCCGTATTGTGTTATAATGTCGTTAGGTGGTGATCCTTCTATGCGTATCAATATTGTCAAATCTAAGAATGCTGAACAACTATATATTATTCACTCTTACAGAATAAACGGTAAGAATACTTCCAAAATCTATAAAAAACTTGGCTCTATGGATCAACTCCTTCCTCTTCATAACAATGATCGTGATCAGGTCCTTGCCTGGGCCAAAGAGCAGGCTCGTCTTGCTACCGAACAATATGATCAAGAAAATGAAAAAGTTTCTATATCTTTTCATCCTAATCTACATATCAAGAAAAATGAACAACATTCTTTTAATTGCGGTTATTTGTTTCTTCAATCTATTTGCTCTCAGCTTCGCTTCGATAATATCTTCCGCAACATGAAAACCCGTCATAACTTCACTTTCCCTATTCAATCCATCTTCTCCGATCTGATCTATTCTCGTATCCTTCATCCTTCCAGTAAAAAGAGCTCTTATGATTTCGCTCACACCTTGCTGGAACAGCCTAAATATGATATCCATCATATTTACAGAGCGTTATCTATTCTCGCTCAAGAATCTGATTATATTCAATCCGAAGTTTATAAGAACTCTCACTTCATTCATCATCGTAATACAAAGGTCCTTTATTATGACTGTACCAATTACTATTTTGAAATTGAAGAGGACGATGATTTAAGAAAATATGGAAAATCAAAAGAACATCGGCCAAATCCAATCGTTACGATGGGACTGTTTATGGATACCGACGGGATCCCTTTGGCTTTCGATCTGTATCCCGGTAATCAAAATGAACAGAAAACATTGAAGCCTTTAGAACAGAAGATCATTCGTGATTTTGATTGCAGTGAGTTTATCTATTGCAGTGATGCCGGTCTAGGTTCTCAAGATAATAAACTGTTCAATGATATGCAAGGACGTTCTTATGTTATTGCCCAATCCTTGAAGAAACTGAAGAAAGAAGATAGAGAAATTGCTTTGGATCCTACTCAATTTAGAAAAGTAGGAAGTAATCGATTGATCGATTTGCGTGAATTAGACGAAAGCGATCCATCTGTTTACGGAGAGATTTATTATAAAGAAGTACCTATCGAATCAAAGAAACTATCTGAAACGATGATCGTAACCTATTCGCCTAAATATCGTGCTTATCAAGCAAATATACGTCAAAAGCAATTAGAACGAGCACAAAAACTATTAAATACAAGCAAGAACATTAGAAAAGAGCGGAAGAACCCGAATGATCCGGCTAGATTCATAAAGAAAACATCCGTTACAGAATATGGAGAAGTCGCTGATCAAGTTATTTATGAACTAGATCAGGAAAAGATAGGACAAGAAGCAATGTATGATGGTTTCTATGCCGTTACAACGGATATAGATGGAAGCATAGAAGAAATTATTCAGATCAACCAAAGAAGATGGCAGATAGAAGAATGCTTTCGTATCATGAAAACAGAGTTTGAGGCAAGGCCGGTATATTTACAAAGAGAGGATCGGATCAAGGCGCATTTTCTGATCTGTTTCATATCACTATTGGTTTATCGTTTACTGGAAGAAAAGTTAGATAAGGAATATAGCGTAGAACAGATCATACATACATTACGAGAAATGAATGTATGTGAGATAGAAGGATATGGATATATACCGACTTATAAACGAACCGATCTAACAGACAAATTACATGAATTGTTTGGATTTTATACAGATACCCAGATTATCAAACAGAAGAAAATGAGAAATATTATCCACAAATCAAAGAACAGATAAAAAAATACCACATATCGTTACAAAACGAAAACTCAAGATTAGCCTTTATTTATCAGCTTTTCTTGAGTTTTTTCATTGTCTAGGTGTCAAACTTGGGATTGTAACACATTTTATTTCAGAAAGCCAAACTCATGTGCCGAATTCACAAAGAAAGAAAACCAGGGCGTGTAGTAGATCCGCAGCGCTCCTTTTTCCGCTGTGTTTTGGTAATAGATCGCATAACTTTGTAAACGGGAAAGCACTTCCTCATGCGGATGTCCATAGCGATTATTGCGTCCTGCCGAAATCAGTGCCATCTGTGGATTTACCTGTTGTAAGAACAACGATGATGTACCGGTATGAGAACCATGATGCCCCAATTTCAAAACATCACAGTCCAACTGTGGATAACGGCGCATCAATTCCTCTTCCACGGCGATTCCCGCATCTCCCATAAACAGATAGCGATGCTTTCCAAGCTGCCCATACAATAACAAAGAACGATCATTTTCATTATCATAAGCGCTTGTATCCATAGGCATATACCATAATTGTTTACCAAGCGCAACCGTTGGCTGATAAGCATCGATCACCTGCTTGACGCGCACGATTTCCTTTAGTTCCTGTAAACCGCCGCTATGATCATAGTCATCATGCGTTACGACCACGATATCGATCACATCGATCCCTTTTGCTTTCAAGATCGGCTGCAGCGTCTGTTCGGGGATATTTTTATAAAGTGATCCGGCAACATCAATGAGCATGGTTCCCTGATGAAACGGCAGCGTGAATAAAAAACAATCGCCTTGTCCGACATCGATCATCATCACTTCTCCAAATGGATGCAAATAGGCCTGATAAGGAAACACCGCCAGCAGCATCATTGCTTTTATCATACTTTTTTTCTCGGTATGCTTGATTAGATAAGCGATCGTCCTTCCCCATAACAAAAGCCATAAAAAAGAAGGCTTGCCGCTTAATGACAACAGATCATTTGGCCAAGACAGCACCCATTTCAAAACCACTTCCATTGCTCCTGCCAAACCGCCAAGCAGCGGGAAAAACACGATCCCCCAGGCAAACAGATAAGCAAAAGCGAAAATACGGCGATAGAGCGGAAAAAGTAGCAGCTGCAATAAACTGCATTCATAAAAAGCAAAGAGCTGAAACGCAATCAAGACTGCCCAAAGCATGATACGCTGCTTCCATCTGCCCTGCACAAACAAAAAGATCATGCGAATCGAACATGCCAGTAAAAAGCCATACTCATAAAGCAGATAAGGAAACAGCAGTACGCTTAACAAAACGGCAAACGCAAAACGATCCTTTTGATTTTCGATCGGCAGGCAAGCGACAAATTCAAATACCAGCACCCTTTGGATCGCAGCGCTTTCCTTGGTGATGCTCACAAGTAGAAAACCGAGCAGATAAGCGAGAAAGCGGGCGTGCTTTACGGAAAAACGCGCAATGAAACGGCGCAGAAACAGGAATAAAGCGCTCACGTGAAAACCGCCTGCCTGCATCAGATACGCAAGGTCATCACTTCGCTTCAGCGCGCCGAATAAAAATCCTGACACATAACTGCGCGCGTTTTTCGGCAGCTTCTGCACATGGGCATAGAGACGGCTGCGCAGCGTATCTTTCGCAGCTATTTTCTCATAAGTTCCCTGCCACTGTTCATAGATGCCTCTGCGGTTGCACCACTTGGCGAATGAAAATCCATAAAAATTCTGCAGCGAAACAATCGGCTTCCATGTTCCCGTTAAGCGCAGCACCTCATCATAATTGACATCGTCAAGACCATAAGCGATGCCTTGCGTCTTGCCATCACTTACGATCGCATAATCGGCATGCACCGCTACCACCTGTACGACATCTTTCATTTTTTGTACTGCCGAGGGCTGTATCCAAAAACAAACGCCGATCAAAAACAACAGAAAGCAGATCGTACTGTGGGCATGGAAGTAGGCATACCAGATCAGCAGTGCGATCACAGCGATCATTTTTGCGAAAGCAGAGGATAAATAACAAATCGCCATGCCGCTTAGTACATATAACAGCAATTCTCCCTTTACAGGCATAGATCATCTTTCATCTTCTGAAACAGCTTTTCTTTGATCCCCTTTACTTTCATCACATCCTCGATCGTCTGAAACGGTGTTGTCGTACGATAAGCAATGATCCGTTTGGCCGTTGCCGCTCCTACTCCGGTTAAGCGCATCAGTTCCTCCTCGCTGGCCTGATTCAAGGAGATGCAGGTGCTTTGTATCTTAGGAATCACGATGACGCTTTCATGAACGACCCGCTTGCTTAAATTGATCGCATCCAAAGAAGCGTTTTTTGTGATACCTCCCGCCAAAGCGATCACATCTTCATAACAGGCATCTTGTTCAACATGATAAATACCGGGATTTGTGACTTCTCCTTTGATTTCTACGGTGATCTTTTCCAGTTCAAATGCAGATAAATCAATTGCAGAATAAGTTTGCGAAACATAAAATAAAAGCAAAACCGCCAAGGCAATCCAATGCTTCATAAACGCCACCTCTCTTATCAAAGCACATGCGCAAACAAAGCCGTGTTCCTAAAAAAAGAGCTTTGATCAAGCTCTTTTCTTTTCATATACCAGTTCGCCATTGATAAAGGTATAAAGCACATGCGTCTGTAAATCAAAGATACTGCCGTCACATACAACGACATCGCCGTCTTTTCCTTCTTTTAAGGAACCGATGCGATCATCTAAAGCGATGATCTTGGCAGGATTGATGGTGATCGCGCGCAATGCGTCTGCTTCTCGCATCCCATGCTTCATACACAAAGCGGCGCAGTATGGAAGATACTCTTGCGGGATCACCGGAGAATCGGTCGTAATGGCGACCAATACGCCCTGCTCTGCCAAAATGCCCGCCGTTTCAAATGATTTATGTTTCAGTTCATATTTGGATCTGGCGCTCATGGAAGGTCCACAGATTGCTGGAAAGCCGCTTTTGACCACCTGATCGACGATCAGATGCCCCTCGGTACAATGATCCAGCGTTGCCTTTACGTCAAACTCTTTCGCAATGCGGATCGCCGTACAAATATCGTCGGCACGATGCGCATGGATCTTTAACGGGATCTGCTTTTCGATCACTGCCTGCATCGCCGCCAGTTTCATATCATAAGCCGCATCCTTTTTCTGGGCATACTGCTTTGCCTCAAGCAAAGTCTTGCGCAGCAGCGCCGCGACATTCATGCGGGTCTTGATGCCTTTTTCCTGAAATACTCGCTTGGGATTTTCCCCAAATGCACATTTCATCGCTACCGGATCCTTGATCAGCATTTCATCAATACAGTTTCCATACGTTTTATAAGCGCAAAATGTACCGCCGATCACATCGGCGCTGCCGGGACCGGCGCATACCGTCGTAATACCGGCAGCTCTGGCATCTTGGATCGCTTCATCCATCGGATTGATGCCATCGATCCCCCTGACATGCGGCATGATCGGATCACTGGATTCATTGGTGTCATTCCCTTCAAACTGAATGGCTGCCTCATGTAATCCCATATGACAATGCGCCTCTACCATACCGGGATAAACATGTTTCCCCTTTACATCATACACGACTGCCTCTGCATCGTTGATCGTATCGGCGATTTTTTTGATCTTGCCATCTTCCATTAACAGATCCTGCACTTTGATCTCACCTAGTTCCACATCGTGCACCAGTCCCTGCTTCAATAAAATTTTCATACGATTACCCTCCTTATTGCTTGTTATTATACGCTTCTTCTTTTTGCCATGGCAATGCTTTTCATTAAAAAACCATCTGTCATTGACAGATGGCCGTATATTAACGAAATGCTTTCTTAAATTTTTCAAACGGAGATTCATGCCCCTTTTTGGCTTTGATCTTTTCATACAGCTCTTTTTCTTCCCGCGAGATCTTCGTTGGAATCTCTACGGTAACTTCAACATACTGATCACCGGTCGTACGCGCGCCTTTTACACCTTTTCCCTTCAGGCGGAACTGCTGACCATATTGCGTACCGGCCGGGATCGTCAATTCCACATCGCCGTAGACAGTCGGTACATCGATCTTTGTTCCTAAGATCGCATCCAATGCCGAAATCGGTACGCTGATGCGAATATCATTGCCGTCACGCACGAACGTCTTATGACGGCGCACCAGCACTTCGATGAACAAATCACCGTTAGGACCGCCATTTGCACCGCGTTCTCCTTTTCCGCTGATGCGCAGCTGTTGACCGGATTGTACGCCGGCCGGAATCTTGATGTCTAATTCCACTCGTTTATGCTCATAGCCGCGTCCGTGACAGTGATCGCATGTATGCAGGATCTTCTTACCGCTTCCATGACAGTCCGGGCAGACCGACTGGCTCTGCATCACGCCTAGCGGGGTACGCTGCTGGGTCACGACATAGCCGCTGCCATGACAAGTAGGACATGTCTGAATGTCGCTTTGCGAACGTGCACCGGTTCCATGACAGTGGTCGCACGGTTCATCTACCTCGATCGTAATTTTCTTGTTAACACCGAAGATCGCATCCATAAAGTCGATCGTCATCTGCATGAAGCGATCATTTCCCTTGCGCGGTCCGTTACTGGCACGACGTCCGCCGCCGCCGAAACCGCCGCCGAAGAAACTGGAGAAAATATCGTCGAAACCGCCGAAACCACCGCCGCCAAAACCGCTGAAGCCGCCACCGAAACCAGCCGCGCCATCCATTCCGGCATGTCCGAATTGATCATACGTGGCTTTTTTCTGCGGATCGCTCAGTACTTCATAGGCTTCATTGATCTCTTTGAATTTTTCTTCCGCACCCGGTTCTTTATTGACATCCGGGTGATATTTTTTTGCCATCTTTCGATAGGCTCTTTTGATTTCATCATCGCTGGCGCCTTTACTAATTCCAAGCACCTCATAATAATCGCGTTTTTCAGCCATTATGATCCCTCCAATTACCTATCATCCATTCGATAGAACCATCTTTTTTCATTGCTTTTATCATTTGCATAGAAACGTGTAGAAGTTCAAGCATCAGCCAAAACTTCTACACCGTTTGCTTTTTATTTGCCGATTACTTCTTTTCTTCAAACTCCGCATCCATCACATTGTCATCTTTTGTGCTTCCTGCATCGCTTTGAGAGGCATTTGCCTGTGCCTGCTGCTGATACATTGCGGCGCTTGCGGCCTGTGCTGCTTTTTCCAAAGCGTCCAGTTTACTTCTTACCGCATCCATATCGTTTTCATCCAACGCTTTTTGCAGTTCATCGCGCAGTTTCATCGTTTCTTCTTTCTGCGCTGCATCTAACTGATCACCGGCTTCTGCGATGGAATTGTCGATCTGAGAAATAAAGGCTTCCGCTTTATTGCGCAGTTCGATTTCTTCCTTGCGCTTATCATCTTCTGCTTTGTGTTCTTCTGCTTCCTTCACCATACGTTCGATTTCTTCTTCGCTTAATCCGCTGGAATTCTGGATCGTGATCGACTGTTCTTTGCCGGTTCCTTTATCCTTTGCGGATACATGCACGATACCGTTTACGTCAATATCGAAGGTTACTTCGATCTGCGGTACGCCGCGGCGTGCCGGCGCAATACCGTCTAATTTGAACATACCCAGTTCCTTGTTGTCATTTGCCATCGGACGTTCACCCTGCAATACACGGATATCAACAGCCGGCTGGTTATCTGCGGCAGTTGAGAAGATCTGTGATTTGCTTGTCGGGATCGTCGTATTTCTAGGGATCAATACGGTCATGACACCGCCCATCGTTTCAATACCCAAGCTTAACGGTGTAACATCCAGCAATAAGACATCTTTTACATCGCCGGCAATGACACCGCCCTGAATTGCGGCACCCATCGCAACGACTTCATCCGGATTCACAGAACGATTCGGATCTTTACCCAGTTCTTTCTTTACCGCTTCCTGAACGGCTGGGATACGAGTAGAACCGCCAACCAGCAATACCTGATGAATATCCAGTTTGCTTAAGCCGGCATCCTTTAACGCCTGACGTACCGGTTCCATCGTACGTTCTACTAAATGACGTGTCATATCATCGAATTTCGCACGGGTCAGCGTTGCTTCAAAGTGCAGCGGTCCGTCTGCGCCCTGTGAGATAAACGGCAGCGAAATCTGTGTCTGCATCATGCCGCTCAGATCTTTCTTCGCTTTTTCACCGGCTTCTTTCAAACGCTGCATCGCCATCGGATCCTTTGAAAGATCCACGCCGTTTTCTTTACGGAATGTTTCTACCATCCAGTCCACAACGACATGGTCGAAATCATCGCCGCCTAAGTGAGTATCGCCGTTTGTGGACAATACTTCAAAGGTACCATCCGCTAATTCCAAAATAGAAACATCGAACGTACCGCCGCCTAAGTCATATACCAGCACTTTCTGTTCCTTGTCGGTTTTGTCGATACCATAAGCCAAAGCGGCAGCTGTCGGTTCATTGATGATACGTTCTACTTCCAAGCCGGCGATCTTTCCGGCATCTTTGGTTGCCTGACGCTGTGCATCATTGAAGTAAGCCGGTACGGTAATGACCGCCTTATCCACCTTTTCACCTAAGTAATCTTCCGCATAGCCTTTCAGATACTGTAAGATCATTGCCGAGATCTGCTGCGGCGTATAGTCTTTTCCTTCCAATGATACCTTTTCGCTCGTTCCCATTTTACGTTTGATGGAGCTTACGGTGTTCTTATTCGTTACGACCTGACGTTTCGCCGCGTCGCCGACGATCATTTCACCGTTTTTGAACGCTACTACCGAAGGGGTCGTACGGTTACCTTCCGGATTGGTGATGACCTTGCATTCACCGCCTTCCATCACACTCACACATGAATTTGTCGTACCTAAGTCAATACCGATAATCTTGCTCATTTTTCATTACCTCCTGTTTTCTTATTCACTCACTTTTACAAGTGCCGCGCGCAAGACGCGATCTTTTAACATATATCCTTTCTGAAGCACTTCAATGACCATTCCGCTTTCTACGCCTTCCTTTGCTTCCTGCATCAGGGCATTGTGGTAATTGGCATCAAAGGGCTGATTCAGCGCTTCGATTTCTTCTACGCCCTCCTGCTTCAAGATGGCGATCAGCTGCTGATAGATCATCTCAAAGCCCTTGGCATAGTTCACCACATTGGCGTCATCACTTTTTACCGCCAATGCTCTTTCTAAGTTATCAAGCACCGGCAATACCTCTGTCGCAAAGCTTTGAATACGGTATTTGCGCGTATTGGCCGCTTCGCTCTGCAAACGTTTCTTCAAGTTTTCCGTATCGGCATATGCCTTGAAGTAAGCGTTCTTGCTCGTCGCAAGCTCCTCTTGCAGCTTGGCGATCTCTTCCTTCAGCGCTTCGATCTCTTTGTCCTTTTTGCCGAAGTGCTTCTTTTTACCGGCTGTTTCTTCCTTTTCTGCCTCATTTGCTTCCTGCATCGTTTCCGCTTCCGCTATGGTTTCTTCTTTTGCTTCCGTCTGCGGTGCTGTTTCCTTTACTTCTTCGCTCATGACGACCTCCTAATATTCCTCACTGTATAATTCTTCGATGACCTTGCTCATATATTCCATCAATGCGACGACCCGATCATATTGCATACGAGTCGGTCCTACGATCATGAGTTGTCCTTCTTCCTGTGCATTCAGATGAAATTTGCTGGTGATGACCGAAACATCATCCATCTGCAAGACACCGTTGTCATTGCCGATGCGGATCGCCAGATCGCCTTCCGTATTGGCAAGCTGCCGCCAAACACTGGAATCCTCCAACATTTTCATCAGCTGCTTCAATCGTTCGATATCCGCAAACTCAGGCTGATACAGCATATTGCTCTGTCCGCTGCAATAAACATTGTCGCTCGCAAAACGAATGAAAGCATTGACAAATGCCTGGAAGAGCACTTCATGGCGGGACACGCTGGCCGCAAGCAGCGGCTTGATTTCCTTCATCTTCTCCACGACACTGCTGATCGGTGTACCGCACAGCTTGTCATTAAGCAGATTGCAACACGTCTGGATATCATTGAGCGATACTGTCGTATCAAACTGAAAGGTCTTGTTCTCAGTATGCCCATGATCGGTAATAAATACCGCTACCGCACTTCTTTCGCTGATCGGAAACAACTGAATGTGCTGTAATCTCTGACAGCGGGAATCAGGCCCGAGCACCAACGATGTCAGATTGGTCATCTGCGATAAGATATCACAGCTTTTCTTGACGATTTCATCTAATGTATAATGACGTTCCTGAAACACCTGCTGGAGCGAATGTTTGACATTGTCATCCAGCTGCGTTTCCATCATGTTTTCAACATAGAAGCGATAGCCTTTGCTGGAAGGGATCCGACCGCTTGAAGTATGCGTTTTTTCAAGCAATCCCATTTCTTCTAACGCCGCCATCTCATTGCGGATCGTTGCCGAAGAACAGCGCATGCTTAGCAGATTCACCAGCGTCTTACTGCCGACCGGTTCCGCGGTTTTCGTAAACTCATCGACGATCGTTTTGAAGATGACCGCCTGTCTTTCACTCAGCATGCTCTCTGCCTCCCTTCTGGCACTCTTATCTTATGTCTGCTAACAGTATATGCTATTTTTTTAGCACTGTCAATACTTTAGTGCTAAAATTTCAAAAAAAGATCATCACGCTTACCTTACAGCAATGTAATTGTATTTTTCATGCTTTTCTGTTATAGTGAGAATGCATTTAGGCATAATCGATCAAAATCAACATATACTGACTTGCATAGCCAAGTGGCAACCGACAGTCATTTACGATATTAAGAAAGAAGGAACACATGATGAAACAGATTCTATGGAAACAAACACCGCATTTGCTTGCGGGAACGACCTTGCGCGATCCAAACATGCCGGAAAATGGTAATTTGGCGCTGCATACACCGGGCGAGGAAGCCGCTGTCTTAAATAACCGAAAACAATTTGTCAAAGAACTCGGTATTTCTTTATCCGACTGTGTGTTTTTACAACAGACCCACAGCGACCATTTTGTCGAAGTAACGGCTCAGATGGCCGGGAAAGGCGCTTTGTCCTATCAAGATGGGATAGTGGATTGTGATGCCTGCTATACCCGAGAAGAAGGGCTGCTCATCGGTGTCATGACTGCTGATTGTGCGCCGATCTTGCTGTATGATGAATTACAGGGCATCATTGCCGCGATCCATGCCGGCTGGAAAGGAACGCTGCATCAGATCACCGCAAAGCTTGTCAAGCATCTGATCGAGCAGGAACAAGTCGATCCGGCTTATCTGCATGCCTATATCGGTCCTTCGATCGCCTTTTCCTCACTTGAAGTCGGCAGCGAAGTCATCGAACAGATCCATAAGCTGCCGCTTGCAAGCGCACCCTATATCCAAGAACTGGAAAACGGCAAAGCGCTGCTGGATAACGTCGGCTTAAATAAAAAGATGCTGCTGGAGCTGGGCGTGCTGCCGCATCATATCACCATTGATAAAAATGATACCAAGTGCGACAATCCCAATTTCTTCTCTTACCGCCGCGATCATGCGTGCGGCCGCCATTTTACCTATATCATGAAACGACCATCTAAAAAACCGGTTTGATCTCAAACCGGTTTTCTTTCGGAAATAAAAGCATGATCGAACGTAACGACCAGATAAAAATCCGGGTGCTTGACATGGATGCGCGTTTCCATTTCCTTTAACAGCTGTGCAGAGGTCATCGCAAATTTATGCGGCACGACCACATCAAAGATCAGGTTCGTATGCGTCGTTCCCGGTACCATGCGAAAATCATGGATCGACAATGACGGATCAATGCCCTTTACCATTTCCCGCACTTCTTCTTTCATCATGATCGTCTGCTCATCCATCACTAACGGATCTAAATGAATGACCAGCGACAGATTGCAATCATTCATAAAATCGCGTTCGATGTTGTCGATCAGATCA
The DNA here is from genome assembly GCF_900199515.1 of Massilicoli timonensis. GTDB lineage: Bacteria > Bacillota_I > Bacilli_A > Erysipelotrichales > Erysipelotrichaceae > Massilicoli > Massilicoli timonensis. Next base: position 11,873 of record NZ_LT963434.1, on the reverse strand, counting down.
TGTGAAACCATGACATCGATCTTGCTGTCTACTTCCACATGCACCGATGCGAACTGACGGGAAGGCCCATAATTATGCACAATCAGATCATGAAAGCCCAGCACGCCCTCATAAGTGTGCAGCTTGTCCGCAATCATCTTTACCAGTTCATCGCTTGGCGCCATTCCCAACAGCTGATCCAATGTATCCTTAATGAGGTTGATGCCGGTCATGATGATCAGTACCGCCACGATCACCCCCATGTAACCGTCTAATTGAAACCGCAGAAGCGATGACAAAAGCGTAGAAGCCAGCACGCTGCCGGTCGCCCACACATCGGAAAGTGAATCTGCCGCCGTCGCTTTCATCATGCTGGAATCTAGCAGCTGCCCATATTTGCGGTTATAGCGATACATGTAAAATTTCGCAAGCATCGCCCCGCCAAGCACGATAACGCTGACCAAGGAAAACGACACCGGGTCCGGATCAAATATTTTTTCAACGGAAGATGTGATCAGCTGCAGCCCTAAAAACAAGATCAAAAACGCCACGATCATGGAAGCCACATACTCCACCCGTTCATGACCGAAAGGGTGTTCTTCATCTGCCGGCATGCCCGCTAACTTAAAGCTGATCAAAGAAATGATAGAACTGCCTGCATCCGTCAAGTTATTGATCGCATCCGCAATGATGGCGATGCTGCCGCTGATCACACCGCAGAGCAGCTTGAATAAAAACAATACGATATTGATCAAGATACCGATCAGCGAAGTCACTCTGCCATACGCTTCCCGCACTTTCGGATCTTTTATATTTTCATGATTTTTTATGAATTTGCGAATCAAAAACGCTACCATTTTCATCACCTTGTCTTTATTTCATCCTTTTTATATGTATGGTAGTGTATCACATTTTTAGAATCAGGAAAAGAGCAAACCTTTCATTTATTCTATTTGCACATGTTGTTTCATACGCTTTAAGCAGGTGATATGATGACTTTTCTTTTACGCAACAAAAACCGCATTTTTTATCAGCTGCCGATCACGTTCCTCATTTTATGGCTCTTTTTACATCCGCAACAATTATATGCGACATCATTGGAAGCGCTGAAGATCTGGCTGCTCACTTTGATCCCTTCTATGTTTTTGGCTATGATCCTCATTCGCTTTCTGCATGCGCTGGGGATCTTTCATCTGCTGGGAAAGTGGCTGCACCCATTCAGCTGGCACATTTTTCATATTGACGGCAATGCGTTTGCCTATGTCCTAACATCTTTATTTCTGGGATTTCCCGCTTCAGCGATGCTGATCGATGAGGCCTATTATAAGCAGCAGCTCTCTAAGGATGCGGCCAGAAGGCTGATCCTATGTGTTTCCTGTGCCTCCTTCGGGTTTATCAGTGTAACCTGTCCTTTGCTTTATCAGGATGAAACGATCGTGATGCCTTTGTTATTCTCCCAGCTGGGTGCGATCGCCGTATTGCTGTTTGTTACCCGCAGCACGGTGATCGTAAGCGATCCGATCCACATGACAAGCACATCGTTTTATGAAGCCTGTACCCAAAGCATTCGCTCCAGTGGCTATGCGATCTTTATCATCGGTACTTATGTTTTGATCATTACCAGCTTGCATCCGCTTATCCAGTTTTTATTACCGCCGAGACTGGCGCTTTTTCCGCGCATTCTCATGGAATTTTCTTCCGGTACGATCCTGCTTGCTTCCCTTCCGTTTTCTTTCTCGCTTCGTCTTTCTTTACAAAGTGCGCTGCTGGGATTTGCCGGTTTTTGCGTACATATGCAGATCATGGCGATGATTCCCCATATCAAACTGTCTTATTTTCATTATTTTCTCTATCGCATCTTACAGGCACTGCTTGCCTTTGCATTTGCCTTTTTCTTCTTTTCCCTATGATCCATTTGTATTTTTGTGTAACAAGTTTATAAAAAATAATAGGCTTTTTGAGAACGCTTTACATTTTAATTTCGCAATGATATGATGTGTAAAACAAGGAGGATTTTTATATGAGCAAAGCAAATCCATTAAAGCAGATCGTTGCGAAACAAAAAAAAGGAGAAGCGGTCGGGATCTATTCCTGCTGCAGCGCCAATGAATATGTCATTGAGGCGGTTTTAGAAACCGCAAAAAAGGAAAATTCCTGCGCGCTGATCGAAGCGACTGCCAACCAGGTCGATCAAAACGGCGGCTACACGGGCATGAAGCCGATCGATTTCCGCAATTTCGTATATGCGATCGCCAAGAAAGTCGGTTTGAGCGTAGATCGGATCTTTTTAGGCGGCGATCATTTAGGACCGCTTACCTTTGCATCTTATCCGGAAAAAGAAGCGATGGCAATGGCTGAAGAACTGGTACGCTGCTATGTCGCTGCCGGTTTTACCAAAATTCATATTGATACCAGCATGAAGGTAGCCGATGATGATCCCCATACGCGTTTAAGCGATGCGATCATTGCCCGCCGCGGTGCCCAGCTTGCCCGTGTTTGTGAGGACACTTATCAGGAATTGTTACAATCACAGCCGGATGCGATCCGACCGGTTTACATCGTCGGCAGTGAAGTGCCGATTCCCGGCGGTGCGCAGGAAGCAAGCGCCGGCGTACAGGTAACCAAGGTCGCTGATTTCAAAGCGACGGTCTCCGCCTTTGAGAAAGCCTTTTTCGATGCCGGACTGAAAGAAACTTGGAATGATGTCATTGCCGTGGTCGTACAGCCGGGTGTTGAGGAAAAGGATGATGGCTGCACCGAATATGACCGCAGTAAAGCCGTTGACCTGATGGCTGCGATCAAAGACTATCCAAATCTGGTATTTGAAGGACATTCCACCGATTATCAGACCCAGGAAAAACTGCGGGAACTGGTAGAAGACGGCGTCGGAATCTTAAAAGTAGGACCAGGCCTGACCTTTGCGATGCGGGAAGGACTGTTTGCCTTGGCCCATATCGAAGAAGAATTATATCATGGAAGCGATATGGAAACTTCTCATGTCATCGACGTATTAGAAGCGGAAATGTTAAAGGAGCCAAAAAACTGGCAGAAACACTATCATGGTGATGAAAATCAGTTATATATCGCCCGTCGCTATTCTTTCTCCGATCGCTGCCGCTACTATATGCCGACACCGGCGGTAAAAGCTGCCATTGCAAAACTGGTAGCCAATTTGAGAGCCAAAGAAATACCGAACTGTCTGCTTTCACAGTTCATGCCGATCCAGTATCAGAAAGTACGTCATTTTGAACTAACCAAGGATCCGGAAGAATTGATCAAAGACCGCGTAGTCGATACGATCAAGCAATACACCTTTGCCTCAAAGCAAGAACAATTATTCTAATAAAACAGGACAGTCCCTTGATTCATAAAATCAATGACTGTCCTTTTATTTGGAAAAGCGGAAATGATCGCTTTGATGAATGACATAATACAGGCACATCGCATAGCGAAGCGGCTCCTTCAGTAAACGCGGCAGCTGCTTTTGATTGCTTTCCTGTGGTTCATAGCGATGTACGAGATAGCGATAAAACAACAGCGTCGCCTCTTTTTTAGAAAATGACTTCGCTTCTTTGATCATAGATGGAAGCATCACACGCATTTCTTCATGCTGCTGCTGATAACTGTGAAAGGAACGCTCGATTTCATTTAGAAACGTATCAAAATCATAAACCTGTAAGTCATCTACTTCATAAAGCGCAGCGCTCTTTTCTAGGATCTGAAGCTGCCCTTCTTGTTTTCTTTTATTTTTTCGATTGCTCTGAAACAACTGATGATACCAAAAAGCAAGCACATGGTCGCTTTGCTTTTTACTATTGAAGAAACAAACCATCTTTTCCTCAAATTCCTCTATTTTTTGCTTCTGTGAAGCAGGAAAGGTATAGCGTTCTCCGATGTAGTGTCGATATAGCTTCATCGTATCAAAATAGCCAAGCATTTGATTGCGGTAAATACGCTCTCTTGAAAAATCAAGGAAACTGCCGAGCGGCTCCCTTGGTGAAAGATAGGTTACCTTTTTCGATGCCAAACGCTTTTTCTTTTTATCCGCTGGTTTGAGATCGATCGCCAATACGCTGTCTGCTCCCATTTCCAGCGCCAGTGCGGCCGGTACATTGTCGTAATAGCCGCCGTCGATATATTTATTACCTTCGATTTCTTTCATCGGGAAGATCGGAAAGCAGGAAGCACTGGCCAATAGATAGTCTTTTGCCGATGTCGGCGTCATCATCTGCTTTTTCACTTTATAAGGCGATAAATCTTTGGCGAGCACACACATGCAACCGAAATCAATATCAGATGTAAAAAAGCGCTCTTCGTCAAACAATGTTTCGATCATCTGTTCAAAGGGTGAAATATCGACTCCCTTGTTTGACACATATCCGAAAATCATCTCTTTGATCGCTTTGCGTTCTTCCATCAACTGTTCTAAATCATATTGGATATTGACCCCGTTTTTAATGATATCCGCTGCCTGCAGCCGCTCCCAAAGCGCAGCACAGCGCTCATAATCATGCTGCACATACATCGCACCGATCAAAGCGCCGATCGAAGTGCCGCAGACAAGATCAAACTGTTCTCCAAGTTCATTTAACGCTTTCCAAACACCAATCTCATAAGCGCCTTTTGCACCGCCGCCGCCAAGCACCAATGCCCGTTTCATCGCCTCACCTAATCGATCAGGCCATATGCCTGATTGCTTTGATGAAGTGCATCCAGCTCCATCGCGCCAACGTGAGCGTTTACCATTTCCCCGCCTTTGATCCAAATAACGGTCGGTGTGCTTTCAATCGGCATCAGCCGATCGCAAAGCATTAAAAAGTCGCGGCGCACTTCTTCGCCGTTATCCGCTTCGACAAGCGGTTCATTATCGATCTGCAACAAGAAAAGAGAAATCGCATGATCTTCGATATAAGCAGTCATCGTCTCATGAAATGACTGACAGGACGTACAGGTGGTCGTACCGATCACCAAAACGAAATCCTCTTTTTCATCTAAGCGCGTCAATACATCCGCCGCACTTACCGTAACGATCTTCCCGACTGCTTCCGATTTGGCGCAGCCGCTTATCATAACAAGTAAAAACGCAAAGATCCATAGTTTCTTCATCGTATCATCTCCACTATTTGCTACTATTAGCATACACGAAATAAAACAGAATACAAGTAAAAAAAGAGAATCCGGACAGATTCTCTTAATATTCTTTGCGGAAAAACTCCATCACATTTTGAATCGACTGCAATAATTGTTTTTGTTCATCTAAATGAAGCTTGTCGATCATTGAGTCGATCATCTGTTCATGAAACCGATCGTGAATGGCTAATACGGCATCCGCCTGTTTTGTCAAGGTCAATCGCACGATTCGGCGATCGCTCTCATCCTTGTATCGCTCCACATAGCCTTTTTTTACTAGGCGATTGATCGAAGTCGTCAAGGTTCCCTGCGTTACCATCAGCCTTTTCGCAACAGCAGACATCATATTAGAATTGCTTTTCTTGATTGCTTCCAAAATATGCACTTCGGTCATGGAAAGATCTACATTGTTTTCTGCCATATTCTTTTCTTCTAATAGCAGAATATGATTAAACAGATCCACAAGCAGTTCATTCAGCGTCTGCATCGTTTCATCCATATGATTCCTCTTACTTTTCTAAAGCCTGTTTTGCTTTATCGCAGATTGCCGTAAAGCCTTTCGCATCATGGATCGCGATCTCTGACAACATTTTACGGTTGATCGTAATGTTTGCCAGTTTCAGTCCATGCATCAGTTTAGAATAGGACAGATCGTTCATGCGGGCAGCCGCGTTGATACGGGCGATCCACAGTTTACGCATGTTGTTTTTTAATTTACGGCGGTCATTGAATGCGTAACGCATGGAATGCATGACCTGTTCATGCGCAGTGCGATATAATAAATGTTTCGCACCAAAGTAGCCTTTTGCTAATTTTAATGTGCGTTTTCTTCTTTGACGTGTTACATATCCACCTTTTACTCTTGCCATCTTATATTCCTCCTATTCTTACTTCACCAGCATCATTTTAATACGCTTGTAATCTGTTTTGTGTACCAATGACGCTTTTCTCAAATGACGTTTCTGTTTCTGTGTTTTTCCATGAAAGCGGTGGCTTGTAAAAGCGCGCCCTCTTTTTAATTCTCCTGTACCGGTTTTCTTAACTCGTTTTGCTAACCCTCTGTGGCTCTTCATCTTTGGCATACTCACTACCTCCTATTTGTTCTTTTTAGCGCTTAATACGCACGACATTGTATTTCCTTCCAATGTCGGTTTCTTTTCAACGGATGCGATATCTGAAATTTCCTCGATAAAGCTATCCATTATTTTCTTTCCGACTTCTAAACGTGTGATCAGACGACCTCTGAAACGCATATCTACCTTTACCTTCATGCCATCGGCAATCCATTTGCGGGCATGACGCATTTTGGTATCAAAGTCATGCTTATCGATGACCGGTGATAGACGCAGCGGTTTAATTTCCGTTACATGCTGTTTCTTTTTCGCTTCTTTCGCTTTCTTCTGCTGTTCGAAGCGATGTCTTCCATAATCAAGCACTTTACATACCGGCGGTTTGGCATTCGGCGCCACGCACAGCAGATCTAAGTTTTGATTATAGGCAATTTCCAATGCTTCCCGACGCATTTTGATCCCTAACTGGGAACCGTCAGAATCAATCACAAGCACTTCTTTGAAGCGGATTTTCTCGTTAACTAAATCATCATTAACATTGTTTGGAATCACTTTACGATTATAAATAACAGACACCTCCTATGATACATGAAAAGCGGGCGCATAACACACCCGCTTTGACTGATTTTTCCATCATCGTAGCATTGACCCATAACTTCAGCTATCGGGTGAGAAGGTGTGCTTCTGCTTTCCACTATCTTTTCTGCTTGTATATAATAGCATTCTCTCTTATCTCTGTCAATAAAAAACTTATGCTTTTTCAATATTTCGATCCCTTTATGTGATCGTCTTTCTTAGCCGCATTTATAGTGAACATAAAAAAAAGCCTCGTTTAGAGGCAAGAAGGACCGGCGAAGTGCTATCTTGACTGAGGCAAGCCCAGCTATTGTCGCCGCTGAAGTGCTTAACTTCTGTGTTCGGGATGGGAACAGGTGTGTCCACTCCGCTATCATCACCGGATCCTTTGAAAGGTTCGACCTTTCAAAACTGAATATCAGATTCCTTACATGCCTTCCCTGCTTGTGATCAAGTCCTCGACCGATTAGTATCAGTCAACTCCACATATCGCTATGCTTCCATCTCTGACCTATCTACCTCGTAGTCTTCAAGGGGTCTTACTTCTTTCGAATGGGAAATCTCATCTTGGAGTAGGCTTCGCGCTTAGATGCTTTCAGCGCTTATCCCTTCCTCACTTAGCTACCCAGCTATGCCCTTGGCAGGACAACTGGTGCACCAGCGGTGAGTCCATCCCGGTCCTCTCGTACTAAGGACAGCTCTCCTCAAATTTCCTTCGCCCACAACAGATAGGGACCGAACTGTCTCACGACGTTCTGAACCCAGCTCGCGTACCGCTTTAATGGGCGGACAGCCCAACCCTTGGAACCGAATTCAGCTCCAGGATGCGATGAGCCGACATCGAGGTGCCAAACCTCGCCGTCGATGTGAACTCTTGGGCGAGATCAGCCTGTTATCCCCAGGGTAGCTTTTATCCGTTGAGCGACGGCCCTTCCATTCGGCACCGCCGGATCACTAATCCCGACTTTCGTCCCTGTTCGACTTGTCTGTCTCACAGTCAAGCACCCTTCTGCATTTGCACTCGCCGATTGGTTTCCATCCAATCTGAGGGTACCTTTGGGCGCCTCCGTTACTCTTTGGGAGGCGACCGCCCCAGTCAAACTGCCTATCTGACACGGTCCCCATACCTGTCTCAGGTACTAGGTTAGAGCTTCGATCAACCAAGGGTGGTATCCCAACAGCGACTCCTCATACACTGACGTGCATGTCTCCTCGTCTCCCACCTATCCTGTACATGACTGACCAAAGTTCAATATCAAACTGCAGTAAAGCTCCATGGGGTCTTTCCGTCTAGTTGCGGGTAACCTGCATTTTCACAGGTACTAAGATTTCACCGAGTCTGCTGCCGAGACAGCGCCCAAATCGTTACGCCTTTCGTGCGGGTCAGAACTTACCTGACAAGGAATTTCGCTACCTTAGGACCGTTATAGTTACGGCCGCCGTTCACTGGGGCTTCAATTCATCGCTTCGAATTCCTCCTAACGACTCCTCTTAACCTTCCAGCACCGGGCAGGCGTCACCCCCTATACTTCGTCTTTCGACTTCGCAGAGAGCTGTGTTTTAGTTAAACAGTCGCTTGGGCCTCTTCACTGCGGCACTTTCGTGCACTCCTTCTTGCTAACGTACGGAGTCATTTTGCCGAGTTCCTTGGCAACAGTTCTCTCGCTCACCTCAGGATCCTCTCCTTGCCCACCTGTGTCGGTTTTGGTACGGGCTGCTATGGAATTATCGCTAGAAGCTTTTCTTGGAAGCTGGCATCATCTGCTTCGCTACTTGGCCGCAGCCGTTCGCTTACCTATCACGCTTTATATCCTGCTGACGCATTTCACTATCAGCCTACTATACGCTTCGCCCACAATCCATTCAGTGGGTCAGACTAGCCTTCTCCGTCACTCCCTCGCTCCCATCGCAGGTGCAGGAATATCTGCCTGCTTTCCATCGACTACGCCTCTCGGCCTCGCCTTAGGTCCCGACTTACCCAGGGCGGACGAACCTTCCCCTGGAATCCTTGGGCTATCGGTGTGTAGGATTCTCACCTACATCTCGCTACTCACACCGGCATTCTCACTTCCATGCTCTCCACCACTCCTTACGGTATGGCTTCTACGTACATGGAACGCTCCCCTACCACTTGATTTCCATCAAATCCGCAGCTTCGGTATCATGCTTAGCCCCGGTACATTTTCGGCGCAGGGTCACTCGACTAGTGAGCTGTTACGCACTCTTTCAAGGATGGCTGCTTCTGAGCCAACCTCCTAGTTGTCTGTGCATCCCCACATCCTTTCCCACTTAGCATGTATTTTGGGACCTTAGCTGGCGGTCTGGGCTGTTTCCCTCTCGACCATGGACCTTATCACCCACAGTCTGACTGCCGAGTATGCTTCCTTGGCATTCGGAGTTTGATTATACTCAGTACCCCGGGATGGGGCCATCGTACATTCAGTGCTCTACCTCCAAGTCGCTTTGCCTCGACGCTAGCCCTAAAGCTATTTCGGGGAGAACCAGCTATCTCCGTGTTCGATTGGAATTTCTCCCCTAGCCACAGGTCATCCGCTAACTTTTCAACGGTAGTCGGTTCGGTCCTCCATTCAGTTTCACCTGAACTTCAACCTGCCCATGGCTAGATCACACGGTTTCGGGTCTACCACAACGTACTTCACGCCCTATTAAGACTCGCTTTCGCTTCGGCTCCGTATCTCCTACTTAACCTCGCACGTTATCGTAACTCGCCGGTTCATTCTACAAAAGGCACGCCATCACCCTTTAACGGGCCCTGACTTCTTGTAAGCATATGGTTTCAGGTTCTCTTTCACTCCGCTCCCGCGGTTCTTTTCACCTTTCCCTCACGGTACTGGTCCACTATCGATCACATAGGAGTATTTAGCCTTGCCGGATGGTCCCGGCCGATTCCGACAGGATTCCTCGTGTCCCGCCGTACTCAGGATCCCACTCGCCTATCCTCTGATTTCATGTACGGGGCTTGCACCCTCTGCGGCTGGCCTTTCAATGCCATTCCATTATCATCAGATATAGCTTCCCTGTGGTCCTACTACCCCAAGATATTCTTGGTTTGGGCTCCTCCCATTTCGCTCGCCGCTACTTTGGGAATCACTGTTGTTTTCTTTTCCTCCGGGTACTTAGATGTTTCAGTTCCCCGGGTTGCTCTCTCATGACCTATGTATTCAGCCATGGATGACATATCTCTCGATATGCCGGATTCCTCCATTCGGATACCGACGGATCTTTGCGCTCGTACCACTCCCCGTCGCGTTTCGCCGTTTGATGCGTCCTTCTTCAGCTCTATGTGTCTAGGCATCCACCATACGCCCTTCCTTACTTGATCACTTCATGCTCTTCACATGTTGTGCTTTCGCTTCTTCTTGCTTCAGTGAACGGTTTAACTATTTTTTCTCTTAACTGCTTTTCCTCAGTTCCTTAGTTTTTCCGTTTCTTTTCAGAAAGATCATGTATGTCTTCTGTTTATTCAGTTTTCAAAGATCGAGTTCCCTTGGGTCGCCTCTCGGCCTCCCAAAACTAAACAGGAATCCGTCCTCTTACACTCTTTCTCCTTAGAAAGGAGGTGATCCATCCCCACGTTCCCGTAGGGATACCTTGTTACGACTTAACCCCAGTCATCGGCCCTACCTTCGACGGCTCACTCCTTTCGGTTATGCCACCGGCTTCGGGTATTGCCAACTCCCATGGTTTGACGGGCGGTGTGTACAAGGCCCGAGAACGTATTCACCGCGACATGCTGATTCGCGATTACTAGCGATTCCGACTTCATGAAGTCGAGTTGCAGACTTCAATCCGAACTGAGACAGCCTTTCCGAGTTTCGCTCCCTATCACTAGGTCGCTGCCCTTTGTAACTGCCATTGTAGTACGTGTGTAGCCCAAGCCATAAGGGGCATGATGATTTGACGTCATCCCCACCTTCCTCCGGTTTGTCACCGGCAGTCTCTTATGAGTCCCTAACTTAATATTGGTAACATAAAACAAGGGTTGCGCTCGTTGCGGGACTTAACCCAACATCTCACGACACGAGCTGACGACAACCATGCACCACCTGTATCCCAGTTATCCTCCAGCCTATCTCTAGACCTTCGCTCGGTATGTCAAGGCTTGGTAAGGTTCTTCGCGTTGCTTCGAATTAAACCACATACTCCACCGCTTGTGCGGGCCCCCGTCAATTCCTTTGAGTTTCACACTTGCGTGCATACTCCCCAGGCGGAGAACTTATTGCGTTAACTGCAGCACTGAGTTTCCCCAACACTTAGTTCTCATCGTTTACGGCGTGGACTACTAGGGTATCTAATCCTATTTGCTCCCCACGCTTTCGTGCCTCAGCGTCAGTTACAGGCCAGACAGCCGCCTTCGCCACTGGTGTTCCTCCATATATCTACGCATTTTACCGCTACACATGGAATTCCACTGCCCTCTCCTGCACTCTAGCTAGTCAGTTTCCAAGGCTTGTTACAGTTGAGCTGCAACCTTTTACCTCAGACTTAACTCGCCGCCTACGCACCCTTTACGCCCAATGATTCCGGATAACGCTCGCCACCTACGTATTACCGCGGCTGCTGGCACGTAGTTAGCCGTGGCTTTCTGGTAAGATACTGTCACTTACCCAGCATTCCCTCTGGATACCGTTCCTCTCTTACAACAGTGCTTTACGATCCGAAGACCTTCCTCACACACGCGGCATTGCTCGTTCAGGGTTCCCCCCATTGACGAAAATTCCCTACTGCTGCCTCCCGTAGGAGTTTGGGCCGTGTCTCAGTCCCAATGTGGCCGTTCACCCTCTCAGGTCGGCTATGCATCATCGCCTTGGTGAGCCGTTACCTCACCAACTAGCTAATGCACCGCAGGATCATCCATGTTCAAGGCCGTAGCCCCTTTAATCGCAAGAAGATGCCTCCTTGCCACCTATCCGGTTTTAGCAGACGTTTCCATCTGTTGTCCCGGGCACATGGGCAGATTCCCTACGTGTTACTCACCCGTTCGCCACTGACTTCCAATGAGCAAGCTCATCTTCCGTCCGTTCGACTTGCATGTATTAGGCATGCCGCCAGCGTTCATCCTGAGCCAGGATCAAACTCTCCATTTGATTTAGCTCT
>NZ_LT963433.1 GCF_900199515.1 Massilicoli timonensis | reverse complement strand
GGAGTGGACACACCTGTTCCCATCCCGAACACAGAAGTTAAGCACTTCAGCGGCGACAATAGCTGGGCTTGCCTCAGTCAAGATAGCACTTCGCCGGTCCTTCTTGCCTCTAAACGAGGCTTTTTTTTTTGTTGTTTTTCCTGTATAATGTTCTCGCACACATTTTGATGCAGTTGGAGGTGTATGATGAAAACGATCGAAATTCATTCATTAGAAGAGACAAACGCACTTGCCGAAGCTTTAGCCGCAAAAGTATTTCCCGGGCTATTGGTTACCTTAAAAGGCGATCTGGGTGCGGGCAAGACCACTTTTACCAAGGCGTTTGGGCGCTCGCTCGGTGTAAAAAAGACGATCAATTCACCTACGTTTAATATCTTGAAGATTTATCAGGGCAGTTTACCCTTTTATCATATTGATGCTTACCGCTTAGAGGGGATTACCCAGGATCTGGGTTTTGAAGAAGTGTTTGCGGATGAAGGCGTCTGTGTGGTCGAATGGCCGCAGTATATCGAATACACGCTGCCCAAAGAACGACTGGAATTAACGATTACAAATCAAGAGGGAGAAAAGCGTCTGATCATGATCAACGGCATTGGAGAAAGATATCGTAAATTGGAGGAAGAATTATGAAATATGTTTGTATGGATACATCGCATCGACATTTGGTGATCGCACTGATCGAAGATCAAACGGTGGTTGCGGGCTGTGCGATTCCTTCTTGGAAAAAGCAGTCTGAAACCATTTTCCCAAAATGGATCGAGCTGATGGATCAAGCCGGATGGCAGGCATCGCAGATCGGTGCGCTTGTGGTGAGCGTCGGTCCGGGTAGCTATACCGGAGTCAGAATTGCCATGACGATCGCCAAAGTATTTGCGACGACCCGCAACGTTCCTCTTTATACGCTTTCTACGCTACAGCTGTATGCCGGGATGATGGAAAATGCCTATGTGATGCTGGATGCGAGAAGCAATCGCGCCTATGTCGGGAAACTTCATAATGGTGTGTTTATAGAGGAGCCAAGCATTAAGACATTAGATGAGATCAAAGCGGAACAAAACGATGATCTCAATTTAATAGGTGATTTGGATCTGCTGGGAATGCCGAAAACGGAAGTCGATTTTGTCGCAAATTTTTGTGATCTGAAGCCGCTTTGGCAGCTTGTGCAGAACCCGCATACGCTGGTGCCTTGTTATTTGAAGGAACAAAGCGCCTATCTGGTGAAATAAGATGATCAGAAGAATGAAACCGTCCGATCTGATGGAAATTGAACAGATTGAAAAGCGTTCTTTTTCATCAAAATGGCAGAAAGAACATTTTTTATATGAATTAAGTGAAAACGACTATGCTTATCTATATGTTGTGGAAGTGAACGGAAGAGTCGTGGCTTACATTGATTTTTGGATTACCTTTGATATTTGTCAGCTGGCGTCGATTGCCGTGCACCCTGCGTTTCGAAGAGCAGGTCATGCACATGCCTTGATGCAGCAGATGATAAGCGATGCGATAAATGCGAACTGTGATAATATTTCCCTTGAAGTGCGTATCAGCAATCTTCCCGCACAAAAACTGTATGAATCCTTTGGCTTTATGCAGGTCAATGTACGCAAGGGTTATTACAGCGATAATCAGGAAGATGCACTGCTTTTAGTAAAACCGTTGGGAGTGATGATAAATGAGTGATACCGTAATTTTTGCGCTGGAATCCAGCTGTGATGAAACCGCTGCGGCAATCGTTAAAAACGGATGTGAGATCTTGGCAAATGTCGTTGCGACACAGATTGATGTGCATAAAGATTTCGGCGGTGTGATACCGGAAGTTGCCAGCCGCATCCATGTCGAAAATATTTCCATGGTAATCGCAGAGGCACTGAAGCAGGCCGATATGACGATGGAAGAAATGGACGCAATCGCCATTACGCAGGGGCCGGGCCTGATCGGTTCTCTGCATGTCGGGGTACAGGCCGCTAAAACATTGGCATATGCTTTTGATAAGCCGTTGGTGCCGGTACACCATATCGCCGGCCATATTTATGCGAATCGTTTGGTAGAGGAGCTGCATTTCCCTTTGTTGGCGCTGGTCGTTTCCGGCGGGCATACCGAACTGGTCTATATGGAAGATGATTTTACTTTTGAAATTTTGGGAACGACGCAGGATGATGCAATCGGAGAAGCTTACGACAAGGTGGCCAGAGTGATGGGGCTTGGCTATCCGGGCGGTCCGAAGATCGATCGACTGGCAAAAAGCGGGGAAGCGATCTACCGCTTGCCGCTTCCTAAGACCGCCGGGGAACTGGATTTTTCCTTCAGTGGCTTAAAATCCGGTGTTTTACAGTTTATCGACCGCTGTAAACGGCAGGGTGTTGCCTATGAAGAAGCGAATCTGGCGGCCTCTTTTCAGGAAACGGCACTCACACAGCTATTGCAGAAGCTGGAAAAGGCAATCAAACTGAAAAGGCCGAAGCAGGTGGTTTTGGCCGGCGGTGTAGCGGCGAATTCCCGGCTGCGGGAACGTATGACCCAAATGATGGAAGAGCAGTTTCCGGATTGCGCTTATATCATTCCTCCGCTATCCTGCTGTACGGATAATGCGGCGATGATCGCAGTAGCGGGAACGGCTGCCTATCTGCATCAGGTAAGAGGCGAGATGGATTTGACTGCCGATCCGAGCATGGATCTTGAGGAATATGGCAATACAAAGTAGATGCTGACCTCACCTGTGCAAAATTGGTTAGTGCAATAAAATAAATTATTCACAATCAAAGGCGCTTGTGCTATAATAGGAACGGTGATAAGTATGACAAATAGGACTGTACCTAAGGCTACTTTGCAACGCTATCCCGTCTATCTGAAAGCACTTCGCAAATTACATCGAAGCGGAGTAGAACGCATCATGTCTAAAGAACTCGCCGCTGTGGTAAACATCGAACCGACGACGATTCGCCGTGATTTCTCGTTTCTAGGAAATTTGGGGAAACAAGGCTATGGTTATGATGTCGCAAAACTGATTGAAATCTTTAATCAGGAGCTCGGCATGGATTTCGATGAGAAGATCATTTTGGTCGGCGCGGGTAATCTCGGCAGAGCTTTGATGAAGTACAATAAATGGGACTATGTAGTAGGAGAGATTGCGGCTGCTTTCGATCTGAATCCGGATCGTCAGGGGGTGCGCTTCGGCATTCCGGTATATGATCTCAGCGAATTGGAAGAAAAGATCCCGGAAGGGTGCCGTATCGCGATACTGGCGATTTCAAAAGACATTCAAAAAACGGTCGATCGCTTGATCGCCTGTGGCATTATCGGTATCGTTGATTTTACGCATGAACACATCCAAGTGCCAAAAGGCGTGCGCTTGAAACCGGTAGATGTCGTTTCATCGATCCAAGAACTGGTGTTTGAAACAAATGCCAATTCATTTCAATAAAAAAGAAAACGAAGAAGTGGAAACTTGATCCGCAAAAACTTGTTTGCAGCGAGCCGGTGATGGTGAAAGACCGGCACAGGTGCGGAAGAAAGGAACAGCCACGGAGTTAGACTGGAGAACGTGCGTCGAAGCATCAGTAGACAGTTTCGCAGCCCGGCGTTATGGGAAAGGTGCATATGCGAAACAGCGTATATGAATGAGGATGGTACCGCGTGTGATGACGTTCCTGTTAGCAGGGGACGTTTTTTTATAAGGAGGAAAACAGATGTTTGAATTTATTACGATCAGAGAACTTTACGAAATGGTATTAGGCGGCTCATTAGTAGAGGTGGAAAGCTTAGAATATGTGGAATTGCAGGGCTGGATCAGGACGAATCGATGCAGCGGGAAGCTCGGCTTTATCGAATTGAATGACGGTACATATTTCCGCAATGCCCAGTTGGTTTATGATCATCAGTTGGCGATGTTTGATACGATCGCAAAGTATCCGACTGGGGCTGCGGTAAGTGTAACGGGAAAATTGAAGCGCACACCGGAAGGGAAACAGCCTTTTGAGATCATCGTAGCGGAAATGCAGCTGGAGGGCGACTGTGATCGGGACTATCCGCTTCAGAAAAAACGCCATAGTTTCGAATATATGCGTGAGATTGCCCATCTGCGTCCGCGGGCAAACAGTTTTTATGCGATTTATC
Organism: Massilicoli timonensis; assembly: GCF_900199515.1. Taxonomy (GTDB): domain Bacteria; phylum Bacillota_I; class Bacilli_A; order Erysipelotrichales; family Erysipelotrichaceae; genus Massilicoli; species Massilicoli timonensis. The sequence continues at coordinate 296,036 of NZ_LT963433.1, read as the reverse complement.
GGCTGCGTTCAATCTTGTCGATGGCCATTCATGAGTTTTTCCAAAATCAGGGTTTTGTCTATGTGCATACACCGATCATTACCGGCAATGACGGCGAAGGCGCCGGAGAAATGTTTTGCGCCACTACGCGCAGCGATGATCACTACGAGGAGGACTTTTTCGGCAAGCAGGCGTTCTTAACGGTAACCGGGCAGTTGCATGTCGAAGCGTTTGCGATGGCTTTCCGCGATGTTTATACGTTCGGGCCGGCATTCCGTGCTGAAAATTCACATACTTCAAGACATGCCAGCGAGTTTTGGATGATCGAACCGGAGATTGCCTTTGCCGATCTGGATGATGATATGGAACTGATCGAAGATATGATCAAGTACTGTATTGATTATGTATTGGAGAATGCGCCGGAAGAAATGAAATTCTTTGAAAAGATGATCGATAAAGACTGTATCCGCCGTATCAGTGAAGTGCGGGACAGTGAATTTAAGCGCATGACTTACAGTGAAGCGATCGCCTTATTGCAGAAAGCAGATGTGAAATTTGAGAATCGCGACATTTACTGGGGCATGGACCTGAATGCGGAGCATGAGCGTTATTTGTGTGAACAAGTGGTAAAGGGACCGGTTTTCTTGACTGACTATCCAAAGGAGATCAAGGCTTTCTATATGCGTGTCAATGATGATCAGAAAACCGTAGCGGCTTGTGATTTATTAGTGCCGGGCGTAGGTGAACTGGTCGGCGGCAGCCAGCGTGAGGAACGCTATGAGGTATTAAATGCCCGCATGGATGAAATGGGCATGGGCAAAGAGAGCTTGCAGTGGTATATGGATCTGCGCCGCTATGGGGGATGCAAGCATGCCGGTTTCGGTTTGGGATTTGATCGCTTCTTGATGTACTTGACCGGTATGCAGAATATCCGCGATGTGCAGCCATTCCCGAGAACACCGAACAATCTGTTGTTTTAAGCAAGAGAAGGGACTTCCCTTCTTTTTGTTTGAGAACGGTTCAAGATCACAGGGTGGATGCCATCTTTCAAATTTGTCAGAAAGGTTGTATGGAACGCGCTTTTATTCTATAATAAAATAGGTTTAGAATGAATAGGTGAAAAGATGAAAGAATATGTATTGAAACAAAAGCGGGATGGCTCTGTGATCACGGTAAGAGATGTCCAGATGATCCTGTTGGAAATGTTGAAAGATATCGACGTTTTATGCCGTCGGCATGGGATCCCTTATTATTTATCGGGAGGCAGTTGTTTGGGTGCGATCAGACATGGCGGTTTTATTCCCTGGGATGATGATGCGGACATTTGCATGATGCGGGAAGATTATGAACGCTTTGTAAAGGTGATCGGCGAATTGCCGCAGCAGTATTACGCACAGTCGTTTGCTTTAGATCCAAGCTACAATGTATGTATCCCGGCAATGAAGATCCGCAAGCGCGGCACTTATGTGAAGGAACAAAATGTTCTGCTGCGCAATAAGTGCAAAAGCGGAGATGGTTTATTTATTGATGTTTTTATCGTCGATCATGTGTCGCAGGATCCAAAGCTCGATCGCCGTTGGAGAAGGAAAGCGCTGCTTCAGATGCCGCTGATTACACTGTTTGAAAATATCGGCATCAATCCCAAAAGGCTGAAACGCCGTTTTGTCGCTCTTGCGGAAAACTATGGCAGGAAAAATCAAGGCAGTGAACTGATCGGCTTTGAATTAACGTGGGTATTTGAATTTTTTAAGCATCCGGTGGTATATCGCAAGGATGACATTTATCCGGTGCGATACGTTCCTTTTGAGGATACGATGCTGCCGGTTCCTAAAAACCCCAAGGCACTGTTGGATGTGGAGGTTTCTGTTCATCACATGGAATATCCGCCGTTAAAGGAGCAGCGTCCGAAGCATATTAAAGATGTTGAGATCCATCGGGAATATCCGGAACGATAAGAAATGAAAGAAAGGAGCATATTATGGCATACGCACCGCGCAACCGACAATTTAAGATTCGCTGGAAGATCGCTCTGCCGCTGTTGGTCTTACTTTTGTTATGCGTTTATTTTTTCGCGCATCTGCTGTTTCAGCCGGCGCCGGAAGATACGCGCTATGCGATCTGCTCCTTTTCTCCGCCGCAAACGGAAGAAAAATTAAATCAGACTTTTGAAGACACCTATTTATTAAGCGATTATTTGTTTTACGGAGAATCACTGAGTTTGCTGCAGACAGCCTATGATGTAGAAAAAAGCGATGACATCGTCGGCAAGACGGTGGAATTGGTCGATGTGTGTGATCAAGATCATACTTATCAGTTGTCCATGGAGGGAAGCGTGGATCGCAAACTGCCTTTGGATGAACTGGAACCGGGTTTTTATGAGGTATATGTCGTTGATCAGCTTGTAAGAAAGCGTGCGGTTTATGCGAGCGATCTGCATGATGATCATTTTACAACGATCAAACGAAACGGCAAGGTGCATCGTATTTCCTTGATCGCCGATCGTTCGCTGTTAAAGGATTTTGATGTTACTTTGCAGGATCGCTATTTGTTTCTGGAGGTAAAAGAAGAGAAGCCGAATCAGGATGACTATGATATTATGCTGGATCCATCAGAATACAACAAGGACTATACCAACTATGTAGAACGCGGCGGTGAAGGCAACGGCGTGATGGAGTATGAGGAAAACTATCAGGCGGCGCTGGAATTAAAGGCGGCGCTGGAGAAATACGGTTTGCGAGTCGGTATTACCCGCGATCAGATGGAGGATGTCGTCAATACATATGGCCGCAAGGGACGACTGGCAAAGGCTTATCAAAGCAATGCCCGCTACTATTTCCATATCGGTTTACAAGAGGATGCCTCAGCGAGCGTACACGGCATGGAGATTTACTATTCCTCTCATGCTTCTGCGGTCTTGGCGAATGCCCTGCTTTACGATCTGAAGGCAAACACGGAATTAGAAGGAAATCCGATGTATGTTTATGATGAAAAGACTGTCGGTGTCATTGCATTAGAGCAATATACCGGAATGGATGGCAGAACGGTGTATGACAACGATATGGTAATACGAGAAGCCGGCGGGAAGGCGACGCAGGCAGGCATGTATTCGGAAAATACGGTAAAAGGCACGGCATCGTTTGCCAAAGACAATTTATATGGCATGCAGGCAATCAGTATCTACTATGGCTATGTCAGCAATGCCGATGATATGAATTACTGGAAAGCAAACCGCAAGCAGATCATGGAAGCGACTGCCGCATCGATCGCCAAATCTTTGCGGGTGGAAGAAAGCGAAGAATGAGATGTGATCGGCACAGGAAGTGCTGAAGGGTGCGAGCAGATGTAAAAAGATGAGAAAGTGGATGAGAAAAGAGGAATGATATGAAGTATCAAATCAGTAAAGGGACAAAATCGTTCGGTGTCGAAACGGTTTTTGAAAATATACAGTTTGAGATCAAAGAAAAAGAGAAAATCGCGGTTGTCGGCAGGAACGGATGTGGGAAAACGACCCTTTTGAAGATCATTGCCGGCGTGGAGGAACTGGACAGCGGAACGATCCATCAGGAAAATCGTATGCGGATCGGCTACTTGGCGCAGACGACGTTTGAAGATGAATCGCGAACAGCGGAAGCAGAGCTGAAGCTGGCTTTTGCGGGCCTGAAAGAACTGGAAAGCAAGATGCGGGAATTGAGCAGGCAGATGGAGCATGATTATGGGGAAGCGCTGTTAGATCAATATGCGCGGGTCATGACAGAATTTGAAGAGCGCGGGGGTTATACGTGGGAAGCGGAGATGCATACCATATTCACGAAGTTCGGCTTTGCGAAAGAGGATCTGCAAAAGCCGATCTATGCTTTTTCAGGCGGGCAGAAGACACGTTTGGGTTTTGTGAAGCTGTTGTTATCCAGGCCGGATATTTTATTGCTGGATGAGCCGACCAATCATCTGGACCTAGATACGATCGAATGGCTGGAGGGCTATGTGAAGCATTATCCCAAAGCGGTGGTGCTGGTGTCGCATGACAGGATGTTTCTGGATGACGTATGTGATGTGATCTATGAATTGGAATTTGGCGTCATGCGCAAATATGTGGGCAACTACACCCATTATGTCGAAATGAAGAAGCAGGACGTAGAGCGGGCAAAGAGCGCCTATGCCAGACAGCAGCAGGAAATCAAGCGGATGGAAGAATTGATCGAGAAATTCCGCTATAAGAAAAACAAAGCTGCCTTTGCCCAATCAAAGATCAAATATCTGGAACGCATGGAAAAGGTGGAAGAGATCAAGACGGATGATCGGCAGTTTGCGGCGCGTTTTACACCGCGGGTGAAAGGCGGCAGGCGAGTGCTTTCGATCGCTGATTTACATATCGGCTATGATCATGATCTGGCGGTGATCGATCTGACGATCATGCAGGGCGAAAAGGTTGCGGTGATCGGGCCCAACGGCAAAGGGAAATCGACCTTTGTAAAAACGCTGATGCAGCAGGTTCCCGCAAGAAGCGGAGAATTTCTGCTCGGACATCAGATCGAGATCGGTTATTTCGATCAGGAGCTGGCGCAGTTTCAGCGAAATGCGACGGTGCTGGAGGAAGTGTGGAATGCCTTTCCTCATTTGGATCGCACACAGGTAAGAACGGCGCTGGGACGATTTTTATTCAGCGGAGAAGATGTATTCAAAACGACCGATGTGTTATCCGGCGGGGGGAAGGTACGGCTTAGTTTTGTGAAATTGATGTTGGCGCAGCCTAACTTTTTGATCTTGGATGAGCCGACCAATCACTTGGATCTGGCTGGGAAAGAGGCGCTTGAAAACGCTTTGCGAGAATATGAAGGCACGATGCTGTTTGTGTCGCATGATCGCTACTTTATCCGTTCACTGGCAACGGCGATCTTGGTGATCGATGCAGGCAAGGCAACTTATTATCCTTTGTCTTACGCGGAGTATCTGGAGCGTTTGAAGCAAGAGGGGGCTGTGCATGAAGACGTTGTGGCACATCATGGCGCAGAGCCGATCAAGGAAAAAAATAAAAAAGTGCGTTTGATCAATTATGCGAAGGAAGCGGCGAAGCTGGAAAAGCAGATCGCCCGTAAGGAGCAAGAACTGGAAGATGCCAGAGCGCTTCGTTTCGAGCCGGAGTATTATCATGATTATCAGAAAATGCAGGCATTAGATGAACAGATCGATGAAATACACAATGAGATCGAACATCTGCTCGCTTTATGGGAAACGTACAGCGAACAGATCGATCACTAAACCAAACGATCAGCGATAAAACAGCTGATAGAAAGGAGGCGCGGCGCGCAAGTCAGTTTTGGCTATGCGCAGGGCGCAAATGAAGAACATGAAAAATAAATGGCGGATCTCGACAATCGAATTTATGTCAATATTAGAACTGCTGGCGCTGCCGATCCTGCTTTTCTTATACGACCGCAATCCTTTTGGCTTTTGGACGCTGCTGCTTTATTTAGATGTGATGCAGCTTTATCTGGTGGATATGCGGCAGATCATGCAGGCGATCAAGGCGGAGCGTTATGCGGATCTATGGAAACGCTATAAGGTGTATGCTTATGGAACATCGCTTTGTTATCTGGTGCTGGCATTTAAGGACAGCGGGCTTTGCATGATCCTGGTCGGCAACGATCTGCTCATGACGCTGCTAAATCCATTCGTCAAAAAGAAATACCAAGGCAAGTAGAGCATTGTCGCTTTCGTAAAGGATGAACGCATTGAGCAGATACCTGCAAATAGAAGTATCAGCGGGAAAAGGATGACGATGACAGATGGTAGCGGTTTGCTAAAGAAGGGCAGATCGCTTTTTTTGAATAGGCTTGCCGGTAGGTTCATAATATGAAGTAAGCCGTGGATCGATCTAAGGAGGAAAGGGAAAGCAGGTGAATGAAGCAGGGAGAGAAAGCGGCTTATGGCAGAAACGCCGAAACAGGAAAGGAGAAAAAGTAAAAAATGATGAAGAGATTAAGAAACGGCAGTCATCCTACGGTAAAAAAACGAAAAATATCGTGTATTTTATTGAAAAAACATGAATGAAAAATATTTCAATGAAAATGAAACCGAAATGTGGACTTTTGTGGGATGTGTGCCAAATGGTTCGAACAGTGCGCCGATAATGGAAAAATAGCTGATAAATAAAGGCTTTTTTGATATTTCTGATTTTTTGAAAAAACAGAAAAGGCCAAGAAATGCCGATTTATGAAAATATTTTCATGAAAAAATGGTTAAAATGTGTAATTTGTTATTGAAAAACTGAAAACCATCATGTATAATACAGGTATTATCAATACAGATTGATAGGAGGTAAGCAGATGAAAAAACTTTTAACACTATTTGCTGTTGGCGTTATGGGGCTTTCCTTAGTAGGATGCGGCTCCGGCGACAGCGGTGAAGAGAGCGGTACGTTACGAGTAGCGTCGCAGGAAATGAACGGTGATTTCATCGAAGGTTTCGGTAACTCCAGTTACGACCTTGAGGTGAAAAACTTACTGCACAACTACTATACGACGTATGACACGGATGCAGAAGGGGCGTTTGTTTGGAATCAGTCAATTCTGAAAGAAGAACCGTCTACGGAAGTAGATGAAGCAGGCAACAAAACTTATACTTTCAAACTTGCGGAAGATCTGAAATGGTCTGATGGTTCCGACATGACAGCGGATGATTTCATCTTCAACCTGCTGCTGATCGCTTCCGATGAATGGGTAGCGCAGTTGGCAGCCGATTCGACAGGTGACGCGCTGTTAGGTTATGAAAAGTATCACAAAGGTTTGGCAACGGAAGAAGAAGGCGGTATCAACAACATCGTCTACAAACAGGAAACCGATCCGGATCTGCGTGCGGCTAACGAAGCGGAAAACGGAACCGTTTACGATGACGAAGGATACGAATTGGATAGCAACGGTAAACGTATCCCGGTTACCGGTTATCTGGAAGATGAAAACGGCCTGCCGGCTGTCGATGCGGACGGTAACTTTATTCCGGTATTGACCGAAGCAGAAGGAAAGAACGGTGTGTTCCAGGGCGTTAAGAAGATCGACGACTACACATTCTCTTTAACGATCGACGCTTCACAGCTTCCGTACTTCTATGAAGAAAGTTATGTAGCGCTGTATCCGAAACCGATGAAACACTTAGCCGGCGAAGATGCGGAAATCGTATCGTCTGATGCAGGTTGTGAATTGGTCGGCGTGGATCTGAGCGAAATCGCTCCGCAGATCAAATCCGGATACCGTAAAAACCCGGATGTTGTTTCCGGTCCTTACAAACTGGTAAGTTTCAAGAACAAACAGGTAAAATTAACGCTGAACGAATACTTCAAAGGCGACTACAAAGGCGATAAGCCGGTAATCGAAAACATTCTGATCAAAACAGTCAATGCGACTACGGATATGGATCAGTTGATCGCCGGTGAAGTAGACGTATTAACAGGCGTCGTTGAAGGCGAAAAGATCGAAAAAGCACGTGCGACCGACTCTTTGAAAGAACAGACTTACGATCGTAACGGTTATGGCAACATGCCGATCCACAACGACTTCGGTCCTACAAAAGATCCTGCCGTACGTCGTGCGCTGAACTATGTTCTGGAAAAAGATGAAGTAATCAAGAACGTATTAGGCGGCTATGGTTCTACTGTATACGCAGATTATGGTGTAGCACAGTGGATGTATCAGGAAAATAAAGCACGTGTTGAAGAAGAACTGAATCACTATGATTACTCTATCGCTAACGCAAATGCTGAATTAGATGCAACTGAATGGAAATATGAGGCTGACGGCGTAACGCCATTCGACGCTTCTAAAGCGGAAAATGCAACGGATTACTTCCGTCACAACGCAAACGGCGAAGTATTGCAGATCAACCACTTAGGTACTGAAGACAATACCGTTACCGATGCAATCGAAACTTCTATGATGAAGAACTGTCCGAAAGCCGGTATCAAGTTCACGATCGAACGTACCGACTTCGCGGGTCTGCTTGAAAACTACTACAACGGTGCCGCAAAACCGGATAGCCAGAGAAAATATCACACATTCAATATGGCAACCGGATTCACACCGGTATATGACCCTTACTATTCTTCATACTATTCCGGCTTCTCAGGTACTTCTTTGAATGCGACTAACACAGAAGATGAAGTATTAGATGATCTGATGATGAAGATGCGTTCTTTGGATCCTTCTCAGAAAGACGAATATTCTGAATTATGGTTCCAGTTCCAGAAACGCTTCAATGAGATCGTGCCGGTAATTCCAGTGTACGCTAACCAGTATTTCGATTTCTATAACGCTAAGCTGAAAGGATTCAACACAGGTCCTATGGCTTCATGGTCTGAAATCGTATGCGATCTGTCTTGGGAAGAATAATTCTGATTTAGAATTATAAAAGTTCAAGATTATTAAAAAGCGGATAGCAATAACCCTATCCGCTTTCTTCTTATGAAAGGAGTTTATAGTTATGATCAAATACTCGATCAAGAGAATTCTATCATTGATCCCCGTAATTTTTGCTATTTCGATCGTTTTGTTCAGTTTAACAAAAATTATGCCGGGAGATCCTGTCTCAATGATGATTCCGACTTCCGCCAAGCCGGAACAGATCCCGCAGTTAAGGGAAGAAATTACAAAACAGTTGGGATTGGATAAATCACTTCCCGAACAGTATGTCGCTTGGATCGGCAATGTCGCACAAGGAGAACTTGGTTTTTCATCATGGAAAAACGACGATGTGAAAAATGTCATTGCCAATCCGCTGAAAAACACGGTTATTTTGAATTTCTTTGTGTTAATTTTCTCACTGACGATTTCCATTACGGCAGGTATCCGCTCAGCGGTCAAGAAAAATTCCTTTGTCGATCAGTTCTGGCAGGTCTTTTCTTTGATTTGTATGAGCGTACCGACGTTCTTTATCGGTTTGTGTTTGGTGTTTGTATTCGCTCTGCGTTTAGGCTGGCTGCCAAGCAACGGTATGCCGGTAGATGGCAGCGGACTTGGCGAATGGGTAAGATTTTTGGTGTTGCCGGTGATAACGCTGACGATCACTTCTTTGGCAAGTACGGTTCGTTATGTGCGCAATGCCATGCTTGATGCGCTGAGCCAAGATTATATCCGTACGGCACGTTCAAAAGGTTTGAGCGAAAAAGTCGTCGTTTATTCACATGCGTTTAGAAACGCTTTGATTCCGATCGTAACGGTCGTGATCGCACAGATCGGTACGCTGTTCGGCGGTTCGATGATCACCGAGTCCGTATTTGTTTGGGATGGTATGGGATCAACGCTCTTGACTGCGTTAAATCGACGCGACTTCTATCTGGTTATCGCAATGAACATGTTTTACGCGGTCGTTTACTTAATAAGCAACTTTATTGCGGATTTGACATATGCACTGGTCGACCCGCGTATTAAACTTGATTAGGAAGGAGAGGCTATTTTATGAAAAAAGAAAGTTTTTTCGCGAAACTTGGACGCTCTTTCAAATCATTGTTTAGAAGTAGTGTTACAGGTAAAAAGGAAATCAACGTATTGGAGGAAGAAGCGATTCAGTCGCCAATGCGTACGATCATTAAAAATTTCTTCAGCAATACTTTGGCTAAGGTCGGTCTGATCGGCTTTATCTTCATTTTGCTGTTCTCCTTTGTCGGTTCACTGTTTTTCCCGATGGATCCGCTTTATACCGAGCCGATCCTGAAAAATGTGCAGCCGGGGAGAGGATATTTGGATTATGGTTCCTGTGATGTAAAGGCAGAGGATATCAAACAGCTTGCTTCCGGTGCTACGTTCTCGGTCGTTTTAACAAATGATGGGAAGCTGTGTGCCTGGGGGCAGGATCAGGATGATGTGCTGGAAATTCCATCAAATGCAGATTCCGGCATCAAGGAGATCGCAGTAGGGGATCGTCATATTCTGGCGCTTACCAACAGCGGTTCTATCGTCGGCTGGGGCCGTGCGAACTGGCAGCAGCAAAATCTGCCGGTTTCGATCAAAGGCATGATGCGCGGGAAAGTCGTGCATGTCTATGCAAATGAAGAATATTCGGCGGCGCTGACCGATCAAGGCTATCTGTATACTTGGGGCAGTGTTACCTCTACGAAGCTGGATATCATTCCGGATGATTATCAGGGACATATCGTGGATGCCGATGCGGCGGCCATGGGCATGATCTTATTGATGGATGATAACACGGTACGGGCTATCGGTTCCGGCGGAGATTTCAAGAACTATCCGGAAGAACTGGAAAACGGCGAAGTGAAAGTCGTTTCCGTGAAGGCCGGCAAGCGTAATGCGATGGCTTTAGATGATGAAGGCAATGTTTATGCTTGGGGCGGCACTTCCTTTAATTTAGACACTGTACCTGATTTCGGTGAAAAGATCGTGCAGATCGATTCCGGCAAAAACGCATTCTTCGCAGTTGGCGAAAGCGGCAAGATCTATGGCTGGGGCGAAGATGCCGAAAGTATCTTAGATATTCCGGAAGATTTTGAAGCAGAACAGATCTTTGTGGATTTCTTCCAGGGCTACGCGATCAGCAAGAGCGGCGAAATGACGGCGTGGGGCAATGAAGGATTTATCTTAGGTACGGATGATCAGGGACGTGATGTATTGACGCGTTTGATGCACGGCGGTAAGATCACGCTGCTAGTCGGTGTGATTGCCGTATTGATTTCATCGGCAATCGGTTTGACAGTCGGAATGATTGCCGGTTTCAAAGGCGGTTGGATCGACAACCTGTTGATGCGTATTGCGGAAATCATCGTTTCGATTCCGTTTATGCCGCTGGTCATTACCCTTTCCTACATGATCGGCAGCAGCATGGATTCACAATCTAAGATGTATCTGATCATGATCATCCTCGGTTTATTGAGCTGGCCGGGATTGGCGCGTCTGGTGCGTGCGCAGATCTTGATCGAACGTGAAAAGGACTTCGTACTGGCTGCCAGAGCGATGGGAATCAAAGAAGGTTCCATCATCATTCGCCATATCATGCCGAATGTCATCAGCATGGTATTGGTTGATATGACGCTCTCTTATGCGGTCATGATGTTACAGGAAGCAGCGCTGTCTTTCCTTGGCTTCGGTGTGCAGCCGCCTAATCCTTCATGGGGCAACATGCTGAACAAGGCGCAGCAGGCAACGACGATCGAGAATTACTGGTGGCAGTGGATCCTTCCGGCAGTCTGTGTATTGATTGCCGCATTGAGCATTAACTTGATCGGTAATGCTCTGGGTGATGCGATTGACCCGAAATCAAATGAAAAGTAGGTGTGAATGATGGCAAAATTACTAGAAATCAATAACCTTCATACGTATTTTGAAACGAAGCGCGGGCTGATCAAAGCAGTAAACGGAGTTTCATTGTCGATTGAAGAGGGACATACGCTTGGCGTCGTGGGTGAGTCCGGCAGCGGCAAGAGCCAAACGGCGATGAGCATCTTGAAGTTATTTGAAAAAAATCAGAAAATTTATGATGGTGAAATCAAATTCCAAGGGAAAGTGATTTCCAATTACAATGCGAAAGAAATGTCAAAGGTACGTGGCAACGATATTTCGATGATCTTCCAGGAACCGATGACTTCGCTGAATCCGATCTTTACCGTAAATCGTCAGATTTCGGAAGTGCTGATGCTGCATCAGGGCATGAGCAAAAAGGAAGCAGAGCAGCATAGCATTGAAATGCTGAAAGCGGTCAAGATCGCCAATCCGGAACAGGTAAATAAGTCTTATCCGTTCCAGCTGTCCGGCGGTATGCGTCAGCGTGTTATGATCGCGATGGCGCTTGCCTGCAAGCCGAAGCTGCTGATTGCCGATGAGCCGACAACAGCGCTTGATGTTACCATTCAGGCACAGATCTTGTATCTGATGAATGAATTAAAAAGAGAAATGGGCACTTCGATCATGTTCATTACACATGATTTGGGTGTTATCAACCAGATGGCAGATGATGTAGCCGTTATGTATTGCGGACAGGTCGTAGAAACGGCACCGGTCGATAAGATCTTCCAGGATAGCGAGCATATTCATCCTTATACTGAAGGCCTTCTGACTTCGATCCCGCGGTTGAACACCGACCGCAGTTCAAAGCTAGAGGTCATTCCGGGCGCTGTGCCACATCCATTGAATCTGCCGAAAGGCTGTAAATTCGCGCCGCGCTGTAAGTATGCGACAGCGGAATGCCGTGAAAATGAGCCGGAATTAAAAGAAGTGAGTCCGGGTCATGCAATTCGATGCTTCCATCCAGTGAAAAGGGGGAAACAATAATGGAAAATGAAAAATTGATCAGTATTCATAACCTAAAAAAATATTTCCCGGTAAAAAAGAGCAGCTTTTTGCAGAAGGAGCAGCTTTATGTAAAGGCGAATGACGGCATTACGATCGATATCAACCGCGGTGAGACCTTTGGTTTGGTAGGTGAATCGGGATGTGGAAAATCAACGCTGGGACGTGTCCTGCTGCAGCTGTACCCACAGACACAGGGAAATACGATCTACTATGGCAAAACGATTTATGAATATAAACCGGCATATGTAGAACGAATTTTGAAAAACTTGCCGGAGCAGAAGAAAAAATTGGATGCACTGGTAGAAAAAGCCAAAGCGGTTAAGGAAGATGAAACGCATCACAATTTCAAAGCGGATGATGCGGATCGGGTTTTCCATGAGATCGTGCATCTGACCGGTGGTTTGATCTATGCCAAGGATCTGGCAAAGGCCGGCAAGCTCTTGTTAGAAGAATACCATGCCGGCTGTAAGGTAGTGGAAGAGGCAGCCAAGCTGGAAAAAGACAGTGCCAATCGCGCTGCTTATGAAGCGGCGGTAAAGAAACAGGAAGAAATCCGCGCGCAGTTAGATGAAATGCGCAAAGAATGCGAACAGAGCGATGCTTTCTTAAAAGCTGAGCAGTATTGGGATCATGGTATTGATCTGGGCATGCTGAAAAAAGAAGAGTTGCGTTTGCTGCGCCAGGATATTCAGATTATTTTCCAGGATCCGTATTCTTCTTTGAATCCGCGTTTGACCGTCGGACAGCTGATCAGTGAGCCGCTGGTTGGACATAAGCTGTTCAAAAAGGGTTCACAGGAACTGGAAGACTACATCATTGAGATCATGGATAAGTGCGGTCTGGAAAAATATTTCATTCACCGTTATCCGCACCAGTTCTCCGGTGGACAGCGTCAGCGTATCGGTATTGCGCGTGCATTAGCGCTGAACCCGAAATTCATCGTTTGTGATGAAGCGGTATCGGCGTTGGATGTTTCCATTCAGTCACAGATCCTGAACCTGCTTCAGGAACTGAAAGAGAAAGAAAATCTGACCTATCTGTTCATTTCACATGACCTAAGTGTCGTGAAATATATTTCCGATCGTATCGGCGTCATGTATTTGGGCAATATGGTAGAGTCGGCACGTTCCGAGGATATTTTCAAGAATCCGCTGCATCCTTATACGGAGGCATTGCTCAATGCGATTCCGACAACGGATGCCGATAACAAGGAGCTGCAAATTCTGGAAGGCGATATTCCAAGTCCGGTCAATCCGCCGAAAGGATGTAAATTCCATACGAGATGTAAATATGCGATGGATATTTGCCGCGAGAAAAATCCGGAATGGATGGAAATCGAGCCGCAGCACTTTGTGGCCTGCCACTTAAGGAAGAAATAATCAATGCTTCCACGTTTGAAAAATAAAATAAAGTCGCGTATGAAGGACGAGCAGGAATTAAAAGAAAAATTTTCTGATGTGGAGTTTGAAAAAGGCGATGCGTTCGCAATGTTCATCGCCGCAATCATCACATTTATACCTCCTGTTTTAATCTGCCTGCTCGTCATCTACGGGATTTTATGGTTATTGTTTTTGAGATGAGAACAAATGTCATATTTGAGTAATCTAAACTTTCGAGTGGTTTTGAGAAAATGAACTCTAAACTTTCGAGTGGTTTAAGATGAGATAAAAGGTGGTATATTTAGTACAAGTAAGTACTAATGAACCACCTTTTTATGTGTCGAGAAGTACGATTCATTTATTTATTTGTTTTTATTATATTTGCCTCTTCTTTTGCCTTGAACTTTATTAGATTTTAATTGATTTGTAATTGAATAGAAAACCTTTGGATTTAAAGCAAAAATACATCTTTTTCTAAAACGGATAAAATTAGATACTCCTTTTGATACAGATAAATATGTTCTAATTTGCCCATTGATATTTTCACAGAGTGCATTGCTTAGTTTGTGCTCATCAAAAGGTCTTTTGAATGAATTAAGAATTTCTGGTTTCCAGTTTTCAAGTGTTTGAATAAAATCATGGAACTCTGATATTCCTGATTTTTTAAAAGCTTCTAAAATAGAATTGAACCATTCCTCACAATTTTCTTCCGTTGCATTTTTATTAAAGGTTAAATACATCTCTTTTAGGTGATATCCTAAAGCCAATGTTTCACTAATCTCAAGAATTAAATCAAGTAGCTGTCTTTTGTTTAGTTTCATTTTGAAGCGATTATTGTAGACTGGTTCATTATCGAGAAAAACATTCTTTTCAATTAAGTCTTTCCATGTTTTGAGTAAATAGTAACTATCACTGCCATATTCTACCTGATACATGATATTAAGACGTATACGGCGGAAACTAGTCATTAAATGTTCGACAACATGAAATGGATCAACAGCTACAATGCAGTTAGGGAAATACTTATTCGCTACTTCTTTATAAGGAAACCACATATCAATGGTTACATATTTTACGTTGTTCCGTTCTATTTGAGGAATCTTTTCAAAATAACGTTTTAATTCTGCTTTAGAACGAGATGGAAGTATTTCAAAAAGAGAACGTTTCTTATTATCCACCATCACACATAAATAAGCAGAATCTTTTCGTTTTGCCATTTTTGAATGAATCTCATCAATCCCTATAGATTCAGGTAGAGTGATTCTAGGAATGTTTACGAAGCTATCAAAATATCTTTGTACTTGGGTAGGAGAGATATGGTTCAGCTCAGCTACCATTTTATATGAATAATTCAAATTAGAAAGCTGCTTCATAATGTTTTCAAAAGAAAGATAAGAATTTCTAAAGTTAGAAAAAGTGAAAGGATTTTTCCCAGAGAAAGTACGCAAGCATTCGTTGCATTGATAACGATGGTTATAAAAGATAATTACCGCTTTTCTATCTGTTAGTTTAGGGTGATTGATTATTTTAGGTTTCGAATAGCCATTGGCATGAACGACACCATAACAAAAAGGACAAAATAAATCACCATCGTGGTTTAAGACGATATGAAACTCAGTTTTATCCTTACTAGTAACAACATTCATTTTTTTAATCTTTTTTCTATCAATATTAAATAAATCTGTGATAAAATCATTCATAGGTTAAATACCTCCTTCGTGTAATTTCTTCTCGACAAAGAAATCATATCACGAAGGTTTTTTATTCACCCACACAAAATGTTAGAGGTATCTGAAAAATACCACACATAAGTTTAGGGCGTACCCACACCCACACGGAAGTTTAGAGCGCCCATATTTGTTCTTTTCTTTTTAGGAAAAAAAGAAATATGACGTATTGGTATAATGGGGGAGGGATGGCAATGCACCAATTACTTTCACTGTGTGAAAAAGAACAGATCATGGCGACGCTTGCTCATATTTATAAGCGAGAGCATGCACAGGAAACAGATGAAGAAAGGATTGCGGAAAGCGGTGCTGCTTATTTGAATCAAGAGCTGTGCGCACGCATTGACGCCATCCTGCTATGTATGCCTAAGAAAGATGCGGCATTGATCAAATCGCTCTATTTGCGGCCACAATATGAAAAAGCCGCTCCGATCTATAACGAAATCGAAAAAAGCGAGGCGCTTACAAGATTTTTAGATTGTCTAACTATGTGAAAAATGGTATCATATATATTGTATGGTAAGGGCATTCATAAAGGGAATGAAGCGATGCTCTGCCGAACAGGATACAGTTATTAAGGAGGGTTTTTCATGTTAAAAGGTATTGCTGCATCATCCGGTATTGCGATTGCGAAAGTATATAAGCTGGAGCAGCCGAAAGTAGAAATCGTAAAAAAAGAAGCAGTTGCCGCTGATGAAGTAAAAAAGTTCAACGATGCACTGGAAAAGACAAAGAGGGATATCGAGGGAATCAAAGAGCGCGCTGCGAAACGTTTATCAGCGGAGGAGCTGGCGGTATTCGATGCACATTTGATGATGGCATCCGATCCGGAGCTGGCATCGCAGATCGTTGCAACGATCGAAAATGAGAATGTGAATGCGGAATATGCTGCTGACCAGGTATCGACGATGATGGTTGCCATGTTTGAATCTATGGATAACGACTATTTCAGAGAAAGAGCAGCTGACATCAAAGATGTTACGTTCCGCTTAAAATGTAACTTATTGGGACTGCGCATTCCTGATTTATCGGCGATTGATGAAGATTCGATCATTGTCGCTTATGATTTAACACCATCTGACACTGCGCAGTTAAATGAATATGCCAAGGGCTTTGCGACGGCAATCGGCGGCAGAACCAGTCATTCTGCAATCATGGCGAGAAGCTTGGAAGTACCTGCGGTCGTTGGATGCAGCGGTGTGCTGGAAGCTGCACAGGATGGGGATCTGGTCATCCTAGATGCGGTAGAAGGCAATGTCATCGTCAATCCGGATGCTGCTACGATAAAAGAATATGAAGCGAAAGCGAAAGCCTTTGCGGAAGAAAAAGAAGCGCTGAAAGCACTGCTTCATGCGAAATCTGTTTCCACAGACGGTCATGAGGTTGAATTGGCAGGCAACATCGGCGGTGTAAAAGACGTAGAGGGCGTATTAAATAACGGTGGGGAAGGCATTGGCTTGTTCCGTACGGAATTCTTATACATGAATGCCGATCATTTCCCAAGCGAAGATGAACAGTTTGAAGCTTATAAAGAAGTATTGGAAGGCATGGGCGGCCGCAAGGTAGTGGTACGCACCCTTGACATCGGCGGCGACAAGAAGCTGTCTTACTTCCAGTTCCCGGAAGAAATGAATCCGTTTTTGGGTTATCGCGCGATTCGTTTGTGCTTAGATCGCACTGATATTTTCCGTACACAGCTGCGCGCACTGATTCGTGCCAGCGTATATGGACGTCTTTGCATCATGTTCCCGATGATTGCGACGGTAAAAGAATTCCGTGATGCCAAAGCGATCTTTGAAGAAGAAAAAGCAAACCTGATTGCCGAAGGGGTTCAGGTCGCAGATAATATTGAAGTCGGTATGATGGTGGAAATCCCGGCAGCTGCGGTAAATGCGGACAATTTCGCAAAAGAAGCTGATTTCTTCAGTATCGGCACCAACGATCTGATTCAGTACTCCATGGCGGCTGATCGTATGAGCGAACATGTATCTTACTTATATCAGCCATACAATCCATCGATTTTGCGTTTGGTCAAAATGACGATCGACGGTGCGCATAAAGAAGGCAAATGGACCGGTATGTGCGGTGAAATGGCCGGAGAACCTTATGCGGTACCGCTGTTATTAGGTATGGGGCTGGATGAATTCTCCATGTCCGCAACTTCTATTTTGAAAGCCCGTAAGATGGTAAACTCTTTAAGCAAAAAAGAAATGGAGAAATTGGCAGAAGAAGCCCTGTCTTTATCAACTGCCGAAGAAGTATTGGAATTGGTCAAGAAAACAGTAGACTAATCAAAATATGGATATAATAAAAACCGCTCATGCGGTTTTTATTTTGTGAGTTCCAGATACTGATCGATCAAATCGCTGGCAGTTTGTAAACTGCTTTCCCAAAACGCTTGATCGGTTAAGTCAATATCAGCCATTTTTGCGACTTCTTCGACATCGGCAACCGTCGTTGCATGCAGTAACTGTTTGTACTTTTCAACAAAGGCTTTCCCTTCCTGCTGATATTTTACGATCAGTCCACGTGCAAACAAACCACCGAAGGCATAAGGGAAATTATAGTAACTTAAATGTGCGGAATAGTAGTGTGATTTACAGATCCACATATAAGGATGCAGCACATCATGATCTAAGCCGTTTCCATAAGCTTCCTTCTGCGCTTCCAGCATGATTTCCTCCAGATCCTTTGCGAACAGGAATTCATTTTTACAGCGATTGAACACCGTATCCTCAAATAAGAAACGTGAATAGATGTCGCAGATGATCTGTGACAGATCTTGCAGCTGATTTTCAATGAGCGCTGCTTTTTCCTGCGGATCGCTTGTTTCCGCAATCGCCGCATTCATGATGATGTTTTCATTGAAGGTGGATGCTGTTTCCGCAACCGGCATCGAATAATCGGTATTTAAGGGGCGATGACTTTCGATCTGCTGCCCATGGAACGCATGACCGAGCTCATGCGCCAAAGTAACGACATCTCCCAAGCCGCCGTCGAAATTCGTCAAGACACGGCTTACTTTCTGCGCCGTCAGATTCGCACAGAATGCACCGCCCACTTTTCCGCTCCGCGGGAAGAAATCGATCCATTCCTCTTTGAAGGCGCGGTCGATCATATCATGCAATTCTATATCAAAATTCTTGAAATGATCCAGCAGATAACGATGAGCGCTTTCCGGTGTAAACACTTGGCTGCTTTCTCCCATCGGCGCAAATAATTCATACCAAGGCAGACCGTTTTGGTAACCGAGCAGTTCTGCTTTCCGACGATAGTATGCATGGAATTTCGGCATAAACCGCTTCATTGCTCCAAACATGGCGTCCAGTGTTTCCTGTTTCATATGTGCTTGCTTCAGCGTCATATCCAGCGCACTGTCATAACCACGCAGTTCCACGATCGTATTCACGTAAGATTTTAGATTGTTCAAAGAGAAGGCGATCGCCTCTTTGATCTTGTCGTAAGCCTTTAATTCTGCTTCATATGCTGACTTACGCACTTCTTTATCTGCACTGTAAGCCATGTTGCGAATTGAGGACAGTGTTTCATTTGAACCTTTATAATCAACGATCAATGTACTGGTGAGATACTGCTGTAAATCCTCCCATCCTTTCGGTCCGCTTAAATTTAATTTTGCGATTACGCCTTCTACCGCATCATCTAACAGATAGCGGTTTTCTTCCTTGATGTTATGGAATAAGTATGCATATTCCTGTAACACTTCATCCTGCTTGATGAGCGCATCAAGATCTGAAACGGCGGCAATGCGCTTGTTGATCATCGCTTCCGCTTCACCGCTTTGACTAACCAGCTTACTGAAACGCGCGATCAAAGATACCGTCTGCGCATCAGTCGTATCCGTCGCCTGCCGCAGCGATACAAACGAACCCAGTCGTTCACCTACCAAATGATAGTTTTCCAGCACGGCTACGGCTTCTTTCAGCATCTTCAGATCTTCCATCTTTTGACAGTCCTTCGCGAACTGTTTCAGTTCCTCCAAGATCTGTTCCAGTTTTTTCCAGTCATTTAGGAATGCGGGATCATCATACCCCTTATAGAGAATATCGAGATTCCATTTATCGTACATAATATACACCTACCTTTATGCGATGTATTATACCACATGAAAACCGATTTCATCTAAAGGAATGAATCTTTTTCAAGAAATATCAGTTCTTTTCAACAAATGCAGAGCGGAAGTCCAGTATAAGAAAACGATCAACAAAAGAAAGAGCAGCGATGTGCTTTTAGACATCAGTTCTAATTCCATGAAGGAAGCAAACCCGAAATATAGAAACAAGATACTGCCGGCAAGATCGAGATAACGCGGATCCAGTTTTTTCAACAACAGTTTTCCGGCAAAGATCGCCAGTAAATTGGCGGCGATCAATCCTAAGGAAGCGCCTAAAAACACCGCTAGCTGCGATTCATGCGCTGCTAATGCGATCGTCGATAATTGCGTCTTATCTCCTAATTCGGCAATCACAAAGCCAAATGCGATCGAAATAAGCGGGAACCGTCTTTTGCCCTTTGTTTCCTGTTCCTTTTCTTTGCGCATCCATAAAGAGGCAAAACCAAACAGGAGAAACAAACCGGATGCGGCTGCTTGCAGATAGACAAGCGGCAGGAAATGGGTCAATAAATGAGCTGCGCCGGTAGATAAAAACGAAATGACAACAGCGCCGATCGCCATGCCGACCGCAACGATCATGCTGGGATATTGCGTACAAAGCGCCATGACCATAAACTGCGTTTTATCTGCCATCTCTGCTATAAAAATCAGCAATGCACTTTCAAACATGTCTTTCACCTCAAAGAAGTATATGAGCGCATCAAAGAAAAAATGGCAGGATCACTGCCATTTATGCTTCACAAAGATAAGCGAGCACAAGCTGCATCGTCTGTTCCAGCGCTTCATAATGCGTACGCTCCATGCCATGTGAAGCATGTACGCCCGGTCCGATCAAAGCGCCGCGCAAATCATTGCCGCCGCGCAGGGCCGCGGAAACATCACTGCCGTAAAACGGATAGATATCTAGCGCGTAGTGCAGATCGTGCTTTTGCGCAAGCTTTACCAAATGAGAAGTCATCGCATAATCATAAGGTCCGCTGGAATCCTTCGCACAAATGCTGACATCATATTCCGTACAATCTAAATCTAAACCGATACAGCCCATATCGACTGCCAGCAGTTCACTCACTTCCTTTGGCATACAGGATGCACCGTGTCCGACCTCCTCATACGTACTGATCATGATGATACAGTCGTAGTTTGGCTTTACATCATGCTTTCGCAGATACTGCAAGACTCCAAACAGCACCGACACGCTGATCTTGTCATCGAGGAAACGGCTTTTGATAAATCCGTTTTCCGTAACGGTCGTCTTAGGATCGATCGCTACGATATCGCCGTTGGCAATACCCAGTTTTTTCACTGCTTCTTTGTTCTTTACCATCTCATCAATACGCACTTCTAAATGCTCCAGATCTCTTGGCACACTTGCAGCATCAGGATATACATGCGTAGCCGGTGAAGTGGACAAGATCGTTCCGCTGTAAACCTTGTTCGACCTGGTGATGATCCGGCAGTATTCACCATCTAGTGTCGGAAGGATCGGCCCTCCCAACGTAGTTAAGGCAAGGGTGCCGCTTTCCTTGATCGAGCGTACCATGAGCCCCAGTGTATCTGTATGTGCGCTAAGACCGATCGTCTTCTCACTGCTTGCACCGGATACATAGATGAGCAGGTTGCCTTTTTCATTCAGTGCGGTCTTATAGCCAAGCGTCTGTGCTTCCTTCTTTAGAAAAGCGATCGCATGGTGCGTGTAGCCGCTTGGAGAATCAATCGCTAATAATTTTTGCGCAAATGTCAGCACATAAGTGCGATCAAACATCTCTTTCATAGCCTTCTCCTTTTCAGCGGGCGATGAAAATGCCATCGCATTCATCAATTTCCCGCAGTTTGACGTTGACGGTTTCCTGCAATGAGGAAGGAATGTTCTTTCCGATATAATCGGCGCGGATCGGCAGTTCCCGATGACCGCGATCTACCAATACCGCTAACTGAATTTCCTGTGCGCGTCCGTGATACATGATCGCATCCATCGCTGCCCGCACCGTTCTTCCCTTAAATAACACATCGTCTACTAAAACGACTTTTTTATCTTTTAACTGCAAATGTCTGGCCGGCAGCGGCAACTCCTCATCCCGATCATCCCGCCAGTGGCGAATATCAATGGCGACACACGGTACTTTGACACCTTCGACCTGTTCGATGATTTCCGCAAGCCGCTTTGCCAAATATTCTCCCCTTGTCCGAATTCCTACCAAAATGATATTATCGACGCCTTTATTTCGTTCAATGATCTCATGTGCGATGCGTGTCAGCGAACGACGCACGCCCATTTCATCTGCAATGACTTTTATTTCCATGGAAAGCTCCTTTCTTTTACTATGCTCTCATTATAGAGAAAAAGCGGTAAAATGGCAATGAAAGAAGCAGGAAAAATGACCGGATTCAGTTGTTTTCTTCTTGCAGGCAGAGCTTTAACGCATGTGCCAAGGCATTTAATTCTTCTTCGCTGTAACGCGCCATATTGCCGATACGCAAAATGCGGTCTTCTCGATCATCTAATCCCAGTTCGATGCGGATCTGAAATTCCTGCTCTAAGCGCTGCTGCAGCCGGGAAGCGCTTTTAGAAGTGGTAAAGAGCAGAACCGAACGGGAAAGGGAAGGCGCTTGTTTGATACAGCCGTTTGCTTCCGTAATGATCGTGTATAAGCGCTCATACTGCCTTTGATAAAACTGATTCCAATAAGTGATCGGCCGGCTGTTTAAGATGCAGAGCGCCTGATGCAGGGCAAAATAAAGCGATACGGCCGGCGTATATTGCAAAAGGGCATTTTGTTTTTGCTTCTGCAGCATTTCATAAAAGTGAAACACATAGGTCGGTGCCTGTGGATTGAGACGAGTAAGTGCAGTAGGCGACAAAGCGATCATACATAAGCCCGGCGACATCCAAAAACCTTTTTGTGAAGCCATGATGCAGACATCGATCTGACTTTCCTTCATGGAAAAAGGATTCATGATCACACCGCCGATCCCATCCATGATCGAAAGCAGCTGATGTTTTCTGGCAAAGGCACCGATGCGCTTGGGATCCATTAACAACCCTGTGCTGGTATCGCTGTAAGTGAAAGCGATCGCTTTGATTGCAGGATATGCGCTGAGCATTTGTTCCAGCATGGCAGTATCCACAACACCCTGCTGCTTGACATCATAAAGATGAGGGATCATATCCATGCGTTTCGCCATGAGCGCGAAGCGGCTTCCAAAGCGGCCGCTGTCAATGACCAGCAGTTCCTCACCGCTGCTTAAAAAATTCAACAGAGCTGCCTCCATACCAGATGAGCCGCTGCCGTTTAATACCAGCACTTCACCCTCGCGGTCATCACAGAGCTGTTTCAGCTGCACGATCAAAGATTCATACAGTTCTAAAAAGGCAGCACTGCGATGATGAACCATGAGGTTGCTTTGTTTCTTTAATACAGCTTTATCACATTTAGAAGGACCGCAGGAAAAAAGCATGATTCACTTCCTTTCTTCTCTATTGTATGGATGTGTTTTATTTCGGTGATGCTTTTGACTAATCGCTTTGCTTATATTACAATAAGAAAACAAAGACACGAAAGAAAAAAGAGGAGATGAGAGATGTGAAAGGAAGGATCCATTCGTTGGAAAGCTTTGGGACCGTTGATGGCCCGGGCGTTCGTTTCGTGGTGTTTTTACAAGGATGTCCGATGCGTTGCGCCTATTGCCACAATCCGGATACGTGGTTCATCGAGCAGGGAAAAGAGATGGATGCAGATGAACTGCTGCGGGAGATCTTAAAGTATCGCAATTATATCAAGAGCGGCGGAGTAACCTTCAGCGGCGGGGAACCGATGATGCAGATGGATTTTCTGATCGCTATGGGAAAACGGTTAAAGCAACAAGGCATTCATATGGCAGTGGATACCAGCGGTGTCTGCTTTGATGAGCAGGATCAGCTATTCATGCAAAAGCTGGAAGAATTGTTGCACGTATGCGATCTGTTTTTATTAGACATCAAGCAGATCGATGAACAGAAGCATCGTGCTTTGAGCGGACATGGCAATGCGCAGATCTTAGCTTTTGCACAGTATTTGAGCCAAGCGGGCAAGCCGGTATGGATCCGTCATGTACTGGTGCCGCAGATTACGGCTGAGGAGGATCAGCTAAAACAGTTAAGAGCATTCTTAGATACCCTGCACAATGTGGAGAAAGTAGAGGTACTGCCCTATCACACGATGGGCGAAGTCAAATATGAAAAACTGGGAATTGCGTATCGCTTAAAGGGAATGACAGCGCCAAGTGCAGAACAGATCGCAGAGGCCAAAGCCATTTTAGGGGCAGAGTAGGAGGAACTATGATTTCAATCAGTGTATTTGCATCACATAACGGCAGTGATTTACAGGCGATCATCGACGGCTGTGAAGCAGGCATCATCAACGGAAAGGTCGTTGCAATCATCAGCAACAATTCAGACGCCTATGCTTTGGAAAGGGGCAGAATGCACAACATCGACACTTATCACATCAGTGCGAAGCGCTGCGGCGGTGAAGCGGAAATGCAGGAAAAAACGCTGCAGGTGCTGGCAGATCATCATACGGACATGATCTTTTTAGCCGGCTATTTGAAAAAACTGCCGGAAGCCGTGTTAAAGGCATATCATGGGCGTGTATTCAATATTCATCCGGGCCTGCTGCCGCGCTATGGCGGAAAGGGCATGCATGGAAAACATGTACATGAAGCAGTACTTGCCAATCACGAAACCGAAACCGGCATCACCATTCATCGGGTCAATGAGGAATACGACAGCGGCGAGATCGTGGCAGTCAGAAAAGTAGCGGTGCGAGAAGATGATAATGCCGATACTTTGGCAGCCCGGGTATTGGAAGAAGAGCATCGTTTTCTAAAGGAAATCGTTGCAAAGATCGCGGACGGCACGATTCCTTTGGGTTAGTTTCGCATAGAAAAAGCAGTTTTCTTTTGATCATCAACAGAAAACCGCTTTTTATTTCAGTGCTTGTTTGATCAGATCAAACTCATGCCAGATAGGCTTCCCATTTGCGCATGCGTTCTGCATCTGCATCGATTTCCACCAGCATCGCGTCATCAAGGTAGTGAATCTCAGACAAGATTCCCTGTTTGCGCAGCTGTGCAAGCAATGCATCATCATAAGGGATCTTCAGTTTCCATTTTTGATGCAGCGGATATAGGCGTTTGCTGATGAGATCACATAGAAAATCAATGTCCTTTTCCGCTTTCGCACATAGCATGACACGATCTTCCCGTAAACAGCGCGGATGCTTTTCCTGTAACCGATCGGCTTTATTGAAAACGGTAAGCATCGCGATATTTTCCACACCCAGTTTTTGCAGTGTATCGCTTGTTACCTGCATCTGTTCTCGATAATGGGGATTGGCGCCGTCTACGATCTGCAACAACAGATCCGCTTCTTTGATCTGTTCTAAAGTGGAATGAAATGCTTCGATGAGTTCATGAGGCAGGTCGCTGACAAAACCGACTGTATCAATGAGCAGAAACTGCCGGTGCGCGTCGAGGGAAATGCGCCGTACGCTGGTATCCAAGGTCGCAAACAGCATATCCTTTTCCAGCACTTGTTTCGCTGCTTTTTTCTGAAAGCGGGCGAGCAGCTGGTTCATGATCGTGGATTTTCCCGCATTGGTATAGCCGATCAAAGCGACGATCGGCAGATCGTTTCGCTGCCGCTTTGCCGCTCTTACGGCACGCTGTTTTTCCAGTCTCTTTAATTCATTACGCACTTCACCGATGCGCCGCTTGATGACACGCCGATCTAGCTCCAACTGCTTTTCTCCGGCTCCTTTGTTTCTGCCGCCGCTTTGTCTGCCTAAATAGGAAGTAGAACCGACCAGTTTTGGCAGCAGCGCATTTAATTTGGCGGCTTCGATCTGTAGTTTGGCCTCTGCCGTTACCGCTCTTGTTTCAAAAAGCTCCAGTATCAAAGCATTGCGATCCATGATCGGGCGATTCCATGCCTTTTCCAGATTGCGGCTTTGTAAAGGTGTTAATACATGATCGATCAAAACGACATCGACCGCAGTGCTTTCCAGCATCTCTTTGATTTCCTTGACCTTGCCGCTTCCGATATAGGTCGCGCTGTTCACTGTTTTCATATGCTGTTTGGCGTGCATGACCACTTCCATATCCGCCGCTTTTACCAACTCTAAAAATTCATCCCAATAGGCTGTATTTTCTTTTCCCTGCAGCGAAGTGAGAACAACGAGCACCGCTTCTTTTTCTTGATTTTCCATAAATACCTCATTTCTTGTTCTTATTGTACCTGTTTTTCTGTTGTTTTACCATGAAAGCGGAAATAGAAACACAAAAAACACATAATTGCAGAAACATGCAGTAAAAAATATACATAGAAAATTCAAAAAAATTTGAAACTGTGTGAAATTTGTTTTATAATGAAAAAGTCTTTTTTATCAAAGGGGTTTTAGAAGAAAAGGGCAGAAAAGAGGTAGAATATGTTAGAAAAGTTGTTTCATCTGAAAGAAAAGAACACGACGGTCAAAACGGAAATCATTGCCGGACTTACCACCTTCCTGGCGATGGCGTACATTTTGGGCGTCAATCCGGGCATGCTGGCACAGACCGGTATGGATCTGCATTCGGTATTTATGGCAACTGCCATTTCCGCGGCATTCGCATCGATCTTGATGGGGCTTATCGCAAACTATCCGGTTGCGCTTGCGGCAGGTATGGGGGTAAACGCGCTGTTTACGTTTAATGTTTGCTTAGTAGGCGGTTTCAGCTGGCAGGCGGCATTAGCTGCGGTATTTGTATCCGGTGTGATCTTTGTCATCATTTCGGTTACCGGAATCCGTAAAGTGATCATCAATGCGATCCCGAAGCAGTTAAAGCTGGCAATCGGCGCCGGAATCGGTTTCTTTATCGCATTTGTCGGCTTAAAAAATGCCGGCATCATCATTGCCAATGAATCTACATTTGTCGGTATCGGCTCTTTCAAAGAACCAACGGTACTGCTGGCGATCTTCGGTATTTTGATTACGGTTGCACTGTTGGCAAAGAAAGTGCCGGCAGCGGTTTTCATCGGTATGGTGATCACGGCTTTGATCGGCTTGATCTGCGGCTTTGCGGGCGTGGAAGGTATGCCGACGATCGACGGGGTCATCACGACTGATTTCTCAATGAATACAGTTGGTGGATTTATGGACGGTTTTGGAGAACTGTTTGCGGATCCGGGACAGGCGTTTATCATTATTTTCTCCTTCTTATTTGTCGATTTCTTCGATACGGCAGGTACACTGGTTGCGGTTGCGAACCGCGTTGGACTGGTAAATGAAAAAGGAGAATTGGATAATGTCGAACGGGCGTTATTAGCGGATGCGATCGGTACGGTTGCCGGTGCGGCGCTCGGTACTTCTACGGTTACTTCCTTTGTGGAATCCACTTCCGGTGTTGAGGTTGGCGGCAGAACTGGTTTAACGGCGGTAACGACCGGTATCATGTTCTTATTGTCGATCTTTATTTCACCGATCATTTTATCACTTGCGACCAATGCGGTAACAGCACCGGCGCTGGTCGTGGTCGGTATCCTGATGGCACAGCAGTTAGGCGGTATTGACTGGGATGATTTTGTATTTGCGACAGCCGGTTTCATTACGGTAATTGCGATGATCCTGACTTATTCCATTTCAAATGGTATCGCTTTGGGCTTCATCGCTTATACGGTGGCAATGTTAGCGAGCGGTAAAGCCAAAGAAGTGAACTGGATCGTTTGGGTATTGGTCATCATCTTTATCGCTTACTTCGGATTTCTGATCTAATCGATCTCATAAGAGGCGTGCAGCCTCTTTTTATATGGATTGTCTATCATACATCCCTCCATTGTTCTCCGTTGCTGTTCTCCCCGAAAGGATTTCTGGCGTTGGCACGTTCCCCATAACTTCGGGACAACTTGTCCCGAAACCACCTCTGGGCACTTTGGCCGGAAGTCGGCTCTCTGCGTGTTTTCCCCGCCGGATATTTCTTTTCGGATGGTCATTCTGTTTTCAAGGTGCTGTTTATCGATGAACTACCTTAAGTCTACACGAAAAAATACAATCCCCGGAATTTTGCGAAAATTGCATTTTGATGAAGTTTACACTTTGAGAATTGCATTTTTGCAATTATGCTGTATAATGGTGATATGCGGAGGAGGTGCCTGTCTATGGCTTTACCCAGAACACCGGGACAGCGGATTTCCGATTTATGCAACAGAAACCACATCACACAAAAGGAACTTGCGGAGAAGATCGGCGTTTCCGCTTCCCAGTTAAGCCGGATTGTCAGCGGCGAAACAAGAACGGTCAGCAGTGATATTCTCATAGGTGTGGCAAAGAAATTTAAGGTATCAACGGACTACATACTAGGCTTGTCCACCGTGAGCGTCCGCAAAAGCTATGATATTTCTGAATTGGGCTTATCCGAGGGAGCTGTGAGGGGGATTATGACGGGCACAGTTGATGTGCAAATTCTTAACCGCCTATTGGAACACAGGAATTTTCCGAAGCTGATAGATTTGATACGGATTTATTTTCAAGATACGGTGGTAAAGGGGATAATCGCAAGAAACCAGCTTATCGAGATAGCGACGGTTTCCCTGTCCGACCTGATGAAAGAACACGCGGAACACAGGAAAGAAGCAAGGCAGGATTTACAGCTTTTGAACGTACAGAAGATGGAGGAGCATAATGCGGAGATTGAGAAAATCAAGAGCGTGTTCCTTGCTATCCTGCGGGATATTAAGAAAGACATTAACAACGGAGAACAGCCGGGGGAAACTGTGACCGCCGCCATGTTTCAGACCATGCGGGACGCACTGGCGGAGCGGAAGCAAAACACGATTTCCATTGATGATGTAACAGCGATGATTGCCGGACAGATAGAACAGCTTACGCCAATGGACGAAGAAACCGCAGGCCTGTTTCAAAAGCTGGCAAAAAAGGTGATGGAGCATGCTGGAAAATAAAAAATTCAAAGAAGATATTCTTTTTAATCATCAAATAGCACAGGAAGGAAAATGATATGAATATTTGTAGCGAAGGACAACTGACATTGACATTTGATAACGATATATCTATTTCGGAACCAATTAAGAAAACATATCCAGAGATAGTTTTTGATTTCAATTCATTGTTCGATACTCAATTAACAGAAGAAAATATGAATAACAATAATTCAATGGTCATTCTTGGTGATAGTCTTTCTGTTCTAAAAAAAATGAAAGACAAATCCGTACAACTTATTTTTGCTGATGCCCCATATAACATTGGCAAGGATTTTGGTAATAACAGTGATAAGTGGGAAAGTGTTCATGCTTACATAGAATGGTGTAAAACGTGGATTGATGAATGTATGCGTGTTCTCTCAGGTAATGGAACAATGTACTTTATGACAGCGACACAACATATGCCGTATTTGGATGTATTTGCATCGGAAAAATATAACGTATTATGCCGAATTATTTGGTCATACGATAGTTCCGGAGTACAGTCAAAGAAAATGTATGGCTCTCTCTATGAACCTATCCTAATGATTTCAAAGACGAGTAAGTCTTCTTATACTTTCAATTACAAAGATATTCTTGTCGAAGCAAAAACAGGTGCTAAACGGAAATTGATTGATTATAGAAAAAATCCACCTCAGCCATACAGTTCCAAAAAAGTTCCCGGAAATGTTTGGGATTTTAGTAGAGTGAGGTTTAAGATGGATGAGTACGAAAATCATCCAACACAAAAACCAGAAGCTCTATTGGAACGTATAATCAAAGCATCGTCCAATCCTGGAGATGTTGTTCTCGACCCATTTTCAGGATCATTTACCACTTCGGCTGTGGCAGTTCGTCTCGGACGAGTAGGCGTAGGCATTGATATGAATGAGGAATATTATGAGATGGGATTAAGACGTACCGGCATTACCAAGACAAGGAACGGAAAAAGCCTTGAAAAAATAAAAGCACGCAAGACAAATGCTAAATCAAAATATGTAAGAGGAGAATAACATGAAGATTACAGAAACTTTTGTTTCGGATATTCTCAAAGCAGAGTATCCTACAGATTATCAAAAGATTTATGATAAAAGTCCTCTGCTTCAGTATTTAGACAAGAAAATGAAAGCAGTTCACGGTAATAGCAAAACTCGTAGAAGTTTGGCAAATATTTATGCGATTTATTCTATCCTGTTCTTCTATCAAAAGGATTTCTATAACAAAAAAGAAGCATATCGCCAATTTGAGGGATATGATTATATGCGACTGTTCAATTTCTATCGCAGTCTCTATGGTGGGAGTAAATTACAAAATCACGCGTTAAACTCTCGTGTGAATGGCGAATTTCACAACAAAATTAAGGATGTTGTAAACGACCTAATTATCGTTAATAACGGAAAGTATCTTATCCATATTGACTATATCTATGTCGAGGGACATGACATAAGCCTTGTTTCCTGCAAAATCATTAAAAAGTATATCGATCTTTTAATGGCAAAAGATCATGCCTTAATAAGTATCTTGGAAGAACTGAGAGGGTTGACAGACTACTCTGAGAAAAAAGCTAAAATCAATGCTTTACTTACAGAAGATGCCGAAGCTCGTATATTTGAGATTATCAGCTATGCCATTTTGAAAAACCATTATAAAAATATTACCGTGTTCTTCGGGTATACAAGGGATACTATTGATGAAGTAGTTCTTGAATTGTTCAAAACTGGAAGGACTAATGCAAATGACGGTGGTATCGATTTTGTTATGAGGCCGATAGGTAGATTCTTCCAGGTGACTGAGGTAAACAACTACGATAAATATCTACTGGATATCGATAAAGTCATGCACTTCCCAATTAGTTTTGTAATTAAAACTAAACAGAACAAGAAAAATGTTTTGAATAAATTAGAAAAATATATTGAACAGCGTTCAAGTGGTATGACTGTTTTGGAAGAAAGATACCATAAAGCGATTGAAGAAATTATTACCATTAATGAACTTCAACTGTGGACTTCAGAGCTTAATAATAGTGACATTGACGGAATAATTCGTGATATAGACATCTACTATAAACTTGAAATGAATATGGATGAAGAGGAAGAAGATTAAATATATTTTCTGATACCTAGGTCAAAAGTTGGTTTTCTATACTCGGAACGGAGGTGCCGTATGCCAAGGAAAAGACGAGTAAAATCTGTAAAAACAGTGCTGATAAAAAAAGCTCGCGAAGCGATGCTTGCTGCGGTACAAATATATAATAATCCGCAAGTCACATTCAAGGCAGAAACGTTTATCACGCTGGCTGTGATTGGATGGACTTATTTACTTCATGCCTTTTTTAGAAGCAAAGGTATCGACTATCGTTACTATCGTTATGTGGGGAAAAAGAAAGTATATGATAAAACCAAATATGGTGCATACAAACATTGGGAACTTGAACGGTGTCTTAATGAAAAGGACTGTCCTTTAGATAGTGATACGATAACAAATTTGCGTTTCCTTATTGGGGTTCGTCATGAGATCGAACATCAAATGACAGATAAGATTGACGAGTTTTTGAGTGCAAAATTACAGGCTTGTGCATTAAATTTTGATTATTACATCTGCAAACTATTCGGGGATAAATATAACCTTAGTAAAGAACTATCCCTTGCAATTCAGTTTTCCCCATTGACACCAGAGCAGCGTGATATGCTACATGATAATGTGCATATTACTTCAAATGTTAAAAACTTTGTTGTAGATTTTGAAAGTCTTCTTTCAGAGGAAGCACTGGCAAGTTCGCGCTATGCGTATCGCGTCCTTTTTGTTCCAATAAATGCAAAAAGAAAAGGGCAGGCAGACCAAGTCGTTGAATTTATCAAAAGCGATTCTCCACTTGCAGAGGGCATTGAGAAAACATATGCTGTTTTGAAAGAAACAGAGAAACGAAAGTATTTGCCAAGCGAGATTGTATCTTTGATGAAGGAAAAAGGATATAATAAGTTTTCAATTAACAAGCATACAGAATTGTGGAAGTCTCGAGATGCGAAAGATACAAAATATAGTTTTGGGGTACTAATATCAAAAACATGGTATTGGTATGAAACATGGTTGAAAGAAGTACAGAAGCATTGTGAAGAACACGCTGACGAACTGAAAAACTAATCTAAACTTCTTGGTATAGATAGCAAAGTAAGTCGAGCCAGTCACTGGTCAAGGCCTGGTTCAAACCCATTCATTTCAGCTTTGACAGTTGCCCGCTATCCTGCTATTTGTTGGGGGAGTGTGTCTACACTTCGGGACACTTTGTCCATAAGTCGGAGCGTAGTACGAGGGAAGGGGCTTTCATATACGTCCTGTCTGCTGATGAAACCAGTTTTGCGCTTGCGGCTTCACGTCATACAATCACAGCTCTGTTTTCCTGCCGTTTCAAACGCCCTTGCCCTCCCTGGCGGCAACGGCATTTACGGCAACGCCGACAGAGCGTATAACACACTATACTTTGCAAGTAAAGTAGCCCGTTTCACGGTCTGTTTTCGCCCTTTGCAAAGTTTGGTGTAGCTCGATTCATAGGATATTTGAAAAGCAAATCAACGCTCATGATATTTGAAAGGCATGCAAATATGAAATATAAATTTGGAAACAGAAAATTCTGGGCAAGAGGATATTTTGTAGATACAGTAGGAAAGAATGAAGAGATAATCAGGGAATATATCCACACCCAGTTGCAGGAAGATAAACTAGCGGATCAAATGAGTATGAAAGAATTTATTGACCCGTTTACGGGTGTGCCGGTGAAATAAAGTGATAAAAAAGGGGTCTTAACAGTTAAGTGATTTAATAAAATATCATTTAGGCTGTTACGGCCTTTTTTCTTTTTTGTTATCAGAATGAACGTTTAAGATTATCTCTCGATTATCAGAATTGAAATTTTGGCATGATAAAAACATCTTTTTTATCCTGTCTTCAAATTGTGGAAAACTTTCCTTATGATCTTAGGTTTTGTCCATTCTGTTTTTGTCTGAATATATGATATTTTTTAAGTTATAGCCCAGACATACCAAAAGAAATTCCATTTTCACGTTTTTCATTCCTCTTCTACTGAATCTTGTGAATTTGAAATCTTGTTTTATGACTCCGAACGCTCCTTCTACCTGTATGCTTCTTTGCTTTTTCATTTCCTTTCCTTCTTCTGTGGATAGATTTTTATCTACTTCTTTCCTGAATTCATTCATTGCTATGTTTTTCCCGATCTGTCGATAGTTTCCTCTTGTACATTCCTTTATCCTTTTACACCCTGCACATTGTTCCTTTTCACTGTACAACTGCGTGATCATCAGATTGTCCTGAAGTGTGTTTCTGTATCTGTCGCCATTATACTGGTCAAATACTCTGCCGCTTGGACAGACCTTATAGCCTTCTTCATTTTCTTTCCGGTTCAATGCATCATAGATTTTCTTTTGGAATTTTTTATCTTCCTTCTTTCCATACATATTATATTTCTGTACAAGCCTTATTCCTCGTATGATATTGAAAAAGTAATTATCATAGCTTCCATATCCTGCATCGGCCACCGGCCATTTTGGATAGCTTCCTGTTCTTTCCTTATATCTTTCAATAAAATCCTGCCATGTCGCTGTATCCACCGGTGACTGATATACATTGCTGTTTACAATAATTCCATCGCTTACTGCTATCTGACAGTTATAGCACGCTCTTGTAATTCCGCTCTGATTATAGTAGTCCCATTTTGTCGCCATGAAGGTCGCATCCAGATCTACTTTGGAACACGAATTTCGCTTTCCTATGATGCTCAGCCAGTATTCATATTCCATCAGTTTTCCATAATATCCAAGAAAAACATCGTATTCTCTCTGTATTTCGCTTTTCCTCTGTCCTGTTCCATACTTGATCTCTATATTGTTATTTACCATGGTCTCCATTAGATACTGGCAGATATAGCCAATTTCAAGTGCTGTATATGTCTGCTTTAGCGGATAAGCATATCCATGATGAAAATTCAGCTGAAAGATGGATTCGCTTATTCTTTGAAATAATCTTTCCTCTGCATTCAAAATTCTTTTTTTATAGACAAAGGAATTTTTGTGTGCATTTGCTTCTATTTTTGTACCATCTATATATTGTATATCCGTATCACATAGCATCAGATCCTGTGCTATGTGCTGGCTGATGTCAAAGAAGATATCATCAATGGATTCCGTAAGATCCTGTGTCATTCTCTGAAAAGCCATGAAGCTTGGCCTTTCCTGATTGGAAAGATAGAGATAGCGGGTATCTACTTTGCATAGATGAGCTATCTCAGATAAAGAACGATGACCTTCCATGAAGGCAAACAGCAAAGTTTTCAACAGCATGCCGCGATCATGAGAATGTGTATTATTGGAGCGGATCGACTTTACATATTTACTGAAATTAACTCCTTCTACCGCATCCAGAAAAGACCACATAGGATCGTCGCTGTCAATAGAAACTGATAAATCCAACGGCAGACACAATTGCATTCCGTCAGAATATGTTTTATAATTCTGGTGTGTATATGTATTCGTGTTCATATTTATATTATACACAAAAAAGACAGGTCTGCTTAATCGCTTTCCTGTCATTTTTTATTTTGAGGAGCTGTTTCAACTGTTACAGCCCCAGTAGGTAAAAGTGTTGTGGCTGTCAGGCCTCAGTGGTCGAAGGGCCACGCGTAACAATATACCCTTATAGGGTGGAGCCATACCACCAGTTTACTAGTGGTTATGATTTTACATGCATTTTACATTTCTTTTTCGGTTTCGTGTTTACGAATAGGGAAGAATGCTTTATACTAGAGAAGATTTACATGGAGGTATGTCAAATGATAAGAACAATAATCGGCGGAATTGCCGTCGGGATCGCGAATATTATTCCGGGTGTCAGCGGTGGAACGATGATGGTCATCTTAGGGGTGTTTAACCGGGTCATGGATGCCATCAGCAATTTATTGAAACGCGATAATCCCAATCGTTTAGCGGATCTCTTGTTTTTAGGAGAACTGCTGTTGGGCGCTGCGATCGGCTTGATCGGTTTTGCGAAAGTGCTCGGCTATCTGTTAAGCGAATTTGAAGTGCAGACGATGTATTGGTTCATCGGCTTGATCGCATTCAGTATTCCGGTATTTCTAAAAGCAGAAGTGAAGGGAAAGGGCAAGGTAAAAGTATTGCCTACTTTGATCGGTATGGCGATCATCTTCGCGCTTGTGTACTTTAATCCGGGTGAAGCGAGTGATGTGCATGTCGTATATCCGGATGTGAGCGTGTGGCTGTGTGTAAAGTTAGTGCTGATCGGGGCGATCGGGGGTGCTTCTATGCTGCTGCCGGGGGTAAGCGGATCAATGGTGCTGCTGATCTTAGGCGAGTATTATCTGTTCCGTGCTTATCTGGCAAATGTCTTATTGTTTCAGCTGAATATTTTGATTCCGCTCGGGTTCATGGGCATCGGCATTATTTTGGGAATCGTCATCAGTGCAAAAGTGTGCGGCTATTTCTTAAAGCACAATCATGATGCAACCATCTCTTTTATATTGGGACTCATCATCGCATCGACGCTGGTGCTCATTCCTTTGGATGCGGCTTATGACATGAACTTGATCCTGACTTCCTTTATCAGCTTCGCCTTTGGCGGCGTGATGGTCATGGGGATCGAAAAGATTGCCGGTTAATAGGTGCAAAAGCGCACCTTTTTATTTTTTTCTTTGTATAGACGCATGATACTTTTCACTTGCACATAATCGAAAAGTATGATACATAGAATACATGGGAAGGAGAGGAAACAGATGTTGATCGAAAAAAGCTTACAGTCTTATCTGGATGAAGTGGACAGTTCTCTGGCTGCGCCGGGAGGAGGAAGCGTGTGTGGTTTCTGCGGTGCGCTTGCGGTCGCATTGATTCGTATGTATGCGCATCTGTCCATTCAAAAAAAAGGATTTCTTGCCTTAGATGAAGATAAGCAGTATCTGTTTTTGAAACGTTTTTCTTCCCTGGAGGTAAAGAAAAGGGAGCTGCTTAAGATCGTCGATACGGATAAAGAGGCATATGAAGGCTGGTTACATGCTTATCGGGAAGTGAAGAAAGCAGATACGGAAGAAAACCGCCGGTTGTTGAAAGAAGCAGGTGATCAGGCGATTCGCGTCCCTTATCAGTGCATGGAGTTCTCTTTGGATGCGATGAAGCTCGCTTATGATATGGTGGCATATGGCAATCGGATGGCAATCAGCGATCTGATGATCGGGGTCATTTATCTGGAAGCGACGCTGCGCGCTTCGATCTATAATGTGCGTGCCAATTTATTACAGGAAGAAGAACAGATGGTCATGCACTGGAACGCATTGATCGAACAGTTGGAACAAGAAAGCGCAAGGGTGTTTGCCCAGATCGAAACAGCGGTAGAGCGGCGTTTTGCATAAGTCGGCAGCGACCGACTTTTTCTTTTGGCTTTTTCATATACTGGGGTGAGAGGTGAATCATGGAAAAGCTGGCTTATCTAAGTGCGCAGATCAATCAGATCGTCTGGGGAGAAGGGGTGATCTTACTGCTGCTTGGCATCGGACTTTATTTTTTTATTCGGTTATATCGCTGTAAGGTGCTGCGCTTAAAGGTCATCGTCAAGGAAAGCGGGAAGCTGCTGTTTCAAAAGGGAAATGGGCTTTCCGCACTGGCTTCTTTATCAACGGCTTTAGGGGCAACTCTTGGGGTAGGAAGCGTCGTTGGGGTCGCTTCTGCGATTATGAGCGGAGGAGCGGGCGCACTGTTTTGGATGTGGGTCTGCGCGCTGATCGGCATGGGCTTAAAATATGCGGAAACCGTTGCGGCGATGAAGCATCGGCGCAGACAAAAAGACGGGACATTTTTAGGCGGTGCGTTTTATATATTGGAAGATCATCGGCTGACCTTCTTCGGGGTGCTGTTTGCCTTATTTTGCATCATTGCGTCATTTGGGATCGGCAATGTCGTACCGGTTACCACGATCGTAGAGGCAATGGTGCCGTATGTGTCAAAGGAAAGCATGATGATCGTGCTGCTTCTGCTTTTGGGAATCTGTCTTTTCTTTGGCGCTGCGTTTATCTTAAAGCTGAATGCGTGGCTGGTGCCGCTTTTTTCCATCGTATATGGACTGGCATGCGTTTATTTGATCTTGCTGCACCGGGAACAGATTCCGCAGGTGTTTTGGCTGATTTTACAGGATGCGTTTCAGCCGCAGGCACAAGTCGGAGGCATATTTGCTTTTTTCAGTGCTAAGGCGCTGCATTACGGCATTAGCCGCGGGGTATTTTCGCATGAGGCAGGGATGGGAAGTGCGCCGCTTGCACATGCGGGCGCCGCACATACGCAGATTCGGGCGCAAGGCTATTTGGGCGTGCTCGAAGTTTTTATGGATACGATGGTATTTGCGACTTTATCTGCTTTTGTCTGTCTGCTTTGTGTGCCTGATCATCAAGGCAGTGCGATCACGCTCTTTACTGCTGCCTTTGAAAGTGGCTTCGGTATGATCGGTGTGCTGCTTTTTCGTTTTGCACTGGTCTGTTTTGCTTTTTCCTCGATGCTCGGCTGGATCTATTATGCGTTTGCGGCGCTTCGCTATCTGTTTCCTTATACCCAAAGCCGTATGGTATATGCCATCCTATTTCTATGTGTGAGCGTGGCGGGCGTATTTTTACAAAGCGATCTGCTGTGGGAAATTGCGGATACGTGCAACGCACTGATGATGCTGCCAAATCTTTTTGCGATCTGGCTGTGCCGTAAAGAGATCATTGCCGTATAAAAGATTGCTTTTCACAAACACTTGCCTGTATAATAGCAAGTAAGGTAGGTGATCGTATGAAAATAGTGGTAGCCTGTGATTCTTTCAAGGGCTGTTTGAGCAGCGAAGAGGCAGCGGCCCATATCAAAGCGGGCATCTTGCGGGAAAATGCACAGCATGAAGTATCTGCTTTTCAGATCGCGGATGGGGGCGAGGGCACGGTGGAAGCCTTTTGTGCAGCCGGAAAAGGGGAACTGATCACATTTGAAACAAAAGACGCATATATGAAACCGCGGCTTTGTCAGTATGCGCTGATCGAAGATGGAAAAACCGCTGTGATGGAAGTTGCCAATATCATCGGATTGAGCCTGTATCCAAGAGATCGCCGTTCACCGATGTATGCGACCAGTTATGGCGTGGGATTGGTATTGAAGCATTTGATAGAAAGCGGCATCAAGAAGATCATCATCGCTTTGGGAGGCAGCTGCACCAATGACGGCGGCATGGGGATGTTAATGGCGCTTGGGGCAAGGTTTTATGACAGTGCGCATCAGCGATTGTTGGGACAGGCACAGAATCTGGAAAAGGTGCGCTATCTCGATCTGCGTCGGCTGCCCGATATGGAGGGCATTGAACTGATTGCCGCCTGTGATGTAAAAAATTATCTGCTGGGAGAACAGGGCGCGACTTATGTATTCGGCAAGCAGAAGGGTCTATATCCCAATCAGATCCCGCGCATTGAAAGAGGCATGGTCAATTACTGCTATCATATTCGCCGGGTAACGAAGATCAATATGAATTTATATGAGGGAGGCGGAGCGGCAGGCGGCATCGGTGCGGTATTGCAGGCGCTGCTTCATGCCAAGATGCGCCCCGGCATTGAATTGCTGATAGAATACAGCGATCTGCCAAAACAGGTGGAAACCTGTGATCTGGTGATCACCGGAGAAGGACAAAGCGATGCACAGACGAAATACGGCAAAGTGCCGGTAGGAATCTTAAAGGTCGCCAGGCAGTATGAAAAACCGTGTATCATAATCAGCGGAGCTTTGGGACTTGGCTATATGGAGCTTTATGAACTTGGCTTTGCCGGTATCTTTTCGATCGCCGATCGGGCGATGACCTTTCAGCAAGCGCTGGAACAGGCGAAAGACAAACTGGAAGCAACTGCTTTTTCGATCATGCATCTATTGGAACACACCGTTCTTATCGAACCAAATAAATAAAAAAAAGATTTGAGTAATGCGCATGCTTTGGGTATAATAAATATGCCAAAGGAGGATGTGCATGAAAGTAATAAAAGGACTGTGCTGTATGCTTATGATCTTTTTGTGCAGCGCCTGCTCTTATACAAGAGATGAAACACCGGGATCATTGGAAAGCGTCGCTTATCAGGATGCGCTTCAGATGATTGAAGACGGGAAAACATTTAATTTATTATTGACGAATGACTATTGCCAGCATTGTCAGGTTCTCAAGGAAATGCTGGAAGAGTATTTGCCGACGCATCATGTCGATATTTTAGAAGCACAGTTAATGGTAGATGGAAAATATTTGACATTGGAAGAGATCCAAAAGGATTTCCCTGAATTTAAGGGAACACCGGATCTATATGTCATTGAAAACGGCAAGATCAAAGCGCATCAGGCCGGATCGATGACCGCAAATGAATTTGATGAGTTTGTGCGTGATCACAAATTAGACGAACAGGAGTAAAGCGGGTTCTTTTACACCTTGCATTGTTTTTGCCTGCTAATAAGCAACTGATAAGAAGGCCTATTCGCGTTCATGATGCGATAGGTTTTTTTATGCTTGTGCAGCGATCGGCAATGATTTGTTTTCTTTGCAATCGTTGAAATGAGAACAAAACAAATGAAATCATAAAAAGCGAAGACTTGCTTCTTATGATGACAGCTTTCAAAATAAAAGCGCTTAGTTGCGCCTATTGTCCCAATAAATATCATCATATATCTTCTGATACTTTCTGCCGGTATCGTTAAATTCCCAGTCATCATCATATCCTTCCTCAAGAATTAAATCATCAAGAGGATCTAAGATATCATTGATATCATCAGAGGAAATCATTTCCTCCGCGTTTTCAAATTTTTCTCTCAAAAACACTTTTTGTTCGTCTGTCAGTTTTATCATCCTTTTCACCTCCCTGTGCGTTTATTTCAAGTAAATGCTTGCTGCTTCCATTCATTTTGCACACCACGCATGCCCTTTCTAACGATCCCATACTTTTCATAGTCACGATCTTTTATGCGCAATGATCCCTTTTATTAAAATTACGGAACGCTTCATCGTTATTATACCAGCTTTTATGTATATCTACATCAATTCTTTCTATCCTTTTGCCTGCCATGTGCTTATTGCAAAGACGATATGGCAGCTGTGAGCATTTTATAAGAGAGGATCGGATCATCTTATTTAAGGGCGTTGATCAAATTGCTTTCACTGATCGGTTTGACTCATGTGGGCATTTGATGCAGCGGATAGGAATGTAAAAAGAATGAAACAACTCTGCATGTAACAAATGAAAAAAATAGGTTAGGTGTTGATTATCATTTTCATAAATTGTATAATATATCATAAGTCGTGTATGGAAGGAGTGTCGGGAGAATGGAACAGTGGAGCGAGGTGCTGGAAGCCGCAAAAGTCAAGGCAGAAAAATGTCATTGCTGTAAGATCTGTAATGGGAAAGCATGCCGTGGGGAAACACCGGGCGTAGGTGGAAAGGGCAGTGGTGAAGCGTTTGTGCGCAATTATGAAAAACTGCGTGATGTGCTTTTGGTGCTGGACACCATTACGACCAATGAGGAGATCGACACTTCTGCGGATTTTTTCGGACATCGGGTATCTTTGCCGGTCTATGCGGCGCCGATCAGCGGCATCAGACAGAATTATGGTGCGGATCTGGAAGACGGCGCATATACTGAAATGCTGGTGGAAGGCTGTTTACAGGCAGGAACGATCGCGTTTACCGGTGATGGCATGTATGACGCAATGTTTTTAGATCCATTAGCGGCGCTTGCCAAGCGAAATGGCCGTGGTGTAGCGACGATCAAGCCGTGGCAGGAAAAAGATTTTCAGTGGCGGGCAGAGGCGGCATGCGAAGCTGGTGTTTTAGCGATTGCTACCGATGTCGATGCGAGCGGACTTACGAATCTACGCAATAGTGTGACACCGGTCGGCTTTAAGGATGTGGAAGGACTGCGGGCACTCAAGAAATTGGCGAATCGACCGCTGATCGTGAAAGGGATCTTATCGGTAAAAGGCGCTTTGAAAGCAAAAGAGGCCGGGGCCGATGCGATCATTGTATCTAATCATGGGGGGCGTGTATTAGATGAATGCTTGTCGGGCATTGAAGTGCTGCCGGAAATTGTCGATGCGCTGAAAGGCAGCGGTATGCGCATCTTGGTAGACGGAGGTTTTCGCAGCGGTTTAGATGTATTCAAAGCATTGGCGTTAGGAGCTGATGGCGTATTGATCGGCAGACCGCTTTCGCTGGCAGTGATCGGCGATGGTGCGGAGGGCGTCAAGATCTATTTAGAGAAGATCGCTTTAGAGTTAAGAGAAACGATGGCGATGTGCGGCGTCAAAAAGATCTCGGAAATCAGCAGAGAACATGTAAAGGTCCTGTTTTAGTAACATACCTATTAGGAGGAAGAACTATGAAGCAATTTGAAAATAACGCGTTTTTTTGGCAGAAGCTCGACACGATCGTACTTTCCAGCAAGCTGGTGATCGATCGACCGAAAAACACCTGTCATTATAAATATTCCAATCTGGTGTATCCGGTTGATTATGGCTATTTGGCTGATCCGACACCGCAGTCGAAAGAGCAGCAGCCGCCGGTAGATGTATTCCGCGGCAGCATGGGCGGTACACAGGTCAGCGCCGTTGCCATCAGCGCCGACATCTTAAAAAAGGACTGTGAAGTAAAGCTGCTGATCGGATGCAGTGAAGAAGAAGAATATGAGATCATGAGTTTCTTAAATCAGACACAGTTTCAAAAAGCGGTCTTGATTCATCGTGGCAATGATGTGCCGGAATGGGCGCAAAACGACTAAAAAGACTCAACGATTCAATCATCTCGCAAGGAATTGATCATTTCAAGACGGTATGGCGTGATTTGTCATTTACTTGTAAGAGATGATTTTTTTCTGGCTGTTTGCATGATATTTTTCCATGGCATGATTCGACTTTTTTTCACATACAGTAGAAAAGAGAAGGGAATGAATGGGAGGACGCTATGAAAAAATATTTTTTTCTGATTGCGGCGCTTTGCCTGTTTGGGTGTGGTAGAGCGCTTTGTGATGGTGAAACGATCGATGAAAAACAACTTTTGGCGGCGATCAACGGCAGAGCGGCAAATGAGCAGCAGACCTTGTATTATGAAGTCTCATTAGATCGTAAAAGCGCACTTGCGAAACTGTCACTGGAAGCAAATGAGGTTGCGGCAATTACCCTTTATGAATCCATGCTTGTGCAGGATCCCTCTTTTATCGCCGTCATTACTTGGAAAAAGGAAAGTGAAAGAGAAACGCTGGCAAAACACATCAACGTCTACTGTCAAAAGGTACAAGAAGAAAAAAAGATCACACTGAAGGGGAAAGTTTATGCCTGCGGCAGTCAAGATGTCGTGATTGTTGCGCCGGATTGTGGTAAAATAAAAAAAGCAATAGAGGCGTATGATTCTTAAATGAGGTGAGAGGATGAGCAAGATCAAAGCATTGTATCAAGAGTTTTCCTCATCGGAAGGCAGTTTATTTCGCTATGCGCTTTCTTTTTCCCTGCTGCTGGCGATCGCGCCTTCTTTGATTATTTTTGCTTTGCTGTTTCGCTTTGCCTATTTGGATTTAGATGATGCGATCCGCTTTTTCTTTGAATATTTGCCGGAAGGGACGACGATTCCGATGCTTGCCTCTTTTTTGGCCTCGGAAACCAATGTGATTCCGGCCATTACGACGATGATCCCTTCCTTCTGGATGGCAAGCCGCAGCATTTACTCTTTTTTAATGATTTCCGCCAATCATGAAGAAGTCGATGTTCCCAAGTTTGCGATTCGTTTACAGTCGATCATCTTGTTTGTCATAGCGGCAGTAGGAGTCGTGGCCGCGATTATGATCGGCACATACTTAAAAGCATATTTGCCGCTTGTATCTTCGATGGCGATGGTAATTTTGTTTACCATGCTTTACCGCGTGCTTTCTTATCGAAAGCGTGCGCCTTTATTCGGATTGATCGGGGCAATGTTTGCGACTGCCGGCATCTTGGCCGTCGCTTATCTGTATTTATATATCATTGATACCTTTTTTCACTATGATACGATTTACGGTCCGCTTGGATCCTTGGTTACATTGCTCTTGGCAATCTATATCATCGCCGGTATTTTGTATTTCGGCTTTTGTTTGAATATCGTACTGTCGGATTATTATCAGAAAGAGCATTTACTGCCGATGAAGCACGAAGCTTATTTCACGTTCTGCGAAACACTGGTGGAACGGATCATAAAGAAGTGTAAAAGAAGGAAACGATCACAAAGAAAGTGATGTTTTAGGAAAGGAAAACAGATATGAGATTGAAGATCGAAAAGATGGGAATCAACGGGGAAGGCATTGCGTATTATCAGAAGAAGCCGGTGTTCATCGAAGGGGCGCTGCCGCAGGAATTAGTGGAGATCAAAGATCTGCAAGGATATGGCACTTATTATAAGGCACGGATCGAAAAGATCGTGAAGGAAAGC
This sequence comes from Massilicoli timonensis, assembly GCF_900199515.1. Lineage (GTDB taxonomy): Bacteria > Bacillota_I > Bacilli_A > Erysipelotrichales > Erysipelotrichaceae > Massilicoli > Massilicoli timonensis. The sequence continues at coordinate 253,034 of NZ_LT963433.1, read as the reverse complement.
CGTGATCGGATAAGACCGGCCTGTGCTTTTGCCCATCGCTGTCGTGCCTGTTCGATGATGCATTTGGCATATGAAAAGCAGTTAAAGGCAAAAAGGGATATTTTGGCGCAGACGCTGATGAAATATGCCAAGATCGAGCCAAGCCGCATAGAGGAAATCATTGCCAATGAGCAGCCTTTGCATTATCGCAATCAATGTAAACTGCCGTTGCAGATGGAACAAGGCAAGCTGTGCAGCGGCATGTATTTGCCGGGAAGCAATTATTTTGCTTCGGTGAAAAACTGTGTGATCCATGATCCGCTGATCGAAACGGTACGCAAGGAAGTGTTACATATTTTGAACAAGCATGGGATCAAAGCTTATGACTACCATAAGAAAAGCGGCATGCGTTCTTTGATCATCCGGACATTTCAGGGGAAATGTCAGGTAACGCTGGTAAGCGGCGAGGATGTGCTCACACAGGAGCTGATCGCCGATCTGCTTGATTGTGAAGCGATCGTTTCGCTTTGGCAAAGCATCAATACGGTGAAAAAAAGCGTCGATGTATTTGGGAAAAAGATGATCTTTCTTGGCGGGGCGAAGCAGTTGAGATTTTTATTCGGCGGTTATCGCATGCAGATAAATCCCCGTTCTTTTTTCCAGTTGAATACGAAACAGGCAGAGGTCTTGTATCAAAAGGCGGCTTCTTTGTTAACGGGAAAGCGCTATGGTACGATCGTGGAGGCTTACAGCGGCATCGGGGCGATCTCTTTGTTTCTGCATGGACATGCGGATCAGGTAATCGGTATTGAAAGCATAGCGGATGCGGTGCAGAATGCGCATGCGATCGCTTCGCTCAATCACATTGACAATGTTAAATTTGTGTGCGGCGATGCGGCTGAAGAACTGACTTATCTTTCAAAGAAAGGCAAGATCGATCTATTGGTAGTCGATCCGCCGCGCAGCGGTCTTGATTATGCGATGCTTGGAACACTGTTGCAAAGCAAGATCCAAGAGATCATTTATATCTCCTGTAATCCGGCGACACTGGGCAAAAATCTGGATCTGCTGCAGCAGCGCTATGAAGTGAAAACGATCATTCCGATCGATCTGTTTTCACAGACAGCCGCAATCGAAGCAATCGTACATTTGAAGCGAAAACGGTGAGGTGCTATTTTGCGGCTTATGGATAAAAGGGTGGAAAAAGAGGAAAAGAAATGGCCCTGCATGGTTTAAGCAAAGGAAAGCAGGGTAATCTAAATATGAGGTGATGGTATGATCATTACAGTTACGATGAATCCGGCGTTGGATAAGTTTGCGAAACTAAAGACATTTCATTACGGCGGGTTGAACCGTTTACAGGAGATTCGTTCCCATGCCGGCGGCAAAGGCATCAATGTTTCCCGCTCGATCGCACGTTTAGGCGGCCGTTCTTTGGCGATCGGCTTGATCGGCGGCAGCGTTGGTTTAGAAATCATACAGGAGCTGGATCAGCTGGGAATTTCCAATGATATGGTACGGGTGCAAGGCAATACGCGCACGAATCTAAAGCTGATCGATCAAGACCATAATTTGAGTGAATTCAATGAAGACGGCCCGAAAATCGACGAGGTCGCGTTGCTCGAACTGGAGATGAAGCTGATGCGCCTTGCACAGGCACAAGATGTCGTGGTGCTGTCCGGCAGTGTGCCTTCCAATGTACCGGTTACGATCTATCAAAGCCTTTGTGAAAAACTGAAGGAAAAACAAGTATCGGTGGTGCTGGATGCGGATGGCGATTTGCTTCGCTATGGCATAGAGGCAAAGCCGCATGTCATAAAACCAAATCGTGAGGAATTATGCCGTTATCTGGGGGCAGAGGAGCAGACGGTGACAAAGGAAGAACTGATCGAGGCATGTCAGAGGCTGGTGGATGATGGCATTGCTTTGGTCATCTTGTCACTAGGTGCGCAGGGAGCGGTGTTTGTGAGCCGTGATGCACGCATGGAAGCCGATGCCCTGTCGGTGCCGATCGTTTCTGCGGTCGGTGCCGGAGATGCGATGTGCGCTGCCGCAGCTTTGGCGTTACAGCGTCAATATCCGATGGAAGAGCTGGTCAAGCTGAGCATGGCGGCCGCTGCTTCTGCACTGATGTGCGAAGAAAGCGCATGCGGCGATCGCGAAACGGTGGAAGCGTTGAAAAAACAGGTGCAGGTTCATAAAAAGAAACCATAAAAAAACGCAGATGAGGACTGCGTGATCAAAGGGAAGAAATGTAGGCAAAAGACAAGCGATCTGCTTGATCAAGGAAAAGCCGTTTCTTCTTTTTTATTTTGCAAGGCGTCTAGGATCGGCTGATCAGCCGGCTGAAAGCGATAGTTTGAAAGCTCTTCGGCTTTGACATAACGAAGCGCATCATGTACGTGCATGCGCGGTGTGCCGTTTAACAGCGTGCAGAGAAAAGCATGTACCTGCAGGACGACATCAGGACGCTGATCTACGATCTGACATAATTTTTTCTCCGCTTTTACCTGAACATGCAATTCTTCATACAGTTCTCTTGCGATCGCCTGTTCCAGCGTTTCACCTGCTTCGACCTTACCGCCGGGAAATTCCCAATACCCCGCATCAATGGCGCCGCTTCTTCTGGCGATCAGGTAAGTATCTTGTATTTTTATGATTCCGCAGACAACGATCAATTCTTTCATATACATCCTTCTTTCTTTTTTCAGTATAGCATAAACACACTGTTTTGTGGCAAAAGGCATGCTTTTGCTTTTGAAATCAAAAAAGCGTCCGCATTGACAAATATAAAATAACAATCTATAATGTGCATAAACACCCATACGGGGTATAGGAGGTAATGAAAATGAATGATAACAGACGCTATGCGATCAAATATTTGAATATGGCAAAAGGGCAGATCGAAGGAATCTTGAAAATGATCGAAGAGGATCGCTATTGTATTGATATTTCCAATCAGATATTGGCAAGCGAAGCTTTGATGCGCAAAGCAAATGTGGAAATCTTGCACGGACATCTGAAAACCTGTGTAAAAGATGCGATGGTCAGCGGAGATGGAGTAGAAGAAAAACTGGAGGAGCTGCGTCATACTTTGACAAAGATGACGAAATAATCTGTCGATGTGCGCAAAAAGGAGGTTTTTATGATAAAAGAAACTTATCGAATCGAAGGCATGCACTGCGCTGCCTGTGCGGCGGCAGTCGAACGCATCTTAAAGAAGCAGCCGCAGGTGGAAAGCGTGGAAGTGAATTTGATCATGAATCAGGCAGTGATCGTTGCTAATGAAGAACTGGATCTGGAAGCGGCGAATCAGGCTTTACAAAAGGCTGAATTTGCGATCTTGCCGTTAGCGGAATATGTAACGGTGAATCTAACGATCAAGGGCATGCATTGTGCTTCATGCGCAAATGCCTGTGAGAAGATCTTAAAAGGGCAAAACGGGGTAAAGGAAGCAAGTGTGAATCTTTTGACGAATCAGGCAAGCGTTACTTATGATAAGCGTAAAGTAAAGCTGGGAGAACTGCTGCATGCGTTACAAAAGGGTGGATATGAGGGCAGTGTGATCTTAGATCAGCAGCAAAAGGTCGAAGAAAAGCCCTCTTTCTATGAGCGATGGCATATTCCGATCGCTTTGGTATTGGCTTTTGTGCTTTTATATATCGGCATGAGCCACATGTTGCCGATTGCCTTGCCTTTGCCGCAGATCATTCATTATGAAACACATCCGCTCAATTTCGCACTCATTCAGTTTGTTTTGGCAACACTGATCATTTTGATCGGAAATGCCTTTTTTATCCGCGGCAGCAAAGCACTGCTGCATGGTGCGCCGAATATGGATTCCTTGGTGTGCATCGGTACCGGCAGTGCGTATCTTTACAGTTTGTATGCACTGGTCCAGATCATGCAGGGAAATCTTATGTATGTGCATCATCTGTATTTTGAATCCGCCGGCGTGGTCGTGGCGCTGGTCATGCTGGGCAAGCATTTAGAAGCGCGCAGCAAGCGCAAGACGTTTGACGCGATCCGATCACTGATGAAGCTTCGTCCTTCTACGGCGACGCTGTATAAAGAAGGAGAAGAAATCACGGTCTCACTGGAAGAAGTAGCAATCGGCGATCAGATCGTTGTCAAAGCAGGTGATCAGATTGCAATGGACGGTACGATCATCGAAGGAAGCAGTTCGGTAGATGAATCAATGTTAAGCGGAGAAAGCATGCCGGTAGATAAGGAAATCGGTGATGCGGTAGTAGGAGGTACGCTGAATTTAAGTGGAAGGCTGCTGGTTTCGGTAAGCGCCAATATGGATAACAGTGTCTTGACCAAGATGATCCGCATGGTGGAAAATGCGCAGGGCAAAAAGGCGCCGATCGCGAAGGTGGCAGATCAGGTAGCGTCGGTTTTTGTACCGGCAGTGATGGTCATTGCCGTACTTGCGGGCATTTTCTGGTATGTGATGGAACAGGATTTTACGTTTTCTTTGACGGTATTTGTCAGTGTCATGGTCATTGCCTGTCCTTGTGCGCTGGGTTTGGCAACGCCTACCGCGATTATGGTCGGTACCGGCAAAGCGGCGCAGAACGGTATTTTCTTAAAAAGCGGGGAAGCGCTGGAACGATTTGCGCATATTGATACGATGATCTTTGATAAGACCGGCACCCTTACCATCGGCAAGCCTGTCGTAAGTGATTTTATCGGTGATGATGCACCGCAGGCATTTGCCTATATGGCAGCGGCAGAGGCGGGTTCCAATCATCCTCTTTCGAAAGCGATCGTCGATCATGCGCAGAAGATCGATGCACCGAAATATACGGCAAGTGAAGTTGTGAGCATGCACGGCTTAGGGGTGCAGGCACGCATCGAAGGCAAAGAAATTGTCGTCGGCAATGCCAAATTTTTGAAAGAAAAAGGCTATGCGATCAAGGAAGAGCAGGAAGCATATCATAAACTGCTGAAAAAAGGCAACACGTTGGTATTTGCCGGATATGATGGACATTTGTTAGGCGTATGTGCGATTCGTGATGAATTAAAGGCAGATAGTGCTGTTACGATGAAGAAGCTGCGCAGCCTGGGCATTGATGTGGTAATGCTTACCGGTGATAATGAGATCGCCGCCAAAGCGATCGGGGAAGAAGCGGGCATCACGCATGTGATCGCACAGGTGCTGCCGGATCAAAAAGGCGATGTCATCGCCTCTTTCCAAAAGAACGGGAAAAAGGTGGCAATGGTCGGAGATGGAATCAATGACGCATATGCTTTGACCCTGGCAGATGTAGGTATCGCGATCGGCAGCGGCAGCGATGTTGCGGTGGAAAGCGCAGATGTGGTGCTGGTAAAAGATGAGATGAAAGATGTCGTAGTTGCTTATGAACTTGCCAATGCGGTCATTCGCAATATCAAACAGAATTTGTTTTGGGCATTTTTCTATAATAGTTTGGGCATTCCGATTGCGGCAGGCCTGCTTTATTTCTTCGGCGGACCGCTGCTGAGTCCGGTTTTCGCCGGAGCGGCAATGGCATTCAGTTCGATTTCCGTTGTTTCCAATGCGCTGCGCTTACGCCGTTTTCAGGCAAAATGGTAAAAATGAAGCGCTTATAACAATTAAAAAAGACCGAAATCTTAGATGGGTACATCCGTGTTTGACCCTTGCGGCTTGCGGTCTTTTTCTTATAAAAAGGCGTGTAGATAAAAAGCGATCTGTTCTGCCTGTTTTGCGGCGTTTTCACTCTTGCTGATAATTTCATAAAAGGAAGAATGCGGAATATGCGCATGCAGGCACTGCCCGAATGCGAACGGATGGATCGGATCGCGGTGATTTGCCAAGATCATGACCGGCTGTTTGATTTGATGCAGATCGAAAAGGTCTTGGAATGGTTTCTGTTTGGGGATTTCGATAAATTTTTCAGGGTATCGGCGTGCGGCCGGATCATCGAAGCACTGCAGCAAAGAGGCAGCGGCAGCCGGTGCAGCCATCTGCAATTCACAAAAGTATGCGTTTGCTTGGAAACGGGCTTTCTCCTTTTTTTTCAGGCAGTCCGCAAGCAAAGCGTAAAGTGAGCGAAATGAGGGCGACATCGCTTCATTGATCCAGGCGTTTCTGATCAGAAGCGTTTTTTTGATCCGTTTCGGCGCATGTAACAAAAGATATACGCTGACTGCTGCACCCATCGAGATACCGGCAATCGAAAACTGTGCAAGATGTAATTCATCAGCAATGGCAAGCACATCTTCTGCCAGATCGGCAAAAGTATATGAAGTGAAACTGCCTGTGCTTTTTCCATGACCTCTTTGGTCAATGAGGATCAGCTGAATATGATCAAGCTGGGGAAAGAGTGCCTGTACCTGCTCCATACTGCCGCCCAACCCATGTAAAAAGATCAGTGGTTCGCCTTGTCCCTGCACTTCATAATAAAGCGCACATCCATTTCTTTGCTTATAAGGCATACGACAACTTCCTTTCCAGAAAAGTTTTACTTTCCGCAACCTGTGCTTCCGTTAGTCCATGTATGATCAGCGCCCCTTCATAATGATAATTCTTTAATAACTGCAGATAGGTGTCATAATCAAGGATCCCGGTCCCCGCCGCTACAAATTGAATATCCTGATCAGATGCCAGATCCTTGGCATGTGCAAGACAGATATCATTTCCCAACAGCGCAAACGCTTCGCTTAAAGTAGCCTGCATCGTCTCGATCTGCTTTGGATGAAACAGATTTGCGCCGTCCATAACGATCTTGAGATGGTCGTTTTGAAATAGATCCAAATACTTGCGCGCCAAAGCCGGAGAATGAATGACATTGCTTGCCTCCACCTCTATTCCCAATGTGAGATGATGCGCTTCCGCCATCGGCAATAGCTGTTTCGTAGTTTCAAGCAGATCCTCCCACGCGTCGTTTGAATCATTGTCATCGTGCCATTTCCATTTGCTTTCACGATTTTTTGAACCGGTGCATAAGGTAATGATCGGGATTTCTAAATAAGCGGCAATTTCGCACAATACGGCGAAGCGTTGAATACCGTCTTGCCGCTTTTCTTCATCCGGATCGATCATATTAAAGGTGCCGGATAAAGCGACCAATTCAATGTGATGTCGTCTGGCAGCATCTTTGATCTTATCTAACACCGCGCGATCATAGGTAAGCGGCATACTTTCCATACCGGCAGAGGAAAGATTAAATTGTGTGCAGGTAAGTTGATCCTGTTCCATTTTCTGAAAGACGTGTTCTAATGTTCCTTCATAGGTTTTTGAGAAAATTCCAAGCTGCATAATATCCCTTCTTTCTTGACCATACTCTATCATAAAAAAAGAAGCAAAAGCAGATTGTCATGGATCCTTGACACTGCTTTGTTTTTTTTAACACATCTTAATAAAGATCGCTTCCTGTAAACTTTATAAAACAGCTCTTGTATATGCGCTGTTTCTCAAAGGATCATCACATTTCTTTCACACTGCCGTTTTTATCCGTTTGGATGCGCATTTTACGGCAATGCGGAAGGATAGTGTTGAAAAATGATCGTGCAGTGTGAAAAAGAAGGGTGCTTTTCCCTCTTTTTTCGGAAATTGATTAAGATGAGAGCAGAAAGGAGGGACAGCATGATTGAATTGCTTAGAGTCGATCATCGTCTGATCCATGGACAGACAGGCGTATTCTGGACGGCACACCTGCATGCTGACTGTATCCTCATTTGTTCCGATCGTTTATTGCAGGATCCGGTTCGATTATCCGCAGTAAAATTAAGCAAGCCGATGGGCGTAAAGCTAGTCATTAAAAATGTAGCGGATTCGATTCGGGTCATCAATTCCGGGGTTACGGATAAATACAAGCTGTTTATCATTACCGAGGACAACGAGTATGCCTTTGCCCTGATGCGCGGCTGTGGCATCAAGTCGTGCAATTTGGGCAGTATGATGCCGACAAAGGAACGTACGCATATGTTGAATGAAGCTTTTGCGGCATCTGATGACGAACTGGCAAGCATCCGTAAAATGGTCGATGAAGGGTATGAATTGTATTTGCAGAAGCTGCCGACGACCGCCAAAGTGGATGTGAGAGAAAAGCTGTAGCAGAAAGGACAAACGCATCTGATCTTTAGCGAAAAGGGGAGCGATATGGGTAAGATCGATCAAGGATCGGTAAGCACATACTGATTTCTTGCGATCTGAAAGGGAGAAAAAAAGAAAGAGAGGGATTTTTATGTTATTACAGGCGATTCTAGTTGGAATCATCGCCGGCTGGCAGATTATCGATGAAGCGTTTTTGTGGAGCAGTTATACCTATCGTCCGCTCTGCATCGGCTTTTTGATCGGTTTGGCACTTGGCGATATTCCTACCGGCGTCATGACCGGCGCCAGTTTGGAGCTGGTATTCATCGGCGCAATCAGCATGGGCTCTTATGTGCCTCCTGACGCATCACTGGGAACGGCGATTGCAACTGCATTCGTGATCCACAGCGGTATGGATCTGGGAGCGGCACTGGTGGTTGCGACACCGATCGCAGTCATTTCTTCCGGGTTCAAAAATATCATTTATGTAACGCTGAGTCCGATCATTAAAAACTATGGCATCCGCTCTGCTGCCAAAGGCAATGAGAAAGGAATCTACATCGCCCATTTCACAACGGCATTCTTACTGTTCATCTATCGTTTCTTTATTGCCTTTGCGATGTATTATTTCGGATCCGAAGCGGTTTCTTCCGTTTTATCGGAACTGCCGGATTGGGTAACGACGAGCTTCAGCATCGTTTCCGGCATCCTGCCGGCAGTCGGCTTTGCGATGCTGCTGAATATGGTGTTTAATACCAAGACACTGCCGTATCTGTTTTTAGGTTTCATTCTTTCCTCTTATTTAGGCATGTCGATGTTAGGGGTGCTGGCGCTTAGTATCATCATCGTGCTTTTGACAGTAAACTGGTCTGATCATGGAAAGGAGGCTATGGCAGATGACACAGATTTCTGACAAGGTTTTGAATAAAAAAGATCTACGTAAAGTATTTTTATTAAATTTCAGCAATGAAGGCGCATGGGATCATGCCCGCGGCAATAATCTGGGCTATGCGATTGCCTTGATCCCGGCATTAAAGAAAATCTATGCGCATGATGCACAGAAGTATCGCGATGCGCTGTATCGTCATACCAATGAGTTTTTTAATACCGCTATGCAGCCGATTCCTTTTATTCAGGGGATGATTCTTTCGATGGAAGAAGAAAATGCCAAATCAGATGATTATGATGTTTCGATGATTACCGGTGTCAAGACCGCATTGATCGGTCCGGCAGCGGGCATCTTTGATGCGATCTTCTTAAATACCATTCGTATCATTGCCACTGCGATCGGTACCAGTTTTGCCTTAGACGGTAATCCGCTTGGCATATTGGTATTCTTATTGATCTTCGATGTACCGAATTTCTATTGCAAGTACAAGGGGGCTTTCCTCGGCTATGATCTAGGTGCAAAATTCATTGATTCGGCGCTGGAAAGCGGATTGATGGATAAATTCCGTTATGCGACCAGTGTGATCGCCATGATGGTATTTGGAAGTATGACCTGTGAATGGGTGTATGTCAATGTAACCTTGTCGTTTGGAGTAGGAGAGGCGGAACAGACACTGCAGTCGATCTTAGATTCGGTTACACCGAATATCCTGAGCATGGGTATGCTGTGGCTTTGCTGGTGGCTCATATTTAAGAAGAAGCTAAACAATGTCGTGTTGATGCTGCTCATGTTCGCATTCTCGCTTGTTTGTGCTTATTTCGGTATTCTGGGTGCGTAAAAGAGGTGAAATTATGAAAATCATTCCGGCAAAATATCATTTAGATCTAAGCGGTTCTGCTTATATGGAAGGAGAAGATCTGATTCACAATACGACTTATTTTGATGAAGTGGCAGACTATTATGCAAATGCGAACGCCGCGCAGGCACGGGGACATCAGGAGAGTTATCGCGTCTGCTATGCGATCGGCAATCGTACGATGACCGATCTCTACTATGGTACTACCACGATTCAGCCGCTGCTGATCGACGGGGAGTGCAATATGACAAAGGGGCATTTCCATGATGAACCAAAATATATGGAATATTACTTATGTGTAAAAGGCAATGGCTATCTGTTGAAATGGGATGGCGATGAAACATGTTTTGCCGAAGAAATGAAACAGGGCAGCCTGCATTACATTGAAGGGAAATACGCCCATCGCGTCATCAATACCGGAGAAGAAGAACTGATCTTTTTGGCAGTGGACTCAGCGACTGGCGGTGCAAAGTACGATCGTATCAAGGAAGTGGGTTTCCCGGTACGCTGCTTTAAGCAAGACGGCAAGATCATTTGGAAAGACAATCGTTGATGATGAACAGATGACAGGCACATAATAAGGCAAACGGGTGATCGGCAGCGCTCACTCGTTTGTGCCGTTGTCTGTATAGGCAGAAAAGAGGTGATCAGATGGCACACGTATATGCGGAAAAGGAACAGAAAACGATCGAGGCGATCCATCAGATCGTCATCACATGCAGTAAACAGTATTGTGAACAGGGCGTATTGACCTGTACGGCACAGTCGGTCAAAGAGCAGCTTTATATCTCACGCTCACTTGCTTCCTTGTATTTGAACCATTTAACCAAAGAAGGAAAGATCATCAAGATCATCTCAAGACCGGTCTATTTTTTAGATCGTCAGACGATCGAGACCGGTTTATCAATGCGTTTTTCAAAGACCGTGTTTGAAGATGTCGATGAGTTTTCAGCGCTTTTGCGGGACCAAAATGGAAAGAAAAACGATTTTTTGAAACTGATCGGTCATAGCACCAGTTTGAAATATTGTGTACATCAGTGCGTGATGGCAATCAATTATCCGCCAAACGGCTTACCACTTCTTTTATGCGGACAAAAGGGCAGCGGACGGCAACTGATGGCGCGCTGCATGTATGAATATGCGCTCTCGAATCACATCATTGACGCCAATGCTTCCTTCTTCAGCGTTTCCTGCCAGAAGGGAGATCATAGCAAGAAGATGATCCAGGACAGCTTAAAAGAACAGGAGGGCTTTGTCTATATCAGTGAGATCGAATGCTTAAAAAAGGAAGATCAAAGCGCTTTGATTGCCATTCTGCATCATTGCCAGATCGAGGCGAGAAAAGACAAAGCATCGTGTCGATTTGTTTTATCGACCACGCAGCCTTTGGAAAGCATTGACAAAGAACTGCTTGACGTCATACCGGTGCAAGTACAGATCCCGGATCTGGAAAGCCGCTTTTTATCGGATAAAAGAGATCTCTTGCTGCATTTTCTGAAAAAAGAAGAACAGCAGCTGCAATGTCGCCTGTATCTCAATCCGTTATCTTTTGGGGCACTGCTCAAATATCACTACGAGGAAAATATCGATCAGTTAAAAAGCATCGTCCGCTGGACCTGCGCGAATGCCGCCGCTGATCGCAATGACAGCGGTATCGTTACGATCAAGCCGCTCGATCTGCCTGCTTCGATCGTCCGTACGTTGTCAGTGAAAAATATGATGGAAGAAAAAGAAGCCGGCGTTTATTTCCCACTTGCCCATTTTTATGAGGAACGCACAGAAGCAAAAGCAAATGCTTATGCACAGGCGCTGTTTGATGATTATGCGGCGTATGTTCGCGGTGCGATGCGCTTTGATGAATTTTTATATCGCGCTTCTAATGAAACAAACAGTTACTTTGATTATCATATTTATAAGATTCGCTGTCAGAGCGAAGAACTGAAAACTTTAGAAACGATGGTTTCTCATATCGTAAGACAGATCGCCGAAACGTATCAGATTTATTTATCGGCTAATTTTTCCATCGTTTTATCACGTATTCTCTATATGTTGATGATGAGTGATCAAAGTGCTGAAAGCAGGCAGGACAAAGAACGGGCAAAAGAAATCTATACACTGTTTGACCGTCGTCTTGAAAAAGAAATGATGATTGCTAAGGAACTGCGGCAGACGATCAAATCTTTGTTAGATCTTTCCATTGATGATGTCAATATGCTGTTTATCTGTATCTATATCAGCTTCTATAATAAAAAGATCGATACATCACGTATCACCGGTGTTATTTTATCGCATGGCTATTCCACTGCCAGTTCCATTACCGATGCGGTCAATCGTATGCTCGGCAAGCATGTCTTTGAGGCAATCGATATGCCATTAGATACATCGGTGGAAAGCATCGTTTCCCCGTTACGTAAATTTGTGCAGCAGAAATCAGCGCAACAGGTGCTGCTCTTAGTAGATATGGGATCTTTAGAAGATATCGGCAGCTCACTTTCGGAAATCGCCAATCTTAATATCGGCGTCCTAAATAATATTTCCACGAAGGTAGCGCTGTCAGCCGGTATGAAGATCTTACAAAATCAAGACCTCAGGACGATCTTAAAGGAAGTATGCGAGGAATCGCAGATTTCTTATCAGCTGATCAAAAGCAATCGCAAGCGCAAGGCCATTGTCTTTTCTGCGGAAAACGGCATAGAAGCGACAAAACGGGTCATTGATCTGTTTGTGAAAAGTCTGCCGAATAAAATGGATCTTGATTTTCTATATTTTGCCTATGAAGATCTTGATCACAGTGCGCAATGCGAGGTGCTGTTACAGGAACATGAGGTATTACTGCTGATCGGATCGCTCAATCCGATGCTGGAAGGAATCCCCTTTATTGCGCTGGAGGATATCATTGCCAATGAAAACATCTCTTTGGTTAATTCCATCTTGTCAGAATATCTTGACAGTGCGGGAATCAAGCAGTTTAACAAGAATCTTGTAAAGAATTTTGCTTTGCTGAACATCATCGGCTATTTGACGATCCTCAATCCGGAGAAGCTGTTAAATGCCGTGGAGAGCAGTATTTATAAGCTGCAGCAGCATTTACAGCTCACTTTCAGCAATCGTCTGATCATCGGCTTAAACATGCATATCAGTTGTTTGATCGAACGATTGGTAACCAATACGGAAAAGGAAAAAGAAAAAGTGGAACAAACTACGAAGTTTATGGCATTCGTGCAAGTGTTCCAAGAGAGCTTTGATGAATTGCAGCAGTTATATAAAGTGGTGATACCCGATCATGAGATCGGATATGTGTATCGCTACATACAGGAAGAATTGACTATTTGATGGGAAGGTGGATAAGATGAGAAAGATTATTATTGCCGGACATGGAAATTTTGCGGAAGGCATGCGCAGTTCACTGGAACTGATCATGGGCAGACAAGAGCAGGTCTTAACACTGTGCACTTATCTAAAGCCGGAAAATGTAGAAGAAAAGGTAGATGCGCTGATGAAGCAGATGAGCAAGGAGGATGAAGTCGTCATCTTGACCGATCTGTTTGGCGGAAGTGTCAATAATTATTTTCTGCGCTATATGCAAAATCCGCATACTTATCTGATTGCCGGGGTTAATTTATTGTTGCTGATCGAATTGGTCTGCCGCAAGGATGATGATTTGGACCAAGTGATCGAAACAGCGCTGCAGCACGTACAGAGTTCGATCGTTTACTGTAATCGATATCAAAGTGAAGAGACGCTGTCAGAATTTTGATATTCATGAAAGGAAGGTGAAGCTATGTTATTTCAATCAATCATGCATGTTACTTTTTTCGCAAAGGATCTGCATGCCACGATGGCATTTTATGAAAAACTAGGCTGTCAGATGAAAATGGCAGTAAAATACAAAGCGTATGCGAATCGCCCTGATTCTCCCTATTATGAGCAGGCGAAGCAAACACCGGAAGCGTATTGCATCGTTTACTTTGAGGTAGCGCCGGGACAGTTTATCGAATTATATCCCGCATCGCTAAACCAAAAACCGCATCCCGCATTTAATGAACAGATCGGGTATTCTCACTTTGGCGTCGTAGTGGCGGATATTCAAAAGACCAGGGCCTTTTTGATCGAAAAAGGGGTGGACATTGATGTAGAACCGAAGATCGGTAATTCTCATACTTGGCAAATGTGGATCCATGATCCGGATGGCAATCGCATTGAGATCATGCAGTACACGAAAGATTCCTATCAGGTCATCGGGCATATCGATGAGTAGATCGTCATAGATACGATGACGGAACGGGTGGAAAAACGAGACGACCTGTGCTATACTGATGCTAATGTTCAATGAGGAGGTATGTATGAGTACGATCATGAGCGCATTGTCAATCGATCGATTGATCTACACCGTTCCCGCTATCTTGATTGCCATGACGATGCACGAACTGGCGCATGGCTATGTTTCTTATAAATTAGGAGATCCGACACCGAAAAGCGATGGCCGGCTGTCGCTGAATCCGCTTCGTCATTTAGATCCGCTCGGTACGCTTTGTATGTTGTTGTTTGGCTTTGGCTGGGCAAAACCGGTACAGGTAAATCCCAGCTATTATGACGATCCCAAGGCCGGTATGATGTGGACTGCCGTGGCCGGGCCGCTGATGAACTTCCTGATGGCGCTTTTATCGCTTGTCATCATGGCGGCGCTGCTTTCTGTGTTTGGCGTATATGTCATATTACAAAACGGCATCGTCAGTTATCTGATCACGCTTTGCTTTTACACTGCGACCTTGAATGTCGGACTGGGCGTATTCAATCTGATCCCGATCCCACCGCTGGATGGTTCTAAGGTATTGGCCGGTGTGCTGCCGCAGGATCTGTACTTGAAGCTGATGCAGTGGGAACCTTATATCGGTATGATCTTGTTGCTGGTATTATATTCCGGTCTGCTGAACGCACCGTTAGTGGGAGCGACCAATTCGATCGTAGAAGCGATGAGCAATCTGGTCATCCACTTGTTTGGCTTATATTAGCAGTCATCAGACGCGTTTTCGATGAGGATGCGTCTTTTTTCATGGGAGTTTCTCACTGCCGCCGATTAGGGAAAGCGGAAAGTGATGTCATGGTAAAAAAGGTTGCATAATGGCAAATAATCTTTTAAGATAAAAACAGATCAGACAAAGACAGGCAATTGTTCATGTATGATCAGAAAAGAGGAAACACGATGCGATTGATTTTAAGTGATATTGATTTGAAATACGATGCACTGCAGCTGAAAGATACAAATTTTATTGATTTATCTTCGCTGCAGATCAAAAACTGTATGGGCTGCTTTGGCTGCTGGACCAAGACACCCGGAAAATGTGTGATCCGTGATGATGCCGTTAAGGTCTATCCGCTGATTGCCGCATGTGAACAACTCGTCTATATTACTCATGTTGTTTATGGAGGTTATGACGTGATCATGAAAAGAATGCTGGAGCGGACGATTCCCATTCAGCAGGCGTTTCTCAGAGTATTAGATGGAGAAACCCATCATGTGCAGCGCAAGGTCGCTTTGAAAGATGCGCTGATCATCGCCTATGGTGCCGATGGTTCACAAGAAAGAGCTGTATTTGAAAAACTGATCGCCCGCAATGCGAAAAACATGAATTTCAAACAGTACCGTATCCGCTTCTGTGAGGAAGCTGCATTAGAGGAAACACTGCGAAAGGAGCTTGACGCATGGAACAACAGATCCTGATCTTGAACGGCTCTCCCAGAGCACCGATTTCAAACTCAAAAGCCTATGCGGAACAGTTTATGGAAAACTGCGGCAGCATGGCCGTGTATGATACGATCACCGCGCAAAATCACGAAGCATTATATGCCAAGATGGAGCAGTTTTCTGATGTACTGCTGGTATTTCCGCTCTATGTGGACAGTCTGCCGACACCGGTCCTATCATTTCTGAAAGAGTGGGAAGCGCATTTGCCAAACAAACGGCCGATCATTTCGGTCATGATCAACTGTGGCTTTTTAGAATATGCGCAAAATGATGTTGCGATCGAAATGGTAAAACTGTTCTGCAAGCGAAACGGCTTTCCCTTTGGCTCATCATTACAGATCGGCAGCGGGGAAGCAATCCTCAATACACCGTTTCGT
This sequence comes from Massilicoli timonensis, assembly GCF_900199515.1. Classification (GTDB taxonomy): domain Bacteria; phylum Bacillota_I; class Bacilli_A; order Erysipelotrichales; family Erysipelotrichaceae; genus Massilicoli; species Massilicoli timonensis. The sequence goes on along the minus strand of NZ_LT963433.1, from coordinate 237,143 downwards.
TTTCTGGTAAACAAAGAGATCAAAAAACTGGCAAAGGCAATCATAAACAAACAGTATCGATCGCAGAAAGTAACGATGCCGCTACCTACTTCTTTATTCGTAAAGGCATCGACCAAATACTGGATCGCTTATGGTGAGAAAAACGGTGTCAGTGAAGCCGCGATGCGCACGATGGATATCGAAGAAACCTAGATGAAAATAGCAGCCGTATTGTGATCATACGACTGCTCCTTTATTTTTTGATCGGTATTGATTCAATCTGCCAGTCGATCGGCGTTTCTCCATTCTTTGCTAAGAATTGATTACATTTGGAGAAGTGGCGGCATCCGAAAAAGCCATAGTCGGCAGAATAAGGACTTGGATGCGCACATTCCAAGACCAGATGCTGTGGATTTGTGATCAGTGCTTTTTTATTGCGTGCGTTTCTTCCCCATAACAGAAAGACGACCGGGGTCTGCTTTTGATCGATCAAAGAAATGATGTGGTCGGTCAATTGTTCCCAGCCCTGATTGGCATGAGAGTTTGCCTGTGCGGCTCGTACGGTCAAGACGGCATTCAACATTAAAACACCCTGCTTTGCCCACTTTGTTAAATTGCCGTGTGATGGGATCGTGCAGCCGAGATCATCATGCAGTTCCTTGAAAATATTGATAAGAGAGGGCGGTGGGGCAATGCCTTTCTGTACAGAGAAACAAAGGCCATGTGCCTGTCCTTTGCCATGATAAGGATCTTGTCCGATCAATACGACCTTGACATCTTGATAAGCGGTATAGCGAAGCGCATTAAAGATGTCATACATATCCGGATATACGGTATGGTGACGATATTCGTAGATCAGGAAACGACGCAGTTTCTGATAGTATTCTTTTTGAAATTCATCCTTTAATAAATGATCCCAGTCATTGCCGATCGATACCATATCAATGCCTTCTTTCTGATTGTTTCTATTGCATTTTATCACGGTTTGAGAAAAACGTAAATCTTTGCAGACATTTGCATTTTATTTGCGGTATAATAATAAAAAAGCAAAGGAGGCAAAGAAATATGGAATATCGTACGATGAAACACGGGGAAACACCATCACTTTTAGGATTTGGCTGTATGCGTTTTCCTACTTTGGCAGATGGTTCGATCGATGAAGAAAAAGCGGAAGCGCTGTTAGATCATGCGATCGAAAACGGGGTAACTTATATTGATACCGCTTATCCGTATCATAATCAGATGAGCGAGCCTTTTGTGGGGAAAGTATTGAAAAAATATAAGCGAGATGCTTACTATCTGGCGACCAAGCTGCCGTTATGGGATGTGAAAACACTGGACGATGTGAAGGAGATGTTTCAAAAGCAGTTAGATCGTCTGGATCAAAGCTATGTCGATTTTTATTTGCTGCACGCAATGGATAAAGAAAAATGGGAACTGGTGAAGCGATTAGGGATCATTCCTTATCTGGAGCAGGAGCAGCAAGCAGGCAGGATCAGAAATTTGGGATTTTCATTTCATGACGAATATGAAGTATTTGAAGAAATCCTGACGGCGCGTGACTGGGATTTTTGTCAGATTCAGCTGAATTACATGGATGTGGAACATCAGCAGGGGATCCGCGGCTATTATCTGGCGCAGGAACGCGGTGTGCCGATCGTGATCATGGAACCGAATAAAGGCGGTGCTTTAGCCAATTTGCCGGCGGATATTGAAAGTATTTTCCGTGCCTATGATCCTGACGCTTCCATGGCTTCCTGGGCATTTCGCTGGATCGCTTCCTTAAGCAATGTCAAAGTGGTGCTCTCAGGCATGACGACGATGGCGCAGGTGGTAGACAATTTATCGGTATTCCATGCGTTCAAGCCATTGAATCATCGGGAAAGCATCTTAGTGGAAGAGGCAGCCAAAGCCATTCGCGCCAAGACGAAAAACGGCTGTACCGGCTGTAATTACTGCATGCCGTGTCCATTCGGTGTCGATATTCCGAGAAACTTCAAAATATGGAATACCTATGCAATGTATGAAAACAAGGAACAAGCCGCAAATGGTTTTCAATCGCTGGATCGAAGCAATGCTTTTGCTTCTGTCTGTAAAAAATGCGGTGCCTGTGAAAATAAGTGTCCGCAGCATTTGCCGATCAGAGCGCATTTAGAACAGGTAGCGATGGATCGTAAGGCGTGGGGCATTGATGAAGAGGAATAGGCTTCCCCTTTCTTACTATGAGGGGTTGAAAAGCGGAGCATACACCTGTATCGCACAGTGTGGAAAGCAGTTTTATGTGGCAAAGGAACATGGGATCTTGCCGCTGATCCAATGGATCCAAAGTGATGAGGTGGAGCTAAGCGGCGCAGTGATCTATGATCGTATCGTGGGCAAAGCCGCGGCTATGCTGTTTCGATATGCGAAGATCAAGGAACTGCATACGTTTACGATTTCTGCATTGGCAAAACAGGTGTTAGAGGAAGGCGGTGTGCCATGCTTCTATGAGCAGGAGGTGCCTTATGTCATCAACCGCAAAGGGGATGGCATGTGCCCAATGGAACAGAGTGTGCTGGAGATCGAGGATGTTGAGGAAGGCTATCGGATCCTTTGTGAAAAAGCAAAGCGATGATGATTTAGGTTAGCCGCATTCTAAATCACAATAAAGAGAAGGATCTTTCTGATCGAAGAGATCCTTTTTTTATGTGGCAGGGAAGCAGGATAAGGCAATGAGAATGGATCGGGGATAGGAGAATCAATAAGAAAAACGAAAAAACACTTGTTATTGAAACAATGTTATGTTATAGTAGTTTCAGATAATAAAACATTGTTATGAAAGGAGGGGCAGTGCGTGTATATCTCTAAAAAAGAGTTATTGAAGCAAACCGGTATTTCCTATGGGCAGTTATATCGCTGGAAACGCGAAGGACTGATTCCGGAGGAATGGTTTATCAAACGCTCATCACCGACCGGACAGGAAACCTTTTTCCCACAGGAGCAGATCTTGCAAAGAGTACGGGATATTTTAAGGTTAAAGGATCAGTATTCCTTAGATGAATTGGCAAAGATCTTATCGCCGGAAATATCCAATCGTCTGTTTGAGGAAGAAGATCTGGAAGTGTTTGAGGAAATCGAGATAGATCTGATTGCCGGATTTATGGACGCCTATGAAAAAGACCGTTTTAATTTTTTGGAAATCGTGATCATGGCGACTTTATCTGAGATCAGACGTCGCTTTGCAATGAGTGAGACGGAAATTTTGGAGCTTGCGGAAGGGATCTTCCCTTATGTGAAAGAACTAGAACATGACGGCTATCTTTTGCATCTGTATCAGGTAAACGATATGAAGTTCTTGATGATCGCCAAAAATGATATCAAGTTATATGTCGATACCCATATTGAAGAATTGTATAAAGTATCGCTCATGGAGGTATCGAAAAAGATGAAATTAAAATATCAGGAGCAGTTTCATTTTATCGTAAAGGAGGAACAGTAAAATGGGAAAGACCGTATTTGAGTCGATCGGCACATTGCACGCCGGTACTTATGAAGATATTGAAGTGGAAGGCGTTGTCAAGATCGACGGTGATATTGTATTTCGTGATATGGAAATCGACGGTGTTTGTAATGGCAGCGGCGCGATGAGCGGCAAAAAACTGGAAGTGAATGGTGTTTGCAAGGTACAAGGCGATATTCGGGTAGATCATTTTATCGTTGATGGGCTGATGTCTACCTATGATGGGAAGATTTATGCCAATCAGATCGAGATCGCCGGTCAATTAACGAATCATGGGGAAGTAAGTGCCGATCGAGTCGTTATTGACGGCATCATTCATTTGAATGAACTGGTTGGAGATGTGATCGAAGTCAATGCCGTACGATCGATCAAAAGCTTTCATCTAGGGAACCTGTTTAAGAAGGAAAACAGCGGCTGTCAGATCCAAATGATCGAGTGTACCCGGCTTTATGCGTCGGATACGGCCTGCAAGAAGATCAGTGCGCGGGAAATCGTATTGGAAAATGGTTGTGTCGTGGAGGAAATCGACTGTGACGGCAGTTTGACTTATGATCATACCTGCAAGATCAAAAAGATCAACGGTGATTGTGAGATACACGTTGCGTAAAAGAAAAGCGACCAAACAGTTGCAAGGTACGCTTAGGATTTGTGAAGCATCTGTTTATCAGGGGAAAGCGAGTAAGGAGCATGCTTTCCTCTTTTCGTTCTTGATGCGTTTTATGAAAGAATGTGCTACAATAAGTCGCATAGAAAAATGATGGAGAAAACAGAGGGAATCGAAGAAAGGAGTTTGATCAAATGCGCCAGCATGTGGATTTATTAAAGGGGAATATTATGACCGCGCTTGGGAAACTGTCGATACCGATCATGGCAACCTCATTTATTCAGATGGCATATAACATGATCGATATGATCTGGCTTGGCAAAGTGGGAAGCGGAGCGGTGGCTGCGGTCGGTGCTGCCGGCATGTATATGTGGCTGTCAAACGGTTTGGCGACCTTAGCGAAAATGGGGGGACAGGTAAAGGTCGGACAGAGTTTGGGGGCACAGAATTATGATGATGCGCGTATGTATAGCAAGGGGGCATTGCAGTTGGGCATCGTATTTGCTTTGGCGTGCGGGGTGCTTACATTGTTTGCGGCGGATCAGATGATCGGCTTTTTTCGGCTGAATCAGGCATCAGTGATCCAAGATGCAATCATCTATTTACAGATCACCTGCGGTTTGGTCGTATTTAATTTTATGAATCAGATCTTGACCGGGATCTTGACGGCGATGGGGAACAGTCGTTCTTCCTTTGTGGCAACTTCGATCGGTTTGCTCATCAATCTGGTATTAGACCCGTTGTTTATTTTCGGTTTCGGTATGATCCCGGCGATGGGCGTTGCCGGTGCGGCGATTGCGACGGTTTTGGCGCAGTTTGTCGTATTTGTGATCTTTTTGGCGGTGATCAGAAAAGAAACGGCGATGTTTCATGATCTGCGCTTATGGAAAGCCGCATCTAAAAAGCATGTGCTTACGATGGTTTCGATCGGTTTACCGAGCGCTTTGCAAAGCATGCTGTTTTCCGGGATCTCCATGATCATTGCGCGTATGATCGCGGTTTGGGGCGATGGCGCAGTAGCGGTGCAAAAGGTAGGCAGCCAGATCGAATCCATTTCCTGGATGGCGGCAGAAGGCTTTGCGGCGGCTGTCAATTCCTTTGTGGCGCAGAATTATGGGGCGAAACAATATGAACGGGTGCGCAAAGGCTATCGCACTTCCATGCTGATCGTTTCCTTGTGGGGACTTTTCTGTTCCGTTGTACTGATCGTATTTCCGGAGTGGATCTTTCGGATCTTTTTATCGGAGAAAGAGGTCATGCAGATGGGAATCGACTATCTGAGAATATTGGGTGTTTCTGAGCTGTTTATGTGCATTGAGATCACAACAGCCGGTGCTTTCAGCGGGATGGGGAAAACGATCCCGCCAAGTATCGTCAGCATCGTGCTTACGGCGGCGCGTATCCCGACTGCCTATCTGCTGGCGGAAACGGCACTGGGACTCAATGGCGTCTGGTGGAGCATCTCTTTATCCAGCGTGCTGAAAGGCATCGTTTTAGTAGGCTGGTTTATGTGGTTTATCCATCGGCACCTGCCGTTGCAAAAAAAGGCAGGGGAAGCTGTTGCTTTGCCGTAAAGAACAAGTATAGGAAATAACTATCAGGACGGGCGATCGTCCTTTTTATCTGATCAAGAGTGAAACGAATCATTTAGAAAGAGAAAGGGCAAAAAGCTTGTGTTCCTTGGCTTTGCCTTTGGGCAACATGGTTAAAGGGAAGAGAAAAGTGTGATAGAATAAGAATGAAAAAAGCGGTTTCTAAATACAATCAAGCAAGGAGGGATCATGATGAAACGCTTAGAGAATAAAGTTGCGATCATTACCGGAGGCAATTCCGGCGTCGGTGCCGCGACGGCGATACGATTCGCCAAAGAAGGCGCAAAGGTCGTGATTACGGCACGTCGGGAAGGGCCGTTAAAAGAGGTGGCCGATACGATTCAAGCAAACGGCGGTACGGTATTGCCGATCGTATCAGATATCGCAAAGCCGGAAGATGTGAAGCATTTGGTGGAAAAGACACTGGAAGTATTTGGCAAGATCGATATTTTGGTAAATAATGCCGGTGTTTTAGAAGCCGGTTTGAAACCGATCGATCGATGCACGGACGAGGATCTGGAAAAGATCATCAATACCAATCAGAAAGGTACGATCTATTGCATACGTGAAGTAAGCAAAGAGATGGCAAAGAGCGGTGTCGGATCGATCGTAAATGTTGCTTCGATTGCCGGTTTAATGGGATGCGGCGGCGCTGCCTATGTTTCCAGCAAGGCTGCGGTCATCGGCATTACCAGACATACCGCGCTGCGTTTTGCCGGTACCAACATTCGCTGCAATGCGATTTGCCCGGGTACGATCGTGACGCCAATGGTTGCCGATTCCCGTCCGGAAAATTTAGATCCGGATATGCTGGGACAGATGGCAAAGCACGGTGATTTGAAGATCCAGCCGTGTCTGCCCGATGATGTAGCTAATATTTTATTGTTTTTGGCAAGCGATGAATCCAGAGCGATTACCGGACAAAGCATTGCCTGTGATTTCGGCAGCACGCTGTAAGCAAAAGAGCGATTGCGTTGCAGAAACAAAGAAACGATCGATGATGTACGGTCGTTTCTTTGTTTATGCGCAGATTCGCTTTTAAGGAAAATGAAATAGCAAAGACAAAGAAGGAATCAGACAAACAGGTGCAAGCAAAAGAAAGCAAGGAAAAACAGGGTATATCGAAGCACCCTGTTTTTATCAGCTGTATGAATTATACAAGCGGCAGCGTAACTGTAAACATCGTTCCTTTTCCCTCTGCACTGGCTACTGTCAAGGTACCGTCATGCAGATCGACGATTCGTTTGGCAAGCGCCAGACCAAGTCCATTGCCGATTCCGGTCCTGGACGTATCGGCTTGATAAAACTTTTCATAGATGCGCTTTTGCACCGCTTCGCTCATGCCGATCCCATTATCGGCAACGGTTACGATCACATCATTTTTCTCGATACGCAGCGTGATGCGGATTTCTCCCTTTTGGGAGACGAATTTAACGGCGTTGCCGATGAGATTTTGCCATACCTGCATCAACAGTTCTTTGTTTCCCTTATAACGGATCGCGGAAAGATCAACCTCTAGACACAGTTCTTTCTGTGTCCACTTCGTTTCAAACAATAAGATCGCTTCTCTGATCTGTTCATCCAGCGCATAAGTTTCTTTCTGGATTTCCAGTTCCTGATGTTCAAGACGGGAAAGCAATAGGATATTGCCGCTTAGATCAGATAGACGGCGGGCATTAACAAGGATGCGTTCCGCATATTCCTGCCTTTTCTGCGTAGTCAAAGATTGATTTTGAAGCAAAGCGGCATAGCCTTCGATCGCGGAGAGCGGTGTTTGAAATTCATGTGAAACATTTTCGATGAAATCCTTGCGCAAGATTTCCGTATTAGATAATTCCCGCACCATCGTATTGAAGTTGTGCGCCATAGAATGCAGTTCTTCTGCTACGATGTCCTCATTGAGCCTTACCGTAAAATTGCCTTTAACGACTTCTTTGGTCGCATCGTCGATTTCCCGGATCACATTCAAAGGACGCTTGCCTACGGTATGCGATAAGATCGTGCCGACGATAATGCTGATAACGGCAAATAAGAGCAGTGTTAATTCTTTCGGCGGAGCGTCGATGAAATTACTTTCCGATACCAGTACCGTGATCAGACCGGTTAGCCCCATCGTCAGCAGAAGAATCAAAAACACCAGAGCGGAAAAGAGCACGGCGATGCGAAATGAACGATTGCGTATCATTTTCGTGCCACCGCCTTATAGCCTAAACCGCGCATCGTTACAATATCAAAGTCGGGATTATCTTTGCATTTTTCTCGCAGCCGGCTGATGTGGACATCCAGCGTATGGGAATCGCGCTCCTGATCTACGCCCCAGATCTCATCCATGATCTGGGTACGGGTAAAAATGCGATCAGGTGCTGACAACAGCTTAAACAGCAGTAAAAACTCCTTTTGCGGTAAAACGACTTCCTGCTCTCCACAGCGCAGCGTATAAGTGTCGCTGTTTAATTCACTGCTGCCGATCCTTACCTTACGCTGACTGATGATCTGGGAACGCCGCAGCAGCGCTTCCACCCGCCATATCATTTCATTGACATCGATCGGCTTTACCATATAATCATCGATCCCGGACTGAAACCCCTTTTGTTTATCGGCTGCCTGACCTTTTGCGGAAATGATCAGGATCGGCATCGTATAGCCGGCGTTTCGAATCGCCTGGGTCATTTCAAAGCCATTCAGTTTCGGCATCATGACATCGGAAATGATCAGATCGATGTAATGACTTTCCAGCAGATCAAACGCCTGTAATCCATCATTCGCCGCGATGGCATGATAGCCGTTTTCCTCTAAGACCGTGCAAAACAGATCACGCAGTTCACGATCATCTTCTACTACCAGCACCTGAAACATAGCAGCACCTCCATTTTATCCCTGTTATTATAACACTTCTTATGCAAATCACCTTGCACAAAGCCTAAACTTTACGATAAAAAGAAAGAAATGATCATTTTATGACAGAAGGCAGCGCTTATTTTCATGGAAAAAAGCAATCGCATAAAGACGCTGCGGCTTCATGATACATAAAAGAAGCAAAACGATCTGAGAAAGAAAAAAGGTCAAAAAAAGCTTACAAATTGAGATTTACTTGAGAATGTATTGATAATATAATATTATGCGGTTTTATTACAAGAAAGAAAGGTGATTGCGATGAATACCTACCGTGTCGGCATCGATATTGGCAGTACGACTGTGAAACTGGTGGTATTAGATCAGGAAAGCAAGATGATTTACGGGGAATACCGCCGTCACCATGCACATACACAAGAAACATTGACTGCGCTGTTACAGGAAGTCAAAGCGCAGTTAGGAGATTGTATTTTACAGGTGAAGATTACCGGATCGGGTTCGATCAATCTGGGGAAGGCATTAGGGATTGCCTTTATCCAGGAAGTGGTAGCAGTGGCGAGTGCTTTGCAATTTTATGCGCCGCAGACGGATGTGGCGATCGAGCTGGGTGGAGAGGACGCGAAGATCATTTATTTTACCGGTGGCCTGGAGGAGCGTATGAACGGCGTTTGCGCAGGCGGCACCGGATCGTTTATCGATCAGATGGCAGCTTTGTTAGAATGCGATGCGCAGGGATTAAATGAAGCGGCAAAGCATTATCAGCAGATCTATCCGATCGCGGCAAGATGCGGCGTATTTGCGAAATCCGATATTCAGCCATTGATCAACGAAGGTGCAACAAAAGCAGATCTGGCGGCTTCGATCTTTCAGGCGGTCGTCAATCAGACCATTTCCGGATTGGCATGCGGCAAGGCGATCAAGGGCTGTGTTGCTTTTTTAGGCGGTCCGCTGCATTTTTTAACCGAACTGAAAAAAGCGTTTATCCGCACTTTGCATTTGACAGAAGAAACGATCGTCGATCCGAAGCATGCGCACTTATTTGCGGCAAGCGGGGCGGCGCTGGAGGCGAAGGAAGAAAAAGGAATCGAAATTGACGTACTGCTTCGAAAATTACATGACGGGGTTGCGCTGCATTTTGAATTAAACCGACTGGCGCCGTTATTTCAGGATAAGGAAGACTATCAAAACTTTAAGGATCGCCATGCACAGGCAGTGGTAAGAAAAAGTCCGCTTTGCGATTATCACGGTGCGTGTTATTTGGGGATCGATGCCGGTTCGACGACGACCAAGGTGGCGCTCATCGGTACAGAGGGAGAATTGCTTTTTTCTTATTATGCGGGCAATCAGGGAAGTCCGATCCAAACCGCTCAAAAAGCAATCGGTATTTTGGCAGAACAGATGCCAAAGGACGCTTATATTGCCCGTGCCTGTTCCAGCGGCTATGGCGAAGAACTGTTGAAGGCGGCGTTTTGTTTAGATGAGGGAGAAGTGGAGACGATCGCACATTTTATGGCGGCTTCGTTTTTTGAACCGAAGGTAGACTGTATTCTCGATATCGGCGGTCAGGATATGAAGTGCATCAAGCTGAAAAACGGCTCAGTCGATACGATCTTATTAAATGAAGCCTGTTCTTCGGGATGCGGCTCATTCATTGAAAACTTTGCCGTTTCCCTTGGCTACAGTGCGCATGATTTTGCAAAAGAAGCCCTGTTCGCAAAGCATCCGATCGATCTGGGAACAAGATGTACGGTGTTCATGAATTCCAATGTCAAGCAGGCACAGAAGGAAGGCGCTTCGGTTTCTGATATTTCCGCAGGTCTTGCTTATTCGGTTATCAAAAATGCGCTGTTTAAGGTCATAAAACTGACCAGTGCGGAAGAATTAGGCAAACATGTGGTCGTACAGGGCGGTACTTTTTACAATCAGGCGGTCTTAAGAGCCTTTGAAAAGATTGCGGGGATCGAAGCCATTTGTCCGGATATTGCCGGCATCATGGGAGCGTTTGGGGCAGCGCTTTTGGCAAAAAAGCATGACCATGGCGGAAGAAGCACGATGCTGTCTTTTGATGAGATCGCATCACTTACTTATACGACGTCTACAACGCGCTGTCAGGGCTGTTTTAATCACTGCATGCTTACGATCAACCGCTTTGACGGCAACCGTCGCTATATCAGTGGCAACCGCTGTGAAAAAGGGTTAGGGGAAAATGCAGAAAACAAGCAGGCGCCGAATGTGATCGCCTATAAGCAGCAGCGGATGTTTGCTTATCCTCCGCTGAAGGATGCGCCAAGAGGGGTGATCGGCATCCCACGGGTATTGAATCTATATGAAAATTATCCTTTCTGGGCGACCTTCTTCTATGAGCTGGGCTTTCAAGTCGTGTTATCGCCGACTTCCAGCCGTGCGATCTATGAACGAGGGATGGCATCGATTCCATCAGAGTCGGAATGTTATCCGGCAAAGCTGTCACATGGACATGTGCAATGGCTCATCGATCAGGGAATCCAAACGATCTTTCATCCATGTGTGTTTTATGAGCGGCAGGAAACACCGAATGCCCAAAATCACTACAACTGTCCGATCGTCGTATCCTATGCGGAAAATTTGAAAAACAACGTAGAGGACATCGTCGAAGGAACAATTCGCTATCTTCGTCCGTTCATCGCTTTTACAAGTGAAAAGACCGCCGCAGATCGATTGGTGCGCTTTTGTTGGGAAGAATGGCAGATCGATGCCGGTAAAGTAAGAGCAGCGGTGCATCTTGCCTGGGAAGAACAGACAAAAGCCAAGGCGGATGTGCGGGAAGCCGGGCGAAAGGCTTTGGAATGGATGAAGGAACACGATCGTCCGGGCATCGTATTGGCGGGACGCCCTTATCACATCGATCCGGAGATCAACCATGGGATCCCCCAGATGATCGCCGGCTATGGCCTGGCAGTGCTCAGTGAGGATGCGCTGCCGATAGAAGCCTACAAGGACTTATCGCTGCGGGTCAATGATCAATGGGTATATCATTCCCGTCTGTATCAGGCTGCGGAATATGTGGCAAAACGCAATGATCTGGAGCTGATCCAGTTAAACTCTTTCGGGTGCGGCTTAGATGCGGTAACGACGGATCAGGTGAATGAAATACTGGAAAAGCATAATAAATTATATACGGTCTTAAAGATCGATGAAGTCAATAATCTAGGCGCCGCGCGGATCCGTCTGCGCAGTCTGCTGGCAGCCATGGAGATGCGAAAAGAGCAGGGCATCCAAGCGAAAACAGAACCTGTTTCTTATCAGCGTGCAGAATTTACCAAAGCGATGTTTCAGGAAGGCTATACGATTCTTGCACCGCAGATGAGCCCGATCCACTTTTCGATCTTAAAGCCGATCTTTCAGGCTTATCACTTCAACATCGAGGTATTGGACAACGACAATCGTTCGGCCATCGACACCGGATTGCGCTTTGTCAATAATGACGCCTGCTTTCCATCGATCACTACGATCGGGCAGATCATGGAAGCGGTGCTTTCAGGGCGCTATGATACCGATCGCTTAGCGATCATCATGTCGCAGACCGGAGGGTGCTGCCGTGCCAGCAACTATATCGCCTTTATTCGCCGTGCTTTAGAAAAAGTGGGACTGTCTCACATACCGGTCATTTCCTTCAATGCCAACGGCATGGAGAAAAACGAGGGCTTTCATTTACCGCCGCAGCTGCTCTTGAAAGCGGCACAGGGCGTTGTCATCGGTGATCTTCTGATGCGCTGCTTATATCGGGTGCGCCCTTATGAAAAAAACAGCGGTTCTGCCAACGCGCTGCACCGGAAATGGGAAGCGATCGTTACAGAGGCTTTTCGCGATCCAAAGAGCAAGTGGACGTATCGTAAGCTTTGTGCAGGCATTGTCGCTGATTTTGATAAACTGGAGATCTATGAGGATCTAAAAAAACCAAGAGTAGGCATCGTCGGTGAGATCTTAGTAAAATATATGCCTCTTGCCAATAATCACTTAGTGGACCTTTTGGAAAAAGAAGGCGCGGAGGCAGTCGTACCGGATCTTTTGGATTTTATGAATTACTCTTTATACAATGCGAATTATAAGCATCGTTATTTAGGAACAAAACGCCGTGGTGCGGCGCTTGCCAATCTGGGCATCAAAGCAATCGAACAGATCCGCAAGCCGGCAATCGAAGCGCTGAGAAACAGCAAACGCTTTGAAGCACCGATGCCGATTCGCGATGTGGCAATGCTTTCAAAGCCATTCCTCTCTTTGGGCAATCAGTATGGCGAAGGCTGGTTCTTGACCGGGGAAATGGCTGAACTGATCACGTCAGGCGTTACCGATATCGTATGTATTCAGCCTTTTGCCTGTCTGCCTAATCATGTAGTCGGCAAAGGCACGATCAAGCTGCTGCGCAAAACGTATCCGCAGGCCAACATCGCTGCTGTGGACTATGATCCGGGCGCTTCTGAGGTCAATCAGCTGAACCGTATCAAGCTCATGTTGTCTACTGCGAAAAAGCGTCTGTCATCAAAAGGGTAAAGCGATGAAACAGCCGGGAATGAAAGTTCTCGGCTTTTTGCTTGTATGCTTTTATTTTGCTTGGAAAAGTATTTCTTTTGTTTGGCGGCGGTTTTCGGTATAATAAGACTAATGATGAAATGAGGTGAGCACATGCGGTTATTTGATAAATTTTGTATCGAAGAGCTGATCGGCGATGTGCAGAATTATGATATTGCATGTAAATATGACACTTATGACAATGTAGAAACGATCTGTATCGAACGCTGTGATGAAAGTACATTTTTCGTGGAAGCGTGTGTCAATGTGCTGGGAAATGATTATTCCTGCACGTTTCAATATGATTCGCACTATCAGCTGAAAAACTATCGGTGCGCATGCGGCTATTGTACCTCAAAAAGCCCTTGTGCGCATATCGGGGCGGTTTTATGGAAACTGAATCAATTAACGATCGATCATTATCCTTTTCATTATGCCAAACCGGCTTTGAAAGAACAGCGGGAACAACGAGAAAAAAGCCGTCATCTGCGGGATGTGGCAAGGGAAATGCACTTACAGGCACAGCGCCGTCATCAGATCGCCGTTTCCCATGGTCTCATCTATCATCACAAACAGCTTTATCAAAAGCGGATCGATGCTTTTTTGGAAAATGAATGCTATGAGATCACCCCTTATTTTCATAAAGAGATCATGGCGTATTATTTAGATTTCAAGATCGGCAATGAAAAAAAGTACGTCATTAAAAATATCGGCGATTTTTTAAGAAACTGTGAACAGGAGCGTTCCGTACGCTATGGCAACGCCTTGACCTTTGTTCATCGCAAACAGGCATTTAACGCTTTTGCGCAGCAACAGATCCAATTCATGCACATTGCCAATAAACGCTGTCAAGAAAAAAAGCGAGAGCAGGATTACTTTTATCGCTATGATGAAAAAACGTATGTTCTGGGGCGTTATATTGATCTGGATGCTTATACGATCGACGATTTTTATGAAACGTATCATGACTATGCGTTTGACAATCTTTCTTTCCGTGAACAAAAGCAGCCGATTTCTTTACATCTGCGAAAGGAAGCCGATCACTATGTTTTGGAATTAGGTGAGGACGACTATTTTTTAGGAATGAAGCAAGTATATCGCCTGTGTGAAGAAAACTGTCATTTTACTTTGATCAAATATGAATTTGATGAACAGGGCGCGTGTTTCGATCTGTTAGCGCGCTTAAAGAAGGAAAATAATCGAATCGTGATCTTGGAGGAAGACTTTGCTGATTTTTATAAGTATGTGCTGACTTCGTTAAAAGAGCATCTGCTCATTCCTGATTTGGCCGAGCAAAGGGAAAATGATTATGACACGATCAAGATATACGGTGATGTGAACGAACAGGGACAGATCTATTTTCAAGTGATCTATGTGAATGAGTCGCATGCGCACATCCCCGCCTTTCAAAAACAATTTCCCACGACCTATGCACAGGAACTTGTGGAACAGTGCCTGTTAGCGGCCGGTACCTTAGATCGCAAGAACCATCTGGTTTATTTAGACGAAAATCGCCAACAGACTTATACTTTTTTACAAGAGGGTTTGACCTTCTTAAAAGAATATGCCCAGATCTATATTTCCGATGTGCTGAAACGGATCGGCAAACCGGTTTCCTACCATATGAATATCGGGGTCCGTATGGAAAATAATTTATTGGCGTTAGATGTGGAGAGCAGTGAAATTCCGAAGATGGAGGTTGCCGCGGTATTAGAGCAATATCGCCGCAAAAAGAAATTTTATCGCCTGCGAAACGGTGATCTGCTGTATTTGGAATCCACTCAGTTAGCGGAATTATCGAATCTGCTTGACCGTTATCATTTACATCCGAAAGATATGCGGGACGGTACGATCCATCTGGCACAAAATAGGGCGTTTTCTTTGATGAACGAAGAAGATCTGCATACGATCCAATTAAAACGCAAAGCCTCTTATGAGCAATGGCTGACGCACTTTGAGCAGAGGGCATCTGATTTTTCTCTGTCGCCGCATTATCAGAAGCTGCTGAGGGATTATCAAAAAGAAGGGTATCAATGGCTGCGTACGCTTTATGAATATGGCTTTAACGGCATCTTAGCCGATGATATGGGACTTGGCAAGACGCTGCAAGTCATTGCGCTGTTAGATGAACTGCAATTAGAGAAGCCAAGCATCGTCGTTTGTCCTTCTTCTTTGCTTTATAACTGGGAAGAGGAAGTGCATCGCTTTGCCAAACAGCTGCCGGTAACCTGTATAACGGGAAATCAGCAGCAGCGAATGGCATTGATCGAAACAGCCAAAACAGGGCTGCTTGTAACGTCCTATGATTATCTAAGACGGGATTTTACATATTATGGCGATCTTACTTTCGGCTATGTGATATTGGATGAATCACAATACATCAAAAACCCGAAAACCAAGAATGCCTTTGCGGTCAAGCAGTTAAAAGCCGAGCATAAACTGGCATAATCGGGAACACCGATTGAAAACGCACTGGCAGAATTGTGGTCGGTATTTGACTTTCTGATGCCGCAGTATTTGTTTTCCTATGCTTACTTTCAAAAGAACTTTGAAAGCAAGATCATAAAGGAACAGAAGAAAGAAACGATCAAACGCTTACAGAAGCTGGTTTCTCCTTTTATCCTGAGAAGAAATAAAAAAGCGGTTTTATCCGAACTGCCGGATAAAGTGGAAAAGACTTGGCTGATTCCTTTTTCGCAAGAAGAAAGCAAGCTGTACTATGCCAATTTGGCACAAGTGAATCAAGAATTACAAGTGCTCCTTCAAAGTGAAAAACAGGATTCTATTGCGATCTTGGCATTGCTGATGCGGTTAAGACAGATCTGTTGTGAACCGCGGATGATCTATGAGGGAATCGACGCTGTTTCCTCTAAGATGAAAGCCTGTCTGGAATTATTGCTGAATCATCGGGAGAACGGACAGAAGGTGCTGCTGTTTTCTTCTTTTACGAAGGTGTTTGATCTGCTGGAAGAGGAATTGCGGCTGAATAATATCACTTATTTTCGATTAAGCGGAGATACGCCGAAAGAAAAGCGCAAAGAACTGGTACGGAAATTTCAAGACGGCGAAGCGGATGTCTTTTTGATTTCGTTAAAGGCAGGAGGAACCGGCTTAAATTTAACGAAAGCAGAGGCGGTGATCCACTTTGATCCATGGTGGAACAGTTCGGCGCAGAATCAGGCGAGCGATCGCGCTTACCGCATCGGACAGCATAAAAATGTGCAGGTGCATCAGCTGATCATGAAAAACAGCATCGAGGAGAAGATCCAAAAGCTGCAAGAGAAGAAAAAAGAACTGGCAGATCTGTTTGTTGAACAAAGCAGCGGCAGCATCGCGTCTTTATCTAAGGAAGAGCTGCTGGCATTATTTACCCAAGAAATGTGAGCACAGCAGAGGACTGAAAAGCACGGCATGTGATAAAGGAAGCAGATCGCTTGTGAATAAAAAACAGAATAGGAGGATGATGAAAGATGTGGAATTTTGCGGTAATGGGACTTGGCGGCATAGCAAAACGGGTCATAGAGGGGATCGTATTAACACCTTCTGCGTGTCTGTATGCGGTTGCTTCTCGTGATGTTAGCAAGGCCGAAGCGATCAGGGAAAGCAGCGGTGCGAAGAAGGCATACGGTGATTATGAAGCAATGCTGGAAGATCCGCTAGTCGATGTCGTTTATATCTGTACGCCGAATTATCTGCACCATGCACATATCATGGCGGCGCTTGCACATCATAAGCATGTGATCTGTGAAAAGCCGCTTGTCAGCAATGAAGCGCAGCTGCGGGAATGTTTTGCTTATGCGAAAGAGCAGCAGTGCTTTTTGATGGAAGCGGAAAAAACGCTGTTTACACCCTTAAATCAAAAGATCAAAGAAATGATCGAGGATGGGGTGATCGGCAAGGTTTCTTACATTGAAGGCAGCTATGGCTTTTTGCTTCCAAGCGAGGGTTTATCCACTTCTTATTGGGGGTATCGGAAGGAAGACGGCGGCTGCTTTTATGATGTCGGTGTTTATCCGATCTGTTATGCCAATTATTTTGCGGACAGTGAGATCAAACAGGTGCAGTATTGTGAAACGCGGGCAGCGCGCGGCTATGTGGATTTTGCGCAGGCGCTCATCACTTATCAAAACGGGGTGATCGCCAGTGTGCGCAGCAGCTGGAAAATGGAGCTGGAGAACTGGGGCGTGATCTATGGAGAAAAGGGCTATATCAGGACGAAGCAGTTTTGGAAAAGCAAGCGGGCAGAACTGGTAACAAAAGAGCGGATCGTGCCGATCGAGGTGGAGATGGAAAGTGATTTCAGCGGGGAGATCGCGCATGTCTGCACATGCTTGACAAAAGGACTGTTACAAAGTGATCGATTGGGTGAAAAAGAGAGCATGGAAATCATGAAAGTGCTGCGCTGTCAAAATGATGTCAGTAAGAAAAGCGGAAATGAATGATGCAAAGTGAGAGGAATTTGCTATAATAGAAGTAATGAAAGAGAGGATCGACATCATGATAAAGCATAACTGGAAAAAATGGCTGGCTTGCGCATGTCTGCTGGTGCTGTGTCTGGCGCTTTTCAAAGAAGCAGCACTGGCTGATGTGGGGAATAGCTTCTCCGGGGGCGGGGGCAGCTCGGGCGGTTCTTATGGCGGTTCTTATGGTTCCGGCGGAAGTTTCTTTACTTTCCTGCCGTTTGTCATGTCGCCATCGGGATTGATCATACTGCTGGTCGTGATCGCCTTTGTCGCTTTTTTCACAAAACAGAAAGGCAATCCAAATCGCAGAACGATGGGCGGTGTAAATTCCTATTCTTCTCCGGGGTTTAGTTCCAACATCGGATTGAACGAGGATGCGGTAGTAAGCCGGATCAAGGAAAATGATCCTAATTTTGCGGCAGAGCCGTTTAAGACGTATGTCAAAGAAGTGTATATTCAGGTACAGGAGGCATGGGAGCAGAAGAAATGGAATCAGATTCGTCCATTTGAAAGCAATGCATTATTCAATGTGCATAGCCGTCAGCTGCAGGAATATATCGACATGAAGCAGACAAACTATATGAATCGTCAAAATATTCGCAGCTGTGTGATTGCCGACTATCGCATGGACGGAGAGTATGAAGTAGTTACGGTCAAACTGGATGCGAGCTTGTTGGATTATGTACTGGATGATGAAACCGGAAAGCTGATCGAAGGAAGCAAGAGCGAGTATCAGCATCGCAGCTACCGGCTGGAGTTTTTACGCAAGAATGGGGTAAAGACAAAGGCAGAGGAAGGCATCAGCACGACCAACTGTCCAAACTGCGGTGCGCCGACGGAAGTAACCTCTGCCGGACAGTGTGAATTTTGTAAATCGATCATTACGAGCGGAGATTATGGATGGGTGCTGAATCATTACGGTAAATGGTAAGACTTTTTAGGAAGGAAAAAGCGGTGTTTGAAAAGGAACGCCGATCATAGTCAGATAAGACATCATGTCGGAAAGGAACGGATACTATGGGTTTGATTAAAGCAGCAATTTCTTCTGCTTCCACTACATTAGCGGATCAGTGGATCGAATATTTTTATTGCGATTCGCTTAGCAACGATGTACTGATCGAAAAAGGGGTCAAGCAGGTAAGCGCCGGCAGCAACACCAAGGGAAGTGAAAACATCATTACCAATGGCACCGGCATTGCGGTCAATGAAGGACAGGCGATGCTGATCGTGGAAGACGGCAAGATCGTGGATTTTACCGTAGAGCCGGGAAGATTTACATGGGATCAGTCAACGGAACCGAGTTTATTTGACAATGGCTGGAAAGGGTTAAAGGATTCTTTTAAGATCTTTGGCAAACGTTTCACGATGGGCGGTACACCGGGAAAAGATCAGCGTGTGTATTTTGTGAATTTGAAGGAGATTTTTGACAATAAGTTTGGCAGTGCCACGCCGATGCCGTATAATGATCCGACTTATCGAGGCATCTATATTCGCTATTTCGGTATGTATACGTTTAAGATCACGGATCCATTGGCTTTTTATGCGCATGTTGCGGGCAATGTGGAACAGCGTTATACAAAAGCACAGTTAATGGAACAGTGCGATATGGAATTTGTCAATGCGCTGGATACGGCGTTGAGCATGTGCTCCGATGAAGGTTTCCAATATAATGAGCTGCCGAAAAAACAGCGGGAAATCGCAGCTTATATGAATGATACGCTGGATGAAGAATGGCATAAGCGGCGTGGCATGGAGATCGAATCAGTAGCGATTGCCAAAGTAACGCCTGATGATGAAAGCAGAAAGCGGATCCAAAAGATCGATGATGCGATCATGATGGGCGATGCGAGAGTGGCAGCCGGCCGTTTGGCGGAGGCACAAGCGACAGCGATGGAAAACGCGGCGAGCAATGAAGCGGGCGCCTTTACCGGTTTTTTAGGAATGGGCATGGCTGCACAGGCCGGAGGCATGCAAAATGGTGCGCTGTTTGAACAGATGAGCACACGAGAAGATAATCCATTGTTCCAAAAACCACAGCGAGCAGGTGGAACGGGCACTTGGACATGTAGCTGTGGACATGAAAACAGCGGTAAATTCTGTAGCGAATGCGGCAAGGAAAAGCCAAAGCAGGATACATGGACATGTGCGTGCGGACATGAAAACAGCGGCAAGTTCTGTAGTGAGTGCGGGAAACCTCGTCCCAAAGAAGGTTTTGTTTGTTCTAATGAGGAATGCGGTTATACCAGCGATGAGCCGATGAAGTTTTGTCCACAGTGCGGCAGTCCTAATAAAGAAGAATAAAATCGATCCGGTAAAGTAATATAAAGTGATAGGAGCATGCTCATCATGGAAGCCAATATGATGGGAAAAGAGGCTCCAGTGCAAAGCATTTCAAACTGCAATGCTTGTGTTCCTTGGCATTACTTACCGAAAAAAGGGCATCTTCTGCCCTTTTTTTGAAGCAGAAGCACGCATTTTTCAAAAAGCGTATCTGTTTCTAACATAAAAATAAATTATTTTGAAATAAAAAAAGCCCTTTCGCGGGGCTTTTATGCTTTATTTGGTGACGCGTACGGGATTCGAACCCGTGAATGCATGCGTGAAAGGCATGTGAGTTAACCGTTTCTCCAACGCGCCGTTTGCTTGTTTATAATATCATAGAGATTATATGATTGCAAGCCTTTTTTCGCAATTATCTGATAACCCTGAAGTGAAAAGTTTATTTCTGCTTTGCATAGAGAAAAGCGGCTTTTCCTCTTTCAGCATGATTTGTGCATCGGGGAAGAAATCGGTTTAGCGATGAATGACGGGAATCTTTTTCAAGATGGAAACCGCAAGCGGTACGATTACCAGTTGTAAAGCGATACCGGGAATCGCAATCAAGAAAGAGACATTGATAAATGTTTCCAAGGTATAAGGAAGCGATGCAGCGCTCAGCAATAAAGCATGTGCAATACCGCTGACCACTCTTCCGCACAGCATAGCAGCGATCAGCGCCGGATATAGGCGCAGCTTTTTTACAAGCAGGCCACTGACTGCCCCATATGTCGCTAACTCCAATGTCATCGCGATGGCAGTCGGGAAAAATACCGGCATTCCGGTCAAAAAAGAAGAAAGCAGCGGCGTCAAAATACCGACCATGCTGCCAAATATCGGCCCACAGAATAGTCCGCAGATAAAGACCGGAATGTGCATCGGCAAAAACGCCTGTCCGGATGCGGCGCCGAAAAAGTGAAAAATGCCGGGGAATAACAGTCCAAGCGCTAAAAACATGGCAGACATGACCCATCCGATGGTCTGATTGATTTTCATCTCGATCCCTCATTTCTTCTATGTATTTTATAGATGCTTAAAAATAGGTTTTACTGAAAACGACTTTCCCGATGATCTGCACCGGGAGCTCCTGTATTTCTTTTTTGGTAAAATAACGATTTTCCACGAGGGGATTGCCGGCTTCCAAGATCATGAAGTCATCTTTCCAGATCACTTTTTTTACAGTGGCTTCCTCTTGGATCATGACGATGGCGATCGTCCCGCTTTCGACATGTGTGCATTTTTTGATATAGAGCATATCGCCGTCATAAATATGCGCATAGATCATCGAATCTCCCTGTACCTGCAAAAAGAAATCACCAAGTGCATCCTCAGCCGCGCTGACTTCTTCATAGCCGAGAATATTTTGTTGCGCATAAAGATCATATCCGGCTTTTACCACACCGACGATCGGTTTTGCACGGTGCAGTTTCAATAAAGACAAAATGTCCATCTGCATCAATTCACTCAGTTTTTCAATCGTATCATCCTGGATCCTACGGATTTCACCGCTGCACCAGCGTGATACCGTCGATTTTGACACGCCGCAGAACTTGGCGATCATTTCATTAGAGCAATGCGTTGACCGCTTAAATTCAGCAAGCAGATCCTTTAGCAGCATAGTTTCACCTCATTTTCTTTATTATAACAAATGTTGCGTATATTAGCAAATCGGTGCAATAATGGAAGCATTTTACAGATTAAGTTGCGTAAAAAGTATTGAAATATGCAACTTTTGTGATATGATAGCGGTAAAGGAGGGGCTAACGTGCATACAGGTAAAGAACGGATCGTATTACACTGTGATATTAACCACTGCTATGCGCAAATCGAAGAAATGCGGCATCCGCAGCTAAGAGAAATCGCAATGGCCGTCGGCGGCAATGAAATGAGTCGGCATGGCATCATTCTGGCGAAAAATGACCTTGCCCGAGAATTTCATATCCGCACCGGTGAATCACTGCGAGAGGCAAAACAGAAATGTCCGCATTTAACGATCGTTCCTCCTGATTTTCCGGCTTATCTTTATTACAGTGAAAAAGTAAAAGATATTTATCGGGAATACAGCGATCAGGTTGAAGATTTTGGAATTGATGAGGCATGGATCGATGTCAGTGACAGTGTGCAATTATTTGGCGATGGCATGGCGATTGCCCGTTTGATCCAGAAGCGGGTAATGGAGGAAGTGGGACTGACCGTATCGATCGGTGTCAGTTTCAATAAGATATTTGCGAAATTAGGATCAGATTTAGTAAAGCCAAATGGGATCGTCAGGATCGGCAAGGACAATTTTCAAAAGATCGCATGGCCGTTGGCAATCGATCAGTTGTTTTATGTCGGACGTGCAACAAAGGAAAAACTGCATCTGCTGGGGATCGAAACGATCGGTGCGCTTGCCTGCAGCAGCCGGCTTTATCTGCGGGAACAGTTAGGCAAAATGGGAGAATTGATCTGGTGGTTTGCCAATGGTGAAAATATTTCCGATGTCGCATTGGCAGGCGCCGCAAATGAAGTGAAATCAGTGGGCAACAGCATCACTACAGCAAAAAATATGGAAAATGCGGACGATGCGAAGCTTGTTTTGTATGTGCTTGCGGAATCGGTGGCAAGCCGCTTAAAGCAGAAGGGGTTGAAAGGAAGGGTGATTTGTGTTTCTTATCGGACGAGTGAATTAAAATCTTTTTCCAGTCAGCAGAAGATCGAACAGCCAACGGATATCAGCGAGGAGATCGCGGAGATCGCGTTTCAGTTATTAAAGGTAAATTATCGTTTTACATATCCGCTGCGCAGCATCGGCATCAGTGTTTCCCATTTGCATAGGGATCGTGGTTATTCGCAAATACAGTTGTTTAAGAGTGAGAAAATACGGGAAAAGAATGAGAAATTGGATGTGGCGATGCAGCAGATCAGAGAAAAATACGGTTTTTATAAGATCAAGCGGTGCTGTTTGGAAATAGATCGAACATTAACCGCGTTTAATCCGGAAAAGGAACATGTGATTCATCCGACCGGTTATTTTTAACAAAAGAAGCAGAAATAAGGAAGGGCAAACGAGCAGGAAAAGAAGATAGGATCGATAAGGATAGAAAGGAAAAGGAAGGGATCAAAGATGCAGCGATTCAGGGAACATATGGTATTTAAGAAATATATTGATGTGATAACGTTGATTGGGAAAGATGGGAAATTGCGGCCATTAAAAATTATTTGGGATCAGGAAAACTGCTATCCGATCGATCATATATACAGTGTTAAAAACGGGACTTCGGTGGTGGGCGGCTGCGGTCTTCGTTATGAGTGCAGTATATGCGGGAATCGACGGTTATTGTTTTATGAGAGAGATCGCTGGTTTATGGAAAGTGAAAAGCCATAGATAGACGGGATGGAAAGAGGTACGGGACAGGGAAGACAGATCGTTATTTCAGTATTTGCGTTAGGAAAGCAAAGAAATAAAAATACGGTGTTTACAAAAAAGGAATCTTGTTATATGGTAAGGTGCATAAGAACTAGTTGTGAAAAGAGGCGATGGTGTATGGATGAACAGTTTGCTTATCTAGTGTTAGAGATCGTTGCGGAGATTCCTGCGGGGAAAGTGGCGACTTATCAGCAGATCGCAAGGCTGGCGGGAAAAGAACGTCATGCAAGGCAGGTAGGCAATATTATGTCGCATGCTTCTTTTTACGGTGATTATCCATGTCATCGCGTCGTGAATCACCGTGGCGAGACGGCAGTTTCTTGGCCTGAACAAAGAGGATTGCTGGAAGAGGAAGGAATTGTATTTGATAGCAAGGGAAGGATAAATATGCGGATTTATCAGTGGGAAATTTGAGTTTTGAAGCGGATGAGCATAGATAGATAAACGCTATGACAGATCGAATGGTATGCACCATCAATAGGTGTATTACAGAAAATAATATTTTTTATATTTGGGTATTGCTTTTTTGAAAATGCCATGGTATTATATGTGAGCACTCAAGGAAAAGTTGCCTAAATAGCTCAGTAGGTAGAGCATCCGGCTGTTAACCGGCAGGTCACAGGTTCGAGTCCTGTTTTAGGCGCCATATGAAGAATAAAACGAACTTTGACGATGACTGGTGTAGGAAGCAAGGTTCGTTTTTTTTTATTTCTGTATTTTATTTAGTGGATATTAGTTTGTACGAATCAGGATGATGCACATGTGCGAATGTCTGATAATAGATGAAAGAAACAAAAAGGAAGAAATGACGTGCAAAGCAATCGAAAAAGTGTAATAATAAAAATATAGAAAAGTGAGGGAAAAAAGATGAAAAAGAAAATTGTATGCGGGATGATAATTGTAATGTGCATGACATTGGCAGGCTACTCTGAAAAAGAAGAAAAGAAAGCAGCTGCTTCTCTGACATTCAAAGATGATACGGTAGAAGTGATGCAGGGAGATGAAGTGGATGTAAAAGACTTCGTAAAGAATGTGGAAGGCAAAGTGAAATATCCAAAGCTGAATACTTCTGAAGCAGGAGAACAGGTATTAAAATATGTAGTAACCGGCGAGGACGGAAAGAAGAAAACTTATGAGCTGACCGTCAATGTGAAAGCGAAGGAAGAAACCGCAAATACCCAAACTCCTGAAGAGGCACCGGCAGAGGAACAAACAGAGCCACAAACACCGACAACCCAAACGCCTACCGCTACACCACCGGCTGCTAATACCAGCGGATCCAATGGATCTACTACAACAGGATCTAGCGGAGGAAATACCACTACTTCCCCTACTCCACCGGCACAGAATGTATGTGTTCCTGATGGGACATATACAAATTTAGATAATTCTGGAATGTGGTTTAACAGTCAAGCAGAAGCAGAAGCATGGGCAGAGGCACAATTAGCAGATCCAAATAGTCCTTGGTATCAATATCGTAGATATCTTTGGACAACTGGCCTTGTTAAAGATTCATGTGGCGAAATAGCTGAAGGAATTTATACAGTACATTTTTTCAAAGAATAACATATCTCTATATTTGAAATTATAGAATAAAGCATCTTACTCTATCAGACTGAGATGCTTTTTTTATGCAAAAAAAGGAAAATCAATGATCTGGAAAAAGAAGTAAATACCTATATGAATATGCCTGATACAGAGTTTTTGCTGGAATGCATCGAAACCAAATCCCGCTACAGCCATAAAAAGTTTATGTTTACCTTTATTTTTGTAATAATCATATTTTTACTCATGTGGTTAAATGGCATGTTCTTTAGATTATCGCAGTTACACTTATCGAGTGAATACTTAAAAACTACCGTGTACTTGATTATTACAATAATGGCAAGTATAATTTTTGGTGCAGCATTATTCATTTGGGATATGGCTAAAATGCTGTTTAAGTTAAATAAAAAAAGATTTTTACTGGAAGAACTACAAAAAATAAGATGAGGGAGGAAAAACCATGAAAAAAGCAACGACACTACTATTAACACTGATGATGTGCATAACATTGGCAGGCTGCTCTGAAAAAGAGGAAAAGAAAGCAGCTGCTTCTCTGACATTCAAAGATAAAGAAGTAGAAGTGATGCAGGGCGATGAAGTGGATGTAAAAGACTTCATAAAGAGTGTAGAAGGCAAAGTGAAATATCCGAAGCTGGATACTTCTGAAGCAGGAGAACAGGTGTTGAAATATGTGGTAACCGGCGAGGACGGAAAGAAGAAAACTTATGAGCTGACCGTCAATGTAAAAGCGAAGGAAGAAACCGCAAATACCCAAACTCCTGAAGAGGCACCGGCAGAGGAACAAACAGAAACACAAACACCGACAACCCAAACGCCTGCCGTTACACCACCGGCTGCCAATACCGGCGGATCCAATGGATCTACTGCAACAGGATCTACCGGTGGAAATACTACTTCCCCTACTCCACCGGCACAGAATGTATGTGTGCCTAATGGGACATATACAAACTTAGGTAATTCCGGAATGTGGTTTAACAGTCAAGCAGAAGCAAGTGCATGGGCAGAGGCACAATTAGCAGATCCAAATAGTCCTTGGTATGGATGGCCAAGATATAGTATGGGAACTGGGACTGTACTTGATTCGTGTGGCGAAGTAGCAGAAGGAATTTGGGATGTATATTTCCCAGAGTATTAGAAGTAACAGATTTTCTTTTGTGAATAGATCATATTGAGTGCAGAAGCGATCTATGTTATGATTGCTGCGGAGGTATTAGTCATGAATGATACTTTCCTGATGTACCGCTACCTATCACTTACACATGAATTTAGAGGCAATAATCGAATTATTGATCCTCTACTTAATCGTTGTAGAGTTGAAAAAGAAAGACTAGTTATCTAGTCTTTCAAGGTAGTGGTACTAAAAAAAGAGAGAGCGCCAACTCTCTCTTTTCTTTTGGTAGTTTGCACCACCTATCACTTACACCCATATTATATGCCAGTCATATGAAAATATCAATAGTTTAATTTAGAGCAATCAGAACAGTTGCTCTTTTCTTTTACAAGAAAGGACGTGAAACAATGAAAAACAAAGATCCCCCGGAATGTGAAAGGTGTTAAGGAATGCGCAGTCCTTATGTAATACCTATGATCAGAATAAAAATATTGTTATTTGTTTTCTACGTAAAATCTATAATCCTAATACTATATTTAATAGGCAGTCTTATGGCTGCCTTTTCTACGTAGAAAAAATGAAAAAGTTTTAGGATTAAGAAAAGAAAGCACGAATAACAATGATGAGGAGGAAGAAATATGTATAAACTTAAGAAAAAAATATTCAGTATCATAAGTGTACTGCTTATGATCTTTACATGTTTTACACCAATCAGCACCAAAGCTGCTAATAACAATCAAGTCAGAACCGGTTACTATCCGGGATATACTTATCGCTTCACAATGTCAAATGGATTCCCGGCTTGGGGTGATGCTTTTTGGATGACGGCGAATGGAGAGGTTGCGTTTTGTGTGGATCCTACTACCCCATTTGCAGATGGGAATGATTATTCAGTAGAAGAATTTTCACATTCAGTAAAAGATCAGATGGAACAGATTGCATATTATGGGTGGTATAAACATAAAAATGATTCAGATTCTACTCATTGGCGTCTTACAACCCAATATATGATCTATGAGGCAATGGGACATACACCGGTATCCATTACCGGCTTTGACTACCCTACTTACAAAGCACAAGTACAAGCAGCAATCAATCGTCAAAACATTAAACCAAATTTTGATAATATAAATCCAGTAGTAAATGTTAATGAAAGTATTACCATTACCGATCTAAACGGTGTAATCTCTGACTTCGCAGAAGTAAGCAGTCAGAATGGCGTCAATGTTGTTCGCAACGGTAATTCCATTACGCTTACCCCAACTGATAGTGCTCCGGAAAATGTTACTCTAACATTTAACCGGATCGCTAAGGAATATTTGGGTACTACTATGGTTTATAGAAAATCAGGAGCACAAGACACCGCCGTATTTCATAAAATAGACCCATTATCAATTACATTGAAGTTACAGGTAAACAAAGAAGGATCTTTGAAGATCGCAAAACAGGATGAAGAAGGAAACTATGTGCCTAACACATCTTTCGCATTATCCTATAACAGCGATATGTCAGATCCGATCGGCACCTATAAAACAGGATCAGATGGTACCGTACAGATCGATGATCTGCTTCCTAAAGATCTCTATGTGCAGGAAACCAATGTCCCTGCTAATCTTGTCTTAGATAGTAAGATCTATAAGGTTACCATCATCGCAAATGATGTCGTTTCTTTCAATGCAAAAAATGCAATCCAAAAAGGTAATATCACATTGAAGAAACAAGATGCCGATACCGGAAGTACAGCACAAGGAGACGCTACCCTTGCAGGTGCCATCTATGGCCTCTATGCAAGAGAAAATATCGTCAATCCGATCTCCGGGAAGCTCTATCATGCAAAAGATACCCTCGTTGCACAAACAACGACCGATTCTTTAGGTAATACAGCAGGTTTTCTCAATCAAAACTTGGGCGCTTATTATATCCGAGAAATCCAAGCACCTACCGGCTATCAATTAGATCCAAACAAATACAATATAGATCTTACTTATGGCGGTCAAACAGTCAGCATCGTAACTCAGAATATGACCGTATCCGATCAAGTCATTACCGGTAAGATCGAAATTCATAAGTATTCCGATGAAGAAACCAGTGTATTGGAACCGGAACCTAATGCCGAGTTTACAGTCATCTTAAAGAAATATGTAGATCAATACGGATCTTTTGAGGAAGCATTAAAACATTTAGATACGTATTCTAAAAAAGAATATGCGATCTTAAAAACAGATAAAACCGGCTATGCCTCTTCAGGTGAATTGGCAGCCGGAGATTATGTCATGAGACAGACCAAGACACCGCATGTCGATCTGATCCCGATGGAAGGATCTGTGGAGTTTACGATCAGTACCCAAGATCAGTCTTTCCATTATGCCATCAAGAACGAATGGAAGAAAGCATATCTACGCTTGATCAAGCTGGATGCTGATACAGAAGAACCGATCACATTATCAAATGCTTCCTTTAAGATCTGGAACGTGAAGAAACAACAATATGTGAAACAGAAAGTAGGCGAAGATTGGATCGATACTTTCACAACCAATAAGAAAGGACAAGTAACGCTGCCATTGATGTTATTGGCAGGAGAGTATGAAGCAAGAGAGATCACCGCACCAAACGGATACCTGCTCAATACCGATCCGATCCCTTTCACAATCACAGGCAGTATCATGGAAGCAGATGATGACGGCGATCCACTCATTATCGTAAGAGTAAAAGATGAAAAGCCAACCGCAGAGATCCATATCGAGAAAGCAGACGAGGAAACAAAGGAGTTATTAAGCGGTGTGCAGTATCAGCTGAAAACGAAGTATGATATCATCGATCCACAGAACGGTAAAGTGATCCATCAAGCAGGAGATCCGGTATCGATGGATATTTCGGAAGACGGTTACTATATGACAAATGAATTAGGCGAAATCCATATCGTAGGCTTACCGCTTGGAACAGATGGAGCTTCTTATCTTTTACAGGAAACAAGAACACTGGATGGCTATGTCTTAGATGAAACGGTTTATGAGATCAAATTTGATTTGGAAGATGATCAGAAAGCAGTGTATGAAGTGCATAAACAATTCACGAACAAACAGACAGAAGTGCTTATTTCCAAAACCGATCTGACGACCGGAAAAGAGTTAGAGGGCGCAACCTTGCAGGTGCTAGATGAGAACGGAAAGGTAGTAGAAGAATGGGTCAGCACAGAGGAAGCACACCTGATCAAGGGATTAACAGTCGGAAAGGAATATACCTTAAAGGAAACGATCGCACCGTTTGGTTATATGTTAAGCGAGAAAGAGATCAAATTCACAGTAGCCAATACAACAGAAACACAGAAAGTAGAAATGACCAATGACTATACCAAAGTAGAGATCTTGAAAGTAGATGAGACAACCGGTAAGGCATTGGCAGGTGCAGATTTCATTTTGACAAGTGAAAAGACAAAGAATATCGTAGAACGCTGGACATCGACAGAGGAAGCGCATATGATCACGATGTTAGAACCGGGCATGTATCGCTTACATGAGGAAGCAGCACCTTATGGCTATCACTTAGCGGAAGATGTGATCTTCGAGGTAAAAGCCACCGGCGAGGTACAGGAAGTGGTAATGAAAGATGAACAGATCTTAACTGACATTCAAGTACAGAAAGTGGATGCACAGACAGATCAGCTCATTAGATCCAAAGACTTTGCATTCACGATGTACGAAGATGAAGATTGTAAGAAAGAAGTACGTACTGTTCATGCGGATCAGGAATCAGGAACTGCCACATTCACTGATTTGCCTTATGGAATTGTCTACATCAAGGAAACACAGGCGCCTATGGGATACTTATTATCGGATGAAGTGCTGAAGGTAGAGATCAATGAGGAAGGTGTGTTCTTCAATGACGAGCTTGTAGATCCTGATAAGGATATTTACAGTTATCGTTATCTAAATGAATTGGTACCTAGTGTTCCAACCGGAGATGATACAAACCAAGTTATGCTTTGGATGTTATTGTTTGGAGCCTTAGCAGGACTTAGCGCTACATTCTGCTATTTTAAGAACAGCAGCAATTCCTTATCAAAATAAAAATCAGAAAATAAAGTAAAATAATTACAAATTCCAGTATAGCTATTGCATGGAATCCTATTATTTGTTATGATTTCCCCTGTAAAAATAAAAACAACAGATCAAAAACGCAGTGTTTCAGCCTTGAAACACTGTAATTTCTGTGTTGTTAGTTAGTAACCGCTAACAAAAATAGAGAGGGTGAATACAGATGCGATTAAATGAATTAGCAATCGGACAGTCTGCCCAAATTGTATCGGTTGGAGGCAGCGGATCATTGCGCCAGCACTTTTTAGATATGGGGTTAATTCCGGGTATTGAAGTAAGTATCGTAAAATATGCGCCTATGGGTGATCCGATTGAATTAAAGATTCATGACTACGAATTGACGATTCGCATGGATGATGCGAAGCAGATCGAAGTAACAAAAGAATATGCCCATACACCAAAGCGATCGCTCTTGAAACAGCCTAATAAAATTCATCCTGGTTATGGTGAGGACGGGAAATATCATGATAAAAAACATGAACACCCCCTCCCTGAGGAAGAAGTGCTTACCTTCGCTTTAGTTGGTAATCAAAACTGCGGGAAAACGACCCTTTTCAATCAATTGACCGGCGCCAATCAACATGTTGGCAATTTTCCCGGCGTAACCGTCGATCGAAAAGACGGAAAAATAAAAGGGCACCCACACACATCCATTACCGATCTGCCTGGCATTTATTCCATGTCGCCTTACAGCAGTGAAGAAATCGTAACCCGTACCTTTTTATTAAAAGAGAAACCCAAAGGCATCATCAATATCATTGATGCCACTAATATTGAACGTAACCTGTACTTAACGATGCAGCTGCTGGAACTGGATATTCCTATGGTCATCGCCTTAAATATGATGGATGAACTTCGCAAAAACGACGGTTCAGTAAAAGTAAGCGAATTAGAACATTTACTAGGTGTTCCGGTCGTACCGATTTCAGCGGCAAAAAACGAGGGTGTCGATGAACTGGTTGCACATGCGATCCATGTAGCCAAATATCAGGAAAAACCAATGAAACAAGATTTTTGTGCACCGGACAGTCCGCTGCATCGAGGAATTCACGCCGTAATGGAACTCATTGAAAGCCATCACCAAGAACATGCAATACCGCTTCGTTTTGCGGCTACAAAGATCATCGAAGGCGATGCCAAGATCATCGAAATGTTACATTTGAGCGACCATGAAGTGCATATTTTAGAAGAAATTACACAGCAAATTGAAAAAGATGCAGAGCTGGATCGTTCCGCAGCCGTTGCGAAGATGCGCTTTGATTTCATTTTGGCAGTATGTGAAGCGACGATCGTGAAGCCGAAAGAGAGCGTAGAACGTCTGCGCAGCAAAAGGATCGATCATTTCTTGACCGGGAAATATACCGGTATTCCCTTATTCATTTTAATTATGGGGGCGATCTTCTGGCTGACCTTTCACTTGATCGGTGCTTTTTTTCAGGAAATATTAGAGACAGGCATTACTTCACTTACCGTATTGGTTGATGAGTGGATGAACAGTGCACAGGTCAATGAAGCTTTACATGCCTTGATCATTGACGGTATTTTCAGCGGTGTCGGCGGTGTACTTAGTTTTCTGCCGATCATCATAACCTTGTTTTTCTTCCTGTCGATCTTAGAAGACAGCGGTTATATGGCAAGAGTAGCATTTATCATGGATAAATTACTTCGTAAACTGGGATTATCCGGCCGCAGTATCGTGCCGATGCTCATTGGCTTCGGTTGTACGGTACCGGGAGTCATGGCGACCAGAACGCTTCCTTCCCAGCGTGACAGAAAAATTACCATTCTTTTGACACCGTTTATGAGCTGTACGGCAAAATTGCCGATTTATGCGTTTTTTACCGATGTATTTTTTCCAAAACATGCGGCGCTTGTAATGATTGCGCTATATGTATTAGGAATCGTCATGGGCATTATCATGGCGTTGGTATTCAAAAAGACGACATTCAAAGGAGAAGCGGTACCTTTTGTGATGGAACTGCCGAATTATCGACTGCCGGCAGCCAAAAATATCGCCCATTTGCTGTGGGATAAGTCAAAAGACTTTCTGCAGCGGGCATTTACCGTTATTTTTCTTGCGACGATCGCTATTTG
The DNA here is from genome assembly GCF_900199515.1 of Massilicoli timonensis. GTDB lineage: Bacteria > Bacillota_I > Bacilli_A > Erysipelotrichales > Erysipelotrichaceae > Massilicoli > Massilicoli timonensis. Next base: position 205,015 of record NZ_LT963433.1, on the reverse strand, counting down.
GTTCTTACAGAATTTCGATTTGACCTTTAACATGGTCGATGATTCTCAGGACAGCATTTTGGCAAATGTAGCAGGAATGCTTGCGCCGCTGTTTGCACCGCTGGGATTTGGTGATTGGCGTATTGCAACGGCGCTGATTGCCGGTTTTTTGGCAAAAGAAAGTGTCGTATCCTCTTTAACGGTTTTATTTGGCAGCACCGATGTACTGCTGGCGACCTTCCAATCTGCGGCGGCCGCATCTTTGCTGGTATTTTGCTTATTATACACACCATGTGTTGCGGCAGTGGCTTCGATCAAAAGAGAGTTGAGCGGGAAATGGGCAATGGTCGTTGTGGTGGGGCAGTGCGTGATTGCATGGCTTGTTTCATGGATCGTTTATCTTTTCATGGGCTGGCTTGGATAGGAGGCTTTATAAAATGGCAACCGTTATAGTTTTGAGCTTATTGCTGCTTGGCATGATCGCGGCAATCACATCCATTAGAAAAAATAAAAAAGTACGACAGGGATGTAATGGAAGCTGTGGCTGCTGTACATCACATTGTCGCTTTTCCAAATGAAAGAGCCAGCGCATCCGATACGATGTTTATTAGATGAAGCAAAAGCAAAACAGGAGCAATACAGCTGATTCGAGCTGTCATTTTGCTCCTGTTTTATCTTATCAAAACGATACGAGAATGAGGAAAATGAGGCTTTCCTTTGACAGTCGCAGCGTGCAGGATGTCGGATCAGCCTTCTTATCGTTTTCTTTTCTTGCAGATCAAGAAAAAAAGATGGCACAGCAGTGTTTTCCACAAAGCAAAAAACTCCCTGACATAAAAATTAAAGGCAGTTGCCGTATGGACCGGTGATGCAAAGCATTCACAACGAAAGCCATGAAAAGCTCCGATCCGGGCCGCCCGGCACATATGAAAACGATTGGTAACAAGCAGGACATGCGGTGTTTGTTGGTTTAACAGCCTTTTGACAAAAGCAAAGTTTTCATCTGTGCTGCAAGAAACATCCTCCATTAAGATCATTTTCTCAGGCACACCCTGTGCAATACAGTAATCACGCATTGCCGCAGCCTCACTTCGCTCCTCATCCTTTCCCTGTCCACCGCTTACGATCATGGGAAGCGGACATTGCCGATATAAAGCGATTGCCCGATCTAAGCGCAGGCGCAGTGTCGTAGAAACCTCTCTGCCATTTAATCCTGCTCCCAGCACCATGATATAGTCGCCCTTTTTCTTGCCATCATGAAATCCATAGAAAAGGATCATTGCCTGTGTGAAAACAAACAGCAAGATGCCCATTAAGAAAACAATGCCGATCACATCTTGCCAAAGATCCGATACCTTGTTTTGATCACCACCGTTGTCCCACAGTATCGCAAAAAACAGCATTGCGATTCCCGATCCCAAAAAGAAAGACGCAAAAGCAATTCGACGATAACGGATCTTCATAAATAGATAGTAGGCGATCGAACTGCCGCCACCTAAAAACAAGAACCATTGCACCAAGGTCAATCTCCATTCCCCCGTTCTTTTTCTGTTCCCAGTTTATGCGCCGGCAGCTGCGAATCTGCCCAAAAACGCTTTAACTGCTTCATCAAGGCAATCGGTGAATGAACGACCTGATAATGACGGTAATGCGCCGGCAGCAAAGCGTTCCACTGCGGCAGGCGATAGCGATCATCGATGAGCAGCAGTAACCCTTGATCCTGTTCGCTGCGAATGACCCGCCCGCATGCCTGCAACACTTTGCTCATACCGGGGCAGATATAAGCATAGGTGAATCCCATCTCCATCGTATCATCAAAATATTCTTTCAGCAGTTCCTGCCGTTCATTTACCTGTGGAAGTCCGACCCCGACGATGATACAGCCGATCAGCGCATCGCTTTGTAGATCGATTCCTTCTCCATACATCCCGCCCAACACACAAAAGCCCAGTAAGGTCTTTTCTCGATTTTCCATGAACCGGGAAAGAAATGCTGTTTTTTCCGTTTCCGACATACCGCTTTCCTGCTTTAACAGAGGAATTTGCGGGTAGAGTTCTCGAAACAGATCATACAGTATCTGCAAATACTGATAACTTGGAAAAAAGACCATATAGTTGCCGGTTTTCATAGAAATGGCGCTGAAAATCAGTTCTGCGATCGCTGCGGAAGTGTGTAAACGGTCTTTATAGCGGGTGGAGATACGGTCTTGAATGGCGATGTGCAGATGTTCGGATGGGAAAGGGGAGCGCAGCATCAGCTTGCGGTTTTCATTATGCCCGACCAACAACTGCTCGAAATAAGAAACCGGTGTCAGCGTTGCGGAAAACAAGATCGTCGCACATACTTCATCCATGCGCTTTTTCAACAGAGAAGAAGGATCCAGACAAAAGATCTCATAAATAAAATCATCGTCTTCTTTTTCACTGAGATAGATGAAATGATCATCTGCCAGTTCCTGTATCCGCTTAAATGCCAGCAGTTCAAAGTAAAGTGTTGTAAAAGCGTCATCATTTGCCAACGGCGTTTCCTTCAAATAGTGTTCCCCCGGTTCGATTACCGCTTCATAGCTCGCCTGCAAGCTTTCCCTTATTTCCCATTCGCTATGAAAGCGGCCTTCCTGTTCCTGTTCCAGTTGTTCCATTTCCTCTTTGCATAAAGCAAGTGCTTTGCGCAGTTTGCGCTTTGCTTTTGGGACAGACGCATAAGCGCTCTGTATCATTTTTTTGCTAAGACGTTTGGTAAACATCATCCGGGCACGATCGACCAAATTATGCGCTTCATCCACCAGCAGCACGATCCGCTCCTTTTGTTCTTGAAAAAAGCGTTTCAAATAAACCTGCGGATCAAATACATAATTATAATCACCGATGATGACATCGCAATAAAGCGATAGATCCAGCGACAGTTCAAAAGGACATAACTGCCATGCTTTGCCAAAGGCGCGCAAGCCTTCTAATTCATAGTGATCCGACTGTGTCAATAGCGCATACATCGCTTCATGCAAACGATCATAATAGCCTTTCGCATAAGGACAGATTTCAGGATCACAGTTTTTTTCCTCCATCAGACAGCACTTGTCTTTGGCAGCGATCACGACGCTTTTGATCTGTAATCCCTGTGTGCGCATCTTATCCAAGGCATCCACTGCGACCTTTTGCGTAAGCGTCTTGGCGCTTACATAAAAAATACGGTCTGCCTTATCCTCTCCCAGTGCTTTCACAGCAGGAAACAGCGTAGAAATGGTCTTGCCGATCCCGGTCGGCGCTTGAGCAAACAGCACTTTTTGATCTAGGATGGTCTTGTAGGCCGCAACCGCCAGATCACGCTGTCCGCTTCGATACTGCGCAAAAGGAAATGTCAGCGTTTTGATCGAAATCTGCCGCGCCTGCTTATGCTGCTTCGCAAACAGCGCCCATTTTTGATATTGCTTTAATAAATCAAAGTAAAAAGTTTCCAGCTGCGCAAACGTAAAAGCTTTCTCAAATATCTTGGTGCGCGCTTCTGCCATTTGATAATAAGTCAAAGAGATCAAAATCGTATCGCGCGGATGCTTGACACAGTAAAAATAGGCATAGCATTTTGCCTGTGCCCAGTGTACCGGCATCCCGTCTTCCATAATTTCATCATAAGGCACATCTGTCGTTTTGATCTCATCAATGATGATCTCATCATTTCGATGAATGACACCATCAGCCCTGCCTTCCACCTCAAAGCAGATGTCGTCTAAGATCGTCGTATGACGAAATGCGACTTCTGCTTCATAATGGTCTTTGCTGCTTCTTTGCAATAAGCGATGGATCTTGGCCCCTTCCTGTGCTCTTTGCACATCATGAAAAGGACGAACGAGATCGCCGCACAAATATACAAACTCAACCAGTGTCCTGACGGAACAAGTGATCTTAAACATGGCTTTATTCTAACACATTTTCCGGCTTCTGTCAGAACCCATCGCAAGATCTGTCATGTCATCATTGTTTTTTTAATAGGATTGGGAAGCGGCTCACCGTTTGAACAATGATGCGGCAGCGTTTTCTTTATTGCCTTTTTTTGCAGAGTATGATAAATAAGTATAAGAAATGAGAACGAGAAAAAAGCAAAAGGGCAGATAAGAGGTGTGCTATGAAAGAATTGATCATTACCGCAAATGACGCAGATCAGCGTTTGGATAAATTTTTATTAAAAAGCATGGAGAAACTGCCGAAAAGCTTGCTTTATAAATCCATCCGCAATAAAAAGATCAAAGTGAACCGCAAACGCTGTGAAGCGGCGCAGCGTTTACAGATCGGTGATGTCGTACAGCTGTTTTTGCCGCCGGATGTGCTGGAAGAAACAAAGAACTATGACTTTTTGAACGCCCAGCCTCTTGATGATAAACAGATCGTTTATGAAGATTCGCACATCATCGTATTGAATAAAGCGAGCGGTGTTTTATGTCACAGCGAAAGCAAAGCAGATGAAGATACCTTGATCCAGCGTTTATGGCGCTATCTTTATGAAAAAAAGGTTTATGATCCGCAGGCGGAACAAAGCTTTCGCCCCGCTTTGGCCAATCGGATCGACCGCAATACCCAGGGCATTGTACTGGCTGCCAAAGATGCGGCGTCTTTACGGGCACTGAATGAGATCATTCGTCGTCATCGGCTGCGTAAGTTTTATCATTGTATCATCGAGGGCAGGATGAAACCGGAAGATACGCTGGTACTGTATCATCAAAAACAAAAAGAGATCAATAAAGCGACACTTTCCGCTGAAGCCGTAGAAGGCGCTAAAATGACCCGGACAAGCTATCGCGAACTGCAAAGCAATGGCCGTTATTCACTGTTGGAGGTGGAACTGCACAGCGGCAGATCCCATCAGATCCGTGCTGCTTTTGCGTATTATCAGCATCCATTATTGGGAGATGTCAAATACGGGGCGAAAAAACACCGTTATCCTTATCAGGCGTTATGCTCTTATCAAATTGCCTTTTTATCGCTGCATGATGATCCGCTCTTCGCACCGCTTGCATATCTGTCCGATCAGACGATCACGCTTCCACATTGTGAGATCGATGATCTGTATGACCGCTTGTCTTCCTGAAACAGGATGACATCCGTTAGCCTGAAGGGGCTGCATTGGCTGCTTTTTATAAAGAGAACGATCCTTTCATTCGTTTTGCCAAAGAAAGCGGGCAGGAACATTTTTTCACTGTGAAAGAGAAGGATCGGTAAAGAAAAAGCGCTGACAAAGAAAAAAATAAAGTGTTGAGAAAGCAAGGGAATTGTTTTTTGTATGACTGTCATCTGTTACAGTCATTTTTTTTGTGCTATAATCACATACAGAGTTAGAGTTGGAAAAGATCAGGAGGTATAAAATGGAAATCAAAGAATTGCAGGCACATGCGAAGCATATTCGCAGAAACATCGTCAAAACGGTTGCCGGCGCAAAAAGCGGACATCCGGGTGGATCTTTGTCAGCAGTGGAAATCTTGACGACGATCTATTTTACCCAGATGGACATTTCAAATGAAAATGTAAACAGTTTGGAACGGGACCGCTTTGTTTTATCAAAGGGACATGTAACACCGGCGCTGTATGCAGTGCTGGCAGAAAAAGGATTGATTCCCGAAAAGGAACTGGAAACCTTCCGCAAGATCAATTCTGATTTGCAGGGTCATCCTAACATGAATGATGTCGCGGCAGTCGATATGTCCACCGGTTCGCTGGGACAAGGCATTTCCGCAGCGGTCGGTATGGCTTTGTCCAACAAGCTGCACGGTCTGCCTTATCATGTGTATGCATTATTAGGCGATGGTGAGCTGCAGGAAGGACAGGTTTGGGAAGCAGCGATGGCTGCGGCGCATTATCATCTGGATCAGCTGCTGGCATTTGTCGATCATAATGGGTTACAGATCGATGGAAAAGTAGTCGATGTAATGAATCCGACGCCGATCGATGAGAAATTCAAGGCTTTCGGCTGGCATGTGCAGGTCGTGGATGGACATGATTTTGAAGCGCTGATCGAAGCGTGTGAAAAAGCAAAGGCAGTCAAAGGGCAGCCAAGCGTGATCATTGCCAAAACGATCAAAGGCAAAGGCGTTTCCTTTATGGAAAATCAGGCAAAATGGCACGGCACTGCCCCAAATGAAGAACAGCTTGCCCAGGCGCTTGCTGAGTTAGGAGAGTAAATATGGGATTAGCAACAAGAGAAGCATATGGAAAAGCATTGGCAGAAATCATTGAAAAAGATGATCATGTTGTGGTATTGGACGCAGATCTAAGCGGTTCGACAAAGACCAGCGAGGCAAGAGCAGTGCGTCCTGCTCAGCATTTTAACATGGGAATTGCGGAAGGCAATATGATGGGAGTAGCAGCCGGTTTGGCGGCGAGCGGCAATACCGTTTTCGCAAGCTCTTTTGCGATGTTTGCGGCCGGACGTGCTTATGAGCAGATCCGCAATTCGATCGGCTATCCGCATCTGAATGTCAAGATCTGCGCAACCCATGCGGGCATTACGGTCGGAGAAGATGGGGCAAGCCATCAGATGATCGAAGATTTGGCATTGATGCGGGCGATCCCGGGCATGTGCGTGGTCGTACCATGCGATGCGGCGGCGACCAAGGCTTTGCTTTATCGCGTATATGATTACAACGGTCCTTGTTATGTGCGTTTGGGACGCTCCGGTGTCGATGATGTGTATGGTGAGGACGCGGTGTTTGCATTAGGCAAAGGAAATGTCTTAAAGAAAGGCAAGAAGGTTGCGCTTGTGGCATGCGGGATGATGGTGCAGGAAGCGCTGCGGGCTGCCGCATTATTAAAAGCGCATGACATTGATGCGAGCGTAGTCGATATGTACAGCATCAAGCCGATCGATGAAGAACTGCTGATCGAACTGGCAAATGATCATGAATTATTTGTAACATGTGAGGAGCATACGGTGTATGGTGGTTTAGGCAGTGCGGTTGCCGAGGTGTTGGTCAAACATGCACCGCGTAAAGTGGCGATGGTCGGCATGCAGGATACCTTCGGGGAAAGCGGTACGCCGAAAGCGCTGTTAGAAAAATACGGTTTGACGGCGGAAGCGATCGTCGATACGGTGTTAGCGCATCATAAAGACGTGGGCAAATAGCGTCTGAATTTCTAACATTTTAGTAAGAAAGGCATGATCTATGCCTTTTTTTAACCGGTTTGTGATATGATATTAGCACAGTAAAGAGAGGTTAGATGCGAATGAAACGAAAGATCGCCGCTTATGGAAGCATTGTAGTCGCTTCTGTTTTATTGATCTTGCTTGTACTGAGCGTATGGGCGATTCAGGCAAAAGGCTATGTGTTTTTTCAAGACTATCTTCCTTATCTGATGATGGCGCTGATCGTGATTTTATATCTGGTCGGTTGGTTTTTATTGGTAGGAGATCCCGATCATAAAAAGAATCTGGTGATGCTGATCTTATTTGCTTTATTGATCTTGATGGGATTATATGGCACGCTGCGGATCAAGCGCTTGCAGAGCGTTGTGGCAAATGATACGCATACGCACAGCATCGTGCTGCGATACAGTCATAAAAAGAAACTGTTGGATCTTTATGAGCGCAAATATTTTCTATTGGCGGAAAAAATCAAAACGATCGAACAGGTGAAGTCGCTTGAGCGTCTGGAGTGGCTTGATGAGGACAGTGCGCTCTTGCGCTATGAGGATCAAAGCAATACGAAAAGGATCACGCCGATTTCTTTCCATCGACAAGAAAAAAGCGATGCCCAAAAGCAGAAACGGCTCTTATTAGAAAACTGGCATGATCAAAGCGATCAAGTCATGATGACCAGTGATGAAAAAGGCGTGGCGATCAAATGGAAAGATGTCAATGACTATTTTCTGATCGAGGAGAGCGTATGCGGAGAAGACGGTACGATCGTTTTGTATTATGCCGGCAATGCCAAATATATCTTGTTTCCAAACGCCGATCTGAAGCAGAGCAAAAGCGGTGCATGGAAAGCGGGCAGCGTACGGCTGGTGCGGATCGAAGATGAAGGCTATGACAGTATGACGCTTTTGCATAAAGATAAACAGGAAAGTGATGCGTCTAAAACTTCCAAGCGCTATGAGGAGCTGAAGGATCGCTATGGAAATTTAATGCAGCTGGAAATGCAGCAGCTTTTGTTGCGGGACCCGACCTTGACGACCTATGATGACAGCGGGGATTATTGGCAGGGGAAATTGCAGGGGACATATGCGGATCGCTTTGAAGTGGCTTTTCAGATGATGCGGCGCATCCGCGATAATCAGCTGCGTATGGAACAGGAAACCTGTTATGAGGAGATCCACATCCATCAGATGATCTTGCTTGGAGGAAGCGACAGCGATTATCTGATCCGGCTGAGCGGCACAAGGAAATCAGCGTGTGTCGAGCAGGAAATGTTTGAGGAAAGCTATCGCATCATGAAGGGCGATCAGGCATATTTAGGCAGACAGATCAATTATGATATAAACGGCGCTTATGGCCTTTCCCTTGATGAAACGCCTACGGTCGTAATTCGCGATGATCATTACACATATGGAAAAGAGCAGACAAAGCAGTGATCTTTGTCTGTTTTAGCTTGCTTTTTTTGGTTTGAACAGTCGTTGTCAAGGGGGTGGAAACAGGATATAATGATAACGATCAAAACGATTCCTTTGCATAAAGGAGTGGAACAGGAGGAAAAAAATGAGGGCGGTAATCAGTGTGATCGGCAAGGATATGGTAGGAATTTTGGCAAAGGTAAGCGGAGAATGTGAAAAAGCCAATATGAATGTGATCGAAGTATCGCAGACGATCTTGCAGGATATGTTTGCGATGATCATGTTAGTGGATATTGAAAACAGCAATGTGCCGTTTGCTTCTTTTGTAGAACATATGGAGCGCTATGGCGAACAGATACAGGTAAAGATCCATGTGATGCATGAAACGATCTTTCAGGCGATGCATCGTATTTAAGGAGGGAAACGATGTTTACTACCAATGAGATATTAGAAACGATCAAAATGATCGATGAGGACTGTTTAGATGTTCGTACCATTACGATGGGGATTTCTTTGATCGACTGCATGGATGAGAATATTGATCGTTCCTGTGAGAAGATCTATCGTAAAATTACCCGGCTGGCAAAAGATCTGGTAAAGGTAGGGGAAGCGATCGAAAAAGAATATGGCATTCCGATCATCAATAAACGGATTTCGGTAACACCGATCGCGATGCTGGTAGGTGCATCAGGCGGTGATCCGCTGCAATATGCTTTGACGCTGGATCGCTGTGCCAAAGAAGTCGGTGTGAATTTTATCGGCGGTTATTCGGCTTTGGTGCAGAAAGGTTTCTCTGCAGGCGATGAGGCTTTGATCGCTTCGATTCCCAAGGCATTGGCTGTTACGCAGCGCGTCTGTGCATCGGTCAATATCGGTTCTACGAAAGCGGGCATTCATATGGACGCAGTCAAAAAAATGGGGGAGATCGTTTTGGAATGCGCCCGTTTGAGCGCTGATGACAACTGTATCGGCGCTGCCAAGCTGGTGGTGTTCTGCAATGCACCGGAGGATAATCCGTTTATGGCCGGTGCATTCCATGGAGTAGGGGAGGCGGATTGTGTCATCAATGTCGGGGTATCCGGCCCCGGTGTGGTACGAGCGGCGTTAGCTAAAGCAGATCCATCTTTGCCAATGCACGAATTAGCGGAGATCATTAAAAAGACAGCGTTTAAGATCACCCGCATGGGACAGATGGTCGGCACCTTGGCAAGCGAGCGGCTGGGTGTGCCTTTTGGCATCGTCGATCTTTCCTTGGCACCGACGCCGGCAATCGGTGATTCCGTCGCGCATATACTGGAAGAGATGGGTTTGCGCCACTGTGGCGCTTATGGAACGACCGCATGTCTGGCGATGCTCAATGATGCGGTCAAAAAAGGCGGCGTGATGGCAAGCTCGTCAGTCGGCGGCTTATCCGGCGCGTTTATTCCGGTATCGGAGGATGCGGGGATGATCGATGCGGTAAAAGCCGGGCATCTTTGTTTGGAAAAATTAGAAGCGATGACTGCCGTTTGTTCAGTGGGATTAGATATGATCGTCGTACCGGGCGATACGAGCGCAACGATCATTTCCGGAATCATTGCCGATGAAGCGGCAATCGGCATGGTAAACAGCAAAACGACTGCCGTACGCATCATCCCTGCGATCGATCGCAAAGCCGGTGAAGAACTGGAATTCGGCGGTTTGCTTGGAAGCGGCGTGATCATGGAAATCAATCAGGCGGAATGTGCGGACATGATCAACCGCGGCGGGCGGATCCCCGCTCCGCTGCAGAGCTTGAAAAATTAACGGAGCATTTGTTGTAGATAATGCTTATAAGAACGTCCTTTTCCAAATCCAAGCGGCGTTCTTTTTTGTTGCCGGCACATGTAAAAACAGAAAGATGAAAGCAGGGGTTTAGGATGGATAAAAAAATAATCGTTTTCTTTTTTATTTCTTTTGTTTTGTGGTACAATAACGGCGGTAAAAGAAAGGATGAGCATTCATGTTAGAATTAAGGCATGTATCATTTCAAGTTACAGATAACAAAGCATGTCAAGAGATCATCAAAGATCTGAGCATGTGTATCGAAGATGATAAATTTGTGGTCATTACCGGTCCTAACGGCGGTGGAAAATCAACGCTTGCGAAGCTGATCATGGGAATTGAAAAGCCGACCGGCGGACAGATCTTATGGAATGGGATAGATATTACCGATATGAGCATTGCCAAGCGGGCAAAATTACAGATCGGCTATGCGTTTCAGCAGCCGCCTCGTTTTAAGGGCTTAAAGGTAAAAGATCTTTTGTCGATTGCGCACGGCAGTGAGCTTGCGGAAGAAAAGTGCTGTTCTTATCTGACGGATGTCGGTCTTTGTTCAAAAGATTATCTGGATCGGGATGTAGACGCTTCCTTGTCCGGCGGTGAAGTAAAGCGGATCGAGATCGCTTCTCTGCTTGCCCGTCAGGATCTGAAACTGGCGATCTTTGATGAACCGGAAGCGGGCATTGATTTATGGAGTTTTGCGAAACTGGTAGAAACCTTCCAGAAGCTGAAGGAACAAAGCTTAAAAAGCATCATTTTGATCTCTCATCAGGAACGGATCATGGAACTGGCTGATGAAATCATCGTCATCGACAACGGCAAAGTAAAAGAACGCGGTTCTAAAGCGGAAATCCTGCCGCATTTGATGGAACAGTTTTCTGATAACTGCGCGTTTAAGAAATAGAGGTGAACGGTATGCAGAATGAAATGGAGAAAAACTTATTAAAGAAGATCGCCGGCATCAGCGGTTTCTCGTTAGGCAGCGCCTTTAATTTAAGAGCCAACGGGGTCGGGGTCGAACGTCATTCCACCGATCAGGTCAAGATCGTATCTAAGGTGGATAAGCCGGGCATTGATATTTATGTAAAAGCAAACAGCAAAGGTGAACAGGTACATATTCCGGTAATCGTTACCGATACCGGGGTAAATGATCTGGTCTACAATGATTTTTATATCGGTGAAGGCGCACAGGTGGAGATCATTGCCGGATGCGGTATCCATAATGACGGCTGTAATCCATCTCAGCATGATGGGATCCATACGTTTCATATCAGAAAAAATGCCAATGTCATATATAGTGAAAAGCACTATGGAGAAGGAAACGGCAGCGGCGAGCGTATTTTGAATCCGACTACGATCGTTTATATGGAAGAAAACGCGGTTTGTCAGATGGATACGGTGCAGATCAAAGGGGTTGATTCTACGGTACGGAAAATGGATGCTTATGTCGGCGCCAATGCCAAACTGATCGTGAATGAGAAGCTGATGACGCATGGGGTACAAACCGCGCACAGTGATGTAACGGTCAATCTCAACGGAGCAGACAGCAGTGTGCAGATCGTATCCCGTTCTGTGGGGAAAGACAATTCGGTACAGGTATTTCATCCGATCGCAGTCGGCAATACCAAGTGCCGCGCCCATATCCAGTGTGATTCTATTTTGATGGGACAGGCAAAGATCAGTTCTATCCCGGAAATTGCGGCGAATCACGTTGATGCCCAGATCATTCATGAAGCGGCGATCGGCAAGATCAACTCTGATCAGCTGATCAAGCTGCAGACGCTGGGATTGGATGAAGAAGCAGCGGAAAAAGTCATCATTGACGGCTTTCTGAAATAAAGAATTGATACAGCAGGTTGTAAGAAAAGCGATATCGGCTTACGATCTGCTTTTCTTATTTCCAAGAAAGGCTTGTGCACCATCATGAAGCAGCCATATCCAGTCCTTTCCATAAACATAATAAAAAAGAATGGAAAGAAACAGCCTTGTGTCATACTTCCATTCTTTTATGCGTGTGTTTTACTGCGGCATTGCCTTGATTTCTGCTGCTAATGCTTCCCCTAGTTGTTCCAGTGTGGCAAGGTCTTGTTCAGATGGCGTATAACAAATGCTTTGCGCTTCCCCAAACAAAGCGATGCCGGCCTCCTGTAAACGGGTATTGATCTGTGCGGGGATCATCTTGAACCAGCCGTAAGAGCCAAAGCCAAGGCCTTTTTTCTTTTGGAACTTAAAAGCTTTTAATTGTTCTAAGAACCCGGCTATTTCCGCTGCCATCAAATTATTGTAGCAGCCGCTTCCCACCAGCACCGCTTTCGCGTCTAACAGTTCTTTCATGATGATCGAGCGATCTGTTTTCGAATACTGATAGATCTTTACATCAATGCCGCTTCTGCCTAATCCTTCAGCAAGTGCTTCCGCCATCGCCTGGGTGTGATGCCAAACGCTCTCATAAACGATCACCGCCTTATCTTTGCTTTGATAAGTGGCAAATTCCATATAGGCGTTTAACAATTCTTTGATATAGCGATGCCAGATGATTCCGTGAGAAGGCGCGATATGAGTGATTTCCAGATTCAGTGCCGCAATTTCTTTTAATTTGTTTTCCACCTGTTTGCCATAAGGCATGACGATATTGGCAAAATAGTCCTTTGCCTGTGATAACAGATAAGAACATGCATGTGCATCATCTAACAGCTGATAGCTGACGATGTGCTGGCCGAAGGCGTCATTAGAAAACAGTACCTGCGCTTCTTTTACGTAGGTCATCATATTGTCCGGCCAATGGATCATCGGCATTTCAATGAAAGAAAGCGTATAGCGCCCGGTACAAAGCGTATCATGGCTTTTTACTTTCTGATAGCCATGATCTTGGAAATACTGCTGCATCATGCTGGTAACACCGGCATTGGAACAATATGCTTTGGCATCAGGATAATGCCGCTTTACTTCTAAAAAGCCGCTGGAATGATCCGGTTCGCCATGCTGCACGATGATATGATCGATCTTGCGATCACCGATCACCGAACGGATCCGTTCTAATAAGATCGGCGTAAATTCTGCCTCTACTGTATCGATCAAGGTGATCTCATCGTCCACGATCAGATAAGCATTATAGCTTGCCCCCTCCTTGATCGGGAATAAAGCGCCGTGAAACTGCCGCAGCTGGAAGTCATGTACGCCTACCCAATAAATATCCTTTTTGATTTGAATCGCTTGTTTCATTTTTCCACTGCTCCTTTACTTGCTTCCATAACCATATTACTATACCATATTTCCGGATAATGATAAATGAATATGCCTGAAAAAGCGAAGGAATAGGCATCGCTCATAAAAGAATAGACAAATGCTTTGCCTTCATGAAAAAGCGTGATCTTTTCCGATCGTATTCTTTGCATATTGATGAAATTAGGGTATAATAAAACTATCTAAAACGCATACAAGGAGGGCGAATAATCATGATTATACAAAGTAAGCGTGTATGGGTGCTGGGCCATTTTATGGAAGCACAGTTAGAGGTAGAAAACGGAAAGATCCAAAAAGTACTGGGTTATAATGAGAAAGCGGTGGATGTCGATTATGGCGATAAGCGCATCGTTCCGGGATTCATTGACATTCATACGCATGGGGCATATGGGTTCGATACCAATGACGCTGAGCCGCAGGGCTTACGCAACTGGATGAAGCATATCCCGGAAGAAGGGGTAACCGGTATTTGTCCGACGACGATCACGCAGTCGGAAGAAGTATTGACCAAGGCGCTGAAAAATGTTGCGAATGTCGTGGAAGAAGGCTATGAAGGCGCGGAGATCCTGGGAATCCATTTTGAAGGACCTTATCTGGATATGGTGTATAAAGGCGCACAGCCGGAACAGTATATCTGCAAAGGTACGATCGAACAGTTTGAACGCTATCAGAAAGCGGCGAACGGTTTGATCAAGGTCATTACGATGGCAACGGAAACCGATGAGGATCTCTCTTTTGTCCGTTATCTGGCTGATCATGATGTGGTTGTAAGCATGGGGCATTCAGCCGCAACTTTCGATCAGGCAAGCATGGCGATCGCCAATGGGGCAAGATCGATGACGCATATTTTTAACGGTATGACCGCATTTAATCACCGCAATCCGGGCTTGGTCGGTGCGGCGATGCGTTTCCGTGATACGTTTGGTGAAGTGATCTGCGATGGCAATCATTCTACACCGGATGCCTTAAATAACCTGTTCATGGCAAAGGGCCGTGATTATACGGTCATGGTAACCGATGCCTTGATGGTAAAGGGACTGCCGGTCGGCACAAAGGTGCTGTTTGGCGGCAATGAGATCGAGCTTTATCCGGATGGCAGTGCGCATCTGACTTCTACTAAGGGCTTGGCCGGTTCTACCTTGAAAGTCAATGAAGGCTTAAAGGTACTGGTAGAAAAAGCGTTGGTGCCTTGGGATTATGCGATCAATGCCTGCACGATCAATCCGGCTCGTTTATTGAAGGTCGATGATCGAAAAGGCAAATTGGTAGCAGGCTATGATGCGGATATTGTCGTATTAAACGATGATTACAGCGTTGCCCAAACCTATTGCAAAGGCAAAGCATGCCTGTAAAAAAGATGCAGGGTTTCACATGGTGAAGCCCTGTTTTTGAGAGGAGTTAAAATATGAAACAGCCAAAAGCATTTTTCTTTGATCTAGATGGGACATCTTATTATCATAAATATCATGATGTGATGCCTTCTACCTTGCAAGCATGGAAAGTGCTGCAGAAGAAAGGATATCGAGTGGCGATCGCAACGAGCAGATGCTTAAAGGAAATGGAGAATTTTCGTAAAGAAGTGCGCGCTTTTCCATTTGATGCGGTAATCAGTGATGGCGGCGCATTGATTAGTGAGCGGGGTAAGGTGATCCATCGATTGCCGATCAGCAGGCAAAGCATGCACTTTCTGCAAGAATACTGTGCAGAACATGAAATCGTCTTTCGCTATTCCACGCAAAACGGCGATTATTTCTCAATGCCATGTGCGCAGGAAATCAAGGCAGTTTACTTCAAGCTGTATTTGAATGTGCCGCAGGTCAAAGCATATGCGCAAGAAGATGAGGTTTACAATGTCTTGTTATATGTGCCGGATGAACAGGCAAGAAAGGATCTGATGGCAGGGCTTGCGGACTGTGCTTTTACTGATCACAAAAGTGTTTTGGAAGTAACCGATCAAAAAGCCAATAAGATTACCGGCATTGAATGGCTATGTGCATACTGGGGCATGGATATGGAAGAAACGATGGCCTTTGGCGATGGGTTCAATGATGTGGAAATGATCAAACGTGCGGGGATCGGCGTCGCGATGGGAAATGGCGAAGCGAACTGTAAGGAGGTCGCAGATCGTGTGTGTGATCGCATCGAGCAGGACGGGATCGCAAAATTACTGAAGGAACTGGAGATCTTAGCAGATGAAGCGGGATGAGGTGCTGGTAGTTCCTTATGATTCGCGCTGGGCAAGCGCCTATGCAGAAGAAGCCGAAAAGATTGCAAAGGCTTTGGGAGAACCACTGCTTGCGATCCATCATATCGGCAGCACCGCAGTGCCTTCTTTAAGCGCAAAGCCGATCATTGACATCATGGGGATCGTAACCGATTTGGCGGAAGTAGACCGGCGGAAAGACGCCTTGCTTGCGCTTGGCTATGAATATATGGGAGAGTTCGGTATAGCGGGCAGACGCTATTTACGAAAAAGAATCGGGAATAAACGTACCCATCATGTTCATATCTTTCAAAAGGATGATCGCTTTTCGATCGAGCGGCATCTGGCAGTACGTGATTATTTGCGCGCACATGAGGATGAAGCAAAGCGCTATGCCGCATTAAAACAAGCCTTGGCAGTGCGTTATCCCAATGATCTGGGCGCATATTGCGATGGGAAAGATGCTTTTATGAAAGAACTGGAAAAGAAAGCGCTGAAATGGCAACAAGCGCAGAAGATGAAAAATGAACAGAAAACGGGCGAAAATGACAGCGATACTTGGTAGTGCTTCCTTTTTTTATCAGATATAATAAAGATGATCGTAAGGAGGGATATTGATGCGTTTAGGTAATCGTTTGTTTCAGGCGCGTAAAAAAAGCGGGCTTTCGCAGGAGGATGTAGCGGAAAAATTAGGTGTGAGCCGTCAAACTGTATCGAAATGGGAAAGTGATGAAACCCTGCCAGATATTCGTCAGTCAAAGCGCATGGCGATGCTTTATCATGTAACCTTAGATGAACTGATCGAGTTTGATATGGATGTCAAAGAAATCGAACAAGTCATTTTGACAAGTGATGAAAAGATCAATGACAAGATCGACTGGACAAAGGCATGGGGCAAGAAATATCCGATTTTACTGCGTTATCAGGAAGAAGTCAATATTGCCAAGTATGCGGAAGCGTTAAGCGTGATGCTGGATGAATTGAAGAAGGATCACGGTTACAGTGAATTAGACGCTATGCTGGTGTTGAAAGACATATTGGCGAATACTTGGAAAAAGCGCCGTTCTTCATCAAAAAAATAAAACAGGATAAAAAAAGCAGAGTACGATCACTTAGGAAAAGTGAAGCGCTCTGCTTTTTTATAAAGAAAGCTGATCGACGAAGCTTAAAAATAAATCGTCTTGCCTTCCTGTAATCTTGATTCTTCTGCCGCAAATGCCATCAGATGCGATTGGAGCGAGCGATTGGCGCTGGAGATCACATCGTGGTCTTTATCTTGCAGCACCTTGATAAATTCTTCCATGATCCCGCTGTCGCCGCCGTTATGGCCGCCTGCAACCTTGGCTACGCGGTACGTTTCTTTTTTCACTTCTTCAAAGCCGTTGGAAACAAATGACTGATAAACGACTTCACCGGCTGCGTCATTGCCGCTGACCATTCCTTTGGTACCCATGATCTTGATCGTGCGGCAGATCTGATTGGTGAATGCGGACAAATTAAAGGTTGCACTGACCCCGTTTTCAAATTCGATCAGGGTTGCCTGATGATCGCATACATTGTTGTCACAGTGGAACACACATCGCCCATATGGTCCCTGCCGCAATGCCTCCATGACTGCTGTTTCACTTTGTTCGTTGCTGATGACGGTTGTCGGCCAAGTGCCGATACAAGGCAGATACGCCTTTCTGGCATCGAAGATGCAATCTACCTTGCAGTCTACGCAACGCTTTGCGCTTCCCTTTGGCGCATGTTCTTCATTGAAGTACGCCAATGCGCCGACGCTGGAAATGCTTTTCACCTTACTGTCTACCAAATAAGTCAAGATATCCAGATCATGACAGCTTTTCTGCAAGATGATCGAACTGGTTTCATCGCTGTTGCGCCAGTTGCCGCGTACAAAGCTGTGGGCCATGTGATAGATGCCGACATTTTCATTGTGCTGGATCGATACGATGTCCCCGATTTTTCCACTGTCGATGATTTCTTTGATCTTGCGAAAGAACGTCGTATAACGCAGCACATGACAGATCATTAACAGTCTGCCGCAGGCATTCGCTTTTTCTACCATCGCAATGCATTCTTCTTTTTTCGGTGAGATCGGTTTTTCCAATAAAATATCATATCCCAGATCCAACGCCTTCATCGTATAGGTGTAGTGCGTTTCATCCATTGTCGCTAAGATCAGTGCGTCGGCCAATTTTCCTTTGGCAAAAAAGGCATCTGCATCCGCAAACACATTTTCTTCACTGATGCCGTGCATTTCTTTCATACGGCTGCGTCGGTAATCATCAATTTCACAGACTGCGACGATCTTTACCTGATCCGCATACTTTTTCAAATAATCGCTGTAAGCATACTGTCCGCGCTGCCCGGCGCCTAATACTGCTATCGTTTTCATTCTTATCCCTCATCTTTCTGTTTCTTATAACATTGTAGTGTTTGTTAAGTAAAAAGTAAATAGACAATCTTGATGATTTTCATGTATACACGATCCAGCAAAAATTTCATGTGCTGATCATGGAAATGATGGAGTTTAGGTATTGTCTGCATGGCATATTAGGGTTACAGGCAAAGCTTGCGGCACGCTGTCAGGAAGTAGAATGAATGAAAGATTTACAAAGAGATGATAAAAAGCATTGACAGTAATCGCTTACATTGGTAAAATAAGGGCAGAAATAGAGTGTTACTGGTAAAGCAGGCATGAACTATTAAAGAATTGATCTCGATAGAGATTCTTTAGTGTTTGTGCCTTTTCTTTATGGCGGGCAAAACAGTAAAGAATCATGAGAAGAAAGGAAAGAAATAATGAAAGATCAAATTTTTGGCGTTTTACAACGCATCGGACGAAGCTTTATGCTTCCCATCGCGGTTCTTCCGATCGCCGGATTATTATTAGGAATCGGAAGCTCCTTTACCAATGAGACGATGATCGCCTCCTATGGGTTACAATCTATTTTAGGAAATGGTACGCTGCTGCACGGTTTTTTAACGGTCATGAGCAAGGCGGGTAGTGCGATCTTCGACAACCTTCCGCTGATTTTCGCCGTTGGAGTCGCCATCGGTATGGCGAAGAAGGAAAAAGAGGTAGCGGCGCTTTCCGCAGTCATTGCCTTCTTTGTTATGCATGTATCGATCAATGCGGTATTGACGATCAATGGACAGATCTTAGCAGATGGCAGTATTGCACCACATGTCTTAAGCGGTACGATCGCTTCCATGTGTGGCATCCAAACGCTGCAGATGGGCGTGTTTGGCGGTATCATCGTCGGTTTGGGCGTAGCGGCGCTGCATAATAAGTTTTATAAGATCGAACTGCCGAATGCGCTCTCCTTCTTTGGCGGTACGCGTTTTGTGCCGATCATCTCTACTGCGGTCTTTGTGTTAGTCGGAATCTTGATGTTCTTTGTCTGGCCGCTGGTACAAAACGGTATTTATGCATTAGGTTCTTTGGTAACCGGAACCGGTTATCTTGGTACATTGATCTTCGGTATCATCAAGCGTGCATTGATTCCTTTTGGACTGCATCATGTGTTCTATCTGCCATTTTGGCAAACCGCAGTCGGCGGCACGATGGAAGTAGGCGGCCAGCTGATCCAAGGCGGACAAAATATCTTCTTTGCCCAGCTTGCCGATCCAAGCGTCGTACACTTCAGCGCTGATGCGACCCGCTATTTTTCCGGTGAATTTATCTTCATGATTTTCGGTCTGCCGGGAGCTGCACTGGCGATGTATCGCTGTGCAAAGCCGCAGAAGAAAAAGGTAGTTGGCGGGTTGTTATTGTCAGCGGCGCTTACCAGTATGTTTACCGGTATAACAGAACCGATTGAATTTTCCTTCTTGTTTGTGGCGCCAATGCTGTTTGTCGTACAGGTGGTATTAGCAGGTGCGGCTTACATGATCGCTCATATTTTGAATATTGCGGTAGGCTTAACATTCTCCGGCGGTCTTTTGGACTTGCTGCTATTTGGAATTTTACAGGGCAATGACAAGACCAGCTGGATGCTGATCATTCCTGTCGGTATCGTTTATTTCTTCCTGTATTATTTTATCTTCCAATTCCTCATCAAACGCTTCCAGTTAAAAACGCCGGGGCGTGAAGATGACGATGAAGAGACAAAACTTTATACAAAAGCCGATGTCAATGCCCGCAGCACGAAGCATGCGACAGATGCAACAACTGCTTTATCAGCGCTGATCGTGCAGGGGCTGGGCGGTGTAGAAAACATTAAGAATGTCGATTGCTGTGCAACTCGTTTACGCGTCGGAGTAGCAGATGGGAATCAGGTCGATGAAAGTATCTTAAAGCAATCCGGTGCAGCCGGCGTCTTGAAAAAGGGCAACAACGTGCAGGTGATTTACGGACCGCGTGTATCTGTCATCAAATCCGATCTGGAAGAATATCTGCATCATCCAAGTGCGATACAGCCGCTAGCCTCTGTGGAAATAAAGGAACCAAAAGAAGAGGAGCATGAACTGATCCAAGCAGTGTTTACATCTCCGATCAACGGAGAGGCAAAGCTGATCAATGAGACACCGGATGCGACCTTTGCCCAGAAGATGATGGGAGATGGTGTCGTCATCTTCCCACACGATGGAAATTTATATGCGCCTTGTGATGGAAAGATTCAATTTGTCTTTGATACCAAGCATGCGATCGGGTTCATCTCTGAAGAGGGCGTGGAGCTGCTGATTCATGTCGGCATCAATACGGTAGACTTAAAAGGACAAGGCTTCCATGTACTGGTAGAGAATGGTCAAACTGTGCAAAAGGGTACAAAACTGATGGAATTTGATTTACAATATATAAGAGAACAAGCATCGTCAGATGCGATTCCATTGGTATTTACCAATTTAGGCACGCATCATTTAGAATTGTTGAAATTGGGAGAAGTCAGTGTCGGTGATGCGCTGATTCGTGTAAAATAAAGATGGAAAGGAGGAGAACATGGCAAAGATCATACGGATTTTGAATCATAATGCGATCATCGTGCATGAGGCAGTGAACAATCATGTTCTCCTGCTTCTTGATAAAGGAATCGGTTTTGGACGTAAGATCAATGAACAGATCGATCCTCCCTATTCCGGTAAGGTTTATGAACTGCAAAAGGAAACAAGCAGAGGCTCGACCAAAGAGGTGTTTCGTCATTTAGAGCCAGTGTATCTGGAAATCAGCAGTGAAATACTGACGCTGGCTGAAGAGCAGTTTCAGGATATTGATCGTAATGTCCTGCTTCCTTTGGCGGATCATATCGCTTTTGCGATCACGCGGATCAAGAACGGGCTGAATATCGCCAATCCTTTTGTCAACGATATTCGTCTTTTGTATCCTAAAGAACATGAGATCGCAATGCAGGGAAAAAACATGATCCGTGAACGCTGCGGCTATGAGATCAATGATGATGAGGTCGGCTATATCACGCTGCATATTCATAGTGCAATGGGAGAGCAGGTAGATGCAGGCATGATGGTGGCAGTTATCATCAATGAGAGCATTCGGCAAGTGGAGGAGGAATGCAATCTATCTATTGATGTCAATTCGCTTTCTTATTCTCGTTTGTTGGCACACATGAAGTATTTGCTTGCCCGTTTACGCAAAGGAGAAGAATTGACGCTTGATATAGAGGCGTATGCGCAAAACAGTTTTCCATATTCCTATCAGGTTGCCCAGCATATCATTGCACGCATTGAGCGAACGCTGCATCAAAGCATCCCGAAAGTGGAAACAGGTTATTTGGCAATACACATTGAACGTGTATGTATGAGTGAACAAAAACAAGCATAAATCGTGTCTGAAAGGATGCGATTTTTTTCGTTAGCAATTATAATCATATATAAGTTATTATATAGTTTTTCTGCTTGCGCTCATCATCTTCGATTTCATAAACGGCGAAAATCTTTTCTGCCACTGTAAGGAAATAAGATTACTTTGATGAATGTTTAATGCACATGTTAAGTGTATTTGTTATCAAATGTATTGAGATAATCGTTAGCGGTTACAGTAAAAGTAGATAAATATGGGAAAATATGGTATAGTGTAAACAAGCAAAGATAGCGTCTGTAAAAGGAAACAGACGAGAAGGAGGAAAAGATGAAAAAGAAAGTATCGTTGCTTTTGGCAAGTCTATGCCTGATGCTGGGCATGACAGCAAAACCGAACATGATTTTTGCCCAGGGGGGGGGGTACTGTAAATCAGTACTCTGAAACTGAGGTTGGCGGCCTAACGCTAAGTGATTGGGATTATACAGAAACAAGTGATAAGATCACATTAACAAAATACAAAGGGGATCAAGTGAATGTTGTAATTCCTTCTGAATTTGAAGGACAGGAAGGGAAAACAGTAGAGATTAAAACCTTTGATAGAATGTTTGAGAATTTGATGCAGCCTCATCCGGATTTTCCGGAGTTTTCAGATTGGATTCTTTCTAATAAATTGACTTCTTTGAAAGTCGGAACAACTGACAAAAAGGTAAAAATGGGTACAGAGAGTCTCGATAGTGCTTTTTATTATGCAGATAATGATATTCAATGTGAGTTTATAAATCTGTTTTCTGTTGATTTAAGTGGGTTAGATACAAAAAATATGATTTCAATGGATGGTCTATTTCTTGAATGTCATAATTTGGAAACCGTGGACTTAACAGGACTTGATACAAGCAGAATATCTTATATGAAAAGATTATTTGATGGTTGTTATAATTTGAAAACAATTAAAGGATTGGATAGTCTTGATATGAGTAAT
The DNA here is from genome assembly GCF_900199515.1 of Massilicoli timonensis. GTDB lineage: Bacteria > Bacillota_I > Bacilli_A > Erysipelotrichales > Erysipelotrichaceae > Massilicoli > Massilicoli timonensis. The sequence continues at coordinate 182,516 of NZ_LT963433.1, read as the reverse complement.
GTAGAAGAAACAAATTTTATGTTTTCACATTGCCGTTCGCTTAAAAACATTGATTTTGCTATTTTTGATGGAGCGAAAATAACTGATTTTGAAGGTATGTTTTTAGGTTGTTATAGTCTAGAGAGCGTTGATCTCAGTTATTTTAATACAGAATCATTAAGACAAACAGCCAGTATGTTTAAGGGATGCGAAAATCTGAAAGAAATAAAAGGTTTAGATCAATTACATATGGAAAATGCGATATATACAAGCGCTATGTTTCAGAATTGTGATAGTCTGACTTATTTCGATTTAAGTAATTTCCAACTTGATTCAGTAAAAACATATGGTAATTTATTTGACAGTGATGCACATGTGGATGATCCGATTCCTACCATTATCATTACGGAAGATGAAAAACTGATCGAACGATATAATGATCCTGACAGTATAAAAGGGAGAATCCCTTATTTTGGCAATGTGTCTTTTGATGCCAATGGCGGTGTATTTGCAGATGGAAGCACAAAGCAATTTGCGGTTGTAAATGATGAAACCAATCACTTTATCTATGCAAATGAAGCAGAGATCGATCAAGCAAAAGCTTCTGTATCCGCAGTGCCGGGAACTGACATTCTGATGAATAACCCATCTACTAGCCTAAGCAAAGAGGGAAGCGTATTCAATGGCTGGTATTTAGATGAAGCATGTACGAAGCCATTTGATGAAGCAGCAACGATCGACTTTACGACATTAGAGAACGGTACGCTGCACTTATATGCAGGATATAGTGAACCGCTTCAAGCAGTCGAACTGATCGCATATGAAGGAGGATCGGGAACCGACGCCAGCAATCATGGCGATGCCTTGCCGGAACCGCAATGGGAAGAAGGCTTGGAAAGCTATGCGATCAGCGTAGATGGGGAAGCATGGGATCTGGAAGAAGAGGGAGTGCCATTTGCATGGGAATATCGAAACAGCGAGGGAGAGAAGGTAGAGAGCGCAGCGAAAGCGGGAAGCTATGCACTGTATGCATTACCAAGAGTAGATGATAAAGAGATCCGATTAGATGAACACTTATTGAGTATACCGGAAGAAGGGATGGCAGTAGGGGAAGTAAAGGTAAGAGAAGTAAGCGATGAAAGTGCGGAGACACTGAGCAGTGAGATCTATAAGGGAGTATATGAAGAAGAAGGAGCATGCCAGATCAAGGAAGCGCATGCACATGTAAAAGCAGGGACGCAGTTTTATAAGAACGGGAATACGATGTATCCGGTAAATGAAGATGCGAAGATCGTGCTGTTATGGGATGAATTGATCGAAGAGGTATTGGGATCAGCAGAACGGATGGAAGCGCTGCATGCAAAGGGAATGGAAGCAGTGAAAGGGATAGATGAAACGAAGGAAGTAAAAAGAGAGTTTCGGTATTTGGATCTGGTCGATCAAAATGACGGGAACTTATGGGTAGGAACAGAAAAGGAAACGGTAAGCGTATATTATCCATATCCGGAAGGAAGCGAAGAAGGGGATCGGTTTGCGGTCGTGTATTATGAGGGATTGACAAGAGATTACACGATGCAGATGAGCGAAGAGGCTTTGGATGAAGAGATCGCAAAGAGCAAAGCGAGAGAGATAGAAGTAAGAAAGACAGAGGGTGGATTGGAGTTTGAGGTAGGAAGCAAGGAGTTTGGGACATTTGAGGTGATGTGGCAGAAGGAAGAGAAGCCGACAGAGCCGGAAGAGAAACCAAGTGAACCGGAGGAGAAGCCGACAGAGCCGGAAGAAAAGCCGAATACACCAAATGAAGAGGAAAAGGGAGAAAGCAATATCGAGGAGATCAAGAAAGAGGAGAGCGAAGCAGTACATACAGGGGATGAAGTAAGCAAGGGAATGTATTATGTACTGCTAGGGGGAAGTATGATCGTATTCGCTGCAATGTTACGCAAGAACAGAAGAAGCGAGCAGTAGCATTTAGATGCTAAAATAAGATTGAGATGAGAAAGCGGAGCGTAAAAGACTTCGCTTTTTCATAAAACAAACATAAAGATACACTTTGTCCGCATATTTTCCTCGAAAGAAGGCTTTGTGTTTTGTTATTGAATTTATGATTTTTTCTTGATAATCTCGAATAACCACCTATGAAACCTTGCATCTAAATAAAGATTGCAGTATAGTATGTCTTGTAAAATTGTATTTTCGCGAAAACGAAGGATTTCACTATGGATCACAACTTTGAACTGGTATGCAATGAAAGAAATAATGGAATATTTGGGTGTTAGGCATGATACGAGCTTTCACTGGTTCGAGCGTGTAATATATGCCTGCCGCAAAAATCATCTGATTATGGAAATTCAAAATCAGCGAAGTTGATGCTTGGATGAAATCCGGTGTTGCCGCTGATCAGTGATTGATTTTGGAGGTGCATGATGCCACTTGAAAATAAATTAGGTATTACATCTTCCCCTGAACTTGCCGAAGCAGAGGAACGCATCAGCAAGAGGAAAGCGCTCGCGCTTTTTGAAAACGGCATACTTGATACATTGGATGCAGGAACATTTTCAGCTCTTAAAACGATTCATAAGTATCTCTTTGATGAGATTTATGACTTTGCCGGTGAACTTAGAACTGTTCATATTGCAAAGGGTAATTTCCGTTTTGCACCTTTGATGTATCTTGAAGCAGCTCTACAGAATATAGATAAAATGCCGCAATCCACTTTTGATGAAATCGTTGAGAAGTACGTTGAAATGAATATTGCCCACCCTTTCAGAGAAGGGAATGGGCGCAGCACACGTATTTGGCTTGATTGCATTTTCAAAAAAGAACTTGGCAAGGTCATTGACTGGAGCCGTGTTGATAAAGAAGATTATCTGCTCGCTATGGAACGCAGTCCTATTAGGGATATTGAGATCAAGCACATTTTGAAAAACGCTTTGAGCGATGATATAGACAGCCGGGAAATCTATATGAAAAGCATCGACCATAGCTATTATTATGAGGGGTATACGACCTTTAAGACAGAAGAATTAAAGTAAGAAATGAGGTATCAATATACCCAATCAGAATTGGCAATTTTGGCTGTACTTGAGAATAACTTGTGACAGTGGCTTTCATAAAAAACATCTGTGAGAAACAAACTATCCGCAAGAGCAGATGGAAAACACTGCGGCAAGCATAAAATATTGATTGATAAAAAATGAGACCCAATCGGTATCGTACCGACTGGGTTTTTCAGTTGTTTCGTGATTCTTGCTGCTTTGTTTTGAAAGGAAGGAATTGTGTATGATATCCACGATCTGAATCAATAGTGAACTTGCTTTTAGGTATTGCAAGCCGCTTGATGAAGTGTATCGAATATGAGTGGATGATCGTTTCTATTAGGGATGCTCTATACAATCATTGGTGATCTTTCCATAGAAAATCCCACCTCCATAGACACCCTTTTGTTTACTAGCATGTCTACTTTAGTGGGATTCTATCACGAATATCGTGTTTTTATTTGGTGATTAGCGTTTTACGATAACCGCAGTACCCTGTCCGCCGCCGATGCAAAGAGATGCAAGACCGATATGTTTGTCAGACTTGATCATCTCATGGATCAAAGTAACTAAGATACGGTTTCCGGAAGCACCTACCGGATGACCCAATGCGATCGCGCCGCCGTTTACGTTTGTCTTAGCCATAAATGCTTCACGGTCAATTCCGTGTTCTTCCACCAATTCGTGGATCACACCTAATGACTGTGCCGCAAATGCTTCGTTTAATTCAACCAATTCGATATCATCTAATTTCAGGTTGGCATAGTTCAAAGCGTTGCGAATTGCCGGTGTAGGACCTAAGCCCATCGTGAGCGGATCAACACCGCCCTGTCCGATACCGATGATTTCACATAATGGCGTCAGATTGTATTTCTTCAAAGCATCTTCGCTTACTACTAATACAAAGGATGCACCATCATTGATACCGGATGCGTTGCCGGCAGTAACGGTTCCGTCTTTGATGAATGCCGGACGCAGCTTTGCCAGTTTTTCCGGGTTGGATTTACGATTCGGATGTTCATCTGTATCAAATACCACATCTTCTTTGCGCAGATGTACGGTGATCGGAACGATCTCATCTTTGAATCTGCCGCTGTCTACGGCGGCGATTGCTTTCTGCTGAGATGCGTATGCGAATTCATCCTGCATTTCACGTGTGATGTTGTATTTCTTTGCAATGTTTTCAGCAGTAACGCCCATGTGGATGTTGGCGCGCGCATCCGTTAATGCGTCGTAGATCATGTGATCGGTTGCTTTCCAATCACCCATCTTATTTCCGGTACGGGTATTTGCCGGTACCAGATAAGGCGCCAATGACATAGATTCCACACCGCCGGCTACCACTACATCATTGAAGCCTGCCTGAATTGACATAACGGCTTCCATGACCGTTCTAAGACCGGATCCACACACCATGTTCGTAGAGTGGGCACATACCGTTTCAGGGATGCCTGCTTCCAATGCGATGGTACGTCCGATGTTTTGTCCAAGTCCCGCACCTAATACATTACCGCAGATCAGTTCATCTACCTGCTCCGGCTTTACGCCTGCATCTTCCAATAATGCTTTGACAACGGCAGAACCCATATCCTTTGGATGAACCGTTGCAAGCCCGCCGAGAAAACTGCCGATCGCAGTACGTTTTGCGCTTACGATATACGCTTTTTTCATTTCCATATTTTGATGTCCTTTCTGTTATGAGAATACCATAACCATTACATGAAAATGGTACTCAAAATTCATGGAAATGTCAACTACTTATTAAAAAATTCACAAGTGTTTTTATAATGTAATCGCTTACAAAAGAAATGTGGAAATGGGAGGGGAAAAAGCGGGCGGAAGCAGGGCTTTTTTAATTGTTAAATTATTAACAAAGTAGTTGACTATCCTTTCAAATAGGGATAAAATGGTGTAGGTTACAGGGTTTGTGGAACAAGCCGATTTGTTGATGTAACAGAGGACGAAACAGAATTCTTAGAGAGGAGAAAACGTATGGATTTCATGTTAACAGAACAACAAAAAATGATGAAAAAGTTATTTTCTGAGTTTGCTGAAAAAGAAGTGAAACCACTTGCGGCAGAAATTGACGAACAGGAACGTTTCCCAAGAGAAAACGTGGAGAAAATGGCTGCTTGTAAGATGCTTGGTATTCCTTACAGCAGAGAATACGGCGGAGCGGGAGCCGATTATCTCTCTTATATCTTGGCCGTAGAAGAATTAAGCAAAAAATGTGCGACGACAGGCGTTGTCTTATCTGCACATACTTCTTTAGGTACATGGCCGATCGCACAGTTCGGTACGGAAGCACAGAAGCAGAAATATCTGCCTGATCTGTGTACCGGAAAGAAGCTGGCGGCATTTGGCTTGACTGAACCGAATGCGGGAACGGATGCGGCAGGTCAGCAGACAACGGCGGTAAAAGACGGCGACGACTATATCTTAAACGGTACGAAGATCTTTATTACCAATGCCGGTGAAGCAGATGTTTATATCATCTTTGCCATGACTGACAAATCACAGGGTACACGCGGTATCTCCGCTTTCATCGTTGAAAAAGGCATGCCGGGCTTTACCGTGGGTCAGCATGAAAAGAAACTGGGTATTCGCGGCAGTGCAACCAGTGAATTGATCTTCAACAATGTGCGTTTAAGCAAGGATCAGCTGCTGGGTCAGGAAGGCAAAGGCTTCAAGATCGCGATGATGACTTTGGATGGCGGACGTATCGGTATCGCCGCACAGGCGCTTGGTATCGCACAGGGAGCGATCGATGAAACCGTTCCTTATGTAAAAGCACGTAAACAGTTCGGACGTCCGATCGCCAAATTCCAGAATACACAGTTCCAGCTGGCTGATATGCAGACGAAAGTCGATGCGGCAAGATGGCTGGTATATGATGCGGCGATGAAGAAAGAAAAAGGACTTCCTTATTCCGTAGAAGCTGCTAAGGCAAAACTGTTCGCTGCCGAAGTGGCAATGGAAGTAACGACCAAAGCGATCCAGCTGCTGGGCGGTTACGGCTATACCCGTGATTATCCGGTAGAAAGAATGTTCCGTGACGCGAAGATCACCGAGATCTATGAAGGTACATCAGAAGTACAGCGCATGGTCATCAGCGGCGCAATGCTGAAATAATAAGAGAAAGGAAACGATACTTATGAAGAAAATAGTAGTTCTAGTAAAACAGGTTCCGGATTCAACGGAAATCCGTGTTGATAAAGTAACCGGTACATTGATCCGTGCCGGCGTGCCTAGTATTATTAACCCTGATGATCTGGCAGGGGTAGAAGCCGCATTGCAGCTGAAAGAAAAATACGGTGCAACCGTAGACATCATCACGATGGGGCCGCCGCAGGCAACGGAAATGTTAAAAGAGCTGTATGCACGCGGGGTTGATAACTGCATTTTGATCACTGACCGTAAATTTGCCGGTGCCGATACCTGTGCAACCTCTTCTACACTGGCAGCGGCATTAGAGAAAAACGGCTTTGATCTGATCATCGCCGGACGTCAGGCGATCGATGGCGATACCGCGCAGGTAGGACCGCAGACCGCAGAACGTCTGAACATTCCTCAGGTAACCTATGTAGATGAAATCATCGATCTGAAAGAAAACAGCGTTGTCGTAAAGAAATCATTGGAAGACAGCGAAGAAATCTTAGAAGCGAACCTGCCTTGTGTTTTAACGACCTTGAGCGGTATGAACGAGCCTCGTTACATGAACTGCAACGATATTGTCGATTCATTTAACAAAGAAGTAAAAATCTTGACATTTGATGACTTAGGCATTGAAGAAAGCAAAGTAGGTCTGGCCGGATCTCCGACAAAAGTACATCATACTTTTACAAAAGAAGTATCTGCACAGACAGAAACATTCAATGTTTCTGCACAAGAAGCTGCTGAAATGATCGCTAAGACATTAAAAGAAAAGCAGATCATCACGAAATAGGAGGGTAAAGCAAAATGGCTAAATTTGAAGGATATAAAGACATTTACGTTTTCGTGGAACAGAAAAACGGAGAAATCGCAAATGTCGGTTATGAATTGATCTCTGAAGCACGCAAATTAGTTGCTTCTATTCCTCACATGAATTTTGAAGTAGTCGGTGTATTGTTAGGAGAAGGCATTGCTGATAAAGCACAGGATGTCATTGCCCATGGTGCGGATAAAGTGATCGTTGTCGATCATCCGTTATTAAAAGGTTATTCTACGCAGTTTTATGCAGATGCGCTGACACAGGTAATCGAAACGTATAAACCGGATTCTTTATTGACGGGAGCGACGGTATTAGGCCGTGATCTGGCGCCTCGTGTAGCGGCGCGTCTGAATGCGGGATTGACTGCCGATGCAACGAAGATCGAAATGGATCCGGAAAAAGAAGATGAAGCATTGTTATTGGTAACGCGTCCTACTTTCGGCGGAAATCTGTTCGGTACGATCATTTGTCCGGATACGCGTCCGCAGATGGCAACGATTCGTCCAAACGTATTCTCCATGGATGCACCGGATCCGACAAGAAAAGGTGAAGTGGTGATGTTTGAACCGAAATTCCAGTCTACGCAGCCGCAGGTCGTTGTAAAAGAAGTGATCGAAAAAGTGGTGGAAGGCGTAGATATTACGAAAGCGGATATTCTTGTGGCAGCAGGCCGCGGGGCAGAAGACTGCCTGGATCTAGTAAAAGCGGTTGCCGAAGAATTAGGCGGTGAACTGGCGGTTTCTCGTGCCGTAGTAGATGACGGCTATGCGGAAAAAGACATTCAGGTCGGACAGACCGGTAAGACCGTGCGTCCTTCTCTTTACATCGCATGCGGTATTTCCGGTGCCTGCCAGCACGTTGCCGGTATGGAAAAATCGGATATGATCATTGCGATCAACCGCGATCCGCAGGCAGAGATCTTCAGCATTGCCAATATGGGATTTGTCGGTGATGTCAAAGAAGTATTGCCTTTATTAAAAGAAGAAATCATCAAAGCGAAAGCGAACTAATCATAAGATAAAAAGCCAAGCATCCGTGCAGCAGCGGATGCCTTATGGCTGATAAAGGAGGATAACAATATGAAAAAAATTGGTGTAATCGGCGCAGGTACAATGGGACAGGGCATTGCCAACGCATTTGCGTCAAACGGCTATGAAGTAACAGTATGCGACATTAAGATCGAATGGGCACAGGGCGGTATCGATAAGATCGCCAAGAAGCTGGATAAGCTGGTAAGCCGTGAAAAAATGACGGCTGAGGCTGCCGACGCGGTCAAAGCAAACTTGAAAGCAGGCGAATACCAAGATTTAGCTGATGCGGATCTGATCGTGGAAGCCGTATTGGAAAAAATGGAAGTGAAGAAAGATCTGTTTACTCAGTTAGATGAAATCTGCAAAGAAGGCTGCATTTTCGGTACAAACACATCTTCTTTATCAATTACGGAAATTGCCAAGGGCATCAAGCATGATGTAATCGGTATGCACTTCTTCAACCCTGCGGATCGTATGAAACTGGTAGAAGTCATCTCCGGTATCAATACACCGGCAGCGGTAAAAGATGCGATCTTAGAAGTATCAAAATCATTAGGCAAGACACCGGTTGAAGTAAATGAAGGTCCGGGTTTTGTGGTAAATCGTATTTTGATTCCGATGATCAACGAAGCAGCCTTTATCTTACAGGAAGGCATCGCATCTGCGGAAGACATTGATACAGCGATGAAATTAGGTGCAAATCATCCGATGGGGCCTTTGGCGCTGGGTGATCTGGTCGGTCTTGACATCGTGGAAGCGATCATGGACGTGCTGTATCATGAAACCGGCGATACGAAATATCGCTGCTGTACGCTGATCCGCAAGATGGTGCGCGGCGGTATGTTGGGACAGAAGAGCGGAAAAGGTTTCTACGATTACACAAAATAACAGTGCAGCAATAGGAAAGGTGAAAAAACATGAGCAATGTACTATTAGAAATGAAGGATCATGTTGCAGTGATCACGATCAACCGTCCGAAAGCGTTAAACGCGTTGAGTACGGAAGTGCTTTCTGATTTGAACAGCGCTTTGGCAGAAGTATGCCAGACCAAGAGCATTTATGCGCTGATCATTACCGGTGCCGGAGAAAAGAGCTTCGTGGCCGGTGCGGATATTGCGGAAATGAAGGATAAGAATACGGATGAAGCCGCAACGTATGGCCGTTTCGGAAATCAGATCTTCTCTCGTATTGAAAATTTCCGCTGTCCGGTCATTGCGGCAGTCAATGGCTTCGCGTTAGGCGGCGGCTGTGAATTGGCAATGGCTTGCGATATTCGTATCGCTTCCAGCAATGCTCGCTTTGCCCAGCCGGAAACAGGACTCGGTATTACACCGGGATTTGGCGGAACACAGCGTTTACCGCGTTTGGTTGGTGCCGGCATTGCCAAAGAACTGATTTATTCCTGCCGTCAGATCAAAGCCGATGAAGCGTTGGCGATCGGTTTGGTCAATAAAGTGGTAGAACCGGAAAACTTAATGGAAGAAGCGATGAAGCTGGCAAATCGGATTGCCGCAAATGCACCGATTGCCGTGGCAAATGCGAAAAAGGCGATCAATGACGGCTTACAGACAAATATGGACGCCGGTGTTTCCATTGAGGTAAAGGAATTCTCCGCTTGCTTTGCAACGGAAGATCAGAAATTGGCGATGAATGCTTTTGTCAATAAAGAAAAAGTAGAGCAGTTTCACAATAAGTAATCATATCGATCAGGCAGATGGCAGATGCCCTCTGCCTATTTTTGAAAGGAGCAAAAGGATGAGTAAAATCATAAGCTTAGAACAAGCGGTATCCATGATCAAAGACGGCGACAAGATCGGCATCGGCGGTTTTATCGGTTCCGGGCATCCGCAGGAGTTTTCAGTCGGGATCGAGGAATCCTTTTTGAAAAGCGGGCATCCGCGTGATCTGACGATCATGTTTTCTGCCGGAATCGGTGATGGAACCGATCGTTTGGGACTCAATAAGCTCGGTCATGAGGGACTGTTGAAGCGTATTATCGGCGGGCACTGGGGGTTGATCCCGAAACTGCAGCGACTGGTATTTGAAAATAAAGTGGAAGGCTATAATCTTCCTTTGGGAACGATCTCACTGTTGTTTCGTGAAATTGCCGGACATCGTCCCGGCGTTATCACCAAGGTCGGTCTAAAGACGTTTGTCGATCCGCGTTTGGAAGGCGGCAAGATGAATGAACGCTCGAAAGAAGACTTAGTAGAACTGATGCACATTGACGGGGAAGAATGGCTGCGTTATAAATCGTTCCCGTTAAATGTCGCCTTGATTCGTGCCACGTATTGTGATGAGGACGGCAATGCGACAATGGAAAAAGAAGCGGCGACGCTGGATTCTCTTTCGATTGCGCAGGCTGCTAAAAATTCCGGCGGCATCGTATTGCTTCAAGTGGAGAAAGTCGTACAGAACGGTACGCTTGATCCCCGTAAAGTAAAGATACCGGGCATTTATGTCGATGGTATCGTCGTATCACGTCCGGAAAATCACTGGCAGACGTATGAAGCGCCTTATAATCCGGCATTAAGCGGTGAAGTAAAGGTGCCGGTTGACAGTATTGCACCGATGCCGTTAAATCCGCGTAAAGTCGTATGTCGTCGGGCAGCGATGGAATTAGACCCTAAAGCCATCATCAATTTGGGCATCGGGATGCCGGAAGGCATTGCCAATGTTGCCAATGAGGAAGGACTGCCGGGCCTGAAATTAACCGTAGAGGCCGGCGGTATCGGCGGTGTGCCGATGGCGGGAACGGCTTTTGGTACTTGTACCAACCCGGATGCGATCATCGATCAGCCATATCAGTTTGACTTTTATGACGGCGGTGGTCTTGATCAGGCTTTCTTAGGATTGGCGGAATGTGATAAAGACGGCAATATCAATGTATCACGCTTTGGTCCGAAGATTGCAGGCTGCGGCGGTTTCATCAACATCACGCAGACAGCACCGGTCGTTGTTTACTGTGGTACTTTTACCGCAAGCGGTCTGAAAGAAAGCTTTGCAGATGGAAAACTAACGATCGTGCAGGAAGGAAAGATCAAAAAATTCAAGGAAAATGTGGAACAGATCACCTTCTCTGCTCAGTATGCGCATGAAGTCGGACAAAAGGTCATGTATGTGACAGAACGCGCTGTGTTTGAATTGCTGGAAGGAAAATTAACACTTACGGAAATTGCGCCGGGCGTGGATTTACAGAAAGATATTTTAGATCAGATGGAATTTATGCCGGCAATATCAGAAAACTTAAAAGAAATGGACGCCCGTTTATTCAGAGAAGAAAAAATGGGACTGGTATAGTTGAAAGAAAGCGGAGGAACTGCTGCGGCAGGGAATCTGCTTTTTTATTTGCGGAAGCAGGAGTAGCTAAAAACTTTAATGTAAATAAAGAAAATATGCGCTAAGATAAAGACCTACCATTCAACTGATTTGCATCTCTTTTGATAGAAATCCAGTTTGGCATTGTGAAAAGTGATGCAACGCGATAGAATAAAAGAATCAAAGAGGAGGGATTGGATGAAATACAGTTTCGCAAATGATTACAGCGAGGGATGTGCCGCAAAGGTGTTAGATGCCCTGATCGAAAGCAATGCGGTGCAGACATGCGGATATGGACTGGACGGGTATTGTGAAGAAGCGAGAAAAACGATTCAGAAGCTGATAAAGTGTGAAGAAGCAGACGTACATTTTTTAGTAGGCGGCACACAGACGAATTTAACGGTCATCGCTGCTGCGTTAAGGCCTTATGAGGCGGTCATTGCCGTAGATAGCGGGCATATCCATGTGCATGAAACTGGTGCAATCGAAGCGTGCGGGCATAAGGTCATCGCCGTCAAAGGAAACGATGGGAAATTGGAGGTCGAAGCGGTTAAGAGCGTATTGGATGTGCATATTGACGAGCATATGGTAAAGCCGAAAATGCTTTATATTTCTAATGCTACGGAAATCGGTACGATTTATAAAAAAGCAGAATTGCAGGCGCTGCGGCAATTTTGCGATCAGAACGATCTCTACTTGTTTTTAGATGGGGCAAGACTGGGATGTGCACTTAATGCGGAAGGAAATGATCTATGTTTTGCGGATCTCGCTGCATTATGCGATGTGTTCTATATCGGCGGAACGAAAAACGGTGCCTTGTTTGGAGAAGCGGTGGTCATTGTGAATGAGGCATTAAAGGCAGATTTTCGTTATATGATCAAACAGCGTGGCGGTATGCTTGCCAAAGGACGACTGCTTGGCGTACAGTTTTTGATCTTATTAAAGGATGGGTTATATGCGGAGTTGGCGAAGCATGCCAATGAAACGGCGCAGCATTTACAAAAAGGCATGAAAGAATTGGGATGTCAGCTGTTATTGGAATCACCGACCAATCAGGTGTTTGCGGCGCTTTCTCATGAAGAAGCCAAACGCTTATCACAAAACTATACGTTCAATCACTGGGAAAAGATCGATGCCTGCTGTGATTATTATCGCTTTGTTACTTCGTGGGCAACACCGATTGAGGCAGTTGATGGATTGCTGGAAGAGCTGAAACGAATCAAAGAGGAAATCGCATGCGGCTTGTAATGGCGGATGAACATCACTTGCCGGGCATGCTTGCCTGTATCGAAGCAGCACGTGCTTATTTTAAGGAAAAGCAGATTCCGCAGTGGCAAAGCAATCATTATCCGGGACGAGCAGATCTTTGTGCGGATATCGCAAAGAAAAATGCCTATGTCGTGATCGAAGCGGATCAGGTCATCGCAACGGCGGCGATTCAATTTACGCAGGATCCAAACTATGACAAGATTGACGGTGCGTGGATCTGTGATGGCAAATATGCAGTGATCCATCGCATTGCCGTATTGCCAAAATGGAAAGGGCAGCAAGCAGCGGCTTTATTTGTGGCATTCGCAAAGGGAAAAGGCAAAACCATAGGCTGTAAAAGTCTGCGTATTGATACGCATTGTCAAAATATCGCAATGATCCGTTTCATTGAAAAATGCGGTTATCGTTATTGCGGCGTCGTTGTTGTGGGAGATGGAACCAAGCGCAATGCGTATGAACTGCCGTTATAAGCTCATATAAGATGAAAAACAAAAAACAACATGCCGGTAAAACGTACATGTTGTTTTTGATTGCTTTATTGATAAGTAATCTGTTTTTGTATTTGCGAAGTGGCGATGATTTCATAATCACCGCTTTTTTTACGATCTGCTTCGCTCGGTGCCTTGCAGGTATCATCATATACCCAAATTGCCTCTGCTTGGATGCCTTGCGCTTTCAGGTTTTCGATCAATGCCAGTCCTTCTTCATAAGACATCGTAAACAGCGTGGTCGATAAAATATCGGCAATCGTGGAATCTTCACAGATTACGGTTACGCTGCGGGCATAGGTGGCAGGCATAGCGGTAGCAGGATCGATGATGTGATGATAACGAACACCATCTACTTCAAAATAGCGCTGATAATCGCCGCTGGTAACAAGCGAGGTTTCTTTTGGCAAGGCTACCTGCAATAAGGAAGTGCTGCTTTGCGCGGCAGGATCGGGAATTTGGATCCCGACATTCCAGTCGCCTTCAGGTTTCGTGCCGATCAGTTTGACATTGCCGCCGGCATCGACGATCCCGCTTTTCAAACCGGCTTCTTTTAATGCTTCGGCACATTTCTGTGCCGCATAGCCTTTGGCAATGCCGCCTAAGTCAAGAGAAGCATGGGGATCATTTAAGTAAACCTGATGACTGCTTTCCTCTAATTCTACATAAGCAAAGCCGGTATAGGCGCGTGCTGTTTCCAATTCTTCTTGATCAGGCAGCTGCGCGTTTTCAGGATCAGCCAAAGCTGCTTCTCTGGCATCATGCCAAAGCGACAAGACCGCTCCATAGCTGATATCAAAACGCTGATCGCTTAACCGGGCATATTCCTTTGCCAAAACGATCAGATCAAATAATTCCGCATCGACGCTGATCGCTTCTTTTCCGGCATGATCATTGATCGTTTTGACATTATTGACGCCTTCATAGGTATGATAGTTGTCAAATAAGCGGTTATAATGCAGAAAGGTCTTTTCTGCTAAAGCGAAGTATTCATCAAATTCACTTTGGCTCTCACAATAGGCATGAAGCGTAATTGCCGTATCAAAGCCCGCTGACAAAGTCGTGCGGGAATAACGTTTTGTTTCATTTTGTGATGCGCAGCCGTTTAGGGCAAACAGTCCGAGCAGCACTGTGAATGACAAGATTATTTTTCTCATAAGATCACCGTTTCAAATTATAGCATAAAATGAATAATTGTCTATTTAGAAAAGGCCGGGAAGTTTCGATTTCACATGATGTTTCGTGTATTTGGTATAGTGGGAAACAGCATTTTATTGTATAATAATATGGATTATGAGAATGAGGTGATGGTTTTGTCATTCGTAGATCAGTTGAATGAAAAGCAAAGAGCGGCAGCTACCTGTGTCGATGCACATGTTCGCATCATTGCCGGAGCGGGAAGCGGAAAAACCAGAGTGGTTACGACGCGCATTGCTTATTTGATAAAAGAATTGGGTATTTTGCCTGATCGGATCATGGCGATCACATTTACCAATAAGGCAGCCAATGAGATGAAGCAGCGAATGGAAGAGATGCTGGAAGAAAGTGTCGGGATCCAGATTTCTACGATTCATTCCCTCTGTGTGAGAATGCTGCGGGAAGATATTGCGGTATTGGATTATCCGCGCAGCTTCACGATCTTAGACAGCGATGATCAAAAAGCGATCTTAAAACGAGCGTATAAGGAGTATGGCGTCGATGCGAAAACATATAGCTATGGCAGTGTGATCGGCTATATCAGTGCCAATAAGACGGCGTTTGTATCAGTGGAAAAGGCAAAGGATCTGGCCGGTTCTTTTCAGAGCGAACAGATCAAGGCGCAGCTGTATGCGTATTATGAAAAGGAATTGGCGCAGATGAAAGCGCTGGATTTCGATGATCTGCTTTTATTTGTGTATCGGATCTTGGAAAAGTATCCGCTGATTCGTGAAAAGTGGCAGAATCGCTATGATTACATTCATGTGGATGAGTTTCAGGATGTGGATCGTTTGCAATGGGGGATCATTCGTCATCTGGTTTCCGATCAGTGCAAGCTATGCGTAGTCGGCGATCCCGATCAGACGATCTATACGTGGCGCGGTGCGGATATTGACATCATCATGCGGTTTGACCGTGATTTCCCCGACTGCAAGACGATCGTGTTAAATGAAAACTATCGTTCTACGCCTTCGATCTTAAACGGCGCCAATGCGGTCATTGCCAATAACCGCAACCGGATCGAAAAAGAATTGTTTACCAGAGCGAAGGATCAGGGAAAGATCGTGCATTTTTCGGCGATGGATGATGCCAATGAACCGGTCTGGATCGCTGCCAAGGTGCGGGCGCTGCATGCGTCCGGTGCGCGGTATCGGGATATTGCGGTGCTATATCGCAGCAACTATCTGTCGCGTTCATTAGAAAAAGCAATGCTGGATGCGCAGATTCCTTATCGGATCTATGGCGGCATGCGTTTCTATGATCGTGCGGAAATCAAAGACGCCTTATCTTATTTGCGGCTTTGTCTTGATCATGCCGCAATCGATCTGGCGGTAAGAAGGGTCATCAATGTACCGAAGCGGGGCGTCGGCGACCGTTCGCTGGAAGCCTTGGAAGCGTATGCCCTGTCGCATGGTGTCAATCTATATGAGGCGGTAAAAGCGGATGCTGTGGTAAAAGGCAAAGCGCGCGCAGCTTTAGGTCAGTTTGTGGAAGCGGTGGAAGCGGCACGCGCCAAGGTGCATGATGTGGCGATCTCGATCTTATTGCAGGAGCTGCTTTTAGACAGCGGTTATCTGCATGCCTTGGAAGAAGCAAATGAACAGGAACGCATCGAAAACATCAAAGAACTGATCGCGGACATCGAGCATTACGAGGAAGAAAACCCAGACGGCACGCTGGATGACTATATGCAGATGATCTCGCTTTATACCGATAAAGAGGAAACGGAGAGCAACCAGGATTTTATTCAGTTAATGAGCATTCATGCCGCTAAGGGGCTGGAATTTGATTATGTATTTGTTTACAGTTTGAGCGAAGGGGTCTTTCCCAATGAGCGCAGCGTGGCGGATGGCGGCGCAGCGGCGTTAGAGGAAGAACGCCGTCTTGCTTATGTGGCATTTACCAGAGCAAAGAAAAAGCTGTTCATCAGCGATGCGCAAGGATACAGCTTTGTACTGGATCGCTTAAAAAAGACCAGTCGTTTTGTTGCGGAGATCGACCCGGACTGCATCGAACATGTCGGCTTGGCAAAGCAGGAAACAAAACGAGATGGACAAGAGGTTGGCAGTTCCAACGCTTATATCAAAGCGAATACATGGCAAAACACGCAGCTGGAAAGCAACAGTCCTGCGAAACGCAAGGCACAGCTGCGCAAAGGGGATAAGGTCCAGCATCAGGCGTTTGGGGAAGGCATCATCGTGCGCGTAGATGATGGACTGGCGACGATTGCCTTTGCTCATAAATTCGGGATCCGCAAGATCCGCATCGATCATCCTTCGATCAAAAAGATCGGATAACGAAGCGAAGCAGTCATGGTATCAAAAAAGAACAAACGGGTATGAGATCGGTTGGATCGGTTATCATAGAAGCAAAACGAAAGGAGCAGTATATGGAAGCAGAAAAACGAATCAAAGAACTGCGGGAATTGCTGGAAAAGTTTTCGTATGAATATTATGTGCTGGATCAGCCCAGTGTAGAAGATCGTGAATATGATCGCTATTATCAGGAATTGGAGGAGCTGGAAAAAGCGTATCCACAGTTTCAGGACGCCAATTCGCCAACCCAGCGGGTCGGCGGTACGGTGCTTGCGGGATTTGCGAAGGTCGTTCATGAAAAGCCGATGCTTTCCATGGGAAACGCGTTTAACCTAGAGGATCTGAAAGCATTTGATGAGCGTATCCGCAATGAAGTCGGCGAGGTACATTATCATGTGGAATATAAGATCGACGGTCTGGCGATTTCTTTGCTTTATCGCGATGGACGTTTTGTAAGAGCCGCAACCAGAGGCGATGGTACGGTTGGAGAAGATGTTACCAATAATGTCAAGACGATCAAGAGCATTCCGATGGCGATTGCGGAAACCAAAGAGATGGAAGTGCGCGGCGAGGTGTTTTTGTCAAAGGCGCAGTTTGCCCGCATCAATGAAGAAAGAGCGGCACGCGGGGAAGAACTGTTTGCCAATCCGCGCAATGCGGCAGCCGGCAGCATTCGACAGCTCGACAGTGCGATCGTTGCCCAGCGCAAGCTAGATGCTTTCCTGTATACACTGGTCGATGCGGAAACATTCGGCATTGCCAAGCACAGCGATGCACTGGCTTATCTGGACCGTTTGCATATCAAGACCAATCCCAACCGTTATCTTTGTGATACGATCGAAGAAGTATGGGAGACGATCTTAAAGATCAGTGAGATCCGTGATACGCTGCCTTATGAGATCGACGGCGTTGTGATCAAGGTAGATGAACTGGAAAAGCAAGAACGGCTGGGCGCAACGGTCAAAGTGCCGCGCTGGCAGATCGCTTATAAGTTTCCGGCAGAGGAAGTGGAGACGAGACTTTTGGATATTGTCTTAACGGTCGGCAGGACCGGCCGTATCACGCCGAATGCGGTATTGGAGCCGGTGCGGGTGGCAGGCACCAGCGTCAAAGCAGCGCAGCTGCACAATGAAGATATGATCAAGGAAAAAGATATCCGTATTCATGATAAGGTCATCGTACGCAAGGCGGGCGAGATCATACCCGAGGTCGTGCGCGCATTGCCGCAAAAGCGGGACGGCACGCAGGTTCCTTATCAATTCCCGACTACTTGTCCGATCTGCGGCGGACATTTGGTGCGCTATCCGGATGAAGCGGCGCATTATTGCATCAATCAGGACTGTCCGGCACGAGTGGTGGAAAGCATGATCCATTATGCGAGCCGTGATGCGATGGATATCGACACATTGGGGGAAAAACGGATCAAGCAGCTGCATGATCTGGGTTTCTTGAATACGATCGAAGACATTTATCGCTTAAACAAGCGAAGAGAAGAACTGATTGCATTAGAGGGCTACAAGGATAAATCAGTGGATAAGATGCTGGAAGCGATCGAAGCAAGCAAGCAGAATCCATTAGAAGATGTATTGTTTGGCATGGGAATCAGGCAGGTCGGCAAAAAAGCTGCACAGATTTTAGCAAAGCGCTATGGAACGATGGATGCGCTCATGCAGGCGAGCGAAGCGGATCTGACGATGATCAAGGACATCGGTGCGATCACGGCGAAATCGATTCGTGATTTTTTCGATGAATCAGGCAATCAGGAGCTGATCGCGCATTTGAAAGGCTATGGGCAGCGCATGGACAGCGAAAAGGAAGAACGCATCGAAAGCATCTTTACGGATAAAACGGTCGTGCTGACCGGTACGCTGCAGCACTATAAGCGCAGTGACGCCAAGGCGTTGTTGGAAAAGCTGGGCGCCAATGTCAGCGGTTCGGTCTCGGCAAAGACAGATTATGTCATCTATGGTGAAAATGCCGGCAGCAAGTTGAAAAAAGCCAATGAGCTCGGTGTGGAAACGATGAGCGAGGAGGCGTTCATGGAGGAGGTGCAGGCGTATGAAGTGGAGTAAAGGAATCATTTTTGCCCTGAGTGCAATGATGCTGTTAGCGGGATGCGGCAGTAAGGATAACAGCGGCAGCTCGGACCAGATCAAGGTCAAACCGATCGAAGAGGGCGACTATGAAACGATCCTGGGGCAGGAAAGCAACCAGGCGCGGATCTTGAATAATAAGTCCAGCGGCAGTATGTTTGATGTCTATGAGATCGGCAAAGGACTGCAGGAACTTGCCAAGGCGCACTTTTCAGCAGACAGCTATCAGGTGCAGGAAGGACAGCTTCTCACTTACAGCAGTTTGGCAGCCTCTCAGAATGGACTTTTGGGAAATCAAAGCGACGATAACAAGACCGGCTTAAATCCAAAAGTCGGCGAAGCTTTTGATTTAGGAAACGGCGATACGACGGATGATCCTTTCATCTTGACCGGGATCCAGGAGATCGACTTCCTGCAAAACGGCGATCTGTCCGGTGTTGCGATCGCCATGGTGATGCGGCAGGAATGGTACGAGGATCATGAAAGCGGCTTGTATCAGGTGAAGAAGGAAATGACCGATGAAAAATTCAGACTGTTTGGCGAAGAAGCAGCGCGGAAGCTGGTCAATTATTTAAGAGCGCTGCCGGAGGTCGGTGATGAAATGCCGATCTATGTTGCGCTTTATAATGCCAACAGCGCTGATGATACACTGCCCGGTCATTATTTTGCGGAAGGTTATTTTGTTTCAAGAAGCACCAATTTTGAAGATATTGACGAACAGTGGTATATTTTCCCAAGCGATGCGGGCAGTGAGATCGACAGTGTGACAGCCGGCCGTATGGATACGCTCAAAGCATCGCTCTACGATCAGCTGCCGGAAAACATCGGCGTTGTCGGCAAAGGCAAATATGTGGATAAAGAGCTGCGGCAGTTGCATATCACCATTACGATGGATGCGAAAACCTATGTAGAGTGCAGTGCGATCGTACATTATACGCTGTCACTGATGAAAGACTTTAATCAGGATGATTATGCGATCAAGATCGAAGTTTACAGCAACAAGGATTTGATCGCCACGATGGTACGGGCAGAAAACGAATCGGATTTTACGACACACCTCATGCTTTGATGATGGAAGCGGGCATGGGAAACTAACAGTGTGAAGAAGAAAAATATAGAACGAATAAAGAAATAGAAAGGAAATGAAGGGAAAAGCGTATGGAACAGTTTGATGATGCGTATTTTCGGAAACTGGCGAATCAGATCATGTTTGATTTGTCAGAGGAAGAAATCAGGGAATTAAAGGAAGAATTTACGACTTTATTGGAACAGCTGGATCTGTTGAATCGAATTGATACGGAAGGTGTAGAGGAAATGATCTATCCTTTTGAAACACCGACTCATTATCTGCGCAAGGATGTGAGCGATCATGTTATATCCAAAGAGGAAGCGCTGCGCAATGTCGCTTCTGTAAAAGAAGGGCATGTTGCAGTGCCGAAGGTGGTGAAGTAGGATGAAGTATGCGGATTATCAAAGACAGGATGCGGCTGAAAATGTGAAAAACGCTTATGCGGATGCACAAAGGCTGCAAAAAGCGCTCAATGCGGTCGTTACTTTTGTCGATGTGGAAGCGCAGTTGGAACATTTGCGTGATGTTGATGAAAATGCGCCGCTGTATGGCATTCCGATCGTCTTGAAGGATAATGTATCCACGAAAGGGATCCGCACGACCGCATCATCACGGATCTTGGATAACTATGTACCGGTATATGATGCAACGATCGTGAAAAAACTGCGGGAAGCCGGGGCGATCTGCATTGCCAAGGCGAGCATGGATGAACTGGGCATGGGAGGAACCAACTTGAATGCCTACACCGGCAAGGTAAACAATCCTTATGATCTAGAACGCATCTCCGGGGGCAGCTCCGGCGGCAGTGCGGTTTTGGTAGCAGCCGGCGTGGTACCGATGGCGATTGGTACGGATACCGGCGATTCGGTGCGCAAACCGGCGGCATATTGCGGCGTGGTTGGCGTGAAGCCGACCTATGGCAGAATTTCCCGTTATGGGATCATCCCTTATGCTTCTTCACTGGATCATGTCGGTTATTTTAATACGAATGTGAATGACGCCGCTAAAACATTAGAAGTATTGGCGGGCCGTGATGATCTGGATATGACTTCTTCATCAGCGCATATCCCTGCTTTCAGCGAACAGTTAAACAGCGACCTGCATGGAAAGCGGATCGCGGTATTAGGCAACGTCCAGGACGCGATACAGGATACGCGGATCAAAGAACAGTTTACGGCGATGATAAAGAAATTAGAAAGCCGCGGAGCAATCGTGGAAACCGTTTATCTGAAAAAAGAACTGATGGAGGCGCTGCTTCCGACTTACTATATTATTTCTAATGCGGAGGCGGTTGCCAATCATTCTAACCTGGATGGCATTCGCTTTGGCATTCGGGAAGCGGGCGACAATCTGGAAGAAATTATGATCCATTCCCGCACCAAAGGCTTTTCCAGCGCAGTGCGCAAGCGTTTTGTGATCGGCAGTTATTCTTTGTTTGTGGAAAATCAGGAGAAACTGTTAAAGAAAGCACATCGGGTACGGCGGGTGATCGTAGATGCGTATCGGGAGCTATTTGCTTCGCATGACGCCGTTTTGGCAGTTGCGGCGCCGACAACAGCGCCCTATCCGAATGAAAGTGTTGATGAGCAGTTATCCGCATCTTATCTGATTGCGGAAAATCATATGTTGTTGGGAAACTTCTCCGGTTTTCCAAGTATGAGCGTACCAAGCGGCTTGATCGACGGCTTGCCGATCGCCATCAATGTCAGCGCCAAAGCGTTTGATGAGCAGACGATGTTCAATGTGGCCAAGGCCATCGAAGAAGAAAGCGGCATGGTCGGAAACTGTGTGGAGGTGAAAGCATGAGCTTTGAAACAGTGATCGGAATTGAAATTCACTGCGAATTAAAAACCGCAACCAAGATGTTTTCCGGGGCGCCGGTTTCTTTTGGGAAAGAAGCGAACAGTTGTGTGAATGAGATCGACTTAGGACATCCGGGTTGTTTGCCGGCAGTCAATGAAAAGGCGGTGGAGTTAGCGATTCGCGCTTGTACAGCGACGCATTGTGAAATCGACCCGCTGATTACGTTTGACCGCAAAAACTATTATTATTCGGATCTGCCGAAGGGCTTTCAGATCACCCAGCAGTTTCATCCGATCGGCAGCAACGGCTATGTGGAGATCGATACGGAAAACGGTCCGAAAAAGGTACGAATCAACCGCATTCATATGGAAGAGGATACAGCGAAGCAGTTTCATTATGCCAGCGGCACTTTGATTGACTTTAATCGTGCCGGTACACCGCTCATTGAGATCGTAAGTGAAGCGGATATGCGAAATGGGAAAGAGGCAGCCGCCTATGTGGAAAAACTGAGAACGCTGCTGTATTATCTTGGGGTAAGCGATGTGCGTATGGAAGAAGGATCGATGCGCTGTGATGTCAATGTTTCGATCAGACCGCATGGTTATGAGGGTTATGGTGTCAAAGTGGAAATCAAGAACTTAAATTCTATTTCCAACGTGCAAAAGGCGATCGAGGCGGAAGTCGCAAGACAAAGTGATCTCATCCTGCATGGAGGCGTAGTAGAGCAGGCAACGCTGCGCTATGATGAAGCGAGCAGAAAAACGGTAATGATGCGAAAGAAAGAGGGCAGCATTGATTATAAATACTTCCCGGAGCCGAATATTTTTCCGATTCAATTAGAGGAAGCGTGGATCCGTTCGATTCAGGAGCATTTGGGTGAATTGCCGGATGCGCGCAAGAAACGCTATATGGAAGTATGCGGTCTGAGTGAAAAAGACGCAAATCAGTTGGTTGCCAGCAAAGAAGTTTCCGAGTTTTATGATGAAGTATGCACGTACAGCAAGGAATATAAACTGAATGCGAACTGGGTATTGACGGAATTATTGGCGGTCTTAAATAAGGAAAATCTGACGATGGCACAAAATCCATGCCGGGCGGACTATTTGGGTGAAATGATCCTGATGATCAAAAACGGTGAAATTTCCGGGAAGCAGGCGAAGATCGTCTTTGAGGAAATCATCAAAGGAAAGGATCCGAAGCAGGTCGTAGAGGAAAAGGGCATGAAGCAGATGAGCGATGCCGGCGCATTGTTATCGCTGATCCAAACGGTGCTGGATCAAAATCCACAGTCGATCGAGGACTTTAAGAACGGAAAGGATCGCGCTGTTGGCTATTTGGTTGGACAGGTCATGAAAGCAAGTCGGGGACAGGCGAATCCGGCCATGACCAATCAACTGATACAAGAAGAACTGAAAAAACGATAAAAAGATGGTCAAACGGGCATTTTTCTAGTACAATAGGTATTGTTAGGAGTGATAATCTTGGCTAAGAAGGAAAAAAGTAATCATTCAGCACCGGGAAAATCAGGAACGGGAAAAGGAAAAAAGAATCGCAAGAGCAATATCATTTTGTGGATTGCGCTCATCGTATTTTTGATCCCGTGTTTGATTTTAGGATATATCATTTTGGATTCGACGGGGAATCAGCATGAGCCGGTAACGGCGGATCGTTTTAAGGGCGATCTGGATCCGGCGATCAAAGATGAGGAATTAAAAGAGATCGAAACGGCGCTGAAGAGCGATACGGTGGAATCGGTCAGTGTGAACTTGCGGCAGGCAACACTGCGCATTTTGATCGATACCAATGATGATCTAAGCAAAGAAGCGATCGCGACCATGGCGGAAAGCGCATATGGACAGGTTGCGAATGTGCTTCCGATCGATACTTATTTTACTAATCAGAAGCAGAAGATCATGTATGATCTGGAAATCCATGTCTATAATGTGATTCCGGATGGGGAGACAAGCACGGCGCAGATCTATTATCTGAAGTCGAAAAATGCGGCGGAAGAGGAACCGCTTTTGGAACTGCTGAGCGAAGCGAAAAATCCGGAAGTGGCAGATCCGCTGTTGAATCCGAAAACGGAACCGGAAGAAACGACTGAGGATGCGCAAAATCAATAAACAAGAGGGCAGTTTGCCCTTTTTCTATCGAAAGAGCAGGGATATGTATGAAGAAAAATGAAATTGTGGTCGGTGTTTGTGAAGATTATACAAATGAAGGACTGGGGGTTGCCAAGGTTGACGGCTTTCCGCTTTTTGTGAAGGGGCTTTTGCGCGGGGAAAGGGCTCGGCTTCTGGTCATGAAGGTCAAAAAGGGATATGGGTTTGCGAAGATCGTGGAGCTTTTAGAGGAGAGCGGAGAACGGCAGAAACCTTTTTGTAAGATCTATCAGTGGTGCGGCGGTTGTCAGCTGCAGCATATGTCGTTGAAAGAGCAGGCTTATTTCAAGCAGCAGAAGGTGGCGCATGCACTGCGGCGGATCGGGAATTGTGAGGCAAAGGTGGAGCCGATCTTGGCAATGGATTCTCCTTACGGCTATCGCAATAAAGGGCAGATTCCGGTCGGGGTGGACGCATATGGGGAAGTGGTATGTGGTTTTTATCGGATGAACAGTCATGATATCATTGATATGGAGGTTTGCCCGATTCAAAGTGATTTGATCAATACTTGTGTTGCGGTGATGAAGGAAGGGCTGCGGCGCTTTGGCTGTGCGGCTTATTTTCGGCATTTGTTAGTGAAGCATGCGTTTGCGAATGATACGGTGATGTTAGTGTGGATCGTGCGGGAGCGTGTATTTTCGCAGATGCAGGAACTGTGTGATTGGGTAGTAGGGAAGCTGCCGATGGTGAAGAGCATTGTGCTGAATGTGAATCAGCGAAAGGATAATGTGATTTTGGGGGAAGAGGAATTTTTGCTTTATGGGGAGCAGATGATCTATGATATGCTGGGCGGTATTGAGTTTGGGATCTCGGCAAAGTCGTTTTATCAGGTGAATCCGGTGCAGACGAAGGTGCTGTATGAGCAGGCGCTCGCATTTGCGCAGTTGAGCGGCAGCGAGGAGGTATTGGATCTATATTGCGGGGTTGGGACGATTTCACTGTTTTTGGCGCAGCATGCCAAGCATGTAACGGGAATTGAGATCGTGGGGGATGCGATTAGGAATGCCAAGGAAAATGCGCGGCGAAATGGGATAGATCATGTGGACTTTATATGCAGTGATGCGGCGCAGTATGCGGCGGTTTTGGCGGAAAGGGGGAAGAAGGTGGATGTGGTCGTGGTGGATCCGCCGCGTAAGGGGTGTGATGAATTGACGCTTGCTTCGATCTTGCAGATGGAGCCGAAGCGGATCGTGTATGTGTCGTGTGATCCGGCGACGCTTGCGCGGGATGTGCGTTATTTGGAGGAGCGGGGGTATGAATGTGTGCGGGTGCAGCCGGTTGATATGTTTGGGTGGAGTTATCACGTCGAGTGCGTAGTCTTGATGTCAAAAGTACAGAAGTAAATACCGAAAAAGGCTTGAAAACAAGGCATTTCCGAGCAAATGGCATATTGTTTTGATGGCTGCGTAACGGAAGATTTAACACCTGACGTATGGTGAAAATGATAGGTTGAGTTGACAGGTTGAAAATGGGCAAAGTCGAGTGGACAAGATGATTTTGCCTATTGTTGAGTTGATAGAATGGTTAATTGCACGAGGAGGAATAGAGTTGATTAATTTAGGAAAATTGAAAGAAATAAAAGACTTGAGAAAGGTATGGCCACATGAGGCAATAGACTTCACTCCTTGGCTTGCAGAAGAGGATAATCTTGCGTTGCTGGCGGATGCCGTTGGCTTGGAGATAACTGTTGATGAAACCGAGTCCAGCGTTGGAGATTTCAATGTGGACATTTATGCAACCGAAACCGGAACGGACAGAAAAATCATCATCGAGAATCAGCTTGAAGATACAAACCATGACCACCTTGGTAAGTTGATTACATATGCATCCGGCAAATCTGCTGATATTGTAATCTGGGTTGTTAAGAGAGCAAGAGAAGAACATCGCGCTGCAATTGAGTGGCTGAATAATCACACCGATGAGAATATTGCTTTCTTCCTGGTAGAAATCAAACTGTATCAAATCGGAAGTTCTGATATTGCCGTAAAGTTCGAAGTGGTAGAAAAGCCGAATGACTGGACAAAGGAAATCAAGCGTAACACCAGTAATTCCCCTACGTTGCAGGCGAGATATGACTATTGGGTTGCTTTCAACGACTATGCGTTCCAAAACCATGCATTTGCAAAGCAGTTCAATAAGAGGAAGGCAAGTACAGACCATTGGATGACTATGAGCGTGGGTTCCTCCGCTTGTCATATCAGCATCAATCAGATTCGCAAGGATAACCAGATTGTTGTAGAGTGGTACATTTCCGATGATAAAGAACTGTTCCATAAGTTTCATTCCCACAAGACGGAAATTGAAACGGATATGGACATGAAACTTGATTGGAGAGAATTGCCGGACAAGAAAGCCAGCAGAATCCTTATATCCCATCCGGCAGATTTTGATAATAAGGATAAGTGGTCTGAACAGTTCGATTGGGCGATGGACATTGCCTTGAAGATGAAAAATGCCTTCAAGAAATACTTATAAACAAGTGAATACTGATGGACTCGAAATCATAAGGGTTCCGGGGGTTGGAGGTATTCTTCTGACCCTCGGATTTTTTATTATGGCTTCCACACCCGAAACATCATCAAACATCAAGAAACATCACATAACCTATTGAAAACAGGCGGAAATAGTGATATAATATAAAAAGGAGTTTTGTAACCATCAACATTTGACGAGGTGAAAATAGTGAATGAAGTGATGAATGACAAATGGATAGGCATTGAAGAAGCCGCAGAATATTTAGGTGTTAAGCCTATTACAGTTAGAGACTGGATTAAAAAAGACACAGGTATTCCTGCCCATAAAATCGGAAAGAAGTGGAAGTTTAAATTCTCTGAATTAGATGCATGGGTAAAAAGCGGAAAGAGTGCTATCGAATGATAGTGTATATTTTAAAGAATAACTTATTAGAATGGAGATAAAAGAGGGCTATGGCTGTGAAGAAATCTGAATTGTATTCAATGCTCTGGGAGGCTTGTAATAAGCTGAGGGGCGGTGTAGAACCATCTCGATATAAAGACTATGTGTTGGTTTTACTGTTTTTTAAATATGTGTCTGACAGATATAAGGGGCAGCCGTTTGCTGAGTTCACAATCAGCAAGGGAGCATCCTTTGAAGATTTGATTGCCGCAAAAGGCAAAAGCGATGTAGGTGAACGTGTAGATAAGATTATCCAGAAATTCCTTGAGGATAACCGTCTGCAAGGTTCTTTGCCGGATGTCAGCTTTAATAACCCTGAAGAACTCGGATCTGGAAAAGAACTTGTTGACAAGGTTTCCGGTTTGATTGCTGTGTTCCAAAATCCGGCGATTGACTTTAAGAATAACCGTGCAAGCGGTGATGACATTATCGGTGACGCATACGAATATTTCATGATGAAATTCGCACAGGAATCCGGTAAGAGCAAAGGACAGTTCTATACACCAAGTGAGGTATCCCGCATTATTGCTCGTTTGATTGGTATTGGTGATATTAAGCAGATGCCTACAAAGAAGTGGACTCTTTATGACCCGGCAGCAGGTAGTGGCAGCCTTTTGATTAGAGCTGCAGACGAGGCTCCTGTTGATGAAAATGGGGATTCAATAGTAACTATTTTCGGGCAGGAAAAGTATCCGGATACTGCAGGTTTGGCGAAGATGAATTTCATCCTGCACAATAAGGGAACTGGAGAAATCAAGAGTGGCAATACGCTCTCCACCCCTCAGTATTTGGATGAGTTTAATGAATTAAAGAAATTTGACTTCATCGTTATGAATCCGCCGTTTTCCGATAAATCCTGGACGGATGGAATCAAACCGAGTGAAGATAAGTATAAGAGATTTGATGGGTATAGTATTCCGCCGGAAAAGAACGGTGACTATGCCTGGTTCTTGCACGTTTTGAAATCCTTGGACAGCAACGGCAAGGCAGGTATTGTTATGCCACACGGAGTGTTGTTTAGAGGAAATTCGGAAGAAACTATTCGTATTGAGGTATTGAAAAAGAGATATATCAAGGGTGTTGTAAGTCTGCCTCCAAACCTCTTTTACGGCACAGGTATTCCTGCCTGCATCATCATAATTGATAAAGAAGATGCAGAAACCAGAGAGGATATCTTCTTGATTGATGCCAGTCGAGGATTTAAAAAGGACGGTAGCAAGAATAGACTCCGTGAACAGGATATTGAAAAAATCGTACAGACTTTCATTAACCGCGATGTGATTAAAGGATACTCATGCACAGTTAAGTATTCGGATGTGTTGGAGCAGAATGGCGGAAATTTGAATATCCCACGTTACATTCAAAAGATTGACGATACTCTGCCACAGAATATTGCTGCTCATTTGAAAGGCGGAATTCCTGGTACGGATATTGATTCGCTGAAAAAACTGTGGGGCATTGCACCCAACCTTAAACAGGAAATCTTCACCTGCACGGATGTTGCTCACGATGTATATACCCTTGCCCTTCCGTCTGATGAAATTGAAGGTATTATCAATCAAGATGATAACATTCTTGCTGAAAAGAAACATGAAATTGAAGCACTGTTTTCACAGTGGAAATCTGCCATCAAGGATATTCTTTTGGGAATCGAATCCGACACAAACCCGAAAGAACTTATCCGTGCAATTGCAGCGAAACTCTTGGAAACCTATGAATCTGCAAGATTACTTGACAATTATGATGTATATGATTGCCTGCTGAATTATTGGAATGCCAAGTTGCAGGATGATGTATACGCCATCAAAGCAGGCGGTTATGTAGTAGGTCGTGAAATCGACTATGAATACGCAAAGAAAAAGCAGAAGGACGAAAGCGGTGAAACCGTTGAGATTGATGATACATCCAAGGTGAAATCTTTTGAAGGAGCACTGATTCCGAAAGAAATCATAGAGGAAGTATACTTTGCAGAGGAACTCGCCGAACTTACTGCCTTGATGGAGCAATCCGGTGCATTGGAAGCTGAACTGGATGAAATGCGTGAAGAAGAATCCGGTGATGAGGGCTTACTGAAAGAGGCACTCAATGAGAAGGGCGATAGCATTCCGAAAGCAAATCTAAATAAGCGTATTAAAGAATTGGATGCCAAGAAAACCTCGGCTCTCATGGATGCCATGACACAACTCTATGCACTGTTCGAAGAAGGAAAAACTGCTGAGATGGAAGCTCTTATTCGTGAAGTGCCTGAGTTGGCTGAATTTGATATTCGCAACAAAAATGGTACATTCGGCAAAGCAAAACTGAAAGCAGCCTTGAAACAGGCTTCTGAAACGGCTGCAGTGCCGGAAATCTATGCAGACGAATACGCCGCGTTGACTGCATATGCAGTGAAAGCCGCAGAAATGGATGCCGTGGATAAAGAGTGGAAAGCTGCTCGTAAGTCACTTGATGAAAAAGTGTTGGCAAAGTATGGCGAACTTACCGATGAGGAAATCAAACATCTTCTCTTCGATTTGAAATGGATGTATAAGCTGGAGAGCGATGTACGAGATGAAGTCGAACAGGTGATGAATACACTTTGTTCCAGAGTCTTATTAATTGCCAAACGTTATGAACGCACACTTGGAGAAATCGAGGAAAAGACAGCAAAATCAAGGACGGTTGTTATTGCTGCCCTGGAAAGGATGGGATACAAATGGTAACTTATCCAGAGGATTGGACTCCTGGCCAATTACGAGATTTTGGTTATATTCAAATGTGCCGTCGTATTTTTCAAAGTCAGACGAAGGCTTTTGGAGCCATTCCGTTCTATAAAATTAGTACTTTTGGCGGTAAAGCCGATGCATATATTTCGCAAGAATTATATGAAAAATATAAGATGCTTTATCCATACCCTGAAAAAGGCGATGTCTTGCTTTCAGCTGCTGGAACAGTGGGCAAAGCGGTTATTTTTGATGGTAAAGATTCTTATTTTCAGGATTCAAATATCGTATGGTTGAAAGTAGATAAAGATGTTGTTGACAGAAACTTTTTATGGTGGTTCTATAGGTCATATCCTTGGGATGCATTAGAAGGAACAACTATACAGAGATTGTATAATAACATCATATTAAACACTGACATCCATCTTCCTTCATTGCCTGAGCAAGAGGAAATTGCGCAGACTCTTTCAGAGTTTGATACCTATATCGATGACCTTACAGAACTGATTGAGAAAAAGAAGGGTATCCGAGATGGTGCGTTGGAAGATTTGATTTGTAGAAAAACACGACTTAAAGGTTTTTATGGCAGATGGAAAAAGGTGTCTTTCAATCAAGTTATTATTCCGAAAGCGAGAATCGGATGGCAAGGATTGAAAAAGCATGAATATCTGCGAAGTGGCTACAGTTATTTAATTGGTGGCACGGATTTTGACCACGGAACTGTTAGCTTGGACGCTATTTCATATGTGTCGCAGGAACGTTATGATATGGATGCCAATATTCAAGTTTCTGCAAATGATGTGTTGGTTACAAAAGATGGTACTATTGGTAAAGTGGCAATGGTGCCGGAATTGAGTAAACCAGCAACATTGAATAGTGGTGTGTTTGTTTTCAGAACTAAACAGGGGCTTTTACCCGTGTTTCTGTTCCGTGTATTACAGTCCTCAGTATTCAGAGAATTTATTGATACGCTGTCTGCTGGCTCTACTATTAAACACTTGTATCAGAAGGATTTGAAAAAGTTTGAATTTGAAATTCCTGATGACACAAAAGAACAAGAAGCTATTGCGGAAGTTCTTACAGCGATGGATAAGGAAATTGCAGACTTGGAAACAGAGCGAGAAAAAATCATTCAAATCAGAGAGGGCGCTATGGATGACCTGCTGACAGGTCGCGTCCGTTTAACTACGTAAGGAGGCGCAAGATGGCAACTGTAGATGCGGAGAAAAAATTACAAAAAAGAGTCCTGCATTGGTTGGTTGATGACCTTGGTTATACTTATCTTGGAAACCTTGAAGATATCGATAACACACCCGTTAAGGAAGATTTGCTGAAAGCTAATCTGAAAAAGCGTGGGTACAGTGATGACCAGATCAAAACTGCTATCAGTGAACTCTTGAGCAAGGTAAATAACCAGGTCGATACGCTTTATCAAATTAACCGAGGTGTATATTCCCTGCTCCGTTACGGACGACAGGGAGCGAAGGATGAGCATGGACGTCGCCAGACAGTACACTATATAAATTGGGACGATACCGACAGCAACGATTTCTATGTTGCGGAAGAAGTGTCTGTTCTGCGTTTTGATAAGGTGACGAGAAAACGTCCCGATGTTGTACTGTATATTAACGGTATCGCACTCGGCGTATTTGAATTGAAGAGTTCTTATGTCAGTGCCGGAAAAGGCATCCGTCAGATGTTGCAGAATCAGAAGCGTGAAAACATTCTGAATTTCTTCAGTACGGCACAGTTTCTGTTTGCGGGCAATGAAGCAGAAGGTCTTTTCTATGGTACAACCGATACGCCTGAAAAGTATTATCTGAAATGGAAAGAGGACAAAAAAGCAACCGACGATTTATCTGCTGCTGTGAAATTGTTACAGGTCAAAGAAGTTAACCGTTTGAGAGATGGCGTAATTTCCATTTGCCATAAGGAACGCTTCTTGTCTCTTATCCACGATTTTGTGATATATGATGCAGGCATCAAGAAGGTAACAAGACACAATCAGTATTTTGCTAATATTGCTGCCCGTAAGCGAATCCAAGATAAAGAAGGCGGTATCATCTGGAACACCCAAGGTTCCGGTAAATCGCTGATTATGGTTTGGCTTACCAAGTGGATTATTGAAAATGTCACAGACAGCCGTGTTGTTATTATTACGGACCGTGATGAACTGGATGACCAAATTGAAAGCCTTTTCATTGATGTAGACGAAAAGGTTCGCAGAGCAAAAAGCTGTGCTGACCTGCGTTCCATTTTGGATAAGAATGAGGATGCTATTGTGTGTTCGTTGATTCACAAATATGGACATAACGCAGGAAATCAGTCTGATATCGACCAGTACAGAAAAGAATTGCTGAAGGACCTGCCGAAGGATTTCTGTGCAAAGGGCAATATCGTGGCATTCATCGATGAGTGTCACCGTACCAATTCCGGCAAATTGCATGAGGCTGTAAAAGCGCTGATGCCTAACGCCGTTCTGATTGGTTTTACGGGTACTCCTCTTTTGAAAACGGACAAGCAGACGAGCCTGGAAACATTCGGTACATACATCCATACTTATAAATTCGATGAAGGCGTAGAGGACGGCGTGGTTCTTGACCTTCGTTATGAAGCGAGGGATGTAGATCAGGATTTGTCCAGCCAGGATAAAGTCGATTTGTGGTTTGAAAACAAAACACATGGATTGACTGAACGTGCAAAACTCCAATTAAAGCAGAGTTGGACTTCTATCAATAAA
The DNA here is from genome assembly GCF_900199515.1 of Massilicoli timonensis. Lineage (GTDB taxonomy): Bacteria > Bacillota_I > Bacilli_A > Erysipelotrichales > Erysipelotrichaceae > Massilicoli > Massilicoli timonensis. The sequence goes on along the minus strand of NZ_LT963433.1, from coordinate 150,426 downwards.
CTGTATAGTTCCAAGCAGCGTCTGGAGAAAATTGCATCCGATATCGTTTTTGATATGAGCCTTAAGCCGAGACTTAAGGAAGACCGTGGCACAGCTATGCTTGTGGCAAACAGTATTTATGAGGCTTGCCGCTATTGGGAAATCTTCATGAGCATGGGATTTACCAAGTGTGCTGTTGTTACTTCTTATGAACCTACCACACAGAGTGTCAGAACGGCAACGACCGACCCTAATCAGGCAAGCGAAGACGAGTATAAAAAAGCAATCTATGAGCGTATGCTCGGCGGAAAGAAACTCGCTGAGTTTGAAAAGGAGGCCAAGGAACGCTTCAAACACGAGCCGGCGCAGATGAAACTGCTAATTGTGGTTGATAAACTGCTGACTGGCTTTGACGCTCCGAGCGCAACCTATCTTTATATTGATAAATCCATGCGTGACCATGACTTGTTCCAGGCTATCTGCCGTGTTAACAGACCGGATGGCGAGGACAAGGATTATGGATATATCGTGGATTATATGGACTTATTCCGTAATGTGCAGCTGGCGGTTGCAGATTACACAACCGAGGCCTTCGATGGCTACGATAAAGAAGATGTCGAGGGGCTCATTAAAAATCGCTACGATGAAGCAAAATCTGAGTTGGAAGGAACACTCACTTCCCTTGAGGCGTTGATTGAGAATGTTCCTATGCCACAGGCAGATACCGACTACATTGAATATTTCTGCGGTGATGACAGCGAAAGTGATGAGAAAACTGCAAGAAGAGACACACTGTATGCATTGACGGCGGCTCTTTCTCGTTCCTTTGCCAACTGCTGCGACAGATTGGTTGCTGATTATGGTTATACCGAAGAGGATGTAAATCACCTGCGTGGTGAAATATCCGGCTATAACAAAATCAAAGAAATGATTAAGTTGGCAAGCTGCGATTATATTGACCTCAAGCCATATGAGGCTGATATGCGCTATATTTTGGACACCTACATCCGTGCCGAAGACACAAAAGTGGTGAGCGAACTTGGAAATATGTCTCTTGTTGAACTTCTCTTACAAGGGAAAACGACAACTCCAGCGGATCTGGTTAAAGACCTGCCTGGTGACAACGAGGCAAAAGCTGAGACAATCGACAACAACATACAGCATGAAATTGTTAAGAAGATGAGTTCCAATAGTGTGTACTATGGAAAGTTGTCTGAGATGCTGAAGAAAATCATCATGCAGCGAAAAATTGAAGCTATGAGTTATGAAGAATATCTCAGACAGGTTGTTGAATTGGCGGAAGCCATTCTCCATCCAGAAACCAGTGGTAGCTATCCTGATGAGATTAAGGATAGCGCCGCAAGACGTGCGTTGTATGACTATTTTGAGCAGAATGTTGAATTGACGATTGATGTTGATGGAGCAATCCGAGTATCGATTCAACCGGAATGGAAGAGAAACTTTCAAAAACAGCAGCGTATAAGACTTGCTATTTATAAAAAATTATTGCTTCATAGCTATAGCGAAGACAAGGCGACCGAAGAAACCAATAATGTCTTCGATATTGCACAAAGGCAGGAAGAATACGATGCGTAAAGAAGAAATGGAAATCGGTGGGTTGACTGTTGAAATTATCAGAAAGAGCAATCTAAAAAATCTGTATATCAGAGTCAACCCGCCAGAAGGCAATGTGACTGTTAGTTCTCCTCTGGAACTGAAGGATGAAGATATAAAATTATTTGTCCTGAAGAAATTGCCGGAGATTACTAAGGTTCGTGACAGAATGTTGGCGCAGGAGCGTCAGAGCAAAAGAGAATATGTGTCCGGTGAGTCCCATTACTTGTGGGGTAAACCATACCGTTTGCAGGTCATCTATGAGGGCAAGCAACAGAAAATTGTAAAAACGCCAACCAAAATAGTAATGACTGTGCCAGAAGGTACATCAACGGATGCAAAAGAGAAATTATTTATTGAGTGGTATAGACAGGAATTGAGCCGTGTCCTGGATACCGTTGTAGCAAGTTGCGAAAAGAAAATGGAAGTCTATGCGAGTGAAGTTCGTATCAAGAATATGAGAACTCGCTGGGGCACGTGTAATATTGACAAGCGCAGGATTTGGATTAATTTGCAGCTTGCAAAGAAACCTGTGGAGTGTCTTGAATATGTGGTTGTTCACGAATTAGTGCATTTGTTAGAGAAAAACCACACACATAGGTTCCATGCTTTAGTAGAGCAGTATTATCCGACATGGCGTGAAGCAAAGAAATTGTTAGCTACTATGCCTCTTGATTACATGGAAAAAGGAGAATCCGATATTGATGACGAAGAAGCTGACATCGAGCGATATCTATGATATCAATAAAAAAACAGGAGCCTTGATTCTTGGCAAGAATCGCCTGGATGATTATGCAACTAAATATCTGACTAAGCATTGCAAAGAGGCTCTTCTGTCTCCGATGCCACTTCCCGTTGAGAAGATTCTCGCAGAAGCACAACTTACAGTCAAAGAAGTTTCACTTTCGAGAAATCTCGATATATTTGGATGTTGCTTGCTTTTAGATGGAGAGGTTGATGTATATGATGCCGATAATGGCACATCTCAGCCCGTTCACTTTCCTGCGGGGACAATATTGATTGACCCTGCCTCTGAGGCGGTTTACGGTGAGGGCGCAAAACGAAATACTCTTATACACGAGGCACTACATTGGGAAAAGGATAAGATGTATTTTGAAATTTTGGCATTGAAAAATGCTGCCGCATCAGAAAAACTGTATCCAATTATGTGCCGACAGTCTGAAACATTCTTTGAGCCTCCAGAAGGAAAAAAGACAAAAGAAAATGAGGTAAAGTGGTTGGAGTGGCAGGCACATAGATTGGCTCCAAGAGTGTTGATGCCTTTTGAAATGTTCAAACAGAAGGCACTGGAGTTAATAGCCAGTTATAACGACCCACAAAACGATATATTTCCATCCTGCGATATCCTTATTGAGGATTTGAGTACATTTTTTATTGTATCTCGTGTTTCGGTCAAGTACCGTTTGATTGAGGTTGGTTTGCTTGATAAACTCCGAATTTTTGATGATTTTGATGCAGTATTTGCGGAAATAACAGGAAGCAAGGAACTGGTGGCATTAACGCCGCTTGAAGCCTATCAACTTCTATCCGCAGACTCATCATTAAGAGAGTGGGTAGATGGAGGCCGTTTCGTATATGCAGATGGCTATTTTGTCCTTGCTGAGAAGCAGTATGTTCTATTAAAAGAAGGCGAACTCCATTTAACAGCAAAAGCAAAGAAAAAGCTGGCTCAATGTGCTATTAATATCCGAGAGTATAAGTACACTGAATACCGAAATGTATCGAAAGACTTGATTGGTTTTTCCGTTCTGCATCGTGTGGAAGGGATAGACCAACGAATATTAACATTTCATCCGAAATATCAGGCTAATTTTGCATACGAACCCGACGAGGCTTACGATGCGTTTCATGATTATATTTCTGTTTATGATGAAGCTGAAGAAATAGAACTGATGAAAAGATTGGGCGACCCGACGAGTACGCTATGCCAATGTCTGTGGTATTTGATGGAAAACAGAAAATGGAATTACCCGGAAGTGTTCAATGATAGAACAGGACTGCATAAAAATTATCACGGAAAGATAAAAAACGATAAATACAACAATATGGGTACGGATGTCCTTATGGCTATATGTGTTGGTATGAAATTAAGTCTTCGTATTACAGAAAAGATTTTTGAAAAGTCAAAGAATAAGCTGGACTATTACCATGACCCAGATAAAACCTATATTCGCATTATGGAGAATATGCCTGGTATTTCCGTACAGGATTTCAATAGCATCTGTAAAAGAGCAGGCGTTGATGAATTAGGAAGTACAATAAAAGATAATGAATAAATTTTGATAACTCACTGAGTTGGTTTTGGACCCCGAAAGGGGTCCTTTTTTTATGCCCAAAAACAGAAAACACCGATATTATGGGCATTCCTCGACCAACTCACCGAGTTGGTCATGAAAAATTTTAAAGAATTATAATGTCTATGACAATCAACACAAGGAGATTGTCAGAAAAAATATTCCAATGCCCGAAGTGGTCGACCTTAAGGCGGCGGGATACATCAAGAGTCAATTTCACGGTATAGCCGTGGACTGACCGCAGATGTACCCACCGTACTTTGTCATACCCATTTTCGGTATCAGAGTCGGTGTGTACCATCACATCGGCTCTTTTTGTGTCCCTGCCGCCACCCAATCGGGCGTAAAAGAAAGGCAGGGACTTTAAATGAGAAAGTTCAAAACAGCGGAAGACAACCGTACAAATTACATTTATTACTTCAACGATGGTACAAGCTATACCATCACTCCCGGCGAAAACGGAGAAAATGCAACCATCATCTCACAGCTTCATGGTATGGACGATGATGAACTGGATGCCGACCGTAGAGAGGCATATCACTGTCCAGTTCATTATGAAGGCTACCACGATGGGGACGGCGACGATGCGGATGACCGCAACCCGTATCTTGAGGATGATACTTACAATCCTTTGCAGCAGATTCTGAACTCTATCGCAAACGAAGAGCGTTCTCTTCAGATTGAAAAGTTGAAGGTGGCTCTTTCGGAACTGACGGACAAGCAGAAGGATACCGTGGTTAAGAAGTTCTATCGCAACATGACCAATGTGGATATTGCAGCAGAAGAAGGCGTTTCTGAGGCGGCTATCCGCAACAGGCTCACTAAGATTTATGCAACGCTGAAAAAGAAAATTTGAAAAAAGTTGATTTGAGGGGGTTCGATTCCCCCTCATTTTTCGCTTATGGACAGAGGGGTGAGAAAAACTCCTCGGAAAGGAGCCAAGTGCAATGGGAATTAAACACAAGGTATGTATCAACATTGCAAAACCCGGCGGCACACCTTCTCCGGTAGTCCGAAGCGGAACGATGCAGATTCGCAAGAGAATACTTGATTTTCTCTTCGGTCAGCAGGTCAACGTTCTGGTTCTCTCTCCAGGTGATTCGGTGCAGACCGTCGAGATTCACGAACTGAAAGGAGGCGAGAACCATGACAAACGCTAACAAATTTAATCTGCTCCTCGATGTGGTGAAGCTGATGCACTCACTGGCAGACGGACTGGAAGCTGTGGCTTACGCATTTGCTGACAGCCAGGAAATCTTCGTTGATGCCAAGGAAGTGTCGAAGCCTGTCGAAACAGGACAACCCACAAAGCAGATAGCAGAAAAGGTGCCTACTTTGGCAGATGTCCGTGCTGTGCTTGCGGTTAAGACGCAGAACGGTATGACAGCCGAGGTAAAGGGTTTGATTACCAAGTACGGCGGCAGCAAGCTGTCGGATGTGGACCCGAAGCACTATGCAGACCTTATTAAGGATGCGGAGGTGCTTGGCAATGGGTAATCACGCACTACTTTCCCCTTCCAGTTCCCACAGGTGGTTACAATGCACACCGAGTGCGGTCTTGGAAACGGAGTTTGAAAACAAGAGCAGCAACGCTGCCGAGGAAGGTACTGCGGCTCACGCTTTATGCGAACACAAGTTGAAGAAGGCACTCCGCAGGCGCAGTAAGCGTCCGGTATCCCCGTTTAATACGGATGAGATGGAAGAACATAGCGATGCTTATGTGGAGTTTGTCTTAGAACAGCTTGAAAAAGCAAAGCAGAACTGCCCCGATCCTTTGGTGCTGATTGAGCAGAAGGTTGACCTCTCCGATTATGTTCCGGGCGCATACGGAACGGCGGATTGCCTCATCGTCTCGGATAACAGTCTCCACATTATCGATATGAAATACGGACTTGGTGTACTCGTTGACGCAGAGGAAAATTCGCAGCTGAAGTGTTACGGCATCGCAGCACTCAGTGCCTATGAAAGCCTGTATGACATTAAGGAAGTTTCACTTTCGATTTTCCAACCTCGCAGGGAGAATGTTCAGACATGGACGGTGTCTGTGGAAGAACTGAAAGCCTGGGCGGAAAACGAACTGAAACCCAAGGCTCAGATGGCTGCCAAGGGCGAAGGCGAATATTGTCCGGGAGAATGGTGCCAATTTTGCCGTGCGGCGGTCAAGTGCCGTGCGAGGGCAGCAGAAAAACTCCGTATCGCAGAGGAAGAATTCAAACTTCCGCCTTTGCTTACGGATGAGGAGATTGAAGAAATTCTTCCGATGCTGCCGGACATCACCAAGTGGGCAAACGAAATCAGTGCCTATGCCTTGGAAGCGGCACTAAACCACGGCAAGTCGTGGAGCGGGTTCAAGGTTGTCGAAGGTCGTTCTAACCGTAAGTTTTCCGATGAGGATGCGGTGGCGGCAGCAGCCAAGGAACACGGGTACACAGACATTTACCGTCAGAGCCTTATCACTCTGACAGAAATGCAGAAGCTGATGGGCAAAAAGCAATTCGAGGAAATCCTGGGCGGCCTCGTTATCAAACCACCCGGAAAGCCTACCCTCGTTCCCCTTTCGGATAAGAGGCAGGCAATGAACGTATCAGACGCAAAAAACGAATTTATTATGGAGGATTAAAATTATGGCAAACGTAAACAGAACTAAGGTTATCACTGGCAAGAACACTCGTCTTTCTTACTTCCACGGTTGGGAGCCTGTCAGCATCAATGGTGGTGCTGAAAAGTATTCCGTATCCGTGTTGATTCCGAAGGACGATACCGAAACCATCAACGCTATCAACGCTGCAGTGGATGCTGCGATTGAGGAAGGCATCGCCAAGTTCGGCGGCAAAAAGCCTAACAAGGGTGCAATCAAACTGCCTCTTCGTGACGGCGATGTTGAAAGAGATGATGATGCCTACAAGGGTCATTATTTCGTGAACGCAAACAGCACTACGGCTCCTCAGATTGTGGACAAGGCGGTTAAGCCTATCCTCGACCGTGATGAGGTTTACTCCGGCTGTTATGCGAGAGTGTCTTTGAACTTCTACGCATTTAACAGTAACGGTAATCGTGGTGTTGCCTGCGGTCTTGGCAACATTCAGAAAATCCGTGATGGTGAGTATCTCGGTGGCCGTACTTCCGCAACCGATGATTTCTCCACTGTTGAGGATGACGATTTCTTGGCATAAGGATAACCCTGGCAGGCGGTGTGAAATACCACCGTCTGCCATAAACGAAAACTGCGAAATACGAGGTAAAACGATATGAACGAATTATACGAATTTATGAAACAGGTCGATGTGATTGTGCTTTTCTGCCTGATCTACGGTCTTGCCATCAACGGCATCGTGTGGACGGTATGTGAAATCATCAGCTTTATTGTCAAGAAGGTCAAAGCCTTCCGTGAAAAGCGTAAGCAGAAAAAGGCTGCACAGAATGAAGATGTGACCGAGTAAACATGACGGGCGGCGGAGGATATTCTTCTGCCGCCTTTGTCATAGAAAGGAATGTGCTATGAAAGTATTAAGTATAGATATTGAAACCTTCTCCTCGGTCAATCTGCAAAAATGCGGTGTGTACAAATATGCAGAGAGCGAGGATTTTGAAATATTACTGTTCGGTTATGCCGTGGACGGCGGTGCTGTGCAGGTGGTTGACCTTGCCTGTGGGGAGAGTATACCTGCAGAAGTTATTGATGCACTGACCGATGATTCCATTATAAAAACGGCGTATAACGCAACTTTTGAAAGAGTCTGCCTGTCCCGATATTTATCGGATATGGGTGTAAGCCTTGACCCGTTCTATGATAACCACCCTTTGTCGCAGGAGTGCGCCCGTTTCTTAAATCCGGCAAGTTGGCACTGTACTATGATTTGGGCGGCAACTTTAGGTCTGCCGCTTTCTCTTGAGGGTGTGGGTGCTGTTCTTGGTTTGGAGAAACAGAAGCTGACCGAGGGTAAATCCTTAATCAAATATTTCTGCGTTCCCTGTGCACCGACCAAGGTAAACGGTGGTCGCACAAGAAATCTGCCGGAGCATGATATGGAAAAGTGGCAGCAGTTTAAGGCATACAACCTCCGTGATGTGGAAACCGAAATGGGTATCCAGGCAAAGCTGTCACGCTTTCCGGTATCGGATAAGATTTGGGATGAATACCATGTGAGTGAAGAAATCAATGACCGTGGTATCGGTGTGGATATGGTGCTTGTAAAAGAGGCAATCGAAATCGACAGTAAGAGCCGTGAACATCTGACTGCCAGAATGCAGGATATGACAAATCTCGACAATCCTAATTCCGTGCAGCAGATGAAGATGTGGCTATCGGATAACGGTATGGAGATGGAGAGCCTCGGTAAAAAAGAAGTGGCGGCGGCAATCAAAACGGCACCACAGGATATTACCGATGTACTGTCCCTTCGTCAGCAGCTTGCCAAGAGCAGTGTTAAAAAATACACGGCTATGGAGAACGCTGTGTGCAGAGATAACCGTGCAAGGGGTATGTTTCAGTTTTACGGAGCCAATCGTACCGGACGATTTGCAGGAAGGTTGATTCAATTACAGAACCTACCACAGAACCACATGGAAGATCTGGCAGAGGCTCGTGGTCTTGTGCGTAGCGGAAATTACGATGCCTTGGAACTTTTATATGAAGATATCCCCGATACCCTGTCACAGCTTATCCGTACTGCCTTTGTGCCACAGAAGGACAGAAAATTTATCGTAGCAGACTTTTCTGCAATTGAGGCGAGGGTGTTGGCTTGGCTTGCAGGCGAACAGTGGAGAATTAAGGTATTCGAGGAAGGCAAAGACATTTATTGCAGCAGTGCATCGCAGATGTTTGGCGTTCCGGTAGAAAAGCACGGCGTGAACGGACATCTCCGTCAAAAAGGTAAAATCGCAGAACTCGCCCTGGGTTATGGTGGCTCGGTCGGTGCCTTGAAAGCAATGGGTGCCTTGGATATGGGCATTGCGGAAGAAGAACTGCAACCGCTTGTGTCTGCGTGGAGAAATGCCAACCCTATGATAACCAGGCTTTGGTGGGATATTGACCGTGCCGTAAAGACCTGCGTGAAACAGAAGACTGCCGTGGAAACGCATGGCTTGAAGTTCCACTATCAAAGTGGATTCCTGTTTCTGACCCTTCCGTCCGGCAGACAGCTTGCCTATGTAAAACCACGCATGGGAGAGAACCAGTTCGGCGGCGAGGCGGTCACCTATGAAGGTGTGGGTGCTACAAAGAAGTGGGAGCGTTTGGAAAGCTACGGTCCCAAGTTTACGGAGAATGCCGTGCAGGCCATTGCCAGGGATATTCTGATGTTCGCCATTCAAACACTCAGCCACTGCGACATCGTTGCCCATGTCCACGATGAAATTATCATTGAATGTGACCGTAGGGTTTCCCTGGATGCCGTTTGTGAGCAGATGGGCAGGACTCCGCCTTGGGCGAAAGGTTTGCTCCTTCGTGCAGACGGATACGAATGCGATTTTTATAAAAAAGATTAAAATTTGGGGGTTCGATTCCATCGGATTTTTCGCTTATAGGCAGAAGGATGATTTGTCCTTCTGTCTATTTCATTTTAAGAAGGAGGATTCGATATGGACGAATTCAGAAACAGAAAAGAACCGTACAAACCGATGGTGTATATCTGTAGTCCCTATTCCGGGGATACGCAGTATAACACTGAGCAGGCAAAAAAGTATAGCCGTTTTGCCTATGAACAGGGAGCGATTCCTATGACTCCCCACCTGCTTTACCCGCAGTTTATGTGTGATGAGAACCCTGCGGAGCGTAAGGATGCCATGCATTTCAATTATGTTCTTCTTGGCAATTGCTCGGAACTTTGGGTGTTCGGCAGCAGAGTGTCCGATGGTATGGCACACGAAATCGGTATCGCAAAGAAGAGAAAGTTGACCATCCGTTGGTTCAACGAAAGCTGTGAGGAGGTGTCCGGTAATGAGTGAATTCAAAGCAGTACAGACAGAGTATAAAGGATATTTGTTCCGTTCCCGCCTGGAGGCTCGTTGGGCGGTGTTCTTTGATACCCTTGGTATCCAGTGGGAGTATGAGCCGGAAGGCATTGTTTTAAGTGACGGCACACATTATCTGCCGGACTTTTATCTCCCTGACTTCCATTGTTTCTTTGAAGTAAAGAGAAAAGGCATCCGTGGAACTGCCGAAGGTGATGCTGCAATTGCAAAAATCAGTGACGGTCAGAACCATGACAGTTGGGCAGGCATTATCTGTTTCGGTGACCCGATGGACGATGACCTGTATATCTTCTGCCAGGAAACGGACGATGGCGGTGCTGGCAGTTATGAAAACGAAGTGACCATCGGATTGCATCCGGATACCCGCAAGCCGTATCTCTTTGCTTACAACGATAGACGTGACCGCTGTTTCTTTACCCACTTCGGTGAGGACATGGATGATGAGATGATTCCGATGCTCACCCATGAATACGGCAAGTACAGATATAGCGACTTCGTAACGAGCCGTGTCCGTTATGCCCGTAAAGTTGCAAGACAGGCGCGTTTTGAATATGGGCAGACACCGAAGGTAAGGAGGGACAGATAATGAGAAGTTTAGCACTTGCATACGGCAACAGCCGACAGGCAAAGACCTGGGTCAATAAAACCATCGGCTTTGATGAATTGAAGGAACGCTTAAAAGTCACTATCCGTACCCCGGAGTCGGCGGAAGAATACGCAAAGATGAATAAGGCACAGCGTGATCTGGCAAAAGACCACGGTGGATTTGTGGGCGGTGTCCTTAAGGGCGGCCGCAGAAAAATCGACACTGTGGAGTCACGCTCTATGCTTTCCCTGGACGGCGACCGTATTACAAAGGAATTTCTGGAAGGGTTTGAATCCACCTTTCCATATACCTCTGTGCTTTACACCACACATAGCAGCACGGAAGAAAATCCGAGGGCAAGAATCGTCTGCCCTCTGACCCGTGATGTAACACCGGAGGAGTTTGTTGCCGTATCTCGTTATGTGGCACATATGCTCGGTATCGACTATTTTGACGAGTGTTCCTATCTTCCCAATCAGCTGATGTATTGGCCGTCTACCCCGCAGAACGGCGTTTTCGCATACAAGGAAACGGACGGTGGTTGGATTGACCCCGATGAAATCCTCTCCGCACATCCGGAATGGACTGACCCCACAAGACTGCCTACTTCCTCCAGGGAGAGTAAGGCAAACAGCGTAACGCAGCAAAAGGTACAGGACCCGCTTTCCAAAGAAGGTGTGGTGGGTCTTTTCAACCGTGTCTATCATCCTATCTCCAAAGCATTGGAGATTTTCCTCTCCGATGTATATGAGCCGACCGATAACGAGAGCCGTTGGCATTTCATTCAGTCAAGTAGTATGGCGGGTGTGGAAATCAAAGAAGACAAGTTTGTCTACAGCCACCATGCCAAGGACCCTGCATATCTGAAACTCTGCAATGCCTTCGATATTGTCCGTATCCATAAGTTCGGAGATGCCGATGATAAAAAATCTTTCAATGCTATGTGCGAGTTTGCCATGCAGCAGGATGAAGTAAAACTCCTTGCTGCCAATGAAAGACTGGCACAGGCAAATGTGGATTTTTCTGCTGACAGTGATGAGGACTGGAAGAAAAAACTCCGTTATCAGCCGAGGTCAAGCCTGCTTGAAAACAGCGTGTATAACCTCAATCTCATCTTAAACAATGACCCCGATTTTCAGAATTTTGCGTTCAATGAGATGGCAAACCGTATTCAGATTACGGGTCCTCTTCCTTGGGAGCGTCCTGCGGGAAATGCATTCTGGCGTGATGCGGATACGGCGCAGCTTAAGTCTATCATTGACATCCGCTATTTGCCGTTTTCCAGCCGTAACCACGATGTTGCCTTTACCAAGGCTGCCGATGACCGACACTTCCACCCTGTTCGTGACTATTTGGACAGTCTGCCTGAGTGGGATGGTGTTAAACGTGTGGAAGACCTCTTTATCAAATATCTGCAGGCGGATGATACGGAATATGTACGCACGGTTACAAGAAAAACCTTTGCCGCCGCCGTTGCCCGTATCTATGTTCCCGGCATTAAGTTTGACTGTGTTCCTGTGCTTGACGGGGAGCAAGGTATCGGTAAGTCCACCATCGTAAAAGACCTGGTGGGTTCAGAGTATTATTCGGAAACCTTGTCCCTTACGGATATGGATGATAAGTCCGGTGCAGAAAAACTGCAGGGATTTTGGGCGGTGGAAATTGGAGAACTTGCAGGTATGAAGAAAGCCGACATTGAGAAAGTGAAGGCGTTCCTTTCTACCTGCGATGATAAATACCGTCCTTCCTATGGTCGAGTGGTGGAATCCCATCCAAGGCAGTGCATTATCATTGCTACGGTCAACGGTGAGCGTGGATATCTGCGTGATATTACGGGTAACCGCCGTTTTTGGATTATCAAGGTACATCAGAAGAAACAGAAAAAGACCTGGAACTTTACCGATGAATACCGTCAGCAGTTCTGGGCGGAGGCAAAAGCTATCTGGAAGTCCGGCGAGAAATTGTTCCTTGAAGGCGATGTGCTTGCGGAGTCCGAGAAGGTGCAGCAGTCTGCGATGGAAGTAGACGAGCGTGTCGGCATGGTGGAAGAGTACCTTAATGCCTTACTGCCGACCGATTGGGACAGCATGGATTTGTACCAAAGAAGAAACTTCCTGCAAGGAAGTGAGTTTGGGCAGCCTGATCATAAAGGCACGGTGGTTCGTACAGAAGTCAGTAATCCGGAAATTTGGTGTGAGTGCTTTGGCAAGAATCTGCAGGAACTGAAACCTTCGGACAGCTATGCCATTGCAGCACTGATGAGCCAAATCAGCGGTTGGGAGCGAACCAATTCCATCAAGCGTCAGCCGATTTACGGCAGGCAGCGACTTTACAAATTCGGAGGTTAAGAACACAAGAATGCGACACAACACAACTATTTCCCTTATATTCAAAATGGCTTTTATTTAGGGTATAAGTGAAAAACACCTGTGTATAGGCGCGTAAGGAATATATAGGGAATGGTTGTGATTTTGTGTTCTTGTGTCAAATGAGGTGTAGACATGAGAGAACAGTTTATAGAGAAAAAATTCACGGACGCAGTGAAGAAAATGGGAGGCATCGCACCGAAGTTTGTAAGTCCTGGTTTAGATGGTGTGCCGGACAGACTTGTGCTTTTGCCAATGGGAAGAATGGCATTTGTGGAACTTAAGGCTCCCGGTAAAAAGATGCGTCCTTTACAGATAAGACGTAGAAAACAGTTGGAAAGCCTCGGTTTTAAGGTTTTCTGCGTTGACAGTATCGAGCAGATTGGAGGTGTGATTGATGCGATACAATCCCCATGAATATCAGACTTATGCAACGAATTTTATACTGGAACATCCGGTGGCGGCGGTTCTACTTGAGATGGGTCTTGGTAAGAGCGTCATCACGCTGACTGCCATATACGAACTGATGCTGAACCGATTTGAAGTGCAGAAGGTTCTTGTGATTGCTCCCCTTCGTGTGGCAAGGGATACCTGGCCTGCGGAGATTGAAAAGTGGGAGCATCTGGAGGGTCTTACCTATTCCGTAGCAATTGGAACGGAGGCTGAAAGGCTTGCAGCCTTAAAGCGTCCCGCACACCTGTACTTAATCAACCGAGAAAATGTGGACTGGCTGATTACAAAAAGCGGTATCCCCTTTGATTTTGATATGGTGGTGATTGATGAGTTGTCTTCCTTCAAATCCCACTCAGCGAAAAGGTTCAAAAGCCTTCTGAAAGTAAGACCTACGGTAAAAAGAATGGTGGGACTTACGGGTACTCCGTCAAGCAACGGTCTTATGGATTTATGGGCAGAGTTTAGAGTGCTTGATATGGGTCAGAGGCTTGGCAGATACATCACCCACTACCGAAACAACTTCTTTGTGCCGGATAAGAGAAATCAGCAGATGATTTTCTCCTACAAGCCAAGACCTGGTGCGGAGGATGCCATTTACAGACTGATTTCGGATATTACGATTTCCATGAAATCAGCGGATTTCTTGAAAATGCCGGAATGCATCATCAATGAAGTGCCTGTTTCCCTTTCGGAAAAAGAGTGGTCGGTGTACCAAGCCTTGAAAGAGGATATGGTGGTTGACCTTAAGGATGAGGAGATTGATGCCGTAAATGCTGCAGCACTTTCCGGTAAACTTCTTCAGATGGCAAACGGTGCCGTCTATAACGAAGAAAAAGAGGTCATTCACATCCATGACCGTAAACTGGATGCCCTTGAGGATTTGATTGAAGGTGCAAACGGAAAGCCTGTGCTTGTGGCATATTGGTATAACCACGATTTGCAGAGAATCAAACAGCGTTTTTCTGTAAGAGAAATTAAAACAAGCCAGGACATCAAGGATTGGAACAACGGAAATATCCCTGTTGCCGTTATCCATCCTGCCAGTGCAGGACACGGTCTGAACATCCAGTTTGGCGGCTCCACGATTATATGGTTTGGGTTGACCTGGTCACTGGAACTGTATCAGCAGACCAACGCCCGCTTGTGGAGACAGGGTCAGCAGAGTACCGTTGTTATCCATCATATTATTACAAAGGACACCATTGACGAGGATGTGATGAAGGCACTCCGTAAAAAAGAGAAAATCCAATCGGCTCTTATCGATTCCGTGAAAGCCAGAATTGGAGGTGCTGCCCATTGACCGACCCTTATGAAAATCTTGCAAACAGCATCGTCCTGTTAGCTGTAAAAGACTACAGGGATGCCCTTAAGAAACTGAAAAAATGGCCCAGAAATGAGTCAGCGAAAATAATGAAAGATGAGGTGGAGAGGTTCTTCCGCTCTGCGTGGTATAGGGAACTTACCTCAGTGGATGGAGAGTATTTAATCTCCAAATTACAAGCGGAGGTGGAAGAATCGTGAAAGTTAAAGAATATTTAGGACAGGCATACCGACTTGACCAAAGAATCAACTCGGATATTGAGGAACTTGGGAAATTGAGGGAAATGTCGAGTAGCATTTCTTCTCCCACATGGGAGGAGCGTGTGCAGACTTCAAGAAATACGGATGCACCTTTTGTACGCAGCGTTTTTAAGATTATGGAACTGGAAGATAAAATAAACGCAGAAATCGACAACCTTGTGGAACTGAAAAAGCAGATACGCACTGTTATTGATGAGGTTTCCAATACCGATGAGCGTATGGTTCTGCGTTACCGTTATATCCATAACCTTACCTGGGAGCAGATTGGGGATGAACTCCACGCCGACAGAACCACGGTGTACCGTTGGCATAACAGTGCCCTTAACCATGTGGTGATGCCGGAAAACCCCATCAAAATATAAAGCCTGCACACTTTGCAACACTTTGCAACAAGATACCACAGTGGCAATTATGATATGATATAATCAGCGAAAAGCAGAATGATGAAAGCCTTGAGGGAGCAATCCTTCAGGGCTTTTCTTATGCCCAAGGGAGGTGAAACGAGTGCCAAGAAGACCAACGCGTCCCTGTTCTTTCCCCGGCTGTCCCAACCTAACGGACGGGAGGTTCTGTGAGAAACATGAAAAGCAGGAAAACAAACGCTATGAAACCTATGACCGTGACCCCGCTGTGCGTAAGCGTTACGGCAGAGCGTGGAAAAGGATAAGGGATTCCTATGCGGCTGCCCACCCGCTGTGTGAGAAATGTCAAGCCGAAGGAAAACTTACACCAACGGAAGAGATACATCACAAGCTGCCGTTGTCACAGGGTGGAACTCATGCAAGAGAGAATCTGATTGCTCTCTGCAAGCCGTGTCATGCAAAGATACACGCAGAAAGCGGCGACCGTTGGCATAATCACTGACCCTGCCCAAGGCGGTCAAAATCTCCGGGACCTTTATCCCGTGCAACGGGCGTGGGGTTTCGTGTGAAAAAATTGCGAAATCAAAAGGGTAATAAGACCCGCAGACAGAAAGACGGTGAGAAATGTGCCAACAAAATCGAATAACACAGGCGGCCGTGGTGGAAAACGTCCGGGTGCAGGTCGTAAGCCGAAGTCCAATTTAGAAAAGGCTCAGAACGGCAACCCCGGCGGTCGCAAACTTACGATGCTGGATATCCCCGATGTGGAGGGTATCCAGATGCCGAAACCAAATGAACTGCTCAGTGCAAAGCAGCGTGACGGTACGGAACTGAGAGCAAAGCAGATTTATGAGGATACCTGGAACTGGCTCAATTCCATCGGCTGTGCGGGTTATGTTTCCCCACAGACCATTGAACGCTATGCCATGTGCGTTGCCCGTTGGCTGCAGTGCGAGGAAATGACAAACGAGCTGGGATTTCTATCAAAGCATCCCACAACCGGAAAGCCTGTCACCTCCCCGTTCATCAACATCGGCATCAACTATATGAACCAAGCCTCAAGGCAGTGGGACAACATCATGCAAATCGTAAAAGAAAACTGTTCCGTGGACTTCTCTGGTACGAATCCGAATGATGACCTGGAACGACTATTGCACCAACGAAAGGGGTTTTAACTATGATTGAAAAAGTAAATCCGAGCCATCCGGACAAGGTGGCAGACAGAATCGCAGGAGCCATTGTGGATCTGGCTTATGCAAAAGAAGAAAATCCGAAGATTGCTGTGGAGGTTTTAATCGGCCATGGTGTGTGCCATGCCATTATTGAAACCACAGCAGATTTGGACAGAGCAGAAATTATAAACGCCGTGCATCGTATCGCAGGCGTGATGGATACGGACATCGTTATCGTTCCCCAGGATAAGCACCTGTCGGATAATCAGAAGGACGGTGTGCGTTGCGGAGATAACGGGATCTTTAAGGGTATGCCTTTAACACCCGAGCAGAAGAACCTTTCCAGAATGGCTCGTGAAATTTATGAGGAGTATCCGTATGACGGGAAATACATCGCAGACGGAAACAGATTTATTGTTTGTCAGAGTAATGCTCCGACCGACATTCTTCGTATCAAGTGTCCTCTTACAGAGGTAAATCCTCTCGGTGATTGGACTGGCGGCACCAATGTAGATACAGGTGCTACCAACCGTAAACTCGGTTCGGATATGGCTGATTCCGTTACAGGTGGCGGTCTGCACGGTAAGGACTTATCCAAGGCGGATGTGTCTGTAAATATCTATGCGTTCCTTAAGGCACAGAAAATCAAAGAGCCTGTGCAGCTTTGCTGTGCCATCGGAGATGACACCATTGATGGTAAGCCTTATGCGGAAATCGTAGACATTGCCCGTCAGTACATTCACAGCCTCGGCGGTTTTGAAAAGTTCGCTGAATGGGGTCTGTATTAAGGAGGGTGCTATGGGAAGAACAACAACGCAGATGGAACTCGTTTCCATTACAAAATTAGTGCCGTATGTAAATAATGCCCGCACCCATTCTCCGGAGCAGATTATGAAACTCCGTTCTTCGCTCCGTGAGTTCGGCTTTATCAATCCCGTCATTATTGATAAGGATTACGGTATCATTGCCGGACACGGCCGTGTGATGGCTGCCAAGGAAGAAGGCATCGATGAGGTGCCTTGTGTTTTTGTGGACTACCTTACCGAGGCACAGAAGAAAGCCTACATCCTTGCAGACAACCGTATGGTGCTTGATGCAGGATGGGACGAGGAGATGTTAAAAATCGAAATCGAGTCCTTGCAGGGCATGGATTTTGATATCGGCCTGGCAGGCTTTGACGATGATGAAATCGCAGACCTCTTTACAGGAGATGATAAGTCTGATGTGGAAGAGGACGATTTTGATTTAAGCGATGCCTTGGAAAAGGCTGCCTTTGTGGAACGTGGTGATGTGTGGACGGTAGGCAGACACAGACTGATGTGCGGTGATGCCACAAATCCCGATGACGTTGCAACACTTATGGATGGTAAGAAAGCCAACCTTGTGCTGACCGACCCTCCATATAATGTAGCCTTTGAAAGTTCCGATGGTCTGTCCATCAAAAACGATAAGATGGCAAGCGAGAAGTTTTATGAATTTCTGCTTTCGGCATTTCAGAATATGGCTGCCCACCTGGAAAAAGGCGGTGCTGCCTATGTGTTCCATGCTGATACGGAAGGCTTGAATTTCCGTAAGGCATTTATCGATGCAGGCTTTCATCTTTCCGGCTGCTGCATTTGGGTGAAAAACTCCCTGGTGCTTGGCAGAAGTGATTATCAGTGGCAGCACGAACCCGTGCTTTACGGTTTCCTTCAGAACGGCAAGCACTACTGGAGCAAAAACGCAGGCAGAAGTCAGACCACCATCTGGAACTTCGATAAGCCGAAGAAAAATAAAAACCATCCGACTTCCAAGCCACTTGACCTGCTTGCCTACCCGATTGGAAACTCAAGCCGTGAGAATTCCATCGTGGTCGACACCTTTGGTGGCAGTGGTTCTACGCTGATGGCTTGTGAAAGAACCAATCGCATCTGCCATACGATGGAACTGGATGAAAAGTACGCATCGGTCATCCTCCGCAGATATGTGGAAGATACAGGTGATGCAGACGGTGTCTTTGTTATCCGTAACGGTGTGCAGATACCGTATGCCGACCTTGTGAAGGAGGTTGGTGCAGATGAATAAAAAACCTATGACCCTCGGCAGCCTCTTTGACGGCTCCGGGGGATTTCCTCTGGGAGGCTTGATTTCCGGTATTACCCCTTTGTGGGCATCGGAAGTTGAGCCTTTTCCTATTCGTGTAACAAGCAAGCGTATTCCGCAGATGAAACACCTCGGTGACATCTCCACCATAAGCGGTGCGGAGATTGACCCCGTGGATATCATCACTTTCGGTTCTCCCTGCCAGGATATGAGTGTGGCGGGAAAACGCAGTGGTCTTGATGGAGAACGCTCCTGCCTGTTCTACGAAGCAATCCGAATCGTAAAAGAAATGAGGTGTAAAACCAATGGTGAGTATCCAAGATACATCGTGTGGGAAAATGTCCCCGGCGCCTTCTCCTCAAACGCAGGAGAGGATTTCAAAGCAGTCCTCGAAGCAGTCGCATCCGTCAAAGGCGACTATGCTGTGCCTTGTCCTCCAAAAGGAAAATGGACAGGAGCAGGAGAACTGTTGGGAGACGGTTTCAGTATCGCATGGAGATGCGTTGACGCGCAGTATTGGGGAGTTCCCCAGAGAAGAAGACGTATCTATCTTGTCGCAGATTTTAATGGTGGGTGTGCCGGAAAAATATTATTTGAGTCAGAAGGCCTGTTTGGGAATCTTGAGGCGAGCCGATGCCCGTGGAAAAGAACTGCCGGAACTTCTGAAGAAAGCACTCCTGCGACAGGCATCGTCTTAAATGACCAGGGTGGTAACCGTATGGATGTCACCGATGATGTTACCTGCACTCTCCGAGCCGAGGCACACCATCCGCCTTGCGTAATGGAGTCTGCGGGATTTTGTACGGAACATTCTGCTGATAGCCGTGGCATCGGTTATGAGGAGGAAAAATCTCCGACGCTCCGAGCGGGAGTCGTTCCTGCAACGGTTTATGAAAATCACTCCCAGGATACCCGCTATGTGGGCCCCCTTGATGTTGCACAGACCGTGGCGGCTACTTACGGCACAGGCGGAAACAATCAGCCGTTTGTGGTAGAGCCGACCGCTTTTGGTGTCTGCTCCAAGGACAGCAATGCCATGAAATCGGCAAACCCCAACAGCGGTTTTTATAAAGCAGATACCTCCCGTACCCTTGATGGGAACGGTGGTAACCCCACCTGCAACCAGGGCGGCATTGCCATCGTGGAAGGCAACGGCTCCCGTCCTTCCCACCACGGCAACGGTTATGCGGAAAGTGATGTCATGTACACCCTAAACACCGTAGACCGTCACGCCGTTGTTTACGCTATCGACCGTGAAAGTTATAACTGCGGTCAGAACTTCGCAAGGAATATGGGAATCAGTGATGAGGGCATCAATTCTACACTGAAAGCCACGGGACCCGATGCGGTTGCCGTTCCCACCTACTCAAGCAGTAAGGCATCGTTCTTTACTTCTGCGGAAGAGGAACTTGCCAACACTTTAGTAGCTACGGATTACAAAGATCCTCCGCTTGTCAATGACACAGATTCGGATCTGGAATACATTGTCCGCAGACTTACCCCTACGGAGTGTGCAAGGCTCCAGGGATTTCCAGATTGGTGGTGCGCTGACCTTGGTGAGAAACTTCCTTCTGAAGAGGAACTCACACGGTGGGCAGAAATCTTTGAAACACATCGTAAGATTGTGGGAACATCAAGCAAACCAAAGACACGGAAACAAATCTTCAAGTGGCTGCAGAATCCTCATTCCGACTCGGCGGAGTATAAGATGTGGGGCAACGGCGTGGCACTGCCCAATGTGGTGTATGTGCTGACAGGCATCGTGTACTATACACAAAATGAAGGGGTGTAAATCTACAACTATTCTCCCTTATATTTTGCACATATGACTTGCTATTTATCGGTTTTAGAGCGAATATGTGTACTACCAAAACGATAGGAGGTTTTGCACATGAAAATTCATTACAATGTTCCCGGTAAAAAACGCAAGGAACTGGCACAGACCATAGCCACCTGGCTTGAGGTCGATTGCAGGTATAAGGGAGTCCCTTCCTGCGCATACGAAGTAGACTACTTCACAATCGACAAGGAAGGCAACCTGCTGTTTGATGATATGGCAGACAGCGAGGTCATTGAAAGACTTCTGGAGCATCTTTACGATGCAGGCTTTGAGAGTGACTTCTCCCGTTATGACAGCGAACAGCAGGAGGCCGTAATTTCCGAAGAAGAGCCGACGGAAGATTGCCCGTCGGATTACCTTGCCCCTTCCGAAAACGAGCCACAGGGCGAAACGGTGGGGCTTACGGTGGCGATTCCCCTTGATAAGGTTGCGGTCGGTAACCTTAAAAATCTTCTGGATGCCAAGGGCAGTCTTATCAAGAAGGCACTGGGCATTTCGGCAACACCAATCGAAATCGGCGAGGACAGGGTTTCCTTCCCTTGGTTTGAAGAAGGATTGGATGCCGATGAGGTCAAGGCTTACAGCCACTTCATTGCCGCCCTTTGTGAAATGAGCAAAAATCAGAAACGCATCAATGCCACGGAAAAAGCGGTGGACAATGAGAAATACGCATTCCGCTGTTTTCTCCTCCGCCTCGGCTTTATCGGAAATGAATACAAGACCGAGCGAAAAATCCTGCTCCGCAACCTTTCCGGCAGCAGTGCTTTTAAGGCACCGAAAACGGAAAAGACCTACCGAGTGGAACTTGACGATGATAACTTCAAAATCTTCACTGCCACAAACAGTGTGGAGGCTGAACGCATCGGTGCGGACATTGCAGAAGAACTTGGCAGTGGATACTGCCTTGTCGAGGAGGTGGCAGAATGAGATTTCCGGATAGAGAAGCGGTTGAGCGTGTCAGAAAAGAATACCCTGTAGGATGCCGTGTGGAACTGGTACAGATGGAAGATGTACAGGCACCACCTATTGGAACAAAGGGTACGGTCAGAGGCGTAGATGATACCGCATCCATCATGGTTCGTTGGGATACAGGCTCCGGCTTGAATGTGGTGTATGGTGTCGATATTTGTCGAAAACTGGATGCTGTGAAGATTACCTGCTACGGTCAGACGGAAGTTTGGGACAGCAGAAAAGAGGCTGCCGATTTCTACCTTAGAGCCATTGCGGGTTCCGAGGGCAGCGAGTGTGAACGCTACACCAAAATTTACACGGAACTTCTTATGGGCAAGGAGGTCTGCACCGATGAATAAAATCAAGGAACAGATTCTCGCCATCCGAGCAACCGGACGTACCAATATGTTTGATGTGCCGATGGTACAATACATTGCCAACGAGATGCATTTTTACGAATTAGTGGTGTATCTTGAGGAACACCGAAAGGAATACACCCACTTCATTCTTACAGGCAAAATGGAGGACTGACTATGTGGAAAGAAGGAACAATCGGTATTCCGCAAAAGGACGGCGGTTACAAGGCAGTCCACTACTGGATTAAGGCTTATGAGGAAGGCAGCCGGTTCGGCATCAACGGCGGAAAAATCAGCAAGCTGATGCTGAAACTCGATGGCGGGATTATTGCCAACTACGACAGAGGTTGGGATGTTGAACCCATAACCGAAGAAGCAAACCTTGCTCTTTGCATTTTGCTGAACGAACACAATTAAAAAATCCTGTAAAGGCAGGACGGAGCCGTGAGGCTCTGTTCCTCGTATACGAAGGTCGCACCGATTACGGTGGCGGCTATTTTTTATGCCATTTTTGAGGAGGTGACGGCATTTGCGAAAACTGAAAAACTACAAACCAACCCGCTTTATGGCGGAGGGCAGCTATTACGATAAAGATGCTGCCGACCACGCAGTATGCTTTATCGAAAAATTCTGCTGTCATACCAAAGGCACATGGGATGGAAAGCCATTTGAACTGATTGACTGGCAGGAGCAGATTATCCGTGATATTTTCGGTGTTCTGAAACCAAACGGATACAGACAGTTTAACACAGCTTATATCGAGATACCGAAGAAACAAGGCAAATCGGAACTTGCAGCGGCTGTGGCATTGTATCTTCTGTGTGCTGACTTTGAGCCGGGTGCAGAGGTTTACGGCTGTGCTGCGGATAAAGACCAAGCACGAATCGTATTTGACGTTGCTTTGGAGATGGTAAGGCGAAGTCCTCTGCTGAAAAATAAAATGACCATCCAGGCAAGCCAGAAGACCATGACCTACAATCCTACAGGAAGTAAGTACAAGGCACTGTCTGCGGATGTGGCAAACAAGCACGGTTTCAATACCCACGGCGTTATTTTTGATGAGCTGCATACCCAACCGAACAGAAAACTGTTTGATGTAATGACCAAGGGTTCCGGCGATGCAAGAATGCAGCCGCTTTATTTCCTGATCACCACGGCGGGAAACGATACACAGTCCATCTGTTATGAAACCCACCAGAAGGCAAAGGACATCATCGAAGGTCGAAAAGTTGACCCTACCTTCTACCCTGTGATTTACGGTGCAGAGGACGATGACGATTGGACAGACCCGGAAGTATGGAAGAAAGCAAATCCATCCCTGGGTGTGACGGTTGGCATCGACAAGGTGCAGCAAGCCTGTGAACAGGCAAAGCAAAACCCCGGAGAAGAGAATGCCTTTCGTCAGTTAAGGCTTAATCAATGGGTCAAGCAGGCTGTCCGTTGGATGCCGATGGCGGTGTGGGATGCCTGTGCGTTTCCTACCGACAAATCTGAACTGGAAGGCCGTGTCTGCTATGGTGGTCTTGACCTTTCTTCCACAACGGACATCACAGCTTTCGTGTTGGTGTTCCCACCGGAAGATGAGGATGATAAATACATCATTCTTCCATACTTCTGGATACCGGAAGATAACATCGACCTGCGTGTGCGGCGTGACCATGTGCCGTATGACATTTGGGAACGACAGGACTTGCTTATGACCACCGAGGGCAATGTAGTCCATTACGGTTACATTGAGAAATTCATCGAGTCATTGGGCGAGAAATACAACATCCGTGAAATCGCATATGACCGTTGGGGTGCTGTGCAGATGGTGCAGAACCTTGAGGGTATGGGATTTACAGTAGTGCCTTTCGGTCAAGGGTACAAGGATATGTCTCCTCCAACCAAGGAGCTAATGAAACTTGCGATGGAGAAGAAACTGGCACACGGCGGGCATCCCGTTCTTCGTTGGATGATGGATAACATCTACATCAAGACCGACCCTGCCGGAAACATCAAGGCTGACAAAGCCAAATCCACAGAAAAGATTGACGGTGCTGTTGCTACCATTATGGCGCTCGACCGTGCAATCCGCTGTGGCAACACCAATAGTGCCAGCGTGTACGATGACCGCGGCATTTTGTTTATTTAGGAAGGAGCGTGATTTGATATGGGTATTTTTACGGGAATGTTTAAGTCCAGAGATAAGCCTGAAAACAGAACGGCAGGCAGTGCTTACACCTTTTATATGGGCGGTACGACTTCCGGCAAAGCAGTGACAGAGCGTTCTGCCATGCAGATGACGGCGGTGTATTCCTGTGTCCGTATCCTGGCTGAAGCCGTGGCAGGCTTGCCTTTGCATTTATATAAATATAACGATGATGGTGGCAAGGAAAAAGCCATCGACCATCCTCTTTACCGATTGCTCCATGATGAGCCGAATCCGGAAATGAGTTCTTTCGTATTCCGAGAGACCCTCATGACCCATCTGCTCCTGTGGGGCAATGCCTATGCCCAGGTTATCCGAAACGGCAAGAATGAGGTGGTTGCCCTGTATCCGCTGATGCCAAACAAGATGAGTGTGGACAGGGATGAAAACGGACATCTGTACTACACCTATTACCGTGGTCCCGATGAGGCTATCAAAAATAAGGAGTTTGCAGTAACCTTGCAGCCTTCCGATGTGCTTCATATTCCGGGACTTGGGTTTGACGGCCTTGTGGGATACAGTCCGATTGCTATGGCAAAGAACGCCATCGGCATGGCGATTGCCTGTGAGGAATACGGTGCCAAGTTCTTCGCCAACGGTGCAACGCCGGGCGGTGTGTTGGAACACCCAAGCACCATCAAGGATCCGCAGAGGGTCAGAGAAAGCTGGCAGGCTGCCTTTGGCGGCAGTTCCAACTCCAATAAGGTGGCTGTTCTGGAAGAAGGAATGAAGTATACACCGATTTCCATCTCCCCGGAACAGGCACAGTTCCTTGAAACAAGGAAGTTCCAAATCAATGAAATTGCTCGAATTTTCAGAGTCCCTCCCCATATGGTGGGCGACCTTGAGAAGTCGAGCTTTTCTAATATAGAGCAGCAGTCCCTTGAGTTTGTGAAATACACCCTTGACCCCTGGGTCATTCGTTGGGAGCAGTCCATTCAGAGGACGCTCCTGTCACAGGATGAAAAGAAATGCTACTTTGTGAAATTCAATGTGGAAGGCCTGCTCCGTGGCGATTATCAGAGCCGTATGAACGGCTACGCCATTGGTCGTCAGAACGGTTGGATGTCGGCAAACGATATCCGCGAACTGGAAAACCTCGACCGTATCCCTGCGGAAGAAGGCGGCGACCTTTACCTTATCAACGGCAATATGCTCCCTCTGAAAGATGCGGGTGCTTTTGCAAATGCAACCGACAATGACGGAAAGGAGGAAAATTCCGATGAAGAAGTTCTGGAAGTGGAAGAACCAGGCACAGACGGAAACGATGCCGGAGGCGAGGACACTGTTTCTGAACGGAACAATCGCAGAAGAAAGCTGGTTTGACGATGACGTCACTCCACAGCTTTTCAAGGACGAACTCATGGCAGGCTCCGGTGATATTACCGTGTGGATTAACTCACCCGGCGGTGACTGCGTGGCAGCAGCCCAGATCTACAATATGCTGATGGATTACAAGGGCAATGTCACGGTCAAGATTGACGGCATCGCTGCCTCCGCAGCATCCGTGATTGCGATGGCAGGAACGAAAGTGCTGATGTCCCCGGTATCCATGATGATGATTCACAATCCTATGACGGTAGCATTCGGTGATTCCGGCGAAATGCAGAAAGCCATCGATATGCTCGGTAGTGTCAAGGATTCCATCATCAATGCCTATGAGATTAAGACAGGATTGTCCCGTACAAAGCTGTCCCACCTCATGGATGCAGAAACATGGATGGACGCAAACAAGGCCGTGGAACTTGGCTTTGCTGATGAAATCATGCAGAGAACTACCACGGACGAAGTGGAAGTGCCGCAGGTGTCTATGCTTTATTCCAAGGCAAATGTGGTCAATTCCCTTATGGATAAGGTTGCCGCCAAGTGTGCAATCAAGTCCGAAGAAACCCGAAAAACCAAAGCCGATGACCTTATGGACAGGCTAAATCTTATTAAAAATTGGAGGTAATTTATTATGACTATCAACGAACTGCGCGAAAAGCGTAACCAGGCTTGGGAGGCTGCAAAGGCTTTTGTGGAAACCAAGCGCGACAAGGACGGTCTGCTTTCCGATGAGGATGCAAAGACCTATGCACAGATGGAGAAGAAGGTTCAGGACTACGGCGCTGAAATCGAGCGTATGGAGGCTATGTCCGCTATGGATGCACAGCTTTCCAAGCCTACCTCTGCTCCCATCACTGAAAAGCCTATGAACGGCAAACCTATGGACGGCAAGAAGGAAAAGACCGGACGTGCTTCCGATGCCTATAAGGACGGTATGCTTAAGGCTCTCCGTACCAACTTCCGTAATGTTTCCAATGTTCTCCAGGAGGGCGTGGATGCAGACGGCGGTTATCTCGTACCCGAAGAGTATGACACCCGCCTTATCGAGGCATTGGAGGAAGAGAACATCTTCCGTAAGCTGGGGCACACCATCACCACAAGCGGTGAGCGTAAAATCAACATAGCTGCCACTAAGCCTGCGGCTGCGTGGATTGACGAGGGTGAGGAACTCACCTGGGGTGATGCGAAGTTCGCCCAGATCAACCTGGACGCACACAAACTCCATGTTGCCGTTAAGGTAACCGAGGAACTTCTGTATGACAATGCCTTTGGTCTTGAGAATTACATCATCCGCCAGTTCTCCAAGGCTCTGGCAAATGCCGAAGAGGATGCCTTCCTCAACGGTACCGGCACTGGTCAGCCTTTAGGTCTGCTTGCCGAGGAAGGCGGTGCTGAAATCGGTGTGACTGCCGCATCTGCAACAGAAATCACTTCCGATGAAATCATAGACCTTGTGTACTCCCTTAAGCGTCCTTACCGTAAGAATGCTTGTTTCCTCTGCAATGACCGTACTTTGGCAGCTATCCGTAAGCTGACTGACAAAAACGGCCGTTACCTCTGGCAGGATTCCATCCAGGAGGGAGAACCTGGTCATTTGCTGGGTTACAAGGTCTATACCTCTCCTTACTTCCCTGAAATTACTGCCGGACTTCCTGCAGTGGCATTCGGTGACTTCCACTACTACAACATTGGCGACCGTGGTACTCGTTCCTTTGCGGAACTGAAGGAACTCTTCGCCGGAAACGGTATGGTCGGCTTTGTTGCGAAGGAGCGTGTGGACGGTAAGCTGATTCTTGCCGAAGCCGTGAAGCTCCTCAAGATGGCTGCTGCCTAAGATGGGAGGTGGCAGTGATGAGCGAACTTCTTAAGAAGGTCAAAGAAAATCTGATACTGGAGCATTCGGTGGATGATGGACTGATTGAAAGGTTCATCACTGCCGCCGTTTCTTATGCGGAAAGCTATCAGCACATCCAAGCAGGATATTATACGGAAAATGCGATGCCCGCTACCACGGAACAGGCCGTGATTATGTTGGCATCGCATTTCTATGAATCAAGGGACGGCTCTACGGGCGGTTTCTTTGCCGACAACGTGCAAGCCGGACAGCAGGTCTGGAATACGGTCAATCTTCTATTAAGGCTCGACCGAGATTGGAAGGTGTGACATGAGTTTCGGAAAAATGAACGGCTTTGCTGATATTGTCATTACAAAACGCATTAAGGACAGCGAGGGTTTCACCACTACGGCGGATGAAATCCTCGCATCTGTCCGTGTGTACAGAGAAGGTCGCCACGGCAGTGAACGGTGGGCAAACCTCGCTGCGTTCTCCGAGGCAACCGACCTGTTCCGATTCCGATGCATTCCCGGTCTTGCCATTACCACAGACCATATTTTGGTATGTGAGGACGGACGCTTTGAAATCACATCCGTTGAAGATGTGAAAGGCAGAGGGATGTATACGGAGGTGCTTGCGAAAAAGGTGGTGGCGACCAGTGGCTAAAGTGGATATTAAAATGCCAGAGGAGTTTTTGCAACGTGTTTCACGGCTCGGCTCTAATTTTGACCCCGTGGCAGAAAAGATGCTTGAAGCCGGAGGCGAGATTGTTCTTGCCAAGGCACAGAGCAATCTTTCTTCCGTAATCGGAAACGGTACAAAATATGAGTCCCGTTCCACGGGGGAACTGGAGTCGGCGCTTGGTCTGTCCTCTGTGAAGATGGATAAGAACGGCAATCACAACATCAAGGTTGGCTTTGCAGAACCCCGCCGTGATGGCATCAGCAACGCAAAACTCGCCAATATCATCGAATACGGCAAACACGGTCAGCCTGCCAAACCTTTTATGAAACCCGCAAAAACAGCATCCCGTGCTGCCTGTATCAGTGCCATGCAGGATAAATTTGAAGAGGAGGTCAGAAAGCTGTGAGCGTACTTTCAGATATCAATACGGCTCTGGAGCCTTTGGGCATCCCGCTTGAAACGGGTGTCTTTAAGGATGATGCGCCGGAGAAATATATCGTAATCGTGCCGATGGCAGACAGCTTTGCACTTCATTCGGATAACGCTCCCGGATGCGATATCCAGGAGGCACGAATTTCCCTGTATGCCAAAGGCAGCTATACCAAAGAGAAAAACGCAATCGTCCGTGCCATGCTTGGTGCGGATTTTACCATAACTGACCGAAGATACATCGGTTATGAAACAGAAACAGGCTACTTCCATTACAACGTGGATGTGGCAAAACATTATGAAATGGAGGAATAATCAATGGCTACTATTGGTCTTGACAAACTGTATTATGCCAAAATCACCGAAGACGAGAACGGAAACGAAACCTATGCATCTCCGGTACAGTTGGCAAAGGCAATGACCGCCGATTTGTCGGTGGAACTTGCAGAAGCAACCCTTTATGCCGATGACGGTGCATCGGAAATCGTGAAGGAATTTAAGGCCGGCACTCTTTCCCTGGGTGTGGACGATATCGGTGCTTCTACGGCATCTGACCTTACAGGCGCTACCATCGATGCAAACGGCGTTGTGGTTTCCACAAGTGAGGACGGCGGTGAGCCTGTGGCTGTGGGTTTCCGTGCCAAGAAATCCAACGGCAAGTACAAGTATTACTGGCTTTACCGTGTGAAGTTCGGTATCCCTGCCACAAACCTTGCCACCAAGGGTGACAGCATCACTTTCAGTACGCCTACCATCGAGGGTACGATTCTCCGCCGTAACAAGGTGGACGGTCAGAACAAGCACCCTTGGAAGGCAGAGGTTACAGAGGGAGATTCTGCTGTTGCAGCGGATGTTATCACGAACTGGTATCAGGAAGTGTATGAACCTTCCTACGCTACCGAGGCCGCGGAATAAGGAGGATATGACACATGGATAAAGAACGCTCTGCAAATATCAATATTGGCGGTGACGAGTATACTTTGCTTCTCACTACCCGGGCAACCAAGGAAATCGCAGGACGCTATGGCGGTCTTGAGAACCTTGGCGATAAGCTGATGAAATCCGAGAACTTCGAGATGGCTATCGGCGAAATCGTGTGGCTGATTACCTTGCTTGCCAATCAGTCCATCCTTGTCCACAATCTGAAGAACAAGGAAAACAAGAAGGATGTCCTTACAGAGGAGATGGTGGAACTTCTGACCACACCTCTTGATCTGGCAGATTACAAGACCGCCATTACCGATGCTTTGTATAAGGGCACCAAAAGAAATGTGGTCAGTGAGGCTGACTCAAAAAACGCAGTGGTCGAGTAAGTGACGATGAGTTATTTACTCGACTTTTATATTACGGCATCGCCCACCTGCATCTGACCCAGGATGAGGTGTGGCTGATGCCGTTTGGTCTGCTCCTGGATTTATGGGAGTGCCACAAACAGTATAACGGGCTTGCGAAGCCTGTAAGGGAATATTTCATTGATGACATTATTCCTGTCGGAATCTGATGAGGGAGGTGGTTTGAAGTGGCAGATGATTTTGGCTTAAAAATCGGTCTTGAGGGCGAGAAAGAATTCAAGAAGGCACTGTCCGAAATCAATCAGTCCTTCAAGGTTCTCGGCTCGGAAATGAAAGTCGTTCAGTCGCAGTTTGATAAAAACGACAGTTCCGTAGAAGCTCTTACGGCAAGAAACAAGGTGCTGAATAAGGAAATCGAGGCACAGAAACAGAAAATCGAAACACTCCGTTCTGCTCTTGCCAATGCCTCCGAGTTCTTCGGAGAAAATGACCGCAGGACACAGAACTGGCAGATTCAGCTTAATAATGCGACAGCCGCCCTTAACAATATGGAGCGTGAACTGGAGCAGAATGAAAAAGCCATCGATGAACTCGGAGATGAGATGCAGCAGGCAGCAAGGCAGGCTGACAATTTCGGTGATGAGATGGAGGGCACTGCCAAGGATGCGGATGACGCATCTTCCAAATTGGATAAGGTCGGTTCTGTAGTAAAGGGTCTTGGTGTTGCCATTGGTGCTTCCGTTGCGGCGGCGGGTGCTGCCCTTGCAGGACTGACAAAGAGTTTTCTTGATTTGGCGGAATCCACACGGGAATACCGTGAAGACCAGGCAAAACTGGATGCTGCGTTTACTACCGCAGGCTTTACGGCGGAACAGGCAGGCAATGCCTACACGGACTTTTATTCCATTTTGGGAGAGGAAGACCGAAGTGTTGAGGCGGTCAACCACCTTGCAAAACTGTGTGAAACCGAAGAGGAGCTGACGCAGTGGACAGATATTGCCGCAGGCGTATGGGCAACCTTCGGTGACAGCTTGCCCATTGAAGGCTTGACGGAGGCTGCCAATGAAACGGCAAAGACCGGACAGCTTACGGGTGTCCTTGCCGATGCACTCAATTGGGCGGGTACATCGGAGGATGAATTCCAGGCATCCCTTGATGCGTGTAATTCCGAACAGGAACGAGCAGCACTGATTACAAAAACCTTAAACGGTCTGTATGAAGATGCCGCTGAAAATTACAAGGAACTAAACGGCGATGTGATGGACGCAAGACGCGCCCAGGCAGAACTGACCGATGCCTATGCACAGCTTGGTGCGATAGCAGAGCCGATTATGACCACGCTTAAATTTATGGCAGCAGATGTGCTGAATGAGATGATTCCCTTTGTTGCCATGATGGGAGAAGGACTGCAGGGCGTTCTGGAAGGAACAGCAGGCTCGGCAGAAACCTTTGCAGAAGGTATGAGGGGCATCGTGGATGTTCTTCTCACACAGCTTTCCACTATCATTCCGATGATAGGTCAAGCCATATTAACGAGCCTTCCGACACTGCTTCAGGCAGGAGTGGATATCATCGTTACCTTGCTTGACGGTATCGTGTCGGCACTGCCTACCTTGGCAGAGGCGGCGGTCATGATTGTCCTTGAATTGGTAAACGGTCTGCTTAGTCTGTTGCCACAGCTTGCAGAGGCAGCCATGCAGGTAATTGCCACACTGGCCTCCGGCATTGCAACGGCACTTCCGGAGTTGATTCCGACCATCATTGAGATTTTAACAACAGTGGTACAAACACTGATTGAAAATCTGCCGTTGATTTTGGATGCAGCACTTCAGCTTGTCATGGGATTGGCACAGGGACTTCTTGCGGCAATTCCGGTACTGATTGAGGCTCTGCCGTCCATTATTTTGGCAATCGTGGAATTTGTCCTTGGTGCGATTCCTCAAATCATAGACGCAGGCATTCAGCTTTTGACATCCCTGGTATCTGCATTGCCGGAAATCATCGTGGCTATCGTGGAGGCAATCCCTCAGATTATTGAGGGTATCATCACAGCCGTGCTTGGCTCCATTCCGCAGATTATCCAGGCGGGTATCGACCTGCTCGTTGCCCTTATCCAGGCACTGCCGGAAATCATCACAACCATTGTGGCGGCAATTCCGGAGATTATCGGTTCTGTGGTAAATGCTCTTATAAACAGCATTCCGCAAATCGTACAGGCAGGTGTAACGCTCTTTGTATCACTCATTAAGAACCTGCCGACCATTATCGTGGAAATCGTGAAAGCCGTACCGCAGATTCTGTCCGGCTTGGTTTCTGCTTTTGGAAAGGGTGTATCGCAGCTTGCAAGCGTGGGTGCAAACCTTGTCCGTGGCTTGTGGCAGGGTATCCAGTCTTTGGCATCCTGGCTTTGGAACAAGGTATCCTCTTGGATTTCTTCCATTTGGGATGGTATCTGCGATTTCTTCGGCATTCACTCGCCTTCGGATGAGATGGCATGGATTGGTGAAATGCTTGTGGAAGGTCTGGCAGGCTCCATCAATACCAATGGCAAGGATGCGGTTGCCGCCGCTGAAGGCATGAGCAAGGACATCAACGATGTGATGCACAGCCTTGCAGATGATATGACCACGGCACTTCCTGCGGACTTTAGTGTGAATGGCACGGTCAATCGCAATGACACGGTATCCGGCACAGGATTCGGTGGCAGTGCGCTGATTACCATTCAGCAGATGATTGTCCGAAGCGAAGAAGATATCCGCAAGATTTCCCAGGAACTTTACAATTTGATTCAGAGTGGCTCCCGTGCACAGGGGCACTTCACTACGGCATAAAGGAGGGTTTTGACCTATGGGTTTTATTTTTAATGATATTACGTCGAGCAGCATGGGCATCAAAGCCCGCCTGACTTCCTGGCAGGTGTGTGGTAAGATGCGTAATTTTACCACCACCGTGCCGGGTAAATACGGTGTGGCGGATTCCGGCGCAGATTTTGACTATCGTGAAATCAATGTCCACTGCAACATTTACCCGAAACACAATTTTACGGCATTGGTATCTGCCTTGGACGATATCGCAGCATGGCTTGACCCTGTGCAGGGGTTGCGCCAGCTTATTTTTGATGATGTGCCGGACAGATACTTCATGGCAAGGCTTAACGATGCGGTGGACTGTGAAAGGCTAATCCGCTCGGCAGGGTCTTTTGATTTGAAGTTCTTCTGTCCAGACCCTTTCGGTTATGCCATCACGGATGAAACTTTCTCCATCACGGCAGAAGGCACTCACACCGTGACCCGTGCCATTGGCAATATTGAGTCGTTGCCCGTCTATCGTATCAGCGGTGTGGTGACCGCCGGGGCAAGCAATTATATCAGCATTACCACAAACGGCATGGAACTGAAAATCGTAAACGCAACGCTGTCAGAGGGAGAAACTCTTGTTGTGGATACGGATAAAATGACCGCTTATGTGGTGGATGAAAACGGCGAGACACTCCGAAACGGTCTGCCATATTTACAGGAATTGAACTTTCCGACCCTTGCTGTCGGAGATAATACCGTCACGGTGGAAGTGAATAATGCTACACTGACGGAACTACAGATACAAGCCAAGAGCAGATGGAGGTGACGGCATGGCTCTGAAAATGATACTGAACAAGCAGACGGATTTCACAGGAGAGTTTCCTGCGGATTATGCCGCCTCCGGTCTTTGGCGTTTCAATGAATCTGCACCGGATGAAGATACGGCTCTTGCTGATTCCTCCGGTTATGGCAGAAATTTTACTGTTGTGAACTGGAGTGGTACAACAGCCAACCTTTCAAACAGTCCGAAAGGCAGACAGATTCGTTTTAATATCAATAATCCGACCACAGAGAAAACTCACCTGCAGGTGACCAATGACGGCAGTATTTTCGCAAACCTCGGTGAGCGTATCATCGTGGGCGGCTGGATGTGTCCGACCACCTATTCTGTCGGTAACACTTTCTGCCCGATATTCAATACCCGTTATGGCCCTGGACAGCCGATTTTCTATCTGTCCCTGTATTCCGGTAAGCCGAGAATTATGCTCTATAATTCCTCCGGTAGCTTGATTTTGGATAAGACCGTTACACCGTCTTTTTCTTTGCAGAACGGTAAGTGGTATTTTATCGCAGGGGTCATTGAGCCGAATAACAAGCAGTTCACTTATGTTGTGGGCGACCGTTCTGCAGGAGTGGTTTGGAAGTCCGAGGTGCTGACCTTTACGGGAACGCTGAATGCATTCTGCACAGCGGATCTGGTTATCGGTATGCACGCCGACACCTATTATTACGCAGGTGGTTTTGATGAATGGTTCCTGGACTGCGACTCTCAACTTACCGCAGATGATTTGGTGGATTATTTCAACGCCACCATTCTCTGCAACGGTGCTGACAGTTCCGCTGATGTGGATGCCCTTACCGATGCAAGCGGTGTAACGCTGAAAGCTACAGATGGTGTCTACCCGGAAAGCGGTGTCCTTTATACCAAGGCGGCAGAATGCAACCTCTCCGGCACAGGCAAGGTGTCCTACACAAGTGAGTATGTGGCAGGCACAACGGCTGTGGCTTCGGTGGAAACATCCACCAGTGATGACCTCACCGATTGGAGTGATTGGGTAGCTGTGGGAATGGACGGCAAGCTGCAATCTCCGAACCGAAATTATATCCGTTTCAAGGTCACACTGACCACTACGGATACAAGCAAAACACCGAAGTTGGTGGACATCCGCCTTTATGACATTCCAAAGGCTCCTTATAAGAAAATCGGTTATGCACGTCCTGTGGTGCTTGATGATAACGGTGCGTGGGAGGCCATTTTGGAGAATGCCTATGACATCATCGTTACGGGCGAAATCAATGGCGAAGACACGCTGACCTTTTCCATTCCGTTCCGTGACAGTAAACGAAAGTACCTGGAAAACGAGAAGAAAATCCAGATCGTAGATGATGTGTATAAAATCCGTACCGTTACCGATGTGAAGGACAGCACCGGAAACACCGTCACGCAGATTTATGCCGAAGCGGAGTTCTACGATTTGACCTTTTCTGTTCGTAAGGAAGAAAAGAAGTTTGATGCGGAAACGGCAGATGTTGCGATGGCGTATGCCCTTGCAGATACCGAGTGGAGTGTGGGAACGGTCAATGTTACCTCAAAGCGTACCTGGACTTCCACAGAAAAGAACGCTCTGTCCATCCTCCGCAGCGTTGCCAACCTCCACGGCGGTGACCTTGTTTTTGACTGTCCGAACCGACTGGTGCATCTGCTGACAGTAAACGGTAAAGACAGCGGTGCTTTGTTTGCATACAAGAAGAACATGAAAAGCATCGAACGTGTGGTGGACACCCGCTCCCTTGTAACAAGGCTTTATGCGGTCGGTGCTAACGGTATGACCTTTGCCGACATTAACGGCGGCAAGCCTTACCTTGAGGATTTCACCTATTCCAAGGAAGTGCGTATCACCACCCTGGATTGTTCTTCCTTTACCAATCCATATCAGATGAAGGAATACACGGCTATGCGCCTTGCGGAATACTGCAAGCCTTCCGTTTCCTATGTGCTGAATGCGATGGACTTGTCCGTGCTGACAGGATATGAGCATGAAGCCTGGAATCTTGGCGATTATGTCCGTGTGGAAGATAAGGATTTGGGACTTTCTGTTACCACCCGTATCGTGCGCCGTGAATATAACCTGCAGGAGCCTTGGAATACCGTGTTGGAACTTTCCACTACGCTCAAAAACCTCGGCAGTTCGGTCAGTTCCATTGATACCATTGCTGATGCGTTGGAAGGCACAGGAATGGTATCCAACAACGATATCCGTGAACTGGTGCCGTTCAATCATCTGCGAAACTCCCGTGCCGATGACGGTCTTGCTTATTGGGTCAGTTCCGGTTTTGAGGCTGACGGAGAAAACGGTGCATCCGGCACAGCATCCTTTAAGGCTGTGGGTGTGGAGGGTATGACCTTGAGTCTTGCTCAGACCGTGTATCCGTCCAACCGCAGCAGTTATACACTGTCGGCGCAGATTGCCTCAGATGACTTAAAGAAACTATCCGATGATGCCCAGGTCGGCATTGAGGTGGTCATTGAATATGAGGACGGCAGTATAGAAACGAGATTTATTGATTTGTACTGATGGAGGTGCTTATGGCTTATTTTTCTAAAACCTCGGAGAAGATTACGCCGGAAAGCTACTTCTCCAAAGTAAAATCCATTACGGTGCGTGTGTGCGTTACAGACTGCACAGGCACTTTATATATCACAGACCTCTTGCTGCAGCCCGGTTCTGTAGCCACGGGATGGGTAGGTCATCCCTGCGAGATGAAGTGGGTGCTGGATGGCTAATCCTGTATTCATCCGTCTTGCAGAGGTCATAAATAAAAAGCAGGATATGCGTGTCATGAGCGTTACGGTGAAACCTACCGTCACCAACTGCTCCGGCACGATTTGGTTTACCGACCTGCAACTGCAAGAGGGACCGGCACTGACAGGCTATGTGCCACATACTGAGAGTCGACTTAAGGAAGATACCAAGGTATGGTTCAACGGTGTGGTTCGTTCCAAAGAAACAGTCATTATCTGCAATGTGGGAGATACCTCCGGCGGCTTGGATGTCCATATCTATCCGAAATCCGATATGGCGGCAGGCTCGGTACAGCTTGCCCAGGGTGTGGGCGGTCAAAGAGTAACATTCCCCAATGCTCTGTCTGCGGAGGATGATTTGGCTCTGCTTGCTTCGGTGCGTGAATGCACCAGGAATGGTGTGACCGAGCCGAAAGAGGGTTTTTATCAATACAGTGCCGCTTGGGATTCCAAGCACAAAGTTACCTTGGAGGACGGTAAGTCTGCCAGGGTGCTTTTTGAGTTGCAGCAGATGACGGATGGGGGTGTGTCGATTTGAGGGATAAATTAAAAGGCAAACGCATCATGGTGTGGACTTTCATGGGAAATTCCAGAATGTATGAGGCTCTCCGCGATTACGGTGACCGTATCGACACCATTGGTCTGTTTTCCTTCAAGGTGGATAAGACCGGAACGATTACCGAAAGCGGTGTGGCAATCAGCAATATGCTGACCTATATCAATAAGTGGCCACATATCCGTTGGCTACTCACCGTTGCCAATGACGGTGCGAACAGCATCTTCAAGGCTCTGCGTGATAACACAGATGGTGCACAGGACACCTTCTGCTCGGAACTTGTCCGTATCATGGAGAAATACCCGTGGTGCAGCGGCGTGGATATCGACCTTGAAAAAGGAGATGGCTATTCCACCCACGAAGCGTCTACGGCAATGTTCAAGCACATCTACGAAACAGTCAAAGCCTATGACTCCACCAAGGAGATGAACATTTGTCTTCCCGGTATGACTTCTGTCAACGGCTCGGTCGGTGGCGAGAACTGGTGCGTATATGGTGATCTGGATAAATATTGCGATACTGCATCCATCATGAGTTACGGTATGGCTTGGTCGGGTTCTGCTCCGGGTCCTGTTTCTCCGAGGAGTTGGCTTGAGGGCATTTACGATTATGCCACCAAGGTAATGAACCCCGACAAGGTGTTCCTTGGTATGCCTGCCTACGGATGGAACTGGCAGATTTACGATACCCCGGAGAACCTCGGTAAGTATTATCGTGGTACATCCCACACCTATTACGCTGCGAAATACTGGATGCAAGGTCTGTATAACTTTACGGACGATGCACCTCCGCAGCCTTTCATCCCTATCGTTTCCTATTGGGATGACTACGATATGGGACCATGGGCATTGCCTCATGTGTATGACTATATGGAAGGCAGAGATGCCGTTTACAAGGAATATCCGCAGATGTCGGAAACCTACAACCGAAGAAGGTATCTGACGGCTTATGCTAAACAGCAAAAGACGGAGTTCGGAGATATTATTATCGACCACAATGCCGAGCCGGACAGTTATTCCGGCGTGGTTTCTGTGTCTGAAACCCTGGTCACTTTGGGTGATGAGGGTTCTGCCACCTATAAGTTCACCATTGATGAAGAAGGCATCTACGATGTTGCCATTCGCCTTTGTTATCCGTTTTGGGATAAAAACAGCATCTACGCATCGTTGGATGGCAGCACAGTACATTTCTCCGAGGACAGGCTTTGGTGGTCGTATTGGAGAACTACCTTCTGGACTACGCTTGCCAAGGGTGTGAGCCTTTCTGCCGGAGAGCATACACTGACCATTTCAGTTGGCGTCAACGGTGTTCAGTTCTATGGCTTTAGGGTTTGCACTAACTTCTCCGAGGAGCCGACCGCAGGGCAAGCGGAATACACCCTTGCTCCGAGAAAGTTCAAGGATGTAAACGGTGATATGGTGGGTCCTGCCACAGGCTTCAAGCTGACCCTTGAGATGCTACGCAGAAAGCCTGACTCGGCACTTGTTTGGTATGAGGACTTCCGTGATGAACAGAAAATCCCCGAAAGCTACTGGACGGTTCTCTCCGGAGAGTGGGATGTGTGGCAGGAGGATTTGCCCTATGGTGATACGAGCCGACCTTATTCACAGCTTGAGGGTTACGGTCAGCTTGCGTGGAACTACAACGGCTTTTCCGATATTCATTTGAGGGCGCAGATTATCTTCCCGGAAGATGGTGGCGGCAAAGCGGGTGTGTTCCTCGGTTCGCTGTTCTGCTGTTTCAATTATGACAGCCAATGCATTGAAC
This sequence comes from Massilicoli timonensis, assembly GCF_900199515.1. Classification (GTDB taxonomy): domain Bacteria; phylum Bacillota_I; class Bacilli_A; order Erysipelotrichales; family Erysipelotrichaceae; genus Massilicoli; species Massilicoli timonensis. Next base: position 112,336 of record NZ_LT963433.1, on the reverse strand, counting down.
TGTATGAGGGGTCAACGCTGAAAGGTAGCTACGCTACGGATTTTTCCAAAACAGCAAAAGCAGACCTGCGTACCAATCCCAATGTCTATACCATTGAGATGCGTAAGCGTGGAAATAAGGTGCGTGTTTATTCCTCCGCATCCAATACGCTCAGATTCACGGCAACGGTCAGCAGTGGCGGCGGTTATGCGGGCATCCGTTCCGATAACCAAATCAACTGCCAATTGCTCCGTCTGGGTGATGCCTGGACATATGAGCCGTATGAGAGGTTCGATGTGGTGATGCCGGACGGTACGGAGACTACCTTCGGCAGGATTGAGCGTAGCAACTGCACTTGGGATGAGGAGTTCCAGGTATTCACGCTGACTTCCGATGTGGAGGAATCCTCTACCAGAAGCGAAAGCATCTCCTTGGACTATGAGTTCTACCATTCCCACATCATGCCACTTGAGTGCGGGAATGATTACACGGCAAAAATCATCCCAAGGGACATCAACATTTGGATTTCACGATTGTTCCTTGGGGATTCGGACGGCTTTTCCATTCTGTATTACCAGGATGTGGACAGCCTGATCTATTGGGCGAACCAGGCAGCATACCGATGGAAACTTCGAGGGATGTGTATGTGGTCCCTTGGACAGGAAGATATGCGAGTCTGGGAGTGGCTGCCCAAGCAAACTGAATAACGGCTTTAAGGGTATCTGCCATGTGGTGGACGCCCTTTTTGTATATCAAAAAATTTATGAAAGCGAGGATTTTACTATGAAGGATTTATGGAACACCATTCAAATCATTTTTGCCGCCATTGGTGGTTGGCTCGGCTGGTTTCTTGGCGGGTTTGACGGTCTGCTTTATGCATTGATTATTTTCGTGGTTGTGGATTACATCACGGGAGTCATGTGTGCTGTTGTGGACAAGAACCTCTCCAGTTCGGTCGGGTTTAAGGGCATTTGTCGAAAAGTGTTGATTTTTGCGATGGTAGGAATCGCACACGTCTTGGATGCCAATGTCATCGGCGACGGCAGCGTACTGAGAACGGCGGTTATTTTCTTCTATCTCTCCAACGAGGGCGTGAGCCTTTTGGAAAACGCATCCCACCTTGGTTTGCCAATTCCGGAGAAGATGAAGGATATTCTGGAGCAGCTCCATGACCGCGATAATAAGGAAAGCGAGGGCAAATAACATGAATTTACGCAAACTTATTTTAACGGAAAACGCCTGCTACAAGGCAGGCAGAAAAATCACGGTTAAAGGCATCATGGTTCATTCCATGGGTGCAAATAACCCGAACCTCAAGCGTTATGTAGGACCCGATGATGGTCTGCTTGGCAAGAACCAGTACGGCAATCACTGGAATACTTACCATCCCGGCGGTAGAGAGGTCTGCGTTCATGCTTTCATCGGCAAGTTGGCTGATGGCACGATTGCCACTTACCAAACGCTCCCTTGGAATCACCGTGGATGGCACGCCGGGGGCAGTGCAAACAACACACATATCGGATTTGAAATCTGCGAGGACGGTCTTACGGATTATGCCTACTTCAAGAAGGTGTACCGTGAGGCCGTTGAACTTTGTGCCTATCTCTGCAAGGAGTACGGCTTGACCGAGCAGAACATCATCTGCCACTCCGAAGGATACAAACAGGGCGTTGCATCCAACCACGGTGATGTGATGCACTGGTTTCCAAAGCATGGCAAGAGCATGGATACCTTCCGTGCAGAGGTCAAGGCACTCCTGGCGACAGCCGATGAGGAGAAAGACGAAACTCCTGCAGGACCTACGGTGACTTATCCAGAAAAGCTGACCACAGGTTATTACCGTGTGCGTAAGACCTGGAAGGACAGCAAGTCCCAGGTGGGCGCTTATCGTATTCTCTCCAATGCGAAGGCGACGGCAGATAAGAACCCCGGCACTTTTGTTTTTGCCAATGACGGCACTGCCATTTATCCTGCGGACAGCACGGCAGAGCCGGATTATCGTGTTCACACGGTGGTCAAGGGAGATACCCTTTGGGATATTGCCGTGCAGTATCTCGGAAAAGGCAGCAGATACACTGAAATCAAAAAACTGAACGGACTGACTTCCAACGTGATTTACAGCGGTTGGAAACTCAAGATTCCAAACTAAGATGATGCCCTTTGGGGATTTTTCCTTGGAGGGCATTATTTTTTTGCCCGTTTGGGGGTTCGATTTATCCGGTCTTTTCGCTTATAGGCAGAGGGGAACATTTCCACCGTTCCCCCAGATTGGAGGAATTGATATGGAAGTAAGACAAATTGAGAATTTTAAGATACCCAATGCCGTGGCACACGAAATCACACAGGAAGAATTGCAGCGTGAATTTGACTATTACAGGGCACAGCAGATGCTTGAAACCATGTTTATGTTCGGCATGATTTCTGTGGATGAATTCCACAAAATATCGGCTTATAATCGCAAAACTTTCTCCCCTTTTCTGGCGGAGATTATGGGCTAAATGACTTGATATTTCCGCAATAGTACGGGAATATGTCACTACCCAAAAAGCGAGGTGAGTTGATGAAAAGGATAACAAAAATCGGGGCAAACGAACCCCTGATTCAAAAGAAAAAATTAAAAGTGGCTGCCTACTGCCGTGTATCTACGGCAAGTGACGAGCAGCTTATCAGCCTTGATGCACAAAAGGCCCATTACGAAAGTTACATCCGTTCCAACGATGAATGGGAGTATGTGGGTCTTTACTATGACGAGGGTATCACGGGCACGAAGAAGGATGTCCGTGCCGGACTTCTTTCCATGATTGCAGGCTGCGAGGATGGGAAGATTGAGTTCATCATAACCAAGTCTATCAGTCGTTTTGCCCGTAATACTACAGACTGCCTGGAGATGGTGCGAAAACTGACAGACCTGGGCATTTCCATTTTCTTTGAAAAAGAGAATATCAACACAGGTTCGATGGAGAGTGAATTGATGCTTTCCATCTTGAGCAGTCTGGCGGAAAGCGAATCGGTGTCCATTTCCGAAAACAGCAAATGGTCGGTTCAAAGACGCTTTCAGAACGGCACTTTCATCATTGCCTATCCACCCTACGGATATGACAACGATAACGGCACGATGGTCATTGTGCCGGAACAGGCAGAAGTGGTAAGAGAGATTTTTGCAGCCTGTCTTGCGGGAAAAGGTACACACGCCATTGCCAAGGAACTGAATGCCAGAGGACTAAAAACCAAAAAGAATGGCAAGTGGGGTGCGGGAGCCGTAAACGCCATTCTTACTAACGAGAAGTATACGGGCGATGTGATTTTTCAAAAAACCTACAGTGACAGCAGCTTTAATCGCCACATCAATTACGGCGAGCGTGACCGTTTCCTTTGTCAAAACCATCATGAGCCGATTATCAGCCACGAGGATTTTGACAGGGTTCGTGCAGTTCTCGACCAAAGGGCGATGGAAAAAGGCAACGGCACTGACACTTACAGATATCAGAACAGATATTGTTTCTCCGGCAAAATCAAGTGTGGAGAATGCGGTGCCACTTTCAAGCGTAGGCAGCATTACAAACCGAGTGGAGATTATGTGGCTTGGACTTGCGGAACACACCTGGAAAGCAAAGAGAATTGCTCTATGCTCTACATTTCCGATGAGGGCATTAAACTGGCTTTCCTTACCTTGATAAACAAGCTGGTCTATGGTCACAATGCCGTGCTGAAACCACTCCTGCGAACACTACGTGGTATGGACGATAAGGACAGGCTGCTCCGAATACAAGAACTGGAAAACCGCATGGAGGAGAATACTGACCGAAAGCAGACTCTTACAAGCCTGATGGCAGCAGGGTTCTTGGAAGCTGCAGTTTTCAATAAAGAGAATAATGCCCTTGTGGTGGAAGAACAACAGCTGCGACAGGAAAAGGAGCAGTTGATGAATTCCGTAGGCGGAGATAAGGTCAAAATCAAGGAACTGCAAAAATTGATGGCTTTTACCTCAAAGGGTGAGATGCTGACAGAGTTTTCGGATGAAACGTTCCTCGCCTTTGTGGATAGCATTACAGTGGAAACAAGGGAACGGATTGTGTTCCACTTGAAAAGCGGTCTGAATTTAACGGAAAGGTTGGTGATGTAAATGACAGCACATATTCCCTACGGATATCGCATAGAGGACGGCAAGGCTGTGGTGGATGAAATTCAGGCAGAGCAAGTCAGAACCTTCTTTAAAGAGTATATTTCCGGCAAAGCACTGAAAGTGGCTGCCGAAACGGTAGGCTTGAAGATATTCCACGGTAGTGCCGGGCGAATGCTACGAAATACCCATTACCTTGGTGATGATTATTATCCTGCCATTATAGATCAGGAACTGTTCGATAAGGCGGAAGAGGAACGTCAATCCAGAGCAAATCAGCTTGGCAGGGTCAGAGAATTAAAGGTTAAGGAAACGCCCTCTGCACCCCTGCATTTTACGATGGGAAAGCAGATACAACAATTTGAAAATCCATTCAGACAGGCAGAATACGTCTACAGTTTGATAGAAAGCGAGGTGGAAATGAATGGAGGTAACTAAGAATATAACAGTGATTCCGGCACGAAGACGTGTCGGCAATACCGTAAACAAAGAAGAAAAGCCGAAGCTGAAAGTTGCTGCATACTGTCGTGTTTCCACGGACAGTGATGAACAAGCCACCAGTTATGAGGCTCAGGTGGAGCATTACACCGATTTTATTAAAAAGAACCCTGAATGGGAGTTTGCCGGAATATTTGCTGACGATGGTATAACAGGCACGAACACCAAAAAGCGTGAGGAGTTCAATCGCATGATTGATGAGGCTATGGCAGGAAGAATTGATATGATAATTACCAAGTCCATCAGCCGATTTGCCCGAAATACACTGGATTGCCTTAAATACATCCGACAGCTTAAAGAAAAGAACATCCCTGTATATTTCGAGAAGGAAAACATTAATACGATGGATGCCAAGGGCGAGGTTCTGCTTACCATTATGGCGAGCCTTGCACAGCAGGAAAGCCAGTCCCTCTCCCAGAACGTGAAGTTGGGATTTCAGTATCGATACCAACAGGGGCAAATGACCGTAAACCACAACCGTTTCCTTGGATTTACCAAGGATGAAAAGGGGCAGCTGATTGTTGAACCCGATGAAGCGGTAGTGGTCAAACGCATTTACAGAGAATACCTTGAGGGCGCAAGTTTGCAGCAGATTGGCAGAGGCTTGGAGGCTGACGGTATTCTTACGGGTGCCGGAAAAAAGAAATGGCGACCGGAAACCTTGCAGAAAATCCTCAAGAATGAAAAGTATATCGGTGATGCACTTCTTCAGAAGACTTACACGGTGGATTTCCTTGAAAAGAAACGTGTGCCAAATAATGGCTTGGTGCCACAGTATTATGTGGAAAACAGCCACGAAGCCATTATCCCCCGTGACCTTTATATGCAGGTGCAAGAAGAAATGATTAGACGAGCCAACCTCCACAGCGGACAAGACAGGAAAAAGCGTGTGTATAGCAGCAAGTACGCACTTTCCAGCATCGTGTACTGTTCCAAATGCGGAGATATTTACCGTAGAATTGCATGGAACAACAGGGGTAAACATTCCATCGTATGGCGTTGCTGCACCAGGGTGGAACACGGTCCGGGAGCCTGCGATGCAGATACCATTCAAGAGTCGGAACTTCAAAACCTCACGGTCAGAGCCATAAACCTGGCACTTGGCAAAAAAGAAACCATGAACGAAACCTTACAGAAAAATGTAGAGGCAGTGCTTACCGGAGCAGATGGCATTCCACTTGATGAGATTGACAGCCGTTTAGAGCAGCTACAGAAAGAACTTCTAAAGGTGGTCAACGCCAAAGGCAACTATGACAGCATCGCAGATGAGATTTACCACCTTCGAGAAATAAAGCAGAATGCGTTGGTAGACAATGCCGAGCGTGAAGGGATGAAACAGCGAATCAGTGAGATGCAGCAGTTCCTTTCGGAGCAGACACAGGAAATCACCGAATACGATGAGCAGTTGGTTCGCAGGCTGATTGAGAAAATAACGGTCTACGAAGAAAAGGTCACAGTGGAGTTCAAATCAGGCACAAGCGTAGATGTAAGAAGATAATACGGCATAAAGTAACGAACCTCGGTATCAGAATGTACAGATACCGAGGTGTTTTTATGGTTGATGCTTGTGAATTAGTCTGTTAGTATTGACAAAATTACTAATTTGTAGTATAATTTATGATGTATTATTTTATGTGAACGGAGGCAATTTGATGAAGAAGAACATTTCATTTAATGTAGATGCAGATGTATATGATAAATTTAATATGGCACTTAATCTTTCCGGTGAAACATCAGACGAGGCTGCAGAATCGTGCCTTCGTTGGTATATAGCTAAGACTTTTGAGAGTGCATCAAAGGAATATACACCAAAGGTAACAAGACCAATAGACACTGATGAAAAAGATTTTTATGGCAAGGCTGTGCAGCGTATACCTATGTGGGCATTGAAACCTAACCAATATAACCATAAAATCATAAAAGCATATTTTATGTCTGTAGACATTGCAGGAGAGGCTACTTTGAATATGATGGAGCGTTTATGTAGTGATAAAGAACGCCCAGATTTATACGTTCCTACTTTCAAGAATAACTACTCTCAGATGAAATTAGATGGTCCTAAATCGCACGGTAAAGTTTTTGAGGACGATGGTGAGAGGGTTTGGATTTGGGACGAAGTAGAAGAAACCCTTATGAAATATAAAAATAGCTTTTATATCGAGGAGGCATAACGATGAGCGTTTTGATAGATAATAGCATCACTATTTATGAGGCTTTGGAAAATATAAAAAACGGCAAATATGTTATGCCGGCGTTCCAAAGACAGTATGTGTGGAATATGGAGCAGATTGAAAAACTGTGGGACTCCATTCTTTTGGATTACCCGATCGCTACATTCCTGTTCTGGCACGTGGACGATGATAATGTCAGTTGGGATACATATTTCTGCAACTTCCTATCCGAGGTAAGTTTCGATAGTAGAAAACAGGCTGTTAGCGTGAACTACGAATTAAGCAACATTAATGTGAAAATAACCGATACTGCTGTGTTAGATGGGCAGCAGCGTCTTACATCTCTCTTCTTGTCACTTCTCGGTCAAGCATATGTGAAACAAAAATATGCGAGAAGGACAGCAGTTGGTGGTACGGTGGTTAAACTTGTAATTGAATTGAACAAGCATAAGCTCACCGTTGATGAAGAAGAGTACAACAGTAAAAAATATGATATAAAATTCACCGAGAAGGTGGGCAAATTAAGTCCTACGCAGTTCGAAATCAAGGAAATTCTCGGTAGTAAATTCCAGGATGAAACCACAAGAGAACAAGCCATAGAGGCGGCTATAGTGAATGTTCCTGCTGACAGCAAGGATTATGCTCGTGGTATTCTTAATAAACTATACAACAAGATTTTTGTAGAAAAGTTGATTCGATATACAGAAATCCAAAATATGAACCAGGACGATGCTTTGGAAATGTTCGTCCGTTTTAATAGCGGTGGTAAGGCTCTTAAAAAGCACGAAATAACTATGTCTATTTTGGAGGCATATTGGCCTAACGCCAAAACAGAATTCGGAAGACTTCTGGTTGACTCATACGAGGGGTTCGGTTCGGATTTTATTGTCCGTTCTGCTCTTATGCTCTATGGTGATGTTATTAAGTCTAATATCAATAAGCAGATTGCAGAAGACCTCAAGAACAACTGGCAGGACTTCAAGAAGGCGTTGAAAAATCTTGAAACTGTGCTTAAGGGTATGAAAATCGAGGTTAGCCGTTTCGCAAGTAGCTGGAACGTGCTTTTGCCTATCATTTATTTCATATACTACAATCCCGACTATGCAAATAATCTTGACGGTATCAAGGCATATTTGATTAGAGCCGTTCTGTTTACATATTTCCAATCTGGCACAACAAGTAAACTGCAGCAGATGAAGAGCAACATCAATAATAACGAATACGAAATCACTATTGATATGCTTGAGCAGATGAATGACCTGCGTGTAACAGATGGTAAAATCGATGACATTATAAATTCTGAAAAAGGTAGCCGTGTTGCTGGCGAGGCTCTTTACTTCTTGGGTATCGACTGGATAAACAAAACCTTTAAATACGAGCAAGACCATCTTCATCCGTATGATAGGTTTGACAGTACTAAGCCTATCAGCGTTTCAATGGAGGATTGGCGTAGATGGCGTGGCAACCGAAATCGCCTGCCGAATCTTCAGTTGCTGGAAGGCAGAAGTAACGGCAGTAAAAATGCTATGCGCCTTGTAGATTACTACAACGATATGAATGACGAACAGAGAGCAATGTTCCGTAAAGAGGCACTTATCCCGGATGATGTTTCTCTTGAACTGGAGAACTTTGAAGAGTTCTATGAAAAGCGTAAAGAACTGCTGACTGCTAAGATTCGTCAGTTGCTTGGATAAAAGTAGAAGTAAACAGATAGGAGGTGTACCACAGTGGCTGATATGAAACAGATACACGATTTCGCTGTGAAATGGTGTGATAAGTTCAGAGACCAAAACATCAACTACATAGAACTTGTTGACCACTATATGGCCGACGATTGCGATACACTTGGTTTTGAGATGGACTGTGGTCATGCCTTTTCAGAGAAATATGGCAACGCCGCAAACAATCATGAGGCTTTAGACAGGATTATTGATGATGTGACCGATATTCCCTTGCTTGGTTCTGCAATCTATTCTCAATGGCGCTATTTCAATCATTGGGCATACACAGGTGCAGAAATCTTGGAGCCGCAAAACCGTGCATGGTTTATCCTGGCATTAAGCAGGCTGGCATTGCTGTCTGGGGAGAACCCTTTTATATTCCAAGGCACACTAAAGAAGATGCGTATCGTATCAAATAATATCTGCTACGGTCCTATGCCGGAGCCGGATGAAGAGGTGGAACAGCATCTGACAATCAATAATGAAGGGCGTGTTTGGTTTTCGGGATATAATTATGGCTACGGTGGAGAACGATACGAGAAAGCCAGAAGTAAGAACTTCAAAATTGATAAGTCGGCAGCAGACAATTTGTTTGGAGCAATAGCAGCTTATTTTAGCAACGAATATACAGAAATTTTTGCAACGGATATTGGTGATTGGGTCATGGAACTAACCAACACCGAAGGTATCACATATAAATTCAGAGGTTCTCTGTGTGCTGAATTTGATTATGAAGGCACAGATTTATCAGACCTTGTCCGTGATACTGTTGGTATGGATGATTTGTATGTTTTTGATGGAAATTGCAAACCGGACATGATAAATAAAATCACGCTGGATTACCACAGGGTCACAAAAATAAAACCCGGTCAGAAACCGGAAGACGCAGATTGGGAATTTGTAACCTGGGATTATACCGAGCGGCTGATTATCGATAGAACCACGGAAACATTGGAGCATATTCAGAATATCGGTACCGGATGTAAAGTTTCTCGTAAGTATGAAATTGAAGGCGGAATTGAGAGCCTGCTTGAAAATTTCGATGCAGAGGACTTGTTTACTCGCACTGAAGGAAATCCCGATGATGTGATAGACACACCAAACGAAACGAAAGATTATACCATAACAATTGAGTATAAGAAAAATCCGCCCCGTACCATCATGGGCAGTTACGATAAAAATGGTCTGCCAGAGGACTTTTCGGATTTTGCGGAAACAGTGTTTGATTTCATTCGTTTCTATGGTTTGGGAGAAATTCTTGACCCATCGGTCTACGGCAAAGCAAAACGCCGCAAGTCGGAATACATCTTTTGCAGCGTTACCTTTGATGAAGGATATAAGAGTTATTATTATCTGACCGAGGATGATAGCATTGAAATCGGTGATTTCGTGCTTGTACCCGCAGGCAAGGACAACCATGAGGCGGTTGTAGAGGTAGTAAACATCGAATATTTCAGTGAAGAAAATGTTCCACTACCTATTGAGAAAACAAAGCGAATCATTCGTAAGTGTGCGGATGAGGATTTCGACCCACCAGATAAATTAAATTAAGGAGAAGGAAGAATGGAATATACAAGCAACGAAAAACAAATTCTCTCTCTTATGGAAAGAACAGACTTTAGAAATTTATCAAAAAATGATGTGTTGAGCTATGCGTCAAAACTAAATGAGTTGCGTCCGGAAGTTGCTCAGCAAGTAATCGCACAGTTCCCTGAACTGGCAAAACTCATACAATCCACGATGGCCGAATATAAAGATATTTTGGAAAAGATTGTTGCGAGTGACGATGAAAGTACAAATCAGGTCTATGGAATTATAAGCAAAGAAGTAGACAATGCATCTGACAGCAGAAAAGAATTTATAGAGTATGCAGACAAGGTTCGTGCGGATTTAAGCAAGTGCCTCGATAATCCAAATTTAACACCGGAACAGCAAAAGGATATACTGGACCGTCAGATGGAAATTTTTAATGCTGTAGATAAAAAGGATACCGAAATTCGTGAACACGAGATGGAAATGGCTCGTATGGCCGATAAGAAGGATACGGAAAAGAAAGAGTTTAACTGGAAAGTTCTTGGTGCAGCAAGTTTTGTTGTGCTTACTGCGGTAGGAATTGGCACGGCTGCATTAGGTGGAAAATTCGACTTTAAGTTGCCGAAAAAGAGTTGAATTATAGATATGTTCCCACAAACGGCTAAAACACGGAAAAGGCTGTGGATATGTTCCCTTGCTCGTAAAATCGACGAAGACATTCAGCCTATCCAGTCAAGCCACGTGGAGACGGTGGTACTTTTGTCCCACAAGTCACCGGATAGTGTTATAAACGTAAAGGTGGAATTTGGAGAAAGCGATGATAAGATATCGTTGGATGCGATTGCAGAACGGGCGAAAAAGTATCACCCGAAACCGAAAATTACATATAAAATGATACAGGAGTATGTTGAGAAGAAATATGGATTCAAGGTACATACTGCATATATCGCAGAAGTAAAAAGGTCTCTGGGGCTGACAATGTATGATGCCTCTAATGCTGTTGAAGAATTGAACCAACCGAGAAAGCATCCACCGAAAGAGAAAGTGGAGGCAATAAAGGATGCTCTTAAATATTTTGAGGTGATTTGATGGAAGAAAGTACATATCAGATTGCGGAGAAAATCAGTAAACTTTATCAAGAAGCGTATGGTGTCTATTTGCCATTGGTTGAAGATGTGTGTAGCAGAAAAGTATCAGAAGATGAACTGTCACATATTCTAGATTGTTTACTGGATTTTGCATGGGATGAAAAAAATATTGGGGCTGTATAAAAAGGCGTGTAGAAGATATTTATATGTTTACCCGAGATGCATCAAATTTTATATTGAAGCGTATCGGGAGATGTGGGAAGATGAAAGTAAGAAGTAAAAGACTTTAAGTAAGATGTTAGTAACAAGAAGAAAATATTGGACATGGTTGTAGGAGGTACAATGGGAAAGGTAATAAAAGAAACGATTCATGCCAATGGGATAGATATCAGAATTTATACGCAGGACTTTGAAAATGAATTTATTTCATTGACAGATATCGCTCGATATAAAAGTGATGACCCAACAGCGGTTATACAAAATTGGATGAGAAATAGAGATGTAATAGAATTTTTGGGATTATGGGAAAGACTGCACAATCCAGATTTTAACCCCCTCGAATTCGAGGGGTTTAGAAAGCAGGCAGGAGCAAATGCATTTACAATGTCACCAAAGAAATGGATAGAAACTACGAATGCGATTGGTATTGTATCAAAAGCGGGACGTTATGGCGGAACGTATGCTCATAGTGATATTGCCATGTCTTTTGCAACGTGGATTTCTCCAGAATTCCAGTTATATATCATGAAGGATTACAGGAGATTAAAGGCAGATGAGAATAGCCGGTTATCTTTGAATTGGAACTTAAACAGAGAAATATCTAAACTAAATTACAGGATACATACAGATGCAATTAAGGATAATTTGATTCCACCAGAATTAACACCTGCACAGGTGGCATATACCTATGCCAATGAAGCGGATATGTTGAATGTTGTTTTGTTTGGTAAGACAGCGAAACAGTGGAAAGATGAAAATCCAGCAGCAAAAGGGAATATGCGGGATGTGGCAACTCTAAATCAGTTGTTGGTGCTTGCAAATTTGGAAAGTTATAATGCTGTTCTGATTAATCAAGGGAAGAACCAAAAAGAGCGAATGGAATTACTTCGGCAGTTAGCAGTACAGCAGTTGCAGACGCTGGAAACGGTAAGTTTAAACAATCTGCCACAATTAGGAAAGTGATTAATGAGAAGAATAGAGCGATAAGAAAAATCAGCAATGTGTATAGAAAGCTGTTTTGGTGATCAATGACAGCAAAAGATAAAAGGGAAAGGAAAATGATTAAATGGACGGATTGGATAAATTAGCACAAGGAATGGGAAAGGCAATAGACAAAGTACCAGAGGTATATGATGATGGTTTAAAGGATGCAACTAAAGAATCTGGAAAAGTACTTGCATTAATTCCGCAAACCATTAATGCAGCATTGGCACCACTTAGACAATGGATTGCACAAAAGGAATACAATGTTGCTGAAACAAAAAAACTATTGGCTCAAAAACTAGAAAAAGTAGAATATGAAAAAATTATATCACCAGAGTCATATGTTGCCGTTCCAGCTATACAGGCTATTGCATACAGCATGAATAGTGAAGAATTGCGAAACTTATATGCAAATCTTTTGGCAAAATCAATGTACATTGAAACGAAGGAATTAGTACATCCATCTTTTGTCGAAATAATTAAGCAGATATCACCTCTTGATGCTCTTATATTTAAGAAAATTATGGAGAGGGAAATAAATCCAATGATTAATTTGGTTATGAAGAATAAAGAAGGACACTTTAGAACAATTATTACAAATGTTACGGATATCAATATTGCATCGCAAGAATTAGTTGGTGTATCAATTGATAATTTAGCCAAACAGAATTTGATTTCTGTTCCTGCTGATGATTATTATACCAATGAAAAGGTATATGATAGTATCATACAGACTAATTTCTATAAAAATCAGAAAAATCTAAATCGTAAAACCGTGGATGGATTTGAATTTTCTTATTCTAAAAAGATGATAAATAAAACGAATCTTGGAAAATTGTTTTATAAAATATGTGTAGCAGAACTGTAGTTTTTTGTGGGAATCTGGTAGTACCGTTGAGACGGTTTGTTTGCTAGTGAAGAATTGCACAAACGAATAAGCTCATAAATAAAGGATTTTTGGCATATCGAAGTAGCCAAAAAAGTAGATGATAAAAAGTGAATTAAACTGCTACTAAACAGATATTGACCTGATTTTCATCGTAAAGTCAGGTTTTTTAATATTCAAAAAGTGTTCGGGGGAAAACGCGATTTTATTTGATCACTTAAGGAACATAGAACGTATATGCACCTGGCAAGAGACGAGTGTAATTAGTTACAGATTTAAGTGATAAATTCGTCCGAAAAACCCCGGAATAAAAATAAGAAAAAAAACGGAATTCATTGAGACATTTTCATTTCCGCTTGACACTCTTGTTTTTATTTCAAAGCCAAATACGCAAGATTAGGAAGCCATCAGATTGTAGGCTTGCTTGTAATATGCCGCATTATATAACTAAACGCTAAAGAAAGAGATAGATAGCAGTTCCTATTTGTGCTATGATTTTGATGAAGACAAACGGATAGAAAACAGGAGGATATGATATGAACATCAAAAGAGTGTGTGTCCTTTATTTCAGCCCAACCGGCGGTACTGAGAAGATTGCTCATCTTGTGGCAGAAAATTTATCTGAAAAACTGAATATAGAGTGTACGTTTTTTGACATTACACAACCAAAGAATCGTTATAATGAATACCATTTTAGTGAAGATGATCTGGTGGTGATGGCATCTCCTGTGTATGCCGGACGCCTTCCTAATAAACTGGTACCGGAATATAAGGCTAAGATTTGGGGTGAAGGAACACCAGCAGTTCCAATCTGTGTTTTTGGCAATCGAAGCCCGGACGAAAGCTTAAGAGAGTTAATGATTTTGATGGAGGATAATGGGTTTTCGATCGTAGGAGCAGCGGCTTTTGCCGGACGTCATGCCTTTTCAGATCAAATTGGAGCCAAGCGACCAGATGAAAACGATTTGGATGAAATTGCAGCCTTCACTTCTAAAGTAGTACAGAAACTAACAGACAATAGAAAAATGTTTTTGAAAATAGACCATAGTGAATTAGGCGCCTATTACACACCGCTCAAAGAGGATGGCACACCTGCGAAATTTCTAAAAGCTAGACCTTATACAGATGCAGATCGATGTATCCATTGCGGTTTATGTGTTGAAAAGTGCCCTTTGGAGAGCATTGATATCAATACTATGGAGACTGTCGGTTTATGTATAAAATGTCAGGCTTGTGTCCGCTGCTGTCCGACGCATGCGAAATATTTTGATGATACTGATTTCCTTTCTCATGTTGCAATGCTGGAAAAGAATTATAAAAGACGGGCAAAAAATATCATGATCATTTAATGTTGGGGACAGTTGGCAAAGATCGTGGCAAAATCGTGGAGCGCTTTTCGTAGGAGAATCTGATGTACCTCCTATTTCCTTATGTTCCACGTCAAGTCCTTTATCAGTTAAGGAAAATGAAGAAAATCAAATCAGTTTATAACGATGTGAGTTGTTAATAACTTGCATCTTTTTATGTATGAAAGAACTGAAAGAAAAAGTAGCATATAAATAGCTAAATAAAAATGCAAATCATCGAATAAAATCTATAAATAACTAAAAAAGTTAAAATTCATACTATCCTGTGCAATATGGAAATGAAATCACTCCTCTAACTGATCATATTTCAAATTCAAAAAATTCGTCGAAAAATGATAAGTTCATTTTCCATTACTTGTATAATATTCCTCGAAATGATAATAGGAGGACTTTATGACAAAATACGCATATATACGGGTATCATCAAAAGATCAAAATATTGCAAGACAGGTTGAAGCGATGCTTGCGTGCGGGATTACCGAAAAACAAGTCATTCTTTCATTTAAGCAGCACCTTATCTGTAAATAAAATGTATTTTTTCCATTGTTACAAGTTCACTTTACTTATTGCTCTTTTATTGAAAAGTGTTAATAAAAAGCTTATGTCATTTTCTTTGTATTCAAGCAACAAAAGCGCCAAGTACAGAGAATGATCAGCAATCACCTCTGTACTTACTCCTACCTCCAAGTAAAAATAAACATTTTCCTCAAAACAGTGAAACCGATTGCACAAAACAAAAACAAAGATTGGGCTTTATAATTTTTTCTCCTCCGTATATACTTTAATTGCCAATAAAAGCGAGGTGGGACGATGATAAAAGATTTACTGAAAAAAGAAAACATAAAGATGTTAGACCATGCACTGGAGTGGGAAGACGCGATCCGATACTGCGTGCAGCCTCTGGTCGACTGTCATTGTGTCGAAGCAAGATATGCAGAGGAAATTATTGCGAATACATTAAAAATGGGCCCTTATTATGTAATTGCAAAAAACCTTGCATTGATTCATGGCAGAAGCGATCAAGGCGTCATTGCAAAACAGCTTGCGATCACCCTTTCCAAAGAAGCAATCATCTTTTCAAAGGAAAAGAAAGCCAAACTGTTGGTGGTGCTTGCGGCGGAGGACAGCGAATCACACATCGGTGCGTTGAGCAAGCTGGCTGAGATCTTTATGGATGAATCGAGGATTGAAAAAATATGTGGATTTGACAGCATTGAGGAAATTTATGAGGAGTTTCTGAAAGCAGACAAAGGAAAGTAGGCGAGTTTATGCAGTTTTTGTCAATTATTTTGAATATTTTAGCCACTCCGGCTATTCTGGTCGGTCTTGTGGCATTGCTTGGATTGATTCTACAAAAGAAACCGATAGAAGAGGTCGTAAAAGGGACCGTGAAAACAATCGTAGGTTTTCTTGTTCTTACAGCAGGTGCAAGCTTTTTACAAAGCGGTTCGTTAAATGATTTTGGAACACTATTCAATTATGCGTTTGGCATTCAAGGCGTTGTTCCAAACAATGAAGCGATCGTATCGCTTGGGTTGCAGCAATTTGCTTCTGAAACCGCGTTGATCATGTGCTTGGGAATGGTCGCAAATATCGTGATGGCAAGATTTTCCAGATTAAACTATATTTTCTTATCCGGGCATGTTACCTTATACATGGCATGTATGCTGGCGGTGATCCTGCATGTCGGCGGTTTGCGCGAAACAACTTTGATCATAACCGGTGGACTGTTACTGGGACTGATCATGGTTTTGTCCCCGGCAATTTGTATGCCGACGATGAAAAAGGTAATGAAAACGGATACCATCGCACTGGGACATTTTGGCGGTGTAGGCTATTGGTTTGCCGGTCAGGTCGGACGCATTGTGCGTGGAAATAAAAAACAGATCAAATCAACCGAAGATATCAAATTCCCGCAGCGAATCAGTTTTCTGCGTGATACGACCGTGGCAATCGGATTGACGATGGTGCTTTTCTTCTTGATCGTTACCGGTGTTGCAATCGCCAAAGGCGGTTTACACGATCCGGTGATCGCGGCGATGTTTGCATCAGGAGATACCAAGACGCATTGGATCGTATGGGCGTTGATTCGCGGCTTCAATTTCGCGGGAGGAGTGTTCATCATCTTGTCAGGGGTTCGATTGATCATCGGCGAGATCGTTCCTGCATTCAAGGGAATTGCTGAAAAGCTCGTGCCGCATGCCAAGCCTGCGCTGGATTGTCCGATTATATTTCCTTCGGCGCCAAATGCGGTACTGATCGGATTTTTAGTTTCATTCTTAGGCGGTGTCGTCGGGTTATTCATTTTAGGACTTATGAACAATGCCGGTATCGCGATTGCATTGATTTTGCCGGGAGTCATTCCACATTTCTTCTGCGGTGCTACAGCAGGTGTCTTTGCGAATGCCGAAGGCGGTTTGAAAGGATGTATCATCGGTTCCTTCTTACATGGACTTTTGATTACCTTTTTACCGGCGCTTTGTATGCCGGTAATGGGTTTGCTGAATTTTGCGAACTGTACTTTTTCCGATACCGATTTCTCGGTGGCAGGCATTTTATTAGGATACGTCGCGCAGTTGGTACATGGCAACGGTTTATTGATCTTAGCGATCATTTTATTTCTGCTGCCGATCCTGTATCACTATATCGTTCCAAAGAAATATCCAAATGAAGAAAAGGGAGAATAAAGGAGAAATAGAAAATGACAGTCAAAAGTATTATGTGCTGCTGCGGATCAGGCCTGGGCTCCAGTCTGCTGGTTCGTATGAATGTAGAAAAAATCATGAAAGAGTTAGGATACAGCGGCATCGAGGTGCTGCACTCCTCCTTGTCAACTGCTGCTAACGGTGTCGCTGATTTGTTTGTGATCGGCAAAGACTTAGAAGCAAGTGCAAGTG
The DNA here is from genome assembly GCF_900199515.1 of Massilicoli timonensis. Taxonomy (GTDB): domain Bacteria; phylum Bacillota_I; class Bacilli_A; order Erysipelotrichales; family Erysipelotrichaceae; genus Massilicoli; species Massilicoli timonensis. The sequence goes on along the minus strand of NZ_LT963433.1, from coordinate 94,873 downwards.
AATTAGAGAATAAGATCGTATTGGATAATATTCTTGATATGACGGAATTAAAAGAGAAACTGGAAACAAAATTGAAGCAGTCATGCAACTAGTCGCTGCTTTATCAATACTTTTCCATATGGAAGCATAAAGTATTTATGCATACAGAATATGTTAATAAAATAGTATACAGGTGCGTACAGAGAAAATGTATCAGAATGAAGCAAGGTATGAGTGAAGATTTCATACCTACAAGGAAAGAAGCCTGTGAGGAATGTGTCCTGTAAACATATTGCGGCGGGGGTCCATACTGATTTGATAGTAATGGGCCCCTCAAATTGTTAGAGAACAAAGCATTGATGTAAAAAAGATCACCTGCAAGAAAACTTTAAGTGTGATCGAGAGGAGGACGCCATGCTGTTGGATTCACGAAGCAAGGATATTTTACACTTTATATTGACACAGTATGAATATGTATCGTTAGGCGCTTTGATGAAAGAGTTTGACATATCAAGAAGAACGACTTATTACGCAATTCAAAAAGTGAATGCCTGGCTTTCCGAAAATGGAATTGCCGGACTCGAAATCGAGAGAAACAAAGGGATCTTCTTAACCAATATTCAAAAGCATGCGATTCAAACGAAATTACAGGAAGAAAAGCATATGAGTGAATATGTCTTTTCTCCTTTGGAAAGAATCTATATTATGATTTGTTTGATGATTGTCATAGATGAGCGCATTACGCTTGAATATTTGATGAACTATTTTTTGGTCAGCCGTAATACGATCATTTCTGATTTGAAGAAGATCACAAAGATACTTAAACAATATCATCTCTGCATGACAAATGAAACGAAAAAAGGGTATCAAATCACAGGCGATGCGATCAAAATAAGGGCGGTCTTTTTTCTCTATATCAATATGTTAGATCCTTTTATCAAAAATGAAATCATGAATCTTTTTGACAGAGAAGATATGAAACAATATTGCACAAAATTAAAAAGCATGGAAGCGGAATTACAGGTAACTTTTGTGGAAGGAACGCTTGAAACGCTGGCGATGCTGTTGCCGCTGATGCAGACAAATGCACAAAAAGTGAGAATAAAAGGCATTTCGCATAAAAAACTTGCCTCTACACAGGAGTGTTGCTTGGTAAAAAAGTATTTTCCTTCGCTTTCTGATGAAGAAGCCTGTTATCTGACGTTACATTTGTTAGGATCCAGACTGCAGTCGATTCCAAGTGATGTCGTACAGTACGGTGAGGATGAGGAAACGCGGGAACTGACAAGACTTTTGGTCAATGAATTTAAGCGAGTGGCTTGCGTCGAATTTGAAAATCAAGCGGAGATCGAGCGAACTCTGTTTGCCCATTTGCATACTTCCTTGTATCGTTATAAATATGGAATCCAGTTGGGGAATCCGATGATGGAAGAAATCATGAATCAGTATGCGGCACTTTTTGCGATTACAAAAAAGGCAGCGCAGGTATTGAGCGATCATATCGGCACTCCGATCCCTGATTCGGAAATTGCGTATTTGACATTGCATTTCGGTGGCTTTTTGCGGGCGATGAAAACAAGTGTAAATATCCTTAAAATTCTGCTTGTTTGCCCAAACGGCGTTTCGACCGGCAATATGTTAAAAGCAGAGCTCCAAACCTTATTGCCAAATGCAACGATTACAGCGGCGATTTCATCAAAAGAATTTATGCAGGGGAATTGGGAATGTGATTTGATCGTTTCGACGATTCCCTTAAAAACAGATCTTCCGTTAGTAGTGGTGCACCCGATCATGACTGATGTAGACCGGATACAAATATTGAAAAGAAGCATGAGCAAGACGTTGCTTCAAAATCGATCCGCGAATACGAAAGAACTCTTCCAGATCGTTAAAAAATATGTAGATCCTGGTCAGTATAAAAATTTATACAGTGATTTAGAAAGCTATATCGTATCACTTCATATGATCGAATCGAGTGCATCATCACTATTCAAATCTCACGCATTGATGGACTTTTTAGATCTGACGCATGTTGCGATCGTAAAGGAACCGATGGGATGGGAACAGGCAATTCATTACGCATGCAGAACCTTGTTAGAGGAAGAGGCAATAACAGAAAATTATTGTGCATCTATCATAGCGCAGTTACAGAAATATGGACCTTATATGTTTATTACTCCTGATGTAGTGTTAGCACATGCCAAAAGTGAAGATGGTGCGAATCAGTTAGCATGTAGTCTGGTTGTTTTTCAGGAGAAGGTCGTATTTGCAAAAAAACGAGAAGCAAAGATCATCCTTGTACTTTCAACACCTGATGCGGAGAGCCACCTGGCGATCTTGCAGGACATCAATCAAATATTCAGTGATCCTGCGAATACAGAGAAACTATGCAGTTGTATGGAGGAACAGGCGATATTGGAGGAATTAAATATGGTCTTGGATCAGTTGCAGGAATCATTTGACTGACATTGTGTTTGCCACAAAATCTTTATATAAGCAGGGTGCTGCATCAGTATGCTATCATAGCGCCCTGTTTTTTTGTTTGGAATAACCGGAGATGATTGGAAGATCTTTTGATGATAAGAACGGTTACTATTGAAAAGGGCAAAATGTAAAATATTATTTGTATGTCATGTTTATTCTTGACAAGCAACAAGATAAGGGTGTATTATAACAGTGTTATATATCACTGTTATATGGAGGCTTAAAAATGCAGGAAACATCAAGCTTGACATTGGAAAAGATTCAACAGGCGGCTCTTGACGAATTTTTGGATAAGGGGTTTAATGGATCTTCTTTACGTCAGATCGTTAAAAATGCTGGTGTAACGACAGGCGCTTTTTATGGTTACTTTTCCAGTAAGGAAGCTCTATTTGCTTCAATTGTGGAACCTCACGCGAAAGCTTTGATGTCAAGATTTATGGATGCTCAGCTTTCTTTTGCCAAATTGCCCGAAAAAGAAAAAATAACACATGTTGGAGTAGAATCTGGATCTTGTCTTCGCTGGATGGTGGATTACATTTGCGAACATAGAGAACCGGTCAAATTGTTGATATGTGGCGCTGATGGTACGGATTATGAGAATTTTATCCATAATATGGTTGAAGTTGAAGTGGAAAGTACGATGCAATATGTGGAAACGCTTCGTAGTTTAGGGTATGAAGGACATGAATTGAGTCATTCGCTGTGCCATATTATTGCTAGTGGTATGCTGGGTGGAATTTTTGAAATTGTAATCCATGATATGCCTAAAGAAGAAGCAATGCGTGATGTCGAACAATTACGAGAATTTTATACTGCTGGATGGCTAAAACTATTTCCTATATAACGTAAGGAGTCTGTTGAAAAAATGATATATAATGGTTTTCAGACTTTATCAATAAGAGGAAGGCCTAGAAATTTTCTTTTTTTAGAGTTTGAGTTAGTTATAACTAACTTATTAAGGAGGGATTGCCATGGAAGAAAAGAAAAAAAGTGATATCACGGTTTTGTTAGGATATGCGGGTAAGCGTAAAGGATTGACTTTTTTAGGATTAGTCTTATCAGCAGTATCAATGCTTTTAAGTATGGTGCCTTACATTTGTATCTGGCTGGTAGCACGCGATCTCATTGCAGCAGCACCAAATTGGACGCAGGCACAAGATGTCTCTCAATATGGCTGGGCAGCCTTTGGTTTTGCAGTTGGTGGAATTATCCTATATTTTATAGGCTTGATGTGTACGCATCTTGCAGCTTTCCGTACTGCGGCGAATATTCGCAAACAGGGTGTTGCCCATATGATGAAAGTGCCTCTTGGCTATTTTGATTCCAATGCCTCTGGGTTGATTCGTGGACGATTGGACGCAGCAGCGGCTGACACAGAACAGCTTATGGCACATAACTTAGCTGATATTGTGGGTACAATCGTGCTTTTTATATCAATGATAGTCATGATGTTTGTTTTTGACTGGCGCATGGGATTGGCATGTTTGATGACAGTGGTTATTTCAGTGATTGCGATGTTTTCGATGATGGGTGGCAAAAACGTACAAATTGTTGGGGAGTATCAGGCAGCTCAAGATCGTATGACAAAGGCAGGAACGGAATATGTTCGAGGAATTCCAGTCGTCAAAATTTTCCAGCAGACTGTTTATTCTTTTAGAGCATTCAAAGAGGCAATAGAGGCTTATAGCAATAAGGCTGAATATTATCAGGCGGATGTCTGTCAAATTCCTCAAACAATCAACTTGACTTTTACAGAAGGTGCGTTTATTTTTCTAGTACCTGTTGTTCTATTTTTAGCACCTAATTCTTTAGCAAACGGACAGTTTGCGGAGTTTATCACTGATTTTGTTTTCTATGCTGTTTTTTCTGCTATTATTTCTACGGCTCTTGCTAAAATTATGTTTGCTTCTTCAGGAATGATGCTGGCGGGTACAGCATTGGATCGTATTCGTCAAGTCATAGAAGCACCAACATTAAAGAAACCTGATCATCCACAAATGCCGCAGAATAATAAAGTAGAGTTTAAGGATGTCAGTTTTACTTATGGTGGAGCCATAAGACCAGCACTTTCACATGTATCTTTTATAGCAGATTCAGGACAGACAATAGCGCTGGTTGGTCCTTCTGGTGGAGGGAAAACAACGGCTGCTAGTCTGATTCCGAGATTTTGGGATGCCAGTTCAGGTGCAGTAGAAATTGGGGGTGTGAATGTTACACAAATGGATCCTCATGTTCTTATGGATCAAGTGGCTTTTGTTTTCCAAAACAATCGTTTATTCAAAACATCTATTTTAGAAAATGTACGTGCTGCACGTCCACAGGCATCAAGAGAACAAGTCATGGAAGCATTGATGGCAGCTCAATGCAAAGATATTATTGATAAGTTACCTGATGGTATTGATACACAGATTGGAACAGAAGGAACTTATCTTTCTGGCGGGGAGCAACAGCGTATTGCATTAGCTAGAGCAATTTTGAAAGATGCGCCTATTGTTGTACTGGATGAAGCGACGGCTTTTGCTGATCCAGAAAATGAAGTGCTCATCCAAAAAGCATTTGCTATGCTTACAAAGGGACGCACTGTCATAATGATTGCCCATCGTCTTTCTACTGTTGTAGGAGCCGATAAGATTATCGTATTAGAAAAAGGAACGCTTGTCGAACAAGGTACACATGAAGAATTGGTTAATGCTGATGGTTTGTATGCTAGAATGTGGCAAGATTACAACCAAGCAGTTCAATGGAAAATTACAAGTGATAAGGAGGCAAAGTAAATGTTTGGAGAAAAATTTAAGCGCAAATATGCTCTCACGGATCAAGGTGTACAAAACATCAAAAAAGGAACATTTTGGACAGTCGTTGTTAATTTGATCGTTATGATGGGGATGAGTATTCTCTACTTGATGATGTCTGATTTTATGAGTGCTCTCATAGATGGAAGTTCATTATCTCATACCATACTTATTCTTACTTTACTTGTCGTATTTGTGTTCTTGTCTTTTATAACACATTTACAGCAATATAAAGCCACTTATGGACTTGTGTATAATGAAGTGAAAGCAACTCGTTTGCGTCTTGCTGAACGACTTCGCAAGCTTCCACTTGGATATTTTGGCAAGCGTGATTTAGCTGATTTAACAGAAACGATTATGGGCGATGTCAATCGTATGGAACATGTCTGGTCACATGTCTTAGGCTATCTCTATGGTGCTTATATTTCTACGACAGTTATCGCAGTTTGTTTATTTGTCTATGATTGGCGACTCGCTGTGGCTTGTCTGTGGGGTGTTCCAGTTGCTTTTGCTTTATTGTTTGGATCAAGAAAATTTACTGCTCAAGCATCGCAAAGAACAAAAAGTTATGCTATTCGTGTTTCTGATGGTATTCAAGAAACGTTGGAAAATATTAGAGAAATACGAGCCACCAATCAGGAAGAACGATATTTAGAAGAATTATATCAGAAGATTGACGATCATGAACGTGTCATGATCCAGGGAGAACTGGGAACGGGACTTTTTGTCAATGCAGCGAGCGTGATCATGCGTCTTGGTGTCGCAACAACAATGCTTGTAGGAACACATCTCATTTTATCCGGAAGTATTGATTTTATGCTTTTGTTCTTATTTTTGATGGTTATTACACGTATTTATGCTCCTTTCGATCAAAGTCTGGCTTTGATTGCGGAAATGTTTGTTTCTCAAATATCTGCCAATCGTATGAATCAAATCTATGAAACATCTTTGGCAGGCGGTATAGAAAAGTTTGATCCTCAAGGACATGATATTGTATTTGAACATGTCAGCTTTGCTTACGATCAAAATGAAGTTTTACATGATATTAGTTTTACTGCCAAAGAGGGAGAAGTGACAGCATTGGTTGGACCCTCAGGTTCAGGAAAGAGTACTTGTGCAAGATTGGCAGCCAGATTATGGGATATTTCTAAAGGTACAATCAAGGTAGGAGGTGTGGATATTTCCACAGTTGATCCAGAGATATTGTTAAGTGACTATTCAATGGTATTTCAGGATGTTGTTTTATTTGATGATACTGTTATGGAAAATATTCGTCTTGGTAAGCGAGGAGCAACAGATGAAGAAGTACTGGCAGCTGCCAAAGCAGCAAACTGTGATGAATTTGTGGATGTGTTACCTCAAGGATATCATACATTTATTGGTGAAAATGGGGCGAAGCTTTCCGGTGGGGAAAGACAACGCATATCCATTGCCAGAGCTTTGTTGAAAGATGCTCCGATCATTTTATTGGATGAAGCTACTGCTAGTCTTGATGTCGAAAATGAAACGAAAGTTCAAGAAGCTTTATCAAGACTCTTAAAAAATAAAACAGTATTAGTTATTGCACACCGCATGCGTACTGTTCAATCGGCTGATAAAATTGTTGTACTGGAAAATGGACGTGTTAAAGAACAGGGAACGCCAGCGCAATTGTATGCGCAGAAAGGACTATATCATCATATGGTTGAATTACAAAATGAAAGTTCTCATTGGCAGCTCGATAATGAATCGTAAAAAAGGGTTTAACGATAGAAAATAAGATCGGTTACTGAATAAAACCTAAATTCAAATTTACGCTCTTTTCATTCATTTGATAAAAAAGACTAAGAGAATTGGTATGATGACATCTATCCTTAACCTTAAAAAGCAGATTCTTCTGCTTTTTTCTTTAATAAATGTTTTTATCATTTTACTTGTCGTTGTTGTGCTGGTTTTACATATTAGAGATCTGAAGACACGACATTATCCCTTTCCTGTAATTCTTTCACTTTTCGCATAAACTGCTCCGCCGCTTTTGAGAACACTTGGTATTTTTTCCACACGATAAACATCTCTGCTTCCACGCTTGGATACAAAGGTCGAAAACACAGCTTGCTGTTTTTGCCGGTGTGAATGATCTTGTCAAGACCGATCGCATAGCCAAGTCCTTCTTCTACCAGTAAAGAGGCATTAAACAACAAATTATAAGTAGCGATGATGTCTAACTGCTCTACATCTTTTTTTAGCCATGTGTAAAACGCACCCTCCTGATTTTTTTGGTGGGAGAGAATCAAGGGCAGCTCCCATAAATCTTCAGGTGTGATCGCTGCTTTTTTTGCAAGTGCGCAATCCTTCCGCATCAGCACGCCCCAAGTATCTTTTATCGGCATTTTCAAAGCATTATATTTTGTAAAATCAACATTGCCGAACACGATCCCAAAATCAATCAGCCCTTTTTCCAACTGCTCCAATACAAATTCCGCATTGCCGCTGGAAAGATGATAATGAATACCGGGATGTGATTGGTGCAGCGCTTTGGCGGCTTGGGCAAGCAGTCTGAGCGCATCGGTTTCTCCGGCACCGATATAGACATCGCCGACTACGCCATGATCAGAAAAGGTGATCTCTTTCTCTGTTTTTTCAACGAGATGCAGAATTTCCTCAGCGCGCTTCTTTAAGATCATCCCTTCTTCCGTCAAAGTTACCTTTCGTGATCCCTTACTGCCGCGCACCAATAACTGTTTGCCTAATTCCTCTTCCAATTTGCGGATCTGTGTAGATAGTGTCGGTTGTGATAAATGTAAGGAAGCAGCTGCTCGAATGATGCTTTGTTCCCTCGCAATCGCAAGGAAATAGCCAAGTACCCGTAGTTCCATATCGTTTCCTCCTCTTGTTCTGCTGTTTACAGTAATGACCTGTTATCAGCATAGCAAAATATTGTATAGTTTTCAACTATACAAGTCTATTATTTATAAGTATTTGTTATTTTCTATAAATTCCTTTATGATAGGAGCAGATAAAAAGTAAAGGGTGATGATATGAAGCTGGAACAATCGATCTGTTATGGTTCGCGGCAGGCAGTCATGCAAAATCTGATCGATGCCGGTTGTTCAAAAGACATGATTGACGATCTGATGAAGCAGCTGGCAGAGGATGATATGGAATCATTGTTGCAGATGTTGGAACAGCATCGTGCGTGTCTGCTTAGCATGGTGCATCAGAAAGAAAAGCAGATTGACTGTGTGGATTATCTGGTTTATCAGATCAAGCGCAGTAAACAGGAAAAATAGAGGAGAGGAAGGATGAATATGAAGATCATAAAGGAACAGCGTTTTGATGAAGAACGGGCATTATACGGTTTGAACGAGGCATTGGTAAAAGAATGTGCTTTTGATGGGCCTGCTGACGGCGAGAGCGCTCTAAAAGAGTGTCAAGCAATTACCGTAGACCACTGCTTCTTCAATTTGCGTTATCCGTTTTGGCACAATCATGATTTACAGATTGATCATGCGGAAATGAGCGAGCTGTGCCGGGCTGCTTTATGGTACTGTGATCAGGTAAAGATCGAACATTCGCAGCTGCATGGCATTAAAGCGCTGCGAGAGTGTGCCAATGTGAGCATTGCGCACTGTGATATTGATTCTATGGAATTCGGCTGGTTTACCAAAGGCATCAAAATGAGCGATACCGATGTTAAAAGTGAATATTTTATGATGCGTTCCAATGATCTGCATTTTACCAATGTGCAGTTTCAGGGAAAATACTCGTTTCAATATATCAAAGATGCTTATTTTGAGAACTGTGTATTAGACACAAAAGACGCATTCTGGCATGCGGAAAATGTAACTGTAAAAAACAGTGTTGTGAAAGGAGAATATTTAGCGTGGTACAGCGATGGTCTGACTTTGATCAACTGTAAGATCATCGGCACGCAGCCGCTTTGTTATTGTAAAAACCTGCTGCTCATCAACTGTGAGATGATCGACACCGATCTTTGCTTTGAACGTTCTGATTTGCAGGCAGTCGTTACTTCTGCCATTGACAGTGTGAAAAATCCATTAAGCGGATTCATCTGTGCACCGCAGGTAGGGGAAGTGATCATGGATCTGGATGCTGCCAAAGGTGTGGTCTTGACAAATAAGATCGATCAAGACGACGCAAGCGTACAAAAACAAATAGATAAAAACAAAGCATTCCTCGAATGTTTCATCGAAACACAGCTTGCGCAGATGCAGATGAGTCCCTATGCGGATACCGATTATTTACAGCTGCAATTGATCGAACCATCGATCTCTGAAAAAGATTTCGCAACTTATCTGCGTGAAGCCTACGATCTTTTTCTTCCTTATGGAAAAAACCATACGGCAGATGCAAAAGGCTTCTTACGCATCAATACTGCCTGTTCCTTTGAAGATCTGGAAGCATTGATGATGCAGCTGAAGCAGGCATTGACAGATTTTTTGAAGCTGCATGAGCAGAAGGAGAAATCCGCATGATGAAAAAAAGAAACAAACTTTTATTGTGTATGGTGTTTGCGCTTTTGTGCTGTGCCGGGTGCATGAGATCAAAATCATCGACAGCGGTGGAAAAAGAGCAGACATCACAAAGACAAGATCGCGAAGAAAATGACGCTTCACAGGAAACAGATACCGCAACATCTGCGACGAAGGAGGAAGAAACGATGAATATCAGCATCCGTACAGATACGATCACACTCATCTATGAACTGAATCAAAGCCAAGCTGCCCGCTCCCTTTATGCACAGCTTCCACTCACTTTAGAAATACAGGACTACAGCACCAATGAAAAAATCTTTTATCCGCCGCAGGAACTGTCTTTAGAAGATACACCGCTTGCCGATGCAAAACAGGGAACGCTTGCCTATTATGCGCCTTGGGGCGATGTCGTTTTGTTCTATGATGATTTTGGGAAAGGAAGTCAGTTATACGCATTAGGTGAGATCATCAGCGGGAAAGAACAGATAGAAAATTTACAAGGAAATGTCACGATTGCTCCCTATCAAGAATAAATAGGGAGCTTTTTTTAGCTTGGCAATGCGGCTTCGATCATGGATCATCTTCCTTTTTGCTTATCTTTTTCGTTGGCATGAAGGCAGTGCTTTTTTATAGCGCTTCTCTAAAATGCACGATCTTTTCATCTTTTTCCTTTTTTTCATTTTACGTTCATTTAACAAACGCTTGAATACAATCTGATAATCAGCGCTTTATAATAAGCGTGCATGAGGAAAGACATACACAGTATGCAAAAGGAGGAATCAGCATGCGTTTTATGAAGAAATTGATGGCAGTAGGATTTGCCTGCTTGATGAGTGTATCACTAGCGGGATGTGGCGGAGATGAAAAAACAAGCGAAGGGGTAAGCGGCGCATTCCAGGTTTACACCAGAGATTCATCCAGTGGTACCAGAGAAGCGTTTGAAAAGGGAGTGGATTTTGAAGGGGAACTTACGAAAAAGGCACATGAAGTTGCCAGCAACGATGACATGGCCGCAAAAGTCGGTGCGGATCTTAATGGGATCGGTTATACCTCATTATCTACTGATTTTGAAAAGAACGGGGTAAAAGCGCTGAAATATGAAGGTGTTGAAGCGAGCACCGAGACCGTATTAGATGGTTCTTATGGCTTACAGCGTCCGTTCATGTTCGTTACTCGAGCAGCAGGTGATTTCGAAAGCGAAGAAAAAGAAACACTGGTAGCCGCATTCTTAGATTTCATGCAGAATTCAAAAGAAGGTATGGCAATCGTGAAGAAAAACGGCGGAGAAGTAGATGAGAGCAAGGCGGTTGCATGGAGCGAACTGGCGCCGAAATATGAATCGGTATTGAATCAGGACAATTCCGGCATCACCATTACGACAGCAGGCTCTACTTCCGTAGAAAAAACACTGAAAGCATCTTTGGAAGCATTTTCGCCGATGGCCGGAAACTTCAAATTCGTGATGAATCAGTCAGGAAGCTCTGATGCTTATCCACGTGTGTTAGGAGCTGAAAAAGACGGTGCGAACCGTGCGGATATCGGTTTTGCATCCCGTACCTTTAAGGATGAAGAACCGGTAGATGGTGCGATGCTTTCCGGACAGTACTGCATTGATGCTGTTGTGGCGATCGTAAACAAAGACAATGCGATCGAAAATCTGACACAGGAACAGTTAAAGGGAATCTTTACCGGTGCCACCAAAAACTGGGAAGATTTAGAGAAATAAGCGCCGCAAGCGTGAAATGGAAGAAACGGCCTGGTGATCTGGGCTGTTTCTTATTGAAGATGATAGGATTGGTGAATGATGAAAAGTTTTGTGAGAGATGTGATAAGCACAGAGAAAAATGAAAAGAAGCTCAGAAAAGACAAACGAATGCGTGCGTGCTTTTTTACAGCTGCGCTGCTTTCTTCCAGTGCGATCGCAGTCATTGTCATATTTATCAGTATGAAAGGCATTACGCCTTTCCTCCAAGAAGGAGTGGATTTCTTTTCCTTTTTGTTTGGAACGACATGGCGCAAGGATCAGGGAATCTACGGTGTCGGATTCATTATTGTCAATACGTTGGTTTCTTCGTTCGGTGCACTGCTGCTGTCGTTTCCTTTATCGGTGCTGACCGCTTTGTTTATTACGAAGATCGCACCTAAAAAACTGTCGGCGATGATGACGACGGTCATTGAGCTGCTGGCATCGATTCCTTCGGTCGTATATGGGGTGTTTGCATCCGGTACGATCACGCTTCTGGTCAGCACATTGGCAGCGCAGTTCGGCTTGGTGACGGCTGGGGGCAGTTCGCTGCTGGCAGTCATATTACTGCTGGCAATCATGATCTTTCCGACGATTACCTCGCTTTCCATTACGGCGATCCGGGCAGTTGATAAAGATGTAGAACTGGGTTCTCTTGCTTTGGGCGCGACTCGCACGCAGACAAATTTCAAAGTCGTATTGACCAGTGCGAAATCCGGCATATTTGCCGGAGCGATATTAGGACTTGGACGGGCGTTTGGCGAAGCGACGGCAGTGGCAATGGTCGCCGGCAATAAGATGTTCGGTCCGACATTTAATCTGTTTGATACAACGCGGACTTTGACGACGACAATGCTTTCCGGGTTAAAAGAAACGACCGGTCTGGATTATGATATTCGCTTTTCGGCAGGGCTGGTCTTAATGGCAGTGATTCTGCTTTCTAATTTGATTTTGAATCTTGTGAAGAAGAAAGTGGGGAATATGAAATGATGCAGGTAAATGCGGCTGTAAAAAAGAAACGGAAGATCAAAGATGCCTGTTTGAATGCCATTACTTATTTATCCAGTGGCTTAGGCGCGTTTATTCTGATCGCCATCTTTGTTTTTATTTTTTCCAAAGGGTTTTCCTCACTGGGCTTTGATCTTCTAAAAGGCAACTACTGGTCTAATAATTATTTGGTAAGCGTTGAAGAATCCTATAATCAGGCGGGGAATTATCAGGCGCCGGCTGATCTGAATGAGGGCGCTGCTTTCTCAAGCAAATGGGGGATCGCCTTTGTGGATGCGCAAGATCAAAATAAGGACAATGTGATTTTGATCGAATATGTAGATGAAGCTTCTCCTTTTGCAAGGCTGTTAGATGACAGTATCAAAGATAAGCAGGTAACGCTGTCTGCGGAAAGCGGCTTTCAGGTGGAACGCATCAGTTATCAGGATGAAAATGGAATCACCTATACGGCAGGCAATATCATGTCGCAAAATGCAAAAGAGCTTTGTGAAGCGTTGGATCAGGCGGACGTGATCGAACAGGCATATTTTAAGACGCCGGGCGGCGGTATTCGCGGTTCGATCCTTTCGACCCTGTATTTGATCCTCGTTTCCTTGCTGATCGCTTTGCCGCTTGGCATTGCGGCGGCGATCTATCTGCATGAATATGCAAAGCAAAATAAGGTAACGGCGCTCATTCGCAGTGCGATCGATATGTTGACAGGCGTGCCGAGCATTATTTTCGGTTTGATGGGGGTTACTGTTTTATTCCCGGTTACCCAGCTGTTTGGCGCCACGACCACCAATATTTTATTAGGGGCGTTTACGATGGCGGTCATCTTATTGCCGACGATCATACGCTCGACGGAAGAAGCGCTGATCGTCGTGCCGAAATCCATGCGAGATGCTTCGCTTTCTCTAGGAGCGAACCAATCCCAAACGATTTTCAAAGTTGTGCTTCCATGTGCGATTCCTGGAATCTTGACCGGTGTGATGCTCAGTATCGGGCGCGTCATCGGTGAAAGCGCCGCTTTGATCTATACGATGGGGACTTATGTGAACGATGCACCGCATCTATTGTCACAGGGTACATCACTGGCTGTGCATATCTATAACATCATGAGCAGTGAGCAGCCAAACTTTGAATTAGCAAGTGCGATCTCGATCGTGATCCTGATATTTGTATTGATCTTAAATATCACGGTAAAACTGCTTTCTAAGAAATTGAATAAAGCATGGTATTAGGAGGAATGGATATGAATGCTGAAACAATCTTTCATGTAGATCATCTGGATTTGTTTTACGGTGATAAACAGGCGTTAAAGCAAATCAAGATGGATATTAAACGAAACAAGATCACGGCCTTGATCGGTCCCAGCGGCTGCGGCAAATCGACTTTCCTGCGCTGTTTGAATCGCATGAATGATCTGGTGGACGGCTGTAAGGTCAGCGGTACGATCGAACTGGATGGAAACGATATTCACAGTACGCAGATGAATGTCGTTGATTTGCGTACCAAAGTGGGCATGGTTTTTCAAAAGGCCAATCCTTTTCCAATGTCGATCTATGACAATATCGCCTATGGACCAAGATGTCAGGGCATCAAAAGTAAAAAAATTCTTGATGAGATCGTCGAACAGTCTTTGACAAAGGCAGCTTTGTGGGAAGAGGTAAAAGATCGTTTACAAGAGAGTGCATTTGGCTTATCCGGCGGTCAGCAGCAGCGTTTATGCATCGCCAGGGCAATCGCAATGGAACCGGAAGTGATCCTGATGGATGAGCCGACCAGCGCTCTTGATCCGATTTCCACCAGCAAGATCGAAGAAATGGCGATGGAACTGAAAAAAGATTATACGATCATTATCGTTACGCACAATATGCAGCAGGCAGCCCGTGTCAGTGATGAAACAGCTTTCTTCCTGATGGGCGAAATGGTAGAATTTGATGAAACGAAAAAGATCTTCCAGCAGCCAAGCGATAAGCGTACGGAAGATTACATTACCGGACGATTCGGATAAGGAGAAAACACATGATTAGAATTGAACGTAAATTAGATAAAATGGAAACTTGTATCATGCACATGTCGGAAAAAGTCATCCAGATGCACAGCAGTGTCATGGATGTCCTGCTGAAACCGGATAAGACAAAAGAATTAGATATCATTCAGGCAGATGATCGCATCAATCGTCTGGAAGAAGAAATCAACGATATGGCGGTAGAATCACTGGCTCTGCTTTCTCCGGTTGCCAGCGATCTGCGTAAAGTGATCGCGGCGATCAAGATCACTTCGGAGCTAGAACGGATCGGCGACTATGCCAAGCATATTGCCATTTATTTGATCAAGCATGAATCATTAGATGAAAAAGTACGCGGTGCGGCGCACCAGATGGAACAAAATCTGATCATCATGCTGGAAGAAGCAATGCAGGCATACATGGATCATGACAGTGAAAAAGCATTTCAGATCCCACAGCGCGATGCTTTGATCGACGAGCAGTATCAGGAATTAAAGCAGCTCGTAAAAAACAGCGATGACCTGGTCGATCTGGTATTTGGCATTAGCAGCATGCTGCGTAATATCGAACGTGCCGGCGATCATGTAAAAAACATCTGTGAACATATCATTTACATGATCAAGGGGCAGCACTACGATTTCGGTTAAACGGTAAAAACGAGGATATAAAGACAATCGATGTAGGAGTTTCTAAACATCTGAACAATGTTTTTGCATTTTCGATTTATCTTTTGCTTGATCAAGCAGACAGCTTTGCTTCCCTTTATCAATGTCTTTTTTATGATTTGGAAAAGAAATGATCGAAAAATCAAATATTTACAAATCATTAAAATTAACATATACTGTTATGGTAAAAAATGTTTTATGATCGATCCTCTTTCTGTCGTTTGAAGAAACGATGGGCAACCATATAAGTTCATATGATAACTATTGTTTCATGCCTTTGCGCTTTATTGATCGGGTTGAGGATCTTCATAATTGATTTTTAGAAAGATGCGCGTTTTAGAAAAAAGGCGCCATGTAAAAAGAAAGGACCATGAAGGAAGCAGTTATGAAAAAATTTGTTCAGGAATTTAAGGCGTTTGCGATGCGCGGCAATGTGCTGGATATGGCAGTCGGTGTCATTATCGGTGGTGCGTTCACTTCCATCGTGAACAGTTTGGTGGCCGATGTATTCACACCGATCATCGGTATCATTACCGGTGGTGTCGATTTCAGCAATCTGTCGATCGGCATCGGCGGTGCGCAGATCATGATCGGTAATTTTCTCAATGCCATAGTTTCTTTTCTGTTGGTAGCGTTCAGTGTATTCTGCTTTATCAAAGCAATCAATTCGTTTAAGAAAAAACAGGAAGAAGCGCCGGCAGAAGCACCGCAGCCAAGTGCGGAAGAAGTATTGCTCACCGAGATCCGCGATTTACTGAAAGACAAGCAATCCTAAGCTTTCATAATCCCTCCCCTCACTTCATAAGATAGAAGGGGAGGGATTTTCAGTGATAAGCATGAAAACCATGCAGCTGCACGGAGAGTATTTTATCGCCGTTACGATTCGTTTGCCGCATAATGAGATACGTCTCATTACCTCTACACATGGCATTTTATGTACTGCGCAGTTTTCCGTTTCCTTTACGCAGGAGCATCGCAGTCAGTGTGTCATGGCAATCGTGGAACAAGGGGACAGCTTTGAAGAATTGTTGGAAAGTCAGATCATTTCCTGTACGGCAGCGGCAGCAGCTAAGGGCATTACGGTAGGGATGAGCGGGGAAGAAGCACTGTTTGGCATGTTTTCATGAAACAGAAAAAGAAACGCATCCGTTTGCTTGTGCTCATCGGTGCGCTTTTGTATTTGCTCATCAGCACCAGTATTTCCTTTAATCAGTTTATTCAGCCCCGCTTAAAGGCACAGGCGAAAACACAGGTGTCTTTAGCGGTAAACCGTATCGTATCCAGTGTATTAAGCAATATTGATTATGATACAGAGGATCTTTTGATCATTAACCGCGATGCACAGGGGAATATCACTTCGATCGAATATGACACGCTGCTATTAAATCAGCTGTTGTATTCCGCTTTACAAACCATTGATGAAAGCTTGATTGCCGCACAAAACGGTAAAGATGATCCATTGCTTGATGAAGTTTTTTTTGCGGATGGCATCATTTATGAAATGCCGTTAGGCTATTTAAGTGGCATTGGCTTTTTACAGGATCTTGGACCGAAGATCCCGATTCGCATGAAGCTGCTCAACGATGTGAACGGAGAATTGAAAACAAAGACCGAAGCGTATGGCTTAAACAATACGAAGATCGAGATCGTTTTGGAAATCAGTATCAAGGCACAGGCGATCACTTCTTTAAGTGTGGAAGAAATGGTCGTTTCCACCCAAGTTCCGCTGGTGATCCAGTTGGTAAATGGAAAAGTGCCGCAGCTTGTTCCTTATAGTGATTTGCATAATCAGGACAATTAGTATATGATAAGTGCAAGAGGTGAGAGCGATGAAGAAAATTCTATGGATCAGCGCTTTTCTGCTAGTGCTTTGCGGCTGTAATGACAAGGTTGCATTCAGTGAATTAAAACGGCTTCATTTTGATGAACTGGATCAGAAATTGGAGCAGCGGGAAGATATGGTCGTCTATTTCGGATGGACGCAAAACTGTGAAGATTCCATTCATTTTCAAGAAAATTATCTGGCTGATCATTTAAGCGAGGATTCTGCCTTTTTAGAACTGTATGTCGTTGATCTGGATGAAGAATTGCCGGATGCCTTGACGGATAAGGAGAAACGGGAGCCGATGTTTGAGCGCTATGGAGTAAAATATTCTCCGACATTGGTGCAGTATGAAAAAGGGGAAATTGTAAAGTTATTAGAGTGGACGCCGGAAACGACCGATAAAGAAACCGGTATTTTGGCGTCGCGGTTAGATCGCTTTTTCACGGAAGTCGGTTATTTGAAAAAGTGACAGGGAAACATCATAAAAAAGCAGCTGGAGCGATGGTATCTGCATCTATGCAACTGCTTCTATTCGATCATGGATCAATGTAGAGAAGATAGGGATATGCACCGAAACGATTTTTTAGATTATTTTGGTCGGATGATCGCCGTCTTGCATTTCCTGTTCCATTTCTTTTTCATTATAATAGAACGTATGTTCATCAAGACCGCGGTTTTCGATCGGAATCTGCGGCTTTAACTTTTCATAGAACGCTTCCAGATGAAGCGGTGAAAGAAAGACAAGATGATAGCGCGCAACCCCTTTCGATTTATATTCAATGCGGATCCGTTTGGCGCTATATGCGGTAGCCGGTGTAAAGTTGGTGCAGATCGTGCCGTTTTTGATATTTTGATAGGGGATCACTTCTTCAAATACCAGCATGCTTTTAATCACCAGCGCATCTTCACGCAGTGTATAAGTGGTGCTGGCATAAAGGAAGAAAGTCAGTAATAAAAGTCCAAGCGGCGTTGTCAGTTTGGAGATAAAATCGACATCCTGATGCGAAGTGATGATGACAAAAAGGCTCCAAGCAGCTAATAATGGCCAAATGAGCAAAAAGATCCCAAATTTTGAATGTTCTTTCATAGTGGATTCCTCCTTGTTTGATTAGATGTAATAATGATAGCACATTTTATATAAAAAGGCACTGCTGTTTCCAAATGCATGCAATAAAAAAAGCACCGCAGTGCTTTATTCAGCCAAACGCACATCGACAATGCCCGGCACTTCCTCTAAGAGCAGGGAAGCGACACTGTCCTGCAACGTAATGGAGCGAGAAGGACAGCCGGCACAGGCGCCGGTCAAATTGACATAAACGATGCCGTCCTCCAATTTCACAAATTCCACATCGCCGCCGTCTCTTTGAATAAAGGGGCGGATCTTGTTGAGCGTACGCAGCACTCTGATGACTGTTTCTTCCATAAATAACCTCCTATAACATAAATACGAAAAAATAAAATACAGTGGATACCAAGATACCTAAGAAAATACCGCCCAGCGCTTCGACAAAACGATGGCCCAGCACATCTTTGATCTTTTCATCATAGATCGGATCATGAAAGCGCAACTGGGTATTCGCCTCCAGGTCCTCGATCAGCTGTTTCGTGAGCTGAATGTTTTTACCTGCGTAGTAGCGCACATTGACCGCATCATAAATGACGATGAAGGCAAATACAGCGGTTACCGCAAACAAAGAAGAAGAAAACC
This sequence comes from Massilicoli timonensis, assembly GCF_900199515.1. Lineage (GTDB taxonomy): Bacteria > Bacillota_I > Bacilli_A > Erysipelotrichales > Erysipelotrichaceae > Massilicoli > Massilicoli timonensis. The sequence goes on along the minus strand of NZ_LT963433.1, from coordinate 76,200 downwards.
CTTCACTGAATCCGACCGCCATCATTAACGCGACGACGGTGGAAGTATGGGAAGATGGAAAACCGCCGCAGGCAATCGTCTCATGAATATCGAATTTACCGGTGCGGATATAGAGAAAAACCGGTTTGAGTCCTTGTGCGATAAAATTAGACAGCAAGGCGGCTGCCAGCACAAATAAAGAACCGTTCATACTTTCACCTCAATCTCTAAAAAACACATCTCATTATAACACAAGTGAGAAAGATATGATATAATGTGTTCAATAAAAGAGGTGATGAAATGCTGTATCCGATCGGCAGCGTCGTTGAAGGGATCGTAACCGGAATCAAGCCGTATGGCGCATTTGTGAGCATTGATGATACGCATACGGGACTGATCCATATTTCTGAGATATCCGGCGGCTATGTAGATGATGTATCGAAATTCGTGCATCTGCATGAGAGAGTAAGAGTCAAAGTATTGGATATAGATGAAGATCAGCACCTAAGGCTGTCTTTGAAAGCCCTGCACCGTAAAAATAAACGGGTAAAGAGCGCAAGAGCGTATCGCCTGCCGAAAAGTGAAAAAGGCTTTTCCACACTGGCGGCGCATTTAGATGCGTGGATCGAAGCGGCTTTGCAAGACTGAAGGAGGTTAAACATGATTCGATTTGATGAAACACATGCGTTTTTGAAGGAGGATTTTGACGCTTATCAGGAAGCGGTAAACCGTTGTCATGCGATGCTGATGAACAAAAGCGGAAAAGGCAATGATTATGTGGGCTGGGTAGAATGGCCCAATACCTATGATAAAGAGGAATTTGCCCGTATAAAGAAACGCGCTGCGTGGATTCGGGAAAACTGTGATGTATTTTTAGTTTGCGGCATCGGCGGCAGTTATTTAGGCGCAAGAGCGGCAATCGAGATGATCAACGGCTTATATCCAAGTCAAAAACCGGAGATCATCTTCATCGGCAATACATTTTCTTCCACTTATATCGCACAGGTCTTACGCTATATCGAGGGCAAACGTGCCGTTGTGAATGTCATTTCAAAATCCGGTACGACAACGGAGACCGCACTGGCATTTCGCTTATTGAAGCAGTACATGGAAAAGACGTATGGCAAGGAAGAAGCCGCAAAACGCATCGTGGCGACGACCGATCATGCCAAGGGCACATTAAAACAGATCGCAGATCGGGAAGGCTATGACACTTATACGATTCCCGATGATATCGGCGGCCGTTTTTCGGTCATGACTGCAGTAGGACTTTTACCGATCGCGGTTGCCGGCATTGACATTGATGAACTGATGACAGGTGTGCAGGCGGCTTATGCGGATCTGAGCGATCCTGATTTGCATCATAATCCGGCCTATCGCTATGCGGTGGCACGCCGTATGCTGCAGAATGCCGGAAAAGATGTGGAAATGCTGGTAACTTATGAATTGCAGATGACATCTTTCGGTGAATGGTGGAAGCAGCTGTTTGGAGAAAGTGAAGGAAAAGAGGGAAAAGGCATTTTGCCGCATTCCGCTACTTTCTCTACCGATCTGCATTCACTCGGTCAGTTTGTGCAGGAAGGCAAAAAAGTATTGTTTGAAACGGTCATCAATGTATCGAAGCCAAGTGAGGATCTGATCTTCCCAAGCGATGAAGAAAATATGGACCAGATGAATTATCTCAGCGGCAAGAACTTGCATTGGGTCAATCAGATGGCTGCCAAAGGAACACTGGAAGCCCATGTGGAAACCGGAAAGGTGCCGAATTTGTTGATCGAAATCCCTGATATGAGCGCACATTCTTTCGGTTATCTGATCTATTTCTTCTTCAGAGCGATCGGTATGACATCCTATCTCATTGACGTGAATCCGTTTAATCAGCCGGGCGTGGAAGTGTATAAGAAAAATATGTTCCGTCTGCTCGGCAAACAATAATAAAATAACATACGATAAAAGACGCTGTTTCCGATCGGGGAGCCGTCTTTTTTCTATGTGTGCAGGCAGAGCGCTTGCTTTTGTTTCTTTTGAACGTGGAAAGCAAGTGTTTTTATGCTTTTCACTTTGCATTCAATTTCCGATTTTAGTATAATACATAAATATCAGGAAAGGGGCTGACAGAATGATAAGACGCTTTATTGCTTATTACAAACCGCATCGGCGATTGTTTCTGCTTGATCTGATCTCGGCATTTTTCATTTCGGTCTGCGATCTGTTTTACCCGATCATCACCAGAGACATGTTGAATGATTTTATTCCTAATCATGAGATGCGTTTATTATTTATCTGGGCATTTGTTCTGCTTGTGATCTACATCATAAAAGCTTTGCTTGGTTATTTTGTGCAGTATTATGGACATTTGGTAGGAGTTTATATGCAGGCGGATATGCGCCGCGATATTTTTATTCATTTACAGAAACTGCCGTTTTCTTACTATGATGAGCATGAAACCGGGAAGATCATGAGCCGTATGATCAATGATTTACAGGATATTGCGGAATTGGCGCATCATGGACCTGAGGATCTGTTTATTTCTTTGATCATGATGATCGGCGCTTTCGCTTACCTTTGTACGATCAATGTTTCCCTTACGATCATTATCTTTATTTTCATACCGATCCTGATCTTCTTCTGTATGCAGATTCGCAAAAGCATGACGGCAGCCTTTATGGAAAGCAGGGTAAAGGTAGCGGTCGTGAATGCCAATTTAGAAAACAGCATTTCCGGTATCCGGGTATCGAAAGCATTTACCAATGATACTTTTGAAGTGGATAAATTTCAAAAGGGCAATCGGGCTTTTGTCAAAGCACGGGAAAAAGCTTATAAGGCAATGGGACATTTTTACAGCGGTTCGAATTTCATCATTGATTTGTTGAATGTGGTCGTGCTGGTGGCAGGCGGCTATTATACGTTTCAGGGGTGGATCAATTATGGAGATTTTGTTGCTTATATGCTGTTTATCAATCAGTTCATCAATCCGATCAAAAAGCTGATCAACTTTATGGAACAGTTCCAAAACGGCATGACCGGCTTTCAGCGCTTTTGTGAGATCGTCGATGAACCGATAGAGGAAGAAAGCGCTGCGGCGCATGAATTGAAAAACATTAAAGGAGAAATTACTTTTGATCATGTTTCTTTCCATTATGCGGATGGCAAAGAAGTGTTGAATGATGTTTCCTTACATATCAAGCCGGGTGAAAAACTGGCGTTAGTTGGCCCTAGCGGCGGCGGCAAGACGACGATCTGTCATTTGATTCCGCACTTCTATCCGCTTGATCAGGGAACGATTGCGATCGACGGACAGAATCTGAAGGATCTTACTTTCGCATCACTGCGTAAAAATATCGGGATCGTACAGCAGGATGTGTTTTTGTTTAACGGTTCGATCAAAGAAAATATCGCTTATGGCGATTTGGGGGCAAGTGAGGAAGCGATCATCGAAGCTGCCAAGCGTGCCAATATCCATGACTATGTGATGACGCTGCCAAATGGTTATGATACCAATATCGGCGAACGTGGGGTCAAACTGTCGGGTGGACAGAAACAGCGATTGTCGATTGCACGGGTATTCTTAAAAAATCCGCCGATCTTGATTTTAGATGAAGCGACCAGTGCATTGGATAATACGACAGAAATTTTGATTCAGGAAGCGCTGGATGAATTATGCAAAGGCAGAACGACATTGGTAGTGGCACATCGTTTATCAACGATTAAAAATGCCGATGAGATCGTCGTCATCACCGGCGGAGAAGTACGGGAGCAAGGAACCCATGAGGAATTGCTTGCGCAAAACGGCATTTATCATAAATTATATGAAAGTCAGTTCCGCACCCAGGAGGAAATGCGTTAAAAACGTGTTTCCTTTTTTATTTTATAAGATAATGTTAATGGGAAGTGATCCACCAGTGCGGCGTCAATTCTCCTAAAGAAACGGTTTTCTGATTCTTGATATCTGCCATGATCTCAATATTTTGATAAGTGTGCGGCATGAGCTGTACCATCAATTCCCGGCAAGCGCCGCAAGGCATGGCACAAGAGCCATCCGGCATCAAAGTCAATATTTTTTGAATTTCCTGTTCGCCGTTTGTGATCATTTGAAAGATCGCATTGCGTTCAGCACAGATTCCTAAAGAGCAGCAGGCATCAATACAGACACCGGTATAAATATTGCCTTTCGCGGATAACAGGGCGCACGCTGTTCCACCTGCTTCTATATAGGCGGAAAGGGTCCTGTCATTTTGGATGCGGCATGCTTCGTCATATAAAGTATTCCAAATCGATTTCATTCTGATGATCTCCTCTTTATTTTTGAAAATACGCTTTTAATCCCGCAATACATTCTTCCTTTCAGACACCTGCGGTTACTTTCGGCTTCAGATAAGAATGTGCAAAGACCATTTCACTGCAGGCACATCCCTGTTCACCGATCAGATTGCATAAATCGATGCTGTTTACTCCATAGACAAGTCGCCCCAGTTTGGTCCACACCATTGCGCCGCTACATATAAAGTGTACTGCCTCTGCCATAAACTGATGATCAAGTTCCATAATAAGATCCTCCTTTGCATGGTGGTTACATCCATTGTATCATGACACCGAGAAACTGTCATCGGGATATAAAAATAACGCAAAAGGGAAGGTATGGCAAAGTCTAAGGGAACGTGATACAATAATAAAAACAAAGAAAGTAGGGTGTCATATGAAACTGGAAAATGCTTCGGCAGTCGTAACATTTTGTGAAAAGGGCGCAGAGATCGCCAGCTTTATCAACAAAGAAAACGGCCTGCAATATATGTGGCAAGGCGAGGAAGCGTATTGGACGGGAAAGAATCCGACCTTGTTTCCGATGGTAGGCAATACTTATACGAAAACGTATGAGATCAATGGAAAAAAATATGCGATGAAAAATCATGGATTGCTTCGTTACGTGGATTTTACCTGTATCAAAGCGAATGAAGAAGAAGTGATCTTTCAATATGAAGCGGATCAGGATGCGCTCTCGCAGTATCCTTTTCCTTTCACATGCAGAACGATTTATCGCTTAGATGGTCTTACCTTAACGGTTCGCTATGAAATAGAAAATACCGGAGATCAGACGATGCCGTTTCTATTTGGTCTGCATCCGGGATTCAACTGCCCGTTGGTGCAGGGAGAAGCATTTGAAGATTACACGATTTGTTTTGATGAAAACGAGCATTTGGAACAGCTGATCATCGATCCTAACGCGCCAAAAGGGGTAACCGGCAAGATGCTGGAATTAAAGGAACTGCCGCTGGACTATGCGTTATTTGAAAAATACGGGACATTGATCTATCGTGGCATGCACAGCGCCTATGTCACCTTAAAAGGGAAAGAACACGGTGTGCGGGTAAGCATCGGCGGCTATCCGCTGCTGGCTTTTTGGACAGCGAAACGCGGCGCGCCGTTTCTCTGTATTGAACCATGGTATGGACACGGCGATTTCTATGACTGCAAGGAAGATTTTTATCATCGTGAAGGAACGATGCTATTGGCGAAAGGGCGGATGTTTACGACCGCTTATACGATTACTCTTTTTTAGAGACAATCGGGCCAAAGTGTTACATTGAAATTCATTTGATTTCGTGATATGATGAAAACAGTTAGAAATAGGAGGAACGAATTGTGGAAGTAATTGTTTTGAAAAATTATGATGAAGTATCAAAAAAAGCGTTTGAAGTGATGAAAGAAGTAGTCGCAAATAAGAAAAATGCGGTACTTGGTTTGGCAACCGGTTCTTCACCGATCGGTCTTTATCAGAACATGATCAAGGATCATCAGGAAAACGGCACCAGCTATGCGGATATCACCTCATTCAACCTAGATGAATATGTGGGCATCGACCGCAATCATGAACAGTCCTACTATACATTCATGCATGAGAACCTGTTTAAGGGAATCGACATCAAAGAAGAGAACGTGCATGTGCCATACGGCGATACAAAGGCTGACTGCGATGCTTATGAAAAAGCAATGGAAGATTACAGCGTAGATATTCAGGTGCTGGGAATCGGCGCTAACGGACATATCGGTTTTAATGAACCGGGCACACCGTTTAGTGAAACAACGCATATCGTTACCTTGACTGAAAAAACCCGTCAGGACAATGCTCGTTTCTTTGAAAACGACATCAATCAGGTGCCGACGCACGCGATTACGATGGGAATTGCTACGATCATGAAAGCAAAGAAGATTTTGCTGGTGGCAACCGGTGAGAATAAGGCAGACGCGGTTGCGGCAATGGTAAACAAAGCACCGGATGTGAATTGTCCGGCATCGGTATTGCAGAATCATCCGGATGTTGTCGTGATCGTGGACGAAGCAGCAGCCGCAAAACTGTAAATTGGAGAAGATAAAAACATCTGTGATAAGCAGGTGTTTTTTTCATGAATGAATCGAAAAAGGGAATTTATAAACAGTGAAAAGAAAGCAGGTGTTTTTAGGATCATCTGTCATTTCATGTTGATACGATATGCCTAAGGATCGTTTGAACAATAAGCAACGCTTCGACACTTTCTAAAATGAAAAAGATGATTTTAGAAAATTGTAAAAAAAGAACAGGATCATAAAAATTGTAAAAAAAGAACAGGATCATCTTGACAAAAAAAGTGATTTAATTATAATAGTAATTGATAATGAGTATCAATAAGGAGGTTGTATATGAAGCGTAACACATTACAAAGACAGATCGTTATGAACGCCTTAAAGAAGATGCACAATCATCCGACTGCCTCACAGGTCTATGCGTATGTGCGCGCCGATTATCCGACGATCAGCAAGGCAACCGTCTTTCGTATCTTAAATCAAGAGAGCGAAGAAGGTACGATCATGAAGGTGCCGGTAAATGATTCGGAAATGCACTATGAATTAAAAAATCCTCCTCATTATCATCTGCGCTGCCGTATCTGTGGCAAGGTAATCGATGCACCATTCCCTTATCAGGCGCACATGGAAGATGTAGAGCAGGTAAACGGTTTTTTGATTGAAGGACATTCAATCGAGTTTTATGGGATTTGTGAAGAATGCCGCAAAGCGGAAAAAGGAGAATGAGATGAGCAGACATGAACCATTGAGCGTCAGAGTTGCGATCGATACCGATAATCCGGCGATCGTAAGAGTTGAAGAAAAATGTATTCGCTGCGGTATGTGTAAAGAGGTCTGTGAAAAACAAATTGCAGTACACGGCACATATTCGCTGGAGGAAACCGGTGATCGGGCCATTTGTATTTACTGCGGACAGTGCGCCAATGTCTGTCCGGTAGACAGTATCATGGAAAGAGATGATACAAATGGCATCAAAGAAGCGCTGAAAGATCCGAATCAAATCGTGATCGTATCCACTTCACCGGCTGTCAGAGCTGCCTTGGGCGAGGCGTTTGGCATGGAAAGCGGCGCCTTTGTAGAAGGAAAGATGGTGGCATTGCTGCGCAAACTGGGATTTGACTATGTGCTGGATACCAATTTCGCTGCCGATCTTACGATCATGGAAGAAGCGAGCGAATTAGTAGAGCGCATTCAAAACGGCGGTGTCCTGCCGCAGTTTACGAGCTGCTGCCCGGCATGGGTCAAATTTGTTGAAACCTATGAGCCATCGATGCTCGCAAATCTATCATCGGCAAAAAGTCCGATTTCCATGCAGGGACCAACGATCAAAACTTATTTTGCCAAGTATCGAAATATCGATCCAAAACGTATCGTCAATGTCGCATTGACGCCGTGTACGGCGAAAAAGTTTGAGATCAAGCGTGAAGAAATGCATGCGGCGCAGGATTATCTGGGATTAGAAGATCTGCGCGATATGGACTATGTCATGACGGCAAGAGAATTGGCGCGATGGGCAAAGGAAGAAAACATCGCTTTCGAAGCACTGGAGGATGCGTCCTATGATGCGTTAATGTCAGATGCGTCAGGGGCAGGCGTTTTATTCGGCAACAGCGGCGGTGTTATGGAAGCCGCATTACGTACGGCTTATTATCTGATTACCGGAAATAACCCACCGGCTGATTTACTGCATTATGAGCCGGTGCGCGGTTTAGATGGTGTAAAAGCCGGCAGTGTAGAGATCGCCGGTATCCCGTTGAGCTATGCGGTCATCTATGGCACGGCAAATGCCAAACAGGTATTGCAGAAATTAAAAGCAAAAGAAGTGCGGTATGATTTTATCGAGGTCATGACTTGTCCGGGCGGCTGTATTGGCGGCGGCGGTCAACCGAAAGAAGCATTATTGCAGGAAAATGTGCATGCAAAACGCATGCAGGCGTTGTATGATCGGGATGAGGCGATGACGATTCGCTGTTCGCATGACAATCCTGAGATCATACAGATTTACGAAACGTTTTACGCAAAACCGCTCAGCGATTTGGCGAAACGAATATTACACACCACTTATGTGGATCGCTCAGGCGACTTAAAGAAAGGAAAGGTACAGAAAATGAAGAAATTTAAGTGTAAAGTATGTGGTTATGTTTATGAAGGAGAAGCGCTTCCGGCTGATTTTACTTGTCCGTTATGCCATGTTCCGGCTTCCCAGTTTGAAGAAATCGTAGAAGCAAAACCGGCAGGCGCAAGCAAATATGCAGGTACAAAAACAGAAAAGAACCTGATGGAAGCATTTGCCGGTGAAAGTCAGGCAAGAAATAAATACAAATATTTCGCACAGAAGGCGGCACAGGAAGGTTACGAACAGATCGCGGCGATCTTTATGGAAACCTCTGAACAGGAATCGCAGCATGCGAAAATGTGGTATTCAGAATTCCATGGCATCGGTGATACTGCCGCAAACTTAGAAACGGCAGCTCAGGGCGAAAACGATGAATGGACTGATATGTATAAGCGTATGGCGCAGGAAGCACGCGAAGAAGGCTTTGAAGAACTGGCAAAGAAATTCGATCTGGTTGCCGGTGTGGAAAAAGCACATGAAGAACGCTATCGCACATTGTTGGATCGTCTGAAAAAAGGTGAAGTATTTAACGAAAACGGAGAGATCTTCTGGATGTGCCGTCAGTGCGGACACCTGCACTTTGGCAAAGAAGCACCGGAAGTATGCCCGACTTGCGGATACTCACGCGCTTACTTTGAAAGAAAATCAACAAACTACTAAGATAGAAAGAGGCTGGGAATCAGCCTTTTTTCTTTTGGGGAAAAGAGAGCAGATCCTTTTATCCTGCCTGTTGCAGGGAAAAGGTGTGTCAGTAAAAGTACATCGTTTCAAGAACCATTCTTCTTGATCCTGTTTTGTTCAAACCTTGGCTGGTATGTATTTATACAAAAAAGCGGGGGCAATTTACGAATTTACAGCAATAAAAAACAAAAAAAGGATAAAAACTGTAAATTATGAATGATTTTTCTTTCAATATGATGTAAAATCTATATTGTGAAGATTCATAAGAAAGGATTTATGAATAATTGGAGGATTATTATGTATAACGATCGTGATGAAATGTATGAAGTGAGTGATTTAGATCAGGACATCGCTTTGCGCAAGGAATTGATTGCGGAAGCGAAAGAACTGATGGCGGCAGAAGAACCGGATGCGCGTGCCGTTGCAAATTTAAGAAAGGCATGGAACCTCATCGCTTATTGGGAAAGTGTGTTGGAAGATGAATTGATGGAAGAATTCGATCAATATCTGGATGCATACTATGCAAAGAAGCGGGCGAGTTATGAAAGCATCCAGGCAGTAAAGGAAGCGATCATCGAGGAAGCAAAGGCACTGTTGGAAGCACAGGATTTCAATAAAGCGGCTCAGGAAATGGATGCGCTGATGACACGCTGGAAAGAAGCAGGCAATGCCGGAAAAGAAAAAGATGATGAGCTGTGGGAAACATTCCATGCAATTCGTAAACAGTTTTATGAATTGAAGCGTGCTTATTGGGCAAATCGAAAAGAACAGTTTGAAAAAGCGCGCGCCGTAAAAACAGAATTGATCGCCAAAGCACGCGAGTTAGCCGATTCTGAGCAGTGGCAAAAAACAAGCAACACATATCGTGAGCTGATGGAAGAATGGAAGGCAGTCGGCAGTGCCGGCCGAGAACATGAAGATGAATTGTGGGATGCGTTTAAGGAAGCCCGCCAGCAGTTCTATGACAGAAGAAATGCACATTACGATGAACTTCATGAGGAGCAGCATCAAAAATACGAAGCGAAACAGGCGCTGATCGCACAGGCGAAAGCCATTGCCGATACAAAGGAATATACGAAGGAACATACAGCGGCGATGAAAGAGCTTGGCGTCAAATGGAAAGCGGTTGGCTCTTGCGGAAAAGAAAAAGAAGATCAGGTATGGAAAGTATTCCGTTCCATCATGGATGATTATTTTGCGGGATTGAAGGCTTGGAATGAAGAAAAGCATGCGAACTGGTTACAACACATGCAAGAGATACGAAACCGCAAAGCAGAACTGATCCAAAATCAGAAGCGCCAGATCGAACACATGAAGCAGGATATGGTCGGATTGCTTGGTCAGCGGGCGATCGATGAGATGGAAGAAGCCATTGAAGATAAAAAGGCGTTTATTGAAGAACTGGAAAAAGAAATTGCAGATATCGATGCACGATTAACAGAAGCATAAACAAAAAAACTGTTCCATAGGATAGATCGATGATGATCTGAGTAGAGGAACAGTTTTTATATGAAGCAGTATGCGGGAAAGGATATAGCGTGCTGTGAGAGCATCTTGTTTCCTGCTCTTTGAAAGGGCGTTGTGAAAGCAGCGCTTATCCATATTGATAAATGTCTTTGAACAGACGCAAATATAACAAAGATACAAATAAAGTAAGCAGCTCAGCCAAAGGAATCGAAAGCCATACACCATCCACACCGATGAGAGATGGCAAGATCAAGACGCATGCGACAATGATGACAAAGGTGCGTAAGAAAGAGATGATGGCTGATACTTTTCCATTGGAGAAAGCGGTAAATAAAGCAGAAGCAAAAATATTGATGCCCGCAAACAGGAAATTGATCGCAAACAGATAAAAACCATGCAGCGCAATATCATGAGTCGGATCCTGCGGCGTGGTAAAAATGGTGATCAAAGCTGAAGCACAGAACATCGAAATCAATACGACGACGATCGAACTGCCGATGATGAAGCGCATGCAGATCCGATAAAGCCGGCGCAGGACATCGCTGTTTTGGGCGCCGTAATGATAGCTGATAATCGGTGCGACTCCCATCGAGAAACCAAGATACAGTCCATTAAATAAAAACTGGGCGTACAGTACGATGGTAATTGCGGCAACCCCGTTTTCTTTTAACAGCCGCATCATGATCAGGTTGAACAGATATGTGATCACGGCATTGGAAAGATTGCTGACCATTTCACTGGAACCATTTGTACAGCTTTCAAACAGCACGCGTCCATTCCACTTCGGCAGCACATAATGTAAACCGTTATGATTGGTAAAGAAGAAAACAGAACCGACGATCACCGGAATGAGCTGACCGATACCGGTGGCCAATGCCGCTCCCGCAATCCCCATCTGCATCGGTCCCATAAATACATAATCCAATACCATATTGCTGATACCGCCAATGATCGTAACACTTAAACCAAGAGCAGGTTTTGATGCTGTGACAAACAGGGTCTGGTAGATGAGCTGCATCATCGTAATCGGCGCAAAGCAGCCCATGATCAGCAGATACGTTTTGCTGTCCTGCAATAATAAATCATTTGCTCCAAGTATGCGGCAAAGCGGTTCAAGAAACAAGACGATCAACAAACAAATCACAGCGCTGATCACAAGTGCCGCCACACTGATCAAAGAAAAGTTTTCATAAGCTTCTTGCTTTTTATTTTCTCCCAGCTTGCGGGCGATGATCGCACTGCCGCCGGTTCCCAACATGATACCGATGGCTAAGATTCCACTGAGGATCGGATATACGATATTCAAAGAAGAAAGGGCATTGCTGCCGAGCAGTCTTGATACAAAGATTCCATCGACGATCGTGTATAAGGACATAAATACCATCATGATGATCGTCGGGAAAACAAATCTCATCAAAGAAGGAAAGGTAAAATCCTGTGCAATATGATTTTTCATTTGATCACTTCCTTTCGATATCGACATGTGCTATCATAAACGATAGGGTAACCCGATAGTCAAGAGGTGATGACAATGAAACCGGAAAATGATCGTTATCTGTCATGCGGCGAATTTGCCAAAACGGTCGGAACGACCAAACACACGCTGTTTCATTATGATGAGATCGGCTTGTTTCAGCCTGAGCTTGTAAAGGAAAACGGATATCGCTGTTATTCGATTTCCCAAATCGATCTTTTTCATGTGATCGAACTGTTGAAAGAATTAAACATGCCGCTGAAAGAGATCAAAGCCTATTTAGATAATCGTGATCCGAAGCGCTTTCTCGCTTTGTTAAAGGAAGAAAACCAGCTGTTGGATGCGCATATCCGCAGATTAAAAGAAATGAAATTATGGGTCAATGAGCAGATGCGCGTGATCGAAGAAGCACTGTCGATCAATGTAGAAGAAATACAGATTATGTCATTTCCGAAGCAATATTTATATGCGGCTCCTTTGTCTGCTTATGATCATTATACGCTTGCTAAACAGATCAGCGAATTGATCATAAAAAGCAAGAGCGGCAGTTTTTGTTCACCTTACGGCATCGGTGCCAGCATGAAACGGGAAGCAATCGAGAAAAAGGGATATGGATGCTATGAACAAGTCTATTTCTTGATGAATCATAGACCGAAGCGTCTTTCTTATACGATCAGGGAGGCCGGTACTTATCTTTGCGCCTATCATGTCGGTTCCTTTGATCAGGCATATCGCTGCTATGAGCGGTTGATGCAGGCGGTTTCAAAGAATGGCTGGCGGATCGATGATCGTATTTATGAGGATGTACTGATGGATGAAATCGCGGTAAAAGGGGAGGATCATTATGTATTGCGGCTTTGTGTCAGAAAGATCGAGGATGAATCAAGCCTGATGGAAAAGCAGACAATTCACGATCGTCATAGGAAATATGGGAAATAGGAATCTATTGATAAAAGCCGTTTGCAGTGATTAGCATCATCGCCTTGTTGCCTATAAAGAAGTTTTCTTTACGGAAATGATATTTGGCAAACGGATGAGTGCTTATTTCAAGAGATACGATCAGCTCTTGCTTTTTATAGCATCGCCATTGCGGTTGCTTGCATGTCTAAAAAAGAAGGACTATAATAACAGCGGTAAGGAGTGAGAACATGAAAACGGCTTTGGTGTTAGAGGGAGGCGCTTTGCGAGGTGTTTATACTTCCGGTGTATTAGATGTATTGATGGAGCACCATTTATATTTAGATGATGTTGTCGGCATTTCAGCCGGTTCTTTGAATGGCCTTTATTATATTTCAAGACAGAAAGAAACATCGATTCAGTTAAATTTGAATTATGTCAATGACAAGCGTTATATGGGTGTCGGCAATCTCGCAAGGGATCGCAGCTTTTTTAATTTTGATTTTGTATTTGATGAGATCTTTTCTCATTTACTGCCCTTTGATTTTGAAACATTTTATGCTTCCAAGCAGCGTTTTTATGTCGGTATCTCAAATTGTGAGAGCGGAAAATTAGAATTTGTGGAAAAAGGTGAGTATGAAGATTTTTTGAAAGTTTGTCAGGCAAGCAGCAGTATGCCGTTATTAAGTGCCCCGGTCGTGATCCGTGATCAAAAGTATCTGGATGGAGGCGTTACTTGTGCAGTACCGCTGTTTGATGAGCTGCCCTTTGCATGTGATCAGCTGGTATTGATCTTGACGCGCAATAAAGGATATCGCAAAAGCAGTGTACCGCCTATTTTACAAAGCATTTACCGCAATCACTTTAAGTCTTCACCGGCGTTGGTGGATCGTTTGATCACCGCTCCGCTTCGCTATAATGAACGAATGGACGAGATCGATCGATTGGAGGAAGAAGGAAAACTGTTTGTGATTCGTCCTAAGGAACCGGTCAGTGTATCACGTATCGAAAAGAACCGTGAAAAGCTGGAACAGCTTTATGAACAGGGCAGAAACGATGCCCAAAATGCTTATGTGCGATTATTACAGTTTTTAGGCAGACAGGAAATCGAATAAATTGTTGGGCAATGCGGTTGCGTTTCTTGATGATGCTGTTATAATGGAGATAGAAAGCGATCATTTGCATCGCAAAAGGCGAAAGCCATAGGAGGATAACATGAAAGTATATAAATGTTCAGTTTGCGGTAATGTAGTGGAAAAAGTATTTGATAAAGGGGTTCCGGTATTCTGCTGTGGGAAACCGATGGAAGAATTGACACCAAATACAACGGATGCGGCAGTGGAAAAGCATGTACCGGTCGCAAGTGTGGAAAACGGTGTTGTTTCGGTCAAGGTTGCGGATGTTGAGCATCCGATGACACCGGAACACTGGATCACTTGGATCGCGGTAGCTTATGATGGACATGTGGCAAGAGTGAACCTGAGCGCCGATGACAAACCGCAGGCGGTATTCCCGATCGGAGATTATCATGGACCGATCACTGTGTATGAATATTGCAATCTGCATGGTCTTTGGAAGAGCGAAATCGAAGCATAGGCAAGCGTACTAAACAAGAAGAAAAACACCCCGACAGATGTGGAAAGCACGATCGTGTTCCTTATCCAAAGGGTGTTTTTTTTACTTTGCTTGGCAATAGCCGTTAGGATATAGACAGATGGATAATAAAGCGGTTTGGCTTGCTTGCGCATCACGATAGATGTTTTTTTTGATCACTGATCTTTCATGATCGCTGATCGGATGGAAAGAGGTAAGAAAAAGAAAGGAAATGCTTTTTAATTAGATATTTTCAATTAGGGTTTTACATGTTAAAATCTACTGGTATAGATTGATGAGATGAAAAATACGATGAAAGGATCGTCTTGGAAGGAAAAGGAGGGAAATGGGATGGCTTTTTTACCGACAACGAAAGAAGAAATGCAGGAGCAGGGCTATGAACAGGTCGATTTTATCTATGTACTGGGTGATGCCTATGTCGATCATCCTTCTTTTGGCTGTGCCATCATTACCCGCACCTTGCAGGCATTTGGTTATAGCTGTGCCATTCTTGCGCAGCCTGACTGGCATAAGGATGAGGAGTTTTTACAATTCGGTACGCCGCGCCTTGGCTTTTTGGTGTCCGCCGGCAATATCGATTCAATGGTCAATCATTATTCAGTGAATAAACGAAGAAGGGATCAGGATGCTTACAGTGATGATGGGATCATGGGGAAACGACCGGATCGGCCGACAATCGTTTATACGCAGATCCTAAAACGCTTATTTCCCGATGTGCCGGTACTGATCGGCGGGATCGAAGCGAGCTTGCGAAGACTGGCGCATTATGATTATTGGGATGATAAAGTACGGCGGTCGATCTTGATCGATTCACAGGCCGATCTTTTGATGTTTGGGATGGGAGAAAATACGATCGTTGAAGTGGCTGATGCTTTGAACAGCGGTTTGGCAGTGCAGGATATTTGTTATATCAGAGGAACGGTGTGGAAAAGCAAAACTTTGGATATGATCGTTGATGACTATATTCTGCTGCCGAGCTATGAACAGGTAAGAACCGATAAACGCGCCTATGCGAAAAGCTTTATGATCCAGTATGAAAATCAGGATGCGATCAATTCTAAAATGCTGATTGAAGCTTATGAGGGCTGGTATGTGATCTGTAATCAGCCGCCGCTGCCATTGACACAGGAACAGATGGATTTCACTTATTCACTTCCCTATGAGCGCACCTTTCACCCTAAATATCATTATGTGCCGGCGATCGAAGAAGTACAGTTTTCCATTACGAGCAACCGTGGCTGCTTTGGCGCATGTGCATTTTGTGCCATTACCTCTCATCAGGGGCGTGTCATCTCGACACGAAGTGTGGAAAGTGTTGTAGCGGAAGCCAAAACGATCACACAGATGAAAAATTTTAAGGGATATATTCATGATGTCGGCGGACCCAGTGCTAATTTTTCCCGACCTGCCTGTGATAAGCAGCAGACACATGGCGCCTGTGCGAAGCGGCAGTGCTTATGGCCGACGCCATGTCCGAATCTGAAAGTGAATCACAGTCATTATGTCGATATGCTGGATCAAGTCAGAGCGCTGCCAAATGTCAAAAAGGTATTTATTCGCTCCGGTATCCGCTATGATTATCTGATGTATGACAAGGATGAAACCTTTTTTGATCGTTTGGTGCAGCATCATATCAGCGGACAGTTGAAAGTAGCACCGGAGCATGTCAGTGCACCGGTTTTGGATAAGATGGGGAAACCGCGTAAAGAACTGTATTTGCGTTTTGTCGATCGTTATTATGAGAAAAATAAACAGTTCGGCAAGAAACAGTTTCTGGTGCCCTATCTGATGAGCTCACATCCGGGCTGTGATCTCAACAGTGCAATCGAATTGGCGTGTTATCTGAAAAAGATCCATCATACACCTAAGCAAGTGCAGGATTTCTATCCGACGCCCGGAACTTTGGCAACCTGTATGTATTATACCGGATTGGATCCGCGTAATATGAAACCGGTCTATGTTGCGAAAACCTATGAAGAAAAGCTGGAACAGCGGGCGCTGATGCAGTTTAGCTATCCGAAAAACTATGAAATCGTTTATCGGGCATTGAAAAAGGCTCATCGTGAAGATCTGATCGGGAATGGTCCGAAATGCCTGATTCCCAAAAACAAACCAAAGCAAAATGCTTCATTCAAGCAGGAACGCGCGCATCGACAGAAGCGCTATTCAAAAACATGAGTACGAGGCAGCTGACCCGTACGGCGATCATGGCGGCGGTACTGTATGCGATCTTTCGGATGTTTGCGGATATTTTATATCTGGAATTGATCACCTTTTCACTGCTGTTATTTGCGCTGGTATTTGAACGCAGGGAAGTGATCGCTGCGGCGGGGATCTTTGCGCTGCTGCAGTTGCTGCTTCATGGCATCATGCTGTGGAATATCGCATACCTCATCATCTTTCCCACTTATGCGCTGCTGTTTTCGCTTTCACGGAATTGGCTGCGAAAACATGAGGGAATCATACCGTTTTATTGCGCATGTTTTTCGTTTTTATGCGGACAACTGGTCGATCTGCCGTTTCTTTTGTTTGATGCAAGAGTTACGATGCTTTATGTTTTGATGGGAATGAAGACCTCTTTGATTCAGGCAGGATTGACTTTTATCGCTGCCCTGTTCCTTTATGAACCGCTGTTTCATGTTTTGACGAGGATCAAAAAGCAGGTTGGCTGATAAGGAGCAGGTAAGCGGATCCTAGCGAAGAAAAGTGAAATAAGATGTGTACATTATGCGGATAGCAGCGATAGGTCGAGCATCCAAGGTAGGGGGATTTAAGAAAAGGAGAATTGGGATATGAAAAGAAAAATGGTATATGCGCTAATGGCACTGCTTCTGATCCTTTGTGTGGCAATCGTATCTGAATGGATGAAGCCATCCGCGGAAACAGGAGAAAAACAAATCACGGTCATCGTCATGGATGAAAGCGGGGATACATCAAAACAAGTATGGGAGAAAACCTATCAAACCGACACAGAGAATTTAACGGCTTTTTTGAAAGAAAAAGAGGAACTGGATGCGGCAATCGTTGAAAGTGAATACGGTTCGCTGCTGAATGAGATAGCCGGGTTAAAGCAAGATATGGAAAAAGGACCATGGCTTGTGTTTGAATCGGAAAACAATCGTATTTGTGTGGAAGCGGGGATGTGCCCGGCAATGGATGATGTGTTGATAGAGGATCAAGATGTCTTTGTATTTCGCTTGATCTCATCTTTTTCTTCATAAGCGGAAGATGAAGTGCTCATGATACGGTGAATGAAGCAGAGAAGTATGCTGGTTGAAGGTAGTTTCTTTATTTATGCAAAGGGAATGACTAGATAAGCGGCAAGAAGTGAAAAAGGGAGTGAATGACAATGAAACGATTAGAGGAGCGGATCCGTAAAGACGGCGTGGTCAAAACGAGTCAGGTTTTGAAGGTAGACAGTTTCTTGAATCACCAGATGGATGTTACTTTCTTTTATGAAATGGGAGCAGAATTCAAACGGTTATTTGCGGATCGGCCGATCAATAAGATCTTAACGATCGAGGCGAGCGGAATCGGAATTGCGATCATGGCAGGTCTACATTTCGATGTGCCGGTCGTGTTTGCGAAGAAAGCACAGACAAGCAATATGGATGAAGATGTCTATGCGACACAAATTCATTCTTTTACGCATGATCGAATGAATCGGGTCGTGGTGTCAAAGCAATATCTGCATGCGGATGATCACGTATTGATCATTGATGATTTCTTGGCGAATGGCTGTGCGCTGGAGGGGCTGATCGATTTGGTGAAACAGGCGAACGGAACGGTAGAGGGCATCGGCATCGCCGTGGAAAAAGGGTTTCAGAAGGGCGGCGATCGTTTGCGAAAGCAGGGATATCGCCTTGCATCATTGGCGATCGTAGAGTCGATGGATGAAACAAGCGGAGAGATCGTATTTCGTGATCAGAAGGAGCAGTAAAAGTGAATCAGATCAGCAGAAAGGCATTAGGTGCACTGCTGATCTTGTTTTCTCTTTACACTTATTTCTGCCTGTTTTGCATATGAAATCGCTTGTTTACAGCACTTGGAAGCGAATGCGGATCGACAGGAAAAACATGAGTAAAAATGGGTAAAAACACACTAAAAATACGCTAAAATACAGTGGTTCAAAAAGTGGAAAAAAATAAAAAAAGTTATTGACACCATATAGGTGCCATGATATTATATATGAGCACCAAGCAAGGATGTTAAAAAGATGGAGGTTTAGCTCAGTTGGGAGAGCGTCTGCCTTACAAGCAGAGGGTCAGCGGTTCGAGCCCGTTAACCTCCACCATTTATTTGCCGACTTAGCTCAATTGGTAGAGCAACTGACTTGTAATCAGTAGGTTGTGGGTTCAATTCCTATAGTCGGCACCATTTATAAATCATACATGGGAGAGTAGCGAAGTGGCTAAACGCGGCTGACTGTAACTCAGTTCCTTTTGGTTCGGCAGTTCGAATCTGTCCTCTCCCACCATGATTTTATTTTATATTGGTAAGTAATTGGGGTATAGCCAAGCGGTAAGGCACAGGACTTTGACTCCTGCATTCCACTGGTTCGAATCCAGTTACCCCAGCCATGTATGCGGATGTAGTTCAATGGTAGAACTTCAGCCTTCCAAGCTGACTACGTGGGTTCGATTCCCATCATCCGCTCCATTATGACCCCTTAGCTCAGTTGGTAGAGCATTTGACTTTTAATCAAAGGGTCGGGCGTTCGAATCGCCCAGGGGTCACCATTTTTTATGCGGATGTAGTTCAATGGTAGAACTTCAGCCTTCCAAGCTGACTACGTGGGTTCGATTCCCATCATCCGCTCCATCAAGATCACTTTATATTTGGAGGTTTAGCTCAGTTGGGAGAGCGTCTGCCTTACAAGCAGAGGGTCAGCGGTTCGAGCCCGTTAACCTCCACCATTTATTTGCCGACTTAGCTCAATTGGTAGAGCAACTGACTTGTAATCAGTAGGTTGTGGGTTCAATTCCTATAGTCGGCACCATTTTTTTATTATGACCCCTTAGCTCAGTTGGTAGAGCATTTGACTTTTAATCAAAGGGTCGGGCGTTCGAATCGCCCAGGGGTCACCATCTGCTTATCGTGGAAGTCTTGCAAGTAGGAGATTTCCTTTTTTTTATCGGAAAGGGAAAGGGCAGATGGAAGGATACATTTGAATAAGAAATGTGAGGCATGTGAAGAAGGCAGTGGCAGGATCCTGTTTTTTACATATAGATAAATACATGGCAGTATGCATGAGCAAAGGAAGCATGCACCATCAAACAGGGAAAAAGGGGAGAGGTCAATATGCTGGAAGCACTGAAAAATCTGTTAAAGATCAAATCGATTATGACGTTAATTGCCGGATTTGTATTTGGATATATGGCAATCAGCGGGAAATTGCAGGCGGAAACTGCTGCCGGAATCATCACAATGGTGTTCACGTTCTATTTTACCAAAGAGACAAAATGAAACAAATATGGCATTGTGATGAAATGAGCGAATCGCATCTTAAAAATAAAGCGTAAATGAGATGAAAAAGGAAGCATGAAGAACGGTGGCGCGACTATCGTTCTTTTTTGTTTTCTGTCCTGTTTCTTTTTGGATATGAGGGACACGAATAGGGAAGCGGTTAGGATATTGAAAGCATAGAAAGATGCACAAAAGTTTCTATACGCTTTTTTTTGATCCAAATAAGAATGAAGGATTACGACTGTTTCAAAAAGAGGGGGAATTGCATCTTACATTATTTTCATCTTTTTCAGGATTTTTTGCTCAGCTGAGATGAAAGCAGAAGAAAAGCATGATACAATAGAACTATAAATCAAGTATAGGAGGGATCGTGTTGAGAGAGCAGATCATAAAAGAAATTGAGAGTCATTTAGAAACGTATATGTCTTATGTAAAACAGATGTATGCGCACCCGGAAGTGGGCAATGAGGAATTTGAATCTATGAAAATGCTGGCGCAGGGATTAAGAGAACAAGGATTTCAAACACAGGAAGGCTATATTGTTCCGACCGGCTTTATCGGCATTTATAAAGGGAAAAAGAAAGGACCGGTCATTGCCTATTTATGCGAGTATGATGCGCTTCCGGAAGTCGGGCATGGATGCGGACATAATTTGATCGGACCGATGTCATTGGCGGCCGGTGCGGCACTGAAAGATGCTGTCGATCAATTCGGCGGGGAAATTCGTGTCATCGGCACGCCTGCAGAAGAAAATTTCGGTGGAAAAGTATCCATGGCGCATGCACATGTTTTTGATGATGTGGATGTAGCGATGATGATTCACCCGGATACAGATGATCGATTGGGCGGCAGAACCCTGGCTTTGAATCCTTTGAAATTTGAATTTCATGGTGTGAATACGCATGGCTGTTCCCCGGAGAACGGCAAGAGTGCCTTGGATGCGGCGGTTTTGAGTTATTTGAACATCAACCTGCTAAGACAGTACGTATTGCCGCACACTTATATTCACGGTATTATCAGAGAAGGGGGAGAAGTGGCGAATGTAATTCCTGCCTATGCGTCATTGGAGTATTATTTCAGAGGCACGACAATGGCTTATGTGAAGGAATTATCGCAGCGGGCGATTGATTGTGTGGAAGGAGCCTGCAAGGCAAGCGGATGTACTTATGAGGTTTCCACTTATGAGTGTCCTTATGAGGATTGTCGGATCAATTATACATTATGCCGGTTATTAGAGGAAGAATATCATCAGGTTGGCAGAATGAATGTGGAGCCGGTGGAAGAAGAACCGTTTGGATCAAGTGATATTGGAATCGTAAGCTATATCTGTCCGGCTTTGCATGGCTATGTAAAGATCGCGGAACACGGTGTAAACGGTCATTCTAAGGAAATGGCAAGCGCAACGATCAGTGAAGCAGGAAAAAAGGGACTGCGGGATGGTGCGATCGCTTTGGCGATGATCGGTTATCGACTGCTTTCGGAGCAGGGTCTGTTAGAGGAAGTCAAGGCTGAATTTCAGCAGCAAAAAGAAGCGGGGTGCTAAAAGATTTGCGAAATAGGAAAAGGGATCGCTGCAAATGACTAGATGTTAAATAAAATAGATGATAATCAAATAGCACAGATAATCAAGATAACATGGATAATCAAATAGCATAGGTGATCCATGAGATAAAATAATAAATAAAGGGAAAGCAGATAGAGACAAAAGGGGTCATAGCAAGGACGCCCTTTTGTTTTTTATGCTTAGCTGATAAATGGATTGATGTAGTAGTGATGAACAGGGTAGAAAGAACAATGTATGAATCAATAGGAGAGAAAGCGGTGTGAAATCGAAAAGGCTGGGGGGGGATAAAAGCGCATGCTATAAAAAAGAGATCATACGAACAAGAATATAACTGATTAAGAGCGCATCATCGAGTGGTTGATTTGGAAAGGTATAAGGGAAGTGGGAAAAACCATCAAAACGTATTTTGGAACTTTGCGGATTGACTTGTCGCTTATGACGCATACTACAAGCAAAGGAGTGAAAATGATGGATAAGAAAATGAAAGATGAGCTGGAAAAACTGCTGAAAGGAACACATATGGGGATTTTTACGTTCGATGACCTTCTGGAAAAAGCGGATTGCAAAGAACTGCGGGATCTGATGCGTGAAGCAATCGCATTGTTTCATAGACATGAGGAACATCTGATCCGCTATTTGCATGATCTAGGAGAGGAAACACCGAATGAAAAAGGTATGGACGAACGATTTGCGGATCTTATGACGATGGTAAAACATCTGGTTGTGAACAATGACCGCGAAATTGCCGATGAGGCATTAAAAGCGATCGACATGGGAAAAAAGGCACTTCATGATTTCAAGGAACGCTATCAAGTACCGATGGCATTGCAAAAGCTACTGCAAGTAATGGGTGATGATTATGAAACGATCTATCATAGGCTGCATCGCATCGTTTTGACAAATGAATAGGATCTGCATCTGCTTTCTTTTTGTGCAATCACATCGGAAATGATATAATAGCAGCAAATGGAGGTAGAAATATGACGGTAACGGAACGATTTTTAGATTATGTCGCATATGACACACAGTCTGATGGAAAATCAAATACTGTGCCCAGCAGCGAAAAGCAGTTGGCATTAGGCAAACATCTAGTGGAAGAACTGCATGCGCTCGGCATTGAAAATGCGCATTTAGATGAATACGGCATCGTGTATGCCTGGCTTAAGGGAAATGTAGAAGGTGTGGAAACGATCGGTTGGATCGCACATATGGATACAGCTTCGGAGATGTCTGGCAAGAACGTAAAGGCAAGAGTTGTGCGAGATTATGACGGCAAAGATATCCTATTGAATGAAAAGGAACAGATCGTTATGAAAACAAGCGAATTTCCTTTTCTGAAGGAATATGTCAATGAGGATTTGATCGTAACCGATGGTACGACGCTGTTGGGCGGTGATGATAAGGCCGGCATCGCGATCATTATGGAAGCGCTGGATTATCTGGTGCATCATCCTAGTGTTTTGCATGGACGCATTGCGATCGCTTTTACACCGGATGAAGAGATCGGACGCGGCACCGATCATTTTGATATTCAGAAATTCGGGGCTAAATTTGCTTATACAGTGGATGGAGGACCAATCCAAACGATCAGCTATGAGACTTTTCACGCAGCATCGGCATTGGTGGAAATTCACGGCAGCAGCATTCATCCCGGCAGTGCAAAGGGAAAGATGATCAATGCGGCTTTGGTAGCGATGGAGCTGCATCAACTGCTTCCGGCTTTGGAAACGCCGGCTGCCACCGATGGTTATGAGGGCTTTTTCCATCTTTGTGAACTGCATGGAGCAGTGGAAGAAGCACGGATGGAGTACATTATCCGCGATCATGACAGAGAGAAGTTTGAGCGAAAAAAAGCGCTGATGGCAGCGGCAGTTGGCTTTATCAATACTAAATACGGTACGGATTGTGCGGTGCTGACAATGGAAGACTCTTATTACAATATGCGTGAAAAAATAGAAGAGGATATGAGCTGTGTGGATTTGTTGGAAAAGGCATATGCGTCGCTTGGTATTGCCTTTGAAGTGGAAGCGATTCGCGGAGGAACGGATGGCGCACGTTTGACATATGAAGGCCTACCATGTCCCAATATTGGAACAGGCGATCATAATTGCCATGGAAAGTATGAATTTGTAGTAGTTTCGCAGATGGAAACCGGTGTGAAGTTATTAGTTGAAATGGCTAAATTGCAGACTGAATAAAATGGGCAGTAAGGAAGGATGAATGCTAATTAACACTTATAGTATGAATAATTGCCGGATGGCGGTGATCGTGTGAAATGAAATGATGTTATATTTTTATGATAGGATGCAACAGATTTGATGAGTGAACAGTAGGAAGCGCCTAAAAGGGCGTCGCTTTGATTGCTTGACTATGTGGGAATAAACACTTATTTTGTGAAAAAAGAGCATCCTGTGGCATAGAAAGCAGGATAAAAGCAAAAACAGAAGAGCCGATCTGAGTTAGGAGATGCGTATAGGGGCATTGAGATGGTGGCGCATTGATCGATCAGATCGGTTTATTGATGGTTCTTGATAAGACGATTGATGTCGGGAAATGAAATAAGTGATGAGCGATATGGATACTTTTCATTTATGACTGGCTGTATATTAGGGAAAGGGGATTTTTGGTGATGCGGTTGATGGCGCAAATTGATCGCGCTGCTCATACTGATGATCAATGCCGATATAGCAGGATAGTGGGGCGCATGATGTTAAACAATTTCGATGCCGAGCAAAGCGACCAATGAGATCGCCTGTTCCTGATTGACTTTCATTCCTTTGATGGTATCCAGTGAAAGGAGAATTCCTTCGATGGTACTGGTAGAAAGATCGACACAATTCATTTTTGTATGATGAAATTCACACTGATTCAAATTGCATTCCTGAAAGATGAGATGCTGCTGCTCACAATCGTTAAAAGAGCTGTTGGATAAATCGCATTGAATAAAAGCACATTGCTTGAAGGATGAGCAGGCGCCGTTGAAGTAGGCTGCGCTGCAATTTTGAAAGGTCGTATTGCGAAAAGTGGTATTGGTGAAATCGGCGCCAGTCAAGCGACAGTCGATGAAGATGCAGCGATGAAAAACAGCGTGGGATAAATCGAGATTGGAAAGATCGCAGTGGTCAAATAGGAGATCCATACCGTCAAAGCGTTCTAAATTGCACTTGGAAAAGATGCAGTGATCAAATTTGCATGATGAAAGATGCAGGCGTTCTCCACATTGTTCGATGTGCAGATGATCAAAGCATGTTTGTTCGTAGTAGCTGTCTGTCAATCGGTTCTTTTGGTATGGAATCAGCTGATCGTTTGAGAGCTTCGGCATTTCAATGACAGTTGTTTTTTTCATGGCAGTCCTCTTTTCTTTAGGGAGATGTGCACTGTTATTATAAAAGGAGAATGTGGAAAAGGAAAGAGGGGATGATGGGAAAAGCGACGGAAAGTGATGAGCAAGAGTGGCTTAAGGAGCGGAGAAAGGAAATCGATTGGAAAATATAAAAAAGTTGAAAAAAAGGGTTGCGTTAGCGAAAGATATTTGGTATTATATACAAGCCTGATAACTGGCTGATAAATGTGCGCCCATAGCTCAACTGGATAGAGCGTTTGACTACGGATCAAAAGGTTGCGGGTTCGATTCCTACTGGGCGCGCCATACTGCGGGATGTAGCACAGCTTGGTAGTGCACTTGATTTGGGATCAAGGGGTCGCAGGTTCGAATCCTGTCATCCCGACCATTTAGATGGCTAGGTAGCTTAGTTGGCTAGAGCATCCGGTTCATACCCGGAAGGCCGTGGGTTCGAGTCCCACCCTAGCCACCATTTTGATAAAAAATGGACCCTTAGCTCAGTTGGTCAGAGCATCCGGCTCATAACCGGTGGGTCGTAGGTTCGAGTCCTACAGGGTCCACCAGTAGAAAACATCTGGAGGAATACCCAAGTGGCTGAAGGGTCCGGTCTTGAAAACCGGTAGGTCGGGAAACTGGCGCCTGGGTTCGAATCCCAGTTCCTCCGCCATTTTTGAAAATCTTTATACATCGCGGGATGGAGCAGTCTGGTAGCTCGTCGGGCTCATAACCCGAAGGTCGTTGGTTCAAATCCTTCTCCCGCAACCAAATGGTCTCGTAGCTCAGTCGGTAGAGCAAAGGACTGAAAATCCTTGTGTCGTTGGTTCGATTCCGACCGGGACCACCATTTTGTAGATGAATGAGTTTGGCAGTGAAATGTCAAGCTCATTTTTCGTTTTTATGAAAATTGTTTGTTGGGAAGTGTAATAAAACACGGTCTATTTCCTGAGTGTTTCAGGGGATGTTCCGTGTTTTTATTGGTTATATCACACTTATTGTGTGTTATGCTGTTAAGTGAATGTGCTAATGTTTATTTATTGTTGCAGATCCGATAAAGCTTTTCAGCATGTGCATTCTTTGCGTTGGAAAAGCAAATGGTATCATTTGTTTTATCGCATAGATCACAATGATAACACTTATAGTATTCAAATATAGCATTCAAAAAGATAAAGATAAGAATAAGATTTTTATGGATCAATAACGGTGTCTGTTCTTCCGATACCGACTGCTTCTGCTACTAGTCTGGTCCATGTTGCACAACCGCATATGCCATCTGCACTTAAGTTGTTATTGCGCTGGAATGCCATCAAAGCATTGCGGGTGTTGGCACCAAAAGCACCGTCTAAAGTTCTCGTCGAATAGCCTAAGGCGTTTAATGCATCTTGTAAGACTAATACGTAGACACCGCGGCTGCCGCTTTTAAGCAATGGATAGCCGGCTCGACAGGCAGGCGTGCCATAGCGTTTGTCCATGTGAACCCATATTGGATTGAAGTTAAGGGAATGGATTTCTATATAAAATTCAGAAAAATATGCTGTTTTTAAGGAAAATCTTTGTGCATTTACAGAAAATCTCTGTTCATTAGTTTACATTACTTGTATAATGGATATAGTTGAGAAAAAAGAGGGTTTTAAAGAGTTCTTTGAATTAATACAGAAAATAGAAAGTAAAAAAAGGAGTTGATGAAATATGGCAAAGTTTAATAGCAAGACAATAGAAACTTTATCTGTAAATGCTGTTCGAAACAGTATAACAGTTTGTCCTCTTTTAGATGAATTTGTTGCAGATAATGACAAAGAACCATCATGGGATGGAAATATATATATTTATGATAACAAAAAGAAAACCAAAGACACATTAAAGGGAAGAATACCAATTCAAGTAAAAGGCAAATTTGCTAATAATTTTTCAAATAAAGAAATAAAATATTCTATGAATGTTATTGACTTAAAAAATTATTTAAAAGATGGTGGTGCAATTCTTTTTGTTGTGTATGTAAATGAAAAATCAGAAACAAAAATATATTATAGAGAATTGACACCAATGAGACTTAATTTTTTGCTAAATGATATAAAAGGAAAGAAAACAAAATCTGTTACTTTATATGAATTTCCAAAGGACAAGAGTTCTAAAACTACGATCTTTCTTAATTGTTTACAAAATTGTAGAAAGCAAGCAAGTTTTGTAGATACAAAATTAGAATCTTTGGAAGAATTAGAAAAAAAAGGATTATTAGAAGGAATAACCATTCCTTTCTCAGGAATAGGAATAAATGATCCTCAAGAAGCATTATTAAAAAACGATGTTTATTTATATGCCAAAATAAAAGGATGTAATATTCTTCAGCCTATTGAAATAATTCCTCAAGAGAGATTTACGCATCACGAAATACACAAAGAAATAACGATTAATAACAAAGTGTTTTATAACTCCTATTTTGTTACTGAATCATTAATAGAAACAACTATAAAGCTTGGAGATAGTTTTAAGATTATTATTACAAAAGGAAGTAATACATGTAGAATAAAATATAAGGATTCATCTTTTATGAGAATTCTAAATAGAGATTTAGATTTTATGCTTTCATTTATTGAAAATGGATATTTTCAAATTGAAGATACAAAATTCCCATTTGATGAGAATAATGCAGATTTTTCAAATTTTAATATAAAAGATCAAAGACAACGTTTAGATTATATTCGTAGAGGGGTTCGTGTTTTTGATATTTTAAAATGTAATTCGGACTTAGATTTATCTACATTGACAGATGAACAAGCTAGAAATCTCTTTCGCCTATCTGTGGCATTGCTAGATAATAAACCTGTTTATGGTTTGAGAGAAGATCTTCCTATAATTACTTTGTTCCCTATTGGGAACCTGAATTTTCTTATAGTTTTACAAAGAGATAAATCAAAAGAAAGAATTGAACATATGCTATTTGATTTTTTTGATAAAGATATGCAGGTTGGGTTTACTGATGAAAATGAACAACAAATTTTAGTTTCAAAATATGAGTTATTAATTGATAGAAATTTATTAGAAATTTCTAATCTTCGTACAGAAAATTTTCTAATTGATTTTCAAAAATACCAAAAAGATACAAATTTTGAAAGACCTATACGATTTTTACTTACTTTGCTAAACTCCTATGATTTATCTAATGATAAAAGAAAAGATTTGTTAAATACATCATTTAATTTTGCTACTTGGATAAAAAATAGCGCTATAGAAACAGATTATGCTATAAATGAAATAAATTATTTGCAAGTGATTAAGAGAATGCGTTCTTTAAATGAAGATGAACAACTATGCCTATGGAATATTATAGAAAACAAAACTACTAATGATATGTGTAAATTAGGTGCATATTTGTTATTAGATCAACATGTTCAAGCTAGAAGGTATTTTAACAAATTAAAATCTAATCAAAAAGAGGAATTTACTAAATATCCAATTTATCGTTTTTGGAAAACGAAGGAAAATAAATAAGAAATAGAAATTCTAATATCAAATTAAATAGATATACATATTTAAAAAAACGAATAAAGATGCTTCCTAATACTGTGATAGAGATAAACGGTAAGAATGAAAAAACATACGCTATTGACAAGGATGCTCTTATGCTAGAAATCTATTGCAAGATTGTTAATAACAATAATGAACTTTTTAATTTACTTGCATGACAAAAGAAATCAATTATTCTAACAATAGTTATTCAGCGTAAGATGGAATCTAAAGGAAGGCAGAGATAAAACGTCAGTATGACAATCATGAATTATATTAGATATATTATCAATTACTAAATTTAATTAATCAATATCAAGTAAATCTTTCTATTTTTACAGAAAAACTTGTTATTTAGTTAATATTGCCTATATAATAAATATAAGTAAAGAAAAGAGGAATTTATGATGGATGTTTGTTACAACAAATTATTTAAACTTTTAATTGATAAAGATGGAAGAAAATGGAATTTGCAGAAAAAGCAGGAATCAGTCAAAATACGATGGCTAAGATTTCTAAGAATCAATATGTATCAATGGAAGTATTAGTAAAGATGTATAGAACATTAGAATGTAGTGTTGATGATATTTTAGATATACGACCAGAGAAAAATTAAATAAATAATTATAAATCTCAAATGTTTTGAATTAAGGAGGTTAACGATGATAGTATCTAAATTAGAACTCTATAATTTTAGACAATTTAAGTCCAATGGAGATTTACCGGGATTATCAATTAGCTTTCATAAAGGTTTAAATGCACTTATTGGAGAGAATGATTCTGGAAAAACTGCGATTATTGATGCTTTAAAAATAGTTCTTCTTACGCAAAGTAACGAGTATGTACGACCAACAGATGAAGATTTTTATACTGATGAAGATGGAAACGTGGTAAAAGAATTTTGTATAAAATGCACTATTAATGATTTTACACAGAATGAAGCTAAAAACTTTGTTGAATATTTATGCTTTGAAAAAAATGGTGATACAATCAAATATTCTATGAATCTACATTATCGTGCTTGGAAAGATAAGAACAGAATATATTCCGAATTGAGAGTCGGTAACATAGATGACAATATTATCTTGGATGGCAAGGCAAAAGAACTTTTAAGAACAGTATATCTAAAACCACTTAGAGATGCTGAACGAGAAATGAGTTCAGGTAGAAATTCAAGATTAGCACAAATCTTATCAGGTCACTCTTTGTTTGTGAATAAAGAAGAACATAGACTGAAGGAAATATTGTCAAAAGCAAATGAAGATATTGAAAAATATTTTACCGAAGAAGAAGGAAAAGAAGTATTAGAAACAATCAGAAACAATTTATCTGCGTTTAATGTTTCTAATACTTCATCTGAAGCACAGTTAAAAGTTGCTGATATTCAGTTGAAAAAGATATTAGAGAGCTTATCTCTAAGAGTTTCTGAAGTAAATCCGGGATTGGGAGAGCTGAATTTATTATTTATTGCAGCTGAATTATTGCTATTAAATGCTGATTCATCTGGAGGGTTGAGACTTGCATTGATAGAGGAATTAGAGGCACATTTACATCCTCAAGCTCAGCTTCGATTGATTGATTATTTACAAAAAGAATATGATAATTCAGGTACTCAAATAATCATATCTACGCATAGTACGATTTTGGCTTCAAAGGTGAATTTAAAGAATATAGTTTTATTAAAAAATGGAATTGGCTATGATATGACATATGGAAATACTGAGCTAGAAAAAGGAGATTATTTATTTCTTCAAAGATTTTTAGACGCAACCAAGGCTAATTTGTTCTTTGCAAGAGGTGTGTTAATGGTTGAAGGGGATGCGGAGAATCTTTTATTGCCTGTTTTGGCAGAGGTTTTAGATTATCCACTTGAAAAGTATGGAGTATCTATTGTTAATGTTGGAAGTACTGCTTTTTTAAGATATTCCAGAATATTTGTTCGTAAAAATGGAGATAAAATAGATATTCCTGTTTCTGTTGTTACAGATTGTGATGTAAAACCATATGATATTGATCCAATAACAAAAGAAAAAAAGTTTAATGAAAAAGTAAATGAATCCGAACTGGTAGAAAAAGAAAAAAACAAAAAATACACAAGTGGTTCGGTTTGTGGTTTTACTTCACCAAGATGGACATTGGAATATTGTATTGCTTTAAGTTGTCTTCAGGAGAAATTTCATAAAGCAATTCGCTATGGTAAGAAAATAAAAAATAGCGATAAATATGCACTTACAGAAGATAAAATAGAAGAAGTTAAAAAAGAAATAACGGAGGACAATGATAAATGGAAAGGATTATCTCATTCGGAAAAAGCATTTGAAATGTATCGACTGATGCTGAATGAATCAGATAAAAGCGGTCTTAAGGCAATTGTTGCTCAGTGTTTAGTTGCTCTAATTAAGTTAGATATTTCAATACTTCCTGAAGGATTTACAGAAGTAGATATGTTTGACCTTGATTTGTATCAATCTAATATTGATGAAACTAAGAAAAAAGAATTAAGTGATAATATTTTAACCGATCCTTATCTTAAGTATTTAGTAGATGCTATAAAATATTCAGTGAATTTTGAAAATTAGCGAAAGGACTGATAATTTAATGAGTGAGATACATATTAATGATGAAGAAATAGAAGAAGTTGAGAAACTACTTTTACCTGATTTTTGTCATTTTCCCGATGATGCAAAAAAAGTCATCTGTTGTTGGAAATCATCAGATGTTGCTGCTTGTCCTGGAAGTGGTAAAACTACGGTATTACTTGCAAAATTAAAATTATTAGCTGAAAGAATGCCTCTTCCTGATGGAGCTGGAGTATGTGTTTTATCACATACGAATGTTGCTGTTAATGAAATAAAAATAAAATTAAATGAATATGCAGATAGACTTATAAATTATCCAAATTATGTTGGAACAATACAATCATTTGTTGACAAGTTTGTAACAATGCCTTATTTACGCAATATTTCAGGTCGTAATATTCAAGTAGTTGATAATCGTACATATGCAAATCATATGTTGATTAAAATGAAGAGCAGGTCAAAGTATAGGGCGTTGAAATTTGTGGTAGAAAAAAATTTTGAAACGGGTAATCAGTTCACCGATCAACTTGAACATATAGAGGCACTACATATACGTGATAATGGGACTTTATGCATAGGAAATCAGAAAAGAGCACTAGCAGGTGCGGATAAGCCATCAACGGAACAATTTAAAAACTTAATTTCAAATTTGTTAAAAGAAGAGGGTATGATTCGATACAAAGATGCTTATTCATATGCTAAGGAAGCTATGGATAATTTATCTGAAGCATATACGGAACTCTTTTCAATGCGATTTAAATATGTATTTATTGATGAATATCAAGACTGTGATTTAATACAAAGACAAGTTCTAAATAAAATTTTTGATAAAAACAAAACTTGCGTATTTCATATTGGCGA
The DNA here is from genome assembly GCF_900199515.1 of Massilicoli timonensis. Lineage (GTDB taxonomy): Bacteria > Bacillota_I > Bacilli_A > Erysipelotrichales > Erysipelotrichaceae > Massilicoli > Massilicoli timonensis. The sequence continues at coordinate 44,319 of NZ_LT963433.1, read as the reverse complement.
TCCAGATCAAGCTATATATGATTCTGAGAAAGCTCAAGAAACTGAGTGGTTACTAAATGAGGAATGCATGGAAATGGCTTCTTCTAATCGGTATGGACAGGAGGTTGCTGATGTTTTGGTGAATTTAAGAACCGAAAAGAGAAAAATTATCTCGTCTAAAGGATATTTATCTTATGTTCCAACTTTGATTGTTTTTAATGAAGATACAAGAGATAGAGTGGTTGATGCATTTATTACTGCGTTAAATCAAAATGAATTATATGATTCTAAGGGAATTTATAAAATGATTGGACTAGTAAAACGAGAAGAATTAGCTGGATTAAAAATTGGTGATTACTGGGATAAATTTAATCCTAATATTAATGTAAAAAATCCAAATAGATACTGGAATTATATTGATAAAATAGCAAAGGATTTACAACAAGGAAAACTATATTCAGTAGAAAATGAAGTGAGACGGCTTTTATGTAAATTATTTGGTTATACGGGGAGTATTGATTCTGCAACTGGCAATAAATATACAGTGCATTCTATAAAAAGTATTTTATCTGAAAAATATTTTGATGTATATACTGATGGATTTCTTCGATTATCTTCATTGCAGAGTTATACTATTGAAAATGTGAATGCAGTTATTAGAGAAATAGCGAATAATATTGTCGGTGCAGAATGCAATGAAACAGATGCATTTTTGAAAGTTCCACTATATTTTATGGATGAAACAAAATTAATCGATTCAAGTAAATCGGGTTTGAATATTTATTTTGATGAAACGCATAATAGAAAAATTATTTTTGATACAGTGCATGGTGTTAAAGGCGAAACACACGATGCTACGTTATATTTGGAAACTGAAAATAAAAATTCTTCTGACATAAAACGCATCTTACCTTATTTAGGAGTTGGCAAGTTAGGGAGCAGCAAGGAAGTTGAACAAAGTAGAAAATGTGTTTATGTAGGTATGAGTAGACCAAATAAGCTACTTTGCTTAGCGATACAAGAAAGTACCTACATAAAGTCAAAATGTGTTTTTTCAGATTGGAATTTAATTGATTGCAGAAGTGGATGATTTTATTTAAAAATTGTAATGTAAACTGGTGCGTGGTTTTGGGAAATGACGCTATAAACTAGTGCGTTGGTAATAAGAAGAAAAGCAAATGAAAAATAAGATAAAAAATCTTATAAAAACATTTGCTTTTTATATGCCGAGAATATAGGTAAGATGATTATAATGAATGATTTTTCTTAGAATTTTTATCAGACTTTAAGTGATCATTAATAGAATAGAAAACTTTTTTATTAAGAGCTAAAAGACATCTTTTTCTAAATCTAGTGAAATTAGTAACACCATTAGAAATCGCCAGATAAGTACGTATCTGACCATTGATGTTTTCAGAAAGAGAGTTACTAAGCTTTCTATTATCAAAAGGTCTTTTGAATGAATTGAGTATTTCAATTTTCCAATTGTTAAGGAGAATAATAAACTCATGATATTCAGGAATCTGTGCCTCTATAAAAGCCTCATAAATAGAATTAAACCATTGTTCACAATTTTCTTCAGTTGCTTTCTGATTAAAGAGTAAATACATCTCTTTCAAACGATATGCAAGAGCTAAGTTTTCACTAATATCCAATATCATATCAAGCAGATCTCTTTTGTTCAACTTTCTATTAAATCGTTTGTTGTAGACAGGTTTATTATCTAAATAAACATCTTTTTCGATCAAATCTTTCCAAGTTTTTAAGAGATAATAACTATTACTGTTGTATTCCACTTGATAAAGGATATTAAGACGAATGCGAGTGAAACAATCCATGAGGTGTTTTACAACATGGAAAGGATCAACAGCGATAATAGCGTTCCTTAAATAAGTAGCAGCGATATCTTTATAAGGCAACCACATATCAATCGTTACGTATTTCACGTTATTTCTCTCTGCAAGAGGTATTTTATCGAAATAGCGTTTTAATTCAGCCTTAGAACGAGAAGGAAGAATTTCAAATAAGGATCTATTTACATTATCTACCATAATGCATAAATAAGCAGAATCTCTACGATTTGCCATCTTAGAATGGATTTCATCGATACCAATTGATTCAGGAAGATGAATTCTAGGGATATTGACAAAGCTGTCAAAGTAACGCTGTACTTGCGTAATGGAGATGTGATTGAGTTGAGCTACCATAGAATAAGTATAGTTGAGATTGGAAAGAGATTTCATAATGTTATTCAAAGCAAGGTAAGAGTTTTTGAAGGTAGAGAAAGTAAAAGGATTCTTACCGGAGAAAGTACGAAGACATTCGTTGCATTGATAACGATTATTTTTGAAAACGATGACACACTTACGATCAGTAAGTTTAGGGTGATTGATATATTTAGGACGATGATAACCATTGGAGTGGAAAATACCACTACAGTAAGGACAAGGAGGATTAGTGGGTTTAAGAGCAATAAAAAGTTGGGTTAGATCAGGAGAAGATTTGATATCAGAAAATTGAATCAAATTTTTGTCGATATTGAATAGATCTGTGATAAAATCATACATAGGTTGATACCTCCTTCGTGTTAAAGTTTCACGGCAAAGAAAAAGTAACATGAAGGTTATTTTTTTCATAGTAAAAGTGGACACCCACGCAAGGTGTTAAAGGGTATCCACGCATGAAGTTAAATAGGTTTGAAAATAGCCACGAAAAAAGTTAAAGGTCCTCCACACCTACGCATCAATTTAAAGCGCCTTTAAAATAGCTACGCAAAAAGTTAAAGCGCCCTTTTTTTATTAAGAATGGAGGATGATTTGAATAAAGAGAAGCAAGGAAAATTACGTAATGGATATATAATAATCTTTGATAAATTATTTGATTATGAGAATGCTGATTTTAAAATATCTAATTTATTTGGATTGTTATATCGTCTATCAAGAAAGCATGGATGTATCGGCTAGCACTATTGTTCGATCTTTGAAAATATTGAAGTGAGATTATTTGATTTCCGTTGAAAAAATTCCAAGTGAGAACGGAACTTATTCACAACGAAGAATTTATGTTCATACCAATTTCAAAAAAGAAACAGATGATTCTATTTGCATATCTTCCCTAGTCAGTGAGTGATGCTTCACATAATAATATAAAAGAAAAATACAAGGATTATGTAGGTCATACAGTATCATTAGGATTTGAGAATAGAGTATCACTTCCCTTAATCCAGTTATATGGGTTATGTGAAGAATTTGGAAATGAAGTAATCTGCATAATGATCTATTATATTTCTGAAACTTTATGTGCAAGTGGTAAAGTGTATAATGATTATTATCATCTTATTCGAAGTAAGATGAATGATAATCCTAAGAAACATTTAAATCCAAATAGTGATTGGTATCGTCATCAAAAACGCCAATATCAACGATATTTTGATGAATTTAATCGAAAAGTTAGCGGTATAGTGCACGAAGAATTTGATCTTGAAACAAATTAGATTTTAATTGAAAAGTGTTAGAAGATTTTTAGTGAAATTTGTGTCGTGAATCTATATCCTGAAAAGGTTTACGATACTCAATTCCTTATGTCGTGCAAAATGCAATACAAATGAAATTGTTTTGTGTCAATGACACTAGTTGTTTGTGTCATAAGATGAGTTATTTTGTATCAAACGACTATATTGTAATAATTGCAATACAACATAAAATCATATGGAATAAACGCATTACTAAATCAAATGGTTGATGACATTCATGATACATGACACAAAAGTCTAATATATGCTTTGAACAAAGCTTAAAACTAACTTCTAGTAAGTTGTTCAAGAGGAGAATGAGTGTATCATTGCACTACATTCTCTTATCCTGCTAAATTTCAAATATTGAAATTTTAGATAAAATATCAGAGAAGAATGGAGGGATTTTGCAATTATGTAATCAAAATAAAACTTTGAATTTAAAGGATTCTCATAGAATGAGAAAACAACACACTACTGATTCATATGATACTGTAGGAGATGTATCTATGCGATCAGATAAGCCAAAGTCAGTTGTTTCAAATACAAATGGTAAACACACTTATGAAGTTCATTTTATAAATGGAACAGTGGATATGAAGGAGTTATTAAAAGAACTGATTGCTTGTAGGATGGATAAAAAATATGAGCATTAGGGCGCTGTCAAATAAAGGAAAGCACGACATAATAGTGATACAGAAAGGCAGGTATCATTATTATGATTGATTTTATGGTAGAGACAAAAGATCGTGATGTTGTTCTTTATTTAAGATTATCAAGAGATGATCGAAACAAAGGCCTTTCTATATCCATTGAAAACCAAGATAAGATATTAACACGATTTGCGAAAGAAAATCATTATGCGATTAGCGAACGGTATATTGATGATGGAGAAAGTGGTTATTCATTTGAACGTCCAGAATTTGATCGTTTGAATAAAGATATCGCATCTGGTAAAGTGAAACGATTGTTAATTAAAGATATGTCAAGATTAGGAAGACATAATGCTCGTGCCCTTCTGTTTATGGAAGATGCAAGGGATTATGGTTGTGAAGTCATTGCATTAGATGATGGATATTCTAATTTTCAAGATAATGATTCTACGATTGGTATTAAAACATGGCACAATGAACTGTATGTCAAAGAAGCAAGTAAGAAAGTAAAGAATGTCATTCACATGAAACAAGATGATGGAGAATGGATGACAACTCCACCTTTTGGATATCGTAAAGTGAGTAAGAAAAGTGCTCAGTTAGTAGTTGATCCAGTGAATGCTAATGTAGTAAAACGTATCTTTCAAATGTATGGGGATGGTTATGGTATCTTACAAATTGCTCGTACACTAACAAGAGAACATATTCCAACACCATCTCGTTCTTTACATGAATTTCGTTTAAAAAATGGAGTAGATGATAAGAGTAAATATACTGATGTTTGGAATGATTCTTGTGTGCGTAGGATTTTAATGAATGAAACGTATCTAGGAACTTTAATTCTTCATAAAGGAGAATGTGTGAAGATTAGAGGAAAATATCAAAAACTTCCTAAAGAGAAATGGAAAATCTTTCAACATCATCATGAAGCAATTATTGATGAAAAGTTGTTTTGTATTTGTCAAGAAAAGTTAGAAAGTAAGAAAGTACGGTCTAAAAGAAAACGAAAAATTCATGAGAATGTATTTCATGGTTTATTATATTGTGCAGACTGTGGCAGTCTATTAAAGCCCTCTAGAACAATAAAAGATATTCGAGAAGGAAATACTCACTATTACTGTTCAACTTATCTTAAACAAGGCAAAACAGCGTGTAGTTCAAAGTCTGTAACTGAACATGAACTAAAAAAAGCAGTTACGATATTCTTGCAGCGATGCAGAGATGTATATAAAGATTTTTTAGAAGAACAGATTCATGCTGATACAAAAGATGAAGATATAAAGCGTATTTCTAAAAAGATTACTTCTCATAAAACAAAAGTTACTCAGTTAAAGTTAGAAGTCAAACAGTTGATTGAAAATAAGATGAGAGAAAGTATGACTGAACCTGAGAATTATGAAATTATACAAGAATCTTATCAATCTTTGATTGATGAAAAAGCAAAAATGATGAAAGAGTGTGAAGAGAATATATCGTTATTAGAAAAAGAAATAGAGAGTTACTCTTTGCATGAAGAACGATTTACAACAGCACTAGATGTGATAGATGAAATGATTCATAAACAGGATTATAGTAAGAAAGAACTACAAATACTATTTCATAAAATTGTTGTGCATGATAATCGAATTGTATTTCACTTCAAGGGATATTTTTCGTATAAAATTGATGCGAATGTTATGATAGTTGATGAAGAAAAAGAAACATATCGTAAAGCAATCATTGAGGAGATTGGAAAACAAGTGGTAGATCAAATGTTTTCTTTGAAAAGTGTTCATCAAGCTTTACTCGATCAAGGTTATACGTATTCCTATAAAGGTATTTTTATGAAACAGATCAAGCAGTTAGAAGTTGAAGGTGTGATAAAAAGACCTCATAAAAATAAGAAGGCAATTTATCTAAGGGAGTAGAACCTATTATTGTTTAATGTTTTCAATACTAAATCGTGATTGGATATTTTTGTGCATTCAAAAAATCTTACGATAAAAATGAAAATCATTATTTTTAGAAAAATGTGTAAAACGAATGCTAAAAAATACGGAAAAATGTGCGAAATTCATCTGAAAACTCAGAAAAATGTGTTTTTCTTATTAAATGGCTTATATGTACACTCGAGTGGATTATAAAAATAGGAGGATTATTGATATTTTTTATACTTTAGAGTATAATACTTTTGCGTATATAAATACGAACGGAGGAATCATATGTTAGGAAGAGTAGAAGAATTAACTTATTTAAATGAATTATACGAAAGTAGTAAGTTTGAATTTCTAGTAATGTATGGTAGAAGAAGAGTAGGGAAAACAACATTACTACAAGAATTCTCAAAGAATACAAATACAATCTTTTTTCCAGCACGTGAAAAAAACGATGCCTTAAATTTAGAAGACTTTTCAAAAACAATACAACTTCACTTCAACAAGCAATTTATTTCATCATTTAAAAGTTGGGAAGATGCTTTTTCTTATATCGGTAATAAGATACAGGATAGAACTGCACTTGTTATTGATGAATTTCCATATATCATTGAAGAAAATCCTTCTGTAAAATCACTCCTACAACACGCAATTGACCATAGCTGGAAGAATGAAAATATCTTTTTAATTCTTTGTGGCTCTTCAGTAAGTGTGATGGAAAATGAAATCATGGGAAGAAAAAGTCCATTACATGATCGTCAAACTGCTACTCTAGAAATCACACCTTTTGACTATTTAGAAAGTAGTAACTTCTTTCCTAACTATAGTAATGAAGATAAGCTAATTGCTTATGGCATTTTAGGTGGTATTCCAAGATATTTAGAAGCTTTTGATGCGAACAAATCAATTGAAGAAAATATAACATCTAAGATTATTCGAAATGGTGCTTATTTGCATGAAGAACCTGATAATTTATTAAAGGCAGAATTACGAGAAACAAATACGTATAATTCCATTCTTTCTGCAATATCAAACGGCAGAAATAGAATCATTGAAATTGCAGATTATATTCATGAGGATCAAACAAAAGTATCTAAATACTTATCCATACTTCAAACTTTACGTTTGATTGAAAAAAGGGTTCCATGTGGTGAAAGTGAAAAATCTAAAAAATCAATTTATGTCATCAAAGATAACTTCTTAAAGTTTTGGTTTCGATATGAATTTACAAATAATGCTTATTATGCAATGTTAGGACCAAAAGATGCTGCTAGTGAGATTATGAGCGATCTATCAAATTTAATGGGAGATGTTTTTGAAGGTATTTGCAAAGAATATCTAATTCACCAGGCAAAGAAAAGAAAACTTCCTTTTATTCCATTCTCTATAGGAAAATGGTGGGGAAACAATCCTGTAATAAAAGCACAAGATGATGTTGATGTCTTAGCAATTGATCGTAGTGGTAAAAAGGCAATTTTTATGGAGTGTAAGTTCACATCTAGCCCAATGCCTCTTGAAGAATATAACGACCTTGTAAATGCAACAAAAGCATTTCCTGATATTGAAGAAAAATATTTGTATTTTGTAAGCAAGTCAGGATATACAGAACCGGTGAAAAGGCAAGCTGAAATAGATGGCGCGGTTCTGTTAATAATTGATGATTTATTTTTATAAAGCTATAATTCTATTTTTAAATAATATCAAGTCATGTATTAAATATGCACAAGGTCTATTTACAAAATAAAGATAATAGTTATTATGGAAAAATATGATTATTAAAGTATTATTTTGTCGAGAAAATATTATTGCTGAAGTGAAAAGTTTATTTCCACTTTGAAAGAGCGGAAAAAATAAGTGGCAATTACTCTTACAAAACGAAGAAATTGCTACTTTTTTGTTCATTTAAGTAGAATTTAGTATTACAATAACAAAGGAAACAACAGGTTTATGGCATTGAATACTAATTTTTGGGCATAACGAAAAGAAGTGAATTTTAGTCGTTTTTTTAGGGAGTAAGACTAACTTCCACTTGAGATGTTGATATGGAAATCCGCTCAGCCGCCTGTTGTTTCTTTTAATTTTGTTGCTTACTTATTTGTTTTTTAATAAATACGGTTTTAAGATCACCTGATCCTTTGGGATCTGCTGAATACCAAAAGCACATAGCTTTTTATAAAGATCCGGATACAGAAACGCTGTCAGTTCAAGAGGACTTCTTCCGCCTAGGGATTCTTCAGGAGAAGAATCCACATGACAGAGGACCTTGTTCAATGAAGTCTGTCCGGTCAGCCCCAAGGCTTTCAAGTCTGTTCCTTTTGGGAGGATATAGCGCAGCTCGATATGTTTGTTTTCCAGCGTTCCTTTCTGTCCGGACTGCATAGGGTCACAATAATATACCCGTGTTCTCCTGGTCCCGTTAGCTCCGTTTTCCATGGCTTCGGCTGCTGAGAATTCGGATCCTCTGTCTGTGAGAATGATCTGGACATATTTTCGAAACAGTTCTTCCCCAAGGATAGACTCAAGCAGATTCACGCCTTTTAACATGGAGCGAGCAGTTTTTTCCTCATGATAGAGCGCAAAAAGAAGTCCTGTCTTTACAAACTTAAAAGTTTGGAGGAAAGGTCCGCTTTTTTCATCGTTATAGACAGTGTCCATCTGCACGATGAAGGCATCCGGATATTCAGAAAGGAAAGCCTTATAATCTTTATAGGTTCTTCCTGCCAGATATTTTCTATCAGTTCGTTTCTTGTAGCCCTTTGCTTTCTTTCTAGGGAGCTTTCGGGATACCTGTCGTCGCAGATCCATGACAGTAATACCGGCAACTTCATGGAAAACATCCTGTTCGATGTAATTGTAAAGGGTCTTTTCAGAAATCCCCAGTTCAGGATGGTTGGTGATGATCTGATAGGGGGAGTGACCCTGTTTCAGCAGGGGAGCGATGATGGCAGCCATAGTTTTGGCTTCCTGTACTGTCAGATTTACCCCTTCCCGGGAGCCAGACAAAGTGGCTCGGTAATCATGATGTGCTTGTTCCGGAGAATACCTATACTTGTCGAATCGGCAATGGGACCAGTTGGAGCAGCCATTACAGGCACCGGGGGAGCAATCTCGTCTGGAACAGCGGAAGGGGCCGTAATCGGGACAGTCGAGAGTACATTGTCTGCCGTGGAGACATTTACGGTAATGAATGCATTCCAGAGGGAGAGTGCATTTATAGGAGAGGATCCGATGAAGTTTGATCTCTTTAGCGACAGTGGACTTGTCTTTACCGATGGTCTGAGCAATGGCAGATTTGGAAGAGCCGTTAGTGATGCCGGTGAGGATGATGCGTCGTTCATCCAAAGTCAAATGTGAAAAAGCATTAGAATTTTTCATGATGGATACCAGCCTTTCCGGCGACTGTCGAACAGGATAAGTGTAAGACTAAATGAAACGGTTAGGGAAGTGGAAATAAGTGAAAGACTAAAATCTACTTTTCACTGCTCAAAGTGGAAATAAACTTTTCACTTCAGGGAAAATATTATTTTTCGAAAAAATGTTGACAATTCTTTAATATAACACTAAAATGAAAGCGTATTCGAAAAATTATATCAGCATTATAAAACACTGGTAGTTATATTGTTATTGTTTTTTTGTGAAACCATAAATTTGCTCGATATATTTTTCAGATATATTGAGCTTTTTCTTTTAAGGAGGATTCACATGAGCGATTTTACAGACAAATTTAGCGATATGATTTTTTTGGGAATCATCGGACTTCATCAAAGGCTTTTTTCAAACGAAGAGTGTGTTGATTTGAATGAGGATATTCCTGCACTGCGTAGGGCGTGTGCGAATGGTGCGTTTTTGAATTGTAAATTTGGTTTATATCAAAATGGTCAACACATACTACCTCAAACAGAATGGGAATTGTTTAATATATTTGAAATACCATTAGCTGAACTTATTGATCAATTACCTACTGAATATTCAAAAGAAATAAAAGAAGAAACAAAACTCTATTTCATCGAGGCTTTGGTCGAATGTATCGATACAGAGAAATGTAGGTTTGCTATTACAGATCAGGGATACTTTGTTATGTCTAATAATATCAAAATACGCAAATCTGTTAAAAATAAGAACCCATTAAGAGAGTATCATTCACAAAAAATAATCGAAAATATGTTTGAACAAGATTATGTTACTAAAAGACTTTTTCTTATAAATGAAGCAAATGTTTATATTCCTTGTAACAAAATTGACCAGACGGAAGAGCAAAAGAAGTTTATAGATTCATATGAAGATCTAGTTAAACTTTGCTATACAAAAAATAGCAGCAATAAAAATAAAATATATCTATGTAAGAATTGTGGAATGGTTCTTAAACAAGATGAATCAGGAAACTTTAAATGTATTACTAAAGAGTGTAATAAAAAGATTGATGAAAGAGAAGAAATAAATATATCTCAAGCTTTGATCATGAATGATTTTGTCGCAAAATGCATCTATCAACCGGGAATTTTAGAAAATAATATCAGAAATATATTAGATAAATTAAAAAAATCAAGTATTGTATTAGATTATGATATATATCCTGGAGAAAATCAATCTACTTATGATACATGGGATTTCAGAGTTAAGTTAGTAAATGAGAAGGTCTATTTAATTGATGCCAAAGATCATGAAAATGTTAATTATATCATTCATGATCGTATTCCTCATATGGAAGAAGGCTCTAAGTTACTATATGTTGTTCCAAATAAAAAACCCAAAAACTATTTAAAGAGAATTAATGAGCATTTTATTAAAAGAAAAGAAAATATAATATGTATAAGGTTGAATGAATTAGAAAAAGTATTACGAAAGGATATAGATATATGAGAAGTATAAAAGAAACAGCTAGAATAGTTAAGAATTCGATGGATCATCTATCATTGAGTCCGGAAAATTTCGTCAAAATTGAGATATTGTTCCGATTATGTGAAATAATAGGAATCAATGAACGCGTGAACCTTTTTTACACTCTTCTACAACAAAAAGATATAATTGTAGAAAATAATTATGATCGAAATAATTTTTTACTTTCAAATGCTAAAATTTTATTGAATTATCTCTCATATAGTAAAAACTATCATGATATATTAAAAGAATATACAATAAAAAGTAATCTTGAATATTGTTTATACAAAATTGAAGACAATAAAATTTTTCGTAATCCAACTCCACCAACTGTATATACTGAAAGAGTAAAAGATTATGATAAATTACTTAATACTAAAACAAATACTGATAGAACTCCTAAGCCAAAAGCCGATTACAACAATAACTATATAGTCAGTTATGACAGGAAATCGATCCCTTTACCAAAACTTGAAAAATTGAATAAAAAAGAAAATAAAATCACAGAACGAGAAAGAAAAAGAAGAAATATAGAAATTACAAAAGAAGAGTTATTATGCGCGGCAGATAAACTAGATGTTTTTGAGCACAAAAATTATAGAAGAAAAATTTTAGAAGATAATATATACTATACTCGAAAAGGAGAAAAACAAGCTATTGACTCCTATACTATAGATGGTGTTATTAATATGGCTGGTCAAGTAGGTTCTGGAAAATCAACTTTTGCAGATGCACTATCTGTTGCGATGATGGATAAAGAATTTCGTATCGTCATGATTCAACCAACGATCAATCAAGTTCTAGAAAAAGCAGAATTGTTTTCCTCAATGGGATATAATTGTATCCCTCTAATTGGAAATTCTAGTAAAAAAGACCATATAAATCATCAAATGAATGGAAAGGATTATTTACCTGAATATCAATCTTTCGTTTTGCAACAACCTTGTTTATTGAACGCATTACTTCCCAATGACAGTGTAACCTTTCAATATGGAAAAGAACCATGCTTTTCATTTACCAAAGCAAATGAAAAATACGAAAACATGGACGAAAAAAGGAATGTCAATAAAAAATATTATCTTTGCCCTTATTACGATATTTGTCCTAGAAACGAACAAGATAGAGAAATTAAAGCAGCAGATATTGTTATCACAACTTTAGAGGGTTTTTCCATGATTCGTTTTAGTGATAGTCGTGAAATTTTTATGAGTTATGCAATTAGAAATTTTGATTTAGTCATTATTGACGAAGTCGATAATGCTCTGTGTAAATTAGATTCTATTTTTTCTCCGGTATTGAAGGCAAATGAATATTTCACAAATAATACGAAAGAATATCGTGAAAAATTTGAACAAGGCTCTTTAAAATCGAAGATTGAAATTGACAATAATCAAAAAGAATTATATTGGAATCTCTACAGATTTCAAATTTTAATGGTTTCAATTGGTACAGATTTAAACGAAAATCTAACCGGTTGGTCAGACTCTACAATAAAAAGTTTTTCCGGATTTAGTTTATTACAAAAGCTAAAACGAGAAGAAAGAAAAAAAGATAAAAACACTTTATCAGATATATTTTGGGATTCATTATCTTCTTTCTTCAAATTTGCAGATCGTAATACAAGTTTATATCAATTATTGAAGACAGTAGAAAATTCAGATGTTAAGTTCTCCGATATTGAGAAAAATTTAGTGGATGCGATTGTTGAAAATAGTTTTACAACAAATAAAACGGAAAAACTCTCGCGAGAACAAATAGAAAATGAGATTAAAACAGAAATTGAAGATTTTAGTAATGAAATGAGAAAAAGATTACTTTTCTTATTAAAGGTAATCGCTTTTGAACAAGTGTATCATACTATTTCAATTTCTGTTGGAGAAATAAATGATCTTCCAATGGATTTACGAGAAATATTAAATCGTTCCTTTGTACAACAACAAAAGATTTTGCCTAGTTCGCCAATAGGAAATACATTATCTATTGAGTATAAAAGAGACGATGACTTATATATTAAAAAACAATTTGCTTTTGGACGCGCACTTGCTATGAAAATGCCTTATTTGGTTTTAGATGATGATGGTTCTTCTTTAGGTGCCAATGTTCTATTGCTGTCAGGAACCGGGTTTATCCCCGGATCTAATAAATTTCATGTGAGCGATACTGTTGATTACATTATTGAAGCAGAGCAAATAAAACGCGATTTTATCGCAAACTCTGAAATTATCAATTTAAGGAGCGAAACAAGAGTTTCAGGAATCTTTGATGATAAGAAAAAAGAGGATAATTTAAAAAAACTAATTAAAGAAAAATCAAATACATTCATAAAATGTGTAAGAAATGAGGAGAATATTCTTGTTATTGTTAATAGTTACGAGCAATGCAAAATAGCACAAGAAGAAATATCTAAAATTTTAAAAAATGAGCAGCCAAATTGTCATGTTTATCGCTTAAATCCGGATAGTGCAGAAATAGAAGATGAAGCACAAGCAGTAATTCAAAGAAGAGACATCACTTCTTTTAAAGAAGGTATTTTAGTCGCCCCTGCCTGTGTAATTGAAAGAGGCTTTAATATTGTTGATCCCCTAGGAAATGCAACATTTGATACTGTATTCTTTCTTGTCCGTCCGTTAAATGATCCAAGTGATTTTCAAATTCATGTGCAAAGAGTCAATGGATATATTATGAATAAGTTTTCTTCCAAAGGATATGAAAATTTAATAAATATCATTGAAGATATGAGAAAAGAAGCTTATGGAAAATATTCATTATTAAACTATCCTTCCTATAGTCTTTCAACATTACTAGATGAGGATAAAAAAGATATTGTTGCAAGTTTATTTGTTACAATCCAACAGATATTCGGTCGCTTGTGTAGGATTGGAGCTACACTGAAAAATAAGTATCCTAAAATATATTTTGTAGATGGAGCATTTAATGCTCCTGATCCAAATAGTTTTGACACTTTGAAAGAACTGGAAAAATATCTGGAAGAAATAATGGATGATGATAAAAATGGAATTGTTGCTAGAACATTATATGAGCCATTTTACGAAGCTCTGAAGAAAGGAGAAAAATAAATGCAAACACAAAAGAATTACATTATTCCGCTTGTAATAAAATTAGATAAAAAAATTCAAGCTGAAGTTTATTATTTAAAGCTGCCAAGTTCTATAAAAGAAAAATTGATCCATCTTGAAGAATTGTCTAAAAATGGAAATGGATTTTCTGGAAGATTTATAAAAGAATTTCACAATTTGCCTCTAAATTCTTTAAAGAATTTATTTATTTCATATTTTCCCGGAGTAGTAAATATGAAGCCTGTTAGATGGGGAGTAGATGATTCTCGTTGGATTGTTTCAACTCAAGAAATTGCTATAAATCTCGTTTGTAAAATTATAAAAGAATGGATTTCTGCATTTTATATTGAAGAGACAGAACTTGAACAAAAAAGGAATAACTCTGACAATGTCAAAAAATATGCTCAAAAAATCATAGATGAAATTAATCAAAAAGATTTTGAAAACTGTTCTTATAAAGAAACAGTTATCCTTTTTGATGAGGAAAAAGTTTGTGATAATGACGCATATTCCTTATTACCATTATTAGCAGTCAATCAATTGCGTAATACAGAGGTAATTGTTAATAACGAAAAATTACAATGGTTGTACTCCGGTAAAAACGAAATCGTAACTGATCCATGTATACATACTGAAAATGGTATAGAAATAAAGCCCTTCTCATTTGTTGCTAATTTTAGCGTTCAAACAATACCGCCTTCCAATGAACTATTTTTAAACATAAATTTATCCTCTCGAAGATGGATTACCGAAAACAAAAGTAAAAATACCCCGTATATTCCTGATAAAAAAAGTGTCTATTTGCGTACTATTGGTAATAAACTTCTACCATTGAGAGTAAAATATCAGTCTTCAAAAAGATGCGTAGACTGGCTTTATGCAGATAAAAATCGCTATAAAATTATATATGGGGAATTACACAAGGATCACAATTTTGAAAACATCATTACAGATCCCCAAAAATTTATGAGAGGTGTAGAAGGTTATGACGCTTATGTACCGTTTGAATACGGCATGAATGATGGAACTTCCAAAATGCATAATATGGACGCTGGAATCACCCATAATGATCGTTTACAACTATTCGAAGACATAAAAGAGAAATTAAGCTTATATTCAACAAAGAAAGAAAAATTACAGGCAGATAAGGTAGATAATAATTCTACCTATTGCAATTTGTATTTTGATGGTAATTTTGATATTTCAGATGAAGAAATGATTAGAGAAGAATTCATAAGTAATATAAAAGCTATACAGAATGATCGCAATCTATCATTTGAAGTATGGTATTCTTCTGGTTTAGAAATATTAAATGAGGAAATAGTAAATATATTAAAAAATCATTTCAAATATAGTGATGTTTTAATTCAATCTCATAGTTTAAATAATTTAGGAGATGCATTGGAATGCAGAAATCCTAAAAAAAATGACAATTTGGAAGGTTATAGTAGAAGGGTGAATGAAATACAAGAGCAAATTTCCATTTCTAAAAATGTTACCATGTCTATTATAATTATTCATAATCAAGACTTCTATAAAGATGAAGAGAACAATATCACTGCTACAAAGTTAGATCCGAAGAATGCATTAAGGACAGGCTTTGCATTGACAGGAAGGCTTACTCAATTTATCACTAAAGAATCATATGATGCAGTGGAGAAAAAGAAGGGAGAAAGATGTAATTTTGCTGTAAAAGGAGCTATTTTAGATGCTTATCGTCAATTAGGATTTTTAAATCCAATAAAACCTAAAATATCTAAATATAAACCATTGCCGTTATTAGTGGGTATTCATGTAATTAATTATAAAAAATTATTAAAAGGAATCAACACCCTGCCTTTTCCAATTATTCTTTCATGCGATCTTCAAAAAAAAGAAATCTATGTTGAAACGCAGATTATCTTAGTTCATAAATCAACAAAAGAAGAAAAAGTAGAAATGTTTAACTGCCCTTATTATGAGTTTCCTTTGAAACTAGTTCAACTTCTAAAGGAAGAAAGAAATCTAACAATAAAGCCTGATGATAAATTTATTATGAATTGGTTTGAAAATTTGGATTCAAAATGTTTGTATCATGTTTTCATTGAAGCTAATGGTACTACTAGAAAAATTATAAATGGTATTTCAAATAGAAACATTGAAAAAATGAACAAAACAGCTACTGAAGAAAAAAAAGAATTTATTATCAATGAAAAATTAAATTATACAATTAACTTAAGAAATCATAACAATATTAATCTTATCCGTATTCGAACAAATGATGAGGTCCCTGATTATGTTCCTATGTTTAGTCTAAATAAAAAAGAAAAAAAACGATTCAAAAGTGAACATGGTGCATTTAGGTTTGAAAGTGTTTTTTACTCATTAGCCGAAAAACCTTCGGGAGATGATAAATCGTTTTTATTAGAAAATAGTAAGCTTAATAGCAATGATGCTTTTTTGCATCGAAACATTATTGAAATTTATCCGATTCATAGAGCAAATCAATATTCAGAAAAAGAAAAAGACTGTGTATTAGATACTCATAATCTAAGAAAGATTTCCATTCAATATGAGAATAAAGAGACAATTCTTCCAATGATTTTGCATATTGCAAAAAAATTAGAAGAGTATTTGATTTGAGAGGTATAAAATGATATGGTTTTTAATTGATTATGAAAACATAAATGAAGCCGGATTAGTGGGAATAGAATTATTAAAAGATGATGATCAAATCATCGTATTCCATAATCCCAGCCAAAAGAAAAACATAGAAGAAGGCGTATTAAAGCAAGCGATAAATAAAAATATCGAAGTACAATTTGTAGAACTCATGAACTGATCCGGTCCCTGTCAAGAGGACACACAAAATAAATAAAATTTTTAGCCCAATTGGTATTATGCTGATTGGGCTTTTAACTTGTTCAGTGATTCCTTATACTTCGCTATTCTTGGATTAAATGCAATCGGATATAATCGGATATTGTTTAGGCTTTGTCATGTTCATGGCTTCCGCTCTTACTTCCATCGGTGTTTTTGAATGATAACGCGCCTGATAACGCTGCTGATTATAAAAATTGATATAGCTCCTAATCGCTTCTATTAAGATCCCTTTATCATATATCTCATACATTTGATACATCTCTGTCTTGATGATTCCCCATAATCCTTCTGTCACTCCATTATCTATGCAGCTCGCCACTCTTGACATCGATTGCTTCATTCCATATTCCTTTAGTTTATTTCGAAACATAGGACTTGTATATTGATATCCTCGATCTGAATGAAAGAGAGGATGTGCATCCGGATTTTGCAGAATCGCTTTATGAAAGGTATCTTGTACTAGTCTATTGTCCTTATGATTGCTAATAGCCCATGCGATAATGGTACGATCATACAAATCCAAAAAGGCACAAAGATATATCTTTTCTGTTGAATGAGGTACTTTGAATTCTGTTACATCTGTCGTCCTTTTTTCATTCGGTGCTGATGCTTCAAAATTGCGATGCAATAGATTTTCCACTTTCTGATCTGCCTTATTCGATACGGTACAACCAATTCTGATTCTTCTTATCTTTGCGTGAATACCAAGAATATTCATGATCCTATGAATATGTTTTATATTATAGTTCTTATTGCAGTTACGGTTGATGAACATACGCATTCTTCTATATCCTAGGATCCCTCCATACTTCTGATGGTACTTCTTTATGATTCCTGCTAATTCCATATCTTCCTGTTCATTCTCAGGAATCGTTCGATTTATCCATTTATAGTAGGCAGAACATAAAACACCCAATTGCTTGCACATCCACTGGATACTATAATTCCTTTCCTCATGAAGTTCTTTAATTGCTAAGTATTTTGCTTCGTTTTTTGTTTTGGAGAATACCGCCTCCTTTCGATTTCCTGTACTTTTTTTAATAGTTCATTCTCCATTTCCTTTTCTTTCAATTGCTTTTCAAGTATCTTTACTTTGCGTTGTAGAATTTCCGTTTCACTTAATTGTTCCTCACTCTTGCGTATTCTGCGTTTGTCGATCAGTCCTTCTTTTCCTGTATCTAAATACTTGTTTACCCATTGATACACCTGTGTATAGGATACATCAAATATTTCTGCTGTTCCTTTGTAATTCTTATTGTGGGCTAAGCAATGATCCACAATTTCCATTCGTTCTTCATAAGTTGTTTTTCTACTGTGTTTTTTCATATAAAACTCCGGCTTAGGATCATAGTCCTTAAGTTCTTCAAGGTTATTATACTTGATTATCCAATTTCGCACAGTAGAATATGCAGGTATATTGTATTTAACGGAAAGCGATTCTGGTGTTCCTTCTCCTCGCAAATAGGCTTCGACTACTTCTTGTTTGAATTGCTTTGTATATTTTTGGTTATGTGCTTTTGGTTGAAAAACGATTGATCTATATCTTTGATACTTGTTTATCCATCTTCTTATCGTTTCTTTACTGATTCCACTTTCACTTACGAGTTCCCTCATGCTTTTTGTTCGGCTTAAATATTGTTCACATATATTCACTTTTTCTTCTACTGATATTTTTGGTTTCCTTCTCATAGAAAATCCCACCTCCATAGACACGCTTTTGTTTTATTTGTGTGTCTACTTTAGTGGGATCATATCGAAATGGCTGCCTTCAGCAACCCCATCTTCTATAAAAATCAAGCTATGGGACTCTCCAATTTTGATCAGGCCCGTTATATTTATCTTGGTAAAGATATGAATGGATATATCCGTATTCCCAGAGGATTGTTTGATGATCTAATGAGTCGTTGCCATAGTGAAAACATAAAAATAGATCTTCAAGACAAACGCTGCCAAGGAAGGCAAATACGCGTAACCTTTAAAGGCCAATTAAAATCTTCACAAGTTTCCGCCATCGAAGTAATGGAGAAAAAAGACAACGGTATCCTTCATGCTGCCACGGCTTTTGGGAAAACAGTTGTTTGCTGCGATATGATTACCAGAAAAAAGTGAATACGCTTATACTCATACAATCTTCCGCGCTTATCGAGCAATGGGAAAATGCCTTAACCCGCTTTTTAAGTATTGATGAAGCACTCACAACCTACACAACACCTTCATGAAGAAATAAAGACAAGGAAAAGTTTAATTGGTAAAATACATGGCTCTCATGATTCTTCCACCGGCATTATTGATATTGCCATGGCTGGTTCATTATGCAAAAAGGGAGAATTTCACCCAAAATTGAAAGAATATGGAATGGTTATTTTAGATGAATGTCATCACGCAGCTTCCAATACTATTGTTGATATTCTTGAAAAAGTAAAAGCACGATATGTATATGGTGTTACAGCAACCCCTTTCCGCGGAGATGGCTTAGAAAAAATCTACTTTATGCTGTTAGGACCTATTCGCTATAAATACACCTCCAAAGAAAGAGCTAAGGAGCAAGGTATCGCCCATTGGATTTATCCAAGATTTACAAGATCCGTAGCACCTAGATTTAATCATGAGAAGATGCACCCTAATGAAGCCTATGCTATTTTAAGAGAGAATCCTGATCGTGATGATATGATCGTTAAAGATGTAAAGCGATGTATCGATTCGGGTCACCCTCCGGTTATTCTCTCCAAATATGTTGATCACTCTCAAAAACTCTTTCATCGCTTAAAAGGCTATGCCGATCATATATTCTTATTATCCGGAAAAAATTCTAAAAAGGAACATAAAGAAATCCTCAAACAAATGAATCAGATTTCTAAAGAGGAAAGTATGATTTTAGTTGCGACTGGAAGTTTAATTGGTGAAGGCATCGACTTTTCACGATAAGATACGCTAATCATGGCAACTCCGGTGGCATGGAAAAGTGTTGTCGAGCAATACGCGGGACGCTTGAATCGCGATTATGAAGGAAAAGAAGATGTAATTATTTATGATTATGTGGACGGTCATATTCCAATGTTTGAAAATATGTACCATAAACGATTGAAGGCATATAAACAAATCGGTTACGCCATTTGCACAGAAGAAAACTACTCTCAAATGAATAGTCCTCTTAATTCTATTTATGATATTGACCAATACTTCGATGTTTATCAAAACGACTCGCTTACAGCTAAAAACGAAGTAATTATATCCCAGCCCAAGAATCAGCACTCAAAAAGTAAATGATCTTATTCACCTACTTAGTGAAAAGCAAGCCGAAGGATTAAAGGTTGTAATCGTTACATGGAAGCCTGATGAATATCATTTTGGTGATACGTCCTATTGGCTCCAGCTTCATGAGCGAATGCGTAATGCCGGTTTTCACATGAATTTAATGGAGGATTATTGTGAACGCTATTGTATCATTGATAGAAATATTGTGTGGTATGGCAGTACAAATTTATTGGAAAAAGAAGATGCTGAGGATAATCTCATGCGTGTGTGCAGTGAAAGTATTGCCGCGGAGCTATTAGAATTAACCTTCGGTAAAGAGAATTAAGCCAAGGGTGTGGAAATCTAAAAAAAAACATCTTTTGCAGTAGCTTTCTGATATATTCCTATTTATATCTCTCATTTGTGATCATGATGAAAGAATATCAAAGATATGTTATAATGATGCCATAAGTAGAAAGGAGCAGGTAAAATGAACTATATTCTTATGAACAAAAACATTGAAGTTTTAGAGTTTTCATACGATAACGAAACACATACAGTTGCAAAAATCAATCGTGTCATTCATCCTGACTATGCTCCTTTAGGAATCATTGAATACAAAACAGGTATCACTAGAAAAGCATTGAATAACTGGTGGAAAGATCGTTCCATCCCTGCCTCTAGAAGCAGATTTAATGAAGTAATGGCAGAAATGGATATTCATTCTTCTGTAGAATTGCTTGAAAGATGCTTTGGTCTTAGTTTAAGTGATCAATATTGGATTAAAGAAGAAAATTCTAAAATTGAGTGGAATGATATTAATTTTTTTGAAAATGATTTTAGTGAAGATATGGGAAAACTGTTAATGGGACAGATTCATTATTCTGATGATTTAGATATTTTTAGCCCAGATAACTCTAGTGATGGAAACTTGAAAAAGAAATGGAAAATCATAAACAATACTCGTTATCTTATCAAAGGTGGAAATAGTTTCAATAATCAAGAACCTTTTAACGAAATCATCGCAACAAAGCTATATAAAAGAATACTTAAGAACGAAGACTATGTTCCTTATGAATTAATTCAAGAAAATGGTATGTATTATTCTGCTTGCCCTACGATGGTAAATACAAATGAAGAGCTAGTATCTGCTTATTATATTGATCGTATTATCAAGCAAAGAGGAAACGATTCTTTATACATTCATTTTTTAGAAGCATGTAACTCTCTTAATATACCAAATGCCAAGTTACAAATTGATAAAATGATTGTATGTGACTATATTATTGCAAATTATGATCGTCATTATCGTAACTTTGGGGCAATCAGAAATGTGGACACACTGGAATGGATTGGAATTGCCCCTATATTTGACAGTGGAAGTTGTTTATGGGCTACACAGCCAACAACTGCAATTGGAAGTATATACAAATCTAAACCATTTAAACCTTATCCAGATGAACAGTTAGAATTAGTGGATGATTTGTCTTGGCTGGACGCATCAAAACTTGAAGGATTTGAAAAAGAAGTAGAAGAAATACTTAAAATAAATCCACTAATGGATGAGACAAGAATTCAAGAAATTGTTCAACAAATCAATCTAAGAATTGGTAAAGTTATTGATAGAAAAAAGCAATTGGAGAAATGCTAAAAATTTGGGAGGATTCAAGTCCTTCCTTTTATTAAAATGAGGAAAGGAGTAACTGAAAATGAAAATTTTATATGTTACAGATTTACATGGAGATAAAGATAAATATAAAAAAATATTAGAAGTTGCAATAAATAAAGACATTCATGTTATTGTTAATGGCGGAGATATGCTTCCAAAGCAATGTAATAGACATGAAGAACAACCATTATTTATCAAAGGTTTTTTAAATGATTATTTCAAAGAACTGAAAGACCATCAAATTAGTTATCTTTGTATGCTTGGTAATGATGACTTGCAAGCTTTAGATGAGATGTTTGATAGTGTATGTGGAAAATATGATAATATTTATAACATAGCTGGTAAAAAAGTGATAATTAATGATTATGAATTTATTGGTATGAACTATATTTTAGATCACCCATTTGGATGCAAAGACAGAGTAATCACAGAGAAAGATTATATTCCTCAACAACAGTTAAGTCCTGTGGTAGGAATATCTAATATGTATGGATATAATAAAATTTATGATTGGTTAGTATATTCTCTAGCAGAATTACCACATATGAGTGATGTTTTAAATAACCTACCCACATCTATAAATCCAAGAAAAACTGTTTATGTAATGCACATGCCTCCAGCAAATTTACAATTAGGACAATTGTTATATCAAGATTTGGATATTGGTTCAGTTGATATTTATAATTTCTTAAAAGAAAAACAACCACTGTTGTCCTTACATGGACATATTCATGAATGCCCTGATACACAAAAGGGTAAATGGATGAATTATATTGATGAGACGACATGTGTCCAGCCAGGACAAACAGAACTTTATGATATGTTAATGACTTATGTGGAAATAGACTTATTGAATAAAGAATACGAACGCAACGTTATTTTGATAAAAGAATTGGATGAATAAAATAATAAAATCAAAATTATTTGTAGGAAAGGGAAATGAAATTATGTATGAAGTAAATGAGAAAGATTGGAAAATTCTTAGAAAAAAGTACCGGTTTGGCAAGAAAATTATATGGCAAAATTAAATAAGGAATATATCGAAATACTTCAAAGAGATGAATCGGCAGCTAGAAATTTCTGGGATCTGGAAAATAGAATCTTCAAAGATAGAATAAAAATTGGTGTAGTGATTGATATGCGAAGATCTAGAATGATAGTAAACATTTTAGAATTATTACATGATAAAGTCATTGAGTTGAATGATTTAGATGAATTTAGCGATGAGTTAAAAGAAACCATTAAATGTTTTATTTCAAAATAATAATTTAGATTTACAGCACTTTCATAATTAAAATGTGCTGTTTTTATTCTCACTTTTTATATTTCTTCAAAAAGTGGAATAGATTTATATGGATCACTCTAATTTATAAAAAAATTTCTGATAGAGGCCCCAAAATCTCTACTTTATTATTTTAAGTAGAACTCCGTTTCCTTAACAGTAGATGGTACCACGTTGGTGTTAAACTCTGCGGTTCCACATAGCTCCACACCCCTAAGTTATAAGCCGTCTGCCATAAACGATTGCGCTGCGTGCTTGACAAAGCCTGTCCGGCATCAAATGCCAATCCCGCATAATGCTGCGACTGCTGCCCATGGCCGCCTTCCCAAATCCGCTTAAACGCATAGCGCATCGGGATCGGCGCATTAAACGATCGTCTGGTCGCATTCCAGCTTTCCATCGCCGCATTCGTCGTCCACAAGACATTGCTCTTAGATGAACCTCTAAATTCACGCACCAGCAGCGTTCGATTATACGCATAAGGCATCGGTTCATTTTCTCCACGGTCATAAATCTCCAGTACCTGCGTATAAACATTGTAAACAATGATTTTTGCCATGTGATTTCTCCTTTCCCTGTATCCTATGCCTGCTATAAAACGCTCGCCGGGCTTTTACCTATGATCGATGAATAAATTTCCATCATTGTCCCATACTAGAAGCAGGAGGGCAGAATATGAAAGTTATCAATGGCATTGCACTGTTGCTTGCGTCAGTCGGCGCAATTAACTGGGGCCTGATCGGCATATTTGACTTTAATCTAGTCACATTTCTGTTCGGCAGCGGCAGCTTCTTGACAACAGTAACCTATGTGCTGATCGGTATTTGCGGCATCTACAGCTTATGCTTAATTCCACAAGTAACCCACAGTGACTATTAACATCAGTTCCTCACAACTGATGTTTTTTATTGCAAAAGGAAGCGATTAACGATCACTGCCGCCATAAATAACACACAATAAGTGTAATAAGAGCCATAATTTATGAAATTGATAGTCTTTTTTATCATTTTACACCAATTTGATCAAATAGATCCGATGACGAATAAAATAGAAAATAAGAGCATGCAATCACATAGCGGACAGAAAAAACGGATCTGCTTTTATGGACATAGAGACAAGAAAACACTGGCAAAAGTAACCCAAACCTGATAAGATGGAAAAATGAAAAAACAGGAGGGATTTCATGCAGATCGAACACAGCATGTTGCATCTATTAAATACCGCTTCACAAACACTTGTCTGTGCCCAAGCACCGCTGCCCATCAAAGAAGAAAAGACCGCTGCCTTCCTTGAACGGAAATTAAGCAAAGCGCTCGGTGCCCGCAAACGCAAGCAGGGCAGCTTCCAAGAAAACTCGCTTTTTTTAGAGAGGCTGCGGCAGTATCGTGATAAGACAATTTCCTTTGATGCGTTTTCCACATGGATGGCAGAACACTTATATGCGGAAAAATCAGAATGTGCCCGCTATGAAGACAGTGCCTTTCTGATTTCGGAAATCGTAGAAGAAGGCCGTCGTTATTTGATCGGAATCGACCAAAACTATCAGTCGGCGATGACCTGCTATCCGGATCAAGAGCAGAACAACGTATTGTATGAAACAACGGTACTGCCAAACGGAATCTTGAAAACTGACTTTGTTTTTGTAATAGAATTATCTGATTTCACACTATATGTGTTAGAAGAAAAAAGCGAATGGCAAGGGAAGGAAACGACACTGCTGGCATCACGCTATTTACAAGCCACAACTGCCCCTTCATTTGAAGAAACGCAGAAAGTGATGGAAACCGTCGGTAAAACGATGAGCGAAAAATATGATATGGATGTTGTCAAAGTATTGCCGAAGATGAAGCAGATGATGAAAGAAGCAGTGGAAGCACAAAGCGAGATCGCCGTTGCCGAGGTTGCGGAAGTCCTTTTTCAGGAAGTGCCTTATGCCAAAGATTTATTTGTCGAAGAAGTAAAAAATGCTGGGATCGCCGCTAAGGTATCAACCGCGCATTGCCGCTTGGCAAAAAGCAATAAAGTCCAGAAACTGCTTGCCGATGCGGAAATTGAAATTACCTTGCCGTTGGAATACCTTTCCCAGCCGGCTAAGTTTGAGATCATTGAAGCTGCCGATGGCACCTATTCCATTCAGATCAAAAATATCACAAACCTAAAAAGTAAATAACACCGCGCTTCTATCCCGAAATACGTTCCCAGCGATCCAACCGAAGCATCTGCTCCATTTTTGAATGGAACTTCCCCTTATATACACGAGCAGCATCAGCCGTAAATTCTTTTTCCTTTTGCTTTTTTTATACTCAAAAAAATGGTAGAATAAACATACTTGGAAATGAGGCGTGTTATGGAACTGAAAGCAACCGAAATCTTACAAAAGATCGATCCGCAGCTTGCGGCATATCCGGGCTTTGAAGAAGCCGTTTTTACGATGAATCCGATCTTGAAGCATAAAAGCAAAGTGCTGGAACTCAACATGAAACTAAAACATGTGCTCCCTTTTTCCCTGTATGAATCGCTGCTTCACAAACTGCGCTTAGCAACGCGCTGTCAGATCGACTTGACCCTGACCTGTGAGGAAGGGATCTGCACCTTGCTGGAATTAAAAGAGTATATCGGATATTTTGTATCCTTACATCCACAGTACCGCATCTTTGATGAAGTGCTGCCGGCAGTCGAAGAACGCTTTATCGTATATCGTATCGCGGATGCGCAGAAGCGTGATCAAGCGGTGCTGAATCGCCACCACCTAGATGCGTTTTTGAAAAAATGCGGGATCCAGATGGAAAGCGCGATCGAAGAATTAAAATTACATATGGAAGTCATGACCGTAAAAGGAAAGACGGAAGCCCCAAAGCCGGCACCGGTCATGGAAAGTAAGCCGAAATACTACAAGCCGAAGGGGAAACGGGCGTTAGACCAATATACTCCTTATCAAATTGCGGAAATCAAAGAAGCGGGAAACGGGATCCGGATCCGCGGAAAAGTTTTCGACAGTGAGATCAGAGAACTGCGCAGCGGCAAGTGCATTCAGACGCTTTGGGTCGGCGATGACAGCGATGCGATCGTTGTAAAGCGATTTGAACGCGGTTCTTTGACCCGTGAAGAACTGGAAAAGATCAAGACCGGCAGTTATATTGATGTGTATGGCAGAGCGGAATATGACACCTTTGCCCGAGAACTCGTCATGACGCCGGATGCGATCATGGAAATCGAAGAAGTGAAGCGGCAGGATCAGGCGAAAGAAAAACGCGTTGAACTGCATGTGCATACCAAGCTTTCCGAAATGGACGGCGTCTGCAACATCGAAGAATTTATCAAACAGGCCGATGCCTGGGGAATGGATGCGATCGCCTGTACCGATCATATGGTCGTTCAGGCATTTCCAAAGGCTCAGCATTGCGTGAGCGCCATCAACAAAGGCAGAGAAAAGCCGTTCAAGATGATTTACGGCATTGAGATGAATATGGTCGATCCCCAGTTACAAATCGTGCGCAATGCCGATGACACCGAACTGGAAAAAGGGGAATACTGTGTCTTTGACTTGGAAACGACCGGTTTGTCATCTCGCTATGATCATATCATTGAATTTGGCGGACAGATCGTAAAAGATCGCACGATCGTCAAAGAACTGCAGCTGTTCATCAAACCGCCGCAGCGCTTATCCGCTTTTACGATTTCACTGACCAATATTACCGAGGAAGACGTGAAAGATGCGCCTTCTATCGAAGCGGCGATCGATCAGATACTGGACTTTATCGGCGACCGCATTTTAGTGGCGCACAATGCGGGTTTCGACGTGAATTTCCTCAATGATGCGCTCATTCGCATGGGACGGGAGCCATTACAAAATCCGGTCATCGATACGCTGGATCTGGCGCGTTCTTTGCAAAGTGATCGGCGCGGTTATCGGCTGGGACAGATCGCACATGGCTATGGGATCCGTTATGATGAAGATGTCGCCCATCGTGCCGACTATGATGCACAGGTATTGGCACAAGTATATCTGCATATGTTGAATGATCTGAAAGAGATCAAGACCTTAAAGGATCTGCAGAATATGCAAAGTGAACAGTGTTTTAATAAAGTGCGTAAAAAGCATGTAACGATTTTGGCAAAAAACGCCGCAGGCTTAAAAGAACTGTTTGAACTGGTCACTTTGTCTCACTGCAACTATCTGGCTTATAACGGTAAAAATGTCGATAATGTGGTGGCAGAGCCGCGCATCCCGCGCTTTGAAATTGAAAAGCGCCGCCGCAATGGGAATCTTTTGATCGGTACCAGCTGTTTGAACGGGGAAATATTTGATCTGGCTACAACGCGAGAACTTCCCCAGTTAAAAGAAGCGATGCAATTTTACGATTATGTAGAGATTCAGCCAATCGACTGCTATAAGCATTTGGTGGAAACCAATAAGATGGCCGATATGGATCGTCTTTATGCGATGCTGCGGGATATCATCGACTGTGCCGATGCGCTGGGAAAAACGCTGGTGGCAACCGGTGATGCGCATTATGTGCATCCAAGTGAAAAAATGATCCGCGATATCTATATTTCATCACAGGCAATCGGCGGCGCCCGCCATCCGCTTTACATCTACAATACAGAAAAAAGGCGGAAGCTGGAAACGCCTAAGCAGCACTTTTTAACCACGGATGAGATGTTGAAAGCTTTTGCGTGGGTAGGAGAAACGAAGGCCTACGAGATGGTCGTGACCAATACCCGCAAGATTGCCGATCAGATCGAAATGATCTATCCGGTGAAAGATCGCCTGTATCCTCCTGATATGGAAGGATCCGATGAAAAGCTGAAAAAACTATGCTATGAAAACGCTTATCGCATTTACGGCGACCCATTGCCGGAAATCGTCGAAAAACGTCTGGAAAAGGAATTAAAGAGCATCATCGGGCATGGCTTTTATGTCGTTTACTACATTTCACATTTATTGGTGAAAAAATCATTAAATGACGGTTATTTGGTAGGGAGCAGAGGATCGGTAGGATCTTCTTTCGTCGCAACGATGGCAGAGATCACCGAAGTCAATCCGCTGCCGCCGCACTATGTCTGTCCACACTGTCATTATTCGGAGTTTTTTACCGATGGCAGCGTTGCTTCCGGTTTTGATCTGCCGGATAAAAAATGTCCTGTTTGCGGTGCTACCATTCGCGGTGATGGGCAGGATATTCCATTTGAGACCTTCTTAGGTTTTGAAGGCGACAAAGTACCGGATATCGATTTGAATTTCTCCGGCGATTATCAGCCGTATGCACATGCTTATACGAAAGAAGTATTTGGTGAGGATCATGTATTTCGCGCCGGCACGATCGGTACGGTCGCCCAGCAGACGGCGTTTGGCTATGTCAAGCGTTATGAAGAGGAAATGGGCAAAGAAGGAATGCTGAGAAGAGCCCAAGAGCTGCGTCTGGCGAAGGGCTGTGAAGGGGTGAAGCGTACGACCGGGCAGCATCCCGGCGGCATCATCGTGATTCCGCTTGATATGGATGTGCACGATTTTACTCCGGTCCAGTATCCCGCCAACAACCCGTTTGCGGAATGGAAAACGACTCACTTTGAATTCCATGACATTCATGACAATGTTTTGAAATTCGATATTTTAGGGCATGTCGATCCAACCGCGATGAAATTGCTGGAGCGCATGAGCGGGGTAGATCCAAAGAGCATTCCGATGAATGATCCGGAAACGATGAGCATCTTTTCCGGAGTAGAAGCCTTAAAGATGGATACTTCTAAAACAAACGAAGTAACCGGAGCAGCCGGCTTGCCGGAATTTGGAACGCCGTTTGTCCGCGGTATTTTGGAATTGACTCGTCCGACGACCTTTGAAGAATTGGTAAAACTATCCGGTTTGTCACATGGGACAGATGTTTGGTTGGGCAACGCCAAGGATTTGATCGACAGCGGTACCTGCACGTTAAAAAGTGTGATTGGCTGTCGTGATGACATCATGGTTTATCTGCTTCATAAAGGATTGGCGCCAAAGCTCGCTTTTACGATCATGGAAAGCGTGCGTAAGGGAAAAGGCTTAAAAGAGGAATGGATCCCGGAAATGAAGGCGTGCGGCGTAGAGGATTGGTACATTGATTCCTGTTTGAAGATCAAGTACATGTTCCCGAAAGGACATGCGGTCGCCTATGTCATGATGGCAGTGCGGATCGCTTGGTTCAAGGTGCATAAGCCGCAGTATTACTACTGCATGTTTTTCTCGATCCGCTGTGATGCCTATGAGATTGAAACGATGATCAAGGGCGAAGCGGCCATTCGTTCACGTATGGAAGAAATCACGGCAAAGCTGAATTCAGAATACAAAAATGAAGTAACCAAGAAAGAAAAAGATATCTATACTTGTTTAGAGCTGGCATTGGAAATGGTGCTGCGCGGGTATCGCTTCGGCAATATCTCGCTTGAAAAGTCAGAGGCAACGACGTTCGTGGTCGATCCGGCTGATCAAAATGTCATCATTCCTTCCTTTACTAGCATTGATGGACTTGGCGAAAGCGTTGCCTTGAGCATCGTGGAAGCGCGTCAGAAAGGTGCGTTCTTGTCAAAGCAGGATTTAATGGACCGCACTTTGTTAAACGGTACGCTGGCGAAAAAGATGGAAGCGATGGGTGTATTAAGCGGTTTACAGGAAGAAAATCAGATGAGTTTGTTTTAATTAAAAGCGATGTTTATCGGCAGAAGGGCACAGTTCCTTCTGCTTTTTGTTTTAATTTTACAATTTATGGAAAAAGTAATACAAAAAATGTCGAAAAAAGAAAAGGAAATTCTGTTTCCCCCCTATACAAATAACAGGAAATCAGTTATAATTGTGGTACGAAGTAGTAGAAAGTGGTAGAAAGTGGAGGGATTAGATGCTCATTGGTGAATATGGACACAACATCGATGCCAAAGGGCGTTTGATCATCCCCGCTAAGTTTCGTGAAGATCTGGGCGATACGATGATGGTAACGCGTGGCTTAGACGGCTGCCTTTGTGTTTATACGATGGAACAGTGGAAGCTGCTTTACGAAAAACTGATGCTTTTGCCTACGACGAAAAAAGAAGCGCGTATGTACGTGCGTATGGTAACCAGCAAAGCGGCACAGTGCGAACTGGATGCACAGGGCCGGATCTTGATCCCCGCATCGTTGATCCAGATTGCCCATCTGGAAAAGGAGTGTATCATCACCGGAACCGGAAATCGGGTCGAAATCTGGGCGAAGAACGTATGGGAACAGTTGAATGCGGACAATGCCGATAACTTTGAAGAAATGGCGGAAAGCCTGACGGAGTTCCTATGACAAAGCACATATCGGTTTTATTAAACGCCTGCATGGAACAGCTGCAGATCAAAGCTGACGGCATTTATGTGGACGGTACGCTGGGGCGCGGCGGACACAGCAGTGAGATCTTGAAACGGATCCCGCAAGGACATCTTTACGCGATCGATCGTGATCAAAGCGCGATTATCGAAAGTGAAGCGCGGTTAGCGGCGATCGGCAGTAACTTTACGCTGATCCATGCGACTTTTGCACAGGTAAAAGAAGTGCTGGCGGAAAACGGTGTCACGCAGATCGACGGCATGTTATTGGATCTTGGTGTCAGCTCGCCGCAATTTGATGAAGCAAAACGCGGTTTTTCCTATCGTTTTGACGCGCCTTTGGACATGCGTATGGATCAAAGCCAGTCATTTTGTGCATATGATGTCGTCAATACCTATCCATATGAAGAGCTGGTACGTATTTTTTATCGCTATGGTGAAGAACCGTTTGCCAAGGTGATTGCGAAAAGAATCGAAAAACAAAGAGAACAAAAAGCGATCGAAACAACCTTTGAATTAGTGGAAGTCATAAAATCCGCTCTGCCAGCCAAAGTGCTGAATAAGAAAGGGCATCCTGCAAAACGGATCTTTCAGGCGATCCGCATCGAAGTAAATGATGAGTTGAAGCAGCTGGAAGAAGGACTGCATGCGGCGCTTTCTCTGCTGGCACCCGGCGGCAGATTGGCGGTCATCACCTTTCATTCCTTGGAAGATCGCATCGTCAAAGAAACATTTAAGCGTTATGGAGCGGCCGACAAGGTCGATAAACGTATCCCGCTTCTTCCTGCGCAAATAGAAGCAAAGCCTTATCGGCTCGTTACCCGCAAGCCGATCACTCCCGATTTGCAGGAACAAGAGGCAAATAATCGGGCGCATTCCGCAAAACTGCGGGTAATAGAAAGGATCAAATAAGATGGCAAAGATTGTAAAGAAAAACAAAAACAGAAGAAAATTAAAATTCGAATCGATGGCGACCCTGTTATTCATGGTTTCGCTGTTGCTTTATCTAGGCTCATCGATCTTTTTGAAATCCTATAACGTCAATCTTGGTAAAACAGCCGCAGATTATGAAAAAGAAATCAGCGATGTAAAAGAAGAAAAAGAAGCGCTGCGGGTAGAAGTGGAACAGCTGCGGGCACGTGATCGCATCTTGGCACAAGCCAAGGATCAGGGTTTACAGACCAACCAGGACAATGTCGTGATCATCGGCAGCGAAGAATAACAAATTACTGAAAAAATATGTGATAAACAATACTTGTACATAGCAAAGAAGCATTGTAAAATAATCAAAAAGGAAAGGATGTACATCTTTTCCTTTCTCATTTTCCATTGCCAAGGAGGTAGACAAATGAAACGTGCAAATCGAAAAATCGTCTGGATCATGTCAGTCATTGCGATCGCTTGTTCATTGGTCGTTGGCAATGCGATCTATACGATGGCGACCGGGACGCATCTGCGCAGCGGCGTCAATATCAAAGAAAGCTGGACCGGTGCAGAAAATCAGATCAATGAAGTAGTGGCGGACCGCGGTAAGATCAAAGATCGAAATGGCAATACCATTGCCGAGGATCTGGAAACATACTCCATCTATGCCATAGTCAGCTCCAGCCGCAAAAGCGGTGATGAAATTCAGTATGTGAAAAATGTTGATAAAACCGCCAAACAGCTGGCGCCTTATTTGAATATGGAAGAAACGGAGATCGCCTCGATCCTGCAAAGGGCGATCGATCATGATCAGTATCAGACGGAATTCGGCGCGCGCGGGCGTAATTTGAAATCAGCGGTCAAAGAGGAAATCGAATCACTGGAGCTGCCGGGCATCGAGTTTTCCAAATCAAGTGTTCGCTATTATCCAAGCGGCAAGTTCGCATCGACGCTGATCGGCTTTGCGACCTATGATGAAAATGAAAACCGACAGGTCGGACAAATGGGCTTAGAGGCTTTTATGGATCAGAAATTAAAAGGTGTCAACGGTATTGAACGATATAAACAGACGATCAGCGGCGCTCAGCTCGGCAGTAAATATGTGGAAAAGCAAGCGGTAGATGGCAATGATGTCAATCTGACACTGGATAAAAATGTCCAGTTGGCGCTAGAGAGTGCATTGGCACAGACGATGACCGACTTTAACTGTAAACGGGCATGGGCGATCATTATGGAATGCGAGACCGGACGGATCTTAGGCTGGAGCGGTTATCCGACGTTTGATCTGAATGAGAAAGAAGACATTGAAAGCTATCTGGATCTGCCAAGCAGCTTCAATTTTGAACCGGGATCGGTCATGAAGGCGTTTACTTATGCCGCGGCGATCAATGAGGGCGTATATGACGGTGATGCTTTGGTGCAGACCGGTACTTTTAACTGGTATTATGATGCGGAGAACGATGATATCGTTCGTACGAATGAAGCGCAGCCCGGCTATTGGTCCATTCATGACGCGCTGGGAAAAAACTGGGGCATGATCAGTTTTGACAAGGCGCTGACTTATTCCGCAAATACGGCTATTTGTCAGCTGCTTGCGGATTATCTGGATCCGGATGTGTTTGAAAGCTATTTGGATCGTTTCGGCTTTTTCAAAGAAGTCGGTGTTTACGGTGTATCTGAGGGAACCGGAGAAAAGAACTTTACCTATCCGGTAGAAAAATTGACGACCGGATTTGGACAAGGTTCATCAGTTACCGCCTTACAGCTGATGCAGGCATATTCCGCTATTTTTAATGAAGGAAAAATGGTAAAGCCTTACTATATCGACAGTGTAGTGAATCCTTATAACGGCGAAGTGCTGTATAAAGGAAAAACGGAAATAACCGGAGAACCGATCACCGCCGATACAGCGGCACAGATGGTAGAACTGCTGGATGCGGTCGTCAATTCAGAGGATGGAACCGGCCGTAAATATGCGATGGATGATGTGCGGGTAATTGCGAAAACCGGAACAGCGGAAATTGCGGAGAACGGCAAGTATAACGCGAGCGTTTATATCAATTCCGTCATGGCGGCGGCGCCGAAAGATGATCCGAAGATCATGATGTATTACGCTTTTGAAAGCGATCAGTATTTGACTTATACCGGCGATAATTTCAAACAGGCATTTCGTGAAGCGTTAGTAGCGGTCAATGCGATGGGTGGTGTGACCCATGATGAATCCGATAACAGTTATACGAATTGGCAAGAGTACAGCATGCCTGCAATCGTCAATCATTCTCTTGACTATGCCAATCAAAAACTAGAGGGAATGGATGTAAACATCGTGATGATCGGTAATGGCAGCAGTGTGGTAAAACAGTATCCGAAAGCGCAGGAAGCGATCATCACCAAACAAAATATTTTTGTGGTTACCGAAGGTGATAATATCGTTATGCCGAATATGAACGGCTGGACATTGAAGGATGTGATGACCTTCCAAGAATTGACCGGCATCGAAATCAAGGTGTCGGGCAGCGGATCGGTAACGGCGCAAAGTGTAGCGCAGGGCGCTACCATCAATTCGGAAAGTGATATTTCGGTTACCTTAAATTAGTCGTATGGAATTGATAGAAAAAGCGGAGGTTTCCGCTTTTTTCTATTTAGAGAGATCATCGTTTTTAAGAGGAAATCATGACAGATAAGCATGATGAAGCTGATAGAAGAATGACAGAATTGAAATGATCTATGGTTTCTAAATAACAACTGTTGTTCATATAGTAACTATGAGGTGGAGCATGATCGCAAACCGTATCGAAAAAAGAATTCATATCATCTTTATCTGTGCTTGTCTGATCTTTGGGGCCATTTTATTGAAGCTAGGCTATGAACAGATCGTTCATCAGGATTTTACGATGGAAAAAGCGATGAATTTATGGCAGAGAGATTTTCCGGTTGCGGGACGACGCGGTGCTATTTTAGATCGCAATGGGACGGCATTGGCTTATGATATTCCTTCTACCAGTGTCATGGTCGTACCGGCTCAGATCAAAGAGCCGAA
The DNA here is from genome assembly GCF_900199515.1 of Massilicoli timonensis. Lineage (GTDB taxonomy): Bacteria > Bacillota_I > Bacilli_A > Erysipelotrichales > Erysipelotrichaceae > Massilicoli > Massilicoli timonensis. The sequence continues at coordinate 9,976 of NZ_LT963433.1, read as the reverse complement.
GCAAACAGCTGCCGTTTTGGCGGATATCTTAGAGGCAGATGCGGATGCGATCTATGAAAAGATCACCAACCATGTCTCCACGCAGAAATTACAGCCGGAAGGCAGGCTCATCAGCGATGAAGCCGCAGTGAAGCTGGAAAATGCGGATCTAGACGGTGTTTATTTGATTCAAGACAGCCAGCGCTATTACCCCAATCACAGCTATCTGGCACAGGTACTGGGCTTTACCGGGATCGATAATCAAGGCTTAGCCGGTTTAGAATTACAGTATGAGGAGATACTGGGTGCGAAAAAAGGCGCTTTGCAAATTCCTTTTGATGCCAAAGGGAATCAGGTCGATCTTTATGATGAAACCTATGAAGCATCGGGAAAGGGGATGGATGTCGTTTTGACGATCGATGCGAATATCCAAGATATCGTCGAGCGGGAAATGAATAATTTGATGAAGCGTTATCATCCCAAAGAAGCGTTGGCAATCGCGATGGATCCCAATAACGGTGAAATATTGGCAATGGTATCCAAGCCTGATTTTGACCCGAATGATTATCAGAATTACGAGAATACGATCATCAATCGCAATCTGCCGATCTGGAAAAGCTTTGAACCCGGTTCCACATTTAAGTCAGTTACATTTGCGAGCGCGCTGGACCTAAAATTGTTCGATATGTTTCAGGATACCTATTACGACCGTGGTTATGAAATGGTCGGCGGTGCCCGGATCAAGAGCTGGAAAGCCGGCGGTCATGGATTACAGACCTTTTTACAAGTGCTGGAGAATTCATCGAATCCGGGCTTTGTAGAAATATCGCGGCGCATGGGACTGGATCACCTTTACGAATATGTAATGAAATTTGGTTTTGGTAACAAGACAAATGTCGATTTACCGGGAGAGAGCACCGGGATCATGTTTGAAAAAGAAGCGATGGGCGAAGTCGAGCAGGCAACCGTAGCGTTCGGACAGGGCATTTCGGTAACACCGATCCAGTTGGTGCGCGCCTTCAGTGCGATCGTAAACGGCGGAACGTTATATGAACCGCATATTACCAAAGCCATACAAGATCCTGCTACCGGAGAGATCATTGAGGAAATCAAGCCGAAAGCTGTCGATCAGGTTATTTCTAAAGAAACCAGTGATCTGATGCGCTATGCGCTGGAAAGCGTCGTTGCAAATGGGGGAGGAAAACCGTCCTATATCAAGGGCTATCAGATCGGCGGGAAAACCGGAACGGCACAAAAGGCGGAAAACGGCGTTTATATGGCCAATGAATATATCTTATCTTTTCTTTCTGCGGCGCCGATGAACGATCCGAAGATCGTTTTATATGTTGCGGTCGATGCGCCGGATAACGATGTGCAATATGGAGGTACTGTGGTAGCGCCGGTGGTCAAAGCCTGCTATGAAGATATTTTGCCTTATCTGGAAGTGGAAAAAGTAAGCGAGCAGATTCCGAAGAAGAAGATCTGGCTGGATCCAGTCGAGATCGAAGTGCCAAATCTCATCGGAAAAAAGAAAGAAGAGATCAAACAGGAAGGACTGGTACTGGAATGGATCGGTGAAGGAGATACGGTCATCGCCCAGCTGCCGCAAGCCGGAACGACACTGAATGAAGGGGGAAAGGTGTGGTTATATCTTGAAGAAGATTCATTTTCATGAACTGATGAAACATCTCAATTTATCAGGCGGTGATGAAACAAAGATCCAAGGTGTTACCCAGTCACATCGGGAAGTGAAGTCGGGATGGCTTTTTCTGGCAAAGGCAGGCGCTCATGTACACGGCGGTGTATTTATGGAAGAAGTGCTGCGGCAGGGCGGTGTGGTTCTCTGTGAGAAGCGGGAAATCCTCGGAAAAGATGCTTTGGATCATAAAAAAGTCGTGTACTGTGATCGAATCGATCACTATGAAGCAGCGATCCTGTTAGCACTTTATGGCAAAGTATGGGAACAGGTCACATTAGTCGGGGTCAGTGGCACCAACGGGAAAAGCAGTGTTTCCCATTTGATCGCCCAGCTCTGGAAAGAGAATCAAGTGCCGTATTTGTGGATCGGCACAGATGGTATTTCTTTTAATGGAAAACAGTATCCAAGCGAGCGCACCACGCCCTGTGCCAGCAAGCTGTTTTCACTGCTGGATGAAGCGTTAGAACAAAAGATCACGCATGTGGTGATGGAGGTTTCTTCTCAGGCGATCATGCAGAGAAGATGCGCTTTGCTTCGCTTTGATACCGTGCTGTTAAATTCTATTACAAGTGATCATTTAGATGATCATATTACGAAAGTGCAGTATCGATATACGAAGTTTTCACTGCGCTGGTATTTGAAAGAGCAGGGAACGATGATCGTATTCCATGACAGCGAGGAGATGAAAGAAATTGATCAATTTAAGATTCCTCATTTGATAACGGTCGGCGAACATGGGGCACATATGCAGATCACGCCCCTTTCCTGTACCTTAAAGGGGAGCCGTTTTCGACTGAACGGTTATTTGTTTCAAACGCCGCTGATCGGTGCTTTTCAAATTCATAATTTGGCAATGGTCATCGCTTATGGCAGAAGCATACGCTTATCCTATCGGCAATTACAAAAGCAGATTCCTCTGTTGCAGGGAAAAGAGGGAAGAATGGAACTGTTTAGGGCTGATGAAAAAATGATCCTCATCGACTATGCCCATACAAGCAGTGCTTTGGCTTCCTTGCTTCATGATGTAAAAGCGCTCAAAGAAGCAAAGCAGCGCATGATTACCGTATTTGGCTGCGGTGGGGAGCGTGATACCGGCAAGCGGCGGGAAATGACACAGATCGCCTGTGCTTTTAGTGATGTTGTGATTGCCACCAGTGATAATCCAAGAGGAGAAGCGCCTTGGCAAATTCTCATGGAAATGATCGCTTTTCCATCCTTTCGCGGCGTCGTCATTGAAAATCGTCAATTTGCCATCAAATATGCCCTTACAAATGCTAAGAAAAATGATATAATACTAATCTGTGGTAGAGGCAGTGAAAAAGTACAGTTGGTAAAACAGGAACGGCTGCCCTATTGTGATAAGGAAACAGTGCTGCGGATCTTGGAAGGAGGATTTCCATGTTTATCAAATATGCTTTATCATTCGGAATCAGTTTAGCGGCGACTTTATGTGTTATGCCGATCTTGATTCCTTTTCTACATAAGATCAAATTCGGTCAAAGCATTCGCAAAGAAGGACCGCAATCCCATATGAAGAAAACCGGGACCCCGACCATGGGGGGAATCGTGTTTGTGATCGTGCCGCTGTTGATAATGGCGATACTGGATCATCAGGCGTTTTTCTCTTTGGATGTGCTGATCGTGATGCTTGCTTATCTTGGATATGCGCTGATCGGTTTTATCGACGATTATCTGATCGTTGTACAGAAGAAGAACGACGGCTTAAAACCGGCGGTAAAATTTGCGATGCAGAGCGTGCTGGCTGTTTTGTTTTATTTCATTTACCAGGGCATGGCATCGACTGCCATTGATTTACCGTTTATAAAAGAACCGCTGGAGCTGGGCATTTTCTATTTTGCTTTGGTATTTATCATGTTTACTGCAGAAAGCAATGCGGTTAATCTCACCGATGGGTTAGATGGATTGTGTGCCGGATGCAGCGTGATCGCGATCGCACCGTATATCGTATTTGCGCTGGTACAGAAAAACAGTGATTTGGCGCTGCTGCTGCTTGCGGTAGCGGGAGCGCTGCTTGGATATTTGAAGTTTAATTTACATCCGGCTAAAATTTTTATGGGGGATACCGGCAGTTTGGCTTTAGGCGGACTTTTGGCTGCCAGTGCAATGGTATTGAAAAAAGAATTGCTGCTGCTGATCATCGGGGCGGTATTCTTGATTGAGACACTGTCAGTGGTCATTCAGGTTACCAGTTATAAATTGACACGGAAAAGAGTATTTAAGATGGCGCCGATCCATCATCATTTTGAGTTGAGCGGTTTTAAGGAAACGCAGGTCGTTCTGTTGTTTTGGTCGTTTGGCTTGATCTGTGCCGTGATCGGATGCTGGTTTGGAGTGATGTAAGATGAAAGAAGAAAAAGCAAAGGTACTGGTGGTCGGCTGTGGAAAAAGCGGGGACGCGGTCGCGCGCCTTTTAATACAAAAGGGCGCAGCGGTAACGATCACCGATCAAAAGCCGATCCCGCAAAAAGCACAGCTGGAGCAGTTGGGCATTACGGTATTAGATGGCGGTCATCCGGAAAGCTTAAAGCAAATCGACTGGGACTATCTTGTAAAAAATCCCGGGATTCCCTATCATAATCCATTCATTGCTTACTTTCTCGAAAAAAAGGTTCCCATCTATACCGAGGTAGAGATCGCTTATCATTATGCAAAGGGATTTACATACGGTGCTGTTACCGGCACCAATGGCAAGACGACGATCACTTCCTTGCTTTATGCACTGCTGAAGCGTAAAAAGGATCATGCGCTGGTGGCCGGTAATATCGGTTATGCGCTAAGTGAAGTCGTATTGGCGCATGGCGAAGAAACAGCTGATGTCGCAATAGAATTAAGCAACTTTCAGCTGTTAGGCATCAAAGATTTTCATCCGCTTGTGTCGGTCGTATGCAATCTGGCACCGGATCACCTTGACTATATGAAAAGTGAAGAAGCCTATTATGCGTCAAAAATGAAAATTATGCAGAATCAAAGCGGCGATGACTGGTTCCTGCGCAATGTCGATGATGCGACGCTGATGCGCTATGCCAAAGCGATTCCCTGTAAGATCATTGATTTTTCTTTGGAGCGGCAAGACGTCGATCTGTATGTCAAAGAGGGTGCGGTTTATTTATGGGATCAGTTGTTGTTTTCAATCGATTCTCTGCAAATTGTCGGCAAGCATAATTTGGCGAATGCAATGGTTGCCGCATGTATGGCATATAAGATGGGAGTACCGCTTGTGGAAATCAGAAACGGAATTGCGGCTTTTGAAGGTGTTGAGCATCGCTTGGAATTTTGCGGAGAGCGAAACGGCGTCCGTTTTTACAATGATTCCAAAGCGACCAATACCGATGCATGTGAAACAGCGCTGTCTTCCTTTGATGGCAATGTGATCTTGTTGGCGGGCGGCTACGATAAAGGCATTTCCTACGATTCTTTGCGCAAGTACGATGCCAAAGTAAAAAAATGTTTTGCCTATGGCATGATCAAAGATCAGTTTGTGCCAATCTTTACCCATGTGGAAACGGTAACTGATCTGAAAGCAGCTTTTGATCAGGCTGTTGCCTTGGCGCAAAGCGGCGATGTGATCCTGCTTGCACCGGCAACTTCCAGTTATGATCAGTTCGCCAACTACGAAGAACGCGGACGTGTTTTCAAAGACTATGTTGCCGAATATTTGAAACAAGGGCAGCGTTGAGAGAATTTTACCTTTTGACAAGATACAGGCAAGGCATAGATTCTCGTCTGTCGGTATGGTACAATAAGCAATGATAAGATAAAGAGGTATGGTTATGATAGTTGAATTGATAAAAACAGTGCTGATCGGGATCATTCAGGGCATTACCGAATGGCTGCCGATCAGTTCGACCGGTCATATGATCTTGTTCAACAGTATATGGCCGATGGAACTATCACTGGAAAACCCGCGCTTTTGGGGGTTGTTTCTGGTAGTGATCCAGTTTGGATCGATCTTGGCGGTGGTTTTGCTTTATTTTCATAAGCTGAATCCTTTTTCTCGCCGTAAAAGCATCAGTGAACGACGTGCGACATGGACGCTTTGGGAAAAGGTGCTGATCGCATCCTTGCCGGCGGCGGTATTGGGACTGCTTTTGAATGACTGGATCGAAAGCAAGATGCAGAATGCCTTGGTGGTTGCGATCATGCTGATCGTATATGGCGTGTTGTTTTTGGTCATGGAAAGCAAAAAACGCCATGCTGTGATTCGGCGTTTATCGGAAATTGATGTAAAAACATCTTTGGGAATCGGCTTTTTTCAGGTGTTGGCGATGATTCCGGGTACTTCTCGTTCCGGTGCGACCATCTTAGGGGCGTCATTGCTTGGCACCGATCGCAAGATCGCTTCAGAATTTTCCTTCTTTTGTGCCATTCCGGTCATGCTGGGTGCCAGCGGCTTAAAGATCTTCAAATATGTGTGGGATGGAAATCCGATCCCAAGCGGAGAAGAGATGACGATCTTGCTTGTGGCAATGGCGGTTTCCTTCATCGTATCTGTATTTGCCATTCGTATGCTTTTGAGTTATATCCGCCGTCATGATTTCAAGATATTTGGCTATTACCGCATTATTTTAGGCGTGGCAATTTTATTGTTTGCCTATGTGTTGGCGCCGATGATGGGAATTTCCATCAATCTCAACGTGTAAAAAAGCAGTGTTTTCAAGCATTTCATTTAATAAGAAAAGGAACGATGCAGTCAGATTGTGGCTTCGTTCCTTTTTATGTGATCTGATCGGAAACGATCGATCGTCAAAACAGAGAAAGTCCGACTTTGCGATGTACTTTTGCCACTTTCTTGTTGGCGATCAAGCTGGCCTTTTGCGCGCCTTCTTTAAGGATGTCCTCGATGATATTGCTATCCATGATAGCGCGATAGCGTGCCTGCAGCTGTTCTAAGAATGTATAAACGGTATCGCCGACTTCTTTTTTCAGTTCACCATAGCCTTTTCCTTCATAGCGCTTTACAATTTCCTCGATCGGTTCTTGGCTCAAACAAGATAAGATCTGAATCAGGTTGGATAAACCCGGTTGTTTCTGCGGATCATAGGCGATACATGCAAAAGAATCAGTGACTGCCGACATGATCTTTTTGCGGGCAACCGCCGGTTCATCTAGCAAAGCGATCGTACCTTTTGGATCTTCTTCAGATTTTGACATTTTCTTCAGTGGATTTTGCAGGGAATAAATCTTGGCGCCTATTTTTGGGGTAAGGGGTGTCGGTACGACAAAAGTAGGCGAATAGCGGTTGTTAAAACGTTCGGCTAAATTACGCGCCAGCTCCACATGCTGCTTCTGATCAACACCGACCGGTACATAGTCCGCATCATACAATAAAATATCCGCAGCCATCAGCGATGGATAAGTATAAAGACCGGCAGTCAGATTCACTTCACCTTTTGCACTTTTATCTTTGAATTGCGTCATGCGGTTTAATTCACCAATATAAGAATTGCAGGTCATGACCCAGCCTAAAGTAGTATGTGCCGGTACATCTGATTGCAAAAACATCGTTACCTTTTTGGGATCCAATCCACATGCCAAATACAAAGCGATCAGATTTTTCGTATTCTGCCGCAGTTCTTTTGCATCCTGCGCAACAGTGATCGCATGCTGATTGGCGATAAAGATAAACATTTCATATTCATCTTGATATTGGATGAATTGAGAGATTGCCCCAATATAATTGCCTAAGGTCAGCTTTCCGGTCGGCTTGATGCCGCTTACCATGCGTTTCATAAAATTCCTCCTTTATTGATCGCAAACAAGACAGCGCCTGAAAAAATAAAAAGCGCCCCATACGAAGGGACGCATGTGCGTGGTACCACCCAACTTGCGGCAAAACTGCCGCCACTTTTCAAGATAACGGTTGCCCGCGACGTCTGTCGATTCTCCAAAGCCCCACTTCGTATTGTTGCCTCACGCTGATTTACACCGACCATCAGCTCTCTTTGCTTATAACAACAACCTACTTTTGCTTCTTCTGCGAATAATTAGCTATATTATAGCATTAAATTTTGAAAAGAAAACTAGAAAAAGAAATTTGTATAAATTTTTTCCAGTTCCTGCACAGCGCCGTATAAACGATTGTGTGAAAATGCTCCTTTTTCTAATTCTTCATCAGATAATCGATTGAACCGATCATAAATGTGCAGGGCGAGCTTTAACGTTTCTTTGCTGCGTGTTTCGGCCTTTTCTAAAAGCAGCTGGTTGAGCTGCTGATAGGCTTGCTTTTCCATAAGCGCCATGACTTCCTGATAAAGGTTTCGTTTTTCAGATTCGTCTAAGCAAGCGATCGCCTTACTGTCTTGAAAATATAATTGGGCCAGCAGTTTGATGATCGTATCGATTTGTCCTGTCAGCCAGTCATCTTGATTTCGTATCATAGCATCATCTCCTATCGTGTATATTATAAAGCAAAAAAGCCAAACGAAAACAGAAAAATGACGCAGGAGAGAAATTATCGATAATTATGCTTTTATTAAAATGATAAATAGAATATAATAGAGACTGTAATAAAAGATTACGATCAGAACAGGAGGATGTGCAAATGATATTGTTATATACATCGCCCGGTTGTGCAAGCTGTCGGAAGGCAAAACAATGGCTGAAAGACAACGATCTTCCTTTTGTCGAAAAAAATATCTTTACGACCTTGTTGAAAGAGGATGAGATCAAATATATCTTGAGCAGATGCGAGAATGGAACCGAGGATATTATTTCGACCAGAAGTAAGCCGTTTCAGGCATTGAAGATGAATATAGATGATTTATCGACCAAAGAATTGATCGCTTTTATTCAGAAAAATCCTTCCGTGATGAAACGACCGATCATACTGGATGAGCGCACGTTTGTGGTTGGATATGACGATGATGAGATCACTTCGCTGATTCCCGCTAAGCTGCGGGCGATCAGCAGCGAGGCCTGCAATGAGAAATGTCCGAATTATCCGATTTGCGGGAAAACGCGGAAGGAAACGGCCGATGTCGGCAAAGTGGGCCATTTAGGCGTATAACGAAAAGCAAGATTTTGATGAAAGTCTTGCTTTTATCCTATTATTGAGAAAAGCAAGCAGGAAAGAAAGGAAAGCATCGCAGATTCATATTAGGAAGATGCTTGATGGAAATCATACAATGGGTACATATGTAGTCAGTGATATACATGGACTGTACGATAAATTCAAAAAGGCATGTGAAGCCCTTGATCTTGTAAACGGTACAGATCATCTTTATATATTAGGTGATGTGATCGATCGAGGAAAAGAGGGGATCCGGATTTTGGAAGAAATCATGGAGAACCCTCATGTTACACTGATCATGGGCAATCATGAGCATATGATGGTCGAATATCTGTCATATGCCGAGGAGCACTACGGTTATTTCAAAGATATTCGCGCGTGTAATCGGATAAAAGCGGTAGAGAGGTGGAATCGCAATGGAAATGTGCCGACTTTGCATGCTTTTTATCAGTTAAGCGATGAAAGGCAAAAGCAGCTGTATTTGTATTTGCGCGAGTTACCGCTGGCGATCACAAATTTAACGGTAAAGGAACAGCGGTATTATCTTGTACATGCATGTCCTTTGCCAAACCGACAGGAAGAAGTGTTGTATTTATCAAACTGCGAAGAAGTGGAAGCAGTGCATTTGGTATGGGAGCGTTATGAGGAAACGACAGATTTTTTTGAAGATCGCTGCGTGATTCACGGACATACGCCGACGCTTTATCTGCAAAAAGGGAAGCCTTATCGGATTTGGGCGAATCGAAAAGATCTGATGCAGGCAGGGATCATCGATATTGACTGCGGCTGCGCTTTAGGAAGCGAAAGCGGTAGACTGGCATTGTTTTGTCTGGATGATCGCAGTGTTCGTTATATCTGAAGCAAGCGCAGGCATGATCGATCTAAGCACGATGAAGAGTGCGTGTTTGGATCGGCAAAAAACTAACATAGAAAGAATATCGAAAAGATTTACGATAGGATAGTATTGCATGAGCGATAAAAAGCATTTATCGGCTAACATAGAGAATTCCCTTGCAACACATTGAAAAATATGGAGAAAAGTGAAGGGAAAGAAGGCAAAAAAAGACAAGGGAAGGGAGAAGGAGAAGGGAGGGAAGAAAAAGGGGAATAAAAAGGAAAAAAGTAGTTGACAGCAGAGTAGGAATTTGATATTATAAGCGAGCACCGAAAAGGGGTGCGAGAAGTCGGTCTTTGAAAACTAAACAGGAAAACGTCAATTCAAACCCGAATCGAAATGATTCAAGAAAAAGGAAAAGGACGCTAGAAAG
>NZ_LT963432.1 GCF_900199515.1 Massilicoli timonensis | reverse complement strand
GGAGTGGACACACCTGTTCCCATCCCGAACACAGAAGTTAAGCACTTCAGCGGCGACAATAGCTGGGCTTGCCTCAGTCAAGATAGCACTTCGCCGGTCCTTCTTGCCTCTAAACGAGGCTTTTTTTATATTCAGACAGCAAACACCTTCTCTTCCTCTAAGAAGAATCGTGTTTGCTTTTTATTGTTTTCTTTTGCTTTTTTGGGATAAAAGAGTGGTCGATCGCCAATTTGTAACGATCGAGGCAAGCCGTCCCTTTTTTTGTGATTTTTACTTGATTATATTTCGGTTTCCGGTACAATATAATAGATTATGAAATCAGAAAAGGTGATCGTATGAAAGTATTGCTAGGCTTATCCGGCGGTGTAGATTCTGCTGTTGCGGCTTATATTTTGAAAAAACAGGGACATGAAGTCGTATGTGCGTTTATGCGTAATTGGGATGCGTTTGCGAATAACGACATTTTAGGTAATCCGACCATCCAAAATGACATCTGTCCGCAGGAACAGGATTATTTAGACGCTAAGGCAGTTGCCGATAAATTGGGACTGGAATTATTGCGTGTAGATTTTATCGAAGAATACTGGAACGATGTTTTTACGACTTTTCTTGACGAATACAAACGCGGCAGAACGCCGAATCCTGATATTTTGTGCAACAAATACATTAAATTCGATGCTTTTTACCGCTATGCGAAAAAACTGGGGTTTACGTGGATCGCTACCGGACATTATGCCAGAGTAGCACATGAGCAGGAGGGAAGCGTTTTATTAAGAGGAAAAGATGATAATAAAGATCAGACTTATTTTCTTTGTCAGATTCCCAAAGATGCTTTGGCGCATACATTATTTCCGATCGGTGATTTGGAAAAAACACAGGTGCGCCGGATTGCCGATGAAATCGCTTTGCCGGTTGCCAAGAAAAAAGATTCGACCGGGATCTGCTTCATCGGAGAACGCAATTTTCGCGCGTTTTTACAAAATTATTTGCCGAGCAAAGATGGGGTCATCATTGACATTCATACATTAAAACAGGTCGGTACGCATATTGGCGTGTTATATTATACGATCGGACAGCGTAAAGGGCTGGGGATCGGCGGTAATATGGGACCTTGGTTTGTCGTAGGAAAAGATGTTGAAAAAAATATTTTATACGTCGCAAATCAAGATGATCAAAAGTGGCTTTATTCCGATCGCTGTCTGGTAACCGGGGTAAATTGGTTGAAAGCGGCACGTCCGGATGGCGACTTCGCCTGTACGGCAAAATTTCGCTATCGCCAGAAGGATCATCCGGTAACGATTCGCTTTCTTGATGAAGATCGCGTCATGGTCTATTATCCGCAGAAAGTCGCGAGTGTTACTTGTGGACAGGAAGCAGTTTTTTATCTTGATGAAGTTTGTTTAGGCGGCGGGGTGATCGATGATGTCTATTTGGAGGAAGAATCGCTCAATGAGAAAATTAAACGCTATGCCAAACAGTAGACGGCTTGCCCGCTCTCCTTTGCCATGGTGGCGGCTGCTGCTTTTACTGGCGCATTATTTTATCGGTTATCTTTTTCTATATCCGAAGCTATTGGCAAAGATCACGCTCGCAATCGATCCAAATGCTTATTACGTGCCGGACAGTTATTTGTTTCTTACCTATGTATGGATGATCTTATCGACGCTGCTCATCGCTTTTCCGATTTGGCGGCAGTCGCATCTGCATTATCGAAAGGAACGCCCTGATCTGCTTTTCAGCAATCTATGCTATATGGGAGCAATGTTTGTCGTTTCTTTGGTCATCGGTCTTATCGTAACTCATTTCAGCGGTTTGAGCGACAGCGCCAATGAGCAGGTCGTTTTAGCAGAGCTTGAACGTTCGCCGCTGTTAAGCTTTTTTACGATTCTTATCTATTCGCCGATCGTTGAGGAAAGTGTATTCCGCGGCGGGATTTACCGTACGCTGCGGGGATATATGGGCGTCGTGTCGGCGATGCTTCTTACCGCTTTTGCATTCGGTCTGCTGCACGTTTATGATTCTTTCCTTGTCGGTAACTGGAATGATGGGTGGTATCTGCTTCTTTATGGCGGCGTCAGTTGTCTGCTTTGTTACTCCTATGAAAAGAATCAGACCATTTACAGCAGCGTGCTTCTGCATTTTATGAACAATCTGCTTGCGACATTTTTGTAAGCAGATCTTATTTTATAGGGAAAGGGGGCTTGTAAATGGAACAAATCAGCGTGAAGGCATCTTATCAGATCACTATTTTTCACAATGAACAAAATCATTATCGCGTAGCGAAATTTCTTCTTGTAAACAGTCGTCAAAGTATTACGGTAACCGGTATCATGCCGGTGTTGCACAAAGATCATCTATATGAATTAAGCGGTTGTTATGTCGAGCATCCTCGTTATGGCATGCAGTTTCAGCTGCATGCTTATCAAGTCCGGCAGCCGAGCGAAAAAGATGCGCTGATTCGTTATTTCAGCAGTTCGCTTTTTCCCGGTATCGGTAAAAAAAGTGCTGAACAGCTGGTAGAGGCATTAGGGGAAGATGCGATCGCAAAAATAAAAGCGGATGCTGCGATCCTAGATCATCTGCCCGCTTCTTTGAAAAAACATAAATATGTGATCTTAAACGGCATAGAGGAACAAAACGGATACAGCTTTCATTCTTTTTTTGTCGGGCACGGGCTTTCCCTTGCAATGGCACAGCGTATTGAAAATCACTATGGCGAACAGGCAGTGGCGCTTGTAAAGGAAAATCCTTATCGGCTTGTTTATGAAATAGATGGAATCGGGTTTGCGAGCGCAGATAAGCTGGCACAGGCGCTGCATTATCCAAGCGACAGTATCGAACGTGCACAAGCCTATTGTTTATCTGTTCTGATGGAGCGTTGTATGCGGCAGGGCGACAGTTTTCTTTGGAAAGAGGAGCTGGTGGAAGCGATCAACCAAAAAAATGAACTGTATTTTGATGTGGACGCCTGTTTAGAAGAACTGGCAGAAAAAAAGCTGATCGTCATGGAGGGGACAAAACTGTTTCATTATACACAATATGAAGCGGAGTGCGGGATTGCTTCGTTTTTATCTCATTTTCCATATGATGATACGACGTGGGAGTGCAGCGGCCTCACAGAAGCGATCAATGAGGTAGAAAAGGAACTTCATGTTACATATGATGAAACCCAGAAAGAAGCGATCCGCTTATTTTTTGAAGAACCGCTCCTTTTATTAAGCGGGGGGCCGGGAACCGGCAAGACGACGATCGTCAAAGGGATCTTACAGTTATATAAGCGGTTTTATCCAAATGGCAAAGCGATGCTTTGCGCCCCGACCGGCAGAGCGGCCAAGCGCTTATCGGAATTAAGCGATGCGCCTGCTTCGACAATCCATCGTTTACTGCGCTGGAATATTACCGACAATACCTTTGAAGTAAATGAGCAGCATCCTATCGACGCTGATGTTTTATTCATCGATGAGTTTTCCATGGTGGATAATTGGCTCTTTTATCATTTGCTTTGTGCTTGCGGACACGTGCAGAAGCTTGTTTTGATCGGGGATGAAAACCAGCTGGAAAGTGTCGGCTGCGGAACTTTGTTAAAAGATTTGATCGCCGCCAAGTGTTTTCCTTTTATCCGCTTGCATCATATTTATCGTCAGGCGGAAGGCAGCGAAGTGATCGAACTGGCGCATGGGGTGTTGGAAGGGCAGGAGGCATGCTTAAAAAACGGTCGTGACGTTGCTTTTTTTCCTTGCGAAAACTTTGAAGTCAAGGATCAGATCATAAAGATCGTGGCGCATGCTTTAGAAAAAGGATATGACCCTTGTGATATGCAGGTCATCGCACCGATGTATCAGGGCGTTGCCGGTATCGATGCGCTTAATCATGCTTTGCAGAAACTATGTAATCCAAGTGAGACATGGAAACGGGAAGTTCATGTGGGAAATCGGATCTTTCGTGAAGGAGATCGCATTTTACAGCTGAAAAATCAAGTAGAGGATAATGTATATAACGGTGATATCGGTGAAATCATCGAGATCGAGACCGCTTCGGATAATGCACTCCATGAAACGGTAATCACCGCTTCCTTTGATGATGCGATCGTTTCTTATCGAAACGAGCAGTTTTCGCATATTACCCATGCTTATTGTATTTCCGTACATAAAGCGCAGGGCAGTGAATATCCGATCGTCATTTTGCCGATCGTTTACGATTACCGCTATTTATTAAGCAGACGTTTGCTTTATACGGCAATTACCCGCGCCAAACAGGCAATCGTTTTGCTGGGAAGTGAGGACGCGTTTTACTATGCGGGCAGCACCAATGAACGCCACCAGCGAAAAACCGCCCTTGTCAAACGGCTTGTCGGCTCAAACGAAGAAGAAAAGGTGCCTGTATATGATGGAGAATTGCAAATCATTGAATAAAACCATCTTCATTTGTGCATAATACGATTGACAAAGGAGTGATGGTAATGAAGAAAGATTTGCTTTGCATTGCACTAGGCGTAGTTGCCGGCATCTGCATCGGCTATACCAAAGAAGATGAATTGGATGAACTGCGTCATAAAAGCAAACGGACAAAGAAAAAACTGATGCGTAAGGTACATCAGTTTGAAGATGGTATCAGCGACTATCTGATGAGCGAATAGCCCCACGATCCTGGGGCTTTCTTTTGAATTTCCATGATAAAAAAAGGAAACGAATATGCAAAGCGCTTATTGCTTCCACTGCTTACTTTGTTTGTGATCATCCTTATCAGCAAAGAACTGCTGCTGTTTCCGATTCTGCTTCATTTACTGGAAGTGCTTTATCCAATCGCTTTCGGTATCATATTAGCGCTGTTGTTTCAGCCGCTCGTATTGAAACTGAATCGGCGCATGCGTTATCGCCGTGCTGTTTACCTTGTATATGTCGGTGTCGCATTAGCGCTGCTGCTGTTTTTGCTTTTTTTCCTGCCTTCCTTTTATGAACAGCTGCAGCGTCTTTATGAACGCAGTTCCTCTTTGTTAGCAGGGCTGGAACAGGTGCTGCACGTATTGCCAAAGGAAGTGCAGGATCTGAAAAAAGATGTAATCACACAGGGCTCTGCTTTTTTGCTTGCCTCCCTTTCTGATATGGCCAAGCAGATCATGCACATGATGATCGCTTATATCACAGCGTTTTTTCTGGCCCTGGATCTGCCCTTTGTGATGCATACCGCCAAAAAGCTTTTGCCTAAGCATCCCCGTATGGAAAACTTTTACCAAACGATGAACAATATCATTTATCAATACTTGATCGGTACCGCGATCGATCTGGGCTTTCTGGTCATCAGCTGCGGTGTGATCCTGTATCTGGGCGGTTTTCCCGGCGCCTTTCTTTATGCCAGTGTATTGGCACTGCTGAACCTTTGGCCTTATATCGGGGCGACGCTGGGCTTTTTTTTGATCGTGCTGGTCGCGTTTGTATCCTGTGATCAGATTCCCTATGTGGCGCTGGCACTTGTGTGGATCGTACAGCAGCTAGAGGCGAATGTGTTACAGCCGTTTATCTTTCAAAAAACGATGGACGTCAGACCGTTTCTTGCCTTTGTGTTCTTATTTCTGTCACAAGGTCTGTTTGGGATCGTCGGGGTCTTACTATCACCGATCTTTGCGGCTTTGGCACAGATCGCATTTCGCTCTTATCTGCATGCGCTGACCAAGGATCAGGTCGGTGAATGGGAAGATATTTGGTATGATTTTGATGAAGTGATGCAGGAGGAAGCGGATCGATACGCGAAAGCGAATCAAGAACAAGAATGAAAACAGAGGATTAGGCTATTGCCTATTAAAAAAACAGCCTTTTAGGAAGACTGTTTGGAAGTGCTGCCAAAGCCGCCTGTTCTGACTGCGGAAGCATCATCGTCATCACAGATGCCAAAGGGCAGAAAGACTCCCTGCATGAACGCATCACCCTGCTTTAAGTACAAGGTTTTCCCATCCAAAGAGGCATTGGTGATCTTAGCGAAAATATGGCCTTCATTATCCGCAAAGAAATAGTCCGCATCGATTACGCCGACCGTATTATTTAATTGCATGCGGTAACGAAAACCTAAAGAACTGCGCGGATATAGCTGCAACACCCAGCCATTTTCCATATAGGCTCTGATGCCGGTCGGAATTAAAAGTGTATCCTGTGGTTTTAAGGTAATGTCATAGGGCAGATAAAAATCATACCCGGCGCTTCCTGCGGTTGCCCGTTTTGGTTTTTTTAACTGCTGATAATACGTTTGGATCTGTTCTTCGCTCAAAGCCGCAGCTGTTTTACAGCCTTCTTGAAACTGCTCGTAGGAAACCAAACCGAAATGTGCGATTCGCTTCATCTTCATCCTTCTTTCTTTTCTTTATTGTAGTATGGAATTAAAGCGCTGTCAATTTGACAGCAGTGTGCCGTTTTATAAAATATTACAGTGTTACTATCATTTTAATTGCATATTTGGTATCATTACAGTAGAATAAGAACACATGGAAAAATAGATGCCATGTGAGAGAGGGTGATAAAAATGGGTGATTTGATTCACATCATCGGACATAAAAATCCGGATACGGATTCGATCATGGCAGCGATCTCTTACGCGGAATTAAAGCGTAAGTTAGGCATTGCGGCAGTGGCTTGCAGAATCGGCGAGGTCAATAGTGAGACGGAATTCGTATTGCGTAAGTTTCAGATGGAAGAACCGATCTATATCGAAAATGCACGGGTCAGACTGTATGACATCCCTTTTGATGAACCGATCAAGCTGACGAAAAACAGTACGATCAAAGAAGCGTGGAATCGGATGTGCTCTTTCTCCGGGCAGAATACCGGCAAGAATGTATCGGTTTCCGTGGTCGATCACGAGGACCATTTGCTGGGAGTCGTATCGCTTTCCGATATTTCAAAGCTGCTATTGAATGCAAAGGGCAATCTTGCACAGCTCATGGCGGAAACTTCGGTGGATAATATTTGCGAAGTGCTGGACGGCAGTTTTCTTCATCGCTGCACGCGCTTTAGAAAAAAAGGGCAGGTGCATCTGTTATCGGGAAAAGATGTCGAAAAGCTGGATTATGATTTTAAGGATTCGATCGTAGTCGTAAGTGATGATTTACAGACCCAGCGCTATGTCATTGACAATGGTGCCTCATGTCTGATCTTGGTGGAAACGGATATTATATCCCGAAGCATGATCAAAATGGCGGAAGAATATGGCTGTGATATCATCAAGACACCGATGAGCATGCTTCAGGTGGCGCGTTTGATCTATCAGGCAATCAGCATCGGTTCGATCATGCACCGCCAGATCGTGTCGTTTCATAATAATGAATACATTGATGACGTTTATAAAAAGATGTCGAAAACACGTTTCAGAAGTTATCCGGTGCTCAATTCACAAGGAAAAGTGCTGGGTTCGATTTCTCGCTATCACTTGTTGAATTATCCGAAGAAAAAATTTATCTTGGTCGATCACAATGAGATCTCACAAAGCATTGATTATCTGAAAGATGCGGAGGTGCTGGAAATCGTGGATCATCATCGCATCGGAGATGTGACGACGACCTATCCGGTCAAATTCCGCAATGAGATCATCGGCAGCACCTGCTCGATCATCGCTTTGATGTATCAGGAAAATCAGCTGAAACCAGATCCGAAGATCGCCGGCTGTATGTGCTATGCGATCATTTCTGACACGATGAATTTTAATTCGCCGACCTGTACACCGCGGGATAAGGAAATTGCGAAATGGCTGGCGGATATCGCAGGCTTGGATTTAGCGCAGCTGGCGCCGGAAATGTTTAGACAGGTGGCGACGCTGAAAGGAAAAAATCTTTCGGAGATCTTATACAATGACTTTAAGGAGTACGTCATTGAAGGCAAGCGCATTGCGATCGGACAGATCAATATTGCGGATGTAACGGAGATGTTGGCGATCCGCGATGAATTTCTAGCATATATGCGTACGATCAACAATGCCAATAACTTTGACCTGCTGCTGATGTGCTTTACCGATGTGGAGGGCAAGGGAAGCAATCTGCTTTATGTCGGCAATCTCGCTTGGGTCGTCGATGATGCGTTCCGCGATCAGGTGCAAGGCGAAGACTATTTTGTGAACGGCGTGATTTCACGTAAAAAACAGATCGTGCCCGGCCTTTCCGGTGCATTGAAATAAGATAGGAAGCAAGGATCGATCGATGATCGATTCCTTTTCTTTGTGAAGATATGCAATAAGCAAGTGTTTATGAAATCGCGCGAACTTGTGCGTGATTTGTGGTAAAATAAGAAAGAACGGGAGGAATTATTATGAAAGCAGCAATCATACAAATGCGTGTAAAAGCAGGAAAATGTGAAGAGAATATGGCGGTGATCCGCGAACGGGTCGCCGATGCAAAGAAGCAGGGATGCGATCTGATCGTATTTCCGCAAAATGCGGTAAGCGGTTATTTATTGGGAGATCGCTGGTTGGATGAGAAGTGGTGTGCCTATGTCGATCACTTCAATGAAGAAATCATCGCTTTGGCAAAGGAGATTGCCATCGTATGGGGCAATGTGAAATATCGGCACGGGCATTTATTTAACTGTGCGTTTTTTGCCTTTGACAAGGAAACGCATATGCGGGTCAAGCGCAATGAGCGCGGCGGTTATGGCGATGATGGACGCTACTTTGAAGAAAATGCCATTCATGATCTGATCGAATACCGGGATCATTTGTTTTCTTTGCAGTTTCATCACGACTATATGTTGGCGGACTGGGCGATCAATATTGACTGTGACGCCTATTGTTTTGATGAAACGAAATGGGTGCCGAAAGGCAACACGCTTTATGTGAATCCGATCGGTATGCAGAATTGCGGCAAGCACGTGTGTATCTATCAGGGCGGCAGCGGCGTTTATCAAAACAAGCAGTGGAAACGGGGAGTAGATGATGGGATAGAGGGGATGTGCATCGTGGAGTTAGATGAAACGATCACAGTGAAAGAAAGGAAGCGGCAGGATCTGTTTGCGGCGCTGTGCAACGGTATCCGCTATTTTGATGAAGAATTGCTGGGTGGAAAGCTGCCTTGGATCATCGGATTGTCAGGTGGATTAGACAGCAGTGTAAGCGCCGCATTATTGACGAAGGCGCTTGGCAAGGAGCGTGTTTATGGTTATCATCTGGCAACGTGTTATAATTCCAAGGAAACGATCGATCATGCGGAAAAGCTGGCAAGGACACTGGGCATTCATTATGCGAAAGGCAATATCGAGCTGCTGCGTGATGCGACGAGCGCTGTGATGAAGCAGTATGGATATGACGAAACGAAATGGCCATCGCTGGTAAAGGAGAATATCCAGGCGCGTCTGCGCGGTCATCTGTTATCGACTTTCGCATCTGTGCATGGCGGAGTCGTTGCCAATAATGGCAATAAGGTGGAGCTGGCACTTGGCTATTGTACGCTGTATGGAGATGCGATCGGCGCCTTGTCGCTGTTAGGTGATTTAAGCAAGGTAACGCTGTTTCAACTCTCCAAGCAGATCAACAGCGACTATCAAAAGGAAGTGATTCCTTCGGCGCTGCTTCCTAGAATAGAAGAAAATAAACTGCTGTGGGAAGTGATGCCGAGTGCAGAGCTCGCAAATCAACAGCGTGATCCGATGAAATGGTTTTATCATGATTATCTGATCGATCATCGCCATGATTTTTCGATCATAGAACTGATGGAGCGCTATGCAAGCGGAGAAATCAAAGATCATGCGCTGTATCGCTGGATCGTGTACTATGGGTTAGATGATCCTAAAGCTTTTATCGAGGATCTGGACTGGTTCTGTACGACGATGCGCCGCAATGCATTTAAGCAGCTGCAGGTGCCGCCGCTTTTAGTCGTAAGCAAGCATGCCTTCTCTGCTCCATTTGCGCAAGGAACATTTGATGAAGCGCGCTATGAGGAATGGAAGCAGTTGATTTTAGCGCGGGCAAAGAAAGCCGCATAAAACATATGAAAACATTACTGGTAACGCTGAATGCCAAATATATTCATAAAGCACTTGCACTGCGTTTGCTTTATGTCGCATCAAAGCCGCAGCACGATGTTTGTATTTGCGAATATACGATCAAAGACTCTGTTGCATCGATCACTGCCGATCTGCTTGCGAAAAAAGCAGATGTGATCGCTTTTTCCTGTTATATCTGGAACATTGAAATGACGAAGGCGATCTGCGCGGCATTAAAAAAACAAGCGCCCTCTTTGGTCTTGATCTTAGGCGGCCCTGAGGTTTCTTATGAACCCGCTTATTTTTTAGCGCATACTTGTGCCGATTATATCATGAGCGGAGAAGGGGAAATCACGTTTCCGCAGTTATTGAGCTGTATTGAGAAAAAAGAAAGAGCAGAAATATGCGGTGTCAGTTATCGTGGGGCGATTTCCAAAGACATTGCGCAAACACCGCTTTCTTTCATTGAACAACTGGAATCGTCCTATGCGCTGCCGCAGGATGAAGAAGCGATGGGGAAGCGCATATTGTATTTTGAAACGAGCCGCGGCTGTCCTTACCAGTGTCAATATTGTCTTTCCTCGTTAGAAAAGGGCATGCGCTTCTTTTCGCTTCCTTATTTGTATCATCAGTTGGATCTGATCTTCCAAAGTGAGGCAAAGACGATCAAGGTGCTGGATCGCAGCTTTAACGCCAACCCGAAGCATGCGCTTGCGATCTTAGACTATATCGTCTCTCATCATGCGCCGGATCAGCAGTTTCAATTTGAGATCAATGCCGATGTTTTTCCACAGAGCTTGATTGATTTTATCAATACCAAAGCGCCAAAGGGATTATTTCGTTTTGAAATCGGGATTCAGTCCACTTATGAACCCGCAAACCGTGCGATTGCCCGCATGCAGGATTTTACGCGCTTACAGGAAGTGGTAAAGGCATTGATGCAGGGCGATCGCTGTGAACTGCATCTCGATCTGATTGCGGGCTTGCCTTATGAAAGCTATGACCGCTTTGCCAAATCGTTTGACGATGTGTTCGCATTTCGTGCGAAAGAGCTGCAGCTGGGCTTTTTGAAGCTGTTAAGAGGCACTTCGCTGCGCAAAGACGCCAAGCGCTATGGCTATCGTTATGAAGAAAAAGCGCCTTATGCGATGATCGAAAATCAGTGGATGTCGCAAGAGGAGGTACAAAACATTCATTTGGCAGAAGATATGCTGGAAAAATATTGGAACAGCGGTCGTTTTTCACATACGATGAAAGCGGTGCTGGATCAAGAACCATCGCCTTTTGCTTTCTTTTATCGACTGGGCTGCTATTACAAAGCGCATCAGTTTGCCTTTCATCGTTATCAACTATATGATCTATTTGTTTATTTAGATGCGTTTTTACAAGGCGCTTATCGGGATGTGATGATCATGGACTATCTGATGATCGCCAAGACACGCCCTAAGCGCTGGTATCCGCCGACCTTGACAAGAGAAGAGCGGCACGCTGCTATTTCTTTTATCAGTACACATTACCATATATCGCAGGACCTGCTCTATCGCTATGCTAGGATCGAGCGGCTGGGGAATCATTATGCGGTGGCGATCTATCGAAATCTGCACTGTGATTGGAAGTTGTATCCGATCGAGGAAGAAAAATGGCGGTTTCAGCCATGCAAAGATCAGGATCTGGAAACGGCTTTGTCACTTTATGCGAGCAATCGCGCTTATTTTGAGCTGTGTGGCGAAAAACTGCCGACCCTTCATGATGTAGCCAAAGATCAAAGGCTGCTTCCACCCGGCTGCACAGAAGATCAAAAGCAGTATGGATTATTGTATGAAGGAAGTACGGCGATCGCCTTGTTAGATGGTATCAAAGACTATCCGCTTAAGCATACTTATTACATCGGTTTATTTTTAGTAGATGGAAACAGGCATCGGCAGGGCTATGGAAAAAGCGCTTATGAAGCACTGGAAAAGAAACTCAAGGCACAAGGGTATCGCAAGATCCGTTTGGCCGTCATCAAGGAAAATCAAAAGGCGGCAATGTTTTGGAAAGCGATGGGATTTCAGGTAAAGCAAAAGATAAGCAAAGCGATTACCATGCCCCATAAAGAGGTCATGATCATGGAAAAGGAGCTGAGATAGGATGTGGGAAAAACAAATCAGCAGCACGTGTCTATATGATGGAGCGATCTTGCGTGTGGAAAAAGATGAAGTGGAATTGGAAGATGGCTCTAGGAGCATTCGTGAAGTCGTGCATAACAGCGGCGGGGTTGCGGTATTGGCTATTGACGCACAAGAGCAGGTCATCCTGGTCAAGCAGTTTCGCTATCCTTCCAAAGAAGTGTTATATGAATTGCCCGGCGGCAAGCAGGAAGCAGGGGAAAGCATCGTGGAAGCGGGCATGCGGGAGCTGCGAGAGGAAACCGGCTATACTACCCGGCATCCACGTTACTTCGGTTATCTTTATCCGACAGTCGCCTATGCGAGTGAAGTGATCCATCTTGTGCTTGCCGAGCATGCGGTATTTTTGAAACAGGAGCTTGATGAGGGAGAAACTGTGGAAGTCGTGCGTATGCCGCTTCATGAGGCACTTCGCTTAATTGAAAGCAATGAGATCAAAGATGCGAAAACGATCATTGCTTTATTGAAATATCGACTATTGTCTGATTTTTACAGAAATGAGTAAAAATAAGCGCAAGGAATGTGTTATACTGGAGATAACATAAAGGAGAAGCAGCTTATGAAGAAAATGATGAAATTTATGGTAATGTGCATGCTCGTTATGACGACATTCACATTGTCACCGGTTTTAGCAGAAGGACCGGATCTGCCTGGGGAAGACATCGTGGAAGTACAGCCTATGCCTTATGATATTACTTCGATCGAAGTCGTGCAGGATCAAGAGGAAGTGCACAGTTATGTGCAATTTTCAGATGAAGGAGAGGTCGCAAAGTATCGTTTTCCTGAAATCTCTCTGTATTATCAAAACGAAAGTGATGAAAACGAAAGTTATACGGTAAGGTTATCCGAGTATGACTTGACAGGCCAAGCAAATGGAAAATATGAATTCAGTACTTCGATCAATTTCGCGCAAGAGGTACAAGGCTATGGAACCTATGTGTTGGATCAAGTCAAAGTTTCGATTTACAATGAGCAGGGCGACCAGCTGTTCGATCAAGCCTACAATAACAGTGAGGGAATTTGGAGTGCTGATGCATCGCTTGCTTTGTTAAAGGAATACAATGAAATGGAACAGATCACGGAAGCGGATCTGCAGGTAGAATTAGTTGAGAAGCAGAACTTTGCTCCTTATCTAACAACACAGTTTGTAAGACTTATTGATTTGCGGACGGAAGAAATGATCGCGCCGATCAGTGTATCACACAGCATCGACACATTATTAAAGGATGTTCCTGCAAGCGGCAGCGGGTCAAAGACAGTGCATGTCGATTATGAAATTGCGATAACGGCAAATACCACAAGAACGATTACTTTGCCGACGACGGTCGCCTGGTATGGTGCACCTGAAGGAACGGCACTCTGCTTTGATGATGAACATATACCCGAATATGCGCTTGCTTATAATGAGAAAAATGAGATGAATACGCTTTTGGATTATTATGTGCGGTTAAATGACGGTTCCGTTATAAAAGAAAGAGGTTCCTTTTTCATGGGTGGGGAACATTTCGAATCTGAAGCAGGCGTTCCTTATGTAAGCGGCGGTACGGATCTGCTTGTCAGCTTGAAATATTTGATCGAAGAGCCGGATCCGATGCTTTCAGACTTCAATGTACTGCATTTTCGATACCGCTACTATTTTGTCGATCACGCAGGCAACTTGGTCAATGAAAAAGGAGAAGTCGTCGTGCCGTTTGCGCAGCGTAAAAATGTATCGTACCTGTCGGTAAAAGACGGTATTTCTCTGTCATCGTTAGAGGGCGCTTTGCCAAGTCATACGACGCTTCATGCGGATACAAAGAACTTAGATGCAGTATTTGAAGATCAGAATTATGTCGCGTATGACATTACCTTGATCGCAAATTATGAGACCGTACAGCCGGTTGGCAGCGTGGCTGTCGGAGTAAAACTTCCAGAGGAATTAAAAGGGAAGGAAGTAGTCGTTTACTATGTAGCTGAGGATGGTGCGAAAGAGGAAATAGAGGTTGTTTCCTTAAAGGAAGAGGAAGTCGTATTTACAGCTGATCATTTCTCTACTTATTCGATCGTAGAAAGAAGCGATGAAACAAAGAGCGATCAAACAACTACAAAGCCAAATGATCAAAGCGTAGATGCACCGAATACCGGTGATCACAGCGATCAAGAGATTTGGCTCATCGTTTCCGGTGGCTGTGTTGTGGTGCTTGCGGCCGGCATTTGGCTGAAAAAGAAACAGACGGATTAAAAAAAAGAAGTCTTGCGGTTTCCCTATGAACAAGGGGAATACAAGACTTTTTTGCGTAAAAAAGGAAGTTTCAAATGAAACTTCCTGTCGGCACTGCATGTTATACGATGCCTTGTTCTTTCATCGCCTGTGCTACTTTTAAGAAACCGGCAATGTTGGCGCCGACCACGAAATTATCCGTATGTCCATATGCGTCTGCGGTCTGTGCCACATTTTGGTAAATGGATTCCATGATCGTCTTTAGCTTCGCATCGACCTCTTCACTGCTCCAGCTGTAACGCATGGAGTTTTGGCTCATCTCTAAGCCGGAGCAGGCCACACCGCCCGCATTGCTTGCTTTGCCCGGCGCGTAAAGGATCTTGGCATTTTGGAAAGCGGCAATCGCTTCCGGGGTACATGGCATGTTCGCACCTTCCGCTACGGCGATCACACCATGGGAAAGCAGTGCTTTGGCACCTGCTTCATCTAACTCGTTCTGGGTTGCACACGGTAAAGCGATGTCGCATGGAATCGTCCAGATGTCTTTGCAGCAATCGACATAAGTAACGTCTTTTTTCATGTCCGCGTAGACTTTGATGCGTTCCCGTTTCACTTCTTTGATCTCTTTGATCAAATCAAGATCAATACCGCATGGATCATATACATAGCCCTTGGAATCGGACATCGCTATGACAAGCGCACCTAATTGCGCTGCTTTTTCCGCTGCATAAATGGCCACATTGCCTGATCCTGAGATCACGACTTTTTTGCCGGCCATGCTCTTTTGATGATCGTTTAACATCGCTTCGGTAAAATAGCACAGACCATAGCCGGTTGCTTCCTTGCGGATCAAAGAGCCGCCCCAAGTAAGTCCTTTACCGGTCAAAGTGCCGCTGAACGTATTGCGCAGCCGTTTATACTGCCCGAATAAATAACCGACTTCTCTCGCACCGACGCCGATATCGCCTGCCGGTACATCACAATCGGCTCCGATATGACGATACAGCTCGCTCATAAAGCTTTGACAGAAACGCATGATCTCCTGATCGCTTTTGCCCTTTGGATCAAAGTCGCTTCCGCCTTTTCCCCCGCCCATCGGCAAGGTCGTCAAGGCGTTTTTGAATACTTGTTCAAATCCCAAAAACTTAATAATGCTTAAATTGACGCTTGGATGGAAACGCAAGCCTCCTTTGTAAGGCCCGATCGCTGAGTTGAACTGCACCCGATAACCGCGGTTCACCTGTACTTTGCCCTTGTCATCTATCCAAGGAACGCGGAAGATGATCTGACGCTCCGGCTCTACGATTCGTTCGAAAATGCCGGATCCTAACAAAGAGGGATCCTTTTCAACGACGATTTCCAAAGAATCCAGCACTTCATCAACTGCCTGTAAAAACTCCCTGTCATGGGGGTTCCGCGCTTTGACAGTTGCTTTGATTTCATCTAAATATGCCATATCAACACCTCTTTCATTCTATTCCTATTATACAACGATCAAGCGGGAATGCAATAAAAAAGAAAACAGAAATATTATTTTTCATGAAAATTATTTCAATTATTGTTACCTATACATAACCCAAAGAAGCTTTGCATAAGGTGAGAATGGTGATACGATGCGTGCAGATGAATTAGCAAGCGGCGCATGTGCAAAGATCGCAAAGATCGATGTTCCCGCAAAGCTTCATGATCATTTTTTTCATCAGGGTATCTATGCGGGTGCCAAGATCTGTTTTTTGCGTTGTGCACCGCTTCATGATCCATTGCTTTTTGAAATCGAAGGCATCTTTTTTGCCATTCGCCGCAAAGACGCGCATCAAATCTTGTTGAAGGAGTGAGAAGATGAAAGAAATCGCCTTTATCGGCAATCCCAATGTCGGGAAAAGCGCCTGGATCAATGCCTTGGCACATGCGGATCTGCAGGTAGGCAACTGGGCCGGAGTAACGGTTGCGAAAAAAGAAGCTTATGTGAACTGGGATCAGTCTTATCATTTGATCGATCTGCCTGGAATTTATGCGCTAAAGGAAACGCAGGGAGAGGAAGCGATCACGCAAAACTATCTGAAAGAACATACGCCGGATCTGATCGTACAGGTCATTGATGCGACCGATATGAAGCGCAGTCTGTATCTCACACTGTTGTTAAGAGAATTGCAGATACCGATGATGCTGCTGTTGAACTTTATGGACGAGGTGGAAAAGCATGGCATGCTGATCGAAACCGAAAAGCTGTCAAGGCGGTTGCAAGTGCCGATCATCTGTGCCAGTGCACTTGATAGAAATGATTACGACAAAGTAAAAAAAGCGCTGCTTTGCCATGTGAATGATACAGTATTTTATTATCCGCTCCTCAATCCGTTAAAGGAACACCAATTTACGCAGCTGCTCTCTTACATAAAAAGCAAGATCCAGACTGTCGAAAGTGATGCCAAGGCAATCTTTCGTCTGGGAATCGGCGTGGTAAACGAAGATGCCGCGATCATGCACCATCTGCATCTGCTTCAGATCGATGATGGGGTCATGCGTTATCAAAAGCAGTTGGCTGATTGGGATCAGTTGCGCATGGATGCGGTAGAAAGCATGATGGGTTATGTGCACGCAGACATGAAAAAACGCAATGCTTTTACTTACAAGCTCGATCAGATCCTTTTGCACCGCTTCTGGGGACTTCCTTTGTTTGCCGTTGTCTTTTTCTTTGTGCTGCTGGTGATCTTTCGCGGCAGTGCGCCGTGGACTGCCTTTATCCAATATCTGATCCAGGATTATTGCGGCGCTGTATGTGCGAAAATTTTGGGTGATGTACCGGCATGGGTGCGTGCATTGATACAAAATGGTCTGTTGGCAGGCGTTGGCAGCGTGCTGAGCTTTGTACCGCTGATGGCGTATATGTATGGGGCGATGGCTGTGTTGGAGGAAAGCGGCTATATGGCAAGGATCGCCTTTCTGATGGATCGGATCATGCGCTTTTTTCATTTAAGCGGGCGCAGCTTTGTCGCTTTTGTGTTAGGTTTTGGCTGTAATGTACCGGCGATCTATGCGACCCGTACGATTGAAAGCGAAGCACTGCGCAAACGTACGGCGCTGCTTGTGCCGTTTATGTCCTGTGGAGCAAGGCTGCCGGTTTATGTTCTGTTTGCCGGCGCGTTTTTCGGCAATCAAGCGCCTTATGTCATCATCTTGCTCTATGCGATCGGCATCTGGATCGCCCTTGTTTTGTCGTTTCTGCTTCACCAGTTTGAAAACCACACCACAAAGGCACAAACGCTTTATTTGATGCAGCTGCCGCCTTATCGCCTGCCGCGTATGAAAATGATCATGCAAAAGATCAAACAAGAGGTGCGCGGTTATGTAAAAAAGACGATGTCTTTGGTAATATGGGTCATTATTGTCTTATGGGCGCTCACTTATTTCCCTAACGGCAGTTTGCAGGACAGTTATCTGGCGCAGGCAGCCAAACCGGTTTCCATAGCCTTTGAGCCGCTTGGCTTCGGTACGAATTGGAAAAGTGTGGCGGCATTACCAAGCGGGATCATCGCGAAAGAAAGTGTGATCGGCTTTTTAGGACAGCTGGCAGATGCTTCCGCCGCAGAAATGCCTTTTGTGTTTCAGGATGAAACAAAGCAGTTGCCTAAGCGCTTAGCAGACACGTTCTTTGCCAGCATGACCTTGCAGGGACAAAAAGAGGAAGATACGACAAAAACGATCGCTTTGCTGTGGCATGATGAAAATGCCAAGGCAAGAGCTTTCAGCTTTCTGGTCTATATTTTATTGAGCGTTCCCTGTATCATGACCTTACAGGCGCTGCGCAAAGAATATGGCTTGCGCACTATGCTTGCCTCTTTGCTGCTGATGAGTTTACTGCCTTATCTTGTGTGTTTCCTGCTGTATCAGGGATTATCGCTTTGTCATTTGCTGTTTGCTTCGCTTTGACCAACAGAGGGTCGCTTTTTGTTACGCTTTTTCTAAAACATGGTATAATAGAAAAAGATAAAAGGAGTGAAGCAGGATGGCAAGAGTAAGTGATTCGTTTTTGAAGCAGTACGCAACTGTGCCTTTTGGGCAATATGGAAAGGTGTGCGTCGTTGTCGTTGATATGATCAACGGTTTTGTGAAAGAAGGGGCGTTGGCAGATCCTGCGATCATGGAAATCATACCGGTAATCGAAACCTTGCTGAAACAGGGAGGCGATTGTGTTTTTGTCGCCGATACGCATGAGCCCAATGCACTGGAATTTCGATCCTATCCGCCACATTGTCTAAAGGGCAGTGAAGAAAGTGAAATCGTTGCTCCATTACAGCCATACGTGAAAACCAAATTAACCAAAAACAGTACGTGCACATTTACTTCGCCAAACTGGCAGGCTTATTATGCGGCACATCAAAATGATTACGATACGTTTGTGATCGTTGGTTGCTGCACCGATATCTGTATCTTGCAGTTTGCTTTGACGCTGCGGGCGTACTTGAATGAAAAACAGATCGACCAGCGTGTCGTGGTGCCGATCTCCATGATCGATACTTATCACATCGATCAGGTGCATGACGCTTATACCTGCAATGCATTTGCGATCGCCAATATGGCGGGCAATGCGGTGGAAGTCGTCAAAGACTTCACTTACTAGGAGGTTTTTATGGATACGTATGATGAAAAATTTGATTTTCGTGATGAACGGAATTTGAGTCTGGTAATGGATTTTTATGAACTTACGATGTCACAGTGTTATTTCAACAGCAAAGAAAAAGATAAGGAAGTCGTCTTTGATCTGTTTTATCGACGTAACCCGGACGGCGGCGGCTATGCGCTTTTTTCCGGTCTGGAACAGGTGATCGGTTATGTGCAGAATCTGCATTTTACAAATGAGGACATCGACTACTTACGCTCCTTGCAGAAATTCAGTGAACCATTTTTAGACTATCTGCGTCATTTTATCTTTACCGGCGAGATCTATGCGGTCCCAGAAGGCACACCGGTTTTTCCATATGAGCCGTTATTGCGGGTGAAGGCAAAGATCATCGAAGCACAGCTGCTGGAAACCGCATTGTTGCTGGCGTTGAATCATCAAACACTGATTGCGACCAAAGCAAGCAGGATCGTACGCAGTGCGAAGGGACGTGCGGTCATGGAGTTTGGGGCAAGACGTGCACATAATTTCGATGCGGCCAACTATGGAGCACGGGCAGCTTATATCGGCGGAGTCGTCGGTACTGCCACTACTTTCTCAGGGGAAAAATTTGGGATCCCGGTATTAGGCACCATGGCGCATTCTTTTATTCAGTCGTATGAAAGCGAGTATGAGGCATTTCGTGCCTATGCTCTGACTTATCCGGACAGCTGTACGGTCTTGCTGGATACCTATGATACATTAAAAAGCGGTCTGCCTAATGCGATCAAGGTTGCTAAAGAAGTGCTGGAGCCGATGGGCAAGCGCATGGCGGGAGTAAGGATCGACAGCGGTGACATCGCTTATCTTTCCAAGAAGATCCGCAAAGAACTCGACCGAGCAGGGATGCAGGACTGTAAGATCGTCGCTTCCAATTCTTTTGATGAATACATCATCAAATCCCTCATCGAGCAAGGGGCGCAGATCGATTCTTTCGGAGTCGGTGAAAACATGATCTGTTCCCGCAGTACGCCGGTATTTGGCGGTGTTTATAAAATGAGTGCGGTAAAAAAAGACGATGTTTGGATCCCGAAGATCAAGATCAGTGAAAATGTGGAGAAAATCACCAACCCCGGCTATAAAAACCTGTATCGCATTTATGATAAGGAAAGCGGAAAGGCGATGGGCGATGTGATGGCATTATATGAAGAAACGCTGGATGAAAAGCAGGATCTTACGATCTATCATCCGATGAACAGTTGGAAAAACAAGACTTTCAAAGGCGGTACTTATCAATTACGTTCGCTTTTACAGCCGATCTTTATTGATGGCAAGCTGGTTTACGATGTGCCAAGCCTAGGAGAGATCCGCGCCTATGCAAAAGAAGAATTGGCGCATCTTTGGGATGAGATCTTTCGCTTTGAATATCCGCAGATCTATTATGTCGATGTAACGGAAAAACTGCTGAATCTGAAATTGAAGATGCTGGGAGATATCCGTCATGAATCTTAGCGAAAAAAGATTAAAGCAGATCAACCTGTTCGTTGCTGTTATTTATGCCTTGACCTTGCTTTATGCGTTTATCATCAATTATGAAAGTGATAAGCAAGCGTTTTATATGGGCTTTGTGTCAATTCTATGTCCTTTGATCGTGCCGCTGCTGTTTCGCTTATTTCATTTTCAGCCGATCTATGAGATTTATATTTTATCGACCTGCTTCTGTTACTTTGCGTCGCTGATCGGCAGTTGCTTAGGCGGTTATTCGCTGTTCTTCTTTGATAAGGTCGTACATTTTTGTTCCGGTTTATTTGCGACATTGGCGGCGATGATCCTCTTTTATCTGATTCGTCAAAGCAATCGCTTAGAGGACCGCAAGTGCTATCGGCTCTTTTTGGTTTTTATCAATGCCTGCAATATGGCTATCGCACTGTTATGGGAATATTATGAATATGCGATGCTGATCTTTTTTGATAATGACTGTATCAATCATTATACACAGGGCGTTCATGATTCGATCACGGATACGATGTCTGCTTTTGTAGGCGGTATTCTAATTACATTATTCGTAATGCGCGCTTATCACAGCAAAAAACAAAATTTTTTTACAAGGATCCCCGAAGTATTTTATGAACGCAATATTCGTAAAACGCAATAACGGACACGACCTCTCTGTATAGCAGAGAGGTTTTTTGCGCATGCAAAGAGAATCATGAGCAAAGAAAAAGCATAGAGAAAGAGATGTAAGTTGAAATAATGATAAATTCACTCTTTATAACAAAACAATGTTATGATAGTATAACGATAAATAAAACAATGTTATGTTATATGACAGATCAGGAGGTGTCTATGTATTCTATTGCTTACAATCTGAAAGCGATCTTTCAGCGTATTCATACATTTGATGCAAAGCTGCTTGTAACCTTATTGTTGGAGGTCGTGCTTTCCGTTCTTTTCCCATTGCTGGTGAATGTGTTTCCTGCATTTCTGCTTTGGTGTGCTGCGCAGTCATCTTATGCGCAGGCTTTCACGATGCTGGGTGTATATGCCTTAGCACTGCTTCTTTGTTCTTATGGCAGTTCTCGCTTGAGCGAATACAATGCGGCACGTTTGATCGGTTTGCGCTTTACCTACAGCTTAGACATGATGGAACAGGTTTTGCACATGGCATACAGCGATCTGGAAAATCCTAAGATTCGTGATGAGCAGGCGCAGGCAGTCATGTATTCTGTGAATGCCAATGAGTATGGATTTGAGGGTATCATTCGGGAAGGAAAAACCGCGCTTTCTTCTCTATGCGGTCTGCTTGCCTATATCCTGATCATTGCCAAGGATGATCTGCTGTTTTCTGTCCTGTTCGCACTTGTTGCGCTTTTGCAGATGTGCATGTATCGGCGTGCCAGAACCTATGAACAAACGCATAAACAGGATTGGATAAAAGAAGCGCGTTTATTCTCGCGTTTACAGTTTTTATTTACGAAACCGGATCCGGCAAAAGACATTCGCCTTTATCAGCTGCAAGATTGGATCATGGGCAAAGTTACCCGTTTATCGGCACATTGTATCAAGTGGAACCAAAAGGTACAGAAACGATACTTTTATGCGCAGATCAAAGAAGCATTTGTTTTGCTGCTGCGTGATGGGATCGCTTATCTTTGGCTGATCGATCAGGCGATGAAAGGTATGGCGATGGATACTTTTGTTTTATATGTTTCCTTGGTTGCTTCTTTGTCTACTTGGACCAAAGCGCTCGTAAAGTCATTGAATCATATGCAGATGGATCATCGCGGGATCAACGATTATCGGCAATTCATGGAAAAGTATCAGCAAAAGGATGCGACATTGTCACTTTCTGATCCGATCGGTAAGATCGAATTTGATCATGTGTCTTTCCGCTATGAGGGCGGTGACTGGATCTTCGAGGATTTTTGCCTGACGATTCATGCCAAAGAAAAGGTGGCGCTGGTAGGAATCAACGGTGCGGGAAAATCAACCTTGATGAAGCTGCTTTGCGGTCTTTATGTGCCCCAGCGGGGAAGGGTCTTGATCGATGGGGTAGAGGTAACCAAGCTCAGTGCCAAACAGCGTTCTGATTTGATTTCGATCGTGTTTCAGGATGCGGCTGTATTTGCTTTGTCGCTTGCACAAAATGTGTCTTGTGATGATGAATATGAGGAAAAGGCGGTATGGGAGGCTTTGAAACAGGCAGGACTGGCAGAGGCGATCCATGCTTTGCCAAATGGGATCCATACGCCTTTAACGAATCTGATCGAAGAAAACGGCGTTCATTTATCGGGTGGGGAAACCCAGAAACTGATGCTTGCCAGAGCGCTTTATCATGATGGCAAGATCTTGATCTTAGATGAGCCAAGCGCAGCGCTGGATGCCCTTGCCGAAGCGGCGCTGTATGAGCAATATGCCGCGATGTGCACAGATAAGACATCGATCTTTATCTCACACCGGCTGGCTTCAACGAAATTTTGTGATGCGATCTTGTATTTGGAAAAAGGAAAAATCATCGAAAGAGGCACACATACGGAACTGTTGGCGCAGCAAGGCCGTTATGCAGAACTGTATGAGGTGCAGGCACAGTATTATCGAAAGGAGCAAACAGTATGAAAAAAAGCAGAGCCTTTATGGAAACTTGTCGGATGATTCACCGTGTTTCGCCTTCCTGTATCCCACTTACCCTGTTAAACGGCATTTTGAACGCAATTGCGCCGTTTGCATCCCTTTTGCTCAGCTCGTTTCTATTAGATGCTTTATTTCTTGAAAAAAATGAACAAAAGGCGCTTGTCTTAGCAGGGAGCCTGCTGCTTCTTTCCTTTATCATGATGGTGCTGCTCGCATATTTAGAAAAGCAGACGACAACCATGAAAACACGCCTGCAATATGAGATCGAAGAAACAATCTTAAAGCATACGCTGGATCTGCGCTATGAGCTGTTGGAGGATCCTGCGACCTTAGATCATTTACAGCAGGCGCGGGAAGGACAAAACGGCAGTGGCGGCATCGAATGGTTTTTACATTATATGCAGGAATTTATCAAGAGCAGCGCTGTGATCATCCAGTCGCTTGTGATCTTGGTAATGATGCTAAAAAAGCAAAGCGTAGTGGGAAACGCACTGATTCAATTTGCCCATTCTGCTTATCTGCCGGTTGTCTTTATCGTACTGTTTGCTGTCGTACTGCTTTGTAATATCGCTTTGATGAAACGAAAAAATGAAGAGCTGACGCATCAGTTTTATGATAATGTGGCGGGTAATCGCCGCTTTGCCTACTATTCCCAGATCTGCAGCAGTGATTATCAAGTGGGAAAGGATATTCGTTTATATCATATGGAAGGCATGCTGAGCCGCCGCATCAGAAAAGAAGCGGATCAGTTAATGAATCTGTTTTATCACTATGCAAAGCGTTTTGGGGTGATCGGCGGTTTGGAACAGCTTGTTGCACAGAGCATGAATCTATTTTTTGCCGGAGTCGTGCTGGTGCGCTTTATGGCAAAGACGATCACTTATGGGGAACTGATGCGTTACAGCGGTGCGATCGTGCAATTATCAAGTGCTTTGCGCACATGGCTTTCCTCGATCATGAGCATGCAGCTGCGTGCCCGCTATTTTCAGGCGTATGCGACCTATCTGCACTTGCCGGCTCAGCAGGCTGGTAAGAAACAGGAATCACTTGTTTTTACATCATTGGAATTAAAAGATGTGAGTTTCTGCTATCCTCATCAGGATCAGCCGGTATTAAAGCATGTTTCGATGCGCATCGAACGCGGGGATCATTTGGCTTTTGTCGGCATGAACGGCGCCGGCAAGACGACTTTGATCAAACTGCTGCTTCGCTTATATGAGCCAAGCAGTGGTGTGATCTTATTAAACGGCAAGCCTTTGCAAAGCTATGATCTAAATGCCTACTGGTCGCTTTTTTCCAGTGTCTTTCAGGATTTTCAGCTGTTTCCCTTCCCGATCAAAGAAAATATTGCCGGGGGGTTGCAGGTAGATGAAGAGAAGGCTTGGGAACAGTTGGAACGTGCGGGGTTAAAAAAACGCATGCGGGAATTAGAAAAAGGTTTGGCGACCTCGCTTAGTAAGGAGGAGTCGGAAGGAGTAGATCTTTCCGGAGGGGAAGAACAGAAATTGGCGATTGCCAGAGCGCTTTATTATGATCGTGATTTCATCGTATTAGATGAGCCGACTGCCGCTTTGGATCCACTTTCGGAATATGAGATCTATCATCGATTGGAAATGCTGGCAAAAGATAAGACGAGCATCATGATCTCGCATCGTATGAGCAGCTGCCGTATGGCAAAACACATCTATGTGTTTGATCAAGGGGAGATCGTAGAAAGCGGCACCCATGCGGAGCTGTTGGAAAAAATGGGGCTTTACCATCGCTTGTGGCATGCGCAGGCGCATTATTATGAAGCATAGAAAAAGAGGCGCTGCTTGCGCCTCTATTTTAGTTCTTCTGCATTCATCTTTTCACGATAATATTGACGGCGTTCCTGCGGGGTCAGTCCTTTTTTGCGCAGGCGGATCGTATCCGGAGTGATTTCCACCAGTTCATCGTCATTGATGAATTCCAACGCTTCTTCCAAGGTCATGATCTTTGGCGGCGTTAAACGCATCGCCTCGTCATTGCCGCTGGAACGGATCGCGGTCAATTTTTTATTTTTGAGCGGATTGACGTCCATATCGACATTGCGGGCGCTCACTCCGATGATCATGCCTTCATATACTTCGGTCTGCGGTGAAATGAACAAGGTACCGCGCTCTTGTAAATTCCATAAGGCATACGTCATGGCAGAGCCGGTATCGGTTGAAATCATAGCGCCGTTGGTGCGCTGCGGGATCTCACCCTTGTATTCCTCATAACCGATCAGGCGGCATACCAGCGTGCCTTCTCCTCTTGTATCATTGATAAATTCGCTGCGATAACCAAGCAGTCCTCTGGTCGGCACATGATAAGTGATCTTGCAATAGCTGCCGTCATCGTCCATATCGACCATGACCCCTTTGCGTAAGTTCAGCTTTGCGATGATCGTGCCGCTGTAGGTGCTCGGCGATAAAGCGATCACTTCTTCTACCGGTTCCACGGTATGTCCCTTTTCATCTTTATGCAGGATGACCTCCGGCTTGGAAACGGCTACCTCATAGCCTTCTCTGCGCATATTTTCCAATAAGATGGAAATGTGCAGCTCGCCGCGTCCGCTTACCTTAAAGCAGTCTGCACTGTCGGTTGCTTCCACTTTTAATCCGACATTGACTTCCAGTTCTTTTTCCAGCCGTTCTTTTAAGTTGCGGGATGTTACATATTTGCCGGACTGGCCCGCAAACGGTGATTTATTGACGATGAAATTCATCGAAAGTGTCGGTTCTTCGATCTTGATCGAAGGCATCGGCAAGATCTGATCCGGCATACAAAGCGTTTCTCCGATCGAAATATCGGCAATGCCGGCAATGACGACGATGTCGCCGCTGTGTGCTTCTTTGACGGCTACCCGCTTTAGTCCCTGATAAACAAAGAGCTGTGAGATCGCTTTATTGCGTACATGCCCTTCATCATCACAGATGGCAACGGACATGCCTTCCTTCAAAATACCGCTGTAAACCCGCCCGATGCCCAGACGGCCGATGAAATTGTCATAGGCAAGCGCGGAGATCTGTACCTGCAGCGCTTCTTCATCTTTATCCGGATAACATGGCGTATGTTTGAGGATCGTCTTAAATAAGGGTTCGATGTTATTGCTTGGCGTATCCAGATCATACTGTACGATGCCTTCTCTGGCGATGCCGTAAAGGATCGGAAAGTCCAGCTGTTCATCGGTTGCGTTTAACTCTAAAAACAGTTCATATACTTCATCGACCACTTCATTTGGCCGGGCATCTTTTTTATCGATCTTATTGATAAGCAAGATTGGCTTTAACCCCAGCTCTAACGCCTTGCTTAATACAAAGCGGGTCTGCGGCATCGGCCCTTCACTGGAATCGACCAATAGGATCACCGTATCTACGGTCTTGATGATACGTTCCACTTCGCTGGAGAAATCCGCATGTCCCGGTGTATCGACGATATTGATCTTCACGCCGTCATGGGTGATCGAGCAGTTTTTTGAGTAGATCGTGATGCCGCGTTCTCGTTCCAGATCATTGCTGTCCATTACGCATTCCACGACTTCCTCACCGGCGCGAAAGACATCGCTTTGCCGTAAGAAAGCGTCTACCAAGGTTGATTTGCCGGCATCGACATGGGCGATCACGGCTAAATTGATCATTTTCTGTTTTTCATTCATATTGATTCCACCTTTATAAAATACCGATACTATGATAAAACAAATGACCGAGAAATACAAATTTTTTTCACTTTGATACATGAAAAGCGCATCTTTGTTCATATGCTTTAGCATAAAGGTGATCAAATGGGGAAAAAAGCGCGGATCTGTCTTTTTTGTATGCTGTTTCTTTGCGGCTGTGTCCGCTATGAAGTGAAGCAGAACAGTGATCCGATCCATGAATACGGCGAGAGTGCGGCGGATATCGGAAAAGGAGAACATTATCATTATTATATCCACAGCATCCACTGTGAGATCGAAGCGATCAATGACAAAAGCGAGCAGCTGGTCAAACAGCTAAAAAAGGACTTTATCAAGGAGGCGAAACAGGCAGAAAATGCGGAGCTGACGATCGACTGGAAATCGTATTTGAAGGAAGAACGCTATATTTCGATTTTATATCAGGTGGAAACGCGCTTTGATGATACAAGCAAAACGACTTATCACGCGATTCATTATGATTTGAAACAAAGTGATTTTTTTGATCTGGAGGATGTATTTGGCGAAAGCGGCTTTGCGAAAATCGCACAGTTAAGCAGAGAACAGCTGCGTAACCGTTATCCGGAGCAAAGCGACAGTCTCGCTTTTTCGATCGGTTCGGAAACACTGCCGCAGAATTTTGCCTGTTTTGTTTTGAAAAAGGATCAGCTGAAGCTGTATTTTGATCAGGATATGCTTTATCCTTTTGCCGTGCAGGTTTGTTTGGGTTATGAGATGATCGATGAAACGATGGAAAAGGAAACGGTGCAGACGATCGTGCCGTATGATGATGTTTTGAATGAGCCGCTGCGCTTGATCGATCCGGATAAACCGATGGTGGCGATCACTTTTGATGATGGACCGCTGCCGCGCTATACCGGTGCGATCCTCGATGTATTGCAAGAGGAACAGGCCTGTGCGACATTCTTTATTCTGGGCAGCCGTGCCAATCTGGCGCCGGAACTGTTGCAGCGTATGATCTTAGAGGGCAGTGAGATCGGCAATCACACGTATTCGCATAAGCAATTAACGACTTTATCGAGAAGTGCGATCGAAGAAGAAATCACCAGATCACAAGCGGCATTGCAGGCGATAACCGGCAAAGCGCCCAAACTGCTTCGACCTCCTTATGGCAGTCATAATGATGTCGTAGATGCCTGTATGAGTGAAAACGATCTGCTTTATGCGGGGTGGAGCGTGGATACACAGGACTGGAAGCTGCGCGATGCACAGCAGATCACTTCCAGAGTGCTGAAGGAGGTAAGAGATGGCGATATTATCCTGATGCACGATATGTATCCCAGCACTGTCGAAGCACTGAAGGCGATCCTTTCCCAGTTAAAAGAGGAAGGCTATCAGTTTGTAACGGTAAGCGAACTGCTGCAGTATCGGGAAGTACCGCTCCCGCATGGTTAAAATAACTGACCGCTATTTTCTTTTACACGCATTCGTTATATACTAAAGGGGATCGGAGGAATTGTTATGACAACATTACTAAATTGTATTGAGCGGATCCCTTCCCTTTTGACGAAGATCGTGGATCAGCGTGCGTCACGTTTTCAAGAGTTAGGAGCGTATGTGCCAAAAGAATGTCGAGATCTGGTGTTTGTGGCAAGCGGCACTTCTTACAACAGTGCTTTTACGGCACGGATCTTTTTAGAAAAGCTGGGCTATCGGGTGCGTTTCTATTATCCAAACGTATTTCTGCATTACAACTATGAGGAATTAAAGAAAGATGCGCTCTATGTCTTTATTTCACAGGGCGGCAGCACGCGGCTTGTATATGAAGGCTTGCGCAAAGTAAAGGATGCGCATTTATTAAACTGTGCGATCTGTGAGGATGTGCAGGCACCGATTGCCGCTTTGGCGGATGTGGCACTGGAAATGGGCAGTGAAAAGGAAGAATTTATTTACCGTACGATCGGTTATGCAGCGACCGTAACAACGCTTTGGTTAATGGGCATCGCGCTTGCTGAGGCAAATGGCACGATCAGCGCAAAGCAGGCAGACGGTTATGAAAAAAAACTGCGCGATACGATCGGCAATCTGGATCAGCGTCGTGAAGAGGCGATGGCGTGGTTTGATGCGCATCAGTTTTCTTTGATGCGAAAAAGCGCGCTGATGTATGGCGGAGCAGGCGATCTGTATCCGGTTTGCATGGAAGCGGATATCAAAGCGATGGAAATGGTGCCGATCGTAACGCGCAGCTATGAGTTAGAGGAGATGATCCATGGACCGCAGAACGCCTTTTCATCGGAAATCGGCTTTTTCCTGTTTGGCAAGAGCGGAGAAGATGAAGAAAAAGTCAAAGCGATCGCCCGTTTTTTGAAAAAAGAAATCGGTTTCTGCGCGGTGATCGGCGATCTGGCAAGTGATTCGCATGATTTATATTTTCAGGCGGCAAACCGCACCTTTGCGCCGATCGAATATATTACGGCTGCACAGGTGATCGCCTATCGGATGGCAGTGTGTCGCGGACGTGATCTTACAAGGGCGGTCAATGGTTCTATGAAGCACTACATCACCAAAACGCTGTAAAAGAAAAAAGGCGTTCTCTTTTGCTCATTTCAATTGATTTCACATTTTCATTTCGATCAAAATGCGCTACAATAGATGCAGGATGAGGAGTGAAATTATGACAACACTGACAATGGAACTGATCGAAGAAGCACAGCGTGTATTGCAGCCGATCATCAGCCGTACGCCGCTGGTGCGGGCGGATAAAATTCAGGAACATTTATGGATCAAGGCGGAAAGCCTGCAATTGACCGGGGCATTTAAGCTAAGGGGCGCCTATTATCGCTTATCGAAGCTAAGCGAGGAGCAGAAAAAACGCGGTGTGATCGCAGCCAGTGCCGGCAATCATGCGCAGGGCGTCGCCTATGCGTGCAAAGAAATGGGCATCAAGGGGACGATCGTCATGCCTAAGACCGCGCCGCTTTCCAAGATCGAAGCGACGCGCAGCTACGGTGTCAAGGTGGAGCTGCAGGGAGATACGTTCAATGACGCTTATGAATATGCGAAAAACTTACAGACCCTGACCGATGCGGTTTTTATCGAACCGTTCAACGATCCCTATATCATGGCAGGACAGGGTACGATCGCTTTGGAGATCTATGAACGCATGCCGGATGTCGATGTCGTGCTGGTGCCGGTGGGCGGAGGCGGCTTGGTTTCCGGTATCGCTTATGCGATGAAGCATATCAAACCGGATTGCAAGGTGTATGGTGTGGAAGCAGGCAGCGCTGCCAGCATGCAGGCATCACTTGCGGCAGGACAGATCGTAAAGCTGGAAAATGCGGCTACGATTGCCGATGGCATTGCGGTGAAGGCGCCGGGCGATCAGACCTTGGCAGTTTGTAAAACCTATTTGGATGGCATCATTACGGTAAGTGAAGATGAGATCGCGGCCGGCATATTGACGCTGTTAGAAAAAATGAAGATGGTGGCAGAAGGAGCCGGTGCGGTTTCAGTTGCGGCAGCGATGTTTGAAAAACTGGATCTGCATGGTAAAAATTGTGTAGCCGTATTGTCCGGCGGCAATATCGACGTGAACTTTTTATCCAAGATCATCGATCTGGGATTGATGAAGACCGGAAGAAAAGTCATCTTAGATGTGCCGTTAGTCGATAAACCGGGCAATTTAAGCAAGCTGCTGCACTTGATCAGCACGTCGGGCGCCAATGT
Source organism: Massilicoli timonensis (assembly GCF_900199515.1). GTDB lineage: Bacteria > Bacillota_I > Bacilli_A > Erysipelotrichales > Erysipelotrichaceae > Massilicoli > Massilicoli timonensis. Next base: position 85,313 of record NZ_LT963432.1, on the reverse strand, counting down.
CGTAAGTGTCGATCACAATCGTTATTCTGATGATATGTTAAGCGGCATCTGTACCGTGCGCTGTATGATCGAAACCACCAGTGAAGCACATATCGGCCAGCTGTTAGACACCCTCTTCGCACATGGCTTCCATGCCAAGATACAGGCACGCTGATATAAATAGTAGATATAAGAAAGGACGATGGCTTATAAAAACCATCGCTCTTTTTCGATCTTGACAAGTGCAAATGCTGTTCGCTGAAACAGGGAAGGCACGTTTTTCGCAAAGGTGTTTCCAAATAAGCGAAATTGGGGTATACTATAGGAAAAGGAGGAATACGTATGTTTGAACAGAATTCTGCTATTCAAAATCAAAATCAGGGATTGTCCTTGCAAAAACATGCCATGAAGACATTTTCGATCATGGGGCTTGGACTGCTGATTACGGCAGTGATCGCTTTTTTCTGCTATGAGAGCGGATTTGCGTTGAGAGCGTTGTTGTCGATGGGCAGCTTCTCTTACTTATTTCTGATCTTGATCGAATTTGGTGTGGTCATCGCCTTCAGCAAAAATTTATATAACATGAATTACACCAGTGCAATGGTGTTGTTTGCCGTGTACTGTGCGATCACCGGCTTTACTTTTTCTACACTGGGCTATGCTTATGACGCGGGAACGATCTTCTTTGCGTTTGGCGTAACGGCGGTTTATTTCGGCTCATTGACGATGATCGGCTTTACGACGAAGGCGGATCTGACAAAGCTTGGAACGATCTGCTTTACCGGATTGATCGTTTTGATCTTAGTAGAAGTGATCGGTATCTTCTTTTTGGATCTGGATCGCTATATCATGATGCTTTCCGGCATCAGTATCTTGATCTTTACCGGACTTACGGCTTATGATGTGCAGAAATTAAAAAATAACTATTACCGTTATGTCGGTGATGGGGAAATGCTGAAGCATTTGGCTTTGTATTCGGCTTTTGAACTGTATCTGGATTTCATTAACTTGTTCTTGCGGATCTTGACGATCTTAGGCAACCGCAACGATTAAAAAAACGGTCATCTGTTTTGGACAGATGACTTTTTATTGCAAAAGAAAAGGAAAAACGCGCTTTGTCTGCATGCAAGGACAATACGCGTTTTTGTTTATTTAGAGGCATCGGCGATCCAGTTTGCGATATTGGCATTTGGATCGTGATGTCCTTTTAATACTGCGCTTTTGGCAGTCATGATGATGACGACGCCCGGTCCATGACCGCTGGTAAAGGAATCGCTGTGTACGATGACGCCGATGGATACCGCGCCTTTTCGATAATGCGGTCCATAGAAATTGTCATGATCTTGGATCAGCACGAGATCGCCGAATTTCAGATCGTTGAGATGATATTGTTCACAGGCCTGCGGATCCATCGTCATGATGTCATAATCGCCGTTCATCATCGTTGCGCTGCCAAGACCTGAACCCATGAGCGCTGCCGGCACCTTCGTTACGACAGGCACGCTGAGATACGCTTTATCCTCCTGTATCGGTATCTGTTTCAATAAAGCGGGGTCGATGTTCATGACATGGATCTCTTCATGCTCTAAGAGCTTTAATCCCTGTCCATGCGCATAGATCAAGATCTGATCATTGACCGCCATGTTTTCCAAATCGGCTTTTGGGAAACAGATCAAGACATGATCGATGCCGCCGTGTTTCCCGCTTACATAACCGATCGCTCCTTTTGCATCACCGCTGATGACTTTTGCGCGGTTGCCGATGCAGGCAAATGCCATCAACGCCGCATTTTCTTTGGGATCGGCGTTTTTCAGGCTGATGCCCGGTTCCACATGATCACCTGCGATTCCCATGCAGCAATCGCCGACCGCGAAGTTATAAGTGATGCCGCCCGTTGCCATCGGAATACGCCCGATACCGTCATATCCGACCCGATAGCCGTTTCCGCTCATCGTCGGATGATGGATACGTCCCTGTACGCTTTGCATGACCAACTGTTTTTCATTTAATTTCATGAATCAATCCTCCTGTTTTTACTATTATAACATATTTGTTTCAAGGCAATCGCGATTATGATACAATAAAAAGCAAGTACAATGAGTTTTGACGCTGCGCCTGTTCATTAAAGGCAGCGTGTGTATGAAACTAGCAGATGAGGTGAACAGATGATCCATACATGTGAGGTAAAAACCGTCGCATTCCGTAAAATTCAAGAAGATGAACAATATCAGACGATCCTTTCCGGTATTGAAGCATACAGCAGGCAGCATTCATTTGAAAGAATGCGAAAGGAGCTGGCAGGCGATTTACAGACGCGCAAGGTCGTTTATCAGGAGCAGTTCTCTTTGCCTTGCAAGCGTACGTTCAGCGGTCTTTATACGATCAAGATCAAAGTGGAGGGAAGGCTGTTTCGCTTTGTGATCGATACCGGCGCACAGGTCAGCGGGATTCGCCAAAGCGTGGCGGAACGCTTGGGGCTTGCGGCATGCAGCGGCAGTTTATCGCTCAGCAGCATCAGCGGGAAGCAGCAGGAACGAAACGGCTATGTGGTAAGAAAGCTTTATCTGGGCAAGATCGCTTATTATGACTATCCGATGATCATGCTGCGTGATGAGGATTTCTGCATTCCTCACACAAAGATTCCCTTGACGCGGATGGATGGCATCATCGGCTGGGATCTTTTACATGAATTAGACTTTGAGATCGATACGATTGCCCATGTCTTTCATGTCTTAAAAAATACGCATCGCTTCCTTCATCGTAATTTTATAAGCGGCACCTTTCCGGTCGTGGTGGCGCTGGATGGAGAAAAGCAGTATTATTTCGGTATTGATACCGGTGCGTCGATCGGCTGGCTCGCCGCGAAAAACATGTCGGGCAATCCTTTTCAACAAAGCGGTACGATCAAGACGATGGGCATTGGCGTACATGGACTAGAACGAATGGAAACTGCTTATGTAAAGGAAGTTTGTATGCAGGTAGACCGCGCTGAGATCCATTTACAGGGCGTGATCAGCGGACGCTGTGATATGTATGCGGGTATCCTGTTAGACGGCGTATTTGGCAATGAGATCTTTGCGGGGCGGCGCATTCGTTTCTTAAATAGCGCGCAGGTAGTTTTACTGGTGTGAGAAATTGTGGTATAATGCTCAAATAGAAAGGCAGGAGATACAATGATTCGACATGGCAAGATCGTAATGGAAAACGGGGAAGTGATCCCTTTTGAATTATATGAAGACGATGCACCGATCACGGTAAAAAACTTCATTGACTTGATCAACAAGCATTATTATGACGGAAAGACGTTCCATCGGGTGATTCCCGGCTTCGTATCGCAGGGAGGCTGTCCTTATGGAGATGGCAGCGGTGATCTCGGTTATACGATTCCCTGTGAAACCAAGAACAATCCGCATCGTCATGTGAGCGGCGCTTTGTCAATGGCACATCGCGGCAAGGATACGGGATGCTGTCAGTTCTTCATCGTTCATGAACCGCAGCCGCATTTAGATGGGGTACATACGGTGTTCGGCAAGGTTACGGATAATTTAGAAGCAGTTTTGAAGATGCGCGGCGGCGATGTCATGCAGCGTGTAGAAATGGTGGACTAGTGATGGATGATGTAAAAAGACTGGGATATCCGGCAGCGATCATTGCATTATCCGCTCTTATCGTAAAATTGTTTCAGCAGTATATTCACATTCCTTATCAGACAACGGTGATCACGATCATCATCGTGCTTGCGCTGTTCTTATTCGGGATGTCGCTTAACAAAAGCCGTAAACGCCGCAATCCTTCGGTATTCAAGAAAATATTGGCTATTTTGATCATGGTGTTGCTGCTGCTCATTCAGCTGGGCTATATCCGCATCGCACTCATTGCAGAAACGTTTCAGTTTTTCGGAATCGATGCTTTCTTCATCAATATGATCTATATTTTCTGCGGCTATCTGTTCGCGGACTAGAGCATTTGCAAAAGGCAGATGCTTTTTTATTTCCTGCTTGCAGTTGCGTTTCTTTCTTGTTTTTGTTAAGATGAATCAGGAAATAGAGGTGAAAAGACAATGCTGAACTGTAAAATCGTCTGTCCTAACTGTGGAAAAGCGATCCCACATGCCATTTTACGCTTGAAAAGCCGTCATGTTTGTGAGAAATGCGGTCATGTTATCATGGCAGAGCCGAAGATGGTCGTTCACTTCTTATTGGGAATCACGCTGTTTTTCTTTGCCGGCGTACTGTATTACATACTGGAAGCAGGAAGCTTGCCGCAGGCGCTTCAGTTTTTGATCTTGCTGATCGCAGTGTATGCTTTGTATTTTCTGCTGCTGTATGTGCTGGTCAAGCTGTTTGGGGCAAAGCGGATCTATCATATTACCGATCATCGGGAAAACAACGGACACTTCTAAAAAAAGGTACGCTTCACGAGCAAGAAGCCTACCTTTTTTATTGATCCTGATGTTGTCTTAGCCATTCAAAGGCGAAGATCGCCGCTGCACCGGCTGCGTTGAGCGCATTGCGAAACGATTGGCGATAAGGGATATACACGTTTTGATCAGCAGCGTCTTTGACATTTTTGGATAAGCCGCGCATCTCACCGCCGATCGCAATACAGACGCGTTTTGGGAAAGTATAAGTATATAAGGAACAGGCATCTTTGCGTTCCGCACAGACAAGGGCGATCGCTCTTTGTTTCAGTTCCGTTAAAGTGTGCAGTGGATCTTCCATGACGATGAGCGGCAAATACTCACTGGCACCTGCGGAAGCGCGGGCGATGATCGTTGCTGCACTTGTCCAGTTGCGCTTAGGAATCAGTACCCCATCGCATCCAGCCGCATAAAGGCTGCGCAGTACATAACCGAAATTATAAGGATCCTCCACACCTTCTACCAGCGCCAAAAACAGCGTTTCTTTCTGATCGACCTGTTCTAAGCTCTGAAAGGTGCGTGCTTGGCATTTGGCGATGCAGCCGCCATGCGTTGTACCATCTGCCAGCTGATCGATTTCCTCACGGGTCATCGGCGTAACCGCAATGTTTTGTTTTTTGGCCGTTCTAATGATAAACGCCAGATCACGATCACGCTTGTTTTGATCGACGATGACCTCGATCACTTCTCGATAAGGAGAAAGCAGCGCTGCCTTTACGGAAATATTGCCTTCTAATAGATAAGTCATAGCATTCCTTCTTTCTTTTCCATTATAAAGGAAAGAAACCAAAAGAAAAAGAGGAAAATCCTCTTTTACAAAGTAAACAGTTCGTTTTTGGAATGACCGCTTGCTTCGATTTCCTTTAAGTTCTGCAAAGCGATCTCGACCATGTTTTTTACCGCTTCATCACTGTAAAAGGCGATGTGCGGGGTAATGATGACTCGATCATGCTGGATCAACCGTTTTAACAGTGGATCCTTGATGTCGTCGATCATATTGTTTTTTAAGTAAAGCCCGTTTTCATATTCATAGACATCCAAAGCGGCTTTGGCGATCTTGCCGCTGTCTAAGGCTTCCAACACATCATTGGTATCAATGAGCGCACCTCTTGAAGTGTTGATCAAAACGACGCCCTCTTTCATTTTGGCAATGGTTTCCCGATTGATCATGTGATAGTTTTCCTGTGTCATCGGGCAGTGGATCGAGATCAGATCCGCTTTCGCATATAATTCTTCCAGCGATACATAAGTCGCATACTGCTTGACGTCTTCGTTTGGATAGTTGTCATAGCAGATGATGTGATCGCTGAAGCCGCTGAAATTCTTGATCGTTTCAAAACCGATGCGGCCGGTGCCGATGATACCGATGCACATATTGCGCAGCTCTGTGCCGATCAGGCCTTTGATGGAGAAGTTATAATGCTCCATACGCTTTAAGGTCTGAGGCAGATTGCGGATGCTTGCTAAGGCGAGCGTCAGCGTATATTCACTCACGGCGTTAGGGGAATAGGCCGGTACGTTCATACACTGAATAGACAGCGCTTTTGCGGCCTCTAAGTCCACCTTGTCAACGCCGGCACAGCGCGTCGTTAAGATCTTGACGCCATACTGGCTCAGCTTTTCTAATGCGGGACGATCGGCAATGCAGTTTCCCTGAATGACGATGGCATCATGGCCTTTCGCCAGATAGGCGCTTTCGGCATTAAAGGAATCGATCGTGCAGCGCACATCAAGGTCATATTGTTTTGCGAATGCGTGGAAATAATCGACTTCGTCTTCTCTTACGTTATAAGCTAATACTTTCATTTGGAACCTCCTTTACTACTTCTTTATTGTAGCATAATTTTATTCTATACCAAACTGATACGATTATGATATAATGACGCTGTTTGACAGATATGACAAAAACAGACAGAGGAGATGCGCATATGAAAATCGGATTCGTGAGTTTAGGTTGTTCTAAAAATTTAGTAGACAGTGAAAGGATCATGGGCGTTTTGCGGGCGAATGGGCACACGCTGGTGCAGGATCCCGCCAAGGCGCAGGCGATCTTCATCAATACGTGCGGTTTCATCGAATCGGCGAAGGAAGAAGCGATCGCAACGATCTTTGAAATGGCGCAGTATAAGCAAAAGGGAAGCTGTGAAAAACTGATCGTAACCGGTTGTCTGGCGCAGCGTTATACAAAAGCCCTGCAAGAGGAGATACCCGAAATTGATGCGGTCATTGCGATTCGTGATTATGAGCGGATCGATGAGATCTTAAAAGCGGTATTGCATGATCAGGGATGCATGCGGTTTTGGGATAGTGAGCGGGTATTGAGCAGCAGGCCATGGAGCGCGTATTTGAAGATCGCGGAAGGCTGTTCCAATCATTGCACGTACTGTGCGATTCCTTTGATCCGCGGTGATAATGTATCTTATCCATTGGAGCAGCTGATCGCGGAAGCGAAGCAGTTGGCAGGTCAGGGCGTGAAAGAACTGGTTTTGATCGCACAGGATACGACGAAATACGGTGTGGATCTGTATGGGAAAGGTATGCTTTTGACTTTGCTGGAACAACTGGAGGCGCTTGGTTTATTTCACTGGATCCGCGTTTTGTATATGTATCCGGATGAAATTGATGAAGCGTTGATCAAGGGCATGGCAAAGCTGCCGCATGTGCTCCCTTATTTTGATATTCCTTTGCAGCATGCAAATGATGAGATGTTAAGAAAGATGAATCGACGCGGTACGATCGAAGAGGTAAAGAAAACGATTGCATTGATTCGTGATGTATTTGCGCATCCGACGATCCGTACTACCTTTATCGTCGGCTTCCCACAAGAAAAGCCGCATCACTTTGAGGAACTGCTTGCCTTTATGAAAGAGATGCGCTTTGATCGCCTAGGTGCTTTTCCCTATTCAAAAGAGGAAGATACGGCGGCGTATGACATGGATGGACAGATCGATGAGGCGGTGAAACAGGAACGCTTAGATCGATTGATGGAACTGCAAAAGGAGATCTCGAAAGCCAATATGGAAGCACATATCGGGGAAGTGATGGAAGTGCTGGTAGAAAAGCGGGATGGTTTGAGCGGAGCGTATCGTGGACGCGGCTATAACAGTGCACCCGATGGGGTAGATGGTTCGATTACCTTTCAGGCCAAGGAAGAACTGGAACCGGGCTGCTTTGTAAAAGTGCGTATTACTGAGGCCGGTGTGCATGACCTATACGGAGAACAATGTTAAAGGGATTTGCGCCGATCGTATCGAAAACACCGAAGGCGCTGATCGTCGGCAGCATGCCCAGCGTGGTTTCTTTATCGAAGCAGGAATACTATGGTTATGCGCAAAATCGCTTTTGGAAGATCTTAGCGGCTTATTATCAGGCAGATATACAAAGTTATGAAGCAAAATGCACGATCATCCGCCAGCATCATTTGGCGCTTTGGGACGTGATCGCTTACTGTGAAAGAGAAGGCTCGTTGGATAGCGCGATCCGTAAAGTGATCCCCAATGACCTGCACGCCTTTTGCGATCGCTATCCCAAGATCCAAGTGATCCTTTGCAACGGCAGTAAGGCGGCACAACTTTTGCATCAGCATTTTCCCGATCTGCCGCTCAAGGTGATCAAACTGCCTTCTACCAGCAACGCCAATCGTACGATCAAGGAAACACAATTATATGAAGCATGGTTTGATGCCCTAAAACAGATCGAACAATAAAAGTATAATAAAAAAGCATATGGAGGGACATATGCTTTTTCATATGAAATCTTAATAGTTTGCTTCGTATGCCTGTTTGCCTTTATCTGCCATATCGAGCAGCATTTCTTCATCATCTGCTTCTTTTAAGGCTTGATAGGCAGCTTTCTCCGCTTTCTGATCAGACGCTTCATTTAAGCGGGCTTCGCTTAAGGACATTACATAATATGCGGCATATACGTATGCTTCATCGGTATCTGATTCACATTCTCTTAAAAGTTCAGAGAAATCGGAATAGATGTTGATGGATAAGCTGGAATAGGGCTTTTCCATATCGACATAAGTTTTTGCGGCTGCGACTGCGTCCTTTTTCACTGTTTCATCTACTTCGTCAAATTGGTTGTTGCTGCCGCAGGCAACCAAAGCAAGCGTCAATGCCAACAGCACTGCCATACCGCTTAATTTTTGAATCGTGTGTTTCATGTTTCTTAACTACCTTCCTTATCATTTTCCTTCTATTTTGATTGGCTCCCCTCCTGCCATATGCTATTTTAGGATAGATTGGAAAAATTTTCAATCATTTTTATAGAGGATCGTCAAGAAAATGAAATCAGTGAAAAAATGAAAGAAGTTATTTTTCAATCAGCTCCCAGGCGCGGATCCCTTTGCTTAGATCAAAGGTGTAGTTTTGTTTGCAATGATCGCAGATAATGGTAACGTCATGTTCATAGACGCCGGGAATGTTGCAGTGCTGTTCGATGATCTTGCCGTTCCCGCATGGGCATGCAAATTCGATCCATTCCTCACTGCCGCCTCCAAATTGTAAAGAAAGGGAGCTGTTTAATTGTTTGGTGCGCATAGATACCTCCTTTGATGAGGGGAAACGCTGAAAGAATAGCATTGAAAGTGATTGCTGTCAATGGGAGCGAGCGAAAGCATATAAAAAAACCGCTGTCATGCAGCGGTGCTTTTCATCTGGCGGAGACTATGAGATTCGAACTCATGGTGGCGTGAACCACACGACGCTTCCAACATCGCACCTTAAACCACTCGGACAAGTCTCCTGATGTACTCCATAAGTCTACTGATTTTTTGATTGTTTGTCAAGATGAAAAGAACTTTTCTTGTCTGTGCCGCCCGTTTTTAAGCGTTAGGGATTCCTTATGCGTTCCATAGCAGGAAGCGATCATAAATAAAAAAAGAAGCTATAATCAAATAGATCCGTTCGCTTCTATTCTTGTTACAGCTTCTTGTTTTTACAAACTGGTGACCCCTCAGGGATTCGAACCCTGGACCCACTGATTAAGAGTCAGTTGCTCTGCCAGCTGAGCTAAGGAGTCATAACTAATGCTAAACTAGTATATAACAAAAGAAATGAAATTTCAAGCGTTATTTAGAAAGAAATCAGAAAATCGCATTTCCCCGTCAAAAGTGATAGGTTTTTCGGGATGAGGTACGCATATGGTAGATCACAGGAGGTGATGAATATGACATGGTATGTTTGGATCGCCATCGGTGCGGGAGCGGCTGCGATCTATAAAGTTGCGACCAGCAGCAGAGGACGCTTCAAGCTGTTTGGATTAGATTTTCGCTGGGGTTAGCACGTTCTAAATTTTGCCTCGTTCAGCATAGTCTTAAATGAGGTGAGATCATGGGAAACAAACGATTGATTTATGCAGTTGCGTTCAGTATGGCTTTGTTGTTCTCAGTTGGTTATTACATAATGTTTCAATCAATGGAAAGTGCAGAAAGCGACAGTGTCGTGCTTTATTTCAATCAGGTCGGTCTGTTTGAAAAACAAGAGGGTGCGGATGCGACGATCGCGGCACTGGAAAAACTGGATATTGCCGCGCGCATTCGTGAGCAGGACGATATCAAAGCGGTCATCTGCGGTATTTCAACGGATAAAAAAGAAACGAAGAACGTACAGAAAATACTGGAAGAGAACGGGTATCCGTACGTTTTTAAGGAAGTAAAGACCAACGATGAAGAGATGATCAAAGCGATCGAACGCAAAGACTATGCTGAAGTCTTTGAAAGGATCGATCATGAAAGTAAAGGAACTGAATCAGAATGAACGGCCGCGGGAGAAAGCGCTGCGAAACGGGGTCGAGGAATTATCCAATCGTGATCTGCTGGCCGTGATCTTGGGAAGTGGCACGAAGGGCGTTTCTTCACTGGAACTGGCGGATCAGATCTTGACGCAGGTGGGAACGATTGCCGCGTTACAGGCTTTGACAATCGCCGATCTGACCGCTTTTAAGGGAATCAAATGCGCAAAGGCGATCTCTCTTTTGGCTGCCGTTGAATTGAGCCGGCGCATGAGCGAGGATGAGATGCGCCAAAGCGCCGTCAAGATCGAGCATCCCAAGCATTTAGTAGAATGGCTGAAAGCGAAGATCGCCTATGCCTCACAGGAACATTTTGTCGTCATTTATCTAGATCACGGCAACTGTATTTTGAAGCATCAGATCCTGTTTCGCGGCAGTGATCATGCTTCAATCATATCCGCGAAAGAGATTTATCGTTTAGCGGTGGTATATGGGGCAAGCAAGATCATCGTGGCGCATAATCATCCTGCCGGTTCCTTGACGCCGAGCGTGCAGGATATTCAAACGACACAGGCGATCGTACAGATGGGGGAGATGATGGGAATTCATTTGCTGGATCATTTGATCGTTACCAAAGAAGGTTATTGCAGTCTCAGGGCACTGAATCTATTGAAAGGATAGCGGCATTTTTCTAGTTGCGCCGAAACTGTTTTACCTTTATAATAAATGCAGTAAAGCAGGTGAAGCAGGATGTCGAAATTCACAAGAACACAAAAAATACTCATGGGTGTGATTGCCTTTTTTATCATGTTCGGGGCGATTACCAAGTCGATGCAAAACGGGAATTTGATCGCCAAACTGGGGTATGACGGTTTTACGATGCTGAATTATGCTTTGATCTCACATCCCGCTGAGCTGGTGAAAAACTGGATGGGAGATCTGGCCCAGCTTTGGTATGTGCAGGAAGAAAATGACGAACTGCGGGAAGAATTGTCCAAGCAGAAAAAATATCGTTTGGAAAATGAACAGTTGAAGCGTGAGCTTGCTGAAAAAAATGCGCTGTTGGATATGATCGATCGCAATGCGCAGTATGAGCCGATCAGCGCCAATGTCATCAAACGCGATGCGGATGGCTGGAATGCGCTCATTACCATTGATGTAGGCGAAAGCGATGGCATCCAGGCAGATATGGCAGTGGTGAGCGCTGATGGGATGATCGGCAAAGTGCAGGATGTCAATTACAAGACGTCTACGGTCAAGCTGCTTACCAGTGAAGATCGCAGCGAACGGGTCAGTGTACGTGTTTCCATCAGTGATACAGAGAGCGCCGAAGGCATCTTGGAATATTATGATGAAGCGAAAGGCTTGTTTTTGATCAGATTATTTACCCAAAATGAGAATGTGACCAAAGGGATGCAGGTTACGACATCCGGACTTGGCGGCCTTTATCCAAGCGGGCTTTCCATCGGCGAGATCGCTTCGGTGGAAGAAATGGACAACCAGATGGGAAAGACGGTATTTGTTACGCCGGCGGCGAAATTCGATTCCTTTTTATACGTGGCTGTTTTGAATGATACGGAGGCGAATTAAGATGAGGATGGACGCACTGTTTATTTTTGTCTGCTTCCTGGTAGATTCGGCACTGAGCATGTTATTTCCGATCAGTTATGCACCGGATGATTTTATCTTCATCGCAAGTCTGGGCTTTTGTGCGCTGGTCTTGACTTTGCGTAAATATCAGTTGTTGGATGCCGTGCTGTTAGCCGGCTGTTTCGGCTTGTTTTATGATTTTTTCTATGCCAACACGTATCTGATCAATTTTATTCTTTATATCCTGATCGCATGGCTTGTCTGTATCTGGCGCAAGCATATGACGGAAACGATCTTTGAATCGATCATTTTATGTATTACGACAATCTTCGTCAAAGAGGGCATGTTATACTGTATCATGAGGATCATGGATCAGACATCGCTTTCTGTCGGCGAATGGTTTGTGAATCGTGAATTTCTGACGCTGACGCTGAATGCGCTCATGGTATTTGTCTTAGTCAGCATGATACGTATCAAGGACGATTATCTGCTCAGCAAGGAAAAGCGGATCCGAAAGGAAGAAAAGATCGAATGGATGAAGTATTTATCAAAGCGGTAAACGGCGGTTACGTCGTAAAAGGAACATGCAGGGAACAAACATCGTTCTTTGCGCAGCTGAAGCAAAAACTGGAAGCATGTGCTGCACACGCAGGGGAGCGGTTTCCGGTTTTTTTTGATGTCGAAGGGTGTCTAAGTGAAGCGGATTATGAAAGGATCTTTCATATCTGTGAAACAAGCGGCGCGCTCTGTATGGGGTTTGATCAGGAACAAAAAGATGATCTGATGATCGTAGAAACGAGCCTTTATCCCGGCAAACAGTATTTTTATCGCGATCGGGTACTGCTGCTTCAGGACGTGCCGAAAGACTGCTATGTAACCTGTCTGAAAGACGTTTATGTGCTGGGAACGGTTTTTGGTCAGGTCGATGTGTTTGATCAAGACGCGAAGATCGCCGCAGGATGTTTTGACCATGCACAGGTGCGCATTTGTGATAGTTGTTTTCAAAATATGACAAATGATGCGCCTTTGATCCTGTATTATCAAGAAGGAGCATTGAAGTGCAAACCGAGGAGGGAAAGCAATGGGAGAAGCAATCGCGATCACATCGGGTAAGGGCGGTGTAGGCAAAAGCAGTGTTACGCTGAATCTGGGCATGATGCTGGCGATGAAACAAAAACGGGTCTGTTTGATCGATATGGATCTCGGGTTAAAAAATCTCGATCTGATGATGGACTTACAAAATCGGGTCATCTATGATCTGAAAGATGTATTAGAGGGCAAATGTCCGCTGCGCAAAGCGATCATAAAAGACAAGCACTGCGCCAATTTATATTTACTGCCGGCATGTAAATCCATGCGCATTCATGATATGAAAACAGCGGAGATCAAGCGGGTCGTCGATCTGTTGAAACACGAGTTTGACTATGTGCTGTTAGATACCCCGGCGGGCATTGAATCAGGATTTCTCTGTTCACTTCCCTGTGTGGAGCGGGTCTTGCTCGTATCGACGCTCGATGTTACGAGCTTGCAGGATGGAGATCGGGTGATCGGGCTGCTGCTAAAGGAAGGACTGGATCAGATCGATCTGATCATCAATCGCTATCAGCCCCGTTTTGTGGAGAAAAAGATTTCCCTGTCTTTAGAAGATGCGGCACAGTGGCTGGGCATCGACCTTTTGGGATATATCTTTGAGGATGAAGAAGTGATGCGCGCCAATAATTATCATTTTGCGGCTATCATGCAGAGTGAATCGCTATATGCTTGCTTTGACGCATTAGCGAAGCGATTGTGCGGGGAAGCGGCGCCGCTGCCGAAATATCGGGAAAAGAAACTGCTGGCAAAGTTATTCGGCTCATGACTTTGCCTTTTCTTTTACAGTGAAAAATGGTAAAATGAAAAAACAGAAAGAAATGAGGTGCCCATGCGAAACGACTTTTTGAAACGGTTGAATAAAAAACTGACATATGCACGTTTGATCAAGATCATTTTCGTGCTGCTCATTTTCTATTTGCTGAAGCAGACGGAAAGTGTCTGGGGTGAGGCACTGCGTTTGGCGCTTACGATCTTACAGCCTTTTTTGATCGGCTTAGCGCTTGCTTATCTGATCGATCCCTTCGTTTCGTGGCTTAAGCGTAAGAAGGTTCCGACAAGCGTATCTGTCCCTTGTATTTGGCTGGTCCTGATCACTTGTCTGCTTTTGCTTTTTATGGGACTGCTGCCGCTTGTTTATGATAAGATCGTCAATTTTATCAGTTCTTTGACAATGGGCTTGCAGGAAATCAGTGAAAAGATCGTCAGCTGGATCAATCCGGATGAGGAGCTGAGCCTTTTATCGGATCTGTCTGCGTATGCGATCGACCTGTTAAAGACCTATGACACATGGCTGCCGGATCTGGTCAATTCCATCCCTTCTTATATGAATACGTTTTGGAATTATTTGACCGGTGCGCTGTTTTCCATTATCATTGCGATCTATATGCAGTTTCATTTCGATGCGATCAAGGCGAATATCTATATGCTTTGCGAACGGCTTTGCAAGGGCAGCGGATGTTACTTGAAAGCGATCGATGAAGATCTGACGATCTACTTGAAATCACTGGTCATCATCATGGCGATCAAGCTGGCAGAATACAGTTTGTTTTATCTGCTGATCGGGCATCAGGATTGGCTGATCATTGCGATCTTGATGTCGATCGGGGTCATGATCCCTTATCTGGGCGGTACGATTGCCAATATGGTCGGTATTTTGACCGCATTGACACTGCCGACGGGAAGGATCGTGATGCTGCTTGTGGGCATCGTTGTCTTGTCCAATCTGGATGCTTATGTCATTTCACCGCTGGTTCATGAGAAACGCTCGGATCTAGGCCCATTGGTCACGCTGCTTGCCGTTTTTGCGGGCGGCTGTATTGCCGGGGCGATCGGTATCATGCTGTCGGTGCCGGCAGCCTTGGCGATCCGTTCGGTTTATCAGCTGTATAACAAGCAGCACACAAATGATGAAATTTTGAAAGAAGAGCTGTGAAAATGTGGAAGAAAGATGATCTTTGCGGTCATCTTTTTTTGTTTGATACATGATTATGCCCTTTTCATCATATGCTTTACTGGAAAGAAGGGATCATCATGAAGCAAGGACAACGGATTCATCGCCGCATTGCCAAACGCCGCTGCGGCCGAAACAAACCGCCGGCTTTCTACCGCTTTTTCTATCGCTTCAGCATGCTGATCATGATTGGCTTGGTCGCTGTGCTGGGATATGGCATCAGCGTCAAGCAGGGATTTGTAACGGGAGAAGATCTGCTTGCGGTCGGTACGTGGTTTCCTTTTGAAAAGTGGTTTTCTTTGCAGGATGAAACCGTCAGTGCCATGCCGGCTTATGCGCTGTTAAAAGATCATTATTACTCCAATGGCAGCAATCAGGCGCAGGCGATCGGCGATGGAGTGGTACAAAGCGTAGAAAAGCAAGATCAGCGTTACGTGATCTTAGTAAAGCAGGATAATGGGGTCATTGCCACATATGGCACGTTAGAAAGTACGGCAGTCAAAAAGGATGAGCGGATCCAGCGGGGCGATGTGTTGGGAACTTATCAGGAAAGCCTGTATCTGTATTTTGAAAAAGATGGGAAAGAGATCGATCTGACGCAGGCAAAACAAGGGTGAAAATCCGGATCTCATGGTGGTGGCTTCCTTATGGAATACTGATGCTGGCAAGCAATATGTGGAAAAGCGCCTTATTCTTATTGCTAGTGCTGTCGCTTCATGAAAGCGCGCATATGATGGCTGCCAAGGCATTTCACTATGAAGTGCCGCAGGTCGTTCTTTATCCTTTCGGCTTCGGGGCGTCGATCCTGCATTTGGGGCATGGCTCGCTGTGGCGGGAAACACTGATCCTTTTAGCGGGACCCTGCGTCCATTTGGTTGTTCCTTTTCTGCTCATTGTTTTGGTAAAATTCGATCTGATTTCGATTACGTATGCGAATTATTTAGAACAGCTGAATCAAAGCGTCCTGCTCTTTAACCTGCTGCCGATCTATCCATTGGACGGAGGACGGATCTTATTGAATTTTCTGCATCTGTTTTTGCCGTATTGCTGCGGATTATGGGTGAGCTATGCGCTGTCTGTCTCGCTGGTTCTATATTTGTTTCATGAAACAGCTGTTCTCTCCTTTCAGATCGTCCTGCTTTTTTTACTGTTTCAGCAGCTGCTTTCCTGTTTGTTTATCAAAAGGGAAAAGGAACAATTTTATTATTACCGCTATCTGTCAGCACCTAAACGCATCCGGCTGAAGCATCCTTTTCAAGACTGCTTTAGAGCCTTTTACAATGTGATCCGTTTTGAAAAAGAATGGATGCAAGAGAAAGCGTGGATCAGACGCTACTTTGAAAAGGAGGATTTGAAAAAGCGTAAACAATCTCATCAAATTATGTTATAATGCTGATGGGAGGCTGATGCTATGAAGAAAAAGGTACTGTGTCTTTGCTGCATGTTGATGATGAGCATGCTTACGGCGTGCAGTCCGTCAACGCCAAAGATCTGTACGACCAGTTATCCGGTAACCTTTTTGGTAGAACATATCGGCGCCGATTATGTGGATGTATGCAATATCAGTGAGAATACGATGATCCAGCGGGCTTCGATCAAAAGTGATTTCAAAGAGCAGCTGGAGGATGCGGACGCTTTGTTTTATATTGGCGGGTTAGAGCCGTATATGGATATTTATCGCGAGGATATTCGTGATTCTAAAGTAAATATGGTCGATTTGGGCACCCGTTCCGCCGTTTACCGCTTTCAGCGTTATACTTCGGCGCTGTTAGACGGGAATCGGGTTTATACGGAAAGTGCCTATTATCAAAGCGATGCGTTCCGTTATGTCGATCAGTATGATCATGATCCTAATATCTGGCTGGATCCGATGGCAATGAGCTCGATGGGCAGTACGATCAAAGACTATCTGGTGGCACAGTTTCCGGAATACACGAAAGTGTTTGAAGAAAACTATGCTGCTTTGCAGTATGAACTGGCGCTCATCGACAGTGAGTTTCAGGAAGTCAGTGCAGCCGGCTCGATCAAGATCGTGACCATGACGCCAAGCTTTGGCTATTGGCAAAAGCCATATGGCATCGGGGTCTATCCGGTGTCGTTATCCCGTTTTGGCGCATTGCCTAATGAGGTGCAGCTAGAAGTCATTAAGCAAAGGATCAAGGATGATGGGGTGCGCTATATCGCTTATGAAGCGAACATGCCAAAGGATATGGTCGCGCTCTTTGATGAACTGAAAAGCGAATTGGGACTTACAAGGGTCGATTTAAGCAATATTTCTTCTTTGAGCAAGGAGCAGCAGGAAGCAAATAAGACATATTTAACGCTGATGTATGAGAATCTGGATGCGTTGAACGCACTGAATAACGGAGAATAATGAAAATGGAAGGGCGCTCCCTTCTGTTTTTTCATGTACGTGGATCACAGCGAGTTCTATTTGCTAGTGCAGCGTAAATCGGTTATACTAATACTGATCAGAATCAGTGAGATTGAGAGAAGATAAGCAGAAAAGGCAGGAGGAAACAAGATGAAGCAGTTGTTGTTGATCGATGGGAATTCTTTGTTATTTCGCGCTTATTATGCGACCGTTTATGGACGTATGATGCGCACATCAAATGGGATTGCTACCAATGCGGTATTCGCATTTATCAATATGGTAAACAAGGCGCTGGATCAGATCGATCCGGATTATGTGCTGGTAGCTTGGGATGCCGGCAAACAGACGTTTCGTCATAAAGAGTATGCGGATTATAAAGGAACGCGCAAAGAACTGGATGAAGATCTGATCGTACAGTTTCCGATTGCCAGAGAATTTTTAGATGCGTGTGGACTGTATCGCTATGAATGCGATGCATTAGAAGCAGATGATATCATCGGATGCAGTGCGAAACGCTATCCGGATATGCAGGTGCATATCTTATCGAGCGATCGCGATTTATTGCAGCTGGTCGATGCGACCACGGATGTCTATCTGATGAAAAAAGGCATCAGTGATATGATGATCGTCGATGAAGCGAAGATGGAAGAGCTTTACGGTCTGAAGCCGATGCAGATCATCGACCTGAAAGGGTTGATGGGAGATGCTTCCGATAATATTCCCGGGATCAAAGGGGTCGGAGAAAAGACCGCGTTGAAGCTATTGCACGCTTATGAAAGCGTGGAAGGCGTCTATGCGCACTTAGATGAGATCAAAGGGAAGATCAAGGAAAAACTGGAAGATGGAAAAGAAAGCGCGTTTTTATCCAAGCATCTGGCGACCATCGTAACCGATCAAAAACTGCCTTTTTCCTTGGAGGAGCTGCGCTATGAAGGCTATCGGGAAGAAGTGCAGGATTTTTATCAGAAATATGAAATGCGCTCTTTTGCACATAAAAGCGGAAAGAAACTGCGCAAGGTAGAAGCGGTGTCGTGTCAGGTGGTCCAAAAGATCGATACGGAGCTGTTGCAGGGACGCACCTCTTTCTTTCTGGATGTGGACAATGAATCACTGTGGCTGAAACAGTGCTTCGGCATGGCGATCGGCAATGAGGAAAAGATGGAATACATTGCGATGGAAGATCTTTTGCGTGATGAAGCGGCGCTTGCATATCTGAAAGGGCCTCTTCCTAAATGCACCTATGACTGCAAACAGGCTTATCATATGTTTGCACGATATGGCATCGCGATCGAACAGCTTTCTTTTGACTATCATATCGCGGCGTTTTTGCTTGACGGTACGCTGATCGATTATGAACGCTTTGCCAATCATTATGGGATCCGCAAGGCATTGAATATGGAAGAGATTTATGGAAAAGAGGGAAAACCGAAGTTAGCAGATGAATCGCTGCGGGTCGAATATGTGTCGCAGCAGCTGGCCGGTATGATCCCGCTATATGAAGATCTGGTGCGGCAGTTAAAAGAAACGAATATGTGGAAACTGTTTGAAGAAGTGGAAATGCCGCTGGTAAAGGTGCTTTATGAGATGGAGCGAAACGGTGTTGCCACGGACTTGCAGGTATTAAGTGAAATCGAGGCGCGCACCGCGAAAAAGATCGAAGAGATTAGCGCTTCTATTTATGCGTGTGTCGGACATGAATTCAATTTGAATTCACCGAAGCAGCTGGCCATCGTATTGTTTGATGAACTGGGCTTAAAAGCAAGCAAAAAACGCAGCACTGCCATTGATGTCTTAGAAAAGCTGACGCATGCGCACCCGGTCGTGCCGCTTTTGATGGAGCATCGCAAATATCAAAAGCTGTATTCGACCTATGCGGTCGCTTTGGCAAAACATGTGCAGGCTGACGGCAAGATCCATACGATCTTCCATCAGACGCTGACCCAAACAGGGCGTTTGTCCTCCTCTGATCCGAATTTACAAAACATCAGCGTAAGAGATGAAGAAAGCAGAGAAGTGCGCAAAGCGTTCGTGGCAAGTGAGGGATGCGTGCTGTTGGCGGCGGATTACAGCCAGATCGAACTGCGCATGCTTGCTCATATGGCTGAGGAGCAAGAGATGATCGATGCTTACAATCATGGCGTCGATATTCATACCAAGACCGCGATGCAGATCTTTGATGTAGCACAAGAGGAAGTAACGCCGCAAATGCGAAGAAGCGCTAAGACGGTCAATTTCGGCATCGTTTACGGGCAGTCGGAATTTGGCCTTGCACAGCAGTTAAACATTACCAGAGCGGAAGCCAAGACTTTTATGGATCGTTATTTCGCATCTTATCCGGGCATCCATGCTTTCATGGATCGAACGATTGCCTTCTGTGAAAAAAACGGCTATGTGGAAACGCTGCTGCATCGCCGCCGTATCATCCAGGAGATCAGGGAAAAGAATTATATGGTAAGAGAATTTGGCAAGCGGGCAGCGATGAATGCCCCGATTCAGGGAAGCGCCGCTGATTTGATCAAGATCGCGATGATCGATGTATTTCATGAAATGAAAAAGCGCAAGCTGCAATCAAAGATGATCCTACAAGTGCATGATGAACTGATTTTCGATGTAGTGAAAGAAGAACTGGAGGAAATGCTGGAGCTGGTAAAGGAACGCATGGAGCATGCGATGCAGTTATCTGTTCCATTGGTGGCGTCGATCGACTACGGTTCTTCCTGGTACGAGGCGAAGTAAGATGCCGGAATTACCAGAAGTCGAAACGGTCTGCCGTACCCTGGAGCATTTGCTTAAGGGAGCGGAGATCGTAAAGGTGGAAATGCCTTATGCCAAGACGATCGCAACGGATCGCTTGGTGTTTGAACAGACGCTTGTAGGAAAAAGATTTACCGGCTTTTCACGCATCGGCAAATATTTATTATTGGAATTAGAGGATCAGATGCTCATTTCTCATTTGCGCATGGAGGGGAAATATTATGTGCAGCAGCCAAGTGATCCTTATGATCGAAAGCATGTGCATGTGCAGTTTTACCTGCGTGATGGCAGAGTCGTACGCTATCATGATACCCGTAAATTCGGGCGGATGTATCTGTATCCTAAGCAGAGCGATCCATACACATATCCTTGTATGGCAAATGTCGGCTATGATGCCTTTGATGAGCGGGTTACGACAGAATATTTATGGAAGGCGTTTCATTCCCGCAGCATTACCTTGAAGCAGGCGCTGTTAGATCAAAGCGTCGTGGCCGGGGTCGGCAATATCTATGCCGATGAGATCTGCTTTGCGCTTGGCTATGATCCAAGAAGCAAAGTGTCGCATTTACGCAAATATGACTTTGCGAGCTGGATCAAAGAGATGCGGCGGATCTTGCAGGGCGCGATCAACAGCGGCGGCACGACGATTCGCTCTTATACTTCTTCGCTTGGGGTAGACGGCAGATTTCAGCTACAGCTAAAGGTACATATGAAAAAGGGGGATCGCTGTGTGCGATGCGATGGGATCATTGAAAAGACCAGTGTAGGAGGAAGAGGCACATATTATTGTAAAAAGTGCCAGAAGCGAAGATGAAAACGATCGGTTTAAGCGGCGTGATGGGGGCAGGCAAATCCAGTGTTACCAAGATCTTAAAGGAGCTGGGCATTTATGTGCTGGATTGTGATGAAATCAATGCGAAGCTGCTGCTTCCCGGTGAAGAAGGCTATCGACAGGTCATGCGCGCTTTTGACAAGATCAGCGATGCTCAGGGAAAGATCGATCATCGCTTGCTGAGTGCGGTGGTTTTTCATGATGAACAAAAACGAAAAAAGCTGGAAGCGATCATGCATCCGCTGATCAAAAAGGAGATCGAAAAACAACTGGCAGCGTATGACGGTGCGGTGGCGGTCGTGGAAGTGCCTTTATTATTCGAGATTCACTGGGAAGCGTATTTTGATGAAATCTGGTGTGTGTGCTGTCCCCGGGAGCTGTTATTGCAGCGGCTGCAGACAGGGCGAAACATCTCGCGGGAAGAAGCGCTGAAACGCTTGCGCCATCAAATGCCGCAGGAAGAAAAATGTAAGCGCAGCGATGTCGTATTGGTAAACGACGGCAGCAGGGAAGCGCTAAAAGCACAGATTTTACGTGCTTTGCACAGAAATGAAGAAAGATAAGGAGTGAGAACATGCTTAGGAAAGAAGATCGCATCATGATTGAAAAGCAGGGATCCTTTTTCACGCGGACAGCGGAGCTCGCTTTCCTGTATCTGCCCTGCATGGGCAAAGAAGCGCTGGCGCTTTATACGGTGGCGATGGTATATGAAGAAAGCGATCATGAAGGACTTTGTGTGCTTTTAGGCTGTTCGATCGGCCGTTTGGAGGAAAACCGCCGGCAATTAGAGCGTTATGGCTTATTAAAAACATATTATCGGGAGAGCAATCGCACTTATCTTTGGAAATTGCAGGAACCACTTGCCGGCGATGTCTTTTTACGCCATGAGATCTTCGGCAGATGGTATTTGAGCCGTTTCGGCAAACAGCGCTTTGATGAAATGTGCACGCGTTTTGAAAGAAAGCCGCCCGCAAAGGGTTATTTGGCGATCAGTGCGCCTTTTCAAGAAACGATGGCAGAATGGAGCGATGCGAGCGAGCAGCACTACCAAGCCCATAAGCCGGATATACAAATGCCGCAGGGATTTGACTATCAGACTTTTTTACAAATATCCGAGCTGCTGTTTCCTAAGATCGCCCGTACAAGGGATAATCTGGCGCTGATCGGACAACTGGCGCTGAATTATGGAATCCATGCCAATGAGATGAAAAAATGGGTCGCAAAGGCTTACGATATGAAAAACGCAACGTTAGATGAAGCAAAACTGCGCTATTATGTAACCCACATAGAACCGCGTGAAATGACGGCAGTTTCTTCTTATCAGCAGCATCCGATCACTTATCTGAAGCAGCTGTTTCCGGATGTGCCGGTGAATGAAGAGGAAAAGCGGTTAATCGAGCGGCTGCTTTCGCAGTATCACTTTTCTTATGAACTGATCAATTTCTTATTGGAATATGCCTTGGCAAATTGTGATAATAAATTGATCGATCGCTATGTATATAAAGTAGCGTCCAGCTGGAAACGCAATCAGATCGACACTGTGGACGCAGCCAGAGCGGCGGTGCGAAAAGAAACAAAAGAAACAAAGAGCAAGCAGGATAAACCACTTCCAAGCTGGTATTATGAGGAAACGACAGATGGGGAAGAAGTGGTGAGCGATGAAGAGATCAAAGAACTGCTTGCTTCGTTAGGCGGTGAATGAGATGGAACAGGTACAGTTTAATTTTCCTTTGACAAAGGAACAGGAAGAACAACGGCAAAAGCGCTTTGAGAAACTAAAAAACAGTGAAACGATGCGGCAATGGCTGAAGCGAAACCGCTGTGATGAACATTTCTTATGGGAGCACAGCGTAAAGATGGAACAGCTCTTAACGCGTTATGAAACGTGTCAAAGCTGTCAGGGCCTGCATCAGTGCGCTTATGCAAAGAAAGGCTATGTGCTGGATCTCACTTTTGAACAGGTACTGCTTGAGCAGCTAACACCATGCCGCTACATGCGCAAGAAGATGCAGGAGCTGGCACATTTGCAAAACTATCGCTATTGTGATCTGAGTGAAGCACAGCTGCTCATCAATTTGGAAACGCTGGATGTTTCCAAGGAGAGCAACGACTATAAGACGATGTTAAAGCAGGTTGTGCTTTCCGCCTTCAAAAAGCAGAAAGGCGTTTATCTGTATGGCAAGCCGGGCGTGGGGAAAACCTATTTGGCGGCAGGCATCGCCAATCATTTTGCCAAGCAGGGACAAAAGGTCGCTTTTGTGAATGTCGTCAGACTGATCCAAGATCTGAAAGGCATGTTTGGGGACAGTGATGCGATCGCCAAAAGAATGGAGCTGCTCATGCGGGTGCCGGTGCTGGTGCTGGATGATCTGGGCGGGGAGAACATTACCAAATGGAGCCGTGATGAAATCCTGCTGCCGCTTTTGGATGCACGCATGGAAGCAGGCTTGTTTACGTGCTTTACGAGCAATTATCAGTACGGCGATCTGCAGCGGCAGTATCAATATGCTTCGGGAATCGAGGAAGAAATGAATGCACTGCGCTTTTTGGAAAGAGTGAAAGCCTTATCATGTGAAATTTTTGTAAAAGGCAGCAGCAGAAGGTAGAAAAATAATCAGAATAGTGTTAGAATAAGACACGGAATTGGAGGTGCTTTTTATGATAAAAAGAATCGGTGTTCTGACTTCCGGCGGTGACGCACCGGGCATGAATGCGGCGATCCGCGCCGTTACCAGAGTGGCCTTAAACAGCGGCATTGAAGTATTTGGCATCTATGACGGCTACCGAGGCATGGTAGATGGACATATCGAACCGTTGACCCGTAAGGAAGTCGGAGAAGTGATCGATCGCGGCGGCACCGTGCTCGGCTCTGCCCGCTTGCCGGAATTCAAAGATCCAAGCGTGCGGGAGAAGGCTGTGGAACAGTTAAAGAAACGCGGCATTGAAGCGGTGGTCGTGATAGGCGGAGATGGTTCTTACCGTGGTGCGCTGGCATTAACGGAAATGGGCATCAACTGTATCGGCTTGCCGGGTACCATTGACAATGACATCACCAGCACCGATTATACGATCGGCTTTGATACAGCGCTTCATACCGTAGTCGAGGCAGTCGATAAGCTGCGCGATACGTCCAGTTCGCATCATCGTTGTTCGGTGGTCGAAGTCATGGGCAATCGCTGCGGCGACCTAACGCTTTGGGCAGGCATCGCCTGTGGGGCGGAGATCGTCGTAACGGCGCAGACCGGCTTTGATGAAGAAGAAGTGCTGGAACGTTTGAGAGAGCTCGATCTGGTTCGTAAAAAGCGCCATGCCATCGTCTTGATCTCAGAAAAGATCACCGATGTGCATCAGTTTGCCAGAAAGATCACGCAAACAACCGGTTTTTCCGGCCGTGCCACCATTTTGGGGCACATTCAGCGCGGAGGCTCGCCTACGCCTTCCGATCGTGTGCTCGCTTCCAGAATGGGAGAAAAGGCAGTAGATCTGTTGATGCAGGGAATCGGCGGACGCTGCGTCTGCATCCAGCAAAACGAGATCGTCGATGTGGCGATCGAAGAAGCGCTGAGCGTACCGAGAGAATCGCGCAAACAGTTGTATAATCTGTTTGAACGGCTGGTATAAAGCAATACAAACGACAAATAAAGGAAGGAATGAAATTGATGGAAAGAAAGACGAAAATTATCTGTACGATCGGACCGGCGTCTGAAAGTATGGAAATGATGGAAAAATTAGTAGATACAGGAATGAATATCATTCGTTTGAATTTTTCCCATGGGGATTATGAGGAGCATGCAAAGCGTATCCATAATATCCGTGAGGTATCTAAAAAGACCGGCAAGAACATTGCGATCTTATTGGATACGAAAGGACCGGAGGTACGCCTCGGTGATTTTGAAAACGGTTCTGAGGACTATGAAAAAGGCGAGATCGTTACGATCGTCCGGGAAAAGGTGTTGGGAACACATGAGCGTTTTCATATTCAGTGTCCGGAAATCTTTGATGATGTAGAAGTCGGCGGCGCGATCTTGATGGATGATGGAAAAATGCGCGTTACCATCTTGGAAAAAGGCGACGGCGTATTGAAATGCCGGGTTGAAAATCCGCATACCTTAAAGAGCCGCAAAGGCTGCAACCTGCCAAATGTCAAGCTTTCTATGCCGTTCATCTCGGAAAAGGATGAAGCGGATATCCGTTTCGGCTGTAAGATGGATGTCGATTTTATCGCGGCTTCTTTTACCCGCCGTCCGGAAGATGTGTTAGCGATCCGCAAGATCCTGCATGAAGAAAAACGAGACGGCATTCAGATCATTCCGAAGATCGAGAATCAGGAAGGATTTGACAATCTGGATGCGATCTTGGAAGTATCGGATGGCGTCATGGTTGCCCGCGGAGATCTCGGGGTCGATGTTTCTTTGGAACTGGTGCCGATCTATCAGAAGGCGATCATCAAGGCTGCCAATCGGGTTGGGAAGCCGGTCGTTACCGCTACGCACATGCTGGAAAGCATGCAGAGCAATCCGCGTCCGACTCGTGCCGAAGCAAGCGATGTTGCCAATGCGATCTTAGATGGTACGGACTGTATCATGCTTTCGGGTGAATCTGCGGCGGGCATGTATCCGATCGAAGCTGTACATACGATGGATACGATCGGTAAAGCGATCGAACAGACCTTCCCTTATAAAGACCGTTTGAAATCAGCAGTGAAGTCTTGTCAGAAAACGCGCAATGACGCAATCGGTATTTCTGTTGCCGATACGGCGCTGGCATTAGATGTCAAGGCGGCGATCGCCTTTACGCAAAGCGGCAATACCGCACGCCGATTGGCAAAATTCCGTCCGAAGTGTCCGATCATCGCCGTATGCTTTGATGAAGTCACCCAGCGCGCTTTGGCGCCGGTATGGGGCGTTACGACGGTATTGAGCGAAGTATCGAACAATTTAGGAAATGAAATCGAATTAGCAAGCAATATCGCAAAAGAGCAGGGCGTAAAACCGGGCGAACTGATCATCGTGGTGGCCGGCTATCCGGTCGGTGTCGGTGCTACCAATGCGATGAAGATCATCGAAGTGCGTTAAGCAAATATAAAGGATCACAGATAACTGTGGTCTTTTTTTATGGGAAAATAGAGGATGGAAAGACAAAACGATGCGATTTATCAGGATGATAGTACAACTCATAAGAAAAAGATGGTACAATGTTTCAGTAAGATGTGTTTTCCGATACAAAGAGGAGGATAGTATGAAATTTGCATATAGTGAAGCGCTGCTTGCGGTGATGAAGCAGGCAGAAGAACAAAACAGGGAAATGATCGAAGCGCTGTCAGCGCGTTTTGCAGAGACGATCATGCAGGATCGGATCATTCATGTGTTTGGCACCGGACATTCGCATATGATCGGCGTTGAGCTGTTTGCCAGAGCCGGCGGTCTAGGCAATATCAATGCGCTTTTAGATCCGGATACCATTCCGAGCTTCGGTGCACAGCGTGCCGGCAGGATGGAACAGTGCAGCGGTGTGGCGGATGCGATCTTTGATTCTTACCGCATTGAAAAAGGTGATCTTATGGTCATTACTTCCAATTCGGGAAGAAATGCGGTACCGATCGAAATGGCGATGCGCTGTCAAAAAGAAGGAATCTATACGATTGCTATGACGAATGTAAGCCAATCCAAACAGGCGAAGAGCCGTCATGCGAGCGGGAAAAAGCTGTATGAGTGTGCAGACTGTGTCCTTGACACCTGTGTGCCTTTTGGCGACGCACTTGCGCAGATCGGCCCTTATCAAAGCGGACCGGCTTCAACGATCGTCGGCATGTTCTTGATGAATTTGATCGTCGACGAGGCAATACGCAAGGTCGTAGCAGCCGGCAAGCCGTTATATATCTTTCAATCACAAAATGTGGACGGCTTTGACAATGATGCGATCTATGCGCACTTTCAGGATCGCTGCAAGCATTTTTAATAAAACAGCCAATCTGGTTTAAGAAGGAGTGAACATATGGAACAGAAACGATTAGAGCAATATGCCAAACTGGCAGTAGAGATGGGTGCCAACGTGCAGAAAGGACAGACGCTGATCCTCAATACTTCAATAGAGGCGATCGACTTTACCAGAGCCTGTGTAAAAGCGGCGTATGAGGCAGGCGCCAAGGAAGTCATCGTAAACTATGAAGATGAAAGAATAGCGGCGATGCACTATACCTATCAAAGTGAAGAAACCCTTTCTCATGTGCGTAATTGGCAGGTGGAAAGCAAGCTGGATTATTTGAAGGAAGGCGCTTGTCTGCTGAAGATCCATTGCGGGATCCCGGGCGTCATGAAAGATGTCGATCCTGCGAAAAGCGCAAAGGCGATGCAGGCGAGAGGAGCGGCCATGAAGGAAGTCAATGCCTATACCAGCAAAAATAAGGTGCAGTGGTCGATCGTCGCCGTACCGAACAAGGAATGGGCCAAACAGGTATTTCCGCACTTAAAGGAAGAGGAGGCGCTGGAGGCGCTGTGGGATGCGATCTTAAAAGCGGTGCATGTCGATAACGATGATCCGGTTGCCGTATGGGAAAAGCACAATGCCACTTTGGCAAAGCGGGTAGAAAAGCTGAATGCGCTGCGTTTTGAAAAACTGCATTTTACCAGTCAGTCATCGGGTACCGATCTTTGGGTCGAATTGGTGAAGGATCATATTTGGGCCGGCGGCTGTGAAGTCAGTGAAGCAGGCATCGTATTCAATCCGAACATGCCGACGGAGGAAGTATTTACCATGCCCTATCGCTTAGGCGTAAACGGGGTAGTTTATGCGAGCAAGCCGCTGGATCATAACGGTAAATTGATCGAAGATTTTTATTTCCGTTTTGAAAAGGGCCGGGTCGTAGACTGCGGGGCGAAAAAAGAGGAAGCGGCGTTGAAACTGCTTGTTGATTTTGATGAGGGCAGTCATTATATCGGCGAGGTGGCACTGGTGCCATACGCATCACCGATCTCGATGAGCAATCTGTTGTTTCTGAACACGCTGTTTGATGAAAATGCCTCTTGTCATCTGGCGCTGGGACGTGCTTATGCGATGAATGTGGCCGGCGGTTTGACCATGAGCGAGGAGGAGCTGAAAAAGGCCGGTGCCAATGATTCCAATACGCATGTGGACTTTATGTTCGGTACAGCCGATATGTGCATTACCGGCATCTTGGAAGACGGAAAGGAAGTCGCGGTATTCGCGGACGGTAATTTTGTCTTGTAAAGCATGAAGAATAGGAGCATTTCAGGATGCTCTTATTTTTTGATCAAAACGCTTATGAAACAGGGAAGAGATGAAATAGAGCTGATTTGGATGTGGAAAAGATTGACAAAAAATGGGGGGGGGGGGGTAAAATATTACTATCTTACAGAATTGTACTTGCAGTGTACAGTATAGTAGGATATACTGAAACCAAAAGGAAGGAGGCGATCATATGATCGAAGTGCATCATTTAACGAAAACGTATGGGAAACTGAAAGCGGTCGATGATGTGAATCTATGCGCCAAGCCGGGTGAAATTACGGTTTTGCTTGGTCCAAACGGCGCCGGGAAATCGACCACGATCAAAAGCATTGCGGCTTTATTGAAGTATGAAGGAGAAATCAAGATCTGCGGGCATGATAATCACAGTGTCGCGGCGAAGAAGCTGTTCGGCTATATACCGGAAGCGCCGGTGCTCTACGATATCTTGACGGTTGCGGAACATGTCCGCTTTATCGCGAATGCCTATCGCGTGGAACATTATGAAGAAAAGATGGTACAGTATTTGGAGCTATTCGATCTCAGTGATAAAAAGGATAAGATGGCAAAGGAATTGAGCAAGGGGATGAAGCAAAAGCTCAGTATGATGCTGGCGCTGATCATTTCGCCGCAGGCATTGCTGGTAGATGAGCCGATGGTGGGTTTGGATCCTGCCAGCATTGAAGATACGCTGCGGTTGTTTGTGAAATTGAAGGAACAGGGTGTCAGTATCCTGATCTCAACGCATATCATCGATGTCATTGATGAAATATGGGATGATGCGTATATCATGGATCACGGCAAGATCGTGCAGACGTTGAAGCGTACGGAATTAAAAGAGCAGTCGCTGAAAGAAGTGTTTTTTGCATGTGTAGGTGAACATCATGAGAGTGCTGCTTAGTTTAGCGTTTCTAAAAGGAAAGGCAAAGATCCGCAATCTGTTTCAAACGAAGTCCAGCGCAATCTTTACGATCTTATGTGCGCTTGGCTATGTCGGTATCATGGTGATGATGCTGACGCTCGACAAAAATCCGCTGGCGATGATGAATGCGCTGAATCAGCATGGCATCGTCATGCTTGGCGTAGGCTATACGGCGTTGATGGTCTTTTCGACGATGTTTCAAAAACGCAAGGCGCTTTTGTTTGCGGAGGACAGCTTTTATTTATTCAAAGGTCCTTTTACCCAAAGACAGATCTTGCTTTACGCCTCTTTGGCGACGCTGACCACTTCATTTTTATTTGGTCTTTTAACGGTGTTCGTGGTCGTGGCAATGAGCATGCAGAATGAGATTTCCTTTGGCTTCATGGGGATGCTGCTGCTCACTTCTATGCTTTCGGTCATGATCTGGGTGCAGTTCAATGATACGATCTATCTTTATAGCCTGGTATATCCAAAATATAAGCCGATCGTTCGCTGGATCGCGATCGTATTATTGGCTTTGACGGGGATCTTGCTGCTGTGGGAAGCCTATGTAAACGACTTTGCCATCATGGCGGCAGGCAAGGATTTCCTCATGACAGACGCTTTCTACTTTTTCCCGGTATTCGGGCAGATGAAGCTGGCGCTCATCGCTTTTCTCAATCACGATCTATCTGCTTTGGCGATCGGTTTAGGTGTGCTGGTGCTGCTTTATATTTTGACGCTGCTGCTGTTTATTCGTCGCAAGCCGGATTTTTATGAGTATGCGATGCTGGACAGTGAAGAGTTTTCGCAGTATTATAAGGCGATCCGCAGCGGCAAAAAGAGCAGCTTCGATATGAATGCGAAAAAGGTCAAGCAGGTCAAACACACTAGATTTTATCGAGGTGCCGGCGCCGTTTTCTCAAAAAATCTGCTGATGATGAAAAAGGGCAGATCGCTCTTGCGGGGACAAGAACTTTTGATCATTGCGATCTATTTCTTAATGGCGATCGTGCTGGATAACAGTTTTGAGATGTTTGCCTATATGCTGTATGTGTTTCTGTTTATTTTGCTTCAGGACTGCGATCTGTTAAAGGAGTTAAAAAATTATCAGATCTATCTGATTCCGGATTCCGCCGGCAAGAAATTATTGTTTGCGATGTTGCCGAGCCTGATCAAGATTTCATTGATCGCCTGTGTATCCATTTTGATCGGCGGTATTTACTTCGGCGTAACCACGAAAGATATCTTATTAAACATGATTCAGATGGAAGGCTATATCTTGGTATTTTTGTCAGCCAGCGCTTTGTCGGTAAGGATCTTGAAATCGCGGGCAACGGCAATCGTGGAAAATATGATTCGCATGATCATTTTGATCCTATGCGCGCTGCCGGGCATTTTCTTGACGTTTTTTATGTTGACGAAGTGGCATGTAACCGATGTATCGGCGTATGAAATGGTAACATACGGCTCACTGGCATTGAATTTTGTCCTGTCGCTGATCTTATTTTACTTCAGTAAAAATATGATGAACGGCTGTGATATACAAAGTGAATAAGGAGAACGACTATGATTGAAATAAAACATGTATCTAAAGTGTATGGAGGAACGCACAAGGCGGTCGATGATCTGTGCTTGGAAATTCCATCAGGAGAAATCATCGGCTTTATCGGGCCAAACGGCGCCGGGAAAACGACGACGATCAAAATGATGACCGGCGTGCTGCAAATTGATGAAGGTGAAATTTACCTGAATGGCAAAAGTATCACTTCTGATACGCTGGAAGCGAAAAAACAGTTTGGCATCGTCCCGGATAACGCCGATATTTTCTTGCGTTTGAAGGGAATCGAATACTTGAATTTCATCGCCGATATTTATCAGATCGACAGTGCGCTGCGCAAGGAGCGAATCGAGCATTATGCCAAGATGCTGGAAATGGAAGCAGCGCTGAATGACAAGATCTTGAGCTATTCACACGGGATGCGCCAAAAGATCGTCATCATGGGCGTTTTGATCTGTGAACCGAGCATCTGGATCTTAGATGAACCGCTGACCGGCTTAGATCCGCAAAGCGCCTTTTCCTTAAAGGAGCTGATGCGGGAACACGCGCGGAAAGGAAATACCGTATTCTTCTCGACGCATGTGCTGGAAACGGCGGAGAAGCTCTGCGACAAAGTGGTCATCATCAATAAAGGAAAGGTCTTATTTTATGGAACGCTCGACGCATTAAAAGCGCAGTATCAAAATTTCGACAGTCTGGAATCGATCTTCTTAGAGGTAGTGAGCCATGCGTGAGTTCTGGGTGTTAACGAAAACGCTGATCAAGACGAGCGGACAGTCCTTTAACGATGCGAAAAGCAAAAAGCTTTCGACGATCGCGCTCTATGCGTTGCTTGCGGTCTGCTTTTTGCCGATGCTATATGTCTTGTATGATCTGTTTGTCTATATTTTTGAAACGGTAACACTGCTGCATCAGCAAAGTGCCGGTTTGGGGCTGGGCTTTTATTTAAGTTCTTTTGTGACCTTTATCTTTGCGATGTTTATGGTGCCGGGCATTTATTATTTCTCAAAGGATATTCAGACTTTATTATATCTGCCGATCAAGCCGCATCATATTTTGGCAAGCAAGTTTTCGGTCATGCTGGCATTTGAATATTTATTCTCATTGCTGGTGATCCTGCCGATGTATGTCGCTTATGTGCAGGAATTAGGCGCTTCTATCGGCTTCGTGGTGATCGGTACGATCTGTTTTCTGTTATTGCCGATCGTGCCGCTGCTTTACGCTTCGCTCATCGTCATCCTGATGATGCGCTTTCTGCCGTTTGCGAAAAATAAAGATCGCTTCAATATGATCTTCGGTACGCTTGGTTTATTGGCAACGCTGGTGGTCGTATATTATTTTCAGTATTCTTCGATGAATACGTTAATGAGCGATACGAATTTCATCCTCGGCTTATTAACGGGCGACAGTCCTTTGGTCAATGTTTTCAGTGCGATCTTTCCGACGGTTGCGATGATGGCGAATGCGTTGGCTGATCAAGACTTTGTACAGCTAGGTCTGTTTGTAGTGGTCATCGTTGTGCTCATGGCTTTATTTTTGGTACTGGGCAATCGCATTTATTTGAAATCGGCGGTAAACGTATCTGACAGCATGAGCACCGGCAAGAAATTGAGCCGTGCTTCCATGCGAAAACAAACGGTGAGAAAACCGGCGTTCTTTTCGTATTTGAAAAAAGAACTGCGCCTGTTGATCCGCAATCCGATCTATTTTCAAAACTGTGTGCTGATCAGTTTTCTGATGCCGGTGTTATTTTTCGTCCCGGTGCTGATCGGCGGCGAGGATATGAATTTTATGGAAACATTAGCCGATTTGCGCTATTTCCTTGATCTTGCTTTTACCCGCTATCCAAATGAAAGCTATGCCTTTGTGATCTTAGGCGGCATCGGGCTTGGTTTCTTTATGAGCAATACGAATATGATCTCTGCGACAGCGATTTCACGAGAGGGCGCACATTATGATTTTATGAAGTATATTCCGCTTTCTTATATGACACAGGTTGCGGCGAAAGCGACTTCCGGTATCGTGATCTCACTTGCCGGCGGGTTATTGCTGGTAATCCCGGCGATCATCGGTTTACAAATGCCGCTGCTTGCTTCCGCACTATTATTGCTTACGTTTATCTTAGGCGATGTATATGGCAATTTCCTCGGCGTATTGGTCGATCTGCTGCATCCGAAATTAGTATGGGAACAGGAAGCCAGCGCTGTGAAACAGAATTTTACCGCTGCGATCATGATGCTGAGCGGATTTGCGTTTGGCGGCATCATCATCTTTTTAGGGATCCGGGTAGGACTGGAGCATGTGCTTGAACTGGCGATCGCATTGTTGGTGATCCTGCTTGTCACATCACCGCTTTTGTATCAGTTGGTAAAGAAGCAGACAAACCGTTTATTTGCAAAACTGTAAAAAAAGCCGCTGTGAAAAGCGGCATCGCTTGATAAAACGAGTAATCTAAACTTTCGAGTGGTTTTGAGAAAATGAACTCTAAACTTTCGAGTGGTTTAAGATGAGATAAAAGGTGGTATATTTAGTACAAGTAAGTACTAATGAACCACCTTTTTATGTGTCGAGAAGTACGATTCATTTATTTATTTGTTTTTATTATATTTGCCTCTTCTTTTGCCTTGAACTTTATTAGATTTTAATTGATTTGTAATTGAATAGAAAACCTTTGGATTTAAAGCAAAAATACATCTTTTTCTAAAACGGATAAAATTAGATACTCCTTTTGATACAGATAAATATGTTCTAATTTGCCCATTGATATTTTCACAGAGTGCATTGCTTAGTTTGTGCTCATCAAAAGGTCTTTTGAATGAATTAAGAATTTCTGGTTTCCAGTTTTCAAGTGTTTGAATAAAATCATGGAACTCTGATATTCCTGATTTTTTAAAAGCTTCTAAAATAGAATTGAACCATTCCTCACAATTTTCTTCCGTTGCATTTTTATTAAAGGTTAAATACATCTCTTTTAGGTGATATCCTAAAGCCAATGTTTCACTAATCTCAAGAATTAAATCAAGTAGCTGTCTTTTGTTTAGTTTCATTTTGAAGCGATTATTGTAGACTGGTTCATTATCGAGAAAAACATTCTTTTCAATTAAGTCTTTCCATGTTTTGAGTAAATAGTAACTATCACTGCCATATTCTACCTGATACATGATATTAAGACGTATACGGCGGAAACTAGTCATTAAATGTTCGACAACATGAAATGGATCAACAGCTACAATGCAGTTAGGGAAATACTTATTCGCTACTTCTTTATAAGGAAACCACATATCAATGGTTACATATTTTACGTTGTTCCGTTCTATTTGAGGAATCTTTTCAAAATAACGTTTTAATTCTGCTTTAGAACGAGATGGAAGTATTTCAAAAAGAGAACGTTTCTTATTATCCACCATCACACATAAATAAGCAGAATCTTTTCGTTTTGCCATTTTTGAATGAATCTCATCAATCCCTATAGATTCAGGTAGAGTGATTCTAGGAATGTTTACGAAGCTATCAAAATATCTTTGTACTTGGGTAGGAGAGATATGGTTCAGCTCAGCTACCATTTTATATGAATAATTCAAATTAGAAAGCTGCTTCATAATGTTTTCAAAAGAAAGATAAGAATTTCTAAAGTTAGAAAAAGTGAAAGGATTTTTCCCAGAGAAAGTACGCAAGCATTCGTTGCATTGATAACGATGGTTATAAAAGATAATTACCGCTTTTCTATCTGTTAGTTTAGGGTGATTGATTATTTTAGGTTTCGAATAGCCATTGGCATGAACGACACCATAACAAAAAGGACAAAATAAATCACCATCGTGGTTTAAGACGATATGAAACTCAGTTTTATCCTTACTAGTAACAACATTCATTTTTTTAATCTTTTTTCTATCAATATTAAATAAATCTGTGATAAAATCATTCATAGGTTAAATACCTCCTTCGTGTAATTTCTTCTCGACAAAGAAATCATATCACGAAGGTTTTTTATTCACCCACACAAAATGTTAGAGGTATCTGAAAAATACCACACATAAGTTTAGGGCGTACCCACACCCACACGGAAGTTTAGAGCGCCATAAAACGAAAGGGATGATTTGCGTTCATCCCTTTTTTAGCGATCATGTATGAAAAGCGCATCATGCGTTTTGCATGATCGGGATTTGCACGTTCCCATCCAGCAGGTCCTTTAGGGTAACGCTTTCCAAGTATGTATCAATGATCTGATCTAACTGCTGCCAAAGCGGCAGTGTCAAACAGTTTTCTTTATTGCTGCATGCAGTTTCCCCACAGCTCATGCAGGCAACCGGAGCCAGCGTCTTTTCCATCACCTTTAAGATCGAACCGATGCTGTATTCGCTAGGGTCTTTGCTTAAGCGGTAGCCGCCTTCTTTGCCGCGCATACTGTCAACGAGGTTTGCTTTATGCAGCATCGCAATGACCAGTTCTAAATATTTTAATGAAATCGCTTGTCTTTCCGATACCGATTTTAATGAGATATAGCCTTCTGTTTCATGCTGCGCCAGATCCAGCATGATACGCAGTGCATATCTGCCCTTTGTAGAAATCATCATATTGGTAAAACCTCCTTGTTTTTCTATTGTACAAAAAAGTGCGAAGATACGCAATATGCAATCTGCTCATTGTAAGCAGATATGTGCTTTAATAGAAATAAGAAAGAGAGAGGAGAGCAGTGATAAGGTGTTTGAATTGACGGGAGAAGAAATACTGTTTATAATTCCTATGTATTCAATAGGAATAGGAAGGTGTTATAAGATGAAGCAATATATTTATGCCGATCATGCCGCTACTACACCGATCAGTGAAAAAGCGAAGGAAGCGATGCTGGCGGCGATGGATCGTTATGGAAATCCCTCATCCTTTCATCGGGAAGGACAGCTGGCAAAAGAAGCGCTGGAGCAAGCAAGAAGCGAGATTGCCGATTGTCTGCATGCCAAACAGGAGGAGATTTACTTTACTTCCGGAGGCAGTGAAGCAGATAATCAGGCCATTCGTTCAGCGGCTTCCATCGGCGCTAGAAAAGGCAAGAAGCATATTATCACCAGTGCCTTTGAGCAT
Organism: Massilicoli timonensis; assembly: GCF_900199515.1. GTDB lineage: Bacteria > Bacillota_I > Bacilli_A > Erysipelotrichales > Erysipelotrichaceae > Massilicoli > Massilicoli timonensis. Next base: position 49,799 of record NZ_LT963432.1, on the reverse strand, counting down.
CATGCGGTGTTGCATACACTAGACGCGCTGAAAAAAGAAGGCTTTTCGATTACTTATCTCGATGTGCATGAAAACGGCATCATTGATGTGTCAGAGCTGGAGCAGGCGATCAAAGAAGAAACCTGTCTGGTAACGATCATGTATGCGAACAATGAGATCGGCACTTTACAGCCGGTTGCGGAAATCGGGGCGATCTGTCGCCGTCATAAGGTTTTGTTTCACTGTGATGCGGTACAGGCAGTAGGACATATACCGGTCGATGTCATAAAAGATCAAGTGGACTATCTGGCGTTTTCCGCTCATAAATTTCAGGGGCCGAAAGGGATCGGCGGGCTGTATGTGCGAAAGGGCGCACCGCTCATTCCTTTGCTTTATGGCGGCGCACAGGAAAAAGGGCTGCGTGCGGGCACTGAAAATCTGCCTGCTATCATCGCAATGGCGGCGGCGCTGCGCGATGCGTGTGAACAGATGAGCGAACAGATGCGTAAAGTATCCGCATTACGCGATCAACTGATCGAAGGCTTGTCAGAAATTCCTCACAGCCGCTTAAACGGGGATCGCATACGGCGGGTACCGCAGACGATCAATTTCTGTTTTGAAGGAATCGAAGGGGAGTCTTTGTTGCTGTGGCTGGATCAAAAGGGCATTGCGGCATCTTCCGGTTCTGCGTGTACTTCCGGCTCGCTTGATCCTAGTCATGTCTTATTGGCGCTGGGGCTGCCGCATGAAGTGGCGCATGGATCGCTGCGTCTTTCGATCGGCATGGAATTACAAAAGGAACAGATCGACTATATCATCCATGCGGTAAAAGAAACCGTATCCTACCTGCGTAATATATCGCCGGTATGGGAAGCACTGGAAAAAGGAGAGAAAGCATATGTTATACAGTAATAAAGTAATGGATCATTTTACAAATCCCCGCAATTTAGGAAAAATGGAAGATGCGGACGGTATCGGAGAAGTGGGAAATGCGAAATGCGGCGATATCATGAAAATGTATATCAAAGTAGCAGATGGACGTATTACCGATGTGAAGTTTAATACCTTTGGCTGCGGTAGTGCGATTGCCACCAGTTCGATCGCGACCGAGATGATCAAAGGCAAGACACTGGAAGAAGCACTGACCTTGTCAAACAAGGCTGTTGTGGAGGCATTAGATGGCTTGCCGGCGGTAAAGATCCACTGTTCGGTCTTAGCGGAGCAGGCAATCAAGGCAGCAGTCAAAGATTATTATGATAAAAATCAGATTGCTTATGATGAAGCGATGTTCAAAACAGTAGGCTGTGCGCATGAGCATGGCTAAAACGGATGTAAGGGAAGGAGCGCCGGTGTTGACGTTCCTTTTTTATGTCTGATGAACGCCTTATATTAGCATCTAATTGAGGGAAAGTGTGAATCTTCAAAACTGATCGGCTTCTTGCATTTACGAAATAGGAAAAAATATTAAAAAATTAACACTCAACTATTGACAGTGCTAAAAACGTGAGTATAATAGGAAGTGTAATCGGGGGATGCCCCGATGGAAGGAAATTCGTAAACGGCTGCGTAAAAACAACCGTGAGGATGTGAAAATGGAGGCGATACTATGAAATTCTTTCCAAGAACGAGCAGTTTATTTGATGACATGTTTGATGATATGTTCACTTCACCGTTTTTCAGCAATCGAAGCGATATGACGATGAAAACCGACATTACGGAAAAGGACGGCTATTACACGCTGGATATGGAATTGCCGGGATGCAAGAAAGAGGAAATTCATCTGGAACTCAGTGATGGCTATTTGAATGTGAGCGCATCTCACAATACCGGCAGCGATGAAAAAGACGATAAGGGCAATATCATCCGTCAGGAGCGTTACAGCGGCACTTTCTCACGCAGCTTCTATGTAGGTGAAAATGTGAAAGAAGAAGACGTACGTGCAAGTTATGAAAACGGCGAATTAAAGATCACGTTCCCGAAGGAAAGCGCAAAGCTGCCGGAAAAGAAGAACATTATGATCGAATGATGATGGGCGAAGGCGATCAGTCTTCGCTTTTTATTTACTAAAATCAAAATATGGAATACGATATTTCGATAAATGTTTCTTTGAGACCTTGCTATTGCTCATAAAGTGCGTTTAGAGCGATTACTTACTTATGCGGCGTTAGCTTTATGATGGATTGTCTTTTTTGCACCTAAATTTAAGATTAGTGTGATTGCTTGAATACTATTTTTACCGATATGTAGGCAAAAATCGATTGCCCTTATTTCTTTTATCCTATAAAAATGTACCATCTGATTTCCATGACGATACATAAAAACAAACTGAAAGAAAAATCACAGCTTGATTTTACTGGGAATAAAAAAAAAACAAAATATTAGCACTCTGCTATTGACTGTGCTAAAAGTTGTGCTATAATACAATTAGCAGTTAAAGTGTTAGAGTGCTAAAAAAGCAAAGGTGGTGTTACTATGAATTTTGAAATGATGTCAGAAGCGCTTCAGAAAGCGATCATGCGAGCGGTGGAGCTGGCGAAGGAATATCGCCATCCGACGATCGATACCCCGCATATGCTGAAAGCGTTATTTGAAAGTGAAACACTGTCGGGATTGTTTCAGCGTTTACAGGTCGATCCAAACAAAGCTTTAACGATGATCGACGAAGAATTGAAGCGGATCGCTTCTTCTTCACAAAGCAATCCCAATTTTTCAAATGAGGCTTTGAAAAGCTTTGATCAGGCTGCGGCTTGGGCAAAAGAACAGGATGAAACGTATCTGAGCTGTGCTTCTGTTTGGATCGCGTTTCTGTTTAACCGCTCTTATTTGTCAAAGCAGCTGGTAAAAGCATTTCAGTTGGAGGAGAGTGCTTGTAAAAAGGCAGAATTAGAACGCAGAGGAGGGAAGAAGATGGATACACCGAATGCAGAAAACAACATTGAAGCGTTGCAGAAATACGGACGTGATCTGGTAGAGGACGTCAAGAACGGCAAGATCGACCCGGTCATCGGCCGTGATGATGAGATCCGTAGGGTCATTCAGATCTTAGCGCGTAAGACGAAGAACAATCCGGTATTGATCGGTGAACCGGGCGTTGGTAAAACAGCGATCGTGGAAGGCATTGCATGGCGTATCATGAAAGGTGATATTCCGGCATCTTTGCAGGACAAAAAGCTGATCGAATTGGACATGGGTTCACTCATTGCCGGTGCGAAATATCGCGGTGAGTTCGAGGAGCGCTTAAAGGCGATCTTGGAAGAGGTGAAGCAGGCGGAAGGCGGCATCATCTTATTTATTGATGAGATCCACAATTTGGTCGGTGCCGGGAAAACAGAAGGAAGCATGGACGCGGCTAACTTGTTGAAACCGATGCTGGCACGTGGCGAATTGCGCTGTATCGGCGCTACTACGTTCAATGAATATCGTAAGTACATTGAAAAGGATGCGGCATTAGAAAGACGTTTCCAAAAAGTACAGGTCGAAGAACCGACCGTAGAAGATACGATTTCGATCTTGCGTGGCTTAAAGGATCGCTTTGAATCGTATCATGGTGTCAAGATCTTAGATGAAGCGATCATTGCCAGCGCCGTCATGTCAAATCGTTATATTACCGATCGTTTCTTACCGGATAAGGCGATCGATCTGATTGATGAGGCCTGTGCGACACTGCGGGTGGAGATGGAATCGATGCCGCAGGAATTGGATGAACTCATGCGTAAGATCATGCAGTTAGAAATCGAAGAGACGGCTTTGAAGCAGGAAGATGATAAAAAAGTAATCGAACGCCGCGAACAGATCAAGGAAGAACTGGCACAGTTAAAAGCACAAAAGGATGCGCTCTATACGAAGTGGAATGATGAAAAAGCACAGTTGGAGGCATCTAAAGATGATAAAGTAAAACTGGAAAAAGCCAGATTAGATTTAGAGCAGGCGCAGAATGAAGCACGTTATGAAGATGCTGCACGTTTACAGTACGGCGTGATCCCGGAACTGGAGAAGCGCATCAAGCAGGTACAGGAGCAGGAAAAAGAAGATGCCCTCATTCAGGAAACGGTCAATGAGGAATTGATTGCCAAGATCGTATCGAAATGGAGCGGTGTTGAGGTTTCCCGTCTGGTGGAAAGTGAAAGGGTCAAGCTGCTGCACTTGAAGGAAGCGCTGGAAAAGCGGGTCGTCGGACAGGATCAGGCGCTGGAGCTGGTAACTGATGCGATCCTAAGAAGCAAAGCACAGATTCAAGATGAAAACCGTCCGATCGGCTCATTCCTATTTTTAGGACCAACCGGTGTTGGTAAGACCGAAGTGGCAAAAGCACTTGCCGAACAGCTGTTTGACAGTGAAGCGCATATCGTGCGGATCGATATGAGCGAATATATGGAAAAACACAGCGTTGCCCGTTTGATCGGAGCGCCTCCGGGCTATGTCGGTTATGAAGAAGGCGGGCAGTTGAGTGAAGCGGTACGGCGCAATCCTTATTCTATCATTCTCTTTGATGAAGTCGAAAAGGCACATCCGGATGTATTCAATGTCTTGTTGCAGATCCTAGATGATGGCAGAATTACCGATTCAAAGGGTGTAACCGTCGATTTTAAGAATACTTTGCTAATCATGACGAGCAATCTGGGCAGTGAGCATGCCTTTGATGAAGATCGTGAAGCCGGCTATATGGCAGCTGTGAAGCAGTATTTCAAGCCGGAGTTTGTGAACCGTATTGATGAGATCGTAATCTTCCATGCGTTAGATGACGATATGATGAAAAAGATCGCTCATAAATTCATGAATGAACTGGCACAAAGACTTGCCAAGAAGGATATTACGCTCAAGGTAAGCGATGCGGTGTTCGATATGATCGCAGAACAGGGAGTAGATGCGGTATATGGCGCAAGACCGATGAAACGCTATATCCAGCGCAATATTGAAACTGCGATTGCTCATGAGATGATTGCGGGAGCAGCGATGAAAGATGATACGATCGAAGTCGATGTGAAGGATGGAGCGTATGATGTGCAGATCCGGCATGCTTCTTAAACTGAAAGAACTGGTTTCTTTCAGTTTTTTTTCGCATGTTTTTGGGATTGTGATATACTTAATAAAAAACATGAGGAGGAATGGCTATGGTCAAAACTTTTGAAGATCATTCGGTCATACAAGAAGCGGGCAGCTGGATCGCGGACAGTGCAGAGGTGATTGGTGATGTTACGCTGAAAAAAGATGCGAGCATCTGGTATCAAAGCGTTGTCAGAGGAGATTGCGGCAGCATTGTGATCGGTCCTTACAGCAATGTGCAGGATCACTGTACGCTCCATACTGATCTGCATTATGAGTTACGCATCGGCGAATCGGTAACGATCGGACATCGCTGTATCATTCATGGCTGTGTCATTGAAGATCACTGCATGATCGGCATGGGCGCTATCATTATGAACGGCGCTCATGTGGAGAAAAACTGTATCATCGGAGCTGGAGCAGTGGTATTGGAAGGCATGCGGATCCCTGCCAACAGCATTGCGGTCGGCAGTCCCGCAAAGGTAATCAAGACGCTCACGCCGAAGCAGCATGAACATATTTTATGGAATGCGGCGCATTATGTGAAATTGGCACATCGGCATCAGGAGGAAGCGTCATGTTAAAGGAACTGGTGGAACAATCTAAGCTGCGCCGGGTAAAAGCAGCACTTGAGGAGCATCGCATTCCCGCTGTGATCGTAAAAGATCAAAAAGAATTGTATGACTATTTGCGTACGGTTATCAAAAAAGAGATGCTGGTATGCCGTGGAGGCAGTGTAACACTGGATGAATTAGGACTGGTCGATCATTTCGATGAGATCCCGCTCATCAATCATAATGCAGCGCATTTAAGCACAGTGGAAAAAGAAGCATGTCGTCGCAAAGGCTTAGATGCGGATGTGTATCTCATGAGCTCCTCGGCCATTACGATGCAGGGAGAGATTTATAATATGGATGGCACCGGCAATCGTTTGGCAGCGTTGTTATACGGCCCGAAACAAGTGTATATCATCGCCGGCAAAAATAAAATCGTCGAGGATCTGGAAGAGGCGAAAACACGAATGAAAGAGATTTCCGCCGTGCAAAACTGCAAGCGGCTTCAGACGAATACCCCTTGTGTGAAAACCGGTGTCTGTATGGATTGTAAAAGCAGCGGCAGGATCTGCTGCGATGAGGTCATCATTCATTGGCAAATGCGAGCGGATCGGATCCATGTGATCTTGATCGATCAGGATCTGGGATATTGAAAAATGAATGGACTGGATCGATAAAACGAAGAAAGGCAGGGTGAAGGCAATGGCAGTTCAAAGGATCGGCATGCGCATCATCAAAAGTGCGCTTGCGGTGTTTCTTTGCCTGATGCTGAATTTATTTCGCAGCGGGGAAGGAATCGTATTTTATTCTTGTATAGCGGCGGTGCTGTGTATCCAAAAAGATGTTTCCAGCTCTACCACGGTCGCGTGCAATCGTTTGATCGGTACGCTGCATGGCGGTTTGATCGGATTGCTTGGATTATTGGTCATTCAAAATACCGCGATCAAGGAAATGGAGGTACTGCGCTATCTGTTTATATCGGTCATGATCGTCGTTGTGATCTATACGACCTTGCTGATCAAACAGGGGCAGGTTTCCTATTTTGCCTGTGTGGTATTTTTAAGCATTTGCGTTTCGCACGGCTTAGATGAAAATCCGTTTTTATTTGCATGGAACCGTATTTTGGATACTTGCATCGGGATCCTTGTCGCATTGTTTGTGAACCGTATGGCGCTGCCTTTTCATCGTGCGTCTAAGCGGCTTTATCTGTTCGATCTGGAAACGCTGTTAGATGAAAACAAGCAGCTGGATCGCTATGCGTTGATCAAGCTCAAGCATTTTCGTGAACGAGGCGGCGCACTGGCGTGCTATTGCAATGAACTGCCCCGTTTTGCAGCACTATCGCATTTACATTTTCCCACTGCGCATCCGATCATTTGTTTACATGGGGCTTTTGCGTATGATCAAATGCAGCGGCGCTATCTCTTTGGCAATCGCATCGCTGCCTGCGCAGTCCAAGAGATCTTGACGGTTCTTGATGCAGCGGACTGTTTTACGTTTTCTTTGAAGCAGGATCTGCTTTATGTGTCGTATGCGTTTCCAAGTGATGCATCGGCAATCTATATCAAGCAGCTGCATCATTTGCCTGATGTGGTTTTTGTGGAAGGGGAAGTGCGAGAGGCGCCGTTTCTTCTGGTGAAGATCGGCAGCAAAGAGGAACTGGAAGCCGCGCTGGTCAAACTTGATGCGCTTTTGTCAAAGCATCATGTAAGAGGTGTGATCGAACGCTGGGAGGATCGCTATGTTTTGGCGATCATGGATGAAAAAAGCACATTGAATTACTATGTGCACAAGTATTGTGAACAGATGCGCTATGAGGAAACGATTGCGTTTACGATGAATGGGGAGGGGCAAATTGACGCGCACCGCCATTATGTACGCAGGGAAGAACCGTTACGCACTTATCTGCGCCGACTGTTTCATGATGTGAGGAGAAGAAAATTGTAAGTGTTTTAGGTATCACATTTGGCGTAGCACTTAAATCATAGTATAATGATAGAGATTAGAAAGATGTATGAATCCACGTTTTTTTCATACAATAGGAGCAGGAGGTAACAAATGAAAGCAATCGAACTGATCGGGAACACACCGGTTGTGCAGATCCCGGATACAAATATTTATGTGAAACTGGAAAAGTATAACTTAGGCGGCAGTGTGAAAGACCGTGCCGTACTTTATATGCTGGAAGATGCGATCAAGAAAGGCTTGATCAAGGAAGATACGGTATTGATCGAAGCAAGCAGCGGCAATACCGGTATCGCTTTGGCGATGTTAGGAGCGCTGTATCAGATTCCGGTAACGATCGTGATGCCGGATTCGATGAGCGTAGAACGCAGACAGCTGATGCGTGCTTACGGTGCCGAGGTATTGCTGAGCGAAGGAGCGAAAGGAATGAGCGGAGCCGTTGCTTATATGGAGGAATTAAAAAAGCAGGATCCGCATTATCTTTCACTGGGGCAATTTGACAATGAAGCGAATGTCAAAGCGCATTATGAAACGACCGGGGTGGAGATCTTAAAGCAGGTGCCGAATCTTGATGTGTTTGTGGCATGTGCTGGAACAGGCGGCACTTTCAGCGGTGTGGCAAAGCGCTTAAAAGAGGAGAAACCGCAGGTGCGTACGATTATCGGCGAGCCAAGCGGCAGTGCGATCCTCAGCGGACATAAACCGGGAGGACATAAGATACAGGGAATCGGGGCAAACTTTGTTCCATCTATTTTGAAACGGGAATTGATCGATGACATCATGCTGATCGAGGATGAAGACGCAATCAAGGAAACCATTGCCTTTGTCAAGCAGACAGGGGTATTGGTCGGTATTAGCAGCGGCGCGAATATCGCTTTGGCAAAACGCTTAGCAAAGTATGATCCAAAGCAGGTCATCGTTACGATCGCGCCGGATGGCGGGGAAAAGTATTTATCGGTGCTCCCTTTTGGGAAGTGATCTATGAAAACTGTGAGAAACATGATTTACAACATCAATCGAACGATGGAGCATGATCCGGCAGCGCATTCTAAACTGGAAGTGCTGCTGCTTTATCCGCATATCAAAGCGCTGTTGTTTTATCGGCTGAGCCATCGGCTTTATCGCTGGCATTTGTTTTTCTTGGCGCGCTTTTTCTCTAATATCGGCCGCTTCTGGACGAATATTGAGATTCATCCGGGTGCGCAGATCGGAAAAGGTTTGATCATTGACCATGGCACGGGTGTTGTGATCGGGGAAACGGCAGTGATCGGTGATGACTGTTTGATCTATCACGGGGTAACGCTTGGCGGAACAGGAAAAGAGCACTGCAAGCGGCATCCTACTTTATTAAATGGGGTCATGTGTGGAACCGGTGCGAAAATACTGGGGAATGTAACGATCGGCAACCGTGTCAAGGTCGGCGCCAATGCGGTCGTAACCTGTGATGTGCCGGACGATCATACCGTGGTCGGGATCAACCGCATCATCAAAAAGAACGAAGTGAAATAAACGGTTTGCGTAATAGGACAAAATGGTTTGTAGGAAGGCGGCATGGCGTTTTGCGATGCCGTTTTGCTTTGCGCGTGATCCAGGGTGATCTTTTGCATATGATTTGTATCATGATAGTTTGGAAGCAGAGGATCAGTAAAACCGCCTTTTTCGTTAAGCCAACCTTTGCCATTTTTGAAAAATGCGTTATACTATAAAGCATATTAGGAAGAAAGGGGATAATGCCTATGTGTGCAAAGGAACTGATCCTGCCAAAGCATTATGAAAATAAATTGGATTTTACTACTACGGAAATCGCCATTAAGTATGTAAAGGACCTGTTTGAAAAACGCTTGGCGCATCATTTGAATCTGATGCGTGTATCCGCGCCGCTTTATGTACTTGCGGACAGTGGCTTGAATGATGACCTGAATGGTGTAGAGCGGCCTGTATGCTTCGATATGAAGGAACTGGGAAAGGAAGTTACCATCGTTCACTCATTGGCGAAATGGAAGCGGATGGCGCTTGCACGTTATCGTTTTACATGCGGCAAAGGGATCTATACCGATATGAATGCGATCAGGCGTGATGAACAGTTGGATAATCTGCATTCCACTTATGTCGATCAATGGGACTGGGAAAAGATCATCGATCCAAGCGAACGAAATGTGGAAACCCTGCGTTATTGTGTGATGCAGGTCATGAAGGCGTTAAAGGAAACCGAAAAAGAATTGTCGATCGTATTTGAGAATTTAGAGCCTTTTATCAAAGAGGAGGTCTATTTTATCACGACGCAGGAATTGTTGGAGCGTTATCCGGATAAAACAGTGAAGCAGCGGGAATATGAGATCGTCAAAGAACATCGCACGGTGTTTTTGATGCAGATCGGCGATCGGCTGAGCGATGGCAGTGTGCATGATGGCAGAGCGCCGGATTATGATGACTGGTCGTTAAACGGCGATATTTTGATTTATTATCCGCTGCTGGATTGTGTGGTGGAGATTTCTTCGATGGGGATTCGTGTGAATGAGGAGGTCCTGTTAGAGCAGCTGCAAAAGGCCGGCTGCATGGAACGCGCACAGCTGCCTTTCCATCAGCAGCTGCTGCATCATGAACTGCCGCAGACGATCGGGGGCGGTATTGGACAGAGCCGGATCTGTATGCTGCTGCTAAATAAGGCGCACATCGGAGAAGTGCAGGTATCGCTTTGGGATGAGGAAACGCTGGCGCTTTGCAAGCAGCATCGGATCCATTTGTTGTAGGAAAACAGATTGCACTTGAGATGATCGATCAGATCATCTTTTTTTCATAGCACTATAAAAGAAGATGTGTAATTAAATTCATATTTTAACAGTAGGTTTTGATTGACATGCCAGTTAGATTGTGCTAACCTATACATTAGTTTTAACTAACTGGAGAGTGAAAAGATGATCAACCGAAGATTGATAAAAGAGGCAGGGGATTCCCTGCGCTATGTAAAGTATCATGTGGGATGTCAGTGGATCATGCTCGTGATGAATGTGGGCATGATGGGGATCTTCGCATGGATGCTGGAACGATTATATAAAAGAGAACTGACAGCAGCAGCGCTTGCCATCAGTGTTTTGGTATTTGGCATATTGCTTTTGGTACGCTATTTCGGCAATGTTTTGCTGATGAAATACAGTGAACTGGCTGCCCGAGATGTGAAAGAAAAACTGCGCATCAAGATCATGGAGAAGCTGTTTCGCTTAGGCAGCGCTTATCATGAAAAGGTTGCGACCAGTGAAATCGTACAGGTGAGCGTAGAAGGCATCACTCAGCTGGAAACGTATTTTGGCATGTATCTGCCGCAGTTTTTTTACAGTATGCTGGCGCCGCTTACTTTATTTGGCGCATTGGCCTTTTTATCATGGCAGGCAGCGCTGGTATTGCTGATTTGTGTACCGCTCATTCCGCTGTCGATCGTTGTCGTACAAAAGCTGGCAAAGCGGCTTTTAGCCAAATACTGGGGACAATACACGACGATGGGCGATCATTTTCTGGAAAATCTGCAGGGAATGACGACCTTGAAGATCTATGAGGCAGATGCACGAAAGCAGCAGCAGATGAAAGAAGAGGCGGAAACTTTTCGCAGGGTAACGATGCGGGTACTGATCATGCAGCTTAATTCCATTACGATCATGGATATCGTGGCGTTTGGCGGAGCGGCGATCGGCATGTTGTGCGCGCTGTATCAGTACCAAAGCGGACAGCTTTCCATCAGTGCGGCGATCTTATTCTTTCTGGTATCGGCCGAGTTTTTTCTGCCGATGCGCACGCTTGGCTCTTATTTCCATATTGCGATGAACGGCATGGCAGCGTCAGATCGCATGTTTGCCCTGTTAGATCTGCAAGAAGGAGAAGATGGAGAACAGGATATCGCGGAAGCAAAGGAATTGGTAATGGAGCATGTTTCCTTTGCTTATGAGAAAGAAGTGCCGATCTTAGAAGATGTATCGCTGGTGTTACAAAAAGGCAAAAGCGTGGCGGTCGTTGGCGAGAGCGGCAGTGGGAAAAGTACGATTGCCTCTTTGCTTATGGGCAAGCGCAGCGCTGATCAGGGCTTGATCAAACTGAATGATATCCCATTGGCAAAGATCAAACAGGCAGCGTTTTATCGACAGGTTACCCTGGTGTCACACAACAGCTATCTGTTTGCGGGAAGTGTACGGGAAAACCTGCTGGCAGCCGATCCTGATGCCGATGATGCAAAGCTGTGGGAAGTGTTAAAACAGGTGGATCTGGATGCTTTTATCCGATCTCAGGGCGGTTTGTCGTTTGTACTGCGGGAAAAGGGAGGCAATCTCTCCGGCGGGCAGTGTCAGCGTCTTGCCTTGGCCAGAGCGCTGTTGCATAACAGTAGCATTTACCTGTTTGATGAAGCTACTTCTAATATTGATGTGGAAAGTGAAACCATCATCAATGAACAGATCAAGGCATTGTCGAAGCAAAAAACGACCTTGATCATTTCTCACCGTCTGGCAAATGTACAGGAATGTGATGTGATCCATGTGTTGGAAAAAGGGCGGATCAAAGAAAGCGGCACGCACGAAGAATTATTAGCCAAAGCGGGATTATATGCCAAGATGTGGCATACCCAGCAGTATTTAGAGAAAGGAGCGTATCTAAATGAAGCGAAGCAATGTTAAGATCATGCGCGGATTATTGCGGTTTATGAATGGAATGTACGGTTATATGAGCTTAGCGATCCTGTTAGGTGTGATCGGTTTTCTCTGTTCGATCCTTTTAACGCTGTGGGCGTCGATGATGCTGCTGACACTTCTTGGTTTTTCCTTCTCCCTTAGCTTTACGATATGCAGCGTACTGCTTTTGGTGATGGCATTTGTGCGCGGATTCTTGCGCTATGGGGAGCAGGCATGCAATCACTATATCGCTTTCCATCTGTTGGCACAAATACGAGAACAAGTGTTTGCGGCCCTTCGCAAGCTTTGTCCGGCGAAGCTGGAAGGGAAAGGAAAAGGCGATCTGATTGCGGTGATCACGGCAGATATCGAGCTGTTAGAAGTATTTTATGCGCATACCCTTTCACCGATCGCCATTGCTTTCTTTGTTTCTTTGGTATTGGTCATCCTCTTTTACCAGTTTCATCCGCTGTTTGCCTTATGGGCGTTTGCTTCCTATGTCATCGTCGGTATCGTTTTGCCGATGCGGATCTCAAAAATGACGAAAGACATCGGCATGCGGCAGCGGCAGGCAAGCGGGGCGCTTTCTTCTTTTGTGCTGGATCGTTTGAGAGGGCTGCAGGAAGTGCTGCAGTATCAGCAGCAACAGCCTTTGCTATGGACATTGAAGGAGCGTTTTGTTGAGCTGAACGCCTTAGATGAACAATTCAAAAAAGCAAGCGGCAAAGCGATGGGCATGACGAATGTCTGCATCATGGCGCTTTCTATGGGCATCTTTGTGCTCGGTGCTTATCTGTATGAGCAGCAGATCGTTTCTTTTGCACAGGTGCTGCTTGCCTTTATCCTGCTGTTTTCTTCCTTTGGCCCGGTAGTCGCTTTGGCGAATCTGGGAACGACGCTTCAGCAGACCTTCGCGGCGGGCGAGCGGGTCTTATCGCTGTTAGAGGAAACGCCGCAGGTGGAAGAAGTACACGCCGGCAAGTGGGTCAGCGGCAGCGAGATGCAGGTCGATCACATTTGTTTTGCTTATGAAGAGGAAATGATCTTAAAGGATGTATCGCTGCAAGTTCCTTTCGGTAAAACGATCGGACTATATGGACGCAGCGGATGCGGGAAATCGACGCTGTTAAAGCTGCTGATGCGTTTTTGGGATGTCGAACAGGGCAAGATCCTATTAGGCGATGTCGATGTAAAAAAGATCAATACCAAGGCACTGCGTCAAAAGCAATCCTATATGACGCAGGAAACGCATTTGTTTCATGATACGCTGTTTGAAAACATCCGCATTGCCAAAGCAGATGCAACTGCTGAAGAAGTGATCGCCGCCTGTAAAAAAGCACATATCCATGAACATATCTGTTCTTTGCCAAAGGGCTATGATACGATGGCAAGCGAACTGGGTGATTCTTTATCCGGCGGAGAAAAACAGCGGATCGGTTTAGCAAGAGCATTTTTACATGATGCGCCGCTTTTGTTTCTGGATGAACCGACCAGCAACTTAGACAGTCTGAATGAAGCAAAGATCTTACTTGCCTTAGCACAGGATGAACAAAAGCGCAGCGTTGTATTAGTATCCCATCGTGCTTCTACGATGAAGCTGGCCGATACGATCATCAATGTAGAAAAAGGCTGGAAGCCATGCGAGCAGTAAGCAAAAAAAGGGCAAAAGAAAAAAAGGTGGTCGCCCAGATGATCCGTATTTACTGTAACGATCACCACCGGGAAAAGGGCTTGTGTGAGGATTGTGAAGAACTGCTTGCTTATGCGCATCGGCGCATTGATCTTTGTCCTTTTATGGAAAGCAAGACTTTTTGTTCAAACTGCCGGGTCCACTGCTATGAGAAAACAAAACGGGAACAGATCAAAGCCATCATGCGTTACAGCGGTCCGCGGATGCTGCTTCACCACCCGCTGATGGCAGTGCACCACGTGATTTCCTCAATACAAGAAAAAAGAAGATTGGAGCGAGAAAAATGAAGTATATTTATCTGATGGTCGGCTGTATCAGCTTTGCCCTTGGAACGGCAGGGGCGTTTCTGCCGATCTTGCCGACAGTGCCATTCTATCTGTTGGCGATGTTTTGCTTTTCTAAAAGCAGCGAACGCCTGCGTCAAAAACTGGAAAACAGTGCGCTTTATCAGAAATATGTCAAAGCGGCAGTGAAGGGGAAAGGCATGAGCAGACGCACGAAGATCAAAGCGATGGCGACCGTTACCCTTTTGATGAGCATCGGTTTTGTCATGATGCATCAGGTATTGCTTGCGCAGATCGTACTGGTGCTGATCTATGTTGCCCATGCATATTTTATCTTGTGGCGGGTACGCACGATCCAAGAATGATGCTACGCAGTCGAAGGACTGCTTTTTTATAAGATAAAAACGTCTGCCGTTTAGACAGACGTCAGTGTGTTTGCTTCAAATAAGCGTCGTTTAATGCTTGTATCGCTTCCTTGCTTGGATCGATGTAAATGGTTTGATAACTGCTTAATGCGACCAAACCGTTTTTTGCGCCTTTGATCCGCTTTAAGGTCCTGATCTTCGTATAGTTGATCGGTACGCTGGAAGAATAGCGCCCCTTGGAATACCATGCCGCCAACAGTGCCGCGCTGCGCAGCAGTGATTCGCTCAGTGTTTCACATTTGATGACGACATGGGCGCCATGCAGATCTTTGGCATGCAGCCAGTAATCTTCTTTATGGGCGAGCGTCCATGTCAGGTATTCGTTTTGCAGATTGTTTTTGCCGACATAGATCGTGCCATCTTCACATACATACGTGTCAAAATGAGGAACACTTGCTTTTTTGCGGCGGCGGATCTGCTGCTTCTTTTGTGGGAGATAGCCCAGTGCTGCCAGTTCACTGCGAATTTCCTCGGCATCTTCGATCGCTGCCTGTGAAAGCTGCAGCTCGATCCTTTCAAAATAGCGGATCTCTTTTTCGCAGAGGTCGATCTGTTCCTCTACGATGCTTTGCGCACGCTTGTGCTTGTGATATTTTTGATAGTATTTATTCGCATTGCCCTTGGCATCCAGCTTCGGATCCAATGGGATCCTGATTGGTTCACCGGTTTCAAAGGAAGGCAGCTGCACCTGATCAACGCGCCTAATTTGATGCTGATAGGAAAAAAGCAGGTCGCCGTAGATGCGGTACTGATCACAATCCAGCGCCTCTTTACGGGTTTCCTCCAGCTTCGGCAGTTTTTGCCGGTTTTTATGCAATTCTTTTTTTACCAGTCGAAACAGATCGCCTGCCTGCTGCTTGATCCGTACTTTTTCTTCCTGATCATGATAGAGCAGATCAAGGCCTTTCATGATCGGATACGCGTAAGCCGGCTTCTGTAAATGGGTCAAAGGAATGACATGGAAAAAAGTTTGTTCCTCAATATCGGTGAAATAAAGCTGATCGCTTTTTTTGATCTCTGATAGGATGCTGCCAAAATCCTGTTTGTTTTGCATACGATATTCCACCTCGCTTGCGAGAAGCGGAGAAAAGCCGGAAAACTGTTTGACCAAAGAACGCTGAACGTCGATCTGCGTCGCCTGAAACGGATCGCTTTTTTCCTTTTGCTTTTCCACCGGTACAAACAATGCCTGCGGCAGGATCAGTCGTTTGCTGTTTTCAAAAGGGGGAATGCGCTTTAAGGCGTCGATGATCTTGCCGTCTTCATCGACCAAGATCAGATTCGCGTATTTTCCCATCAGTTCGATCATGAGCGTGATGCTGCGCCGATCGCCCAATTCATTATGCGTTTCCACCTGCATTTTCAAGATGCGATCCAGTCCCTCCTGCTCACAGGATAAAATGATGCCGCCGTCAATATGCTTGCGCAGCACCATTAAAAAATTATTGGGGATCTCTAAAGTCGTATAAGATAATTGCGTCAGGTTGATGCGGTTATATACACTGTGCGCCGAGATCAGCAGCCGTCTGTTTTGATGATTGCTGCGGAGCGTAAATAAAAACTCACAGTCCGAGAGCTGCTGGATCTTATTGATCTTAGCCGGCAGCATGCTTTTTAACTGCTGATTGATCTGATGCAGGATCACACCGTCTAATGCCATAAAAACACCTCATTTCAGGGCAATATTATAGCACAGGATAGTGGATTCGCACAATTTTCAATCACAAATGAAACAATTTCATCAAGATGGGCTTCAATTAGGAAAACGAATATGGGAATATTTATGAAAAAACTTTTGACAAGCATGATAGGGAACGGTAAAATAATTAAAAAAGCGGGGTGCAATATGATGAAGAAAGGATTACTGATCGTACTTTCCGGTCCCAGCGGTGTCGGCAAGGGAACCGTCAGACAGTATTTTATGCAAAATGAGGAATTGAACCTTGTATATTCCACTTCTATGACAACGCGTCAGCCAAGAGCAGGAGAAGTAGAGGGAATCGATTATTTCTTTACTGACAAGGCGCATTTTGAACAGGCGATCGAAAACGGCGAACTGCTGGAATGGGCAGAGTTTGTCGGCAATTACTACGGCACGCCGCTAAAGGAAGTAGAGCGTTTGCGCGAAGCGGGGAAAAATGTGATCCTGGAAATTGAAGTACAGGGCTGCACGCAGGTCAAGGAGAAATGTCCGGATGCCGTTACGATCTTTATGATTCCGCCGAGCATGGAAGAACTGGAAAACCGTATCCGCGGCAGACGCAGTGAACCGGAGGAGATCATTCAACAGCGTTTGGCAAAGGCCCAGCGGGAAATGAAGATGGTGAAAGACTATAAATATGTTGTATGCAACGACGATCCGCAGTTAGCTGCCGATGTGATCGCTTTGATCATCAAACGCAATATGTAAAGACGAT
Organism: Massilicoli timonensis; assembly: GCF_900199515.1. GTDB lineage: Bacteria > Bacillota_I > Bacilli_A > Erysipelotrichales > Erysipelotrichaceae > Massilicoli > Massilicoli timonensis. The sequence goes on along the minus strand of NZ_LT963432.1, from coordinate 32,790 downwards.
TCACTTCGTCTTTTTTTGTTTTACAGGCAGAAAAAAGGCACATCATAACGATATGCCGGTTATCCCTTTTTGTTTCATACGCATCCAGTTTTAATTAGCTGAATCTCCTTCGATAGTGAGAACGCGCTGCTTCCATGATCCAATGATAACGCTCTTCTAATACGCTTTTATAAAACTGTCTGCGTATTTGCGAAACATCGGGAAGGGAATCGATCAATGCATGGATCATATGAAAATCCACACGTTCCATAAACTTCAATAACGCTTTCGTACAGCCCGCATAGGCATGAGAAGCGATGAATGACGCATAGTTGATGTCTTTGCCCCGGTGGGTCATCACCGAATGGGTAGATAAGACATACAGCTTCATCTGCAATGGGGAAGCAAGCAGCTCCTCGATCTGTGCTTCACTGAGATTGAAATCCATAGAAGAAGCACAGTCATAGATCGGCGCCGGCTTCACTTCATCGGTGCGGCTGTTTTTTAAGATGCCCCAGTTTTCATTGTAGCGATCGACATTGCCAAAGAACGCATCTAAGATGAACTGATCCCAGAAATATTCTTCTAAAATGTGCGGTTCGATCAGCGACTGGTGCTTTAAGGCAGTCAAAATATCGTCAATATCCACGCTTTTGCCTGAATACTTGCAGTCATTGACCGCATTCTTGATATGGCTGAATTCTTCTAATTCATATTCATCATCGGTAAAATCCTTGCAGGCAACCGCTACTTTGGCGCCATATGTGCCTAAGATCGTTTCCTGTACGTCATAGCCTAATGCATGTATGATCATGCAGCACAGATGCTCGGCATAGATCTGATTGATGTATTGATCCTGATTGGCAGAGCGGTTGAAGACAGTCCTTGGCGTTTTTACCATATACAATGTATCGTTATAGATAATTGCATTTTTCGGCAGTGAGCCGCCGTACGCTTTCCATACGCTTTGACATTTTGTAAAATCCATAACTCATTCCTCCTGTTATCATAAAAACGATTGACTGTCTGTCGATTGGCTTTCTACCAATATACTATATAGGATACACAAAAATGAGCGGGCAATCAAGGAAAAATGTAAAATTTGCATCTTTTTTTGAAAGAAATGTGCAAATTATTTGAAAGTGTTTGATGTAGAGCGGTTTTCGTTTGGTTTACTTGCGCCGGGAATTTTAGTATAATAAGCGATGGAAAGCGAGCGTGAAGAGATGAAACTGGCACATGTCTATCTGGAATATCAGACGTTATCCTTAAATCATACCTTTACTTATGACTGCCAAGATCTGCCGGTGGAAAGAGGGATGCGGGTCAAGGTGCCTTTTGGGAATCGTTTGAGCGTCGGTTTTGTCGATCACGTGGAAGAAGTGGAACGCTATGAAGGGCGCTATCAGCTAAAGGCGGTCTATGAAGTGCTGGATGAGAAACCGCTTATTAACGAGGAATTGTTCGCTTTGGCAAAGCAGATGTCTTATCACTATGTCGCACCGATGATTTCCTGTTTTCAGGCGATGCTGCCAAGTAAGATCAAGCCGCGTTCGCATAAGGACAAGGTCGTATTTGAAACATGGATCGAATACGTGATGCACAAGCGCAATCCGACCAAACGGCAGCTGGAAGTGCTGGATGAGATGAAAGTATTGCAGTCGATCTCAAAGCGGGAATTTTTGATGTTATATAAAAGTGTGGGCACCAGACTGATCAAGGAAGGCTGCTTTCGGGAGCTGCTGTGTGAAAAGGAAGCGCTGCTGCAGGGAGAACGGCTGGATGTCAAAAAAAAGCTGAGCGCTGCGCAGGAAAAGGCGTTTGCGGAAATCAAAGCGGCGAAGCAGGATGTGGTCTTGCTGCACGGCATGACGGGCAGCGGCAAGACGGAACTGTATCTGCAGTTGGCACAGGAAGTGGTAGAAGCGGGGGAAACGGTTTTATTGCTGGTACCGGAGATCGCTTTGACTCCGCAGATGGTCAAGCGGGTCACGATGCGTTTTGGTGCGGATGTGGCGATCTATCATTCAGGGCTGTCTCCTCAGCAGAAATATGAACAGTATCAGCTGGTGGCAAAGGGCCGCGTACATATCGTGGTCGGTACCAGAAGCGCGGTTTTCATGCCGTTTGCGAAGCTGGGATTGATCGTTATGGATGAAGAACATGATAATAGTTATAAGCAAGATCAATCGCCGCGTTACCATTGTCGGGATGTGGCGCTGTGGCGTGGGCGCTATCATCACTGCAAAGTGCTTTTGGGCAGTGCGACGCCTTCTTTGGAATCGTATGCGCGTGCTTATAAGCAGGTGTATGGCTTGGTAAGCTTAAAAGAGCGGATCAACAAGCAAATGCCAAAGATCGATCTGGTCGATATGAAAGGCAGTATGCGAAAGGGCGCCCATCATTTGATCGCACCGGCGCTGAAAGAAGCGATCGAACAGTGTGTCATGCGCAAGGAACAGGTCATTTTGCTTCTGAATCGGCGCGGGCATACCCCGATCTTGCGCTGTGGGGAGTGCGGAGAAGTCCTGCATTGTCCGCACTGTGACAGTGCGATGGCGTATCATAAGCAAAAGCAGGTCTTAAAATGCCATATTTGCGATACGATGACGGCTGTGCCGACAGCTTGCCCAAACTGTCATGCGACACAGAGCTTTGAATACATCGGCTATGGCACCCAGCGCATGGAAGAAGCGCTGTTATCTTTACTGCCGGGCATTCGCGTGCTGCGGATGGATCGAGATACGACCACGCAAAAAGACGCGCATGAGCGTTTGTTGGAACAGTTTGAAAATCAGGAATACGATATTTTATTAGGCACGCAGATGATCGCCAAGGGACTGGATTTTGAAAATGTAACGCTGGTCGGCATCCTGAATGCGGATGCGGGCTTGGCAAGAAGCGATTATGCCTGTGTGGAGGAAACCTTTGATCTGCTTTATCAGGCATGTGGTCGCAGCGGCCGCGGGGCCAAGGCGGGTCGGGTGATGATGCAGGTGTTTGATACGGAGCATTATGCGGTGCGCTGTGCGATGCTGCAGGATTATGAACAGTTTTTCTATCATGAGATGCGCTATCGTCATTTAGCCGGTTATCCGCCTTATCGCTATTTGAGCAGCGTGGTGCTGCATCATGCCCAAAGCGATGTGGCGCGTGAGGAGAGTGAACGGCTGCTGGCACAGTTTCAGGGCCGAAAGGATATTTTGTTTTTAGGAGTGAGCGAATTGGGAAAACGGATGGATCGTTTTCGTTTTCGGATCTTGATGAAGAGCAAGGATCAGGATCGCATGATTCAGCTGTTGCATGAGATGTATGCGTATCATGCTTCCGCAAAGATGCGTACAAAGATCGAATTAGACAGTGAAACGGTGGGATCGTAAATGAAGAGAAAAGGAATTTTTGCGGCTTATGGAGCTGCGCTTGCTCTGCTTGCACTGGCCAGCGTCTATGATTTGTTTCTTTCTGAGCGGCTTTATGCACCAAACTGTCTATTCGCATGGGTCCTTGAGCATTATGCGTCGGTGGTCGCCTATGGCTGCTATGCGTTTATGATGGCGGTACTGGCTAAGGGCAGGCATCGTTTCTTCCTGCTTGGGGTCTTTGGCTTCGGCGCGCTTTGTGTGCAGTCCTTTTTTGGCATTTATGGTCTTAGGTCATGGCTGTTAGGGATTGCTTTCTATGGCGTACTGGTGTTTTTCGCTTTATACAGTGCGCATCGAATGAGCCAAGCAAAGTGTGAAGCGTGGTGTAAATGGATCCTTTTTTATGCGAAGCTGATGTTGGTTAGCTATGGGATCGTGCTGCTCATAAAGCTTGGCTGGCAGCGGGTGCGGTTTCGTCAGATCGATGCGCAGCATCCTTTTCAATGCTGGTGGCTGCCGCAGCTTGCGGGAACGGCGTATGCGTCCTTTCCCAGCGCCCATACCGCGCTCACATCCTCGCTGCTGGCATGCTTCATCAAAGATGTATGGAAAAAGCGCCGCATTTCGATCGGCAAGGCGATAACGGTGTTTGGGGCGATCGCTTTGATGGGACTTAGCAGGATCATCATGGGCGCGCATTATTTAAGTGATGTATGCGTTGCTTTTTTGATCAGTTTCAGCGTCTATGTATGGCTGGAGCGAAAGGAAAAGCGCAAATACGGTATATGGGAAGGCAGGTGGAAGCATGGACGTTAGAGAAATTGCTTGGCAGGTATTGAATCAGGTTTGTCTGGAAAAGGAGTATGCGAATCTCGCTTTGCGCAAAGTGAAGTTACAGGGAGCGGATATGGCGTTTGTGACGCAGGTGGTCTATGGCACGTTACAGCATTATCGCTATGTTCGTTATTTATGGGAAGGCTTGGTAAAAAGCAAACCAAAGAGCAAGATCGCGGTGCTGTTGGATATGAGCGTGTACCAGCTGATGTTTTTGCATACGCCGACTTATGCGATCATCCATGAAGCGGTCGATCTTGCTAAACAGGTGTATCAGGGGCGCTATGCGAAGCTTGTCAATGCGCTGCTGCATCAGGTAGAGCTATCCCCGCGCGCACTGCCGCAAGAAGAAACGGCGCGTTTGGCGATCGAAACCTCCCATCCCGACTGGCTGTTGGCGATGTGGAAAGCCCAGTATGGAGCGGAAATCATGAAACAGATCGCTTATCATGATATTGCTGAAGGCAAGACCTGGATCCGCTGCAATACCTTGGTCAACAGCTTAGAAGAACTGGAAGCGGCAATGCCCGGACGACTGGAAAAAGCACCGTTGCCACAGGCTTATGCATATTTAGGCAAGCAGTTGTTGCAGGAACCATGCTTTAGAAACGGCGGCTTTGCGATCGGCGATCTTTCCAGTCAGATGGTCGCCGGCTACCTTGATCCCAAACCACATGAAACCATTTTGGATGTGTGCAGCGCGCCGGGCGGGAAAGCCTGTCATATGGCGGCGCTTATGGAAAATAAAGGCAAGATCATCGCCTGCGATCTGCATGCGCATCGGGTAAAGCTCATTGAGGAAGGAGCAAAACGCCTGCATGTTTCTATCATTGAAACCAAGGTCTTAGATGCCTTACAAGCACAGACGTACTTTTCTCATACATCGTTTGACCGCATCTTATGTGATGTGCCATGCAGCGGTTATGGTGTTTTGCAGGGGAAAAGCGATATTAAATATCATATGCAAAGCAGCGATATGGACGCGATCATCAAGACACAGGAAGCGATACTGGAAAGCGTCTGGCCGTTAGTAAAGGTGCATGGCGTCTTGGTGTATTCGACCTGCACGCTCAATAAGAAAGAAAACGAGAAGCAGATCGCGGCTTTTTTAAGCCGTCATCCGCAGTTTCAATTAGAAAAAGAGCAGACGATCTTTCCTTTTATCTATAACAGCGACGGTTTTTATATGGCAAAGCTGTGCCGCATCGCATAAGTATTACCTCGATCCGAAAAAGTTCTGTGGGCGCAAAAGCAGGACTTTTTTATTTTTACGGCTTCGCTATCCCTATTTTGTGTGAGTTGTGGTAAAATATCTAAAGGTGATGCTATGCAAAGTTTATATGACTTTAATTATGAACAGTTAGGCGAATATGCCCTTGCACAGGGCTGGAAGAAATATCGCGGACATCAGCTGTTTCAGTGGATGTACCGCAAACGGATCAAAGACATCGACGAGATGAGCGATCAGAAAAAAGAGATCCGCACCTTTTTGAAAGAACGGTTTTGTTTATCGCCGCTGACCTTAAAAGACAAGCAAGTGTCGAAAGACGGCACGACGAAATATTTGTTCGAGCTGGCCGATGGATCGTTAGTGGAAAGCGTTTTGATGCTGTATGATTACGGCCGCAGCATTTGTGTTACTTCACAGGTCGGCTGCAATATGGGCTGTGCCTTTTGCGCCAGCGGCCTGTTAAAGAAAAAGCGGGATCTCAGCAGCGGGGAAATGGTGGCACAGGTCATGTATGTGCAGCAAGATCTCGATGCGCTGCAGGAACGGCTCTCGCATATCGTCGTCATGGGGACCGGGGAACCCTTTGACAACTATGATAACGTCATGAATTTCTTGGCAACGGTCAATGATGATCGGGGACTGGCGATCGGTGCAAGACACATTACGATTTCCACATGCGGCGTCGTGCCGAAGATCTATGCCTTTGCCAAAGCGCATACACAGTATAATCTGGCGATCTCTCTGCATGCGCCAAACGATGCACTGAGAGATACGCTCATGCCGATCAATCGGGCATATCCTTTGAACGAACTGATGAAAGCGGTGCGCTGCTATGGGGAAGAAAACAATCGGCGGCTGACATTTGAGTATATTTTATTAAAGGGGGTCAATGATCAGCCTCAGCATGCCAAACAGCTGGCAGAACTGTTAAAGGGCGTCCATGCCTATGTCAATCTGATTCCTTACAATGCGGTGGATGAGCATGGCTATCAGGGAGTGAGCCGCAATGAAGCGATGCGCTTTTACGACGCTTTGATGAAAATGGGCGTGCGCTGTACCATCCGCAAAGAGCATGGCGGCGATATTGATGCGGCATGCGGACAGCTGCGGGCAAAACATATGAAAGTACAAGGAGTGAAGCAATGAAAGCTTATGGAGCAAGCGATATCGGATTAAAACGGGAACAAAATGAAGATCACATTTACTATGCCTATAATGAAGCGCATTATTTTTTAGGTTTGGTGTGCGATGGGATCGGCGGACAAAATGCGGGCGATGTTGCCAGCAAGATCGCTGTCGATATTTTCAAACATGCGTTTCAGCATGCCGATGCGCTGCATGATGATGAAAGTGTAAGAAAATGGCTGAAAAAGCAGATTCAGACAGCCAATGACGAGATCTTTGCGATCGCTTCCGGAAGCTATGAATACAAAGGGATGGGAACGACGATCTCCGGGGTGCTGATCACCTCTAAGGAATCCGCTTATCTGTTTAATGCGGGTGATTCACGGGTCTATGGTCTGTATGATCAGCTGGTCTTGCTAAGCGAGGATCACTCCTTTGTCAATGATTTGATCAAGCGCGGAGAGATCAGCGAGGAAGATGCACTCACGCATCCGAAACGCAATATGCTTACAAATGCGCTGGGGATCTGGGACGATGTGAAAATGGATCTGAACCGTATCAATCCCGCTTATCGGGCACTGATGATCACCAGTGATGGTGTGCATGACTATGTGCCTTTGGCGATCATGCAGGATGTGGTGGCAGATGGCCGTTTGGGAACGAAGGAAAAAGTAGAGCGGCTGATCGCTTTGGCGAATCGGGCGGGCGGTTATGACAACAGCAGCGTCGTATTGGTGGAGAAAGAGGTGCCTTATGAATAAAATGTTGGCACAGCGTTATATGATCGTATCCGCCCTTGGGGAAGGCGGCATGGCAGATGTTTATTTGGGCATCGATACGATCTTGAACCGGGAAGTGGCGATCAAGATCTTGCGTGGCGAACTGGCCAATGATCCGATCACGCTGCTGCGTTTTCAGCGGGAAGCCGGTGCCGCCAGCAAACTCAGCCATCCCAATGTCGTAGAAGTGTACGATGTGGGAGAAAGCGAGGGGCGCCATTACATCGTCATGGAATATGTGAGAGGTAGGACCTTGAAGCAGCTGATCTCACAAAGAGGCGCACTGCATAAAGAAGAAGCGGTCGAAATCATGAAGCAGCTGGTTTCCGCAATCAGCGCGGCGCATGAAAACAACATCATACATCGTGATATCAAACCGCAAAATGTATTGGTAAAAGATGATGGAACTGTGAAGATCACCGACTTCGGCATCGCTTTGGCAAATGATGCGGTACAGCTGACATCCAGTGATTCGGTACTTGGCAGTGCGCATTATCTTGCACCGGAAACGACCCGCGGCGAACCGGCGACCAATCAGATCGACATTTATGCGCTGGGAATCGTCTTTTATGAACTGTTATGCGGCGATGTGCCTTTTCATGGAGAGAATCCGGTGCAGATCGCGATGAAGCATCTGCATGAAGAAATGCCGAGCATCAAGGAATTTAATCCGACACTGCCGCAGTCGATCGAAAATATTATTATCAAGGCGACTGCCAAAAATAAAGCAATGCGTTATAAAAGTGCGAAAAGCATGTTGGCAGATCTGGAGAAATGCCTGCTTCCGCAGTATCAAAATGTGGCAAAGCTGACTTTCGATCAGCCAAGCACCGAACCGACGCGGGTCATGAATGCGGAAAAAGAACGCGTGCGGGAAGTGGAACAAAGTGAGGATGACGGCCATAAAAAGAAAACGATCATCGCTGTGCTGGTATTTCTTTTATCCGCGATCGCCCTTTTGGCGGTGCTGTATTTCGGCGGCATTCTCGATTCGATCTTACCGGCCAAGATGATCACGGTCGTTGATGTGAGCAATCAACAGAAAGATGATGCGATCACACGTTTGGAAAAAGCCGGTTTTGTCATCGGCAAGATCGACTATGAATTAAGCGAGGATATTGAAAAGGGCTATGTGATCGAAACATCGCCCGCAGCCGAAAAAGAAGCCAAAAAAGGATCCAGCGTGGATCTGGTCGTATCGAAAGGACTTTATTATATTGCCAAGAATTATGCCGGGGAATCGATCGATGCGGTAAAAGCGGAATTAGAAGAAGCGGGCGTAAGCGTCAAGATCGTTATCAACCAAGTGCCTTCCGCAAAACCAAAGGGCACAATATTGAAACAGAGCGGCTGGGAAAAAGGCGATCGGATCGATCCGGAGAAGGGCGGCACTTTGGCGTTTGAGGTGGCGGATTATCCACAGTTTACCATTGATGCGTCTTTGAAAGGAATGCCGATCGAAGAAGCGGCGGAAAAATTGCGTGCACAGGGCGCCAAGGTCATTACTTCGCGTAAATCGACATTGGAGCTCAGTGAAGAGGAATTAGCAGCGATCGAAACGGGTGTTGTAGTAGAAAGCGATCCGGCGATCGGTACGCTTTATACACAGGATGAAAGCAGTGTCATCACGCTGTTTTACTACTAGTGAAGCAAAAGCACGCATAAAGTGAGGTAAGCATGGAAAAAGGTAGAATTATCAAGATCATCTCGCATCAGTATCAGGTATTGGTCGATGGAGAACTGCTGGAATGTGTGGCAATGGGGAAACTGCGCAAGGACAAGGCGCCGGTCGTCGGCGATCTGGTGCTGGTGGAACGCTTTGGCGATCAAAATGGGATCCAGCAGATCCTGCCGCGGCAAAATGAGCTGGTGCGCCCGCGCATTGCCAATGTCGATCAGGCGATCATCGTAATGTCAGCGTGTGATCCGCAGTTTTCGACGGCCTTGGTCGATCGGCTGATCTTTTTGATCTGTTATGCCAAGATCAAACCGATCATCTGTGTCAGCAAAATGGACCTCGTCGATGCAAATGATCCGGTGCATGCGGCGCTTTTGGATTATCGAAACAGCGGCTATGAAGTATTTGAAACCGGTCTTGATCGAAGCGATGAAGCATTAAAGCAGATGTTGAAAGGAAAGATCAGCGTATTGACGGGACAAAGCGGTGCCGGGAAAAGTTCTCTGATCAATCGTCTGGATGCCAATTTCGAGCTAAAGACCCAGCAGATCTCAAAGGCGCTGGGGCGAGGCAAGCATACGACGCGGCACTGTGAACTGATGGCTGTGAGCGGTGGCTGGGTAGCGGATACGCCGGGTTTTTCTTCTCTTGACTTTACGCACGTGGAAATCGACAAGCTGGCGGCTGCCATTCCTGATTTTCAAGAGATGCTGGGGAACTGTCGCTTTCAGGACTGCCGGCATTTGAAAGAACCGGATTGTGCGATTCAAAACGCGGTGAAAGAAGGACGCATTTCCCAAACCCGTTATGCGCACTATCGAGAGATCTGTGAATGGATCTTAAATCAGAAAATAAAATATCGCTAAGGAGGAAAACTATGACAAAAACCATTGTAGCACCTTCGATCTTATCGCTTGATTATGCGAATGTGAGCGAGCAGTTGAAGCAGTTAAATGAAAGCAAGGCAGAGTGGCTGCATTTTGATGTGATGGATGGTCATTTCGTGCCGAACCTGACCTTTGGGCCTGATCTGTTGAAGGGCTTTAAGAAATGTACGGATATGGTGATGGATGTGCATATCATGGTAGAAGATCCCGTTTTCTTTTCCGATGTGTTTCTGAAAGCCGGCGCGGATATTCTGACCTTTCATTATGAGGCATGCAAAGATGAAAAAGAAGTGCGCATGATCTGTGAAGAGATCCATGCCTGGCATGCCAAAGCCGGGGTCAGCGTAAAGCCGGGCACGCCGATCAGCGTATTGGATCCATTGCTGGATGTGATCGATGTCGTGTTGATCATGTCCGTAGAGCCGGGATTCGGCGGTCAGTCGTTCATGGAAGACATGTTGGAAAAAGTACGCTATATCAAAAAACAGATCGTAGAGCAAAACCGTTCGACTTTGATCGAGATTGACGGTGGCATCAATGCCGATACCGCAAAACTGGCGAAAGCCGCCGGTGTCGATGTGTTGGTAGCAGGCAGTTATGTTTTTCGAAATGACATTAAAACGGCGGTAGAAAGTCTTTTATGAAGCCGGTGCGCTTAGTTGCTGGGCGAAGTGAAGCGCTTGGCTATGATGCGCGCTTTGATTACATCGGCGTAGACAAAGGCGCATGGCACTGTCTGTGCAGCGGTATTCCGATGATCTGTGCCATCGGCGATTTTGATTCCATCAGCAAAGAACAGTTAATAAAATTGCAAAGCGCTACGGAAGTGATCTGTTTGCCAAAGCGAAAAAACGAAACGGACAGTGAGGCTGCCATTGCTTTAGCCAAAGACCGCGGTTATGAACAGATCTATTTATACGGCGGCCTAGGCGGCAGGATGGATCATACACTTGCCAATCTTTACTTGATGTTATATCGCGATCATACACTGATCTTGGAAGATGCGCATCATGAGATCCGTATGGCGAAGGTCGGCGCTTATTCACTGCAAAAACGCTTTCGCTATTTGTCGCTGTTGGCTTTGGAGGACAGTGTAATTACCATAAGCGGTGTGGCTTATCCGCTTGCCCATCGTGCGATTACAACCAAGGACATTTTTACGGTTTCCAATGAAATCATAGGAGAAGCGTACCTTACGGTAGAAAAGGGCAGTGTGCTGCTCATACAGTGTGAAGATGAAAAAAACGGCATTGAATCATATTAAGTGATCCGATACCGTTTTTCTTTCTACTTTATCAAATACATAAAGAAAAAAACAGGTTTCCCTGTTTTATTAGATACTGCTCTTTTTCAGCGTTTTCAAAGCACGAGCTGAGATACGGATTGTCTGAGGTTTTCCGTCAACCATTACTTTCACTTTCTGTAAGTTTACATTCCATTTACGGCGTGTAGCACGCATGGAATGAGAGCGTTTATTTCCTGATAAAGGACCTTTTCCTGTTACTGCACAAACTCTTGACATATAGTTACCTCCTTCCGTAAGTAATTGACTTAATCGCCCATATATAATAGCATCTAATATATGAAAAAGCAAGATAATTTTTCTAAAAATATTTCAGCTGAGAAAATGGGTGCTTTTTAGTATTTTCAAAAGGCTAAGCAGTAGTAAAATTTCCCATATTCTTTTATCTATACAAAATTTACTTTCTATTATATAATTATGATGTATTTTTATGCAAAGGAAGTGGATCAATGAAAAAAGGATGGGCATTATTATCAATATTATGTTTACTTTTCGTTGGCTTCAATGATATAAAAGCACAGAGCGACAAGAGCGAGGATAACGGTGCATCAGATGATAAAATAGATGAATTGTTTACGCAGTCAGAGGAATATCAGGAAATGAAAGAACTGATCGATGAATACAGCGGCGTATCACAGTTATATGATGCGGACGGCAATGAAGTGGAAGAAGTCCCGCTTCCCAAAAGCAGAATGCGGCGTTCTGTTGCCCGTGCAGCCAGTGATTACAGTGTGTCTTATGGAATCGTAGATTTTTATTCTAATCGTACAGGCAATTATATTGAATACATTGATGAAGCAACCGGGCTGGTAGGATATCTCGGCGGTACTAATTCCGGTGCTTATTTAGGGAAAGATGCGCAGAATCGAATCCGTTTTAAGATGTCCGGTGTGGTCGGTGCTATTCTTCCGTCCTATGAAAGTCAGGTAGCGGTATATGGTGATGTCAATCATTTATATACTTCGTTTTATCGAGTGGAAAGCGGAAAGCTGTGGCATTATATCAATTATAATAATGCACAGAATCTTTATTATAAAAAAATGGTGGGATATGCGCAGGATGTGCCTTATTTAACGGCTAATGTCAATTATTTCAGTTATGACGGTCATTATTTTTATCAAAATGAGCACCAGATGTATGATGATTATAAAGCAAATACATACGCATATCCGCATGCGGTTAATGCGGGCAAGCCTTACTATAACTATTTTCAGTATTTAACGCATCGTGCTTCTTCTAATTACAGCGCGCAGGAATTTGATGCTTATACGAATGATATCGTTGGATCGGCGGCTTCCCAAATGAAAGGACTAGGCACTTATTATGTGAGCTATGGACAGACATACGGTGTCAATGCCTTGATGGCTTATGCGGTATCATGCAATGAAAGTGCATATGGAAAAAGTGAGATCGCAATGACAAAAAACAATTTATTCGGACATGCGGCATATGACAGTTCGCCTGGCGCTTCTGCGAATCCGTATCCTAATCCGCAATATAGTATTTATGTGCATATGCACAGTTTCATTTCCCGCGGCTATTTAGATCCGGGTGATTATCGTTATAACGGCGGTCATTTAGGCGATAAGGCGAGCGGTGTCGGACTGAAATATGCTTCTGATCCTTGGTGGGGCGAAACCGCTGCGGCGATCATGTATGCGGTCGATGAATACAACGGTAAAAAAGACTATAAAGTCTATACCGTCGGCATAAAGGAAAACAGCGATAACGTGAATATCCGCAAGGAGCCAAACACCAGTTCCACGGTGTTATATCGTACAGGGAAGAACGTAAGTTATCCGTTTGTCATATTAGACAGTGTAAAAGGCGAAACGGTAAACGGCTCTGATGTATGGTATAAAATACAGACAGATCCGAACTTAAATGCTTCTCGTACCGGTTTTGATACGGTGGATAATAACTATAATCCTGATGGTGATTATGATAAGGATAACAGTTATGCGTACATTCATTCCAGTTATGTCAAGATCGTCAGCGAGGGGAATGGGCAGATCATAACACCTTCTCCTAGTTATCTGAAAGGCGATGTGAATGGTGATGGTAAAATTAGTTCTATGGATTATGTTCTTGTAAAAGACCATATATTAAAGATCACTACTTTAAGCGGCAGTTCTTTGAGTGCTGCTGATGTGAATGGTGATGGTAAAATTAGTTCTATGGACTATGTATTGATAAAAGACCATATTTTAGGTATCAATTTAATAAAGCAATAAGGAGAATCTAATGAGATATAAAAATATAAAAATTGGAATCGCTTTACTTTCAATCTTAACTTTTGTTGGGATCATTCCCATTTCTGCAGTAACTGTATATCCCGGCAATAGTTTTACGGTAACTCTGTCTTGTGGAGTAGCAGAAGGAACCGTTAGTTTTTCAGGAAATGCCAATGTTTCTAATATTCAAGCAAGCAAAACTTTTTGTGATAGAAATCAGGGGATAACAGTAACTGCGACAGCTGTCAATGTAGGGACTGGCGTTATTTCTATGACTGCAGAAGATGCGATAGATACGAGTGATCCCAACAATCGTGTACAAATGGCAGCAGGCACTTTAATAAGCAGTGCGAGCGTATCAATAGTAGCACAAACAAGTGGCGGCAATACGACTTATGTACCGTCTTCACCGAGTGATTCGCAGCAAAGTGTGAACTCGCATAAGGGCGATGAAGCAAAATCATCTGACAATTTATTGTCCAGTCTGAGCTTGTCAAAAGGAACATTGAGTCCTGCCTTTGATCCGGAAGTAACCGAATACAATGTGAATCTGAAAGCAGGTTCTACTGCTACAAGTGTATCGGCACAGGCAAAGGATACAAAGGCTTCGATTGAGGGAACAGGCGAAAAGACGCTTGTAGAAGGCGATAATCTCGTTGAGGTAAAGGTTACGGCGGAAAACGGCGACGTACGGACTTATAAAATCAATATTTATGTAGAGGAAAAGAATTTGACGCAGATCAAGTTCGATAAAATGAATTACGGTATCGTAACCAAGGTAGATCGCTTGGAAGCACCTGCCGGATTTGAGAAAACGACGCTTGCGGTCAATGGAAAAGATGTACCGGCATGGAAAAATGCGGATATGAAGCTTACGCTTCTGTATCTGCGTAATGAGGATGGAAACAAAGATTTTTATATTTACGATGAAAAAGAAGGAACGGTCGTTTCTTTGTATAAGCCGATTCAGATTGCGGGAAAGGATTATATTCAGCTAAGCATCGTAAGAAGCGCACAAGAGCGCAGCGGCATGAAGTACAATGCGAAGATCAAGATTGGCGATTTAACGATCGACGGTTGGGAATATGAGGATAAGGCATATGAAAACTATGTGCTGCTTTATCTGATGAATAAAGAGGGCAAGGCAAATTACTATCTGTATGAAAAAAGTGAAGGCACATTACAGATTGCAGCGGATATGGCGGCAGTATCACAGAGTGCGTACGATGAATTAAAAGGTTCCATGTCCTCCATGAACATGTATATGATTGCCGGTATTGCTGGAACAGCGGTGTTTGCGGTACTTTCCGGGGTTGGCTTTTATTTGAATGCGATCAATAAAAAAAGATATTTGGCACATCGCCGAGAACTTTATCAGATGAAAGATCAGGATGAATAAGCATGGGGTAAGCGCTCATGCTTTCTTTCATATCGCAAGGTAATAAAAATGTATGGAAATTGTGTTTTTTTCAGAATGAAATTATGTTATTATAATATAGAGACTTGATTGACAGTAAGGGGGTTATACCTTTGAAGCAACTCAAACAGATTTATGCGGCTTTGGAAATTGCCTCGCATGAGATTCGCTTGGTCGTAGGCGAGTTTCATGAATCACGCTTTAACGTGCTGCGGGTTGAACGTACACGATGCAGCGGTGTGGCGCATAAAGAAATCGTCGATGAACAGGCGGTCGTAGCTGCGATTATTAAATTGATTACAAAGAGCTCCCATGCTCTGGGATATAAAATCGAACGGGTTTTAGTAGCGATTCCGGCGATTGGTGTGGAGCGAGCCGCGAAGCGTGTCAGTGTTCCTTTAGAGGAAGGCAGCAAGCGGGTTCGTCTTTCCCATATTCAGATGGGCATCAATGAAGCGGTCAGCTATAAACCCGGTGATGATGTGGAATTGGTAAATATCGGCTGTATCAAATACATCACCAATGGCATTACAAGCAGAAAGATGCCGATCGGCGAAATTTGCGATGTATTGACGATGAATGTCGATTTGCTTTATGCAAAGAAAGAGATCGTTTATGCGTATGCACGCTGTGTGGAGAAGGCGGGCTTGGAAATCATGGATATCTGCCTTGACGCTTATGCAATGGCAGAGGAAGCGGCGGTATTTGAACAAACTGTCGATAAATATGTCATACAAGTGGACCTTGACCGACAAGATACAACACTTTCTTTGTTTACGCATGGTAAACTGGTAAGCTGTGAGGTGTTGGACAGCGGATATGGGAAATGGTTAACGGATCTGAAAGAAGCGTTTGGCTTTCCCAGCGATGTCGGCTTTCGTTTATTGAAAAACAATCTGACTTTCGCAAAGGATATGGAAGAGGATGCGGTCATCTATCTTTGGAACGAGGAGAAAGTAACCAAACAGCTTACGATGAAGCAATTATATGATTGTGTGAAAGATGACGTGGACGCGTGGATCAATGCCGTCAATGAAGCCTGTGCACCGATCGTGGAAACAGGTGATGGACGTTATCTGATGTGCGGTGAAGGAATGGAGATTCAAGGCTTAGCGGAGCGAATGGGTGATTTTAATGCTTTGGCTAAAGTGTATGTGCCGCAGATTATAGGCGCAAGGGATTGTTCGCTTGCGGTTTGTTTGGGTCTTTTTTATAACTGGAAAGAGCAGTTGGAAATCAGAAGCGATGATCGTATCTGTGCGGACATTCGCGATATTACAAACGGAACACAGATTGGAAAAAGAAGAGCGACAGATGATGAAGGCAGTTTTACGAAACGGCTGAAAAGCATGCTGCTGAGCGAAAAGTAAGAGAGGAAGAAAAATATGGAATTTGATCAGGTAGCAAATATTAAGGTATTCGGAATTGGCGGGGGCGGCTGTAATGCCGTAAACCGCATGGTGAATGAAGGCGTACAGGGCGTAACCTTTTATGCCTGCAATACGGATCTTTCCGCTTTGAATAAATCGCCGGTGGAAAATAAGATCATCTTGGGCAGGGAAATCACCAAAGGGCTTGGTGCCGGTGCGAATCCGGAAGTAGGACGCCGTGCGGCACAGGAAAGTGAAAACGAGATCCGCGAAGCGATCAAAGGCAGCGATATGGTGTTTTTGACAGCCGGATTAGGTGGTGGAACCGGTACCGGTGCGATTCCGCTGTTTGCGAAGATTGCCAAGGAAGAAGGCGCTTTGACGGTGGGAATCGTTACCAAGCCGTTTACTTTTGAAGGCAAAAAGCGTATGAATGCGGCGATGAGCGGTTTAGAAGAACTGAAAGAGTACGTAGATTCTTTGATCATCGTATCCAATAACAATCTGCTTGAAGTATTGGGCAGAAAACCGCTGGTAGAAGCGTTTCAGGCAGCAGACAATGTATTGCGTCAGGGCGTGCAGACGATTACCGACCTGATTGCGGTGCCGGCGCTGATCAATCTGGATTTTGCGGATGTGAAAACGATCATGGAAAATCAGGGAAGCGCTTTGATCGGTATCGGTATGGCTGATGGCGAAGATAAGGCGCGCATGGCTGCGGAACGGGCGATCCAATCACCGCTTTTGGAAACGCAGATTTCCGGGGCGAAAAATGCGATCGTGAATATTACCGGTGGTGAAAGCATTACGTTATTTGATGCGGAGGATGCGATGGCGTTTATTCGTGAAGCAGCCGGCAATGACATTGATGCGATCTATGGTGTTGCCATCAATGAAAATCTGGGTGATTCCATTATCGTTACGGTAATTGCGACCGGTTTTGAGGAAAAAGAGGAAAAAGCAGAGAAAACGGAACTGTTCCATCGTCCAAGAACGGTTGAGGAGAAGGTTTCGGTTTATGAGAATACGGCAGTGGCGGAAGATGATGAGGACGATGCGCAGGGTGGCATTCCTACGTTCTTCAGACATCGTTAATTCATGAAACTTTGTTATGTGCCTGCTTCTTTGTTTCAGGAGGATATGCACGCGTTTGAAATGCGGATGCGCTTGGTGCGGCTTTGCCGGCGGCAGTGTGTCGAATGTGTCTGTATCAGCGGTGATCAAGCTGATCGTACCCTGCTGGCTGCCTTTCGTGATGAAATAAAGGAGTGGAATGCGGTTTGTTATGTGGCGGATAAAGAAGCGCTGCAAGCTGCCGATGTCATCGTGACACCGTTTCAGTTATGGACAGCTTGGCATGTGTATGATGCGCAGGCAGGCTGTGCTTACTTGATCGATACGGATGCAAAACAGCATGAGCTGATCTATCTGTTTGTCGGTACGAGTCCTTTGACATATATGATCACGACGATCAAAGATGAGTTAGAGCATATGATCGTTGATCTGGCCGATGAAAAAGGGGGAAATAAGAAAAAGAATTGGCATTAGGAAGAAAGTGAACGGCTTTCTTCTTTTTTTGTGCAAGCTGTGTCGAGCGTGGTCTTGTTTTGATGGATCGTTCATGCAAAGAGATGGATCGTCATAAATTGATTAGCAGGAGGAAGCGGTATGGATAAAATGAAAAATACTTATGAAGTGCTGCGGGAATGCAAGGTCAATGTCGCAACGGGATTAAGTGCGTATGAAGCGGCGAAACGGCTTCGTCAAAACGGGACAAATGAATTGGAAAGCAAGAAAAAGCCGACTATGGTGCAGTTGTTCATCGAACAATTGTTAGAACCGATGGTATTGATCCTGCTTGCGGCAGCGGTATTATCTTTGTTTATGAAAGAGTATTTAGATGTAGCGATGATCGTGGCAGTGGTGATCGTGAATGCGCTGATCGGCGTCATACAGGAATATAAAGCAGAACAGGCGATGGAGGCTCTGCAGGAGCTCACAAGACCGAAAGCTTTTGTAAAGCGGGATGGCTTGATCCATGAGGTAGAAGCGCGAGAACTGGTGGTCGGCGATATTGTGTTATTAGAGGCGGGAAATCGTGTCCCTGCGGATTTAAGACTGATCGAAAGCCGTAATCTGAAAGTGGAAGAAAGCCTATTGACTGGAGAAAGTGAAGCGGTGGAGAAATCACATGAATGGTATTGTGAAAAGCCGGTGGAACTGCAAGAACAGAAAAATATGGTGTTTATGTCTACCTTTGTTACGTATGGAAGCGCACTTGGCGTGGTAGTGGCGTGTGGCATGGACAGTGAAGTCGGCAAAGTGGCGGCGATCTTGCGTGATACCAAAGAAGAAAAGACACCTTTGCAGAAGCGTTTGGCACAGTTATCAAAACTGCTTGGCATCGGTGCTTTGGCAATCTGTTTGTTGATGTTTCTTGTCGGTGTGTTGCGAAAAGCGGAATTGTTAGATATGCTGATGCTTTCGATCTCTTTGGCGGTAGCGGCGATCCCGGAGGGCTTGCCGGCAGTGGTAACGATCGTATTGGCGTTAGGAATGCAGCGGATGTCGCGGCATCATGCCATCGTGCGGAAACTGCACGCTGTGGAAACGCTTGGTTCCGTCAGCGTCATCTGTTCGGATAAGACCGGCACACTTACCCAAAATCAGATGCGGGTAGAAGAAACTTATTGTGCTTCGGCATTTGGAAGCACCAGCACTCATCTTTTACTGGGACTGGCGCTTTGCAATGAAGTACATATACAGGATGAACAGTTGATCGGTGAGCCGACTGAAACAGCGCTGGTGGAATATGCGCGATCCAAAGGCTATGACAAACGATCTCTTTCTAAAATGTATACGCTTGTCGATACGATTGCGTTTGACTCTGCTCGCAAGATGATGACAAGTGTCTATCGTCATCAGGGAGAGATCATTTCCTTTACCAAAGGTGCGGTCGAACAGATCTTAAAGCGCTGTACGCATATTGAGAAAGAAAATGGGATCGTATCACTTCAGGAAATGGATCGCAAACAGATCATGCAGGCGATGGAAACTATGGGGAAACAAGCCTATCGCACCATTGCGGTGGCAATGAAGAAGGACGGGCAGATGCCGGAGCAGCATATGATCTTTATCGGATTGGTCGCTATGATCGATCCACCGCGAAAAGAAGCGAAAGAGGCGATCGCACTTTGTCATAAAGCCGGTATTTCCGTACGTATGATTACCGGTGATCATCCCCTTACCGCGTTGGCAATCGCCCGTAAGTTAAAGATTGCGGAAAAGGAAGAAGAGGTATGCAGCGGCAGTATGCTCGATGAAATGGATGATGCGGCGTTTGCACAGCAGATCGATCGCTTCCGGGTGTTTGCCAGAGTAACCCCGGCGCATAAAGTGCGCATCGTAGAACAGCTGCAGAAGCGTGGTGAAGTCGTGGCGATGAGCGGTGATGGGGTCAATGACGCTCCTTCGGTAAAAAAGGCCGATATCGGCATTGCGATGGGAAAGGGCAGTGATGTCTGCAAACAGGCAAGCGATCTGATCCTGAGCGATGATAATTTTTCTTTGATCGTAAGGGCGGTGGAAGAAGGACGTACCATCTACGCCAATATCCGTAAAGCGGTGCTTTATTTACTGAGCTGTAATTTAGGCGAGATCATGGCATTGTTCTTATCGGTATTGCTTATGCCAAGAGGAACAGCGGTTTTATGTGCGATCCAGATCTTATGGGTCAATATGGTAACCGATGCGCTGCCGGCGCTTGCTTTGGGGGTCGATCCGTTAGATCGCTTCGTGATGGAAGAGGCGCCTCGTCATCCAAAGGAAAGTTTATTCGCACATGGAGGGGGACTGTTTACGGTATTAAACGGCATGCTGATCGGCACGATGACGCTGGTGGCATTTCGCTATGGCATGAATCGCAGTCTTTTATGTGCACAGACGATGGCATTTATGGTGCTTTCGATCTCACAGTTGTTTCATGCGATGAACCTCACTTCCTTTACCCATTCCATCTGGGAAGTAGGGATCGCCAAAAACCGCTGGCTGCTGCTTACCGTATGCTTCGGCATTGCCTTGCAGGTCTGTACAGTGTTGATTCCAGCGCTGCGCATGCTGTTAAAGACAGTGCTGTTAGAGATGAATGAATGGATCGTCGTCATGCTTGCTTCTTTACTAGTGATCGCTGTGAATGAAATCAGTAAATGGGCTGCACGTTAAAGCAAAACAGTGCTATAATGAAAGAAACAGCAGGGAGGATGATACGATGTTGAATTTTTTATATGATATTCCGACCAAGGTTTATTTCGGCGAAGGCGAGATCAAACATCTTGGCGAGGCGCTAAAGGAGTATGGTAAACGGGTCTTGCTCGTATATGGCGGCGGCAGCATCAAACGTACCGGTATTTATGACAGGGTTACGGCATGTTTGAAAGAAGCCGGCTTGTTTTGGGCAGAATGCGGTGGTGTTGAACCGAATCCTCGTATCGAAACGGTGCGGCGAGGGATCGCGTTATGTAAAAAAGAGCAGATCGATGTGGTGCTGGCAGTTGGCGGCGGCAGCTCGATCGACTGTGCGAAGGTCATCGCAGCCGGGGCAAATAGTGCATATGACGCTTGGGAACTGGTTAAGGATAAGACGAAGATAGAAAGCGTGCTTCCGGTGATCGCCGTCTTGACTTTAGCGGCAACCGGCAGTGAAATGGATGCCGGCGCGGTCATTTCCAATCCGGAAACAATGGAAAAGCTGGGGGTGGCGAATCCCGGCATGGCGCCGAAATATGCGTTTATGGATCCTACCTATACGTACAGCGTATCCCCGTTTCAGACCGCTGCCGGTACGGCGGACATCATGAGTCATACGATCGAATCTTATTTTCAGAAAGAAACGGGCAATGATCTGACTGATACGTTTGCGGAAGGCATCTTAAAGACCTGTGTGAAATATGGACCGATTGCCGTTGCCGAGCCTAAAAATTATACGGCGCGTGCCAATTTGATGTGGGCCGGATCATGGGCGATCAACAATCTGTTGAAATATGGAAAAGGAAACGGTTGGAGCTGTCATCCGATGGAGCATGAATTAAGCGCCTATTATGATATGACACATGGTCTTGGTTTAGCGATCTTGACCCCGCACTGGATGCGCTATATCTTAAGTGAAGAAACCTTAGACCGCTTTGTTTCATTCGGGGTTGAGGTGTTTGGCATCGACCGCACGCTGCCGAAGATGGAAATTGCTCATCGCGGCATTGATGCGCTGGCGGCTTTCTTCCGTTCTTTAGGACTTGTTTCTACCTTAAAAGAAGCAGGGGTCGGTGAAGAACATTTGGAAGCGATGGCGGAGCATGCGGCCAAGCTGATGAAAAATCCATATGTGGCGTTAAGCAAGGAAGATATCTTAAAGATTTATCGGGCGGCATTATAAGGGCGTGGAAACATGCCCTTTTTGTTTCATCTGCTTTTCTTTTTTGATTGTGAGAAAGGCAAAAATGCGCTATACTTTCCATAAGAAAAGAGGAACGGCGATGAAATGGAAACGGGTTTATGTGGAAATTACCAATCAATGTAATCTGCACTGCGATTTTTGTATTCACAACCAAAGAGAACCGCGCTTTATGAGCGTCGCAGAGTTTGCGCATGTGATACAGGAAGTGCGTCCCTATTGTGAATATGTTTATCTGCATGTACTGGGAGAACCGCTGATGCATCCACATCTGGAAGCGCTGTTAAAAATCTGCAAAGAACAGCAAATGCAGGTCATGCTTACGACCAACGGCACCCTGCTTGCCAAACGTCTGACTTTGCTTCAAAAATATCCGCCTAGACAGATCAGTATCTCGCTGCACAGTTTCCCGCATCAGGAAGCTGCTTTGGCTTATCTTCAGGAAGTGATGCAGGCGGCGGATGTTTTGGCAAAAACCAGTTACATATCGTATCGTTTTTGGAATTTGCGTGAACAGCAGATGGATCGCGCTTCCTATCAGATGTGGGAAGTGCTGGCCAAGCATTATCACCTTGATCCAACTGACTATGGGAAAAGGCGTATCGTACTTGGCAAACAGATCTTTTTAAGCTTAGAAGAACAGTTTACATGGCCTTCCTTACAGGCGCCGTTTGTTTCCGCAAAAGGGCGCTGTCTGGGCGGGGAAATGATGATCGCTGTGCTGTGTGATGGCAGCGTGGTGCCATGTTGCCTAGACAGCAATGGCGATATCAGCTTCGGCAATCTGTTTGAAAGCCGATTAACGGATCTTTTGGCAAGCGATCGTTATCGGCAGATGATGGAAGCCAAGCAAAGGCAGGAGCTTACGGAAGCGTTGTGTAAACGTTGTGCTTATCGAACCAGATTTGAAAAAGGAGCGTGAAGAAAATGATTCTGATTCAAAACGGCAATGTATTTACGATGGAAAAACCGGGATGTGAAGTGATGGACATTCTGGTCGATGCAGGGAAGATCATCGAAATGGGGAAGCATTTAGCGGTAACGGGCGATGCAACGATCATCGATGCGAGCGGGAAGAATATTTATCCCGGTTTTATCGACGCCCATTGTCATTTGGGGATGGAGGAAACCGCCATTGGCTTTGAGGGCAACGATGTCAATGAGATGAGCGATCCGATCACCCCGCAGATGCGGGCGATCGATGCTTTGAATCCGATGGATGAAACCTTGCAAAACGCATATGCCGGCGGGGTAACGACTGTGTGCAGCGGACCGGGGAGCGCCAATGTGATCGGCGGTACTTTCTGTGTATATAAAACTTATGGAACCTGCATTGATGAAATGATCGTGAAATATCCGGCGGCGATGAAATGTGCGTTCGGAGAGAATCCAAAGCGGGTGTATGCGCAAAAAGACCGTATCAAGACACGCATGAATACTGCGGCGCTGTTAAGAGAAACACTGTTCAAAACAAAAGAGTATGCGGCGAAAAAAGAAGCTGCAGGTGATGATGTAAGCAAACTGCCGGCCTTTGACATGAAACTAGAGGCGATGATCCCGGTCATTCGTAAGGAGATCCCATTGAAAGCGCATGCGCATCGTGCCGATGATATTTTGACCTCTATTCGCATTGCGAAAGAATTTGATCTGAATATGACGCTGGATCACTGTACGGAAGGGCATCTGATTATCAAACAGGTGGTGGACAGCGGCTTTGATGCGATCGTCGGACCGGCGCTTACGCATAAGACGAAATTTGAACTGAAGAATCTGACGTTTGCGACAGCGGGGATCTTGAGCAAGGCAGGTATGTGTGTTGCCATCAATACCGATTCTCCGGTCGTGCCGCAGGAATATTTGCCGATCTGCGCAGGGCTGGCTAGAAAAAGCGGCATGGATGCATTTGAGGCGCTGAAGGCGATTACGATCAACCCGGCAAAGATCTTAGGAGTCGATGATCGCATCGGTTCTTTGCGGGTCGGGAAAGATGCGGATCTGGTCATGACAGAGGGTGATCCACTGGATACAAGCGGTGTGATCATGATGACGATGATCGATGGCAAAATCGTTTATACAAAATAAGACAAACAGGGAAAAAGATTGTATTTCCCTGTTTTTTTCGCTATAATGCTGATGAGGTGAGGATCGTGGAGCAACAGATGAATGAGCGATTTGATCGGGAACTGGATCGATTATGGAACGATCGCCATGATGCGGCAATGGAAACACAGCATGCAGCGTTAAAGGAGCTGATGACACATCCCAAAGAGGTGTTAGACAGCGTCAGCTATGTGAAGATCATGTATCTGATGGGGAAATACTATGAAAAGCAAGGAAACTCCAATGCATCGCGCTATTGTGCCATGCGCATTTTTATGGTCTTGGACTGCATAAAGCATAAATATCGGAAACGCCCGCGCTTTCTGAAATTTCAAGAGGTGGAGCCGGATGAGGAAATCATCGCCTTTTTGAAAGAACGATTGGCGTTCTTGGCTCAAACATATCGGTTCATCCAAACGCGTTTATGGATGCTGCTCGGGGTGATCTGCGTAGTTGAATGGCTAATCGTTTGGCAGTTGGGGGTTTCTTTATGGATCAATACGCTTTTCAGTGTTTTGTTGTTTCTGTTTGGCTATTTTCTGCTGTACCGGCGCTTAAAGGATCGCTTTCACGATCGGCAGACCAAGGCGCTGCTTCCTTATATCGAGGAAGAGTTGAAAGAGTTTGACCGGCCGATTTTATATGGCTAAATGTTAGGGGGATCAAGGTGTGCATAACAGGTGTCTTCTGCGACATCTGTTTTTTCTTTTTAAGAGCATGAACCAGTTGCCCGCTTTTATCATATAGTAAAGCGAAAGGAGTGATGTGATGAACACACAGTATGTGATCAAACCGGGAGATGTCGGCATCGCCGTCAATAAGATCCAAGCTTATCTGAATTTGTTTCAGGAACGCGGTATGATCATGACCAAATTGACGCCGGATGGAAAATACGGGGCAAAGACGCAGCAAGCGGTCAGAGAGTTTCAGTTTTATGCGAAGATGACGCCGGATGGGGTAATCGGCAAAGATACATGGGATGCGATCTTTGCGACGTTAAAAAGTCTGAATGTCGTAACGAACATTCCGGTATTCAGTCCGACTTATTTCTTAAAGACAGGGGATCAGGGATTATCCGTATTCGGCATGCAGGAATTTCTCAATGAGATCGCGGAGGACAATCGCTGTTTAAGACCGCTGGCAGTCGATGGAAACTTCAATGACCGGATGCGGATCACGGTAGAGCAGTTTCAGTATTTGTATGATCTGAAAATCGACGGTACGATCGGCAAAGCGACTTGGGATGCCATCGTCAATGTGCGCAATCAGTTGCCATAAGAAGGAAAATTTTTCCTTCTTTTTAGGGTAACGCGCTATTTTTGCGTATGACCTGATATAAGGGTATGGGAGGGGGATACAGGTGGTTTTGTATATTCGAACAGATAAGCGGCGAAAAGATACGCTGTTGGTTCTGCAAGATGGATCTGATCAGAAGCTACATATCAATGGATTAAAATTATTGGATCACTTCTGCTATGCACATGGAAGCTCTTTGGAAGGAAGAAGACAGGCGATCATGAAAACGCTGGGGATCATGCAGAAGGTGCCGATTTTAATTGATGAAGCGACAAGGGAGATGTATTTTCCTTTGTTTGATCTGCGGCGAACCATCAACTATTGGATCAATGAGCGCTATATCGAAAGCGTGGCGCCATGTACGAAGAAAACCTGCTGGATCCGTTTTCTGAACGGGCGGGAATTTTTATTTCCGGCAGATGTTCGAGTCGTGAAGCTGCAAAGAAAACGCTGTGCGCTCTATTTGGCGAAATTAGAGCAGAAGCGGGTGTGCTATGAACAGGATGTTTTAAGTATTTTTGCGGATGAAAAACGGGGAAATCAGAATGAATAGATGAAAGGATGATCGTTTTATTGTATAATCCTGATAGGAGAGCAGGTGGTGAAAATGGAAGGAAGCATTTGGATCTTGCTTGGGGCCTTGGTGATCGTTTTATTGCTGGTGATCGGACTGGTGGGGATACAAGCGCAGACCATGCGTAAGCGAAGCCGCAGACAAATGCAGGAATGGCAGGAGGAAAAGCAGGGCATGCAGGCGCAGCTTCAAAAGGAGCAGGAACGGATGATGCTGCTATGGAAAGATCAGTTACAGTCATTGCTGTTGGAATTTCAAAGTATGACCCAGCAGCAGATCATGATGATGAGTCGCAGTGTCAGCAGCGATCTGCAAACGTCGATGCAAACGAACAATCAGATGTTTCAGCAGGTGCTGGAGCAAGTGGCGCGGGTAGATGAATCAAGCAAGACGCTGCGTTCTCTTTCAGAAACGGTGCATGATCTGCAGTTGATCTTTCACGATAAGAAAGCCAGAGGCATTTATGGGGAAGTAGAGCTGTACGCTTTGATGAGGAGCGTGTATGGAGAAGAAGGAATGTATTATCGCAAGCAGATGAAGCTATCAAGCGGAGTGATCGCCGATTGTGTGCTGCTGCATCAGGCAGGAGCGATGATTTGTATCGACTCCAAATTCCCGCTGGAAAACTATCGGCGCATGATGGCGGCGGGCAGCAAGGAGGAAGAAGCGCGTTTTCGTAAATTATTTGCGGCGGATGTAAAAAAACAGATCGTTTCGATTGCGGAAAAATATATCATTCCTGATGAAACCGCTGAATTTGCGTATTTGTTTATCCCGGCGGAAGCGATATTCGCTTATATCCATGCCCATTTGCCGGCACTGGTGGAAGAGGGCTATGGCAAACGTGTCTATCTGGCTTCTCCTTCTACTTTGATGGCGTATCTCAGCGTGATGAAGAGCGTCTATCTCGATCATTTGCAAAGCGAGCATATCGAGGAGATCAAACGGGGATTAAAGCGGCTGGGACGTGAATTCGAACGCTTTGAACAGCGTTATCAAAGCGTTGTCAAGGATTATGAAAAAACGTATCAGGATTTCCATGCGCTTTCGATAACCGTAAGAAAGCTGAATGAGGAATTTCATAAGGTGCGCAAAGGAGAGGACGCTTAAATTTTTGGCATGAAAAGGTGTTTTGCCTCGTATAGTAAATTGAGGTGAGATCATATGAACGGTTTTTTATTTGCCACAAAGGCGATGTTGAAAGATAAGCGGCCGATCGTACAGAGCAAAGCAGGTAATTTCTGCGGTTTTGAGGCGTATGGCAATATTCATTTTGCGATCGACGGTACTTTGTTTAATGAAGCGGAATTGTTGGAGCAGACACAGACGACGACCTTGCCGGAAGCGATTTACTGTGGCTGGCAGAAATGGGGCGAAGATCTCGTTTCTCATATGCGCGGTGCGTTTGCGTTTGCCTTGTTTGATGAGTCAACCTTTTACTTTGCCAAGGATGCTTTGGGACTGCATCCTCTTTACTATGGAATGAAAGATGGTTTCTTCTGCGGCAGCGACATCAATCAGTTATATGAAATGGGATTGTTTGAGCCGGTGGTGGATCGTGACGGCTTGACCCAGTTATTTGCGATCGGTCCGGCGATGGATGAGCATCAGACGCTTTATCGGGATGTGCGGATGCCGGCAATGGGAGAGTATGGCGTCTATCAGCTAAAAAGCGGACAGGTGGAAACGCATGTTTATTATGAACTGCGCGCTTGCCGGCATGAGGATACATTTGAGCAGACGGTTCAAAAGGTGCGTGATCTGATCACTGCATCGATCCATGAGCAGCTGCCCTATGTGCAGGGATCTTTGCTTTCCGGTGGCTTAGACAGCAGCATCTTATGTGCGGTTGGCGCAAAGCAAGAAGGCTTCAGGACTTATGCGCTGGATTATGAAGGCAACAGCGAACATTTTGTCGGCAATACCTTTCAAGTTTCCTTAGACGCGCACTATATTGATTTGATGGTAAAGCGCTTTGGCTTTCCACATCAATTATTTACCATTTCCCAGCAAACGCTTTGCGATGAGGTGGCGAACGCCTGTTTGAAAAGAGGATTCCCGGGCATGGCAGATGTGGATGCAAGCATGCTGTGGCTGTTTCAGCGAATCAAAGAGGACGGCGTGCATGCGGTATTCAGCGGTGAATGCAGTGACGAAGCATTTTGCGGCTATCCATGGGAGTATCGGGAAGAACTGCAATGTGATACGTTTCCATGGACCCGATACAGCATGGACCGCGTCCGTCTGCTTCATGAGGATCTAAAAGATCTGCCTTTAGCAGAATACGCAAAAAAACGCTATGATCAGACGGTTGCCAAAGTACAGCGCTTGGCAGAAGACAGTGAGGCGGATTATCGCGCCCGTGTGCATACGATGTTGGTCGTCCACTGGTTCATGCAGACGCTGACCGTAAGGCAGGCCACAATGAGCGATGGCGCCGGTTTGCGGGTGTTTGCGCCTTTTGCCGATCCGCGCATTTTCGATTATGCCTATAATATCCCATGGACGATGAAATTTGCGGATGGCGAAGAAAAGGGGATCCTGCGCAAGGCGTTTGCTGAAGCATTGCCGGATGCGATCCTTCATCGCAAGAAAAATCCTTATCCGAAAACCCATCATCCGCATTATGCCAAACTGATCGCCGCAAAACTGAAAGAAGCATGTGCGGACCCGGACAGCGTGCTGCATCAGTTATTCGATGCACAGAAACTGCACGCGCTCATTGAAAGCGGCGGAGAAAGCTATCAACAGCCATGGTATGGCCAGCTGATGAGCGGACCGCAATTGCTCGCTTATCTTTATCAGATCCATGTATGGGCAAACCATTATCAGGTAAGGATTGAAAAATAAATCATGAAACAAAATGTATAATGATGATTTTCCTAGTTTGTACTGCCGGAATAGTGCTATAATGATAGGCAAAGAAAGCAGGTGAATTATGAAGAAAATCGAATTAGATACATTTTATCAGTATCGCTTTTTAGGAAATGTGGCTTATTCGCCTAATGGCAAACGCTTGGCGTTTACGGTATCCAAGGCGAATATCAAAACCAATGGCTATGACCATGATCTGTATTTGTATGAGGACGGCGATTACCGACAGCTGACCTTTACCGGCAAAGAAAGCAGCTTTATCTGGGATGATGACGACACTTTGTTGTTTGCTTCCATGCGCTTGGAAGAAGACCAAAAGAAAAGTGAAGAGCAGCCGCTTACTGTATATTATCGTTTACCGTTAAAGGGTGGGGAAGCACATCGTGCCTTTGCGTTGCCGCTACAGGCAGGCAAGATGGAAAAGGTAGCGCCGCAGCAGTATTTGTTTTGTGCATCGTATCATACCCGCTTTGAAACATTTGGCAAAAGTGAAGCACAGGCAAAGGAAAGCTTTGCGGCCATGCAGGCGGATAAAGATTATGAAGTACTGGAAGATCTGCCGTTTTATTTCAACGGCGCCGGTTTTATTGATGCCAAGCGCACCGGCTTGTTCCTATACGATGAAAGCAAGGATACATGCGAGGCGATCCTTTATGACAAAACGATGCAGGTAAATGACTTTGTATTAAATACGGATCATACGAAAGTCGCAATCGTCGTCAATCATCAAGTGCATTGCACAAGCGAACATGATGCGATCCTGCTTTACGATCTAAAAGAAAAACGGTTGGAAACGATCTTGAAAGGCGATCGCTTCCTGATCCATGATATCAACTTCTTAAACGATCAGGTATTGTTTGCGGGAACAGAAGGAAAACGATATGGATTAAATGAAAATCCTGACTTCTATCAGATCGATCTGGCGACACATACCTGTTCGCTGTTTGCGGAATATGGCGAAAGCATTGGCAATTCGGTCGGCAGCGACTGCCGTTTGGGCGGCGGTCAAGCGACGATGGTAAAAGATGATGTTTACTATTTTTTGACGACTCGTCTGCACAGCAGCGTGATCTATGCGCTCGATAAAACGGGAGCGATCCGCCCTTATCTGGATCTGGAGGGATCATGCGACTGCTTTGATATCGGTAAAGAAGGCCTCGTATGCGTAGGTATGTATGATATGAAATTACAGGAACTGTACCGCTATCAAGAAGGAACCTTAAAGCAGCTTACCCACTTTCATGATTGGATGAGCGAATATGCGACCTGTTCCCTGCATTCGTACACGATCAACAGCGATGATGTTGCGATCCATGGCTGGGTCATGCTGCCGCCTGATTTCGATGAAAGCAAGCGTTATCCGGCAATATTAGATATTCACGGCGGCCCGAAGACGGTCTATGGCCCGGTGTTCTATCATGAAATGCAGGCATGGGCCAATGCCGGCTATATCGTATTTTTCTTAAATCCGCGCGGCGGCGATGGACGCGGCAATACCTTTATGGATATTCGCGGGAAATACGGTACGATCGATTATGACGACATCATGCGCTTCTGTGATTTTGTCTTGGACACATATCCACAGATCGATCAAACCCGCATGGCAGTTACCGGCGGCTCTTATGGCGGTTTTATGACCAACTGGATCATCACCCATACCGATCGTTTTGCGGCAGCGGCTTCACAGCGTTCGATTGCCAACTGGATCTCATTTGAAAATACAAGCGATATCGGCATGCGTTTTGCCAAAGATCAGCAGCAGGCGACCGCATGGGATAATATGGAAAAGCTGTGGTTCCATTCACCGCTTGCTTATGCAGACCACGTGAAGACCCCGACTTTGTTTATTCATAGTGACTGCGATTACCGTTGCCCGATCTCAGAGGGGTATCAGATGTATAGCGCTTTGAAAGCGTTTGGCGTAGACAGCCGGCTCTGCTTGTTCCATGGAGAGAACCATGAGCTGTCACGAAGCGGAAAACCGCTGCATCGGTTAAGAAGATTACAGGAAATCACGGATTGGATCACCAAATATACAGCAGAAAAAAAAGAAACTGATTAGGAACGATTGACTTCGTTCCTTTTTTTACAAGCGATGAACAGCCTGTCATCATTCGACAATGATCTTGCATAAGCTTTGGTATCCTTGAAGCGGTGATGTTATGAAGTATTGTTTTTATGCATTGAAACCGTCTTTTCAAAGCGTGTTCGAGCAGTATCCCAAATTATTCGATCGTCTGCTTGCGCATGGCGATCAAAAACAGTTAGAAGCAATCGTCATGAAGATGGATTTTGCTAAACTGTTAGCGGGCGCAAAGCGTTTCTTTGAGGAAGAAGCGATTTACAGTGATGCAAAAGGCATTTGCTGGCAGGTGTCTGATCATGAGCAGTATCGCATCGATCAGATTCCATACGGCGCCGCTATCAACGATTATTCACAAAATCCGCTCTTTTACTACTTCCGGCGTCATTACCCACAAACGATCGTAATTGATGAATTTCATGCGGTTACTATTGTAAAAGCTGAGAAAAAATAGTAGAATAATAGCGTATGTTAGGAGGATTTAATTATGGGTGATTTTTGGATGTCTGTCATTTGCACACTGGTTGGCTTAGTAATCGGTGGCATATTAGGATTCTACTTTACAAGAAAGAAGTTTGAAAAAGAGCTGAAAGAAAATCCGCCGATCAATGAAAAGATGATTCGGGCAATGTTTTTGCAAATGGGAAGAAAACCTTCCGAGGCGCAAATCAAACAGATCATGAAATCTATGAACATGAACAAATAATGCACGCTTCGGCGTGTTTTTTTGTCAATGCTGTTCTATTGAAGGAAGATATGACGAAACTGTAAGTTACGTTCAAAGGTGATTGTGCTATAATGAAAACAGGTGATAGATGTGAAAATCATAAAACGAGTCCTGTTGATTTTAGTTCTGCTTTTTGTCTTTGCGATCGGTGCACTCGGTATTGCGGGATACATGGAGTATCGCGATGCGCTGAAAGAAATGCCGCTGAGCGAAAAAATCGAGAAAATCAGAAAACAGCCTGATTATGTAACCTATGATGAGATCGCGCCTTATTTGCTGGATGCTACGGTTTCGGTGGAAGATAAACGGTTTTATACGCACGGGGGAATCGACTATCTCGCAACCGCACGGGCGATCGCTTCTAATGTATTTTATAATGGCATCGTAAGCGGCGGGAGCACGATCACGCAGCAGTTGGCAAAGAACTTATATTTCGGTTACGAGCCTTCCGTTGTTCGCAAGGCGGCGGAAATTTTTATGGCGAAGGATCTGGAGGAGCATTATACAAAGGAAGAAATCTTAGAGCTATATGTCAATGTAATCAATTATGGGGACAATCATATCGGAATCAAACAGGCCGCGGAGGGATATTTTCAGATCGCACCGTCTGCTTTGAATTTGGATCAGGCATCGTTATTGGCCGGCATACCGCAATCACCGTCGAATTATCAGCTGAGCAATCATGAAACGGTTGCCCGTAAGCGGCAGAAGGTCGTGTTGGAAGCGATGCTGCGCGATGAAAAAATCACAGAACAGCAATATGAGGAAATGATCGCTAAGATCGAAAAGTAATTCGTATGCTTGAACGGATAAAATAGGAAAATTACGTTGTTGATCATATTTTTGAAAAAGTTGCTTGCAATTTGTTTTGTTTTTCGCTATAATGAGGAAGCCTTAAAGGCAAAAAGTGCCGCTGTGGCGGAACCGGCAGACGCATACGACTCAAAATCGTACGGAGAAATCCATATGGGTTCAAGTCCCATCAGCGGCACCAGTTTTTTGAGAGCATCGCATGAAAGTGCGATTTTTTTTATTTTCTTATGGTTGCAATGGCGAGGTAAGAAAGAGCGGGTTCATCGAATTGATGGAAGGATGACATAAAAAAGGCTTTCATGCCTTAGACACATGCATCTGACGAATCGTATAACGGGAGAAATCAACATCAAAGATAGGGAATCGTTCAATTCAACTAAGATCGACATAGAAGCGAGCAAAGAATGAGTAAATGATTGAAACAATTTAATGACAAAGAAGCATGTAAAATGCAGATAAAATGATACATAAAATACAGTAAATGATGTAGATAGAAAAAAAGAACATAAAAAGTGAAAAAAATAAAAAAAAGGGATTGACATAAGGGGAAAGAATTTGATATTATAAGCGAGCACCGAAAAGGGGTGCGAGAAGTCGGTCTTTGAAAACTAAACAGGAAAACGTCAATTCAAACCCGAATCGAAATGATTCAAGAAAAAGGAAAAGGACGCTAGAAAG
>NZ_LT963431.1 GCF_900199515.1 Massilicoli timonensis | reverse complement strand
AGATGAATTGATAGAGCGCGGTATTCCCGTTCAGATAACTTGGAGTGTATAGTTCATCGATCCCTCTCTCTAACATCTCATAGGAATATTGGGTTTGGGAGATGTACTGAGGAGCCCAGAATTTATCAAGTATTTCATATTTTCCAAAAGAATAATAAGGTAGTTTCCAATCTTTCTTTATCTTTTCTACGATCTCGATATTCTTAAAGAAGTCCTCATCGGTTTCTAGATGAAATATACTATCCAGTTCAACCATAGAATCTGTTAATACTACATTGGCTTTGATATTTTCTCGATAAAAGGTCGTATAATCTTCATCTTCTATTGCTTTAGCGGCTTTGGAGGTCGTTTCATATAAATAATCAAACGTAGCATCCATTCTTCTGATATCGTGTTCATCGAAACCTAAAAACTCTGTAACGTAACCATAGTTCAATTCTCTATACCAGAACTTCCTATAAAAGTTCGTGTATAAGTTTACATACTTTTGGTAATATTCCTTCTTTTCCTCTCTTACACGCTCCTCCAAATGAAAGACCATCAGCAGTTCACAGATCAAAACACAGATCATGGCGATCTTCGTTGTTTTACTGCGTAATGATGATAAGACCCCTAGCTTAATTCTCTTCAACATCTTCCATCGCCTCCTCTAGATCCATAATCTATCTCTGCTCTCCATTTCTTCTCTTATATCAAATTTCTTATATTACATCTTTCTTCTTTAAGATCAGTGTAGTCACACCAAAAAGTATCATGCAATAGATTCCTAATATGACGATCCCTTCCGCATATGTGTAATAGGATGTCCCCGCTAAGTTCAAGATCGGATTCGCAT